>OZ244789.1:0-3217500 GCA_965219705.1 Chloroflexota bacterium
CCGGCCACGCCCGCGGCATCGCAGCTCACAGCAACCTACGGGATATCCGTCACCTAAAGATCCAGCCCAATGTCGATCGCCGGCGCCGAGTGCGTGAGCGCGCCAACCGAAATGTCATGGACGCCCGTCGCGGCGTACTCGCGCACGTTCGCCAAGGTCACGCCGCCCGTGACTTCCAAGCGGACGTTGCCAGCCACGAGCGCAACGGCGCGCCTCACCTCCGACGGCGCCATGTTGTCAAAGAGCAATCTCAGCGCGCCCGCCGCAACGGCCGCCGTCGCTTCGTCTGGGGATTCAACCTCAACCTGGATCGCCATGCCCTCGGGAGCCGCGCGCCGCGCGCGCGCAATTGCCGCGGTTACGCTCCCCGCGGCGGCGATGTGGTTGTCCTTGATCAGGATCGCGTCGTAGAGCCCCGCGCGATGATTGGCGCCGCCTCCCATCCGAACGGCGTATTTTTCCAAGACACGCAGCGTCGGCGTGGTCTTGCGGGTATCGAGGATGCGCACCTCTGTCCCCTCGACGGCATCGACAAATGCCCGTGTAAGCGTGGCGATGCCGCAGAGACGTTGCAGAAAATTGAGCGCGACGCGCTCACCCGTCAGCATGCCGCGGGTCGAGGCGCGCACGACCGCCGCGGACTCGCCGGCCTTCACCCGCGACCCGTCGGACGCCACGGCATCCACGTCCGCTGTCGGATCGAGTTGCGCGAACACTTCGCGCACCACCGATAGCCCGGCCATGATGCCGGACTCGCGAAACCCGATCCGCGCCTGCGCGATGTCATGCGGATCGACGATGGCCGTGGTTGTGACATCGCCCGCGCCAACGTCCTCCGCCAGCGCGCGACGCACCACGGCCTGGATCGACTCGTGTGGGGGCTCGGGGATCTTCACGAAGCTGGGTCTCTGGGCGTGGCGGGCCGGCAGACCATCCTAGCCCGCGCCGCCGGCCGTCCCATGTGAAGGTGAGAAAGCCCGCGATGCGCCCAAGACCCCGATGCTAGCCTCGATCGATGGCCCTGCAGCAGCAGAGGGAGACGGCATGACACGCCCCCGATTCGCTCTGACGGCGCTGCTCGCCGCCGGCCTGGCGCTGACGGTCGCTGCGTGCGATGGCAGCGCCGCGCCCACCGCCGCATCTGCGCTCGACGCCACGCCAACGGCTCTGGCCCAACTGCTTGCGGCGACACCGACCGTGACAAAGGCGCCTCCGGACATTACCCGCGAGCCCGCACCCTCACCCACGGCCAACGAGGTTTCGCAGCGCACGCAGCTCACCATCCCGGACCTCGTCGAGCACGTGCGCCCATCCGTGGTGCACATCGTGACCGAGGTCGCGACCCCCGACGCGTCCGGCCGGCCCATGCCTGACGAGGGCGTTGGCACTGGATTCATCATCAGCGCCGAGGGCCACATCGTCACGAACAACCACGTCGTCGAGGGCGCCGATCGGGTCGTCGTCACCTACCCCATCAGCGCGGCAGCGGCCACGGTGACCGCGGAGAGCGGATCGCAACCTACGCCGATTTGGGGGCGACGCCGCCCGCACCGAGCGGTCGATGCGGAGGTCGTCGGCCGCGATCCACAGACGGATTTGGCCGTGCTCCGCATCGACGTGGACGGGCTGACGCCTCTGCCGCTGGGCACGTCGGCGGACCTGCGCGCAGGCGAAACCGTGGTTGCCATTGGCCACGCTCTGGACCTTCCCGGCGGCCCGACGGTCACCGCAGGCGTCGTGAGCGCGCTGGGCCGGGTGCTGACCGGCATCGGACCGCAGCGCCTGACCCTCAGCGATCTCATTCAGACCGACGCCTCGATCAACCCCGGCAACAGCGGCGGTCCGCTGCTCAATCTTTACGGCGAGGTCGTCGGCGTGAACTCGGCCGGCGCGGGAGCCGCCGAGGGAATTGGATTCGCCATTGCCATCGACAACGCCAAGCTGGTGATCGACGCCTTGATCCAGGACGGCGTCGTCTCGCGTGGGTTCATGGGCATCCGCTCCGCCACCATCACGCCCGCAATCGCGCGACAGTTCGATTTGCCGGTGAACCAAGGGTTGTACATCCAGGCGATCACCGTGGGCGAGGGCGCCGAGCGTGCCGGCTTGCAGGCCGGCGACATCATTGTGGGCGTGAACGACGACCCGGTCGGCGACATCGGCGAATTGGGCCGCATTCTGGCAAAGTACGGGCCTGACAGTACCGTTACAGTCTGGTATCTGCGGACGGATGCCGGAGACGAGCCCCAACGAACCGAAGTCATGCTGGGCGTACGGCCGGATCGCTAGACACGGCGTTTAGCCGGCGGCGTCGCCCTCGGCAGGCATCGGTCCGTTCCTTCCGACCTGCCAATGGCTGACAACTTGTTCGAACACGCCTCTCGTGAGGCGATGGAAGCCGAGGCGCCGCTCGCGGCGCGTATGCGGCCGCGCACCCTCGAAGAGCTCGTCGGTCAGCGCCACCTGTTGGCGCCTGGATCGTCGCTCCGGGCCTCGATCGAGCGAGACGCGGTGTGGTCGGCGATTCTGTGGGGACCGCCTGGGTCAGGCAAGACAACCCTGGCGCGGCTCGCGGCCGATGCCACCAGCCGGCGTTTCGTCCCGCTCAGCGCTGTCACCTCCGGCGTGCGCGATATCCGCAACGCCATCGCCGCGGCTCGCGAGGCTCGGGCCTTCCATCAGCTCCGCACCGTCGTGTTCATCGACGAGATCCACCGCTTCAACAAAGCCCAGCAGGATGCGCTCCTGCCCCATGTCGAGGACGGCACCATCGTCTTGTGGGGCGCGACCACCGAGAATCCCTACACTAGCGTCATTGCGCCCCTGCTATCGCGCGTTCGGGTGCTGCGGCTGGAGCCGCTTTCGCGCGATGACCTGCGCCTGATCGTCCAGCGGGCCATCGAGGACGCCGGCCGCGGCCTCGGCGGGTCGGGACTCACCTTCAAGCCAGAGGCTGTCGACGCAATCGTTGCCGGGGCTGCCGGCGACGCCCGCACGGCTCTGAATTGGACCGAGGCGGCGGCGCTTCATGCCACCGTGCTGGGCTCGGCCGATGTCGACGTGGATACCGTGCGGCAAGCCGTGCTCGAGCGCGGCGTTCGCTACGACCGCTCGGGCGACGATCATTTCGACACGATCTCGGCGTTCATCAAGAGCGTTCGCGGGTCCGATCCAGACGCGGCGCTGCTCTGGCTCGCCAAGATGCTTCAGGCCGGCGAGGCCCCCGAATTCATCGCCAGGCGTCTGGTCATTCTGGCCTCGGAAGACATCGGCAACGCCGATCCCCAGGCCCTCCCACGCGTGGTTGCCGCCGCGGCCGCCGTTGAGCGAGTGGGATTGCCGGAAGGCCGGTTCGCGCTGGCGCAAGCGACGATCTATCTCGCCTGCGCGCCCAAGAGCAACGCCGCCGGACGCGCGCTGGACGCCGCCGAGGAGGCGATCGCCGCGGGCGCGGACCTGGAAGTCCCCCCGCATCTGCGCAATACGCCGGCGCGAGGGCCGCACGAGGCGGGCCCGGGCTACCTAAATCCGCACGACTATCCCGGCAATTATGTCAAGCAGCCGTATCTGCCGCCCTCACTGGCCGAGAGCCGGTTCTACGACGGCCACGGCTCCGGGCAGGAGTCCGTGCTGTGGCGCCTGCTGCGCCAACGCCGCGACCCCGATGACGACCCGAACGCCGTCTCACGGGATCCGGCGCCGTGAGCGCCTCCGCTACCTAGGGGCGGCCGCCGGTTCGTCGACGCGCCACACCTCGCCGTGAATGGTGGCGGCAAACAGCACCTGCGCGCCGGCGGCGTCGCGGGCAACGGCCACCGACTCGAGGGGAACGCCGTCGAGCTCGGCGACCAGCGGATACCACAAGCGGCCACGATAGGAGGACCGGAGCAGACCGGCGCTCGTTGCCGCAAACAGCGTGTCGTCGTCCGCAAAGTCGAGCGACGCGACGACCGAGCGAATCGCCGTTTCCAGGCCGCCGGGGTGGACGGCGTTCCAGTGGCCGACGACCGTGCCGCTTGGCCGAAGCACCTGCACCCCGGTTCCCAAGCAGAAGAATTCTTCGTCGTCAGGCTCAGCATCCGGGATCGACAGCGATGCCCAGTGGTACGCCCCCTCGAGCTGCACGTAGCGCGACCATGAGGCGCCGCGATCCGTGGATCGGTAGACAGCAACGAATCCGCCACCGGTCGTTGCGGCCAGCATCGTGTCGTTCTCGGCGAAGCGCGGCGAGAACGCCACGTCCACCACCGCCGTTCCGCGGAACCGCTCGTCGACAGCCTTCCATGTCTCTCCCGCGTCGCTACTCGTGAGCAAGACTCCCCCGTAGCAACCGAGCGCAATCAGCCCGTCGTCGGCATACGTAGGCGATAACGCCGCCGCCATGACCGGCAGGTCCCGCGGCACGCTGGTCAGCGGCTCCCAGGTGGCTCCCGCGTCCGAGGTGCGGACGAGCGTGTCCGCCGAGAGCGCCACGGCAATGCCGTCCTGAGCGAATGTGGGGGAGAGCGCCAGGCCGTTGACGGTGGGTGCGGGCAGCCCCTCGGTCACGGCGGTCCAGTGACGGCCGCCGTCGTGGGATCGCAACACGCCTTCAGTGGCCGACCCGGCCAGGATAACGCCGTCGCGGGCGTAGTCGGGCGACGGCTGCACGTCGAGCAACGGCTGGCTCGTGAGACCCTCACTGCTTGTGGCCCACGTCCCGCCGCCATTCTGGGAACGAATCACGCCGGCGCCGTCCACGCCCGCCAGCACGACGCCTTCACCGGCGCCGGCGAGGGCCAGCAGGGATGCGCGGCGCGCTCCCCGCAGCCGCAGGCGATGCCACGTCTCGCCGCCGTCTTTTGAGCGCCACATCGTGTTGCCCGATATCGCGATGGCGGCATCCGCCAGCAACGTCACGGCATTGACGGGGCGGTTTGACGGCACATCATTTACGGCGGTCCATGTCGCACCGTGATCCTGCGAGCGATAGAGGCCGTGGGATTCCGTTCCGGCAAGCGCCCGACCGTCGCCCTGGAAGGACGGCGACATGGCGATTCCCAAGACTGTGGCCTCGACGGGCAGGCCGGTTCCAGCCGACCATGATCGAGCCCGATCGACGCTGCGCATGATCCCGCCGTCAGCCGCTCCCGCGAGCAGCAGATCAGTGTCGTGGGGCGCAACCGCCAGCGCGGTGATCTGCGCATCGGCCAACTCGGGTCCATAGCCGTTCCAGGACCGTCCGCAGTTGTCCGAGAGATAGACGCCGCGCCCGTCGGTCCCGGCGGCGATGGTTCCATCTTCAGCGTAGGCGGATGAGAACGCCAGGGCCGTGACGGTGGGATGCTCGCCCCAGAACATCCGACGCTCCCAGCCCTCCCCACCGTCATACGAGATGTGAAGCCCGGCATCGGTGGTGCCCGCGACGACCGTCTGGTCGCTACCGAAGTCCGGCGACGCCGCGACGGCTTCCACGAATGGGCTGCGCAGCGAGGCGTTCGTCGGGGACCAGGTGCGGCCGGCGTCGTTCGAGCGAAACACGCCGGTGAGCGTTCCGGCGAAGACGACGGCCGAGCCGTCCGGACCAATGGTGCTGGCGAGCGAGGTGACCGTACCGCCCTCCCGCGCGGACAGACGCTGCGCGACGGGTGCGCGTTCAGACTCAGTCATCGGTGGCAATCCTTCGACGCTCACAAATCACAGGCAATCTCCCTGTACAAGGTCGCTCTTTGAGGCACGACCAAAGCGGAACTCCCGACGGCCTACGTAAAGTACGGCGCGGCGTGCTCGCGCAACCAGTCCAAGCTGGCCGCGACCCACGCCTCGGCGTCGTGCTCCGGCGGTGCAAGCACCTCCACGCAGTGCTGCAGATTGTCAGGATCGGGAGCACCGTTCTGCAACACCTCAAGGATATCGAGCACCGGCACGTCGCCGTCGCCAATGGGCGCGTTAAAAAACCTGGGTTCGCCAATCAGCGTATAGGGCTGCACGCGCATATCCTTGATGTGCGTCATCACGGTGTACGGCGCGGCCAGCCGCGCGGCGTCAAGCGGGTCCTCGACGACCGAAATCGAGTTGGCGAAATCGAAGTTATGGCGCAGCCAGGGCGAATCGATGGCTTCCATCACCTGCACGAGATCGGCGACGCGGTAGTCCATGTGCGATTCGGTGGTGAGCACGACGCCCAGCTCTTCCGCAATGGGAATGAGCGAGGTGAAGTTGCGGATCATCGCGTCCAGCTGCTGCGCCAGCGGCGGGTCCTCAATGAACCGGTGTTTCAGCCCGGCCTCGCGGTGGACCACGTTGACCATCGTCGCCCCGGCGGCGACAGCAAGCTCGATGGCGCGCACGCACCGTTGGAACTCGGAACCGCCCCGCCATCTATGGGCCGTCTCGGTTAGTCGGAAGCACACGTCGTCGCCCGCGCTGTTCCGTGCGGCCGTGTCCGTGGCGCCCCAGGCATCCACATCGGCCACGAGATCGGGATCGGCAAGTCCGAAATACTCGATCCCCGCCTCGCGCATGACGGCGCCAAGATCGGCGGCGCCCGCCTCATCCCTGAACCATCCCGGGTCCAAGTACAGCCCCGTCAGCCCGTGCGCGCGTGCTCGGTCGATCATCCATGCCGCCAAGCCATCGGCCGTCTGCGGTGGTTCGACTGACGCGAAATAGGGGAGACGGCCGGTGGAATACCGGTACGTCGCGCTATCAGTGCGCAGCCAGGGGTACGCCACCCAGCGATAGCTCGCCTGCGAGAGTCCGAGCTTCATGCCGACCCAAACAGGTGCCCGCGCTCCGCGCGCAGCCACTCGATGCTGGCTCGCACCCACACGTCGGGATCGTGATCGGGCGGCGGCGCCACCTCGATGCACACGGGCATCGCGTCCGGGTCCGCCGCCTCGGCCTGCACCAGGTCAAGTATCTCGAGAATCGGCACATGCCCGCGTCCGAGCGGCGCCCAGGACACCTGCGGCTCGCCGGTGCCGGTGGCCGGCTGGATGCGCATGTCCTTGAGGTGCATGTTCACGGCGTACTTGGCCGCCAGCCGCGCGCCGTCCATCGGATCCTCGATCACGGCGATGGGGTTGGCCGTGTCCAGGTTGATCCGCAGCCAGGGCGAGTCGATGGCCTCGACCACCTGCACGACCTCGGACAAGCGATAGTCGATGTGATTCTCCCAAGCCAGCACCACGCCGAATTCGGCGCACACGGGTATCAGCGATCTGAAATTTGCCTCCGCCCGCTCCAGCTGAACGTCGATCGGCGGGTCCTTGGTGAAGTGGTTGTGCCGCACCGCCTGGTTGTGCACCGCCGCCGCAACCTTGGCGCCGGCCCACGCAGAGCGCCAGATCTGCTGGATGGTGGAGTGATACTCGCCGCCCGCCCACTCTTCGGCGCTCGCGGCGACGTTGAAGGTCGCGTTGCCCACCAGCATCACCCCGGCGGCGTCGGCGCGTTCGCGAAAGGCCTGTGCCGCCGCGCGGCCGGCAAACGTCCGCGAGGCTATGTAGAGGGACTCAACGCCCAGGGACTCAACGCGTTCGAGTAGCCAGTTTTCGAGTAGCTCGTCCGCGTCCGGCGGGTCCAGCGTCTGCAGATACGGCAGCCGCCACGCATCCTGGAGGAATATCGGGCGATCGCGGCGCATGTCCGGGTAGGACATCCACCGATAGCACGCCTGCGAGATGCCGAGCTTCATTCGCGGTTTGTCACGAGGTTTCGCGCAGGGCGCGCCACACCAGCTCCTGCGTATCGAGGATGTCGTTGCGGCCCATGGCGTCGGCCAGACTGTCGGCGTCGATCGCGTCGAGCACGCGCAGCAGGTAGTTGGCATTCGCCACGAACTGTTGCGCGCTGCGGATGGGCTCCTCACGCGTCCAGACCACGTCCATGCCCAGGTAGTACGGGTAGTCGGCCTCGCGCAGCCAGTGGAGCATCTCCAACGATTCCCACAGGTGGTGGCTGCCAAAGATGGTCGACAGGTCTTGCGGCAGCTGGGTGTCGTTGAGGTGCACGTGATACAGCAGGCCCCGGCGGGCGGCTTCCCATGCGGCCTGGGCCGCATTCTCGCCGCTCATGAAAGTGTGGCTCACCTCCAGCTGCGCGCCGAGGTTCGGCAGGTTCAACTCGCCGATGATCTCGAGCGTCTTGCTCATCGATCCCACCATGGCCCAGCCGCGGGGCAGATAGGGCCTGAATTCGAGCGCCACCTTGAGCTCGCCGGCGGCCTCGCAGATCTCGCGCAAGGCGTCCAGCGTGCGCTCGCGCGCGGCGCGGAAGTCCTGCTGAAACGGGTAGTCGGCCCCGTCCATGGGCGTGAACACGTAGATGCCCAGCCCATCCAGCGCGCGGGCCACCTCAACCGCGTGCCGGCACATGTCGATGGCCTCGCGCCGCTCCGCCGCGTCGGGTGATGTGAACGCGGCCCAGGGGAACGAGCCGCGAATGTAGGGCTCGCCGTGGTGGATCATGGAGCACTTCAGCCCGCGGTCGTCGAGCCGCTGCTTCACCTGGTGCGCGTTGTCCAGCGTGACGCACGTACCGCTGAAGAACTCGATGCCCGCCAGATCGGGAATCTGGTCGACGGCGCGAAAGGCCTCGTCGATCTGGTCCATCGAGGGGCCGTCGGCCATCCCCAGATGGTGATAGAGACCCACCGAGTATTTCGGCGTCCAGTCCATGCCCGCTGCTCCTAGTAGTAGCCGAAGCCGCCGTCGGCCTTATCCGGCACGGGGCGGCGCCACGCTTGGTAGGGGTGCTGCGCCACGAGCGCCTCGTTGAGCGTCACGCCCCAGCCCGGACCCTGCGGCAGTTTGACATAGCCGCCCTCGATCTCGATGCCGCCGTTGGTGAAGCTTTCGCGCAGCGCCGACGCTTCCGCCCGGGGTCCCACCGTTTGCGGTGACTCCATGATGAGGAAGTTGGGCGTGGCCGCCCCGAAGTGCGCCGTGGCGACGGACGATAGACCGCCAAACGGGTTGTGCGGCGCCAGCGACAGCATGTGCGCCTCGGCCAGCGCCGCGATCTTGCGTATTTCGGTCATGCCGCCGCAGAGCAGGATGTCGGGCTGGAGCAGGTCGGCGCCGTGCGCTTCGATCAGCGCCTGGAACTCGTGCTTGCCGTAGAGGCTTTCGCCGGTGGCCACGGGCAGGTTCATCGCACGGCGCGCCTCAGCCATCACCGTGTGGCTGCCGGGCCGGATGGGCTCTTCGATGAACATCGGCCGGAACGGCTCGATCGCCCGCGCCATCTCGGCAGCCTTGACCGGCTCTTCCAGCTTGGCGTGAAAGTCCACACCGATCTCCGCCGCGTCGCCCACCGCCGCCCGCACGGCCTCAACGCGCTCGGTGACCAGCCGGATGGCCTCCTGCCACGGCAGGCGGTCGTCCTCCACCGCGTAGGGAAACAGCTTGAAGGCCGTGAACCCGTGGTCGCCGGCCATGGCCTTGGCTTCCTCCGCCATGTCCTCGGGCGCACCGGTGACCACGTCGAAATAGACCCACACACGGTCCCGATAGGGGCCGCCCAGCAGCTGATAGACCGGCTGATCGGCCAGCTTGCCCGCCAGGTCCCACAGCGCCAGGTCGATACCGCTGATGGCCGCCCAGCCAACCGCGCCCGCCGGGAAGCGCAGCCCGCGGTAGCACAGCTGCCAAAGCCGCTCGCGGCGCGTGGCATCCTGCCCCACCAGCCACTCGCCCAGGTAGCGCACGGTCTCCGCAACCGCAAGATCGGGCCCGGCGGCGTACGCCTCGCCCAGGCCCACCAGCCCCGACTCGGTCGTAATCGTGACGTAGTTGGCGTTGTGGTGCGAGTCAGAGGCCGTCCGCACCTCGACGGAACGAATCCGCACCTAGGCCCACCTCACGAATTCCACGACGCGCGCGAGCCTAGACCGTGCGGTCCACACCGTCCAGCAAGGGCACACGATGCTGGCCGCCGGGCCGCACCCGCATGGTGCGGCGAATTGGCAGGCGGCCGTCCCGCCCGTCAGCCGTGTCTCACACCTCTGTGGTCAGTACACCTAGCCCGCCGACGCCCCGTTTGCGGCCATCGGCAGCGCGCCGCCTTTGTCCTCGATGTCCTGCCAGAAGTGGCAGGACACGAAGTGACCGCCGCCCACATCGGTAAGCCCCGGCTCCTCTGTCGCACAGCGATCCTGCGCCCAGGGACAGCGGGGATGAAAGCGGCATCCCGACGGCGGGTTCACCGGACTCGGCACGTCGCCCGTGAGGATGATGCGCTCGCGCTTCGCTTCCAAGTCGGGGTCTGGCACCGGCACGGCGGACAACAGACATCTCGTGTACGGATGCAGCGGGCGAAGATAGAACTGCTCGCTGGGCGCCATCTCCACGATCTGGCCGAGATACATCACCGCGATCCGGTGGCTGATCTGCCGCACGACCTTGAAGTCGTGCGAAATGAAGAGATAGGCCACGCCAAGCTGCTGCTGCAAGTCCAGCAGCAAATTCATGATCTGCGCCTGGATCGACACGTCCAACGCCGATACCGGCTCGTCGCAGACGATGAACGAGGGCTGCACGGCCAGCGCCCGGGCAAACGCGATGCGCTGCCGCTGACCTCCCGAGAATTCGTGCGGGTAGCGGCTGGAGAAGCGTGGGTCGAGCCCGACCAGGCGCAGCAACTCGCGCACGCGTTCGCGGCGTTCGTCGCGCTTTCCGTGCAGGTCGTGCACCTGCAGCGGCTCTTCGATGATCCTGCCAACCGACATTCGGGGGTTCAGCGAGCCGTAGGGGTCCTGGAAGATCATCTGCATCTTCCGGCGCGCGCGCCGCTGATCGTCGCGTGAGAGCTTGACCAGGTCGTTGCCTTCGAAGACCACTTCGCCCGCGGTCGGCGGCTCGAGCTGCATGATGGTGTTGCCGGTCGTGGTCTTGCCGCAGCCGGATTCTCCAACCAGGCCCAAGGTCTCGCCCGCCTTGATCTCAAAGCTGACCCCGTCAACCGCCCGCACCAGCCCCGACTGCCGGCGGACAATGAAGCCGCGCATCACCGGGAAGTACTTGGTGAGCCCGTTCACGGTCAGCAGCGTTTCCCCTTTGGCGGGGGCGCCGTTGCCGCTCTGAGCAGTGGTCATGGTCTCGCCGGCCGTTGCGTCACTCATCGCAACTCACCCGTATCCACGTCGACCCAGCAGCGGATCGTTCGGCCGTCTCCGATCGTCTCTATCGGAGGCATTTCCTCGATGCACTTGTCCTTCGCAAACCGGCAGCGCGGCGCAAACGGGCACCCCACTGGAAGGTTGGTCATGTCGGGGGGCGCGCCGGGGATGGCGCTCAGGCGGTCGCCTCGCGCCGCGGCGATGTTGGGCATCGACTCCAGCAAGCCGATCGTGTACGGGTGTTTGGGCGTATAGAACACGTCGCGGGCCGCTGCGCGCTCGACGATGTAGCCGCCGTACATCACCACGATTTCCTGGCAGAACCCGGCCACCAGCGCCAGGTCGTGAGTGATCAGAATGGCCGCCATGCCCAGTTCTTTGCGAAGGTTCGAGATGAGTTCGATGACCTGCGCCTGGATCGTCACGTCCAGCGCGGTTGTCGGTTCGTCGGCGATGAGCAGCTGCGGTTCACACGAGATCGCCATCGCAATCATGGCCCGTTGCTGCATGCCGCCCGAGAGCTGGTGCGGATAGTCGTCAGCGCGCTCGGCGGGCGACGGAATGCCCACCCGATCCAGAAGCTCTACGGTGCGCGCGCGGGCCTCTTGTTTGCTCACGCCCAGATGCAGGCGCTGCGCCTCATCGATCTGGCGGCCCACCGTCAGCACCGGATTGAGCGAGCTCATCGGGTCTTGAAAGATCATGGAGATCTTGCCGCCGCGGATTTCCCGCATTTCATCGGGATCGACCTGGAGCAGGTCTTCGCCGTCGAACACCACCTCGCCGCCGGAGATCTCACCCGCGGGCCGGGGGATAAGCCGCAGCACCGCCAGCGAACTCACGCTCTTGCCGCTGCCGGATTCGCCCACGATGCCGAGCGAAGCGCCGGCGGCGAGCTCGTAGGCAATCCCATTGACCGCGCGAACGATGCCCTCGTCGGTCTTGAATTGGACGGCGAGGTCGCGAACTTCTAGCAGATTGCCGTTCGTGCTCATGTCGCCTGCTCGATCATCTGGTTCGGATGCCGCGGCAGCCAATAGTCGTGATGCCGATCGTCACACTCCACGGAACAGAATCGTATCCCGCCGGCGCTCACCCACACATCTCGCGGGACGACCTGCCCGCAAAGCTGGCAATTCGTGACGCTAGTTTGCCACCAATCGCCGCTGAGCTGCTCCCAATGCCCACCGGTCTCGGATCGCGGCACGGCGGCGACGGGCTCACGCGATTCATCGGTCGTGGACGGCGCTTCAGCAGGCGGTGCGTCGGCGCGGAGTCGCGCCGTCTCGTCGGCGTCCATGGTCAACGTTCCGTTGAGGCGCTGCAGCGCCACGCCGTAGATCTCGCGCGCGGCCGTCTGTGACACGTATCCCTCCAGGACATCGCGGCGCACGGCTTCCGCGGCGCGCGCCATCGGTTCGCCGTATCCCCCACCGCCGGGACTGGCGAGCATAACCTGATCGCCCTCTCGGAGCACAATGTTCGCTACACGCGAGTTGCTGGCCGTGGCGTACGCCTCGCGAAACGTCACGAACGTGTCGTGGCCGGCGCGCTTGACGAGCAGCGCCGATTGCTGGCCGTCCTTCCCACCGAAAAGACCCCAGGCGCCCGACACCATGCGATCGAAGAGCGCCGACATCGTGATCTCGGGCGCCCGAACTTCCAAGATGCGCTCCGAGCCAAGCCCGCCGCGTTGGGCGCCAGCTCCGCCGGAGTCCTGACGCAGGCGATAAGAGCGTTCGAGAAACGGATAGCGCGTCTCAAAGATCTCGACCGGCGTCGCCGGACAGTTGCCGTTGGGAATCACCTGGTTGCTGTTGCCGTCCGCATGCGCGCGCCCGCCCCAGCCGACGCCGTCGAAGTGGTAGTGGACGTAGTAGCGCTCAGTGTCCGGATGCGTGCCGCCGAAGAGGAAGTTGCAGGAGGTGCCGCCGGTGTCCGCCGAGACATGCTCCGGCACCGCCTTCGAGAGCGCGCCGATCACGATGCCCCACACCCTCGGGTGCGTCTCGGTGTTGCCGCCAACGCAAGGCCCGGGATGAACGACGTTGGTAATCGTGCCCGGCGGGGCAATGACCGTGATCGGCCGATACGCACCGTCGTTGTGGGGGACATTATTGTCGGCAAAGTGAAACACGGCGTTGTAAGTGCCTGAGGCCGTCACGCCGTAAGTGCAATTCAGCACGTGCTGCGCCTGGGGATCGCTGTCGCTGAAGTCGGCCACCAGGCTGCCGTCGGACACCACCAGCCGCAGCCGAATCCAGTCGCGCAGTGGCACGTCGCGGGCATCCTCCATGTGGCCCTCGAAGGTGTATTCGCCGTCCGGGATGGCGCGAATCTCGTCCCGCATCCAACGCTCGGCATAGTCGAGCAGCTCGTCGCTCACCTGCGAGATGCGCTCGACGCCGTAGGCGTCCAGCAGCTCATGCGTGCGCTGCTCGGCCACGTTGAGCGACGCCATCATGGCGTGGAGGTCGCCCCAGGTATAACGCGGCGCGCGGTGGTTCGACATCATGATGCGCCATACGTCTTCGTTGTATTCGCCGCCGCGCATCAGCCACACAGGCGGCAGACGCAGGCCCTCCTGGTAAATCTCGGTAGCAGTAGCCGCGAACCCGCCGACGGCCATGCCGCCGATTTCAACCAGGTGCGCGATGTTGGAAACGTAGCCGAAGATCTCGCCGTCGTAGTAGACAGGCTTGATGACCACGTGCTCCGGCATGTGCACGCCGCCCCGGTAGGGATCGTTGTGGACGATAATGTCGCCCTCGCGGACGTTCTCTTCGCCGATCTCCGCAATGAGCCATTTGACGACGAAGCGGATCGCCCCAACCTGCGCCGGGCAGAATTCGGTTTGCGCCAGCATCCGCCCGTGACGGTCGAACAGGACGCAGGAAAAGTCGCGGCTCTCGCTGAAGATCGGCGAGTAGGCCGTACGCATCATCGTGGTGCCCATCTCGCGGCAGATGCCCACCAGACGGTTGTAGACCACGTTGAGCGTGACGAGATCGACGCTCGCCGGGGCGCTGGCCGTGCTCATGCGGCCCCGCCGGTCCACTCCAGCACGGCCGTGCCGTGCGCGCTGATCGTGAGGTGCTGACCGGGATGAATCACGGTGGTGGAGTCTAGCTCTTCGATGATGGCCGGCCCCTCAATGCGGTCGATGGGGGAGAGGTCTTCGCGGGCATAGACGGGGCACTCCACGGCGCCGTCCGCGGAGAACCAGACTCGGCGGGTACCGGCGGGCGAAGCGGGCCGGCCCTCCGGAAGCAGCGGCAGCTCGGGTTTCGCCGTGTCCCCGAACACCGTGACGTTGAACTGCACCAACTCGATGATCTCGTCGGGAATCCGGTAGCCGTAGGTCGCCTCGTAGTGCGTCTCGAATGCCGCCAGCAACTGAGGCAGCGATTCAACCGTGACCTCGCCGCCGGGTATCGGAATTTCCTCTTCATAGTTCTGCCCGAGATAGCGCATGTTCACCGACCGCTGGATCTGGGGCGACCCCTCAAAGCCTTCATGCCGCAGATCCGCCGTGGCCTCCGCCACAAGCTCGCTGAGCCGCGCGTCGATCGCGGGCGCATCCAGGCGATCGGAGCGCAAGATATGCGTCCAGGTCTTGTCAACGCGCATGTCGGCCAGCAGGGTGCCGAAGGCCGAGCTGAGCCCCGGATGCGGCGGAATCAGCACCCGACGCGCCCCGATGACCTTCGCGATAGCCGCCGCATGCAGCGGCCCGGCGCCGCCGAAGGCCACCAGGCTGAACCGACGCGGGTCAAGCCCGCGGCGCACGGTGAGCAGCCGCATGGCTTCCGCGATGTTCTCGACGGCGATATCCAGTACGGCCTGGGCCGTCGCTTCCGGACCGAGCCCAAGCTCGTCGCCGAGGCCGGTGAGCGCTCTATGGGCCAGGTCGGCATCGAGCGGCACTTCACCGCCCAGGAAGTTCTCGGGATTCAGCCGGCCGAGCACCACGTTGGCATCGGTGATCGTGGGCTCGGTGCCGCCCTGCGCGTAGCAAACCGGCCCCGGCACGGCGCCGGCGCTCTGCGGCCCAACCTGGAGCAGGCCCCCACGATTCACCCAGGCAATCGATCCGCCGCCGGCGCCCATGGTGGTCATCTCGATGAACGGCGCCGCGACCGGCAGGCCAAACTCGATTTCCCAGGCCGTGGTGTAGCCGATGGCCCCGTCGTCCACCACCCCGACGTCGGTGCTCGTTCCGCCCATGTCGAAGCTGATGATGTTGTCGTCGCGCAGCGATTCGGCGTAGTACTTCGCGGCGATGATCCCGCCCGGCAGCCCGGACAGCACGGTCTGCGCCGGCCGGTCCGCCGCTGACTCCGCCAGCATCTGGCCGCCGTTGGACTTCATGACCGCCCACGACCGGGTGGTCCCCCGTGCCGCGAGTCCCTCGCCCAGCGCGTGAATGAACCCCTGCAGGAGCGGCCGGATATATGCGTCCGCGATCGTCGTGCTGGCGCGGTCGTACTCCCGCCAGATCGGCGCGACCTCATGCGACACCGAAACCGGCAGCTCGGGAAACTCACGCGTCAGATAGTCCCGGATCGTGCGCTCGTGGTCGGGCTTGACGTACGAGAACAGGCAGTTGACCGCCACGGCCACCGCGCCGTTGGCGCCGTCGTCCATGCGTGCGCGAAGCTCGCGGCCAAAGCGCGCCAAGCCCTCTGCCGTCAGCGGGTCGACGACCGCGCCGGTGTAGTCGAGACGCTCGACCACGCCCAGGCAGTCGCGCCGTTCCACGAGGGGCTGCGGACGCTCCCAGTCGAGGTCGTAGTGGAATTTGCGGTCCACGCGTTGCAGGAACGGCACATCTTCGAAGCCCGCCGTGGTCACATACAGCACCCGGGCGCCCTTGCGCTGGAGCAGGGCGTTGACACCCACCGTGGTGCCCAGCACGAAATAGCCGATCTCGTCGGCCGGAATGCGGCTGTGCTCGAGCGCGTCGAAGATCGCGTCGCTGGGGGCCTCCGGCGTCGATGGCCGCTTGACCACCATCACCTCCCCCGAGTCCTCGTCAAGGGCGACGAGGTCGGTAAACGTTCCGCCCGTGTCTATGCCTATGCGGATGGCCAATGCGCGCCTGCCTCAGATCACTCGATGGAGCGGCTCTTCGCCGAGCAGGATACGACGCACTTCGGCCACCGCTGTCAGTTCGCAGCGGAGGGCCGCGGATTCCGACTTCCAGGCAATGTGGGGCGTGACGATGACGTTTGACTCGCGGAGAAGCGGATGATCGAAGTTTGGCGGCTCGGTCTCGAACACGTCCAGACCGGCCCCGCCCAGCGCGCCAGAGGCTAACGCATTCGCCAAAGCGCCGTGGTCGATGATCCCGCCCCGGGACACGTTGATCAGCAGCGCGCCGGAGCGCAGGCGGGCCAGTTCGGGTGCGCCGAGCATCCCAGCGGTGTCGGCGGTGAGCGGAACGTGCACGGTCAGGGCATCGACCGTTTCGAGCAGATCGTCGAGACCGCTGGCCACGCGCATCTCAGCCCCCGGCGGAGGCGTGAGACGGGCAGCCGGGAGAAAGGGATCGTAGACCGCGAGCCGCATCCCGAGTCCGGCGGCCAACGTCGCGGTCGCCCTGCCGATGCGCCCGTAGCCCAGCACGCCAATCGTTGAGTCGCGCAGGCGCCGTGGTTCAAACGTATCGTCGTAAGTGCGCCACAGGTGCCGCTCGCGCACGTCACGATCCCCGGAGGGGATGCACCGCGCCAGCGCCATCAGCAAGGCAATGGCGTGCTCGGCCACCTCCCAGGTGAAGGCATCGGGCGTATGGGCAACCACGATGCCGCGCTCGCGCGCCGCGTCCAGATCGACCTTCTCGGTGCCCACGCCGTAGATCACCACGCCGCGCAGCTTGGGTGCGTGATCGAACAACTCCGTATCGACCGGCGTCAGCTCGGTCAGCATGGCGTCGGCGCCGGCCACCGCCGCGTAAATCTCGGCACGCGGTGTATCGCCCCCGAAAATCTCAAGGTCGGCGATGTCCGCCATCGCCTCGATCTCACGATCCTTGTGGGGCAGCCGTGCGTCGGCCACCACGACCCGGAACCGGCGGCTCATCCGCGAGCGTCACCAGGCCTGACCAATGACTCCAGCCTCACGCGCCGGCCCCGGCGAATCGCTTGGGGAAGTACTGAGCGCAGTTGGCTTCGAGCCACTCGATGGTCAGCTTCATCCACAGCTGCGGGTCGTACTGCGGCAGGCAGCACGTCTCGATGCAATGAGGCAGGTAGTCGGGATCCGGGACGTTCTGCTGCAAGATCTCCATGATCTCGGCGACCTCCACGCTCCCATATCCGACAGGCGCGTGGAAGAACTGCGGCTCGCCGGTCGTGGTGATGGACTGCACCCGCATGTCCTTGAGATGGGTCATCACGGTATAGGGCGCGGCCATATGCGCCGCATCGACCTGGTCTTCCACCACCGAGTAGCAGTTAGCGAAGTCGTAGTTGATCCGCAGCCACGGCGACGCGACGGCCTCCACGACCTGCACGATCTCACTGATGCGGTAGTCCATGTGGTTTTCGAAGGCCAGGACGATGCCGCGCTTCTCCGCCTCGACCACCAGTTGCGACAAGTTGTGGATCATGCGGTCGATCTGCACGCCGATCGGCGTCTCGGTGCTGAAGTGGCCGAACCTGAGGCCGCCGTTGGGCATGGGCTGACCCGGAGGTCCCGGCGGGTCGGAGTTCACCATGGCGCTGGTTCGCACACCGCCGGCCTGCATCCACTCGAAGTGCATGGCCGTGCGCTCGAGAACCGCCGGCCACTCGTCGCGGTCGACGGCCCACGCGCCGTTCACCGAACCGACCCACTCGATGCCATGCTCGGCAAGCAGCCGCCCGACCGCGGCCGCCTCGTCCTTGCCGTCCAAGAGCGCGGCCGACGTATAGAGGTTGTCGAGGCCCCATTCCTCACAGCGCTCGACCCACCACGCCAGCGCGCCTTCCAGCTCGGCGGGCGGCTCGGCGGTGGTTCCATATGGGTACGGCAAGCCGCGAAAGCCGTACTCGGGCTGATCGATTCGCAGCCCCGGATAGGACACCCAGCGATATGACGCCTGCGAAAGGCCGAGTCTCATCGGATCGCCCCCTGGTCCCCAACAACCGTGCGCCCGCGACGCATGCGGGCACGGAACTCAAGTATGACTGAAACGCCCGGAGCGTGCGCCCATTGCCTACCATGGCGGTAATCCCGCCTGGATCGTCGCCGCTACTTCTGAAACGAGGTCGTACCGTGGAGAGACCGCGAGCCATCGTGCTCGGCACGGGTGTCATCGGGCGCGTTCACATCGACGCGCTGCGCCGCAACAATGTGGACATCGTGAGCGTGGTGGCGAGTACCGAGGCGCGGAGCATCGCCGCGGCCGCAAACTTCGGCGTCCCCCGCGGAGACCCGGACTTGACGACGGCCCTGCGCACGACCAATCCGGACGTCGTGCACATCTGCACGCCCGATGCCTACCACCTCGAGCAGGCCAACGAGGCTCTCGACGCGGGCGTGAACGTGGTGTGCGAGAAGCCCCTCACCACCGACGCCGGCTCAGCCGGTGATCTGTATCGGCGCGCCGTGGCGTCGGGGCGCGTGCACGCCATCTGCTTTAACAACCGGTTCTATACGCTGGTTCAGGAGCTGGCCGCGCGGCGGCGGCTGGGCACGCTCGACCGCGTAATGCTCGTCCGGGCCTCCGTCGCGGACGACACGTTTTGGCTCGAGACGGATTGGGACTGGCGCCTGCTCCCCGAAATGGGCGGACCCACCATCGTCACCTCGACCACCGGCAGCCACCTGCTCGATCTCACCAGCTTCCTCATCGGCAGCCGCGTCGTCGCCGTGTGCGCCGATTTCCTCACCGCCCACGCCGCCCGCAAGCGCCCGCGGCCCGACGGCGGCACGGACGACTTCCACGCCCCGGGCGAGGACGTCTCGAACCTGCTCGTGCATTGGGCCAATGGCGCCCGCGGCGTGCTCTCGCTCTCACACGTAGCCGTCGGACACCCGTACCGGATCCGCGTCGAGATCGACGCCTCACGCATGGGCGTGAGTTGGGATTCGGAGCGGCCGAACGAACTCTGGCTCGGTCACCGCACCGAGCCCAACGAGATCGTCGTGCCGGACTCGCGCCAAGCGACGGAAGAAGGCAGCCGGTTCATGGACAATCCCGGCGCCTACCGGGAAGGCTTCGGCGACACGTTCCGGCTCCTGTTCCGCGAGGTCTACCGCGCCGTCGCGCAGGACGGACAGGCGCCTGACGATCCGACCTTCCCCACCTTCCAAGACGGCTACGCCATTCAGATCGTGCACGACGCCGCCCTGCAAAGCGCCCGCGAGCGCCGCTGGGTTGACGTCGATTGGACGGCCTTCGACGGCAACTAGACCCGAACCGGACACGCTTGCGTAACCACTCCGTCATTCCCGCGAAGGCGGGAATCTAGTCGCCGCTCAACCTGTTAACCCACGAGTAGGGGCGGTTCGCGAACCGCCCCTACCTCTTTATTCGAAGGTCTTAGCTGCGGGTATCTGCCTTAGGGCCGCGCTACTCCGGCTCGAACAGCGACTTGGGCGGCTCGCCGCGAAGCACCCGCGCGACCTCGGCCGCGGCTTCGCGGCGCAGGATGCGAATCGACGTCCGCGAGTAGAACCCGCCGTGCGGCGTGACGAGGAGATTCGGCGCCGCCATTAGCGACGAGTCCATGGGCAGCGGCTCTTCTTCGGTCACGTCCAGCCCGGCGCCGGCGATCTCCCCCTGCTCCAGCGCCCGCGCCAGCGCCGTGTTGTCGACGACGGCGCCGCGAGCGGTGTTGATGAGAAATGCGCTGGATTTCATCGCGTCGAGCTCCGCCGCGCCGATGAGATGGAAGGTCTGCGCCCGCAACGGCGTGTGCACCGACACGAAATCCGACTCCCGCAGCAGGGAATCGAGCGGCACGCGCTCGACTTGCGCCGCCTCGAACACGTCGTCGGGCGCGCGCGGCGAGTGGGCAATCACCCGCAGCCCGAAGGCCCGCGCGCGCGCCGCCACGGCCTGCGCGGTCTGTCCCAGACCAACCAGCCCCAGCGTCTGACCCTCGACGCGCTCCATGCGCTCCGCCGTGCGCGTGGCGTCCCAGACGCCGCCACGCACCGAATCGTTGTAGACCACGATGTGGCGAGCGAGCGTGAGCAACAGCGCCATGGTGTGGTCCGCGACTTCACCGATCTGATAGTCGCGCACGTTGCAGACGACAATTCCCTTCGCCGTTGCCGCCGCCACGTCGATCGGGTCCATGCCGGTGCCGTAGCGCACGATCACCTTGCATCGCTCCAGGGCGTCCACGACCCGCGACGTGATGGGCGCGTATTGCTCGAGCAAGCCATCAGCGTCGCGCACCTTCTCGATCAACGCGTCTTCGGTGAGGCACTGCTCGACGACCAGCTCGGCCCCGATGGGATCCAGCTCGGCCTGCTCGATCACCGGCGGCATGTCGAAATCGCAGTCGGTGATGACGACCCGGAAACGCGGCTCGGTCATTGGCGCCTTCCAATCGCGGGGCAGTTCGTCCGCCGCCCGCCGATCGGCCAACGGCTCTTCCCTAAAGGATGCCGTATTTCTTGAAGACCTCGCCGACGTCGGCGCCGGTGGCCAGGATTTCGCGCACGTCGGACTCACCGCGGCCCTTGGCCTCGGCGCGATCCAATGCCTCAGCCGCGGCTTCGCCCGGAACCACCACGACGCCCATGTCGTCACCAACGATGACGTCGCCGTACTCAACCCTGGCGCCGGCGCAGTCGATGGGGTTGCCCCATTCGATGCCCTCGCAGCGGCCCTCCGAGTCGACCGGACTTTGGCCAACCGCGAACACCGGGAACTCGATCTGCTCGATCTCATGCACGTCGCGCGTGAGGCCGTCGATCACGCAGCCCACCGAACCGCGCGCCTGCGCCGACGTGCTCAGCAGGCCGCCCCACACGCCCGAGTCGTAGTGGCCCGTCGTGGTGATGACCAGCACGTCATTGGGACGCATGGCGCGGAAAGCCTCGAACAGCACCTGATACGGCTCGTCCGGCGGCCGGTAGACCGCGGTCTGCAGGAGCGGCAGCGCTCGACCGACGATGCGAGCGCCGGGATACACCGGACGCACGTTGGGACGCATGGCCTGCACCGGCACGCCCATGCGGTCCAGGCTGTCCGCGATCAGGGCGGAGTGCAGCGGTTGAAACCGCTGCCGCATCGCATCGTCGAAATCCGGCCCCTGGCTCATCGAGCATCTCCATCGGCCGTGCGGCGGCGCTGGTCTTCCGTTTCCTTCAGACCCACTCGCCCGGCTTCCACGTTGACGGCCACACCGTACAACTCCCGCGCCGCCTCCGGTTCGAGGAGCAAATCCCTCACGTCTTCGAGCACCAGCGCCGGATCGCGCTCGCGCGGATCGCCGTAACCTCCGCCACCGGGCGTGCGCAACAGGATCTGATCGCCGCGTTCGAGCACGACGTTCGAGAACTTCCCGTCGGAGATCGTGCCGAACATCTCGCGAGCCGTCTGCCACTCGGTCCCACCGGCGCGTCTGAAGAGCAGCGCCGTCGTCCCGCCCTCGGCCCCACCGTGCAGCCCCCACGCCCGGTTGCTTGTGCGATTGAGATGGGCGCTCACGGTGATCGGCGAGAGGCAGGTCCAAGTGCGCTGCACGCCGTGGCCGCCCCGATAGGCGCCCGCGCCGGCGCCGCCCTCGGCCAGCGAGTACTCGTCCAACCGCACCGGATAGCGCGTCTCCCAAACCTCACACGGCGCGTTGAGGCAGTTGCCGTTCTTCACGATTTGCGCGTCGTTGCCGTCGGCGTCGCGGCGGCCGCCCCACCCCATGCCTTCGTGATGAAGAATGACGAAGGGTTCGCCGGTGTCGATGTTCGTCCCATAGAACCCGAGCAGGCCGCAGGTGCCGCCATCGGCCGCCGAGCTGCGATCGCTGGCCTGCGCGAAGGCGGCCAGCAGGATGTCGACGGTCGTTGGGTACGTGTCGGAGTTGCCGCCCACGCACGATCCGGGGTAGTTGACGTTCACGATCGACCCCGGAGGCGCCACAATAGAAATCGGCCGGTAGGCGCCGTGGTTCCAGGGGATGGCGTTGTCGATCATGTGGAAAATTCCGGCATAGGTGGCCGACGCCGTGGTGCCGAACGATTGGTTGATCGCGCCGGCCGCCTGCGGGTCCGACCCCGTGTAGTCGACGATGATCTCGTCGCCACGGATCACCACGGCGGCCCGGATTTTCCAGGGACGGTCGGGAATTACGCCGTCGTCCTCCAGAAACCCCTCGGCGACGAATTCGCCGTCCGGCAGCCGATCGACCGCCCGCCGCATGAGCACTTCCGACACATCCTTGATCTGATCGGCAAGCTGGCGGAAGCGCTCGATCCCGACCCTCTCCACTAGACCGACGATGCGCCGCTCGGCCAAATAGGTCGAGCCCACCATCGCCATCAGGTCGCCTCGCGACACCTTCGGCGTACGCACGTTCGACGTGATGATCGCGAAGATGTCTTCCACCGGTTGGTCGTCGCGGTAGATCTTGATCGGCGGCAGCCGCAACCCTTCCTGAAAGATGTTGCGCGTGTCGCCGAAGGCCGCCGGCACCATGCCGCCGATGTCCGTCATGTGCGCGATGTTGGCCGCGTAGGCCACCACCTCGCCCTTGTAGAAGCACGGCTTCAACGTCATGAATTCCGGCAGGTGGCAGCCGCCGCGGTAGGGATCGTTGTGCAGAATCACGTCGCCCGGATGCATGTTGTCCGGACCGACTTCCTTGATGGCCCATTCGACGGTGTGGACGATGGCGCCGATGTGCGCCGGACAGAAATCGCCCTGGGCGATCATCTCGCCCTCCGCGTCGAACACCACGCAGGAGAAGTCGCGCGCCTCGTTGAACATCGTCGAGTAGGAGGTGCGCAGCATGGCCACGCCCATCTCCTCACAGATGCCGACGAGGCTGTTGCGCGTGACCTCGAGCTCTATCGGGTCATCGATGTTCAGGTCGGCGACGTTTCGCTTGGGCGGCGTATCTCGGGACATATGGCTGCTGGCGAGTCGCGGCGAGGCGGTCCCACCGCCCCGGTATCATAAAGTCCCCTCCGCGCCGCCACGCCGAGCCGGCGCCCCCAAAGCGAGGCCGCCAGATGCGTACCGCCCAAGAGGTGTTCGACCATCACTGGGACGCGGTGATGGCCGGCGACATGGATCGCCTGCTTTCCGACTACGCCGACGACGCGCTCTTCGTGCGACCGGGCAAGACCGCCCAGGGTCACGCGGAAATCACCCGGTTCTTCGAGGAAATTGGCGGAACGCTCGACGGGTTCGCCATCGAGCAGGCGTCGCTGACCACCTCGGATCCGGTCGTGCTGCTCGAATGGCAGGGCAGTCACGCCGACGGTCGCAGCGCGTCAGGCGCGGATTCGTTCATCATTGAAAACGACAAGATTCGGCATCAAACACTCGTCTTCGGCGTGAGCTAACCGCACAGCCGACGCCCGAGCAGCCATACGGAGGTCCAAATCCCCATGAAATCAGTTGAGATTCACTTTCTGGGTCACGCGTCATTTCGCTTCACCGCCCCCAGCGGCGAGGTCATCTACTTCGATCCCTGGCTGGATGACAACCCGGTGTGCTCCGTCGGTCTGGCCGATGTCGAGCGCGCGGACGTCGTGTGCGTGTCGCACGGTCACGTCGATCACCTCGGCGACGCCATCGCCATCGTCCAGAAGACCGGCGCCACGCTGATTGCGAGCCCCGAAGTCGCCGGATACGCCGACACCCACGGCATCGGCTTCGACACCGACTCCTGCCCCCTCAACATCGGCGGCACGGCCAAGCTGGGCGGTGTGGCCTACACCATGGTGCGCGCCGACCACTCGACCGGCATGCACGGCCAGGCGTACAAAGACGGCACGGCCTACGCCGAGCCCGACGGCAGCGTCTGCGGCTTCGTGATGACGTTCGACGACGGGCCGGTGATCTACGACACCGCCGACACCGGCGTGTTCGGCGACATGGCGCTCATCAGCCAGCTCTATGCGCCCGATCTGGTGATCATGCCCGCTGGCGGCAAGTACACCATGGGCGTTAAGGAAGCGGCGATGGCGGCTGCGCTCACGCGGCCCCGGGCCGTCATCCCCTGCCACTACGACACCTTCCCCAACCAGGCGGCGGATATCGACGAGCTGCGGCGGCGCATCGCCGACCTCACCCCGCGCACGACGGTGCTCGAGCTCAAGCCCGGCGACACCGTCACCTACCCATAGCCACAGCGCAGTGAATATCGCCAACGTCCCAGCACGTCACCCCCGCTTTCAGAGTCGTTTGCATAACCGTCACCCCCGCGAAAGCGGGGGTCCATCAGCCGCCACGCAGTGAAGATCGCCAACGTCCAATCGGTCGCCCTCGACTTCGGCGAACGTCGCGCCACCGGCAAACGCCGTCCGTCGTGGACTGCCGAAGCACGGGTCGGTTCACCCATGGCCCGCTACCCGCGCTACGCCGATGTCCGATCCAGCTGGACCCCGTCCTGGCCCGGCGTAGGGGTGGTGGTCACCGCCGAGGACGGCACCCAGGGCCTCGGCATTAGCACGCTGGGCCGGCCGCTGGCCGCGCTGGTCGACGACTACCTCGGTCCCCGCATCGTCGGCGAGCCGGCCCTGGCCACCGAGCGCCTCTACGACATGATGCTGCGGCTGTGCTCCCCCTTCGGCGCAACCGGGCTGGCGTCCTATGCCGTAAGCGCCATCGATCTCGCGCTCTGGGACCTGAAGGGCAAGGTGCTGGATCGACCGGTGTACGAGTTGCTCGGCGGCCCCGCGCGCGACGAGATCGTCTGCTACGCCACCGGACCGCAGCACGAGTGGCACATGGAGCTCGGCTTCACGGCCACCAAGCACCCCTGCCGCTACGGCCCGCCCGACGGCCTCGACGGACTGCGTGGCAACGTGGACGACGTGGCCGCCGTGCGCGATCTCGTCGGCTCCGACGTCGAGTTGATGCTGGATTGCTGGATGTCCCTGGACGTTGAGTACGCCGTGCGCCTGATCGAGGAGCTGCGGCCCTTCAAGCTCAAGTGGATCGAAGAAGCATTGCGGTCGGAAGACATGGACAGCCACGCCGAGTTGCGGCGCCGCGTGCCCTGGCAGACCCTCGCCACCGGCGAGCACTGGTATACCCCGGTGCCGTTCCTGCACGCCGCCAGCCGCCGCCTGGTGGACGTCCTGCAACCGGACGTCATGTGGGTGGGAGGCATCACCGCCCTCATGCGCATCTGCGCCATCGCCGACGCGGCCGGGCTGGCGGTCATCCCGCACGCCGGCGCCAACGAGCCCTACGGCCAGCACGCCTGCTACGCCCTGCCGGGCATCCCCTGGGGCGAATACTTCGTGGCCTCGGGTCCCGACACCGACCTCGCGGACGCGGTGTCCGTCCCAGGCGCCGCCCACCCCGTCAACGGCCGCCTCCGCCCCTCCGACGCCCCCGGCTTCGGCATCGAAATCGACCTCGCGACGCTCCAGCCATACAGCTAGCTAGATCCAGGCTCTTTGTAGGGGCGCCCCTCGTGGGCGCCGGGTTTGCTCCCGGCATCCGGTGGCCCGCGCTGCGTGCAGCGTGGGAGCCAACACCCGTAGTCCACCCGCCCACATGGCCGCGTAGGGGCGATTCGCGAATCGCCCGTTCCTTCTCGGCAGAACCCCTCGTCATTCCGGCGAACAGCCGGCCCCGTACTCGATACGGGGCCGGAATCCAAGCCCGGTGGCCCGCGCTGCGTGCAGCGTGGGAGCCAACACCCGTAGTCCACCCGCCCACATGGCCGCGTAGGGGCGATTCGCGAATCGCCCGTTCCTCCTCGGCAGAACCCCTCGTCATTCCGGCGAACAGCCGGCCCCGTACTCGATACGGGGCCGGAATCCAAGCCCGGTGGCCCGCGCTGCATGCAGCGTGGGAGCCAACACCCGTCATCCACGCGCCCACCCAGTCGCTGGAACCCCACCCGCTGGTAGGCTCGCCGCAGCACGTCACACAGTCCTCTGGGGGCAACATTGCAGCGTCATCCCGCCGTCCTGGTCCAGGGCCTGGAAAAGACCTATCCCGGCGGCACGCGCGCCATCGACGGCATTGATTTCACCGTCGACCAGGGCGAATTCTTCGGCTTCTTGGGCCCCAACGGCGCGGGCAAGACCACCACCATCAAGATCATGGCCACGCTGCTGTCCAAGAGCGCCGGCCGCGTCGAGGTTGCCGGCATCGACATCGACGAGGATGCGCGGGCCGTCCGGTCGGCTATCGGCGTCGCCCTGCAAGAAGTCGGCCTCGACGATCTCTCGAAGGGACGCGACTTCCTCGTGTTGCAGGGCCGCCTCTATGGAGTTGGGCGGGCCGAGGCCAACGACCGCGCCGACGAGTTGCTTGAGCTCGTGGGGCTGTCGGGCGTTGGCCGCCGCAAGGTCGGGTCGTACTCCGGCGGCATGCGGCGGCGCATCGACCTGGCCGGCGCGCTCATGCACCGTCCAAACATCCTGTTCCTGGATGAGCCGACATCCGGCCTCGACCCCCAGAGCCGCCTGGCGATTTGGGAGCACCTGGAGCACCTCAACGCCCAGGGCGTGACCGTGCTGCTCACGACCCAGCACATGGACGAGGCCGACCGGCTGTGCCGCCGTCTGGCCATCATCGACCACGGGCGCCTCGTGACCGAAGGATCGCCCAGCGCGCTCAAGGCCGGGGTCGGCGGCGACGTGGTGCGCGTCACGTTCGGCCCACTGGAAGCCGCCGACGGCCGTGCCGAGTCAGCGCTCAGCGAGTTGCGCCAGATGCCAGCAGTACGCGAAACGGATGCCACCCCGGATGGACTCACGGCCACGGTCGAGGACGGAGGCGCCGCCGCGCCCGCGATCTTGCGCGCCCTCAACGACGCGGCCGTCCCGGTGGCCAACCTGGCCGTCACCCGGCCGTCGCTGGACGACGTATTCCTGCACCACACGGGTCGCGAAATCCGCGAGGCCGGCGCGGATGAGGACGCCGAGTCGCGCATCTGGGGCCAGTGGATGGGTGTGAACCGGAGGTAACCATGCTGATCCTGCGCGAAAGCTCCTACATCTACATCCGCAATCTAAGAACCTGGCTGGCGCAGCCCACGATGATCGTGGCCGCCGTGCTGTCGTCCGCCGTCATGTATCTCTTTTTCGGCGAGCCCCTGCGCGGCATCACGGGCCTTCCCGGGTTCCCGGCCTCCGACTACCAGGCCTTCCTGACCGCCATGGTGATCGTGATGGCCGTGGTGTTCAGCGGCAGCGACATGGCCATGGTGCTGCTCACCGACATCATGTCCGGCTACGTCGACAAGCTCTTGCTCTCGCCCGTCAACCGCTTCTCGATCCTGCTGGGAACCCTCGCCATCGGCGCCACGCGAGCCATCGCCCAGGTGGTCGCGATCATCCTGGTGGCCACGGCCATCGGCGTCCGCTTTGAAGGCGGCGTCCTGGGCATCCTCGCCGTCATCGCGGCCACGACGCTCCTCGGCGTGGCCATGGGCTGCGTCGGCCTCATCATCGCCGTGCGCACCCGCAGCGTGCAGGTCACCGTGAACAGCTGGCTGCTGTTCATGCCGCTGGCGTTTCTCACCTCAGCCTTCATGCCGCGCGATCTGCTCACCGGCTGGTTCCAGTTCGCCGTCGGCCTCAACCCGGTCGAATACATCCTGGTCGCCGTGCGAACCATCATCATCGACGGCTGGATCTGGGAGCACATCGTTCCCGGCTTCTGGGTGCTGCTGGCAACCAGCGCCGTCCTGATCGCCGCCGCTACGTTCGAATACCGCCGCGCCACCAACTGACCCCGGCACAGGTGACCGTGCGGGCGAAGTGCACCATGCGAGGCAGGCACCGTACCGCCGCACCGTGGAATAGACGGCTTTCGGCCGCTCTCGGGTACCTGACAAGCCGCCAAATGACACCCTCCGCCCGGTCGTCCACAATCGCTGGCCGGGCCTGATGTCTGACAGGAGCGCCCCGCCATGAAGATCACCGATGTCCGTACCTTTCTCTACACGGTCCCCGAGGCTGACCGGCGCTTTGGCCCGATCCTGTTCGTGCGGGTGGACACCGACGCGGGCATCTCCGGCTGGGGCGAGGGCTCGACCTGGGCCGGCGGGTCGGCGCTGATCGCCGAATTCGGGCTGCGGCAGATTCGCGACATGCTGATCGGCCGCGACCCGTCGGAGATCGAGGCCATCTGGCACGACATCTACCGCCGCTATACCTACATGGGCTCGCGGGGGCTGCCCACGCAGGTGCTCAGCGCCATCGACATCGCGCTGTGGGACATCAAGGGAAAGGACCTGGGGCGACCGATCTACGACCTGCTCGGCGGCAAGGTGCGCGAGACCGTGCCGGTCTACGCCAACGCCTGGTGGCCGGACGACGCCCACGAGCCACAGGCGTTCGCCGACGCGGCGCTGCAAACCGTCGCCAGGGGCCACCAAGCGCTAAAGCTTGATCCCTTCTCTGAAATGGCGGAAGCGTTCTACGCGTACGTGAGCGGCGAGATCACGCCCAAGCACGAATCGCTCGGGATCGCGCGCGTGGCGGCCATTCGCGAGGCCGTGGGGCCAAACGTCCACATCCTCATCGACGCCCACGGCCAATACGACGTGCCGAGCGCCATTCGCGTCGCCGACCGCCTGGCCGAGCTGGACATTGCCTGGCTTGAAGAGCCGGTACCGCCCGAGAGCCACGACGCGCTGCGGCAGGTGCGCGAGAACACGGCCGTGCCGATCTGCGTGGGCGAGCGGCTGTTCACGCGCTTCGACTTCGCGCCGATCCTCGAGCGGCGTCTCGCCGACTTCATCATGCCCGACGTGTGCTGGACCGGCGGCATCAGCGAGCTGCGCAGAATCGGCGCCCTGGCCGAGGCCCACTACGTGCCCCTGAGCCCGCACAACGCCGCCGGGCCGATTCAGATCGCGGCGGGCTCGCACGTGGCGCTGACTACGCCGAACTTCTATCGGCTGGAGCACGCCATGAACTGGATTCCCGCCTACAACGCGCCGCTGCGGGAGCCGTTGGGATTCGAGCGCGACTTTCTGACGGTGAGCGACCGGCCGGGTCTTGGCGTCGACATCGACGAGGACTATCTGGAGGCGCACCGGCACCCGACGTCGGAGACGTTTGCATAATTCCCTCTCCCTCTGGGAGAGGGTTAGGGTGAGGGCATCTCTCAGGTTCAGGAAAGAGCGTAGATTCCCGCTTTCGCGGGAATGACGGAATGGAAGGCGGGAATGGTTGCGCCAAGGTCTCGTATTGGCATGAAGATCACGGGCGTCGAACGCATCGAGCTGGACGTCGGGTTCACCCCGCGCACGGAGCCGCACATGCGGCGCGGCATCACCGATTTCTCGCTGATCGAGATCTGTCAGGTCACCACCGATACCGGGATCGTCGGCTGGGGCGAGTCCCGCGCCATGCACAACTGGAGCCGCGACATGGACGCCGTGGATGCCGGCGTTCTCGGTCTAAACCCGGCGGAGCTGCTTTGGCGAGACGAGCTCGGCTCCGGCTTGCAGCAGGCCATGTTCGACGTCACCGGCAAGTCGCTCGGCGTGCCCGCGCACCGGCTCATCGGCCGCCGGGCGCGTGCCTGGGTGCCGCTGGCGTGGTGGTGCTACGACATGCCGCCGGAGGACTGGGCCGCAGAGGCCGAGGATGCCCTGGCCGCGGGTTACACGGCCTTCAAGCTCAAGCCCCGTCCGTGGTTCGATCTGATGGCGCAAATGGAGGCGATCAGCGCCGTCACGCCGGATCACGCGACCTTCGACCTCGACTTCAACGGATTCCTGCTCGACGCCGGCTTTGCGCAGCACGCCCTGGCCGAGCTTGAGGCGTTCCCCAAGATCCACATGTTCGAGACGCCCATCCCCCAGCGTGACGTCGCCGGCAACGCGGCGCTACGGGCAAGTTCCCGCCGCGCCATTGCGCTGCACTTCAACGAGCCCGACTTCCTCACCGCGATGCGGGAAAACATCTGCGACGGCTTCGCGGGCCACGGCGAGGGCTTGGCCGCCACGCTGCACTACGCCGCACTGGCCCACGAAGCGAATATGCCGTTCTTCGTGCAGCTCGTGGGCACGGGCATCACGACCGCCTTCGCGGCCCACGTGGCAGCTGCGCTCCCCGCCGCCCGCTGGCCCGCCGTGACGGCGCTGAACATCTACGCCGACGATCTGCTTCGCGAGCCGCTCGACATCCAGCGCGGCTACGTCCGCGTGCCCGAGCCGCCCGGCCTGGGCATCGAAATCAACCCGCAGGCGCTCGAAGATCTCCGCCGCGACGCCACGGGGCCCAAGCCCCTGCCGCGCGCGATCTACTCGGTCCGCTGGCCCACCGGCCGCACCGTCGAATACGTGTCGGTCCGCGCCTACGAACGCGACTTCACGCTAGGCAACCAGCCACTGTTCGACCGCGGCGTCACGCTCGCCACGCGCGACGACGACGGCAGCGTCGAGTTCGATCAGCGCTATCGCGCCGTGGCGTCCGCGTACGGACTGATGGTGGGCAGTGGATCTCTTTGAGTCGGTCAGTCCCGCGGAAGCGGGAATCCGGCCCCTGCGTCCTTAGACGATCAGTGTAGGGGCGACCCCTGTGGTCGCCCTTTTGCGCCCCCTGCGCCCGTGCCGACCAGACGCCACGCCGCACATTTGGGGCATGGCTACCCACTACCCGCTGGTCAGCACAACCGCCGCACAGCGTGACGATCGCTTAGAATCAAATCTGCATCCGCGCCCCAACGTGCAGACGAACGACTATTGGAGCTTTTCATGCGCGCCATACTTGCGGTCCCACGCTTCGCCGCGCGGCTCGTCATCCGCTTCAGGCGCTGGATCACGCCTTCGCCGGATCAGCAGATGCGCTCGACGAAGCTACGCAAGCAGGCGCGTCAACAGGCGCACGACGCTATGCGAGAGCACTACACCCGCGGCGGCGCAGGATCTGGCTGGCGCTAGCTAGCCGAAGGGCCGCCGCTCGCTGCGGTCGAGCGGAAGCGAGATCGGCCTGCCGCCTTCTTCAACCGACATGTACGCGGCCTGCATGATCTCGACGGCCCTTAGACCGTCCTCGCCGGTCAGCACCGGCGCCTCGTCGCGCAGCACCCAGGCGGCAAAGCTGTCCCACTCCGTGTCGAACGCCTCCTCGAAGCCATAGCCCTCGAAGAAGGTCGTCTGCATCGGGCCGTCGTGCGTGGCGTAGTGCACCGCCACCTGCCGCGGGTCGTAGGCGATGCCGCCGTGCTCGCAGGCAATCTGATAGCTGAAGGACGTGCGGTAGGTGGCCATGGGAAAAGCCGTCGTGACTTGGAGTGAGCCCAGCGCGCCGCTGCGGAAGCGCAGGTTCACCGCAATCGCGTCGTCGTAGTCGGTCACGTCGGGAAACAGCTTCGGACCGGCCAGCGCCGAGACCGTGTCCACCTCGCCCAGGTAGTGGCGGATGGTGTCGACGTCGTGCGTGCCGGCCCAGTACAGCAAACCGCCGTTGGTGGCCTTCCGGGACCAGAAACCATGAATTCGCCGCCCGAAGTAGCCGTGCACGTTGATGGATAGCGGTTGGCCGAACTCCCCGCTCTCGAGCAGGCGCTTGATCTCGGCGTGTGCGCCGCGGAACCGCCGCTTGTGGCCCACCATCAGCTTCACGCCATGCCGGTCGGCAGCTTCGATCATGTCATGGCACTCGGCCACGCTAATCGCCATCGTCTTCTCGCAAAACACGTGGCGCCCGGCCGCGGCGGCGTCCACGACGATGTCCCGATGCGTGTTGTGCGGCGTGGCGACGGCAACGGCGTCGCAGTCGCACTCCGCCAGCAGGACGCGGTAGTCGGTCCACCACGGCGCGTCGTACATCTCGCCGCGATTCCGCGCCGCGTCCGGATTCACGTCGGCGACGCCGACCAGTTCCAACTCCGGGCGCCGGGCGATGATCTTGGCCACCTCGCCGCCGAAGTTCCCGGCGCCAATCAGACCGACCCGCACGCGCGCTTTCGACATATCTCGGTTCCTGTCGCTACGCGGCGTCGATGGCGGCCGCCATTCGCTCGAAGGAGGCGTCGTCCAGCGTTCGATGGTGGAACCAGTTGGGAGGATTTCCCAGGCGATCATGCAGGTCGTTGATGTTGGCGACCGTCGCCTTCACCTCGTTCCACGTGCAGCCGATCTCGGCCGGGCGGTAGCGCACGCCGCAGGCATCGAGCAACGACTTCGTCTCGTCGAATCCCCACTCGTACACGTGCGCGTTGATGAGCGCGCCCAGCGACACCACCTCCGAGTGAATCAGCTCGCGGCCATGCACCCACTCGAACGCGATGACCAAGTTGTGATCGATGCTGCGCGAGATCTTCATGTCAAACGTCGGCACGTCGTATCGCTCACGGTTGATCTCACTGGCGATGCGGATGGCGGCGTCGTTCGGCCGGCCCTCGGCGTCGAGCCCTTCGCTGAATTGCCGGCAGCGTTCACGCACCCACGTCAGCGTCGCATCCGCCGCGGCTTGGTCCATCGGCGGGGCGTCAAGACCCTGCTCCACCCACCAGCGCCACGATCCTATGTGCCCCAGGTTGCAGATGCATTCGCCCATGCCGGCTCGGTTGAGATGCGGCGGCGCCGCCGCGATCACGTCATAGTCGAGCAGCAAGTAGTCGGGCGCCACGGTGTCATGGCAGAATTCCCAAATGTCCGCCCGGCGGATCGCGACCGGCGCCTGGAAGATCGCGCCTGTCGAGACGATGGTCGGGATCAGCACCAGCGGCTTGTTCAGCTTCCAGGCCACGTACTTCCCAACGTCCAGCGCATTGCCGCCGCCGATGCCCAGCACGACGTCGGCATCGGGCAGGCGTTCGATCAGGGGCTCGACGTAGCCTTCGGCCATTCCGTGCTGAAACTCGAGCTGCTTCGGCGCGGTGGGGAAGAACCGCTCCACCACGGCCCACGCGCTCGGGGACGTGATGGCGAGATACGACGTGTACGTGGGTCCATAGGCCGCGAGCAGCCCGTGTCCGTAGCGAGCGTCCCACTTCCGGCTATCGAGAATCATGCGCGCCTGTCTCCACCGCCACAGTCCGTCGCCATGATACGCCGGTGGGGAGGGTCAAGAGTCAGTCAGGTAGTGGGCCACTTGCATTCAGACATTCCCGCGAAGCGAGCCCTCTGCAAAACCGTCATTCCCGCGAAAGCGGGAATCCAGACTCACCTAGTCTGCGGACGAATTCCGCGTGCCGCGCCTTCGTCATTGGGCAAGCGATCGCCATCTCGCACCTCAATGGCAAAGCGACCCACCACCGTTAGCCGACCACCGGGTATCTCGCGCCTAGCTCAAGCCGGTCGATCAACTGCGCGATTTCGTCGCGCGTCGCCGCATCGATTGCGGGCGCCGGATCGCGCACCGTGGCGTGGACGATCAGCCCCCGCCGCTTGAGAATCTCCTTGCGCACCGCCCACATCAGGCCGGGCCGGGCGTCCATCGCCGTCAACGGCATCAGGTGATCCCAGAGCGCGTTGGCGCCGACGGAATCGCCGTCATGGAACAGCGCCAGCGTCTCGACAATGACCTCGGGGTAGGGATAGCCCGTCATCATGCCGCTCGACCCCCGCGCCAACTCCTGTACGAATGACGTGCCGGCCGCGGAATACAGCGGACGCACATCGCCAACCAAGGCCCGTACCGCGCTCAGCCGCTGCGTCACCGGCTGCCCCTCGACCTTGAACGCGGCCACGCCTTCCACCTCGCCGGCGAGGCACGCCAGCAGCGCGGCGCTCATGGCCACGCCGCTGGTGTTCGGCTCGTCCTGGGCGATCACCGGCACGTCCAGCGCCGCCGCGACGGCGGCATAGTGGCGCACCACCGCGTCATCCGTGGGCGCCGCAGCGTAGGGCGGCAGCACCACCACTCCCGACGCCCCCATTTCGGCCCAGCGCCGACCCAGCTCGACAACGGCGGCGGTCCCGGGCGCGTACGCCGCGGCCAGCACCGGCAGCCGTCCGCCAAGCTCGCGCATGACGAGGTCGACGACCTCCTCCTGCTCGGCTCGGCTGAGGAACATGGCCTCGGACGCCACGCCCAGCAGAAACAGCCCGTCGCACCCGCAGCCTTCGCGGTGGTGGAGCAGCCGCACCAAGCTGGCGCGGTCAATTGCACCGTCGGCGTCGAAGGGCGTTTGCAGAATCGAGTAGAACCGCCCGAGTCGAGCGCCGCTCACCAGTTGGTATACGAGCCATCGCGGCGGCGCAGATGGGGCGCCTCCCAGAACACCGGCGGATGGTCGGCCAGCGCATCCTCATCGAGCGTCACGCCAAGCCCCGGCGCCTCGGGCAGCGGAAACGCGTCGCCTTCGATGTCGTGCCCCTGTGGGAACAAGTCCGGCGGGCGCGCCCGCGTGTGCCAGTTGTATTCGAGCAGGGCGAAATTCGGGACCGCCGTGCACAGGTGAACCGCCGCCGCCGTCGATATGGGTCCCAGCGGGTTGTGCGGCATCACCTCGAGATAGTGGGCCTCCGCCATGCCCGCGACCTTCCGCGCCGCGGTGAATCCGCCGACGTTGCACACGTCCAACCGCACGTAGTTGCTCAGGCCGCGCTCCATGAACGGCGCGAAGACGTAAATCCCCGAGAATTCCTCACCGATGGCAAACGGAATGTCCGTCATCGTCCGCAACGCGGCATACGCGTCCGGGCTCTCGGACCTGATCGGCTCCTCCAGGAACATGAGGTTGACGTCATCGACCAGCCGGCAGAACTCGGCGGCGTCGGCCACGCTGAGACGGTGATGGAAATCCACTCCCAGGCGCACTCGCGGGCCGACCCTCGCGCGCACCGCGTGCAGCATCTCCGCGGTCGCCACCACGGACTCCCAGGGCTCGTAGACGTCCTCGGGGGCGTCGGGATCGAGATCGGTCGGCATCACCGGCGTGAACCGGATCGTCCCCCATCCGTTGGCCGCCAGATCCGCCGCGCGCTCGGGCATGGTCGCGCCCTCGCCGGCGATGGCGTCCGCGAAGCAGGTCACCCGCTGCCGCGAGGCGCCGCCCAAGAGCTGCCAGATCGGCGTGTTGAGGTGCTGGCCCAGGATGTCCCACAGCGCGATATCGATCGCCGAGGCGGCGGCCGTGATCACCGTGCCGCCCTCGAAATACTGGCCGCGGTAGAGCACTTGGTGGATGTCCTCGATCCGCCGCGGGTCCTTGCCGATCAAGAATTCACGGTAGTGGTCGTACATGCCGCCGACCGCCCGGTCACGGCCCGCCGTGCCGGCTTCGCCCAGCCCGGAGATGCCGGCATCGGTCTCAATCTTGACGATGCTCTGCGGCCGCATTCCGACCGTCGGAGCAAAGTGCTTGACGTCGGTGATCCGCATGTCGCCTCTCCCACGAGGGTTCGGGTCCGCTCGCACCCGCGAAACCGGCGGCATATGATCGCATGCTGCCCTACGAGCTCGGCGCCCGTTGTCGGTGGGCCGCGGGCGAGCGAAGGCGGACCGTCGCGTGGACCTGCTGTTTTGCAACGACTACATGCCGGACCTGGCGGGCGGCATCCAGGCGGCGCTCCCCGGCCATCGGGTCAGGACCTGTCCCGAGGACAAGGTCGCGGAGGCGGCGGCCGAGGCTGAAGTCCTGCTTCCCGCCCGGGCCCTCATCGACACCGCTGTGCTCGATGCCTCGCCGCGGTTGCGCCTCGTGCAGCAGCCCGGCGTCGGGATCGACCGCATTGATGTGGTGGCCGCGAACGCCCGCGGCGTACCCGTCGCCAACGTGCCTTCGGCCGACGGTGGGCTGGCCCAGGCCGTAGCGGAAATGGCCCTCTTCCTCCTCATCGGCGCGGGACGCCGCTATCCCCACTTGCTGGAGGCCATTCGCACGCAGGATTGGAACGTTCCCTTCGGTCATTCGCTGTTTGGCTCCAGGGTCTGCGTGATCGGCCTGGGAGGCATTGGCAGCCAGCTCGTACGCCTCTTGCAACCCTTTGGTTGCGAGATCGTCGGCGTGCGCCGCACGCCCCGCGACGCGGACGTGAGCGAGCTGGGCTTGACGTCCGTGCACTCGCCGGCTGAGTTGCTGACCGCGCTGCGCGGCTGCCGCTTCATTGCGCTGGCCACGCCCCTGACGCCCGAGACCGAGGGAATGATCAACGCCGACACCATCGCCGCCATGGACGACGACACCGTCATCGTGAATGTGGCCCGAGGTCAGGTGATCGACCGCGAGGCGCTCATTGACGCGCTGCGGAGCGGGAAGCTGACCACCGCCGGGATCGACGTCTTCTGGCATGAGCCCGTCGACCCGGCCGACCCGCTCTTCGACTATGAGGTTTTCACTACCCCGCACGCCTCAAACGCCTGCGATGTGTTCGTCCGTGAGACCGCGGCCGGCGTCGCCGAAAACGTGCGGCGACTGATCGCCAACGAGCCACTGCTCTGGGAGGCGCAATCGCCATGATCGTCGACGTCCACACCCACCTGAGCACCTCGGAGCAGTGGGGGCCTCAGTTCCGCCGGGCCATCGAGCTGACCTATCCGCCGGACGTGCTGGACATCAACGTCACGCCCGAGCGGCACTGGGAGGCCGAGAAGCTTGCGGACCGGGTGATCGTGTTCGGCATCAACTCGATCGCCATGGAGATGAGCACGCCAAACGACCACATCGCCGCCTACGTGCGGCAGCACCCGGAGAAGATGATCGGTTTTATGTCAATCGATCCGAATCAACCGGACGCGCTCGACGAGATCGACCGAAGCGTGTCCGACCTCGGCCTGCGCGGCATCAAGATGAGCCCCGTCTATCAGCACTACCACCCAGCCGACCCAAAGGCCGGGCGGGTCCACGCCCGCGCCCAGGAGCTTGGACTGCCGATCCTGACCCACGCCGCCTACCAGGGCATGGCCAACACGCCCATGGAGTTGGCCAATCCGCTGCTCTACGACCCGGTGGCGCGGGAGTTCCCGGACCTCAAGATCATCCTGGCCCACATCGGTCTGCCCTGGTTCACCGACGCCGTGGTCGTCGCGCGCAAGCATCCCAACGTCTTTACCGACGTGTCGGGCCTCCAGGACAAATCGTGGTGGCTCTACCAGGCGCTGGCGCTCTTGATGGAAGTCGGCGCGCTGGACAACGTGCTCTTCGGCAGCGATCTGCCGTTCAGCACCGTCGAGGGAACCATCAACACCCTGCGTCACATCAATGACGTCACCACGGGCACCGGACTGCCCAAGATTCCGCCCGAGGAGATCGAGGCGATCATCCACCGGGACAGCTTGAGCCTGCTGGGCCTGGACTAGCTAGCCGTCGAGCAGCCGGTCCCCCAGCAGCTCGCGAACCCCGCCGACGAACTGCTTCGACGCCTGCAAGAGCATGTCGCCGTCATAGCCGTAGCTCATGAACGTCGCCCCCTTGTCGGCCCACTCGAGCGACTCGTCGATCGAGCCGATGTGCGGGCCGCCGGCTATGCCGTGGCGCTTGACCGCGGCGAGCATGCGCTCGACGGACTCCCTGATTTCCGGATGATGAATCTGACCCGGAATGCCCAGAGTGGCTGACAGGTCGGTGCGGCCGACAAGAATGGCGTCGAGGCCGGGCGTCGCGGCAATCTCGTCAATATTTTCGATGCCGAGCCCGCTCTCCACCTTCACCGCGCTCAGGATCTCGCGGTTTTGCCCCGCCGTGAGGTCGCCTGCGTCCGGCTCCGCGAACTCCGTGTGCACCCCCGCCGTCAGCACGCCGCGCTTGCCCTGGGGCGGATACTTGCTGTAGCGGACGGCCATGGCCGCGTGCTCGGCCGTCTCGACGTGCGGCACGATCACCCCCATCGCGCCGGCGTCCAACGGTCGGGCGATCAGGTGGTCCTCCACACTCGTGGTGCCCGCAATGGGGACCATCCCGGTGAGCTTGGACGCCATGCAGATCACGGACAGCTCGGGATAGCCGGGCTGTCCGTGCTCCATGTCGATGTAGTAGAAGTGAAACCCGGCCGAGCCGAAGACTTGGGCCACGGGCGGCGAGGCAAAGGAGATGCTGCACGCCCCGAGGCACACCTGGCCGGCCCGCAGGGCGCGTGTCACGGGGTTGATCTCATGGGTGATCGCGGGACGGACAAGGCTGCTGCTCATGGAGACCCTCGGCGGCGTGCACTGAAGCCGCGCCAATGTATCGCAGCATCGTGGCCCGGCGGGAGCGCGCCACCCGGACGCCGCACGATACGATCATGCACGCCGCCGCTCGCTAGGACATTGCATGACTGAACAGCCGCTCCAAGTCGTCGCCACCTTTGACGCCTCCGGTGTGGCCGAGGCCCTGGCCGACGTGCCGGAGGTGCGCCTGATTGCCACCGGCGACGCATCCGCCGTGGCGACGCACGTGCCGGCTGCCGACGTCCTGCTCGTGGGAGCGTTCGACGCATCCATGCTGGCCTGCGCCAAGCGGCTGCGTTGGGTGCATGCGGCCTCGGGGGGCGTCGAAAAGATGTTGTTCCCGGAGTTCGTGGCCAGCCCCATTCCCTTCTCCTGCTCCAAGGGCGTATTCGACACCCCAGGCGCCGAGCACGCGCTGGCCTCGATGCTCGGATTCGCCCGCAACCTGATCTATGACGTCCAGCACCGCGTCACGCGCGACTACGTCTACGGCTCGCCGACCGAGCTGCGCGGCAAGACCCTGGGCATCGCCGGCCTCGGCCGCATCGGGCGCGAGCTGGCGCGCCTTGCTCAGGCCTTCGGCATGCGCGTGATCGCCACGCGCCGTTCGGACGGCGGCGCCGATCCGCACGTCGACGAAATGCTCCCGCGAGACCACCTTCCGCGCCTGCTCCGCGAATCCGACTACGTCGCGGTGGCCGTTCCCAACACGCCCGAGACTCGCGGCCTGATTGGCGCCGACGAACTCGCGCTCATGAAGCCCTCGGCCTATCTGATCGACGTCTCCGGGCGCGACGCCATCTACGATGTGGCTGCACTGGCCGACGCCCTCCGCGACAACGGCATTGCGGGCGCCAGCTTGCAGATCGCCCCACCGCCGGACGACTCCCCCCTATGGGACCTCGACACGTTCCATCTCTCGTTCCACCGCGCCACGTCGTCGGAGGAGGAGCGCCGCTGGCTCAGCCTCTTCGTCGACAATGTGCGCCGGTTTCAGGCCGGCCAGCCGCTGCGCAGCCTGGTCGACAAGCACGCGGGGTACTGAGCGCCCGGCTCCGGTTGCCAGTGCCGGGGCTTCCCTAGACAATCCGCCTGCGTCACCGCAAGGACCTTCCTCATGAGCGACCAACTCCGCCTGGCCATGCTGGGTGCGAAACACGGACACGCGCGCGGCAAGACGCGCTGGCTGCGGGATATCCCCGACATCGACCTGGTCGGCATCTACGAGCCCAGCCTCGAATTCCGCGCCGATCGCGAGACCACGCTCGACTACCAGCACGTCACCTGGATCGACGACATCGACGACGTGCTTGGCGACGAATCCATCAAGGGCGTCGTCATCGGCGGAGCCGAAGTCGAGAACCCGTCCTACGCCCGCCGGGCGCTGGCGGCGGGCAAGCACGTGCTCATGGAGAAGGCCTGCGGCTGGACCAAGGCCCACGCCGACGAACTCATCGGGACGGCCCAGCGAAAGGGCCTGATCTTTCAGGTCGGCTATAACTTCCGCCCGCTGCCGCCCTTTCGCCGCGTCATCGACATGGTCCGGGCCGGCGACTTCGGCACCGTGCACCTGGTGCGGGCGCACATGGGCTCGCCGTTCAGTGCCGGCGTGCTCCCCCGGCAACTCGGCGGGCCATATTTTCGCGGCGGCGCCTTCTACAACCTCGGCTGCCACGCGCTCGATATGGTCATGGCCGTTGCGGGCACCCCGGACGCCGTCCACCCATTCAGGCGCCAGGTGCGACCCGAGTCCAAAGCGCAGGACTACTACGACCTCAACATCGTCGTCCTGGAGTATCCCGAGACGCTCGCCTCGATCGAGCTGAGCTTCCTCGAGACGGAGAATCGGCGCCCACGCAGCTTCGAGGTCTACGGCTCGGAGGCCCAGGCGATCGTGACGCCCTTCATGCTCGCCGCCGGCCGCGTGCCGGCGGCCGCCATCCATACCGGCGGACCTGGCGCCGGACCCGACGGCTGGCACACCTATGGCGCCGATCCGTTCGAGTCATTTCGGGCCGACATTGAAGACTTCGCCGCCTGCGTGCGTGGTGAGCAGCAACCGTGGTTCGACTATGCCCACGATCTGGCCGTCCACCACACCCTGATGGACATCTGCGGCGAGAGTGAGGTGGAAGAACTCCACGCCTAGCGCCGCAGCTACATTCCGCGGGTGCGTTCCCCCAGCGAAGCGCGCGCCTCGGGCTGGCCTTCCAAGAGTCGCTGATCGCGCAGCGCGCCGCCGAGCGCCTGCGCGTGGCGAATAGCGACGGCGTCGCCCAACTCCGAATCGATCAACTCCGCCAGCAGGCGGTCGGTCAGCTCCCGCCGCACGTCCGCGTACGCAGGGTCGTCCCACAGGTTGTGGAGGTCTTCCGGGTCGTTGACGACGTCGTAGAGTTCACCGTGGGGCTGCCCGCCGTAGTGCAACAGCTTCCAGCGGTCGGTCACCAGCATCTTGACGCGCAACTCGAAGGGCCGGTCGTGATCGCGCGGCCAACTGGTGGCTGCCCGCAGGTTCTTGCCCGCCTTGGCGTCGAGCAGCCGCGCGCCGCCGCCGCCGAGCACCGTGATGCGCTCCACGATCACGGCATCGCGATGGGTGTCGCTCTCGCCGTGCAAGAGCGGCGCGAATGAGCGGCCTTCCATCCCGAGCAAGGGTTCAGCCCCGGCAAGATCGAGCACGGTCGGCACGAAGTCCAGATGCGTCATCACGCTTTCGTGCCGCCTGCCGGCGGCCGCCGTTGGCGGGTGCCGCCAGAGCCAGGGCACGCGATTGACGGCCTCGTAGGACATCATCGGCTTGGCCGCCACGCCGTGATCCGCCAGGCCCTCCCCGTGGTCCGACGTGAACACGACGTGCGTGGAATCGCGCAGGCCCATCCGGTCCAGCTCTTCGAGCACGCGTGCCATTTCGTCGTCGATGAACGTCGTAAGCCCGTAGTAGTGGGCCACGATCTCGCCAAAGTGATCCCCCGACCACCCAACGTGCGTGTTGTAGCCGCCGTAGGGCAGGCCGTCCCGTGCCCACTGATAGGCGGGCGGCTTGCGGCTCACGTCCTCACGCGGAACCGGTGCCGGCATCGCTGCCGGGTCGTACATGTCGCAATACGGGCGCGGCGGCGCAAACGGTTGGTGCGGGTCCGCAAATGACATCCAGAGGAAAAACGGTTGGTCGGGGTCTCGCTGGCGCAGCCACGCAATGGTGCGATCGGCCGTCCAATGCGTGTAGTGCCATTCGGCGGGGATCGAATTCTTCCAACTGGAGAAGGCGCCGCTCGGCTCCTCCAACGCGTGATCCTGCCGCCAAAGCCGCAGGCCCTCGGGGTGATTGCGCTCCAGCCACACGCGCCAATGCCCGGCGGGATACGCATGACCGGTGTGAATCTCCGCGTAGTCGAATCCGAAGTACGGCCCGTACCACAGCCCGTCCTCGTCGCTGACCGGCGCGCCCGGCGGCGGCTGGTCCGGCAGCACGTCCTCGAGATCGGCGGTCTTGAAATGCGCCTTGCCGATCAACGCCGTGCTATAGCCGCATGCCCGCAGGGAGTCGCCGAGGACCGGAATCGACTCGCTAAGGTTCACCGCATGGTCGAAGACCTGGTGCCCACGCTGGCTGCGGCCGGTGATCATGCTGGCGCGGGCCGGCATGCAAATGGCGTTCGTGGGATACGCCCGGTCGAACCGCAGCCCGTCGCGCGCCAGCGCGTCCATCGCAGGCGTGCGGATATGCGGGTTGTTGTGGCCCATGGCGTCCCAGCGCTGCTGGTCCGTCGTGATGAACAGGAAATTCGGTCGCTGAGCGTTTGCCATCGTCGTGCCTACTCCTCGCCGGCCCGAAGCTGGAACGTGTGAGCGCCCGCGCCCACGGCGGCGGCCGCGATCGTGACCGTCTCCGCGGCAACCGTGACGCCCGGCGGCGTCCCGTCCAGCGGCGTGGCGAGGCCGTCGATCACCAGCTCGCGCTGCGCCGAGTCCGTTCGCGGCAGCACCACCTCCGCCGCGACGCCCTCCGGTATCGTCACCGTCAACTCGAACGCCTCCCCGCGCCGCTCCCACGCAACCTCGATGTCGCCCTGAGGCGCGGGATGGACGCCGCGCGCCCACTCCAGCCCGCCTGGCCGCGGCTCTATGCGGCATTGCGAGAACCCCTGGCCAGTCGGCATCACGCCGAGAACTCGCGCGGCAAGCACCGTGCCCGTGAGCACCCCGCCGCTATGCACCAGGCTCCGGACACCCGCCGGGCGCACGCGCTGCTCGGTCGCCCAGGTGGCCATCTGCTCGTCGCGCACAATGCCGTTTCCGGCCGTGAAGTTGTCCCACCCCTCCCACACGGTGGGTTGGTCGGATGCGCTCATCATGAAGGCATAGCGTTCGCTCAATCGTTCGGTCCCACCCGGCCTCGGCCCGGCCAGCATCAGCGCATCCGCGACGTAGCCATAGAACAGCGGACTCGTCGCCACCATGTCCTCCGGTGGGCTCGCCAGGTGATCGGCGATGCGGGCGGTCTGCTCCGGCGTCGCCACGCCGTACATGATCGCCAGTGCGTTCCCCAGCTCGCTCACCACCGGTGATTGCGCACCGTCGCGCAGCGCGTCGACGAACAGGCCGCGCGACTCGTTCCAGAGCTGTTCCCGCACGGTTGCTCGCACGTGCCGCGCAATCTCGCGCCAGCGCGCAGCGTCGTCGTCGCGCCCCATGGCGTCCGCCAGCGCCGCCGCATCCTCGAGGCCCGCGACATAGAGGCAATTCGTGATGACGCTGGCGCCCCGGAAGTCATTAGGCGTCCAATCGATGTGATAGAGCGGATGCACCCACGCCAGCAACCCCGTCGTCCGGTCGCGGTGCGGGGCAAACCAATCGATCTGACGCCGCACGCTGGGATACAGCTCCTCGGTCACCCATCGGCGTCCCGCGTAGAGATAGTTTTCGCGAATGCGGGTGCTCCACTGCAGCATGAAGTGCTGGTTCACGTGCGTCGTCCAGAAGCTGGGCGGGAACGCCATCATCAGGTTCCCGTCGCCGCGATCGCTGAGCGTGAACATGCGGAAGTAGCGGTCCACCACGGGCAAGTCGCCCCAGGCGACGTAGGTGAACTGCCCCCCGTGGCTTCCGTCGCCGGCGCTCCAGGGCACGCGCTCGCGGTAGGAATCGCACACCAGCGTGTCCTCGATGTGCGATTCCATGGTGTCGATGCACGCCGTCCAGAGCTTGGTGAGAACCTCGTCCGAGCACTCGAACCGCCCGCGCGTCTCGGCCGGGTAGCGGTATTCGTTCAGGCCAATCGACCGCAGCCGCACCGGCGCGTGCCGGCTGCGCACCGTCAGGTGCAGATAGCGGAACTGTCGATACTCGGCGACCTGCCACGTCTGGCGGCCCTCGCGAGCGATCACGCGGTCGCCGTAGCGCAGCGCGGCCGGGATGCGCCCGCCCAGCAGCTGCTGGCCATAGGTCACGTCCAGGATGGCGCCCGCCGGCGCGTCGAACTCCAGCCGGGGGAAGCCAAAGAGCTGGCGGCCGAAGTCCACCACCAGATAGGGCGCGCGAATGCCCTCGCCGGGCGCAAAGACGCTCTGCAACGACGCCGCCGACTCGCCCGGTTCCAGCGCCGCCGCCTGCTCGTGCACCGTCGCGTGCTCCAGCGGGAGGTGCGGCTCGCTGTACAGCAGCTCGGGAATGTCGATCTGCCCCGCCCGGCCAAGGTCGATGGTCTCACCGACGTCCACGATCTCCCGTGGATAGGCCATGCGCTCTTCCATCGGCGGGATTTCGCGCTTCTCGAAGAAAAACCACTCCACGTCGTTGCCGCTGATCTCCACCGCGCCCGCCCAACCGCTGTCGTCATGGTCGAGTTCGATCCAATCGACGGGATCGGCCCCGGCGTCGTAGACCTCGATATAGCCCACGAGGTTGTTGCTGACCTCGACGTCTCGGCGCCAGCCGCGGGCGGGCAGCAGCACCCAGTCCTTGTCGGTGCCGATGGTGCATGCCGCGCCGTCGGCCAGGGTGAGGTCGAGCTGCGCCCAGAGCCCGGCCCGCTCACCCACCGAATAGCTGGAGCCGCTGCTGCTGCCCCAACCCGTGCCGCGGCTGCCTTCCATCCCGTAGTGATAGGCCTGCACCGCGATCACGTTGCGGCCCGTGGTCAGGTGCGCCGCAACGTCGTAGGTGTCGTAGCTCTTGCGCCGTGGATCGCTGCGCGCCGGTCCGCGGCCCAGATAGCGCCCGTTGACCCAGAGCACGTAGCGGTCGGCCGCGGATATGTGCAACAGCGCCTGCGCGGCATCGGCCTCCAGGTCGAAGCTCCGCCGGGCCATGAGGTAGCAGTGACGCGGTTTGGGATCTCCGTCAGTCCAGATCCAGCGGGCAGGCCAGTGCGAAACCGCTGTCAATTCGGGTGGGGCGATTGAATACATGACTTGTTCCAGGCTATGCCCAGCCGCCGCATGGTAGCGCCAGCCGCGGCGCGCCGACCGCCGCTGCGACCGTCCGACCCAGAATCGCGGCAGCCCCGCGGACTCGGATGCTTGGGGTATGCGTACAATGACGGCAACGGCCGGTCAAACCTCGATACGTTCGTCCGTGATGTTGTGACATGCTCGGCCGCATGCACCATCCGGGAGGGATTGCCCATGACGAGTTTTAGCCGAAAGATCATGACGCGCCGGCATCTGCTGCGTGGCGCCTCGGTAGGCGCAGTCGGCGCGGCGGGCGCCGCCCTGCTGGCAGCCTGCGGAGAGCCACAGGTCGTCACCAAAGAGGTCATCAAGGAAGTTCCGGTCGAGACCGTGGTCACGAAGGAAGTGATCAAGGAGGTCGCGGTCGAGAAGATCGTGACCCAGGAAGTCATCAAAGAGGTTGCGGTCGAGAAGGTCGTCACGGTCACTGAAGTCAAGGAAGTCGAGGTCGAGGTCCAGGTCACGGCGGAGGCCATGCCGATTCCGGAGGGCCCGATCAGCGGCGGGACGCTGACGCTGAGCGCCAGCCGCGCCAACACGCAGGACATCTTCACGCCGCTGCGGGCCGTCAGCAGCACGCAGGGTTTCGTGTTTGGCTATGTCTATGAGGGCCTGTGGATTGGCGATACCTGGGGCACCGGCGAGACCCCGCAGATGACCGGCAACTGGGACCTGGCGCTGGCCAACCGGTGGGAGGAAGTTGAGGCGGACCGCTCCTACGTCTTCCACATCAACCCGGACATCTGGTGGCATGACCAGACGCGGGTGGTCGACGCCGACGACGTGCTGTTCGGCATGGAGATGGCGTTCGATCCGGCCTACAACAACAACAAGCACAAGACGGCCTGGGGCGATATCGAGGGTGTCAAGGGCTGGGCGGAGAACCCGACCGAGAGCATCACCGACGCCTCGGGCGTGACCAAGATCGACGAGATGACGGTCCAGATCACCATCGAGAGGCCCGACGCGAACTGGTGGGCGTCCGGCAGCAAGGCGTACGCGATGCCGCGGCACCACTTCGCGGGTCTGGAAAAAGCGACCGCGACGGAAGCGCGAGCCGTGGACCTCTTGGGCAACGGCCCGATGATCTTTGAGCGCTACGTCACGCAGCAGTTCGCGACCCTCACGGCGAACAAGGACTGGGCCTACGGCGCGCCGTATGTGGACGACTACATCGTGCGCTATGGCGACGGTGCGGCGCTGGACGCGGCCACCGAGGCCAACGAGCAGCCGAACCCGATCGACTTCCATCGCGCGGCGGGCGGCGTCGAGGCCTTCACGCGCCTGGCGTCGCAGGCACACCTGCGGCCCTTCCCGCAGCGCTCGCCGTTCGCGTCGGGGGTGTTCCTCAACCAGACGGCGGAGATCTTCGAGGACATGACGCTCGAGCAACAGTCGTTGCTGATCGAGGCCATGGTGCTGGCAGTGGACCGCGAGGCGTTGAACAACGATTTGTACGGCGGCACGCGGTTCAATTCGGACTACATCTTCGAGCACGTGGCGCTGCTGCAGGATCCGCCCGAGGGCACTTTCCGTGACCTGTCGTACGACCCGGACGCCGCCCGTGACTTGCTGGCAGAGGCGGGCTGGGACTCGGAGAAGGCCATCCAGTGGATGAAGTGGAGCCCGCCGAACCCCGGTGACCTCGTAATCAAGGACTACTGGGACGCCGTCGGGATCAAGACCGAGTTCATGATCATCGACGGCTCGGCCGTGATCGAGAAGCTCTACCAGGAGCGGGTGCACGATATCGTGTTCGCGAACATGGGCGGCGACCAAAACCCCGTGGACGCGTGCCTGCGAATCTGCAGCGACCGGCTCTATGAGCTGGGCGGCTGGAACCACTCCAACATCAACCGGCCGTGGATCGATGAGGCCTATGCCAGCGTCCTCGGCGCCGCAAATCGCGAGGAGCGGCGCGAGGCGTGGCTGGAGATGGCGGAGCGGTTGCATGCGCGTGGCGAGATGGTCTACGGCCAGTTCTCGCGCGGATCGCTGCTCAACCTGTATCACCGACGGGTGAAGGGCGCGTACTGGATGCAGAACTACGCGATTCCCGTGCGCTCACCGATTCATCTCGTGTGGCTGGACCCGTACTGGGAAGAGCGGGGGTAGTCAACGGCGAACGCGCACACCGATAGGTGACGCGCGTCGACCTGAGGAGCCGGCGGCCGAATGCCCGCCGGCTCTTCGGCGTCGAGCCCGACTTACGTGTGCGATACCGCGACCGATAGCCGCCGGATATCGGTCGCCGCGCGCTCAGGCCCGGACGCCCGCCCGTACAGCGTGAGATAGCACAGCCCCGGCGGTTGGCCCTGGAGCGGCATCCGACGCTCGGAGCCGTTCACGCTCACCACCGCTTCGCCGCGACCGACGTCCCAGACCACGCTCACCGGCATCCACATGTCAGCCGGCAACTCAGCTATGCCCAAGGGCGCCTCCACGGCGCCGTCCGTCCGGCGGTCGTTTGGGCGCCAGAACGTCTCGTCCAGCACCGCGTCGACCCCCACCGAATCCGCCGCTCGTCGAATCTCAAAGCGCAGCGTGCCTCGCGGGCCGAACGGACAGTTTCGCGCCGCCCCCAGCGGCTGCCCGGCCACGCGCTGCAAGCGCAGCATCGCCTCACCATCCTCACGCGCCACGGTTACCCCGCCGCAGCCGTTGGTGGACCAGGCGCGCAGCCCGTGGGTGAAGTCGTCGTGGTCGCTCGTCTCGCTCAGCACGTCGGGGTCGAACACCACGTAGTCCGTCTCGACCCGGCGCCAGCCCTGGATCACATGGGCGAATTGGACCAGGACGCGGCCGTCGGACAAGGCCGTGATGCTCGGATAGCTCACCTGGTCGTCCACGTGGTCGTGGTCGATCTGCCGGGCGAACTCGCGGTAGCCATGCCAGGTGACCCCGTCGTCCGGCGACACCGCGGCGTTCATCACGTGCCGCGACGCATGCACCTCGCGCGTCTCGCCGCCGAAGGGCGGCCCCTGCGTGTTGTTCCAGACGAAGATCAACCGTCCGTCGGCCAGGCGCTCCACCGCGCACGGTGAATTCGGCGCCCTGAAGCGCGTCGGCTGCGCCTGGTCCCATGTCTTGCCGTCGCTCGAGAACGACTCGTAGAACCGACGAAACTGAGTGCGAATGATCATCCAGACGCGGCCGTCGCCAAGCTCCACGGCCGTGGGCTCCACCGCCCCGGAATGGCTGTGGCCCCCGCCCGACGGCACCGGCACCTCCGTCGAGTCGGCATACCACGTGCGCCCGCCGTCGTCCGAATAGCAGGACTTGGCCACGTTCTTGCCGGCCTCGCGGTCGAAGTCGTAGAAGTGGACCGGCAGCACGAGGCGCCCGCTGGACAGTTGCGTGAACCCCAGCAGCGCTCCGGTGTACTCCCGGCCGTAGTCCACCCGGTGCGGCGGCTCCCACGTCACGCCGCCGTCACGCGACGCCACGTGGAAGACGTCGCAGCGCATCTCGTCGCGCCGCGGCCGCTCGATGTCCTTGGGCCATTTCAGAAACCGCAGCCCGATTGCGTGAAGGTCGCCGTTTTGATCGACGAGGGCGCGACCGACCCCCCAGAGCCCCTGGCTGCCGGGCATGGTGTGCACCACTTCTGGCGCGGACCAGACGATGGGCACACCGCGTCCGCGCCGCACGACCAGGTGTTCCGGCGTCCAGGGATCGTCGAAGGCCGCATAGCCCAGCGTCTCCTGGAAGGGCGGCTTGCCCTCGGCCGTCATGGTGAAGAATTGCCCGTCGGGCAGCTCAATGATCTGCCCGAGCTTCGTTCCAGCTCGATAGCGTGGGGTCGCGAGCATCGGGTCATCCTTCCCTGTGAGGATTGAGACCGGCTAGCAGCGCGCAAGACTACCAACGCCCCCGCCCATCGCCGCATGTCAGACCCATCGTGGGCTACCCTGCGGAGTCCGCAGCCGGGAGAGCCGCGCATGGCCAATCCAGACCGTATGACGCCCGACGAGATCAAGACGCAACTCGAGGGCCCGGTGATGTCGATCCCCACCAGCTTTCTGGCCGACGGTGCGATCGACTACGACGGCGTCGCCAACGTCATCGAGACCGGCATCGCCGGCGGCACGCAGGTCGCGCTGCTCACGGTCGGCGACAGCCAGTTCGCGTTCATGCGCGAGCAGGAGATTGCGGACGTCACGCGGTTCGTCGTCGACCGCGCGGGCGGACGCTCGATGGTTGTCGCCGCAACGGGCCTATGGGCAACGGCCCAGTCCGTCGAGTTTGCGAACTACGCGCGCGACATTGGCGCCGACGTGCTGATGGCGGCGCCGGCCGGGCAGATAGCTGATCCCGTGGCAGTGGCGGCGCACTACAAGGCCGTCGCGGCCGTCATGCCCGTGATGGTCGTCGGCTTCCCCCCGCACGCCATGCTCGAGCGGCTCGTGGACGAGCCGAACATCTGCTGCATGAAAGAGGACGGCACGGACACCTACGCCGTGCAGACGATCGAGAGATTCGACCGCCACTGGAAGTTCATGAGCGGCGGCAAGCTTGGGCGCCACATGCTGCAATGGACCTATGGCTGCCGCAGCTTCATGGACTGGTCCACGAGCTTTGCGCCGCACCTCGGTATGGAGCTCTGGGAATCGCTCCAATCCGGCGACGTGCCGGCCGCCGCGAAGGTGGTGCGGGACATCGAGACGCCGCTGTTCGACTTGTCGGGTCACCCAACGGTGGTCCGAACTGGCCAGACATATCCCGGCGGGTGGCAATCACTGTGGCGCTCGTGTCTGGAGTTGAACGGAATCGCGTCTCGCTACCTGCGGCTGCCGAATAGGTCGGGCTCCGAGGCCGATCTCGAGCGGATCAAGCCGGAACTCCAGCGACTAGGGTTGGTGGCCGCGTCTTCGGGCTAATCGAGGATGAGGCGGTCCAACCCGGGACGTGCCACGACCAATCCGCAAGCCCGTCACCTGGTTTTCATGCTCCGCGGCCGGGACCTGCCCAACACCGCGCGGCGGCACTCGTCGGCCGGCATCGTTTGCACGAACTTGGCGCCGCACGCGCCACACCGGGGTAGTACGGACTCGCGTTAGGCCGGCAGCGTTAGGGCTCACCCCTCAAACGCGGCTTGGGGCCCTCAGATCCTGATGACTGGTCGGCGAAGTGCCGCGCCTACTTGCCGGACTGGCTGCGGCCACGCACGTCAAAGGCATCGCGCAGGCCGTCGCCCATGAAGTTGATCGAAAGGACGGCAATGCTGATCGCGGCGCCAGGTGCGATCCAGAGCCAGGGGAACCCCGCCAAGAAGGCAATGCCGCGCGCACTGTTGATCATGGAGCCCCAGCTCGCGGCGGGCTCGGTGACGCCGAAGCCGAGGAAGCTCAGACCCGCCTCGGCAAGAATCGCGCCGGCCACGCCAAGGGTGATCGCCACGGTCACCGGGCCAACGATATTCGGCAGGATGTGGCGCGCGATGATGTGCCATTGACTGGCGCCCAGCGCGCGCGACGCCATGACGTACTCCAACTCACGCATCACCAAGATATTGCCGCGGAAGAGCCGCGCCAGGCCGGGCCAGCCGAAAATCCCGATGATCACCATAATGTTGAAAATATTCGGACCTGTAATACCGGCCAGGATGATGATAAGGATGAACGTCGGGAACGTCATCACGAAGTCCGTGAACCGCATCAGTGCGTCGTCGACGTAACCGCCGGCGAGCCCCGCAATGGACCCGATGATGAATCCGATGACGATGTAGATGGACACCGCCACGATTCCCACGGACAGCGACACGCGGGCCCCTTGCAGAATGCGGCTGAATACGTCGCGGCCAACCTGGTCCGTACCAAACCAGTTCACGGAATCGGGGCGCCTATTGACCTTGAACAGGTGGGGTTTTTCGGGATCGAACGGTGCGACAAGCGGCTGGGAGGCGGCCAGCAGCGCCATGATCGTCAGAACGATGCACCCCGTCAGGGCCAGCTTGTGCGAGAGGAATCGGCGAATCGCCCGGCGAAACGGCGATAGCTCGGGCGGAAGGTTGAAGATCTCATCGGCGGCCAAGTCGCCAGCCGCTTGACCCGAGACAACGTGCGGCTCAGGTCTGGCTTCGGCCATGGATTCGCCCTCGGCGCTCATGCGCTACCCCGGTTTTGACTCATGAGTGGCGCACCCGCGGATCGACCCAGGCATACGCGATATCGGTGAGGAGGTTCGCGGCCAGCGTGATGATCGACGCAATGATCAGCACGCCCATGATGACCGGGTAGTCGCGCTGGAGCAGGGCCGTGTATCCCAGCAAGCCGACGCCCGGCCAGCGGAAGATTGTCTCGACGATGAGCGCGCCGCCGAACAGCACCGGCAGCCGCAATCCAATCAGCGTGACGATCGGGATGAGCGCGTTGCGGAAGACGTGCTTCCAGAGGATCATCCATTCACCCAACCCCTTGGCCCGGGCCGTGGTGACGAAGTCGGCCGAGATCGTGTCGAGCACCGATGCCCGCGCATAGCGCATGAGGCCGGCGATGTCGTTCATCGCGAGCGCGAAGACCGGCAGAACCGCGTGATGCAGCAGGTCCCAGTTGATGCCGGTCTCGCCCCCGGGCGTCCACATGCCAAATGTCGGCAGCCATCCCAGCACCACCGCAAAGATGAACATGCCCATCAAGGCGAAGAAGAATTCCGGCACCGACAGCATGAAGAAGGCGCTAAGCGTGAGCGTGTAGTCCATGCGCGAGTACTGGTAGAGCGCAGAGATCACGCCAAATAGCAGCCCAAGCGCCAAGCCTACGGCCACCGTGGCCGTCATCAGGCTGATCGTGGGCGGCAACCGGTCGATGATGAGCTCCAGGACCGGCACATTGTGGGTCTGGATGGAATACCCAAGGTTTCCGGTGATGGCCTCCTTCAGCCAGAGGAAGTACTGCACCGGCACTGGCTTGTCGAGTCCGTATTGCTTGAGGAGCTCGTCGATCTCATGCGGCCCCATATAGAGCATGTCCTCGGGGTCGATCAATGCCTGGATCGGATCCCCGGGCGCGAGCTGGAAGACGATGAACGACGTCAGCGACAGCAGGAACAGCAGCGGGATCGAGATGAGCACCCGGCGGATGATGTATTGGGTCATGTCATCGCCCCACGCCTAGGCGTGGTCCCTGTGTCGCGCGAACGCTGTGCAACGAAGCCCCAAGCACGGGCATGCTACTCAATAGCCCCCGGACGGGCAACACCGCCAACGGCTGCCATTCGCTCAACGGCCCCGCGCACCTGCCGCCATCGATGCCATTCGCGCGCCGTGAGCCAACGTGGTGTACTCACCTCGCGATGCCTCCGCAGCCCGGCGGGGCTCGAAGGAGCTCAGGCCCATGCTGACCACAGCCACCTATGCACGCGGCGGCCGACGCGCCACCATCTCGGTCGAGCGCATCGACACGTTCCTCGAATACACCGACACGATCGTGAATTTTCCCGGGATCGTCGCGCTCGACGGCGATCGCCTGGTGCTCAGCGCCAACCACGCGCGTCACGGTGATTTCGAGGGCGAGCCGCTGCGAACCTTCCTCTCCGAGGACGGCGGCGCCGCCTGGACGCCGCTGGGGCTCGACAGCCCGTTCCTCGACGCCCACCCGCTGACGGGCGAGAACTATCTCACCTTTGCCGGCGGCAACCACGGCTATATGCGGGACGGCACCATCACCCACATCGACGTCCACCAGGCCGATCTCGAGCATCGCGCGTGGAGCCGGCGCGAAGGCCCGATGCACGCCATCATGCAAACGCCCGATCCCACGTTTCGCTGGCGTCGCTGGAGCGGCGCCGGCGAGCCGCTGGAGAACCGCCTGATCACGCTGCAGAACACGCCCTGGGAGACCGGGTCCTACGAGAATTACGCCAGGATCCTCGAGCTTGGCGACGGCGAGCTATTGACCGCAATGGGCGTGCTCGCCGGAGCGCCTCCACGCCTGCCCGGCGTGGACCGGCGCGGCCGCCCCCACTACAACATGCGCTTCTCGGTGGGCATCGTCCGCTCCCACGACAACGGCGAGACCTGGGAGGTCACGGAGACCTTCCATCCCTGGGAGCACGAGCAGGTCTACGGCCCGCACGACCGGCTCGTCGACGAAGGCTTCGACGAAGCCGACCTGGAGATCGCGGCGAACGGCGATCTGGTGCTGATCATGCGCAGCGGCTCGTACTCGCCGCTGTTCCAGACACGCTCAACCGACGGCGGCCAGACCTGGAGCGAGCCGGAAAACGTGGGCTGGCCCGGGGTGAAGCCGCGGCTCCATCTCCTGCCGAACGGCGTGCTGGCGGCCATCTCGGGCCGAGGCGGGTATGGGCACCCGCAGGTCACCCACGTAATCCTCAGCCTCGACGGAACCGGCCACCACTGGGAAGCGCCGTTCGCCTTTCACACCGGACCGGGGTGCTCGTATACGACCACCATGGTCAAGGACGGGCAGCTGCACGTGGTGTTCTCGCACTCCGATTTCACCCGCGAGATGGGCACCAACCAGCTGCCCTCGCAGCGCATCCGGCGCGCCGTCTTCAACGTGGAGGCCGCGAATGACGCATAGCGGCGCTGCGCGCGCGGCGTGTCCGGTGGCCCACGCTGCGCGCAGCGTGGGACCCTTCGGCCGCCATGTCGCGCGGGACACCCGACTCTCATGATCCAAAGCGCCACCTACACCAATGGCTCGCGTTCGGTCCACATCGCCGTCGAGCGCATCGACACCTGGCTGGAAGACCGCGAAGCCATCATCAACTTCCCCGGCGTCGTCGAGCTTGATGGCGACCGGCTCTTCATGACCATCCACCATGGCCGCCACGGCGGCGAGGAGCCGTGCTGGGCCTACCTGTCGGACGACGCCGGCGAGACCTGGCGCCGCGCGCCCCACGACTTTCCGTTGCTCTCGCGCGACCCGCGCACGGGCCTCATCGACGAGACGCACGACTCGGGGGTAACCGGGCACCTGCGCGACGGCTCGTTCGTGCGCATCAACCACAGCACCGAGCACGCCTTGGCCGTCGGGCACGACCGCGCGAACGGCCCCTACCACGAGCAATTCCAGGAGGAGGACCCGACGTTTCGCTTCCATCGCTGGCGGGCCGACGCCACCCCCGTCGCAAGCCACCCGTTCAAGGTGCGCGGCCTGCCGTGGGACCGCGCGTCATACCAGTGCTATTCGCGCCTCCTCGAGCTTGACGACGGCGACTTCCTCACGGCGCTGGAGTGGGTCGCGATGCTCCCGGAAGCCGAATGGACCACCGATCCCCGGGGCCGCGTGCGCAAGACGATCACCAGCGTCTTCATCGTGCGCTCGAACGACCGCGGCGAGAGCTGGGACTTCGTCCAAGCCTTCGACGCCCACGCGCTGAAGCCGACCTACGGCCACGCCGACCGGCCGTTGGATGAGGGCTTCAACGAGGCCGATCTGGTCCGGCTCGCCAACGGCGATCTTCTGTGCATGTTCCGCACCGGGTCGTACTCGCCCATGCACATGTCGCGGTCCGAGGACGGCGGGCGTACTTGGTCAACTCCCGTCAACGCCGGGTGGCAAGGCGTCAAGCCGCGCCTGGAGCTGCTCCCGAACGGCGTGCTGGCCTGTGCCGCGGGCCGCGGGGCCTACGGACATCCCCAGGTGACCCACGTGACCCTGAGCCTGGACGGCACCGGCCGCCACTGGGAACCGCCATTCGCCTTCCACACCGGCCCAGGCTGCTCCTACACCTCGACCATGCAGCGCGACGACCGGCTGCATGTCGTCTACTCCCACTCCGACTTCACCCGCGAAATGGGCACCAACGAGCTGCCGTCGCAGACCATTCGCCGGGTCGTGCTGGACATCACCGTTCTCGATGGCTGATCGAGCGCAGCACCCGCTGAGGGCCACCAGCCGCATCGCAGGAGGACCACTCCCATGATCAAATCCGCCACCTACAGCGACGGCGAGCGCACCGCAACCGTCAGCGTCGCGCGCATCGACACCTGGCAGGAAGACGCCGAGGTCATCCTCAACTTTCCATCCGTCGTGGAGCTCGCGGACGACTGCCTCTTCATGCGCATCAGCCGCTCGCAGCACGCCATCGCTGCGGTGGAGCCCAAATACGACGTCTTCTCGACCGATGACGGCGAGACGTGGGGCGATTCGCCACCCGGCATGGAGTTCGGCGGCGGAAGCCTCGGCTATCTTCGCGACGGCACGATCATGCGCCTGGAGCACAACACGGTCGAGGCCACTCGGCGCGTGTGGGACAAGTACGTCGGCCCGTTCCACCTGGTGATGCAAGAGGACGACCCAACGTTCCGGCTGCGCCGCTGGCGCTCGAATGGCGAGCCCATCGCCACCACCGAATTCAAGGTGGCCGGGTTGCCCTGGGCCACTGCCTCCTACCAGACATACGCCAAGATCCTGGACCTCGACGACGGGAGCCTGCTCGCCGCCATGGAGGCCCAGGTGGGCCCTCCGATGCAGACCGACGACATTCGACCCGACGGCCGGCCCCGCTGGGAGATTCGGATGACGACCTTCATCGTCCGCTCGCGCGATCGCGGCCAAACCTGGGATTTCGTCACCGCCTTCCGGCCGGAAGAGCTGCCGCTGACTTATGGCGTGAGCGATCGACCCGTTGACGAGGGACTCACGGAGGCCGATCTCGTCGTCGCATCGAACGGCGACATCCTGTGCGTCAACCGCACCGGCTCGTACTCGCCCATGTGGCAGACCCGCTCAACCGACGGCGGACATACCTGGGGAACGCCGCAACCGCTGGGTTGGCAGGGCGTGAAGCCGCGGCTCAACTTGTTGCCCAACGGGGTGCTCACCTGCGCGGCCGGCCGCGGCGGCTACGGCCACCCACAGGTCACCCACGTGACAGTGAGCCTCGACGGCACCGGCAATCACTGGGAAGCGCCCTTCTGCTTTCATACCGGACCGGGGTGCTCCTACACCTCCACCCTGGTCCGAGAGGGCCAGCTGCACGTCGTGTACTCCCATTCCGACTTCACCCGGCCCTTCGGCACGCACAACCTGCCCTCGCAGCGCATCCGGCGAGCGGTAATCGACGTGCGCGTGCACGACAGCTAAGCAGCGCGACCGGCCCAGTCAGCCGCGCGTCCCCGGCGGAACTCCGCACCTCCCACTCGTCATTCCGAGCCTTGCGAGGAATCTAGGACGCTTCATCACCAGTGCGGGAAATGAAGCACCCACCGCTCCGGCCTGAATTGTCGGCGCTAGACCGAACTGAATCTCGCCGAGGTTCGACACGGACCCGGCCCCGGGCTAGCATTTCGGCGCCCAACAACTGGAGTCACGCCCATGCTGCGGCAAGCGGTATACGAACGGAACGGCCGCTCGGCGTCAATCACAGTTGAGCGCATCGACACCTGGTTTGAGACCAGCGATTCGGTCATCAACTTCCCCGGCCTCGTCGAGCTCGACGGCGACAACTTGCTCTTGACCTACCACCGTGGGCGTCACGGCGGCCACGAGCCCCTGCAAGTCGCCGTCTCGGATGACGCCGGCGCCACCTGGCGGGAGGCGCCGCGCGACCACCCGCTGACGTACGTGCACCCGGAGACGGGTCGCAACGGCCTCGACTTCGCGTCCGGCGTCGTGGGGTACCCGCGCGACGGCAGCATCGTCAATATCGACCACGACACGGTGGAGCTGGCCCAGCGCTGGAAGGATCGGACGTCGGGCTCCTACCACGAGGTGGGGCAAGTCGAGAGCCCCACGTTCATTTGGCGGCGCTGGTCCAAGGAAGGCGACCCGCTGGAAAAGCACACGTTCAAGGTTCGCGATCTGCCATTCGCCCGCGCCTCGTACCAGTCGTATAGCTCGCTCCTGGAGCTGGACAACGGCGACTATCTGACGGCCCTCGAGTGGGTGGACATCCTGCCGGAGGACGAGTGGACGACCGATAGCCGCGGCCGCGTACGCAGCACGCGCATCGGCGTCTTCATCGTTCGCTCGAGCGATCAGGGGTACAACTGGGATTTCGTGACCAAGTTCGACGCTGGCGAGGTCAACCCTGTCTACGGTCCCGGCGACCGCGCCGTCGATGAGGGGTTCGACGAGGCGGACCTCAGCTTCACGGCCAACGGCGACATCCTTTGCGTGATGCGCACCGGCAGCTATTCGCCGATGTTCCAGTCACGCTCCAGCGACGGCGGTCACACCTGGTCGAAGCCCGCCAACACCGGCTGGCAGGCCGTCAAGCCGCGGCTCACCTTGCTGCCCAGCGGCGTGCTCGCCTGCGCCTCCGGCCGCGGCGCATACGGACACCCGCAGATCACGCACGTGATGCTGAGCCTTGACGGCAATGGCGAGCACTGGGAGGCGCCGTTTGCCTTCCACACGCGCGGCGGCTGCTCCTACACCTCCAAGATGTACCGGGACGACCGCTTGCACGTCGTCTACTCGGACTCGGATTTCACGCGCGACCTGGGAACCATCGGCTTGCCGTCGCAGCGAATTTGCCGCGCCGTGATCGACGTGCAGAGCCCTGCGCCCTAGCCCGCCGCGGCTACCCCGAGCGGTGCAATAGCCATGCGGCTGGGCCTGCTGGTGCGCTTGTTCACGGTGTCGCAGGGCCGCATCGACTCCGAGCAGAGCGCCGCCGCGGCCGCGAGGCCTCGATGGGAACGATCCACGGTCACGCAGAGTGAGTTTGAGGCGTCCCTCGACCTGGCAGCCGAGATTGGCGCCGAGGCGGTAGAGATCACGCAGGCCGGCCAACCGGCGGCGGCCGAGCTCCTCGTGTCGAGCGCGCCTCTGCGGCGCGAGTTACATGCCATGGTCGCGGACCGTGGGCTCTCGATCGCGGCGCTCAACGCCGCCGGCACGCCGCTGCACCCGCGCACCGGCGGGCGCGCCCGGCGACTCATCCGGCGCACGCTAGAGCTGGCCAGCCAGCTGGACGTCCGCACCGTCATCAGCATGTCCGGAACCGGTGGCGACGGACCGGCGGCAAGCACGGTGAACTGGGTGAGCTTTCCCTGGCCCGAAGAGTCGGTGGCGCTCCGCGAGCGTCACTGGCAGGCGGCAGTGGGCCTCTGGCGCGACCTGGCCGGCTACGCGGCGAGTCGTGGGATCGAGCGCCTGGCCCTGGAGCTGCACCCCACGCATCTGGTCTACAACGTTCCAACGTTCGAACGGCTGCACGAAGCCGTCGGCCCCGTGATTGCCGCAAACGTCGACCCCAGTCACCTTTTTTGGCAGGGCATGAACCCCGTCGCGGTCGTGCGCGCCTTGGGTGAATCGGTGGCGCACGTGCACGTCAAGGACACCCAACTGGTCGCCAACGAGGTCGCCACGGCGGGCGTGCTGGATGGGCGGCCATTCGGCACGGACGCGTCGCGCGCCTGGGTGCACCGGACAGTTGGTCGCGGGCACGGAACGGATACGTGGACGTCGTTCTTCCAGGCACTCCAAGCCATCGGCTACGACGGCGCCCTGAGCCTCGAAAACGAGGACCCCTATCAGAGCTATGCCGAAGGCGTGCGCGACGCCGCCGCCTACGTCCGGCCGCTGCTGGAACGACTCGGATGATTCTCCAGGAGCCGGAGACCCCGCCCACGGCTTCGCTCCAAGAGGTCCTGGATGTTCCGCTGACGCCGCCCGCGCTCGGCAAGCCGGTTCCGCAAGACGTCCGGATCGGGCTCATTGGCGCTGGCCGGGTGGTGCACAACTCGGTCCTGCCGGCCTATCGCGAAGCGGGCCTCACGCCCGTGGCGGCCGCCGATCCCGACCCCGATGCGCGCGCCGCCGTGCAACGGCGCTGGGGCGTCGAGCGAGTATTCGCGGACTACCGGGAGATGGTCGACGCCGTCGATCTCGACGTGGTTGACATCAACATTCGCTGGGACGTGGGGCTCTCGCCGACGCGGGTCGCGGCGGTCCAGGAAGCTGCTCGCCGCGGCATTCACGTCCTCATGGCCAAGCCGTTCGCCGCCACCTACGCCCAGTGCCGCGCCATGGTCGATGCGGCCCAGGCCGGAGGCGTCACGCTCGCGGTCGACCACAACACGCGCTTCGCGCCCGTTCCGCATGGCATCCGATCGCTGATCCAAGCCGGGGTGCTGGGCCCGCTGATCTCCGCGTCATATCTCTACCACTCCGCCGTAGGACGCCAGCACACCAACGCCTTCGATGCGGCGTTCGACAACGTCGTCCACGCCGCGGACACCCTGCTCACCTGGTTCGAGCAGGAGCCGGACGAGGTCTACGCACACTGGAGCCGCCGGGTCGATGGCGTGGGCTCGGTGTTCACCGGGATGCTCAGGTTCGCCGACGGCGCCAACGCCACGATCCTGTTCGATTTCGCCACGCGCCATCGCCGGCAGATGGACTTCGTGGCCGTGGGCGAGCGAGCCAGCGTTGACGGCCTCCAGGACGCCGGAGCGCCGCCGCCGGCAACCATGCGGCGTCCGACGCTGCGCTATGGACCGCACACCCCGCGCGGTCTTGTCGTCGAGCTGCCGTTGCACCACTCCCTCGCGCCCGGATCGTTTCTCGCCTCGCGCGCCGATTTCTTGCAGGCCATCCAGGAAGGTCGCGAGCCGTGGGTCAGCGCGGCGCAGGCGCTGCGCACCATGCGCACGCACGTCGCGCTGCGCCAGTCCAGTGATACCGGCCGCCCCGTCCGACCCGCGTCGATCGAGGAGTCGGGTTAGGCGACACCCCGGCGCGCCTGTGGCATCGTGCCGAGGCGCCGCCTGCCCGAGAAGCGACTGTTGCGACTCCCCGCGACATTTCCACACCCCAATCCGTCATTCCCGCGAAAGCGGGAATCTAGCCCCAACCTGACCTGGAACCGCACCGGCGTCTCCCTGGGCATCCTCAGCCTGACCGGTTATGCAAACGTCTCTGAGAGGCGATAGGTGTCCAACCTAACCGCGCGCCCGCTCACCGTCCGCCCGCTGGAGCCGACGGCGTTCCGCCCGTTCGGCGCGGTCATCGCGCCGGAGACGGCCGACGCGCCAAGCCTGAACCGCTCGCCGGGCAACCTCGGCTTTCTCTGGGTGCACAAGGAGCTCGAGTTCCCCAAAGCGGCCCATATGTGCAGCCTGCGCTACTACTACCGCGGCAACCGCTGCGAGTTCCTGCAGAAGCACCCCGGCAGCACCGTCACGCTCATCCCCGTCAGCGGCGTGAGCGCGATTGTGGTTGCCCCGGACGACGCGCGCGGCGGCCCGGACGTAGATGCCGCCCAGGCCTTTCTGCTTGAGCCGGGGCGCGGCGCCGTGCTGCACCGCGGCGTGTGGCTGCGCTATGCCTATCCGCTGGGGCGCTTCGCCGACTTCGCCTACGTCACCCAGCGCGTGGACCCCGCCACGGCCAACGTGAGCGACGACGTGGTGCGAGTGAATCTGGACACCGAGTTGGGTCTGGTGTTCGACCTGGTCTTCGACGTGCCAACCGGCGAGGACTACGCCCACACCCCAAGCGGCGCGCTGGCCGCGGGACCCGAGCGCAGCCCGCCGCACGCTTAGCGGCGCGTACACTCGCGCGCACCGTCGGCCGGGACCGCTCAGATGCTGCAAATCGGGCTCATCGGATTGGGCCGCATCGCCGAGGCGCACCTGAAGGGCCTCGATTTACTCGAAGCCGAAGGTCTCGCCCGCTGCGTGGCCGGCGCCGAGCCTGTCGCCGAGCGACGCGAGGAGCGCCGCAAGTCCTTTGGCATTCCCAAGGTCTACGCCAATCACCGCGACCTGCTGGCCGACCCCGACGTCGAGGCCGTGGGCATCCTCTTGCCGCATCACCTGCATGCCGGCGTGACCATCGAATCCCTCGACGCCGGCAAGCACGTGCTGCTCGAAAAACCCATGGCCGTGACGATGGACGAGTGCGATCGCATGATCGAGGCCGAAGCGCGCAGCGGACGGCTGCTGCAAATTGGCCTCACCGGCCAATATCGACCAGCGTTGCGCACGGCACGGAACTTTCTGGATACCAACGCACTCGGTCCCGTCATCCAGGTGCTGGCGCTCGTGAGCGCCAAGCTGCCCTATGAGCGCCTCAACCGCGGTTTTCGCACCCGCTCCAAGGGCGGCGGCGAGTGGATGGGCGACGGCGTCCACATGGTCGACTGGGTCACGCATCTCATCGGCACCAAGGCCGTCTCGGTCAAAGCGGTGCTTGGAACAAACATGCACTACATGCACGGCGACGACACCGCCGCGGCCCTGATTCAATACGCCAACGGAGTCGCCGGCGTCGTGATCCTGGTGGCCAACTCGCGCGGGCCCCAAGACACCGCCTCTATCGACGTCCACGGCACGCAGGGGCGACTGCAGGTGCACTTTGACACCGCCGAGTATCCGGGCGGCATGGTGCGGGTGGGCCAAGACGGCGCCTGGCGCGACCTGGCGATCGAGCCCATCAACGACTTCGCCGAGCAGTACCGCGACTTTGTCAGAGCGATCGCGACCAACGACCGGCCGCCGGCGAGCAGCGCGTATGGTCGGCACATCATGGAGATCCTGTTCGCGGCGGAGCGCTCGAGCGTCACCGGCCGCGAGGTTGTGTTGGAGCCGCTGGAGCGGGAGCCTTGGTAGCGCCGTTCGGCGGCGCTCGGTGATAGCTCTTCCGATATCGCCCGCGCGATCCCGCTAGCATTGAAGACCTGCGGCTGTGCCGCATGGGAGGACTTCGCTGCCCATTCGCCGCTCCGCGGTATTCGTCGTCGCCTACTTGACGACCGCGCTGGTCGTGCTCCTGCTCGCGGCCATCGCCGTGGGCCTCGTGATCAGCCGGCCGGCCGCCGTTGTGGGCGCATGCACCATCCAGTCTGAATTCACGGCGGAGTGGCGCGACGAGCCCACCAATTGCCCCGACAGCGACCTCACCGACGCGGACCTAACCGGCGTGTTTCTGCGCGACGCCAACTTTGCCGGCGCGGACCTGTCCGGGGCCAACCTCAACGGCGCGGACCTCTGGTTCGCAAATTTCGAAGGCGCCACGCTGGACCGCGCCGACCTCTCGGACACAAATCTCTATGGAGCCACGTTTAGCCGTGCCCAGCTGATCGCCACCCGGTTCGACGGCGCCACCATGACCGGCGTGAGTCTCCGGGAAGCCGACCTGACCGGCGCGAGCTTGCGCAACGTCGATGCCTCCTGGATCGTGCTGCATAAGTCCGTCGCGACCGACGCCGTCATGGATAGCGCCAAGCTCACGCAAGCGCGCTTCTATGACGCCCACCTCCCCGGCGCCGATCTCAGCAATGCCGTGCTCACCAACGCCGTCATGATTCGCGTCGACTTGTCGGGCGGCGCGCTGCGCGGGGCCACGCTCATCAACACGGACATCTACGCCTCGAACCTGGCGCAGGCCCAGCTGAGCGGCATGCGGGTGTATGGGTCCGAGATCAGCCGCACCGACTTCAGTGGCGCGGTGCTCACCGACGCAATCGTATCGAGCACGCAACTCATGGGGTCTGACTTTTCCGGCTACGAGGAGTACGGCGTCAGCGCCAACCTGAGCGGCGCCAACTTGCGCGCCTCCAACTTTGACGACGCCGACTTCTCGCACGCCATCGTGGCCGATGCGCAGACGTTCGCCGTGGGCTTCCGCCGATCGAACCTCCAGCACGCCGACTTCAGCGGCGCGGAGCTGATCCGCGCATCGTTTACGGACGCCGACTTGCGCAGCGCCCAGTTCACCGGCGCTGACCTCTCTGGCGCGCGGTTGCAGGGCGCAAAGCTGCACGGCGCCGACCTGACGAACGCGAAGCTTACAGAGGCCGAGTTCACCGGCGCGGACTTGTCCGGCGCCGTGCTCGAGGGCGCGGACCTCACCGACGCCATCTTCAGCGAGCGGACGCGACCGGAAACCGGCGGCAGCCCCTAACGGCCCCGGCGCGGGCGCGTCCGACGCTACCCCGGCGCGATGACCGTCATGTCCCAGCCGCCCAGGCGGTCCAGCGGCACCGTCCAGTCGCCCAGCGCGGGCTCGCCGGCGGCCATCCAGGCAGCGATCTCCTCGCGGTGACCCAGCCGCCGCAACGCGTTCCACATCGGTTGGAGATTGGCGCGTCCGCTGGGACCGGCGCAGTCCCAGAAGAAGAGATGGTCGGCCCCGGCGCCGTAGATCATGTGAGCCTTGCGCCGGAAATCCTCAGCGCTCATGTGGCGCGGCATCACGTTTGGCGCCAGGGTGCAGGCGGTGTCGCGGGTGGCTTCCACGAACGGCGCCAGCTGCTCGGGCGTTGACCAGGTGTCCTCGTCCGTGGGCATCGCCAGCGGCGCGGCGCTGTACGGAATGAGCGCGTCGATAAGCCCCTCGCGCGCCCAGGCCGCACAGTCGACGCCGAAGAGCTCGTTCTCCGCGGCCAGCCCCTGCACGCAGGCTGAGACCTCGATGCGCCGCCGGCCCTGCTCGCGCGCAACCGCGTCCATTTCCTGCCGCACTCGACGCATGAACCCCGTGAGCACACCCGCGCGATAGGCCAACCACTCCGGATCGTCTTCGGGCAGCTCCCGCGGATCGGCGCCGTGGCTCGCAGCAAAGCCCTCGATCAGCGGCTGCTCGTAGAACAAGTACGGCGGGCGGCGGTTGAACAGCAGGCAAATGCCGTCGAGGTCGAACTGCGCCATCTCGCGCAGCGCCGCCAGGCAGTAGTCCTGCACCTGCGGAAACGCATAGGACATCCGCGGCAGCTCGCGCCCATCGCGGTCCAGGCAGCGCCATTCGGGATGCTCGTGGTAATACCCGTCCAGGTATTCCTGGTTCATCGGCGGCGGGTAGGCCCAGGCCGCGAGCCGGTAGGCGGCGTGGAACTCCATCCCTAGCTCGTGGGTGTGCTCCAGCGCCACCTGAAACGGATCGACGCCTTGCTCGTGAAAACTGCGCCAGCTCTCGGCGAGCAGGCGGTCGCCGACGCGCGGGAACATCTCGACCCCGTCCGCCGTGGCCGTGCGTCCGATTTTCGTGAAGTACCGCATCAAGTCACCCGCGCCGGACTCCCAGTACATGCGGCTGAAGTCCGTGTCGCGATACGGCTCGATCTCGCGCCTGACTTCGTCGGCGGTCGTCATGCGGTAGACGTAGTGCGGCCCATGCGCGTCGTTGTGCGCCCACAGGCGGCGGTCGCGAGCCGAGCTGCGCTCACCGGCCAGCCGCTGGACCTCGTCCTCCGTCAGCGGCACCAGCTTCAAATAGGCAATGCGCGCCGAGCCCGACTGCACCGATCCCAGCCCATCGCCCGGATCGATGCGCCGGCGCAGTTGGGAGAACACCACCGTCTGGCCCGTGAGGTCGGCAACCTTCCAAAAGATCTCCTGCAGCTCCTTGCGGCGCAGGTGATGGCCCTCGGTGCTCCAGGTCAGCATGGTGAAGGCGGAGTCGCCGCTGAGCTTCACCGGGACCTGAGCAAACTCGCTCTCAGCCTCAGCCGTTGGGTGGATGCCCACCGAGATGGCGTGCCAGCCCTCGACCCGCAGCGGATAGTTCACGTCCGGGGCCAGCGTCTCCGGTCCGGCGAAGAGCATGGTTCCAGAAACTCCCTCGGCCTCGAACGGCAGCGTCTGCCAGCGACCGCGGGTGGCGTCCGGGGCCAGCGCGTCGGCCGGCGTGCAGCGGTCGAAATCGGCGACGTAGCGCGGCGCTCCACGAAATCCGCGGTCGGTTATGGCATCGGTCATCGCGCTCACCTCTCTATCCCGGAGTCACGTACGAAAGGTCCCATCCGGCCCATTCACGCAAGGGCATCGACCGACGCGGCAATGCGGGCTCCCCGGCTTCGAGCCACGCCTGCACCTCGTCCACGTGGCCCAGCCGGCGCAGGGCGTTCCATGCATGCCCGAAGTCCGCGCGGCACCCGCCGCCCGCCGAGTCCCAGAAAAACAAATGGTCGACGCCGGCCCCGTAAATCGCCGCGGCCTGCCGGCGATAGTCCTCCGGCGACATTGACCGCGGCATCACGTTCGGCGCCACCACGCACGTCGAGCCGGCCACCGTTTGCGTCAGAAAGTCGAGTTGCGCGGCATCGGTCCAGACCATGCCGCCGGGCTCGTTGAAGAACGGGCGGAAGTTGGGGCGGGGGCTGTAGGGAATCAGCGTGTCCACCAGGCCCTCGCGGACCCAGGCCGCCAGATCGATGCCCTGCATCAGGTTCTCCGCCTCGGATGCCGCCACGATCGCCGAAACCGCGATCCGCCGCGGACGACCGCGCGACGCCTCGTCCATCGCCGCGCGCACGTCGCGCATGAATTGCCTGAGCGTGCCCGCGCGATAGGCCAGCCACTCCGGATCGTCCTCGGGCAGCGTGCGCGGATCGCGACCGAACGCTTGCATGAAGCCGTCAACCAGTGGCGGCTCGTATTCCACCAGCGGTGGACGCCGGTTGTAGAGCAAGCACACGCCGTCGATCGGGCGTTCGGCCATCTCCCGCAGCAATGAGACGACAAACGCCCTCACTTCGGGATAGCTGTACGAGATGCGCGGCGTCCGGTTGCCCTCGCGGTCCTGGCCATGGAACTCCGGATGCCGCTGGAAGTAGGTGTCGCCGTGGTTGTGATGGTCCAGCGGCGGTGGGTATTGGAATCCGGCCACGCGATAGCCCGCGTGAAACTCCATGCCCACCGCATGCGTCTGCGCCAGCGCCACGTCAAATGGGTCGACGCCCTCCGCTCGGAACACCCGCCAGCTCTCGGCGTGCATTCGATCGCCGCGGCGGCCGTAGTCCTCCAGACCATCCAGCGTGTGCCGCCGCCCAATCGCGCTGGAGTACGCCAGCAGATCGCCGCCCCCGGCTTCCCAGTACATCCGTGAGAAGTCGCTCTCGTGGTACGGCTCGATCTCGCGCCGCACGTCGTCGGGCGTCGTGAGCCGGTATTGGTAGTGGGCGAAGTGGGCGTCGTTGTGCCCAAAGAGTCGCCGCGTGTCGGCGCGGGCTTGATCGGCGCGCCAGTCCGAGATTTCAGCGTCCGTGAGCGGCACCAGCTTGACGTAGGCCACGCGCGCGGCCGCGCAGGCAAACGACCCGGGCCCATCGCCTTCGCCGACCCGCGCGCTCACCTGGCCGATATCCAACTGCTGGTCGGTGAGGTCCGCGATCTTCCAGTACATCTCGGCCACGTCCACGCCGTGATCCGGCCGCCGGTATGGCTCCATCGTCAGAAACGAGAACGTATCGTCGCCGCTGAGCTTGAGCGGCATGCCCAGCGTCAGCCCCTCGGCGGGCGTGCGGATCGGCACGGTGCCAATCGAGATGGCGTGCAGGCCCCGCGCGTCGAGCGGGTAGCGCACGGTGGGCGCCGCCGTCTCGGGCCCCGCGGCCAGCATGGTGCCGCTGAGCGAGTCCGTGCGATAGGTCATGGCGCGCCAGTGCCGCGGCTCGGGCGCGGAGCGAATCGCGGCCGCCGGCTCGCTGCGATGCAGATCGGTGAGATACCGCGGCGAGCCGCTAAGCCAGGCATCGCCAAAGCGGTCAATCACGGCAGCGGCCGGTGGCGAGGGGCGAAGACAGCTTGCGCCGTGAGGCGCCGACCGGGAGGGGGGGGCGTTCACCGGTGTCGCCGACCCATCGACGCCTCCTGTCCGCTGAACGTTGGTGTACCTTACGCCGCGTCCTATCCGACCATCAATCGCACCGCGCGGCAGTGGGTCACGTTGTTCAGCATCAGGCGCTATTCCTCCCCTCTGCCGCGGTCCGGTCCTGCACCGCCTTGACGGGAGGTCCGATCCCCTCTCCCTCGAATGGGGGAGGGTTAGGGTGAGGGTGCCGGTAAGAGCGAAGGTGAGGGCGCACGTGAGCAGCGATTCCGCCGAACGCACGCCCAGGACGCAGGCCCCTGCGCCCGGCTCGAACTATGCCTAAGGAGCAGCCGCCAGTGGACGGATCCGCGGCGTCCGAGGGCGAAACCGGCAACTGGCTGCGTCTCGTGCGCGAGTCCAGGTGGCGCGGCCTGGGCGTGATCCTGATCGGCACTTTCCTGAGCGTGATCGTGCACAACGTCGCCGCGGTCACGCTCCCCAGCATCGCGGCGGACTTCGGCGCCACTCTTGCCGAGGTGCAGTGGGTGTCCATCGCCGTGTCCCTCACCACGGCCGCCGTGGTCATGCCCGCTGGCTACCTGGCCGACCGCCTGGGGCGCCGGGGGTTCTTCATCGGAGGCATGGCGTTTTTCGCGGCCGCCTCGCTGATGGCCGGCTGGGCGCCGTCACTCGAACTCCTGATCGCCGCGCGGCTGCTGCAAGGCGTGGCGACGGCCATCGTGGGCGCCAACGGCATCGCCATTGCCGTGACCCTCTTCCCGGAAGGCGAGCGCGGCAAGGTGCTCGGACTCGCGTCCGGCACCGTGGGCTTCAGCGCCCTGGTGGCACCGGCGGTCGGAGGCATCATCGTCGAGGCCGCCGGCTGGCGCTGGGCCTATCACGCAACCGCGGTGCCGGCGGTCATCGGAGCCATCGGAGCCTGGCTGGTGCTGGAAGCCGGCCGGTCGCACAGGGCCGCCGATGGAACTGACCGCTTCGACTGGTTCGGCTCAAGCGCCATCGCGGGCACCGCGGTCACGCTCGTGCTGGGCCTGACCATGGGACCGCTGATCGGCTGGGGCGAGCCGCTCGTCTGGAGCACCATCGCGGCCGCCATGGCCCTGGGCGGCGCCTACGTGTGGTGGGAGCTGCGCACGCCCCATCCGCTGTTCGACCTGCGCTTGCTGCGGCTACGCGCCGTCGTCACCCCGCTGGGCACCCGCGTCGTGCTGCTGATGGGCCTGGCGGGGGCGGGGTTTCTGGTGCCGTTCTACATCCAGGGCGTCCTTGGACTGAGCGCGCGCGACTTGGGGTTCATCCTGGTGCCCGGGTTCGCGGTCTACACCCTCACGGCCACGCTCGCGGGCCGGTTCTCGGATCGTTGGACGCCCCGGCCGTTTCTCATCGCCGGGCCGCTCGTGGGGCTCGTCGGCGTGCTCGGGCTGGCGAGCTTCGGCCCACACACCCCGCTGGCCGTGGTGGTGCTCGTGCTGGTCGTCCACAGCGCCAGCCTCTCGTTGGTGACCTCGCCCAGCTCCAGCGCCCTGCTCGCGGCCGTACCGCAGCGGGTCTATACCGTCGCCGTCGCGTTCATCAACCTGGCGGGCACCATCGCCGGCATCGTCGCCCTGGCGCTGATCACCGCCATCGTCACTGCAGTCATGGCCAACGCCGGCGCCGAGCCCAGCATCAACGCCGTCGCCTCAGACCCCGCCACCACCAGCGCCTTCCTCGACGGCTGGCGCGTCGCCTTCCTCGTCCAAGCCGTCTTTATGATTACGGCCGCCGTGATCGGCCTGATGTATCGGCCGGCTGCCGGCAAAGAGACTCGTCCATCCTGAGCGGCATGTACGTACTTATAGCCCTGGACGCATATCGTCGGCGGCGCCCGCGATACCGACAGGGAATTGCCGCTGGCGAGCACCGCTGGCACCATTGGCCCAGATGGCTTCAAGCCCAGGCTCGGGCTTCGATTCGTGGGGAGTAGCAGCGACATGGCACCCCTGATGAGCAGTTTTCAAATGTTGGCGAGCCTTGCGACGCGAAAGGTCGCCCGCTAGCAACCGTCCTTGCCGCAGCGCATTGCGCAAGCGGTGAGCAGACCGTCGGTTCGCCGCGCCTCGACTACGACCACTGGCGGAGGCGCTAGGAACTAACACGCGCGGCCGCGCTGCGCCGCGGGCTCCCGTCCAACACCTCATCTATCAGGGATTGGAGTCCATCTGTGTCCATGCTTTCCGGCCGGTTGCGGCGCTCCCGCAGCGGCCACCACGGCCTGCCGCATTCATCGTCCAGCCACCGTCGATCACCGAGCGTCGCTCATCCGCGCACGTCCACGCTTTTCGTCGCTACGGCGGGTGGCATCCGATGAAGCGTCTCCCTGCTTACCCACTCTCCATCGCGATGGCCGGCGTCCAGGGCTTGGCGTTCGCCACCGTGGTAACTACAAACCTCGTCTATCAGGTCGAAACCGTCGGCCTGAATGCCCTGCAGCTTGTGCTAGTCGGCACCTTGCTCGAAGCGACGACGTTGGCGTTTGAAGTGCCGACCGGCGTCGTCGCTGATGTGTACAGCCGCCGCTTGTCGATCCTGATCGGATTCGTCCTCATGGGTGCCGGATTCGTCGTGGAAGGGTCGATCCCGCTGTTCGCGGGCGTCCTCGCCGCCCAAGTGGTGTGGGGTCTCGGATTCACCTTCACCAGCGGCGCAACCACGGCATGGATCGCTGACGAGGTCGGGCAGGAGCGACTCAGCGCAGCGCTGTTGCGAGGTACGCAGGCCTATCTGACTGGCGGCCTCGTGGGTATTTCGCTGGCCGTTGCGCTCTCAAGTCTGTCGCGGGGTCTGCCGGTTGTGGTGGGCGGCGCGATGTTCGTGGCGCTTGCGTCCCTCCTCGCGTTCACGATGCCGGAACGGGGATTCACGCGAGTACCGGCGGCCCGGCGCCAGACGTTCAAGACGATGAGTGAGACGCTGCGAACGGCGTTTCGGATCATGCGACGCCAGCGCAGTTTGCTCCTCGTTGTGGCAGTGCCACTCCTCTTTGGCGCCTCCAGTGAAATCCCCGATCGCCTGGACACGCCGTTCTTGCTGGAGACCATCACGCTGCCGCCCCTGGGCCCACTGGACCCTGTAGCCTGGTTCGGCCTCAGCGGCTATGTGGGTCAGGGCCTCTCGCTCGCAGCCACAGAGATCGCGCGCCGCAAGCTCGATACGTCAAACGACCGCGCGATGGGCCTCGTGCTGGTGGCCGCACAGGCGATCTACATCGGCAGTCTGGTCGCGTTCGCGCTCGCCACGAATCTCGCACTCGCCCTGGCGATGCTGTGGATGCGTGGGCCGCTTTTCGCGGTCAGCGGCCCATTGCTGAGCGTGCTGCAAAACCGAGTAATTCCGTCGCGGGTTCGAGCCACGATGCTGTCGCTGGGCGCGCAGGCCAATGCGCTTGGGCAGCTCATTGCCGGTCCGGCGCTCGGCGCCGTCGCTCTTGGGGTCTCGCTTCGCGCGGGGTTCTTAGGCTCAGCCCTGGTGCTTGTCCCGGTTGTCGTGATCCTACTGATCCTCAGCCGGCAGCGCGCCTCGGTGCCTGACGACGGCTAGTGGGTTTAGCCCGGTGGCAAAGGCTCTCGCTGGCCCCGGAATATGAATCCCCTACAGCAGCCCCAACCCCCGCAGCATGTCGCGCACCTGCTCCATGTCCTCCTCGGAGGCGTTCGGGGCGGGCGAGCGGCGCCAGCGCGGGGCCACGCCGCAGACCTCGATCATCGCGTGCACCAGGCCGTCGCCGCCGGCGGGGAACACCGGCCACAGGTCCCAGATCGGCTGCTCGTAGTGCCGGGCCAGACGCCAGGCTTCGGCCATGTCGTTGCGCTTGATGGCCTCCCAATACAGCTTCTGAGGCGGCAGATTGCAGTAGATGAAGACATCCAGCCAGGCATTGCAGTTGCCGTGGGGCCACAGCACGTAGTGGCGCTTGATGCCGCCGCCGCCGGTCATCGGCCAGCGGTCGCCCCAGCGCATGATGACTTCGTGCGCGTAGTCCAGCGTCAGATCCTCTTTGAAAGCCCACATGTTCGGGTCGTCGGCCACCAGCTCCAGCGTACGGATCGGCACGTCGCCCACGAACATCACCGGCGCCACGCGGCCGCAGGCCTTGTAGTAATCCGCCAGGGTTTCCGGCGTGCCCTTGGCCCAGTCGGCCGGGCGCACCATGTAGAGGTCGAATCCCAGCTCGCGCACGAAGCGGCCGAACTCCACCGCCTTGTTCAGGCCCCACTGGTTGTCGCAGGCGATGGTCAGCGCGCGGCCGTCCACGTGGTCGATCACCACGCGGTGCAGCTCCGCCACTTCCTCATCGGTGAGCAGCGAGATGAGGCTGTCGCCCCAGGTGAGCATGATGACGTTGCAGTTCCCTTCGAGCGACTTGTCGATCACCGCCCGCGTGCCGTCGTAGTCGATCTCGCCGGACTCGGTGAAGATCGTGGGCAGCGAGTTGACGGGGCCGTCGAGCAGGGCGCGGACTTCATCGTGGTCACGCATCGGGGGCCTCCAGGCGGCTACATCAGGCCGACGCCGCGCAGGTAGTCGCGCAGCTGGTCGAGTTCTTCATCGGTTGGATCGGGCGCGGGTGAGCGGCGCCAGCGCGGCGCGACATCGTAGACCTCCAGCAGCGCATGGGCGAACAGCCCGTCCTGGCCGTAGCGCACGCGCTTGACGATGTCCCAGAGCTTTTGCTCGTAACGCATGGCGATGTCCCAGGCCGTGCGCGTGTCGTCGCGCTTGAGCGCGTTCCAGTAGTCGACGGTCGGCTGGGGATGCGAGCGGATGAAGATGTCCAGCCACGCTCGCGGGCCGTGGGGATGAAACAGCACGTGCCGCTTGTGCGCACCGCCGGTGACCATGGCCCAGCGGTCGCCCCAGCGCATCTGCACCTCGTGCGCGTAGTCGATGGCCAGGTCTTCCTTGAACGCCAGGACGTTGGGCTCGTCTTCGATGAGCTCGCAGGTGCGCAGCGGCACGTTGCCCACCAGCATCACGCGGGTCACCTGGGCAATCGCCCGATAGTGCTCGGCAAGCGTCTCCGGTGTGCCCCTAGCAGCGCCCCAATCGGCGGGGCGCACCATGTAGAGGTCGAACCCCAGCGCCTCGACGTAACGGCCGAACTCCAGCGCCTTGGGCAGCGCCCACTGGTTGTCGCAGCCGATGGTCACGGCTCGGTCGCCCACGTGCTCGATCACGTTCCGATGCACCTGGGCCAACTCGGTGTCGGTGAGCAACGAGACCAGGCCGTCGCCCCATGTCAGCATCACGATCTGGCAACCGGCGTCCAGCGCCACGTCGATGACGTTGCGCATGCCCTCATGGTCGACCGGGCCCTCGCGCGTGAACACCGTCGGCAGCGAGAGGCACGGGCCTGCCATGCGGCCGCGGATTTCATCGTGGGACTTCATGCGTGCACCGGCTGCGTCTGGGGACCAAGCCCCGCCAAAAACTCCCGTAATTCGTCCATCTCTGCCTCCGTTGGGTTGGGCGCCGGCGCGCGCCGCCAGCGGGGCGCCACACCCGCTGCCTCGACCATCGCATGCTTGACCAGTCCGTCGGGTCCATAGCGCACACGCTGCGCCAGCGCGCGCAGCGGAACCTCATAGCGCATCGCCTGCGCCCAGGCCGCCGCGATATTCCCGCGCTGCAGCGCACGCCAATAGTCCTGGGACACCGCCGGGAAGGTGCGGCAGAAGCCATCGAGCCACGTGTCGCAGTGACCGTGAGCCCACAGCAGCTGGTGGCGCTTCATGCCGCCGCCGCCCACCATCGGCCAGCGGTCGCCCCAGCGCATGATGATTTCGTGGGCGTAGTCGAGGCCCAGATCCTCCTTGAACGCCCACATATTCGGGTCGTCGGCGAGCAACTCGAGGCTGCGCAGCGGCACGTCGCCCACGTACATCACTGGCGATGCGCGGCCGCAGGCCGCGTAGAACTCCGCCAGCGACTCCGGCGTGCCCTTGGCCCACTCCGCCGGACGCACCATGTAGACGTCGAACCCCAGCTCGCGCACATAGCGGCCAAACTCGACCGCCTTGTTGCGCCCCCACAGGTTGTCGCAGGCGATGGTGACCGCCCGCTCGCCCGTGTGCTCGATGACGACCCGGTGCAACTCGGCAACCTCGTCGTCCGTGAGCAACGAGATCAGGCTGTCGCCCCAGGTGAGCATGATGACGTCGCAGCCGCCGTCGATGCTGAAGTCGATCAGGCTGCGAATCGCCGGGTAGTCGATGGTGCCGTCTTCGTGAAAGATCGTCGGCACCGCATTGCACGGCCCCACCAGCCGCGCGTCGAACTCGTCCTTCGGCTTGATGGCTCAGGCTCCGTGGCGGGCAATCCTGAGCGACACGATATCCGAACCGCCGCCCAAGCGCGCGGTCGGGTCGTCCGGTCAGGCAATCCCCCACGCCCGGGCAATGAGCCGCGTCAGCCCGTCGGCGATCACGGCGAAGCCCTCATCGTTCGGGTGGACCAGGTCCGCCAGGCGCGACTCGTCGCCGGGGCCGATGACGCTGCAGCCTTCCAGCACGACGAGGTTGGCCTCGCCGGCGGCGACCCGAGCGCTTACCACGCGGCGGATGGCTGTCCGATAGTCCTCCACGCTGGAGCCGGCGGCATTTCGCTGATGCCCCTCAGGGACGTACCAGGTGGGCGTGATGACGACGATGGGCGTCTCGGCATGCGACGCGCGAATGGTCTCGAGGAACTCGGTATAGATGCGGCCGAATTCCACGTGGCCCGGATGTCCGATCGCATACGTGTTAATGCCGTAGTAGAGCACGATGGCGTCGGCCGGAAGCGCGGCCACGATCCGCGCCATGCCTGGCTCGCCCCTGGCCGACCCACCAAACCCCAGGTTGATAAAGTCCGCCGCCAGAGAACGGGCCACCCGCGCCGGATAGGCCAGCCCGGACCGAGTGGTGATGGCGCCGTGCGTGATTGAGTCGCCGTGAAACGTGATGCGCCGGGCCGGCCGACTGCTGGGCGCGGCCAGGCGCGCGCCGGTCGCGATACCCAGCGCATCGAGCCGCACTCTGGCGTATGGCGGCATGTGCAGCTCCACTTCGTATTCGCCCGTCATGCCGTCCAGCAGGTCGGCCTCGCAGGGCCCCGCGTCATCGCCGCCGACCGATGCCGCGAAGTGGCCATCGACGTAGGCGTCGACCTTCGTGGCGCGGCTCGGTCGTCCCAGGTATTCCAAGCGCAGCGCGACGCGGTAGCTGTCCGTCCGAAACACCAATCGCACGCCGGCCGGCATCTCCGACCGCTCCCAGGTGTCCGCCGGCAAGCTGTCCCGGTGCTGCTCCGGCAGTCGATGGAGCAGCGCACGCGGCGCGCCCACCAAGCCACGCATCTCGACGTCCGGCGACGGCAGCGCGATCCATTGCATGTGCGCACCCCTTGGCAGCAGCCTGGGAGATTGTAGGCGTCGGCAAGAGCAGGTAGGGGCGCCCCTAGTGGGCGCCCTTGGGAGGGCGACTGGCAAATCAATGCCGAGTCAGAATCGCCGTACACCGCGACGTGCCCGGCAGATGCGGGCCATGACCCGCCTCCTGGCGCACGGGGCATAATCGCCGCGACATGGCGGCCGCCGTCGCCGAGGCGTGACGTGCCGGCCCAACCTGGAAGCCGCGCCCATGGCCACTCAGCTGCACAAAATCTGGCTCTCGGTTCACTCGCTCACCTGGCTCGCGCTTCCGCCCGACAACCGCGAGCGCATGGACCGCAAGTGGAATCAGTTCGTCGAGCGCATTCCGTTCGCCTATCCGCTCGAGCAGAAGCTGCAGCGGGAGTACCAGCGCGTCATCGACGCCGCCGGGGACGACCAGGCCGTCTACTTCCTCCCGACGCACTTCGAAGCCGCCGACGAGATCATCGAATACGCCGACGCTCGGCTGGGCGAGCGGTCCATGGTCTCCCGTGTCGAGGGTGGCGCCGCAGCCAAAGAACGTGCGCTGGGCGGCAGCTTCTTCCACGGCATCGAAGACGATCAGCGGGCCGCCATCCGCAACCGCGGGCTTGCTGACGGCGTCCTCACTGCCGACCAACTGCGGCAGGACGGCGCCTCCCGCGACGCCAGCCCCGATCTGCCCCCGGGCGGGCTGCAGGCGACCGAGATTCGCGGCTGGATGCAGGCCAAGGCCTGGGGCCTGGATCTGCTGGCTCAGGCCAAGAGCCGCGGGCTCGAATTCGATCCGGCAACCGTCAAGATGGAAGCCTTCGGCGGCGACTGGTCCTATTGCGCCGCCAGCTACCCGATCCAGATCGGCCGCAGCTTGGGCCTCGCGAACCCCATTGAGCGCCGCTTCGACCTCATCAACCCATCCGAAGGTCCGGTGCTCTTGCAGTCCGAGGTAGTCGAGCAGAACATTCCCCTGACCGACAACATCCGGCTGTTCATCTGGGAATACACCGACTCCCACGGCCCGCGCTACGTGGCGCAGTTCTGGGAGGGCCTGCGGGGCATCATGGACCGCACCCACGAAGCCCTCGTCGACCTGCCGCCCGACGCCGCCCAAATCGTGAACCTCTGGGGGTTTCCCGAAGCCCGCGCCCGCGGCGTGGACGTGCCGCCACGCCAGGGACCGCTGCGCCTCAGCGTCGGCTCCGGCGGCCACACGCCAATCCCGGCCTCAATCGTCATGACGGACGGCCATCTGCCACTAGATGCCTTCCGCGACGCCCTCACGTCGGCCGAGATCCGCTTGACCTGATCCCGCCATGAGGAGACCGTTGCGCAATCCCTCGTCATTCCCGCGCACGCGGGAATCCAGGCTCCTAGGAATCCGTTCTCACACGAGACGCCCCGGATGCTTGGCGTAGAGCCTGCCCCGTACTTGATACGGGGGGCGGGTCTCAGATCCGCCCTGTCTTGCCGTAGGGGCGGTTCGCGAACCGCCCTTCCCAGCCTACGCCAACGTCTCCGATGAGCGACCTCCCGTTCCTCACCGACGGTCCGGCCGACGCACGCGACCGTCTGGTGCTGGCCCACGGCGCCGGAGCACCCATGGACCATCCGACCATGGAGGCCATCGCGGCCGGCGTGGCTGCGGTCGGCATTCGTGTGGTCCGCTTCGAGTTTCCCTACATGCACCAACGTCGCAGCGGCGGCAGCCGCCGGCCTCCCGACCGCCAACCCGTGCTGCTCCAAACCTGGCACGCGGTCATCGACGCCTTTGGCGGAGCCGAGCGCCTCGTGATCGGCGGACGCTCAATGGGGGGCCGCATGGCCAGCCTCATCGCCGACGCGGTGGGCGCCCGGGGACTCATATGCCTGGGCTATCCGTTCCACCCGCCGGGTAAGCCCGAGAAGCTCCGCACGGAGCACTTATCGGCCCTGCGCACGCCGACGCTGATCGTGCAGGGCGAGCGCGACGCCTTTGGTTCCAAGGCCGAGGTCGGTGCCTACGACCTTTCGGACGCCATCCGCATCCACTGGCTCATCGACGGCGATCACTCGTTCGTCCCGCGCAAAAGGTCCGGCCGGACGGCGGCCCAACATCTCGCGAAGGCGGCCGCGGTCGCGGCGGAGTTCATCCAGACGCTGGACCACGCAACGCCCGGCTGAGCCTGGCACCATGCCGGTGGGCGAGCACCGCCACCGACAGCAGGAGACCGCTATGAAAACCTACCGCGCCGCCATCCTCGGCCTGGGCCGCATGGGCAACACCATCGACGATGAGATTCCACCGTCGCGCGATTTCATGCTGCCCTACGGATTGCCCGGCGCCTGCCAGGCCGTCGAGCGGCTCGACTTGGTTGCCGGGTGCGACCTGCTACCCGAGAAACGCGCCGACTTCAGCGCGCGCTGGGGCGTATCCGCGGTCTACGCGGACCTGGACGAGATGATCGCCAAGGAGCAGCCCGACCTGGTCGCCATCTGCACGCGGGCCGACGTGCACTCGGAGCTGGCCGCGCGCGTAGCCAACGCCGGCGTGCCCATGATGTACCTCGAAAAGGCCATCGCCTGCTCGCCCCGCGAGGCCGACGCCGTGCTGGCGGCCTGCCAGGCCCACGGGACCGCGTTCAACTCGGGCGTCCTGAATCGGTTCTCGAAGACCTTCGGCGCGGCGCGCGATCTGATCGTCCAGGGCCGCATCGGTGAGCCCAAGGCCGGTATCCAGTACGCCGGTCGGAGCCTGCTTCATGGCCACATCCATACCGTCGACGGGCTGTCCTATCTGCTTGGCGATCCGCGCATCACCCGCGTGCGCGGCGAGCTCCATCCCCGCGATCTGCAGATCGTCGACGGCAGGCTCGATGACGACCCGCAGGCCACGTATCACATCGAGTTCGAGAACGGCGTCGAAGCGTGGTCCGTTCCCGCCGGACACCATGAATTCGAGATCGTGGGCACCGAGGGCACCGTGCGCACGCTCAACAACGCCGAAGGTCTGGCCCTGCGCGTCAACCGCCCCACCGACTCGCCGAGTCACCGCGAGTGGCACACCGAACCCTTGCCCGAGGTGGAGAAGTCGAGCTCAGTCGTCACCTGCCTCGAGGACCTCATCGAGGCCCACGAGTCGGGACGGCCCACGCTGAATCACATCGAGCAGGCCCACCACGTCACCGAGGCCTGCTTCGCCATCGCCGAGAGCCATCGCCAGGATGGGGCATGGGTGGACCTGCCACTCACCGATCGCGACCTCTACATCTACCACGTGTAGCCACCACGAGGGCTCAGCCCAAAGGAGTCATTCCGAGCGCAGCGAGGAATCTGGAACGCTCGTCCCAGGGCGGAGGGCACAAGGCACCGCCGACGGTGGCCCATGCCGGCCCGGTGGCCCATGCTGCGTGCAGCATGGGAGCCCCCGCTACCTGAAACCGCCGCGTAGCCCCGCGTCATTCCGGCCTATACCGGAATCCAGCCCGGCGTCCGTAGACAATCCGCGTAGGGGCAACCCTCGTGGTTGCCCGCAGCCTGACCGGGGCCACCCCCTTGCCACAGCGGTGCGGTCCCCCTCTCCCCGCCGTGGGAGAGAGCTGGGGTGAGGGGGGCTTCACCCAATGACGGAGTGACCGGCTACTCAGCCGGCCGCACCGAAGCGCGCACGTGCCGGGCAAACTCCGAATCCATGTCTGCATGCATATCCACCGCCGTAAAGATCACCACGTAGCCATCCGCGTCGCGGAAGTGCAAATCGCGCGTATTCCATGGGGTACGCATCGGCCCCTCGACCTTGCCGCCCGGCTCGCTGGCGGCGGTTGCCGCCCGCGCGTCCAGGTCCTCATCCCCGGCGGCAAACGAAACCCGCACGCCCGCCGCCGGCGCGCCACCAGGCCCGCTCGCCGGTACCAGCAAGATGTCCTGATAGCGAAATCGCCGCAGGTGGACCAGCACCGGATCGCCCGTAGGACCTGGGAGCACCGCAAGCTCCACGAATCCCAGCCCGTTCACGTACCAGTGCCGCGCCGACGCCATGTCGGACACCTCGAAGGTGACGAACTGCGGCATGACGTAGATGCCGCGGTCGATTGTCAAACTCGGCAACAAGGCCTCATGCGACGTCATCGAAGGTGTCCGGACCCGAGATAGCTCTTGCGGCGGAAGCTCGCCCTACCCCGCGACGCCCGCCTCGACCGGCTGCGAAGCGCGGTCGCCGCCGGCGAAGCCGCAGAACTCCTCGTAGTCGATCAACTCGGTCACGGTGGGAGCGTCGCCGCACAGCGGGCAGTTGGGGTCCCGCCGGAGCTTGAGTTCGCGGAACTCCATGGCCAGCGCGTCGAACAGCAGCAGGCGACCGGCCAGGGTGTCGCCCATGCCCAGGATCACCTTGATCGTCTCCGTCGCCTGGATGAGGCCAACCAAACCCGGAAGCACGCCCAGGACGCCGGCCTCGGAGCAACTCGGCGCCATCTCGGGAGGCGGCGGCGTGGGATAGAGGCAGCGATAGCAGCCGCCGCCGGGCACAAAGATCGTCGCCATGCCCTCGAACCGCAGCACGCTGCCGTCGACCACCGGCTTGCCCAGCATGTACGCGGCGTCGTTGACCAAGTAGCGCGTGGGGAAGTTGTCGCAGCCGTTCACGATCACGTCGTAGGCGCCCAAGATTTCCATCGCGTTCTCGGAGGTGAGCGGCTCGTTGTGCTGAATCACCTCCACGTCCGAGTTGAGCCCGGTGAGCGTTTCGGCCGCCGACCCGGTCTTGGGCAGGCCCACGCGGTCCTCGCGGTGCAAGATTTGCCGCTGCAAGTTCGAGCGGTCGACCACGTCGAAATCGACGACTCCCAGCTTGCCCACGCCGGCCGCGGCCAGGTAGTAGAGCACCGGCGAACCCAGACCACCGGCCCCGATCGCCGCAACGCTGGCGTCAAGAAGCTTGCGCTGGCCGACGACGCCGACCTCCGGCAGCAGCATGTGCCGGCTATATCGCTGGACCTGCTCGACATTGAACACGCGCTTACCCTCGTTCCATGGAACTCGAAACTGCCCGGACGGCTCCTAGTGGCCGGCCGGTGGATCTTCGGTGGTGTATCCCGCCGCCTCCCAGGCCTCCATCCCGCCTTGCATGTTGTAGGCCTGATTCAGGCCCAGCGCCGTCGCCATCTGCGTCGCAACGCCGCTGGTCTGGCCGACATTACAGATGAACAGGATTGGCTTATCGGTCGGCACCACTTCGATGGGCCGCGCCAGAATGTCTTCGAGCGGCACATATTCCGCCCCCGGCATGGCCGGAAACGGGAATTGGGTCCGAACATCGATCACCCGGACCTCGCCCTGCTCGACCAAACGCTTGGCCTCATGGACGTCAACTTCGTTCGAAGGCATTTGTGCTGCAGCCACGCTAAACCTCACCGCTGGAAAAGTACCCGTCTCTTGCTGCGATCTTCGCGCCGCGCCCGCCGCGAGTCAATCCCCTCATCCCCTGGGCGAAGCATCGCCTGGACGACCGTCAGACCATTTAACGGCTTGCAGCGATTCTCACCGACGCCTGCCCCCCAGACGCGGCTATGATTCAAGGTGCATGCCGTCGGGGCAGGGAACACGTTGCAGCCAGTCGACCTGCGGACTCGCCTCGCCGAGACCGAATTGCCGGACGAGGTCGCTCAAACGCTATCGGCGCGCTTGGAAAATTCCAATGCAAGCGCCGGGAGCGTCGCTCGCGCCATCGCGTTGCCGTGGGCTTGCGCCGACGGGCAACCGCCCGCGCTCGCCGCGGTGCAACACGCCCTGGACTCGGACCACTTCGCGCCCCCGCCCGCCGCGGCCGCCGTGGTGGAGCACATAGCGGCGCATCACGCCCGGACAGCCGCCACGGCCTCCTCCGGCGCGCCGCTGAGCCTGCTCTGCCTTTCCGGCCCCAAGGGCGTGGGCAAGACGGCCGCCGCCCGATCCATTGCACGGGCTCTCGGCCGGCCGCTCGAGGTCATCGACCTGGCACAACTCAACTCGGCCGCGGAAATCTGGCGGCGCGAAGGCCAGCCGGGCGCGCTCATGAGCGCCGTTGAACGGGCCCAGTCCGCGGAGGCCGTGGTCGTGCTGGCGGGACTGGGCCGCGCGGCGGAACGGTGGGGAGACAAGCTGAGCGCGCTCCTGGCCCTGCTCACCGACGCCCGGCGGCGGGCCAGCGTGTCCGACCCATTCTTCGGCGTTCCGTTCGACCTTTCGCGCCTGCTCGTCATCGTCACCTGTCGCTGGACCCAAGCGCTTGCGCCCAGTGACCTGCTTGCGCTCGATGTTGCTGAAATCCCTGGATACCTGAGTGCCCAGAAAGTCGAGTTGGCCCGGCGCACCCTGATCCCGCAAGCCCTTGCCGACCATGGATTGGCCGCGGACGCGCTGACCTTCGACCACAACACCCTGCGCGTGCTCGTCCAGACCTACACCGACGAGGCCGGTGTCGCGCGCCTGGACGCACTCCTGCGGCAGGTCATCCGCAAGACCCTGGTCGCCCACGCGCTGGGCGACGATTCGGCGCCCGCCGTCATCCAGACGGAGCACCTCTACGATCTCGCGGGCAGGCCTCCCGCGCCCGTCCGTCGAGAACGCACCGCCCAGCGGCGTGGCCGCACGGCGGCGCTGGTCGTCGACGATCAGGGTGGCCGACATGGCCTCGTGTCGGCGGTGCTCATGCCCGGGCCCGGTCGGGTCACGATGATTGACGCTGCCGACACCGACATCTCGAACCGGTTGGCAACCGTCGTCGCCGTCGTCCGTTCGCGTCTGTCGGATCTCGGCGTCTCGGCGCGCTTCATGCAGGAATTCGAGATGCACGTGCACGTCCCGACGAACACGCTAGCCGGCGACATGGCATCGGCCGGGCTGGCGGTGGCGATCGCGATCGTGTCGCTCGCACGGGATCGCCAGGTGGACCCGGAGTTGGCCGCAACCGGCAGTCTGTCGATCGAGGGAAGGATCGAGTCCACCAGCGGCATCGCGCCCAAGATGCTTGCAGCCCATCGCGCCGGCGTGCGCCGAGTCCTGCTGCCGCGCGGCAACGAGCGCGACCTCGACGACCTTCCGACTCAGATTCACGACGACATCACCTTTATTCCGGTGGACGACATCGCGCAGGCCCTGCAAGTCGCCCTGCGCTGAGGATTGGCTCGCCCACCGCCGCGTGACCGTCGGCGGCTGTTGGGCGGAGGCAGCATGCGGCGCCGCTTAGGAATCGCGGTCTCGCTGGCGCTGAGCGGGGTCCTCATCGCCCTGGGGGCGCTTGCGCTCGCGTCGGTCGTACGCGGCCCTGACGAGACCGCGCGCGCGCCTCGGCCGCCGGACAACCTGCCAGATCCAAGTGAGCGGATGATGTTCGCGTCCGACTACGACCAACGCCTGAGCCGCGACGCCATCCCGCCCATCTACACGCCGCAATTCGTGGCGGCCGCCGCCGCGCCGCTCCACGAAGATGAGCTTGTTTTGGGGCTGGTCATCAACGGCGAGGCACGGGCCTACCCCGTCACGACGCTCAATCGCCGTGAGATGGTCAACGACGTCGTCGGCGGCACGCCGGTGCTCGTTACCTGGTGACCGCTCTGCTACACCGGTCTCGTGCACGACCGGCGCTTCGAGGGCCAGACGCTCGTCTTTGGCAATCAGGGCGCGTTGTACAAGACCGCCATGACCTGGTTCGACCACTCCACCGGCAGCATTTGGAGTCAACCGCTGGGCCGGGCCCTGGTCGGCGAGTTGCGGGGCGCCGCGCTCACGCAGATACCCTCGACGCTGGATACCTGGGCTGGATTCAGCGCGCACCATCCCGACGCGCAGGTGCTGGCCAACGGCCTCAACGGCCCGCGGCTTGTCCTCGCGAAGCCGCAGGAGAACTGGGTCATCGGCCTCGCGCTGGGAGAGGCGTCGGCGGCAGTCGCCTTTGCCCACGCACGGGCCGCGGGTTTGGTGCACCTCATGGTCGGCGACGAGCCCGTGCTGGTCTGGGTCGATGCGGCCACCGGCTCCGTCCGGGCCTATCTGCGGCGCGTGGCGGACCGCCTGCTCACCTTTGCGCCGGCGGGCGACGGCAGGCTGCGCGACCGTGAGACGGGATCGCTGTGGGGCGCGGCCAACGGCCTGGCCGTGAGCGGTCCGCTGGCGGGCGAGGCCCTAAGCGCGGTGCCGTGGACCTCGTCGTTCGACTGGGCCTGGCGCGACTTCTACCCGGACTCCACGTTCATCGGCGAGTAGCCTGTGCGCGTCTCGAACGGGAGCGGTGGCCCGGGCTGCGTGCAGCCCGGGAATTCGCCCCCATCACGGACGCTCGGGCCACCCAACCTGTCACTCCGAGCGCAGCGAGGAGTCTCAGGTGCCCACCTTGGCCGCGAGGTTGGATGCTCCAGATTCCTCACGTTCGTTCGGAATGAGGAACACGGCTCGCAGGGCCGGAATGACGAGGCCTCGCTCCTCGATAGATTTCGGCGATCGTCACCCGTGATCGTCGATGGCAGATGCCGCATCGAGTTCCGCGACAACGGGAATCTCGACGCAATGATCCAGCAGCGGGCACACCGCGCAGTCGATGATGAGCTTGGGCGGGGGTCGGGTCGCACGACGAAAGCCGGCCCTCTCGAAGAGCCCTACCGCGTCCCTGTTCACAAGCGAGTAGAGCTGTCCGAATCCTCGGCGCCTCGCTTCGGCCTTTGCTGCGTCAATTAGTCGCAAGCCTAGCTGTCGACCACGATAGGCGTCGCTCACGGCCAGCGAGCGCAGCTCCGCTACCAGGCGATAGTCGTCTTCGGCATCTTGCTGAATTCCAAACTCATCCACGGGCAGCTTGTTCGCAAGCCACGTGATTACTTCCCGGTAATTCGAAGGCATTCCATAGACGGCCACCGAGACACAGCCAACGAGTTCGCCCGAGGCGAGCACCGCCGAAATAAATCTACCCAAGCTCTCGTCCCCAAGCATTCTGAGGATTTGCTGTGGACTTACCGGCAGCAGAGCTCCTGAGCCATCCGACTGGAACCTGTTGGCCGAAATGAGCGCGGCGATGCTCGGGATATCGTCGAGCGAGCTGGGACGAAGCACCACTGACTCAGATCCCATTGATCTTCGGGCGCTAGTCATTTCATGCGATTTCAAACGGTCACCTTCATCCCGGGACCAGGGAATCACCGGACCTGCCTTCGTCCTCGTCGTGTGACTGGTGGCCCAGTCCGGCCGGTGGCCCAGGCTGCGCGCAGCCTGGGACCGCCCCATCGACGACGCCCGAACCGCCCAAGCCATCATTCCCAGCGGAGCGAGAAATCTAGCACGCTCCTCACCAGGCGCGCGGATCGGAACCCGGCGGCTTGGGCCTGGATTCCGGCTCAAGGGCGGATTGATGGAAATACAGCCGCGCAAAGTGGTGCGCCCCACGAAATTCCACACCTTGAGGCCGGGAGTTTTTTTACGTGTTCGGGCGTTTTCTTCGTCTTCGAAGCAAATCCCGCACCCAGTCGCACAGGCGGCCTGCCCGGTGGCCCGGGGCTGCGCCCAGCACGGGACCTCGCCCGCGCCACCGACGCTCGGATCACCCAACCCGTCACGTCAAGCGCAACGGAAAACCAACCTGTCACTTCGAGCGCAGTGAGGAGTCTCAGATGCCCCACCCCGGCCGCGAGGCTGAACGCTCTTGATTCCTCACGTGGTCGGGAATGACTAGCACGGCCGGAATGACGAAAGCTACGCTCCCCGATAGAGGTCGGCGATCGTCACCGGATCCCCGCTGGCCGCCGAGCGATACGCCGCGTCGACAATCTCCACCGAGCGTTGGGCAATCCAGCCCGGCGACAGATTCGGCGCCCGGCCAAGCACCACGTCGGCCAGGTTCTGCGCCGGCGCCCGAAGCGGATAGTGCATGGCGGCATCCGCCTCGTGCATCTCCTCGTCGCCGCCGTCATAGCGATGCAGCGTCAGCAGCGTGGCCCGCTCCATATCGATTTCCACCCAGCCCTCCGACCCGAAAATGCGCAGCTCGTTATGGGGCGTATCGTCGCCGGGTTTCGTGCCCATGCTGGCCAGCGTCCCCAACGCGCCGCCGGCGAAGCGCACGCTCAGCGCGTCCACCGCGTCGACCGCCACGTCGGCGTTTGACATGTAGGCATGAACGGACGCAGGCCCATCGTCGATCACGAATGCCGCGAGCGCGGCCGAATGGGTGAGCTGATTCTGACCCTGCCCGTAGGCGCTGAAGTTCTGTCCCGTGGGGCGGTGCACCGGATAGTGATAGACGCCGTCAGGCGCGTCCGGATCGCGCACATGCTGGATGGCCGACGACGCGAACAGGCTCTGGAGCAGCTCGACATCGCCGATGGCGCCGCCGGTGATCAACTCGCGGGCGCGGCGCGCCAGGCGCGTGTAGTGAAACGTATGGCCAACGATGATCTGCGTGCCGGCGCGCTCGGCCGCCTCCAGCAGCGCGCGGCCCTCGGGCGCGGTCTCGGTCATCGGCTTCTCGATGAGCAGGTGCAGGCCCGCGCCGATCGCCTTGCGCGCAAGCTCGTAGTGGGAGGCGTTGCTCGTGGCGATGACCAGACCGTCCAACGACGCTTGGGCCAGCATGCGGTCGAGATCGTCGTAGACCGCGTCTACGCCGTAGTGCCGGGCCGCCCGCTCTAGGCGCACGGCATCGTTATCGCAGAGCGCCGCCACCTCAGCCTGCGGGTGGTCGATGAGGCCGGGAATGTGGGCCTCGGTCGCCCACCACCCAGCACCCACGACGCCGATTCGCGCAATCGCCATGGCGCTCGTCACACCTGGAGCCGGACCGCACAGTCAGCGGCACGATAGCGCACCAACGCGTCCTCCCTAGCCCAGGCCGATCAGACCGCGAGGATAGTCGGTCAGCACCTCGCAGCCGTCGGCGATCACGGCCACCGTCTCACTCACGCCCACGCCCGCGCGGCCGATGTCGCGGGCCACCGCCCGCACGTGAAACACGTGGCCGGGCTGCAGCGTCGGATATGCCGCAAGCGAGCGCTCGCTGCGCCACGCGCGGGTGCAAATCTGCAGGCCCATCACGTCCGCCCAGTCGGCCTCGAAGCTCAACCCGACGGAATAGCCGCGATTGCCGTCCGTAAACACCCGTGGCGGCAGCTCGGTCAGCGGCTCGGATGCGTGCTGCGCCAGGTCGAGCGTGGAGACGCCGGGGCGCATGCCCGCGATCGTGCGCTCCACCGCCTCCAGGCACGCCGCGTACATCGAGCGCCACACCGGATCGGCCAAATCGCCGATCACGCCCGTGCGAATCATGGGCGCGGTGTACCGCTTCAGGCACGCCCCGAACTCGATAATCACCGGGTGGCCGGGCGTGAGTCGTGAGCGTCCGAAGGTGGTGTGCGGGATGCCGGAGTTCCGGCCGGCGGTCACGATGGGCTGGATCGACATGCGCTCGCTGCCGCGCCCCACGAGCGCCTGATAAATGGCAGCCGCCACGGCGGTATCCGGTGCGTTCGGGTGCAACTCGGCCGCCGCCGCGTCGAACCCGTGCGGCGTGATCGCCCCCGCCGACCGCACGGCCGCGATCTCGGCCGCGCTCTTGCGCGCCCGCACCCCGTCCACAAGTCCGTGGACATAGCTCCAGGACTCGCCCACGGACTCCGCCGCGCGCTGAAAGCTCTCATACGCCGCGCCGTGCTGATGGTGCTCCCACCCAAGCCTTGCCTTGGCCCAACCGCGATGGCGCAACACCTCGACCAGCGCGTCGGCGGGATCCCCCGCATACGGAAACGTCACCACGTCCTCCACCCAGCTCGACACCAGCGCGTTGAACGCCTCGAACTCGTCCACCAACAGCGTGGGCTCACGCTCGGTCGCGACGATTAGGAACGCGGGCGCGAACGACGCCAGCGTTTCGTATCCGCTCATGTAGCAGACGCTCGGCGCAAACGTGCACACCAGCGCGTCCAAGCCCTCGGCCTGCATGGCGGCGCGCAGCGCGTCATGCCGCCGCCGGAATTCGGCCTCATCAAACGTGAGCGACCGGATGTCGCCGGCATCCGCCGGACGCTCAAGCTCGCGGAACAGCGGCATTTGGCTCAACTCTCGGAGATTGGCTGCACGAGCTGAAGATCGCACAGCCGCCGGTAGTCATCATTGCGGCGGTAGAGTTCCTCGTGCTGGCCCGTGTCCACGACCCGGCCTTGGCCCACCACCACGGTCCGGTCGACGGGGTGCACATCGCCATCCGGCGCACGTGCGCCAGCATCGCGCGCTGGCGCCACCGGTGCCGATGGTAGGGTCGTGCTCTGCCCCGGGCGCAGTCCATTCAGCCTGAGCGTGCATGCCCATCCTCATCCGTCTGGTTAAGTACGCCCTGACGCAGCGGGCGCTCGTCATCGTCGCGTCCCTGGTGCTGGCCGCCTCGGTCGTGCCGCGCGTGGTGCTCCCGCGCCTCGCCGGCGACGCCGTCGACGAGCTTCTGTCACAAGGCCGCGATGCGCTGGCGCTGATCGCGGTCCAGATGACCTTGGCCGGCGTGGTCAGGGCCGTGTTGGGGTACCTGGGTCTCTATCTGGCCGAACGCGTTGGCCGGGTGACCGAGTTTCGGCTTCGGAACGACTTCGTCGACAAGCTGCAATGGCTCAACTTCGGGTTCTATGACCGCCAGAAGACCGGCGACCTGATGTCACGGGCCACTGTCGACGCCGAGGCCTGTGCCAGGTTCATTGCGATCGGCGTCATGCACGGCATTGCGTTTCTCACCCTGTTTTTCCTCCCAATCATCACCATGCTCATCATGAACTGGCAGCTGGGTCTCATCGTCCTCGTCGGGTCCCTGCTTATCTCGGGGTATGGGGTCGCGCTGGCCGTCCGATTGTTTCGAATCTATCGCCGGGCCCATGAAGAAACCGGACGTATGAATATCTTGCTCCAAGAGAGCATGACGGGCATTCGAACGGTCAAAGCCCTCGGCTCCCAGGACTTCGAGCAGCGGCGGTTTCGCGAGCGGGCCGCCGCGGTCGCCACCAATTTTGTGCTCGCCGACCGTCTCTCCGTCACCAGAGAGGCCGTCCTCCTCTTCCTGTACGCCGTCCTGACCGCGGGAATTCTGCTCGTTGGCGGATGGCAGGTGCAGCAGGGGCTGCTCACGGTCGGCACCCTGTCGGCCTTTGTGCTGCTCGTGGTGCTGCTGGCCGGCACCACCATGGGCTTGGAGTGGAGGGTGCAGCTCTTTGCCAGAGCCATGGCCGCGGGCGCGCGCATCTTCGAGGTTCTCGACACCAGGAATCCCCTCGTCGTTGCCGCGGATGCTCGGGAGCTCACCGCCACCGGACACGTCGTGTTCGACTCGGTGTCGTTCGCCTACACCGACGGCGTGCCCGCGTTGCACGACGTCTCGTTTGAGCTGCGGCCCGGTCAGTCGGCGGCGATCGTCGGTGGCTCGGGCTCAGGCAAGAGCACCATCGCGCACCTGCTGCCCCGTTTCTACGACGTATCGGCCGGCCGCATCGCCATCGACGGCCTGGACGTCCGGGACGTAACCCTTGCGTCGCTGCGGCGCAGCGTTGGCATCGTCATGCAAGACGTCTTCGTCTTTTCGGCGACCATTCGGGACAACATCGCCTACGGCGTCGACGATGCGTCCCTGGACGACGTGGTCCGAGCCGCCCAGGCGGCCCAGCTGCACGGCTTCATCGACAGCCTGCCGGACGGCTATCACACCTGGGTGGGTGAACGCGGCGCCACCCTGTCTGGCGGCCAGCGGCAGCGGCTCGCCATTGCCCGCACGCTCCTGCTGGCGCCGCCCATTCTGATTCTTGACGACTCCACCTCCAGCGTCGATGTCGCCACCGAGGCGTTGATCCACGAGGCCATGGTCCAGGCGCTCCGGGGGCGAACCTCGTTCGTCATCGCCCACCGGCTATCCACGGTGCGACGCGCGGACCTGATTCTGGTGCTCGATCAGGGCACGATCGTCGAGCAGGGCGCCCACGACGACCTGCTGCAACGGCAGGGCCCCTATCGCCGGATCCACGACCTCCAGCTACGTCCGGCTGATGAAATGCGCGGGTTCAATGCGGATGCGTGACCATCGAGGTTCGGCCTGATGGCGGCGCCGGCGGTTCAGGCCGCCGGAGGCGGGGTGCAGCTCGACCTCGACCAAGAGCGCCAGACGCGCTATTGGCGCACGTTGCTCTGGCTGCTCCGGTACTTTCGCCCCTACCGCGGGCGCGTGGCGGTGGCGGCCGTCGCCATGTTGGCGTACAGCGGCACGGTCGTCGCGTTGCCGTGGGCGGTCAAGCAGGCCATCGACAACCTGGTGACGCCACCCGGCGGCGGCATGCTGGGACTCGCCGCCGCCGTGGGGCTCTTCGGTCTTGTCGCCGCGGCCCGCTTTGCCGCGGGCCTGACCCATGGCCGGATCATGGTGCGGATCAGCGAGTGGGTGCTATTCGATATCCGCACCCAGCTCTTTGCGCACGCGCAGCGCCTGTCCATGTCCTTCTACGACCGTCACCAGGTGGGCAAAATCATGTCGCGCGTCCAGAACGACGTGCAGCAGCTGGAAGATTCCCTCTGGACCCTCACGTTGTCAGTAGCGAATTTCATCAGCGTGCTCGGCATCGCGGCCGCAATGTTCGCCCTGGACGCGCTGCTCGCGGCGATCACGCTGGCGTTCGTCGCGCTGCTGATTCCCAGTCTGGCGCTGTGGCGCCGCATGGCTCACCGGCCCATTCGCAGAGCTCAAGAGACCATCGCCGAGGTCAACTCGAGCATTCAAGAGAACGTGGCCGGTATCCGCGTCGTGCAAAGTCTCAACCGCCAGCAGCAGAACACCCGTGGCTTCCACGGGGTGAACCGGGACAACCTGGACGCCGCGCTGAGGTCCGCGCGCTATCGCTACGGCCTGTGGCCGTCGGTTGAGCTCCTCGCCACCTTGGCCCTGGCGTTCATCGTCCTCGTCATAGGCCAAGGGATCGGCGCGTCCCTCTCCGCCGGTCTGCTGATCGCCTTCGCGCTCTACATCGAGCGGCTCTTCGAGCCCATTCGTGACCTGACCGGCGAGTTCGGCCAACTCACCCGGGCGTTGGTGTCGGCTGATCGGGCCGTCGAGCTCCTCGAGGTCACGCCTGAGGTTCGCACGGCGCCGGATGCGGTTGCCCTGTCGCCCGTGACCGGCAGAGTCCGGTACGAAAACGTCAACTTCGAGTACGAACCCGGGCAACCCGTCCTGCGCGACATCAGCGTGGCGGTGGAGCCGGGCGAGACGGTGGCGGTGGTGGGGCCCACCGGCTCCGGCAAGACGACCTTCGTGTCGCTGCTGATGCGTCTCTACGACGTCACCGGCGGGCGGGTCGCGCTGGACGGACATGACCTGCGGGCCATCACCCTCGACTCGCTTTCGCGGCAGATCGGCATCGTCCCGCAGGAACCCTTTCTCTTCTCGGCCACGGTGCGGGAGAACATCCGACACAACCGCACCGACTTGACCGACAGCGATGTCGTCAGCGCGGCGCAGGCGGCCGGGGCGCACGCGTTCATCTCGCGCCTGCCCAACGGCTACGACACCGTGCTGGAAGAGCGCGGCGGGAACCTGAGCGTCGGCCAGCGCCAGTTGATCAGCTTTGCCCGGGCCGTGGCCAGAGACCCTCGGATCTTGATCCTTGACGAAGCGACGGCCAACGTGGATTCCGAAACGGAGCTGCACATCCAGCAGGCCCTGCAGCGCCTGCTGCGCGGGCGCACGTCCTTCATCATCGCCCACCGACTTTCGACAGTGCGGGACGCCGACCGCATCCTGGTTTTGGATGAGGGTCGCCTCGTCGAGCAAGGGACCCACGAGGAACTGGTGGCGAAGCAGGGCCTTTACCACCAGCTGTGGTCGCGTTAGACCGCTGGCGGCGCGCACGGCCCAACCTGAGCCATCGAGCCCCTCACGCCGATGCAGCGCCCGCAGGCGCTGGCCCCGGCAAACGTGGCACGATAGGGACCGGGTTCGAATGCCGATGCTCGCCCTTCGGCCCAGAGTGTGAGGTTGCCGCACGTGCTCTACGACCTTGCCGAGAACAAGCTCGTCGTCGACTGGCTGCAAGGCTGGAATGGGTTTCGCGTGGGACTGGTCCTCGGCGCCATCATCGTCGCCGTATGGCTGCCGCTCGTCTTCACCGCGCCTCAGGTCGGCAAGGGCGATCTGTACGACCTTTCGATGACCGTACAGATCCCCGTCCTTGGCATCGTCGTCACCGGCATCATCTGGGGCCTGCTGTTTCGCCATGCCGGCGGGGTGACCTGGGCGCTCGGCATCGGCCTGGTCTTCGCCATCGCCGCCGGTCTGTGCGCGGGTCTGTCCACGGCGCTGGGGTGGGGCCTGGACTGGGGATTCGGCGTGAAGTCGTTCTACTTCCGCATCGACGTCAAGCCGCAGGGTGGAGCGGCCGGCACACTTAGCGGATCGATCTTCGGCTTCGCCATCGGCGCCGGAGCCGCTTTCGGCTCGCTCGCTGCCATGGCCGCCAGCTCGTTGTTCCTGCGCCGCTACTTCAAAGGCTGGACGAGTCGCCTGGCGCCCCGCATCGTGAGCCGGTTCCCCACCAGCGTGCGGCAGGTGATCGATCCAGCCTATCGCTACGGCGTCGCCCGCTAGCTACAGCCCGCGAACTGCTCGCACGGCTCCGCTCGAGACCTCGTGGTAGCAGGTGAGGTGCGGTAATGAAGCGGTTTCTACTGAGTACGGCCCGAACGATTGGCGGTCGCATTCGTCGACTCACGGACATCATCGGCGCCGCGCTGAACCGTCCTGCCAACGACAACCGCTTCGGCTATGTCAGTCGCATGACCTCGCTCAGCTCGCATCGCCAGAGCGCTCGTGGTTTGCCCATGCGGCGGCGCTAGCCCGACCTAGACCCGAGACAACCACGAGCGCGCCGGCGGCCGGAGCCGACTAGGTCGGCTTCACAGTGACCCAGGTACCGAGGATCGAGCTGCGCCGCGGGTCGTTGCGATCTGTTTCGGCATAAGCGGCCAGCAGCGTGTCGGGCGCCACCTCGATGATCCAGTCGTAGTTGCCGCAATCCCAGGCCTGCGTGCCCAGGTTGAGGCACGTGTGCCCCATCCACGTGTGGCCGTCGTCGCGGCTGAAGGCGAGCCAGTCGCCGGGCCGCCCATAGATCACGGCGACCACGCCGTTCGACATGCGGCACGCCTTGGGCAAGACGCCGCGGTCGGCAACGGGCTCCGGAGCGCTCCACGACTGACCATCGTCGGCTGAGCGGCTCACGGCCAGCGCGGTGTGCTGCCCTTCGTACCGACCACCGGTACGCATGAAGCAAAGCACGTCGCCGTTCGGCAGGGCCAGCAAGTCGGGCTCGGTGAAGCCCTCGATGCGGTGCGTGTGGGTCGGGTTGAGGTCGAAGGCCACGCTCGAGCGGTAGCGCCAGGTGGCGCCGCGATCGTCCGACTGAATGACGAACACCCGGTGCTTGATGTCGCCGGCGAACTTTCCCAGCACGGTGGCCAGGAGACTGCCGTCGCGCAGCGCGACGAGACCGTGGTCCACATAGGCGAAGACGTGCCGTCCCCATTGCTCGCTTTCGTCCTCCGCCAGCTGCGGAACACCGGAGATCAGCGCGGATTCGGCGACGTGCGTGTGGCCGTTGTCGTGTGAGCGATAGATCGGGAAGCGATAGGCGCCGGGCTGGTCGCCGCGCCTGATCCAAGGGTCGCCCGGCGTCCCCACGTGCAGCAGCTCGCCGTCGTCGAACTGGTGCACATAGAAGCTTGGCCAGGAGGGCGCGGCATACCAAGTGCGGCCGCCGTCACGCGACCTGCGCCACGTGAGCTCAGGCTCGATGGTCCGCGGTCCACCCACCACCAACTCGCCGCCGGCCAGCTGGAAGAGGAACCCGCACGGGCACTGATTCTCATGCGCGGGGATTAGCGTCTCGGTCCGCTCGACCTGAACCCTGAGACCCGGAAACGTATACGAACCGCGGCCGCGCGCCTCACGCCGGCCGTTGGGCTTGGTGATAGCCATGGGGGCAACTCCGCAAGCAACCATCCGCGCACACCTTACGCGGTTCGGGGCGGCGCTCATCAGGGCCGTCGTGGCAACCGCGGGGCTGGCTGCGAGCCGGCGGCCGGGGCCTGGACTCCGGCGCAAGTCCGGAATGACGGCCGCCGTCAGGGGCCATGAGCGGCGCCTCGCGGCCAGCCCAGCGCTTGATCCCGACGCGATGCCGCCTGATCCGCTCGCGGGCGTCAGATCAAACCGACTTCAGACCTCGCGTCAACTCCCCAAGACGGCCGTCTAGCTCCACTCGTCTATGGCGCGCACTTCATCCGACCAGTCGCGCCAGATATCGCCGCCGGTATCGTCCATCGCCATCGCATCGGAGAGAGACCCCAGCGTCTTGAGATAGCCATAGATCGTGGCCTGGCGGATGACGTCGCTGGACGTGTTTTGTCCGGGGATGTGCAGAATCTTGGTGTGCCACAGGACCACGGTGCCCGCCGGACCGTAGGAATCGGCGGGTTGGGTGTCGGCCTTGATCTGCTCGAAGAGGGGGTCCGGGAGGTATTCGTAGCCGCCCGCCTCGCGCACCTTCTCACGCTCGCCCGTGTGCGTCAGGCCGTGCTCGTGAAAGGCCTTCCACTGCTGCTCCCAGATCCTCGTGTGGCTGCCCGGCCACACGGTGAAGCCGCCGGACGCGGGCGGAAGGTCGTCGATGTAGGCAGCGAACTGTACGCGCGGCCGGCCGTAGCACGGACCGTCGGAGTGGGCGCCGCGCCAGTTCGATCCTGGCGAGGGGCTGTTCGGCAGCGTGCAATACAGGCCGCGCGTCCCCTGTCCGTTCATCCACACCGGTCCGGTCTTGGGCAGCCGCAGCTCCTCCGTCGCGAATGTCGCCTGCTCCCGGAAGTTCTCGACCTCCTGGCCCATGTGGCTGGCCATCCCCTCCATGGCGCCGTCGTCCATCAAGCAGGGCCCCGTCGTGAATCCGGACTCGTCCGAACCGGCAGGCCATACCACCGAGCCCTCCCCGAGCAGTTGCTCAGCGACCCGCCACAGCGCGCGGGGACCAAGGTCGAGCAAGAGCTCTTCAGCCCCGTTGCGAATGGTCAGCCGGTGGCCCTTGCCGCTCAACAGCGGCTCGCCGCCGTTCGCGGGCCGCCGGGCTCTGAACCCGGCGCTCTCCCCTTCAGTGATCGGGCCCCACGTCGAGGGATCGTCTCGCTTCATGCGGGGCAGGTCTGCCGCAATCGTTTTCCACATGTCGTCCCGGGCCCGGCGGCAAAGGTCCGGGTCGAGCGCCGCGGGAAGCACAAGAGCGCCGTCGCGCTTGAACTGGGCGATTTGACGAGCCGTGAGGGGCGCGACTTGCGGCACGCTCGGCGAAGACATCGGCATTGGATCCCATCCTTCTTGTCTTGGTACCGACAAGTATCCGAACGGATCAGACAATTTCCGACACTAAGAATGTGCCGCTGCCGTCGATGATGCAAGTCCCGTAACCGGCGCTGGCCGGCGTACCGGCCTGCGCGGCGACGGGTGACATGACACACTCGCCTCGGCGGCAACGACGCGCATGGGGAGACAGGGCAATGGAGTACCGAAATCTCGGTCGTACGGGAGTCAAGGTCAGCCCGCTGTGCCTGGGTTGCTGGAACTTCGGCCAGGTGACCGACCAGGACCAGACGCAGGCCATCATCGACCGCGCGCTCGATGCCGGCGTCAACTTCATCGACACCGCCAACTCCTATGGCCGCGGCACCAGCGAGACGATGGTCGGTCAGGCGCTCGGCGAGTCGGGCCACCGCGCGCGCCTGGTCCTGGCCACCAAGGTCCACTTCCCCATGGACGACGACGACCCGAACGCGCAGGGAAACAGCCGCCGCCACATTCTGGAACAGTGCGAGGCGTCGCTGCGGCGCCTGCAAACGGACTACATCGACCTGTATCAGGTCCACCGTCCCGGCACGGAGGTGCCGCTGGACGAGACGCTGCGCGCCCTCGACGACCTCATCCGCGCCGGCAAGGTGCGCTATGCCGGCACCAGCACCTTCCCTGCCTGGCAGGTGGTGGAATCGCTCTGGGTCTCACGCGAGCTGGGACTCAATCGCACGATCTGCGACCAGCCCCCCTATCACCTCCTCGACCGCCGCATCGAGCGCGAGCTGGTGCCCATGGCGCTGAACTTCGGGATCGGCATCATTCCCTGGGCGCCCCTGGCGGGCGGCTTCCTCACCGGAAGGTACGCCCGCGGTGCGACGCCGCCGTCCGGATCGCGGTTCGAGCGCAGCGTCGAGTCTCAGCGCCAACGCGGCCTCTTCACCGACGCGGCGTTTGCGGTCGTGGACGAGTTGACCGCCATCGCCAACGACAAGGGCTGCACGCCCGGCCAGCTCGCCCTGGCGTGGAACATGCGGCAGCCGGGCATCACCAGCCCCATCGTGGGCCCGCGCACTCCGGAGCAGTGGGCGGAAAACCTCGGCGCGATCAACGTGGTGGTCACCGACGCCGACCGCGAGCGGCTCGACGCCGTGGCGCCCCCCGGCCGCGCCATCGCGACCTACTACAACGCCGACTGGGGTCCGCACCAGTACCGCTGATGCGGTGGAGACGGTAGCCATGCGATTGCACCCCAGCCTCGACGGCGGCCCGTTTCCTCACGCCGATCTGCAAGGCGTCGGCAAAGAGCTGGCATTCTCCGTCGACGAGTACGGCAGCCGGCTGCGGCGAGCCCGCGCCGCCATGGACGCCGCCGCACTCGACGCGCTGGTCGTGATGAACCCGGCCAGCGTCTTCTATCTCTCCGGCTTCCAGACCTTCGCCGTCGACGGCGCCGCGTGCCTGATCGTGCCGCGGCAGGGCGAGCCGGCGATCGTGATGGACCCGCCGGAGTTCGGCAGCGCCTGGCTCAGCGTGTGGTTCGAGGACCTGCGGGGTTATCCGCCCGCCAGCGACCGACCAGCCTACGCCGCGGCAATGCTCGCCGAACACGGACTCGACCGCGGCCGCATCGGCACCGACGACGCCAGCTGGGGGCAGACCCCGGCCTTTCGTGCCGGACTTGCGCAAGCCCTGCCCCAGGCGGAGTTCGTCAACGCGGGCGAGTTGCTCATCCAGCTCAAGCGGTTGAAGTCGGCCGCCGAGATCGAGCACATCCGCTGGGCGGCGCTCGCCACCCGCGCGGCCACCGAGGCCGCCACGTCCACGGCGGGCGCCGGCGTCACGGACGGCGACGTGGCGGGCGCGGCCTACGCTGCTATGACGCGTGCCGGCGGCGAGTATCCCTGCCTGGCGCCCATCGTCACCAGCGGCCGCCGCTCCGGCATCCTGCACTCCACCCACAAGCGCCGCACGCTCGAGCGCGGGGACAACGTGCTGCTCGAGATCGGCGCCTGCCATCAGCGCTACACCGCGCCCCAGATGCGCACGCTGTCCATCGGCCCGCCCTCCGACGAGGTCCGCCGGACGGCCGACGCGTGCATCGCTGCCCTAAACGCCGTGCTGAGCGTCCTGCGGCCGGGAGCGGTGGCCAGCGACGTGGCCGAGACCGGCTGGCGCGAGCTTGCAGCCGCGGGCGACGACCTCGTGTTTCACGGGAATTTCGGCTATGGCATCGGGGCCGGGTTCCCACCCAACTGGGCCGACGCGACGGCGTTCATTCAGCGCGACCAGACCACGGTGCTTGAGCCCGGCATGGTCTTCCACCACCCCATCGCCGTGCGGCGGCTCGGACAGTTCGGCGTCGCCTTCAGCGAGACCAGCGTCATCACCAAGGACGGCTGCGAAGTCCTCACCCACGGCCACCGCGCCCTCATCGAGCGTTAGCGCCGATGGACCCACACCGCATCGGCATCGTCTGGCCCGAGGCCGTGCAACCAGGGCATCTCGCCGAGCTGGAGCTGTTCGTCCCGCAAAGCCTTGAGCTCGACATCGAACCGGCGGAATCCGCGCCCGAGCTTGGCCCCGACGGCATCACGCTGGCCCACGTGGAGCGCCTCCCCCGCGATCCCGGCATCGGCCGCGCGGCCCGACGACTCGCCCGGCGCGGCGCCCGGGCCGTGGCCTACGGCTGCACCACCGGCAGCTACGTCCTCGGCCCCGAGGGCGACGCGGCCATCGCGGCCGACATGCGCACCGCCTCCGGCGTACCGGCCACCACGACCTCGGCCGCCGCAGCCGCCGCGCTGCGAGAGCTAGAGGTGCGGCGCGTCGCGGTGCTCTCGCCGCACGTCGACGAACTCAACGCCCGGCTACGCACCTACCTCGAAGCCAGCGGGTTCGAGGTGGTCAACATGGTTGGGCTGAACCAACGCGGCGACATCGAGGCCATCGAACCGACCGAAACGCGCGACCTCGTTGCCACACGCGTCGACACACCCGCCGCCGAGGCCATCTTCATCAGCTGCACCGGCCTGCGCACCGCCGCCATCATCGACGAGCTCGAAGCGGCGCTGTCCAAGCCCGTCGTCACCGCCAACCAGGCCACCCTGTGGCACGTCGCCCAGCTCGCCGGCGCCCCCACGGCTCGCTCAACGGCCTCCCGCCCATCAGCCGTGTCTCACACCTCTGTGGTCAGTACCCCTAGCGCCGTCGCGAGCGACAGCATGACCAAGAGCGTCGATTCCGTGGAGCGCTGCGCGTCAGAGGCGTCCACCGCGGTCGAGTCGAGCACCACGTCGCCACGACCGGAGTCCTTGCGCCACTACATACAGAGACCTGGTGTCAACAACTCACGTGAGACCAACACTTCGCGTGACCAAGGTGAAACGGGAGATCCAAGAGACTAACCCGCCCAGGGAACGAACGTCCGCCCAAGGGAATCCCGGGTCGGTCCGACGTCATACCAATAGACGTAGAACCCCTCCGCCGTATTCTCCGCGCGATAGGTGGCGCCCCACACGCGAATCCACTCGCCATTGACGAGACAATCGCCGAACAGGTAGTACCACTTGTGATTACCCTTACCCAGTTCTACCAGCCCCTCGTCGTCCCACTCGCAGGTCGTGGCGCCGTATGGCCGCCCATAGGTCAACTGGGGTTCTTCCACGGTGAATCCCGCCGCTCGCAACCCTCGGATTGCCGAACGCATCTGGTCAGCGGCCCAAGCCGCACATGGGTACCAATCCCGTCGTTCGGCATAGCCGAAATAGAAATCGAAGTGGAACGGGTGCATTTGGCTCAAGTGCGATCCACCCGGCCAGGCAGAGAACCCCTCACAGGTTGATTCGCCTTCGTAGTTTTCTTCTTGCGCAGTTACCGTTCCGATGGCGACCCCGGCAAGCAGCGCAAGCACAATGGCTGCAATGACTGCAGCGACAAAGCGGCGCGACATTGGGCAATTCCTTCCAAGTGCAGACGTCTCAAGGCCGGTTGGACCATTGCACGTTGCATAGGCTGCCTTCAAGCAGGCGGCTCGAATCGCCGACGGCCAGATGCTGGACCCGACATCCCGAACCTGGAAGCCGCTCAAACCCCAAAGGGCCTACGCAGGGCGGAGCGGTATGCCGCAACCGTTTTCGCCGCTCCCGCGTTCCGATCCGCGTTTCAGCCTGTGGACGTGCACCCACGCCGCTGGCCGAACTCGTCGTCACCGCCAACCAGGCCACCCTATGACAGGTCGCCCAACTCGTCGGCAGCCCAACCACCACGCCCACTTGAGGCCGCCTGCTCGCCGGCTCGCCCGGCTAACCGCATTGGTCCGCACCGCCGGAGCAAGCGGAAGCGCGACAGAGCCCGAGCAGCGATGTCTGCCGCGCATCGGCTAATTCAAAATCTGACTTTGAATTAGCCGTCTCCGGTGCTTGACGGGAGGCCCGAGATGAGATGCCAAGATGGCCGTCCAAGCAAGCGTGGCAGCGGGACTGAGCATGAGACGGACGGGTTCCGGCCAAACTCCGGGCCGCCCCACCAATTCGGGCATTCCCACCGATTGCTTTTCCGGAACTGCCCAGACCTATGCGCGATACCGGCCTCCCTATCCGGAAGCGCTACTCGACGACCTCAGGCACCGCGCCGGGATCACGGGAGACGGGCGCCTGCTTGATCTGGCCTGCGGCCCCGGACGCGTGGCGCTTCCGCTGGCGGGGCACTTCAGTGAAGTCCGGGCCGTCGATCAAGAGCCGGAGATGATCGAGGTGGGGCGGGCGCAGGCCAAGCGGCAGGGACTGTCGAACATCCGCTGGATCATCGGGCGCGCGGAGGAGGTCGAAGCAGTGCCGGGCTCTTTCGAACTGATCACCATCGGCGAAGCCTTCCACCGGCTGGATCCGCGGTTGGTCGCCAAGCGGGCGTTGGCATGGCTCGCGCCTGGCCGCTGCCTGGCGACGTTGGGGTGCTTCAGCCTCCTACGGGGCCGGGAGCCGTGGCACGACGTGCTGCGAGCCGCCGTTCGGCCGTGGACGGAGCGCGACGCCACGACTCAATGCAGGAGCACCCGTCCCCCTCCTCGGCCTCGCGGAGCCGATCATGAACGTGCGGTGTTGACAGCCTTCGGCTTTGACCACGTGGGCACGTTCAACTTCCCGCATCCGCACGTCTGGACACTGGACTCGATCCTGGGGAATCTCCATTCCACCTCGAAGCTCTCGAAGCAAGTGCTGGGCGACAAGGCGGAGCGCTTCGACGCCGACGTGCGGTGCGCCCTGCTCGAGTTCGATCGCATCGGTCGCTACCCGGAAACGCTCCGCTTTGGCTACAACCTGTTCAGGACGCCGGGAAGCGGGAGCTGACGCATCTCGATTTCCAACTGGAACGAGAGTGCCGCTCGATGCGGCGTACGGACGGGTCTCAAGCCGAGCCGGTGGCCAAGACCCCCTCTCCCCGCCGTGAGCCCTTTTAAGAAATGAGGTAGGGGCGGTTCGCGAACCGCCCCTTCTCGTGGGCCAACAGGTTGAGCAGCCGCTAGATTCCCGCCTCCGCGGGAATGACGGAGGGGTTACGCAGTGGCCTCCCAGCGGAGAAGGGACCGGACCCGGATTGAGCGACGCGGTCTAGAGCTTTATGTCAACTTGACGACCGGATGCCGCTGACTGGTAGAGCGCATCAATGATCGTGCTCGTGACCAAGCCCTGATCGCCCGTCACCAGCGGTGGTGTCCCCTCGATGACGGCCGCCACGAAATTCTGCATCGACAGCGTGTGCGGCTTCGGCGGGTCGCGCGGCGGGTAGGCCGGCATCGCCACACCCGAGCTGGGGATCCAGTCAACCAGCATCTCCCCGGTGTCCTTGAACACGCGCACCGGATGCGTGCCGGAAGCGGCGTGTTTCGCCTCGTCGAACCGCACCTCGCCACCGCCCTTGTCGCCCGCCAGGTCGATGCCGAAGTCCGTCTCACCAACGTTGAGCGCCCAGGCGCATTCGAGCGTCATGGCCGCGCCGTTGGCGAACTTGATCAGCCCAATCGCGCTCTCGTCGACGTCGGACGCCGCGCGGTCCCACTGCCCCATGGGGTTGAACACGTCGTCTTGCGTGACGAGCTTGCGAAAGGTGGACCCTGACGCCGACACCGCCGTGGGGAACCCCATGAGCCAGAGGCCGGTGTCGAGAATGTGCACCCCGATGTCCATCAGCGCGCCGCCGCCGCTGAGCTCGGTGGAGTGGAAGGCGCCGTAGGCCGGAATCCCTCGGCGCCGCGTGTAGCGGGCGCGGGCAAAGTAAATCTCGCCCAGGTCGCCGGCGTCGACAAACCGCTTCATGGTTTGGGCCTGCCGGATGAAGCGGGTCTGAAAATCCACGGCCAGGATGCGCTTGGCCGCGTGCGAAGCCTCCACCATGGCCCGCGCGGCGGCCAGGTCCAAGGCCATCGGCTTCTCGGTCATCACGTGGCGTCCGGACTGCAACGCGGCAATCGTCACCGGCGCGTGGGCGTCCGGCGGGGTGCACACGCTCACGGCGTCGATCTCATCGACGGCCAGCAGCTGCTCATAGCTGTCGAAAACGTGCGGGATATCGAACTGCGCCGCCAGCTGCTCGGCGCGCCCGATCTCGATGTCGGCAATGGCCACGATGCGGCAGCGGTCGGGCATGCTCAGGTAGCCCGGAATGTGCCCGCCCTTGGCGATCGAGCCCGCCCCCACGATGCCGATGCCCAACTCACCCGCCATACCGCGCGCTCCTCACGAGAGTAGGGGCGGGTCTGCGACCCGCCCTTCCCGCGCTATTCACACGATGCATCAAGCCGGAGACGACGGAACGCGCGCGTGCAGGAACTTGAAACTAGACCGCAGACAGTCGAACGGGTCACGCAAGCACTCGTCCTGCTCGACGACCCACGCATGGGTCCCCGCAGCATAGCTGGCGGCAAGAATGCGCTCCCAATCCAGATTGCCCTCGCCAACCGGCGCATAGAACGGACGCGCGCCGGCCTCGTCGTCCCGAATCATCTCTAGGTCCTTGCAATGCAGCAACGGCACCCGCCCGGGCAGCCGCTCGATCAGGCCCGCCGGGTCCACACCGGCAAACGCCGCCCAATAGACGTCGATTTCGAGCGCCAAGCTTGGTTCATCGACCAGCACGTCGAACATCGTTTCGCGCTGAGCGCCGAAGCGCAGGAACTCATGCGCGTGATGGTGATAGCCCAGGCGAATGCCGTGCTCGCCGAGGATCTGCGCCACCATCGCCGCCTCACCGGCGAAGGCCGCATAGCTGGCGGGCTCGAACCGATCGAATTCATCGACGAAGGTCGGAATGCTGACCATCGTGCAGTCGAGCAGCGCCAGCCGGTCGATCACGGCGGACGTGTCGCCCCGAATCTCGCGCCACAGGCCGTGTGCGCCAACGCACGCCAGGCCGGCGTCATCCAACATGCGTTTGAACTCGCGCGTCGAGATGGCGGGATTCGGCCCTTCGAGCAGCGGCACGCCCGCTACCTCGACGCCGCAATAGCCGATATCCCGCAAGCGCCGCAGCCCATCCTCGACCGCCGCGGCCGATGTCATATGACGCCTGATCGTGTAGAGCGCCGCCGCGAGCGTCATGGTCATGCCCAGTACGCCTCGCTGGTCGGCTGCTCGATGATGATCTCGCGCAGGAATCGGACCGCCTTTTCCAGGCCTTCCCGCGGCGACATCAGCGCGTCCTCGTGCTCGATGCTCAGCGGCCCGTCGTAGTTCACCATGCGCAGCGCGGTCACGATGTCGCGCCAAACCTCCGCCCCGTGTCCATAGCCGACCGTCCGGAACAGCCAGGCGCGTTCCGCCAAGTTGGCGAGGGACTTGGTGTCGAGCACGCCGTGCTTCCGCGCGATGGTGGGCTCGATGCGGCAGTCCTTGGCGTGGAAGTGGTGCAGCGCCCCCGCGCGTCCCAGATCCAGAATCGCCTCTGGCACGTCGACTCCCTGCCAGAACAGGTGGCTCGGGTCCAGGTTGGCGCCGATTTCCGGCCCCACCGCGTCGCGCAACCGCATCAGCGTCTCCGTGTTGTACACCACGAAGCCCGGGTGCATCTCCAGCGCGATCTTGTGGATGCCGTGGTCGCGGGCGAACGCCGCCGACTCCCGCCAGTAGGGAATCACCTTGGTCTCCCACTGCCACTCCAGGATCGCCGGATAGTCGGGCGGCCAGGCATTGGTGACCCAGTTGGGGTACTTGGCGCCCTCGTGGTCGCCGGGACACCCCGAAAAGCCGACGACGGTTTCCACCCCGAGCTTCGCCGCCAGCAGAACCGCGTCGCGTTCCTCCGCGGCATGCCGTGAGGCCAGCTCCGCATCGGGATGCAGCGGATTGCCGTGCATCGCCAGCGCGCTCAGGTTGAGCCCGCGCGATGTAATCGCCTCCTGAAACGCCGCGCGCTTGTCGTCGTCGGCCAGCAGCTCCGCCGCGTTGCAGTGCTCGTTGCCGGGGTAGGCCCCGCAGCCGATCTCGAGGTCCTGCACGCCGATCGACGCCAGGTAGTCCAGCGCGTCCGTCAGCGGCACGTCACGCAGCAAGACTGTCACCACGCCGATTCTCATGATTCGTACTCGATATCGATGGGGGCTCCGCCTTCCGCGGCGGACCTGATGATGGCCTCGAGGATCACGTCACACCGCCAGCCGTCCTCGAACGTCGCGCCGTAGGGCGCCACGTCGGTGTCATTCGCCACGGCATCGAGCAGGTGGTGGATCTCATGCACGAACGTGTGCTCCCACCCAAGGATATGGCCCGGCGGCCACCACCACTCGATGAACGGGTCGTCGGGCTCCGTGATCAGCTCGCTGCGGAATCCCGCCTGGCTGTTCGCGGCGCCGGGTCGCCAGTGAACCTCCAGCTCGTTGAGCCGTTCCAGATTGAACTTGAGCGAGCCGTTTGAGCCGTTGATCTCAAAGATATTGGCGTTCCGGTGACCCACGGCAAAGCGTGTCGCCTCAAGGGTCCCAATCGCGCCGTTGTCGAACTCGACCAGCGCGACAAAGGCGTCGTCCACGTCCACCGGCCCTCGCTCACTCGGATTCTCAGGCAGCGGCCGCTCCGACACGAACGTCTTGAGCCGTGCGTTCACCACGGTGGGCTCACCGACGAGGAACCGCGCCAAGTCCACGATGTGCGAGCCCAGATCGCCCAGGACGCCGCTGCCGGCCAGCGCCTTCTGCAGCCGCCATACCCGCGGATGCTCCGGGTCCGCCAGCCAGTCCTGGCAGTACCGCGCGCGAAAGTGGTGGATTTGGCCGAGAGCCCCTTGCTCCATCAGCAACCGGGCCTTCCGCACCGCGGGAACAAAGCGGTAGTTGAACGCCGCCATGTGCTTCCCGCCGGCGCGCCGCGCCGCCTCCAGCATCCGCCGCGACTCCGCCGCATTTCGACCCAGCGGCTTCTCGCACAGCACGTGCTTGCCCGCGTCCAGGGCCGCGATGTTCACCTCGGCGTGGATGTTGTTTGGCCCGCAGTTATCGACCAGTTGGATCGCCGGATCGGCGATCATCTCCCGCCAGTCGGTATAGGCGCGCTCGAAGCCATAGCGACCGGCGGCAGCCCCGGCGTCTGCGCTTCTGCGCCCGGCGATCCCCTTGAGCATCGGCCGCACCGGCGGCGGATAGGCCATGTACGGCAGCGTGCGCCAGGCATTCACATGCGCCTTGCACATGAAGCCGGTCCCGACCACGCCGACCCCAACCGCGGGGATGCCGTCACCCTCGCCGTCGCCTGCCCAAGGGGCCATGCCCGTGTCCTCACTCATGGCTCAGAATTCCGCCGACCCGTCAGCGAACCTCGGCCCCACACCAGCAGCACTCTAGCGAAACTGCGGGGCGCTCGTGCGTGAACGCCGATGAAACAGTGGCAACGGGCTGTGGGCCGCCTTGCCCACTGCACTTGACCCTGCGGCTTTCAAACGGTCCGCCGCTCTGGAACAATGCCGGTCGCTGCGGGCATGCGGAGGTTGGTGCGTGATGTGGCGGGCAGGTTTGGTCGCATTGGTATTCGTCGGGCTGCTGGCCGCCTGCGGCGAGGGCTCGACGGGATCGTCGGGGTCCAGGAACGGCAAGACGTATGAGGCCTACCCCACGATGGAGGTACCCAGGGGCAAGCCTTGGGTCATCATCGCCACCAACCTCGGTCGCATGACCTTCGCGCTGTTTCCTGACGAAGCGCCGCTGGCCGTCAACAACTTCATCTTCCTCGCGAACGAGGGCTATTTCGACGGCGTCGGCTTTCATCGCCTGATCCCGGGATTCATGGTGCAAGGGGGCGACCCCACCGGCACGGGCACGGGGAATCCGGGGTACATGTTCGAAATCGAGCCGCCGCAGCGACCCTACATCCGCGGCGGGCTGGCGATGGCCAACAAGGGCACGCCCGACTCCAACGGCTCCCAGTTCTTCATCGTCCTGGACGACCTCACGGCGCAGGACCGGCTGTCGCCGGACTTCACGCTCTTTGGCCAGCTCAAGGAAGACCACAAACCGTCGCTCGACACCTTGGCCAAGATCGAGGCGGTGCCGGTCGGCGGAGGATCTGACGGGGAAACGTCGGTACCCCAGCAGGAGGTCACCATCTTGTCGGTGACCGTCGGGGCGTCGTTTGACGACGGCTGTTCGGCTTCCTGGTCGGCCTGCTAGGAAGCAGCGGCCCGCTGTCTGCCACCGGGCGCCTATGCTGGAGATCCGATGCAGATTCGGATACGCCACGCCGTCTCTGACGACTACGACGCCGCCTGCCGGCTTTGGTCGCAAGCCGACGCTCTGCACGCGGCGAAGCTTCCTGACCTATTCCGGAGGACCGATCTGCCGGCCCGCTCGCGAAGTGCGTTTGACCGCAACATCGAGGATGCCGAGGGCGCATTGCTTCTTGCCGAACTCGATGGCGCCGTCGTCGCGCTCGCCAGCGTCCACATCTATGAGCAGCCTGAACAGCCCGCTATGCCGGCGCTCGTTCCACGGCGTTATGCCGAGATCGAGGAGCTTGTGGTTGCCAACGCGCATCAACGACGCGGCATCGCTACTCGTCTGATGAGCGCGGTGCACGGCTGGATACGAAACCGCGGTGTCAACGAGGTCGAGCTCATCGTGTATGACTTCAACGAACCCGCGTTGCGCCTCTATCGCAAGCTCAAGTATTCGCCTGCGGGCCGGAGACTGTGGCGAAGGCTCGACTGAAGGGCGCTCGCCACCACCCACGGCACGTCGGCCAATCGGGTCGCATCGCTACAACCTGAATTTCTTGCTCGCCACGCCGCCTGGTTCTCCACCTGCGGCCCATTTGACCCATCCGTCGAAATCGGCCGGTCCTAGCCCCGAGTACACATGGCGTCCGGCGCATGCTGTTCCGGCAGATTCATCGAGCCAGACCCAGCCCCTGGCAACTCCTTCGAGCAGTCGGCCTCAGCCGGCGGGGCGGATCACGTTGGACGTCGCGACCGGATAGTAGGTCTGGCCCGGCGTAAGCGGCCCGTAGGGCCCGAAGGCCACGAACGCTCGGTACGTGGGATAGCGCCAGTCGCGCAGGATGTCGCCCAGGAGAAACAGCTTGACCGGCTGGACCGTATCGGCCGGGTGATATTCCAGAACCGCCGCCTGGAAGTATTGGCGAATTACGCCGGGTGCGCCGTTGGGCACATGCAGCACCGCCCACGCTTCGTGGTCATAGCGCGCCTCGGTCTTCGGATGGCCAAAGGTGTCCACCCCGCCCAGCGCCGTGAAGAACTCCAGGAAGCCCACGTACGTCCCATCCACGGCGTAGTCCGACACCCGGTGACCCCAGGGGCCCAGCAGCTCGCCAGGCTGGTCGCTCAACAGATTCGGCTCCACACCCAGGTCCGGCGCACCCTCGACGCCGCCGCCGATGTAGTCCCACGCCAAACGGCGCTCCAACGTCCATCCGCCGTAGCGCTGGTGGCAATCCACCACCCCGCGCTGGTAGTACTGCGTCAGGATTCCGGGCTGCTCCTCCAAGACCTCGGAGATCGCGTGGCCCCAACGGGCGAGCCCATGGGTAGCCTCGTAGTAGCTCAGGAAGTCGCACTGCGCCTCCGACCCGTCGGCCGTTGTGATGGCGAGGTCCGGGATGTTGTGCGACAGGTGCCGATCCGGCGCGCTGAACAGGACCCGGCTCACGTGCAGCCCGAATCTTGGGGATGCCGGCGGTGGAGTGGGCGGAGTCGTCGAGGGCAGGGACGGTGCAGGCGCCACCGCAGCGGCTAGCCGGACTCGTTCGGGAGTGTAAATCTGGCCTTCGCTCAACGGAGCGGCGGACATGAAGCTGGTGAGGGTGGTGTGTGTCTGGTTGGGATACAGCCGATCGCGCACGTCGTGGCCCAGCAGGTATAACTTCACCGGCTGCGCCTCGTCGTCCGGGTGATATTCCAGCACCGCCGCCTGGAAGTACTGCCGGATCACCCCGGGCGCTGCGCCCGCGATGCCCAGCGCCGCGCGCGGATCGTCGTCGTACCGCGCCTCGGTCTTGGGATAGCCCAAGGTGTCCACCCCGCCCAGCGCCGTGAAGAACTCCAGGAAGCCAACGTGCGTCCCGTCCACTGCGTAGTCCGACACCCGGTGTCCCCAGGGTCCCCACAGGTCGCCGGGCTGATCGCTCAACAAGCCCGGCTCCACACCCAGGTCCGGCGCACCCTCAGCGCCGCCGCCGATGTAGTCCCAGACCAGCCGGCGCTCGATCAGCCATTCGCCCTCGCGCTCGTGGCAATCCACCACCCCGCGCTGGTAGTACTGCGTCAGGGTGCTGGGGTACTCCTCCAGAACCTCGGAAATCGCGTTGCCCCAACGGGCGAGTCCGTGGGTGGCCTCGTAGTAACTGAGGAAGTCGCACCTTGCCTCCGACTCGTCCGCCAGCGTCAGGATCAGGTCCGGAATGTTGTGCGCCAGGTGTGCGTCCGGTTCGCTGAACAGCACCCGGTCCACGCGAACGGTGAACGTGGACGGTTGGGCCGGGACTCCCGGCGCAGGCGGTTGGGTGACCGGCGGTCCGATGGGCGGGGCCGTCACCGGATCGGCTGCCGCGAACTCCGCAACGTAGATCTGTCCCACGCGCAGCGCCGGCACGGACGCGAAGCTGGAGTACGTCGTATACGACTCATTGGGATAGCGCCGATCGCGCAGATCGTCACCCAGCAGCCGCAGCATCACCGGGGCCAGCGTGTTCGGGTGGAACTCCATCACCGCCGCCTGGAAGTATTGCCGGATGAACCCTTCGGTGGCGGCCGCGATGCTCGGGTGCCGCCGTGGATCGTTGTCGTAGCGCGCGTCGCTCTTCGGGTAGCCGAAGGAGGGGACGCCGCCCAGCGCCCTGAAGTAGTTCAGGAAGCCGGTGTACGTGCCGTCCACGGCGTAGTCGGAAACCCGGTGCCCCCAGGGACCCAGCAACTCACCCGGTTGATCGCTCAGCAGGTGCGGCTCCACGCCCAAGTCTTCCGAGCCGTCCTCGCCACCGCCGAAGTGATCCCACGCCAACCGGCGTTCCATCAGCCAGGTGCCCTCGCGCTCGTGACAGTCCACCACGCCACGCTGGTAGTACTGCGTCAGCGAGCCCGGACGTTCTTCGAGGACCTCGGATGTCGTGTAGCCCCACCGCGCCAGCCCACCAGTGCTTTCGTAGTGCGTCAGGAAGCTGCAGGTCGTCTCGGACCCGTCGGGCAGCGTCAGCAGCAGGTCGGGGATGTTGTGGGCCAGGTGCACGTCGGGCACCTCGTAGAGCACTCGCACGACCCGCAACACGAGCGAGGACGGCACCCGCGGCCGCGGACCCGGCTCCGGCCGCTCGCCGGACAGCCCAACGGACGTGTCGGTCTCCGTGGTGGGTGACTCGGGAGGTGTTGTTGCCGCCACCACCTCCACTTGCTGGCTGACGACTCGCTCGTCGGTCTGGTCGCTATCCACCGCCACCGTCAGGATGATGTGCGGAATGTGGCTGGCATCCATCGGCCCGAAGCTTCCGGTGGCCGTTGTCGACGCGCCAGCGGCCAAGTTGCCCAGCGATTGCCACGCGGTCGCAGTGCTCGCCGTGGTGTCGCGCCAGGTCACTCCCGTCAGCAACTGGGTGCCGGTGTTGCTGAAGGGAACCGTGTAGGTCAGCGTCTCGCCCACCTCAACCGGTCCCTCCGGCACCGTCAACGACACTTCAAGCCCAACCTGTGGGGTCGAGGGCTGCCTGCTCGGCGGCGTGGATCCGGACGGCGGGAAGCTCGGCGGCGTGCTTGGCGGCCGCGGAGTCGATGGACGCGATGGCCGCTGCCCGACCCGATTTGTAACCGACTGATCCGTCAGCGTCGCCACGTCATTGCCCGCCGGGTCTTGAATCGCGCTCGTGTCGTCGTTGGCGGTCGGGTCCGTGTAGGTCACCGTGATGTCCTGGCCTGCCGTCACCGCGGTGTCCAGGCCCAGGACCACCGTGCGTCCGCGGATTGTCACCGGCGAACTCGACGAAAGATCCGCCGATGCCTCATCCACCGTGACCGTGAAGTCGCTGCCTGACGGCCCATTCGAACTGTCCAGAACCTCGCTGAACGTCAGAACGATCCGCCCGCCGTCGCTCGACGTCTCCGCACGCTCCAAGGTCGGTGCCTGCGTGTCGCTGACCGTAGAGTTGTTTTGAACCGGCTCGGTCAGGCTGGCCGCGTCGTTACCGACCGAGTCCTGAATCGCATTCCGGTCATCCACGCCGGCGGTCGGATCGGTGTAGACGACCGCGACCGTCTCACCGGCTGTAATCGCATTGCCGAGCTCTAGGGTCACGGTCTTGCCACTGGCGGTCACCGTCGAGACATCCCGCCGTTCGCCCTGCACCGTGACGCTAAAGTCGCTGGTCCTCGGCCCCTTCTGGCTGTCCAGATTCTCGTCGAAGGTCAGGACGATCATGAGCCCATCCGTCGTCGTTGCCGCGATCAGAAATTCCGGTGCGCGCTCATCGGGCACGGTGGAGGCATTTGTGACCGTCTGGTCGGTCAGGCTGGCTGCATCATTGCCCGCCGGGTCCTGAATCGCGTAGGTGTCATTGACGCCATCGGTCGGATCGGTATAGCTCACGCTGACGTCCTGGTCCGCCGTCACCGCGCTGTCGAGTCCCAGGACCACCGTACGCCCGCGAACGCTCACCGGCGTACTCGACGAGAGAGCTGCCGATTCCTCATCCACCGTTACCGCGAAGTCACCGGACGACGGCGTATTCGCGTCGTCGAGCACCTCGTCGTAGGTCAGGACGATCGTGCCGCCGTCGCTCGACAGCACCGCCCGAACGAACGTCGGCGCGGTCGTGTCGGCAACCGTGGAGGCATTGGTGACCGTCTCACTCAAGCTGGCGGCGTCATTCCCCGCCCGGTCCTGAATCGCGTTGGCATCGTCCACACCGGCCGTCGGGTCGGTGTAGGCCACCGTGACGTCTTGGCCCGTCGTGATTGCAGCGCCAAGCCCGAGTTCAACCGTCTTCCCATTGACGTTCACCGTCGAGATATCCCGGCGCTCACCCTGCACCGTGAGCCCGAAGTTGGCGGTCCGCGGTCCTCGTTGGCCATCAAGGATTTCGTCGAACGTCAGGGTGATCATGAGCCCATGGCCCGAGGTCGCCGCACTCACGAATTTCGGTGCCCGCTCGTCGGGGACCGTTGAGGCATTAGTGACGACCTGGTCGGTCAGCGTGGCCGCGTCATTGCCTGCGGGGTCCTGGATCGCGTAGCTGTCATTGCTGGCCGAGGGATCGGTGTACGTCAGGGTGACGTCCTGATCCGCCGTCACCGCAAACTCCAAGCCAAGCACCACCGTTCGCCCACGCACGGTGGGTGACGAGCTGGTCGAGAGCGTCACCGACTCACCGTCAACCTTCACCGTGAAGTCGCTGTTCGCCGGCCCGAGGTCGGCAGCCAGCACCTCGTCGTAGGTCAGCGTGATGGTGCCGCCATCGCTCGACACCACCGCTTGGACGAATTCGGGTGGCGTCGTGTCCGCTACCGTGGAGCCAAACACATTCGACAGGCTCAAGTTGGCCGCATCATTGCCGGCCAAGTCTTGGATGGCCTTGGTGTCATTGACCTCGGCGGTCGGATCCGTGTAGGTAACTGCGACGGTCAGAGCCGAGGTGATCACACTGGCCATCCGAAGCGCCACGTCAGTCCCGCCGACCGCGACCGTCGAGACCGGCCGCCGCTCACCCTCCACCGAGACCACGAAGTCGGTGGGCACCGGTCCATTGCTGCCGTCAAGGTTCTCGTCGTAGGTCAGCGTCAGCGTCAGGCCGTCGCTCGACATCTCGTCGCTCACAAATTCGGGCGGTGTCACATCGGGTACCGCCGAGGTATTGGTGACTGACTGGTTCGTCAGCGTGGCGGCGTCGTTGCCCGCCGGGTCCTGAGTGGCGTAGGTGTCATTGTCGCTGCTGGGATCGGTGTAGGTCACCGTGACGTCCTGGCCTGCCGTCACCGCGTTGTCCAGTCGCAACATGACTTCCCGGCCGCTGACGCTCACAGATGCGATGCTCGACGATTGGCTCGCCACCGTGACCGCGAAGTCGCTTGTCGACGCCCGGTTCGTGTCGTCGAGCACCTCGTCATAGGTGAGAGTGAGCGTGGCGCCGTCGCTCAACATGGCCGCCCGCACGAATCTCGGCGCCCTCGTGTCGGCAACCGTCGAGGCATTCGTGACTTCTGTCGAAAAGAGGTCGGCCGCGTCATTCCCGGCTCTGTCCTGGATCGCGTTGGTGTCATCGACGTTCGCCGTGGGGTCGGTATAGGCCACCCGAACCGGTTGGCCCATGTTGATCACGCTGCCGAGCCCCAACTCAACCGTCTTCCCGCTCACGCTCACCGTGGAGACGTCGCGCGGTTCGTCGTGCACCGTGACCTCGAAGTTTCCGGCTGCCGGCTCGTTCTCGCTGTCCAAGATCTCGTCGTAAATCATGATGATCTTGGCGCCGTCGGCAGACGTCGTCGCGTCCTCGAATTCCGGCGCCCGCTCGTCGAGCACCGTGGAGGCATTGGTGACCTCTTCGTCGACGAGGCTGACGGCGTCATTGCCGGCCGGGTCCTGGACGGCATTCGGGTCGTTGTTCGCGCTGGGGTCCGTGTAGGTCAGCTTGACGTCCTTGAGTGACGGCACCTGACCGACCAGGAACAACAGGACCTCCCGGCCCCTGACGTCCAGCGAGGAAATCGCCTCCGAATCCCCATCCACCGTGACCGCGAAGTCGGTGGTCGCCGGTTGGCCCGTGTCGTCCAGCACCTCGTCGTACGTCAGGGTGATGGTGACGCCATTGCTGGCCAGCACTGCCCGCACGAACATCGGCGCCGTGGTGTCGGCAGCCCCGGAGGCGTTTGTGACTTCTTCCGCGGTCAGGTCGGCCGCGTCGTTCCCCGCCCGGTCCTGGATCGCGTTGGTGTCATCCACGCCATCCGTCGGATCCGCATAGGTGACGGTCACTTCCTGACCGCTCGCAACCGCGGTGCCAAGCCCCAATTCAACCGTCTTCCCGACCACGGTCACCGTCGAGATGTCCCGCTCTTCACCCTCCACCGTGATATCGAAGTTGGCAGTGGCCGGTTTGTTCGCGCTGTCCAGGATCTCGTCGTAGGTCAGGATGATCTTGGCGCCGTCACCCGACGTGGTCGCGCTCTGGAATACCGGCGCCACTTCGTCAAGCACCGTGGAGGCATTCGCAACTTCCTGATCGATCAGACTCACTGCGTCGTTGCCCGCCACGTCCTGAATCGCGTTGGAGTCATCGTCGCCCGTCGGATCGGTGTAGCTCACCGTGACGTCCTGGAGCGACAGCACCCCCGTGCCCAACCCCAGCACGACCGTCCGGCCGCTCAGGGTCACCTGCGAGGGCTCAGCCCCCACTTCATCCACGGCGACCGTGAAGTCCGTGGTCGCCGGCCCGTTCGCGTCGTCCAGCACCTCGTCATAGGTCAGCGTGATCGACCTGCCATCGCTCGACATGACCGCTCGCACGAATTCCGGCGCCGTGGAGTCGGTTACCTCGGACGTATTCTCGACACCCTCATCAATCAGACTGTCCGCGTCGTTGCCCGAGCGGTCCTGAATCGCAAACAGGTCGTCGATGCCGACCGTCGGATCGTTATAGGTCACCGTGACCGTCTGGCCCGTCGTGATAGCACTGGCGAGCTTCAGTGCAACCGTCTTCCCGCCGACGGTCGCGGTGGAGACGCCCCGGCGCTCGCCCTGCACCTTGATCTGGAAGTTGGCGGTCGCGGGCCCGTTGCCGTCGTTCAGGATCTCGTCGTAGGTCAGGGTGATGGTGGCGCCGTCGGTTGACATCGCCACGGTCTGAAATAGCGGCGGCTGCCGGTCGAGCACCGTGGAGGCGTTCGTGACCTTGTGGTCGTCTAGGTCGGCGGCGTCATTGCCCCCGGCGTCCTGAATCGCGTTCGCGTCATCGCCACTCGTCGGATCGGTGTAGCTCACCGTGATGTCTTGCAGTTCCCGTACCGCACTGGCCAGCCGCAGCACGACATTGCGACCGCTGACCGTGACCGCCGAGTTCGATGACAGGTCCGCCGATTCCCCGTCCACTTCGACCGCAAAGTCGCTGGCCGCAGGTCCGGCCGCGTCGTCCAATGCCTCGTCATACACGAGCGTGATGCTGAGGCCGTCGGTGGACATCGCCGCCCGCTCAAATCTGGGCGCGCGGTTGTCCTGGGCCTGGGAATCGTTGGGCACCGGCTCGTTCTCGAGCGTGGCCGCGTCGTTGCCGGACCGGTCCTGGATCGCATTTCCGTCATCGCCCGTGGTGGGATCGAAGTAGCTCACCGTGACGGTCTGCCCCACCGTCACCGGGCTGGACAATCGCAGTTCAACCTGCCGGTTGTTGACGCGCACGCTTGAGACGTTGCGACGCTCGCCCTCGACCATCACCGCGAAGCTCGCGGTTCCCGGCCCGGCCTGGTTATTCAGAATCTCGTCGTAGGTCAGCGTGATCTTGTTGCCGTCGGTCGACAACGCCACGCTTTGAAAGATGGGGGCAACGCCATCGTCGACCGTGGAATCGTTCGTGACCGTCCGTTCGCTCAGGTCCGCCGCGTCGTTGCCGGACCGGTCCTGAATCGCGTTCTCGTCATTGCCGGACGTCGGATCCGTGTAGGCCACCGTGACGCCCTGGTTTTCGGTCACCGCGCCGCCCAGGCCCAGCCTGACCTCACGGATTCGAACGTCCACCGTCGAAACCGTCACCGCCTGGCCGTCCACCTTGACCGTGAAGTCGGTGGTCGCGGGCCCGTTCGAGCTGTCCAGCGACTCGTTGTAGGTCAGGACGATCGTGAGCCCGTCGCGCGACAGCTCCGCCATTTCAAAGGTCGGCGGCACGTCGTCGGTCGACGGCGGGTCCGCGTCCGGCTGGCCCCGCGGGCAAACGCTGCCGCTGATCAACCGAGCGAAGCTGATGTTGTCGAGGCTGGCGGGCACGTCCGCCGCCTCGATATTCAGCTTGTTGTTATCCAGCAACAGGATCCGCAGCTTGCCAGGATCAACCGGCTTCAGATTGCCAAGATCTCCAAGTTCACTGGGGATGTTCCCGGTCAGAAAGTTGCACGAGAGGCTGATGTAGTCCACGTTCTGGAGGTCGCCCAGCTCGGACGGGATATTCATGCTCAACGCGTTGTCGTTGAGGTTCAGGCTTTCGAGATTTTCAAGGTCGCCCAGCTCCGACGGAATCGCCCCGCTCAACTCGTTCCGCGCCAGGCCCAAGTCCCTGAGCAGCGTCAGGTCGCCCAGGTCTGCCGGAATGGACCCGTTCAGCCGGTTCGTGTCCAAGCTCAGCTTGTCGAGGTTCGTGAGGTCACCCAGCGCCGACGGGATGGAGCCGCTCAACTGGTTTTCATTCAGGTACAGCTCCTTCAGCTTGCTCAGGCGGCCAAGCTGAGAGGGGATGCTGTTCTGCAAGCCGTTGAGCGACAGGTCGAGATACTCGAGCGCGGCAAGGTTGCCCAATTGACTTGGGATAGAACCGCTCAACTGGTTCCCCCAGAGGCTAAGGACCTCTAGCTTCGTGAGATTTCCCAATGCGGAGGGAATGCTCCCGCTGAAATTGTTGCCGCTGAGGTGTAGATCTCTCAATTCCCCGAGATTGCCCAGCGCCGCCGGAATGGACCCCGAAAGGTTGTTGTCATACAGTCCCAGGCCTCGCAGCGCACTCAGGTTTCCCAAGCTGGCGGGGATGGGATTCTGGACCGCGGTTGGTGCGGAGTTTCCCGCCGTGGGGTGGGTTGCCAAGCCAAGGAAGTTTCGATCCAGACCCAGATTTTCCAATGAGCTCAGGTTGCCGAAGTCGCTGGGGATTCCGCCGCTCAACCGGTTGATGGACAGACTCATATAGATCAGGTTGCTCAGGCTGCCCAGGCCGGTGGGGATGCTCCCGGTCAGCTCGTTCTGGTCCAGGCGCAGCTCTTCCAGATTCGACAGGTTGCCCAGTGCGGCCGGGATCGAGCCGGTCAACCCGAGCCGCCATATCTTGAGATACCGCAAGTTGGGAAGACTGCCCAGCCCGGCGGGAACCGTTCCGCCCAGCGTCAGTGGATTTTGGTCGCCCCGCATCGATCCGTAGATCTCAATCGATCTGACGCCTTGGTCGGCAGTGCTGAAGATGCCTTCCCAATTCACCATCGGGTTGCTCTCGGTCCAGGTGGTCAACTGGCCATTGGGGTCCAGGGCGGCTTTGAGGTCGATCAGCGTGCGGCAGTCCCGGATCCGAGCGGCGCTGTCCTGCGAGGCGCAGTGGCTGCTGGCGGCGGCCGGCGGCGCGACGCTCCACAGGGCGGCCAGCAACGCCAACCCGGCGATGGCAGTCGACACGACGAACCGGCGCAAAGCGTTCGCCTTGGGCGGTCGGCGGGGTGCGTCTCTCAGCATGAGACGCTACAGGAGGCCGGGATGCTGCGAGTGGCTGAAGCGAGCGCCACATACACATAACTGGCGCGTGCGCGAAACGGGATTCCCGTTGCACATCCCGACAGGAACAGCCTCCCTCAGCTGCGCCTACAGGCCCCGACGCTTGAGTCCGCAGCTTGGGCATTTAGCCTAGCTTGAGCGCCGCACGCCCGTCAATCGGCCAGCCGCCAAAAGTCGTGCGGCGCGGCGATGGTCCGCTCACCGCTATGCGGTGAGTTTGCCCCCTATGTTCGGTTTTTGTTTGGTATCATGACGTCCCGTCCTCCCCAGGGTTCACCACTGCCGCCAGCCGACACCGAGCGTCCCACCGCCCTGCGGCACGCCGTCCGCAAAATCGAGCAGCGCTGGGGGCTCCACGCCGCCGGCCGCCTGTTCGGCATCAGTCCACCTGAAGCTGGCTTTTCCACCGGCATCCCCGCGCTGGACCGCGCCACCGGGTTCGATGGAATTCCCCGGGGCCGGGTGAGCGAGCTCACCGGCCCACCCGGCGGCGGCGCGCTGACGTTGGGGCTGCGGGCTCTGGCCACAGCCCTCGATCGCGGCGGGTTGGCGGCCTACGTCGATCTGCCGGGCACCTTCGCCCCCACCGCGGGCGCGGCCCTGGGCCTTGATCTGTCGCGCCTGGTGCTGGTGCGCCCGCCGGACGCCGACACGGCGCTGCACGCGACCGCAACCTTGCTGCGGAGCAACGCCTTCGAGGCCCTGCTGCTGGATCTGGAGGCCGCCCGGCCGCGCGCCAACCGCTGGACGCACCTGACCGACCTGGCGGGACGCGGGGCGGCGGGCCTGGTCGTGGTGACGGCGTCCGGCGGCCGGCGCGTCACCGGACTGCCCTACCTGGCCTCCCTACGCCTCGGCGTGGCCTGCCGCGGCTGGCGCTGGCAGCCCAGCCGCCTGACCCAGGTGCCGACCGGGCTGACGCTCGAGGTCCGGGTGCTGAAGTCGCGCAGCGATACAGGGGTGCAGCAACTCGTCATCGACTGTCCGTTTCTCAGGAGATCCGGTGGATCGCAAGACGCTCTGCCTCTGGATGCCGCGCTTCCGAACCACGGTGGAAGCGCAGACGCATCCGGCGTGGTCGGCGCGGCCGCTGGCGATCTACGCGCCGCAAGCTAACCAGCGGCGGCTGATCGAGGTTTCCGACGCCGCTCACCAAGCGGGACTGCGTCCGGGGATGGCGGTCAAGGAAGCGGCCCAGCGCTGCCCGCACGGCGTCTACGTCCCCGACGACCCGCCGCGCTATACCCGCGCCTTCGCGGCGGTCCTGGACGTGCTCGATCGCTTCTCCCCACTGGTGGAGGACACCGGAGTGGGGCTGGCGTTCGCCGACGCGGCCGGCCTGGAGCCGCTCTACGGCCCCGACGCGGCGCTGGGCGCGCGGGTGCGCCGCGATGTCGCGGCGGCAACCGGACAGGCGGCCCATATCGGCCTGGCGGCGGGACGCCTGGCGGCGGAGGTCGCGGCCCGCACGGCGGGTGCCGCAACCGTCACCGTCGTTTCCAGCGCCGACCGGGACTACCTGGCCGAGCAGCCCGTCGAGCGGCTGCCCCTGGACGAGCGGACGCTTGCGCATCTGCAAACGCTCGGCATCGCCACCATCGGCGCGTTCGCCGCCTTGCCGGCCAACGCCGTGCGGACTCGCTACGGGGTCGAGGGCGCGCAGGCATGGCGGCTGGCCCGCGGTGAGGACCCGCGGCCCCTGCGCGGCCAGACGCAGCCGCTCGTGCTCCATGAAACGGTCGAGTTCGAGTGGGAGGAGCACAACGTCGACCGCCTCGCTTTCGCCCTGCAGGCCCTGGCCCAGCGCCTGGCCGCGCGGCTCGCCCGCCGGGGCCTGATGGCGCAGCAGGTCGGCGGCCGGATCGAGCGTGTCGACGGCGCGGTCCAGCGGTTTACGCTGCCGCTGCCCGAGCCGTCCGCCGCCGCTGCCACCTTTCGCGATGCGGCCCGCTGGCGCTTCGAGGCGTGGGCCGGCGCCGCCCAAGCTGACGCCGCCATGCCGGAAATATCACCCCACCAGCCCGGCGTCGTGCGCATCGGCCTGGACGTGCAGCACCTGGTACCGGGCGCCGGCACGCAACGGTCGCTGCTCGGCAACCGGTCGGAGCGCGCAACGCGGGCCAACCACGCCATCAGCCGCCTGCGGTCACAGCTGGGCGGCGCCGCGCTCTTCCGCATCGCGCTCTGCCCCGACGCCTGGACCCTCGAGACGGCCGCCCGCCGGATTGACGCCTACGTCGAGACAAGCCCCACGCGCAATGCGTCCCCGCCCTCCGCGGCCTGGCTGACCGGCCTCGTGGGCGCGCGCGGCCTCACCCGGCTCTTCACCCCGCCCCGCCCGGTGCGCATCAGCACGATCGACGGCGCCCGCTGCGTGACGCTTCAGGGCACAACCAGGAAAGTCGTCGCCAGCTACGGACCGCAGCGGGTACGCACCGGGTGGTGGGCGGAACCCATCGATCGCGACTACCTGCACGTGCGGTTGGATGACGGCCGCGGTCTCGTGCTCTACCACGACCGCGCCCAGGCGCGCTGGTTTGCCCAAGGAGCCCTCGATTGACCCGCCCCGCCTACGCCGAGCTGCACGCGCACACCAACTTCTCGTTCCTCGATGGCGCGTCGCATCCCGAGGAACTGGCGGCGCGCGCCGCCGAGCTTGGGCTGACGGCGCTGGCGATCACGGATCACGACGGGGTCTACGGCGCGGTGCGGTTCTCTCACGCGGCGCGCCAGCACGGCCTGCACCCCATCGTGGGCATGGAAGCCAGCCTGGCCGGGGGCCGCCACCTCACCCTGCTGGCGCGCGACCGCGAGGGCTACGCCAACATCTGCCGGCTCGCCACCGCGGCCCATCACGACCGTCCCAAGGGATCGGCAGAGCTCGACCTCGAAACCCTGGCCCGGCACACGCGCGGCTTGGTGGGACTGTCGGGCTGCCTGCGGGGTGCGATTCCGGCCGCGGCGCGGCGCGGCGAGGAACGCCAGGCCATCGAGCTGGCGGGAACCTACGCCGCGCTGTTCGAGCCCGGCAGCTTCTTTCTCGAGCTGCAAGACCATCGCCTGGAAACGGAGTATCTGGCCGGCGCCGGATTGCTCGATGTCGCGCGGCGCACCGGCCTGCCGTTGGTGGCCACCAACAACGTCCACTACCACGACCGCGCGCGTGCGCGGCTGCAGGACGTGCTGGTCTGCATCAAGCACACCGCCACGCTCGAAACGGCGGGGCGGCGGCTGCGGCCCAACCACGAGTTTGTCCTGAAGTCCGCCGCCGAAATGGCGCGGCTCTTCGCCGGCGTTCCCGAGGCGCTCAGCAACACCCTGCGCATTGCCGAGATGTGCGACTTCGACCTGAGCCGCAGGCTCGACTACGGCTTGCCCGCATATCCCACGCCCAACGGCGAGTCCGAATACCGCTATATGGAGCGCCTGGTCTGGGAGGGCGTGCGGCGGCGGTATCCCGACCTCGACGAGACCGTGCGCCGGCGCGTGCGTCGCGAGCTGCGGTACGTCAAGGACCTCCGGTTGGCCGGCTACTTCCTCACCGTCCGCGATCTGGTGGCCTTCTGTCACCGCAACGACATCCTGGTCAACACCCGCGGCTCGGCGCCGGGCTCGATCCTCTGCTACGCCCTTGATATCTCGATGGTCGATCCCATCGCCGCCGGGCTGATGTTCGAGCGGTTCATGTCCCCGGACCGGGACGAGCCGCCCGACATCGACCTGGACATCGAGCACCAGGAGCGCGAGCGAGTCATCCAATATGTCTACCAGCGCTACGGCCGCCGTCGCGCGGCCATGGTGGCGAACGTCATCTGCTTTCGCGGGCGCTCCGCCATCCGCGACGTCGGCAAGGCGTTGGGGCTGCCGCCGGCCCAGGTGGACCGCTTGGCGCAGCGGCTGCAATGGCATCCCGACGTGGAGATGCCCCACCCGGACCAGGCCGATGGCGACCTGCCGCGCGAGGTCTCCAATCGCGTGGGCCGTCAGCTGCTCGAGCTCAGCTCACAGATCGTCGACTTCCCCCGGCATCTGGGCATCCACACCGGGGGCATGATCATCGCGTCACAGCCGCTGGATGCGTCGGTGCCGATTGAACCGGCGACGATGGACGGGCGCACCGTGGCGCAGTGGGACAAAGACGACTGCGCCGACGCCGGCCTGCTGAAGATCGACCTGCTGGGGCTGGGCATGCTCACCCTGATCCAGCGGGCCTTCCGGCTCATCGAGCAGCGGCGAGGCCACCGCCTGGCGCTCGCCGACTTCACGTTCGACGACCCCAAGGTCTACGACGCGATCTGCGCGGCCGACACCATCGGCATGTTCCAGGTGGAAAGCCGCGCCCAGATGCACGTCCTGCCGCAGACCCGGCCCCGGTGCTTCTACGACCTGGTGGTGCAGGTCGCGATCATCCGGCCCGGGCCAATGACCACCAAGATGCACCGGCGCTGGATCCTGCGCCGCACCGGGCAGGAGGCGGCCGATCCCGTGTGGCCCGGTCTGGCGTCGGTGCTGCAACGCACGCTGGGGCTGCCGATCTTCCAGGAGCAGTGCCTCCAAATCGCCATGGTTGCGGCTGGGTTCTCGGCAACCAAGGCCGATGCGCTGCGGCGGGCGATGAGCCGCAAGCGCTCCCTGGCGCATATCCAGGCGCTTCAGGACGACCTGATGCAGGGCATGGTCCGCCACGGCATCCCCGCGCCGACGGCGGAGCAGATCTATGCCCAGATCGAAGGCTACGCGGGCTATGGCTTCCCCGAGGCGCATTCCTGCGCCTTCGCCCTGCTGGTGTACGTCTCGGCCTGGCTCAAGGTGCACCACCACGCGGAGTTCACCTGCGCCATTCTCAACAGCCAGCCCATGGGCTTCTATAGCCCTCACACACTGATCGGCGACGCCCAGCGGCACGAGGTGACCGTGCATCCCGTGGACATCCGGCACAGCCGCTTCGAGTGCACGGTCGAGCCAGACGGCGCGGTGCGGCTGGGCTATCGCTATGTGGAAGGCCTGGGCGAGGCCCACCGCAAGCGCCTGGATGGAGAGTTCACCCGTAGTCCGTATCGCACCTTGGAAGACTTCTGCCGTCGGACGCGATTGCCGAGCAACGTCTTGGAAGCGCTGGCCACGGCCGGGGCATTCCGCAGTCTGGGGCTGAGCCGGCGTGCGGCTCTCTGGCAGGTACGGGCCTACGCGCCCACGGCCCGCGACGGGGAGTTGCCCGGCCTGGTTGCCGACCTGGAAGATCCGGTTGCGCTGCCGCCGGCCGACGCGCTGGTGCAGGTCCGGATGGACTTCGCCGCCACCGGCCTCTCCACCCGCTGGCGCGGCCTGGAGTTCCTGCGGCCGGCGTTGGCACAAGCCGGCGTGCTGCGCGCCGCCGACCTGCAAGACCTCGCCGCCAAGCGGCGGCGTGCAGGCCCGGACAGCGCATCGCCGCCACACACGCCCAGGGGGCAGCGCCCCCGCATCCCCCGAATCTCAACTCCGGCCACCGTGCGCCCACCGACCCCGCGCACACGTCGCGGGCGAGGTCGCTCGCTCCCCCGACCCATGGCGGGGCGCTATGGCGAGCGTGCCCGCCGCACCGGAAATAGCTATGACGGGCGGAGCAGCGGCCGGCAGTTCAAGGGCCTGGGCGACAGCGGCGTTCCAGACGCCCTGCGCGAACAGGCCCGCACCGGAATCATGGTCACCGTGGCCGGCATTGTGATCAACCGCCAGCACCCACCCACCGCGCGCGGCTACACCTTCCTCTCCCTGGAAGATGAAACCGGGCTGGTCAACGTCATCATTCGTCCGCCGGTCTTCACTCGCTACCAGCGCGCCATCCTGGATTCCCCGGTCATCATGGTCGTCGGCGAGCTCCAGGACGAGCACGGCGCCGTGCAGGTCATGGCCCACACCTGCGCACCCGTCACGTCCGACAGCCTGGGCGCGCCGCCCTCCCGCGACTGGCAGTGAGCCGCGGGCACGGTTCTGCCGTCGCTTTCTTCGGGAACCCGCAATGTGCTCCCCGTCCCGTTCCGATGTGTATTTACCATGACCCAGCCGAAGCGGTATGCCCTCCTATCGTGCGGCAAGCGTAAGCGAGCTTTGGGTATCCAGGCGGATGCACGAAGACGAAGACCCATGACTCTCACAGAAAGCACTGCGACCTAACAGCTAAGTTTACCCGAAGAACTCGTGCTGATGCTCCTCAACGAGGAGACCGGCTATTTTCACCAAGTCCCCGGCCGGCATTTGAACTGCGCCGTCGTCGGCGCCGTCCTGGCGGAATTTTCACTCATATCTCGCATTGATACGGATATGGAATCTCTGTTCCTTTTGGAAGAGACAGCAACAGGCAATCCCGCTCTGGACCTTAACCTAAAGGAAATTACAATCGAACCAGTGCAACGGAATGCCCAGTTCTGGATCGAACGGATCGCACCCCGCGCGGAGTCAATCATTGATTTGACTCTGGGTCGCTTGGTTAGCTTGAAGATACTGGATCACCCCGAGGGCGAATTCTGGACGCTGTCTCGTACTGCCGCCAGACGGAACTGTTGAACATCTCCCCAGAAGACACGGCGGTTGAGTTCGTACAAACGCGCATCTGCAAGGCGATCTTCAACAACGAGATTCCTGACCCGAGAGATATCACAATCATTTGCCTCATCAATACCTGCGATGTGTTTCGCTTCATATTCCAGCTTGAAGATGCGGATGAAGAACGGATCCAGTTGATCTGCAAGATGGATTTGATCGACCGTTACAAGCCTCCGCGCAATGAGCATCGTAGCCCCGGGTACGCCCCGTATGGGCTGGGCCCGCACACCTGTCTCGGCTCACGGTGGATGGAGCTGCAGCTGGCGGTCAACGTGCTGATGATCGTGCACTACTTCAACCTTGAAATATCCCCCGCGAACTTCAAGCTCCGGTTCAGCCCACTTCCATCGATGAAGCCGAGCAAGAAGCTGAAGTTCATTATCGCTGAGCAGAGGCGCGAGGTAAGCGTCTAACGCACCTGGAATCGCCCGAGTGACAGGGGCAGCGAGAGCCTAAAGGGGTTTGCGAGCCAGGAAACAGTACAGCGGCGTGAAGGTCCCGGACCTGCCGCCGGAGACACAGGCGTTGGCGGTGCGATCCATCAGTCCGACGACCTCGGTGGAGCCCTTCGGAAAGACCCCCAGCGCCTCGACCAGTCTCGATATCCCCATGAACGCCTTGCGGCCTAGCGGAGTCCTGTACAGGGTGCTACCCAGCGCCTTACGCCGGGTCACCATGGGCTGATACCACGGCGTGGTCATACCATTCTCCGCGACGGCCCGGTCCCGACCCTCGATGACTTGGAATCCCGCCGTTTCAAGGGTTCGGTTCACCTCGCCCATAGTCGCGATATCCTTGAGCGCGATGCCGTGCATCAGATCCTGCTTGATGGCCCGGTGCCGATTGTCGTCGGGATCGAACTTGTCCGTCATGCACATTTCCTGACCCCAGAAGAGGGCTCCGGGTTTCAGCACGCGGTAGATCTCGGCGAACGCGCCCGCCTTGTCAGGAGCATGGCACGTCGATTCGATCGCGTAGCCCCGGTCGAACGTGTCGTCCGCGATGGCGCCCATGTCCATGAAGTTGCACGCGAGGTAGTCGGCCATGTGGTCGAGGCCCGCCTCAGCGTTTAGCGATTTCGCGTTGTCCAACTGGATTTCATTGTTATTGACCCCGACGACCCTGACACCAGCCTCCCGGATGACCCGGCGCATCGGGCCGCCGATCCCGCAACCGACATCGATCACCGTCATGCCCTTGCGCAATTCCAGCTTGGCGATCATCAGTCGTTGGTGCCGGGTCTTGGAGTCCTCCAGGCTCTCCCGCGGCGACAGCGGCGCGAAGTGGAGGGATTCGCCCCAACCGAACACCATGAACTCGCCGCAAAGGTCGTAGTATTCCTTGACGGTTTGGGTGTGGTCGTAGCCCGTCGCGCCGGCATTCTCCGCGGTCGTTCTGTGCATCCATCCATCGAAGTGTTTCACACGACGGCGGGTGTCCATCCCACGGTACGCAGCCTTCAGACCGTTGGATAGTTTGCGGAGTTGCATAAGCTCCCTGTGAAAATAGGAATTGCATGCCTAGCTAGAATATCAATTCAGGGGCTGGGTGCGCAAGAGTGAACCGATTGTCATAGCTCTATGCCGTCAAAGCACGCCCGGTGCGTCGATCACCAAGATCTATGTACCAGTAGAAGGAGAGATCGCCAGAAGCTATAGAACACTTAGCCAGGAGGATTGACCACCCTGGGAACCAGATTGACAACCATTGCTGGAGCCTGGATGCAAGGAGCAGCGATGGCGGACAGAGAGGGGCCGAGAGTGGAGATAGTGGACGTGGTTCGCCGCTGGGAGTCGGGCAACAGCCAACGGCGAGGCCGCCGGCACTCCCAGCCCGAGCGCGGTCGTCAGTGCAGAGCCCAACAGCGCCGACCCAGTGGTCGCGAGCGTGCGGACTGCCGCTTCCTCCGGGTTGCGCAGGCGGGCGAACTCTTCCCGGTAGCGATGAATCACATGGATGGTGTAGTCCACGCCGATCCCGATCGAGAGCGCCGTGATGATTGACGTGATCAGCGAGTAGGGGATACCCAGCAGCGCCATGGTGCCCAGCACACAGATGAGCACGAGCACGATGGGACCCACCGCGACGATCGCCAGCGCCGCCTGGCCAGCGTCACCCAGAAGAAGACGGCGAGGACTGTAAGGGCCGCCGCGATCGTCGTGGCGACCGCCTCAGTCTGTCGCGCAGTGACCGAGTCGGTGACAGTGATCGAGATAATGCTCTCCGATGTCGCGGTAATGGCGTCGTCGTCGCCGGCCCAGAGTTCCTCAAGTTCCCGCTGAAGCTCCTTGGTTTGCGTGGCATCATCCATCGGGACCTCCGGCGAGGCGTTGGTGTGTGGTAACCCCAAATCTCGTTGGCGGTCCCGCTACTGTCAGGTGTCTCGCAGGTGTGTAGTCAGTACAGCTAGCCGTCCGGCGCGGCGGGCTACCTCGGCCCTGGGCGAATCAAGTTGTCCATACCGGCGCCCCGGAGCTTGGCCTCCAGCGCGGCCGTCGTGCGCTAACCGTGGCCTCAAACGCCGGCGCGTCGACGTCCGGTGCCGGAATCTGTGCCGCACCCCACGAGCAACGCGACCCACCGCCGGGTATTGCTGTACGCCTACACCCAAAAGACCGACGCCAAGGGCGCGGCCACGGAGCTTGCCGTCGTCGATTCGTCCCTGGAGTTGCTTCAGAGGACCGTCTTGGGGCGCTCCTTGGTCGGATCGAAGAAGGGGACGCGGACCACCTCGGCGTCCACGAGACCGTCCTTGGGGAGCAGCACCTTGACGCGGGTGCCTCGCCTCCAGTGCGTCCGAGGCATCACCGCAAGGGCAATGTTCGACCCGACGTTTGGGGACCAGAACGCGCTGGTGACGTAGCCCACGTCGTGGCCGGCGTCGAGGTCCTTGACCAGGTAGAAGTCCTCGTTGTACCAGGTGATCGGTTCGCCCCCGACCTTCAGACCAACAAGGCGCTGCTTGACCCCGTCTTCCTTGATCCTGGCCAGTGCGTCTTTACCGATGAAGCTGCTCTTGTTCAGATCCACCTGCCAGCCGAGCCGGACTTCATAGGGATTGTTCTCGATGTCCAAATCCTGGCCGTAGGACAGGATTCCGGCCTCCAGACGCCGGATGTGACTGGGAGCGATGACGCGCAGGTTGAACTCCGCGCCCTGCTCCAGGATGTAGGGCCAGACGTCGTCCGCGTGGAGCATCGCGTCGTGCAGGTAGATCTCGAAGCCGACCTCAGCGGAGAAGCCTGTGCGGGAAATCGTCACCGCATGGCCGTTCAGCGTCTCGTGAATCAGGCCGTAGTAGGGAATATTCCTCAGGTGCGAGCCGAACATCTTCTCCATCAGCGGCGCCGACTTGGGCCCCTGAATCTGGACCGGGGCCACGTCGATCTCGTTGATTTCGACGTTGTAGCCGGCGTTGGCGTTGACCCCCTGCGCCCATAGCAGGACGTCGGAATCCGAGATGCTGAACCAGAACTCGTCGTCGGCGACCCGCAACAGCACCGGATCGTTGATGACACCGCCATGCTGGTTGCACAGGATCACGTAACGCGCCTGCATTGGCGGCAACAGCGCGTGAACGTCACGCGTGATCAACAGGTTGACGAAGTCGGCCGCGTCCGGGCCCTTGACCTGTATCTGACGCTCGACCGCAACGTCCCACATGCTGACGTGTTGCGTGAGATATCGATACTCCTCGAGCAGCCCGCCGTCCTCGGGTTTGACGTACGCGCGCGGGTGGTACAGGTGGTTGTAAGTCGTGTAGGCCCAACATCCCGCTGCCTTCGACAGGTGCCACCACGGAGACTTTCTAATGCGCGTCGAAATGAGGATCCGTGCGTCGTTATCCCCGCTCTGCCGCAGGTTGATCGGCACCCGACGCCGCTTGAGTCCGTCGATCACCAGCGTTTGCGTCACCTGAGGACCTCCAGTCGCCATGGGTCGCTGTACCGATTCGGCCTGTCGCCAACCGGCAGGGAACCCGTGCGGCTCACGCCTTCATCCGCCTGCCGTGCGGATCGTATATCGGTTCGTTCGCCACCGTCGCTTGCAGGCGCTTGCCAAAGTACAGGACATCGACGCTTGTTCCCGCCTTGGCGAAGTCGATGGGCAGATAGCCATACACGATGCCGCGCCCGATGGAGTGGCCGTAGTTGGCGCTGGTCACGTAGCCAAGCACGCGGCCTTCGTCCAGGATCGGCTCCTTGCCCACGACCACGCGGTTGGGGTCGTCGAGCGTCATGCAGCACAGACGGCGCCTCAGGCCCTGCGCCCGCAGTTTGCCGAGCGCCTCCTTGCCGACGAAGTCACCTTTCCTCATCCTCACCGCGAATCCCAGGCCCGCCTCGTATGGGTTGTACTCGGTGTGGATGTCGTTGCCCCATAGCCGGTAGCCCTTCTCCAAGCGCAGCGAGTCGAACGCGCCGCCGCCCGCGGCGATCAGGCCGAGCGGCCGGCCCGCCTCGCACAGAGCGTCCCACAGCCGCAACCCCTGCTCGGCGGGAGCGTAGATTTCCCACCCCAGCTCACCCACGTATGAGATGCGCAGCGCCAGCGAGGGGACCCCGCCCGCGGTTATCGGCTTCGCGGTCATGTAGGGGAATCCGGCGTCGCTCACGTCGTCCTCGCAGACGCGGCTGAGCACATCTCGCGCCCTCGGTCCCCACAGACCGAGGCAGCATTGCCCCGACGAGACATCGGCCACGCTCACCGAGCGGTCATCCGGCAGATGCGACCGGATCCAGTCCAGGTCGTGCAGTCCCATGGCCCCGCCGGTGAGCACCAGGAAACGCTCCTCGCCGAGTCGCGTAACCGTCAAGTCGCACTTGATTCCGCCACTCGGCGTGAGCATCGGCGTGTATGTGATCGACCCGACGGGCTTGTCCATCTGGTTGGACGCGAGGCGTTGCAGAGCCTCCAGCGCGCCGGGTCCGGTCACCTCGAGCTTTGCGAATGGGCTGAGGTCGAACAGGGCCGCGCGCTCGCGGGTAGCCACGTGCTCGGCCGCCACCGTCGGCGACCATTCACGCGCCGCCCAGCCGCCACGCGATTCGCCGGTGACGGGGAGTGAGTCGAGCAGCTCCTGGTTGGCGTCGTACCACTGTGGGCGTTCCCATCCCGCGTTCTCGAAGAACACGGCGCCGAGGTCACGTTGCCGCGCGTAGAAGGGCGTCAGGCGGATGTTGCGGGGATTGGTCGGCTGCTGCCGCGGGTGAATGATGTCGTACACCTCGCGGTATTGCTGCGCGGCTCGCGCCCGGACATAGGGTCGGCTGAGCGCGTGTGGGTGGAAGCGCCTGATGTCGCACTCTCGGAGGTCGGTCGTCGGCTCGCCGTTCACGATCCACTCCGCCACCGCCTTGCCGACGCCTCCGGCGTGCGTGATCCACACGGCCTGCGCCGACCAGAATCCGCGCACTTCGGGCGATTCGCCAAGCACTGGAAAGCCGTCGGTGGTGAAGGAGAACAGGCCGTTGAACTTCCGCGTCAAACCCGCGCCTTCGAGGCTGGGAAGCATCTCCCGCGCCGCCGCCATCCCGCTCTCGAAGTGGTCCGGCGTAAACGGCATCTCGGCCGGGGCGATGGGAGCCTCCCCGTGGTCGAGGATGTCATCCGCTTCCACAACCAAGGGGTCGTGGCGATATGAGCCAATGCCAATGGCCTCGCCCACCTGGCGGAAATACATGGACTTGTCCTGGTGGCGCACGATCGGCAGGGAGATGTCCTCGGTGCTCCCGGCCAGGTCCGGCAGCGGCGTGGTAACCGCGTAGATGTGCTGCATCGGCGACAGCGGAATGGGCACGCCGGCCAGACCGCCGAGCCTCGGCGCCCAGATGCCGACGGCGGCAACCACCAGGTCTGTCTTGATGTCGCCCTGGGTGGTGCGCACCGCGGCAACGCGGCCGTCGGTGATCCCGAAGCCGGTCACCTGGACGTTGCCATGGAACACCGCGCCGTTTCGCTCCGCCGCTCGCGCCATCGCCTCGGCCGGCCTGGTCGCGTTCGTGTGGATGTCCGAAGGCACGTACAGCGCGCCCAGGACGCGCTCCGACAGCATCGGGAAGAGACCGCGCGCCTCGGCGGGGCTGAGCACGTGGGCCTCGACACCCCAGCTCAGGCCGTACCCTGCTTTTCGCTTCAGGTCGGCCAACCGCTCAGGTGTCGAGGCCACCTCCAGGCTGCCCACGGTATTCACGCACGCAACGCCGTCGAGCTCAAGCTGCGACCACAGATCAACCGTCGTGCGAGCAAAGCTCGTCATGGTCTTGGAAGGGTTGATCTGAAAGACGAGTCCCGGCGCGTGGGACGTGGAGCCTCCGGTCTCGAAGAGCGGGCCCTGGTCAACGACCACGATGTCCCGCCACCCAAGCTGCGTCAGGTGGTAGGCCACGCTGCAACCGGCGATCCCAGCGCCAACAACGACCGCCCTGGCATGCCGAGGAATCATACCGTCGGGCATGCGATCTGCCTTCTTGCCATGTCAGACCACACTTCCGACGAAAGCCAGAAAAGCATCAGCCTGAACCAGACCGATTCATTTCCCGCCGAATAAATTCCATCAACGCCACAATCACCATCACTCCTACGGGAACGGCGATTGCAGCCGATTGTATGTCCGCGACCATAATATCGATAATGTATTCAATTATCTTCAAAGCACCAAAAGTAGGGGCAACGATTAGCGCAGGAGTCGCCAATGATTCTCTATATACCTTCCCCCATCCACCTTCAGCAAGCGTTTCCCCGAGCGTTTTAAGAGGATTCTTTAGCTCAGCTACAAGGAAACCTAGAAGCGCGCTGAGCGCCAGGGCATAGGCGTCGGTTTGCCATTGGACTATATCGACCAAACCTATTTTCATCGATGTCAGAACTACAACATATGCTACAAACAACCACAATACTAACATAGTGATAAGCCCCTGAGCGAACCCAAGCCTCCTAGCCATCCAATCCGACGCTCCAAATGCAATGGTGAAGATTGCAAGCCTAAACGATAGAATTGGGATATCCTTTACTTCAAATGACCCTGTCGGCCACCAAGTAATGGTGATCATCAAAGCGAGTCCACATGCGTATAGAATGGGCATGGCGACCAATCTACGTATCCGTCTTTTTCTCACCGCAACAAGATAGTCCTTGGTGATGTATACATGGTAGGTATCCATTATAGTCTTTAGGATGCCGGCCATATCGAGCATCGATCCTCGGTTGGCCGGAATACTAGGTTGGGAGGCTATCCATAGGAATAGCCCCTCGGAGCTTCTATTCCAATACACGGAATAGCCGTCGAGGCGCTCGAATTTCGGGTGGCTCAGCGGCTCACAACTCGACTGCAATTCATCGGCCTTCGCACTGGAGTCGGGCCAGCTCTCCAACGAAAGCGCTTCAACCAGCTCGTCTAGCTCGACTACTTCTTTGGGGCATTTAGAGCTGAGCACGTTATGGAGGCCCACTCTTTGTGCGAAAGTCTTGAAAACGTGCTCAAGCTCCTTACTGTCAAGGCTTCGAATTGACAAGCCTGAGTGTCGGGTATTCATCTTTCTCGGCGGCCCCTCACCATCTGCAGTGTGATCTTGCCACGGGTATCCAGAAGCTAGTCCCGCCCGTTGAGCCCTTCCCTAGTATTCATACCTCGCGGCAAGCTCCGGCTGGTGTGTGGCGAGCCACGCTCGCAGCGGGACGGTCTCGTCCGAGATCTCCATGCGCCCGGCGGAACTCTCGATCGTGTCAAGCAGCTGTCGGCGGATTGGGTCCGTTATGTTGCGTGCCTCGTGACCAGGCGGCAGCGCGTTGTCCGAGTGCAACCAGCGGTACGCATAAGCGAAGAACAAGACCTTCCGCGTTATTTCCGAGTGGTTTGGACTGCCGCTATGCCACAGTCGTGCATCGAATATCACCGCGTCACCGGGACGCGAGAGGATGGGCTTGGCGCCTGGAACAATACCGCCGGCTCCAGGCTTGACCTCGATGCTCCGCCGTCGATGGCTTCCCGGAATCACCCAGAAATTGCCCATGTCGCGTCGGGTCACATCGGTAAGAAAGTAGCCGACCTTCAGCGACAGTCGCGCCGGAATCTCGATCTCGGCCATGTCGAGAGTTCTGCGGCCGTTGTCTTGATGCCACCCCCCAGGTCCCCGTGGACCGTCGCGCGGCTCTGGCGGCGTGAGCATGAGATGCGTGTTGTACAGGAAGATATTCCAGCCCAAGATCCCCCACACCTTAGGAAAGGTCGTCGGGTGATCGATGAGGTCCACGAACGCCGGATCAAGTCCCACCGCGTTCAAATGCTGCACCCGGTTCGTGACCCCGGCATAGGTCTCGCCGGCGACGAGTCGGCCGCCTTGATGGAGACGGTCGATCACATCGACCAGCTCTGCCGCGTGATCCTGGGTAAGCGCGCCCTTGACATGCAAATACCCGTCGCGGTCGAAGGCTTCCCCTTCCTCCGCGCTAAGCGCATGCCTCAGGCAGTCAGCGTCCAATGTTCGGGCTCCCAGGCACCCCCCTGCGGCGCGAACCTAGCACACGGCGCGAGTGGCAGCGGCACTCAGCTGGGAAAGCTCTGAATGAATCCGCAATGCGCGCTCCGATCCGTTCGCCCCTTCGGTGAACTCAGGGCAGGCTCTGAGCTTGTCGAAGGGGCTGCAGAACGGATTGGGTCGCACGCATGCCGCGGCCCTCTCCTTGTTCAGAAGTTCCTAGGTCGAGTCTTTGAGCGTCCGTTCCCACTCCTCGCGCAGGACCCCGTAGCAGATAAAGTCCACATGTTCGTCCCGCATCTTGCGATGGCCCCGCAGCACGCCCTCGCGCGTCATGCCCAACTTCTCCATGACGCGCCGCGATTGACGGTTCCTCACATCTGAGCGCGCGAAGACCTTGTGCAGGGCATATCGCTCGAACCCCCAGTCGATGACGGACCGAGCTGCCTCCGGCACAATTCCGCGGCCCCACGCCTGCCTGGCCAGGGCGTAGCCCAGCTCGGCTATCTCGTGCCCTACATTGACATGCAAGCTTATGCTGCCGATAACCTGTCGCTCCCAGACTATCGCGAACGTTGGTTCGGTTGACCAATCATCAAGAATCCTACGCGCGACAAACTCCACCGCATCATCACGCGTGTACGGCTGGGGCACCTCCAGGTATCGTCCAACCTCGTGATCCGACGCGTAGGCCAACACGTCGTCGACATCACCGAGTCCGAGCGGCCGCAGCAGAAGACGTTCGGTCTTCAACTCGACTCGCTCGTTTAGATCGTGGCTCATCGCTTCATCGCCAGTTAGTCGGTCGACAGCCCGGCGAAGCTAGCCGCGTTGGCGCCCAGGACAAGCCGCTTCTCCTGGTCCGAGAGGAAGTCCGCGTGAGTCGTCACCATCGTGAGGTTTTGCTTGTAGGTGCAGCGCCCCTCGGTCCACGGCCAGTCCGTGCCCCACATCACGCGTTCCGCGCCGGCGCCCTTGACCAGCCCTTCCAGCAGGGCAAGTCCGTTGGCGTACGGGTACTCCCATTCCGGGCCTTTCAGCCGGCCATTCGTCCACGCCATCTCGTCACCGAAGAAGATCGTGATGGCGGCAATGTCGGTGTAGAGGTGCTCGTGCCGGTTCAGCAGCCCCACGAAGGGCGCCAGGAGCGGAAACGGCGGGCGGCAGTTCGCCAGCCAGTTGTCACCCCAGGTGAAGCACCCCCAATGGGTCAGCAAGAACCGGACCGACGGGAAGTCGCGCGCGACCGGCTCGAATAGGTCGAGGAACTCCTGATAGTCCGAGACGCAAGCGCGCAAGCGCGGATCGTTCCAGCGCTCCCAGGCCATGATGATCGGCACGTCGCGCTCGGCGCAGATCTCGTAGACCTTGCACAGGCCGGGGTCGGACGGCCAGTGACCGTTATAGGCCGGGAACAGCTTCAGCCCCACGGCCCCCGCGTCCAGATCCGCCCGGATCCGGTCCAGGTACCCCGGTCGATCGGGGTTGATGTGATCGGTGAACCAGATCAAGCGATCGGTGTTGCCCTCCAGGGCGTCGAGGAAGTACTCCTTCGTGATGCGGTTGGCGGCCGGATCGTTCCAGGCGTCGCCGAGGTCCGGCCAGATGTCCTCGGCCGTGTAGCTGATGAAAAAGCACTTGTCCACGCCGGCGTAGTCCATCTCGGCGAGCAGCAGCTCGGCCGACATTGGGTGCCAGGTGTAGTGCATCCGGACGTCGCGATCGTTGGCGTGTGCCTTCTCCAAGATGTGGACCTGCGTGTCGATGATCATCCGTCCCTCGTTTCTCGGGCATGCGGGTGACGCGTCTCGGTGGCGCCCTCCGCGGAGTAGTCCGCTGCGTCGTCAGATCGTCCGTGGTTGGCTCTCAGCGAGCGGGTCTTCGCCTCATCGACCCGACCGGTGTCCTGGTTGATGCAGACCGCATAGTCACACTGCGCCTCAGCCGGCGTGATGTAGCCGCGGCGCACGTCGTCCATCACCCGCTCGATCGCACGCTCTCGCGGGTCGCCGTAACCGCCGCCGCCGCCGGTGAAATAGACCACGCGCGATCCGGCTGGCAGCGCGTGGTTGGTGCACTTTTGCAGCCGCTCCACCCCGTCGCCCGGGTGAATCTCGATAAAGCTGCCCTGCCCCGGCTGCCCGCCGTCCAACCCCCAGGGAAGACACTGCGAGCGCTCGAAATTCGCCACCAGGCGCACGTCCGCCAGCAGGCGGGTCGCGCGCCGCACGCCGAGTCCGCCGCGGAACGCTCCGGCCCCGCCCGACCCTTCACGGAGACCATAGGCTTCCACCTTGACCGGAAACTTCCGCTCGGAGACCTCCACGGGGTTGTTGCGAATGCCCCCCATCACCATGGCGTCCTCCCCATCGGCGCCTGGTCGGGCGCCCCACCCGCCGCCGGCTTCGTCCACCATGGCGAAGAAGCCGCCGTCGGCCGGGTGTTCACCGAACACGTGGGCGCCGCAGCTCCAGCCATAGTTGCCGGCCACCGACTGCTCCGCGACCGCCTGGGTTGCGGCCCGGCGAATGCAATCCACCAGGGTCCCCGCCGTCTTGAAGCCCCAGAACACGGGCGACGGCCGCTGGGCGTTGAAGACCGATTCGGCGGGGACCAGCGCCCGAACGGGCCGAAAGTGCCCCTCGTTGGACGGCTGATGCGGGCTCGTCAGGCTCTTGAACGCGATCCGGCAGATGGCGTTGGTGTAGTTCGGGTTCATGTTGTACGGCCCCGCGCACGGGCCGCTCGAACCGGTCAAGTCCACCACCATGTCGGACTCGTCGACGTTCAGGGTCACCCTGATTCGGACCGGCTGACCGCGGTTGACTCCGTCGTCGTCCAAGAACAGCTCCGCCGCATAGCGGCCGTCGGGGATCTCCCGCACCTTGGCGCGGGCATAGGCCTCGCCCTGCACCAGCAGCGCATCGCAGCACTCGCGGTAGAGCTCGTAGCCGTAGCGCTCGATCACCTCGACGAGGCGCGCCTCGCCCACAATGCAGGCGCCGACCTGCGCTTGCAGGTCGCCCAGCATCGTGGACCTCGACATGCGGCTGTTGGCCGCCATCAGGCGCACGATCTCCTCGTTCAGACGCCCTTCGATGTGCAAGTGCACCGTCGGGATCACCAGGCCCTCCTGGTAGATCTCGGTGGCATCGGTGCTCGCAAAACCGGCCTTGCCGCCGAGGTCGATCAGGTGCACGCGCACCGCGGTGAATCCGAACAGCTCGCCCCGGCAGTAGGCGGGCTTGACGATGCTCACGTCTTGCGGGTGCTGCGAGCACCGATACGGATCGTTGACCAGAAAGACATCGCCGGCGCGCATGTGCTCGACCCCGCCCACGTCCTCGATCACCGCCCGGACCGCGTTCGGGAGGTCGCACAGGAAGTACGGCAGCCCATCGGCCTGAGCCAGCGTCTCCACCCGTTCATTGAAGAATGCGACCGAGAAGTCCAGCGATTCGTAGATGATCGGGCTGAACGCCGATCGCATGATCTTGGTCCGCATCTCGCCCGTCACCGAGATCAGCGCGTTGCGAATCAGCTCGATCGTGACCGCGTCAGCGGGCATGTGCGCTCCGATCCATGTCGAACGCGACGCCGCTTGGCGGCCTGGCTGGACCCACAATGCCCATCATGGGACTAGCCACCCTCCGTGGCGACGATCATGAATCCGTAAGGATCGACCGTCAGCCGCGCGCCGGGCGGAACCACGGTGGTGCTGCTGTCCTCCGTGACGATTGCCGGCCCGTTGAGCGCGTGACCGGCGCGCAGGTCGGCGCGATCGTAAAGCGACGTGGCGCGAAAGGCGCCGTCGAAGTAGACCGGCGACTGCCGGTACGGCGTTGGTCTCGAACCAGGCCCGGCGGCCTCGATCGGCTTGAGCTCGGGTTGGGCGGTCGCGCCGCGCGCCGCCAGACGCAGGTTCACGATCTCAACCGGCTCGGCCAGGTCGTAGCCGTAGACGCGGCGATGCGCCTCGTCAAACAAATCCTTGAGCTCGCTTGGACCAACCCCCCGCGGCACGGGCAGCGTCAAGGTGTGCTCCTGTCCGCGATAGCGCAGGTCCATCTGACGCACGAATTCGTGCGAGTCCTCGAGCACGTCTTGCCGCATGAGCACGGCCCGGCCGCTGGCCTCCAATTCGGCAAACAGCGACTCGATCTCACCCAGAGAGCCGCCGTCGGCGGCGACCACAACCGTTCGAACCAAATCCTGGCGGAAGTCCGCGAACAACATGCCCCACGCGGAGAACGTTCCCGGCGCCGCCGGGACAACGACCTTGGAGATGCCGATTTCACGCGCGATGGCGACCGCGTGCATCGGCCCCGCGCCGCCAAAGGCGAGCAGGCTGAAGTCACCGGGCGACAGCCCGCGGCCGACGGTGATCTCGCGCACCGCGTTGGCCATGTGGTTCGTCACGAGTCGCACGATCCCTTCCGCCGCTTGCTCGATGCTCATGCTCAGGGGCTCGGCCACGCCGCGCGTCACCGCCTCGGCGGCCAGATCGGGCTGGATCTGGAGTCCCAGGTCGGCGAACGTATCCGCACTGATGCGCCCGAGCACCAGGTTGGCGTCGGTGACGGTCGGCTCCCGTCCGCCGCGTCCATAGCAGGCCGGGCCCGGCCGCGCACCGGCGCTCTCCGGACCGACCCGCAGCGAGCCGCCGAACTCCACCCGCGCCAGTGAGCCGCCGCCCGCGCCGATGGCGTTGATTTGCAGCATCGGCACCAGCACCGGCAGCCGGTTGATGGCCGTGTCGGTGGTCAGGCCCACGTCGCCGTCGATGACCAGACTCACGTCGCAGCTCGTGCCGCCCATGTCCAGGCTGATCATGTTGGCGTCGCCCAGCCGACGTGCCACCTGCGAGGCGCCGATCGCGCCGCCCGCCGGACCGGACAGCAGCGTCTGTATCGACCGGGTCTTGGCCAGGGCCGTGTTCATGATGCCGCCGTTGCACTGCATCACGTAGAGCGAACGGCGATACCCGCGCCGCGCCAGTTGGCGCTCGAGGTCCTCCAGATAGGCGCTGATCAATGGCTGCAAGTAAGCGTTCATGACCACGGTGCTCGTGCGCTCGTACTCGCGCCATTCCCCGCTCACTTCGTGAGAGAGCGAGATGCTCACCCCATCCATGTGCTGTTCGAGGATTCGCTTGAGCTCCAGTTCATGCGTCGGATTGGCATAGGCGTGCAGGGTGCAAACCGCCACCGAGCGCACCCCGCGCTCCCTGAGCGCCCCCGCCGTTGCCTCAACCTCCGCCGTGTCGAGCGGAGCGAGCATCTGGCCGAATGCATCGATCCGCTCGTCGACCTCAAACACTAGGTCCCGCTGCACGAGCGGTCGGGGCTTCTGGTAGACGTAGCTGTACATATCGGGCTTGTCCATGCGGCCGATCGCGTAGACGTCGCGAAAGCCCCTGGTGGTCACCAGCCCGGTCGGGGCGCCCTTGTCCTCGAGAATGGCGTTGAGGCCGATGGTGGTGCCGTGCACGAAGAAGTCGACCTCGGCAAGCTCGACGCCGGAGCTCGCCAGGCACGCCAACACGCCCTCAGCAAGAGCGTCGGGGCTCGAAGACGACTTGGCCACCCGCAGCGCCCGCGTTTCATGGTCGAACAGCACGAGGTCGGTGAACGTGCCGCCGATGTCCACGGCCAGGCTCTGGCTCATGTTGGCGCCGCCTGGTGCTCCGGCTCGGAGTAGAGGAAGCAGGCGACCCGATGGCCTGGCTTGGCTTCCAGCAGCGACGGTTCTTCGCGCCGACAACGGTCCATCACGAACGAACAGCGCGTCTGGAAGCGGCACCCGGTGGGAATGTTGGCGGGGCTGGGCGGTTCGCCCGGCAACAAGATGCGCTCCCGTTTGGTGAACGGATCCGGGATCGGTATCGACGCGATCAGCGCCTGCGTGTACGGGTGCAGGGCGTCGTCGAAGATATCCGCGACAGCGCCGATTTCCACGATCGCCCCGAGATACATCACCGCCACACGGTCGCAGGTGTGCCGCACGATGGTGAGGTCATGCGAGATCAGCAGGTAGGAAACTCCGGTCTCGCCCTGGACCTGCTCCAGCAGATCGACGACGGTGAGCTTCAAGGACGAGTCCAGGGCCGAGGTCGGTTCATCCAGCACGATGAAGTCGGGCTCGGTCGCCAGCGCCCGCGCGATCGCCACTCGTTGCTGCTGGCCGCCGCTCAGTTGATGTGGATATCGGCTGCGGTGCATCGGTTCGAGCCCCACTTGGCCCAACAGCTCGAGCACCCGCCTCCCCACGGCCGGGCCGCGGGCCAGGGCGTGAATGCGCAGCGGCTCGGCCAGGGTGGCTTGAACGTTACGCATTGGGCTCAGCGATTGGCCCGCGTCCTGGAAGACGATCTGCATGCGGCGACGCAACTCGCGCAACCGCTGGCCGGTGGCCTGCGTCACGTCCTCGTCGCCAAACACGACCGATCCGGCGGTGGGCTGGAGCAGCCGCAGGATGCACCTCCCCAGCGTGGATTTGCCGCAGCCGCTCTCCCCCACCAGCCCAAAGGTCTCGTGCGCGCCCACCTCGAACGTCACCCCGTCCACCGCGCGCAGCGGCCCGTCGTGTCGGAGCTGCTCGGGCGTCCCACGGAGCTCGCGCTGACCACGCGGGGAGAAGTACTTGAACAGCTTGGTGACGCTAAGGAGCGGCGAATTCACGGATAACCGTCTCCTGGCAGAGGACGTGATGACCCGGCGCCACTTCGAGCCTCGGCGGTCTCGCCGGCCGGCAGACCGGCAGCACGTACGCACAGCGGTCGGCGAATCGGCAGCCCGGCGGCGGATGCAACAGGTTGGGAACGACCCCCGGAATGCGCTCGATGTCCGACAGTGGGCGATCGCGATCAACGCGCAATGTCGAGTCCAAGAGCGCGCGCGTATAGGGATGGCGGGGATCTCGAAAGACGGCGCCGACCGGCCCGACCTCGACAACGTGCCCGGCGTGCATCACGGCCACGCGGTCACACATCTCGGCAATGACGCCCATGTCGTGCGTAATCAACAGGATGGAGGCGCCATGCGTCTCCTTGAAGAGGCGGAGGTGCTCCAGGAGCTGCGCGCCCACGGTCTCGTCCAGCGCCGTGGTCGGCTCATCGGCGATTAGCAGCCGCGGACTCGAGGACAGCATCATCGCGACCATCACGCGCTGGCACATGCCCCCCGAGAGTTGATGCGGGTACATCGTGAGCGCTGCCTCGGGGTCGGGCATGCCGAGGTCGCGCAACGTCTGCATGGACTGGCGGCGGACTTCGGCTCCGCCAAGATCGTGATGGGCGCGCAACGCGCGGGAGAGCTGCACCGCCACCGTGCGCACCGGATCGAGGGAGGCCCGGGGATTCTGGAAGATCATTCCGATCTCGCGTCCACGGATGGTGCGCAACACGCGCTCCGGGAGCTGGCGCAGGTTGCGACCGCCAAACACCACGTCGCCCCCCACGATGCGCCCGGGCGGAGGCACCAGCCCCAGGATTGAAAGGGCGGTGACCGACTTTCCCGAACCGCTCTCGCCGACGAGACCGAAAGTCTCATTGGACCCGATCTCGAAGCTGATGCGATCCACCGCCTCGAGCGTGCCGTCGCGAGTGCTGAAGTGGACCTGCAGCTCGGAGACCCTGAGCAGGGGGCCGTCGGCGCTCACTGCCGCCGCCGCCGTGGGTTGAGCACGTCCAGCAGGCCGTTGCCGACCAGATTGAACCCGAGCACGGTGACGAAGATCATGAGCCCGGGAAACATGGAGATCCACCACTCGCCCGTACGCACATAGGGCGAACCCTCGCTGACCATGATTCCCCACTCGGGGGCCGGCGGCTTGACGCCCACGCCGATGAAACTCAGCCCGGCCGTCTCCAAGATCACGTAGCCGAACGTCAACGTGGCTTGCACCACCAATGGCGGCAACGAGTTGGGCACCAGGTGAACCGCCAAGACACGCAACGGTGAACTGCCGATGGCGCGGGCGGCTTCCACATACAGACTCTCCTTGCGGTGCAGAATCTCAGCCCGCGTGATCCGCACCATCGGCGGGATGGCGATGACCGTCAGGGCAACCACCAGGCTGAGCATGCCGCCTTGCCGGATTGTCACGGCGATGCCGATGGCCAGGATCAGCGGAGGAAACGAAAACACGACATCCATGGCTCGCATGACCAACTCGTCCAGCACGCGACCGGCGAACCCGGCCAGGGCGCCCAGCACCACGCTCAGCACGAACGCCACGGACACCACAATGCTCGCGACCGCCAGGTCGACCCGCGCCCCGTGCACAACTCGCGAGAAGATGTCCCGACCAAACTGATCCGTTCCCATCAGGTGCTGCGCGGACGGTGGTTGCGTGGTATTGAGCAGGTCGCCGCTCACCGGATTCGCCGGTGCGATCAGGGGCGCGAAGATGGCGAACACCACCACGATCGCGATCAAGATCAGGCCAATGACGGTGAGAGTGTTTTGGCTCACCTGGTACCACACGGCAGCAACGCGCCGGCCTGGGAGATCCAGGGCGCCGCGCAGTCGGGCCGGGACGAGGTCGGCGGTGGCCATGTCAGGCCACCCGGATCCGCGGATCGATCGCGAAGTAGAGCATGTCGACGGCCAGGTTGATCAGCGCGAACAACACCCCGACGATCAGGACCAGGCTCTGGATGGGCGCGAAGTCGAGGCCAATGACGCTGCGGTACAGATACAGACCGATGCCGTTCCAGGTAAAGACAATCTCAACCAGAACCGCGCCCCCAACCAGGTAGCCGAGTTGCAGGCCCGCCATGGACACCACTGGGATCAGCGCATTGCGAAGGGCGATCTTGAGCACGACCTGCGTGCGTGAGAGACCCAACGCCCGCGCCGCGCGGACAAAGTCTGAATCGAGGGACTCGATCATGGCGGCGCGCGTCATGCGCGTGATCGGCGCCAGCGGCAGGATGCCCAACGTGACGGCAGGCAGCACCAGATAGAGCAGGCTGGATCTCAGGCTCTCCCAATTGCCGGTCAGCAGACTATCGACGACGTGGAGACCGGTGATCCGCGTGGGTGCGTCCACGTCCGGCGCCAGGCGTCCAAGCGGCGCCGGCAGGACATGCAGTTGGGTCACGAACGCGATGATCAGCAGCAGGCCGATCCAGAACACCGGCGCGGAGATGCCCAGGATGCCGAGCAGCGTCGCCAGGTGATCAAACGGGCCGTTGCGCCGCAGCGCGGCTGCGACGCCGAGGGACACGCCGAGCACGACGGCGATGAGCAACGCGGCCAGGGCTAGCTCGATGGTCGCCGGGAACCGCTCCAGGAAGTCCTCCGCCACCGGATTGTGGGTGCGCCACGAATCACCGAGATCGCCGCGAAACAAGTTGCCCATGTAGGTGACGTATTGCTCCGGCAACGATCTGTCGAGGCCCATCTCGGCCCGTTTCAGCTGCACCAGCTCCTCGGTGGCGAAGACCCCCAACCGCGAACGGGCCGGGTCGCCGGGAATCACGTGCACCAAGAGGAATGCCACGATCGAGATGCCGAAGACGACGAACACCAGCAACGCCAGCCGTCGCAACAGATATCGCCGCCGCGTCATCGCGCACTCGTCTCCTGGTCCTGCGCCTGTCCGCCCGCGACCGCGCTCAGCCTATCGGTTCGATTCGTGCGGCTACGTGGCGCTGCGGACACCGCAGGACCCGAGCAAGGGCCTTTCCTCCTGATTGAAGACCTTTGCATAGCCAGCCGTCATTCCCGCGAAAGCGGGAATCTAGGCTCCGCCCAGCCTGGAACCGCACGAGGTTCCCCCAGACATTCTGAGCCTGGCCGGGTTATGCAAAGGTCTCGATTGGCAAGACCCTTGCTCGGGTGGCTCCCACGTATCGGGCCTCAGCTCCTCACACGGATATCCTCGAACCGCGGCCAGACATCCATGATCCGAACGTCCTCGACGGCGTTCATGCTCACCACGTGTGAGTCGACGTCCAGAAACGGCACGCGCGGCGCTTGGTCGGCGATTCGCTGTTGGATCTCGGCGACCTGGTCGAGCTTGCTCGACGCATCCAACTCGGCCACGGCAGCCGTGATCAGATCGTCGGTCTCCGACGTGCCCCACTTGCTCCAGTTGGATCGCGAGTCGGACTTGTAGCCGAAGATCATGAAATACGCCGCGTCGAAGATCAGGGGCGGCCAGTTCATGGTCGCCGCGACGCACTGGGCCTGCTGGGACCCATCCTCTCGCAGGTCACAGCCCTCCAACACCGCCGCCGACGAGAGCTTCTGAATCTCCATGTTGACGTTGATCTTGCTCAGCTCGCCCGCAAGCACCTGCAGGGCTTGCCCCTGGATGGCCGAGCTCTCGTCCTGGCTGACGGTGAAGCTCAGGCCGTCCGCGTGGCCGGCGTCCGCGAGCAGCTGGCTGGCCTTGTCCAGGTTGTAGTCGTACTGCTGGTAGTACGGCTGGTAGCCGGCGCAGATGGACGGCACCGGACCCTCGGCGGCGAGGGCGAATCCAAACGTCAATTGGTCGACGAGCTGCTGACGCGGCAGGGCGTGGTTGAGCGCCTGGCGCACCCGCAAGTCGTCGAACGGCGGCTCGCTCATGTTGAGCGCGAGGTAATGATGCTCGCTGCCCGGGGCATGGTGCACGGTGAAGGCAGGGTCGTCGTCAAACTCCTTCAGATCCTTCAGCAGCAGCTGCTCCGTCATGTCGATCGCCCCCTCGCGCAGCAGCAGCGCTCGCTGGGTGGCATCGGTGATGACGGTTCCCTCGATCGCCCCGACGCCCGGCCGGGCTGAGTAGTCGGAGCCGCCCCAGTAGTCCTGCCGGCCGCGCAGGAGAAATCGCGTCGACTCGAACTCCTCGACAATCCAGGGGCCGGTGCCGATCGACGCCGCGCCCTCCACGGTCGCCGCCCACTCCTGCGCCCAGGGATCATTGCCGGTCGCGTGCGCCTGCAGCGCCTTGCTGTTCATGATCGGCGCATAGGGCCCCATCTCGGTCGCGGACAGAATGGTGAACGAATTGGCCTGCGGCGTGACGTACAACTTCACGGTGAAGTCATCGATGACCTCGGGCTTGGTCTCCGCCGTATAGTTGCCGATCACGCCCAGAATGAAGGCCGGAATGCCGGGAATTGTGAGCGATCGCTCGATGCTGTAGGCGACGTCGTTAGCTGTCAACGGGGTGCCGTCGCCAAAGGTTATTCCCTGGCGAATCCGATACGTGACCGAGTTCGCATCGTCCGCAATCTCGTAGCCTTCAGCCAGCCACGGAACCACCGAATTGTGGTCCTTCGTGCGCGTCCCCTTGCTCGTGGCCTTGTATCCGTAGCGCGTCAAGTTCTCGAGGATGTTGGCGATCACCGCCCGGCTGGGCTCGGAGTTCGGGTCGGCCTGATTGTCAAGCGAGCCCATCTCGGCTGAAGCGCCGAAGCGTAGGACCTGCTGCTCGGCGCCTCCGGGAACCATCACCTCAACAGGAACTTCCTTGACGACGACCTTCTCGACTTCGACGGTCTTCGTCACAACCTTCTCGACGACTTTTTCTTCCCCACAGGCAGCCAAGGCGGCGGTCGCTCCCACTCCAGCCGTTGCGAGAATCGCGGCTCTAAGAGCCTGTCGCCGTGACATCAACTTCGCGTTCATCTCCAACCTCCCAATCATCACCGTCGGACGTGCCCGATTCACCTCAGGCGCCGGAGACCCTCGCTGCACAATGAATCTTCGCTCTCGTGGCTATGTTCGTCCTGCCCGCCGGACTGCGGCTCGCAGAGCCCCCGAGTTCCCGCCACATTGCCTCAATCTTGGCGAGAGTCATCCAACCGTGCGCGTGGTCATCGAAACGATTCCGAACATCCGCCATTTATCTCTCAGGGTTCGCTATGGCGACCTCCTTCCAGCACCAGCCACTGCTTCCTTGATTCGAGCGAGTCAAGCCGCCGGCCGGCGCCATCCGGCCCTCCCGCGTCAGACGCGCGACGGAGTCGGTCCATGGCGCGGCGAATGTCGGCTTCGGTTCGTGAAAGGTGCCGCGACATCGCATCCGCCGCCGCGTCGGCGTCCCCATGCATGATGGCGTCGACGATCTCGCCGTGAGCTTGGGCGGCGTAGACAATTGGGTCCGATGTGCTTCCTTGCGTGGACAGCCGGATCACCGTCCGCAGCAGCGGAAACAGCGGTGACAGCGCTCGGTAGAGGAAGCGATTCTCCGTTGCCTCGAGGATTGCCGCGTGGAGGTCGATATCCCGCTGGTTGAAGAGCGTCGGATCGTCACCGATCGCCGTGGGGATGGCCGCCAGCGCTTCGTCGATCCTTCGCTTCTGTTCCGGCACCGCATGCCTCGCCGCCAGCGCCGCCGCTTGCACCTCAACGGCGCGTCGCGCTTCGAGCAGCTCATCCACCAGCGCCGGAAACTGCGGACTCTCGTGAAACGCATCGATGACCCCACGGTCGAGAACGTTCCAGTCGTGCGGATCGCGCACGATCGTGCCTATTCCCTGGTGAACCCCGACCAGGCCGCGAGCGGCCAGGATCCGCAGGGCTTCACGGACGACCGCACGGCTGATCCCGAACTCGGCCCCCATGATGGGTTCCGGGGGCAAGAAATCGCCAGGGGCTATCTCTTCCCGCACGATGCGTCGGGTATATGCAACGACCACTGCGTCATGCAGACGTGATCGAATCGGCCGCGCCATCTAGGCCATCATGCGATCATTAGGTCATCAGATGACATGCTGAGCTTAGGCATCGAACTGTCGAGTGTCAAATACTGCGGGGTACGAGTAGCGGTTCACGCTGATCAAGCTGGAGCCGCACCTCCCCCACCACGCCCCTCAAGCCCTACGCTTGTCGTTCCGGACCCACACTTGTCATTCCCACCCCACGCATTGTCATTTGTATGTTGCAGCAGCCTCACCACGTGGCCGGGTGGTGAGGTGGGCGCGAGGGGCGCGTCGACTGTCATTCCGAGCCGCAGGCAAGGAATCTCAAAGGCCGGCGCTAAGGCGCAGCACCGGTCGCCTCCTCACCGCCCTCGGCAGTCCGACGCTATGCTGATCCGCGTGCTGGAGCCGGCTCGGCGCCCGCGGAGCGATAGTGCGTCACTTTGGATGCGTCATTCCCGCGAAAGCGGGAATCCATCCGCGGCCCGCCGGCGGGCGAACCGAAGGCGCCGTGCGTCTACCCTCGGCCAACGGGTCACCATGCCTCACCCAAGGGTAAAGTGACCCACCACCTGCGGATCCGGCCGCGAACGGACGCCAGACGATGCGAGCAATCAGCCGGCGAACGATGCTGGGTCCCATCGTGAACTCGGGAGTAACCGTCCTCAATACCCCCGGCGCAGCCGTTGCGGTGACCGCCTCGACGGACGCGCCCGCCGCCGTGACCCGGCCGGCATAGCTGACCCCCGCGTTGCCCGACCACCGCATCGTTCTCACCTACGACCCTGATGGGACGCTGGTCGACCGCGTCCGCGCCGCGTTGCCGCACCGTTCGCTCGAAATCGTCCGGGAGCTCACGCTGGACGCGGTGCCGAGCGCGATGCCGGACACCACGATCTTCTTTGGCAACTACCTCTCCCCGTCGGCGCTGCGACAGGCGCGGGCGCTGCGCTGGATTCAGACGGTGGGCGCCGGCGTCGACGTGCTGCTGTCGGTCGATCTCACGGGCACAGACATCGTCGTCACGAATACGAGCGGCGCGTTCGGCGCCCAGATCGCCGAGCACGCGCTGTCGCTCATGTTCGCCCTCGCCCGTCGGCTGCCCGGCGCGCTGCGGTCGCAAGCCGCCCGGCGCTACGCGCCCGAACCCCGCGATGAACTGTTCGAGTTGGCCGGCAAGACTGTTGGCATCGTGGGATTCGGCGACGTCGGCCAAGCGCTGGCGCGGCGCGCGCGTGGAATTGGCATGCGCGTGATCGCCATGCGTCGCCGGCCGCGCGGCTCACCGGCGGCACCCGCGCCGCTGGCGGACCTGGCACTCGACCCGCTGGCCGGCTCGGACCCCGGCGATCCATCGGCCCTCGCGGACGCAATCCTGGGACCCGACCGGCTGGACGACCTGCTGCGCGAGTCAGACGTGGTGGTGAACGCGGCACCGCTGACGGAAGCAACCGTGCGCCTTTTCGGCCCGGAACAGTTCGCGCGCATGCGACCCAGCGCCTGCTTCATCAACGTGGGACGCGGTGAAACCGTAGACCAGGAAGCGCTGATCGACGCCCTTCGCGACGGCGTCATCGCCACCGCGGGCGTGGACGTCACCACGCCCGAGCCGCTGCCGCCGGAGTCTCCCCTCTGGGCGCTGCCCAACGTCATCCTCACCGCCCACTACGCCGGCTGGTCCGACACCATGCTCGACCGCATCTACGCGATCTTCACCGACAACCTCCGCCGCTTCGATCGCGGCGAGCCCCTCCGCAACCAGGTCGACGTGCGCGCCGGGTATTGATCAGCTCCGCGCTGGCCAGAAAGGACCAGCAACCCGTTCTGCAGTCTGCGCGTCGGGTTCGGCAATCCGAATCCTAATCGCGACAATCCTCAACCTGATCAGTCCTCATTCACCGTCAGGTCCCTATGTGATATCGGTGGCGTTCCCGGAACGCAGCTCCAAGGCTCCCGTTGAACCTCGCTGCCATCCGCTCGGGTGATTTGCCAGCTCGCGCTTGCGGGCTCGATGTCTCGGCAATGCTCAATCTTCGCCGTCCGGATGCACTTGCCATCGAGGACATAGCTCGTCGCGGATGCGACCTTCCACATAGTTTCATCGGCCGCAATGCGGTCTATGGCGAACATCCCCATTTGGATGTGTTTGTCCAGTTCATCGTCGAACGGCCGCCCATGCACCGCCTCCGCCTCGGCTACGTCGAACAACAGAACCTGTTCTACGATGTGTCCCTTTACGATGACATCGATCCGTCGCACATTCACGCCCCGAATCTGTCCGGCTCGTTCAGTTATCTCTGCGGCCATGACGAATCTTCCTGGTGCAGCTAAGCAGGCAAGAACTGCCGAGCGTGGTCGTAGAGGCTGTCGGCCATCGACGTGATCTGCGTCGCCATCGTGAGCAAGTCCCGCCATTCCGCCGGGATTGCTTCGGCTCCGTAAGCGGCGCCGGCTATCTGCCCGTAGATTGCGGCGGTGGTGTCGGCATCGTCTCCGAGGTTGGCAGCCAGAAGCGCCCCCTCACGAAAGTCCTGGGACCGGTGAAAGGCCCAAAGAGCCGCCTCCATCGAATTCACAACATAGCCCGTTCCGCTGACTTCCGGCGGTTCTCGATGCTTGAATGACCCGTCGGCGACCTCGGCAATTTTCTCTGCCAATGGGCTTCTCTCCCAAAGACCTTCTACCGGGCAATAGCGTCTGGAGAGGAGCGTCACTTTGTCGACGCCACGCAAAGCTCCAACGATCAGGCCGGCAAAGTAGCGGCAAGCGTCAACCGCTTCTTCAGCCCCGTGGGTGGTTCGGGAGCTATCGGCGCTTCTCCTGATTGCTTGGGCAGCATCTCCTGCAAAGAACATCGGCACCGGAGCCAGCCGCATGAGTGAACCGTTCCCGGCGGAATAAGGGTCGGAAGAGCCGGCATAGGGTTCGCCGAATTCCATGAAGCGTGACAACGCCCGTGCGATGGTGTTCCCGATGTCGAAGCACGTGCCAGTGGACGAGAGGTAGCCCTCATCACGCCAACGCACATAGCGTCGCATCTGGTCCATTGGGTTAAACTCACCTTTCTCGATCAAGCTCGCGGCGAGGCACAGGGCCATGGACGTGTCGTCGGTCCACTCGCCGGGTCCCAAGCTAAACGGTCCGCCACCGATCATGTCGTCGATGGGCTGGAAAGTACCGGGACGTTTGAACTCCAGGGTGGTGCCGAGCGCGTCACCCGCCGCTAGACCCAGCAGGCAGCCGCGAAAACGGTCCCGTGTCGTTGGCTCACTCATCCGGTCACCTCTTCGGGCAGCGGATCAGCCCAGTCAGGGGCATAGTCATGCTGTTCATTCGTTTGGGCGAAATGGAGTGCCGACAGACTGCAATTGATTCTCCGCCAGCACTCGGCAAACAGGTCAAGCTTGCATCCGCAAGACGCGGAACGCCGGCGAGCCCCAATACGAGTGGGACCAGTGCGCGCGGGCCGTTTGAGTGCCTTGGCTCGCCGGTGGGCGACTGGGCTCGCAGGATCCCGCTGGTGCGCCGCTTGAGTGAATCTACCGGAGCCTCCGGATGCAATCGGCACTGGTGGCACCGTCGAAGGTCGGGGCTCAGCGGAGGTCAATGACGAGGCGGCAGTGGTCGCTCGGGCCCCAGTCGTCGGGACTGTTGAGGGCGTAAACGGACACGCGGTCGGCGATGTTCTCGGTGGCAAAGACGTAGTCGGCTTGCGCCCAGGCCTGCGCGGGTGTCGCGCCCATGGATCGGAAGGTCACGACATCGCCGCGGTCGTTGCGGCGCCCCTCAGATATGACGTGGCGAAAGCCCAGCGCCTGCATCCGGTCGAAGGCTGTCTGGAAATGCAGTGCCTCGCGTTCCTTCCAGATCGGAGTCGTATGGGTGCTCCAGCCTGGGTTGATGGCCCAGTCGCCAGCGGCAATGACGCGGCTCTGGCGGCCGACCAATCGCGACAGATCAGAGATCAGCCGGTGCACCGAGCCGATGCACTCTCGGCGACTCGGCGAGCCCGACTCGTGCGTGAAAGCGTTGTAGGCGGCGGCCATGGAGACGACGATGAGCGATTCGTCTTCGTCGATCGGGCTCACTATCGCAGCACCGAGCGTGCCCCATTCGCTCGTGCAAAAGTCGCGGCTGAAGTGATCGCCCATCGGCCCCGTCGCGATGAAGCGGACGTTGACCTTGCTCGAGAGCCTGGCCACAACCGAGGGATAGCCCAGGGCGGCCTCGTGGCGCTCGGGCCAAAGCCTGTGGTCGACGTCGACGGCATGACCGAGTTCCTCGGGCAGGCGTGACGCCTCCTGCAGCAGCGCGATATCGACGTCGGCCATCTGGACCAGCGCGTCCCATGACCTGCGCGAGTGGGCCATGTTCCAGCAAACGATCTTCATGCGGTGCCCCCAGCAGGCAGTTCGGCATTCGTTCGACCATCGGCCCGGCCCGAGCATCCATCGACTCCGGGCCGCTCACGAGCCAGGCGATTGGCGTCTCGCACCTGATCCACGACGAACTCGCTTTGTGGATTGATGACGCCTACATCGTGTCATTCCTGGTTGGAACGGTTTCTCTCGTGGTTCTGGGGTTCGTAGTCGTTCTCACCGCCCGCTATGCCGGCAGGTCGGACACCATGCTCGCCCGCATCTACGCGATCTTCACGGACAGCCTAGGTCGCTTCGATCGCGGCGAGCCTCTCCGCAACCAAGTGGACGTGCGCGCCGGTTATTGAGCCGCCGCGGCGGCGCTTGACTGCGGAAGCCCGATACCCGCCACAGCAACTATCGCCGTGGCTTACGCAGGTGCGAGAAGGCCCTCAGTCTCGTCGTGCGCCATTTCAAACAGCCGCGCCAGGGCGTTTGCCAGGTGCATCTGGCGAGGGGTGCGGCAGCGCACGGTCAGCAGACCCGGACTGGCCACAACCACAGCCAGGCACTTGGCCCGGCTGGTGGCGACGTTCAGTCGGTTGAGGCTGTAGAGAAACTCCATGCCGCGCGGCGCCTCGTCGGCTGAACTCGTGGCCATCGAGTAGATGGAGATCGGCGCTTCCTGGCCCTGGAACTTATCCACGGTGCCGATGCGCAACGCCGTTAGCTCCGGTCGCAATGCGAGCTCCCGGATCTGCCGGTTGTAGGGCGTGATGATGAGCACGTCTTGGTCAGTCAGCGCGTGAGACGCGCCTTCGGCATCAGTCCATGCGGCACGCGACCGCAGCAACCGGTCGACGTACTCGGCGATCGCCGCGGCCTCTTCCTCGGAGTCACTGATGCGGCGCTCGTGCGCCACGGCCACGAAGCGCAATCCCGTCCCGCTGAACGGGTCCGAGCCGGATAGGTCCAGGTTCTCCCGGCCGGGATGCGCGCCCAGGATGCCCTCGTAGAACACTTCCGAGGTGAACGCGCAGATGCTTGGATGCAGACGCCACGTGCCGTCGAGAAACAGTCCGAAGTGCTTGGGCATGACCCGTGCGTCATCGAGCACGTGCGCCAGCACCGAACGATCCGCGCCTGGCGGATGCACGCCCTGCAGCGGCTGATCCAGCTGCTGCGGGTCACCCAGCAGCAACAGGCTCTTGGCGCAATGCGCCGAGGCCAATGCGTCGGCCAGCGACATCTGGCCGGCCTCGTCGATGCAGAGCACGTCGACCAAGCCCTCTGCGGCGTCACGCGCCCAGAGCCAGGAGGTTCCGCCCACCACGTCCAGCGAGCCCCTCACGAGGGCCATGCACGCATCCTCGCTTCTCGCGAGGGGTTGCGCGTCGGCGAATTCTGGCTCGGTGGACCGAAATCGGGTCCGTTGGCCGATCCGGACCTGGACGCCGCGCTCGCGGGCCGCCCGTGCCGTCTTCTCCAGCAACTCGCCGATGACCTTGTGGCTGTTGGCCGTCACGCCCACGCGCTTCCCGGCTTCCACGAGGTCCACGATCATCTCCGCGCCAACCGTGCTCTTGCCCGAGCCGGGCGGTCCCTGGATCGCCAGGTAGCTGTCATCCAGCGTCTGGACCAGCCGCCGGGCCGCATCCTGCGCATCTTCGCCGTCAGACGCCAGCGGTGCTCCGTCAGCCTGTCCAACCCGTGGCGGACAGCGCATCAACAGGTCGCGTGCCGCCTGGTGCGGCCCGGGAGCGTCGATCCCGTATTCGATCACCCACTGGGCCAGCCACTGGAGGCTGCCGGGCTTTGGCCCTGGATCGAAATATTCGTAGGGGATCAGCGATGTCGGCGCAGGCGCCTCTCTGCTGGACCCAACCTTCAGGTCGATCACGCCGGCTCGATCGTTTACGGCGACCACTTCGCCAATCGAATTCCCGTGCTGATCGCGCGGCCGGTCGCCGACTTCGATCTTGTGGTCCTGTGACGGGAACCGATAGCGGTGGATCGTGGAACGCGACCTGGGCCTGGGATCGGCCCAGCTGCCCACATAGCTGAGCTGGCCCAGCGCGTCCGACTCGCCGACTCGCTCTTCGTCGGTGAGCTCGTCCATCAGGTGGAAATAGCGCCACCAGAAGGCCTTGTCCTCGCGCCGGTGCCAGTCGAGCAGCTGCGCCAGGAGCCACCGCCCGCGTTGCCTCGGATCGTCGAGCGACCTGCCGTCCGTCAAGTCTTCGGGCAGGTCGGCGGTGAGCTGGGCCACGAGTTCCTGCACCTCTTGCTGAGCCTCCGAGTCCTCAGTCTCTTCGGGCGGGGTGACAATCGGACGCGCCGGGGCTTCGGCGCCGACTTCCTTCGCCAGCGCGGCGCGCTGGTCTTCCAGCCACCCGCGCAGGTAGCAAGTGGAAAGACAGTCGTCGCGGTTATAGGCCTTGATCTTCTCGAGTAGGCCGTCCCGGTCGGTCCCGTCCTCTGGTTCGAGCCAGTGCTCGAACTCCACGATGCTCTCGCCCGCATCGCGGAGATCGATTTCCCGTTTGAAGCCGTAGAGCGGCTCCAGCCGCTTGATGGAGTAGCTCTCCACCGACGCGCGAATGCCCTGCCGCACAACGCGGTAGAGGTCCACGAACACGCTGCCCCGCAGCAGTTGGTCCACCTCCGACTCGCGCGTGGCGTAGCGGCCGGCCAGCCGCTTCATCGCCGCGGTCTCGTAGGGCGCGTAGTGATAGACGTGCATGTCCCGGTGGGCCGCCCAGCGGTTCATGATCAGGTCGACGCAGTCCTCGAACGCCTGGCGCTCGGCCGCCAGCGTCACGGTGTCGTCCGCAATCGACCAGAACGCGTGGAACATAGGGTCGCCTGCCGCGTCCGCCCGGCCCGGCTCGATGACGCCGAAGAGGTAGTCGATGCCGTCGATCTCGTCAGAGCCGTAGAACGGATCGCCCTCCAGGTCCAGGAACAGGTCGCCCGGCGATGGCTCCGGCAACAGCCAGAGACCGCGATCCGGAACAACCACGTCCTGGCGGTCGCGTTCGGGCGGGATGCGCTCCGAGATCACCCGGCCGTCGCCGCGCACCTGGATCGCCGCCTGGGCCTGCGCCCGCGCCAGCGAATCCTGGCTGACGCCGTCCAGCCGTTCCGGCAGCGGCGGCGACGGATTGGCCAGCCCACGCCGAGTGGTCACGTCGTTGGCGTGCAGGGCGCGTCGTTGGCGGGACGTCAGGTTGGCCACCAGCGCCAGGTCATCGTCCCGACGCCACTGGGCCCGGCATTCCCGGCTCCAACTGCAGAAGTCGCAGTGCTCCATGGGTTCCGGCTTGGTCGCGATTGGAAACGCCGATTCGGGGTCGGCGAGCAGCGTCTCGAACTGCCGCGCGACCAGGCGGTAGTAGGCCGCGTAGTCCGCGACCCGCAGGCTCTCGGTCCTTCGCGCGACGCCGCCCAGCACCAAGTGCATCCGTTCCGGCGGCCGCCCCTGCATTCTCCCGAGCAAGTCCGAGTACATGCTGATCTGCAAGACGGACGGGGCCGTGGGCTGCCGCGCCAGCTTGGTGTCCCAGACTTCATAGCTCCATGCCCCGAGGTCGCTGGGTTTCTCGACGCGCCGCAGGAAGTCCGCGTATCCCAGCCGCCGGTCGCCGAGCAGCACGGCCTGGTAGATCACGTCAACGCCATCACGCATGGCCAGCAGCGTGGCGGCGTGCTCGGATTCAACCGCTCGGGTCGGGGACACGGTGTCGGGCGGCCGGATTTCCCTGATTCCCAGGTTTTCGGCGCCCAGCGATTCCAGGAAGCGCGCCTCATACTCACGGCCGCGCCGCGCCATGCGATCCAGCACCGGGTCGTCGCGAAACGGGGGCCTCAGGTGGCGCAACGCCACCGCGCGCTCCAGGTTAGCCAGGTGCCGGCACTCCAGGAACGCGACCAGATCGGTGGCGGAGTAGACCAGGCGCCTGTCAATCAGTTGCATCGCCGATTCACCAGCCCGTCCCCATGGCCGACGGCTTCACACCGGCCACGCGTGCGATCAGCGCGTGCGTCCCACGAGCGAGCCTCGCGAGACGCAGCACACCGAGCCTACACCGCCGCCAAGTGAAACACGCGGTCCGGTGGCCGTTACGGCAGCCGAACCACCCGAGAGGCTCAGTTGTGGAGAACCGCCACGCCGTGCAGTCGCGCCACGTTCAGGCGCCGCCATGCGAGCGCGCCCGGAAATCGGGCGTCCGCACAGGCCTCACGCGGCGCGTCAGGGTGCCGAGGGCGGGACTCGAACCCGCACAGCCCGGAGGCCACTAGCCCCTCAAGCTAGCGCGTCTACCAATTCCGCCACCTCGGCCGGGCGCTTGATTATAGGCGCGGCGGCGGGTCGCCGTCCGGCTTGGCAACCGGCTCGCACGGTTTCCGACCGCTCTCCGAGAACTGAGCCGGCTTGCCCGGGCTCAAAGGGCGATCCGGATGGCGTACGCTGAGCCGAACGGAACGCCAACAGGTCATGTTTATGTCAAGCACGGCTCACGTCGCATGGCTTCGATTGTCCCCGCGCTCCGGGCACAACGTTGGCGTCAGCAGCCTCAGCTTTGTTGCCGATCTCGGCATCGAGGGCGACCGCCACGCCAAGCCCGACACCCGCAATCAAGTGCTGCTCATGGACACCGAGACCCTCGACGCGCTGGAGCTCGCACCCGGGGACATCCGCGAGAACGTCGCCACCAGCGGCATCGACCTCGCCTCGTTGCGCGAGGGCGACCGGTTGCGCATCGGTGCGGAGGCCGAGGTGGTCATCTCCCATCCCTGCGACCCGTGCTCCAAGATGGACGCGCTGCGGCCCGGACTTCAGGAAGACATACGCGGACGCCGGGGCATGCTGGCCACCGTCAGCGCCAGCGGCGTCGCCGTTGCCGGCGACCCCATCACCCTCAAAGCCGCGGCGGAGGCCTAGTCTCCGCCGCACGCCCCGGCGCCGTCACCCCACGCAACCTGGAGGGCGCATGAATCTGTACATCCTGCGGCACGGCAAGGCTGAGCCCCTGGGGCCGGCGTATTCCCGCGATGACCTCCGCCCGCTCAGCCCGAGGGGACGGCGGCGCACCGAACGTTCGGCACATGGAATGGCGGCCGCCAACGTCACCGTCGACGCGATCATCTCCAGCCCGCTGTTGCGCGCTCGGCAAACCGCCGAGATCGTTCACCAGGGCCTGGGTGTCGCGGCGGATATCGAAAATGTCGACGCCCTCGCCACCGGCGATCTCACGGGCATTCTCGCGGCAGTTCGATCCCACGAGCGCAGCAAGGGCGTCATGCTGGTCGGCCACGAGCCAACGCTGAGCCAGTTGATCTCGATCCTGGCGTTCGGCGCGCCGGGCGGGGCACTCGATCTGAAGCCGGGCGGGCTGTGCAAGCTTCAGACCTACGCCATCGGTCTGCGGCAATGCGCCATGATTCGATGGTTCATGACTCCGAAGCAACTCATCGGACTGGGCCGGCGCTCGGCTGTGGCCGATCGGGGCGCAGCGGCGTAGGGGTACCCGCGTATGAATCGCTGCGTGCGCTCGACACCGGCGCGTTGGCTCGCACGCGCCCGACCGTGGCTTCTCGCGGTGGCCCTTGCCGGGCCAGTGCTGGCCGTCTCGATCGCCTGCGACGGCGGCTCGCCGTCCGTGATTCGCGTGCCGCTCCAGCGCATCACCGCGGTTGCACGGTCGCCGGCGCCCAGCCCAGTCGCCGATCTTCCCGCCGGCCGCCCCCGCGCCACACCGACGGCCCCCGTCAGCGTGCCCACGCCAACCCCCACGCCCAGCCCTTCCCCGACGCCGAGCCCAACACCCGCACTCACGGCCACCCCGACGCCCACGCCAACCGCCACGCCATCGCCCACCCCGACGCCCGCACCCACCCCAACCCCTACGCCCACGCCCACGCCAACACCCACTCCAACGCCGCCCTATCCTGATACCCCACCCCCGCTCCGCTGGGTTGCCTATCAGGCCGACACCGGCCGCAACCTCGAAATCTTCGTCATCGCCACCGACGGCACCGGCCGGAGGCAGCTCACCTTCAACCCCGCCGACGACGCGCAGCCTGCATGGTCGCCCGACGGTTCGACCATCGCCTTCGCCAGCAACCGGGACGGCGAGTTCCGCATCTGGCTGATGGACGCCCTCGGCGGCAACATTCGTCCGCTCACGCAGGGTCCCGGCGATTCGCGCCCCTCGTGGTCGGCCGACAGCCGGCAGATCGCGTTCCAATCCCAACGCCGCGGCAGCCCCGACGTTTGGATCGTTGACATCGAGACGGCGACCGAGACGCTGGTGGTTGGCAGCGGCCGCGCCGAGACCTCGCCGTCGTTCGCGCCGGACGGCAGCCGCGTGGCGTATAGCGCCGATCGCTTCGGACAGTTCGACATCTTCACCGTGACCGTCGACGGCGCCGACGTACGGCGCTTGACCGACGCCGCCGCCCACGACCTCGAGCCCAGCTGGTCGCCGGACGGCGAGCGCGTCGCCTACGCCACCTTCCGCGACCGCATCCCCCACGTCGCCATCGTCAACGCCGACGGCACGGGCAAGACCGTGCTCACGCTTTCCGAGTTCAGATACACCATGGGGGATCGCGATCCGGTCTGGACGGCGGACGGCCGCGCGTTGATCTATGTGACGGCTGATCCCGACTCGTCTAATCTGGCGTTGATGTGGGCCGATGGTTCGGGGCGGACCTTGTTTGTGCTTCGCTTTGGTGACGACTCAGCACCCTCACCCGGCCCCGCGGTAGCCCCATGAGCCGCGGCGCGGAGATCGCGCGCCGCTCCGCGTTCTTCCTCGTTCGCATCAGCCTCTTCTGGTTCGGCCTGTCCTTCCTGTGGGGCGGCATGAACATCCAGCTCCTGCCGACCCGCGTGCCCGAGCTGGTTGACGACGAGATTAAGGGCACCGCCATCGGCGCCATTGTCGTGGTGGGCCTCATCGTCGCCATCATCGTCCAGCCGCTGGCCGGCGCCGTCAGCGACCGCGCGCGTCTGCGCTGGGGCCGGCGGCGGCCGATCATGGCGGCGGGCATCGCCGCCGCCATCCCGTGCCTGCTGTTCGTCGCCTACGCGCCCAACTACGGCCTGCTCTTCGTCGCGATGGTGCTGCTCCAGATCGCCGCCAACATCGCCCACGGCCCCTATCAAGGCGTGATCCCCGACCAGGTGCCGCGGGAGGCCCGCGGGCGCGCGTCAGGGTTCTTCGGGCTCGCCAACCTCACCGGCACGCTGGCGGGCGCCGGCATCGCCGGCATGTGGCTCAGCATGGCCGAGCAGGGCCAAGAACCCAACCCCTTCTTCGCCCCCGCGCTCTTCACCATCATCGTCGTCCTGGCCATTTTCTCAGTGGCAGCCTGGCTAGCCACGCGGGAGAAGCCGCCGCCCGAGGCGGTTCCCTTCGAAGGAGTCCTGCACGAGGTTCGACTGCGGCTGCGTGAGCTCACCCAGAACTCGGCCTTCGTGTGGCTCATGCTCTCGCGGCTGCTGTACTTCATGGGCCTGCAGGCCATGGACAACTTCATCCAGCTCTTCCTCAAAGGGGACCGCGCGGACGGCGGCCTGGCCGAAACCGACCCGGAGTTGAAGACCACCATCGTCCTGGCCGCGGTTCTCTTGACGGCGCTCATTACCACGGTCCCCGCCGGATGGCTGGCCGACCGCTACGGCAAGCTGCGGCTGGTGGCCGCGGCTGCCGGACTGGGGCTCCTCGCCGCCGCCGTGCTCATGACGTCGGATTCCTACTGGCAAGTCGTGCTGTTCGCCGCCGTGCTCGGCGTCGGCGTCGGCCTCTTCACCGCCGCCGACTGGGCCGTGGCCATCGACCTCATTCCCGATCAGCGAGCGCCCGGCCTCTACATGGGCCTGTCAAACGTCGCCACCGCCGGCGGCGACGGCCTGGCCACCCTCTCCGCCGGCATCGCCCTGGACCTGTTCGGCTACCGCGCCGTCTTCGCCATGATGGCCATCTTCTTCGGCCTGAGCATCGTCGTCCTCCCCATCGTCCGCGCCCGCCTCGCCGCCGCCCACGCGGTACCCCCAGGCGGCGCCTGACACCGACCGCCCGCAGCTAGCGGCGCAGACTGTCCACGTCGCCCGCTGGCGGCAAGTGGTAAACCATCCAGGTAGCACACGAAAAACCAGCCGCCACGGCACGCATGGCTGTCAGCCGGAAGGTGAGGCCGACCAATGACCGACGCACCGTCCACATACAAGCTCAACCTGCCGCCCGAGCGCTACGTCTCGGTGCCGGCCGAATGCCTGGGGCGCTTCGTGCACGACGCCGCCTTGGGCTTGGGCCTCCCTGATGCCCACGCCGCCCAGCTGGCCGAGATGCTCACGGCCAACGATCTGCGCGGCGTGCACTCCCACGGCACGCAGATGATCGCCCACTACGCCGACGAGCTTCGCGGCGGCCGTCTCAACCCGGCGCCCAACCCGCGCATTACGCGCGAGACGCCGGTGAGCCTGGCCGTGAACGGCGACGGCGGCCTGGGGTACTTCGCCTCGCATCTGGCCACGGAGCGGGCTATCGCCAAGGCCCGAGACGTCGGCGTCGCCGTGGCCGTCACCCGAAATCACGGACACATCGGGGCCGCCGGCATCTACGCCCGCATGACCATTCCGCACGACCTGCTGTGTTTCGTCACCAGCGGCTCGCGTCCCCACCTCGAGCCGGGAATGCCGGTCTATAGCTCGGCCATCGGCTCGCCGCTGTGCTTCAGCGCCCCCGCCGGCGATGCGGACCCGCTGGTCGTCGACTTCTCGCCCGTGTACGACCTGCGCTCGTCGCCGCATCGCGAGCAGCTCGAAGACTGGATCCCCGGCACCATCTTCCGCTGCATCGGCCTCGGCAACATCGCCCAGGCGTGGGGCGGCATTCTGGCCGGCGTGCCTCAAGAGGCCAACGCCCCGCCGCTCCGCTTCGCCTCGGCGCACCAGGCCGCGGCGTTCATGATGTTCCGCATCGACCTGTTTCTGGACCCGGCGGAGTTCCGGCGCCAGATGGACGTGCTGGCGGAGCGCATTGCCGACCTGGCGCCGCTTCCGGGCTTTCCCAAGGCCCAATTCGCCGGTGGACCGGAAGGCGAGTGCGAACGCCGCTACACCGTTACGGGCATCCCCGTTGGCGATGAGCACCGCCGCGAGCTGGAGACGCTCGCCGACGCGCTCGACCTCGCCACACCCTGGGAACGCGGCGCCTGAACCAGACAGGACTGGCGATATCCCGAGGAACGTGGCACGCCTAGATTGTCCTCGTCCGAATAGACGCGACGCTTGGCGTTGCGCTGACGCGTCGGCCGGGGTTCATCCGGTTCCCCGGGGTCGGCGCCGGTCCGGCCCCCTCTCCCCGCCGTGGGAGAGGGTTGGGGTGAGGGGGCCGCTCCCGACTCTTAGGCCACTACCGCGACGGCGCACCCGTCCAATCCCCGGGACACCAACGATGCGGCGGCCAAACCGCCGCAATGCCCGGCACCCGTCGCTACTTCCCGGAACGAGGCCAGCCTAGTCCGTGCACCCCAGCAGCGCCCGCCTCACCGGATCGGTCTGGCGGGCGACAAACTCCGGCGAGTGATGCCATTCCGGGCGCACGTCGTAGACCTGCGTGGACCACTTGTAGACCACCCACACCAGGCGGCGCGGGCGTGACGTCCGGTTGGGCATCGCCGTATGCCAGATATTCGTATCGTTGATCAGGCACGTGCCCGCCGGCGCCGGCAGCGGCACCATGCCCGGCAGCGCGCGCGGCTGATTGCCGTGATTGGCCCACGGGGGCGGACGGTTCGGGTCCTTGTGGCTGCCTGGAACCACCGCGGTCGGGCCGACGTCTTCGGTCACGTCGTCCAGGTAGATCGTCAGCCGCATATACGGACCGCCGTCACGGTGCCAGAGCGTCGCGGCCGGCGAGTTCGGCGCACGATAGTTGCCCATCCCGCTCGACAAGAGGACCACGTCGTGGTTCCTCGCCGCCTGGACGATCGGCAACACCGTCGGCAGGTCCATGAAGTCTTCGAACAACGGGTCGAGCTCGAAGAAGCGGTGGAAGTCGATCGACCCCACGCCCTTGACCGACGTCGACGCGCCGTCCACCACGGCTGACGGCACGTTCTCGTAGTCGGCGATCAGCGCGTCAAATCGCTCGCGAATCGGCGCCAGGCGCTCGGGGCTCATCGCGTTGGGCACGACCGTATATCCGACGTGGTCGAGCCGTCGCACGTGCATGAACAGCTCATGCACCTTCGGGATCGCTTCCATCAGGTCACCACTCACGTGCGCCCCGGCGGCGCGCACCAGCCATCAAACGCGGCGCAAGCATACGCCGCCCCTCGTTGCGGCCCTGGGTCGTGGGTCATTTTGAGTCCGTCATTTCCGCGGAAGCCGGACTCCAGTCCATGGGTCCGACGACCGGCGCAGGGACAACCCTTGCGGTTGCCCTTTTGCGCTGCGCCCGTGCCGATGAGACGCCATGCCGCACATCAGAGGCATGGTGACCCACCACCCGGCCCTGCCACCCTTCCCAACGCTGACGCCGCTAAGCAACAGGCTCCAAATCCACCGCCCGCCCCAGGCGCATCGCCTCGTAGAGGCCGTCCGCCAACTGCACCGCGCGCACACCGTCGGCCGTATCGGCCAGGGGCCGCCCGCCGGTCCGCACGGCGGCGACGAACGCATCGAGCATCGCAGCAGGGGCCCAGGGTCCACCCACCCGCTCCGGCGTCTCGGCCACCACGCCGCCGCCGCCGTCGACGACCCGCGCTTGGTGCAAATCGTCCCAAAGCTCGGCGCGGCGCACGGCATCGTCTACTCCGCCCCAGTAGGTTCCGCCGCGCTCGGACCGGCCAAACTCGCCCACCACGACCTGCGCGAGCCCGCCTCCGGCAAACTTGATCGTCGCCGTGAGCGTGTCGGGCAGCCCGGCGCGGCGCACGTAGCGGCCGCCGGTCCCATGGACACGCAGCGGGCGCGTGCCAATCAGATGACCGGCCAGGTCCAGCGCGTGCGTGCCAAACGTGCCCAGCACGCCGCCATGCTCGGCCTCGCCCTGCCACCTGTCGGCCAAGGAATCGACGGTGGCATGCAGCACAGCCGCCTGTGGCCCCGGCATCGTCGAGCGGACCAATTGGACGCCCGGGGCCGCGCGCAAGGAGTAGTCGACGCAAGCCACCACGCCAGCCTCGCGCACCGCCGCATGCGCGTGCAGCGCCTCCGGCAGCTTCGTCGCCAGGGGCGCCTCGACGAAGACCTGCTTGCCGGCACGGGCCGCGGCGGCAACCAGCCGCGCGTGCGAGTCCGGCCGGGTGGCGATCAGCACCGCCTCGACCTGAGACCGGAAGAGCACCCCCTCGACGTCGTCATCGGCCCGCGTGCCGTCGAAGTCAGCAGCCAGTCGTTCAGCAGCCTCAAGGTCGTGATCGACGCACCAGACAAGACGGCTGTCCGATCGCTGCGCCACCGCTCGGGCCAGGCGACCACCCTCTCGTCCGCACCCGATCAGAGCGATTGGCAAGGGCGGCGCGGCGCCGCTGTCAGTATTCAACACCGGTTCGCCTGCACGCCACGTAACATCACGCCGGCGCGAGGCGATCTAGCGCAAGAGACAGTGATTCGCCGCACATCTGACGTCACATCTACGCCGCACGGCCAATGCCTGTCGTATAGTGACGCAACAATTCGACATAATGCCTGAACTCCGCATGCCCCACGGTTCAGAACGGCTTGCCTCGCGGCTGCACCGCGCCGAGATCATAAGTCTCAGCGCCACGTTAGCCGTCTTCGTGGTCGTTGGAGCCATCGGCCTGTTCGTCTGGCGCAACAACAGCGCGGAGCCTGCCGCGCCGGTGGCCCAATCAACCCCCACCGTCGTGCCGCGGCCAACAATTGCCCCCGAACCACAAACCTCAGTCGTCGCGACCTCGGTCCCCAGCGCGATCCCGGCGGTTAGCCCATACGTGCAGGCGCCCACGATCACCCAGGCCGAGATCCCCGATCCTCTTGACCTGATCGCGACCTGGCCCGGCGACCGGCCGTTTTCCCTGCTCCTGCTCGGATTGGACCAGCGGCCAGGCGAGGCCACGGGGCGTACCGACGCCATGGTCCTCACCCGAATCGAGCCGGCCAACAATTCCGCGGCCCTGATCTCGATCCCGCGCGATCTGTGCGTGGCCAATTGCCGCACGGATCCCTACCGCATCAACTCCGTCTACCAGGCTGAAGGGCCCGACATGCTCCGGCAGCGCGTTGGCCAAATCATGGGCATCCAGGTGGACTACGTGATCGTGCTTGACTTCTACGGCTTTCGGCAGCTCATCGACTTCTTTGGCGGCGTGGAGATCGACGTGACCAAGACGATCTACGACGAGAGTTTTCCGAACGCCACCGACACTGGCTTCGAGCCCTTCTATGTCGAGGCCGGCGTCAACCACTTCAACGGCGACATGGCGCTGCGCTACGCGCGCTCGCGCCACCAGGACGGCGCCTTCGCTCGCGATCAGCGGCAGCAGCAGCTTCTGCTCGCGCTCCGCGACCAGATCTTGACCCCGCGCACGCTCTTGCAGTCGCCGACCTTCCTCGAGCGGCTCCGCGATACCTTCAAGACAAACGTGCCGCCCGAGCTCGTTCCCTCGATGTTGAAACTCGCGCTCGCCATCGACTCCTCGCGCGTGGTTCAGGGCGCCGTGGGGCTGGAGCGTGGACTATCCCAGCCCGTCATCGCTGAAAACGGCGCCCAAGTGTTAGAACCCAACGTGCCGCTCATTCAGGCCTACGCCGCCGAGCTTGTCCGCCAAGGCGAGGCCCTGCCGGCGATGGAAGGCACGGCTGCCGGGCCCGAATTCGCCGACCGGCAGCACCTCGAACCCTAGGACGTCACTCCTCGGGCCTGCGGGCCACGACGTATATCTCGGATGGCTCGTAGGCAACCTCGAGCGCCCGGCGAAGAATAGCGGCCACCCGCGTCAGCTCGTCCCGCGTATGGCGCAGCTGCGCGCTCACCTCGTGCAGCGCCGCCTCAAGGTCGGCCGCATATTGCGTTCGCGCCACACGGCCGCCCAGCCAGCGCGTTACGCGGTCTTCGTCCGGCTGAGCGCTGCTGTCCCCTGACTGACCCGCTGTTATGTCAAGATCGTCGAGCCGCACCGGCAGCCCGCGCGCGGACGTCGGGTTGACGCCCGAGGCCTGCACCTCAAGTCCCGCGCCCCGGCATAGAAACTCGAGCAGATCGACGTCATAGGGCCGCACGTGGGTCGGGTCCTTCCAGAACTCGTGCGAAATCGTCGGCAGGCTGCCCGGGTTCGGCGTGGCCAGGATCAACGTCCCTCCAGGGACCAGGCGGCTCCCGCTCAGCCGCACCAACGCGGCGCCTTCTTCAACCGGAAAGTGCTCGATGACATGCAGCGCGCTCACGACGTCGAACGTCTCGGGAGTCGACTGCAAATAGTCGAGCGCCTCGGCCTCGATGACGCGGTGCGCCGCGGCGTGGGCCAGCATGGCCGCATCCTGGTCGACGCCGTGCGTCTCCAGTCCCGCCGCGGCCGCAACGTCGAGGAACTCGCCGCGGCCGCAGCCCACGTCAAGCAGCCGTCCAGTCGCGGGCAGGAACGGCGCGTACCAGGCGCGCGCATCGCGCACCATCTCGGGACCGAACTCGCGGAACGCGTACCAGTCGGCCGCCATCAGCACGCGGTCCGGCGGAGGCGCATGGCAGCAGTCAAGGTCATATGAATGTCAGGGTGGTGTATCTCGTCGATCAGCCTCACGCGCCTGCCCGCTTCTCTGCCGCGACCCGGTCCCCGCTCCCGCAGCACACAGCCCTAACCCTCTCCCTTGATGGGAGAGGGTTAGGGTGAGGGTGAAGGCTCTGTCCCTCCACCGCACGCCGTCGCAAGCAACGGGACCCGCCAACCAGTATCAAGGACCGGCAGCTGACGGCTCAGGAGTGACCGTACAATACCGGGCCGTCTCCGAGGCCACGGTGCGTGCGTAACGACGACGTCGAAATCTTCGCCATCGGCACTGAGCTTGTGACGGGGCTGATTCTCGACACCAACTCGCACTGGCTGGCGGGCGAGGTTGCCGTGGCCGGGGGCGAGGTGCAGCGCATCACCGTGCTTGTCGACGACCGCGAGGCGCTCACGGCCGAGCTGCAGGCCGCGGTCGCCCGCCGTGCCCGGGTCATCATCACCACCGGGGGATTGGGGCCGACGCCGGACGACCTGACCGTCGAAGCCGTCGCCGGGGTGGCCGGCTGCGGCGTGGACACCCCCCGCGAAGTGCTGGCCGACTTCGCGCGCCGACGCGGCATGAGTCTCGAAGAAGCCTCCACCCCGCCGCGAATCAAGATGGGAACCGTGCCGGCCGCCGCGCGGGTGCATCTCAATCCGGTGGGATGGGCGCCCTGCTTCTCGGTTCAGGTCGACGAGTCGAGCATCTGGTGCATGCCGGGGCCGCCGCGCGAGGTCCGGGGCTGTTTCCGTGCCCACATTCAGCCGGTCATCGAGCAAATGTTCGCCGGCCGGTCGGCGCGGATGCGCGTCTTCATCGACGCCCACGAGTCCGAGACCTCGCCGCTCATGCAGTCGGTCATGCGCCGTATACCGGCCGCCTATCTCAAGGCCTACGTCGGCCTCTCGAACCCCCAGGGGCTGCCCGTCGATATCGTCGTGCGAAGCACGGACGGCATCGCGCCCAACGCGCTGCTCCAGCAGACCTACGACGAGTTTTGCGCCGTGGCGGCCGCGTCGGGAAAGACCGTAACCCTGGAGGCTCCGGCCGAGTCGTAGCCCACCGCCGCGGCGCCCCGCCGCAGTAGACTGCGCCCGCCTGATCGGTTTCCGCCATGGCGTTTCCCATGCAGACCCGCTGGTCGGACCAAGACGCGCACGGCCTTGATGCGCTCGGACTTCGGGTCTACACATCGAGGCTCATCGGCGCCGAACCGGAGCTGGTGCTGCACGGCGGCGGCAACACGTCCGTCAAGATCGACGACCGCGACCACCGCGGACGTCCGTGCCGCGCGCTGGCGATCAAGGGCAGCGGGTCCGATCTGCGCACCATCGACACGGGCGACTTCGCGCGCCTGCGTCTCGACGACCTCCAGGCACTGCGCCCTCGGACCGCAATGTCCGACGACGACATGGTGGCCTATCTGGCGCGCAGCGTGCTGGACCCGAACGCCCCGCGCCCGTCGATTGAGACGCTGCTGCACGCGTTCCTGCCCGATGCGTGGGTCGACCACTCGCACGCCGACGCCGTGCTGGCCCTCACCAACCAGGCCGACGGCCACCGACTCCTGCGTGAGGTCTATGGCGATCGGGTGGCGATCGTGCCCTACGTGCTGCCCGGCTTCACGCTGGCGCAGCTCGCCGCCGACGTCTACGCCGCCCACCCGGGCGTCGAGGGTCTGGTGCTCGACATGCACGGCCTGGTCACGTTCGGCGCGACGGCCCGGGAGTCGTACGAGCGGCACCTGGAGTTCGTGACCTTGGCCGAGGAGCGCGTGCGGCCGCACCTGCCGGCGCGGGGAACCACACCTGGCGACGCCGCCGACGCGGCCGCACTGGCCCCGGTGCTGCGAGGTGCGCTCGCTACCGCATCACGAGTCATCCTGCGCTACGACGGCTCGCCGCGCGTGCGCGCGTTCGTCGACCGGCCCGACCTGGAGCAGATCTCGCAGCAAGGCCCCGTCACGCCCGACCACGTGCTGCGGACGAAGCGGCTGCCAATGGTCCTGCGAACCACCGATCCCGACGGCGTAGGCGGTGCCGTGGCGGCCTACCGGGCGGCCTACGAGCGCTACACGAGCGAGCACGGCGGCACTTCCGCATTCCGGCACGACCCCGCACCCCGCGTCATCCTCGTTCCCGGCATTGGCCTTTTCACCACCGGCGCCTCCTGGGACGAGGCCGGCATGGTGGCCGACATGTACCGCCACACCATGGACGTCATCGAGGCCGCCAGCGCCATCGGTTCCTATCGCGCCCTGCCGCCGCACGAGCTCTACGACATGGAGTACTGGCCGCTCGAGCTCTACAAGCTCACCCGGGCGCCGCCCGAACGAGCCTTGGCGCGCCGGGTGGCGTTGGTCACGGGCGCGGGGCGAGGCATCGGCCGCGCTATCGCCGAGGCGCTCGCCGCGCGCGGAGCCTACGTGTTCGTCACCGACATCGATCTCGAGGCCGCGACCAGCGTCACCCAGGCCATCACCGCGCAAGGCGATCGGGCACGCGCGCTGCCGCTGGACGTCACGAGCGAGCGCGACACGGCGCAAGCCTTCGCCACCGCCGCCACCCAGGCTGGCGGCGTGGACATCGTGGTTTCCAACGCCGGCATCGCAGCCGCCGCGCCGATCGACGACCTGGCGCTCGACACCTGGCAACGAAGCCTTGACGTCAACGCCACCGGGAACTTCCTCGTGTGCCGCGCCGCGCTGCGCCAGATGCGAGCCCAGGGCCTGGGCGGAAGCATCGTGCTCGTCTGCACCAAGAACGCACTGGACCCGGGAGCCGGGTTTGGCGCCTACAGCGCCGCCAAGGCGGCCCAGCTTCAGCTTGGCCGCGTGCTCGCCGTGGAAGGCGGTCCCGACGGCATCCGCGTCAACATGGTAAACCCTGATGCCGTTTTCGAAGGCTCCGGGCTATGGGACGCCGACCTGCGGGCCGGACGCGCGGCCGCGCACGGCGTGGCTGTTGAGGACCTGGAATCCTTCTACGCGCAGCGGAATCTCTTGCAGCAGCGCGTGACCGGCCGGGATGTCGCCGAGGCCGTGGCGTTCCTCGCATCGGATCTGGCAGCCAAGACGACCGGAGCCGTGATCCCCGTTGATGGCGGCCTGCGCGGCGCGTTTCCCCGCTAGTGAGTCCTGTGACCGGCGAAGCGCGACACCGGGCGTCAGCTTTGAATGACCGCAGTCCGGCCCTGTCTCACCTGGCAGTCCAGTGCCCTCTCCGGTGAATCCGGTCCCCTCTCCCTTGATGGGAGGGGGTTAGAGCTTGCCCCGTACCGCGATACGGGGGTGAGGGTGATCGGCCGACGACCAACCCGGATTGAGCGGCTACTTGCCGCAGGCCCCCGCCGTAACGCCGGCCCCGTCAGTGTTGAACGAGCTGCCGCAGCCGCAGGTCGTCTCCGCGTTGGGATTCCGCACCGAGAACCCACGGCCCATCATGCTGTCGATAAAGTCGATCTCCGCGCCGGCAACCAAATGCGCCGAATGCCCGTCGATGTAGACCTCGACGCCGTTCGACTGCGCCGTGATGTCGGTCGGCTCCGGCTCGTGGGCGAGCGCCATGGCGTATTCGTAGCCGGCGCAGCCACCGCCGATCACCGCGACCTTGAGCGCGCCCTGCATGTGCCCGCGCTCCGCGAGGATCTCGCCGAACGCGCGCGCCGCTCGATCGGTGACCGTCACCGGCGACGGCGGCGGCGGAGCGGCCATCGGCAGCCCCAGCCGTTCTTCAACTGGCCCATCCATCGGCAGGCCGATGCGGCCGTCCGTCTCCACTGCGCTCATGGTGCGTCGTTCCTTACTGATCAGGTCGTTCGCCGCCTCATCCCGAAGCTAGCACGAGCGCGGCCCCACGGCGAGCCGTCGCATGACAATCTCCACTCAAGCGCAGCCGCAGCCTGTGAAATAATCCCCCGCCGCAGTCCCTGTTGAAAGTTGCCTCCCATCCTCGCCAGATCAGCACTCCCGTCCACGCGGCGCCGCGTGCTCGACGCCATCCACCGTGCGCGGCGGCCCCTGGTGCTCTCGCACCGGGATCCGGATGCGGACAGCCTCGGGTCCGCCCTCACGCTCGGCGGGGCCTTCGCCCGCCTGGGCGTCGAGGCGGTGCTGGCGGTCCACGCGCCGGAACGCATCGCGTCGCCCTTGAACGAGCTGCCCGGAGCCACCGCCCTCGTCCCCCTCAGCGCCGCGCTCGCTGCCGCCGACCACGACATCGTGTTTGTCGTCGACACCGCCAGTCCCGCCCTCTTGGGCGGCGACCCGGCCACGCGCCAGGCGCTGCTCCAGGGCCGGCCCGTCGTCAACATTGACCACCACGATTCCAACCAGGGCTACGGCACCGTCAACTACGTGGAGTCCACCGCCGCGGCAACGGCCGAGGTCCTGTGGGGACTTCTCACGGATGCCGGCATACCGCTAACGGCGGACATGGCTACCAATCTCCAAGCGGGTCTCGTTGGCGACACCCTCGGATTTCAGATCGCCGACACCTCGCCCCGGACCCTGCGGGCGGCAGCAAGCCTCCTGGAATCCGGCGGGCCGACCCACGGACTCCCACGTCGGGTCCTCAGCGCGCGCACCATCGTGGCAACCCGCCTCTACGGCGCCGCCTTGGCGGCCGCGACGACGACCGCGGAGGGGCGCATCGTGTGGGCCAGCGTCACCCAAGCCATGGCAGCATCCGTGGGCGCCAGCGTCGAAAACTCCCACGGGCTGCCCAATGCCCTGCAAGAAGTCGTGGGCGCGGAGATCGCGGCGGTCTTCTATGAGATCGGGGCCGCGACCACCCGCGGTAGCCTGCGCTCCACCGGCCGCCCAATCCAGCAAGTCGCGGAGCACTTTGGCGGCGGCGGCCACCAGCTCGCAGCCGGCCTGACGATCCAGCAGCCGATCGCGGTCGCGCAGCGGCTGGTGCTCGATCGGCTCAAGCTGCTGCTCGATGCCTGACCGTCGCCACATGAGCCTTGGTGGCGATTGCTAGACTCGTGCGGCGCGCGGCGAAGCGGCCGGCGTTGAATCCGGTCCTGGTAACCGTCCACAAGACCCTGTGGGTGGTGGCACGACCCCGAGGCGAGGTCGATGGGCGAACGGCTCTCCCGGCTGGCGCCGACAATCATCGTGGGCGTAGTAGCAGCGCTGCTGGCTGCCTGCGGTGACGCTGACACCGGCGGTGGGTCGCCTGTGGCTGCAACTCCATCACCGCAGATCACCGTGGTGACGACCGAGACCACGCCGGATCCGATACTTACGCCAACGGCGGCACCCTCCCCGGCACCGACCCGCCAGGCAACCCCCCAGACGCTGCAAAACCGCAGCGCCACGCCGCTGGCCACGGTCACCGTCACGCCCACGGCGGCGCTGACGCCCTCACCGGCCGCGACGCCGACGCCCACCGAGCCGCCCCCACCCGTCACGACGACGCCGACGGCGATCGTCCGCCCGCCCGGCGCGCGGGCCTCCGTCGGTCGCCTGGCCACCGCCGAGAACGTGGATGGTCTGCAGCGGCCGCTGGGTGAAACCAACACCTTCGAGCCCATGCAGCTGGTATACATTGCCGTCGAGTTCATCGACGTGCAGACCGGCGCCGAGCTCGGCTTCTCCTGGCAGGCCGACGGCGGCTGCGCCGGCAGCTATACCCTGCCGCCCCAGTCGTCGATGCGGCGCGGCTTCTTCGGCTTCTTCATCGATGAGACCGAGTGCGTGGGTCGCTACGTGGTGCAGATTCTGGTGGACGGCGTGGCGCATGCCGAGATCACCTTCTCCGTGGGAGCTGCCCAGCCGATCGGTTGACCCCTGAGACCGCCGGTGGTTTGCTGCGTACCTACCCGCTCCACGCTTTCCCGAGGTGCCCCGTGAAGGTGACCCGCGTTTCCGCCGAGGTCTACGCCAAGCCGCATGACCCGCCGATCACCAACGGCAAGTACACCTACACCCACTCCAAGAACGTCGTCGTCCGCATTCAGACCGACGAAGGCATCGAGGGCGTTGGCATTTGCGGCGGGCTCGGCCTCCCGTCCGGGCGCGACGTGCTGGTGTCCGTGATCGAGAACATGTCCGAGGCGGTCGTCGGCGAGGACCCCTTCAACGTCGAGCGCATCTGGGACCGTCTCTACCAGCCCAAGATCTTCGGCCGCAAGGGCTTGACCACGCGGGCGCTTTCGGCCATCGACATCGCCTTATGGGACGTCGTGGCCCGCACGGTCGAGCAGCCGCTCTACCGCCTCCTCGGGGGCTACACGGACGAAGTGCGCGCCTACATCGCCGGCGGCTACTACGCAGCCGGCAAGGGCATTCCCGAGCTGCAAGACGAGATGCTCGGTTACGTCGAGCAAGGCGCCACTGCCGTGAAAATGAAGATCGGCGCGGTGTCGCTGCGCGAGGATGAGCGCCGCGTGGCCGCCGTGCGCGACGCCATCGGCGGCGACGTGGACCTGCTCGTCGACGCCAACAATGCCTATGTGGCGGCCGATGCGGTGCGCATGGCGCGCATCCTCGAGACCTACGACGCCTTCTGGTTCGAAGAGCCCGTCTCGCCCGACAACATGCGGGGCAGCGCCGCCGTCGCCAACGCCTCCAGCGTGCCCGTCGCCGCCGGCGAGAACGAGTACACCCGCTGGGGCTTTCGCGAGCTGTTCGAGACGGACGCCGTGCGCATCGCCAATCCCGACGCCATGGTGCTGGGCGGGGTGACCGAGTATCGCCGCGTGGCCGCGCTGGCCTCGGCTTATGAGATTCCCATCGCGCCGCACGGTCTGCAGGAGATTCACATTCACCTGCTCGCCGCGTTCCCCCTGCCGCTCATCCTCGAGTTCTACAACCCGAACGTCGCCGGCCTGAACGAGGTCATGTTCCACGAGAAGCTCGAGTTGACCGACCGCGGCACCGTGATGCTGCCGCAGGGACCGGGCCTGGGCGTCGATTTCAACTGGGAAGCCCTCCAGCAGTACCGCGAGGAGTGATCCCCGAAAGGCTCGACGGCATTGAGTTGCGCCCCGCCGGGCCGAGCGACATCTCGCACTTCGACCGGCTGTGGGCGGAGGCCGAGCGGGAGGACCCGCCGCCGCCCTGCTGGACCTCGCCCATCTTTGCCCATGAGTTGGCTGCCGGAACGGTTGTCGTCGCCGCGCGGGGAAGCCGCATCGTCGGCATGGCCACGGCGCTGATCCGCGGCGACGTGGCCTTTCTGGCCGAGTTGGCGGTCGCGGCAGACTTCCAAGGCCGCGGGCTCGGACGGCAATTGCTGACGACCGTGATGCCCCTCGACGTACGCGAGCGCTTCACGATCAGTTCCCGTGACCACCGGGCGGTCGGCCTGTACGCGAGCGCCGGCATGACGCCGCGCTGGCCGGTCTATGAGTTGCAGGCTGAGAGGTTCGATCCGGCAGCGCTCGACGGCGGCGTCGAGGCCGTGGAGACCACCGCCGATGGTCCGGCGCTGGTCGAGTGGGACGCACGCGTCGGCGGACGCCGCCGGCCCCAGGACCTCGCGTATGTCGTGAATACGCTGGCGGCCCAGCCGCTCTGGTTTCGGCGCGGCGGCGCAACCGTGGGCTATGCCTTCGTCCAGCAGCGGACGCCCGACCGGCCCAAGTGCCCCGATCAATTTGCCGTCGGCCCCCTGGGTGTCACCGCCGCCGCGGACGCCGCCGCCTGCGTGGCCGCCGCCCTGGCGTGGGCGCAGCCGCGCGCCCAGTCCGTGCGTCTCGATGTGCCGTCGCCGCATCCGGCGTTCGCACCCCTGCTCACGGCGGGATTTCGCATCGTCGATATGTCTATGTTCTGCTCCAGCAGTCCCGCCCCGGCCGCGGACCCAACGACCTATATCCCGGCCCTCGACGAGCTCTACTAGACCATCCGCGGCCAGCAAGACCAGGGGCCTGGATCCGACCCGCATTGGGATGACGCTGGGCCGGACGACAGCTGGTGGTGACTCGCGGCTAGGACCTCTGCCCACCGCAGCGGCCCCCCGCCATTGGGACATCGCCGCGGGCAACCATCATCCCGTGCGGCAGTCCGGTCCCCTCTCCCTCGATGGGCGAGGGTTAGAGCCTGCCCCGTAGCGCGATACGGGGGGCAGGGTGCCGCGCTCCGTCGGCTCCAGCTCCTCCGGTTCGACCGCCCGCGGCTCGTGTGGAACTATCACCCGGTTCGATCCCGACGCGAGTGCAATGCGACCAAACAAACTGCGAGAACTGCTCAACACCGGCCAGCCCTCGGTCGGCACCCACATCTTGACCTCCTGGCCGGGCGTCGTGGAGATCGCCGGACAGACCGGCGTCCTCGACTACGTGGAATTCGTCGGCGAGTACGCGCCCTACGATCTCTACGCGCTGGAAAACCTCGGTCGCGCGGTCGAGCTGTTCGACCACCTCAGCGCCATGATGAAGATCGAGCAAGAACCCCGCACCTACCTCGCCATTCGTGCCATCGGCTCGGGCATTCAGAATGTCCTCTTTGCCGACGTGCACTCAGCGGCCGAGGCCGCGGACTGCGTGGCCGCGGTGCGCGCCGAGACTCCCTCCACCGGCGGACGCCACGGGGCCGGAGCCCGCCGCGACGTCGGCTATGGCTGGGATAATGCCGGCGGAGGCAAGGCTTTTGTCCAGTCCCTCGAGGATTCCGTCGTGGCGCTGATGATCGAGAAAGACGCCGCCGTCAGAGACATCGAGAACATTCTCGCGGTCAAGGGCGTCGAAATGCTGCAGTTCGGCCCGGCGGACTACGCCATGAGCATTGATCTACCCGGTGAATACTGGCATCCCCGCTGCCGCGCGGCGGAGGAGCACGTGATCAAGACCGCGCTCGCCATGGGCAAGCATCCGCGCGCCGAGATCACCACGCCGGATGAAGCCAAGTACTACTTGGACCAGGGCGTGCGGCACTTCTCGATCGGCACCGACGTCCAGATTCTGCGCGACTGGTGGGCGCAGAGCGCCGAGGGCGTACGGGACGCCATCGCCGGGCACTAAGACTCGGCGCACCCCATGCACGCCGTCGTCGCGCTCGGCGGTGACGCCGAATCAACCCACGTCCGCGGCGTCTTGCGGCACGCGAATCTGATCATCGCCGCCGACGGCGGCGCGGCGCACGTCGAGGCCGCCGGCGGTGTGTGCGACGTGATCGTCGGCGATCAGGATTCGCTGCATCCGGAGACGCTCGACCGGGCGCGCGCCGCCGGCGCGGAGATTCGCGACTTCCCCACCGCCAAGGACGCCACCGACGGCGAGCTGGCGCTCCATGAGGCGCTGTGCCGCGGGGCCACCTCGATCGCCATCGTGGGCGCGCTCGGAGGGCCGCGGGTGGATCACCTGCTGGCCAACGTGGCGCTGCTGGCGCACCCCAGCCTTCGCCGCGTGGACACGGTGATCGAAGACGCCTCGCAACGGCTCTGGCTGGTGACCGAGTCTTCAACCTGGAGCGGCGAGGTCGGCGATCGCGTCACGCTGCTGGCCGTCGCCGGCGACGCGCACGGCGTGACCACCCAGGGCCTGCGCTATGTCCTGCGGGACGGCACGCTCCGGCATGGCTCCAGCCTCGGCGTCAGCAACGAAATGGTCGCGCCGCAGGCCGAGCTCACCGTCACCCGCGGCTCGGTCCTCGTAATCCACCAACCGCAATCCGGGTAGGGGCGGCCCCTGGTGGCTTTCCCGGTTGCCCGACCTGGCCACGTCGTGACCACGCATGGATGAATGCGCGCAAGAAAGTCCGACTACGCAAAGTGCGGTGTAGAATCTAAAACCGGCGGGCAATGGCGCCCGCCCCGGTAGATCTGGAGGCCGCATATGGGATCCAGGAACCAGGTCCTCGTTGGGACCGCAGTGCTCCTCGCCGCCGTTGCCGGGACGCTCCTCGGGTTATGGCTTTGGCTGCTGGTGCCGCCCATACCAGCGTCTACCGAGACCGTGGCGATCCCCAACGGCACCATGACGACCGTTCGTCCAGAGATCGCCGCGGACGACTTCGCCACTGGGATTGCAACCACGTTTGTGGCCGTGGTCTACATCAGCGCTGTCGCGGCTGTCCTATGGTTCATGCTCGCCCTAGCTTGGCGGGCCTTCGCATATCTAGGGCATCGGAACCGGGAGTACGAACAGCGGCATACGGGCGCCTGACGCGGATCTGAGGCAGTCGAGGCCTGCCCGGTGGCCCACGCTGCGTGCAGCGTGGGACCGTGCGCGGTTCAACATCCCAGGCGGCACGCCGCCCGGGAACGCCCCCCAAGAGCCATTCCGAAGCCCGCCGATCATTCCGAATGCAGTGAGGAATCTCAGATGCTCGTCCACGGCCGCGCGGGGACCGATAGACGCCGTCCGCCAGCTTCAGAGCGTCAGTTCGCCGACGGCTCCCCGGCCAGCATGGTCTCGATGACCTTCGATGCCTCCGCCGGCAGATCGACTTGGGGGTGGAAGCTCTGTTCCCGATAGTCCATCGACGTCCGAGACAGCCAGGCCAGTCGCGCGCGCCATTGCCCGCCGCCGCCCCCGTTCTTGAGCTGCCGCAGCACCTCCAGGCGGGCCTCGGCCCGCGCTCGCAGAAAGGCGCACGCAAACTCGTCGTCGCCGCGAATCCAGTTCCGCAGCGTCTGATGCGTCACGCCCGCCAGCGCCGCGCAGTCCTGCAGCGTCAAGCCGTCACCTGCGGCCGCCACCAGCCGGCGGCGCACGGTCGGGGTGAGCTTCGTGGGTCGAGCCATGTCGTCACTATTGTAATCTAAACGTTACCTTCGTCCCAAGCACAATTTCCCGGCGATAGTCGGCCCGTTGGTCCCGTCATTCCCGCGCACGCGGAAATCCAGCTCGGCGGCCGTCCCAGACGTCCGATGTAGGGGCAGCCCTCGCCGCTCGACACCTTACGCACCTGGGGTGTCTTGTGGTTGCCCTTCCGCATTCCCCTCCCTTCACGTTGACGGGTGTGCCATCCCGCTGCTCCGACGCGGCCTGCGAGCGGTGGCGCGGCGTGGGAGTTTTTTTACGTGTTCGGGGTTTAACTTCGACTGCAAAGCAAATGCCGGGCCCGGAAATGGCAGTGGGTCACCTTGCCCGTGAGGTGCGATATGGCGACCCGTCAGCGCATCCCGTGCGGTGCCGCATGCGGAGGCATAGAATTAGGCAAGTCGTCGTAGCGCGGTCACCGTGATCGCCACGCGCAACAAGAAGCGCCGCATATGGACAAGAACACTCTCACCGTCAAGCGAGGCCTAGCCCAGATGCTCAAGGGCGGCGTGATCATGGACGTCGTCAACGCCGAGCAGGCGAAGATCGCCGAGGACGCCGGCGCGGCGGCCGTCATGGCCCTCGAGCGCGTGCCGGCCGACATCCGTGCGGATGGTGGCGTGGCGCGCATGGCCGATCCCGAGAAGATCATCGAGATCCAAACGGCCGTGACCATCCCGGTCATGGCCAAGTGCCGCATCGGCCACTTCGTCGAGGCCGAGCTGCTGCAAGCCCTCGGCGTCGACTACATCGATGAATCCGAGGTCCTGACCCCCGCTGACGAGGCACACCACGTGGACAAGCAGGGATTTGACGTGCCGTTCGTCTGTGGCTGCCGCAACATCGGCGAGGCGCTGCGCCGCATCGGCGAAGGCGCGGCCATGATCCGCACCAAGGGCGAGGCCGGCACCGGCGATATCGTCGAGGCCGTGCGTCACATGCGCGCGGTGATCGGCGATCTGCGCCGGCTCACGACCATGCGCGAGGACGAATGGGCCACCTTTGCCAAAGACGTGCAGGCGCCGTTCGACCTGATCGCGGCAGTGGCGCGCGAAGGCCGTCTGCCGGTGGTCAACTTCGCCGCGGGCGGCGTGGCCACTCCGGCCGACGCCGCGCTGATGATGCGGCTCGGCGCCGACGGCGTCTTCGTCGGCAGCGGCATCTTCAAGTCCAGCGATCCCGCCACGCGCGCCAAGGCGGTCGTCGAGGCCACCACGCACTATCAAGACGCCAGCATCATTGCGACCGCCTCGCGCGGCCTCGGCGAGCCGATGGCGGGCATTGCCCGTGACACCCTCGAGCCGGAGGAGCTGCTCGCTCGCCGTGGGTGGTAGGCCGCCGCGAGCGTGACCGCCGTCATCGGCGTGCTGGCCCTGCAGGGCGACTTTGCCGAGCACGTCGCCATATTGCGGGGCCTAGGGGTCGAAACGCGCGAGGTGCGGGTGCCCCGCGACCTTGAGAAGCTGGACGGGCTTGTGATCCCGGGCGGCGAGAGCACCACCATTGGGCAACTGCTCGAGACCTACGCGCTGCTCGAACCGGTCCGCGCTCGCGGCGCGTCCGGGTTTCCCATCTGGGGCACCTGCGCCGGACTCATCCTGCTCGCCAAGGATGTCGGCACCCCGCAGCCCGTGCTGGGCTTGATGGACGTCACGGTTGAGCGCAACGCCTTCGGTCGCCAGACCGATAGCTTCGAAACCGATATCGACGTACACGGCCTGCCGGGCGGCGCGTTCCACGCCGTGTTCATCCGCGCGCCGATTGTCAGCGGCGTCGGCGGCGGCGTGGAGGTGCTCGCCAAGCTCGACGATGGCCGCATCGTCGCCGTGAGGCAAGACAACTTGCTCGGAACCGCGTTCCATCCCGAACTCACAGCCGATGCGCGCCTGCACCGCCTGTTCGTGGAAATGGCCCAAGCCGCATGAACGTCTCCCCTCCAACACTCCGGTGGCCCAGGCTCCGGTGGCCCAGGCTGCGTGCAGCCTGGGATCTGCTGGAGCAACTCGCGTGAACGTATCCAGCTCGATGCTCGGGCCTTGGCACGTGCCCACGCTCGTCGGCACGTTCGTCCTGGCCAATCTGCCGCGCGTGGACGTGGTGACCTACCGCGGTCGCCGTGTCCCGGCGCTCATGGCTGCGGGCGCTGCGCTGCCTGGCGTAGCGCCCGACTTGCAAGCCGCGGGGGCATGGACCGGCCCGCGTCTCCGGGGCTTCGGCCTGCTGCGCTGCGCCCCCGCCGCCCGGCGCGCCAGCGTGGAGGCCCTGACCCTGCTGGCGCCGCGCACCGCCAATGCGCCCGGCGACGCGCCGGGTCCACTGCAGCTGGCAACCGCCGAGGCCATGCTGCAGCGACTTGCCGGATGTGCCGCGGCAAAAGGGCGTCCAATCCTCGTGGCGCGCCTGTGGGAGGACAGCCCATACACCCCGGCGTTCACGACGAACGGCTTCTCGACCGCGGCGATCGAATCCGAGTACGAGCGATCACCCGGTCCGGTCGGTGAGCCGCCGGCAATCGACGGGCTGCGCGCTCAAGAAACTCCCGATGCCTGGGACGTGATGCAGCTCTACCGCGCGACGACACCGGCCGCCGTGCAGCGCGCCGAGGCGCGGACCATGGAGGAGATGGAGCAACCGCCACGTCCGTCGGGCCTCGGGCCCTGGCTCAGCGCGATGGATACTGAACGCATCGTGGTTGCCGACGAGCACGGACTCGTCGCCTGGCTGGAGCTGCGCCTGGATGCCGGGGAGAGTCATCGGCTCACGCTCATGCTCCATCCGCGCGGCCACCACCTGGCGCAGGCGCTGCTGCGGTGGGCCCTTTGGCGCTTGGGCGCCTCGGCGCCCCGCCCCGTTCGCATCGGGGTCCGCGAGGCCCACTCGCCAATCGGTGCCGCCCTGGACGCGTTGGGATTCACGCTTGCCAGCACCCGGGCGCTCATGGTCAAGGACGTGGCCGAGCGCGTGGCCGCCCGCGTGCCCGGCGTCGTGCTCGATGGAGCGCCTGGGTAGTCCCATGGAAGATCGCGCCGGACCGATCACCACCGCCACCGGGCCAATCCCGCATCCGGCGGCTTCGGACCGCGAGGAGCTTGACCGGCTCGTGTCCGCGCTGCCGCACGAGATGCGGGACGCGCTGCAGGCGCTGCCTGATTGGGAAACCCTCGTTGAGATCGTGCTCGATATAGGCCGCCATCCCGAGGCGCGGCTCGACGGTCGGTCCGTGGAGCTCATGGATCGCGAGGTCACCGGAGACGATCTGGATCAGGTCGTAGCGTCCATCGGCGCCTTCACCGCCGACAATCGCGCCGGAATTGCCCGCACGCTGCACCGCTTCTCCGCCCTGCGCAATCGCTCGGGCCGCATCGTCGGGCTCACCATCCGCCGGGGGCGGGCGCTGCACGGCACCACGCACGTGGTGGCCGACATCATCGCCGCCCATCGCAACCTGCTGCTGCTCGGCCCGCCGGGCGTGGGCAAGACCACGATGCTGCGGGAGATTGCCCGCGTGGTGGCCAGTGACGAGGACCGCCGGGTCGTCGTGGTGGACACGTCGAATGAGATCGCGGGCGACGGCGACATCCCGCACGCGGGCATCGGACGCGCGCGCCGCATGCAGGTGGCGCAGCCGGACCTGCAGCATCGCGTCATGATTGAAGCGGTCGAGAACCACATGCCGGAGGTCGTGGTCGTCGATGAGATCGGCACCGAGGCCGAGGCCCGCGCCGCCCGCACCATCGCGGAGCGCGGCGTGCAGCTCGTCGCCACGGCCCACGGCCAGACGCTCGAGAACGTGCTGCTCAATCCGCTGCTGGCCGATCTCGTCGGTGGGGTCGAAGCCGTGACCCTGGGCGACGAGGAAGCGCGCCGCCGCGGCACGCAGAAAACCGTGCTGGAGCGCCGCGCGCCGCCCAGCTTCCACATCCTCATCGAGCTGCACAGCCGCGACTCGTTCGTGATCTACACCGACGTCGCCGAGACCGTTGACGCGCTGCTGCGCGGGCTGCCGGCTCCCGGCGAGCGCCGCGTGCGCCTGGCCGACGGACGCGCCGAGCGCGAGCAACTCAGCCAGCCGCCGCGTGATTCCGCCCGCCCTCCGCTCACGTTGCGCGGGCCCGGCGCCGCGAACCCGAACCGCGCGGCGACGGGCAGTGTCCAAATCCTCCCGTTCGGCGTCGGGCGCAATCGCCTGGATCAGGCGATCGTGAACACGGGCGTCGACGCTCGGCTTGTGCGGGACCTTGGCGGCGCGGACGTCGTGATGACGCTGCGCAGCTTCTTCCGCCGCCGTCCCCGCCTGCTGCGCGATGCCGAAGCCCGCGGAACGCCGGTCTACGTGTTGCGCAGCAACACCGTCCTGCAGATGGAGTCGTGCCTGATCGAGATGGTCGAGGCCGGCGCGGCGGCCAACGGCGACGCGTCATCCGAACCTCGCCCAGACGCGTCTGCGCCCAGTGGTCCCGCACAGCGGCTGCGACTGGCCCTCACACAGCAACGCACGTGAGCGTCGACGGCAGACGGCGCGGGCTGTTCATCGCCTTCGAAGGGCCCGAGGGCTGCGGAAAATCCACCCAGGCGCGGCTGCTGGCCGATCGCCTGCATCACGCCGGCCTGGACGTCCAGCTGACCCGCGAGCCCGGCGGCACCGATCTAGGCGAACGGCTGCGGACGCTCATGCTCCGTGAGCATTCCCTGCCGGATTTGGAGCCTCGCGTGCAGGCGCTGCTCATGCTCGCGGCGCGCGCGCAGCACGTCACCGAACGCCTCCGCCCCTGGCTGAGCGACGGCGGTGTTGTGGTGTGCGACCGGTTTTCCGCGTCGACGGTGGCCTATCAGGGCGCCGGGTTTGGGCTTGACACCGCGGCGCTGGAGCAAATGAACGCGTTCGCCACGGCCAGTGTGCTGCCGGATGTGACGGTGCTGCTCGACCTGGACGTTCAACTCGGCTTGGCGCGCAGCCTCAAGCAGCGCGGTGACGATTGGGAGAAGGCCGGCGGCATGAACGCGCAGCAGTTGGAGTTTCACACCCGCGTGCGGCGCAGCTACCTTGCCCAGGCCGACGCGCAAGGTTGGGCCGTGCTCGATGCGACGCAGCCGCCAGACGACCTGAGCAACAACGTCTGGCAGTGCGTGGAGCCCGAGATCAAGGCGCGCAGACTGCGGCCGGCGGCGGAGGCCGTCCAGCCGCCGCTGCCGTTGGCCGCAGCGGCTACGTCTTCAGTGCCGCCATCCGATCAAGCTGGCCGCTCGTGAAGCTCTTCATAGTGATCGTGCAAGAGCAGGACGCCGACGGGCTGGCCGCGCTGATGCTGGACGCCGACATTCGCTTCACCCGCATCGATTCGGCGGGCGGCTTCCTGCAACAGGGCAACGTCACGTTCCTCACCGGCCTGGACGACGATCGCATCGGCGAGCTGCTGGCCGTGATCAAGCGCGGGGCCACCACCCGGGTGCAAATGGTGAGCCCCGTCCCCGCCATGCTGGAACCGGGCGAACTGGCGGTGCCCTACCCGGTTGAGGTGCAGGTGGGCGGCGCGACGATCTTCGGCTTCGACGTCGAGCGATTCGAGCCGCTCTAGCCCCGGTTCAGGACCGCGCCGCGGCCAGCCAGGCGCCCATGCGCTCGATGGCTTGCCGCAGATTCTCCCGCGAGTTCGCGTAGGACAACCGCAGCGAATCGCGTCCGACCTCGCCGAACGCGCTTCCGGCCAGCACCGCCACCCCCGCCTCATCGAGCAGCCGCGCGGCAATCTCGTCCGTATCGCCGCCGAAGCCCTCGATCTGGGGAAACACGTAGAACGCCCCCGCCGGCCGTTGACACGTCACCCCCGGGATCGCGTTGAGACCGTCCACGATCAGGTCTCGGCGCGCCTTGAACTCGGCAACCATGTCCGCGGCGGCGTCCTGCGGTCCCTCCAGGGCCTCGATCCCGGCCATTTGAATGAAGCTCGCCGTGCAGCTTGTGGCGTTCGTCTGCAGCTGGGCGAGCGCGTCCGCCAGGCCGTGCGGCATGACGCCGTAGCCCAGGCGCCAGCCGGTCATGGCGTAGGTCTTGGAGAAACCGTCGAGGATGATGGTGCGCTCGCGCATGCCCGGCTCGGCCGCTATGGACACGTGCTCGACCTCGCCGTACATGATCCGGCAGTAGATCTCGTCGGAAAGCACGTAGGCGTCGTGGTCGGCGAGCAGCTCGGCGACCGCGCGCACGTCCTCGGGCTCCAAAACGCCGCCGGTCGGGTTTTGGGGCGAGTTCAGGATGAGCAGCTTGGTTCGCGGCGACAGCTTGTCGCGCAGCTCGTCGAGATCGAGCCGGAAGCCCCGCTCCGGCCGCAGCGCCAGCGGCACGGGGGTCGCGCCGACGAAGTCGACCACCGACTCGTAAATCGGGAACCCAGGGTCGGGGTAAAGAACCTCGTCGCCGGGACCGCACAGGGCCGTGATGCCGAAATACATGATCGGCTTCGCTCCCGGGGTGACGACAACCTCATCGGGGTCGACGGCGATGCCCCGCGTATCGCTCACGTGAGACGCAATGGCGGCGCGAAGCTCCGGCAACCCCGGCGACGGGCCGTAGTGCGTAAATCCGTCATCCAGCGCGCGCTTGGCCGCTTCGATAATGTTGGCGGGCGTGTCGAAGTCCGGCTCGCCGATCTCGAGGTGAATGACGTCGCGGCCCTGTGCTTCGAGCTGCCGGGCGCGGGCGAGCACGGCAAACGCCGTCTCGGTGCCCAGCCGCCCCATGGCGGGCGTCAGGCCGGGATGGGTCAGCATCGCCACACTTGCCTCCTACACCGGTGAATGACACGGACGGCCGACAGGGCCGCGGCAACGAGCGCGATTTTAGCGTGCCGGAATCCGCCGCTTCGGAGTCGGGCAGAGCCGCTCGTGCCAGCGGCCCGGAGCCCGCCGTGCGGCGCATGCGTCCGGACGACGCGGATGCGGTGGCGCACGCGCTCACGATGGCCTTCGCGCCGGCAACCTCGGCGAGCCCACCGGGGCCGCGCCCTTTGATCACCAACCGCTTGGCGGCCCGCTGGCAAGCGCGATGCGCCGGCGCGTGGGTGGTCGACGCCCCCGGATTTGGACCGGTGGGCGCGGCCTTCGCCGTCGTCGAGCCGGGAGCCGGCTGGATCGGTGGCCTGGGGGTGCACCCCGCCTATCGCGGCGTGGGCGTCGGACGCGCCCTGACGACGGCGGCGCTTGGCTTTCTCGACAATTCGGGGTGCGGCGTCGTGGGACTCGAAGCGTCGCCGAACGACGGCGCGGTGCTTGGAGCCTATGCCAGGCGCGGCCTGCGGCCCGTTGACGTCACCCTGCGGTTGCGCGCGGACGCCGCCGCATTGGCAACCTCGGGCAGCGCCGCGGAGCTTCAGGTCAGGCCCTTGCCTGATCCGATGGGATCGGATGGCCCGCAGGCCGGCGGATCGGGCAGTTCGCGAACCGCCCCGACGTCTTCGGTTGCGGCGATGGGATCGGATTGCCGGCGGGCCGGTGAGGACCAGGTGGCGCGGCGCGCGGCGGCGGTGCCCATGTCGGATGCCACCTTCATGGCGTTCGGCCCGGGCATGTGCGTGGTCTGCGATCCCGAAGCGCGTCCTGCGGGCACGGCGCTCGAGGTGCGGGTCGGCTTCCTGGGCCGCGACGGATGCTCGATCGCGTCCGCGTGCCGCGCGCTGGGCCGGGTTGCGCTGGCTCACGGATTACGTTATGTCGAGCTCGATCTGCCCGTGGGGACAGGCGCCGCGCTGCCCGCCCTGTTCCAGCTCGGCTTCCAAACGGTTGTCAGCACCTTGCGCCTGGCGCGGCCGGCGAATGCCTTTCGACGCGAGTCGTGCGGCGTGCTGGAGCTCGGCCGCTGGTCGCTCTAGCTCGGGCCGCCCTAAGGCTTGGTCGCCACGACGATGAGGCGATCGCCCTCACCGTCGAAGGGATCCAGGGCCTCGCTGCCGTAGGTCTCGATCTGCGAAAAACCGGCGCAGCGCAGGGCCAGCTCCAGCTCGAACCGATGCACGTAACGCAGCTGCATGCGCGTGACGCGGCGCCGCAATTGACCGTCGGCGCGGATCGCGTCGTAGAAGTGCAGGGCGTCGATGCGTTGCTCGCCCGGGTCCACCTCCCACGACACCAGATGCGTCACGTCCGTTCCGCCGAGATCTTGGAAGACGCCCTGGGTCCGTAGGACGCCATCCCATGCCGCCAGGCGGTCGAGGGAGGGATTGAACACGTCGAGCGCCAGGATGCCTCCCGACTTGAGCACGCCGAGCGCGCCGCGGAGGGTGTCGAGCTGATCTTGCATCGACGTCAGATGCAGGAACGAGTCCAGGGCGCAGAACACGCCGTTGAATTCGACACGGGGCGGCAAACGCCGCATGTCGCCGCGCTCGAGCTCGATTCGTAGACCACGCTCCTGCGCGCGTTGGCCCGCGATGGCCAGGAGCGCCGGCGACGCGTCGATGCCGCGTACCTCGAAACCAGCAGCAGCCAGGTCCCGGCCCACGCGGGCGGTGCCGCATGCCAGGTCCAGGATGGGCCCGCCGGATCGCTCGGCCAGGTGACGGTACTTCGCGAGATCCTCGTCCCAACGCTCATGCTCGGCCGCGTAGAGCTCGGCAATTGCCGCGTAGGGATCGGTCTCGGGATGAGACGCGTTCACCGGCTCAGGTGCATGCGCCGAAGGAGCAACTCGGCGCTTATGACCACCAGCACGATCAATATGAACGCCGCGGGGCTGACGACGCGATTGACTGCCGCCGTCGCCAGCGCCACGGCGCCCACGGCGACGAAGATCGCCTGCCGCGTCACGAGCAACGCGGGCGGTCGGGGCGCCGACGCATCGTCGCTGGTTCGCAACCAGGCACCGATCGCCCAGGCGAAGAAGTACGCACCGAAGCCGCTGAGACCCACGAACGCCATCACGTTCTCTGTCCGGTCGGGCGACGTGAATACGACCACGTATCCCAACAGACCTACCGTTACCGACCCGCCCAGCCACATGAGACTGTGGATCACATGGGTGAAATCACGTCCGGAGCGCGGGCGCGCTCCGCGTGAGCGGTAGCCGCGCGGAACCGGCGTTTCGACGTTCAGTACTCGGGGAGAGGTGGGACTGGTTTTCGCGGTCGGCGCACCGGATTTGGCCGTCGCTGCCGGCTTGCTGGGGCTGGCCGCCGCGGCCGGTGAGGTGGAAGCGGTCGTGGGGGTCGGCGGAGGGGGACTGCTCGTCTCGGCGGGCGGAGTGCGGGCAACCGCCGCGGCCGGCGCAGCCCCACGCCTGATGGTGAGCGACTGGTCAGCCAACGGCCTTCAGCCAGCGAGCGGTGGCCGCCTGAGCCGTGGATGGTTCCGACACGCCGTCGACGATGGTCGCGACGCGATCGAACCCCGCGCGCGATAAGCCGCCCGGCGCAGCCGTGGCAATCACCTGCGGGAAGTGCCGCTGAAAGCCGGCATGCGTCAGCGCATCGAGCAGCGCCTCGATCGCCCCGGCGTCGACGCCGTCCGTCGCGGCGTCCAGCCACAGGAAGGCCGGAGCATGAGGAGCGTCGTGCGGGCGAACGGCGCTCATGAAGGCCATGCCAACGGCGAGCATGACCGGCTCGCGCAGCGCGGCGGCAACGTCCCGGAGGGATGTCCAGGCATCGCGCTCCTCGTCCCACAGGTGCACGGTCAGGTCCGGAGCGATGCGAACGTCCCAGTGCGCCCCCCCGGTCACGCGGCCGATGACCTGCCGCAGGGCAGCCTCGGTTTCCGGCGGGACGCCGCCCGTGAGCGCATCGAGGGCCTGGGCCATCATTCGCGACGCGGCCGCCCGCACCCGACGCTGGTCGACGAGATCGTCGAGCGCCGCACGGGACGCGTCAAAGTCGACCTCGTGACGCACGGCGCCGGTGCGGAGCTCCAGCTGCCGAATCTGGGCATCGAGCTCACGCCGGGCGGCGCGGGCCTGCCGCAGATTCTTGCGAGCGCCGGCGGGATCGTCGAGGCCGTCATGGTCCAGGTCGGGGAAAATGGCGTGAACCTCCGAGGCGGTCGGCGCGGCGTCGGTGTGGGCGCCCGTCGCCTGCACGGCGCCGGCCAACTCCGCCGTTGACCGCGCAACCGTGTCGTGCGCGGCACGCGCCGTGTCAATCGCCTGGCGCACTTGGGCCGCCGCTCGCACCTCGCCAACGGCGGCGATGACGTCCGCGATGGCGGCGAGGCCGTCGAGACGCCCAATGGCGCCCGCGGGCGGCTCGAACCGCGGCAACCCGCGATCGGCGCTCACCAGCGCGTCGATGGCTTGCGCGATGCCCGGCAGCGCGTTCTCGGCCGCGCGCTGGCCCTGCACTGCGCGCGGACGCGCCGCCTCAAGGTCAGCGCCCCGGTCCAAGCGGTCCTGCATAGCGTCGAAATCTCGCTGCTGGGCCTCGCGCGCCGCGGCCAAGGCCCGGTGGTCGTCGGACAGGCCAAGGGATCGAGCCAGCTCGGAGGCCCGACCGCGAGCCCGCCCACTTGCCTCGATCTGGTTGCGGAGCTCGGCTTCGGCGGACGCCGCGAGTTCCTCCGCCCCGGAGACCTCCAATGCCCGAATGCGCGCCTGCAATCGCTGCACCTCGCGCTCGGCGTGGGCCAGCGCCTGCTGCGTGCGTTCGCAGGCCGATTTGAGGTCGCCCGTCACGGCGACGCTGTCGCCATCGGCAAGCCGCCGCAATCTGGCGGTGGCGCTGTCGCGCAGGATGCGTGCGCGCTTCGGCGACGAGGGAACTTCGAGACCGTGTCGGTGCAGGGTCTGCTCGATCTGGTCCCGCAGCCTGCGATCGGCCGCCGCGCGCGCGGCGTGCTGCTCACCGGCTCGTCGATCATGCTCGAGCGCTGCCAGGTGGTCGTGAAGATCGGCCTCGGCAGCGTCGCCGGCGCGCTGGGTCCACAGGGACCAGGCGGCACCGGCGGCACTCGTGAGGACGGCCAGGATTCCCAGTACCGCCAGCGGCGTTGTGCCGGTGAAGCCAATGGTCGCCAGGATGATCCCGACAGCGCCGCCGCTGGCCGACGTCATGAGGCGGGTCCGACGGCGTTGCGCCTCGATGGCCAACCCCCGCAAGCCCTGCTTGACGCGAGTGACTTCAAGCGCGAGGGACGAATCGTCGAACTCGTCGCGCGCGTGATCAAGCTCGGCATCGAGGATGTTGCAGAGCTGGCCCCAGAGCCGGTGCGCGACGGGCAGGTGCTCGTCCTCATGGGCGCGCTTGCGCAGGGTCTGCGCCCGCTCGGCGGCAGCGCCCGCCTTGCCGTGAACGACCTCAGCCTCCACCAAATCTGAGCGAGCCCGCCGGAGATCATGGGCGGCCTGTTGATGCTTGTCGCGTTGCGCGCGGGCGCGCTCCGACGCGCGCGATGCCTCGGCGCCCGACACGGCCGCGTCGCAGGCGCGTTCGAGGGCCGCCAGCCGCTCGGCGCCGGCTCGCGCGCGTTGAGCCAGCGGCGCGAGCTCGGCCTGCACCGCATCCAAACGCTTGACCTCGTCCCGGGCCCGCGCGGCCTTGGCGACGGTGCGGGCGTGATCCGCCCAGAGCGCGGCAAGCTCCCGCCGGGCAGTCAAGCCATCGCGTTCGTCGCGAAAGCGCCGGCCCAGCGCGCGGTGCCGCTGCTCGGCGGCATCGGCCTGCGCCGCGCGCTCCGACGCCGTGGTCAGCGCGTGCAGCGCCTGGCCGACGCGCCACTGCTGCAGCAGGCGCTCCGTCTGGGCGATGTCACCCTCGTTGGCGGCGGCCCGCGCCACCGCCTGCGCCAGCTCGACGCGCGCTCGGGCCACGGCTTCCTCTTCCAGGTGCGCGGGGCTGTCGGCGAATTCGTATTCCATCCGCTGGATGCGCCGCTCGCCGAGGAGGCGGCGCAGCAGCGCTCGGATCTCGGCGGGCGCGGGCAACTCGGAGCGTGGCTGCGGCCGAGCCAGCACTTCCAGCGTCTCCTGGTCAAGTCCCAGCAGGGCGTCGATGGCCGACCGCACTTGGGCATCGCCGCGAATGGTGGTCGAACGCCGGCCGCGGTTGACATGCACTTCAGCCTCGTCGCGGCCCGTCGCGCTCAGGGTGCGCCGAATGGTCATGGGCCGTCCGGCAGCCGCGAGCGTGCACTCAACCACCGCGCCGTCGGACCTGGCGCGCATGCCGTCGGATGGGCCGTAGAGGCACGTCATCAGCGCCGCGCGCAACGCTTGCGCTTGATCACCCGGAACGGCGATCAGGTGATGCCCTTGCGGTTGAAATTCCAAGTCAACCCGGTGCAAGGCGCCAAGCTCGCGGACCGTCAGCCGCTCCAGCAGAATCATGCTGCGGGGCTCACTTCGCGCCGCCGAAATCCATCGACGACCGATCGGCGTGCGCGGGCGATGGTGCCAGCGTTGTCCGCCGACGCCGTAGCGACACTCATGTGCTCGGCGGCACGCCGCACTTCCACCACGAATGATCGCGTCGCCCGTCCCTCGGCCGACCCCGCCGGCACGTCGAGTTGCGTGACGTCGACGTGCACCAGGGTGCCGGCGGCGGATGCGCGGCGGCTGAGGTCACCAATCCGGCAGCGATGCCAGAGCTGACGCGGGAACTCGCCGACGAATTCGAGCGTCACGAGCGGCGTGTCGCCGATGAGCGGCGCCAAGCGCTCGCGGAGCGTGGCGGCGGGGTCGCCGTCGACCAGGTCTCCCGCTGTGAAGCTGATGACCACCTGCGCGGCGCTCGCCAGCTCGCGGAACTCGGCAGCAATCACGCCGTCATGATCGAGATCGACCATGGCAAATCCCGCCTCGGCGCGCCGCTCGGTCACCGCGGGCGCGGACCATCCGGGGCAGATCACGGGGATGTCCCCCAGGCGCCGTTGCGAAGAATCGGGCAAGTCGCCCAGGACAATAAGGTCGGCGGCGGTGGCCGCCTCGGCGTGCTGCAGCGCATGGGCCTCGGTGGTCAGCGCGATGCGGATGGGGCTGCGGTGCGAACCATTCTCGGCATGGCTGAACGTCGGATCGGCGCCAACCTCGAGCACCAGCCCCGCGACGTCGACCGTCCGGCTGCGGACGCGGTCGTGTGGCCGCACGCTGGCCAGCAGACCGAGTTCTTCGAGGAATGCAATGCCGGTGCCGTTGGCCGCCGGCTCGCCCGCTTCGTCCATGGCGACTACGACGATTCCGGCTTCACGCACGCGTCGCAGGCACTGGGACGCAAAACGAACGTCTTCGAGTCCGGGCTCCGACCGCGCAAACAGGCCGCCGGCGATCAGGATGAGATCAGCGTCGTCGGCCGCCGCCTGATCGAGGACGCTGGCGAAGCTGCGGCGCGTGTGCGCCTGGTAGAGGGCGCGCTGCTCGGGGCTCAGCGAGGGCGGGGCAGCGCCGATGAGGTTGCCCGCGGTGAGCACGGCACGGACCGGTGCGGCCGATCCCCGCAGGAACCGCATACGCAGCTACGCCATCCCCTGCCTCCCAGGTGCGGCGGCCATTTGCGCCTGACTTGACAGAATATCACTGCCCAATGGCCGGGACCAGATCGACCGCGCCGCCGTGCGGCGGCTGGACGCCAGCTTCAGGCTGATCCCGCATCCGTCCTGCACGTAGGTGCGCTGGCCGTCCCGGATCATGAGGGTGTGGCCGCGCCAGCGGCGTCGGAAATGCCGCAGCACCAGGTCGACCACGGGGAATTGGAAATGCCACTCGGCGACGAGCTGGCGCGGACCCGGCCCGCGGGTGAAGCGCAGGTCGCGCCGCGCGGCATGAACTTCGCGGTAGACCTGATGTCCCCAACTCAAGGCCAGGTGCGCCTCGCGCGACCCGCGGCCGAGGACGTAGGCCGCGCCATGCTCCAGCACCTGTCCAGCGACTTGGCGCAGCACGCGATCGCGCTCCGGGGCCGGATGCCGCAGGGCGTAGCCGTAGACTCGCTCGAGCCGGGCCAAGCGCCGCCGGTCGCGGCGCGCTTGCGCGAGGCGGGACCGCACCACAGCCGCGCCCCCGCCCTGAGTCTCGGCGACTTGCTCCAGCAGGGCGATGAACGTGTCCGGCAATCGGCTCATGTTGGCCTCCAATCGAATCTGACGCCGATGCTGGTGGGCACGCCCAGAGCCGATGCAACAACCGAACATGCCGTCGAACAACGAGAGATCGGCCCGCGCCCGGTCACGCGAGCACCGCATCGCGCCAGGCATATCGACTCGAGCTCATCCGGGCCTGGCTGGCGAGCAGCGAGGCGGGCGCCAGCACGGCGTCGCCAAATCGCCGGCGAATCAGATCCTGCGCTTGGTCGAGCCGGCGCCGCTCGCGCGTCTCGGCCGGCCGCAAGGGCAGCTGGCAGTAGGCAACGGTTTCGAGCGCGGTGGCGTGGACCCCAACCAGGCGGTAGGCATCTCCGACACCGGCCACGCCCAGGAACAGCTCACGGGCTAGCGCGAAGATGGCGGCGCCGATGTCCACGGCCGCCGGCACGGTCGTCTGGCGCGTGATGGTGCGAAAGTCGGCGTAGCGGACCTTGACGCTGATCGTGCGCGCCCGCAGCTGTTTGGCGCGGAGCCGCTGGCCCACGTGCTCCGCGAGCTGCTGCAAGTAGTCCACGACCATCGCCCGGTCGTTCACGTCGCGGTCGAAGGTGACTTCGTTGCCAACCGAGCGGCGCTGCCGGGCGGGCGTGACGGCTCGGGGGTCGACGCCGCGCGAGCGCACGGCGGCCTGGGCGGCAGTGCCGCCGAAGGCCGCATGAACGCGCTCCGGGGCGACGCGGGCCAGGTCGCCGATCGTGGTCACGCCGCGCCGCGTGAGCTTGGCCCCGGTCTTTGGGCCGATGCCCCACACCATGCGGACCGGCAGCGGGGCAAGGAACGCGGCCTCGGTCCCCGGGAGAACGACGCGGCAGCCGTCGGGCTTGGCGACCTCGGATGCGATCTTGGCCACGGACTTGGTGGTGGCGACGCCAACCGAGACTGCGAGTCCTTCGCATTCGCGCACGGCGGCGCGAAGGTGGGCCGCAATCTCTGGCGGCGCGCCATAGCGGCGCTCGCATCCCGTGACGTCCAGAAACGCCTCATCGAGCGACAGCGGCTCGACGAGCGGGGTGTAGGAGCGAAACCGGTCCATCACGCTGCGCGACACGTCGGCATAGAGGTCCATGCGGCCGGGCAGGAACTCGGCCTGCGGACACAGGCGCGCGGCCCGGCGCAGGGGCATGGCCGAGTGCACGCCGAACGCGCGCGCTTCATACGAAGCCGCCGCGACGACGCCGCGTGCGTCCCGAGGCCCGCCGACGATCACGGGTTTGCCGCGCAACTCGGGCCGCTCGCGCTGCTCGATGGCCGCGTAGAAGGCGTCCATGTCGGCGTGCATCACCACCCGATGACCAGTCCAGGCGGCTGAGCCAGGCTGCTGCATGTGCGCTGCGAGTTCCGTCGGTTCACGCTCATACTACCAGACAAACACCGAACGAACAAATAACGAACATAGAGTCGAGGGTTCTTCGAGTCGTGCTTGAGCCGCCTCAAGCACGCCAGGCCGGGCTAGCTGCGCGGCCCTGCACGGGCATCGGAGATTCCTCGCGATGCTCGAATGACAACGGTGGCCGGTGGCCCGCGCTGCGTGCAGCGTGGGATCGACCCGGGTTGGATTCCCCAGGCTGCCCGCAGCCTGGGCCACCGGCCGAGGCGGCCCACGCGGCCTAGGTTGGGCGCTCTAGATTACTCGCGATGCCCGGAATGCCAGCTCTGGGGAATTACCTCGTCTGGGAATGACGGTGGTCTGGCAGGAAGCCCGGACACGTGGACCTTCTGGCCATCGCGCACGCGCCGGACGCGCGCGCTACCGGGAACAGGTTGGCCTTGCGCCGGGTCGGGGGACGCTTGGCCTAGAGGCTGCGCAGGATAGCGACGGCGTGGCCGCGCACGCGCACGTCACGGACGTACATGGGCTCAAAGTCGGTGTTGGCCGGCTGCAAGCGCACGCGCCCGTTTTCACGGAAGAGGCGCTTGAGCGTTGCGCTGCCGTCCTGCAGCATGGCCACGGCGATCTGGCCGTCCCGCACGGTTTCCGCAGGCTCGACGATGACCAGGTCGCCGTCGCAGATATGGTCGTCGATCATGCTGTCGCCACGCACGCGCAGGGCATAGGCATTGCTCGAGGGCACGAGGCCCGAGGCGACCGGCACCGTGTCAAGCCGCTCCTCGAACGCGTCGATCGGCAAACCGGCGGCGATCTCGCCGATGATCGGCACGTGGATCACGCCGGCGTCGGCGCCGTTGTCGAGAATCTCGATGCCGTGCGACTGACCAGTGCGGCGGATGTAGCCCTTGCGCTCCAACGCATCCAAGTGCTGCTGCACCGTCGCCGGCGCCAGCCCGACGATGCCGCCGACTTCGCGCACGCTGGGTGTGTAGCCCTCGTCGCGCACGAAGTGCTCGATCGTAATCAGCACGCGATGCTGGCGTTGGGTGAGCGGGTCGCCCATGGGCGACATCCTCCGCGGCGCGCGACACGGCATGACCAACGGTCACGCGCCAAGTGATTCCACGCACGCCGAACCTACCAGACAGGATGCGAACGCGTCAACTCCACTTCAGGAGTTATGCGGCGCCTCGCGCGTTACGGATGTAGCTCTGCGAGCGCCTCGACCGTCAGCGTCGCGCCCGAGCGGACGCCACGGAGCACCTGAACGTCGGGGTCGTCGATGCATCCGACCGGCTCGATCGGGCTGGCGGCGCGCGGCTCGGCGCCGCGGCTGACCGGCGTTGGGCCGAAGAAGATGCAGAGCGCACGGCCCGGCGGCAAGATGGCCAGGTCGCCGACGGCGGCGACATCCGTCGCCCCGGCGGTCAGGTCCACGTCAAGACCAATGTCGCCGTAAATTTCGTCGCCCCACGTGCTCACGGATATGCGCAGCGGCAGGGCCTGCCAGACGGCATCGGCCGCCGGCGTCTCGTGCAACCGGGCGTCCACGGCGTAATCGTCAACCTGAATTCGTACGCAGCGCGCCGGAACGTTCAGCCTCCCTGGCCGCTGAGCTCGCGAGCGCGGGCCACGTATTGCTGCACGGTCGAGGCAAACTCGGCGTGGCTCCAGGTGAGTGGGCTCACGCTCATGGGCTCGCCGGTGAGCGGATGCACCTGCTCAGCCAGAGTGCCGCTGGGGAGAGCGCGGTTGACGACCCAGCGCAACAGCTCGTGCGCGCGCTCCATGTCGGCCATGGAGGCTGCTGCCGCCACTTCCCACTGCGCCAGCCACAGCGTGCAGATGAACCACGGATTGCCGGGAATGGGGCCGATGTCGTCCGACACCCGGTGGTAGTAGTCGTTTTCGTAGCGGGCGAGTCCACCAACGTCGGTCTTGACCCAGAGACGATCGCGCAGCGACTGCATGGTGGCGACGAAGCGCTCGTCGGTTGGCTCGCAGAGACCGAAGCGCCAGAGGCCGTAGACGCTGGCGTCGATGGTCATGTCGGGAACGAGGGAGCCGTCGTCGGCGACCTCCAGGCGGCGGATGAAGCGCTGCTCGCCCTCGTGGAAGAGGTGCTCGAGCGCGGACTCGCGGATCTCGGCAGCGGCGGCCGCGTAGCGCTGAGCCGCCACGTCTTCGCCGAAAGCACGCGCGAACGCGGCGGCGGCCCGCAGTCCGCCGTAGACGCTCGCGACGGTGAACGCATGGATGCCGTATCGCTCCTCCCAGAGGTCCCACGACGGCGCGGGCAGACCGGTCGCCGGATGCCTGAAGCGAACCAGAAAGTCGGCGGCCCGCTTGATGAGCGGCGCATACAGCGGCTTGATGACCTCCGTGTCCTTGAAGCGCTCGTCATAGGCGCCCAGGGCCCAGAGCACGAGGGCGGTTTCGTCCTCTTGGATCGGCAGGATGCGGTTGCCGTCCCCATCCGCCCATGGATGCCAGCTGCTGCCCGGCGTTCCGTCCGGGTTGTACTTGTGCAACATGAAGCCGCCGGGCTGGAGGGCGCCGAGGCAGAAGTCGAAGAAGCGCCTGGCCAGCTCACGGTGATCGGCTTGGATGAGCACCTCGACCACCAGCGCGCCGTCGCGCGGCCACATGTAGGTATAGGTATCGCGGCCGAACTGCAGGATGTCGCTGTCGTTGGCCGCGATGATCGCCCCGCCGTCGTCGGTCTGGGTGCGGACGATGAGCAGGCTGCGGCGGTAGAGATCGCGAATGGCCGGGTCGACGCAGCTGAAGTCGAGGGCTTCGCGCGTGACCCAGTGGCGCCAATAGTGGTTCGTGCGTTCGATAAGGGTGTCTGGGCCGCGCCGCACGACCATGTCGTTGTCGTCCTTGACGCTGAAGAACTCGTCGCCGACCGCCAGCCAGTAGTGCGCGGTTGCCTCGCCGCCCGGCGGGACGTGCACGTCCACGGCCCCGGTGCTGTCAACGAGACCCTGGGCGATGGCATTTCCTGAGAGGTCCCCATCCTCGGCATCGCGCCAGGTTCCCTCCAGCCCGTGCAGGTGCTTGGTGCCGGTGCTGACCGCGCTGAACCCCGGCCGCTCGCCCGCCCAGGCGTTGGCCATGAAGAGCACGTCCCGCTTGTGGTGGACCAGCCCGCGCGTGAGGGGATCGAAATAGGTCGTGTCACCCACGCCGTCGCGGAACAGGTAAAAGTCGTGGTGAAAGAAGAGGCGGACGTGCCGCGGGGTCTCGCGCAGGTTGCGAATGGCGATGCGCCGGAGGTAGATGGGCCGATGGAAGTCGACCGCGTCGGCGCAGGTGAGCTCGAGCCCAAGGTCGTCGTTGACGAGGCGAACGTCGCTGACGAGGGTGTCCGGTCGGTAGCGGAGACTTCCGTTCCAGGAGCGCGCCGTGATCCAGGCGAACTCGCCGTCGGCCCATATGCCAAACCGAAATGGATCGTGGCCGCCGTGGTTCCAGAGACCGACGTGGGGAAAGTAGATGTCGCGGACCTGGTAGTCCGCGTCGAACGCGACGAGGAGACTCCCATTGCCGATGGCTAGATCACGCGGCATCGCTTGCCTCCTCCGCACCGAAATGCATCACCGGAAGCCGCATTATGGCAGCGTGGCCGCCCGGGCCGAATCCCCCGGCCCTCCCAGGTGTGGGCAGCGGTGTCAGGTGAGCGTTCGCGGGGCAGCGTCGCGACGGGCCCCGTGCTGCGCGCAGCATGGGCCACCGGACGAGCAGCATGGGCCACCGGACGCGGGCAACCTGGTGCGGGTCGGTCGTGGTTCACCCATTGATGGGGCTCCAGAGTGGCGATCATGCGGCGATCGCGGCAAAATACCGGTGAAGCGTGGGGCATACGAAGAGGGCGCATGATGCGGCGAGTGATCGGCTTCATGCTGGTGTCGGCAATGGTGATCGTTGCGGTCGCCTGCGGCGAATCGAAGCCTGACGGGCCTCCCACGTTCGAAGCCTACCCGGAGATGCGGGTCGAGTCGGAACGGCCCTATAGCATCATCATCACCACGAACATCGGGCGCATGACCTTCAAGCTGCTGCCCGAGGAGGCGCCGTTGGCCGTCAACAGCTTCACGTTCCTGGTGACTGAGGGGTTTTTTGACGGCATGACATTTCATCGTGTGCTCCCAGGCGTGCTTGCCGAATCCGGCGATCCGACGGGCACCGGCACCGGCGGACCAGGCTATAGCTTCGAAATCGAGCCGCCGCAGCGGCCGTACGTCCGCGGCAGCCTGGCCATGGCAAACAATGGGACGCCGAACTCGAACGGGTCGCGCTTCTTCATCGTCCTCGGCGACCTCGCGGGGAACGGCGAGCCGCCGCGCGACTACACCGTCTTTGGTCTCGTGAAGGAAGATCACGCCCCGTCGGAGGCGACGATTTCGAAAATCGAGGCCGCGGCGGACCCGGTAACGATCACCGGTGTCAAGGCCATCGAAGGCTGTCTGCCCAACGTGAGCATGTGGGTCCAAGGCTGCTAGGGGAATCGCCCGGCGCCGCTGACCCGGACGCTCGGAATCAAGTGGTAGAGAACGCCGCTCGGGACAATTCCGACGAAGCCGGCGAAGCCTGACGTGGGCGATGCAGCGAACGCGGCGCGTCACCTGACCGCGGAAGAGTTGGACGCTGGGCTCGACCATATTCGCCAGTCTCCAGCGGACGGCGGCCCCTTGCGCATGATCGTGCAACGCCCCGGTATCGATGAGCGTGAGGTGGCGGCAGCGGGCAAGCTCGATGTTGCCACCGGTCTCGTGGGGGACGGCTGGAAGGATCGCGGGAGCACGCGCACCCTCGACGGTGGACCGAACCCGGCCGCCCAAGTCACGATCATCAACTCCCGCTTGCTCGCCTTGCTGGCGCAGTCCGAGGAACGCTGGCCACTGGCAGGCGATCAACTCGTGATCGACATCGACATGAGCACGGAGAACCTGCCGCCAGGGGCGCGGCTGGCGATTGGGCCGGCGGTGATCGAGGTCTCCGAGGAGCCGCACACGGGTTGCTCAAAGTTCTCCCAACGGTTCGGCCACGCTGCGCTTCGGTTTATCAGCACGCCAATGGGGCGGCAGCTGCGGCTGCGCGGCGTCAACACGCGCGTCGTCCGATCCGGAGCGATTCGCACCGGAGACATCGCAACCAAAGTTCGACAGTAAGCCCCTTCGCAGCCCTGGGCACGGACCGCTCAAGGCGTTGTCGTTGCGATCGAGCACACTCGGCATGCCGCAGTGTCGGCACCGAGCGCTGTAGCATCGAGTCTGGCCGCCGCCCAGGGCAGCCCGAAACCGTCGCACCGCCAATTGCTGTTTCTCCGGCGAGCGCACCATGATCTAAGGAGCGCTGCGGGGCGAGGCGCGCATGTGCGGTCCGGCGGGCGCGGCGCGCCAGTCGCGCCAACGGAGGGGTCTGATGTCAAGGGTCCGCAAGGGAGCGATCCCTGTCGTCATCGACACCGATCCGGGCGTCGACGACGCCCTGGCGCTGGCCCTCGCCTTCGCGTCGCCGGAGCTGACGGTGCGCGCGGTCACAACCGTGGCGGGCAACGTCGACCTGGAGACGGGGACGGCAAACGCGGTCTACCTCCTCGACCTGCTGGCGCCGGACCGTGCTCCGCGGCTGGCCAAGGGGTGCGCGGAGCCGCTGGCGCGCGCGCTTGTGACCGCGGAGGACGTACACGGGTCCGACGGCCTCGCGGGAGTCACGGGTCTCGACGGCTGGCGTCGCCCCGACGCGTCGCGGCCGCTGGCGGACGGGGCGGCCGTGGACATGCTCGTGGATGAGGTTGGCGGCTCGGCCGAGCCGGTGACGGTGATCGCGCTTGGACCGCTGACCAATATCGCGGCGGCGATCAACCGCGACCCGGCGGCCATGCGACGGGCTTCCTCACTGGTGGTCATGGGCGGGTCGGTGTACGCGGGCGGCAATGTCACCCCGCACGCCGAGTTCAACTTCTACGTGGACCCGGAGGCGGCGGACCTGGTGCTGGCTGCCGGCCTGCCGCTGACGCTGGTGCCGCTGGACGTGACGCACCAACTGGTCGTGCGGGACGAAACCATCGAGGGGCGACTCCTGTCACTGGAGGATCGGCGGAGCGTGTTCCTGGGAGAGCTCATCCGACGGTCGCGCGACGCGAGGCCCGCCGGTGGTCAGTTGATACTGCACGATCCCGGAGCGGTGGCAAGTGTGCTGTGGCCCGAGCTCTTTACGCTCCGGCCGTTCGAGTTCACGGTTGATCGGAGTCACGGCGACCGGCGGGGCGCGGTGAGCGGCAAGGAGGGCGGCGGCTCGGCAAGAACGGCACGGGCTCCAGTGCGCGCGGCTATGGACGTGGATGCAGCGGTCGTGGTGCGGCGTGTGGTCGACCGGCTCGCGACCCATCGAGCCGGCAGCGCCTGAGGCTCGGCCAGCAAGAGAGCACCGCCCCAGCGGCCCGCTGCCGCTGCGCCGGCGGGGCACTTCCGCGCCGTCGTGCTGCTCACGGCGGATAGGTCCACACTTCGTCACCCTCGTTGGTCCATTCCCGCTTGCGACGCATGCCGACCTTCGCCGCTACTCGCTGCGACGCCGTGTTGCCGGGGTGAATAGTCGCCCGAACTTCCCCCACGCTCATCAAGTCAAGCAGCCAGTCGGCAATGCATCGACCGGCCTCGGTCGCGTAGCCCTGGTTCCGATACCGGCGGCCAATCACCCAGGCCATCTCGGCCCAGGCGTCCGTCACGGTCGCTTGCGCGCGCCCGACCACGGATCCCTCCTTCTTGAGCCTCAGCGTCCAGTTCAGCCAGACCTCGGCACCATCGGGCGATCGCCGGCTCTCCCATCGGCGGATCCGCGTTCGGAGATCCTCAAGACTCGCGGGATGCATGTCTTCGACGGGTGCATCCGAGTCGAGGGGCCGAAGCAGCTCGTAGAGCTCCGCCGCGTCGCGCACCAGCATCGGCGCAAGAACAAGACGTTCGGTCGCCAAGGTCCACTCCTGGTCGGCGGGAACCTCAATCAACCGATGGCCCGCCAAGTCTGAGGCCCGCGTCGATTCCCCGCGGCGCCACCAGGATGGTCCGACTCTGACGACTCGCTCACGTCCAGGATGCCGCCTCGCCTCGGATGCATGTGCCGGTGAGCGCATCCAGGTTCTGCCCGATGTGCATCCCGGAAACCAGAGATGACGTCAGTGGGCTCAGACCACTTTCACCCACAGCGTTCCAGGGGACGCAACCAGCGCCCCCTTCCGACAGCGAAGACACAGGGCCAAGGGCATTGAGCCCTTGCCCCGGCGACAGCTAACGGCGTTCAGCTACTTGTCGTCCTCCGACGCCGCGTCTGCCTCGCCGGCGGCGTCACTGCCGTTGGTCGAATCGCTCGACACGATGCCGGGGAGGTTCTTGAGCGTGCTGATGAGGTCGACGCCCGTGAGCGACTGCACCAAGGCCGGCAGCTGCGCGATGGTGGACGAGACGTCCTGCGTGACCTTGCTGGCGCCGGCGCCCGCGCCGTCGGCGCCGCCGTTGCTGATCACCACGATGCTGTCGGTCTTGGCGAGTGGCTGGGCGACCGCTTCGGCGACCTCCGGCAGCGATTCGAAGAGCTGCTGGATCATGGCAGCCTGGCCGTACTCCTTCCACGCGTCGGCCTTCTTGACCATCGCCTGGGCCTCCGCGAGGCCTTGGGCTCTGGTAGCGTCCGCACCCGCCTCACCCCTTGCTCGGATGGCGTCGGCGTCGGCCTGTCCGCGGAGTCTGATCGACTCGGATTCCGCCTGCGCCTCGGCAATCACGCGGGCGCGTTCGCCCTCCGCCACCGTCTCGAGCTTGTATCGTTCCGCTTCGGCCTCGACGCGTGTGCCGCGGCGGTGCCCTTCCGCGCGCAATTCCAATTGGTCGCGCTCGGCCTCGGCGGGACGCCGGATCGTCGCATCCAGCTCGCGCTCCCGCCGGGCGACTTCCTGTACCTGGACCTCAATTTGCTTTTGCCGCTCGACGACCTCGACTTGCGACTCTTCCGACCGGATTCGCTGGCGGGTTATGGCCTCTTGCAGGGAATATGCCAACTCGGCCTCGGCCCGCCGGGCGTTGACCTGCTTGTCATACGCGGCCTTTTGCGTCTCGAAGTCACGTTCGGACTCGGCGATCTCGGTGTCGGCCGCGAAGCGCGCCGCCTGCCGCTCCTGGTCGGCTTGAGCTTCCTTGATGCCGGCGTCGCGCTCGGCCTGGGCGACACCGATTGACGCATCCCGCTTGACCTCCGCGGTCCGGCGTACGCCAAGGGCTTCGAGATAGCCCTGCTCATCCTGGATGTCGCGGATCGAAAAGCTGACGATTTCCAATCCCATGTTGGTCATGTCGGTGGCCGCCACGTCGCGCACTTGCTCGGCAAAGGCCACGCGGTCGCGGTAGATGTCCTCGACGGTCATCGTGCCCAGAATGGCGCGTTGCTGGCCCTCAAGGGTCTGCAGGGCAACTTCCGCAATCTCGCGCACGCTCTTGCCCAAGAACTGCTCTGCCGCGGTGCGAATCGCATTCTCGCTGCGTCCGACCTTGACCTGCGCGACGCCGTCGACCGAGACCGACACACCCTCCTTGGTGTAGACCCTGGCCGTGTTGATCTGAAGCGTCATGACTTCCAGGGAGATGGTCTGCGCCTTCTGCAGAATCGGGATCACGAAGATCCGCCCACCGACCTTCAGCCTCGGTTTGGCGCTGCCACCCGAGACGATCAGCCCATGGTTGGGTCCAACGGTGTGAAAGCCTGCCATGTGTTTTTCCTGACGAGATGCTGCGAACCTGCATTATGCACGGCTCATGACTCCCGCTGGCGATAGAGCTTCTCGACCTTGAGCACTTTCCCGTAAACCCCGACGACTCGCACCTCCTCGCCTTCCCGGATCGAGGCCCCGGGATCGGCTGACGCCGACCACTCCCTGTCCAACACCTTGACCCGGCCTGCCGGGTCGAGATCGGACACCGCGACGCCCGCCGCTCCTTCCAGCTGCATCTCCTCCGCGGTTTGAAATCCGGTTGAGACCCCTCCGCCATGGATAGCCAGGCGCATGAACAGCACCCATGCCGCGGTCATGAGTCCGGACGTCACCGCAATCACGATCGGGCTCACCATGATGTTCAGCTCCGGGAGATCCGATGGGCTAAAAAAGTTGCCGAACAGGAAAACCGACCCCAGGACGAAAGAGACAATCCCGCCGGCGCCGAAAAGGCTGAACCCCGGCGCCGTCGTCTCCGCAAAGAACAGCCCCATCGCAAGGGCGAGAAGCACCAGGCCCACCCAGTTGCCCGGCAGATTGAAGAATCCGACGAAGGCCAGGATGAGCGCGATAACTCCGATGACCCCTGGACCGACCATCCCGGGAACGGACCACTCCGCCCAGAGAGCGACACCCCCAATCAGGAACAGCACGAGCGCCAGGTTGGGATTCGCAAGGATCCCCAGCAGGTGTTCCAGCAGCGTGCGGCCAAGGTGGTCCACTCGTGCCCTGGCGGACTCGACCACCACGGGACCGGCCGCGGTCTCCGCCGTCCGGCTGTGGAGCTGCTCGAGCATTGCCTCCATATCGGGAGCGATGAGGTCGATGATCCCGACGTCAAGGGCCTCCTGCTCCGAGTAGGCCTTGGCTTTCGACACGGTTTCCTCCAGGGCATCGCCGTTGCGGCCCCGGATCTCGGCGATGCTGCGGATGAAGGCACGAGTGTCCTCGTCGATCTTGCGTGCGAGTGTTTCAGGCAGGTCGATGCCGCCCGGGCCGACCACCGAGGCCGCGCCGATGTTGGTTCCCGGCGCCATGACGGCGAAGTTGGCCGCGGCTGCCACAAACGTTCCCGCCGAGGCCGCCCTGGCGCCGGCGGGCGAGACGTACACCGCGACGGGAACGTGCGCTTCCAGGAGCCGCTCGACGATTTCGCGGGTGGAGTCGACGAGTCCGCCCGGCGTGTCCAAGCGAATGACGACCAGCGACGCGCCGTCCTCGCGAGCTTTGTCGAGTCCCCGCGCAATGTGGGCGGCGGATAGCGGCTCGATGGCGCCGTCGACCTCGATGACGAGCACGGTCGGTTCATCTGCCCGTGCCGGGTCGGTGGCCTGCCACGCCAGAAGCGCGACGGCTGCAACGACCGCCGCGACCGCAATCAGGCGACGCATGACCGCCCTCCAAGCGGGAGGACCCAGGCGTCTTGTCGCCCGGAAATCCCAGCGTCCATCTTAGTGGAGCCACAGGCGCTTCGGGTCACAACTGGGTAGTGGGTTACTTTGCCTAACCCCAGATCGTTTCCCTTGCCTCATCTCTCGTCCGATCCCCTCTCCCCACCGAGGGAGAGGGTTAGGGTGAGGGGGTTCCCCATCGACCGCGTGCCGTCTGGACCAAAATGACCCACTACCCACCACTGCTCCATTGGCTCGCCTCGGGCGAACCGGCATCCTCGGCGGGATGGACTGCTTCGCATCCGGGTTATCGGGAGGATGCCCCCGGGTCAGTCTCTGGGTATGGGCCTGGCCGGTGACCCGCGCTCGCGTTGACACTCGGAAAGCCCCCTCTCTACAGTCGCCGTGCTTGCGAACCGCGCGCGTGCCACGCCATGTCTGACGGGACCGGCCGACATCGGATTCTGATCACGGACATCGCCTGGCCGAGCACGGCGCCGGAGCGCGAGGTGCTGGCGGAGCTTGACGCCGAGGTCGTGGAGTCGGACAGCCCCGACGAGGAGCGCCTGGTCGAGTTGGCGCAGGACGTGACCGGCATCCTGACCTGCTTCGCGAAGGTCACCGAGCCGGTGATCGCGGCTTCGCCCCGCCTGCGGGTGGTCGGGCGCACCGGCGTGGGCACCGACAACATCGACGTGGACGCCTGCACCCGGCTCGGCATTCCCGTGACCTACGTGCCCGACTACGCCATCGAGGAGGTCGCCGACCACGCGATGGCGCTGCTGATGGCCTTCGCCCGCAAGATCGTGGCGCTCGACCGGCTCACCAAGGCCGGCCGCTGGGAGACCAAGCCCGCGCGTCCCATCCACCGGCTGCGCGGGCGCACGCTGGGGATCCTGGGCTATGGCCGCATCGGTCACGCGCTGGCGCTGCGCGCGATTCCGCACGGGTTCAAGATTCTGGTGTTCGATCCGTACATCACGGCCGACCGCGTGGCCGACATCGGGGCCGAGCTGGTGAGCAAGGAGCGGCTGCTGGCCGAGTCGGACGCGATCTCGGTGCACGCCCCGCTCACGCCGGAGACGCACCACGTCATCGGCGAAGCCGAGCTGCGCGCGATGAAGCCGGAGGCCTGCCTGATCAATACGGCGCGCGGGCCGCTGGTCGACGAATACGCGCTGGCGCGGGCGCTGTCCGAAGGCTGGATCGCGGGCGCCGGCATCGACGTGCTGGAGGCCGAGCCGCCGCCGGAGGGTCACCCGCTGCTCGCCGAGCCGAACGCCATAGTGACGCCGCACGCAGCCTTCATGTCCGAGGAATCGGTGCTCGAGCTCGAACGCCGCGCCGCGCAGGCCGTTGTCCGCGTCCTCCAGGGCCGCATGCCGGAGTTCATCTGGAACCGCGAGGTGCTGGAGCAAGTGAGCCTGGCGGAGGCTTAGCCGGCAACGTCAGGACGGCGGCGGGATAAACCGCAGCGGCATCGGGGCGCAGCGCCAGCCGCTCGGTCAGTGGCTCGTTGACAACATGCCGCGCGGAATTGAACTCGGCGCGCCCGTCCGCCGTTCAATCCGCAAGATCCCGTTCCGCGACCGCGACGCGTGAGCGGCTATCGCCTAGATACCAACGTGACCGCGGAGACTCTCCGCGGCGCTCCGTGTCCACACGTCGATGCGTTTCTGGCCCGGCACGCCGGGCTGACGCTGGATCTGGGCGATGCGCTGATCGCCGGCACGGCCAAAGCTCATGACCTGGCCATTACCACCCGTAACACCGCGGACTTCGAGCACCTTGACGTTGCGGTCGCCAATCCTTGGGAATCCCCGCAACCACTCCCACGGCTCGCGCGTCGGCCGCGTCGCATCCGTCGGTGGTCTACGGCTAGGCGCAGCCGGCCGCTATGGCGAGGGCGCGGCAGACCTGGCGCATCTTGGCCGGGCTGATGGACCCAACGTAGCGGTGCAGCAGGCGCTGCTCGACGGTTTGCACGTGGTCGAGGTTGATGGCGGAGTCGTGCCGCAGGCCTTCGTCCGCGCCGACGACCACCTCGCTCGGCAGTCCGCGGATGGTGGACGTGATCGGCGCCACCATCGCCGTGTGCAGCAGCGGCAGCACCTCCTGGCGCGTCAGGACCACGACCGGACGCCGCTTGTCGGGCCGCTTGAAGCCGAAGTGCCAGATCTCGCCGCGGCGCGGCCCGGCGTCTACTCCTCGGGCCATACGCCTTCCTCGGCCCACCCCTCGAGCTCGGCGTCAAGCCCAGCGGCGGGGCGATAGCCCGCGCTATAACGGCGCGCGATGTCCTCGGCGTCCTTGCGGGCCAGATAGGCGGCCGCCGCCTCGCGCAGCACCGCCGAGCGGCCCCGCTCCCGCACCGCCGGATGCGCGTCCAGGCGCTCAAGCAGCGCCTCGTCAAAGGTGATCTGTATGGGCTTCATGAGTATTGATATACCATATATCATATACACATCACCGTCCAGTAACTGCGCATCCGCACTTGCCGCCCCCGCAGTCATTTGTATGTTGCGGCAGCCTCACCACGTGGCCGGGTGGTGAGGTGGGCGCGAGGGGCGCGTCGACTGTCATTGGGCGAGCCCGGGTGACCGGGCGGCGCCGTTTCGGAGTAGGACACCCCTCGCGCCGCGGCGTCGCTCCGAACAGATACACGGGCTTCGAGGCCCGCATTCGCAAGTGTGGAGGACCCCATCAGCATACGCGCCAGGGAGGCGACCATGGATCGAGTGGCCGGGATCGATGTGGGCAAGGCGAGCCTGGACGTGTCGCTGGCGGGAGGGCCCGTGCGGCAGTTTGCCAACACGGCGGAGGGGCGGCGCCCGTTGCTCCAGTGGCTGGGCCAGCAGGACGTCACGGTGGCGGTGTGCGAGCCCACGGGTGGGTACGAACGCCCGCTGGTCGGCGACTTGCAGGCGGTGGGATTGCCGGTGGTGGTGGCGCACCCCACGCGGGTGCGGGCCTTTGCGCGGGTCTGCGGCACCGAGGCGAAGACGGACCTGCTGGACGCGCACGTGCTGGCGCGCTATGGCGCGGCGGTGCCCACGGTCGCGACGCCGCCGCCAGACCCGGCGCGGACCGCCCTGCGCGACCTCGTGAGTCGCCGCCGCCAACTGGTGGAGACCCGCGTGCAGGAGAAGAATCGCCGGGACAAAGGGCTGACGCGGGCGGTGGCCCAGTCGACCCGCCGGCATATCGCCTGGCTGGACCGGGAGATCGCCCGGCTGGAGGCGCAGATCCAGCAGGCGGTGGCCGACAGCCCGGAGTTGGCGCGCCGGACGCAGCTCTATCGCAGCGTGCGCGGGGTGGGCGAAGTGACGGCGGCCACCCTCACGGCCTATCTGCCCGAGCTGGGGCACATCTCCAGCCCGGCGCTGACGGCGCTGGTGGGGCTGGCGCCCTGGGCGCGCGACAGCGGGCGGCAGCGGGGTTATCGCGCCATGCGGGGTGGGCGCGGGACGGTGCGGCGCGCGTTGTACCTGGCGGCCTTGGCGGCCGTGCGCCACGCGGGGGAGCTGCAGCGGTTCTATCAGGGCCTGCGGCAGCGCGGCAAGCCGGGCAAAGTGGCCCTGGTCGCCGTGATGCGCAAGCTCCTGCTGCACCTCAACGCGGTGGCCCGCCGGGGCACCCCGTGGATCGAGGAGCCCGCGCCCGCAGCCTAAAAGCCCTTGACGGCCAACACAGATACTCCGAACGCAAGTGAGGAATCTAGGAAACCTCTGAACAACTGGGGCACCTGAGCGCCAGGGCGTTCGGGCGGTGCCGGGATCGTCGCCTGGGCCGACGCGCGGGCTCGATCCGCCCGTCATGGGGTGCGGGGGGCGCCATCGTCCCCGCGCAGGGCGCAAAGCTCCCGCTCACGCGGGCGCGCCACGCGCCGCCAGCAACAGATTGGCGAACCCGAACAGCAGGCACAGCCGGGTGCGGTTCTTGGCCAATCCCCGATACCGCGCCTGGGTGTAGCCGAAGTGGCGCTTCACATACAGGAACGGATGCTCCACTTTCGCCCGGATGGAGGCCTTGCGCTGCTCCGCCTCGGCGGCGGCGCTGCCGGGTGCCAAGCGTCGCCGCTGCCCCGGCCGCAGGGCCACCTGCCAATCGACCGGTCGGCCCTGATGCTCGGGGCGCCGGGCCACCCCCGCGTAGCCCGCATCGCCCCACACGCGCGTCTCGGCGCCGTGCAGGAGCTGCGGCACTTGCGTGATATCCGCCACGTTGGCCGCCGTCGTCGCCACGCTATGCACCAGCCCGGTGGCGGCGTCCACCCCGATGTGCGCCTTCATGCCGAAGTACCACTGGTTCCCCTTCTTCACCTGATGCATCTCGGGGTCTCGGGCCTGCGCGCGGTTCTTCGTCGACGCCGGCGCGTCGAGGATGGTCGCGTCCACGATCGTCCCTTCGCGCAGCCGCAGCCCCTGCGTCGCCAGGTGCTGGGTGATCTCCGCCAGCAATCCCTCGCCCAGGTGGTGTCGTTCCAGCAGGTGCCGGAAATGGAGGATCGTCGTCTCATCGGGCCGCGGGTCCCGCGCGGTCAGCCCCACGAACCGCTGCACCGCCACGCTGTCGTACAACGCGTCTTCCATCGCCGGGTCGCTGAGGTTGTAGAACAACTGCACGCAGTGAATTCGCAGCAGCAGCGCCAGCGGATAGGGCGGCCGGCCGCGCTCGCCGGTGGGGTAGACCGGGCGGATGCGCGCTTCGAGCCGCGCCCACGGCAGCAGCGCGTCCATGCGCTGCAGAAAGCGCTCCCGCCGTGTCTGGCGCGGCTGGCCGTCATACTCCACGTCGGCAAATGAGCGTTGCGGGTGCATCGGGGCCCTCCCCAGCTGTCCGTTGCTCCTGAGCATAGGCCTTGCCGACAGGCCGCGACCTGGGACTAAATCAGAGCTTTCCTAGAGCGGCCGCGGCACGTTCCCTGCCCCTTAGATTCCTCGCGTGGCTTGGAATGACGAGATGGGCGATCCGAGCGTGCGGTGGGCGCTCCCAGGCTGCGCGCAGCCTGGGCCACCGGGCGAGGTTTTATTTTGGCGTCGAAGCAAACGCCCGAACACGTATAAAAACTCCCGACCCCAAGGTCTGGAACTCCGTAGGGCGCATCCACTGTGCGCGGCTCCATTGCCCGTCATTCCGGCCTTGAGCCGGAATCCAGGCCCGGGCCGCGTGCCTCTTCCCTGCCCCTTAGATTCCTCGTGTTGCTCGGAATGGCGAGTGTGCGATCCGAGCGTGCCTGAGATTCCCGGGCTGCGCGCAGCCCGGGCCACCGGACTGGATTCCTGCTTCCGCAGGAATGACGGAGCGGAAGTCAGACGCCGGCCTGGGCCTCGATGGCAGCTTGATAGACGGCGACGGTTGCCGACGCGGATCGCTCCCAGGTGAAGACGGACGCGGCGCGCTTTCGGGCGTTGGCGCCCCACGCCGCAAGCCGGTCGCGGTCCAGCAGGGCTTCGCTGACGCCCCAGGCGATATCGTCCGGGTCGCCGCCGTTCACGTGCAGGCCGGTCTGCTCGGGGCCACCCGCGACGACCTGCTCGCGGAAGCCAACCACGCCCTGCGCGCCGACAACCGCCGGCTTGCCGCAGGCCATGGCCTCCGCGGCCACGAGTCCGAACGGCTCATAGGTTGACGGCAGCACGACGACGTCGCTGGCGGCGTAGTGCGCGATGCGCTCCTGCTCGTCGATGAACTCCGTGCGCATGACCACGCGGTCCGCGCCCTCGGACCGCGCGAAGGTCTCGCGCAGTTCCTGCTCGAGCTCGCCGGCCCCAAGCACCACGAGCCACGCCCCGGCGCGCTGCGTGGCCACCGCCCCCCACGCCGACGCAAGTTGCCGCACGCCTTTCACGTCCGTGAGCCGGCCGATGAAGAGCGCCACCGGCGCCGCCGCCGGGATGTTGTAGCGGTCGCGCAGCTCCGGGCCGCCAGGCGCTTGCGGGTGGTAGCGGCGATGGTCCACACCGTTCCAGACGGCATGGACCCGGTCGGCCGGCCAACCGTGCGCGACCAGGTCCTCGCGCATTGCCTCACTGACGGTGACCACGGCCGCCGCCGTATGTCCCAGGGTGTGCTCCCACGACTGGACGATGGGCGACGACGCCACGGGCTGGCGTCCGCGCTCGGTGCTGTGCACGTGAAATACCAACGGCACGTCGAGCAGCGGCGCCAGCACCAGCCCGGCCGGCGCCGCAAGCCAGTCATGAATCGCCACCACGTCAAAGGGCTCCCGGCGATGGCATTCGCGCACCCGGTCGGCCCACAGGACGTTCGTCGCCGCGAGCTCTCCCAGCAGAGGACCCCAGGCTTGCGCTTCCCCGCTCATGAGCGAGGGATACAGCGGGGTGAGATCGAGCGGCCGGACCCAATGCGTGCCGTCCGCCGGATCAGGGTCCGTCGCGCGCAGGGCGGCGAAGACTTCCACCTCATGACCGGCGCCCCGCAAGGCCGCCACCATGCCGCCGGCATAGGTCCCCAGGCCGCCGACGACGTGGGGCGGATATTCCCAGGCGACGATCGCGATGCGCATCGGGCGCTACGCGCTCCTGCGACCGACCCAGGCGCGCCGCCTAGGCAATGGCGTCCAGGAAGTTGACGTAGACGCGCTGGTGCTCCCAGAGCAGGCGGTCGGTGCCCATCCACATCCACTCCTGGGGCGTGAAGTAGGCGGATACGTCGGCCTCGGACCCGACGCGGCCGACCCATTGCAACCAGTGCAGGTTGTCGGATTGCATGAGCCAATGGGCAATCTCGATCAGATCCGGATCGCCGGTCATCCGGGCCGCGCCGTAGGCCACGCTCATCAGGCGATAGATGGCTTGCTGCGCGTGGTTGCCGAGAAAGAACTCGAGGCCGCCGCTCGCCCCCGCCCAGGTTGTCGGGAACGGGGAGAGCGGCAGGTCGTGCACCTGGCGGTCGGGAGTTTGCAGGACCTCGCTGGGCGTGATGCAGGTGACGCCTTGCCGGGCGAGCGCCTGCGGCAAGGCCTCGAGGAACTCGAAGATCCCGGTATCGCGATTGTGATGCTCGCCGAAGGTCTCGAAGTCCCAGGCGAGCAGCACGAATTCACCCGGGGCCTCACGGATCCACTGCGCGTAGGTATCGGCCATGAGCGGCCAGCGATCCCAACTCCGGTTCGAGAAGCGGTAGCCGACATCGTCGCTCAAGGGAAAGTGCCTGGGGAGGATCTTCAGCGAGCCGCCGTCGAAGTTGTAGCAGTGAGTGGACTCGCGCCACCGCATGACCCAGCCTCGGCCGTCGACGAACGTCCCCTGATAGCCGGCGGCTTGCAGCGCGCGATAGATGTCCGCGGACATGAGCATTTCGGTCGTGTCCGCCACGACCGGCTCGACGCCGAATGCCTCGGCCGCGCCGGAGCGTGCCAGCTCCATCTGTGTCGCAAACGTCGGCAGATCGATCAACATCGTCATGGCGTGAGAAGGCTCGACGGCCACAAGCTCCGCGCGCGGATGGGCCACAAGCCCCTGCATCTCCTCCAACAGATCGGGCGCCCACGTCTCGAACTGCTTGACGGTGGAGAGCGGCACGCCCAGCGCCAGCGTCATGCCCTCGTCGAGCAGCCGGCGCCAGATGGGGAGCGCGGGTCTGTAGCACCAGCGCGCGACTTTCTGGAAGTAGTGCCGGTTGAGGTCATGGTCGAACATGCGGCGCGCCAACTCGCCGGCGGGCGCGCCGCGCGGCAGGGCAACCGCCGGCAGCCGCACGCGGCGGGGTTGGTGCAGCACCGTGTAGATGACCAGGTGGTCGGCCAGAGGTCGTCAACTCCTGGGCCGACGTCACAGCCGGCCTGCGTGATGCTACAGCCCGCGCAGCCCCTGCCGCCGCGCCGCGAGCTGCAATTTGCTCAGGAGCAGCGGCAGCAACGCGTCCCACGTGTGCAACCGCGCCGACTCCCGCGCGCCGGTCCGAATCCGCTGCGCCAGGTCGGGATCGTCACGAAGCAAGAGCGCCACCTGGACGATTTCGTCCGGATCGCCGGCGTTGTCGAGGATGACGGCGTTGCGCATGGAGATGGCGTAGTCCTCCCCGGTTGACCCGACATACGCGACGCCGCCGGCCGCCATGGCCTCGAGGCCGACCAAGCCGAACGGCTCATAGCCGCTGTTGGCGAGCACGCCGTCCGCCGCGGCGTAGAGCGCCGGCAGGGCCTCGTCGGGAAGAAAGAAGTCGATGTTGAGCACCGCGGCCTCCGGATCGGCGGCGGCGAGGGCCGCGGCAATGCCGTCGAGCGACCGGTCGTCGGTGTGCACGTCGACCGATTGGAGCCCGCGCCACGCCATGTGGCCGTACACCTCGGCGGCGTGCGTTTCCAGCTTCCCGCCTTTCATGACAAGGCGGGCCGGCACGCCGCTTGCCCGCAAGCGGTGCACGGCCTCGACCGCGGCCAGCCAGCCTTTGTCCGGGTCCATGCGCCCGAGTTTGAAAAACCAGGGGCCGGGACCGACGGCGGTGCGAATGGCGTCACACGCCTCGACGCCGACGGGCTCAAGCAGCTCCGACGGGATACCGTTGGGAATCACCTGCGGGTTCACGCCGTGGGCCCACATCTGCGCTTTGACGTAACGGGAAACGGTCGTGAATTCTGCCACATATCCCAGCCGATTCCAGTTGATGCGGTGGAACGACATGTCGTTGTTGGCGTTCCAGAGCAGCACGGCCGCGTCGCGGATGCCCAGGAAGTGCAGCGAGTCGCTCAGCCGGGTCAGGGCGTCGGCGGTGTGCCATTCCTCGGCGATGATCGCCAGGCGGCGCCCGGCGCCAAAGGCCGGCTCGACGATGGCTTGCGTGACAAAGGCTGGCACCGAATCCTGGTAGTCATGAACTTTCGCGATCTCGTCGGCATAGGCGCCTTCCGGATGCATGGCGCTGAGCCACTGGCACCAGCGGTGGAGATGCAAGCGGCCCTCCTCGCGCGTCTCCGTGCTGGGGAGTCCCGGGTCCCCCACGAAGATCAGGTGCGTCTGGAAATCGTGCCTGGCGAGGGCGCGGGTGAGCTGGGCGACCCGTACGCCAAGCCCGCCGGCCTGCGCGTAGGGTTGGTCGGGTCCTTCAAAGGACAGGAAGACGAATTCGAGGTCGTCGGGAGTGAATGACATGCGCCGGGCCGACGCCTTGCACCGTGCAGGGGCTGGTTCCGTCATAGTAGCGGCGGGCGGGGGCGCGAGGTGTCCTCGCATCGGCGGCGGGCGAGAGCGCGCGCCGGTGCCACGGTGATCGGCCCGCGCGAGCCAACCTCCCAGCCGGCGAGTGACGCGCTTGGCGCCGGCGTGGGCCGGGCGGCGGCGATTGTGGTGACGTCGATATTGGTCAGCCGCTTGCTGGGCTTCGTGCGCCAGGTCGCCATCAACGCCGAGTTTGGCGTGGAAGCCGAAGCCGACGCGTGGTTCGCGGCGTTTCGGATTCCCGACACGATTTTCATGTTGCTGGCCGGCGGCGCGCTGCTGTCGGCCGTGATCCCGGTCTACGCCGAGGTGAAGGCGCGCGGCGATCGCCAAGCGCTCGCGCGCTTCGTGGGCCGCATCGGCGGCCTGGTCGCCGTGGCCACCGGGATCGCGGCGGGGCTCGGCGCCCTTCTCGCCGATCCGCTGATGCGCCTCGTGGCCCCCGGGTTCTCGGAATCAACGGTCGCGCTGGCGGCCGATGCGGCGCGGTGGCTCATGATCTCGCCGGTGATTCTGGGCGTCAGCGCGGTGGCGAAGTCGGCGCTGCAGGCCGAGCGCGCCTTCGCGCTCCCGGCGCTGAGCCCGGTGCTCTACAACCTGGGAATCATCGCCGGCGCGCTGGGGCTGGCGCGCGTATTCGGCCTCACCGGCCTGGTGTGGGGCACGCTGATCGGCACCGGCCTGCACCTGCTGGTGCAGACGCCTGGGCTGCCCGCCATCCTCGCCGCACGCGACGCCAAGACGCGCTGGTCCGAGCTCATGACCTGGCATCCCGGTGCGGCGCTGGCCGACCCGGACGTGCGCAAGGTGATTCGGCTGATGGTGCCGCGCATGCTCGGCGTGGCCGTCCTCCAGGCCAGTCTGGTCTACATCAACATCCTGGCCTCGTTCCAGGGTCCGTCGGCCGTGGCCGTGCTGAACAACGCGTTTCTGCTCATGTTGCTGCCGCTGGGCGTGTTCGGCATGGCCCTGGGGGAGGCCGCGTTGCCGGATCTAGCCCATCGCTGGATCAGCGGCGATCGCGTGACGTTCGCGCGCCGCGTGCGCGGCGTGGGCCGCCATGTGCTGTTCCTGAGCGTCCCGGCGGCCGTTGTGCTGGCCGTGCTGGCGGAACCGATCGTGACGGTGCTCTTCGAGCGGCATGCGTTCGATGCCCGCGCCACCGAGCTGACGGCCAGCGCGCTGCGGTTCTATGCCGTGGGCCTTGCCGGTCATGCGGCGGTCGAGGTGCTGGTGCGTGGGTTCTTCGCCATGCACGACACCCGCACGCCGGTGGCCGTCGGCGCCGCTTCGCTGGTGCTGCACATGGTGCTGTCGTGGGCCCTTTCGCTGGGAATGGGAAACGCGGGAATCGCCCTGGGACTGTCAATCGGCGTGCTCGTCGAGGCGGTGGTCATGGTCGTCATCCTCCGCCGTCGCGGCGGTGTGGTCGTCTACAGCGACGACGCGCGCTGGCTGATACGCATCGGCCTGGCGACAGCGCTGATGGGAGCGGCGATCGGTGGCTTGCGACTCGCGACATGGCCGGCGGGAGACGGTCTGGCGGCCGCCGGCTGGCTGGCGGCTTATCTGGCGACAGCGCTCGCGGTGTATGTGGGCGCGGCGCGCCTCATGCGCAACCCAGAGCTCGACGAACTCGGGCAGCGGATCACCGGCTGTCTCCGCCGCGCCGATCGCTGAATAGAATCAGACATGACATCCGGCAACGAACTCGATCAAGCGCGCACGCGCAACTTCTGCATCATCGCGCACATCGACCACGGCAAGTCCACGCTGGCCGATCGCATGCTGGAGCGCACCGCCACGCTGACCGCGCGCCAAATGCGCGAGCAGGTGCTGGATTCCATGGACCTGGAACGCGAGCGCGGCATCACCATCAAGGCGCATCCGGTGCGCATGCTGCTGGACCTGGATGGGACCGCCTACACGCTCAACCTCATCGACACGCCGGGCCACGTGGACTTCAGCTATGAAGTCTCACGCGCCCTGGCCGCGTGCGAGGGCGCGGTGCTGCTGGTGGACGCCAGCCAGGGCATCGAGGCCCAGACCCTGGCCAACGCCTACGTGGCGGTGGAGCACGACCTGACGGTGATTCCCGTGGTGAATAAGATCGACCTGCCGACCGCTCGAACGGACCTGGTGACTCAGGAGGTGGCGGATTTTCTGGGCACGAGCCTCGATGACGTGTTGCGGGTCTCCGCCAAATCCGGCGCTGGGGTCGACGACCTGCTGCGCAGAATCGTCGAGGCCGTCCCGCCGCCCGGCGGCGACCCCGACGCCCCGCTCAGGGCACTGGTGATCGATTCAGGCTATGACCAGCACCGCGGCGTGCTGGCGAGCGTGCGGGTGTTCGATGGGGCGCTGCGCCGGCAAGACCGGTTGCGTCTGATGCAAGCGGGAACGCGAGCGGAGGCGGTCGAGACCGGGGTGTTCGCGCCGGCGGCCAGCGCTCGCGACGAGTTGACGACCGGCCACGTGGGTTACGTGGCCACCGGGCTCAAGGAAGTCCGCGAGTGGCCGGTGGGCGACACCGTGACCCACGAGCACGCGCCGGCGACGCAGCCGCTTCCCGGATACCGCACGCCCAAGCCGTTGGTGTTCGCCAGCCTGTATTCCACCGATCCCGAGGGATTCACCGCGCTGCGCGAGGCGCTGGATCGTCTGCGGCTCAGCGATCCCGCGATCGTCAGTCAACCGGAACAGTCCGCGGCGCTCGGGTTCGGATTTCGCTGCGGCTTCCTCGGGGTGTTGCACATGGACATCGTGCGGGAGCGGCTGGAGCGCGAGTATGAGCTCGAGCTGGTGCTCACGACGCCGCAGGTCGAATATGAAGTCGCCACCCGCGACGGCCGGGTGGTGCTGGTGGACAGCCCGGCGGACCTCCCGGACCCCTCGCATATCGGGGAGGTGCGTGAGCCGTGGATGGTCGCGACCATCGTGACGCCCGAGGCCCACCTGGGCGCGGTGATCGAGCTCTTGCAGGCTCGGCGCGGCGAGCATCGACGGCTCGAATATTTGGATCCAACGCGCGTGCTGCTGGAATATGGCCTGCCGCTCGCTGAGATGCTGACGGAGTTCTTCGACGCGCTCAAGTCGTCAACCCGCGGGTACGGATCGCTCGACTACGCGTTTGGCGAGTATCGGGCGGGGAACTTTGTGCGGCTCGACATGCGGCTCAATGGGCAGCCGGTCGATGCGCTCTCGACGATCGTGCCCCGGGCCCGCGCCGCCGAGATTGGCCGAGATTTGGCCCTGCGGCTCAAGCGCGAGATCCCGAGACAGCAGTACGAGGTCAGCGTGCAAGCCGCCGTTGGGTCGCGCGTGGTGGCGCGGGAAACCGTGCGACCGATGCGGAAGGACGTGCTGGCCAAGTGCTACGGGCGTGACGTGACCCGCAAACGCAAGCTGCTGGAGGCCCAAAAGGCGGGGAAGCGGCGCCTCAAGCGGGTGGGCCAGATCGACATCCCGCAAGAGGCATTCACCGCCGTGTTGCGATCGGGCGGCTCGGGCGGGGCGCGTCGGCGCCGAGCATAGGCCGCCCAATTTTTGTTGGAGCAAAATACAACTAGGTATAGGTTTGGAGGGGAAGTTTGACGTAGCAAAACGTGTTGACGGGGCAGCGGCACGGCGGCCTTCCTCGCGACGCGCAGCGCTCGGTGATATACTTCGGCTGAGCGGCCTAGCGGCGACATTTGGCGGACGGGGCCCGCTTTTCTTTGTCTCTGGGAGGGACTAGAACTAAAGGCCGAAGGAGGCAGCTATGCGCAGCGAGTTCATTCTCGCCCTGCAACAGCTTGCCGACGAGAAAGGCATTCAGGTCGACGCGGTTCTCGATTCCCTTCGCACGGCCGTCGCGTCGGCATACCTGGATTCCGAGACCGAGTACGACGACATCGACGTTGAGATCTCGCCGGACACGGGCGAGGCCACGATCTACGCCAACAAGACCGTCGTCGCCGAGGTCGTCGATCCGATTCGGGAGATCGCGCTCAGCGACGCCCAGGCCTACGACGAAACGGTCCCGCTTGGCGAGATTTTTCAGATCGACGTTACGCCGCCGAATTTCGGGCGCATCGCCACCCAGCGCGCGCGACAGGCCATGCAGCAGGCGTTGCGTGACGCCGAGCAGATGGAGGTCTACACCCAATTCATCGAGCACCAGGGTGAGATTCTGGTGGGGCGGGTGACGCGCGTGGAATCTCGCGGGGTGTTCATTGAGCTGGGCCGGGCCGAGGCCATCATGCCTATCGCCGAGCAGATTCCCGGCGAGTTCTATCGCGTGGGCCAGCGATTGCGCGTGCTCCTGCTGGAGGTCGCCGAGGGCGGCCGGGGCACGCAATTGCGCGTGTCACGCGGGCACGCGGACTTCGTGCGCCGGTTGTTCGAGCGCGAGGTGCCGGAGATTCAGAACGGCCTCGTCGAGATCATGGGCATCGCGCGCGACGCAGGCGTACGGTCGAAAGTCGCCGTGCGCTCGCTGCAGGATGGGCTGGATCCGGTTGGGGCCTGCGTGGGCATGCGCGGCACGCGCATTCAGAACATTCTCCGCGAGCTCGGTCAGGAGAAGGCCGAGATCATCGAGTGGGCGGCCGAGCCAAGCGCCTTCGTGGCGAATTCGCTGAGCCCGGCACGGGTCCAGACGGTGCACATCAGCCCGACTGAACGCACGGCCGATGTCTTCGTGCATCCGGACATGGTGTCGCTGGCCATCGGCCGCGAAGGGCAGAACTCTCGGCTTGCGGCGCGGCTGACTGGATTCCGCATCAACATTCGCGACGCGTCGGCACCTGCCGAAGCGCGCGGTGTGGCGGCGCCTGACGAGGAGCCCAGCGACGTGACGGCCTCGGGGGACAACGGCCCCGACGGTGCGGCGGACGGCGCCGAGGAAGTCAATGCCAGCACGGCAGGCACCGCCGCCGAGCACCCGGCAGCGGGCAACGCTGCGGGATCCGCGGAGACATAGCTCTGCGTCACGAGCCTCAACGCACCTGCATCGCCTGCCGCACAAAGCAATCGAAGCGCGAGCTTATGCGGATCGTGCGGACACCCGCCGGGGCGATCGAGCTTGATCCGAGCGGGCGCGCGGCCGGGCGCGGCGCGTACATTTGCACCGATGAGGCCTGTTGGCCCACGGCGATAAGGCGCGGCGCACTGGCGGCACAACTTCGCGTGACCATTCCGGACGAGACCATGGATGAGCTCGCCGATCACATGACAGCCGCGCGCGAGCGGCTGCTCGCACCGACGATGGGCGGCTAGCGTGGCGCGTGGACGCCGCCCGGCGCGGCGCGCACCACCACGACCCGGCGGCCGTCGCAAGGCCCCTCAGCCGTCGCCGGCGGCGCCCGCCCCGCCGCCCGTGGCTCCCGAGGCCGCGCCGATGCGAAAGGTTCCGCTGCCCGAGACCGCCACCATTGCGCAAATCGCCGAGCGGGCGGAGGTCGAAAGCACCGACATCATCATCGAGCTGCTCTCGCGCAACGTGCTGGCGACCATCAATGCCGCCATCGACCGGGATACCGCCCGCGCCGTGCTGGCGAAGCTCGGAGTCGAAGTCATCGATGAGCCGAGCGGAGTCCCGCCGACGCCGGCGCCCGACGCGAGTGAAGCCGCGGCGCCCGACGCCGAGGCGGCGGTGGGCGAGCCGCGCCCGCCCGTCGTGACGGTCATGGGCCATGTCGACCATGGCAAGACCACCTTGCTCGATGCCATCCGGCAGACGCAGATCGCCGCGGGCGAACATGGCGGCATTACCCAAAGCATTGGGGCCTATCAGGTCACGACCAAGGAAGGGCCGATCACCTTTATCGACACGCCGGGGCATGAGGCCTTCACGGCCATGCGGGCGCGCGGCGCCGGCGTGACCGATATCGTGGTCGTGGTCGTGGCCGCTGACGATGGGGTGATGCCGCAGACGGTCGAGGCCATCGGGCACGCCAGAGCCGCCGGCGTACCGATGATCATGGCGGTCAACAAGATCGATTTGCCAACGGCCAATCCGGATCGCGCCTACCAGCAGCTGACCCAGCATGACGTGGTGGTCGAGGCCTACGGCGGAAACGTCGTGGCAGTTCCGGTGTCGGCCGAGCAGGGCGACGGCATCGACGAGCTGCTGGAGTACATCACGCTGACGGCGCAGCTCGAGGAGTTGCGGGCACCCGTTGACGGCCCGGCGGTTGCAACGGTTATCGAGACGCAGCTCGATCGCAGTCAGGGCCCGATCGCCAGCGCCATCGTCACCAGCGGAAGGCTCAGTGTCAGCGATCAGGTGATGGTGGGCCACGTCGAGGGACGCGTGCGCGCGCTGTTCGACGACCACGGGCAGCGACTCAAGGAGGCCGGGCCGTCCACGCCGGTACAGGTTGTCGGATTGGAGTCGACCCCCACGGCCGGCGATCACCTACGCGTGGTCAAGCGGAGCAAGCGCCGCCGGCGCAGCGAGCGATCGGCAGCGCAACGCGGCGGCGGCGAGCAGGCGATCCGGCTCAGCCTAGAGCAGTTGGCGGCCCAGATGACCGCCGGCCAGCTGCATCAGCTGAGCGTGGTGGTAAAGGGCAGCACGGATGGTGCGACGGCGGCAGTGGTCAAGTCGCTGGCCGACGTCGGTGAAGCCCGTACCCGAGCAGTGGTGATTTACGAGGGAGTGGGCACGATCACCGAATCCGACGTGAACCTCGCCTCCGCCGCTGAAGGGATCGTGGTGGGCTTTGACGTGCGGATCGATCCGGCCGCGCGCGCCGAGGCCGATCGGCAGGGCGTGGACGTGCGGGTCTACTTCACGATCTACGAGTTGATCGACGAGGTCGATGCGGCCCTGCGGGGACTCTTGGAGCCCGAGCAGTTCGAGGTCGTCGATGGGCGGCTCGAGATTCGGGGTGAATTCCGCAGTGAACGCACCCAGCAGATCGTTGGCGGCATGGTGCTCAGCGGGCGCATCTATCGGGGCGCCGACGTGCGCATCCTTCGCCGTGGTGAGGAGATTGGCCAAGGCCGGATTGCAACCTTGCGGCGGTTTGCCGATGCGGTGGATGAGGTGCGCGAAGGATTCGACTGCGGGCTGGGTGTTCAAACCACGACAAATATTGAGCTCGCGGACATCATCGAGGTCTTCCACACCGAAACTCGTCTGCCCTGATCGCCGGAGCTGCCCGCATGCCCACGCGCCGCCCAGAGCGCATCGCCGCCCAGATCGCCCGCGAAGCAGGCGAGATCGTCAGGTTCACGCTGGCCGACCCGCAAATCCGGATGGCATCGGTCAACCGGGCGCAGATGAGCCCCGATCTCCGCCGCGCGACCATCTTTGTGACCGTGCTTGGCGACGCCGAGCAATGCGAGGAGTCGCTCGCGGCGCTGGAACGCGCCACGGGCGTCGTGCGACGCGAGCTGAGCGCGCGGCTGCGTCTGCGATTCACGCCCGTCATCAGGTTTCAACTCGATCCAGGGATGGTGACGGAAGAGAGCCTGCACCAAATGCTGGACGAGCACCGCGACGATTCGAGTCGTGGCGTGGATCTCCCAACCGATCGGCCTGAGTGAGCGACGGACGCCAACCCACGGCCGGCCTTTAGGGATAGAGTCTTGTGTCCTCGACATCCGACGCTCTGAGCGGCTTCATCGTGGCGGGCAAGCCAGTCGGCGCCCAGTCAACCGACATGGTGCGTGCGGCGCGGCGCTCCCTGGGTGAGCGCCGCGTCGGCCATTGCGGCACGCTCGACCCGCTGGCGGCGGGCGTGCTGCCTCTGGCGATCGGCCGCGCCACCCGGCTGAGCGAGCACGTGCTGCGCGCGCCGAAGACCTACGTCGCGGCTGTGCTCTTTGGTGTGCAAACCACGACCGACGACTTGGAAGGCGTGGTCATCGATGGCCCGCATCCAGCGCCAGACGCGGCTGACGTGCTGGGGCTTCTGCCACGGTTCGTCGGTGAGTTGCGCCAGCGCCCGCCGGCAACGTCGGCGGTGCGAGTTGACGGGCGTCGCGGGTACGCGCGCGTGCGGGCGGGCGAAGATTTCGTGCTCCCCGAGCGGAAGGTCGTGGTGCACGCGATCACGCCCGTGGCTCAGGCCGCGGTCGTGATAGAGGTGCGCGGGGATCGGTTGGCGCTGGATGGCGCCGGGACCGGCCAAGCGGCGCTGGTCATCGCCCTGGAGGTGCAGTGCGGCCGTGGGACGTATATCCGCAGCCTGGCCCGCGATATCGGAGCCGCGCTGGGATGCGGCGCGACATTGCTGGCCCTGGTGCGCACGGCGGTTGGCCCATTTGCCCTGGCGGGCGCCATCGGACTTGAGGCACTGCGCCAAGCATTGCCGGCCGACCTTGCCGATATCTTGTATGCGCCGGACGTCGCCCTCAGCGATCTGCCCGCATGCATCGTGGCGGCGAAGGATCGGGACGATTTCGTGCATGGCCGCCACCTTGGCGTCGAGTCCGAGCAATCGGGCGATCACCGTTTCTATGACGCTGCCGGAGTCTTCCTGGGCGTCGCGGAACGGACGGGCGGTAGCTGGGGAAAACTCCGCGTGATGTTGGCGGCGGCATGACCCTGCCGAAAGAGATTGCGGGATGCGCCGTGCACACGGACCTCGGCGCGCTCGGCGCCCACACGCCGACGGCGGTCACCCTGGGCCGCTTCGACGGCGTGCACCAGGGCCACCGAGCCCTGCTGCGCGCGGCCGTGGCCGCGGCCCGCGAGACGCCCGGAACTCGGGCCGTGGCTCTCACCCTATGGCCGCCGCCCGAGTGGATTCTGCGCCCGCACGAGCCCCGCGCTCTGCTCGCGACGCTTGACGACCGGCTGGCGCTCCTGGCGACCACCGGCGTCGACGCCATCGTCGTGCTCAGGTTCGATCTCGCGTTCGCTCAACAAAGCCCGAGTGAGTTCCTGACCCGGCTGCGGGACGAAATCGGCATGCGCGACCTGGTGACGGGGCCTAACGCCCGCATCGGCAAGGGCGGCGCCGGCACGCCCCCGATCCTGCGGGCGCTGAGCCACAAGCTGGGCTACCGCTACCGAGAGATCACCTGGCATGGTCCTGCCAGGACAAATCGCAGCTCGACGATCCGCGCCGCCCTGGCGCGCGGCGACGTTGCGGCTGTGAACGCCGGCTTGGGCCGTGCGTACAGTCTCCCGGGAGTCGTGGTGCGCGGCTCGGGCGAGGGTCGGAAATTGGGCTTCCCCACGGCGAACCTCTCGTATGCCGAGTGGCTGCGGGTACCCGGCGACGGCGTTTATGCGGGTCTGAGCGTGATCGACGGGGCCGAACCGCTGCGGGCCGCCATCAGCATCGGCACTCGCCCCACCTACGGAGAGCACCCACGTGTGGTGGAGGCCCATCTGTTGGATGTTTCCCGCGATCTCTACGATCGGCCGATGCGCCTGTTCTTCGTCTCGCGGCTGCGCCCCCAATGCACCTTTGCGGACACCGAAGAGCTAGCGGACACGATTGCGCAAGACGTGTCGGCCGTGCGCGGCGCGGTTCTCCCCCCGCCGCACACCATGGCGCCGTTCATCGGGGACTCGTCCATCTCCATGGGCAGTGTCCGCTAACTCACTGCCACCAGGCCGGCCCGCGAACGTACGCTGCGCACAAGCCCGATGCGAACTCTCGACGTCTTCGTCTCCGCCGATTGCGCCGCGTGCGCGGAGGCGCGGCGCATCGCCGCCGACGTGGCGCGCACCGCGCCGGACCTTGTCGTCCGCGTCGTCGATATCCACGAAGAGCCGGCGGCCGTGCCGGCGTCGGTGGTCGCTGTGCCAACATATGCGCTCGACGGTCGTTTGATTCACTTGGGCAATCCAAGCCCGGCGTGGCGCAGCGAACTCCTGTCGCGTCTGGAGAAAGGGGCACCGCGTGGGTCTTGAATCCCAACCAGCCACCGGTCGCTCGCGGGCGAGGTCGACAACCCGCAACGTCGCCGAACTCAAGCGCCAGTACCTCTCGGCAGTCGACATCTTCCGTGACTTGTCACAGCAGCAACTCAAGGATGTCGAGCAGATCTTTCGCATGACCACGGTCCCCAAGGGCCGCATCGTCTTCCAACCGGACGAGACGGGCGAGGGATTGTTCATCCTCAAATCAGGCGGGGTGCAGGTCTACCGCATCTCGCCGGAGGGCAAACGGTTTGTGGTGTCCAGCGTGGAGCCGGGGACGTTTTTCGGGGAGATGGCGTTCCTCGGCCAATCGATGTACGGGTCGTTCGCGGAGACGACCGAGGCGTCGGTGCTCTGCGTGATGAGCCGCTACGACATCGAGCAGCTCCTGCAGCGCTATCCGGCGGTTGCGGTGCGGATGATGCAGGCGCTCTCGCAGCGACTGAGCGAAGCGGAGACGCAACTCGAGGACCTGGCGCTCAAGTCGCTGGCCTCAAGGCTGGCCACCTTCATCTTGCGTCATACGAATGAAGACGCCCGGCAAATGCTCGGGCTGACGCACAACGACTTGGCCGAGCGTGTCGGCACGTCCCGCGAGACCGCCACACAGGCCTTGAACGAGTTGAAGGCCGACGGGCTGATCGCGATTGGGCGCAAGCGCATCGAGATTCTGGATCGGGAGGGCTTGGAGGCCATCGCCGAGTCCTATTGACCTCGGCGGGCGGCGCCAACCTGTCGCGATTGGGGCGTATGACACAATGCGCCGCTCGACAGCCACAGGAAAATGCATGCACGGACCGCGCCCGCTGATCGCGTCAATACGCGGCGTGGTGTCGAGCGCCCACCCCCTGGCTACGCAGGCCGGCCTGCGGCTCTTGCTGGCGGGCGGCAGTGCCATCGACGCCGCGGTTGCCACGGCAGCAGCGCTCAACGTCGTGGAGCCGTATATGTCGGGCGTTGCCGGCATGGGCGTGGCCACGTTGTACCTCGCGAGCGAGCGTCGCATCCGCACCCTGGATTTCATTCCGCCGGTTCCCGGAACCTACGACGCCACAACCAAGGCGCGCGCGGACCTGATGCGAGGGCCGCATAGCGTGGGCACCCCCGGGAACCTGGCCGGGTGGTGCGAGTTGCTGGCCGCCCATGGCCGGCGCACGCGCGGAGAGGCTTTCGCGCCGGCCATCGACCTGGCGCGCAATGGATATCCGATCACCGATTTCAATGCCTACGTCATCAACGAGTCGATGTCCGTGTGCGCGGCGGACGAGGCCTGGGCCGCGATCTACACCGACGGCGGCGAGGCGCCGGCGCCGGGGTGGGTGCTGCGGCAGCGCGACCTCGCGGACACGCTGGAGACGGCGGCAGCCGATGGGCCGGAGGACCTGCACCGGGGCCAGCTGGCGCGCAGGCTTGTGGCGCGTTTGCAGCCGCTCGGCGGGAGCGTCTCGCTGGACGATCTGGAGGCGGTGCAGCCGCGCTGGAACGATCCGGTCGCCACGACATACCGCGGAATCCGCGTGCACACGCCGCCGCCGCAGTCCGAAGGGTTCCAGATGTTGCAGTCGCTGCGGCTGCTCACGAGCGTAGACATCGGCGGGCTGCCGCCGAACGGCGTCGAGCACCTCGATGCCGCGTTTCGGGCTATCCGCCTCGCTGCCGAGCAGCGCATTCTGCACGCCAACGCCTCCCGGGACGAGATCGACGAACTGCTTGGCGACACCGCGCTGGGAGCGCTGCGCGCACGACTGGAGTCGGGCGAGCCAATCAGCGGCCGCACCCAGCTCTATGGCGAGCCGTCATCGGATATCCGCGGGTCGCGCGAGCACACGACGTCGCTCTCGGTGGGTGACGCAGAAGGCAATCTCGTGTGTGTGACGCAGAGCCTGGGATCGCCGTTTGGCGCGGGAATCGCCGTGCCCGGCACCGGCGTTGTCCTCAACAACTTCCTGAATTGGGGAGAGCTGCATCCGGACAGCCCGAACTACATGGCGCCGGGCGCGCCGCTGTCCCTGCCGATCGCGCCGAGCGTGACGACTCGCGACGGCGAGCCGGTGCTGGCGCTGGGCACGCCGGGCGGGCATGGCATTTGCCAGACGCAAACCCAGGTGATGGTGCAGTGGGCCGACTTCGGGTTGGGCTTGCAGCAGGCGATCGAGGCGCCGCGCGGGGTTCTGGACGATGGGACGGCACTGCGGATCGAGTCGCGGGTCACGCCCGCGACCCTCGATGAATTGCGGGCTCGCGGGCACGACGTCAACGTGCTCGACGCCTTTACAAATTACGTCGGCGGCATGCAGGGCGTCGCGCGCGATCCGGCGACGGGCGTGTTGACCGGCGGCGCCGACCCGCGTCGCGACGGCTACGCCGCCGGCCTGTAGAAGCGCCGCGCCAGGCTAAGGCCTCGACGACCGCGTTCAGCAACACCGCCGGCTGCCCGCAGGCTGAATGGCGAGAACGGCGCGGCGCTCTCCGTATACTTGGCGCTGGAACCGCTTTCGCCGACATGGGCCGCGGATGGCGGGTTGCCATTGCCGGTTTTTCTAATCTCCCGCGGTGAATCCGCGCCGTCGCGGGTCCTCGCAGGCTCGCTCGGAAGCCGCGACGGCGTTCAGCAGGCTCCGGACGGGTCGACGTGAGCGGACGGTCCAGGATTCTCACCATCACCGCGCTGGGCGTGGGCCTTGCGGCGGTCGCCGCCGTCATTCTGCTGACGTTCGTGGTGCAACAGGGCGCCGACGCGACGAGCGAGACCGCGCGGACTCCGACCGCATCGGCTCGCCAGGCTTCTCCAACGGAGTTTTCCGACGCCACGCCGGCGCTGGCTGCGGAGACTCCGCGCGTCCTGGCTGCCCGTCAAGCACGAGCGGCGCTGCCAATAGTCGAGCCGGAGCCGTTTCGCCTTTCGCGCGTGTGCCCGTTTGTCGGGCACCATACGGCCTCCTATGAGTTGCTGGAGTTTCTGACGTCGGTGGATCACGCGATCTTCGCGCTCGATCCAGCCATCGGACACCTGGCGCTGCTGGCCGATGGCACGCTGCGGGGACACATCGAGCCCGTCCGCCTGATCGCAGCCAGCGGCGCCATGAGCGACGCCCTGCTCCACGCCCCCGCCCTGGGACCGCGCGACTACAGTGGTCCGGCGCTATTCGCGCAGCAGTTCAAGCTCCTGCGGGGCCTGACGCTGACGGCCAGCGAGACTCAGTCCAGGCTGATCCGCGCGTACGCCGGTGGGCGAGTGCCGGGGCCCCCTGGCACTCCTGTGCCGTCGAACGCTGCCCTGCACGCCGTGGTCGGGCTGGTTCAGGGTCTCGATCGGTCGGTGGACTTTCGCGACAACTTGATCCGGCGCCTGCTCCCGTTCATTAGCGACTTTCCACGGAGCTGCTGAGCCTCATGACGATCGACTGGATGCGGTCGCGGCGGCGGTGTGCGGTTCAGCCGCGGGACGGCGCCCCGGAGAGCACAGGATGCTGGCGCCGATCGATCATTTCGCGCAGCAGGGTGGTGGTGTAGTTGGTGCTGCCGCAGCAGGAGCCGATCACACGAACTCCAAGCTCGATCCACTGCTCGGCGAACTCGACCATGCGCTCCGGCGGGTACGTGTAGCACACCTTGCCGCCGATCAGCTCGGGAACGCCGGCGTTGGATTGCGCCATGAGCGGCCGCGTCGGGCGGGCGTCCACCATCTGCTGCAGCACCTGGGACATCTCTTCGGGGCCATTGCCGCAGTTGCAGCCCACGACATCGGCGCCGGCCTCCTCGCAGGCCCGCAGGCCGTCGGCCGGCGCCACCCCCATCATCGTGTGCAGGTTGATGTCGTAGGTCATGGTGACGAAGACCGGAAGTCCCGTTTCCTTGGCGGCCTTGATGGCGATCTGCACCTCTTGGATGTCGCTGAAGGTCTCGCACAGCAGGAGGTCGGCGCCGCCGGCCTTGAGGTGCTCGGCTTGGACGGCGAAGGCCTCGTACATCTCATCCGGTGTGATCTCTCCCAGCGGTACCAGAAAGTCGCCGCTCTGGCCGATATCGCCCGCCACCCAGGCAGCATCGCCCGCCGCCGCGCGTGCCATCTCGGCAGCGCGGCGGTTGATATCACCGGCTTGATCCAGCAGCCCGGCCCGCTTGAGCCGGATGAGGTTGCCGCCAAACGTATTGGTCGTGATGACATTGGCGCCGGCGGCGACATAGGCCGCATAGACCTGCTGCACAAGGTGGGGGTGTCGCAGCGTGGCCTCTTCGGGCGCTTCCCAATCGCGGTCCTCGTAGGCATTGAGCGTGGCGCCCATGGCCCCATCGAACAACAGCACGTCATCGTCAAGGTGGCGCACGGGGGCCCAGGCATCCGAGCGATCAACCATGCGCATCCCTTTCTCGCGCGACTGTGCGCAACGCGGCCGCGCCCGCACCGCGTTCGTTCTGGCAGCATACCGCCGCGATGTCATGCCAGCTGCAAGCGATCGCGACCATGAGGCCTGGGCTCACCCGTCGTCGGCAACCCATTCATGCGATGGTGGCGCCGCAGCCCCCAGCCGGATGTCCGGACTCATGAGGCCAATCGGACCGACGATGCCGTTCCCGGCATGGGGCTGCCGGGCGGCAGGTTTCCGACCCGGCGCCCGGACAACCATCAGGTGGAGCGGCACCTAGATGCGCCGCCTGCTGGTGCTGGTGATGTGGCTGATCGTCGCATTGGCCGCGCTGGTGATTGTGGTCGGGTTTTTTTCGGCCATCGGCACGGTGGACCGTTCGGACCTGCCGCAGGTTGACGCAACAGCCGAGGCCGCGGACTCAGCGCTGGTCAAGATTGCGCAATTCGGCCTGGTGAGCGCGCGAGCCCGCGGCAGCGGTGAGGCGCAGCCGGTGCAGGTCATCTTTACGGATGCTGAGATCAGCGCGCTGATCGGCGATTGGGGACGGGAGTCGGATTGGTGGGGATCAATCGACCGGCTGCAGGTGGCTTTTGGCCACAACGTGATCGTGGTGACCGGCGTGCTCATGTCCCTGGGGCTGGAGTTTGACTTTCGGCTGGATCTCGAGATCGCGATCGAGCAGAGCGAGCGGCGCGTGGCGATAGGGCGAATGCAAGTGGGTGATATCAACGCTCCGGGCTTCATCACCAACGCCCTATTGGAGCTCGTCACGCGGACGGTCGACGCGGGCTTGCCGCGCATCCCGATGCGCATCGAGTCGTTGATTCTCAGCGACGGTGAACTGATCGCCTCGGGCGCGGCGATTCCCTAGCAGGCCGGCGAAGCCGTTGGGGTGTGGCCGCCGGCAGCAGCTCAGGCAATCGGCGGTGACGCGGGATCGGCGGCTGGGACATTCCGCTCGCGGCACGGTTGGCTGGCGCACATCGCCGGCGGCGTCTGGGTGGATCAGGTCGCCTGAAGCCTCACCGATGCACTTCAACCCCGCAACTCAGGAGACTTCGGATAGCTTCGTTTTCTTAGGCGTGAGTCGCCGAGACCGTAAGTCGTACTGGTGCCTATGTTTCGAAGAATCTGACCGTGATAGGCTCCGCCACCGTTCGTGCCGGGCGTGGCATCGCGTTGGGGGACGATATGCGGCGAATTCTGTTGGCGTTGGGAAGCGCTGGCATCGCTGCGGCGCTCACTGTTGGCGTGGTGTTCGCTCAGAACTACGAGGGCGAAGACTTCTGCCAGGACACGCCCTCTTGGCCGAATGGGACCTATCTGGGTCAAATGCACCCGTACCACTCGGACTTTTACCGCGGCTATGCCGAGCGGCGTGGCTGGGACCCGTGCGTCACATGGGCGCAGGACCAGCGCAACTCGGCCATTCGCGGGATACGTGAACTCGGCTACACCGTGACCGAGCCCGAGGGCGGAGCGCCACCGCCAGGCCCGTCGGCAACGGCGACGGCCTCGATGTCGTTCCTGCCGCCAGTCAGTCTTGGCGTCTATTCGGCTGTCGGGGGCGGCCGCGCGCTCTCTCCCGAGGTGGGGTTCTCTGTCTCCGAGAACTATGAGGGTGAGCGCTTTTGCAAGAACACGCCCTCATGGCCGAATGGAACCTACCTGGGCCAAATGCACCCCTTCCACTCGAGTTTCTACCGCGGCTTTGCGGAGCGGCGCGGCTGGGACCCGTGCGTCACGTGGGCGCAGGACCAACGCAACTCGGCCATTCGCGGCCTGCGTGAGCTCGGCTATGCGGTGATCGAGCCGGAGGGCGGGGCGCCGCCGCCGGGCCGCGTCGTGACGCCGTTCGTTGACTCCTCGTCCTTGCCCCTGGTCAGCTCCGCCCTTTACTCAGCTGTCTGGCGGGGCGAGACGGAGCGGGTACGCGGACTCGTGGCGGGGGGTGCGAACGTCAACGCGCGGACCGAGGACGGCGATCCCCTCATTCGCGAAGCGATCTGGCGAAACCACGTGGAGATTGTGCGCATCCTCACCGATGCAGGCGCCCACGTGAACGTCAACGACTCTGACGGAAACCCGGTACTCCTCGAGGCGATCTGGCGGGACTACGTGGATGTCGTGCAGATCCTGGTAGACGCCGGCGCGGACGTGGACGCGAGGGATGCCGACGGCAACCCAGTGCTCCGTGAGGCGATCTGGCGGGACCACGTCGACGTCGTGCGGATCCTGGTGGACGCCGGGGCGGACGTGGATGCCAAAGACTCCGATGGGGATCCGCTCCTCTTTGAAGCGGTCTGGCGAGGACATACTGAAATCGTGCAAATTCTCGCCGATGCCGGTGTTGACGTGAACGCCCGAGATTCCGACGGACAGTCAGCACTGAGCGTAGCCGGCTTCTACGATCACCCCGAGATTGAGCAGATCCTGATTGAGTGCGGGGCTACATGAGGCGGCTAGGCATTCCTCGGTAGTCGGCTGAACCCGCCGGTAGCCGCGACAGCCCCGGCGCGGGTAACGCGCCCGCCAGTCCGTCAGGCAACCGGCGGCTACGCCGGATCGGCGGCCGGGACAGTGGCTTCGGGTTCGGGTTCGCTTTCCGGCGGCCGCCGCGGCGTGGCGGCGATGACGCGCGAACCGATGACTGCGGCGGCCGCGAACGCGACGACGAAGAAGACGCCCAGCGCAGCGAACCCGCTTACGTCCAGCAGCGCGCCGAGAGCCAGCGGCAGCACCAGATTCACGATGTCCGTGAGGAACTGCACGATGCCCATGGAGCGTCCCACGCGTTCCGGCGCGGATCGGTCGGCGACCAGGACGGGAATCAGGGGCATGGAGAAACCGATGCCGGCCTTCGTCAGGCCGAACAAGATGAACGGCACGAGGCCGGTCGGCAAGAGGAGGACGAACCCGCCAAGGATGCCGGGAATCGCGGCCAGCAGCAGCACCGTCTGGCGTCCGAGCCGGTCGAGGATCGTGCCGCTCACGAGCATGAGGCCGAACGTGACCGCGGCAAAGAGGCTGAGCCACGCGCCGATGAGCGCGGGAGTCAAATCCGCGCCCTCGCTGCCGTACAGCGGAAGCACGAGGCGCATGATCGCGCTGCCGCTGCCCCAGATCAGCGCACTCACGACCACCACCGGAATCAGGAGCCGGGTCATGCCCAGCGCCCAGCGGCGCTGACGTGCTGCCGACGACGGTTCCGGCGGGCGGGGCAAGGCCCCGCGAATGGTCAACCCAAGCGGCACCGCGGCGACACTAAGCACGGCCGCCAGGAGAAAGACCGAGCGCCAGCCAAAGGCATCGGCGAGCGCGCCGGCGGCCAAGGGGGCCAACAGGGAACCCAGCCCCCAACCAGCCATGGCGCGTCCCACCGTGCGACCACGGGCGCCCTCCGGCGCGCTGCGGACCAGGTGCGTCATGCCGGCCGTGAAGATCAGCGCCATGGAGACTCCGATCACGGCCGTGCCGACTACCAGGATTGGATATACCGGCGCGGCCGCCGAGGCCAACGACCCGATGACCATCAGCACCCCGCCGACGGCCACCAGCGCACGCGGCGGATAGCGGTCGGCCAGGCGGCCGGCCGGAATCATGGCCACTCCGCGGCCGAGCGCCTGCAGGCCGGCGATCAAGCCCAGTGACGCATAGGTCACCTGGAATTCGTCATGAAGCAGCCCGAGCACCGGCCCGACCACGGCCGTGCTGAATGAGACGAAGGCGAAGGCGGCGAACAGGGCGAGCACCGACGAGCGGAGGTCACCCTGGCGCATCGCTGGTAAGAGATTCACGGAACGCAGGCTGACGTCATGCCAGCGACGGCCGATCGCCTAGCCGGGGATCGGGCTCGAGGGCTCCGCCTCGGCGTCGCCATTTCCGCAGACCGCGTTTCCGTCCGCATGATCCCGCGAGTATCCCTGCGCGGGGTACTCGTAGACGCCGCCCTCGAAGTTGCGCAGCGTAATGGCGTCGTCGGTCAAACTCTGGATGCGATCGGGCGTCACGGGAATCTTGCCGCCGCCGCCGGGGGCGTCGATCACGTAGGTGGGCACGCCGAAGCCGGTGGTGTGCCCCTGCAGCGACTCGATGATCTCGAGCCCCTTCTGCACCGAGGTCCGGAAGTAGTCGGTGCCCTTCACCAGATCAGCCTGATAGATGTAGTACGGCTTCACGCGGGCCTTGAGCAACGCGTGCATGAGCTCCTTCATCACTTCGGGATCGTCGTTGACGCCGCGCAGCAACACCGTCTGGCAGCCAACCGGAATGCCGTGATCCACGAGCAGCCCGCAGGCGCGCACGGCCTCGGGCGTGAGCTCGCGCGGGTGGTTGAAGTGCGTGTTCAGATAGAAGGGGTGGTAGCGCGCCAGCATCTCGCACAGCTCGGGGGTGATGCGGTCGGGGTTGACGCACGGAATCTTGCTGCCGATGCGGATGAGCTCCACGTGCGGAATGGCGCGCAGGCGGCTCACGATCCATTCAAGCGCCGAATCGGTGAGGGTGAGCGGATCGCCGCCGCTGAGCAGGACGTCGCGAATCTCGTCATGCTCGGCGATGTAGTCAATGGCGCGTTGCAACTCCTCGGGGCGCGGCACCGGGTTCTTGCCCACCTTGCGCTTGCGCGTGCAGAACCGGCAGTACATGGCGCACGTGTGCGTGACCACGAAGAGCACGCGGTCGGGATAGCGGTGCGTGAGGTGCGGCACCGGCATGTCCTCTTCCTCGTCCAGGGGGTCATCTTCGAGGAAGCTCGGGTTCTCGAACTCCCGCGCATCCGGCATCTGCTGCAGGAAGATCGGGTCGCTGGCGTCCCACTTCTCGATCAGACTGAGGTAGTAGGGCGTGGTGAAGAAGGGGTATTCCTCGGCGATGGCCTCGAGCTGCTGGTACTGCTCCTCCGTGAGATCTGGAATCTCGCGGACGTCGCGCACCCCGGTGGCAAGCTGCTCTTGCCACTCGGCGCGGGGACGACTTCGCCGATGTGCCATGGCTCCCCGGGTCGCGCACGTCGTTCCAGCCAACTGCGGCCGCCATCACCGTCCGCGTCCCGGCCCAAGCCTACGAAACCACGGCGGAAGGTGCGTAGTGGACTGTCTGGTTCGACCGGACTGGATTCCCGCCTTCGCGGGAATGACGGAGCGGTTGCGCGAAGTGCTCCTTGAAGGGAAAGGGATTTCGCCCAGTCCGTTCGATACACCTTCGACAAGTTCAGTGCCCGCCCAGACTTCATCGAAGGGACGAACGGATTGGGATCCCTTAGGCCGCGGGGCTTTACGTGTTCTGAGATTGCCCGGGGTTTTTCGCAGAGTTTTCTGTCAATATTTGCGGGCGAACGGTACGCGGTGATAGCTTCGATTAGGTGGCCCGAGGGCTCGTGCTGCCCAATTCGGCCAACGCCCCGGCGCCGGTGAGGATCTCGTCAACCTGAGACAGCCAAGGCTGGAATATGCATAACGGAAGCGGCGGCGACGCGCTCGTCATCGAAGGCTTGCACGTCAGCGTCGAGGGCACGCCAATCCTCAAGGGCATCGATTTGCACGTGCCCAAAGGCGAAGTGCATGCGCTCATGGGACCCAACGGCTCGGGCAAGAGCACGCTGGCCAACACCTTGATGGGCCACCCGGCCTACGTGGTCACCAGCGGCAGCGTGACGTTCAAGGGCCAGGACATCCTGGAGCTGGCCACCGACGCGCGCGCGCGCCTGGGCATGTTCATGGCGTTTCAATACCCGTCGGAGATCACCGGCGTACGCGTGGCCAATTTCATGCGCATGGCGCTGAACGCGCAGCGCGAGGACGAGATTTCGGCGATGGAGTTCCGCCGCCTCATGATGGACAAGATGCGGCTGCTGCGCATGGACGCCAAGTTCGCGAGCCGCTACCTCAACGAGGGCTTTTCCGGCGGCGAGAAGAAGCGCAATGAGATTCTTCAGATGGCCGTGCTGCAGCCCGAGCTGGCCATCCTCGACGAGACGGATTCCGGCCTCGACATCGACGCGCTGCGCATCGTGGCGGATGGGGTCAACACGCTCCGCAGCGCAGCGATGGCCACGCTGGTCATCACGCACTACCAGCGACTGCTCGCCTACATCGTGCCGGACGTGGTGCACGTGCTCATCGACGGGCGCATCGCCCGCACGGGTGACAAGCGGCTGGCGCTGGAACTCGACGAAATCGGCTACGAGGCCCTGACGGCGGCACAGGAGGCATAGCGAATGGCGGTAAAAACGACCGACTTTGGACTCGACTCCTATCAATTCGGGTTCCACGACGACATCAAGCCGGTCTACAAATCACCGAAGGGCCTCAGCGCCGACATCGTGCGGGAGATCTCACGGCAAAAAGACGAGCCCGAGTGGATGCTCGAGTTTCGGCTGGAGTCGCTGCAGCAGTTCGAGCGCAAGCCGGTGCCGACCTGGGGCGCCGACCTGTCGCGCATCAACTTCGACGACATCTACTACTACATCCGTCCGCAAGACCGTCAGGCGCGCAGCTGGGACGACGTTCCCGACGACATCAAGAACACGTTCGACCGTCTGGGCATTCCCGAAGCCGAGCGCAAGTTCCTGGCCGGCGTGGGCGCCCAGTACGACTCCGAAGTCGTGTACCACAGCATCCGCGAGGACCTCGAGCGCCAGGGCGTCGTCTTTCTCGACATGGACTCCGGGCTGCGCGAGCACCCGGACATCGTGCGCGAGTATTTCGGCACGATCATCCCGAACGGCGACAACAAGTTCGCGGCGCTCAACAGCGCCGTGTGGAGCGGCGGCAGCTTCGTCTATGTCCCCGCGGGGGTGAAGGTCGACGTTCCGCTGCAAGCGTATTTCCGCATCAACGCGGAAAACATGGGGCAGTTCGAGCGGACCCTCATCATCGTCGAGCCCGGAGCCTACGTGCACTACGTGGAAGGCTGCACGGCGCCGATCTACGCGACGGACTCGCTGCACTCGGCGGTGGTCGAGATCATCGTCAAGGAAGGCGGGCGCTGCCGCTACACGACGATCCAGAACTGGTCGACGGATGTTTTCAACCTCGTGACGAAGCGCGCGGTGGCCTATCGCGACGCCACGATGGAGTGGATCGACGGCAACCTGGGCAGCAAGGTCACGATGAAGTACCCGTCGGTCTACCTCATGGAGCCCGGCGCGCACGGCGAGGTGCTCTCCATCGCGTTCGCGAGCGAGGGGCAACACCAGGACGCCGGCGCGAAGATGGTGCACGCCGCGCCGGACACGTCGTCGATCATCACGTCCAAGTCCATCAGCAGGGCCGGCGGCCGCGCGGGATATCGCGGGCACGTGAACGTGCTGCCGGGCGCGGAGCGATCGAAGTCGAACGTGGTGTGCGACGCCCTGTTGTTCGATGACCAGTCGCGCTCAGACACGTATCCCTACATGGACATCGAGGAGAGCAACGCGGCCGTGCAGCACGAGGCCACGGTGAGCAAGATCGGCGAGCAGCAGCTCTTCTACCTGATGAGCCGTGGGCTGACGGAAGAGCAGGCCATGGCAATGGTCGTGAGCGGCTTCATCGAGCCCATCGTGCGTGAGCTGCCGATGGAATACGCCGTGGAGATGAACCGCCTGATCGAGCTGCAAATGGAAGGCTCGATCGGATAGCCCGACTCGACTCGATCAGGCCCAGCACGCCGTCCGTCGGCCAACGAGGAACGCCCGCCCATGGCAATTGACGCACGGGCGCCCGGTCTAACGCAACGGGCCGTCGACGACGTGGCCAGCGCACAGCACGAGCCGGATTGGCTCCGCGCGCGCCGACATGCCGCGTGGGACGTCTACGAGGCCACGCCCGATCCGGGACGGTCCGAGGAGGAGTGGCGGCGCACCGATCTGCGCTGGCTGCGGTGGGCGTCGCTGACGCCCACGCCGCCCGAGGATCTCGTGAGCGGCGTGCCCGCGGCGGTGCCCACGGCGGCGCTGGCGCCAAGCGTCACGCTGCTGATTGGCGCTGCCGGCGCCCGCGTGGTCGAGATCTCGCCAGAGGCCCGCGGCGCGGGTGTCGTCGCGCTGGACCTGGCGGATGCCGCGCGCACGCGGCCGGACCTGGTGCACGACCGCCTGAGCACAACCGCCGTGCCGCCCGAGCAGGGCAAGTTTCAATCCCTCAACGCCGCGCTGTGGCAGGGCGGCGCGCTGGTGCACGTTCCGCGGGGCGTCGCGCTGGCGCAACCAATTTTGGCGATCGTGTGCAGCGACGCCGCGCTGAGCCAGCCGCACCTGCTGGCATCACTCGGTGACGGGGCGCAGGCGTCGGTCGTGGAGTGGTGGGTGGATGCGGACGGAAGCACTCCGGCGCTCGTCAATGGCGCGACCGAGCTGTTCGCGGATTCCGGCGCGCACCTCGCGTATACGCACGTCCAGGCCCTGCCGCCCAGCGCGCGGTCGATCCTCTCGCAGCGCGCCATGGTGGGCCGCGACGCCACACTCACCAGCACGAACGTCACGGTCGGCGGACGCTTCCACAAAGCGCGGGTCGAGGCGCGCCTGACCGAGCCGGGCGCCAGCGCCGTCATGAACGGCGCCTTCAGGCTTGGCAGCCGGCAATTCGTGGATCACCACACCACGCAGGACCATCTGGCGACGGACGGCACCAGCGACTTGCTCTATGCCGGGGTGCTCGACGGCCGCGCGCGCTCGGTGTATGCCGGCACCATCATCGTGGAGCCCAAGGCGCAACGCACCAACGCCTACCAGAAAAACCGCAACCTGCTGCTGCATAGCGGGACCCGCGCGGACTCGATCCCGCGGCTCGAAATCATGGCTGACGACGTGCGCTGCACCCACGGCGCCACGACGTCGACGATAGAGCCCAGCCAGCTGTTCTACTTGTGCTCACGCGGCCTCAGCGAGGCGCAGGCGCAGTCGTTGATCGTGGAGGGCTATTTCGAGGCGGTTCTCGACCGCGTGCCCCACGAAGGTGTGCGCAACGTGCTGCGGGAGGTCCTCATCACGCCGGGGTGGGCCGACCAGGGCTCGGCGGGGTCCTGAGCCGGTGACCGAACCACAGCGCGCCGCGGGCGGCTATTTCGACGTCGGCCCGCTCACGTCGCTTCCCGCAGGCGCCAAGTCGGCGGTGGAGATCGATGGCGAGCCGGTCGGCTTGTACAACGTCGATGGCCAGATCTTCGCCATGGACGACCTGTGCACGCACGATGAGGCGCTTTTGTCGGAGGGTGATTTCAATCCGTCGGCGGGAACGATTCGCTGCCCACGGCACAGCTCCCATTTCGACGTGCGCAGCGGCCGACCGCGCTCATTTCCAGCCATCCTGCCGGTGCAGGTCTACGAGACGAAAGTCGAGCAGGGCCGCATCCTGGTGTTGTTCGATACTTAGGGCATGAGCACCTCGACTGCCGGCGCGACTGCGCCAATCGCCCAAGCTGCTGCGCTCGACGCCGATTTGCTTAGGCGCGACTTTCCGATCCTGACCCAGCACGTGCGCGGTAAGCCGCTGGTCTATCTGGACAACGCGGCGACCTCGCAAAAGCCGCAAGTCGTGATCGACGCGGTCCGCGACTACTACCTGACCACCAACGCCAACATCCACCGGGGCATCCACTATCTGAGCGAGAAAGGCACGGCGGCCTACGAGGACGCTCGGGTGCGGATCGCCCGCTTCATCAATGCGCGGCAGCCGCACGAGGTGATCTTCACTCGCGGGACGACGGACTCCATCAACATGCTGGCCCGGGCCTGGGGCGACGAGAGCCTGGCGGCGGACGATGAGATTCTGCTCACGGCGGTCGAGCATCACAGCAACCTCGTGCCCTGGCAGGCGCTGGCCAAGCGCCGGGGCGCGCGCCTGCGGTTCATCCCAACCGACACCGCCGGCGTAATCGACCTGGACGCCTATCGCGGCATGCTGGGACCGCAAACCCGGCTCGTGGCCGTGCATCACGTCTCGAACGTCCTCGGCGTCATCGCGCCGGTGGCCGAGATGGCCCGCCTGGCCCACGAGCACGGCGCCCTGATCGCGATCGACGGGGCGCAATCGGTGCCGCACATGCCGGTGGACGTGCAGGCGCTGGACGTGGACTTCCTGGCCTTCTCCGGACACAAGATGGCCGGCCCCACCGGCATCGGAGTCCTATACGGCAAGGAGGCCCTGCTGGACGCCATGGAGCCCGCGCACTTCGGCGGCAGCATGATTCGCATGGTGGAGCTGGAGTCGTCCACCTGGGCGGACCTGCCCGACAAGTTCGAAGGCGGCACTCCCAACATCGCCGGAGCGATCGGCCTGGGCGTCGCCGTCGATTACCTGGAGCGCGTGGGCATAGACGCGGTCAACGCGCACGCGCGGCAACTGGGGTCCTACGCGGTCAACCTGCTCAGCGACACTGCTGGCCTGACGGTCCACGGGCCTGGAGCAGACGAGGAACGGAGCGGGGTGGTGTCCTTCACGGTGGAGGACCTGCATCCGCATGACGTGGGCACGGTGCTCGACGGCGAAGGCGTCGCCATCCGGGCCGGGCATCACTGCGCGCAGCCCCTGATGCGCCAGCTGGGCGTGGCGGCAACCGCGCGCGCGAGCGTCTATCTCTACAACACGACCGAGGAAATCGACCGTCTCGTCGACGGCGTGGTCAAGGCGCAGCGCTTCTTCGGCACCGTTTGACATGGCGCTGGACGACCTCTACCGCGAAGTGATCATGGATCACTACAAGCGCCCGCGAAACCGCGGAACGCTGGACGATGCGGATGTCGTGGTCGAGGGGGCCAATCCGCTCTGCGGCGATGAGGTCACCCTCTGGCTGGGCATCGCGGACGGGACGGTCCGCGACGTGCGCTTTGCCGGTCACGGCTGCTCGATCAGCCAGGCGTCCGCGTCGATCATGGCGGAAGCGATCGAGGGCCGGCCCGTTGCCGAGATCGAGGACATTGTGAACGCCCTCCGCGGCATGATGCTGGAGGACGCCGAGCCCGACGAGGCCCTGTTGGGCGATGGCATCGCGCTGGAAGGCGTGCGCCAGTTCCCGGTACGGATCAAATGCGCGGTCCTGGGCTGGAACACGCTGCGACTGGGGCTCCAGCAATTCGCCGAATCCGGCGGCAAGCCGGTCGAGGCCAGTCATCGCGAGTAGCCGGAACCACCTCTCATGGCATGCGAAGGAATGCGACCGTCCGCGTTGCCCCAGGTGATCCGGCGACCCCGCAGGGAGATCTTCCGACGTGATCGCCCCTGACCGCCCGCCAGCCTCGGCCCTGGCCCGCGTCACGGAGGCCGGCGCCGTGGCCGCGGCGCGCGCCATGGGGCACGGCGACGGCGAGTTCGCCGACTCGCTGGCCGTGGACGCCATGCGCACCACGCTCGATCAGGTCGGTCTGCGGGGCCGCATCGTCATCGGCGAGGGCGAACGCGACCAGGCGCCCATGCTCTACATCGGGGAGATGGTCGGGCCGCCGTCGGGTACCGCCTTCGACATCGCGGTCGACCCGCTGGAAGGCACGAACCTGGTGGCCGGCGGCCTCCCCAACGCCGTCGCTACGATGGCCATCGCGGAACGGGGCGGGCTGCTGAACGCGCCCGACACGTACATGGACAAGCTCATCGTCGGTCCGCCGGCGGCCGGCCGCGTGAGCCTGGATTATCCGGTGCGGGACAACCTGCAGATCATCGCCCGGGTGCTGCGGCGGCGGATCGCCGATCTGACCGTCGTGGTGCTGGATCGGCCGCGACACGCGACGCTTATCGAAGAAATCCGCACTGCCGGCGCGCGGATCAAGCTCATCAGCGACGGCGACCTCACCGCTGCCGTGTCGGTGGCCGTGGCCGGAACCGCCGACCATGCGGTGATGGGCATTGGCGGCGCCCCGGAGGGCGTGCTGGCCGCCGCGGCCCTGCGCTGCCTGGGCGGCGAGATTCAGGCCCGGTTCAAGCCGCGCGACGAGGCCGACCGCGAGCGGCTGGCGGGAATGGGAGTGGCCGACGCCGAGGAACGAATCTTCCGCACCGAGGACCTGGCCAGCGGCAACCAGCTCGCGGTGGCGATCACCGGCGTGACCGACGGGGACCTGCTGCGCGGCGTACGCTTCTTCGGCGGCGGCGCGCGCACGCATTCGCTCGTGATGGATCTGCCGTCGTCGGTCATTCGCTTCGTGGACAGCATCCAGATTCTCGACCGCGCGAATCTCGGCCCGGTGCGTCTGGGGCCGACGTAGATGCCGCGCCGCAGTGACAGCGCGCGGCAATTCGGAGGATTCGTAGTTGTCTGAAACGCTCAGGGACGGATTCACGGACCGCTGGCTCCAGGCGCCGGCGACGTATCGCTGCGACCTGGACCGCTGCCAGCCCTCGGATGCGATTGGGACCAACGCCGTGCGGGGCCGCTGGCGGACGGTCTCCTATACCGCCGGCGATCTCGCCGGGGCGATGCTGATGGCCGGTCCGGAAACCGACGCGCCGCCGATCAGCTATCCGCTCAACGCGCGTGGCTGGCACGCCATTTCAATCGGTTCGTACACGTTTCCGGACGCCACCATCCGGCTGGCGGTGCGCCTGAGCGGCGACTCGGCATTCTCCATTCTCCAGGTGCCGGAGCTGGAGGCCGGCTGGACCACGCACGCCGCCGACAGCGAGCGGTTCACGGAGCTGTTCTGGACGGTCGCTGACCTGACGGATCGGCAGCTCGAGTTTCGCCAGATCAGCTGGCGCGTCACGCCGGGCGACGCGCCAGGAGCAGTGCAGGGCTCGGATGCGACCATCGCTTATGTAAAGCTGGTGCCGCTCGACGCCGACGAGGTGCGCGCCCTCCAACTGGACCGCGACGCTCCCGACAGGCGGCGGCTCTTTGCCCACAACGACGCACACGGGCCGCACTGGTCGTATCGGCTCACCGAAGCCGACGAGATCCGCCGCGAGATCGAGCCCTACCGCGACTCGGACTTTGGCCGGATCTACTGGGAAGCCGCCGCCGGCGACCGCACCAACTATCTGAGCGCCATCGGCAAGCCGGCGACGTGCGACACGGCGCAGGACTTCGGGCGCCAGGGCGACCGATTCGTGGCCGAAAGCTGGCGCATCTTCCGCGACAAAGGCATCGATCCGCTGCGCATCGCGGTGGACCACGCGCACGACGTGGGCCTGGAGCTGCACGCCAGCTACCGGGTCGCCGGGTTTCACGAGCCGCCGCCACTGCCCGATCTGCACGATGCCTCGTACTTCGCCGCCCATCCCGACCAGCGCGGCGTCGACCGGCAAGGCCGTCCGACGCCGCGCATTTCATACAGCCATCCCGGAGCGCGCCAGTACGTGCTGAGCCTGTTTCGGGAGATCGCTGCCTACGGCGTCGATGGGGTGTGCATGTTCTTCAACCGGCGCATGCCCGTGCTGGAGTACGAGCCGCCGCTGGTGGATGGCTTCCTGGAACGCTACGGACAGGACCCTCGCGCCCTTGATCCACGCGATCCCCGCTGGCTGGCCTTTCGCGCCGAAACGCTCACGCAGTTCATGCGCGAGCTGCGCGCCACGCTCGACGAGGAGGCCGCCCGCCTGGGTCGAACGACCCGAATCGCCGTGTCGGCCATCGTGACCGGCTTCGCCGAGGAGAATCTCTTCTACGGCATCGACGCGCCGACCTGGGTGCGTGAGGGGCTTGTGGACACGCTGATTCCCTACTCGTCGCGCCCGGCGTGGGGCAGCGTGCAGCAATCGTGGACCGATCCGTCCGACATCGAGCCCTGGGTGAGCCTGACATCCGGCACGGGAACGCGGCTGGCGCCGAACGTGATGCCCCGGGGGTTGGCCTCGGCCGACTACCGACGCCGCGCCGGCAGGCTGTACGACGCCGGCGTCGAGCATCTCTACTTCTGGGATACGAGCCCGTACAAGCCAGGGTCCTGGGAGGGGCTGCGCCGCCTGGGGCACGTGGACGAGATTGGGGCGTGGCGCGCGGCCGGCGAGCCGGACCTGACGCCAGCCACCATCCCGATCCGCGACCTTGACGGCTGGAGCTTCGAAACCTACGGCACGGGAGAGTAGGCGCGACGCGTGAGCGCCTACAGCACCTCGGTCCACGGATCGAGCGCCGGGTACACGAACACCACGTGCAAGGTCTCGTCGGCGCCGGTGCGAAAACCATGCGGCGTCCACGCCGGCGCCAGGAGGAAGTCGCCGGCCGCTACTGGGTGCTCCTGATCATCAATCAGCAGCGTGCCGGCGCCGTCGACCACGTAGAAGCCTTCCTCCACGCGGTGACGGTGCAGCGGCAAGTCGCTGGATGGGTGCAGAACGAATGCGCCGGCGGTGAGCGCCCCGGACCCGGCTTCGGCGTTGAGCGCCTCGCGGGCGTCGAGCCCGGGCATTTCTGTTGGCGCGAGTGGCTTGGACGCCAGGCGTACGATGGTCATGAGTGCCTCCATGGAGCGCTGCCGGGATACCATAGCCGGATCGCCGGATACCCTCTGCTAGACTCCCGGCGGCTGCCGCGGAACGCTGGCCGCCTGGCGCACGGCGCCAACGTGTGAGACACAACTGCTGAACATCCGCACGTCCTCCCTTCGAGAACGATCGCTCTACCTCGGCAGCGACGTGCCTAGCGTCCGACCAGACGCGAGCACCGACGGGCCGCTTGTCCCCTGGCGCGTCTCGCCGGAGCCATTCCCGCTGCGAGCGGATACCGTGGCGACGCTGCGCGTGTTGGGCCGTGATTTGCTGGCGTTCTATCAGGCTGCCAACCGCCTGTATCTCAGCGCCGCGCGCGGGCGCCAGCCACCCTGGGTGCTGCGCTTGCTCGACCAAGGGAAGCCCGAGCGCGTCCGCGAGCTTGGCCAGCTCCGCCGGATGCGGTCACTGCTGCCGCGCATCATCAGGCCCGACCTCATGGCCGGTGACGACGGCACGCTCCGCGCGACGGAGCTCGACTCGGTGCCCGGCGGATTCGGCACGCTGGCGGCACTGACGCGGCGCTACGCCGAGCTGGGCTTCGATCCGGTCGGCGGCCCCGAGGGGATTCCGCAGGCGCTGGCGGACATGTTCCGCGAGGTGGCCGAGCGCGACGCGCCGACGGTGGCCATCGTGGTGGCCGATGAGTCCGAGGACTACCGCGCCGAGATGATCTCGATTGCACGCGACCTGCAGGCGTTGGGGCTCGACGCGCATGCCGTGCATCCGCGAGACCTCTCCCTGCAGGGCAACGCGCTGTGCTTCGGCGACGACGCCCAGCGCGTGGACGTCGTGTACCGCTTCTTGGAACTGCACGACCTGCCAAACATCCCGAAGCTCGATCTGATCGTGTACGCCATGAAGCAGCGGCTCGCCGCGGTCACGCCGCCATTCAAGGCGTATCTGGAAGAGAAGCTGCTGCTGGCGCTCTTCCGGCATGCAGCCCTGGAAGATTTCTGGCGGGGTGAGCTGGGCAAGGAGGTGATGACCCGGCTGCGCACCGCCCTGGCGCCGACCTGGGTGCTCGACCCGACGCCGCTGCCTCCGTTTGCGGCGATCGATCCGGCGCTGGTGACCGCCGGTCGCCACGTGCGGACGTGGGACGAGCTGCCGGGCCTGAGCCAACGGCAGCGGCGGCTGGTGATCAAGCCGTCGGGGTTCTCCGAGCTCGCCTGGGGCGCGCGGGGGGTCACCGTGGGACATGACGTGTCCGCCGACGCCTGGGGGCAAGCCGTGCAGCAGGCGCTCGAGAGTTTCCCCAGCTGCCCCTATGTCATCCAGCCCTACCACGAAAGCCGTCGCGTGCAGGTGCCGTACTTCGACTTCGAGGCGGACGAGCTGCGCCAGATGGATGGGCGCACGCGCATCTCGCCCTTCTACATCGTCGCGAACGACGACGTGACGCTGGCGGGAGTGCTGGTGACCGTCGTGCCGTCTGCGAACAAGGTCATCCACGGCACGCCGGAGTCGGTGCTGGCGCCGGCGGTGGTGTCCGAGGACGCGGTTATCTGACCGCGGTCGTCCCCTAACTACCTGCGTCATGCCGGCCTTGAGCCGGCATCCAGGCCCGGGTGGCTGGAGTCTCATCCCCGCCCCCGGGGACGAGAGCGATGTGCCTGCCGGCGGGCGGGATTGTGGGAGGCGTTCTCCTTTGGGTGGCCCCTCACCCCAACCCTCTCCCTCGGTGGGGAGAGGGAGCCGGGCCACGGTGGGCAGAGCAGGCCTATCCGTTCGGCTGAGTGCGCCCCTACATCCGCCCCTGTCCGCTCGCGCCGCCCGGACCGGGCGCCCGCAAGGGGCGCCCCTACACCGACTCCCTGATGCCGCCGGCTCAGGCGCCGGATGAAGGCGCGGTCTGTTGCCGTGATCTTGGGCTAGCGACCCGAATCGCCGGTTTGGTGCCGGGCGATGGCGTCGTCGACGAGCCGTCCGGCGGCCTCCGCGCCCTCGCTTCGCAGCACGCCGTAAAGCCCCGCTGCGCGCAGTTCGCGCCAGAGCCGCTCGCGCGACCCAAAGCCCGACACGGAGCCGCGCACGCGTTCGCGCCAGCGCACGTAGTGATCGAGGTGCTCCTCGATTTCCGACCCCAGCACGCTGTCGAGGTGCTCGCGCAGCGCCGCCGTGAACGCCGGACTGCGGCCGCCGGTGCTTACGGCCACGGCCACGGGACCCCGGCGTACATAGCCGACGGCGAAGACGTCGCAAGCATCGGGATCGTCCACGACATTGACGATCGCCCCGCGGCTGCGCGCGTCCTCGGCAATGGCACGATCGCGAGCGCGCTCGCCGGAGGCGATGATCACCAGCGCATGCCCGTCAAGGTGGGATTGATCGTACGGCTCGCGCCGGAGCTTGGCGTGTCCGTCATCAACCAGAGCTTGAATGCCGGGATCGACATCGTCTCCCGGTTCGACCAGGACCGTCGGATGGACGCCGAAATCGGCGAGGTACGCAGCCTTGTCGGCAGCCGCCGCCCCGCTCCCGACGATCAGCGCCGTCCGCCCCCGCATGTTGAGCGCCACCGGCACGTAGGCGGGTTCGCTCACCGCAACCATCCGCCACGGAGACCCTTGCATAACTCGGTGAGGCGCGGGATGTCCGGGGAAAACCCCGCGCGGTTCCAGGCTGGATGGGGCCTGGCTTCCCGCGTTCGCGGGAATGACGGAGGAGGCGGGAATGACGGATGGTTGCGCAAGGCTCTCCCACGGACGACCGCCGAGGACGCCGCGTCCACCATGCGTTGATCGTTCGGTTCCGGGGGCCTTGCTACCGTCACCCGATGCCCGCCAGTGAGCGCGTCGCGCCGAAGCCCGCAAGTCTACGCACTCGAAGGTTCACGACACTCGCGGCCGTCGCGGCGCTGGGGGTGGCGGGTTGGCTGCCCACGTCGTACTTCATGTCGCTGCTGGTGCGCGAACAACTTGGCGGCGGCATCGCGGGCGCCGCGCTTGTTATCGCCACGATGCATCTGTCGCGCACGATCGGCGCCGCGATCACCGGGCGCTGGGTCACGCGGCTCGAGAGCCGCGGCGTGTATGCGCTGGGCCTTGCCGGCATGACGACCCTGATGGTGATACTGGTCCTGGCGCCCGATGTGGCGTGGGTAGTCGCCGCCGCCCCGCTCGCGGGCCTGTCCATGGCCTACTTCTGGGCGGGGCTGCAAACGTACGTCATCGAGATCGCGCCGGCGTCGCGGCGCGGGGCCGCCGTTGGAGTGATTGGGTTCGTCGTGGTCCTGGTACCCGGCGTGGCCGGCGTGGCGCAGGGCTTCGTGGCCGAGGCCTACGGCTTCCGCGTGTTCGCCATCGTGGCGGGAACGGCGCTCACGGCAGCGCTGCTGCTCACGCTCGGGGCCCTGCCGCGACCGACGTCGGTGCGGATGCGTCAACCCGCACCGAGCATCAGCTTTGCTCGCCTGGTGCGATTCCCGGCCGTTGCCGCCGTCCTGGCCGTTCGGGCAGCGTCCACGCTTAGCTATGCGGCCGTCGTGCTGCTGGCCGGGCCGCGGCTGGTGGACGTGGGCGGCGACCTGCGGGCCGTCGGCGCCATGACGCTTGTCGCGGCAGTCGGCGGCGCCGCGGGGCAACTGGTGATCGGACGGCTCTCCGACAGGTTCGGCCGGCGAGCCGTGTTGGTCGGCACAATAGTGCTGGCGGCGCCGGCCACGGCCGCGTTTGGATTCGTGGACAACGTGCCCGGGCTGCTGGTGGTCGCCACCGTCTGGGCCGTGGCGATGTGGGGCATCAACACCATGGCGGTGAGCCTCTGCGGCGACGTGGCGCCGTCAGGGGCGCTCAGTCGCGTGATGGTGCTGGACGGCACCGCGTTTTCGGCGGGGGCGGTCATTGGGGCGGCGGTGGTCATGGCGACCGCGGTAGCGGCCCCGGTCGCGGCGTTCTACGTCACTGCGGCAGTCTTGCTGTTGGGCCTGGCGGCACTGCCGCTGGCCGCGCCGGTTCACAGGGTCACGGCCGCCGAGCATCGCTAGGCAGACGTATGTCGAGACTTCGCCGGAGTCGACTTTCCGCCAGACCGGGCCTCGGTCTTTCCGACCGCCACTCAGTCATCCCGAGCGCACGCGAGGAATCTGCGGCCGTCGCGGGATCCTCTCCGCTGTATTCCCGTCATGCCGGCCTTGAGCCGGCATCCATGTCGAGCCACCGGTGCTTCATCCGGTCGCCCGAGGTCGAGCGTCTTAGATTTCTCGCTCCGCTCGAAACGACATGTAGGGGCTGGGGAGTGACGCCAGAGGGCCGCGAATTGACATTCCAGCGGCACGGTCTGCGGCGATCGGAACAAGCCTAGTAGGGCGGGCGCGTCTCCGGGTGGCGGCGCATGAATTGCGCTTGCTGGATGCCTATGTTCTCCTGCAGCTGGATGGAGAGCCCGCCGTCGACGACCAGCGCGTGGCCAGTGACGAACGAGGCGTCCTCGGAGCACAGAAAGGCCACGGCCGAGGCGATCTCGTCCGGCCGCCCGGCGCGGCGAAGGGGGTATTGATCGGCAACCAGCTCGAGCCCTCCCGGATTGTCGTCCCACATCACGCGCTGAATGTTCTCGGTGACCATGTGCCCGGGACAGATGCTGTTGACGCGGATGTTGTCCGGACCGAACTGGATGGCCATCTGCTTGGTTACGCCGATCGCGGCGGACTTGCCGGCTTCGTAGACGAGATAGTCCTTGGCCATCAGCAGGCCGTGGACGGACGCGATGTTCACGATGTAGCCGCCGCCAACCCGGCGCATTTCGGGCACGGCGTACTTGGCGCCCAAGAACAGGGCTTTGACCAGGAGCGCCATGCCGAAGTCCCACTGCTCCTCGGTGACTTCCTCGGCGCCGCCGGGCAGCGCCTCCATGGCGGGGAAGGCGTTGTTGACCAGGATGTCCAGGCGGCCCCAGCGGTCGACGGCGTGCTGAACCATCTCTCGAATGTCGTCGTGCCGGGACACGTCGGAACGAATCGCGGCGGCCGTGCCGCCGGCCGCCGCGATTTGCGCAACGTTCGACGCCGACAGCTCCTCGTTAATGTCCGCAATGAGCACCCGCGCGCCATCCGCGGCCAGCCGGCGGGCAATGGCGCCGCCAAGGCCGGTGGCGCCGCCGGTGACAATCGCGACACGGGATTCAGTCATGGTCATCCTCCTAGCCGACGGCGGCCGGCTGCCTGCGGCGCGTACGGTCGGCGCCGTTCACGCTCCCATCGCCGGACTCCCGGCCCAGCACCCGCGCGAGAAAAGCGCCGGTATAGCTGTCGGGATCCTCGGCCACGTCTTCCGGGGTGCCGGCCACGACCAACTCACCGCCCCCGTCTCCGCCGTCGGGCCCCAGGTCGATGATCCAGTCGGCGCTCTTGACGACGTCCAGATTGTGCTCGATGACGATGATCGTGTTGCCGGCATCGACCAGCCGCTGCAGCACGGCGATCAGACGGCGCGTATCCGCGAAGTGCAGGCCGGTGGTCGGCTCGTCGAGGATGTAGAGCGTGCGCCCGGTGGCGCGCTTGGCGAGCTCGGAAGAAAGCTTCACGCGCTGGGCCTCGCCGCCGGACAGCGTCGTCGCGGGCTGGCCCAGGCGGATATATCCGAGCCCGACATCCACCAGCGTGCCCAGCTTGCGCTCGACCACGGGAATGTTGGCGAAGAACGCATGCGCATCTTGCACCGTCATCGCGAGGACCTCGGCGATGTTCTTGCCCTTGTAGCGGATTTCCAGCGCCTCGCGGTTGTAGCGGGCGCCGTGGCAGACCTCGCAGGTCACGTACACGTCGGGCAGGAACTGCATCTCGATCTTGTTGAGACCCTGGCCCTGGCAGGCTTCGCAGCGCCCGCCCTTGACGTTAAACGAGAAACGCCCCGGCTTGTAGCCGCGCGCCCGCGCCTCCGGCACGGCCGCAAACAGCTCCCGAATTGGTGTGAATGCGGCCGTGTACGTTGCGGGATTCGAGCGCGGCGTGCGGCCGATGGGCGACTGGTCGATCTCGATCACTTTGTCCAGCGCCTCCGCGTTGCGGATGCCGCGGTGGGGCCCGGGACGCTCGCGGCTGCCCCAAATCCGCTGGGCCAGGGCGCGATACAGCACGTCGGCAATGAGCGTGCTCTTGCCGGAACCGGAGACGCCGGTGACGCAGACGAACGTGCCAAGCGGGATGCCGACGGTGAGGTCCTTGAGGTTGTTGGCGCTGGCGCCCTCGACGATGATCGTCGCGCCGTTGCCGGAGCGCCGCGAGCGTGGGATGGGGATTGACTCGCGCCCGGCGAGATAGGCGCCGGTCAGCGATTGCTCCGCGCGCTCAATGCGCTCCACCGGCCCCTCCGCGATCACGTGGCCGCCGTGCTCGCCGGCGCCCGGCCCGAAGTCGATCACCCAGTCCGCCGAGCGGATGGTCGCTTCATCGTGCTCAACCACGAGCACGGTGTTGCCCAGATCACGCAGCCCGAGCAGGGTCTGCACGAGGCGCCGGTTGTCGCGCTGGTGCAGGCCGATGCTGGGCTCGTCCAGGATGTAGAGCACCCCGACGAGGCTGGAGCCGATCTGGGTCGCCAGCCGGATGCGCTGCGCCTCGCCGCCTGAGAGCGTGTCCGCCGCGCGGTCGAGGGTGAGGTACTCCAGACCGACGGACTCCAGGAATCCCAGACGCGCGCGCACTTCCTTGAGCACCTGGACGGCGATGGCGGCCTCACGCGGGCTCAGCTCAAGGTTCTCGAAGAACCTGGCGGCCGCCTCGACCGTCTTGCCGGAGGCCTCGTGGATCGGCAGACCGCCCACGGTCACCGCCAGACTTTCGCGCTTGAGCCGCGCGCCCTGGCACGCCGGACACGTGCGCCGCGTCATGTAGCGCTCGATCTCGCCGCGCACGTAGTCGGACTCGGTTTGCTGGTAGCGGCGCCGCAGATTCGGCACGACGCCCTCGAACTCGAAGGTGTAGACGCGCCGGCGGCCGCGGCTCCCAACATGCTCAACCGTTAGGGGCGTGACGCTGCCGTACAGCAGCACGTCGACGGCCTCCGCGCTGAGCTGCTCGATCGGGGTCGAAGGCGTGAAGCCGTACTTGGCGGCCAGCGCGTCCAGGACGGCGCGCGTCATGGACGGCCCGGTGCCGCTCGCCCGGGCCCACGGGGCGATCGCGCCGCCGTCGATGGAAAGCCGTCGATTCGGGATCACGAGACTCGGGTCGATCTCCAGCTTGGCGCCCAGGCCGTCGCACTCCTGGCAGGCCCCGTGCGGCGTGTTGAACGAGAACGACCGAGGCTCGAGCGTCGGAAAGCTCAAGCCATCGTCGACGCAGGCCAATGACTCGCTGAGCGTGAAGGATTCGCCATCGACGACCTGCAAGACGACCACGCCTTCGGCCAGCTTGAGGGCCGTCTCCAGCGAGTCGGCCAGCCGGGCCTGAACGTCCCGGCGCACGGCCAGGCGGTCGACCACGATCTCGATGTCGTGCCAGAAGTTGCGGTCCAGCTCGGGCACGGCGTCCAGGGTGTAGACCTCGCTGTCAACCCGCGCGCGGGCGAAGCCAGCCTGCCGCGCGTCATCAAAGACGCCCTTGTGCTCACCCTTGCGGTGCTTGACCACCGGCGCCAGGACGAGAAAACGAGTGCCCTCGTCCCACTCCATGACGGTGTCCACCATCTCCTGAATGGTCTGCCGCGTGAGCGGCCGCCCGCACTCGGGACAGTGGGGCTGCCCCACCCGCGCGTACAGCAGCCGCAGGTAGTCGTAGATCTCGGTGACCGTGCCAACCGTCGACCGGGGATTGTGCGAGCGTGCCTTCTGGTCGATGGAGATGGCCGGCGAGAGACCCTCGATCTGGTCGACGTCCGGCTTCTCAAGCTGCCCCAGAAACTGCCGCGCATACGCGGAGAGGGACTCCACATAGCGCCGCTGGCCCTCGGCATAGAGAGTGTCGAACGCCAGGCTGGATTTTCCGGAGCCGGAGATGCCCGAGATGACGACGAGCTTGTCGCGCGGGATCTCGACGTCGATGTTCTTGAGGTTGTGCTCGCGCGCGCCGCGGACGACGATGGCGTTGTCGGGCATAACCACCTAGCTTAAGCGATTCCGTGTTCGCCCGCCGTACGGTGCCGGTGGGGGCTTGTGTCATGCCCGCGGGCCCGTCCCACGCTGCGCGCAGCGTGGGCCACCGGACACGCAGCCCGGGCCACCGGGCACGCAGCGCGGGCCACCGGGTGGCGTCCTGAACCCTCGCGCGCCCTGCTCGTTCTTCCGAACGAATGTGAGGACTCTAGAGCGCTCAACCTCGCGGCCGGGGTGGGGCATCTGAGACTCCTCGCTGCGCTCGGAGTGACAGAGAGGTGCTCGGAGTGACAGAGAGGGCGGTTCGGGCGTAGGCGGTGGGGTGGATTCCCACGCTGCGCGCAGCGCGGGCCACCGGACACGCAGCCCGGGCCGCCGGGTGGGCGTCCTGAACCCTCGCGCGCCCTGCTTATTATTCCGAACGAACGTGAGGAATCTAGAGCGCTCAACCTCGCGGCCAGGGTGGGGCATCTGAGACTCCTCGCTGCACTCGGAGTGACAGATTGGGCGGTTCAGGCGGCGGTGGGGTGGATTCCCACGCTGCACGCACCGCGGGCCGCCGGACACACAGCGCGGGCCACCGGGCTACTTGACTAGATCCCAATTCGAGGGCAATGACGGGATCTTCCAGGTGGGGTCCGGGCTCCACGTCTCCCAACCGTCGGCGAACGGTGAGCTTCTCGCCTCCAGCCGTTCGATGGCCCGCTTGCCTTCCTCGACGTACGAATCGGCTTGAGCCTGAGTGACGAGCCCCAGAGCGACCGCCTTTGCAAGCTCGTCGTCGTCCTTCCACGCCCAGTCCGCCAAGTCGGGCAGGACGACGATATCCAGGATGTGATCGGTGAAGTCGACGCCGATGGGTGTCCGTTCATAGGCGCTTTCAAGATTGATGTACCAGCGATGGAAACGGCTGCCTTTCCACATGGCGTAGTACGCGTGCGCATCACCCGCGTACTTGATTCGGACCAGGTCGTCTCTCCAGACGTCGTCGACAAGCTCCCAATCTCCGATCGGCAAGTGGTCGGAACGGTAGGTGCTCTTGTTCTTGATCGGGGTACCGGCAGCCAGATAGAGCGCCGAGATCTGCTCGGTATCGGCGATCACGGTCATCGGCATGGCGATTTGGAATTTCTCGCCCCACATGCTGCGCACAACGATTTGGTCGCCGGGCTGCCAACGCCGAACCGTCATCGCAGGGGTACGCGGCGGCAGTGGGATAGCGACGGGATGCAGTTGCAGGCCGTTCGCGGTGGAATGGGCAAGGCGGCGCCCGAGCGTGGAGACGAGCCGCCGCTAGTCGATGGGCTGATGGAAATACCAGCAGAGTCCGTCGGGCGCCACGACGAAGAACACTTGCAGCTTCTGCCCGTCGCGCTTATCCACGCGCCAGTTCGTCACGGCAACGTCGTTGGCCTCGAGCTCTTCCCTGGCGCGCTGAATGTCGCCGACCAGGATGGCCGCGCCGTCGCTGCTGGCATCGCCGCCGTTCACGGCGAAGCCGAGGCGAACGCCGTCGCGCTCCAAGATGACGGTCGGAACCAGGCTGACCCGGCGTTCCACCTCAGTAAGACCGAAAGACCGGGAATACCACCGGGACGCCTGATCGAGGTCTTTGACAGGCAGCGAAAGCACGTCGTCCTGGAAGGGGAAGGCCGCTTCGAACAGGGGCTTGTCACTCATGCCGGGAGGTCCTTTGTAGCGAGGCGGGATCGCGAAGCCGGGTCAGTTCCAGCCATAGGCTCAGCGATCCGCCGGCAGCGAACAGGGCGGTTCGCGAACCGCCCCTACCCGCGATGGGGCACGGCCTGGCGTGATTGCTCAGATGGGCGCGGGCTCTCTGCGTCTTCCGCCGAGACAAGAGCCTCCGCTACATCGACGTCTCGATATCTCAAGAACCTACGCATCAGACTTGCCGCCGGACTCCTCGGGTCGAACGTCCATTCTCAATGCCGCAATCGCCCACAGCAGCAAGACCAGGACCCGCAAGGGATCGAGCACCTGCCAGAGGATGTCGTGGTTGACGAAATAGGCGTTGATGAACAAGACCGTTCCGAGCACGGCAAAGAGCGAGGCTCCAATGCCGTCCCAGAAGCCGCCGCGACTCCAAAGGGCTACGACGGCGATGGTGCTGCAGCCCAGAAACAGCGGGTTGATTGCTTTCCAGACGTCTCCGACATGCCCCGCGAACAGGGAGTCGGTATAGGCGTTGAGAAACACGACCAGGGCCAGGACGCTTAGCGTCAGACTTCGCGTCCAGGCCACGCGGCGGGTGCCGCGCCACAGCCACCAGACCCCGGGCATGCCCATGAGCAATGCGCCGAGCTGCCACAGTCTCCAAGTCCAGTTGGATGTGGAGGCGAGACCCGGCCGGTCGAACATGTCGGTCTGAATGCCCCAAGCAAACAAGGCCACGCCGAGAATGGCCGCGCTCAGGAGCGCTTCGGCGGCGCCCAGATCACGACGGCGAAATAAGCTGGACATCACGCGCCTCTCAATTGACGACCGAGATGGCAATGGTCCCACGCTGCACGCAGCACGGGCCACCGGGCATGCATTGCGGAGCACAGGTCCGATTGCGGGGCAGATGACGTTGTGCGGGTGCTCACCGCTGGCGACGATGGACGGCTCGGGAATCGTGTCCAACACTATGGCGTGGCAGGGCCACTCCCCGCCGCGCGGCTAGGGATCAGCAGATGATGCGCCTTTTGCTCGAGCGATTGGAGGCGCGCGCGTCGGCCGGCCGTCCCGTGACGGTGGGGCTGGCGGGCGCCGGGCGGTTTGGGACGAGCATTGCGGCGCAGATCGCGCAGATCGACGGCCTGCGGCTCGCGGCGGTGGCTGATCCCAACGCGCACAACGGCGCCGAGGCCCTGCGCGCCGCCGGCTGGGCGGACGACCAATTGCAGCGCTGCGAGAGCGCGGCCGCGGTGCAAGCGGCCGTGGATTCGGGAGCCGCCGCGCTGGCGCCCGACGCCGAAGCGCTGGCGTCCGCTCCCATCGAGGTGTTCGTGGACGCGACTGGAGTTCCGGACGTTGCGGCCCGCAATGCCTGGGCAGCGCTGCGCCAGGGCCGTCACGTGGTGATGGTCACGGTGGAAGCGGACGTGAGCTGTGGCTGGGCCTTGGCGCGCGAGGCGCGGCGGCAGGGCGTGGTGTATTCGCTCGCAGCCGGCGACCAGCCCATCGCGATCATGGAGATGTTCGACTGGGCCGCGGCGCTGGGCCTGGATCCGGTAGCCGTGGGACGAGGCACGCGCCTCTACCCGGCCGACCGCCACGGGGATCCCGATCAGGCCCTGGAACGGCTCGGCTACGGTGCTGACACGGCGAACCGGCTGCGTCTGAACGCGCAGATGTACAACTCCTTCCGCGACGGCACCAAGTCGCAGATCGAGATGTGCGCCGTGTCCAACATGACGGGATTGCCGCCGGACCGTCGCGGGATGCACGAGCCGTCGGCTGGCTTGGACGAGCTGCCGGACCTCTTCGCAACGTCCGGCGCCGGCGGTCTGCTGCACGACACCGGCGTCGTGGACCTGGCGAACGCCGTTGCGCCGGACGGGATATCGGAAGTGCCCGGACACATCGCCACCGGCGTGTGGGCCGTGGTCACCTCGGAGGATGATCTCGTGCGCGAGGAGCTGCGCATTCACGGCACGCGCGTCTCCCGCGATGGGCGGCGCGCCCTGCTGTTTCGCGAGTACCACCTGTGCGGCGTGGAAACGCCGCTGAGCATCGCGCAGGCGGCCCTGCTGGGCACGGCATCGGGCGCGCCGCGCGAGGCGCCGACCTCCGAAGTGCTGGCGTTCGCCAAGCGAGACCTGCTGCCAGGCGACACGCTCGACGGCTCCGGCGGGCGGCTGGTGTATGGCTTGATCGACCGAGCGACGGCAGTGAGCGGCGAGGGGGTGTTACCGCTTGGGCTGGCGTACGGCGCCACCGTGCGCGAGCCGGTGGCCGCGGATCGGCCGATTCCCGTGCAGGCCGTGAACGTCGTGCAGGACTCGTTTGTGGCGCGGCTGCGGGACGGCGCCGGCGCGTAGACCGCGATCCGGTCGGCGGCATCCGTCCAGACGAGTTGCCATTCCACCGCCGGAAACATCCGTGGCTCGACCGACGCCGGCAGGACCACCAGATCGGGCACCCGCTCGCCCAACGGTTCCACCGTCCACGGCGTGGGCGTCATGAGATGCAAGGGTTGTGTGTCGATGGCGCCGGTGAGCCGGGCATGGGACAGCACCGAGGCGATTCGCAGCGCGTGCAACCACCCAAGTTCCGGCGCCAAGTGCACCAGCGTCGACGGCGGCACAGAGCGCAGCGCCTCGAACGACTCCGGGTGCGGCGCGACCTCAAGATTCCGAAATGCGGGCCGCACGTGGTAGAGCGCCTCGTCGCCATCGCGCATGAGCAATTCGAAAAAGCTATGGTCCGCCAGCCAGCGCCGCGCGCGAGCCGGCAGACCGGCTGCCCAGGCATCCGTCGCATGGACATACTCAATGCCCAAGCGTTGGATGGCGGCCGGCTCAAGATAGTTGAGGGCGTCCAAGTATTCCGGGCCTGTGTAGTAGATCAGGTGACCAAGGCCGGCGAACCCCGCGTTGTTCGGACGGCCGGTGGCCAGAGATGCGGCCCAATAGGGCCACTCGGGCGTGAACACGCGCGCGTCCACAGGGGTGTGGTCCCGCATAAGGTCCAAAGGGGGCTGGTCCCGGATATAGCTCGCCAGGCGCTCCGACATGGTCGGCAGCTGAAACCGCTGCGTGGATTCCGCCGTGGTCTGATCGAGCGGCTCCCGCTCCACCCATCCGGCGTTGGCCAGCTGCACGCCGTTCCCAACTGCTTGGCCGAGAGTGCGCAGGGGCGCCACCACCGTGGGCCAGACGATCAGCCCCAGTAGCAGTGCGGCGAGCGCGTAACGCCAGGGCGCTGCCCCCAGCCCGGAAAGGGAGTCGCTCGCATTACGCGATCGGGCTGATGATGTCCGGGGAGAGCCATGGGCGGGTCCAGATTGAATGAGGCCTGGATTCCCGCTTTCGCGGGAATGACGGGTCGTCGCAGCAATCTCAGACAGGCGGGCGGTGAGGGCCAGCAGCAGCGCCACCAGCGCCAGATTGCGGGCATGCCCCGCCAAGCGGCCCAGCACCCACGGCGCCGGTGGAAAGCTCAGGACCAGCCAGGCGAGCGCCAGCAGGCCGGCCCCCGCCGCCAGCGTCAGCACCAGCCGATCGCGCCGGGCCAACAGCACGGCGACGCCCGCGACGACCACGGGGCCAAGGCCCAGCACGCCAACACCGCCCGGCCGCGCGTCGAACGTGCCGAGCGCTTCCCAGTGCCTCGGGTTGAGGTCCCACACCAACTCCAGGCCGGACGGAGGCGCGACATCCAGGATCCCGGTGAACACGCCTCCGCCGCCGAGGAGCAGCAGCCCCGCCAGCGCCAGCCCCGCACCCGATCGCAGCGCCGCCCCAGCGCACCGAGCCCGCACGACTCTCACCGCTGCCAGAGCCGCCCACAACACAACCACCACCGCTACGAGGGACGTCGCCAGGATGCCCATGAAGCCAACGAGCACCCCAAGCGTCAGCACGCCGAGCCACGACGAGCGCTCGGACCGCGCCGCGCGCTCCAGCACCACGAACGCCAGGGCGTATCCCAGGGTGAATGCGGGTGTCCAGATGTCGTGCAACACCGTCGGTTCCAAAGCCCCGGACGACCCCGCGGACGGCCAGTAGATATCCGCCAGCGACGCGCCGAATCCCGCCGCCGGCAGCCCCGCCGGAACCGGACCCTGGAGAATGCCGCCTCCCAGGCTGGTCCACGTCCAGGCGCCGGCGGTGAGGAAGAGCGGCGAAATGACCAGCGCGAGCTTCCACGACCCGCGCCGCAGGAGCGCCGTCACCACCACGAGTGCGAAGCTCGTCCACGCGTAGGCGCCCAGCAGCTCCTGCACGAACGCCAGGTCGGGTCCAACCGGCGGCGTCAGCAGCCCGACCAGCAGATCGGCGGCGTGGTGATAGCGCACGACCATGCCCGGGTGCCAGGGCAACTCCGGTGGAAATCCGCCGGCCCGGATCCATGCCGCCAATCCCAGGTGAAGCATGGGGTCCGGGCTCTCCAGCAACTGCCGACTGGCGAGCGCCAGCCAGAAGAGCGCCAGGAAGGCAACCGCGAAGCCCGCCGCCACGCGCGGACGCGGCCAGATGGGGCGGCGCGCGCGCCACGCGAGGACCGTGCCCACGGTGAGCGTGACGCCCCAACCCACAACCGCGCCCGCCAGCCCCGGCACGGCGTAGAGCACGAAATTTGTGATCAGGCCCCAGAGCGCAAGACCGACCACGAGACCCTGCGCCAGCGCCATGCGGTCGTCGCGTTGCCCCAGAGCCACCCGCACCACGACATAGCCGACGACGGCCAGTGCCATGAGCTCCGCCGCCAGGAGCAGGAGTCCTGGGACGACGGCCGGATCAACGATCATTCACTCATCTTTGCCGGATGGGTCCGAGCCTTCGAACCATCACACCCTATTCGGCGCGCACACCGCCGGTAGGAATGTCGTCACACCTCAGCACCGCGCTCGTCGCGGAGACACAGGTACGGCGCCGCGAGCGACTATGGCAGCGAGTCTCCGAGCACGGCGTCGAAGACCTCATACGAGACCTCACCGGCCTCCGAGACTCTGATCCGCATGACCGGAATAAAGGCCGCCTCGCGCCAACGGTTCGGCTGCCATTCGTGCTGCAGCCGGATGGCCAATACCCACGAGCCCACACCCAGCTCCCCTTCCGCGTCGTCAAGCGGGACGAACGCGCCGTCATCATTTCGCACCGCCAAGCTGGGCGCGGACACGTCGAGCACATAGGAGTGGGTGCTGGTGGCCGACCTGGGTGAGATCAACCCGGCGAACCACTTCGCGATCACCGGCCCGCGGTGTTGGTCAAGAAAGGCGGTGGGGAGCTCCCACGGCCACGTGCCCACGGGCACCACAACCCAGTCCTGACCCGTCCACCGCTCCGATGCGTGGTTGTCGAAGGTGGCGGTAAAGGCAATGCGCCCGTCGTCAAGGCGGGCGTCTGTCACTCGGACGGTTACGGGAGACGCTTCGAGCGCCAATCTGGGCGGCGTGATGGGTGCAACGGTGCTGTCCGGCGCGTAGACGGCAACCTCGTCGTTCTGCCAGATGGGTTGCCGGGCGCCGGGCGGAAACGCCCACGTCCACGGCTCGGTGGACGCCGGCAGCACGACGAGGTCAGGTACGCGCTCGCCGAGCGGCTCCACCGTCCAGGGCTCGGGGGTGCGAACGTGCAGGGGCAGCGCGCTGATGGCGCCCACCAGCTGGGCGTGGGGCAGCGCCGACGCAACACGGAGCCGGTTCAACCACACAGTTTGGGGAGCGAGGAAGACCATCGTCGACGGCGGAACGGATCGCAGCGCCTCGAACGACTGGGAATCGGGCGTGACGTCGAGGTCCAAGAACGCGGGCCGTATGCGATAGAGCGCCTCGCTGCCGTCGCGGATCAGGAGCTCGAACAAGCCCGGGTCTGCAAGCCAGCGCTTCGCTCGCGTCGGCAATCCGGCTGCCCAGATATCGGTCGCATGCACGTACTCAAGGCCCAACCGTCGGACGGCGGCCGGCTCGAGATAGTGTCGGGCGTCCCAGTATTCCGGTCCGGCGTGATAAATCAGGTAGGTCAGGTCGGTGAACCCCGCGTTGTTCGGGCGGCCAGTGGCGAGGAACACGTTCCAGTAAGGCCACACCGTCGCGAGCACGCGCGCATCAACGGCGGTGTGGTCGCGGATGTAGTCCGCCACACGGCCCGACATGGATCGCAGTTGAAAGCGGCGAATTGGCGTCGTGGAGCCCTCATCGAGCAAGGTCTGCTGCACCGACGTGGCATTGGCCAGCTGGATTCGATTGCCGATCGCCAGGCCCAGACTGCGCGCGGGCGCCGCGACCGTCGGCCAGGCGATCAAGCCCACGAATAGCGCGCCGGCGACATAGCGCCAGCGGACGGACGGCAGGTGAGACAGGCGGGCGCTGAGCGCGAGCAGCAGTGCCACCAATGCCAGATTGCGGGCGTGCCCCGCCAAGCGGTTCAGGTCCCAAGGCGCCGGCGCATAGCTCAGCCCCAGCCAGGCCAAAACCAGCAGGCCGGCGCCCGCCGCGAGTGTCACCACCAGCCGGTCGCGCCGCGCCAGCACTATCGCCAGGCCCGCGACCGCTAAGGGCCCCAGGCCCAGCAATCCCACGCCGCCGGGCCGAGAATCGAACGTGCCGAGCGCCTGCCAGTGCATCGGATCGAAGCTATCCGCCGGCGCCAGGCCGGATGGCGGCGCACCATCCAGGACCCCGGTGAAGGCGCCGCCGCCGCCGAGGAGCAGCAGCACCGCCAGCGCCGGCCCCAAGCCGGATCGCAGGACCGCCTGCGCCGTCGAGCCGGCCCGCCGGAGTCTCATGAAATGCATCGCCGCCAGCCCGGCCCACAGCAGACCCACCACCGGCACGAGCGTGGTCGAGAGCAGGCCCAGAAAGCCAACCATTCCCGCCAGAGTTACCGTCGCGCCCCTCGACCAGCCGTCGGACCGCGACGCGCGCTCCAGCACCACGAACGCCAGGGCATAGCCCAGCGGAAACCCGGGCTTCCAGATATCAGCCAACACCTCCGAAAAATGAACGGCGGGGGACAACGCGACCGGCGGCCAGTAGATTTCGGCCAGAGACGCGCGCAGGCCCGCCTCGGGCACGCCAGCCGGAATGGGGAGCTGCAAGACCCCCGCTCCAACGTTGGTAAAGGTCCACAGACCGCTGCTGAGCATGAGCGGGACGGTGATGAGCACGCTGACGAGCGACGCCCGCTGGAGCAGCGCCGTCGTCACGATCAGGACCAAGCTTGTCCAGGCGTAGGCGCCCATCAGCTCGGAAACAAATGCGAGGTCCGGCCCCATCGGCGGGGCCAGCACGCCAACCAGCAGGTCGGTGGCGTGGTGATAGCGCACGAGCGTGCCCGCGTTCCAGGGCAGCTCCGGCGGAAACCCGCCGGCCCGGATCGTGGCGGCCAGCCCCAGATGGATCGGCGGATCAGGGATCAACAACAGCTGACGGCTGGCAAGCGCCGCCCAAAACAGTGCCAGAACCGCGACGGCGAATCCCGCCGCCACCCGCGGCCGCGGGCGAATGGGATTGGGCGCGCGCCATGCCAACACCGCGCCCAGGGTGAGCGTGACGCCCCAGCCGACGATGGCCCCGGCAAGGCCCGGAACCACGTACATGACGAAGTTGACGATCAAGCCCCAGAGAGCAAGCCCGACCACAAGCCCTTGGGCCAAGGCGACCCGGTCGTCGGCTTGCCGCAGCACGACCCGCACCACGACGTAACCCACGGCAGCGAGCGCAATGAACTCCGCCGCCAGGAGCAGGAGGCCAGGGACTACCGTCGGATCAACGGTCACTCACGCAACCTCCGGCTGGTTCTGCATTCAAGGGACGCAACTGATCGAGCCGTCACATCGTGCTGGGCGCCGGCGCGGCCGATTCGTCCGTCGTCATAGGTCAGAATGGCATCTGTCTCGCTCGACGCAAGCACCGGGCTACCCGGGTCTACCGGATCGACTTCCCACCCAGCACGTCGTCGAATACCGCATACGAGACCTCGCCGGCGTCGGAGACCGTGATCCGCATCACCGGAATGAAGGCCGCCTGGCGCCAATGGTTCGGCTGCCATTCGTGCTGCAAGCGGACCGCGAGCGTCCACGTTCCTGCTCCCAGCACTCGTTCTGACCCTGCGACTGCGGCATATGAGCCGCTTGCGTCCTGCACCGCCAGGCTGGGCGCCAGGATATCGAACGTGTATGTGTGGGTCGTGGTCCCCAGACCGGGCGCCAGTTGGCCCGGAAACCACGCCGCGGCCACCACCGTGCGACGGTCTGGCTCGAAGTGCGGGGGAATGGCCCACGGCGAATCGTCCCCGGCCACCACAACCCACTCCTGGCCCGTCCACCGCTCCGGCGCGTGGTCGTCAAAGGCGGCGGTGAAGGCTATGCGGCCATCCGCGACGCTTAGGTCGGACACTTGCACGCTGACGGGCGCCGGTTCGGATTCGCTCTCGGGCCGCGCCGGCATGATTGGTGCGACAGCCCCATCCGGCGCGTAGACCGCGATCTCGTCATCCCACCAGATCGGCTGCCGCCCGGCGGGCGGAAACATCCACGGCTCCACCTGCGACTCGACGATCACGAGGTCGGGCGCGTGCCCGCCAAGCGGCTTGCCCGGCCAGGGCGTCAGCAGATGCAGCGCCGCCGGGTTGATGGTGCTGAACAGCTGGGTATGCGACAGCGCCCACGCCACGCGGAGACCAGGTCGTTCGTCAAACGGTGGCGGTATGTAGACGGTGGTGGCTGCGGGAACGGCCTGCCGAAGCGCTTCGAACGACCGAGGGTTGGGCACCGCGTCTAGCTCCAGGAACGTGGGCCGCACCCGGTAGAGCGCCTCGTCACCGTCGCGCACGAGAAGCTCAAACAGGGCCGGATCATTGAGCCGCTTCATAGCTTGGGTCGGCAGGGACTGCACCCAGGCTTCGGTCGCGTGCACGTAGCCGAAGCCAAGCCGCCGGAGAGCGGCCGGTTCGAGATAGCGCAGGACGTCCAAATACGCGGGGCCCTCCACCGGGAAGAGGTGAAGAAGCTCTGAGAATCCTGTCGCATTCGGGCGGCCAGTGGCCCAGGTCACCCGGTGCGGGCGCGGTGAGAACACCCGCGCGTCCACCGCCGTATGGTTGCGGAGGTAGGCCGCGATACCGTCCGACGGGAGGAAATCTAGCGGGTATCGACCCGCGAACCACGCCTGAGGCGCCGGCGCTCGTTGAGCGTTGGCGAACTCGATCCCCTGTCCAATCGCGAGACCGAGGTTGCGCACGGGCGCCACAATCGTCGGCCAGACGATCAGCGCGATGACCAGCGCGCCTACGGCATTGCGCCAGCGGACTGACCGCAGGCCCGATAGCCGGACGCTGAGCGCGAGCAGCAGCGCCAGCAGGGCGAAGTTGCGCGCATGTCCTTCGATGCGGGTGAGATCGATTTGAAATGGCTCATAGCTCAAGGGCGCCGACATCGCCACCAGCGCGCCCGCGCCTATCGCGAGCGCCAGCACCAAGCGATCGCGCCGAGCCAGCAGCGCGGCGCCACCGGCCACGACCAGGGGCCCCACGCCCAGCACACCCACGCCGCCGGACAGCTGATCCAGGGTGCCAAGCAGCCGCCAGCGCCCAAAGTTCTCGTACCAGCCCAGGGACAGCCCCGACGGCGCCGAGCCCTCGAGGATGCCCACCAGCCTGCCGCCAACGACCAGCAAGAACGCCGCCAGCGCCAATCCAGTGACCGACCGGATCACCGCATCCCTCGCCAGGGAGCCAGCACGCTTGGATTTCGCCAGGGCCACGGCCTCCAACCCGGCCCACAAGACGAGCACCATAGGGGCGAGCGTGGTTGCCAGAAGGCCGACGAATCCCACAAGTGCCGCAAGCGTCAGGGCGGCCGACCATGACCGGCGGCCAGTGTCCGCCGCGTGCTCCAGCACCACGAACGCCAGCGCGTATGCCGGGAGGAATGACGGGTCCAAAACATCCGCCAGCCCCGCATACGGCGACTCCCAGGCCAGACTCACAGCTGGCCAGTAGATGTCCGTCAGCGAGGCGCGGAGCCCAGCTGCGGGAAGCCCGGCAGGGACAGGCGCCTGGAGGATGCTGTCGGGCACGCCAAGCACAAGCGTCCAAGCCCCCGTCGTGAGCAAGAGTGGAGCCGTGATCAGCACAGCGAACCTCGACGCTCGACGCAGGAGCGCCGTGACCACGACAAGCACCAGGCCGACCTTGTAGTACGCGCTCAGCAGCTCTTCCATGAAGGCAAGGTCCGGACCGAACGGCGGCATCAGGAGTCCGCGGAGCAGGTCTTCGCCGTAGTGATAGGGCGCACGAAATTCAGGGCTCCAGGGCAACACCGGCGGATACCCGCCGGCCCGCAGCGAGGCGGACAGCCCCAGATGAATATGCGGATCGGGGAATGTCAGCAGCTGGCGGCTGGCGAGCACGATCCAGAAGAGCGCGAGAACCGCAACGGCGAATCCCGCCACCACGCGCGGCCGCGGCCTGATAGAACCCCGGCCGCGCCATGCCAGGCCGGCACCGGCCGCAAGAACGATGATCCAGCCGACGATTGCTCCGGCAAGCCCCGGCACGGCGTACAGCACGAAGTTGACGACCAGGCCCCAGAGCGCGAGACCCACCACCAGACCTTGGGCCAACGCCACCCGGTCATCGGCTTGCCGCAGCACCACCCGCACCACGACATAGCCCACGGCGGCCAGCGCCGCGAGCTCCGCCGCCAGCAGCAGCAGGCCCGGAACGACCGTCGGATCAACGGTCAAGTGCGGGACCTCCAGGTTCTTGCCTCAGGGTCCACCGGCGCGTGCACGCTTTCAATCCGTCACATCCCGGACGGCGCTGCCGCTGGGGGCGTGGTCCCGCGTGAGCAGCGTGACGTTCGCGCCCGTATCGATCACAGCGGCGCCAGTGTTTCCGGAAGCGTCTTCGGATGCGAGCACGTCATCGTAGACCTGATACGACACTTCACCAGCTTCGGAGACTCGGATCCGCAGCACCGGAATGACAGCAGCTTCCCGCCAATAGCCTGGCTGCCATTCGTGCCGCAGGCGGAGCGCGAGAATCCAGGTGCCCGCATCCAACCTACCTTCCGACGCGGCCAGCGGCAGGATGGCCCCACGATCGTCCCGCACGGCCAAGCTCGACGCTGGGACATCGAGCGTGTACGTGTCAGCGCGCGTCGCCGACCCCGATGCCAGCAGTCCGCCGAACCACCTTACGGTCGCCGGTCCGTTGGCGCCGTTGCGAAAGCCGGTGGGGATGTCCAACGGCCCGGAGTCAATCTTGACGACGATCCAATCCTGTCCGGTCCAGCGTTCCGGGGCGTGCTCTTCGAAGGCCGCCGTGAAGGTGATACGCCGATTGTCAACCCGCGCCCCCGATACCCGGACGCTGACAGGCGGCGGCTCGGGCGCCGGCCCCGGCGGTGTGATGGGGGCAAGAGCCCCGGTGGGCGCATAGACGGCGAGACCACCGCTCCGCCAGATCGGACGCCGGGCAGCGGACGGAAACATCCATGTCCACGGCTCAACCGCCATCGGCAGGACCACGAGATCAGGCGTGCGCTCGCCCAACGGCTCCACCGTCCATGGTGCGGGCGTTAGGAAATGCAGGAACGGCGTATTGTCGGCCCCGGCCAGCTGCGTGTGCGACAGCACCGACGCGACTTGCAGCTGAGTCCCCAACCAGAGTTGCGGGGCTAGAGCCACCACCGTCGACGGCGGTACAGCCTGCCGCAGCGCCTCGAACGACTCGCGATGCGGCAAGACCTCGAGCTCGAGAAATGCGGGGCGCACGCGGTAGAGCGCCTCGCCGCCGTCGCGCATGAGCGGCTCGAACAAGCCGGGGTCCGCCAACCAACGCCGCGCCCGCTCCGGCAGCTCGGCTCTCCAGGCAGCCGTCGCATGGACATAGTCAGTGCCCAGCCATTGGATTGCGGTCGGCTCCAGGTAATTGAGGGCATCCAGGTAGTCCGGGCCCAGGATGTACACCAGATGGATGAGGCCGACGAAGCCAGAGCCGTTGGGGCGGCCGGTGGCGACGGCCATGTCGAGTGGGCTGGGCGAGAGAATGCGCGCGTCAACCGCCGTGTGGTCGCGGACATACGCGGCCACGCGCTCGGATATGGGAGCGGTGATCACATGGCGGCCCATGGCCGTCGATCCGCTGAACACGCGCTGCCCGGCTTCGGCATTCGTTAGCAGCGGGCCATGGCCGACGGCCAGGCCGAGGTTGCGCACCGGCGACACGACGGTCGGCCAGATCACCAGGACCACCAGGAGCCCGCTCGCGGCATAGCGCCAGCGCGGCTGCAAGGCGGCCAGACGGACGCTCAGCGCCAGCAGCAACGCCACCAGCGCGAAGTTGCGCGCGTGGCCGGCCAGGCGGTGCACGTCCAGGGGATACGGCGGATAGTGCAGCGCGAGGTAAGCGAGCGCGAGTCCGCCGGCGCCCACGGCCAATGCCAGCACCAGGCGGTCACGCCGCGCCAGCAGCGCGGCGACGACCGCCACCACGAGGGGTCCCACACCCGCCAAACCCACGCCGCCGGGCCGCGGGTCGACTTCGCCCAGCACCCGCCAGCCCTGCTGATGCTCGTTCCACCCGAGGGTCAGACCAGAGGACGCCGGGCCTCCCAACAGCCCCGTGAACCGGCCACCGCCGCCAAGCAGCACGAGCACGGCCAGCACGAGCCCCGCGCTCGACCGGAGCACGGCGCTGCGCGCCAACGACCTCGCGCGCCAGTCGCGGCCCAGATGCACCGCCTCCAGGCCCGCCCAGAGCGCGAGCGCCACGGGCGCCAGCGACGCGGCCAACAAGCCGACGAAGCCAACCAGACCTGCGAGCGTCAGCGTCGCCGGCCACGACCGGCCGCTCGCCCGCGCGGCGCGCTCCAGCACGATGAGCACCAGCGCGTACGCCAGCGGGAATCCGGGTTTCCAAATGTCGGGGAGGGCCGCTTCGCGATATTTCCAGACCTGAACCTCCCAGGACTGCTCGGCGGGCGGCCAGTAGATGTCCATAACCGAGGCGCGGATGCCGGCCGACGGCATGCCCGCGAGAACAGGCAACTCCAGCAGACCTTCTCCCACCCAGGTGAAGGTCCAGGCGCCGGCGGTGAGCAGGAGCGGCGCCGTGACCGCCACGGCGAAGCGTGACGCGCGTTGCAGAAGCAGCGTCACGATCACAAGCGCGAAGCTCATCCAGGCGTAGGCGCCCAGCAACTCCATGACGAACGCCAGATCGGGTCCAACCGGCGGCATCAAGAGCCCGACCAGCAGGGAAACCCCGTGGTGATAGGGCGCAGGCGTCCCTGGATTCCAGAACAGCTCCGGCGGGAACCCGCCCGCACGGATCGAGGCCGCCAGCCCCAATTGCGTATGCGGATCCGGGATCGACAAGGCCTGGCGGCTGGCGAGCGCGACCCAGAGGAGCGCCAGGACAGCGACGGTGAATCCGGCAACCATGCGAGGCCGCGGGCGAATGCGGTCGGGCGAGCGCCAGGCCAGCACCGCGCCCAGGGTGAGCACGACGCCCCAGCCCACGGCGGCGCCCGCTAGCCCGGGAACCGCGTACAGGATGAAGTTGACGATCAAGCCCCAGAGCGCGAGACCGACGACCAGGCCCTGCGCCAGGGCCGCGCGCTCGTCGGCTTGCCGCAGGGCCACCCGAACCACGACGTAGCCCACGGCGGCCAGCGCCACCAGCTCCGCCGCCAGAAGCAGCAGCCCCGGCAGAACCGTCGGATCGACGGTCACTCAGTCAACCTCCCCATGACCGTCAGCAGCCCGCGTCACCCGCTCAATCAATGAGGCCGAGCTTTCGATCCGTCACATCCTGGTAGGCACTGACGCGGCCGCGGCGCACGTCGTCAAGCGTGACCATCGCGCCCCTCTCTGGGTACGGAAGCACGGGGCCGTGAGGAATTAGGGGAGCAACTGAACAGGCACCTGCTCGTAGGCGTGAGCCGACACTTCGCCGGACTCCAATATCTCAATTTGCAGCACTGGAACTACGGCAACCTCATCTTGCGCCACGTAGGAACCGCGATCCAGTGCGCGGATCAGCCGCAGCGCAAGTGTCCAGACGCCCGGTCCCACGCCGGCATCCGAGGCTGCCACCTGCGTGTACGGTCCGTTCGCCTCGCGCACCGTCAGGCTGGACTCGCGCGAATCGAAGTTATAGTCATGGCTTGTGACCCCCTGCCCTGGAGCTGCCTGACCGGCAAACCATTGCGCGACGACGGGCGTGCGACCGTCAGGCTGGAGGTGCGTGGGGATCGCCCAGGTCGAAGGCTCACTAGCAACGAGCACCCAGTCTTGCCCGGTCCACTTGTTCGGCGCGTGATCGTCGATCGTCGCTGTGAAGGTAATCTGCCCAGCCGTCGCGCGCATGTCGGACACCCGGACGCTGACCGGCGGCTCGGGCCGCGGCGCGGCAGCCGAAGGCGGCGGCATGACCGGATCGGCAGCCCCGCGCGGCGCGTAGACGGCGATATTGTCGTTCCACCAGATTGGTTGCCGACCCATTGGCGGAAACATCCGGGGCTCGATTGACGCCGGCAGGATCACGAGGTCCGGCGTCTGCGCGCCGAGTGGTTGGGAGGGCCACGGCGTGAGCAGATGCAACACGGACGGCTCGATTTCGCCAAGCACCCGGGTATGAGATAGCACCCACGCCACACGGATCCCGCTCAACGCTTGGAGTCGTGTCGGCTGGTACACCGTGGCCGAGGCGGGAATGGCCTGGCGCAGGGCCTCGAATGACGACGCAACCGGCGCTGTCGCCAAGTCCAGAAACGGTGGCAGCACGCGGTAGAGCGCCTCGCCATTGTCGTGCACGACGAGCTCAAACAGGCGCGGATCATTGAGCCACCGCACCGCCCGATCGGGCAACCCCTGAATCCACGCATCAGGCGCATGAACGTATTCGATGCCGAGTCGACGAATGGCCGCTGGTTCGAGAAAGTCAAGTGCGTCCAGATACTCGGGGCCGTGGTACGCGAAGTAGTGGAGCAGCCCCACAAACCCCACCGCGTTTGGGCGACCCGTGGCAAAGGTCATCCGGTTGGCGTAGGGCGAGAGCACCCGCGCGTCAATGGCTGTGTGGTCTCGGATGTAGGCCGCGACCTTCTCGGACGGGCGGGGATCGAGCAAAAATCGCCCGCCATATCGCGCCTGGGGTCTGTCCGGTGGCCGAGCGTTGGCAATCTCGATTCCATGCGTAATCGCCCCCGCCAGGTAGCGGACCGGCGCCACGACTGTCGGCCAGATGACTAGGGCCACCAGCAGAGCGCCGACGGCATTACGCCAGCGCGTGGACGGCAGGTCAGATAATCGAGCACTGAGCGCCAACAGCAGTGCCACCAACGCCAGATTGCGGGCATGCCCCGCCATGCGGTCTATGTCCCAGGGAGCTGGTGGATAGTTCAGTACCACCCAGATCAGCGCCAGCAACCCAGCGCCTGCCGCCAGTGTTACAACCAGCCGGTCGCGCCGCGCCAGCACAAACGCCACGCACGCGATCGCCAAGGGCCCTGCGCCCAGCAGACCCAATCCGCCGGGACGCGCTTCGAACTTGCCGAGAGCCTGCCAGTGTGTCTGCTCAAGGTTCGATGCTAGCTGCAAGCCTGATGGCGCCGAGCCAGCTAGGATGCCTATAAGCCTGCCGCCAACGACAAGCAGGATCGCCGCCAGAGCTAGCCCCACCCCTGAACGGAGTGCTGCTCCCTGAAGCGCGGTGCCAGTTCGACTCAATTGGACCAAGACCGCAGCTTGCAACCCGGCCCACATGACAAACAGCACCGGAGCGATCGTCATTGAGATAAGGCCAGTGAAGCCGACCAATCCTGCGAGAGTCACGGCGGCGCCCCATGACCTGCACTCGGCACGCGCGGCCTGCTGTAGCACCACGACCACCAGCGCGTAGGCCATCGGGAAGGAGTGATTCCAGATATTAGGCAGCGCCGCATATCGCATATCCAGCACCGCCGCATACGTCGCTTCTGGCCAGTAGATGTCCGTCAAGGAAGCGCGGAGCCCAGCCGCCGGAATCCCCGCCGGGATAGGAAGCCGCACGATGGCGCCAGGCTCAACGATGAACGTCCAGGCACCGGTCGTCAACCAGAGCGGGAGCGTGAGCAGCACCGCGAGGCCAGACGAACGCTGGCGGAGTGCCGAAACTACTATCAAGGCAAAGCTGGTCCAGGTAAAGGCACCTAGCAACTCCCACACGAACGCCAGATCGGGTCCAAACGGCGGCGCTAGCAACCCAGCCAGCAAGCTTGAACCGTAGTGATAGTGCTCTGCGATACCCGGACTCCACGGCAGTCCTGGTGGAAATCCGCCCATTCGGATCGTGGCCGCCTGCCCTAGTTGGGTCTGCGGGTCAGAGACGCTCAGGAGCTGACGGCTGGCGAGCGCGACCCAGAAGACGACCAAGGCCGTAACCAGGAATCCCGCCGCCACCCGGGGCGGTGGGCGAAGGGGCCGCGGCGCGCGCCAGACCAGGACGGCGCCCAGAATCAGCACGATGCCCCAGCCGACGGCCGCGCCAGCGAGCCCAGGAACGGCGTACAGCACGAAGTTGGTGATTAAGCCCCAGAGGGCGGGCCCCACCACCAGACCCTGGGCCAGCGCCACGCGGTCGTCGGCTTGTCGCAGGGCCACCCGCGCGACGACGTATCCCACGGCGGCCAGCGCGGCGAGCTCCGCCAACAGCAGCAGGAAGCCCGGGATGACGGCCGGATCAACAGTCATTCATCGATCCTCATGCGGTGCGTCCAAGTCTTCAATTCGTCACGCTTTCACGGGCGCTGGCGCTGCTGGTGCGCCCGTAATCACACAGCAGCTCCGAGCCCGCCTCGCCGCGACCCATGCGGCACGCCACGGGGCCGACGGCGCCGGCCCGTCAAGAACGTCTTCAAACGGTTCGTACATGACTTCTCCACTCTCGAATATCCTGATCCGCAACACCGGAATGACCGCGGCGTCGCGCCAATAGTTCGGCTTGTACTCATGCCGCAGGCGGAGCGCCAGCGTGTAGCCCCCTGGTCCAAGGTCCGCTGCCGAGGTCGCCAGCGGCACAAAGTCGCCGCTAGCGTTGCGCACCGACAACTCGGGCACCTGGGCGTCGAACCGATATCTGTGCGCCGAGGTTGCCCCGCCCGCCGACAGTAGTCCCGCAAACCACTTGGCAATCGTCGGCTCGCGGCCCCTGCGAAAGCCCTCCGTCGGAATGGCCCACGGCGATCGGTCGCCTTCGAGGACGATCCAATCTTGGCCCGTCCACCGCTGCGGATCGCGCTCGTCGAATGAAGCTCGAAACTCGATGCGGCCTTCCGCCACGGCCACGTCGGTTACTTCCAACAGCACTGGTGGCTCGACCGACGGCGGACTCTCTGGACCCGGAGCGTCCATGATCCGCGGCACCGCACCAGTCGGCGCGTAGACCGCGACGTCATCGCGCCACCAGATCGGTGTCCGGGCTTCCGGCTGGAACATCCAGGGCGCCGCCCCTGTCGGCAGGGCCACAAGGTCAGGGATCTCATCGATCAGCGGGTCGACACGCCAACTCGCAGGTGGTCGCAGATGGAGGAACAGCGGATCCAGTTCGCCCACGATCCGGGCATGGGACAGTGCCGACGCGATGCGGAGCATGTCGATTTCAAGTGGCGGGAGCACCAGATAGACCGTGGCCGACGGCGGCACGGCTTGCCTAAGGGCCTCAAAGGACGCCGGATTCGGCACAACGTCGAGACTCAGAAATCCCCGCCGCACCCGGTACAGCCGCTCGTCGCCATCTCGGACGAGGAGCTCGAAGAGTCGGGAGTCTCCCAGCCATGTCCGAGCCCGTGCCGGCAGCGCGGCCACCCACGCATCCGTCGCATAGACATACTGGATGCCGAGCCGCCGGATGGCGGCTGGCTCGAGGTAGTTGGCGGCATCCAGATACTCCGGGCCGCGTTGGTAGAACAACTCAGGCAGGCCGACAAACCCTGCGTTGTTCGGGCGACCGGTGGCGAAAAACACGTTCCAGTAGGGCCGCTCGGTCGCGAGCACGGGGGCATCCAGGGGGGTGTGATCCCGAATGTAGTCCGCCACGCGCCAGGACAAGGGCGGCATCTGAAATCGCCGCATGGGCACCGCGATGCCCCGATCGATCAATTCCTCCTGCACCCATCTGGCATTGGCCAGCTGGACGCCATGTCCAATCGCCAGGCCGAGACTGCGGACTGGCGCCACAACCGTGGGCCACGTGACCAAAACTGCCACGAGCGCGGCGGCATAGCGTCGGCGGTTGGGCCGGAGGTCAGCCAGACGGGTAGTCAGCGCCAGCAGCAGCGCTACCATTGCCAGGTTGCGCGCATGACCTGCCAGGCGGTTCACATCCCACGGGGCCGGTGGATACGTGAGCGCCATCCAGGCCAGTGCGAGCAGGACCGCGGCCGCCGCCAGTGCCAGCACCAGCCGGTCGCGCCGGGCCAGCAGCGCGGCGACGCCCGCCGCGACCACGGGACCAATGCCCAGCAAGCCCACGCCGCCAGGCCGCGCATCAAACGTGCCGAGCACCTGCCAGTCCCAAGGATCGAGGCTTGGCGCCAACTCCAAGCCGGACGACGGCGCACCATCCAAGATCCTGCTGAACACGCCGCCGCCGCCGAGGAGCAACACCCCCGCCACGGCCAACCCGGCGCATGATCGGCCCAACTCCCCACTGATGCCGCGCCCCTCCTGACCGGAGCGCTTCGCAAGTGCAGATCGTTCGCGCCGAGATCTAACTAGGCGCATCGCTTCCGAACCGGCCCACAGGACAAGCGCCACCGGGACCAGCGTCGTGGCCAGCAGACCGATGAAACCGACCAATCCCGCCATCGTCAGGGCGGCAGGCCACGAGCGGCGTTCGCAGCAGGCGGCGCGCTCCAGCACCACAAATGTCAGGGCGTATCCCAGCGGGAACGAGGGATGCCCGGCGTCAGGCAACAGATCCGTAAGTCGCACGTTCGGCGCCAGCTCAACTGCAGGCCAGAAGATGTCGCGGAGCGACTCCGGCAGGCCCGTGCCCGGCAGCCCTGCCGGAATGGGCCCGTGCAGAATCGCGCCGCCCGCCGGGCTCGTCCACGTCCAGAGACCGTTGGCTAGCAGCAGCGGGGCCACGGCGAGGACAGCGATCGGAGGCGCGCGCCGGAGCAGCGCTGCAATCACGATTAGGACAAAGCTTGTCCAGACGTAAGCACCAAGCAGCTCCGTGACGAATGCCAGGTCCGGTCCCACCGGCGGCGCAAGCAGTCCGACCATCAGATCAGTGGCGTGGTGATAGCGTACGGGCATTCCCGGGCTCCAGGGCAGCTCCGGCGGGAATCCGCCGGCTCGAATGAAGGGGGGCAACCCCAGATGGAACTCCGGATCAGGGATTCCCATGAGCTGGCGGCTGGCAAGCCCGACCCAAAGAAGGGCCAGGACTGCAACGGTGAACCAGGCGACCGTGCGAGGCCGCGGGCGAATGCGGTCCGGCGCACGCCAGGCCAATACCGCGCCCAGGGTTAACGTGATGCCCCAGCCCACGGCCGCGCCCGCGAGTCCAGGAACGGCGTACATCACGAAGTTGGTGATCAAGCCCCAGAGCGCGAGACCGACGACCAGACCCTGGGCCAGCGCCGCGCGTTCGTCGTCCTGTCGCAGCGCAACTCGCATCACGACGTAGCCCACGGCGGCCAGCGCCGCGAGCTCCGCCAGAAGGAGTAGGAAGCCCGGGATGACGGCCGGGTCAACCGTCACTCAGGCAGCCTCCGCCCGACCGTCGGCAGCCCGCGCCGCAGGCTCAATCGATGAGGCCAAGCTTTCGATCCGTGACATCCTGGTAGGCGCTGACGCGGCCGCTGCGCACGTCGTCGAGCGTGAGCATCATGGCGCCGGCCTCGCTCGATTCGTGCACGGCGAGCACCAGCGCCACGGCGGCCTCACCGGCGTCAAGGTCCACTTCGACGGGGTTGCCCGAATCGATGGCTTCGGCCAGCTCACCGAGCTCCAGCGCGATGAGCTTGCGGTCGGCCTGGGGGAACGGGAGGTCGTAGCGGGCCAGACGGTCGCCGCCGAACAGCTCGGCCGTCAGCGGGTCCAGTGTGAAGTCGGGCGCCAGGGCGAGCACCTCGGCATCGTCAAGCGGCTCCGCGCCGCCGCGCCAGACGTGCAGCGGCCGGCCGCTGCGGACGCCAAACGTTTCGAGCCGGCCCTCCGACCCCAGCACCGCGCTTAGGTTATTGCCAGCGTCCGGGGCCGAGAGCTCGAGCCCCCAGGTGCCGGCGGCGCCCGAGGCGAACCCGAGCATGGCCTGGAGCGAGTCCGGCGCCGTGGCCTCAAACGTGTCCGGCAAGTCCCCGCGGAATCGCGCGTACATGCCACTCGGCGCTTCGTCGATGCGGCCGGTCGTGCGCACGGGCTCCAGCAGCCGCGTGATCCCAGCCACCCGATCGACGGGACCCATGAGGTACTGGATCATGTCGGCGTAGTGCACGCCCACGTCCATCAGTGGTCCGCCGTCCTCGCGAAAGTGCCGCCAGGGCGTGATGAGCATCGCGTCGCTGCCGCCGGCACGCTGCTCGACGATCGAGCGCGGCTCGCCAATGGCGCCCGCGTCCAGTAGCCCGCGTGCAAGCCGGAGGATGGGATCGCGGCGGTAGTTTTCGGCGACCGAGACCAGGCATCCAGCGCGCGACGCGGCCTCGCGTATCCGGGCGCAGGCCCGCATGGTGACCGCCAGCGGCTTTTCGACAAGAACGTGGAGACCGGCGTCCAGCGCCTCTACGGCCGCCACGTGATGCATGCCCGCGGTCGTGACGATGTCCGCCGCCACAAGCTCGGGCCGTTGGGCTTTGGCCTCCGCGATGCTCGTGCAGGCGACCGGACGGTTGCCAAGCAGCTCTTCAACCTCGCCCGCCACAAAGTCGGCCCGATCGCGATCAACGTCCACCACCGCCGCGAGCCGGATCAGGTTCGGACGCACCCGCGCCAGCTCAACAAAGCCCCGCAGATGCCGCCGCCCCATACCGCCGCAACCGACCAACGCGAACTCATGCGCCATGCGATCCCCTCCCGCGGACCTAGGGCACGATGATACGTAGGACCTAGGTGACGGCGCGAAGCCGCAGCATGCGGCCGCCGTCGTCTGTTATGTAAATCTCTCCGGCCTCGTCCTCGCCGAACGACGTGATGCGGGCGTCCACCTCACCCCGAAGCGTCGTCCGCCAGGCACCGTCGGCGTCGCGCCGCAGGGTCCAGACGTTGCCGCTGCAGTAGTCGCCAAACACGTAGGCGCCGACGAGCGCCGGGTACCCCGCGCCACGGTAAACGTAGCCGCCGGTGACGGAACAGCCCGCGTCCCGACCATAGACGGCGATCGGCGGCACAAAGCGCGGCGAATTGCAGTCGCGGCCGGGTTCAAAGCAGCTCAGGCCCTCCATGACGCGCCAGCCGTAGTTTTCCCCACCCGACGATGAGGCTTCGGCAAAGTCGATTTCCTCGAAACTGTTTTGGCCAACGTCGGCGATGTAGAGATCCCCGGTGGCGCGGTCGAAGGAGAAGCGCCAGGGGTTGCGCAAGCCGTAGGCCCAGACTTCCGCGCGTGCACCGGACACGGAAACAAACGGATTATCCGGCGGCACGCGGTAGACGCCGGACTCGCTCACGTCCAGGCGGAGCAGCTTGCCGAGCAGCGTGTCCAAACGTTGCCCGTTGCCTTGCGGATCGCCGGCCGAGCCGCCGTCGCCCAGCGCCACGTAGAGCATGCCGTCCGGCCCGAACGCCAGCATGCCGCCGTTGTGATTCGCGAACGGCTGCGCCTGCGTCAGCAGCACCTGCGCCGACGCGGGATCGGCGCGGTCCGGGTTACCGGAGACGCGGTACTCGGCGACCACCGTGGCGCCCCGCCCATCGGTGTAGAAGACGAAGAAACGACCGTTCGAGACGTAGTCGGGATGGAAGGCCAGACCCAGCAGCCCGCGCTCGTTGGCACGCGAGTTGACGATGGCACTGATGTCCAAGAAGGGTTCTGGAGCGAGCCTGCCGTCGGCGATGATGCGAATGCGGCCTTCTTTCTCGATCACGAATAGGCGACCCGACCCGTCGCCCGCGTGCCCGGCAAATACGGGGCGGACCAAGCCGTCCACGACAACGTCGGCGGCGAGGCCGCGAAGCGCGGGCGGGGCGGGTGTCGGCGCTGGATCGGGAGCCGGCGTCGGCGTAGGGGACGGCGCCGGGCTCGGTGTTGGCTCGGGAGTCGGTGTCGGTTCAGGGATCGGTGTTGGATCGGGAGCCGGTGTCGGTGTGGGGAACGGCTGTGTCGTCGGCGTGACCGAGGGCGCTTCCGTCGGGACGAGTGCGGACGTGACGGTCGGCTGGGGCGCAGGCGATGGCTCCGGTCGAGACGCCGTGGGGCGGGCAACGACCGCTCCCGCTTCCGTAGTTGGCGTGGCGGCGAGCGCTGGCGCGGGTGACACGTCGGCAGCGCTCGGCACGCCACCGCCGGCGTCGCAGGTGGCTCCAGCCATGACAGCCAAGAGGATTGCGGCCAACGCCAGTCGTCCTGCGGTCACGCTATGGCACTCCTCAAAGCCTCGGCGCGGAGCTTCGCCGTTGAGTGGGAGAATATCCGTCGTGAGCCGAAGCCTCGACGGCCGGCGACGCAATCTGGCGGAAGCATATGGGAAGACTAGACGGTAAGGCCGCGCTGATCACGGGCGGCGGCACGGGTATTGGGCGCGCCATGGCCTTGCGGTTCGCGGCGGAGGGCGCGCGCGTCGTGATCGCGCAGCGCAACGCCGCGGCGCTCGACGCGACGGTGGCCGATATCGAGACGGCCGGCGGTTGGGCTCGTGCGGTCCCAACCGACATCACCCAACCCGATCAGGTGCGAGCGCTCGTCGATGAGGCAATCGCGGCAACCGGTCGGGTGGACATCCTGGCCAACAACGCCGGACGCACAGGCGCCGCCGGGCCGTTTCTCGACATCGAGCTTGACGTCTGGCGCGAGTACATCGAGACAAACCTGACGGGGCCCTTCGTCATTGCGCAGTTGGTGGCCCGACACATGGTGGCCGCCGGCATCAAAGGCCGGATCGTCAACACGGGCTCCGTGGACTCGTTTGCCTCGGAGATGCAGGCCGCGCCCTATGCGGCCAGCAAAGGCGGCCTCTGGATGCTCACGCGCAGCATGGCCATCGAGCTCGGCGCCCACGGCATTGCCGTCAATCTGCTGGCGCCCGGCCCGATCCTGGTGGACAAGAATGCCGCCAGGTACAAGGACCCCGCGGTCGTGGCCAAGCGCACGCAGGCCATCCCGCTACGTCCCTACGGACGGGTTGAGGAGGTGGCCGCCGCGGCGCTGTTCCTCGCCAGCGATGAATGCCAATTCATGACCGGCAGCGCCCTCACCATCGATGGGGGAACGCTGGCGAAGATTCACTACTAGAACTCGACATCGTCCAGCGGCCAAATCGGCCGCCGGAGGCGCGTGTAGGTGTGCTCGCGCGGATCGAAGCGGTGCTGCGCCGGGAACGCGACCCGATGCACGCTGCCGGCGATGGGCTCGTAGGCGCCGCGGAAGTGGTTGGCGGACTTGACGCCGATCCAGGACAGGCGCTCGGGCTCGAAGCCGAGCATGCGCGGACCCTCCAAGTCGAACACCTGCATGCGGAGGCTCGCCACGGCGACGTGGACGCCGCCGATGCGCAGCAGCGCCGTCGGACCGAAGTTCTGCACCATGCCCGTATACATCGGTCCTGAGATCGGGAATCGCAGGTCCAGCAGACGCTCCACCACGGCCGTGACGCGCAGGGCCGGCCCCTGATCGGGGGCCGACTTGCCGCCGATATCCACGGTCACTTCGGCGCCCTCGCCGGCCTGCTGGGCAATGCCCACGACCTCCGGGTCGCACAGGGTGACGATGAGCGCGTTGGTAAGGCCGGCGTCCAGAAACGCCCGGAGCATGCCGACCGAATCGCCGGGCGCGCCGCCGCCGGGATTGTCCTGGGGATCGCCAAACACGGCCGGCCAGCGGTTCACGGCCCGCGCCGCCTGCAGCGCGTCATCCCAGGATTCGAGGTCGGGCAGGAACTTCTCACGCTGCGCGAAGATCCAGCCGCCCAGCGCTTCGGCTTCGCGCCGCGCCAAGGCTTCGTCCCGGTCGGCGACGACGATGACGGACGATCCGGCGTCGTGAATGTCGGCCCACGGGAACCCCGGCGCCACCGACGCGGTGAGAATCCCGGGCTGCGTCTCCAGCGAGTGAGCGCGGCCGATGATCGTGTCGAACGGCTCGCGTCCCGTGAACTGACCGCCGGTCCAGAGCATGGGGAGTTGCCGCCAGGCCATGACGGGCGATAGCTCGCCGCGAAGCGTCCCGACGATCATGGCCGAGGCTTCGAGTCCTCGCTCCAGGAAATCGGTGTGCGGGTAGTTGTCACAAGGAATCAGCGCGGTTGTGGTGTCGCACATGCGCTGGCTGATGTTCCCGTGGAGGTCCAGCGTGGCGATGACGGGCGGTTCGCTGCCGATCACCTCGCGGATGCCGCTGAGCAGGTCACCCTCGCCGTCCTCGACGTCTTCGATGACCATCGCGCCGTGCAGGTCCAGCAGCACGCCATCGATAGGACCAAGGTTGGCCAGGCGCTCCAGAAACTCGGTCTTCAACCGCCGCCACGCGTCGGCGTCCACCGGCGCCGACGGCTCGGCAAACGTCCACAGCACGGGCGCCAGCTCGAAGTTGTATTCCTCGGCGCCCGCGATGAATCCCCCGGCGCCGGAGTTGACGCCGCGATGGACGGCCATGACCTCCTCACCCCGCAGGAGTCCGCGGCCGGTCTCCGAAAACGCCTCGTACGGCGTCGCGACGGGCGTGAACGAGCTCGATTCGTGCGCGATGGCGCCGATAGCAATTCGCATGGGCAAAGTCTTGGGCAGGGTGTTGGCGAACCGTGGCACGCGTTCGCGCCGAACGTCAACGCGCTCGGGCGCGCTCCTCGCGGTGTTTCAGCACGACCCGGCCGTAGTCGGCGCGTTCGGCCCTCGCTGCATCGGGCGCGATGTCCGGTCGCTGGGCCACGCGCCAGCCGAGGCCGGCGAGCCACTCAAGCCCGGTCTGTTCGACGTCGGCTTCGGTGAGGGTGGTCATGGGTTTCCCAGGGGTTGATAACGTCGACTCCCAGTCCCTCGAAGTCCCGGATATTCCGGGTGGCGACCGCCAAGCCATGGGTCCGGGCCGTCCCTGCGATGAGGATGTCGGTGAGGTCGGGGGAACGACCAGTGCGGACAGCGTTCGCCCGAAATCGCGCGGCCCACTCTGCACTTGCCCGATCGATCGACAGGATGCGTTCCGCGTAATCCGTGAGGAACCGTGACAGATCCGCTCGCAGCCGCTCCCGGCGCCGGCCCGGCGGCGCAAGCTGCAACCCGAACTCCAACTCGTGCACGATCAGAGACGACAGCCAGAACGCGGCCGGTCGAGCCAGGAAGTCGATGACCAGTGAACTGGGGCGCCGCTTGGTCACTTCGGACACGACATTGGTGTCCAGAAGAAATCCGCTCACTCGTCTCCCCAGTCGTCGTCATCCCAATCCGCGAAGGGAATCTCGCGACCGGAGTCGCCGCCGCGGTCGGGGATTTCAAGATTCGTTCCGCGCGGCATGTTCTCAATCAGCCATTGGCCCAACGGCTTCTGCGGCGGCTCCTTCTCCTCCCACACCGCCGCGGGCACGACGATGAAGGGCTTGCGCGTACCGATGCGCTGCGGCCCTTCGCTCTCGGCCAGGCGAAGCACCTCGGACAACTTCGCCTTGGCCTCGGCGACAGTCCAGACGCGGCGGGGTTCGGAAGCCATCACGGCTGATCTCCCAGGTCGGCCGGTTCTAGTCTAGACTAGACTATTCCAGGTCGCGACGCGACTAGCCGGCGAACCGTGGCACACAACCCGCGCCGAACGTCAACGCGCCGCCGCGCGCTCCGTCCCGTGTCTCGCGCGGGCTCGGCGGCGGCGGCCGGTGTAGGCGTGGGCGGCGACGGCCAGTACGAATACGCTGCCCACGGCGACGGTCGGCCATATCCATGTGCCGGGCGTCAGCCGCAGCCGGTGGGCGTAGGTCATCGGGCCGGCGCCTGCCGTGACGTCGACCTGGATGGTCCAGTCGACGTCGTCCGGCGCGCGCTCGATCATCTCGTAGACCGTGCCGGTGAAGAGCGCGTCCCAGGGACCCAGCAGCCCGTCGGGCGTCAGGGCGACGATCGAGACCTGGGCGTCGCTGACCCGCTCGCCGCTGCCCAGTTCGCGCAGGTCGATGGAGTAGTCGAGCCAGCCGTCGGTGAGAATGGCGAAGGCCCGGACCTGGTAGGGACCGCGGTCGCCGCTGAAGACTAGGCTGCCGCCGTGCGCGGCCACGGCGCTCGGCAGCGCGACCATGACGAGGGCCGCGACGATCAGGACCGCCGCTCGGCGCCTTGTCATAAGCAGGCTCCGCCGCCTCATCGAAGCTGGGTCCCCCGGGACAAGAGACCTTTGCACAACTGGTCGACATCCCACTCCGAAGCCTCGAATCACCCTCACCCTAGCCCTCGCCCTTCAAGGGAGAGCGGATAGGGCCTGGTCTCCAGCCTCCGCTAGAGGGGTTACGCAAAGGTCTCCTTCTTCAAGGGAGAGGGGACAAGGCCCGCTCTCCAGCCTCCGCTGGAGGGGCTACGCAAAGGTCTCCCCCGTATCGCGTACGGGGCAGGCTCTTCGCGGGAATGACGGACCAAAGTGACTAACTTCCAAGACGGGCGCCTCTCACGATCCGGTCCCAGTCGAGCCCACCACGCGCTGGAGCGCGGCTTCGATCTCCGGGGCTCCCACCAGACCCTCGAACCGCGCGCTGACGACACCGGCTTCGTCAATCACGAACACCCAGGGTTCCGTTTGAAGGCTCCAGGCCCGAAAGGCCGGCGTGGGTACCAGCCGACCCTCCGTCCGGGCAATCTCCAGGTCGAAGGGCTCGAGGTGGATGAACCGCACACGGTCGCCGAAGGTCTCGTGCAGCGACGCCACCTCGTCGTAGACCGGGCCGCACATCTGCGAGACGCAGAAACTCGGCGTGCTGAACTGCACCACGAGTGGGCGCGCCTCCGCGAGGGCGTCGGACACGGTGACGGCGTACATATCCAGCACGGGTTCGACGGCGCTGGACAGCAGCTCGACATCGGCAACGTCGTCCAGGGTGAGGTGATCGATCGGCAGCGCGGCGGCGCCAACGCCCAACGCCGCCGGCTGCGGAATGACGTTGAAGGCGGCTCGCGCACGAAAGGCCTGGGAATCGGGCGGATCGACGGTCAACTCCGCCGACCAGATTCCGGGCGTGTCGAAGTCGGCCGCCTCCACCACGTAGTAACCCCGCGCATCGACGTGCATGTGGACGAACCCGTCGTCATGGATATGCGGGGTGGACGTGCGCGTCTCGTGGAATGTCCCGGCACGCGCGAGCTTGAAGTGCGTCGATTCACCGTCGAGCAGCGAGAACCGCACATCGACCCTGGCCTGCTCGATGCCGACGCCGTCGTTCGTCACCACGGTGAACGGGAAGCGGTTGGGGCCAACCACGAATTCCCTGGCAGTGAGGAAGACGTTGACATCGGCACGCTCGGCCGGCTCTCCGCACGCGCCGGACGCGACCCCGGCGGCAGCGGCCCCGACGCCCAAGAGCAATCGGCGCCGCGATATGCCAATTGACGCTGGGCTTCTCACCGACGCCCACAGTCCGGCGGCGGCAAGCTGATACCCTCGTGACTCATTGACGCATACGCCCTCGCACTATAGAGACGTTTGCGGACTCCGGTCAGGCTAAGGCTGTCCGTGGCGACCCCTGCGTGGTTCCAGATTGGGTCGGGCCTGGATTCCCGCTTTCGCGGGAATGACGCGGGGTTACGCAGAGGTTTCACGATAGCGGGCAAGTCGGGCTGGTGGCCGGACCCAAACTGACCGAAAGCGATCAGGATCACCTGCGTGCGATCTACGACGCTGGGGGCGCGCGGGCGCAGATCCCGATGGGCCGCGTCGCCAAGGTCGTGGGGAACTCGCCGGCAACGGTCACCGTGGCGGTTAAGCGGCTGCATGCTCGCGGTCTGGTGGACTATGAGCGCTACAAGGGCGTGCGCCTCATGCCGGAAGGTGAGCGGCTCGCCTTGGAAATGGTGCGGCACCACCGCCTGATCGAACGTTTCCTCGTCGAGTTCCTGGGCTACGACTGGAAGGACGTGCATGAGGAGGCCGACCGCCTGGAGCACGCAATCTCGGAAGAGCTTGAGCGCCGCATCGCGGCCAGGGTCTCAGACCCCACCACCGACCCACACGGGGACCTCATTCCAACCGAGGATCTCGAAGCCGTGGACGATGGGGCCTTCACACTGACCACGACCGAAGCGGGTCGGCAAGTGACGGTGGCGCGAGTGTCCGACCGTGACCGCGCCATCCTGGCCTACCTCACCGAAATCGGCCTGGTGCCGGGAGTGAGCGTCCAAGTGCAGGAGCGCCTGCCCTTCGACGGTCCGCTCGAAATCCGCATCGGCGACCGGACCCACCACCTGGGACGGTCCGTCTCCGATCGAGTATTCGTGCTGCCGGATCTCTCGGACGCGGCAGCCGACGTCGACGGCTGAGGCGTTTCCGATCTAGCTGAATTTCGCGAGATTGGCTCGCAGGGCGCGTGCCGCACTGCCGCTCCGGGCTGAAATCGGCCAGTCCCGGCTATCCATTGCCAGTGCGCGGAGTATCGACCGCCACAGCGCCAGGCACGAAAAGGCCGAGGCCCCGCGCAAAGGCGGGGCCTCGAACCGTTTCGTCCGCTTCGCTTAGAAGTCCATGCCGCCCATGCCACCACCACCGGCCGCCGCGGCCGCGGCGACTGCGCTCTCGTCGTCGGGCGCGTCGGCGATCAGGGCTTCGGTGGTGAGGATCATGCCCGCGATCGACACGGCGTTCTCGAGAGCAGATCGCGTGACCTTGGCCGGGTCGATCACGCCGGCCGCGACGAGGTCCTCGTAGTCCTCGTCGATCACGTTGAAGCCGATGGTCATCGAGTCCGCGGCCTGCTGCCGACGACGAACCTCCTCGATGACGACCGATCCGTCGGCGCCGGAGTTGGTGGCGATCCACCGCAGCGGCTCCTCGAGCGCCCGCCGCAGCGCCTGGGCGCCCACCAGCTCGTCGCCGCTGAGCGTCTCCTCGATGCCGTCGAGAGCGCCGGCGGCGTTGAGCAGCGCGATGCCACCGCCGGGGACCACGCCTTCCTCGATCGCGGCGCGCGTCGCGGACAGCGCGTCCTCGACGCGGTGCTTCTTCTCCTTGAGCTCGGTCTCCGTGGCCGCCCCGACACGAATCACCGCAACGCCTCCGGCCAGCTTGGCCAGGCGCTCCTGCAGCTTCTCGCGGTCGTAGTCGGAGGTGGTCTCGTCGAGCTGGCCCTTGATCTGCGAGATCCGGGCTTGCACGGCCGACTCGTCGCCCGCGCCCTCGACGATGGTGGTGTTGTCCTTGTCGGCCACCACGCGCCGCGCCCTGCCGAGGTCCTCGAGGATCACGCCGTCGAGACGCCGACCCATGTCCTCCGAAATGACCGTACCGCCGGTGACGACGGCGATGTCTTGCAGCATCTCCTTGCGCCGGTCACCGTAGCCCGGCGCCTTGACCGCGAGCACGTTGAGCACGCCGCGCAGCTTGTTGACCACCAGCGTCGCCAAACCCTCGCCCTCGACGTCCTCGCCGATCACGACCAGCTCTTTCTTGCCGTCCTGGGTCACCTTCTCCAAGGTGGGCAGCATGTCGTTGACCGACGACAGCTTCTTGTCGGTGATGAGGATCAGGCCGTCCTCGATCGACGCCTCCATGCGGTCCTGGTTGGTGATGAAGTAGGGCGAGATGTAGCCGCGGTCGAACTTCATACCCTCGACGTACTCGATCTCGAACTCGAGCCCGCGGGACTCCTCGACGGTGATGGCGCCGTCCTTGCCGACCTTGTCCATCACCTCGCCGATGAGATCGCCGATGTGCTCGTCGTTGGCCGAAATCGAGGCGATCTGGGCGATCTCCTCGCGACCGCGAACTTGCTTGGCGTCGCTCCTGACGCGCTCGACCACGATCTCGACGGCGGTGTTGAGGCCGCGCTTGATGATCATGGGGTTGGCGCCGGCGGCCACGTTGCGGAGACCCGCCTTGATGATCGCCTGGGCCAGCACCGTGGCGGTGGTGGTGCCATCGCCGGCGACGTCGTTGGTCTTGCTGGCGGCCTCTTTGATGAGCTGGGCGCCCATGTCCTCGAAGTTGTCTTCGAGATCGATGTCCTTAGCGACCGTGACGCCATCGTGGGTGACCGTGGGCCCGGAGTATTTCTTGCCCAACGCCACGTTGCGACCCTTGGGGCCGAGCGTGGTCTTGACGGCGTTGGCCACCGTATCGATACCCTTGACCAGCTTGGCGCGGGCCTCGGTATCGAGCAGGATCTCTTTTGGCATTCTGTCGTTCCTCCGACCAGCCCGTTATCGGTGCAGGCGCGTCGGCGGCCTCGGGCAAGCGGCCGGTGAGGGCGCGCCGACGCTACAGCAAGGGCTGAAGGGTGTATTCGCGCGCATCAAAAGGCGCGCAGAGTCCGTCCCGCAAAATTGTAGGGAGCGTCGGAGTCGAGCGTCAAGCCTGATTCGCCGTCGGCCATGCCGTGCGCCGGGTCCGGAAGTCGTGGCGTTGTGGCGGTTTCTCGGGGCGTGCCACACTGATGGACCCTTCCGGGACGGCTTGAGCCATGCGCCTTTCAATGCGAAGCGACTACGGGGTCCGCGCCCTCACGGACCTGGCGATGCATCACGGGCAGGGACCGATCCAGAGCGCGGACGTGGCGAGGCGCATGGCGATCCCGCCGGTGTACCTGGACCAGGTGTTCAGTGCGCTGCGAAAGGCAGGGTTGGTGCGCAGCACGCGCGGTCCGCAAGGCGGCCACGAGCTGGCCCGCGGACCCGACGCCATCACCATGGGCGATATCGTGACAGTGCTCGAGGGCCCGCTGCCGATCCTCGATTGCCTCGAAGACGCCTCGGCCTGCGAGCTCGTGGATACCTGCTCCCAGCGGCCCGTCTGGGGGCGCGTGCGCCAGGCGATCTTGACCTCGCTCGCGGAGGTGAGCCTCGCTGATCTTGCCCTCGACATGCAGGAAGCCCGCCGGCGACCCGCCTACAGCATCTAGCCATGCCGCTGGAAATATCCCGCCGCCAGCTGGATGACATGGTGGCCCACGCCCGCGACGAAGCGCCCTTGGAGTGCTGCGGAATCATCGCCGGCACGGGCGACCGCGCTTTGGCGACCTACCGCACCCGCAACATCGACGAGAGCCGGGTGCACTACACGATCCATCCCGAGGATCACTACCGGGCGACACGTGAGATCGAGGACGTGCACGAGTGGGATGTCCTCGGGTTCTATCACTCCCATCCCGCGAGCGAGGCGTTTCCCTCCCCCACCGACATCCGGCATGCGCTGGAGTCGGGCTACAGCGAGGTCTCGCGCTTCGTGATCGTCTCGCTGGCCGACCCGAGCGTCCCGGTGGCCCGATCGTTCTGGCTCACCGGCGGCAAGGTGGAAGAAGAGCCGCTGGCAATCGTCTCAGACGGAGCAGCCGATTAGCACCGCCGCGCCGGCGCGCAGCTACACGCCCCTTGTCGCGGTCGAGGCCCCGCTCGACGACAAGCTTGATGCGCTGCGACAGAGCTTGCGGCGCATGGCGCGCGTGGTGGTGGCGTATTCGGGCGGTGTGGACAGCAGCCTGCTGGCCAAAGTGGCGCATGACGCTCTCGGCGACCAGGCGGTGGCCGTGACCGCGCTTTCAGCCAGCCTGGCGGAATCCGAGCGCGCCGCGGCGGCGCGGGTGGCGACAGAGATCGGCATTCGCCACGAGCTGATCGTGACCAGCGAGCTCGACAACGCCGCCTATCGGCGCAACGACCGCATGCGCTGCTTCCATTGCAAGGCCGAGCTCTTCGACTGCCTGCAACGCTACGCCGACGAGCATGGGATTCCCTTCATGGTCTACGGCCCGGTGGTGGACGATTTGGGCGATTTCCGCCCGGGCATGGCGGCCAGCCGGCAGCGTGGGGCTCGCGCGCCTATGGTGGAAGCCGGCCTGCGCAAAGCCGACGTCCGCGAGCTGGCCCGCCGCTTCGACCTGCCCACGTGGAACAAGCCGGCACAGGCATGCCTGGCATCGCGCGTGGCCTATGGAACGGAGGTGACCGTGGAGCGCTTGAGCCAGGTCGAGCGCGCCGAAGCGCTGCTGCGGGAGGAAGGGCTGCACGAGCTGCGGGTGCGCCACCACGACGCCATCGCCCGGATCGAGGTGCCCGCCGAGGCGCTGCCGCGGCTGGTCGCCGACCCGGAGCGCCGCCGCCGTATCGTGGCCGGCATCAAGGCGCTCGGATTCGCCTTCGTCACGCTCGACCTGGAAGGCTTCCGCTCGGGATCGATGAACGAGGCGCTGCCCATCGCCGACGAGGGCGCCGGCGCCTAAGCCGTCCGCGTCCCGAGATGCGGCAACGGGTGGCGCTCAGCGCTTGAGCCGGCTCATCCCAGGTGAACGTGCTGTATGACGACGCCCAGCCCGGACGCTCGCGCCAGTCGCCCGTCGGCCGTCACCAGCGGGGCGCCATGGGCGTGGGCGGTGGCAACGTAGAAGGCGTCGTAGGCGCTGATTTTCCGGTAATACTGCCAGGCCAAGGGAGCCACGGTTCGGTGCGAGATGCGGTCCACCGGCCACTGGCAGAGGTCATCGACGACCATCCGCGCCCGCGCTTCGTGAAGGTGTCCACGCAGCACCGCCCGCCGCACCACCGACAGCACCTCCGCGTCCATCAACTCCGGCGTGACCAACGAAGCGCTCTCGATGATGTTTGCCACCGTCACGCCAAGGGGCGTCCGCAGCAGGTATTCGACCGCCACGGATGCATCGACGACGTAGCGGGTCACCCGGTTTCCAGGTCGCGGAGCGCTCGTGCGTCCGCGAGCAGCGCCGCCGCATCGACGCCGAGATCGGTTTCCGGGCGCTGAGCCAGCCGTTCGCGCCACTCCCACCGCGCCAATTCACGATCCACGGCGCTGAGCACAACCGCGCTCATGGTGGAGTTGTGCTCACGGGCATGGCGCCGGAGCCGTTGGTGAAGGTCGTCCGGGATGTTTCGGACTTGTAGATTGGCCATGTCATGAAACTAGCATGAATCGCGCATGAAATCCGGCGGCCAATTGAGTATTCAGCTCCGCTCCACGGACTCCTCCGTCGTTTCCGGGACTAACGACAGAGCGTCGTTCTTGTTCGCCCCGTCAGATTTCCCGTCGTTCGCATGGCCGGGGCCCGTCGGATCACGCAGCAGATGCACCGTCATGACGGTGTATTCGCCGGGCTGGGACGCGGGGACGATCTGCCCGCCGTGCTCCCGGACGATTTCGTGCGACAGCGTCAATCCCAGACCGGTGCTTCGGTTTCCCTCCTTGGTGGTGAAGAACGGGCTGAAGATGCGGGACATGACCTCGGGCGACATGCCCACGCCGTTGTCACGGATCGTGATCGTCACGCCCTCCGCCGTCCGTCGGCTCCCGATCCTCAGCTCGGGCTCATACTCGTCACCCGAGACCCGCGCCCGCTCCGCCACGGCGTGGCAGGCATTGGTCACCAGGTTGGTGAAGACTCGGGCCAAGTCCTCCTGCACCGCGACGATCTCGCCCAGGTTCGGGTCAAACTCCTGCCGGACAGCAGCCGTAAACCCCGGCGCCTGGGCTTGCGCGGCCTGATAGGCCAGGCTGGCTTGCTTCGCCAAGAGCTGATTCAGGTCCACCGTGCCGAAGTTCCCCTCGCCTCGCCGTCCCATGGCCAGCAGGTCCGCAATGATCCGGTCGGCCCGGTCGCTGTGCATGACGATGCGGTTCATGTTCTCGACCAGGTCGTTGGTCAACTCGTCCATCGTCTCCAGATCGCCGTCTTCGGGCTGCTCGGGCACTTCCCTGATCTGACTGGCGATGTCCCCCGAGGCCGTGGCGAAGTTTCGGATGAATTGCAGGGGGTTGCGGATCTCGTGGGCGACGCCGGCGGACAACTCCCCCAGCTCGGCCAGCTTCTGCTGGCTGATGATGCGGTCCTGGGTCTTTCGCAGTTCGTCCAGGGTCTGTTCCAGCGTGGCGTTCTTTTCCTGAAGCTCGTCGGACAGCTCTTGCACCAGGTCGAGCTGCATGGCCCGAATGGAGCTCTGCCGCAGCGTCTCCAGGGCCAGGCAAGCCTTGGAAACCTCATCGTTGCCCCTGGGTTCGATGCGGTATTCGAAGTCACCCATCCCCAGCCGGCGGATCCATATCTCGACGGCCACGGTGCGAATGCCGGCGTAAAGAACCAAGGCCGCCTTCGCCAGCGTGAGGGCAAGCGTCGTCGCGGCCAGGACCATCAGGACTGCGTTCCCGTGAAGCGCGGTCAGGACGTTGGCGGCGACCAGGAGCCCAATGACGCTGAAGAGCAGCAGGATGTGCTGCACCGAGTAGCGCCGGATGGAGAACTTCGACAGTCCGAAGGGGTCGTTGCGTTCGTGGGGCTGGTCCGAGAGCGGGTTCGGCCGGGTCATTGCGTCAATCTCCTCCGGAGCGGCTGGAATGGTGTCTCGGTGGGCTCATCGTCTCGTCGCAAACTGTTGTGCCATAACGGCACGTCTTGAGCAGCAGGCCGACGGGGCGGCGGCGCGGGACTGGGACGCCGACGTTTCCGGGCATCGCGATGACCTGAGATCGCTAGTGTTCTGTTCCAATAGTAGCTTGATTATATAAGGTACTTGTCGTACAGTGGCGGCGATGCCACGTGCGGCGCCGGCCATCGACCTGTCGGCCGAGCAAGCGGCGGAGCTTCGGCGGCTGGTGCGGGCGGCGTCGACGCCGCAGCAGCGGGCGCTGCGGGCGCGGATCGTCCTGCGGGCCGCCGAGGGAGCCACCAACCAGGCGATCGCACGCGAGCTCGCCACTTCGTTGCCGACCGTCGGGCTGTGGCGGGCCAAGTTCGCACGCGAGGGGCTGGCCGGGCTCAGCGACCGGCCACGCTCAGGCCGGCCGCGCACGATTGACGATGCCACGGTGCAGCGCGTGCTGGCGAAGACGCTTGAGGCGCCGCCCACGGACGCGTCGCATTGGAGTGTGCGCCGGCTCGCCAAGGAGATCGGGCTGCCCCCGTCGACGGTGCATCGGATCTGGCGCACGCACCGGCTGGCGCCCCACCAGACGCGGACCTTCAAGTACAGCCGGGACCCCGAGCTGGCCGCCAAGGTCGTCGACATCGTCAGCCTCTACCTCCACCCGCCCGAGGGCGCGCTCGTACTCTGCGTGGATGAGAAAACGCAGGTGCAGGCGCTCGACCGCACCCAACCCCTCCTGCCCCTGCGCCCCGGGCTGCCCGAACGCCGGACGCATGACTACCGGCGCCACGGCACGACCAACCTCTACGCCGCCCTCGAGATCGCCAGTGGCCAGGTGGTCCACGCTTGCCAGCCGCGCCACCGCCACCAGGAGTTCCTCGCCTTCCTCCGCCAGCTCGTCCGCGGGTTCCCCGCCGGCGAGCTCCACCTGATCCTCGACAACTCCTCCACGCACACCACGCCCGAGGTCAAGCGCTGGCTCGCCCAGCCACGGCACCGACGCCTGCACTTCCACTTCACCCCCACCAGCGCGTCCTGGATGAACATGGTCGAGAGCTGGTTCTCCATCCTCACCCGCCAGCAGGTCCGACGCGGCAGCTACGCGAGCGTCGCCGATCTCGTCGCGGCGATCCGGCGCTTCGTCGACGGTTGGAACGCGCGCGCCCAACCATTCGTCTGGACGAAAACCGCCGACGCCGTCCTCGCCAAGGCCGTCAAACATGAAGCCACTTCTGAGACAGAGCACTAGCAACAAGCGTCCGCATAACGTTTGGAGAGACCCGATGGAGCGGAAGACGGGATTCAGAGAGGTGGATTCCGGCTCGGATCCGTTCATACCTAACGATAGCGATTGAGGACACGTCAAACCTGTTGAGTGGGGCTGCGAACCGCCATTGGTGCCTCGCCATGGCGGTTCGCAGCTCCCCGTTTCTTACATCGATATGACCGAAAGATGACCACGAAATGACGAGTTCTTTCCGCCGTCGGTTGTCTGGATTTGCCGCTCACGGTTGTTCGGCGGGCACGACGGCGAATTGGCGCGAAAGGCCTGTGCTGGGGAGCGAGCTGAGCGCTCCGGGCAGCGCTATCTGGCCTGTGGAGACAAAGTAATCGAAGTTCGCGTGCAATCGTGTCGACCGTTCGGCAAATGGCCTGATGTTCTATGGCCATCCGATCCGGCGGGTGTGGCCGGGAAATACCTGGCCGAGGATGTCCTCTTCCCGAGAAGACGCGACACCTGGCATCGGTTTGGGCTGACGCCAGGAAGCCGTGCACGCCGCATCTCGTCGAGACCAAGCGATGAGCTGGAAGCGAGGCACTGCTCATGACCCATCATGACGTGCTGCAACCGGTTTCGGCTATGGCTATTCGCGCTGGCCGACGAGTTGGCAGTGTCCGGGCGGCCTGCCGGATCCTGGGGTGCACCCCTCGACGTACTACCGCTGGCGCAAGCCTGTGCTGCGCTGGGGGCAGGACGCCCTGCACCCGCGCCAGCAGCGACCGCCCCAGCGGCAGCGTGCCGACGATCCGGGCGTCCGCGTCACCCGGTGCCCACAACATTTACGGAAACCTGGGTTGGCGGACGTCGCACGACCGCGGATCCTAGGACCGTGCATTGGCTCAATCCAAATCCCATACCAGCGCATCGGCGTGGCTCGCTCGTACCGTGGCGATCGCCCCATGCACGGCGCGCCGCCCCCGCAGCGGCGGCTGGAGCTCGCCACCGCGGCGGGACCCCGCCAGCATGACGCCGGCCCTCCGACGGACCTCCGCCGCGGATCGTGAGCCGCGACTACTCACCGTCAAGCAGGTGGCCGACCTCTGGCAGCTCCACGAGGGACGCGTCCGCCGCATGTGCCACGCCGGGCTGATCCGGCATATCCGCATCGGTCGCTGGATCCGCATCCCCAGCCACACGCTGCGGGAAGACCTTGACGCGCTGCTCGATGCCGGGCAGCCGGGGTCGAGCAGCCGCCCCAACGAGACGTGGAACGCATGACCGGTGGGGGCGCGTGCGCAGGCGCGGCCACCGCTGCCGGGAGGTCTCCGCGCACCTCGGTGGCAGCAGCCACCGTCGGATTAAAAGTCCAGCCTGTCGAGGATTCTCTAGCCTAGTCCAGTCGCTGCCAACGCTCGCCACTCCTGTAATCCGCAAGGCCGAGCGCCACCCCGCGGCTACCGGCGGGGCGGAAGAACGGCCCGAATGTTGGCAGGATGTTGGTCGGCTCAAGGCGCTGGAACGGGGGGATGGTTGGATTCGGCGGCGGCCCACTTGGCTAGCAACCGAGGGCCTGGTCGGCGTCCTAGCCGCGGTGCAGGTCTTTGCGGCGGCACAACTCGCGTATGGTGGCTCGGCCCGGCGGGACTTACGGATTGATCCACATCGCCTTTCGCGCTACGGACTGGGTGAAGTTTGGGTGCACCGGTGCACGCGGTGGTCAGCCGCAGGATCAGGGTTGCGCGTTGTCCGGTCCTGTACCCTTCGCCATCCGGTAGCCGACGCGACGCTTGTTGGAGATGCAGGTGAGGTCGTCCGCGTCCTCGCCCAGGTTGCGGCGCAGCCTCCTCACGGTGGCTCGCACGGGACCCGAGCCGCCTGCTCTTATCTTGGTCCCTGACCCGACGCGGCGGCTGGTCGTGGGTCATTGCCCCTCCGGTTCCGGCTGGGGTCATTGCCCACCGCCACGTCGTCCACCAGGCCGTTCCGCACGGCCCAGATCACGAGTCCTTGCTTCGTCCCGATGCCCAGCTTGTCCTGTATGCGGTAGAGGGTATTGCGGACGGTCACGGTGCTGTTGCCCCTCGCCTCAGCGATCTCGGTGTACGACCTGCCGCTGGCGAATAGCGTCAGGGTCTCCCGCTCCAGCGCCGTCAGATTGCCCGGGGCCTGGCGGGAGGCGAACTCACGGTCGCCGCGGACAATGGCGAAGACCTCCCGCACCACCTTGCCGGGTATTCGCAGCCGGCCTCTGGCCACATCCAGAACGGCCTCCACCAGCTCCTCCGGCCGTGAGTACTTCTGAAGGTAGCCCATCGCGCCGGCGGCGACCGCCTCGATCACCGCATCCTCCTCCGTCGAGGCCGTCAGCATCAGCACCCGCGTTTCGGGCAGAAGCTCCTTGATGTCCCGGCAGGCATCGATGCCGTCCTTGTTCGGCATGATCACATCCATGACGATGACCTGCGGGTCGACCTCCTCAACGGTCCTCACCGCCTCCTCTCCGTCCGCGGCCTGCCCCACCACCTCGAAGCGGCCGGATGCTTCCAGCGTATCCCGCAAGCCGTTCCGCATGATCGGATGATCGTCCACCACCATCACCCGTATCCGATCTGCCGTTGACATCTCAGCCTCCTCCCGGGTCCGCCTCGTAGGGGACCACGCAAGCAATGGTCGTTCCGCCTCCCCCCTCAACGCTCTCCACGATGAGCGCTCCGCCCAGCTGCTCGGCGTCCGCCCGCATGCCGTCGAAGCCGCGGCCGCGTTCGGCGTAGTCGTCGGGCAGGCCCACCCCGTCGTCCGACACGGACAGCCGGATGTGGTCGGCCCCGAAGTCGAGCCTGGCCTCGACCCTGCCGGGCCGGGCGTGCAGGAACGCATTGGTCAGCGCGTTGTGCGCGATGGAGAAGAGACGGGCGCGGATCTCCGTGGCGAGCGGGGGCTCGGTCCCCGACTGCGACATCCTGGCAGGGACGGCGGTGATCTTCTCAAACGTCGCACAGTGCGACCACAACACCCGTCCCAGTTCCCTGCCCTCGAAGATGTGGCCCGCGTCGATGGGGCGTCTCAGCTCCCACATGGCCGACCTCGACAGCGCCGAGGTCGCATCCAGAGCGGCCACCAGCTCCTCGTTCGACGTGCCAACCAGCTCCCTGGCCCGGTGAATCCCCAGGGAGATCAGGTAGGCGGTCTGCGCGGTCGTGTCGTGAACCGCCTGGGAGAACGCGATGCGCTCCTGCTGCACCTTCCGCTCCCTGTCCACCGCCGTCTGCCTTCCCATGCGTTCGAACCGGGTGATGAGACTGACGCACAGCACCAGGGCGTACATCGCCGCCAACCTGCCCAGCAGCACCTTCTCGTCGCCCGCATCAATGTCGAGACCCGCGCCCACGGTCAGGGATGCAAAGGTGTAGGCGACGGCGGTCAAGGTCGTCCAGGCCAGACTGAGCCAGAGGGACGTGAAGACCACGGCAAACAGCCCGAGGGCCGGGTAGTAGGCCACGAAGACGAAGCTGTCGAACCCGGGCCCGACGGAGATGCTGGACGTGGCCAGGGCGATGTCCATGGCGCTGAGGAGGAGCATCCAGCGCCACGTGACGGGCCGGTTCGTCAGGAGCCGGACGTGGACCAGGCCATTGAACGCCACCAGCGCGACCATCAGGAGCACGTACACCCAGAGGTCGGGGTACGAGAAGCCCGGCCGGTAGGCTATCTCGAAGGCCGAGACCATTGCGATGAACCAGCGACCCCAGACCGAAACCCCCGCCGCATAGGGCACGACGTCCGGGTCGGCGCAGTTGGCCGGCGACAACCGCTTCGTTATGGCTCCCATGTCAGCCTTGGGCAAGTCGAGGCTCCCAGTCCGCAGTGACCGGCTTGAATTCGCTTTCACCATGCCGCATTGAATACATCCGCCGATGGCCGCGCGGTGTTTCGGAGTCTACGACTGACAATTTACATCAATTGCCCAAATGCTAATAGAGCACTTTGTACCAATGGGACTAGGCAGAACGCTCTATCAAGAATGGGCAAAAGACAAAGGCCATTTTTACCATATTCACCTGTCGCAACTCCGGGGCAATTGCCATACTATTTAGCAGCCTGGCCAATAGGGGAGGCCGCATTCGTTTGGCATCCAACAGACGCCTAGATGTTCCCGAGGACGTGGGCGGGCCCGCCTCCTGCGGCAATGCTGAGAGGCGCGAGAAGGACCGGAACGAAAGTCACTTGGAGACGCCCACCGGGGCGCCCTGCTATGCCACGAAAACATGAGTCCAGGAACAGGCGAGACCGATCACGGCGCCAGTGGGGAAGCCGGCCCTCGCCGCGTTGCGCAAGTCCGGGCCGCCGGCACCGCCGAGACCATGCACGAAGGAGAAAACCGACCGTGATACAGCACTCGACGCGAGCGACCAGCCCTCTACCGAGCAACTCCCTCCGGGGCCGGCTTCTGAAGAAGCCCTGGCCGGTGCGACTGGTCCGGGTCGCCGCCCTGCTGCTGACCGTCCCACTCCTCTTCCACGCAGGGTCCCCCGTCCATGCGGCCGACAAAGACATCACCGGCGTCACCGTGACCAGCCCCAACCCGGGTGAGCTGTCCATCAGTTGGGACACGCCCAGCGACGCGCCGGACGAGTACCGCGTCACCTGGAAGAAGTCCAGCGGCAAGTGGACTTCCTACAAGAAAGCAAACACCGTCGAGGGCGGCAACGCCTTCCCGACCAGTACGTCCCACTCGGTGACCGATCTCGAAGAGGGAACCGCCTACAAGGTGCGGGTGCGCGCCCGTTACTACGACGGCAACGGCAACGTCCAGAAGAGCGGTCCCTGGTCAGCGGCCCAAGAGGTGACGGTATCGGCTACACCACCACCACCCCAAAAGGGAGCCGAACAGGGGGAAGGCGATTCCAACCAGGGCCGGTCGACCAACCCGCCGGCCAAGCCCACGGGGCTGTTGACCGGGCGCAGCCACGACAACGTCATCCTGTTGTGGGACAACCCTGACGACGACACCATCACCGGCTACCAGATCCTGCGCGGCCCGGACGCCGCCAACCTGGCCGTGCTGACCAACGACACCGGCAGCGCGAGCACCAGCTACACCGACGACACTGTTGCAGCCGGCGCCGCCTACGCCTACGCCATCAGGGCGCGCAACGCCCACGGGCTCAGCCCGCAGTCGGACCCGGTCTCCGTCACGACGCTGGCCCCGCCGCCGGAGGAGGAGGAAGAGGACACGGCGCTGTCCACCGACCAGAGTGGGTCAATCACCCTAACAGAAGGCACCGCGCGCGATCTGAGGTTCGAGCGGCACGAGGACGTCGACGGTTTCAGCCTCCGCCCCGCAGCCGGGACCACCTATCGGCTGTCGGTTCACCTGTTCTGGCCCGGTTCCAACTCCGCCTCTGTGAGCATTATCGATCTGAGTTCGGGATCAGAGGTCTTCGTTCAGGCTAGTTCTCCGGTGACGCTCCCGGGCCGGGTTGAGTTCGTCTTCACACCGTCCGATACCAATTATATCTTTATCAGCATAAAGGGCATCCACTGGGGTTCGGACTCGGACGGTAAACACCAGTGTGGAACTGGCTCCGGTCCGGGTAGCGGAGCGGGTGGGCAAGACGCTCCCATTTACTGTTACTGGTCGAGCGACTACACGATCCTGGTGGAGGAGGTGGCTTCCGCCGCTGAATCCACGTCATCCGCGACCGATGTCTGCCCCTCGTATGAGAGTTACCCCGACAGCTTTTACACCGCGTGCACCATGGACATCGACGACGACGTGATGGGCTACATCAACTCTCAGGGCGATCGCGATCTCTGGGCGCTGATACAGTTCGATGCGGAGTCAGGCTACACCGTGAAGGTGCACGGCGACGTGGACTCGAACAATCTGCTGGATAACGTCCAGATCACCTTGATTGACCAGTGGGGTATTCCTTTGAGGCAGGGCAGATCCAACACTTCCAGCAGTCCCGCCAGCGTGTCCATCGGAGCGGACCGGACCTACACGGGGGTGTACTACCTGGAGGTCAGATCGAGAGATGCCGCGGGTGCCTATCGCATCGAGGTCACCAACTGAACCTGCCGAATCGCGGCGCAGGGAAACCACCACGGTTGCTGCGAAATGTCGGGCCTGCAGTTCTGCCGCCGTGACGGCGCGAGCCACCGTTGGGAAGAACCGCCGGTTCCTCGCCGAAGCCGCGCGCATCCTCCGACGGCTCGACTGCACCGTATACACGGTCACCATCGACAAGCGCCGGTTGCACCACCCAATGACCCTGAACACTACCCTGCCGCTGCAATTCCAAGCGCTCGTGGAGCACTTCGCCGCTGAGTGCACGGCGATGCGCGAGACTGGACTCATCGTCTCGGACTGGTCTACCCACCGCCTCGACTCGCACGCAAGCCGATGTGTGGCGAGCTTTGTCATCTCGCGGCGCCTGCCCCTGCACCCAAGCGTCTACTACGCGAGCTCGCTCAGTTCGCACGCGATCCAGGTCGCGGACCTCGTGGCAGGGGTCAGGCGTCGAGCAATCGAGGGCGACGCCAACATGCAGCCGCTTGACACCAATCTCGCGACTATCCGTGCGCTATCCACCGGCGCCATGGCCACGACCCACACTGGTCGGTCCTACACTAATAGAATTGCTCTGATCTGAAGCCATGTTTTGCCGCCGTGGTAGCGATGCTGCTACGCTCCCAAGAGCTTGACGGTTCGGCTAGTAGGTCTAGGCCGAATGCAGCCGACAGACCGCAGGCGACGGGACCCCGGAACGCACGGGGTTCTTTTTTTTCTCTGATTCAGATTTCCCTTGTCCTTGTGCCCCACTGGTGGGATCCCGCACACCGAGGAAGGTCCGCTCCAGCCGCGCGTCCAGCCCCGACCTGCTCAGCAGCATGCTCGGGTGCGAGACCTGCGGCAAGACCCCGACCGAGCCTTCGCCCAGGCCGACGGCCGTCCCGTCGAGCCCAGCGTCATGCTCAGCGAGGGTGTGCGTCCGCGGGACATTCAGGAGCAGTTGGGCCACGCGAGCATTTCGCTGGCGCTTGACAGTTACTCCCACGTCACGCCGGGTATCTAATCGCAAGCCGTGCAGCGGATTGTCAGAGTCTTGGACGCAGGCAGCCACCTCGGAGAGGCTGCGTGGACCGGCTTCGGAGGGGCCGAACCGGTGGCAGAAATGTTGGCCGATGTTGGCAAACGGCCAATTTCGGAGGGTTTTGAGACCCCAAATAACGGCCTCCCAAACCTGGTGGGCCGGGTGGGACTCGAACCCACGACCTTCGGATTAAAAGTCCAGATTCTCGGGGACTCCGCAGCTTACCCCAGCGCCCGCCAGCGCCCGCCACTCCTGTAATCCGCCACGCCAAGCGCCGCCCCGCGGCTGCTGGCGCGGCGGAAAATCGGTCCGAATGTTGGCAGGACGTTGGCAGGCCGGAGGCGGTGCAGGGCGGAGCATCCGGTGAGATGTAGCCAGTCTGTCGGCCACAACGAGGCCAAGGAAGGAACGCTGTGTCGCTCGGCTCTGCGCGTCGGCCTGCGAGTGGCGGGTGCTGTCCTGCCTGGTGTGGCGACCCTCTCGAGCCCCCCAAGGGTGAGGTCCTGCCGCGCTGGGTAGCCGGCGAGCCGACTGCTGGCATCGCCGCGTCGACCGCAACGAGTCACAGCACCTGTCGTGGCGCGGGCGAGTGCAGGCCGCCAGCGCCTGGCGTACTCATACCTGTTGACCCTGCCCCAACACTTGTCAGACTGGAATTACGGATAGTACGGAGATCGGGGGCAGGTCATTGTGGCCATTCGGAGTCCCAGCGTCCTGAGGTTGAAGTGAGTCTTGACGGCCAACTCCGTACCCGATGGCGGGAACGCGCGGGACTACTCAAACAAATCCATCATCTCATCCAAAAAGACGGCCGTGTGCGTGCTGCATGGGTGGAGGGGTCGGTTGCTCGCGGCAACGACGACGCCCTGAGCGATATCGACATCGTCGTAGTCGTTGCGGACAACGCCGTCGAAGACTTCATCGACAACCGAAGATGCCACGCAGCCAAGCCAGCCCGGCCCATACTCCTGATGGACAACCTTCAGAATTCGCTTCTTCGCGGGGCCTACCTGCTGGCTTGGTATGGGGGAGAAGCTGGACCCCAGCACGTCGACTGGTTCTGGCAGGCCGAGTCGGAGGCGCGTCGTCCAGAGGAAGCCAATGTCCTGTTCGATCGCGCTGGTATTCGCCGCGTGCCCGGCGACCTCGCCACGATGCCCGGTCCGCCGGGTCCGTCATTGGGTCCGAATCCACCGCTCAGAGAACTTCTGACACACAAGACCACATTCGTCTGGGCGATGAGCCTCATCGTTGCCAAGCACATAGCGCGGCGAAACGGTGAGACTGTGGCCAGAATGACCGGCGTGGTCGCCCGCACGCTGACAGATCTTGTGAGCCTATTGCGGCAGCAGCATGGTCCCCCTGGAGGGGCTGGAGGACGGTCTGGAAGCAGCGTCCGCGCTGACCCAGTTCCAAGTGCTGAGGAAACTGGCTCGCCGCGCGGATGCGCTGGGATGCCAGCTCGCGTCTTTGGGCATCGTCGTACCTGCCGAGGCGGTCGGGCAAGCACATCGATTCTTCGAGCTTGCTGAATCTGTTGCGACGCAGGATGCGGATTTGCTCACACCTGGACTGCATAGATTGCAGCGTAGGTGAAGACTCTCCCAAGCCTGACGGCGGCTCAGGACCACTCGTCGACGGTTAGCGCCGAGGGCGGAGGCGCAGGGACAGGAGGGAATGTAAGCGAGGAGCCATCGCCAGGTACGTCCCATCGCGCTGTCGTACGCCGGGGGACAGGGGCTAACTACAGATGCAGAACGAGACTCAAGGTGTAGGCTCTCTGTCTTGTCCAGCCTGGTGGGCCTATTTTGACGGTAGACAGAACCATCTTTGAGATGTGGCTGGGCTTGGGAGGCTCACCAGCCTCTGCTACCCCACGATTATGACGGGACGGCATGGGCGGCACTGGTGGCCGCCCATGCTCTTTCCAGCGGCGCACCCGGTCAGCCACCCCAAAGACGCAGGGTTGTGACCGTCAGTCCTCCTTCTCTCCCGGACTCTCCCCCTTCGCCATGCGGTAGCCGACGCGCGGCTCGGTGAAGATGCACGTGGGGCTGCCGGCGGCGTCGCCCAGCTTGCGGCGGAGGTTCTTTACGACGGTGCGCAGCGGCCGCGAGTCGCCGGAGCTTCCCAGGCCCCAGACCCGTTGCAGCAGATGGTCGTGGGTCAGCACGAGACCGGCGTGGACCGATAGCTCGACCAGCAGCAGGTGCTCGATGGCGGTCAGCCGGACCGGACGACCGGCAACGCTCACCCTGCGTTCGGCGTAGTCGATGGTCAGGTCGCCCAGCACATAGGGTTCCGTGGGTTCGGGCCGGTGGGTGGCCCCCCGCCGGCGCAGGGCCGCCCTGATCCTCGCCGCCAGCTCCGTCGGCGAGAAGGGCTTGACCACATAGTCGGCGGCCCCCATATCGAAGGCCCTGGCGATAACATCTTCCTGGCCGTACACCGACAGGAAGATGACCGGCATGTGGGCGATATCGAAAATGCCTTTCATCAGCTCGATCCCGTCCGTACCGGGCAGCATCAGGTCCAACAGCACCAGGTGGGGCTTCTCCGCCTCTATGAGGCGGTACACCTCCTCCGGGTCGGCGGTCACAATCGGCGCATAGCCCAACTTGGAGAGGGCGTCGCGGATGTACCTGAGCGCCTGCGGGTCGTCGTCCACGACGAGAATGCGCTTCTGTCCACGCTCCGACCGCCGCGAGGCGGCGGAGAGCCGGGCGGGTCCGGCTGCCGCGTCAGTCCCGGCCTCGACGAGCACCGGAATCGTAAAGGTGAACCGCGCCCCCAGACCTTCTCCGTCGCTCTCGGCCCAGATGCGGCCCCCGTGGGCCTCCACGATCCCCTTGCAGATGGCCAGGCCCAGGCCAGAACCCCCAAGACCGCGCCCCTGGTCCTCGTCGCCGGTCCGGGAGAACTTCCGGAACAGGTGGGGCAGGCGCTCGGCCGACACGCCTCTGCCATCGTCGGCGACGGAGACCGCGACGTGAATGTCCTCCCGCACGGCGGCCACCCGGATGGAGGACGACTCCGGCGAGTGGTTGGCGGCGTTGGAGAGGAGGTTGCCCAGGACCTGGACGATGCGCCGCCGGTCCGCCATGACCCAGGGCAGGCCCGGCGGCAGCTCGATGAGGAGCTGGTTCCCGCCCCCTGCGCTCAGGAAAGCATTCCTGGCCTCGTCCACCAGGACGGCCACCTCCGCCGGTCCGGGAGCGACCGGCAGCGTGCCCGTCTCGATGCGCGCCACGTCCAGCAGGTCGCTGATCAGGCCCCGCATCCGGCTGGCCTCCCGTTCGATGATCCGGTGGAACTGGCGCATCTCGGCGGGGTCCAGGTCGGGCTCGTCGTCCAGCAGGGTGGTTGCGGAACCCCGTATGGAAGCCAGCGGCGTTTGCAGCTCGTGGCTCACCATGCCCAGGAACTCGGCCCGCAGCCGCTCCAGGTCCTCCAGGGGCGTCATGTCCTGAAGGGTCACGACCACGGAATCGACCTGACCCTCCTCCGAGGAGATGGGCGTGGCGTTGACCAGGGTGGTGACGCTCCGCCCGTCGGGGATTTGAATGACGATCTCCTCGGCGCGCACCGTCTCACCGGTACTCAGCGCCTGCGCCAGGGGGAACTCCTCCACGGAAATCTCCCGTCCGTCGGCGCGCCGGAAGGTCAGCACGCCCAGGAGCTGCTCCAGAGGGCGGCCCGGCGTATGCAGGTCGTTGAAGATCCTTCTCGCCTCCCGGTTCAGCGACGCCAAGGCCCCGGTCGTGGCGTCGAACACCAGGACGCCCACGGGCGAGGTGTTGATCAGGGCCTCCAGGTCGGCCCTGGCCCGCTGTTCGTCCCGGTGCCGGCGGGCGTTGACCACGACCATCGTCGCCTGGGAGGCGAACATCACCAATGTCTCTTCGTCTTCCCGGGTGAACTCCCGGCCGCCTTCCTTCTCGGCCACGTAGAGATTGCCGACGTGCTCGCCCCGGTGACGCATCGGCGCTCCCAGCAGGGTCTTGATCGGCAGGTCGGGAAAGCCCAGCGACCTCATTTGGCTGGCGACATCCCCGAATCGCAGGGAGCCTTGAATCGAGCTGAAGTAGTCGAAGAGCGCCGAACCCTCCGGCAGGTCCAACATCCGCTGCTGCTTTTCGGGAGGCAGACCGGAGGTGATGAACTCCAGCAGCTGGCCCGATTCGTCGAAGGTCGTAATCCCGCCGAACCGGGCGTCGGTCAACGCCCGGGCGCTGTCCATGACCTCTTGCAGCACCGTGTCCGGGTCCAGGCTCTCGTTGACGCGGAGGCTGGCCTCGCTCAACCTGGTCAGCCGCTCTCGCAGCGCCTCCATCTCCCGCCGGTGCTCGTCGGCTTCCTTCATCGGCCCTCCCTGACCCGGACTGCGGACGCCACCCGGCTCCAGGCCGTCAGGCGCCCGGCCGGATGCGGAAATCGGCTTCGAAACGCCCTTGGCCAGCCGGTGTCAATTGTACCGGATCGGCCAAATACTCACAATAACGTCACGGAAATAGGGGTTGATAATCACGTTGGACTCACATGGGTAGTCTAAAGTATCTACTGGGCTTGAGCGCCGTCCGATGTCACTTGCCCGGAGCGCTTGGCCTATGTCTGCCCGTTAGAGGGGTTGTATTGGTCTGCCTTCCGCATAGGATGCAAGTTGCAGCAGCGTCAGAGAGCGCACCGGCGGTATCCGTCGTCGTGAGGACGCGCCTATGCGAACGCAATCTCTCTACCCCCCGACGAATATCGTCACCGGATAGCCCCACACCCCCGTCCAGCTCCTTCTTTCGGACCGCCCTTCTCCCCCTTATCGCCGCTTGCCCTGAGCGCCTGCCCCTGCACGCGCATGGGCAGGCCCGAAGGTCTCTCCTTGCCTTCCGGACAACGCCCCTACCCGCCGTCCAGACTTTTCAGCTGCCGAAAGTGAGGTCATTGTCGTGAAACGCAAACTGTCCTACGCCGTCCTTGCCGCCCTGGGAACTTTCGTGCTCGTCGTTCTCTCCGGCGTCCCGTTGCCCTACGCGGCCCACGCCCAATCGTCGCCGTCGGTGGCGGTCAGCCTCTCCTCCGCCTCCGTGGAGGAGGGGACGGCGATCACCGTCACCATGAGCTTCAGCGGCCTGGAGTCCGACGCCGACACCGCAACCAAGGATTACGTCTTCCGGGCCGACGTGATGGGGGCAGACGAATGCGAGGACCGGGCCAATGGCTACGGCCTGGGCGTGGACCGCAACATGCACAAGGTGGACGAGGACCCCGAAGTCCGCACCGGGAGCGTCTCCGCCGACTGCCCGGCAGGCGGCTACACCGTCCAGGCCAGCATCTCCTCGCCCGACAGTGTAGAGCTGGCCTCGGCGAGGGCGAGCTTTACGGTGACGGCGTCGGCCCCGGAACCTACGCCTGAACCCACGCCGGACCAGGAAGACCCCGACCCGTCGGTGGCCCTGGCCCTCTCCCCGGCCGGCTTCGCGCCATGGAACACCGAAATCAGCGTCACCATGCTCTTCGGCGCTCTGAAGGCCGACTCGGACCGGGACACCACCGACTACATCTTCCGCGCCGACGTGGTGGACGCCGACGCCTGCGAGGGCGGCGGCCTGGGCATCGACCGCTACATGTACCAGGTGGACGAGGACCCGGAGACCCGCAGCGGAACCATCGCCGCCGGCTGCCCCATCGGCGACTACACCATCGAGGCTAGCATCGCCACCGAGGCCGATGGCGTGGTGGCCTCGACCAGCGCCGAGTTCTCGATATTCGGGCCCATCATCGGCCTGACCATTCCTGCCACCGAGCAGGGCGCCGGGAGTGTCCTGACCCTGATCTTCGGGGCTCTGGCCCCGGACGCCGACGCCGACACCGCCGACTACATCTTCCGGGCCGACGTGGTGGACGCCGACGCCTGCGAGGGCGACGGCCTAGGCGTGGACCGCCACATCCACCAGGTGGACGAGGACCCGGAGACCCACACGGGGACCATATCCGCCGACTGTCCGGCGGGCGACTACACCCTCGAAGCGAGCATATCGTCGCCCGACGGAGTAGAGCTGGCCTCGGCGAGCGCGAGCTTCACCATCGCGCCGCCGGAAGAAGAGGGGGACGACCCGCCCGTGTCCGGGCAGCAGCGGGCCGCGCCAGCCCTGCAGGCCAAAGTGTTAGTCACCGGGACGGTCTACGAGCCGCAGGGAGGGGTCATCGTAGCTGTCAGGGTCAGGACGGACTCCTACGCCGAACCGCAAGGGTCTTTAACCCTGACTGTGGAAACCTCCCCGGTATCGGCGCTAGCCTGGACCGACTACATTCCGTTTACCAAAACGGTAACGTTCAGCCCTGCCGATTTCTTTGGTTACTATGACAGCGACAGTGACAGCGGGTTCTACGAGGCTATCAAGTACGTAGCGCGACTCAGGATCGTGGACGACAATATGCCTGAAGATGACGAACAAATTTCCATAACCTTGAGGAAATCGTCATCCGCCCCGGCGAGTGCGACCACGCGGTGGGCGACAGTCACCATCGAGGACGGTGACGAGATGCGTTCCCCCACCAGCAACCGGCAGCCCCGCGTTACGTACGCGTCCTATGACGCAGTTCAGGACGAGGTGACGGTGAGGTGGCTCCCCGGCAGCGACACCCAGGGCCTGACCGGCTACAGGATAGATCGCTCCGCGCCAGGCGGCGCGACCGAGCTTACCCACGCCGACCTGAGAGGCGACGACCGGCCAGCGGTTGGGTCCGGCGTGAAAACCTGGAAAGACACGACCGTGCCGGCCTCCTCTTTGGTGTTGTACCGCGTCTGGGCGGTGTTCAGCGACGGCAGCGAGGTGGCGTCCTACGCCTTCCCGGCCACCATGGACCGGGGCATCGTCAGGGCCAGGGCGACTCTTGGGGAGAATAACGAACTCACGTTTCGCGTCAGCTGGACTGACGCCGCCTACCCTCTCGGCGATGGCAGCCTCCACTACGGCGTGTGCCCCGAGGGTTACAAGGTCTATTGGCAGATACCTGACTCCGGTAATTGGGTTGAAGAAATCGGCTCCGGTACGGACCCGACTCCGTGGACATACGCCTACACCTACACCGGATTAAATTATGCATCCGGGACAAAAATACCTTTCCGTATTAGATGCGGGGGAACCAGCGCAACCACCGGCCTGCTCATCGGGGAGGACACCGCGACCGTCCAGTAAGAGGTCGCGGACTGCCATGCCGCTTACCGGCTGAACATGTAGAGCGTCCCACACAGGAAAGGAGCGGAAATGCCGAGGTCCGTCACCAGTCCGGTCGCCGGCGTGATGCTCGCCGTACTCTTGGCCGGATGCTCACTCTTCCAGTCTTCCGATGGGCAGCCCTCCGGGGCTGACGCGCCTACGCGGTCAGCCGGTACCGCTCCGAGTCCCATTTTCACCACGACGCCTGCCGTCGCCCCAGCCCCGGCGGACACGCCAACGGGCGCTCCCGCCGCCACTCCCACCGACACACCCACGCCGACACCCACGGGTGCTCCGGCCGCCACCCTCGCTGACACAGCTTATGAAGGGCTGTTGAGAACCATCCCCGACACGCCCGAACTGCGCCAACAGGTATACATCAACGACTACGCTCTGGTCCGCCAGATGTTTGACATCCCCCTGCCTGGGCCGGGGGACGACGAGGTTGCGTTAGAGGAATTCTACGAGTGGCTTCCTCCGCCAGGATTCGGGGGGGAGGCCGACGATCCTCCGGTTAGGGGGTTTGGGGCCATTTCATTTTTCGGCCCGTTCAACCAATACAGGAACATTACGGCTGAGAATCTCCAACATCTTGCCTTCGACGTGCGGAGCATGGACCAGAGCATTGTAGCCTTTGCGCTCCCCGCCACACTGGATGTAGTCCGGGGCCGCTTCGATCCCCAGGCTACCGACAAGGCCCTGGAGTCCTGCTCCGAGTGCGAACCGCCCAGCCGGGAGGAGTACGGGGGAGTCTCGTACTATAGCTGGGGCGAGGACTACGCCGCCAATCCGCAACTGAGATTCGCGCCCCCGGCCTTCGACGAGATTGGCAGAGGGGGGCGTATCGCAGTCCTGGACGAGTACGTATTCCGCACCCTTGGCGTCTCCGACATGGAGGCATTGATAGATGCCAGCTTGAACGAGGGCGCCTCCCTGGCGGACGTGGAGGAGTTTCGGCTTCTGGCAGGCGGGATGTCCCGGCTGGGGGCCTACACCATGCTCCTGAGCGATGACGTTGAGGTCTGGGACGCGGCTAACTATGCCGCGGAGGGGGGTCCCTGGCTGCGTCCCTACGAGGCGTTTGCCACCGGCGCAGGCAAGGATGAGAACGGGCACTATATGGCCCTTGTGCTGGTCCATGCCGACGACGCCTCTGCGGAAGAGAACGTGGGGCTGCTGCGCAGGATCATCGAGGAGGAAGGCTCGGTCCTTTACGACGCCCTATGGTCAGATTACATCGACGTTGAGAGATCGGAAATCCACGCCGAGGGACGTGTGCTTCTGGCCAAGCTCAGAGGCGGGTTCGCCAACAATTGGCGTGATTGGGTGATCCAACGTGACGGCCTCATATTGCACGAATAGAAACCGGCCTGCCGCCCACGGAAATTCCGGGCAACAAAAAGAGCCCGCATACATGGCGGGATAGGGGGAGGGCGATGGCTTCCCCTTGGAGTGGATTCGCCCAGGCCCTAGGGATGGACAGTGGGCAAACCCGCTCAGGGGGCCGTCATCAACCGCACCCCTGCGGGGAAGCCCTGCACCCCGTCTTGCGCTCACGCACTGGACGGCCTGGCGGTTCCCCTGGGGGAAAGGGCTTTGCCATCGTCCTCCGGAAGGACCGGCGCGACATGCCGAGACAACGCACACAGTACAGAAGAAGGACCTACGACTTTCCCGACGACTTCCCCGACGACTTCCCGGAGCGGCTGAAGCGGTTCCAGGAGGAGTCCGGCCTGTCGTGGTCGGAGATCGCCCGCCGCATCGGGACCTATCGCCACACCGTATGGCGTTGGGCGGAAGGCCGGGTGCGGCCCAACGTGAAGCACATGATGGCCCTGCTGGAGCTGGCTAAAGACCTGGGCCTCGGTCACCTATTCACCAAGTGATGCGGCCTGCGACCACAGGTCTTCCTGAAACGCAAAAAGGGCCGCATACATGGTTGCTGTGCAGACCGGAGACATGGTTTACACGTCCAGTGGTTAGGCGGAGGACCCAGATGTGCCATTTGCGGTGCGACGCGTGAGTGACTTGCGGGCGGAGTTTGTGGCCCTGGCGCGGCAGCCGGGGGCCAACCGGCGCGCCTTGTGCCGCCGCTTTGGGATTGCGCCGACGACCGGCTACAAGTGGCTGGGGCGCTACGCCGCGGAGGGAGGGCGCGGCTTGCAGGACCGCTCGCGGCGCCCGCACCGCAGTCCGGCCCGGACGGCGCCGGGGATGGAGCAGGCCGTGCTGGCCCGGCGCGCCCAGCAGCCCACCTGGGGCGCGCGCAAGCTGCGGGTGCTGTTGGCCCGCCAGGGCGTTCAGCCGCTGCCCGCGGCCTCCACCATCACCGCGATCCTGCGGCGGCACCACGCGCTGGATCCCGCGCAGGGGGCCGGCCAGCCGCGCGCCTGGCAGCGGTTCGAGCACCTGCACCCCAACGCCTTGTGGCAGATGGACTTCAAAGCCGGCTGGCCCTGCGGCGCCGGCCGCTGCCACCCCCTCACCATCCTCGACGACCACTCGCGCTATGCCCTCGGCCTGGCCGCCTGTGCCAATCAGCGCACCGCGACGGTGCGCGCCCACCTGCTGACGGCCTTCCAGCGCTACGGCCTGCCCGACCGCCTGCTGGTGGACAACGGCAGTCCCTGGGGCAACCACCCGGCCCATCCCGACACCCCGCTCACCGTCTGGCTGCGCCGCTTGGGCATCGCCGTCAGCCATAGCCGCCCGTACCACCCGCAGACGCTGGGCAAGGACGAGCGCTTCCACGGCACCTTGCAGCGCGACCTTGGGGGGCAGCCGCCCCGGCCCGACCTGGACGCGTGGCAGGCTGCCTTCGATGCCTGGCGGCACGAGTACAACCACGTCCGCCCGCACAAGAGCCTAGCCCTGGCGGTGCCCGCCACTCGCTATCACGTCAGCCCTCGGCCCTTGCCGGCCCAGCTGCCGCCCCTGCCCTACGGCCCCGACGACCAGGTGCGCCGGGTCCAGGCGGGTGGCTGGGTGTCCTTTCAGGGCCACCACCTCCGGCTGCCCAAGGCGCTGCGCGGCCAGCCCGTGGCGTTTCGGCCAACGGCCACCGACGGCTGCAGGGCCATCCGCTTCCTGACCGACGACCTGGGCACGGTGGACCTGCGAGAGCCCACCTAAATGTGTCAACCATGTCTCCGAACACCTGTAACCCATCTCCCCGGTCTGGACACACCCTGGGCGCGACCGACGCCGCATCCTTCGACATCGTTGGCGCCTCGGGCCAGCTCCAGACGAAAGCCGCCCTCGACTCCGAGACCAGGACCAGCTACTCGGTCACCGTCGCGGTCCGCGACGCCAAGGACATCCACGGCAACCCCGACACGACCACGGATGACACCATCACCGTGTCGATCAGCGTGACCACCGAGGACGAAGCGCCCGCGCCGCCGGGGGGCATCGGCGCCACCCCTGCGGCCACCACCACGGAGCTGCCCGGCGACCGCCTGCTAATCCAGCGCCATGACGTGCCAGACGCCTCGCTGGAAGTGGCGGTCGGTTCGATCTCGGCCGATGGGACCACCGTCGTCATGGCCGGGGTCATCCGCGACGAGACCTTGGGCCAAACGTACCTCGTCGTGCGGCGCGAATCGGACGGCTGGATCGTGCGCCGCTGGGTGCCGCCCGACAGCCCGCTGGTCTACCAGATCCCTTGGGCAGTGGTGAACACGCTGTACACGGTGCCGGTGGGGGTGGTGGGCGCCATTCCGCTCGACGACCAGTTCCCTGAGCCGAACCTGTTGGTGCGGCGCTTTGATGGGGGCGACGACCGGATCTTCGGCTACGACGGGACGCTGGGGAAATGGCGGCACGTGCCGGACATTACGACGTTCCAGGCGCTGGGCTTCTACTGGTGCAACGTCACCGCCGCCGACGCGGCGTTCTTCGAGCGCATCACCCCCGGCCCGCCGCATCCCGCGAGCCAGACGCCGACGCGGGCCGACCATCCCAACTGTCTGACGTCCTAAGCGTGGTCGCCGTTTCGCGGACCACGTGCTTGCCCGCGTGCGGTGGCTTCGCTGCCACGCTGACGGACTTCGGATTTCCAGGGCTGACCGGGAGGTGGTTCCCGCTATTCGAGTGGCTGGTGCGGCCTCGGCGAACGGATGCCATGAGCCCATGCGCTGCCGGCGTCTGGGATGTCGTAGTTCGCGGCCACGACGGACGCATTGTGAGCCGCACGTGACACCGGCCACCGCGTCGCTGCCGGGCCGAGCTCCTGGATGCCGGCCAAACTCCGGTCGATTCTGCGATCCGTTGGCCGAGGTTCGGACGGCTCAGCACCTGAGCGGTGCTCAGCTTGAGCTGTGTCATGCCTCGTCTCCTGCACCGATGGGCACCGACCATCAGGCTCTGGAGCTCGCGGCTGCCACATACGCCCACCCGGTGATTGCCGTCAACCCCGGTGGGGTTCATCCGCGGCGGTACCGCCCCGTGCACGCCTGACGTGAGCGGCGACGATGCCACCTCGGCTGTTGGTGCAAGTGCCGCTGGTGGTATGTGGCGTGCTGGGCGTCGCGATCGTCATCGGCCGCGTAAGGGCGGGGCGGCGGACGCCTTCCCAGTGGCTGGCGCTCGCTGGATTCATTGCCTGGTCGGTCGGGGCCGGTGTCGACGCAGTGTGGCCGTGGCTCCTGCACGCTGGTGTGTTACCTGATCTCCGTCATCTGGCGGTTGGCTGGCTGCGCGTCGCTTGTGTTCTGTCGGTGGCGCTCGTCATTACGACTTTCGGCATTCGTGAACGGCTGCGTCCGGTGTTTGTAGCCGGAGCCATCGGCGCAGGGTTCCTCGTGTGGTGGCTCCCCGCGCATGGCGGGGTCCTTGGGCGTCGTCCGCAGGCCGATTGGGTGGAGTGGGCTGGAATGGGGCTGTATCTGGGCTATTTCGTAGCCGTGTGGGGCGTTGTGCTGGAACTGGGCCGCGCGCGCTATCGCGTGGGTCTGCCGCTGGCGAAGCAGGTACAACTGCGCTTGGTGCAGGCGATGTCGGTGGCGGCACTGACCCATGTGGCAGCCACAGCGCTGGCGTTCGCCGGCGTGCAGGCGGAGTGGCCGGGATTCAGCGTTGAGGCCGTAACACCGGTGCTGAGCGTGCTGCTCCTGATCTTCGCGGTGCTGTTCTGGCTGGCACTGGCGCCTCCAGATACCTGGCTGCGGCTGGCGGCACGCATGGAGGCGACCGAAGCCCGAGCCTTCGCCGCAACATTCGCGCTGCAGACGAAAGAGGATGCGGCGCGCGGCCGTGACCTCGGCTGGCGTGTCGCGCTGATTGCCCTGGCCGAACAAGTGGCCCGGGCGCAGGGCTGCGGCTTCGACGAGGTGGCGCACTTGCGGTTGGCCGCAGCCTTGCTGCATACGGACTTCGAGGTGCGTGCTTCGAGTGAGCCGACGCGGTCGATGCGGCACGGTCGACTCCGTGGCGATGATTCGGCTGTCCGCCAGGGGGTGCATTCGCTCATCGCACGCACCGTCTGGGTGCCGGTAGAGGCGCTGGAGGTGCTGTGCGAGGTAGTGAGTAACGCTCCAAAGATCCGTGCTGCCAGGGTGCTCAAAGTGGTAGAAAGCTATGTAGCCTTGGCGAATCCATGGGATCCGGGCGCGGCGTCGGCTGACACGGCGACCGCGTTCGCGGCGGTCGACCGAGAATTCCCGGATTGGGAAGAAGTCGCGGCGTTGCGAAGGGTGCTCACCAGCAGTGGTGCTCTCTAGGGTCGGCGTTGCTCTTCAGGTCCGATGTCACTCGGATTCATCCCGATGGTCCACCGGCAGGCAATCGGAGCCAGACTAAGGATCATTCCGGCCAAGCCTCATCAAGCGCCTCCTCCTGCGGGTAGGCGTCGCAGGTGGGTCATCGGATTCGACGAGGACGTCACTTAAGCCACCGGATGGGAGATTCACCGCACTGTGGCGCCGGCCGAGGTCCTGGGTCGCCGTAGACGCCAATGCTGGCATTCTCTAGATTGATGGGGAGTATTTCGGGATCGGATGACAAGTGCGGGAGCGATCTGGCCGTGGCCGGGTTGCCGCGCCTGGGTGTCGGGGGCGCTATTGCCTTGATGCGCCTGGCACCGCGGTGAGTCAATTCGCATCAGCGGAACTCGGGATAGGGCTATCCGAGAACGCTATTCGCTTGGTAGTAGGCGCGAAGACGAGCCCGAAGGGTCGCCGGGGGGTCCCACGTGCTAGGTGGATCAGTTCCTTCCAAGAGCGATCGCAGCCGGTCCGGTCGCTCGGCGAAGTGCACCAGAGCGGCCCCGAGGGCCTCAGCTGCGAGTTCGTCGTCGGGCGACGGCGGGTCGGTTGCAGCGAGCACATCGCCCACGGATCGACTGCGGTGATTGAGCAGCAGGTGGGCACACTCGTGGCAGATGACGGCCAGCTGGAGGCGGTCGGACGCCCCGGCCGGGTAGAACACGACATGGGACCCGTGGATCGTGATGCGGGCGCCCGAAATGCCGCCAGCCGGGAGACGCGCATCCGGTACGGGGGTGATGACGATGCCGAGGCGCGATCCGAGTCGCTCGAGGAGCAGGTCGCCGTTGAAGCAGCGGCCGGTGAGTCCCAGTTGGCGCAGCAGCGCTCGGGCCTCCACCAGCGCGTTCACACGTCCCGGTTCTGTTGCTCCGTGATCCGCTGGGCGAGACGAATCATATCCAGCAGAAGTAGCCGGCCTTCGGGCCCGAGCCGCTCGGCCGATCGCAACGCGACCTCGATCTCGGAGGCAGGCTCTGAGCGCTCCGAGTCTTCCTCGTCCGTCGCCTCGAAGAAATACGCCGGCGAAACCTCGAAGAAGCTGGCAAGGGCGGCGATCACCTTGCGGCTGGGGTTGTCCTGGCGCCCGGCCAGCATGTTGCGGAGGTAGGTGAGGGAGACGCCGGTTTCCCGAGCGACCTCATCGACGCTGTAGGCCGTGTCGTCGGCGTTGCGAACCGTGGCGAACAGGTACTGCATCCGCAGCGCCATGTCGACAAGGTCCCCGCCGCCTGGGTCACTATGATGATCTCCTGGCATGATTGTATTGACAGGGCCTCCCACCCGTCATTACGATGATCAATCACCATCATAGTGATCTGATCTGCCATGTCAACGCACGCACGGACCTGGCCGCCGGGCGGGAATCGGCCCCTTGCCTCGGTTCCGGCGGGGATCATGGCGGTGGAAGCCGGTGGCCGGCAACGCCGCGTGTGCGTGCTGGTGCTGGCTGCGGACCCGACCACGGCCGGTAGCGTCGAGCGCCGGCTGGCGGGCCATCCGGCCATTGAGGTGGTCGCGGCCGTGCACCACGCCGACGCAGCGGTCGTGGCCTGCGCACGGCACCGCGTTGATGTGGTGATCACCGTGTCCGAGGCCCAGGCCGCCCGGACGCGGCTGCTGCAGCGGGCCGTAGCGATCCGATCCCGATACCCGGCCACCCGTGTTGTCGTGGCGCTTGGCAGCGAGCAGCGCATGTGGGACACGCTGCTGGCAAGACCCGACGGCATGCTCACGGCAGCGGCTTCATCGCAGGAGATACACGCGGTGGTAGGGAGCGCCGCTGCGGGCCACCTGACCATCGGGCAGTCCCTCCGCGAGGCGTTCTTCGAAGCCTGCGCGCCCGCGAGCGAGCAGCCCGATACGGCTTTGGAAGAGCTCACGCCGCGCGAGGTCGAGATCATCTCGGCCGGCGCGCGCGGCCTGACCTCACGTGAGATCGCGAGCCAACTGCATATTGCCGTGAATACCGTGGAGAAGGCGCTGACGGTGATCTACCGCAAGCTCCGCGCCCGCAATCGAGCCGAGGCCTGTTTGATTGCCGCACGGCGAGGCTTGGTCCGCTGAATCCGTGCTCGGGTCGAACTCTGACCCGGCACAGAAGAGCAGGGACCGGCTGCGACGGGCGAGAGTTGGCGGCTCGTGACGGCGGCACAGCTGCTGGCATTGCTCGGTGCGACTGGGCTGTTGGAGGTCCCGTCCGTCCATTCGCACAACGAGCGCCTCGGCGGGCTGACTCCGCGAGTCCCCTGGATTGACGATTACGGAATCCTGGATACCGCGGACCCTCACGCGCCTTTAGGTTGATCTCAGCGCGCACATCGCGCGCACCCGCACGCTGGCGGCGGCGTCGAGCCTCCCCGACGCCGCCGCCCCGCGTGAGCGAAGGAGCCCAACCGGGTCGTGAACGATCAGGGGACCAGCCTGCCGATCCGGGTGCACGTGTGCCTGCTGCGGGCCGCCGAGATCCAGGAGGTGCGGGCCGCCATGGCCCAGCGACCGGCCGGCCAGCTTGAGTTGGCGGGTCTGTCCACGGACGGCGAGGACGCCGCTGCCCACGTGGCGGCGAGCCAGCCCGACGTGGTGATCGTCGGGGCGGAACTATTTCCCGAGGGCAGCGGCAACAGCTTGCCGGCCCTTCTGACCGACCTGCACGCACAGGGCCAGCGCGCGATCGTGCTGATCGAGGTATGGAACGACAACCTCGGCGACGATCTCGAGCGCCTGCCGGGCGTCGAGGCCGTGCACCACCGACCCATCGAAGCTGCCGCGGTGGTCGGGCAGGCCTGGGCCGTCGGAAGCACGGCTCGGGCGGCGCGGCAACGCGCGCGGCAGCAGGAAACCGAAGCCGCCGAGCAGCTGGCGGAGCGCCTGGTCGTCCCGCCGGCGGGGCGCTCGATCGTCTGCCTCACGGCGCGCAAGGGAGGGATCGGCAAGGACACCCTCGCCTCCAACCTGGCCTGGGCCGTCGCCGAGCGCAACGTGCCGGTGCTGCTCATCGGGAGCGACCCCAAGGACGATCTGGCCTCCTACTGTGGCGTCGACGCGACCCCCGGCCTGGCGGCGTTCCTGCGCCAGCCCAATCGCGACGGATTCCAGGCCGGACTGCAGCGATTCCGAAACTTCCATCTGATGGTCGGCCTGGCCGACGACCACTTGGCCGCGCAGTGGAACGCGCGGTTCGAGCGCGAAGAGCCCAACCTGATCCGCGAACTGCTGGTGACGGCGCGTGACTTCCCCTACGGGGCCGTCGTGGTGACCCTCCCGACCGAGTACGGCCACTGGCGGTTCCAGCCGCTGGCGCGGGCGGATCGCATCCTGTACGTGGTCACGCCGGCGCAGGCCGACGTCGTCAACGCCATCCGCGATATCACGATGGTCCGCCGTGACGTCGGACCGGAATTCATGCCGGAGGACCGGCTGTTCCTGCTGGTGAACCGGGTCCGCCCCGGCGACCGGCGTCGCGTCCCGGAGATCGCCAACCTGATCGCCGAGGGCGTGGGGTTCGAGATCCCGGTCATCGGGGTGATCCCGGATGCCCATCCCTACGTGGCGGTGGCCCAGAGTCGCGGCGAGCTGCCGCACAGCTGGATGATCGACGAACTCGAGGCCTTCCGCTCGGCCATTGACGAAGTGGCCGAGCGCTTGGGGCTCGTGCAGCCCCAGGCCCCGCGCCCTGGAGGCGGTCCCGGGGGGCTGCGCGCCGTGCTTCACCGCGTCCTGCGGGGGTTCGCTCCCGCGCCCGAGGTGACCGCGAGGTGGAGCCGTGACCCCCGGTCGCCGCTTGTGCCTGGCGATCACTTTGGTGGCCCTGATGCTGTTGCCCGCCGCGCCGGCATTGGCGCAGACCGATCCGATCACGTTTGCGGTTGAGTCCCTCAAGGGCTTCCTGGCCGCCATTGCCAGCTTGGCGGTGGCGGCGGCGATTGGCTGGAAGGCCATTGCCGCCTGGACCTCGAACAGCGTCGAGGCCCAGATCGAGGCGCGCCGCTTTGCCATGCAGGCGCTGGTGGTCTACGGGCTGGTGATGGCATTCAACTTCGGGCTGCTGCAGGGCGCGGTGGAGTTTCTGGTCGACACCATGGGCGGCCGGGCGTGACCCCCGGGACACCCCAGCGCTTCGTCATCCCGGAAGACCTGGAGCACGTGCCGGCCCGCTGGCCGCTGGGCGGCTTTCGCCTGACCAACCGCGAGCTGCTCTGGCTGGTGGCCCTGGGCGCGTTCGAGCTGGTGCTGATGGCCGTGCTGGTGCCGTGGCTTGGTCTCGGCCCGCTTGCGGGGTTCGCCCTCGCGCTCCCGCTGGTGCTCGGCTGGTCGCTGCTGCGGGTGCGGGTCGACGACGCGCCGCTGGATCGGCACCTCATGGCGCTGGCTCGGTTCTGGCTGGGTCCGCGCCTCCTCAGCCGCCGCCGCCCGCCCTTGCGGGCGATGCAGCGGCTGCGAATCCCCGATCCTCTCTATCGCCTGGACTTGCAGGATCAAGCGTCGGCCACCGTCGTCCGGCATGGTTGGGGATTTCGTGTCGACGGATAGGCCGTCGCCGGATACGCGGCGACGCAACGACCAGCCCCCGGGCGAGGATCGTCGCGGCGACCGTCCGCACGACCCGCCACCGTTGCCGTTGGGCGTGCAGGGGATCGGGCAGCATGGCATTTTGCGGTCCGATGGCGGCCTGGTAGCCGCGGTCGAAGTCCGGCCGCTCAATCTCGACCTCCTCGCCGAATCGCAAATGGCGGCGGCCGTTGCCGGGCTGGCGCAGCTGCTGGCGAGCCTGCCCGGTCCGATCCAGATCGTCCTGCGAAACCGCGCGTTCGATCCTGCCGCCCACCTGGCCGACGCCGCCCGCCGCTGGCCGGCGACCTGGGACCACAAGCTCGACCTGCGCCGCCGCCTGCTGGGCGTGTCGGCCCCCGAGGCCGATGGCGACGCCCGCCGGCCGGCGACCTACGCTCATGCCGTGCGCGCCGCCCACGGCCGCTGGCATATGCGGCAGGTGCGCTGTTTCGTGGTGCTGACGCACAACCCGCCGGCACGCCGCGGTCCGTGGTGGTCGCCGCGTCCGGCCTCCGACGACGGCCCGCCGAATCCCGGGTCACTCGACGCGCGGGTGCGGCTAGTCTGCGAGGGCCTGGCGCGCGCCGGAATGAGCAGTCGACGCCTGGAGGGGCTTGACCTCGTCGACTTGGTCGAAGGGCTGTTTCGATCGGCGCCGGCGCCCCTGCAGATGTTGCAGGATGCCCTCGAGGCGGCCGGGTCCGGTCCCCAAGCGCGATATCGGGTCGGGGCGCTTCCCGTGACGCGCTTCGGATTCGATCTTGCCGATCCGTTCCCGGAGTGGATTGCGTGTCACCCGGACCATCTGGTCATTCAGGGCCCCGGCCCGCGGGCCCGGCGGCTGCGCCTCCTGGCGCTGCGTGGCTACCCGCGGGAAGTCGACGCCGGCTGGCTGCGCTGGTTCGCCACGCTGAAGCACGATCTCGATCTCGCGCTGTTCGTCACGCCGGTCGATGACCGCACCATACGCCGGCGCCTGTCCAGTGCCGAGCGCGAGCTGCTCAGCGAGGTCGCGCATGGCGACGAAGTGAACCCCGCGGCCGCCCGCGCCTCGCGCCAGCGGCTGGAAGATCTCGAAGACGTCCACGAGGCCTTCCGGGCCCGGGAACGCTACGTCCGCGCCTCGTTGGTGATCGGCGTCGCCGCCGACAGCGCCGAGACCCTCGAGCAGGCGACGCTGGACGTGGAGGCCGAGTTGGCGGGACACGGCATGTTGGCCTCCCGCGTCGTCGGCTACCAGCAGGACGGCCTGCACAGCCTGCTGCCGCTGGCCGAGGACCGCCTGGGCCGCTGTCGTGGACTGACCACCGGCCCGCTGGCGGCGGCGGTTCCGTTTCATGCGCCGGGTCTGGCGGAGCCCGGTGGCATATTCCTGGGCACGACCGTGGGGCGCGGCCATGGCCATGCTCCGGTCATCATCGATCCCTTCGGAGAGCGCCACGAGAATCCCCATCTGGCGGTGTTGGGCCAGAGCGGGGGCGGCAAGAGCCACTGCGCCAAGCAGATCGCGTTCGCGCTGTGGCTCTCGGGCGCCAGGCTTTCCGTGCTTGATCCTAAGGATGAATACGGTGCCCTGGCTCGGGTCTGCGACGGCCGAGTGCTCAAGCCCGCGATGGCGTCCGCACAGGCCATCAACGTCTGGGACCTGGCCGGCGTGAGCGACGCCCGGGGCTTCGCGCGGGTGGCGAGCGGCCTGCGCGGCTTCTGGCGGCTGGCCTTGGGAGGTCTCAGCGAGCAGCAGCACACCATCATCGACAACACCATTGAGCCCACCTTCAGACGCCGCCACATCGAGGCGGCTGATCCGTCGACCTACGGCCGCTCACCGCCCACCACATCCGACTTCGTGCGACTGATTGAGGATCGATATGGCCACGACGCCATGTATGGCCAAGCTGCGCGCGATCTTCTCGAGCGGCTGAAACGCTTTACGAGCGGGCAGTTGGCCGAGCTCTTCAATCGCCCGACCAACGTCGACCTGAGCAACGACTGCACCGTGTTCGCCCTACGCGACCCGCGCGCCGATCAGTCTGAACTCCTGCCCCTCGTGTACTACGTGATCCTGCTCCACCTCCGGAACTGGATGGACCGGGAGCCCCGGCGGCGCGTCATCGTGGTGGACGAGGCGTGGACGCTGCTCAGGTCCGAGCAAGGTGCCGACTTCCTCCTTGAGTTGGCCAAAACGGCACGCGCGATGCAGACGATGCTGCTGCTGGTATCGCAGGATGTCTCGGACCTCGTCGAGGAGCCCAAGGCGCGCGCCATCCTGGCGAACTGCGCCGCGACGCTGCTGTTCCGCCAGCATCCGACGCATGAGCGGGCGTTGCGCGAGGCTTTTGCCCTGACCAATGAAGAACTCGCCATCCTCGCGCAGGCGCGCCGCGGTCAGGGACTGATGCTCGTTGGCGCCGGCGAGCGGGTGGCGTTGGAGACGCCGGCGTTCCGGGTGGATGCGGTCGGCGCGCCTCGCCGCACCAATGCCGCGCCAAACGCCGGCGCATAGCAGCCGAGATGCGCCGGTGGCTTGTCGCGGCCGCGCTCGGTCTGGCGACAGCCATCGCCGGAGGCCTCATGGCCCCGGTATTGGCCGACACGCCGGCGCCTGCGGACACGCCTGCGGCTGGCGAGACGGCCCAGTCGGACGCGGCCGGCGATATCGCCGATGACCTAACCGAGCCGCTGGCGGACCGCCTGGGTGCGACGCTCCGAGAGACGCTTGCATCGCTGTTTCCGCCGGTGTGGCGCGATCCCGGATCCGTCGCGGCGACGGCGGGTCTGGGCGCCACCGCTTCGCTGACGCAGGAGCTGCATGCCCCCATGGCCTGGGCCTGGCGCTGGATGCTGACCGTGCCGGACAGTATCCAGCCGGATCCGGGCGGTGCGATGGACCGGGCGTTTGCCGGCGTGCCGGGCGGCGCAGTCCTCAAGGACTTTTTCGTCCCGTCGAAGGCCAACCAGGCGCTCCGCGCCATGTGGGAGCGCACGCGCGATCTGGCCCTCAATGCGCGGACCCCGTTGATCTCGCTGGTGGTGGCGATCTTCGTGGGCTTTGCGCTCTACAAGGTATTCATGGGGGCACCCGTCGATCTGCGCGCCTTCGCCGGACAGACGGTGGTGGCCGTGGGATTTGCCCTGGCGAGCTACGTCATGGTTGAAGCGATGTTGCAACTCAACAACCTGCTGGTGCAGGCGTTCGTGGCCCTTGGGGGCGATGTCATCGACGGTGACAGCCCACTTGAGCTCTTCGAGCGCTGGGGCTGGGGCACCGCGGGAACCGGTGGCGTCTTCGCGGGCCTATGGACCAGCCTGTTCCGCACGCTGCTCTACTTGGTTCTCCTGCTTGAAGTCGTGCTGCTGGCCATGAAGTTTGCGCTGCGGCTGATCTGGATCTGGGTCTTGGTGGTGGCGGCGCCGCTCGTCATGGTGCTCAGCCTGCTGCCGTTCGCCCGCGGGCTGATGGACGCCTGGGTGAAGCGCGTCGCCCAGGTGGTCTTCGAAAAGGCGGCGATTGTGTTCGGGCTGGTGGTGGTATTCGGGATCATCGCGGCGCAACCGCCGAGCTTGCTGTCGATCGCCATGCTGATCGTCAGCCTTGGGGTGGTGCTGCAGTTTCCACGCTGGCTGATGGCCGGCATGTCGCAGCTGCCGGCAATCACGCCGCAGTCGGTGTGGGGCCGTGGGGTCCACCACTACGTGGCCGTGCGCAACCTGGTCCGCGACGCGCGAACTGTCCGTGGAGTCGGCACGGCGCCACGACGACCATCTGGCCGCTGACGATGCGGGATTAGGACATCGCGATGGCTGCGCCGTGGCTCGGTGCTGTCGGCCGGCGCCTGCTCCGTTTCGGGCTGCGCATGGCGGCGCAGGCCATTGCCGCGCGCACGCGCGAGGAGATGCGCGATGTGCATCCCGCGGCTATATGGGTTATTGGCGTAGCTGCGGTGATGGGCTTGCTGCCTGCGATGACCGCACTCCTAGCCGGGTCGCTGCTCCAAGTTGCGGTGTTTGGACCGCTCTTCGCTGGTGTGGCGGGGATTGACCGCGGTCCGTCGGGATCGCTGCGGCCGGCGGAATCCGACTCGTTGATCGGCAGCGAGATGCCGCCCGCGGCCTGGGCGTGGCCGGTGGTCGGACGCATGACTACGCAATATGGCGGCTGCACGGTCGCCATGTGTCCCCACTGGGGCATCGATATCGCAGCTCCACCCGGCACGTCGGTGCTGGCGGCCGCCGACGGCGTGGTCGCGGCGATCGGATGGGATCCTGACGGCTACGGCCACTACATCGTCCTGGACCATGGTGGCGGGTCGCAGTCACTCTATGCGCATCTCCAGTCGGCCAAGTCGAGCGGCTACGTGACGACCCTTGGCATGGCCGTCCGCCGAGGTGATGCTATCGGCGGCTTGGGAAGCTCGGGTGCGTCGACGGGTCCACACCTGCACTTCGAGGTGCGGCGGGAAGGAGCTCACATCGATCCGACGCGAATCCTCGGAGCCTAGGACGCGGCAGCCAGCGGCCTTCTAAGCCGACGGTCGTGGGTTCGAATCCCGCCGGGGGTGCCGCTGACCAAGAGGGGCGAGCGCCCCGAACCTGTTAATCGGGTCTCGGACCGACCGTGCAGGCCGTGCCCAGACGGTGCGTCTCATGCGAAGTGACCAACGGCCTTTATCGAGGCTCGACCCGACCGGCGGCGGACCCGGACCGGACATGGATCGGACGGCGGCTCGCCCGATCGACCTGCGGATCCCCATCCTGGGCCCCATGCATATGCCGCAGCCGCCGCTCGCCAGCCCACCCCTGGCCGACCTGTGCGACTCCTACCTGCTGCACCTCCAGGCCTCCCGCCGCAGCTCCGGCACCATTGTGATGTACACGCGCATCCTGGGACGCTTCGGGCGATTCCTGGAGGCGCAGCTGGGGCAAGCACCCACGGGTGACGTGCTCACCCGCCACGCGGCCCGGGGCTACCTGGTGCACCTGCAGCAGCAACCGCGCTTCGCCGACGTGCCCGAGCGGTGCGGCGGGCGGCTGGCCCCGGCCACGCTCAACCAGCACGCGCGCGCCCTCCGCGCCTTCGCCCGCTGGCTGTGGGACGAGGGCTTCACCGCTGAGAACCGGCTGGAGCGGTTGCAGCTGCCCAAGGTGCCGCTGCCCGAGATCGAACCGCTGACGGCCGCCGAGGTGGAACGGCTGCTGGCGGTGTTCGATCCACGCAAGGTCTACGACCGGCGCACGGCGACGATTGTGGGGCTGCTGGTGGACACCGGCATGCGCACAGGGGAGCTCGCGGCCCTGCGCCACGGGGATATCAACCTCCACATCGGCGAGCTGCGGGTGGTGGGCAAGGGCGAGAAGTCCCGCGTGGTGGTGGCGGGGCGCCGCGCCCTGAGCCTGCTGCGGCGCTATCTGCATCATCGCCCGCCCGGCCTGGGCCGCGCGAGCGATCGGCTGTTCGTGACGGCCTCGGGTCGGGCGCCGGATCCGGGGCAGATCGGCCATATCGTGCAGCGCCTGCGGCGGCGCAGCGGCATCCCCCGGCTCTATGCGCACCTGCTGCGACACACCTTCGCGGTGCACTTCCTGCGCAACGGCGGAAACCCGCTGACGCTGCAGCGGCTGTTGGGGCATGCCTCGCTGGCGACCACCAACCGCTACGTGACGCTGGCCACGGGCGATCTGGTGGAGGCGCACCGGCGGAGCAGTCCGCTCGACAATCTCTAGGCGAGATGGTTCGCCGTGCCGCGGGACTGTCGGGGCGTTTCGCCGGTGCCGCACGGTGCCCATGGACGGCTCTGCAGTTGCGCAGGCCGCTACGCGAACCATTGCGTCCAATGCGAACCGCGGCGGCGGCGGCGACGTGGCTCCGTTGGCCGTCTGCGCTTCGAGAAGGACTGCGCCGCCCGGTCTGGGTGCGTCGACTTCACCGGAGATACGCATGGCCCACAATCGTGCGGCCCCAGAGCTCGTAAGAGCGATGCGAGCATCGTGTCGGTCGGCCATCGCCAATCGAGCATCTGATCGGTATTGCGCACACGGCCCCGACTGCCGGCTGGCGGGCGCCGCGCCCCGGAGGCGAGGGCTTCGGGGCAGCGTGCCCGTCCGGGCGCGCTGTGGCGACCGTGGGCCGGCCACCCGCAGCGCCGCGACGCGCCGAGCACGTCGGGTGCCTGAGCGTCCCCATACGCGGTGCAGACCGTTTCTAGATCGGTCGCCGGCCGGCCGTGCAAGCCGGCGCGACCGGACGCCGACCGGACATGCACTCGTCCGCCCGGCCGCCGGCACGCATCCTCAGGCCATGGCCTGCGACCCGGCATCCGTTGCTGCACCGCCTGCGGCTTGGCGCCTCTCGGCTCTCACCAAGAGCGCCACCAGGCCGCGGCGGCCCAGCAGATTCAGGCCGTCAGCCGGCGTCCCGGAGTGTGGGCAACGCGGCCCTCAGCGGCCATGGCTTCAGCCCTGCGAGTCCAGCGTCGCCCCCGCTATCGTTGCGCCATCCGCTACGCCAGCTGCTACGCCGTGCCGTGCATCTGGCGCGAAACACCGTCGCCTCGGAAATCTCGGCTCATCGAAGGCCCTCTCTTGAAGGGCCGGCTAGCCCCAGGACCACGTGGCACCCCAGTTTTTGGGGGTACGCATCGCCGAACGTTATTCCCTGATCCGTTGCTCCTTCAGATCTCCGAATCCTTGGAATAACCTCAGCTGCCCGATGCCCGCCCAGCACCCCATTCCCCGGCAACTTCGGGTCCTGCGGGTGCTTCGTCTTCACCGCTATCTCTCCGTGGATCACATTGCCGCCCTCGTCTTCTCCACCGCCAGCCGGCGCGCCTGTCAGGCCTGTTGCACCAAGCTCCATCGCAAGGGCTACGTTCACCGCTTTGAACTTGCCCGTGGTGGTCTCGGTGGTGGTCGGTCCAGTTACGTCTACGCGCTCGCCCCTGCAGGCGCTCAGGTGCTCTCCCAAGCTGACGACATCCCGGTCGTGGACATCCCCATCGATCCCGATGCTCCCACCGCCAAATCGGTCTTCGTGCATCACCAGCTGGCTGCCAATCGCTGTCTCGTGGCCGTGATGCAAGCCTGCAGGCAGAGTCCGGGGACCCACCTTCGCCAGTGGACATCGGACCCCTACAGTCGAGTGCGCTACCTGCCGGAGGGTGCGAAGTTCTGGCGGAGCATCCATCCCGACGTCATCGTCATGCTGCAGGCGGATGATCGCGAGCACCGGGCCTTCCTGGAGATCGACCGGGGGACCCAGCCGCTGAAGCGGTATGCCGCCAAAGTCCGCCGCTACGCCCGCTTTTGGCTCTCCAAGACCTGGCCGTCCGTCTACCCGGTGTTCCCGGCGCTGCGGGTGGTGAGCCTGTCAGCGACCCGGGCCGAAGCCATCAGGGCGCTCGCGGAGGATGTCGTCGACCAGTTCGATCAGTCGGCCTACGGGCGCCTCCGGGACGGGCTATACGTTGCGGCGACCTCGGAGGCGGAGCTGGTGGCCGATCCATTCGCGGCCATCTGGCGGCCGGCCTACGGTCCCCGCGACGCCCGCCACGCGTGGTGCATCGACGGCCCGTCGGCGCCCGCACGCCCAGCCTCAGGCGGCTCTGCGGGCGACTGAGGCGATTTCACGTCTGGCAGGTACCGCGGGCTGCCTGCTGGGGCGTATCGAACCCACTTGACCCGCGTGGGGTCCCATGTCGCACCTGGCGGGACCGTGCTGCTAAGGATGGGATCGAGCAGGGCCGCGGCCCAGGCGTGACCGACAGCCAGCGACTGGGGCAGTCCAAGGTCGGCGGCTTCGTCCCCATAGGGCACGGCCCACCACGGCGGTGGCCCCGGGACCGCCAACGGCCAGGTCGGCGAGGCATCCCACGGCCACACCCGCGCCAGCGCCCGACGCACTTGGTGCGCCGTGCAGGGCAGGTGTGGCGCAAACCGGGCGATGGTCAGCAGGTCCTGGCAGCCGGGAGAGCGGCCCGTGAGACCTATGTAGGCCCCAAAGCGGTCCGCGATCTGTGCCAGCCGAGTGCGCGTCGGGATCAGCGGCGGCGGCCCGTCCTGGACCGCCAGCACTTCGAGGCCGGCGGTCCACTCGATCTCGTCGTCGGCGGGGTATGCGAACCCTACAAGCAAGTCGACGTCGCCGATCTCTCCATCGCGGTCGGAGGCCTCGATGCGGTACGCCAGGACGAGCCCCTGGGAGACCGCTGGCCAACGGTCGCAAGGGCGGACCGCCAGATGCACCGGCTTGAGCCCCTGGTGTTCGGTGACCCGTCGAAACGCAGCGTCCACAGTCGCGTGAGCGTGCTCGCTGACCCCTTCCGAAGCGTCGTGCGCGGAAGCTGGCCCGTCGTAGCGGTATTCCAATCGCCAGTCTTCGAAACGGACCCAGCGATCGGGGGCATCCTCTAACAGCCGAGTAAGCAGCCGTTCGACGAGGAACGAGCGGCGAAGGCGATCCTCTGCGATCCCGGTGCGCTCGGCGAGGCGCTGCAGGCCGGCGGCAAGCTCCGTGCGAAATGGGCTTTCGAAGTCGAAGCGCATGCCCCTACGCTATGAGCCCGGCGGCGGTCGTACAGCGGGGGTCTGGTCTCTTGGATTGGTGATGGAATCTCTTGATGCTTCGCCGTCAGTTCCTGGATGAGGCCTGGGCTATTGACCTCCTCAATGTCGCCAATAGCACTCGGCGACCAATCCTGAATGGACGACTGGCCCTGGTTCACACCCCCAGCACCGCCGCACCTACGGCGCACCAGCCATCGTGTCCTAAGGCGCTTGATGGGGCCGTCGGATCGAAGTCTCGCTGGTAGTCAATCCGTACAACTCACGTAACTCGCGGCTCGAATGCCCGCGGCTAGCACCCGCCACGCGACTGGCCAACGATAGATAGCATTCGAGGTGACGTTTGGCTTCGTAGGCTCGGTGCCAGCCTTGCTGGGCCAAACTTTACGTGCCCGAAAGGGCGCCTCACCTCACCGATTACTGATTCCGTTCCTATAATCCGCCGGTCTGCCAGCGGAGGCGTGCCATGCCCATCAGGGACCGCGACGACGCGCGCGAGGTTGAGGCGCATATCACGGCAATCTTCGCCGCGTCCTCACCCGCCCAGCGCGCCGCCGAACTCCGGCGGCTGTTCGTCGAGACCCTGGACTTCGACCCAGCGTCAGGACGGGTGGCGCTCGCTGCAGCTCCCTCCGCGGTCACGCTGCCGCCCGCTGCCGAGCGCATCGCGTCGCTGGACGGCGTCCACGTCTGCTACGTGGCGATTGACATCGCGGAAACCGATCGGGTGCGCAAGGCCGAGGCGGCTGCTGCGGCCAGGCAGATCGCGAATCAGCTCGGTGACGATCTGCTGCTGATCTTCACCAACACCTCGCGCAGCCAGCTGCACTTCATCCACCCCACCTTCGAGCACGCGCAGCCCACGCTGCGGCGCATGGTCGTCGAGCGGGACCTGCCGCGCCGCACCGCCGTGCAGCAGGTCGCCAACATCTACTGGGAGTGCCGGGACTCGGGCAGCATCCTCAAGGCGCTGGAAGCGGCTTTCGACGTCGAGCCGGTCACCAAGCGATTCTTCCAGGAGTACAGGCGGGTATTCGAAGAGGCCGAGGCGCAGGTGTCCGGCTTCGGCCCGGATGAAGAGGAAGCCAAGCGGCTGTTCGTCCAGACGCTGTTCAACCGGCTCATGTTCGTTTACTTCCTGTCGCGCAAGGGCTGGCTGACCTTCGGCGGCGACAAGGACTACCTGAACGCCCTGTGGCAGGAGTACCAGGCCGCCGAGGGCGCGAACAAGAATTTCTATTTCGACAGGCTGCGGCTTCTCTTCTTTGCCAGGCTGAATAACTACCGGTCTGAAGACGTCACGTCCGAGCCGGAGGCCCACAGGCTCATCGGCAACGTGCCCTTCCTCAATGGCGGCCTGTTCGACATGACCGAACGCGACGGCCAAACGAGCATCTTCGTCCCCGACCTGTGCATCTCTGAGATATTCACCAAGCTCTTCGACCGCTTCAACTTCACCGTCATGGAGTCCACGCCGTTCGATATCGAAGTGGCGGTGGACCCGGAGATGCTGGGCAAGGTGTTCGAGGAGCTGGTCACCGGCCGGCACGAATCCGGCGCCTACTACACGCCCCGGCCGGTCGTGTCCTTCATGTGCCGCGAGGCGCTGAAGGGCTTTCTGGCAGGCCGCGATATCGGGGTGTCGAGTGAGGCCGTCGCCGCCTTCGTCGACCGGCGCGATACCGCCGGCATATCCCCAGCCGCTGCGCCCGCGATCAGCCGTGCGCTGGACGAAATCACGGTGGTCGACCCGGCCTGCGGCTCTGGTGCCTATCTGCTGGGCATGCTGCAGGAACTCGTTGAGTTGCAGACTACCTTGTTCAACGTCGGCGTCGATGCCCGAAGGCTTCACGAGCTGAAGCTGCACATCATCGAGCGCAACCTGTACGGCGTCGACATCGACGAGTTTGCCGTCAATATCGCCATGCTGCGCCTATGGCTCTCGCTGGCCATCGAGTACGAGGGCGCGAAGCCCGACCCCCTGCCCAACCTGGACTTCAAGATCGTCCGCGGCGATAGCTTGCTGGGTCCCGATCCCAGTCACTTGGATCAGTCGCGCTACCAGATACAAATCTCGGACCTTCCGGGTCTCAAGGCACGGTACATGCGCGCAACAGCCCACAAGGACCAGCTGCGACGACGGATCGTGGCTGCCGAAAGGCAGCTCCGCGCTGATCTTGGCGTGACGGCCGTTCCCGCAGGCGTCATCGACTGGCGCATCGAGTTCGCCGAAGTGGTGGCGGCGCGTGGAGGCTTCGACATCGCTATCGCCAATCCGCCATATGTACGGATGGAGAAGCTCAACAAGAGCGACGAAGATCAATACAAGGCGAGTTTCCCAGTTGTTGCTGCCTCGCGTGCCGACCTCTTGGTGTTCTTCTACGCCCGAGCCATCGAGTTGCTGGTCCCAGGAGGATCGCTGGTCTTTATCACGAGCAACAGCTTCACGAAACGCCGATATGGCACGAAGCTCAGGCGGCACCTGGCCAAAATACTGACCATCGACACGGTCATTGATTTCGGTGAAGTCAAGATTTTCAACGCAACAGTCGAGGTGTTCGTGTTGGCAGCCAGAAAAACGGCTGTTGGACTTGAGGCCACTGTCAGCGGACACAATCTCTACCCTTTGCTGGCTCGAAGACTTGGACGCGCCGGGAGCGTGGAGCAGGCGCGCGAGGCAATGCGGCGTTTGCCGGAGGACCTTGAGACTGAGGTCGCCAACTTCCCACAGGCCCGCCTGGGCGGTTCGGAATGGAGGATCGAAGACGAGTCGATCAACGTCCTATTCGAGCGCTTGATGAACCAGGGAAGGCCCTTGGGCGAGTTCGTGGATGGGCGCATCTATATGGGGGTCAAGACCGGTCTCAATGAAGCTTTCGTGATCGACCAAGCGAAGCGAGACATACTGGTGGCCGCCGATCCAAAGAGCGCCGAGATGATCAGGCCCTGGCTGCGGGGCCGGGATATCAAGCGCTGGACACCGGATTGGAATGGGCTGTTCATCATTTTCGCGAATCGGGGCGTGGACATCGACCGCTATCCCGCCATCCGCGAGCACTTGGAGTGGTATCGACCGCAGCTCGAACAGCGCGCGACTGCTCACCTGCATCCGTGGTATGAGCTGCAGCAGCCGCAGGAAGGAATCTTTCCCGAATTCGAACGACCGAAGATTATCTGGCCCGAATTTGCGCGATCCGTACGCTTCTGCTTCGATTCCAATGGGACGTATGTAAATAACAAGTGCTACGTGATTCCGGTTGACGTTATGTGGATGCTTGCAGTTCTGAATTCGGACTTGATTGAGTTCCTCTTGTGTCAGATCACGAATTCCCTGCGCGGCGGATTCATGCAGCTCTACTACCACTACACATCCCGTCTTCCCATCGTGCCTCCAGCCGCCAGCATCCAGTCTCGTCTCGAAAGCATCGTCCATAGTGGCACCGCCGGAGAATCTGTAGACAGCGACGAACTCAACGCCATGGTGTACGATCTCTACGCCCTCTCGGCCGAGGATGTCGTGTTTGTCAGCGACTGGTTCGAGCGCCGAAGCCTGCTTGTGGAATCGTCGAAGCAGTGAATCGGTCCGCTTTCCGTCTGACTACAAGGACGTGACCGCCGCGTACTCGGAGAGAACGAAGGAATGACTCCGATTCGAGACCATCAATATCTCCGAGGATTAGTATATGAGCTCCGTAGCCTAGCACATGAAACAGAGTGGGTAGAGTTCAAGTCGAACCACGTTGATTCGCAAGACATCGGTGAATATATCTCTGCTCTGGCGAACGGTGCCGCTCTAAACAAAAAGGCTCACGCTTATCTGGTGTGGGGTGTCGAGGACCAAACTCACGAGATAATTGGCACGACATTTTCGCCATTGACGACCAAGGTGGGCAACGAACCATTGGAGAATTGGCTTCTTCGAATGTTAGACCCGCAGGTGGACTTCCACTTCCACGAAGTCATGGTAGCTGGGTGTCGGACCATTGTCCTCGAGATAGCTGCTGCAATGCAACGCCCAGTTTCTTTCGGCGGCGACGACTTTATCCGAATCGGAAGCGTGAAAAAGCGACTCCGGCACCATCCGGAAAGGGAACGTGACCTTTGGCGGAGATTCGACGTGACCAGTTTCGAGCGTGGCGTAGCTGCTGAACGCGTTAGTGCTGCAGACGTTCTTCAGCAGCTTGAGTACTCCGCGTACTTTGACCTACTTCAATTGCCTCACCCCGACGGTCACGACCTGATTCTCGAAGCACTCTCCGCTGACCGACTGATTTCCAAGTGCGATGCCGGTGGCTGGAATATCACGAACTTGGGAGCAGTGCTATTTGCACGGAAGATAGAGCAATTTCCGTCGATCGCCCGCAAAGCAGTACGCGTAGTGGAATATCACGGCTCGGGACGTACCAGCGCTCTCGGGGAACGTCATGGGGAACTCGGTTACGCGGTCGGGTTTCAACGTCTAGTCGAATATATTTTGGGACGTGTACCGGCGAATGAGGTTATCGAACGATCGTTGCGCACCACCGTTCCGACGTTTCCCGAAGTCGCGGTTCGGGAATTGGTTGCCAATGCCCTGATTCATCAAGATTTCACCATATTGGGTACCGGACCGTTAGTTGAGATATTCGACGATCGCATTGAAATTACAAATCCTGGCATGCCGCTGGTGGATACAGCCCGGTTTGTAGACATGCCGCCTAGGTCTCGTAACGAGGCGTTGGGTGCGTTGATGCGGAGGTTTCGAATTTGTGAGGAACGGGGTAGCGGTATCGATAAGGTGCTCAACGAGGTAGAGATTTATCAGCTTCCGGCGCCTTTGTTCGAAGCGCCCGGTGACTTTACGAGAGCGACACTTTTCAGCCATAAGCGTCTGTCGGAGATGTCGCACGCTGACCGTGTGCGCGCCTGCTATCTGCACGCGTGTTTGCGCTACGTGATGAATCAGCCGACGAACAACGCTTCAATCCGAGAGCGTTTTGGCATTTCGAAGGCGAATGCAGCTCAGGCATCCAAACTCCTCAAGGAAGCTCTGGAATCCAAGTGGATCGTTCTGCGCAATCCAGAAGCCGGGTTTAGGAGCAGGTCCTACCTTCCCTTCTGGGCCGACCCGCGCAACGGCGATCCGGTTGTTTGACCGTTGTTTGATCGGACGTGTGGAAAGTGTGGAAAACTTGGCCCGCGCGACCGTTTCTGAACCTGTTAGACGGGCCAGCGAGTTGTTTGACCGTTGTTTGATTGCCTGTGCGTAGCGGCCCTTCCGGCATGAACCCTTGAACATCCTCCACGCGTCCACCGACCCGACGCTGCTGGCGCGGCTGAAGGAGATGCTGGCCAGCTCGTCTCGCGCCGATATTGCCGTGGGCTACTTCTTCATGAGCGGGTTCGAGCAGGTGGCGGGAGGCTTGGCCGGGCTGGAGAAGGTGCGCATCCTGGTGGGCCGCTCGGACCGGCAGGTGCTGGAGCAAGTGGCGGTGAGTCTGCCGCAGGCGCAGGCGCTGCGGGCGCGGCTGGGCGCCGACGACTTGCTACCGCGGCGTGAACGGGCAGAGAACGCGCGAGACGCGGTGGGGGGCATTGCGGTAGGCGTGTCGGTGCTGCCGCAAGACGACGGCTCGCAGGCCGCCGTTGGCAGCTTGCGGGACATGATCGCTTCGGGCCGGGTGGAAGTGCGCGCCTACCCGCGCGGGCCGCTGCACGCCAAGGCGTACCTGTGCTGGTATGCCAACCACGCCGAGCCGGGAGCGGCGGTGGTGGGGTCGTCCAACTTGACTCTGGCGGGCTTCACTGGCAACACCGAGCTGAACGTGCGCGTGACCGGCGACGCCGAAATGGAGGCGCTGCGCGAGTGGTTCGACTCGCTCTGGAAGGACTCCCAGGAAATTAGCCAGGCGTTGCTGACCGAGCTGAACCGCTCCTGGGCGCTGGCCCGAACGCCGCCCTATCACGTGTATCTCAAGGCGCTTCATGAGCTGTATTACACCGAGGTTGCGGGCGGTGAGTTGCCGCTGCCGCAGCGCGATGAGGAGCTGGCGAACTTCCAGATCGACGCGGTGAGCCGCGGGCTGGCGATGATCGAGGCGCACGGCGGCTGCTATATCGGCGACGTGGTGGGGCTGGGCAAGACCTACATCGGGGCCGAGCTGCTGCGCCAGTTGCGGGTCAGCTATCCGCAGGACGGCCCGCCGCTGATTCTCTGCCCCGCCGGGCTGCGGCCCATGTGGCAGCGGTTCAATGAACAGTTCGGACTCGGCGCCGAGGTCGTGTCGCACAGCATGATCCGCGCGGTGCCGGACCCGGAGTTCGACGAAGAGTTGGGCCGCTACGTGGACGCCGATCCGTCCGAGTACGGCGTGACCCTGCAGGAGGCCTATCCAAACCGCGGGCCGGTGCTGGTGGACGAGGCGCACAACTTTCGCAATATCAACCAGCGCTCGCGAGGCCTGCGCGACTACCTGGAGGCCGGCGACCACAAGGTGATTCTGCTCAGCGCCACGCCCCAGAATCTGGGCGCGATGGACATCTACCGTCAACTGACCCTGTTCTTGGATGACACGAACCACGGGCTAAGTATCGAGCCGCTCAATCTGGAGGAGTATTTCCGGAACGCGCGGCGCTGGCTGGCCTACCGCGCCGACGACGAGAACTATCGAGCCGAGTACGCCGCCTGGCTGGCGAAGGGGTCGCACGGCCCGCCGCCGATGAACAAACCCACGCCGCCGGACGTTCCCCACGCCGACATCCAGCAGGTGCTGGCACCGGTGTTCATTCGGCGCCGCCGTCGGGATGTCCGCGAACTCTACGGCGACACGGCGACGGTGGGGGGCAATCCCGTTCGGTTCCCGGACCCGCAACTGGACAACGTGGATTATCGGCTGGACGAGGTTTACGCAAAAGCGGGGGCGCTTGCGGACCTGCAGGCGCTGCTCGACGCGCACAAAGCGGCCAGATACCGGGCTCTCGACCATCTGACGCCCGCAGCCAAGGAGAAGGACGAGTACCGCGACCTGTTCCGGGCCGGCGACCGCATCCCCCGGCTGATGCGGGCGCTGCTGTTCAAGCGGCTGGAATCGAGCATCGAGGCGTTTCGCTCCACGCTGGAGTCCCTGCTGCGCAGTAACCGCAACTTTCGGCAGGCGCTGGAGGACGGCTACGTGCCTATCGGCAACACGGCGACCCGGCTGCTTTCCGGCCAGTCGTTCGACGCCGACGAGGTGCTCGAGATACTCCAACAGGAAGAAGATCGCCGGCAGTCGCAGGGACAAAAGCGGTCCAAGCTGGTCCACTCGACCGGGGATTTCGAGGTCGCGGGATGGCTCGCCGATCTGGACGCCGACTACGCGGTGCTGGGTGACATCCGCGAGAGAATCAAGGACATCACGCCGGCGGATGACGACAAGCTTCAGACGCTGCGCCAATTCCTGGACCGGCCCGAGGTGGCGTCGGGCAAAGTGCTGATCTTCTCCGAGGCCGAGACGACGGTCGAGTACCTGTACAACCAGCTGAATCCGTCGGGACAGGACGCGGCGATCGCCCGGCTGACCGGCGGCACCCGCGACAGCGCGCAGACCATCATCCAGCGCTTTGCTCCTAGAGCCAACGCAGCAAGCAACGGCCGGCGGCCGCGGAACGAGATTCGCGTGCTGCTGGCGACGGACATCGTGTCCGAGGGTCAGAACCTGCAGGACTGCGCCCGCGTGCTGAACTACGACCTGCACTGGAACCCGGTGCGGCTGATTCAGCGGTTTGGGCGGGTGGACCGCATCGGCTCCGAGCACGACGTGATCCACCTGCACAACATGTGGCCCGATACCGACGTGGACGCCGAACTCGAATTGACGGACCGGCTGGGCAACCGCATCCAGTCGTTCCACGACCTAATCGGGCTGGACAGCAAGCTGCTCTCGGAAGCGGAGCGGCTGAACGCCGACGCCATGTACCGCATCTACATCAACAAGCAGTTGTCCGAAGACGATGACGGGCTGGATGAAGTGGCCGCCAATCAGCGGGCCGTGGCGCTGTTGCAGCAGATTCAGCGCGAGAAACCGGAGCTGTGGCAGACGATCACAGAATTGCCGGACGGGATACGGTCGGCGCTGAAGGTCGGCGAAAGTCCAACCGCCGACGGCAGCGGTATTCAGCTGCAGAACGTCTTGGAGATTCCGGGCATGCAGATGCCGCTGGTATCGCCGGCGCCTCGGGGTGACGCCGCCTCGCCGTTCGAGAATCCTCGGCGCGGCGAAACGCTGGTGCTGTTGAGCGCGGGAAACGTCAAGGGCTGCTACGCGGTGGCGGACGGCCAGGAACCGCGTCAGATCAGCCCCGCCCAGTTCGCGGCGGCGGCCGAATGCGACGAGGACGCGCCTGCCCAGCCACTGCCGCGTGAGACGAACGAGCGCGTGATGCGGGCGTTCGCGGCCTTCCAGACCGATTTCCGGCAGCGGCTGGTCCGCGCCCGGCGCCCGCGCAACACGCTGGCGCGCCGCTACGTGTCTCGACAACTCAACCTGGCCAGGAAGCGTCTTGAGGCGACGCCGGAGGACGTGCGGCGGATCGAGACGCTACGGCGCATCTACCAGGGCGACCTGCAGCCAGCCGCGGAGAACGCGCTGGATGAGATTCGCCGGCTGGGGTTGGAAGGCTCGGTGCTGATGACCCGGCTTGAGGCGTTACGCGAGCGCTTCCGCCTGAATCCGCCTGACGACGCAGAGCAAGCGCAGCCCGCGGAGCCGCAGGTCGTGCGAATCGTCTGCTCAGACGGTTTGGTGTGAGCGCTTGCCGTAACTGCGGCACGTCCGCCAGATTCGCCGCCGATGCGGCGCAGCGTCGCAACTTCTCGAACGACCTGTTGAATCTCACGCTGGCGAGCCCGTCCGTGAACCGGCACCAGAAGCGGACGAACGATGCGGCCGAATGGCTCCCCGACCTGAATCAGTGCTGGTACGCGGATCGGGTCGTGCACGTGCGACTGAAATACGGGCTGACCATCGATCAAGCGGAGGCCGACATCCTGGAGGGCATTCTATCCATGTGCGAGTCCACCAGATGGTCTTCACGACGCCGACCTAGGTGTACTGACCACGGAGCAACTGTGTTGGGGCGTCAAGGGCTAGGCCATGGTGGGGTCCCAGGTGGTCCGGTGTTTGCACAAGGCGTTGCAGAGGACGAGAAGCTTGCGCATGCAGGCGACGAGGGCCACCTTGGACGGCTTGCCGGTCGCGATGAGGCGCTGGTAGCAGGCGCGCAGCGTGGGGTTGACGCGGGTGGCCGTCAGGGCGGCCATGTAGAGCGCGGCGCGGACCTGGGCGCGCCCGCCCCAGCAGCTGCGGCGCCCGCGCCAGGCGCCGCTATCGCGATTGAAGGGCGCGACCCCGACCAGAGCAGCGACCTGCTGGCGAGTGCAGGTCCCGAGTTCGGGCACTTCGGCCAGCAAGGTGGCAGCGGCCACGGGGCCGATCCCGGGGATGCTCTGCAACCAGGCGGCGCGGGTGCGCAACGCGGGTTCCGCCTGCACCAGGGCCGCCAACTGGCGGTCCACCTGCGCGAGGGCCGCGGTCAGCGCGGCGGCCAGAGGGTCGAAGCCCAGGTCCAGGTGGGCCCGGTCGTGGCGGCGCCGCTGCTGCTCGGCCGCGCGGTCCGCGACCAGTTGGCGCCGCCGGCGGCTAAGGAGCTGAAGGTCCTGGACGGCGGCGCTGGGTTGGGGCCGCAGCGGGGGCCGCACCGCGGCCGCGAACCGCGCCAGCACGCGTGCGTCCAGCCGGTCGGTCTTGGCCAGGATGCCGTGGGCGCGGGCGAAGTCGCGAGTCTGGCGCGGATTGACGACGACGACTGGCAGGCCAGCGGCGCTCAGGGCGGCGACCACGGCCCGCTCGTAGCCACCGCTGGCTTCCAGCACGATGCGGGTCGGCCGCAGCGCCTCGAGCTGCCCCTGCAACCGCCGCAGGCCGCCGCGTGCGCGCGCGACCGTCCAGGTCGTCCCCGTGGGCTGCACGGCCACGTCCAACTGGGCCTTCGCCACATCGATCCCCACCGTCACGTCCGCTGGTGCTGCCATTGGGTACCCTCCGGCAACGCTGGCCACGCGCCCTGCCTTGCCGATGCGGGCTCGTGCTCACGGCCCTGGCAACTGTTCGGGCTCTGGGCCAGCGTGCGGGCCGGGACGACCCTGCTCTGTAGCGGTCTCTGACGACCAAGGTGTGATCGGTCTGTCCCGGCCCGTTCACTGTGACCTTGGTCAATCCAAGGCGTGGGAACATACAAGGTGTGAGACACGGCTGACGGGCGGGAGGCCGTCCAGCGAGCCGTGGGGGCGCCGACGGTTATACCACCGCAGCCAGCCAATGAGGGCCCGCGTGCGGTGGGCGCTCGACGGGTAGGCGAAGGCATAGGCCCAGCGGTGCAGCAGGATCTGGATGAAGCGTTCCGCCTTGCCATTGGTGCGGGGCGTGTAAGGCCGGGTGCGTAGGTGCCGCAGGTCGTGCGCCGCGCAGTGCTGCCGCCAGGCGTGCGAGCGATAGGCTGACCCGTTATCCGTCATCACCGCCTGCACCGCGATGCCCTGGGCGCGGAACCAGGCCCGCGCGCGCTCCAGGAAGGCCAAGGCGTCGCCCTGGCGGTCAGTCGGTCGCACCTCGGCGTAGGCCAGCCGCGAGTGGTCGTCGATGGCCACGTGCACGTGCTGCCAGCCGGCGCGCGGGCGGCGCCGGATGCCGTCGCGGGTGATGCGCTTGCCGACGTGCCAGAAGCGGCCCAACTTCTTGGTGTCGAGGTGCAGCAGCTCCCCCGGCTGGGCGCGCTCGTAGCGCACGACCGGGGGCCGGGGGAGGCGCGGGCGGCGGGAGTGCCCCCGCCGCCGTAGCACCTTGCCCACGGTCGAGGCGGGACGCCCCAGCAGCGCCCCGATGGTGACCGGCCCCGCGCCGCTGCGCTGGCGCGCGGCGAGGATCTCCGCCTCTGCCGCGGGGCTGAGCCGCCGAGGCTGGTGCTGGGGCGTGGACGGGCGCTCCTGCAGCCCCACCCAGCCCGCCGTCGTGTAGCGCCGCCACCAGCGATAGCCCGTCGCGCGGCTGGCGCCGACCGCCTGGGCCGCGGCGCCCGGACTCAGGCCGGCCACCATCGCGACGACCGCGCGGCACCGGGACTCGAACGAATAGCGCATCCGCTGCGGGCCTGGCGTGGCATCATCCATCGGGACCTCCGGCGAGATGTTGGTGTGTGATAACCCCAAGTCTCGTTGGTGGTCCCGCTCCTGTCAGGTGTCTCGCAGGTGTGTAGTCAGTACACCTAGGGCAGCACGCTTCGCTAGACTTGGGCTATTGGTCTTGTCATCCGGTCGCGTTGCAGCGACGATTAGGTGGTCCCGGTGAGTGCGAAACACGACGGCGTTCAGGAGTTTGCCCATCGCCGGCGACGTGCTGCCAAACAGGTCGAGATGCTGAGCGAGGAATTAGCGGACCTCGGCCAGGAGTTTGCTGAGCTGGGAGCGATGCTCGAGACGGAACCCGAACGTGTCGTGTTCTACAATCCCCGCTCCAGCCGACAGAGTGATACGAACAAGCGGGCCTTCAGCCCCAAGTTGGTCGACACAGGATATGTGTCGACGAAAGTCGATGAGTTCCACAGAGCCCGCGCGGAACTCAAAAGCCTAAACGACACACTGGGACTTTAGCCGCAAGGCCTTGGCTCCGGCGGTCGGCCATCAACAACGGGAGTGCCGATGCATACGGCCGAGTTCCTGTCAAGTCAAAAGCGGGACACTTCCGCCCAGCCCGTGCGACTCGGCTCACCTCAAGTCCTGCCCAGCATAGATACCCGGGCCTCTTCCGGCGGCCACCAACGTTCCCTACTTCTGTTAGTCCGAGGTTCCCAATTGTTCCCAGAGACTACCAGCGCCACCAATAAATGGCCCGAATGTTGGCCAAGTGTTGGCAGGCCCTAGGTATCCGGCGGGAATCGGCCAATCGGGACCGGCGGGCGTTCGTGTCCTATTCCGGCAGATCTCAAGGCCCCGGCGATCGCTACCTCCAGGGCGAGCCTAAAGGGTCGACGGGCTCAAGCGGCCACCTCCGACCGCTGCAAGTTGAAACAGAGAGCCGTAGTCCCCTCCTTGGTAGAATGCGTCGGCGGCGACGTAGAAGCCACCGTGCCTACCTATGTAACATAGACGAAACTATTCACATTGCATTGTCGGGTGATGCCATCGGTTGAAGGCCGCGACATGGTGACGACCAAAGCTCTTGGAAAAACACTGTCTGGCCTTGCGGTCGTCAAAAGGAACTTGCTTGACACCTCGACTGTCTACCGGTTTGTAGCTGTCAAGGCACTCTTGGACGTGTGCAGGAATGCTATTGGACTCGTGCCAACATTGAATGACCATTTTGGGGATAATCGCTGTCGCAGGATAAGAATCAGTGAAGAACATATCTTGGATTAGCCGTCTCATATGATGGGAGAGAAGACCATTATCTTCGGCAATGCGGCACGGATGCGCGACTGTTGCCGATCTATTAGAACAGCGTGCATCAACGCTCCAGGGGACCGGGGACTGACGTGAGTTCCGCGTGGTCATCACGGGCTGTCTCCCTTCCAAAGCCGCACGGTGAATCGGTATTCCTCTTCGATGAATTCAGGCTCTGTTCCATTGTTGATGTGCATAAGCGGAATGACTTTGTTCCTGATCCCCATGCCGCGGGCGTCAACGTAGCCGTAGTCCCTCATGACATTGACAAGTGTCTGATTCCGGGCGTAGCGCATTCCTGACCTCATGCCGTCAACAGTTACTGTATTGGGCAAGCGGCCCGGGCTCTGAATCTCTAAGCGGTCGGAAAATATGGATAGCATGACGTCGGTCCCCGCGATGCTATAGTCGCGGTGGACCAATGCGTTCACCAGAATCTCGCGGAGGGCTCCCTCTGGATACTCCCAGCGCTCATGCCGCTGCGCTCCTTTAATCCGTGCTGAAGAGGCTATGTTACGCCGCACGAAGTCCCAGGCCCTGTCCACAACTCCCGGTTCGACCGTAGAGCCACTGCTAACACCCAATGGCGTGAGGGGACCCTTTATGTCTTCGTCTGCACGAACCGCGTAATCAGGCTCTGTCCCCTGGTAGGAAATTGCTCTGATGCCCGATTGAGAGAGGAAGCGATCAAGGTTTTCGCCAAAGAGTAGTAATCCGTCTACTGTCGCCGAAGTGTATCCAGCTGACCTCGTGACTAGCTCCAGGTTAACAAGCAATCTTTCGAGCTCGTTTGGGTCGTCGTCCGGAAAGCCGTTCTCACCTCGAACTCGAACGAAATAATCCCTAAGGCGTCGAGCGTCCAAATCCTGTGGCGTGGTTCCAAGTACTGGCTTTAGCCCGTACCTCAACCGGCCAGACTGTTGGTATAGGCGCTCTTCCTCTTCTCTGGAGGCGTCCCGAGTTGTCGTGCCAACTCGGATTCGCGTGACCCAAGAAGCACCTCTCTTGACCTTGTATGGTTTGTCAGGTGCATCAGCAGGTAGGGAGACTATTCCTACAACAAGGTCTTCGCCCCACTTTAGGATCTCCCAATACGGGATTACGGCAGGTTGGACGTGGTCTCGAGCTAGTTGCATAACCCATTCTTCAGCCTCTTTTGGATCTCGCGTGAGCCCAGAAACGACTGCATCATCTTCAACTCCCAGTAAAATGTGACCGCCTTCCAGATTCAGCAGGGCCACGATCTCGCCAACAAGGCTCTGTGGGTGTACGTCATCACGCTTGAACTCCAACCCGGAATTCTCCCCATTCAGCAGCAGTTGCAAGAGCTGAGATCGATTCATTTCAGTCCCTCAAAAACCATACTTCAGTCGTCTGGTCTCGAAGGCATCCTTGCCCCCTTCAAGTATCTCCTCAATGAGTTCGCGTACCTGGCGGGCATCAATTGAACCCGCGTGTTCCGGCCTGATCACCGCATTCCCTCTGTTGTCTGCGTCACCGGAGGCTGTTAGTCCGAGAATTAGTTCAGCGTCACCCAGCACAGGGATGTTGGCGTTGTGTGTGGAAAAGATAAACTGTCTCCGCCGTTTTTCGTCGCGCATCCTTGGCACTACCCCGTCAGTTATGAAGCGGTTATCTAAGTCATCCTCAGGTTGATCAACAATCAATGGGGCGTCAGACTCCAAGAGGAGTAGCAATAGTATGGCGGTGGCCTTCTGTCCCGTGGAAAGATCCTCAAGTGCCTGCCAAGTCGGAGGGTCACCGGTAGTACCCGTATTGAGCTGGATCGCTGTCGTGGAAGAGAGTTCCAACTCTTCAATCCGCATCACGGCCTCCGGCGTTGCCTTGCTGAGGCGTTCTGCTTGCGCGGGTGGTATCGAATAGGCATTTTGAACCGCCTCCGAGCCATCTCTACAAGACTTAACAAAGTAAGGCAACGAAAGGTCCGGCGTCTTCCTGAGTTGATCGATTGCTTCAGAAAGACGGCCACCAATTTCATCTCTGAGCACGTCAAAAAGGGGTTCGCGATTGCCGGCTGCTGTGACTCTAACCTGTACTCGGTCGCGTAGCTTTCTGCTAACACCTCTAGCGGCCCGATCTAAGAGTCGGAACTGGGCTGCCTTGACCTCCTCCCATTCGGCCAGCAGTGCAAGCCTTTCATCTGAATGTTCCTTTTCAATTCTCCGCAACAAAACCCTGCGCTCGCGTAGCGGACGCAGACCTTCAATCTCACGCCGGAGGCGTATGAACTCCTCGCCATCCACGGCTGATTTCTGCAGTTCGCGAAGTATCTTCTGGTACCGAGCTTCGACCTCGTGCTTCCGCACGGACCAGCGATTTCGGACACCCTCCATTTCCTCATCCGCTTGCTTGAGTGCGTTCTCAATCAGGGACGCAGCCTCCTCGATTTCGCGGCTTAGCTGTTCCAGAATAGGATTGGCACTACCCAAGATCTCCTTACCTGGCAATTCTTTAAGGGACTTTGGAGACACGAAGGCCCGGTCGATTGGTAATTCCAGCCGAAGCGTATACAAGCACTCTTGGAAAGCCGAAATGCGGTCGGGGATCGAATCGAGTAGTCGCTCTTCGCGAACAAGAAGACTCTGTTCCCTCAGCCGGTCCTCAAGTCCAGCTTCTTGGTAGCGAGCTAGGGTTTCTTCCAAGCCAGGCAGCATCGCCAATTGGTCATCGATCTGCTGTAGTTCCGAGCGGGCATCCGCGATGGACTTTCTCGTCTGCTCCAAGCTGCGGCGGACACTGTTCTTGCGCCGGTTTAGTGATTCATCGTGCTGGACGAAGCGGTCAAGCAGCAGTGTGCGCTTTTCGGCATTCTTGGCAAGCTCCGAGATTTCATGCTGTCCATAAATTTCAATGCGAGGGAGAACATCACGCGGAAGCAGTTTGGAGATCTGCCCGCTCTCTTCGCGCACGACAGATGGATTCGGGACAGTCCGCTCGATCACGTACTCACGTTTCGCCGGACGATATGCTCGCGCACGAAGCGTGATCTTCGTCCCGCTGCGAATAACGTGACGAACCACTCCAGTATGAGCCTTATTTGCATCCTCACCGATGGGTTCCAAGTTGAGCACGTACCTCAGACTCTCGATGACCGTGGACTTCCCGGCACCACGCCCGCCCACCAGGACGTTCAGGTTTGGGTTGAAGTGAATGGCAGCGCCGTCCAGGAATCCTCCTTCCCATGCAAGGGTCCAGAGCTCTGCATGCTCTTCTAGTTCAGGATCACTGTTGAGCCTTATCCTTGAGTCTGGGTCCAGGAACGCTTGGCGTAGACCCTCGATGGTAATTTCGGACACTTTGATCCAACAGGTTGCGGACGGGTCGTCCAAGTCCTGGGGTTTAGCAACGTCCTTGGCATTGACGACGGCCACAGCACGTTCTTCGCCCACAGCATGGGTACGGTAGTATTCGGGATTCTTGTTCTCCACTATTGGCCGCACGCTGTTCGGCAAAACGCTGACTGGTCCTGGAATTTGGACCGCAAGCAGGTCCTTGTTCCGCCATGCGCGAATTCTGGCCTGTCCATCAAGAACCTCGAACAAGCCCTTATCCCCGGTTACGTGCGCAGCGACAGTGATGCCCCCTTGTTCTTTGACTTTCTGGAGAACATGTTCGAACGGCTCGCTGGACAGATCAGAGGAGGGTTCGGGACTACGTATCCCTAGCTCGCCGAGGAACCTTTCAAGCCTTTCCTCAGCAGTGTCTGGCGGGTATATACAGAGTATGTGGATGCCTTCAGAGGAGGCAATCTCGAATCCGGGAAAAATCGTGATCTTCTGATCCTCAGCGGCGATTCTGTACTCTGTGACGGAGCTGACGCTGTTGTGGTCAGTGATGGCAAGCACCGACACTTCAAGCTCCGCCGCCCTAGCAATAATGGCCTTGGCGTAATCTATCGAACTGCCGTCACTTTCCTGCCCGCGAAATGTCCCGGCGTAGTGGTGAGGGTTCACTTGGAGCGCGCATTTGCGAAAACGCGCTCCCGATGACGACTGTCGAGTGGCTGTGATCATGTCCTGTTCAGTCACGCGTTCCTCCAACAACAACCGGTATTCGCTCTGGGGAAATCCGCAGGGACCCGACCCCAAAGCTGCGAAGCGCCCTGTACCCGACTCGCTCGGCCAGGACATCGACGGCACCGCAACGCTGCGCTCTCAGACGATCCACCACGCCACTCTCTCACTGTCAGCTATTGCCCAATCCCGGTCTCAACATCGATGGCGACCTAGTCACCGTGACGGTCGGCTTCGATCTGCGGCAGGATGTCTCGCTCGGATACCTCTCTGCCGAGGCGGGCCAACTCTTCGCGGTGCCCGTGCTGTCGCGCAGCGGTATCTGCGGTCGTCATCGCAGTTCCCTTTCAGTGTGTTCTCCGACACATATCGTTTGACCCTTTCGCGGAGTCCTGCGGCAACGAAGATTCCCCGCACACATGGCTCAAGCATGGCCGCACGAAAGCAGTATTGCCTGAAACGCAATGGGCCGCACACGTGGACGTGCGGGGTAGGACACCTGGACTAGGTGTCCTCCCCCATGTTTGCGTTCTTGCGTCCCGCGCCGACCGGTGCCCGCTCCTGTTCCAGCGCCCGCTCGAACAGGAACTGCGCTGGGGCCTGAGCCTTGCGGCGACGACCCTTGGACTTGACCGGCCGCGCGGCCACGAACGAGGCCCAGGGGAAAAGCGACGGCTGCGGCGCTGGCGCCTCGTCCCGGTGACCGTTGCCGTCGAGCGGAGCGGCGTGCTGTCCGTTCCCCAGGACTGGCTCGACGCTCGGCCCGAGGCCGATGGCTTCGTGACGGCCGTTGCTGGTCACTTCGTTGCCGTTGCCGGAGTCGAGCTCCGGCTCAGTCACGACACTCTAACAGTCGTCGCCCACCAGCAACTGCTCAGCGCTGGTCGCGGCGGTTGTGGCGTGCGCGAAGTCATTCTCGACGGTTTCACCGTCCGCTGCGCCGTTGACGACCTGGCGGCCCAGCGTCAGCAGCAGGTCGTCGCCGTCGTCGCCGTAGGCGGCCAGATTGTCCTCAGGCAGTTCACCCTCGCCGGCGAGGGTGAATTGCAGTCTTTTGGCCTCCAGCTTCAGCGTGTCGGCCTGGGGAGTATTCCGGTAGGCCAGGAACACCACCTTGACCAGTCGGTTTTGGCCGATGCGACAAGAGCGGCGCGAGGCTTGACGCATGGTGTAGACCGGCTAGTCAGTTTCGCATCAGCAGATGGTGGAGAAATCCACCTGATCGAGGCCGCTCTGCACCAGCCGCGGGTGGCAGATGAGCACGTCGAAGCCCTGCGTGACCTTCTGGGCAACCCAGGCCTCACGGCGGTCCGCCGCCACGGCGACGGCCTGCATTACGGCGACCCGAATCCCGTGCCGGGTGAGGGTGTCGTCCATCCGCTCGGTGATGTCCCTGGTCCCCGTGTGCATGGTGTAGACGAGCACCCGGCGGCCCGCCATGCTCCATGCTTTCAGGTCGACGAGTGCCTGTACCTTCGAGTCGAGCCTCACATAGGACACGGTCTGCACCTGGAAAATGACGTCTCTGCTCCTGGGAGCAGAGACTCTTCCCGGACAGTGAACCCTCTTCTGCGCGCGCCAGGAGGAGCTGCGCCAGGCGAGCATCACGCTGACGCTCACAACCACTTCCACGAGAAGCATGGCATCCAGCCGGCAGCCGTGCAGCGGGTTGGCAGTGTCGTAGACGCGCCTAGTCTGTCCTCTTCCCAAATAGACGCGACACCTGGCAACGGTTTGGGCGGACGCCGGGGAGCAGTGCGCGCTGTATCTCGTCGGGATCAAACGATGAGATGCAAGCGAGGCACCGCTCATGGCCCATGATGACGGGTTGTACCGGTTTCGGCTACGGCTGTTCGCGTTGGCCGACGAGCCGGGCAAGGTACGGGCGGCCTGTCGGCTCCTGGGCGTGCACCCCTCAACCTACTATCGCTGACGCAAGCCGGTGCGGCGTTGGGGTCTGGACGCGTTCCGTCCGCGGGAGCGCCGCCCACCACAGTCGCCGCGCCGGACGCCGCCCTGGCTGGAAGAGCACATCGTGGCCCTGGCCTTGGCCCATCCCCGGTGGGGGCCGGACCGGCTGGCGGCGGAGCTGCGACGCCCACGGTGGGGTGGGCATCGCCGCAGCCCAGACCGAGCGGCGCAAGGCCTGGATCCGGGCGAAGGTGGAGCATCCGCTTCTCTATGTGAAGCGCCACTTCGGGTACGCGCAGGTGCGGTATCGGGGGTTGGCAAGAACAGGACCCGGCTCTGCCTCTTTTTCGGGTTCGCCAATCTGCTGCTGGCGGAGCGCGCTGCGCCGGCATGAGCCGGCGATTTGTGCCCCGCACGGGGTGCACGCGGCCCCACCGGCGGCGTGAAGGGCGGATTGAGGGCACATCTCTCCAGGCGTCAATCCCGGCACCGCACGCACGCCCTGGCGCTCAGGTGCGCCAGTTGTTCAGAGGTTTCTTAGATGCTGCTGGCCCCCGCGATGTTCAGGCCGAGCCACACGGGCATGACCGCAACCTGCACGCCGAACGCGAGGGCGAGACCGATCGCATGTTTGCCGCGAGCCTCAACGATCTTCCCGTTTGCCTTTTTGACGATCAGCGGCAAGAAAGATCTCGTCCTTTCGGAACTCCTGCTGGGGCTTGCACAAGTCCTTCTCATCCAACAGTTCGCGCGGTGAGACAAGCGTGAGATGCTTGAGCGTGTGGTCGAGAAGCGCGATCACGGCCACCACCACGCCAAGACCTACGCCAATCCAAAAGAGCCACCAGTAGTCCTGCCCGGCGTCGCCGGGCAGGGATCCAGCAACGGAATCAATAGGTACGACGGCCTATTTGGATTGGACTGTTGGGGCAGTTCGCGTCAACTCGAACATTGCCCGTCACCGCAGATCGGTGAGAGCGGCCTTGTCGTAGCGACCTTACAGCACGGGCGATCTCGCGCCCTGCACATTGCTGACGCCGCCGACCCGATCGGCGCTGGGCATTGAAGCGCGGCCCTGCGGATGCACTGCTCGTGGTGGAGAACTGACTCTACGCAGCGCCATCGGTCCATTTGGGTGCAAGCATCGACCGAACAGGGCGGACTCGGCCGCCGCGATAGCGCCGAACCAGTCGGTGCCCGAGTGCTGGTTGTGTGGCGACCCGTCCCGCGACCGCCTGTGCTGCAGCTCTCGCCGATCTCGCCGAACCTGAACGCCGTAACACCGGTCTTCGCCGACGCCCCGCATTATGACAAGGACCCGCGGCCGCGGCGAGATCAATGAGCGCACGACAGGGCAGGAAGTCTACTCACGGTCCCGAGTTCCGTCATGGCAATTCACGTCCCCTTACGGAATCCTGCCTTCCCGCCCCGGCGCTGTGTCGGCATGCTGAGGCCATACTGCTCGTTCGGCCGGAGTCTGTGGATGTCCGAGGCCACCGTGATTCCATTCTCAGGGCGGCCCCACACGCGCCGTGCACCGAGACGCGGCCGCCGGTCGTTCGCGGCGTACTACCGATGGGTCGACGACGCCCTGCGCCATCGCACGGATGGCTATCGTTTGCTCGACTCAGCACTCGTCGGATTGCCGGGCGTGAGACGCCTGGCGCGGCAGCGCTTTCGCAGAAGTGCCTTTGACGACGTTCATGCGGCTCGGGCGCTTCTCCAACAGGCCACTGAACGGGCGTCGGAGGTCCTGACTCCGCGGCAAGTTCTAGCGCTGCAACTCTATTGCGAGGGCCAGCCTATGGTCGCCATTGCAGCACGTCTGGGCTTGCGAAGTCGCCAGCATCTCTGGGCCGCCTATCGTCGACCCGCAGTCGAGGCGGTGACCCGTGAGTTCCCGGCACTGGCGCAGGCGGAATTCCCCTCGAAATAACGTAGAATCTCCATGCCATTGCTCCTAGAAGGGGGCAACGGCCTGCAAAACGGCCCCAACGCCGTAACAGGTTTGGCATCGCTCAAAACCGGCGCTTGTCCACGCGGTTCTTCTAAGCTCTGTGCATGGTTCAAGTCCCGCGAAGACCAATGGGAATCGCAGTCGTTTAGTCTAGCAGAGAGTAATCGTGGGAAAAACGCCGGCAACCATCGCATTGCAGAGGATCTTTCGCTGCAGTATCATTTGAGGGAGACCTGTCTATTGGGGCCATCGTCGGAGCCCTCATTGCTCAATCTTAAAGGAGCTGTCTCTGGTATGACCTCGGCGGTGAAACAAATTCAACTGGAACGGCTCCTAATTGTGTACCGAAGGGTCGAGGAAGTGTTGTACGGGAGCGTGTACCCCTTGCAAGTGAACGCCAGCGAAGCGCCGGTGGAAATCCCCCTGGGGAAATGGAAATCCCCCTTTATCGTCTCGAAGCAGGTGGGTGAGCATGAAATCGTCTACGGCAGCGTTCTCCATCACATGCACGAAGCTGCGAGACCGATCTTTCGAATTGGAGCTCTTCAAAACGAGTTGGCGAAGTCCTTGCCTTCCGAAATTCGCGCATCAATGGTCGTATCTCGCTCCGGTAATGAGGTTACTTACACGTCTCCAGAAGGTGGCTTCCCTCCGTTGTTCATTTACCAGCAGGATGAAATAATCAAGGATGCAGTCTTGCTGTCCGTATCACACGTGCGGACCCTCATGGAGATTCTCGGCGGTAAAGGCAATCGGATCATGTCTACCTACGATTACGAGGGCAACCCCACTACCGGAGTTTCGATGCAGCAGCTGTGCCACGCCCTCTCCCACCATAGAAACTGTGTGGTTTCAGGCGGGTTCATCTGCGATATCTTCTCCGGGCAAGACACGCGGGGGCTGCCCGACATGTTCGGGACAAAGATTAAGGTTGAAGAGCTTATGAGGAAAGTTATCGAATTCCTTGAAGGGATTACCATCAATGACTTTGTGGGAGTGTTACGCGGTAAGCTGCAAGCACTGAACATCGACTCCAAGCCGAGGGACGTGATATTTGTCCATCAGAATGTATACGCGCTTACCGAGGTCGTTAGGTATAGGCTTGCAGAGTCGAGCTTTTTACCGTTCCGGAACTATCTTTTTAGCCAACTTACAGCTGATGAAAGTCGGGAGTTAGTGGCGGCCGGGAAGAAGTCCGCGGTCCGGCTGGAGCGGCGATTCAACCTACCGAGATTCAAGGTTGGCTCTGACCTCGACGCGAAAGTCATTGAGACGAGCATCACGATCAATGAGAAGCAAGAGAAGTTCGAGCTCAGCCAGCAGGACTTTTTCGAGAAGCTCACCGCCACATGTGGAAATGAGTCAATGATCTCCGTCGAGAGATTGCGCCAGCGGATTGAGTCTCTTTCGGAGCCTGGCTGATGTAGCACCAGGTGCCCCGGTTGCGCCGCCTCGATGCGGCAGATGGGCTCAGGGACCAGGGGCCGCGGCTCGGGCGGGAGATGGTAGCCGGCAATGAGCCCCAAGCGCTTGGCGCGGGTAGTGAGGTCCGCGCGGCCCAGCATATTCCAAATGCCGTGCGGGCTGCGCCGATGGCGCCCCACCAGGGGCGTCGCAACTCCGCCGCCAGCCGGTCCGGCCCAGCCCGGATGGGCCAAGGCAAGAGCCAGGATGTGCTGTTCCGGCTAGGGTGGCGTCCGTAGCGGCGACTGGGGTGGTCGCCGCTCGCCCAGGCGCAGGGCACAAGCTCCTCTCAGACCCGGCTGCTTATGGAATCCTGCCTTTCCACTAAGTCGTCGTGCGGGCACCCTGAGACCAAACGCCCGTGTACCTGGAGTGTGCGGATGCCGGAGACCGCCGCCATACCAATTGCAGGGCGGCCGCACGCCCGCCATGCGCCACGCCGCGGCCGGCGGTCGTTTGCGGCGTACTACCGGTGGGTCGACGACGCTCTGCGCCACCGTGCGGACGGCTACCGCCTGCTCGATTCGGCCCTGGTAGGTCTTCCCGGAGTGCGACGCTTGGCGCGCCAGCGCTTTCGACGCAGCGCCTTCGCCGACGTACATGCGGCGCGGGCGCTCCTCCAGCAGGCAACCGAGCGGGCGTCGGCGATCCTGACGCCACGGCAGGTGCTGGCTCTGCAGCTGTATTGCGAGGGCCAGCCGATGGCCACCATCGCAGCACGTCTGGGCCTGCGCAGTCGCCAACATCTCTGGGCTGCCTATCGCCGACCCGCGGTAGAGGCGGTGACCCGCGAGTTCCTGGCACTGGCGCAGGCGGAATTTCCCGCGAATTAATGTAGAATTTCCATGCCATTGCTCCTAGAAGGGGGCAACGGCCTGCAAAACGGCCCCAGCGCCGTAACAGGTTTGGCATCGCTCAAAACCGGCGCTTGTGCACGCGGTTCTTCTAAGCCGACGGTCGTGGGTTCGAATCCCGCCGGGGGTGCCGCTGACCGGGAGGGGCGAGCGCTCCAAATCCTTGAGTCGGGTTTCGGACCGAGACAGTAGGACGTAGCTGCCCGGTGCGGTCAATGGAGATTGTGTCAAAGCTGTCTCGCGCGCAGATCGGACGACACAATCACGCAGCCTATGCCGGGAAGGCGCTGACATCGTCCCAGGGTCACCGCCTGGATGTCCCGGAGCCCACGGGATTGGCGGTGTGTTCTCGGGTCCGTAAAAAAATCTTGAAGGATCGAGGCCTAAGGCGCTAGCGATTAATGCGCGGGTGGTGGCGTGGAATGCTGTGTCGGGGGAATTGAAAGTCTGGAGGGCAAAACGGCTTCACATTTCCCGGTCAACCAGGATTCTTCTCGCTTTCGATCAATTGACCGACGAGTTTGGTTGCGTGGTCTGCAATCGGAATAGTCGTCACCCTTATCCGCACTGGCACTGTGAAGTGTACTGCGTCGGAGAGATTACCAGCTTCAATAGTTAGAGATACTGCACCGCTTACTTTTGGCTCGACTGCGGCAACGTGTAGCGCAAATGAAAACAATTCCTCCAGTGTGCCGTGCCTCCACTGTTCACATTCCAGCACAATGGAGTCTGCTGGGAGAATCCGGTGCCTGGTCCTGTAGTAAAAAGCGTCCGGCGTTCTGTTGGCTCTTTGGCCTGAGGAATTCGAAACCGAGGACGACAAAAGAGGTCCTCCGGCAATTGGAAGCTCGAATCTACGCTGTGGTGGAGAGGGCAACGAAACTCCGCTCTGAAGCTCCCATGCATCGACTTCATTGTCTTCATCTGCAGGAACGCTCACTCTCAGGGGGCCTAGCGACTTTATGGTGACCAGCGCGTCGCTCGCAGGCCGGGTGCCGAGATTCTGGGCCGCGAAAGCAAAGATACCCTCTGGCTTCTGTGCTTGCATTGCCAAGTGGAGGTTCCGCAGTACTCCTTCGCAGTTTCTGATCCACGCCTCATAGGCCTTTGGCTCCCGACTAACGGCGCGAGCCATTGAGTCGAGAAAGCCATGGTCAAGCGCCGAATTCACCAATGCAGCCGCAGTTGACGGTCTCGTCCCTGGGTTCGCTCGCGGTATCCTTCGTCGCGGCAGGGAGCCCGGGCCACGTGGGATGCCACGCTTGAGTTCTTCAAGCAGATTCTCAACCTGGTAATGGGTCAGTGGACCGGGTAAGGCACAGTCATACTCAATAGCGTGAAGTTCCTGCTCACATTCATTGAGGAGCCGGGCCTGAAAAGCTGGCTCGGCTCGTTGGAGCCGAGCGAGTTTCTCGGTGAGTTGAGCGACCTGCCGTTGTGAATCTGTGGCTTCCGGAGGCAGCCGCCAGGTCTCAGGTGAAAGGACGTAAGGAATTGCTGCTTGCTGTGCTGTTGCTACGGCGGCTATGTCGTTTGTAAGGAAGGAGACATGCGCTTTTGCATGAGTGTCCATATACTGCTGCACACAGCCGAGAATGCGATTGTCTAGTAGAGCGTAGTCCAGGAAGCCTGGTTTGGCCTGCAAATCGGCGACGACGCGTAGACTGACCATGGGAGTGGACTCGCTAACGACGTGATCTTCACTCTCCTGCTCGATCAACGGCCGTAGTAGCCCGTATAACTTCTTAGCTCGTTTTCCTATGCGATCGCTAGTGCGATACTTGAGTTCGTCGATCTCCATCACAACTGGATGACAGATCAAGACGACGATTTCGTCGCAGCTTGCAAGTTGCGGCGCATCTTGCCACGGAATCTGGGATAGGTGATGGCAATGAAGAAGAATATTGGTGTCTGGAAAGACGTAGGCTGTGGTTTTCATAAGTCGCTCTGCGATTCTGTCGAGCAATCTGGGGTTCCCGCAATGCCGACTGGGTTTCGAGATTTGTTTCCAGCTCGGGGTGGGATGGATAGCTGGGCACCGGTAGCGACGTCGCGCGCACTGCGGATGGATCTTCGCTGCCACTCTACCAAGGCTGTACCATCCCCGAACGCTGGCTGGCGGCGAATCGCACGGTCATTCGGACACCTGTCCCGCCGGGCGCTAGTGTGCTTGGCGACTGACTGTTCAATGGGGTACCGGTTGCATCGCCGGACCGGTCCAGACCTAAAGCGGGCCGTCTGCGGTCCGGCCACTCAGGCTTGTTGATCTGAGACTTATCGCAACGGAGCGGCGACGTTTATGTTGCTCACCACGTCTACCACTGTGTGACGATCGGCGTCTCCGCGGGTGGTCGGGTCTTTGCAGGAGTGGGGATCTTGCACAAAGGCAGAATAGAAGAACTCAGGGGCATCAGAGCCATCGGGGGGTGAATTGGCCGTAACCGTAGTGAGTTGGAATATCGACAAGCGCCATGAGGCGTGGCGCCAGTTGATTCAGATGGACGCCGATGTCGCGCTCTTGCAGGAGGCCACGCCGCCGCCGGACGATGTCGTGAGGCAGCGGGGTGCAGCACTCCCGCCGGGGGAGAACGTCGGCCCCCTAGATGTACTGACCACAGAGCAACTGTGTTGGGGCGTCAAGGGCTAGGCCATGGTGGGGTCCCAGGTGGTCCGGTGTTTGCACAAGGCGTTGCAGAGGACGAGAAGCTTGCGCATGCAGGCGACGAGGGCCACCTTGGACGGCTTGCCGGTCGCGATGAGGCGCTGGTAGCAGGCGCGCAGCGTGGGGTTGACGCGGGTGGCCGTCAGGGCGGCCATGTAGAGCGCGGCGCGGACCTGGGCGCGCCCGCCCCAGCAGCTGCGGCGCCCGCGCCAGGCGCCGCTATCGCGATTGAAGGGCGCGACCCCGACCAGAGCAGCGACCTGCTGGCGAGTGCAGGTCCCGAGTTCGGGCACTTCGGCCAGCAAGGTGGCAGCGGCCACGGGGCCGATCCCGGGGATGCTCTGCAACCAGGCGGCGCGGGTGCGCAACGCGGGTTCCGCCTGCACCAGGGCCGCCAACTGGCGGTCCACCTGCGCGAGGGCCGCGGTCAGCGCGGCGGCCAGAGGGTCGAAGCCCAGGTCCAGGTGGGCCCGGTCGTGGCGGCGCCGCTGCTGCTCGGCCGCGCGGTCCGCGACCAGTTGGCGCCGCCGGCGGCTAAGGAGCTGAAGGTCCTGGACGGCGGCGCTGGGTTGGGGCCGCAGCGGGGGCCGCACCGCGGCCGCGAACCGCGCCAGCACGCGTGCGTCCAGCCGGTCGGTCTTGGCCAGGATGCCGTGGGCGCGGGCGAAGTCGCGAGTCTGGCGCGGATTGACGACGACGACTGGCAGGCCAGCGGCGCTCAGGGCGGCGACCACGGCCCGCTCGTAGCCACCGCTGGCTTCCAGCACGATGCGGGTCGGCCGCAGCGCCTCGAGCTGCCCCTGCAACCGCCGCAGGCCGCCGCGTGCGCGCGCGACCGTCCAGGTCGTCCCCGTGGGCTGCACGGCCACGTCCAACTGGGCCTTCGCCACATCGATCCCCACCGTCACGTCCGCTGGTGCTGCCATTGGGTACCCTCCGGCAACGCTGGCCACGCGCCCTGCCTTGCCGATGCGGGCTCGTGCTCACGGCCCTGGCAACTGTTCGGGCTCTGGGCCAGCGTGCGGGCCGGGACGACCCTGCTCTGTAGCGGTCTCTGACGACCAAGGTGTGATCGGTCTGTCCCGGCCCGTTCACTGTGACCTTGGTCAATCCAAGGCGTGGGAACATACAAGGTGTGAGACACGGCTGACGGGTGGGAGGCCGCCCAGCGAGCCGTGGGGACGACGCCGGTTATACCACCGGAGCCAGCCCACGAGCGCCCGCGTGCGGTGGGCGCTCGTGGGGTAGGCGAAGGCGTAGGCCCACCGGTGCAACAGGATCTGGATGAAGCGTTCCGCCTTGCCGTTGGTGCGGGGCGTGTAGGGCCGGGTGCGCAGGTGCCGCAGCCCGTGCGCCGCGCCGTGCTGCCGCCAGGCGTGCGAGCGGTAGGCGGGCCCGTTATCCGTTATCACCGCCCGCACCGTGATGCCCTGGGCGCGGAACCAGGCCCGCGCGCGGTCCAGGAAGGCCAGGGCATCCGTCTGGCGATCAGTGACCCGCACCTCCGCGTAGGCCAGCCGGGAGTGGTCGTCGATGGCCACATGCACGTGCTGCCAGCCGGCGCGCGGGCTGCGCTGGATACCGTCGCGGGTGATGCGCTTGCCGACGTGCCAGAAGCGCCCCAGCTTCTTGGTGTCGAGGTGCAGCAGCTCCCCGGGGTGGGCGCGCTCATAGCGCACGACCGGGGGCCGCGGGACCCGCGGCCGGCGCGAGCAGCCCCGCCGCCGCAGCACCTTGCCCACCGTCGAGGCGGGGCGCCCCAGCAGGGCGCCGAGCGTGACGGGGCCGGCCCCGCTGCGCTGGCGCGCCGCCAGAATCTCGGCCTCCGCGCCCGGACTGAGACGCCGCGGCTGCCGCGTGGGCGTGGACGGGCGCTCCCGTAGCCCCGCCCAGCTGGCCGTCCGATAGCGGGCCCACCAGCGATAGCCCGTGGCCCGGCTCGCGCCGACGGCCTGGGCGGCGGCTGCCGGCCGTACCCCAGCCACCATCGCGGCGACCGCGCGGCACCGCGTCTCGAACGAATAGCGCATCCGTTGCGGGCATCGCGTGGCATCATCCATCGGGACCTCCTGCGGGACCTTGGTGTCTGATAACCCCAAGTCTCGTTGGAGGTTCCGCTGCTGTCAGGTGTCTCGCAGGTGTGTAGTCAGTACACCTAGACATCGGTCCGCGAGAGGCATGGGACTCGCATTCGTGGAACTCCGACTGGTGGCGCGGGCGCTGGCGCGCACTCTATGACCGCTGGCCGATGGTGGTGCGCCTGTCGGACCGGGTCGACATCGAGTGGTTTAAGCAGGTTGGCCCCGTGTGGCGGCATCCAGCGGCGAACGAGATCGCCGTGAGCGGCATCGGGACACTGGCCGCGGCCCGAGTCACGGCGCGCGACGACTCTGTCGAACCGTTTATCGCCGTCTCCATGTATGGCCAATGGCTCGGACCGCATCCGAGCGTCCAAACCTCCTGGAACATTGGCTACGCGGACGCTTCCGTGCACCGGATCATTTCTGACTTCTCGGCCTTCATCGGCCATGAGAACCCGCGGACGCATCGCATTCTGGCCGCTGGCGACCTAAACATTGCGCACGGCTACGGCGATGGCGGAATCCCTTCGTACTGGGAGGCGCGCTACCGATCGGTGTTCGAGAGGATGGCGGCCATTGGGATGGATTTCATGGGACCACAGGCGCCGCAGGGTCGGCAGGCTGAAACGCGGGCGATGCGCGAGCCTGCAGAATCCCGCAATGTTGTCACCTTCTACCTCCCAGGGAAGAACCCAGAGACGGCGAGCAATAACCAGCTCGACTACGTCTTCGCCTCGCGTGGCTTCCACGAATGCGTGAACGTGCGGGCCATGAATTCAATTGAAGAGTGGGGCGCAAGCGATCATTGCCGTCTGCTCATCGAGATCGCCGACGGCTAGCCTCGGGCCGCCTGCGGCGGCCTTCTAAGCATTTGGCTAGCTAGACCTCGGCGGTCGCCTGGATGGTCAGTCCGTGGAAGAGCAGTTCCAACGGCAGACAAGTCACTTGACAGGGGCTCCGTTTTCGGGGGTGACGCGGCGTCTTGCCAATCTTTGCCAAACTGGCTAGCGTTGCATTGTGAGCACGATGAATATATCGCTTCCCCAGGCCCTCAAGTCCTTCGTGGACCAGCAGGTCAGGTCCCGTGGCTACAGCTCGTCAAGCGAGTACGTCCGCGAATTGATTCGCAAAGACCACGATCTCCAGCGCCTGCACGGCCTGCTACTCGAGGGCGCAGCGTCGCCGCCTGCGGTCACCGCCGATTCGGACTACTTCGGCCGGCTTCGCGATCGGGTCCGCGAAGCCGGCAAGGGGTGACCAAGAAGCCTGTCGTCCTTCGTGAGCGGGCGCAGCGCGATGTCGACGAGGCCGTCGAGCACTACTTGGCCGAGGCGCAGGCGGCAGTTGCGCTGGCCTTCATCGACGCGCTGGAAGAAGTCTGCCGCCATCTTGGGGAGCACCCCGCAAGCGGCTCGTCCCGCTATGCGCGTGAACTGGACCTCCCCGGCCTGCGCTCGTGGGTCGTGAGAGGGTTTCCGTATCTAGTCTTCTGCGTCGAGCGAGAGGCGGACATCGATGTATGGAGGGTCCTGCATGCGGCGCGGGACATTCCGGCGTGGCTGCGGGAGCCGCTCGAGGACTGATCACAGGCGCCGCGCGATGGGCCCTTGAACGGGAGAACCGTGTAGAACCTTGCCTGAGTACTCGGGCACGCCCGCAGCTTTAGGCCCATGGTGGCGCAATCGTCAAGAGAGCGCCCTTAACCCTTTCAGACCTATGCGGAATCGCGCTCTCGAGGCCGCCTAACGCACCATTGTTCGTCCTCTGGACCGAGACTGATCGTTGCAGCGCCCCGGCGATTTCCTTGAGTCATCCCGCGTCCACTTCCTCCTCAACGCGGTTACGGAGCGTTTCGCAGCTGGCGGCGAAGTCCGCGGAAATCTCAGGGATCCGGGGCGCCTGGCCTGAGACGCTCAGCCGGGCAACCGTCGCTTCGGCCGGGGTGCGTCGCACGCGAAAGGCCTCCATCTCCTTTTGCACAGAGACGTCGTCGACCTCGGCCATCTGGTAGACGCGGAGCATCCGCTCTAGCCCCTTGTCGAGCGACGCCAGCAGCTAGCGCGCTCCGGCTGGGTCGCCGTTGCGCCCGTCCACGGACGATGGGTGCTCAAGTTCGACAATTGCCAGCTCTAGCGAGGCGGGCATTGCCGTGCGTTCGCGAACGACCACGTTCTCCAGAGCGCTGGTGTGGAGAACGGCAAGTCAAGCGCAGCTTGGACTCCCGTTCACGACCAAGGCCTGGCGGGACGACGAAAGGCCCGCAGCAGCTGAGAGGCCCTGGTATACGCCTTGAAGCTTGGTCGGCCTGCCACCGCTCGAGCTAAGCATCCGCCCGCTGGACTCCGATAGGGAGTTCGGCTGGAGTTGTCCAGCGGGATTTACGGAAACCTGGATTCCCAGCCACTCCCTGCGTCCCTACGGTAGCTGTACGCCGCTGAACCGGGCGCCGGAGATGCCGCCCGGTCCCGCGGTGGCCTACTGGCCGACGAACAATGAAAGGCGGATATGCCGTGTCGCGACAGCTGGGGCGCCTGCGTGCGGTCGAGCAGGAGCGCGACCGATTGGCGGCGCTGCTTGAGGAGCGGCTGGCTGCCGTCGAGACAGCGGCGGAAGCGCAGCGTGACCTCGCAGCGGCCCGAGGCCAGATCGTCGACCTGACCAGTGAAATCGAGCGCCTGCGTCAGCAACTTGCGAACGCACGCCGCGAGCATCGGCGCCTCCAGGGCCTGCTCGCACGCACCCAGACGGCCGCGCGCGGTTACGCCGAGCATCTGGACGCCGCCGAACGACGCCGCCGCGGTAGCGGCTGGTGGCTGCGTCTCGTCGGGGCGCTCGCCGGGCGGCGCGATGCGCCCGACCCCATCCACGAGTCCCAGCCGGAGGCAACGGCATGACAACCGAGCACCGCTCATTTGTCCTGGGCGCCTATCTCCGTCCGAAGGGGTCCTGGGTGCTGCCGCTGTGGGACGACCCGGAAGCCAGCCCGTTGCTGGATCTGGCCTTCCACGGGCTAGGTCCCGATGAACTGGTTCTGATCCGGACCATCGCCAGCCCGATCGGCGAGCGGACCCGCAAGTGGGGATGGTCCGCGGTCGACTCGCTGCGCGCCGGTCGGTGGCCGGGACAGGGTCGCGTCCTGCGAGACCTTGGTCGGGGCCTCGGCGAGACCCTGCGCGAGATGCTCAGCTTCGCGCTGTCCGGCCAGAACTATGAACCCCAGACCCGAGGCGCCACGCGGGAACAGTTGGCTGCGGCCACCGCAGCCGAGGCGAAGGTCCGGGGTCACCTGATCGACCTCGAGGTGCAAATTCTGGTCCGGGGACCGGACAAACGGACGGCCGACGACCGCCTGAAGGTGGTCCTGGCAGTCTTTGAGGACTGTGTCGGCCCGTTCAACCAACTGGTGGCCCGGCAGCCCTGGCGCCGCCGGGCGTACGTCCGCAGCGTCGCGGAGCAGCAGGCCTGGCCGGGCGCCAGATTCACCGCGAGTGTTGATGAAGCCGTCGTCCTGACGGGCCGGCCGCGGGGCGATCTCGTCGGGCTCCACAAACGGCGCGTGTGGACCCGGAACAGCCCACGCCGGGGTCAGGTGCCGGTTGACACCGACCTGTTCGTCGGACAGCCGCCCGATGGATGACCACCACGCGGGCGCGACGTACGGATTGAAGCCGGCCGACGCGCTGAAACACCTCTTCGTGGTCGGTCCCACCGGCGTGGGCAAGAGCACGTTTCTGTTCTGGTTCGCCCTGTCGGCGATCCGGCGCGGCCACGGCATCCTGCTGCTGGACCCCAAGGGCGACCTGGCGCGGGCGCTCCTGGCAGCCATTCCCGCGTCCCGCGAGCCAGACGTGGTGGCGCTCGACTTCTCGGACACCGACTGGCCGGTGGGCCTGAATCCCCTCGACGTGCGGGACGCGGATGAAGGCGATCGAGTGGCCATGGCCGTCTATTCGATGCTGCGCGAACTGGTGCGCGGCGAAGACTTTCTCTGGGGTACCTCGATGTCGCAGGCCTTCGCCTACGGCTTCCGCACCCTGGCCGCCAATCCGCAGATCAAGCCGACGATGCTCGACCTGGAGCGGCTGTTCATGGATCGCGACTGGCGCGAGAGCCTGATGGCCAACGTCAGCGACCCGTTCCTGCGCTCCTACTGGCGGAACCAGGTCGATCGCATCTCGGTCCGCCAATTCGAAATGACCTTCGGCGGCGCGCTGCGGCGGATGGCCATGCTGGTGCAGGACCCGCGGGTGCGCAACATCCTGGTGCAACCGCGCTCGGCGGTGCGCTGGGACGGCGTGCTGCAGCGGGGCGAGATCGTGCTGGTCAACCTGGACCAGGCCGACAACGCCCTGGGCGCGGCCGGGTCGCGCCTGCTGGGCAGCATCCTGGTGACGCAGTTCTGGCAGGCGGTGCTGCGGCGGCCAACGAGCGACCGGGCGCCGTACTTCGCGATCATCGACGAGTTCCAGGAGTTTCTCGACACCGGGCGCGACATGGGCGCCTTCTTCGAGCGCTCGCGCAGCTACGGCGTGGGACTGGCGGTGGCCACCCAGAATCCCGGCCATCGCCGGCTCTCGGGGATCATCAGCAGCGTCCTGCTCAACACCCGCACGCACGTGGTGTTCGGCGGCCTGCGGGAGCAGACGCGGCACTTCGCGATGGAGATGGCGCCGGCCTTCACGCCGGCGGAGCTGGACGACCTGCCGGCGTATCACATGGCGGTGAAGACGCTGGTCGACAACCGGCCGGCCCGCCCGATTGAGGCCACGGTGCCGCCGATGCCGCGCGGCGATGCCGAACGGGCGGCGCGCATCCGTGGGCAGGCCCGATCGGCCTTCGGGCAACCGCGGGCGAAGCTGGACGAGCTCGTGGCCGCGCGCTACGGCGCGCTGACCAAGACCGACGCCACGCGTGAAGAGCGGGCCGGCGACCCGTCCGAGGGCGCTCCAAAGAATGACGATGCATCCGGCGACTCGCCGGACGAGGCGCACGGTCGGGTCGACTTGGCCCTGCAGCCGAGCGGCGACGCGCCCGCCGGGCCCGGGAGCGACGCGTGACGGCTCCGCGGGCTGCGGCGACCCGGCCCATTCGCCGTCGCCAACTACATCGCAGCCCCCATCGCCTCACCGCCCGCCACCGGCGTCTCGCCAAAGCGACATTCTGCGGCGCACCGAACCTGGACCACCATCGGTTGTTCATCAATGTTCCGACAAAACCATCAGCGTCGCCTCGCGTAACTATCATGTTGATTCCGGTGATCTCCCCATGATCTGGGCCCGTCGCCAGGTCCAGGTCCTGCGCCTGCTGCGCGCCCACCGCTTCATGGACGTCGCGCAGGTGCATCAGGTGGTCTACGACCCGGTCAGCCGGCGTGCCGGTCAGCGCTGCCTGACGACGCTCCACCAGCAAGGCCTGGTCGTGCGTGCCCGGCCGGCATCCGGCGGCGTGGGCGGCGGCAGCAGCGGCTTCGTGTACGGCCTGTCGGCCAAGGGCGCGGACCTGCTGGAGCACATCGACGACGCGCCGCGCGCCCAGATTCCGTACGTCCGCGATCCCGAAGCGTTCACGCCGCAGCGGGCCCGCCATCAATTGGCGGTGAACCGGTGCTTCATCGCCCTCTGGCAGGCCCTGGAGGCCGCCCCCGACCATCAGCTGGTGCGCTGGAACTCCGACCCGCACCTGCGGATGCGCTATTGGGAGGGCGGTCGATGGCAGGTGATTAACCCGGATGGCCTGGCCCAAGTGCGCAGCCCGGCCGGCGATCACTGGCTCTTCTTCGAGATCGACCGGGGCACGGAGGAGCTCCGCCGCTATACGCGGAAAGTGCGCCGCTACGCGCGTTTCTGGCGGTCGGGTGCGTGGCGGTCGGAGTTCCCGGTCTTCCCCGAGTTGCGCATCACCACCAGCCGACGGTCGCGAGCGGCCAGCCTGCGCGAGGCCGTCGAGGCCGGCGTGCGCGAGCTGGCGGACGGCGGCGGTGGGGACATAAGCGACGTGCTGCGGATCGCGGTGGCCTGGGAGCCGGCCTTCCTGGCCGACCCGCTGGGCCCGGTGTGGGAACCCGCGTTTGCCAACGGCGACCAGCGCCAGACCGTCGTGCGTGCGCCGTGGCCGACGCGCACCGAGGGGAAGGAGGGCAGCCGGCCATGAATACCTGAGGCGCCGGCGGGGACGAAGTGTGATTGCCGACCCCCGCCGGCGCCGGATCCGACCCGCGAGGACCGGCCGCGAGGCTCGCGGCGCAGGTCTTCGCCGACCTTCGTCCATCGTACGACTGCGAGGAAAACCAATGCTTGTGCGGATCAAAGACCGGCTGCTGGCCGGACTGCGCGCCGTGGTAACCGACGAGCGCGGCAATGCCACCGAATACATCGTGATCGCCGGGATCGGCGTAGCCGTCTTCGGCGCGGCGATCGTGGCCTGGAACAACGGCCTATCAACCTATCTCGAGGGGGTCCTGACGGACCTCACGGGGCTCTAGGCCATGCGACCGACGGGCCGGCCGCGACGGTGGGTCGGGCGCCGCCGGGTCGCGCTCGGCTCGGAGCAGGGAGCGGTGGGCGCCGAGGCGGTCCTGGCGATGCTCGTCATCGTGCCCGTCCTGCTGGCCGTCATCGCCTTTGCCCAGATGCTGGGCGCCTGGCAGGCCCAGAACCACGTGGCGGCCGCGGCAGCTCGTCAGGTGGCGCAGGAGGGCGGCGACAGCGCCGCTCTCCGCGCCCGGGTGGCGGCGGATCTGGCCGCCGCCGGGCTGGACGCCGACGACGTGCTCCTCACGGTCCAGCCCGCGACGGTGGACTGGCGTGAGCCGGTCACGGTCGAGATGCAAAGCACGCAGCGGGTCCGCATCCCCTTCCTGCTGGAGCTGGACGTGCCGCTGCGCTCGCAGTTCACCACCCGGGGCGAGGTGAACCGGTGACCCGATGGTCCCGATCCGCCCTGGCCGACGAATCCGGCGGCGTCTCCGGTATGACGCTGGTGCTGCTGAGCACGACCCTGCTGGTGGCGGCGCTGGTGATCGATATCAGCGCCATCCGGATCCAGCGGCTGCGGTTCGTCGATGCCCTGGAGCAGGCCGCCGTCGTGGCCGCCGGGCACATCGACGCGGGGTATCTGGCGGCCACGGGCAAGGTCCGGCTGGCGGACACGGCAAGCGCCGTCGCCCGCGAGTACCTGCGGCTGAACCTTCAACCGCTGAACCGCCAAATTGCAGGGGCCGAAGCCACGGCAGTGGCCGCGGCGGCCGAGATCGCCGTGACCAATCCCGGTGGGATCGATCCGATCCGCAACCGGACCGCCGCCGCTCCCACCGTGTCCATCCGGGCCGAGGTCCCGGTGCGCACCGGACTGCTGCGGCTGGCGGGCCTGCCCGGGACCCAGGCGCTGCGGGTAACCGCCAGCGCTATGACAAGGAGCTGATGCCATGCGAAGTCCGCGATATCGATCGATCACGGGGCGCTCGGTCCGGTTGCCTCTGCTGCTGATAGTGGCGATGACGGCCATGACCGTAGGGTTGAGTACGGCGACCGGCTGGCTGCTCGGCGCCGCCGGTGGGTCACCGCCCGACCACGGCGTGCCGGTCGTGACCGCCGCGCCTGCGGGCCCCGAGCCCTCGCCGCCGGCGGGAGTCGCCGTCATCGCCCTGACCATCACCGCCGGCGTGGACGAGTCGGTCCCGCTGGCCATCGGCGAGCGGGCGGGACTCCGGGCCGTGGCGGCGTTGGCGGACGGCACGACCCGCGAGGACGCCCCGGTGCGCTGGTTCGCCAGCGACGGCGACGTGCTGACGGTCGACCCGGCCGGCGTCGTCACCGGGCGGGCCTCCGGCCGGGCGCGGGTGCATGCGGTCCTGCCGCCGTTCGATGCCTCGGTCGCCGTCGTGGTCGGCGATGCCGAGCCCGTCGCGCCCGGCCCGGCTGTCGCGCAGCCGGACCCGGACGAGCTGGTCCGCCAGGAGCAGCGGCTGCTCGATTGGGTGATCCGGATCCGCGCGCAGCTGGGCCTGCCCGTGGTCGCGGTCGATGAGGTGCGGCGCGGCGCCCTGCGGACGTTGGTCGCTCACGCCCTCAGCCAGGGCGGGATGGACCAGGTCCGGCCGCAGGCCCGCCAGCTCCGCGCGGTGGAGGACGGCGGGTGGGCGGTCCGGCTCTGGCCGGTGGGCGCTCCGGCAGCCTGGCAGGCGGCCGGGTTCGATGACCTGTCGACGCTGATCGGCGATGACGCGCGATCCCTGCTGACCGACCCGAGCGTGACGCAGGTTGCCGTGGGCCTGGTGTTCGACGGGCGCGCGTCCGACCAGCTCTGGGTGGGCGTCGCCGTCAGTCGAAGGGCGCCGTAGACGATGCGGCGCGTGACCGCATGGCTGGTGGCAACCCTCGGCCTCGTCCTGGCGGTCGGTCTCGCCGCCGACGCGCGAGCGGATCATGGCTACTGGGAAACCGAGACCGTCTGGATTGAGCCGGTCGTCGAGACCCGGACGGTCTGGGTCCCCGGCCGCTGGGAAGACCACACCGTCTGGGTGCCGGGCCGGTTTGAGACCCAGACCCAGATTGTCGAGGAACTGGAATGGCAATCCCACTGGGTGTGGGTGGACTCCGGCCACTGGGAAGAGCGCTGGCGGTGGGTGGAAAGCGGCCATTGGGAAGCAGTGCAGGGCGACTTTGATTGGGAACTCCAAGTCATCTGGGTCGATACGTCGCACTGGGAGAGCTACGAGGAATGGGTCGACACCTCCCGCATGGAGGATCACGGCCGGTGGGTCAACGTCCAACGCGAGGAGGTCGTCACGGTCTGGGTGCCGGGCCGCTGGACGACCGAGCGCCGCTGGATCGACGGCTACCACGAGACGGCAGAGGTGGTCACGGTTCCGGGGCACTACGAGACCCGGCGCCGCTGGGTGGCGCTCCCGCATCCGACGCCCACACCGAGACCCACTGCTACGCCGCGTCCGACCGCATCTCCCGCGCCGGCCCCGTCGCCGACGCCACCGAGCGACGGGAGCTGCACCATCCCGGCCGGCATCCACAAGGTGACCGACTACTACGCGGGCACGCAGGTGGAGGAGACGGACGACGGCATCGACTACCAGACGATCACCGACAACCGGCCCAACGATCTCTACGCCGTCGACCTCGGCAGCTACAGCAAAGGCGCGAGCAGTCCCTACGACGGAGCAGCCTTCAACGGCCGCAACCGCGATGTGAACGGCGACCTCCTGGCCGGCACCGTCTACCAGAACTACCGCAAGCGGGACGGGTGCTACGTCCCGACCAGCATCGTCTTCTTCCAGGACGATCGGGTGGTATTCACGACGGGGGTCGTGCCCTCTCTCACGCCGACAGCCGTGGTCGATTCGGAACCGACAGTGACGGCGACGCCGACCGTGACATCGACGCCGACGGTAACGTCGACGCCTACGGTGACGCAGCCGCCGGTCGATGGATCGGACGGCGGGTCGTCCGGTCCCACAACCGGTGGTCCGGTGACGGACCCGACGCCGACCAACCAGCCGGGTCCGGGCCCAAGACCGACGGGCGGTCCAGGACCGGATCCGACGCCGACCAACCGGCCTGGGCCTGAACCACAACCGCCGGGCGAGCCGAGTCCGGGACCGACGACGCCGTCGCCACGGCCCCCGCAGCCCCCGAGCGTGTCGCCGACGCCGTCCAGTAGTCCATTGCCTCCGGTGGCAACGCCGAGGCCGGCCTACGACCCGCCCGTCGGCGCACTTCGCGTGGCGCCCGTGGTGGCGGGATCGGCGGAGGCCGGCGACGCCGAGGGCTTCTCAGCTATCGAGGTGCTGCGCGGCGCGCCGATCGATCTCTGGGTCCGCGCGGCCGTCGAACCGCCGTCCACCGACCCCGCGGCGACCGTTGCGCTCGAGCAATGGACCTTCGTTCGCGGGGTGAATGACCGGCCGGGCGGCACCCAGCCTGGAAGCAGCGGGGGACCGGACGAGGCCCTGCGGCTGCAATGGAACGATGTGACGCCCGTAGTCAATGGCCAACTCCGGCCGTACAACCTGCACCTGCGAGCGCTACTCCGCGTCACCTACGGCGACGGGACGGCGCGTGACTTTGCCCTGGAGGGATCCATCGCGGTCACCGTGCGCTTTCAGGGCGCCACGACCTGGGAGGACACGCCATGAGACGACATTGGTTGCTGGCCCTGGGCCTGGTTCTCGGTCTCGCCGCGGGCGCGGTGGTCTATCAGAGCATGCAGCTGGCTCCGGTGGTCACGGCGGCACGGCCGGTGGCGCTCGGTGACCGGCTGACGCCGGATGACCTGACGCTGCGGGATGTCAACCCGGCTGCGCGTCCAGCGGGGGCGCTCACCTCGCTCGACGGGGCCGTGGGGGCCTTTGCCACCGGCCCGATTCCCGCGGGGCAGTACATCGTGGCCGGACAGTTGGCGGACTCGCGCCGCGCCGCGTTGCTGGCGCACGCGGGGGCGATCCCGCCCGGTCATGCCCTGGTCGCGATCCCCGTAGATGCCACGCGCGCGCTGGGCGGTGTCGTCCCGCCGTCCCAGATCGTTGATGTCCTGGTCGCCAGCCCCGATCCCGCCGCCGACCGGACGATGTCCGGGTCGGCGCCGCAGCTGGTGGAGCTGCTCGGTCGGGGCGTGCTGCTAGTGGAACTGCGCAGCGACCGCGGTGAGGCGTTGCCGGCGCCGTCGGACGATGGCGGCCTCGCCCGCCGGGCCTCCGTCCGCATCGGCGCCGCCGTGCTGGCGGTGCCCGCGGCGGACGTGTCGCGCTACGTGGCGCGCATTCCCACCGGCACCTTCGTGCTGAGCCAGCGTCTGGATGAGCCTGCGAGCCACGCTTCGGCCGATTGGCGGCAGACCGTGGTGGGCAGGCCATGAGTGCAGCGGAGGCTACGACGACCGGCTACCGTCCGGAGTCCAGGCCGACGGCCGACACGCTAAGGGACGAGGCGTTCCTGGCTCGGGTACGCGAGCGGCTGGTGAGGGCCCTTGACCCGCAGATGCTGGACCCGTTCAGCCCGGTGCCCGACCGGACCGACCGCATCAGCGCGGTCGTGCATGCCCATCTCGCCGAGGCCTTTCCTCGCGCGGTCCCTGATCCAGAATTGGTTCGGCGCTTGTGCGACGAACTGGCCGGGCTGGGCCCGCTGGAACCGCTGATGACGGACCCCGACGTGACCGACGTGCTCATCAACGGACCGGCGGAGGTGTGGGTGGAGCGCCGGGGCCGGCTGGAGGCGACGTCCGTCCGGTTTCGCAATGCCCAGCATCTGGCGGCGCTGATGGAGAAGATCGCGGCGCTGGTCGGGCGCCACCTGTCGCTGGAGAGCCCCTGCGTGGATGCGCGCATGGCCGACGGCAGCCGGGCCAATCTGGTGATCGCGCCGGTGGGTGGTCCCTGCCTCTCCATCCGCAAGCACCGGCGCGTACGGCTGGCGCTACGGTCCGAGCAACACGAGGCCTCGGGGCATCCTGATAGCGACGTGTCGCCGGTCGACTGGGTCACCGCCGGTGGCTTGAGTGCGGCGATGGCGGCCTTTCTGGCCACCGCCGTCCGTGCCCGCCTGAACGTCCTCGTCGCCGGCGCCACCGGGGCCGGCAAGACGACGCTGCTGGCCAGCCTGCTGGCTGCGGTGCCGCCGACCGAACGCGTGGTGATCATCGAGGACACCACCGAACTGGCGGTGCCCGACCAGGGGCACACGGTCCGCCTGCAGTGCGTCCATGGTCAGCGCGCCGTCGACTACCAGGACCGCACGGTGTCGGTCGCCGACCTCCTCGCGAACGCACTGCGCATGCGGCCCGATCGCCTGGTCGTTGGCGAGATCCGGAACCCACGCGAGGCCTACGTGTGTCTCGAGGCGCTCAACACCGGCCACGCCGGTTCGGGAACCACCATTCACGCCAATGGGGCGGCCGACGCCCTCGGACGACTGGAGACGCTCGTGCGGCGCGAGTACCGCGAGGTCACGGTACGCGAACTTCGCGAGCCCATTGCCCGCGCGTTCGACCTCGTGATCCACGTGGGGCGGCTGGCCGACGGCCGACGCGCGGTGCTCGAAGTCATGGAGCTGGCCGGCATGGCCGCCGAGGGAATTTATGACCTGCGGCCCGTGTTCAGCGCCGAGCGCGCCGCGGGCGACGACGTCGTGGGCTTCCAGGCTGTCGGCGGCTACCAGCCGGGACCGAAGGTCCAGGCCAAGCTGCGGCTGCAGGGCGCGGTGCTGTGAATCTCGCCATCGTCGCCGCTGGCTGCGCCGCGGCAGGCGTCGTGGCCGTGGTGTTGGGGTTGGCGCCGGTCCGCAGGTCGTCCGCGTCGCCCACACAAGGCTGGGGCCAGCGGCGCCTCAGCCGCCTTGCCGTCCAGCTTCACGAAGCCGGTGTCGCGATGACGCCGCCGGTATTTCTGCTGATCAACGGCGGAACTCTCGCGGTCGGTGCGATTGCCGGTGGGCTGGTCACCCCGCCGCTTGCGCTCTTGGGAGCGATTGCCGGGGCGATCGCGCCGATCGCGGTGCTCCGCGCTGCCGTGGCGCGGGCGCAGGCGCGCGCCGATCGAGAGGCGCTGGTCCTGCTGCGACTGCTGGGCGCCCACCTGCGGGCCGGCGCCACCTACGTTGAAGCGCTGCGGGCCGCCGCCGAGGGCGTGGCAACGCCGCAGGTGCGAGACGATCTGGCCTGGATCGCCAATCGGTTCCGGCTGGACCGACCCCTGCATGGGTCATTGGCCGCCGTCGCCGCGCGAACGCCGGGCCGCCACCTGCGCCTGGCCTACCGCGTGCTGGCGCGCGCCATCGAGCACGGCGTGGCGGGACGGCGAGCCGTGACGGCGCTGGAAGGGCTCGAGGCCACCGTCGCCGCCAACCTGCGCGCGGGCGAGGATCTGCGGGCCAAGACCCGGGGCCTGCGCATCCAGATTGTCGTGGTCGCCGTGGCGATCCCGGTCATTCATCTGTACTTGCGCGGAACGAACCCGGAGTCCTTCACCGTGATGGATGAGCCCATAGGGCAATTTGTGCTGCTGCCGGGAGCGGTGCTGTTTGAGGTGCTGGGGCTGTTCCTGTGGCGGCGCTTTACACGGGCGCGAGCATGAGCGGCCCACCACTGCTCACCGCCCTGGCGGCGGCGAGTGCCGTGAGCATCCTGGTTGTCGTCGCGCTGAGCCGGATCGCCGATATCTTCGGCGGAGCCCGCCAGCGGCGAGTGCTGCGCCTGACGGAAGCCGATTCCCCGGACGGGACCCGGCCACCGACGGATCTGGCCGGCTATGTTGCAGCAGCGCTCGACGCCGTCGGACGGCGTATCGGTCGCCACCAGCGCCTCGTGAGCGCACAGGATCTGCGTGACGCCGGCATCGAGTCGGCGTGGATGACGCCGCGGACCGTGGTGGCTATCAAGCTGTTGTTCGGCGCCGGTGTGGGCGCGGCGCTGGCCCTGCTCATCCCGTGGGTGCCGGCCATGGTTGTGGGCGCGCCCATGGCCGGGCTCCTGGCATTCGTGGCGCCCTCGCTGCTGATCGACGCGCGCAAGGCTGCCCGTCGCAAGCGGATCCTGACAGAAGTGCCGGACGTGATCGCCGAACTCCGCGGACTGATCGGCACCGGGATGGGCGTCGAGCGTGCGCTGCACGTGCTGGTGGAGGACGACGCCTCGGACGTGGCATCGACTGAGTTGGTCCGTGAGATCCGGCGCACGATGGCCGCCTACGGCCTCGGGGTGCCGCTGACCGTGGCCCTCCAGGAGGCGTCCGACCGGTTGGGATCGCCCGAGTTCGAGGCCTTCGTGCTGGCCCTGAAGCAGGCGCGCCGCCTGGGTGCGGAGCTCGATGCCGTCTTGGATCAGCATGAAGTGGGGCTGCGGGCCCAGCGGCAGAACGCCGTTGATGCCGAGGTGGCGTCGCAGGAGGCCAAGGCGCAACTTGTCATCGCCATATGTTTTCTGCCGGCCTTCATGCTGCTCATCTTTGTCCCCATGCTCCTGAGCATCGCCGAGGGACTCTTTGGGTGAGTTCGGGACTGCTCGGGCTGTCGGCCGCCCTCGGGGTCGCGCTGATAGCGTCGGTCACCGACATCCGCGAACGACGGATCCCGAATGTGCTGATTCTCGGTGGCCTCGTGATCGTTGCTGCGATGGTGGCGATGAGCGGTCGGTGGTTGGATGCGCTGATAGGGAGTGGGCTGGGGATGGTGTTACTCGGGCTCCCGCGATTGATTGCACGCGATGCCGTTGGGCTTGGGGATATCAAGCTCGTGGGTGTCTTGGGGCTGGGTGCCGGGATGTCGGGCATCGTGGTCGTCGTAGGCCTTGCCGTTGCCGCAGCCACGCCCGTGGTCCTTTGGGCTCGTCGCAAAGGGGGCCATTTCAGGCCGCTGCCGTTTGCTCCCTTTCTCGCCATGGGCGTCGTGGGATGCATGGCGGTGCGCTTCGCTGCGGGCGGTGGTTAGTACTCGAACCCGCACAGCCCGGAGGCCACTAGCCCCTCAACAGAGGCCAACCCACCGCTGGTCACCACAGTAGCGACTCGATTCGACTTACTGCCCGCAGTCGCCGTAACGCCAGCAGGCTAGTAAACCCGATCCGCCAAATGCGGTTTCCAAACCACCGAAATCCGGTGGTAATTGCATTGTATCTGATTAGCTCGGCTGTGCCTAGCCCCTCAGCGCCGTGCTGACGCGCCTTTCAAGCTCTCGCTCGGTGGTGTCATTGGTCGTCAAGTCGCTGAGGCCTCCGTGAAGGGGTTGATCACCCGTAGGCCGCCATAGTCCTGCTCCGTGCTGAAGTCCTCGGAGTAGATGGCCTCGCACCCCGCCACGCGCGCTGCAGCGAGAATCGCCCCGTCCCAGTAGGACAATCCGAACCGGTGGCTGATGGTAGCGGCGGCCTGAAATACCTCCACGGTCACTTCCTGAATCGGCAAGGTGAGGATCGGCTCCAGGAACTGCAGCGCCTGGTCGTGGCTCAGGCAACCTGGCCGAGTGGGCCGCGTAGCTTGGTGATAGAACTCTTGAAGCACCTGCACCGAAACGGCAAGGTCAGGCTCTGAGAGCAACTCGCGCGCGCGATGGCGTCGTTCAGGCTCGACCGTCGCCCGGCTTGCCGCGTAGATGAGCACGTTGGTGTCGACGAAGCGCAAGGCTGCTACTCCCCCGCCTTCACCGAGGGCCTCGTGCGGCCTCGCCGACCTCCGCTCTGGCCCGCGCCCGGTCGTACAAGTCCTCCCGGGGCTGGCTATCGCGCGGGTCCAATCCCACCCCACGCGCATCGAAGTCCGCCATCACCTCATCCAGGAGCCGGCCCCGCCGTTCGGCCGCTGTCTCCATGCGCGCTTCCCCGGCCTGCCTGACGGCCAGGGTCCGCAAATAGTCCCGCACCAGAGCCGACACCGACGTGTCGAGCTCCGCCGCGCGAATGCGGGCAAGGCGGTAAGTCGCGTCATCGACAGAGACGGTGATGTTCTTCATGGCCACGGTCTCACAACTATTGTGGTTCACAGTATAGATCGGCGAGCCACAGTGATCGCGCCGGCGTTTTGCATGACACGCTATGGCGCTGCGCCCAACCCTATCTCAGCGACGAGCCGCGCTTGATGAAGAAGTCGCGTTCCACCCCGGCGAGCCTCGGGACGGGAACTTCCACTTCACGTCCACGTGAGCCCGGCTGGCCGACGGACTACGGCCTAGCCAGCCCACTGGCAGACTTTGAGCGGTCGTGGCCGCCGTGGGTAAGAAGAGGCTCCCGACGCTGCCCCCCAGGACGCCGATCCACACTGAATCATTCGGATCCTGCCAGGAACGCTGACCTTCACGTCACCGCTACCACCAATTCGGCCACTCGTGTGTCCTCTTCCCGAGATGTGTCCAGACCGGACACATGGTGAACAGGTGTGCGGAGACATCGTTTACACATTCAGGCGGGGGGCCGCAGGTCCACGGCGTCGAGTTCGTCGGTCAGGAAGTGGATGGCCCAGCGACCGTCGATGGCCGTGGGGCGAAAGGCCACGGACTGCCCGCGCAGGGCCTTGGGGAGCCGCACTTGGTGGCCTTGGAACGACACCCGGCCGCCCGCCTGGACGCGACGGATCTGATCCTCGGGGCCGTAGGGCAGCGGGGGCAGCTCGCGGGGATAGGGCCGGGGGCTGATGTGGTAGCGACTGGCCGGCACCGCCAGGTCCAAGCTCTCATGGGGGCGGACCTGGTTGTACTCGTGCCGCCAGGCGTCGAAGGCGGTTTGCCAGGCGCCAAGGTCGGGCCGCGGCGGCTGCCGCCCCAGGTCGCGCTCCAGGGTGCCGTGGAAGCGCTCGTCCTTGCCCAGCGTCTGGGGATGGTAGGGCCGGCTGTGGCTCACGGCGATGCCCAAGCGCCGCACCCAGACGGTGAGCGGGGTGTAGGGATGGGCCGGGTGATTGCCCCAGGGACTGCCGTTGTCGACCAGCAGGCGGTCCGGCAGCCCGTAGCGCTGGAAGGCCGTCACCAGATGGGCGCGGACCGTGGCGGTGCGCTGATTGGGACAGGCGGCGAGGCTGAGGGCATAGCGCGAGTGGTCGTCAAGGATGGTCAAGGGATGGCAGCGCCCGGGACCGCAGGGCCAGCCCGCTTTGAAGTCCATCTGCCACAAGGCGTTGGGGTGTGGGTGCTCGAAGCGTTGGAGGGCGCGCGGCTGGCCGGCGCCCTGGGCCGGGTCCAGCCGCCCATGGCGCCGCAGGATCGCGGTGAGGGTGGAGACCGCCGGCAGCGGCTCAACCCCCTGGCGGGCCAGCAGCACCCGCAGCTTGCGCGCGCCCCAGGTGGGATGCTGGGCGCGCAGGGCCAGGACGGCCCGCTCGATCCTCGGGGGTGTGCGCGCCGGACTGCGGTGCGGGCGCCGCGAGCGGTCCGCCAAGCCCGCGGGGCCCTCGGCGGCATACCGCTGCAGCCACTTGTAGGCCGTGGCGGGCGCAATCCCAAAGTGGCGGCACAGCGCCCGCCGATTGGCCCCCGGCTGCGTCGCCACCATCACAAACTCGGCCCGTTGCTCACTCATCGCCCGATCCTCAAACGGCACGTGCTCAAGCCCTCGTTGCCCACGAATGTGTTCACCATGTCCCCGAACATGTGTTCATGATGTCCCCGGTCTGCACAGATGTAGCAGCAGGTGGGGCTCATCTTGACGGCCGTCGTGGCGACATGTTGGCAGCCCCAAGCACTTCGGCCGGCGTACGCCATTGGCAGCGGCGGCCGGTATGCGCGCGGTCTTGATTGCAGTTCTGGAGATAGCAGGCCAGATCGGTGCGCAGGGCCGCGACCCGGGAGAGCAAGGCGCGGGCGAAGGTGGGGCGGTAGCACTCCTCCAGGATGGTCGGGTGACGCGCTCGACGCCGCCGTTGCTCTGGGGCCGGCCCTGCGGCCCACCCCACCGCCAGGTGTGCATAGGCAGCTGACCATTATGCCCAGGCACATGTGTAGGCGACACCTCAACGCGTATCTGGTCAATGACCTGGCGGCGCCCCACCGCCGTCGAGGCTTGCCGACGACCCGACGCCACGGCACCCGGATTTGGGCTACGGTGCGTCCTCTGTTCGACACGCCGAGATTGCGATGGGGTGGGACACCGATAGGGCAAGAGAACTCGCGGCGGCTGAGGAGTGGGAGCTGGTGGACAAGGTGGCAGGGCCTTACCGCTGCGTATTAAGCCACCAGATGGTTCCAGCGGGTTCGTGGGCGATCCGTATTCGGGGCAAGACGTCTCGTGGGACGCTGATCGTTGGACAAGGTGTTGCGCGTGACTACTTTGGAATAGGGGCCAGCCGCGTTGATGAACTGCTCATCAGGATCAAGCAGGCACCGTAGGCCGCTCCCACGGCCACACGCCGTGCTATCGAATTGAGTCAGCGAGCTTGATATGTGACACGCTGCGCCCTCCGGATTGACCCGAGAAGCGCTGCGCCGATAGGCCCAAGCACAGCAGCCACAACGAGCAGCCTGGGGGATGCGAACAGCCAAACGACGTGGTCTTCAGACACCTCGGCGACTGCCGGTGACCATGGATTATTCGGCGTAAAAGGATATGCGGATACAACCAGCAGCCAGCCCGACGAGTGCTACGCCCGCATGATCGACCGAAATACGAACGCCTCTGACCCGCACCGGAAGGCAATGAACGCCGTCACGTATCAGACGGTCGGTGCCCGGAGCAGGAACCAGGTGGGAAAACCATCGACGGTTGGGCAGGCGATTTGTGGCACTACGCTTGGGTCCGCGGACTGTTACCGTAAGCGTCCCAATCGCGAGGCGCGGGCGGTGTCGTGTTGCGAGGGTCAGCGGGCCGCTTTGGGCGTAGGTCTGGATAGCTCGGGCTGCTGTCCCTCTCAGGAGGCGGAGACGGAGTCCCTCCAGAGAGTGGGTCATCTGGCGCGTATCCGTAGCGAGCTGCTGGCCGTTGCTCTGAGACACGTGCCCGCCGTCTGCGTTGCCCTAACTGACGCCGACCGTGCGTCTGCCATCCGGGGTTGCCTCGCCGGCCTGCGCTGGCCGGTTGCCGACGGACTGGACATCGCGCCCGACACGCCCACCGCCATACCTATGGACAATCAGCGGGTCGTGGTGGAGGTGTAGCCGCCGGACGGCCCGTCGCGGCTCAACGTGCGGTTCGGCGATCGATGCCCTGCAATCGGACGACGGCGCGTTTGCAATCAGACGAGTCCAAACATTGCAATTGGACGGTGCGGAACTTACGATCAGACGGTGCCTGACCTTCCGTTCTACCGGCGTTACGTTGACCGTCGGCTGGCCGAGGCCCTGGAGGACTCGCCCGCGGTACTCATTCATGGGCCGCGCCAGTGCGGTAAGACCACTCTCGCCCAGGTCGTGTGCGCTCCGAGGCAATTGCCCTGGCGGAACGCCGGGGCACCGTGGGCTGGAAGCCCCGAAGCACGCGGGGCCGAGTACGCCTACTTCAGCTTCGACGACGATGTGGTGCGCGGCGGGGCCGAGGCTGATCCCATGGGCTTCGTCGCGTCCCTACCCGAGCGCGTCGTCCTCGACGAAGTTCAGCGTATCCCAGGGTTGTTCGCCGCCCTGAAACTGGCCATCGATCGCCGGCGCGTCCCGGGGCGCTTTGTCCTCACCGGATCGAGCAACGCGCTGCGGGTTCCCACGCTCGCGGACTCGCTGGCGGGACGCCTGCAAATCGTCCGGCTCCATCCGCTCGCGCAATCTGAGCTGGCTGCCGGACCAGTCGGTGCCACCGTCCCAGATCCGATGCCGCGCTTTCTCGACACGCTATTTCACGGCCGGTTCCCGACGCGGCAGACCGACCCGCTGGGCGGGCAGCTGGGCGAGCGGATCGTGGCCGGGGGATTCCCGGCGGCCCTGGCGCGCCCTGCAGGTCGGCGACGGACGGCCTGGTATCGCGATTACGTGCAGGCGCAGTTGGAGAAGGATGTGCGGGACATGGCCCGCATCACGATGCTCGAGGCGCTGCCTCGGCTCCTGATGCTGGCGGCGGCGCAGACGGCCACGCTGCTCAACGTTTCCAATCTCGCCTCGTCGTTCAGCCTCAGCCGTCCCTCCATCAGCGCCTATCTGGGTCTACTCGAACGGGTCTTCATGCTCGAGCTGCTCCGCCCGTGGCATAGCAATCGACTGCGCCGCCTCGTCAAGACACCTAAGCTGCATATTGGCGATACCGGCCTCGCATGCGCGCTACTCGGGATCGATGCCCGCGGCCTGGCGAAGCATCGCGGACTCCTGGGCCAGCTTCTCGAATCGTTCGTCTTCCAGGAGTTGCGGCGCCAGGCCAGCTGGCACGACGCGCACCTCGAGTTTTTCCACTACCGGGATAAGGATCAGGTCGAGGTCGATATTGTCATTGAGCAAGGGGCTTTGGCGCTGGCGGGCGTTGAAGTTAAGGCGTCGGGCACCGTGACTGGGGCGGATTTCCGAGGCTTGCGCCGTCTCAGGCGAGCGGTTGGTGACCGATTCGCTGCGGGTGTGGTGCTCTACGACGGTGAGGTCTGCACCAGCTTCGGCGATGGGCTCTTCGCGGTACCCATCCGCGCCCTCTGGGAAACTGCCGCCTGACCCCCGGCATCGAATCCACCGGTGCGGCCGCGGCGCTCGGCTGGCAGGAGGATCTGGGCTGACAGTCTTCCCACAAACCCGCCACGGCATCCGACAGGCTCAACACGAGCGTCCCGACAAAGCACAAGGCCTGCCGGAGCGCGGCCTCCTCGACGCCCTGGCGCAATTCAGTCGTGCCCCCATAACGCCCTGGACGACGCCTGTCGCTAGCGAACCAGGCTTGGCGGCGGCACCCCTGGATATTTGCACTCGTGACTTCCACCGATCGCTGCGCATGCACCGGCGCCTGCCGAGAGTCCGCCACCGGCGGCTCCTTCTCGGCCATCCCGTTCACCTCATCGGTCACATCCCGCCTAACATCCCATCGCACCGCCCACGCACAACTCGCCCCAGCCCGAATCAACGAAAACAACGGCCCCAGCCCCGGCACCATCTCCCGCGTCCCGAGAATTCGCCTCGCCCCATCCAACACCAACAACGTCCGCAACTGAACCTCAGGCGTACTCACGACGGACTGTGGAGGAAATCGTCCTGTCGTCGCGCACCCAGATACGGCTCCCGCTCGATACCCATAGGATCTGGTTCGAATGTGGCCAGCTCAGGAAAAGGGCGTTAGGCGCGGCTCGGATGCGAAGGCCATTCAGTCAGGCCAAGAACTGGCAAACCTTCTCGTACTGTGCTGCAAACTTTCCGGTGGGAGATTCGACGCTGAGGCTCGCCCAAGTCCGCGTGCCTGTTCAAAGGGGCAGGCTCACGGCGTATCAAGGTTGTAAAACTGGCCCGGAAGCCGCAGGCGAGACGCTAGCTGATGGTCCGTCTACGGCGCCAAGCCTTCCAGTTCAGATCCAGACGACGACGACCACCGGCCATCTCACGCGCGCGGAGACCGTCAACACGGGATCTCTGGGCGCGTGTCCCGACAGACGACCAGAACTTCGTTTCCCTCCAACCAGACCCTCTGAGGGAAATCAGGGGACGGCGGATCGCCTCGCAGAACCTTCCAGCGACTACGTCGTCGACCATCTCGCTGAGCCGTTCGATCTCGCCTTCCGCTGACTCATCGCACGCGTCGCAGCCACAGCTCGGAAAGGGCTCGCTGTACCACCGCCCGAATCGGACGTGAAGACCCGGAAAGGTCGAGAACACCATCGCGATTGGGGCGGCGTCGGGGTCCCCGGGGTTGAGCCGCACATGCGGACGTGCAGGGTCAAGCCCCCGCTCCAGTTCCGCGTCCAGGCCATACCCCTCAGTACGCTCCACGTCGAATTCGTTCTCCAGCCGGCCGATAATCTCCAGCATGGCCGAATGCAACGGTTGAAAGCGCTCGGCGTTGGTCACGCGGCTGTACGCCGGATCTGGAGGTGGTCCTGGTTTCTCAGATCTCGCATATCCAAGGCGACCAGTCATTTCTCTACGTTCCTTGGTCTACGCATTCCCGACGCCGCACGACAGTCCATTGGACGAGCGCAAGCCGCGGAAGTTGCACTGGAGCAGGCGACCGTGCCTATCTCCGATCCGCCGAGGAGCACCCGGAAACCCTGCCGCGCCACTTACCTGCTGTGATGGTTATAGCACCCTCCTCCGCACGGCCTGCGGTGACGGCGCGGGCCCCGTCCCAAGTCGGAGACCAGCGTCCTAGCGTTCCTTCCGATGCTCATTCAGGACCGCCGGCTCTTGCGTCGCCTCGCTCAACTGCCGGCGAGCCTGCGATCACAGCACCCAGGGGCTGCAGCGCCCTTCGCTGACTGCCCGCGCGGACCTCACGATGCTGTCGCGGCTATTCCCTAAGTTCCTGAATCCCGCACGGTGCTGACACCGAGTGCCAGCCCAGTGAGCGCGACCAGCGCAGCCCTCGTTCGGCTACTCAGCACGAGCCCGGCACGGATCTCGCTCGATGGCGGCGTGCTGCGCTTCGGGGACGCCGCGGGCACGCCGGTTGGCGGAATTCACAGCGTCGAGACGCGCCGCTCGTGGTTCTGGACGCGACTGACCGTGCGCGAGGCCGGCGGCGCTGAGCGCGCCGTCGGCGGGCTCGCCCGCAACGAGGCCGAGCGCTCACCGGACCCGGGCGCTCATCGGCTGGCTCCGGTGGCATAACCGGCGGCGTCCCCCTGGCTCGCTGGGCGGTCTCCCACCCGTCAGCCGTGTCTCACACCTTGTATGTTCCCGGCGCCTTGGATTGTCCAAGGTCACAGTGAACGGGCCGTGACAGACCGATCACTCCTTGGTCGTTGGCGACTGCCGCCGAGCGGGAGCCACCCGGCCTTGACGCTGGCCCAGAGCCCGAACCGCTGCCGGTGCCGACAGGTCGAGCCCGCAGCGGCTAGGCGGAGCGTGCGGCCAGCGCAACCGGACCTGGCGCCGTGGCTCACTCCGACGGCTAAACGCCGCCGACGTAGGCCTACGCCTTCTGCACGCCCAAGTCGCCCGCTCGCATCTCAAACGTCACTTTGAAGCCCAACTGTGCGGCCGCCGACGTGATCCGGCCGCGAATCGTCGGCTGACGCTTCTTCTCCTGCTCCGTGAGGCTGATGACTACCCATTCGCCACGCGATGTCTTATCCAGGCGGCTGACAATCTCGCGAATCTCAGGGCTAGTGCGCCGTGACCGCTGCGGTCGCTGCTTCCAGTCACTCGTCGATACAACCTCTTTGAGCTTCATGCGTTTCTCGACTCCCGTCGAACAATCTGCGTTGGATCGCGGAATCGTGGCACAGCCGACTTGTCGCGGGCAAGTCGTGGCCCTAAAGTCAAACCTATCCGAGACGTAATCGCGCAAATACTGGCGGATCGCCGCTCATCTCGTGCAGGCCGGACGGTTGCGACCTTTTCTTGGGGCAATGCTGTGTGACACGGGGTACATAGTCGGCTAGTGCCTGAAGTGTTCACTGCCGACAGAGATGCCACACGTGGCATCTCTGTCGGCAGAGGACAGACTGATATGGAAGGACCAGTCAAGACGACGGCTGCGGGTGACCCCTGCGGTGATGGCGCGGGGAGCGAGCGACCCGCAGCGCAACGGCGGGACCGGCGGCGCCGACGGTGAGTCAGACTGATATTCGCGGGTTGGGGCCGTAGCCCGGACCGCATGCCAGGGGATCGTCGGGAGTTGCCACGGTCGAGGATTGCGTGTTGGGGCGGGGACCTTGGCACACGCCGTCCGGCGCGGGGGCTCGAGACCGCTGGCCAGCCCCATCTCGGCGCGATGGGTCGGTCACCAGCGGACGCAGCGGGCGCCCGGCGGCGGGCGGTGAAGCTGGCGCCGGGGTGGCGCGGGCCACGGCCCATAGGAAGCCCAGGAGTTCGCGGGCGACCGTTACGACGGCCTTATGGAACGGTGGGCCGCACCGCCGCCTGCTGCTGGCGCAGGGTCGGACCCACCCGCGGCGCGTGCCGGTAGTACCACGCGGCTTGCCCCAGAACGTGGCGCAGGGCGCTGTTACCGGTCGTGGTGATCCGCCCGCGACGCCGGCACCGACTGCAGTACCAGTGGTGACCAGTCCCCCAGCGCCTAGGCCTACCGCCGCACCCATCGTCACCACGCCAGTGCCCACGACGGCATCGCCAGCCGGCGGCAATGCCCTGGACCTCTACGACGACAACGGGAACGGGCGGATCACCTGTGCCGAAGCACGTGCGCATGGGATCGCGCCCGTGGAACGCGGGCATCCCGCCTACGAGTACATGCGGGACGGCGACGGGGTCGTGTGCGAGTAGCCGAGGCGCTTGAGTCCCTAATCAAACTGGTCCACTACCCAACTTCTTGGTATCCAGGTGCAGCAGCTCCCCGGGGATGGCGCGCTCATGGCGCACGACGGGGGATCGCAGGACCCGCGGCCGGCGCGAGTGCCCCAACCGCCGCAGCACTGTCCCCACCGTCGAGGTGGGACGGCCCAGCGGGGCCCTGAGCGTTACGGGGCCGGCGCCGCTGCGCTGACGCGCGGCACGGATCTCGGCCTCCGCCGCCGCGCTCAGGCGCCGGGGCTGCCGCTGTGGGGTGGACGGGCGATCTCGGAGCCCCACCCAGCCCTCCGTCGCATAGCGCCGCCACCAGCGAGAGCCGCCCGCGCCGACCGCCCGGCCGCCGCGCCTGGGCTCACGCCGGTCAGCATGGCGGCGACCGCCCGGCATCGCGTCTCGAACGAATCGCGCATCCGCCGGGGCCGTCCAGTAGCATCATCCATCGGGACCTCGATCGGAATCTGGTTTGCCTGGTAACCCCAGTCTCGGTGGAGGTGCCGCTACCATCGGGTATCTCGCAGGTGTGTAGTCACTACACGCGAGGGGTCGTGGACAAGTAAGTCTGCGACCGAGAATGGAGGCTCCGATGCCTCACGTACTCACCCGCGCACGCGCCGTGGTCGGCAGCGGAATCCTGGCGGTGCTCCTCTTGGCCTGCTACGGCACGCTGGTCTTCGCGCTGGCGGCGTGTGGGCATGCGGTGCCGGTCGCCGCCGCGCCCGCATTGATCGTGCCAGCAGGGACTACGGTCCGCCTCGGGGATGTCGTCCCAGACGACGTGATCGCTTACTACTGGGAAATCCTGTCGCCAGCGGAGCGGGCGAGCATGGGGGTCGCGTCCCTTGACGAGCTCCGCGACTATCGCGCGACGGGACCGGCTGTGGTGCCGTACTTCACGACGCGTTCGCCCAGCGGGAATCCCAATGCCGTGGGGATTCTCACGGACTCGCGCGAGGTCGAGCGACGGGTGGCCGATGCACGCACGGTGGCGCCCTCGGATGACATGCGTCGGCAGGCCACCGAGGCCGTCATCAACGCGCGAGTGCCAGCCATCCACATTCCATCAGGGGCGACCGTGCGAACGGGCGATGTCTTCCATGACGATCTCATCGTCGACACCTGGGACAGCTTCTCGCCAATGGAGCGGGAGAGCATGCGGCAGCGCAACGGGCCGAAGTCGCTTGACGACTTCCGCGATATCCGCCGCACAGGACCGGCTATGTTGCCAGCCGTCGCGGGCGAAATACCCATCAAGCCACCGGCTACCGACCCCTGCGCGGGCATCGTGGTCAGCGAGGTCGTGGTTGAGGTCCCGGTGAGCGCCGAAAACGACACGGGGACCCAGTCCCCACCGCTACCTGAGAACGCCGAGCCCGAGGTCGGCGAGGGCTGGGTCAGCGTGCCCGTTGAAACGGTCGAGCCCTGCGAGGTTCCCCCGAACGCCATCACGCGCATCGTGCACCCCGATGAATAGTCCAAGGAGACTCTCATGCACATCCCACGCCCGAACCTGACTGCCATCGCCATGACGGTGGCGACCCTCGCCCTGGTTGTGATTGCCGTGGCGGTCACCTTCAACACCGTCGGCATCGAGCTGCAGCGGCGCGAACTCGCGCGGTTCACGAGCCGGGCAGAGCCGATGGGGTTTTCAGAACCGAGGGGCGAGCTCGAGCTGGAGACGTTCGTCGTGGATGTCAGTCAGCACGTGTCGGGTGATCCCGGCGAGGAAGTGACCGTCGAGTTGAGCCCCGGCGTGTGGGAGGTGCTGGGCGGCGGCACCGACGACCAGCCCGTGTCGCTTACTAGCCAAGTGCGTCCCTTCGCCATGAGCTGGACGGGATTCCGGACCGTGATCAGCGTCCTGCCCTTGGACGAGGCGGATCGCGCCATGAACGGCGGCACGTCGGTCGTGCCGGCGGGGCCCGTGACGCTCAGCGTCGATACCGACGAGGCATGGGTCGTCGACTTCCGGCGGCAGGTGTGCCCTGGCGACTACGCGAGCAGTTAGGAACGTCGACATGCTCAAGCGCGGGGCGCGGATGGTTGGGCTGACCCTCGGGTTTATCGTCGCCGTGGCCCTGGTGTGGCGCGTCGTGCGGTTCGAACTGCCGATCTTCGGGAGTAGCCCTGGGTACTTGTCGGACGCTCCCTACGGCACCTTCGAGAAGGAATACGTCGACATCAGCACCAAGGTCGTGCGCGAAGTGGTGCTCGTCGAGGGCAGAGGGAGCACGGACCAGTTCGTCACGCTAGCCGCTGGCACATAGCGCGCGACGGTCGCGGCGCCAGATTCCAGCATGAGCACCGCCCGCATCAGTAGCACCGGTGAGCACCGCGGCAACATCGCCTGGAGCATTGAGACACTCGCTGATGGTTCCACACGTGCGCGCTCGGTCCTCTTCGTGGTCGGCAACGTTGGCAAGCCCTACGTCACGCTCGCCGGACGCGAGTTCCGCGTTCGCGTCAACGCGATCTACGATGACCACCCGCGGTCGGTGAACTTAGAGCGCTTCGCTCACTAGGAGATCCAAGTGCGGAAGCACTACGCAACGATCATCACGACGCTGACGTTTCTGATCGTGGCCGGCCTCGCCGTCTGGTTCTTCGCCAATATCTCCTGGGGCCCAGGGTCCGACATCATCTCGCTCACGATTGATCTCAAAGAATTGGCAGCGGTCGAAGAAGTCACGGCGAGCGCCGTCGGGGACGAGACGGCCACGGCGCATCTGTCGCCTGGGATCTGGTCCGCCGAGCTCGAGATCAATAGGGAGGACTACGACGGCGTGCGGGTCGAGTCGGTTGACGGCTTTGGCAACATGTGGTGGAGCGGCCATCGTCATGCCTTCGTGGTCGGCACCCAACACCCCCGTTCGGTGGATGCTGGAGCCGTGCACGTCACGACCCGGGCGCTACCCGGCTACGAGTGGACGGTGACATTCACGCGGCACGAGGCACGGTGACGGCGCATCGGCTAGGATGCCCACCGCAGCTGGACTACCGCTACCATCCGCACCAGGATTGCGGGAACCTGCGCCGGATCATTGACAGCAAACCTGAGAGGCTCAGGCAAGGCGCCGGCGGCCTCCGCAAGCAATGTTAGAACTGCAAGGAGCGTGACGCGCGAGCCCGTCGATAGAAGCGTTTCCGGTCGTCGACGGGACCTATATCGATGCCACGACGGCGGCCCATATCACGATGACGAGAATGCCCAGGACGGCGGCTACCGTGATCACGACCCACAAAGCGGTGTCGCTGGAGCTTTTTGCCTCAGTGGTGGACACAGATAGGTCATCATTGACCTCGATGAGCACCAGTTTGTCCCGTGCCGCCATGTAGTAGATTATCGCCGCCGGCCAGAACAGCAGGATGAGCAGAACCATGAGGCAGGCGCTCGGCCGATGCGGTTTGATCAACTGCGCCATGCGCTGGCCCTGGGACTGGATCCAGTAGCCCTTGCGCGCCCACGGGGCAATGTTCTGCTCAAGAATCTCCTTCCGGCGCGAGTCACCCATCTCACCTCACCACCAGTCTGAACACGTCACCCTCGTCTTCGAGATCGAAAACGACGCCTGCCGAACCGGTGATTCCAGGGCCAAACCGTCCGACTGCAGGGCACGATCCACGGCTACCCTTTTGAATCTTCCTGCGTCTCGATTCCTTCTCTCGCTGAATCCCAGTCTAGATAATTACGCACCAGATCTTTCAACTCGCCGTTCACTGCATCGAAAATATCGATCAGCAGGTCAGCTTCAACAATCATGAATCCACCCCTCTCTTTCTCGATTGTTATTCCAGGAGTAGTCTCAATTACATCTCTACGCCCTTTTTGTCACCCTGTCCATCTTGCCGTTCGTATGTGCAATCACATTCCTTAGAACAGCCAGCAAGCGCACCTTCGTCCAGCTTGCCCCACCTTCTGTCAGCGGTATGCATGGTTCACAAAGCACATATTTGTAATACTTCTGAGCCCTATCGAGGAATCCTTCACCCCTGGTATCATCGAGCTTCAGCTCTACTAAGTTCTGTTTTCCGATCAACCCCGCAATCTCTGTTACCACAGCCTCATATACCGCATATAGACTAACTAAGAATGGGTGCCGCACAAGCCGTGGCATGAGGATTCTTTCATCGGCGGTTAATTGCGCGACAGCTGTCTCTAGCTCGTGTCCGTCCTGAACTATGCCGCTAAGATCAGCGCGCACCCTCTGTATAGCCATATCGTTAAGGGACTCAATCTGTGCTTCTATTTGACCGAAGTATGCCTCAAGAGCGTACAACTCATACCTAACCTCCATCAGTCGAAAGTCCACAGTAATGACTTGCTCACCGTCGTTTTTGGAGGTCATGGATCGATCCTATTCCGCTGGCGTGGCAACCGATAGCGAATCTTCAGGTTCGCGCCAAAGCCGCTGGGAGGGCGACGGAGAATGAGGTCGCCGGTCAGCATCATGGCGTACATGGCCGAGCACACAACAGGGGTGCGGTTGGCTCGGGGCCACAGTGCCTTGTGCACATCGCCAGCCCGAATGTCGACGTGGCGGCACCCCTGTTGGCAAGCGCGGGCCATCAACTGCTCAATATGCTCGCGGGCCTGCGCGGTGTACGTGCGCCGTCTGCCCCTCATGTCACCGCAACCACTAGCATGAAGATGCTCACGGCGACCAGCACGTACCCCGCAATCGCCAGCGCCCCCAGCAACGCCGTGCGGAGTGCCCATTCGACCGTGGCATTGTCCTTGCGGTTGATCGCCATGGACGTCCCGATCAGGATCAACAGCGCCGGCAGGAAGAGGAATGCCACGACCTCAGAGGGCCGAAGCCGGTCATAGGTTAGGTCACCGACCGGTAGTCGTCATGTTCGGGGAGACAGGTCCGACAAGCGTGCGTCACCCGCTTGTTCTGCGCCCGGGCAAACGCCCAGGCTTGGACAAACGTGTCGAAGGGATCTGAGTACCAGCCTGTCGGCGGAGTGGCCACGCTTACCCCACCATGCTGTCCGAGATAGTCACATGAGGCAGCATGGACGTTTGCGGTGCTCTTGGAGCGGTACACGTAGACGATGTACGGGCCTTCTCCCACGTCGTCCGCCCCTTCGTCCCGCCCAACTCCGACATACCGCAGCACCGCGCTCACGCCAACGAGCAGCAGCCGCACGAGCGACCCGGCCGTTCGTCGATTCAGCATCAGCACACCCTTTACAACCGACGGATCTCAAGGAAGAAGTCTTGTACTTCAGCCATAACGGCGTATCCGTGCGCGTCAGGAATTCGCCCGGATGCCCTTGCCGCCGCGTAGTCTGCCAGCGCCGCAAGGTCCGCAGCGTCCGAAAGAATCGGTGGCTGGCGACCATCTCCGGGGCGCAGCGTGGTCGCGGAGTCGCGCAGTTCAGCCGCCACAGTAAGCGCGTCGAGCTGTAACTCCTCCCAGGCGGCAGTGGAGCTTGAGAGCATTAGCCCGTCTTGAGCTGCAACGGGTCCAATGTTCTCCATCGCATGCAGGGCAAGCGCTGTGCCTTTGACTGTGGCAGCCGCCTGCGCCAGGAGGAGGCGGCGACGGCGACTCCCTCGAACGGCATTCAGCCGCCCTCGCGGATTCATGAACAGTGCGAAGGCAGCCGGTCAAGGAGGTTGATGCTGATCGTAGAGGCAGCGAGTGCAAGCACGGCCGCCAGCAGCCTCGCCAGGACGCCCGGCATTCATGAGACTAACCGCTGACCGAGCTGCCAAGCCACGAAAGCCATGGCCGCCATGCCCGCCGAGCCGACCAAGCCGCGCTTAGGTCCTCCAACGGCCAGGCTCCGCGTCGATGCGCATCCGGTAACGAAGCTGCCCAATCCTCATCTTCACCAGCCGCTCCTTTCCACCGCCGCAGCGCGTGCGGCTCCGCTCAGTTATAGCCCCGCCCTCGCCAGAGCCGACAGCCCGTGGTGGCCAGCACCAGGGGAATCAGCATCGCGATGGCCTGCCAGACCACCTCATGGTGCACGCTGGTGACTTCGCCGGGCGCCATCGTAAGCAGGCGGATCCAGTTGTGGAAGTACCAGATGGCCAGCGCGGCGTTCGCGTAGACCAGCGTGATCGCGCCGAGCCGGGTCAGGCCCGGCGCCTCGCCATCGGCCAGCGTACGCAGGTGCGCCAGGTTCACCCCGAGGGCAGCGAGAATGCCCACCCCTGAGACCACGTTCATCACAGCCCACACGCGCCCTGGGTCGTCGTAGCACGCGCTGAACAAATACTGCGCGAGATATTGCGCCACGTAGCCCAGCATCAGGGTGCCCACCCCTCACGAGAGCATCGCCATGCCGCACCGGTGCCTTCAGTCTCCCCGCCGCACACACCAGCCCGCCAGGGCGGGGGTGGCCCACGATAGCGCAGCAGCCCCAGCCGGATGAAGGAGGCCGCAGAGAGTGCACCGAGCACCAACGGCGCCGGCAGGATGCTCGTGCCCGCAGCCGCAACCGTCGCGACCGTTTCGGCGCGTGAGGGATCGGGGGCAGTCAATTGTGGCGCCAGAGTTCCGGGTGCTGCTCGCGCTCACGGGCCATGGCGCGGAGGCGCACGGTCGCTCTTTGGGCTTGGGCGGCCCGTTGCTCCGGCGTGCGGATCGGCACTGCATAGCGAGGCCGCCGCACGAAGTCCGAGAGCCAACCGAGGACGACCGCGCCGCACAGTCGAAAGGCGTCCTGGGGCAGGTTGGCGATCACCTCGTGCGTGAACCGCCGGTAGAGCGCCAAGGCTGCGGCGTTGGATAGGCCCATTTCGAGCAGCAGCGCCAGGGCGAGCTGCGCCGGGCCGCTGCCGCTGTAACCCTAGGAGATCCCCGTCGGCAAATGGGCGCGCACCGCTAAGCTCGGCTCGAGGGGCAGCCGCTGGTCGTTGATCGTAACGCCGCGGTGGTGGCGACCTTCGATGATGCAGTCGCTATCGAGGCGCGGGCGTGGGGTCTCAGCGGTCCTGGGGCCGCACGAAAGCGCAGCGCGCCGCCGCTCACGCCCCAGGCACCGCACCGCTTCATCGGCCCGCGCCGCTCCTAGCCGCAGTACGAGCAGCCTACCTGCCGGTGCGCCTCGAACCGCGGCCAGTCCATCGTCACTCCGACCACAGCAGCCCGCCTTGGTCGGCGGTGGGCATGTCCGCCCGTTCGGCCTTAGTGTCGGCGGCTTCGAGATCCTGCATCGCCGCCTCCAGCTTGGGCCACGTGCCGTCCCGCCCGGCCACGGCCAGCATCCGGTGCTCGCCCGCGGCCTCGTGCCCCGGCCCGTTCACGTCGTCCGGACCCTCGTACTCCCACAGGTTCGGGTCGACTTGGTGCGAGGCATAGGCGAGGGCAGTCATCACCGACGCCCCGTCGACCGCCGCCCACCCTTCTTCGCGGTGTTCGACGAGTTCCAGGAGTTCCTGGACACGGGCCGGGATATGGCGGCGTTCTTCGAGCGCTCGCGCAGCTATGGGGTGGGACTCACGGTGGCCACGCAGAACCCCAACCACCCGCGGCTGCGACCGATCCTGGACAGCGTGCTGATCAACACCCGCACGCACGTGGTGTTTGGAGGCCTGCGAGCCCAGGTGCGGCACTTCACCGACGAGATGGCGCCGACGTTCACCCGCCAACAACTCGACGGGCTGCCGGCCTACCACATGGCCATCACGACGCTGGTGGACAACCGGCCGGCGCGGCCTTTCGAGGCGGCGGTGGCGCCGATCCCGGCGGGTGATCCAGTGATGGCCGAGCGCGTGCGTGCTCAGTGCCGGCGAGATGTCGGCCAGCCGCGGGCGCAGATTGAGGCGCTGGTGGCGGAGCGCTACGGCGAGCCGCCCGAAGACGCCACGCGCGAGACCAAGGAAACCACGCCCCCGCCCGCGGAACCGCCCCAGGCGGCGACTACATCCGACGTCACGGTGAGCCCCTCGGAGCCGCTGGACGGGCGGGATCCCGAGCTGTGAGCGGGTGCATGACTCGCGCACGCGAATGGTCAGACGTTCGGATGGGGATTCGGTCGAGGTCCGCAAGGAAGCTCGGAAGGCGGCTCGGAAGAGCCTTCGGTTGGCCAAAGCGCTCGAAGCGAACGTCAAGGCCGTGCGGCAGCATCACGCCACACCTGATGGACGAGGCCCAACGTTTCGCATTCGTCAGGCATTGGTGACCTTTCGCTTCGTGGCCCTGTTAACCCGTACCCCCACTCCTCGTCCTCTTCGATCCTCGTCCTGGGGGTACGGGTTCTTCGCCGATCCGAGCCCCCGCAGTTCCAGCGACTGCCCCAGGCCCACAACCCCTGGCATCACCAATCCTCGAGCTGCCAATTCCCATAGGGTCCAAGCCCTCGCAGATCCCGCGTCTGCACCATGCCTACGACCCCTGGCGTCGCCAATCCTCACGCTTCCAATTCCCGTCGGGTCCGAGCCCTCACAGATCCGGCGTCTGTGCCATAACCACGACCCCTGGCATCCCCAATCCTCAAGCTGCAAGTTCCCGTTGGGTCCGAGCCCTGGCAGCTCCGGCGACTGCACCATGCCCACAACCCATGGCGTTCCCAATCCTCGTGCTGTCGATTCCCGTTGGGCCCGAGCCATCCCAGTTCCGGCGACCGCGCCATGCCCACAACCCCCGGCATCACCAATCCTCAAGCTTCAGATATCCATGGGATCCGAGCCCCGGCAGATCCGGCGACTGCGCCATACCCGACGCCCCTGGCGATTCCCGACCTCGTGATGCGGGTCCGCGTGGGATCCCGGCAGCTCCAGGTCCTGCGCCTGCTCTACACCCATCGACTGCTGACCGCGGCGCAGGTCCACGCCCTGGCCTTCGAGATGTCCACGCGGCGCACCTGCGAGATTTGCCTGCAGCGGCTGCATCGCAAGGGTTGGGTGGTGCGGGCCGAACCCCTGCACGGCAGCGCCGGGGGCGGCCGCAGCGGCTACGTCTATGGCCTATCCGCCCAGGGTGCCGACGTGCTCGCGACGCTAGCCGGGATCCCGCTGGCCGACATCCCGACCGTGGCCGGTACCGAGGCCCTGGAGGCCCGCTATGTGAATCACCAGCTGGCCGTCAACGGCTGCCTGCTGGCGATCCGGCAAGCCTGTCGGGCCCATCCCGGAGCCACCCTACGCGAGTGGACGGCCGACCCGCACGCGCGCGTGCGGTATCAAGTCGGACGGAGCTGGCGGACGGTGCATCCCGACGCGGTGGCGACGATCGAGGTGGACGGCCGGCGCCGCTGGATCTATCTCGAGGTCGATCGGGGAACAGCGGAACTGCGGCGCTACGGGCTGAAGCTGCGGCGCTATGCGCACTTCTATCTCTCGGGCAGCTGGCGGCGAGAGTACGCGACGTTTCCCGAGGTGCGGATCGTCACCGCCCATCGGCCGCGGGTGCGGCGGATGCTGGTCGAGGTCGAGGACGCGGTACGGAGCTTCAACCGGGCCGACCATGATGCGCTAATGGCCGGGCTCGTCGTTGCGGTGACGTGGCAACCGGCGTTCCTGGCGGATCCGACCACTGGCGTGTGGGCGCGGGCCTTTGCCGCCGACGTTCGAGAGTCGCTGCTGCCGCGCGGTGGCGAAGGCGAAGCCTAGCGCGCAGCCGGCGGCGGACGAGGATCGTGGGGGCATGCTCTAGGAAACCTCTGAACAACTGGGGCACCTGAGCGCCAGGGCGTTCGTGCGGTGCCGGGATCGTCGCCTGGGCCGACGCGCGGGCTCGATCCGCCCGTCATGGGGTGCGGGGGGCGCCATCGTCCCCGCGCAGGGCGCACGGCGCCCGCTTAGCCCGGCGCGGCACGCGCCGCCAGCAGCAGATTGGCGAAGCCGAACAACAGGCACAGCCGGGTGCGGTTCTTGGCCAATCCCCGATAGCGCACCTGGGTGTAGCCGAAGTGGCGCTTCACATACAGGAACGGATGCTCCACTTTCGCCCGGATGGAGGCCTTGCGTTGCTCCGCCTCGGCGGCGGCGCTGTCCGGCGGCAAGCGCCGCCGCTGCCCCGGCCGCAAGGCCACCTGCCAGTCGACCGACCGGCCCTGGTGCTCGGGGCGCCGGGCCACCCCCGCGTAGCCCGCATCGCCCCACACGCGCGTCTCGGCGCCGTGCAGGAGCTGCGGCACTTGCGTGATATCCGCCACGTTGGCCGCCGTCGTCGCCACGCGGTGCACCAGCCCGGTGGCGGCGTCCACCCCGATGTGCGCCTTCATCCCGAAGTACCACTGATTGCCCTTCTTCACCTGATGCATCTCCGGATCGCGTGCCTGCGCGCGGTTCTTCGTCGACGCCAGCGCGTCGAGGATGGTCGCGTCCACGATCGTGCCTTCGCGCAGTCGTAGGCCCTGCGTCGCCAGCTGCTGGGTGATCTCCACCAGCAGCCCCTCGCCCAGGTGGTGTCGTTCCAGCAGGTGTCGGAAGTGGAGGATCGTCGTCTCATCGGGCCGCGGGTCCCGCGCGGTCAGCCCCACAAACCGCTGCACCGCCACGCTGTCGTACAACGCGTCTTCCATCGCCGGGTCGCTGAGGTTGTAGAACAGCTGCACGCAGTGAATCCGCAGCAGCAGGGCCAGCGGGTAGGGCGGTCGACCACGCTCGCCGGTCGGGTAGACCGGGCGGATGCGCGCTTCGAGCCGCGCCCAGGGCAGCAGCGCGTCCATGCGCTGCAGAAAGCGCTCCCGCCGCGTCTGCCGCGGCTGTCCGTCATACTCCACGTCGGCAAATGAGCGTTGCGGGTGCATCAGAGCCCTCACCGGCTGGCCGTCGCTTCTGAGCATAGGCCTTGCCGGCGGGCCGCGACCTGGGACTAAATCAGAGCTTTCCTAGGTGTACTGACCACAAGCAACTGTGTTGGAGCGTCAAGGGTTAGGCCATGGTCGGGTCCCAGGTGGTCTGGGATTTGCAGAGCGCGTTGCAGAGGACGAGAAGCTTGCGCATGCAGGCGATGAGGGCCACCGTGGGCGGCTTGCCGGCCGCGATGCGGCGCTGGTAGCAGGCGCGCAGCGTGGGGTTGACGCGGGTGGCCGTCAGGGCGGCCATGGAGAGCGCGGCGCGGACTTGGGCGCGCCCGCCCCAGCAACTCCGGCGCCCGCGCCAGGCGCCGCTGTCGCGGTTGAAGGGCGCGACCCCGACCAGGGCGGCGATCTGCTGGCGGGAGCAGGTCCCGCGTTCGGGCACTTCGGCCAGCAAGACGGCGGCGGCCACGGGCCCGATCCCGGGGATGCTCTGCAGCCAGGCGGCGCGCGCGCGCCGCGCGGGCTCCGCCTGCACCAGGGCCGCCAGCTGGCGGTCGACCTGCGCGAGGGCCGCGGTCAGCGCGGCGGCCAGGGGGTCGAAGCCCAGGTCCAGGTGGGCCCGGTCGTGGCGGCGCCGCTGCGGCTCGGCCGCGCGGTCCGCGACCAGTTGGCGCCGCCGGCGGCTGAGGAGCTGGAGGTCCTGGACGGCGGCGCTGGGTTGGGGCCGCCGCGGGGGCCGCACCGCGGCCGCGAACCGCGCCAGCACGCGCGCGTCCAGCCGGTCGGTCGTGGCCAGGATGCCGTGGGCGCGGGCGACGGCGCGAGGCTGGCGCGGATTGACGACGACGACGGGCAGGCCAGCGGCGCTCAGGGCGGCGACCACGGCCCGCTCGTCGCCACCGCTGGCTTCCAGCACGATGCGGGTCGGCCGCAGCGCCTCGAGCGGCCCCGGCAACCGCCGCAGGCCGCCGCGTGCGCGCGCGACCGTCCAGGTCGTCCCCGTGGGCTGCACGGCCACGTCCAACTGGGCCTTCGCCACATCGATCCCCACCGTCACGTCCGCTGGTGCCGCCATTGGGTACCCTCCGGCAACGCTGGCCACGCGCCCTGCCTGGCCGATGCGGGCTCGTGCTCACGGCCCCGGCACCTGTTCGGGCTCTGGGCCAGCGTGCGGGCCGGGACGACCCTGCTCTGTAGCGGTCTCCGACGACCAAGGTGTGATCGGTCTGTCCCGGCCCGTTCACGGTGACCTTGGTCAATCCAAGGCACGGGAACATCCAAGGCGTGGGAACATACAAGGTGTGAGACACGGCTGACGGGCGGGAGGCCACCCAGGGCGCCGTGGGGGCGACGACGGTTATACCACCGCAGCCAGCCGCTGAGGGCCCGCGTGCGGTGGGCGCTTGAGGGATAGGCGAAGGCATAGGCCCAACTCCGCAGCAGGATCTGGATGAAGCGTTCCGCCTTGCCGTTGGTGCGGGGCGTGTAGGGCCGGGTGCGCCGGTGCCGCAGGTCGTGCGCCGCGCCGTGCTGATTCTCGGCGGGGCAGCCATCGTGCTGATGCGACGGCGGGACGCGACGGTCGGGTGGATCGTCGGCGTACTGCTCCTCACCGTGGGAGCTCTGTTCGTGCTCTACGTCGTGACTGCCATCCTCAGCGGCCTGTTGTAGCGCAGGCTGGGGGCGGGGGTGCTGGGCAGCCTCCCTGGCTGGTGTCGGCCACTACAGCACCGTCCCATCTACGGTCCGGGCTGGGTTCGGCATGCGTCCCCGGCATCCGCTGGGCAGCACCGGAATCGCGAGCTACGGTGCTGGGAGGTAAGCAGCGTGGCTCACCCATACGGAAGGAGACTCTGATGTCTCAAGCCGTACGTCTGAGCCGTGTTGGGCGCAGTGTCATCGTGGCGGTGCTCCTCTTGGCCTGTATCGTCGCGGCGACTGGCGGTGCATCATTGGGTGCCGCAGAACCGGCGCTGTACGTCCCAGCCGGTGAAACGGTGCGCATCGGGGACGTGGTTCCTGACGAGGTGATTCGCTCTACGTGGGACAATCTGTCGCCGGCCATGCGGGAAAGCCTGCGGCAGCGCAAGGGTGTGGCAACCATCGATGATCTGCGGGATTTGCGCATCACCGGGCCGCACACAATTCCGTATTACCGAACGGAACCGCTAGGCCGTGATCCAGACGCGGTGCAAGAGGTCGAGCCGATTGCGCCCCATGAGATGCCTGCGAACGTGGTCACGCAGCACGTTGTTGTAGGAGATGTGGAAACGGCTGACGGTGAGTTGCCCCGCATCATTCGTGAAGGGAGACACCGATGAAACGCCTTGCGATCGCCGCCGGTGCCGTGCTCGTGCTCCTGATCGCCGTGAGCAGCGTCTGGCACACCGTGCGCATGGAGCTGCTGCTGTTCCGGACCGTAGGATCCACATCCACCGATGCGTCGGCTTATGGCGACTACGCCATGTTCCCCGCGGCGGAGGACATCCACCTCCCAGGCCTAGTCGTGGTCGAGGTCGTGCTGATCGAAGGCGTCGGACCGGAGGCGCAGCCGGTGACGCTGGCCGCTGGCACCTGGCGCGCGACCACGGAGGTCGTTGACACTCGTATCGACGGGACGTACATCATCGGTGCCAGCCCACGAGGCAGCCGGCTCAGCTGGTCCAGCGATGAGTCGCGCCCCGCCGTATTCGTCGTCGGCGACATTGGCCAGACGCAGGCGCAGGCCACGCTGTTCGGCCGCGAGTTCACCATCCGCACCAATGCCGTTGTCGAGGATCACCCGTGGTCGGTGACGCTGGAGCGGTTTGGCCGACCAGGCATTGACGCCCCGTAGCCATGGCGCCACTCCTGCCCACGCTCGGGACTGTCGGATCCGCCCTCTTCGTGGCAGCCGTCCTGCTGGTGCTCTTAGCCCTGGTTATTCTGCTGCAGTGTAAATGCCGCCGATGAGCGGCTCCCTCGGGTGGCGGCCGCCGCGCCCACCAGGGGAGCGCCGAGTCCCGCAGGCGTTGCTGGATGTAGTCGGACAGCTCTCTGATGGTGGCCACGGGGTACCTCCGTTCACGAGCCGTCGTCGTCGAGGCAGCGCTGGTTGCAAAACCCCACGGGTGAGTTGGGGAAGTGGCTGGTTCCAGCACTGGCGGGCTGGCATCGATGAATCCCAACGGTGGCATGACCTCCAACGGGCCTGTCTCGCGGGCGGTGGAGCGTGGCGTCCGTTTTCCTCTCGCAACCTATCCGCCCTCGATTCTCCGGGACGCTGTCAGCCGCCCGCGCGTCCCGGAGTGAGCTCCGGGTCATCGCTCGACTCGTCACGCTTTGGAGTTCTGGGGCGACGATGAGCCGTAACGTCGGGGCTGCAGTCATCATCGGCTACGCCGTGCTGCTCATGCTGGGCATGGCGCTGGCATTCTCAATGCTTGTCGGAATGGCTCTTCCAGTTCGGGCGCATCCTGGCGGCTTGGCTGCGGACGGATGCCACTACTGCCGCACCAACTGTGATCGCTGGGGGTATGAATACAACACACGGCACTGTCACCGCGCGCCTGCGTCACCGACTCATCCGAGTGCTCCGCCAATTGGCGGCGGCGGATCGACGACTACGCAACAAGGCCGCGCAGCGCCATCGCAGACTACCCTCCCAAACGACCTGGGCTGGTTTATTCTCGTTGGATGTTTAGTCATTGCGATTCTTGTCCTTCTGACGCGACAGCGATCGGATGACTCCTAGGCTAGTCGCTATCTCTTTAGCGCACCCTCGCGACCGTGGGTGTAGGGCGTACCAGTGAAGATTCCCGTCGTAATCCAGATAGCGGCACTCCTTGCCGCGCTTGCGCTCGTGATCATGGCGCTCGGCGTCCTCCTGCTCGCCATTGGCTCCCTTCGTGAGTCACCCACCGTCCAGGCGGTGCCTTCGGCTCCCTTTCGTGCAGCAGAACCGGCCACGGCTCGCCTTTGGCGTGGTTTGACGATTGCGGTTGAAGACCGCTGCTCGCCCTACGATTCTGACGATTACCCGTATTCCCAGAGCGTTGAAGCCAAGCTCGTGGCGCAGCTCGGCGGCGTGTATGGCCCGTACACAGGCCGCTGGTTTGGCAGCACGTCCGAGACGGATATCGAGCACATAGTCGCGCGCTCCGAGGCCCACGACAGCGGGCTCTGCGCGGCGGACGCCGCCGAGCGCCGAGCCTTCGCCAGCGACGTGCTGAATCTCACCCTCGCCGCGCCCGACTTGAACCGCCACGCAAAGGGCGCGAAGGATGCCGCCGAATGGCTGCCGTCGCTGAATCAGTGCTGGTTCGCCAACCGCGTGATCGAAGTGCGCTGGCGGTATGCCCTCACGATTGACCGGGCTGAGGCCGACGCGCTTGATCGCGTGCTGGCGGGGTGCGACTCAGCGGCTATGATCGTCACCGACCCACCAGCGGCGACCACGCCAGCACCTATTGCGACTGCGGCGCCGTCAACGGTCACTCCAGCACCCGCGCCGTCCGCCGTCACGGCAGCGCCGGCCGCCGTCACTGCGCCGCCTGCGGCAAGCGGGAATGCCCTCGAGCTGTACGACGACAACGGCAACGGGCGGATCACCTGCGCCGAGGCCCGGCAGCATGGGATCGCGCCCGTGCATCGCGGGCATCCCGCCTACGAATTCATGCGGGACGGCGACGGCGATGGCGTGGTCTGCGAGTGAGACCCCTACAGTGAAACCGAGCGGCATCGGCGCCTGGGTCTTTCCCCTGGTCACCGCCGCCCTCGTCTGGTTCGGCCTCGTGCTGGCGCTGCCGCTGATCTATCGCGGGGCGCATGGGTCCACGGTGCACAACGGCACGGCGATCGCGGCGGCGCTCTACGTCTGGATCGTGCAGCGATGGCTTCCAGATCCCACGCGGCCGCGCGCGTGTCTGGGCGCGCTGGGCCTGGCGCTCGGGGTGCCCGTGGTCGCCGTGGCGGTGGGGTTCATCGTCATGGTGATCGAGCGGGCGATAGCCAGTTAGGCCGCTCGGCGACGGCATGGTGTGCGAGTGATCAAACTTGCCCACTACCGCCACGCCACCGCCTGTACAAGGATGATACTTGCCTACTTGATCTATCATGTCTCAAAGTAAGCATAGGTTGCGGGGGTTATTCTCGGAAGTGTCAGAGGAAGCGTGCGGAGGTCGCTCCAATCCGCTGATCCGCAGGCAACCCATACGCCGAAACGTTGGCAAACTCTGTGCTTCCGCGCGTGGCGGATCGAGGTCCTAAGCACCACCCTAGAGTGGCCACTGTGGCATTGCCGGCGACCGGACGGTGGGCCTCAACAAGCATGGTGTGATGCCAGGACGGCATATCGCCGGGGCGCCGCTCTGCCGGAGCTGGGTGGCTAGCGTTGAGGGGCTAGCGGCCACCAGGCTGTTTGGGTTCGAGTCCCACCCTCAGCACCGCGACACGAGCGCCAAACCTCTCACGACGCCCGATTGCGAGGCACGGGGTGGGAGGCCGTATGCCACTAACCCGACGCCACTCCGGCCGTAGGCTACTAGCCTTGCCCTTCGGAATTTGCTACTTGAGTGGCCAGTCGAAGGGCACGCCCGCCGCACTGCCGCAAGGCCCTTGCCGATTTCCCGCACGACGAAGGCACGGTCGAGCCATGCAGCAAGCACTGCGCGCCGTCGGCGGTAATGCCCCCCGGAGCCGCGGGTGTGGTGACACTTGATCCGCAGCCAATAACTACCACGCTGTGGGTTGGCCCCCGAGGCTGGTGAGGGGGCAAGAGGCGTGCGACATCGTGGGGACATAGCCGCGTCCCGCGGCCGCGACTTTCGCGTTTCTCGACTTCTCGGCGCTGGTCACGGGCGGCCGGGCGCGGGCTGGTATTGCGCCCGCCGAAAAGGGAACACAAACCCGCCGTCCTGCGACAGCCGGAAGAGGTCCAGCTTGTCCAGCGGGCGCCGTGGTGCCAGCAGCCACGGAGTGCCGGGTAGGCCGTCGCAGGCGGGCGGCAGCGCCGTGTTCCGGTCTACTCCCGGTTTGGGCGCCCATGCGGCGAGCCTGGCCGGCCAGTGGCGGGCCGGTGCGCGCACGGTAGTCCGCGGCGTCTCCGTAGGCGTCCGTCATGGCCATGTGCTGCTACTCCGTCGGCAGGGTGCCCCCCCCGCGGCATACTTTTGGGCTACTCCTATGCCACCACGGGTCGGGTTGGTTCGCGTCCGAATCTCTCGGCCGGCTGCGTCCTCGGATTCGTCCTCCGGGGCAGCTGGCCGAGCTCAATCAGCCCTCGTCGGCAGCCGCTAGAGCCTCCACACGAGAGCGATCTCGTAGGTCATCAGCCGGACGTCCAGACACCCCCTGCCCGAACCACGCGCCACTCACGTCGTTCGCGACATGGGCTTGCTGCGTACCCCCTCGGAGCAACACCGGCCCCTCGATGGCGTCGACCACGTCCCCCACAACCACCTGGGCGCGCGGCAACGTGCGGGACGCGGCGGCGCTCGCCGCCATGCTGATTCGCGCGCGAGCGCGCGAATAGGATCTTCCAGAAACTGCATAAATTAGTTTCGCTCCGGGCCGCCGGCAGACCGGCGGCGTGCCGTTCTTGCTCCTTACGACCCCTGACCCCTCAGCTGTGAAGCGTGACCGTCGTGATGCTCGTGCGTTCAGCCGCGAGCTTGAGGGTCAGCCCCGCCTTGATGCCTGCAATCACTCGGTCCTTGACCTGCGGCGGGCGTTTCGATGGCCGTCCCACACCCGAGCTAGACGGTCGCGCGGCCCTTGCCATGCGCGGCCTCCCATTGCAGCCGCACCCGCACTTGCGCTCGCGGCGCTCCATGCGTGGGGCGGGGCGTGGCGGCCCTGGTGAGCGAGCGCGGGATCTCACAGCTTTTGACCGGGCGCGCCGTGGTGCTCATCGCGACGGGCGCCCGGTATTCGACCCTTCGCCTACGGGTGACGCCTGCGGAGCGCCAAAGACTGGGCGATCTCGCGCGGCGGGCCGACGTGGGCGTCTCGGAATTCGTGCGGGGCCATGTGCTCCGCGCGTGATGGGCGAGGCGCCGGGTGCGTGCTGAAGACCCACGCACCGGCGCGCTCCACCCTGGCCAGTGATACGACAGGACCGTAAACCGACCATGCGAGCCGTTAGGAGGCTATGATGAAGGATGCCGACGACCGCGGCGCCCTCAGCGGCGTGGCTACTGGCATACCCGGATTGATCCGCCAGCGGCCCGGCTGACCGAAGGGCACGCGACCTACGTTAGTCAGGCCCAATCTGCGCGCCGACACGGTCCCAGTTTAGGTGCCGGATACCACATGGCGGAGATCTGCTGGACGCTGATGTGTTGCGGACTTAGCTAGTCTGCCTGTCCGGCCGATCGATTGGAGATTAGGCCCGTGCGAGGCTCGCATGACCCACGGTACCGAACCGCTGAGGCCCCAGGATCGAGCAGGCGAAGCGCCGCACACTCCCGACGGACCGCCTCGTAGGCGTGAGATTGAGATCTCACGGCCCTTTGTGCCACCCGCAAGCAGGCTAGGCGCGTTCTCGTGGCGCGGTCCAGTGTTGCGTAACGGGATTCCACATGCCTATCGCCTGACCCTGGAGTGCAGGGCCCACCAGAGCGGCAGCGATGCGATACGCCTCGGCAAGCTCCGCCGGAAGACCGAGCGTCCCCGCGAGCACCCGGTACGGCACCGCCCATTCCGACGGCGGAAACGGCAGTTCAGTTGGCAGTTCGTGGGTGCGGCGCGCTGCGAATGTCCGGCGCAGGGCCGCGCAAAGTTTCGTGCCATCCATCTCGGACATCCGAGCGATATGCGCCAGGTCGACGAGGTCCTTGACGCGCGTGTTGCGCCGCCCACTTCCGTAGACGCGCGTGTAGGCGTGCACCTTCTCAGCGATCTGGAGTTCGAGCGGGATGGCGGGAACGCGCGTCCGAGGGATGCCGGCGAAGGCCAGCAGATCGGGACCTTCGATCAGGTCGGGGACGTCCACCAGGAGTTCGCCGAACGCCACGTCGACCGTGAAGGCGTCGAAGCGCCGACCGGCAAGGTCGGCGGCCACGAGAAATCGACTGCCACGGTTGTGATCCCCCGGAATGCGCTGCCGTGAGCGCTCGACGCCAAATCGGAAGTAGTCGCCCACGTCCGCCGAACTCGCGTCGCGCATGTCATGCAGGGCGGCCGCTGCGTCGTCGCTGCGCTCGAGGTCAACATCGCGTGTCGCGCGACCGCGGGAGCCGAGTCGCAAGTCTATTGCGTAGGCTCCCTTCACCACCCATCGGCCCGGAGCAACCACGGCCAAGCGGGCGAGGAAGCGATCGATCGCCACCTGCTTGCGCAGCACGTTGACGGCAATATGACGCTCAGTCGCCCGCAGGTTGAGCCGGTGCTCAAGCGCGTCGCGGAATGCGGCCGCCGTGGAATACCTCACCGAGTCTCGACCTCCGCAAGGCCCGATTCGACCAGATCGACGACGCGGCGCCCGCGACGGCGCGCGGACGCTCGCAGGTCCTCGACGGTCGCCATCCCGCGTTCCAGCGCGTCGACGATGGCCGCGACGATCTGGTCGGGTGCCGTGCCCCACGCCGCGGCGTCGGCAATCGATCGCGCCGGCGCGGTCACACGGAAGCCTTCGCGCTCGACCACCTCGGCGGGTGCCGGCGGATGTCGGGCCGTGTGGACGGTAACCCCCAGTGGAGCCCGTCGGCTACGGCGATTTCGAGGCACCGTGACATGCACTGTGCGCGGAACCACGTCGGAGAGTTCGAGGAGTTCCAGGGCGCTCTCATGGGAGACGACAGCATCCGCCGGGCCTGTGGCCAGACAGGCGGCCTGGATATGCGCCTGCGGGGACGACGGGTAGTCGCGGAAGCGGTAGACGCCCCGGCGCTCGCGGATGAACTCGCCCGAGCGCGCATAGTGCACGAGCATGCGGCGGCTGAAGCCCGCCCGGGCGGCCTGCGGGGCCGTGAAGAAGCCGTGCTGCTCCGATGCGGTCGCGAAGAGGGCCGCGCGGTCCGGCTTGGAAGGGATCGATTGGTCGTCCATTTGTTACATCTAGTGTAACTAACATGTGACGTGTGTCCCGAGTCCACCTCCGCTTCTGTGGTTGTCGAGCCGATCGACCGCCAATGGTTCCCGATCTGCGGGTCCTGTATCACCCCATACCCCCGGGCTCGCGTGGGGGAACCTTGCCACCGCTCGGCCTTGTCGGGCCCGCGAAGAGGCGCGGGTCTCGGCCGCAACCCGCCACGTCCAGCGCCACCCGGGCACCGTCAGCAAAGACGGCCAGTCCCTGTCCGCGCTGCAGGCGCTCCAGGGTTTCCGCGTGGGGGTACCGCAGGTCGCGGGCCATGCGGACAAGCCACGCGTCCCGCACGTGCCGTGGCTGCGCACCGTGAGAGCGCGTGGCGACTAGGGCCTGTTCACACTAAACGCTGAATAGCGTATCATGCCGGCATGGAACTCACTCAAGCGCAGTACGAACGGATCGCACCCTGCCTGCCGGTGCAACGCGGCAACATCAAGATTTCGAACTTGCAGGTGCTCAACGCCATCCTGTACGTCGCCGAGCATGGCTGTAAGTGGCGCGGATTGCCGCGTCGGTTTGGCAGATGGCACACCGTCTACACGCGGATGAATCGCTGGTCCAAGAACGGGGTCCTCGATCGGGTATTCGAACACCTGCAGCGCGAACAGATCGTGCGCATCAAGCTCGAGGCGGTCTCGCTCGACAGCACCAGCGTCAAGGTTCATCCCGACGGCACGGGGGCGCTAAAAAAAACGGACCCCAGGCCATCGGCAAGTCCCGTGGCGGCTGGACCACCAAGATTCATATGGTTGCCGCGGATGCTCGCACGGCCATGACCTTCGCCCTCTCGCCCGGGCAGGCCCACGACGCCCCGGAAGGGCGCAAGCTCCTTCACCGCCTCGGGCCGCGGCCTGGGAACCTCGCGGTGGTGATGGACCGGGCCTACCAAGGCAACGAGACGCGCCAACTGGTCTTGGCGTTGGGGTTTACGCCGGTGGTTCCACCACTCCGGTCGCGGGTCGATCCATGGGCCTACGACAAGGAGCTCTACAAGCGGCGCAATGAGGTCGAGCGCCTGTTCCGGCGCCTGAAGGGCTTTCGCCGGATCTTCTCGCGCTTCGAGAAGCTCGACGCCCTCTTCCTCGGGTTCATCCTCATCGCCCTCATAGTCGATGCGCTGCGTTAGTGTGAACAGGCCCTAGTCGAACGTGAACATCACCCGGCCAGCCTCACGCGTATTGGCCAATTCGTACGCACGCTGCGCGTCGGCCAGCGGAAACCGATGCGTGATGAACGGATCGAAGCTGAGATTGCGCCGGCTCATGTACGCGAGCAGCTCGTCCAGCTCGGGGGGCTCGAATATCCACGATCCGATGAGTTTGAGCTGCCGATCGATGAGGATCCAGGCATCAACCTCAAACGCCGGCGCGCCCACGCCGACATAGGCGACCGATCCCAGAGGCGCGGCCTGGAGGACGGCGTTCGCCCTTGACGTTGGGTTGCCGGAAACCTCGATGGCCTTCAGCAAACCGCCGTCCGAGGCCTCGAGCACCGCCTCGACGGCGTCTCCGGTCGTCGGGTCGATCGTGACGTCCACGCCAAGCCGCCTGGCAAGCTCGCGCCGCGGCCGCGACGGTTCGGTGCCGATGACGCGCGCGCCGAGCGACTTGGCAAGAAGCGCCGCCGCCAGGCCAACCGGTCCCAATCCATAGATGCCCACGGTATCGGTGGCGGAGACGTTCTGCTGGCGCAACGCCGACCACGCCGTGCCGCCAATACATGCCGCGAGCGCGCCATCTTCAAAGGAGATGTTGTCGGGCAGCCGGTGGCAATGGTGCGCCGGCGCCAGCATGTACTCCGCGTCGGAGCCATTCACGGTGAGGCCCATGATCCGGCTGTTGCCGCAGTACTGAGGCCGAAGGCTCTTGCATTCTCGGCAGTGACCGCACGCGGCCACGTGATACACGGCGACGCGGTCGCCGACTTCGAGCCCCTCCACGCCATCGCCCACCGCATCCACGACACCAGCCGGCTCGTGTCCGGTAACCAGCTTGTTGCGCTCGCCGATTTCCGCGCGAGTGCTCCGAAAGTGGAAGAGATCGCTGCCGCAAACGCCCGCCCCCATGATCTTGATGCGAACGTCGCCCAGCGGAGGGTTCGGAATGGGGAACGCATCCACGCTCACGGTGTGGTCGCCGAGCACCCGCACGCCGATCATGGTCGCCATGCCTCACCTCCCTCGATCCACACGCCGCCGAACGTCGATGTTCGTGATTACTGTAGCCGGACATCCGCCCCGGCGGTCGCTGGTCGCGGCCGAATCCCAGTTGCGCGAGAATGCCGCGGCGCGATCGGCGAGTGGTGCTGAACCGGTGGATTCGGTGGCGGGTCACGCGGCGAAACGCCGCCGGCTATCGCGCGGGGCGAGGACGGGCAACGGCGGCCTGACGAGCCGCAGCTCTCGCGGCCGGGGGAGGGAATCCATGCGAGCGGTCAGAGCAAGCAAGACGGACGCCGTCTTGGTGGAACAGATACCGGAGCCTCGGGCCAGGCCGGGCACGGCTGTCGTGAGAACCCTGAGCGCCGGCATCTGCGGCAGCGATGTGCATACCGTCAGCCGGCTGCGGCGGGGTCTCGACACCAACGAGATCTTTATGGGCCACGAGGTGTGCGGTGAAGTCGTGGAGCTTGGAGACGGCCCGGCTCGAGTTCGAGTGGGCGACCGGGTCGCCATCGAGCCGCTCGCTCGCTGCGGTGTCTGCCGGAACTGCCGGGCGGGCCTCTACAACATCTGCGAGAAGGGCGACTTCGTGCTGGGCGTCTACACGGACAAGGCCGGCGGTCTGGCCGACTACTTCGAGATTCCGACCGTTTGCCTGGTGCCACTGCGCCAGGACTTGCAGGATCGCGAGGGTGCGCTCGTCGAACCGGTCGCTGTGGCCCTGCATGCCTTGCGGATGACCCAGCCGGGCTATCGACCCTCGGTCGGCATCGTCGGCGCCGGCACGATTGGATTGTGCGCGATCGCCGCGGCCAAGGCGGCCGGGGCCGCCGAGATCACCATCATGGCGCGCCACCCGACGCAGAAGCAGGCCGCGCGGGCGCTTGGCGCAACCCGCGTGCTTCACGTGGACGACACCGCGACCGAAGACGAGATCGCCAATAAGCTCGATGGCGCGCCGCTCCCGGACGTGGTCATCGAAGCCATCGGCGGCGCGGCGCGGTCGGTGAATCTAGCCCTGGAGTTCGTACGCAAAGGGGGCTCGGTGTCGGTTGTGGGCGTGCAGTGGGAGCACAACGAGGTCGAGCTCATGCGGCTGGTGGCGAAAGAGGTCAGGCTGACCGGGTCCGCGGTCTACGCGACGCCGGACGGCGTGTCGGACTTCGAGGAAGCCATGGCGCTCATGGCCCAGAATCCCGAAGTCGCCGACACGCTGATCACCCACGACTTTGCGCTGGCCGACGCGCCCGAGGCCTTCGCCACGGCCGCCGATCGAAGCGCGGGCAGCATCAAGGTCATGGTCGCGCCCTAGCCTGTCGAAGAAGGTGCGTGTGCATTCAGAGGCGTAGGGCGCCCGACCTGTGCGCTCCGCGCTGCTGCACGCGATTGCAGGCAAGACAGCGTCAAGCCTTCTGGTTCGCCGACCTGGAACGAGCGCGATAGCCGTGCCGCTTCGACGGAGCGTGAACGTCAGTCGAACCGCTTGATGAACCCTTGCCACGTCCCCGTCCCGGGCAGCTCGACATCGAACGCCTCATAGCACGCGCGGCGGATGCGATCTACGAGATCGAAATCACCTGATCCGCCCGGCGCCAACATGAGGGCGAACCGCTTCGCGGGGCACATCCCTGCTGCTTCGAGGGCCGCGAGATCACTGGCGTGGCGCTTGCGGGGAGCGCTCGAACTCGCAGCGCAGCAGCCCGTAGTGCACCTCGTCCACGGGCGTCTCCGACGCCGCCGAGTGCTCACGCAACGTGCCCTCATAGCGCATACGCAGCTTGCGCAAGACTCGTATCGACGGCTGATTGCGCGCGTCGGCCTTGGCCATGATGCGGTGCAGCTCCGGGTCCGCCGCGAACGCGGATTCGATCACCGCCCCGGCGGCCTCGCTGCCAATCCCCCGGTTTCGATGGTCGCGCGCCACCTCGTAGGCGATCTCAGCGCGCCGGTTGGCGTGGTCGATCCGCAGGCTCACGCCACCGACCAGCTCGTCGATGAGCCACACGCCCCAATGCGGCTCGGTGCGCCAGTCGAGCCGCTGGGCGCGCTCGAGCCACGCCCGCGCGGCTGTCGGGGGGTCGCTCCTCGGCGATGGCGGCGGGTCCTCCGAGAACTTCGGATTCGCCATGTAGCGCGACATCGCGTCAAAGTCGTCCAGCCGATGCGGTCGCAGAGTCAGCCGTTTGGTACGAATTCTTGGCGGCAACATGAGGCGGCGGGCGCCTTAGAGAGATCTCTTCCGATCACCCATCATGCCGCGCGGCTCCGCTTCCACCTCATCGGCCCCGGCCATGCAATCTCGACGAGCTGCGCCGCAGGGCGCTAGGGCTCCAGAACTAACGCCGGAAGCTGGGTGAGGCAGGTTATCCGTGTGACGCGGTCCGGCCCGTGACCCTCATCGTGTCGGTCAAGCCAAACGCCTCTGAGCCCCGCGTTGCAGGCCCCAATCGCATCGAAGTCCAATCGATCTCCCACGAGCGAGCACGCCGACGGCGGCGCACCCGCGGCTTGGCAGGCAGCCTTGAAGATCTTTGGATCAGGTTTCGCAGCTCCTACGTCCTCGGAAACCACGACCACCTCGAAGCGATCCAGGATGCCAACCCCCGCGAGCTTTTGGCGCTGGTGCGCGGATCCCCCGTTGCTGATGACACCGAGGCGGCAACCACGCAATGCGTCGAGGGTGTCGAGCGCATCGGGGAAAAGGCTCCAGGCCCCCTCATAAAACTCGCGGTAGACGGCATACGCCTCATCGGCATCGGAGTCGGGCATTTCGCTTGGTGTGAGATCGAACAAGCCCCGAACTCGCCCGCGGCGTTGCCCCGCATAGGACGTTTCGCCGCGCAGGTAGCGATCGAAGTGGTGGTCTTCCAGAGCGCGCCAGCGCTGCAGGAGACGCTCGTCCGATTCTGTCAGCCGATCTCTGTACCGGCCGAACAGGCCGAGCGCTCCCGCTCGCGCCGCCGATTCGTGGTCCACCAGCGTGCCATCGATGTCAAAGAAGACGACTTGGACGGGTGTGCTTGGCATGTCACTCCGCGCGCGGCGGCGCTTTGAGTCCGACCACTTCGCGCAGAGTATCCCGCCGAGGTCGTCGCCAAAGGGGTATCCGGCGCCGAGGCCGCATTACTGGAGTCCGACGTGGGGATTCCAGCCCGGCGCCGCCGGATCGTTGACGGTAAATGCGCTCCGCAACTCTGTGTAGCCCTTGATCCGAAGGAGCGTGCATCTGCGCGGCGCCTGCTTCAGCAAAGTCGCCCGCCCGGCTATGCTCGAATGGTGAGTTGCAGCAGGCACGACGGCGCAGCCCCCGATGACCACCGGCAGGCCGCCGGGTCCTGACGACAGATACTCGTTGGCGAAATTTCGGGTCGACGCGCGGTGAGCTTTCAGACGGTGAAGAGGCGGACTTCCGACGTGAACGCGGCACGTCCCACCCAGAGTCTTCGGCCGGTGATTGGCTGACGCATGTCACGCCTCTATGCAGAATGGTCCGCGGCCATCCGCTATACCCGCCGAGGGTTCGGCGTCTTGCGGGCAAGTCCCTGGCAGTACGTCCAGATCCTGGGCGTGTTCGCGGCTCCGGCGGCGGTTGCCGCCTACGTGACCGCGTCGGACGTGCCGGAAGGCTTCGGTCGGTCGGCGCTTCTCTATGTGCTCAATGCCATCTCGGCCTCGGCCGCGCCGGTGGTGGTCATGACGGCCGTGGCCGCCGGGTTCCACGGCGTCACCCTGGGCTTCATGAGCGCCATGCGCCAGGGTCTCTGGTGGCTGCTGCGTTATCTGTGGACGAACGCGCACACCTCCGTCATCTTTTGGCTTCCGACCCTGGCTCTGTTGAATCTGTTCGAGTGGCAGCGCCTGGAGGCGCCGGTCGCCGGCTGGGCGGGCGTGGTCGTGACGGCCGTATGGGTAGTGCTGATCGGGGCGGTGGCTCTCTATGTGCACTCGCGCACGCTGCTGGCGCCCTTCTTCGCGGTGCACGGCAACCTGCCCGCCACGCTGGCCACCATCGAGTCATGGCGCATGAGCGGCCGCCGCTTTCCGCTGGTGTTCAGCACGTTCGTCGTCTCGTCGGCTCCCACGGCGGCGCCGCTTGCGGTTGTATTCACGACCTTGGCATTCACCCTGGACGAACCAACTGGGACAAGAGCGGTGTACATGGCCATGCTGCCCTCGCTCGTATGGGTGGCCATCAAGGTCGTGCGGCCGTTTCTCATCACGGCGACCTACGGCCTGTACACGGACCTTTGGGACGAGGAACAACGGCGGCGGGCAGAGCACGGGGCTCCTCCAGTGCCAATGCTCGCGCGGCCGCTGCTTGCGATCTCGCGCTGGGTCCCGCGTCTGGTAGGGCTGGCGATTCGGCGGCGCATCGAGTGGACCGTGTGAGACGGAAACCACCCTCGTCCAAAGGGCGCCGCGTCCGCCGGCCTCCGGTTCGAGTTGTAGGCTCTGGACCTCACCGCCGGTAAGCGAAGCAGACCAACCTGATGACCTCGGAGCCACCATCCAGCAGTGGCGTGCGTGGGTTGCACCAGGCGCTGTCGCTCGACGCCGAACGGCGCGTACGCGACGGCAGCGCGGAGGCGCTGGCCGCCGCCATCAGGCGAGGGGCCGACCTGCACATCGGCACCGAGTTCCGCCACAACGAGCACGTGGACACGTCATCCGACAACCCGGAGACCGTGCGCGAGTTGGCGGAGTTTCGGACCACCTATCTGGTCGAGGACCGCTGGACGGCGGGCATCATGACGCTGCGGCAGCCGGTGAGCCTGCCCGACGCCTTCGGTCCGCGGCCGTCGATGTCGTTCTTTCTCTACAACCAGGACGGCACCCAGGCCATCGCGCGCCCGCATCTCGATGGTGCGCCAAGCGCCGGCGCGACCGGCGCGGCGCCGATCGACAGCCACCCCGACATGCCCAAGTACCACCAGCTCGATAGCTGGGACGCCGACACGAACGCCCCCAGCAGCAACTTCATCTACGACTTCGAGCACTTCGATTTCCTGGTTCGCGACGACTGGACCGAGGTTCTGGCGCACGATGCCGGGGGCGCGGTGGTCCAAGGTTCGGTGGATGCCCTCGGCGAAGTGTGCGCGGCGGGGGGCGAGATCAAGGCCGCGATTCGCGGATTGTGCGCCGACCTGGCCGCACCAGGAGACGCCTCGTGCGAGCACGAGGCATTCGTGCAGATCGGGTCCAGCTACTACTACACCGAGCAACGGCTCTTCATCGGAGGCACACACCCGCTGCCGAGAGTCCGGGCGTCAATCCCGCTGCGCTATGCGACCCAGGCATGGGACTTCGGCTGGTTGCTGCCGCGCACCGATGGCCGCGTGATCCGCCGTCTGTGTGATCCATACACGTTGTGCTTCCACGACAGCGAAGCGCGCCATGCCATCCGCTGGTTCGCGCGGTGAGGCCCAATTAACCGTCCACCGGAATCGCGGCGCCCACGATGGCCGGCCGCTCGAGCGCCTTCAACAACAGCCCCGTCCTCGCTTGCAAAGCTCTCGGCGCCTACGTTGTCGAGCGGCTCCGAGGCAGGGGCGATTCGCGAACCGCCCCTACGCCGCGGCCGACCCGGTCACGTCAGCGCCAGCTACAGACACCAGCGCCTTCGCCGCCCTGCCCATCGCCTCAACGGCAGGTGAACCCGGACGCCGTCGACCCGTCTCCGGAGCAGTTGAGCGTCGTGCCGGTCGTTACCGAGGAAATCGTGATCTCCTGCTGGGGCACCGATGTTTCCCCGTCAGCCTCGGCGCCGACGGGCACCGCTTCGATCTTCGCCAAGGTGTCAAACGACGGCTTGTGGCCTTCCTTGATTTGGCCGAAGAGCGTGAAGTCCGGCGACAGCCGGTCCTGCGCCGTCAGATCGTCGAGGATGATGAAGAACTGAGAGCCGTTCGAATTGGCTACGCCCGAGTTGGCCATCGCCAGTCCGCCGCGGATGTACGGCCGCTGCGGCAGCTCGATTTCGAACTTGTAGCCCGGACCTCCCGTGCCCAGGCCGGTCGGATCGCCGCCTTGCACCATGAAGCCCGGAATCAGGCGGTGGAAGCCCACGCCGTCGAAGTAGCCCTCGTTCGCGAGAAAGAGGAAGTTGTTCACGGCCAGCGGCGCCTCATCGGCGAACAGCGTGAACGTCATGCGCCCCAGGTTAGTGGCGACAATCACCCACGGCTCGCCGCCGGGAAGATCCATGGCGGGATAGGCGTCATAGGTCTCAGCTCCCGATGAATCGGCCTCACCACATCCCACGGCCACGACGACCAGCAGCAACGCCACCAAAACTATCCGCAACACGGCCCACGCTCCAGAATTCACGTCCCGCGCCAGCCGCATTGTCGCAGCGCCTTCGCCGCTCCGCCGCACATGGTCATATGGCATGCAAAGACGGAACGCCCTTCTTCGCGCCGGTCGTGATCGACAAAATCGTGATCTCCTGCTGCGGTACAGACTCTTCGCCATCAGTCCCCGAGCCGACCGGCACCGCCTCGATCATCTCCAGGGTGTCGAACGATTTCTTACTGTCTGCCTTGAGCTGGCCAAAGAGCGTGAAGTCTGGCGACAGCCGGTCCTGCGCCGTCAGGTCGTCCAGGATGATGAAGAACTGCGAGCCGTTGGAGTTGGGCGCGCCCGAGTTGGCCATCGCCAGTCCGCCGCGGATGTACGGCCGCTGCGGCGGCTCGATCTCGAAGGTGTAGCCTGGACCTCCCGTGCCCAGGCCGGTGGGATCACCGCCTTGCACCATGAAGCCGGGGATCAGGCGGTGGAAGCCCACGCCGTCGAAGTAGCCCTCGTTCGCGAGGAAGAGGAAGTTGTTCACGGCCAGCGGCGCCTCATCGGAGAACAGCGTGAAGGTCATGCGCCCCAGGTTAGTGGCGATAATCACCCACGGCGCGCCCTCGGGTATATCCATGGGCGGGTAGGCGTCGTAGGTCTTAGCTCCCGATGAACCGGCCTCACCACATCCCACAGCCGCAACGACCAGCAGCAACGTCACCAAAACTATCCGCAACACGGCCCACGCTCCTGAATTCACGTCCCGCGCCAGCCTCATTGTCGCAGCGCGTTCGCCGCTTTGTCGCACGCGGGTCATGCGGCGACTGATCGTTGTGCGCGGCCAGCCCGAGACGCAGGTCGATCCGCACCGCTCATTGCCGCGTCCGCGAAAACCCAGGGGAAAGGCGGTTCGCGAATCGGTCACAGCCGCCTTGCGCTAATCGCGTCTCGCAGGCGAGGGCGCGTCGGCGCACCGGTGTCGCCGGCACCGTCCTAGACTAGGGGTTGAGTATCGATGCGAAGTGCGGGCAAAGGACGCGCCATGACCCAACGTCTCTACCGAAGTCAGGCCGATCGCATGCTCACCGGGGTCGCGGGGGGCATGGCGGAGTATCTGCGCATCGACCCCGTGATCGTGCGCATGTCCTGGGTCGTGGCCGTCATCCTCTCCAGCGGCGTGGGGCTGCTGGTCTACCTGGCCCTGGCAATTCTCATGCCAACGCCGCCACTGCACGACCATGCCGCCGACGGCGACACGACCTCCGATGACACCGGGACGCCGTCCCCCGAGGGCAGCCGCGCAGCCGCTCCCGTGCGCTACGCCGCGGCCAACAATGGTCCGGCGCTTGTGGTGGGGTCGGCTCTCATCGTCATCGGCGCCGTCGCGCTCATGAGCCAGCTTGGCTGGTTTGACGCCTGGCGGCTCTGGCCGCTGATCTTGATCGGCATCGGCGGCCTGCTGCTCGTCAACCGGCGACGCTAAGCAAACGTGGATCAGCGCGGGTTTGGCTTCGCCGGGGCCCTGATCCTGATCGGGATCGTCGCCCTGCTCTGGAACTTCAACGTCCTTCCCGACCGGTTCCTGCACGCAGCGTGGTCCTTGTGGCCGGTTGTGCTGGTGGCGGTGGGCGCCGGCCTGGTGCTCTCACGGGTGCGCGTCTGGCTGGGATCGCTGTCGTTTCTGGTCATCCTGACCGCCGGATTCGCCACCGCCTGGGGTCTGGCGGCCGCTGGTCAGGGGCCGGTCATTCACCGCGAGTCGATTGCCGTGAACATGGGCAACGCCACCGCGGCGCGGCTGGAATTGCAGGTGGGGGCAGGCTCGCTCACCCTCGACGCCGAGGCGCCGCCCGATCTGCTGCTTGCCGGTGAGCTGGAATCGCGTACGGTCGGCGACACCTACTCGATCAGCGAATCACACCGGCCCGGCGGCCGGAGCGTCATCAGGCTCAACAATGCGGCCGGTCGGGAGTTTTCGATCATTCCGGGCCAGGCGCCGTCCGAAGAGTGGACCCTGCGTCTCACGCCCCACATCCCTACCGAAATCCGCGTGGACGCCGGCGCCGCCGACATCGACCTGGATCTTCGCGACCTCGACCTCCAGCGCCTCGAGATCGAGGCCGGAGCGGTCGACATCGACGTCGTGATGCCCGCGACCGCCGGAAAAACCGAAGCCAGCATCGACGTGGGCGCCGCCAGCGTGCGGATTACCGTGCCCGAGGGAGTAGCGGCGCGCATCGACATCGACGCTGGGCTGTCGAGCATCCAGATCGACGAAGCGCGGTTTCCGCAAGAGTCGGACGACGTCTACGCCTCACCGAACTTTGGGGACGCCGCCAACCGGCTCGATATCAGGATCGACGCCGGCGCCAGCCACGTTGAGATTCGCTGATGGACCACACGTCATGACGAACGCGCCCGAGCCCGACCTTCGCAAGCTGCTGGGCGCCACTTCCACGCCCACGCTGACCCATCTTCTGGGTGGGCTTGGCTACCGCAACGTATTCCTCGGGGGACTGCATGCGCTGGGCAATGCCCAGCGGGCCATTGGTCGAGCGCGCACCCTGCGCTACACGCCGCACCGACCCGACCTCATGCCGGCCGACCTGGCGTGCAATCCGCAGCGCCTGGCAATCGAGTCGATCGAGCCTGGCGAAGTGCTCGTGGTCGAGACCGGCGGCGAACTGGGCGCAGGGGTCCTGGGCGACATCCTCCTCTCTCGAGTAGTCAAGCGCGGCGGCGCGGCGTTCGTGGTGGACGGGGCCGTGCGCGACGCGGGGGAGATCCGGCAGTTCGAGATTCCGGTCTTCGTACGGGGCGTCCACGGCGCGGCTCACTGGCGCGAATTGGTGCCGGTGGAGCACGACGGTCCGATCCGCTGCGCCGGCTGCACGGTGGCGCCGGGCGACTGGATCGTGTGCGATGAGCATGGCGTGGCCGTGGTGCCCGCGAACCTTGCGTCCGAAGTTGCCGCGGAAGGCGCCGCGAACGATCTCAAGGAAGACTTCGTGCGCGAATTGATCGAAGGCGGCGCTTCCACCATCGACGTCTATCCGCCCGACGAGGCCACGCTGCAGGGGTTTCCCGCATGGAAGGCTGCGCGCGACCGTCAGTGAACGGCCCGCGCCTCGGGGATACTCAACCCTAGGCTGGCCAGTGGTAGGGACGAACGAGTGGACGCCGAGGTATGACGCAACAACCGATCGTGGGGGTGTGGCGGATCGTGTCGTACGAGTCGCGACCGGAGACCGGAGCGACTCGACTGCCGTATGGCGACCGGGTCAGCGGATACCTGATCTACACCCCGGAGGGCTACATGTCGGTGGCGATCATGGGTGCCGATCGGCCGAATCTCGCCTCTGAGGACCGTCTTTCCGGCACACCCGACGAGTACGCCCGAGCCATGAAGACCTACGTGTCCTACTGCGGCCGCTATACCGTTCAGCACGATCGGGTCATTCACCACATCGAGCTCAGCCACTTTCCGAATTGGTGCGGCGTGGACCAAGAGCGCTTCTATCAGCTCGACGGCGACCGCCTGCGGCTGCAAACGCCGCCGTTCGTGCTCGGCGGCGTCGAGCAGACCGCGCACCTGGTCTTGGAGCGAGTGCGGTAGGGGGAGTAGCTCCGCCGGATCGACGCACGTGCCGGGGCAGGCGCCCACAACGACGCCCGGCGCTCCAGGCGAGTGCGTACGATGCAAGGGCGGGTGAGCTGCGGAGTCCTCAGTGAGCTATCCACTGGCCTTTGCCAAGAGCGAATTCGAGCGTCGCGCCGCCGCTGTTACTGCGCGCATGGACGATGCCGGGCTGGACGCGCTGGTGGCGTATTCCGTGCGCAACAGCCAAGGCCCCGTGGCGTATCTCGGCGGCTACGAGCCCGACCTCGGATTGCACGACGTGGCGTACTTCGTGCTGATCCCAGGGGAAAGCCCAGACGCCATCCTGGTGACCAACGGGTTCTGGGACGATCCCGCCGCGCGCACCTGGGTCGAGGATGTCGTGATCTCCTACAAGTTCGAGCGCAGCCTGCGGAGCTGCTGCCGCGCGGCGCGGCGCGGATCGGCGTCGTGGGCTACGACTACCTGCCCACTCCGGTGTATCTGGGCCTGAAGGCGGCTCACCCGCGATGCGAGATCGTGGACGCGACGCGCCTGGTGCTGGAGGTCGCGCAGATCAAGAGCCCGGCAGAGGTGGAGGTCATCCGCCGCTGCATGTCGATCGGCGACCACGCGGGACAGGCCTTTCTGGACGGCGTCCACGAGGGCGCGTCCGAGCGGTCGTTGCAGATCGCCGTCGGCCAGGCGCTCATGGAAGCCGGTGCCGACGGCATCTACTACAACCCGCAGATCTACAGCGGAGCGAGCGTCGCCCATGGCATGGGCATGCGAACCGACCGCATTCTCCAGGCGGGCGACCAGGTTCAGGTGGACTGCGGCGCGACATACCGCGGCTATCGCGGCGACCTCTCGCGGGTGACGACCGTCGGCCGCGCGGCGCCGGAGATCATGCACATCATGGAAGCCACGGCCCAGGTGTACGAAGCCATGCTGACCACGCTGCGCGCCAGCACGGCCGCGGCCGACGTGGCTCGCGCCGGCATTCGAGTGGCGGAAGCGAACGGACTCGGCGACTGCCTCTATCGACCGACGCCGGACCACCCACGGGGAATGCTTGGCCACGGCATCGGCTGCTGGATCCACGAGCTTCCGGACATCCAGCTCGATTCGACCGACGTGCTGCAGCCCGGCATGGTGGTGGTGTTCGAGACGATCCTAGCGCGGCCGGGGACCGGCGGGGCCAAGATCGAAGACGCCGTGCTGGTAACCGCGGGCGCTCCGGAACGACTTTCGCGCCTGCCCATACGCACCTGGCCGGCGTAGGGTCCGCAATGGCTCTCGCACCCGGCGCCCCCTACCGTTGTAAGGTTTCACGATGACAACGACCGACGCCATTGCGCACATCCTGAAGGCCGAGGGCATCGAGTTCCTCAGCGCCTATCCGACCACCCCCGTCATCGAATCGGTCGCGGCAGTCGGCATCCGCCCGATCATGTGCCGGCAGGAGCGCGTGGGCGTGGACATTGCCGACGGATATTCGCGCGTGACCAACGGCAATCCCCCCGGCGTATTCGCCATGCAGTACGGACCGGGCGCCGAGAATGCCTTTTCCGGGATCGCCACGGCGTTTGCGGACGCGGTCCCGCTGCTGGTTCTGCCCCTCGGACAGCCGGCGGATCGCGATGGGGTGGACCCGCTGTTCAGCTCGGTTCGCGCCTATGCGTCGGTCACGAGGTCCATCCAGCGCATCAACAGCCCCGAGGACGTCGTGGATCGGATGCGCCGCGCCTTCGCCGCCGTACGCCTGGGTCGCGGCGGCCCCGCCATGGTTGAGATACCGGCCGACGTAGCGGTTGCAGAGGTCGACGACGCCATACCCGCAAGCTATCGACCCGTGCGCAGGGCTGTGTCAGCCGCCGACCCCGACGATGTCCGACGCGCGGCGCAGGGCCTGCTCGACGCGCGTAGCCCGATCCTGCTGTGCGGGCAAGGCGTGCTCTACGCCGGCGCCGGCCGGGAGCTCATCGAGTTCGCGGAGTTGGTGGGCGTGCCGGTGATGACGACCAAGGCCGGCAAGAGTGCCTTTCCGGAGAAGCACCCGCTGGCCCTGGGAAGCAGCTCCAGCGTGATGAGCGAGCCCGTGCTCGAGTTCTGGCGTCGGGCCGACCTCGTCTGCGGGATTGGCACCAGCTTCACCAAACATGTCATGAGCACGCCCATCCCTGCCGGCAAGACGATCATCCAGGTGACCAACAATCCAACCGACATCGCCAAGGACTACGACGTCGACGTTGCGGCCGTCGGCGACGCGAAGCTCGTGCTGCGTCAGCTCTCGGAGGCTTGCCGCGACCTCATGCGCGGGCAGCCGATCACGCGGGATGGCACAACGGCTGATGAGATCGAGGCCATTCGACGCAGATGGCTCGGCGCCTGGATGCCCAAGCTGACGTCGGACGAGAAGCCGATCAATCCGTACCGCGTCATTTGGGAGTTCATGCAGCGCGTAGACCCGGCCGAAGCCATCGTGACGCACGATTCGGGGAGCCCGCGCGATCAGATCATGCCGTTCTATCAGGCCGGCGGGCCGCGGACGTATCTGGGCTGGGGCAAGTCACACGGGTTGGGCACGGGCCTCGGTCTCAGCATTGGCGCGAAGCTCGCGGACCCCGAGAAGTTTGTCGTCAACTACATGGGCGATGCCGCCTTCGGCATGACGGGACTGGACGTTGAAACGGCGGTGCGCTGCAAGATCCCCATTCTGACGATCGTGCTCAACAACTCGTCGATGGCCATCGAGACCCGCCACCTGCCGCTATCCCACGCCAAGTACCGCACGCGAGACATCGGCGGCGCGTACGCCGACATGGCGGCCGCCATGGGCGCCTGGACCGAGCGGGTTGACGAACCCGACGACGTCGGCCCGGCGCTGGAACGCGCCCGACGCGCTACCGAAGACGGCCGGACGGCGCTGCTGGAGTTCATCACCAGCGAGGAAATCACCTTTTCGCATAAGAATGCGGTCGGCTGAGCGCCCCCCGGCCCATCAGTCACGCCCGCGGCGCCCAGGTGTCGGGGTAACTCGGAAAGTGGACTAGCTGGCGAGGGGCTCGACGTCGACGACGAGCAGCGACTCCCGGTTTCCAGCGTTCGCCGCGAGTAGCTCACCGCCCGGAGCGAAGGCCGCGGCCTTTCCGGTCACGCGGTGCGGCCAATTGGGGCGTTCGTCGAAGTCGCCGCGCGGGTCCTTCGCATCCAGATAGAGCGCGAACACCCCAAGCCGTTCGGCCAGGTTCTCGGCGCGGCGCTTGAGCGTATCGCGCTGATTGAAGTCCAAAATTTCGTCCCATGACGCCCCGGCATCCTGGAAGGTCTTGATGCAGTCGAAGTGCGGCTCGACGATGACGCTCGCCCCGAGCCCCACCAGCCTGTCGTGGATGGCCGGGTTCTCGTTATCGGCGCAGATGGTGACCCCGATCGAGAGCCCGCCAAGCCGAAACGGCGCCATGTCGTCGCCGCCGCCCCGATAGAAATCCATCTCGCTGGTGGTCGGTTGCAGCTTGCGCTGCACGTGCTGCACGCCGTCACCATTGACAATGACGTAGGCATTGAAAGGCTTCAGCGCGAGTCCCCGCTCGGCGATCCCCGCGCCGATCGCCAGGCCGCACCGCTTAGCGATACGCGCAAGGAGCTCGGTCGCGGGTCCCGGAATCGGCTCGGACTGCTTGGCCAGCTCCGCGGCGTCGGCGTCCGAGTCGTAGGTCACCCAGGGACCGTGAACGGAGAACTCGGGGAAGAGCACCAGCTCGCATCCGGCGGCGACCGCCTGCTCCGCGAACGCCTCGATCTTCGCCAGATTCGCGTCCATCTGCCCCCGCAGGGAGCACAAGGTAACCATGCCGATCCGCATCAGAACCTCAGTCACGGCGTTTTCACAAGCCCGTTAGGCCCAACCCAGATATAGATACCATGCGCGGCGGTCTGTGCGCCGAGTCCCCGGTGAGGCGCGAGCCTTCCTGGCGGCGTGGCTCTGGCCGACAGCTCGAATGCCGGCGCAAGTCGTGAGTGAATTCCGCCACCACAGTGGCTATGCTTACAGTCGAATCAGCCGATGTGCGGCGACCCTGGGCGCCAGGTGTGCATGGTTGGTTGCCATCGCACCTGCCACGAGCGGTGCTCGGGCAGGCTCCCGGCGGAACGTCACATCCGTCAGGCGCCTTGGAGACCACGGACGTCGAGCCTCGCCGGGACGTGAGCCGACGTTTAGGGGGCGAAGGCCTCGCCGCCGCTAGGTCGTTGTTACTTGGCCGGGGCATAACGCCCCTGCCGTTTCATGGACGGAGCATGTCCTATGGCCCGCTTGGCGATCTTCATCGACGGCGCATACCTGGAGTCGGTCCTTAAGTACGAATTCGGCGGCGTCCGAATTGATCTAACGAAGCTTGTCGACGAGATCCACGACCATGTTGAGGACAACAGCCCGGAGCCCATCGAAGTCCTCCGCACGTACTACTACAACTGCCGGCCCTATCAAAGCGACCCCCCAACGCCGGATGAAATTGACCGGTACTCGAACTCTCGGCGATTCGAGGACGCGCTCCGCTACCTTCCCCGCTTCGAAGTGCGGCTGGGCTATCTCCGCAAGAGCGGCATCGACGAGTGGGGGAATCCGGTCTTTGAGCAGAAGCAGGTCGATCTGCTGCTGGGCATCGACATGGCGCTGCTCGCCAGCAAACGGCATGTTCAGCACGTCGCGCTGGTGGCGGGCGACGGTGATCTCTATCCCGCCGTGCAGGTCCTCAAGAGCGAGGGCTCCGTCGCCTGGTTGGTCCACGGGCCGCGGCAAGGCAGCGACGGCCGCCCGATGTACTCGTCAAACCTCTTCAAAGCCGCCGACGAGCGCTTCGAGTTGGACCAAGAGCTGATCGACCGCCTGCGCATGTAGGGCCTGCGCGCCGGGCGGCATTCCCGTGCATGCGGGATGCGCCAGTGCCGGCGGCGTTCGTAGGCCGACCGGCCCGGGCTATTCTGGCCTTATGGCGTATGGGTGGCACGACAGCCTTGGCCCCAGCGGGCCATCGCTCAATCATCCGAAGTTCGAGGAATCAAGAAGGCGGCGGCCACCGCGATCCCGCTGGATTGGCGCCGCCGTCGCTTGCTTCATGGTAGCCCTCGGCACCGCCGTGCTCGCGACGCAATCACTCACGGACACCCATTGGGTCCTCATTGTCGGCGGCGGCTTGTGGCTCTTGGCGGGCGGTCTGGTCTTCGTGCGGCGGGCGATACGGCGTCGGCCGCGCGCCGACCCAGCCGACGCAAGCACACGGCCCTCCGCGGCAGCCGTAAAGCCCTCATGGTGGCTGCAGCCGATGAGCCGAGCGCAAGCCACGGTTCTGGGCTTGCCGCTGATCGCGGCGACCGTTGCGGAAGTGGCCACTGACCCGGACTACGTGGCATTCGCGTGGGTGTTCATCGCCGGAGGGGCTCTGAGCGCCACCTACCTTGTGCTGGCCTACCTGCGGTCCGAGCGCTTGGAGCGCCCACGGCGCTTCCGCCCGGCGGAAGACGACTCGCGCAGGAAGTGGCGTCGCTATCGGTGGCCGCGTGGCGCGCGCTCGTTGCGCTAGAGGCGCAGCGTGCGTCCCATGGAAAGGCCTTGCGTTGAGCGGAGGCGGCCCTAGGCCCCGACAGCCCGCTGCCGCATCATGCCGCGCCGCGCGAGCACGGTGACGAGCACGAGCGAGCCCGCGAGCGCGGCGGCGCCGACCCAGCTCATGCCGCCCGCGCTGAATACCAGGCCGGTCGCGAGGCTGCCGCTGGCCGCGGCCACCGCCGCGAGCGCGTCGCCCGCGCCCTGGGTTCGTCCCCGCTCGCGCGGCGACAGCCCGTCGATCAGCAGTGACGAGCCGGCGACGAAGCACATGTTCCAGCCATAGCCAACCAGGAACATCGCGAGCAGCATTACGCCCAAGTCCGCCGAGAACGGCGTCAAAACGCTGGCAGCGACCAGTTGCGCCGCGCCAAGCACGATCACCGGCATGCGGCCGTAGCGGTCCACCATGCGACCGGTGAGCGCCGCCAGCCCAAACATGCCCACGGTGTGGACGGCCACGGCGATGGAAATCGTGGTCGGCACGTGGCCGTGGTTGTGCAGGTGCAGGGGCGCGATCGTCATCACCATCACCATCACGAGCTGCCCGACCAGCATGGCGAGCACCGCCACCCGAACGTTGACGGCGCGAAAGATCTCGCGCAAGGGGCGCGCATCCGCGTCAGGCCCGCCGCCACGCGTGACGACGCTTAACGGCGACCCGATGGCCATATCGCGTGGGTCGGGTCGCACGAATGTCAGGATCAAGGTCACGGCCACGCCGACCAGCACGGCGGCGGCAAGCCAGGGTCCGGCGAACGGCTCGATCCCGGCTCCTTCGGCAAGGGCCGTGGACACCCGAACGATCAGCGGGCCGCCAACGGCCCCGATGGTGCCGGCAAAGACGATGCGGCCGATGATCCGCCCCCGGCGATCCGCAGGGTGCACCTCGGCGGCGACGTAGCGTGACTGGTCGCTGGCGACCCGAGACATGCCAAAGACCGCCGCCCCCGCCACCAGTCCGGGATATGACCCGCCCATGATGGAAACGGCCCCCACCACCGCGCCGACCACACCCATGAAATAGCCGAGCGCGAGCGCCGGGCGACGCCCGGCGGCGTCCATGAGCCAACCGATCGGATAGGCCGCCAGCGCCCGCCCAAACAGCATGGCGGCGCCCGGAATGCCCGCATAGGCGGCGTTCCCGGCCAGAGTCGCTGCGCTGATGGTCAGCACCGTAAAGCTGGCTCCGCCGGCGGCGGAAAACACGGCCTGGGAGGCGAACAGCGTCGCGGTGATGCGCTGAGGGGCGGTTAGCGACGGAATGATGGACGTGGGCGTGTCCCCGCGTAGACGTGCGCGCATTCTAGGCGGGCGTGAGGGGCAGGCTATGGTGATAGCCGCACCGGCGGGGTCACGGGAGCAGGCACAGGTGAGCACATTCGGCGGAAAGTCGGTCGTGGTGACCGGCGGCGCCCAGGGCATCGGCGGCGGCATCAGCAAAGGTTTTGCGCAGGCCGGCGCGTCGGTGACGGTGGTGGACATCGATGAGGCGGCAGCCGCGGCGCTTACCAGCAGCCTTGGCGACGAAGGCCTCGCGGCGCAATACGTCATCGCCGACGTGAGCAGCGGCGCGGACGCTCAGCGCGCCATCGCGTGCGCCATGTCCGCCTTCGGCGGCGTCGACGTGCTGGTGAACAACGCCGGCATTCAGCCGATGCATTCTTATGTCAAGCTCGACGCCGAGACTGAGGAAGGCTGGGACCGAATCATCGGCGTCAATCTCAAGGCCTGCTTCCTGATGTCCAAATACGCCATTCCCTCGATGCGCGAGCGCGGTGGGGGCGTCATCATCAACATCGCCAGCGTGCAGGGACTGCAATCGCAGCCGCAGGTGCCGGCATATGCCGCCTCCAAGGGAGGCGTGCTGTCCCTGACGCGCAACATGGCGCTCGACTACGCCCCGGAGAACATCCGCGTGGTGGCGATCAACCCGGGCACCATCGACACGCCCATGGTGCGCACGCAGGCCAAGGCAGCCGGCGACGAGGACGCCATGGTGGAAACCTGGGGGCGCACGCACCCCATCGGTCGCGTGGGTCAGCCCGCCGACATTGCCAACGCCGCGATTTTTCTCGCCAGCGATCAGGCCAGCTTCATCACCGGCGAGTACCTGTGCGTCGACGGCGGCTACATGGCCCGCGGCGCGTGGGCCGGGAACACCGAGGAGTAAGCAGAGCTCGTCGAGTCCCGGCTACGGGAGACCCTTGCCTCACTCGGGCAGGCTCGGGATGACCGGAGGGTCTGGGCGGCCCCAGGTTGGGTGGAGGCTAGATTCCCGCTTTCGCGGGAATGACGGAAGGATTTCGGAAAGGTCCGCTACGGCGGCAGCGTCTGCAAGAAGTTGATGAGATTCCAGATGTCAACCACGGTCAACGTCTCGCCAAAGGCCGGCATGGCCGTATCCGAGATGCCCGTCTCGATGAAGCGATACAGCTCGCCGTCTGGATGCAGCGGCACGTGAATCGTCAGGTCGAGCGGCGGCGGATCGAGTCCAGCCGCTAGCGGCCCATCGCCCTGCCCGCCCGGACCATGGCAGGAGACGCAGTTGGCCTCGAACAGCGTGTGCCCGGCGTCGATGGATTTCTGGCTAGGCGGCACCGGGTTGACGGCGCTCAAGGAACTTGGGGCGAACTCGGGGGTCGAGACCAGGAGCGCAAGCCCAACTGCGGCGGCGCCAAACCCGGTGACCGTGACGCCGCGCCGCGCCCAGATGGCCCAGGCCGCCGGCTGCAGCGCGCCGAAGGCCAGGAGCAGCCCCAGCCCGGCCAGCGCGATGGCCCAGACGCGGCGCACGTCGTTGGCGTCGTGCGGCGGAGCGCCGCCCGTCGCCGAGCCGGCCGGCGTCACGTCGAATCTAAATGGCGCACGCGCGTCGAACTCGCCAGCTCGCCGCACGATAGCCAGCGCCTGCCAGCGCCCGACGAGCCCGATGAAATCGCCCTCGACCAGATAGCTGCCGTCCGCGTCCAGCTCGGGGCGCAGGTCGCGCTGCCCAATGTCGGCGTCGAGGAACTTGAATTGCAGCTCGACGTCGGCATCGTTCCCGGGCTGCCCGCGATCCCGCAGATTCAGGGTCGCGACGTTGCTGCCGGGCGTACCGGGCTGAATGCTCAGCGCCACCTCGAGCTCATTGATGCGCGTCGCAAGCCGGATGCCTCGTGCGTCGCCGAGCGCGACCTGGCGCGCGGGCTCGAGGCTGGTGAGCAGTCCGACCACTGCAACGACGGCGACTCCAAGCAGCACCTCGGCGGCCACCAGACGCGGCGCCCAGCGGCTGGCGGCCGTGGGCCGTGTATCGCCTAGACGCCGCCGCGTCCAGAGCAGGTTGGCCCCACCCAGACTGAGCAAGGGCGCCACGAGCACGAGCTTGGCTACCAGCGCCCAGCCATAGTCGGTCCGAACCAAACGCGGCAGCTCGACGACCTGGATCCAGGTGGCAAACCCGCCCGTGATTACCAGGGCGCCGACCGAGATCGTGGCGATCGTCGAGAAGCGCGCCACAAGCGCACCAAGCATCCGCCGGCGCGGCGCGCCGTCGAGCGCGCGGCGGGCGTGCAGCAGTGACAGCAGCAGCGGTGCCAGGCCGCCGGCCCACACAGCGGCACTGAGCAGATGCAGCACATCCGCGCTGGTGGCCGCCGCCGAGGACTCCAGCAGCGCCGCCGCGTGGCTGCCGAGCGATATCGTGACGAGAACCCCCGCGCCAAGGACCGCGACGGGCAGCCATGCCAGCAGCGGCCGCGGCTCGCGGCCGGCGCGCATGAGCGCCACCGCCAAAGCGGCGATGACGATGGCCCGCACGATCCAGAGCGTGCCCCACTGGCCCAGGCCGAGCGCGCTGCCAACGGCGCCCACCAAATCCGCCTCGGCGTCGCCGGCGAGGCCCGCCGCCTGGGTCAGCAGCAGCCCCACATGGGCGCCGGCCGCGAGCCCAAAGCCAACCCAGCCCAACTCCACGTAGCGCGATCCCGCGCCATCGATAGCGACAGCACGGGCGGCCGGCGCAAAGATCAACGGCACGTGCACCGCCACGCCAAGCGCAAGCATGGCGCCAAGGAGCAGCGCGGCTCGCAGGACCGGCTCGGCCGGGCTGTTGACCAGCGCGGAGGCCGGAGCGCCCACCGCGCCGGCGTCAATGGGCTCGCCCACGCTGAACGCGTAGGACCCACGGATCAGGTGACCGTCAACCACCGACAGTGTGCGCCAGGTGACGACATACGTGCCATCGGCGAGCGGCGGCACGCGAACCACCATTGCGGATCGGTTCGACGGATCGACCTGGCTCGGCCCGTCGGCCACCGATGCACCGGACTCGTCGAGGACGTCGAGACGGCTGAAGCCCGGTTCGAGCCGTTCGGAAAACTCGGCGGCGACGATCTGCGGCGGCTTGTCAACCGACGAGCCCGCGGCTGGAATCGCACGAACCAGGTTGGCGTGGGCGCCGACGGACGTGAGTCCAACAGCCACCAGCAGCGCGGCGAGGCCGGTCGCCAACGCCCAGCGACTCGCCAGCGCGCGTGTCGTACACCGGGGAGACACTTGCATCACCCTGGAGGGGCGGGTTTGAAACCCGCACCTACGCCACGCAGCCACCGCGCCTCCAGGTTCGACCAAACTGGATTCCCGCTTTCGCGGGAATTACGGAGCCTAGGCACGGCGGTGGCTCCGGATCGCGAGGGCGATCGCGCCCGCCGCCGCCACCAGGCCAATCGCGCCCACAACAATGCCGACGATGCCGATCACGCGCACGCCCGCGACGGCGTCCAGCGCCTCATCCGCCGACGCCTGCGACGTCCGCACGACTCCTTTAAGCTCACGAATGCTGGGAAGCATGATCGGAAACTGCGCCGCGGCCCGCGCCTGGACCTTGTCGAAGGTATTCGCGCCCGACTCGAAAGCCTCATCGTACGGCTGGCCTTCGATGCTGCCGAAGAACCGGAAGCGGTAGGCCCCGGGCTGCGTGGGGATGAAGTCCGCGCTGTAGGCGCCGGGGCGCCCGAACAGCGGCGCGAGCGTCATGACCGTCGACTGGGCTGAGGCGACGTGGGTGACCTCGACCTGGAGCGTGTCCTCCAGGCCGGTCACCGGCGCGGGCGCGTGGCCTTGGGGCTCCTCATCGCTCTCGTCAGCCGAGTGCGTATTGCTTGCCGTCTCGTTGCGCGGCCCGTCGGCGTGTTGCTCCGGGCTCTCCGTCCTCGTGACCTCAAGGAATACCGCATTGAGATATCCCTCATACGCGGGCTCGTCGAGGAAGCCGACGACAACGTCGTAGCCGGTCGACGACCGGCCTTCGTGCGCCAACACGCTTGAGCCTGCGGCGGCGGCGAGCACCGCCGCCACCAGCGCCAGCGCCGCGGCGCGCGCGGATATCCATCGCATGGGCGTTCTCCTGATTGCAAGGGCACGGCGGCGCGAGTCAACGACGCGCCTGCCGCGAACGTGGTCAACCGGCTCGACTAGCTCCGAGGCGGTGGATGCGCCGCCTGCGGCGCCCATCCCGAAACTCGCGAGGCCGTCAGCACGACTCGCCGCGAGGTGTTGACCAGCAGCACCAGGGCCAGGACCGCTGGGAGCACGCCGGCCAGCAGGCCAAACGCACCCTCGGGAAACTCGCCTGAAGACGCGTGCGGATCGGCAGACGGCGGCGCATCGTTGGTCGCCAAGTGCACGTGACGGTGACCCTCGTGACCCGGCGGGACCTCGATTCCGGTGGCCTGCGCGAGCAACACCGTCAACAAGGGCGCCGCCAGTGCGAGGAGCGACGCCCGCGCGAGCATGCGTCCACCGACGCCGGGCAGCGTCATGGCTCCCGAGGCTCGCGGAATCTGCTTACGCGCATCGGTCAAGCTTACCTGCGGGTCAGGATCTCGCAGACGTCAGTCATCAGTCACTCTGATGTCCGAGCACGGCGTGGTGACCCGCCGCCAGCGAGCTCCCGCGACTAGACCCGCGCCGACACGGCGACCGGAAGCACGACGAGCATCGTCGAGCTTGGCCTGTCACCGGAAGCACCGTCGTTGCGCGCGGCAACGTTGGCGCGAATGTGGTCGATGACCGCTCCGACTTCGCGTTCGGCGACGCCGACCAACAAGGTCACGTTGCCGCGTCGGAGAAACCCGCCGGTAGTGTTGATGCGAGTGACGCGGAACTCGTCCTCAACCAGCGCGGCCTGGACTGTGTTGGCGTCGTCACCCGACAACACAGCCAGCACCAGGCGTTCAACCGGAATCTCGGGGAGCACCGGCCCGTACGTATGCGGCGAGCGCTCGACGCTAGCACCGGCTAGATCGAAGGGTCAATCGCCTCCGGCGAAAACGGCAGATGCAAGTCGTGGGTATGCGCAAGCTCGATGATGGCTTGGTGCAGCCGCCCATTGCTGAACACGCATCGCCGGCTGTCGGGGCCCATGGGACGCCCATAGACGTCCGTGGCACGGCCGCCGGCCCGCTCGACAATCAGCGACGCCGCCGCCTGGTCCCACCACTTGACGTTGCCCAGGAGCGCGCCGTCAAAGCGGCCGGCGGCCACCCACGCCATCTCGAGGGCGGCGCTTCCGGTTAGGCGGACCCGATGAAATGTGGCAGCCGCCGCGGCCAGCGCTCCACGAAGGCGCTGCGAGTCCTCGGCCGACACGCCGGCTTGCGCCCACGCCACGGCCGCCTCGGCGGGATCGTCTCGGTCCGTGACGCGCACGGGCGTCCCGTTGCACTCCGCCTGACCGCCGATCGTGGCGGCAAACAACTCGTCGCGGACCGGATCGAAGATCACGCCCAGGTCCACGCGCCCATGGGAGGCATGCGCCACGCTCACGCAAAACTGCGGCTGGCCGCGCGAGTAGTTGTCGGTGCCGTCGAGGGGGTCAATGACCCAGACGTCGGGTCCCAGAATGTCGTCGTGCGGCGCTTCCTCGGAGAAGATCACGTGACCGGGGAAGCGGGCCAGCAGCAGCTCGCGGATGGCCCGATCGGCAGCCATATCCGCGTCCGTGACCACCGTCCGCTCGCCCTGGTAGGTCTTCCAGCGCACGTCCAACTCGCCGGCGAACCGCTGCATGAGCTCGCGGCCGGCTGCCCGCGCGGCCTCGGCGGCAGTCTCAAGCATGGCGGCAGCATCTTCGGTCATCGCTCGATGGTGTCGCACCAACTGGGCGCCATAGACGTGGTCAGGGACGGATCGCGCATGGCGCTGTGCCGACTACCCTCCAAATTGCCTCACGGCGGCATGATAGACGCCGGCTCGTCGATAGACCATGCCGCGCACGGGGTACGCTAGCGACCGCGCGCGGCATGAATCGAGAGTGCACTGCATGCATCCACTGACGTTTGCCGATCAAGAGCTCGCGAACCTTCGCGGCAAGGGCCTCTGGCGGGCCCTGCGCGTACTGGAGTCTCCGCAGGGTCCGCGCATCCGAGTCGACGGGCAAGACCTGTTGAACATGTCGTCGAACGACTATCTCGGGCTGGCCAACGACCCCGAGATGCGAGCCGCCGCCCAAGCCGCGGTCGAGGAGTTCGGCGCCGGCTCAGGCGCGGTCCGGACCATCGCCGGCACGATGGAAATCCACGAGGCGCTGGAGCGCGAGATCGCCGAGTGGAAGGGCGTGGAAGCGACCCTGGTCTTGCAGTCAGGGTTCGCCGCCAATCTGGGCGCCGTGGCCTCGCTGGTGGGCCGCGACGACGTGATTCTCAGCGACGAGCTCAACCACGCCAGCATCATCGACGCCTGCCGGCTCAGCCGCGCCACCGTCCGCCGGTTCGCCCACGGCGATGCGGATTCGTTGCGCACCGAGCTGCGGCAATGCGAGGGCTACCCGCGCAAACTCGTCGTGACCGACGGGGTATTCAGCATGGATGGCGACATCGCGCCACTGCCTGACCTGGTCGAGGTCGCCGAGGAGTTTGGCGCGATGGTGATGGTTGACGATGCCCACGGCAGCGGCGTGCTCGGCCGGGGCGGCCGCGGCACGGTGGACCACTTCGGCCTCAAGGGGCGCGTTCACGTGCAGATGGGCACGCTGTCCAAGGCCATCGGGTCGATGGGCGGCTACCTGGCCGGCTCGCAGACCCTGCGCGACTACTTGATTCACCATGCGCGGCCATTTCTGTTCTCGACCTCGCATCCGCCGGCCGTCGTGGGCGCCACGCGGGCGGCCATCGCGATCCTTTCGCGCGAGCCCCAGCGTGTGGAGCGGCTCTGGGAGAACGCACGCTACTTCAAGGCCGGCCTGGCGGACCTTGGGCTCAATACGGGACGCAGCGAGACACCGATCACGCCGGTGATCGTGGGCGAGGCGGAGACAGCGCACGCGTTGAGCGACCGGCTGCGCAGTCTCGGGATCTTCGTCCAAAGCGTCGCCTTTCCGACCGTGGCGCGCGACGCCGCGCGGGTGCGCGTGATGGTGAGCGCCGCCCACAGCCGCGACGATCTTGACGAAGCCATGGGCGCGTTTGCCCAAGCTGCCGCCGATCTCGGCCTCGACTGAGGGGCGCGTGCCAAGGGCCAACGCGCGGGCGCGCGGTACGCGTCGCGTGCCAGCCTCCGGTCCTGGGCCGGCCTTCGAGAGAGGCAAGGCCGATGAGGTGCGGTGCTAGAATCCCGCTCACTTGCGACGGAGGACTTGCCGGCGGTGGCCGACCAGCTCGATGAGCTCCGGCGCGCTGTCGACGCGTCGGATGACGAGCTGGTCCGGCTGCTGAGCGAACGCGCGGCCGTCGTCCGCCGCATCGGCTCCCTCAAGGCCGCGTCCGCGGCGCCTGCCTACGCCCCCGACCGCGAGCGCGTGATTCTGGACCGAGTGACGGCGGCAAATCCCGGCCCCCTGAGCACAGCGCACATTCGGGACATCTTTCGCGAAATCATCTCGGCCTGCCGCAGCCTCGAAGAGCCCGAACGGGTGGTGTTCCTGGGGCCCGCCTACACCTTCAGCCACGAGGCCGCCCGCACGCATTTCGGCCGATCCGCCAGCTATCTGCCGGCGGAGTCGTTTCGCGAGGTCTTTGCTCACGTCGAGCGCGGGGACGCAGCGTACGGCCTCGTCCCCGTGGAGAATTCAACCAGCGGAACCATTGGCGAGACCCTGGATCTGTTTTCGGAACACAATGTTTCGATATTTGGCGAAGTAGTCGTGCCCGTGTCGCACAACCTCATCGCCACGGCCATCCAGGACTCCTACGCGACGGTCTTTTCGCACGCCCAGGCGCTGCACCAGTGCCGCGACTGGCTGGCGCGTCAGCTGCCGGCGGCAACCCGGCACGAGGTGGCGAGCACAGCCGAGGCCGCCCAGCGCGCCAGCGCCGAGCCCGGCAGCGCCGCCATCGGCACGGTGGCCGCCGCCGAGGCCTACGGGCTCACGGTCGTGCGTCAACACATTCAGGACATCGCGGCCAACCGCACCCGCTTCTACGTGATCGCGCGCCAGCCGGCGAACCGCACCGGAACCGACCGCACGGCGTTGCTGGTTGCCATCCGTGACCGGGTGGGAGCGCTGCACGACATGCTCGGCATGTTGCGCAGCCACGATGTCAACCTGAGCTTCATCCAGTCGCGGCCATCCCGCACCAAGCCCGGCGACTACCTCTTCTTCCTCGAATTGACCGGGCATCCGGACGACGCCAACGTGGAGGAAGCGCTGTCCGAGCTCAGCCGGACCAACGTCTTCGCTCGCGTGCTCGGCGCCTGGCCGGTCAACCCGGCGCCTGGCTAACCCGGGCTCGCGGCGCCGGCGCGACGCTGGGGATGCAGGCGGCGCGCCAACTCACGCCGTGCCAGAAAGATCCGGCGCCCGCATCCCGCGCAGCGGAGTCCCACGTCTCCGCCGACGCGCGTCACTGCCCAGGTATCCGCACCGCAGGGATGCGCCTTGCGCATCCGCACCGTCTCGCCGACGGTGAACTGCGGCACGTCGGCCGGAGACGGCGCATCCGGCGCCGCCGCGGCATCCTTTGGCCGCATGCGCCGCGACCCGGTCACGTCGACCGCACCGCGTTGATGCGGTCGCGCATCTCCCGTACGGCGGTGCGCGCCGCCAGCGCATAGTCGGCGTCGGACGACGCCCACAACGCCGAGCGCCCGGCATTGACGAGCACGCCAGCCGGCGCGTCGCCAAACCCGGCGCGAACCACAGCCTCCAGATCGCCGCCCTGCGCGCCAACACCCGGCGCCAAAATCGGCACGGCCGGCGCGGCTTGGCGCACGAGGCGCACATCGTCGGGGCGCGTGGCGCCAACGACTGCGCCAACGTTGCCGCGCTCGGCCCGCGCATGAATCTCACGGGCCATGCGGATGAACAGCGATGCCGAATCGCCCGACTTACCCTGTATGGCGTCCGCGCCGGGATTGCTGCTGCGCGTCCACACGAACACACCGCGGGTCGGATCGCCAAGCATTGGCACGAGCGTGTCCCATCCACCATAGACGTCGACGGTCACCGCATCGGCGCCGAGCACATCGAAGGCCGCCCGAGCGTATTGCTCGACCGTGTCCGGGACATCGCCAAACTTTCCGTCGAGGATAACGATGGCGCGACTACCAATATGCTCGATGATATCGGTGAGCAATCGAATTCCGTCAGAGCCCATGGCAAGATAAAACCCGAGATTAGGCTTGAATGCCGACACGTCATCGATCGATTCGTCGACAATTTCTCGAAGAAATATTTGGGCGCCTTCGATGGTGCGTGGGAAATTTCGGGGCAATTGATCCAACACAACATCGAGGCCAAGACACACCCACGATTGTTTGGCCTCGGCCTCGGCCCAAAGCCGTTCCGAGAAACGCGGTGAGGCGGCGGAGGCGCTGGACGCTTCGACGTGATCAGCCGCTGGCCGTGGTCGATGACTCATGCTCGTCGGCAATGGTAGCCTATCGTCCGCCGATCAGATCGCAGCTGGTGCGCGCCGATGAACCTCCGCAAGCTGTTCCGGAGACGGCCGGCGCCCAGTGAATTGCCGATCCGCTGCACAATCAAGGTGATGCCCCGAGAAACGCTGCGGACGATCGCCGAGCGCGAATACGGCGACCAGCAGCAGTGGGGCATCATTTTCGAGCGCAACAAGTGGAGATTTGACGACGAGGATCCCCAGGCTATCTATCCTGGGATGGACCTCGATATCCCGGAACTTACGACCTAACGCAGGGTCCGCGGTTGGTGCCGAAGGTCGGGATCGAACCGACACGAGGGAATACCTCACTGGTTTTTGAGACCAGCGCGTCTACCAATTCCGCCACTTCGGCGCGTGGCAGGAGTGGAGGGATTCGAACCCCCGACCTACGGTTTTGGAGACCGTTGCTCTAGCCAGCTGAGCTACACTCCTTCGCCAGCTTCACGGTAGCACAGGATTGATGGCGCACGGTCCAAATCTTGCGCGCCGCGCGGGCGACGAAGGGTAAGGCCAGGCGAGCCTATCGCTGACCGGACCGACCGGCGACCCTGTCGCCTAGCTTGCCTCCTTCCCACCCGTCCTCTGGGCCTGTCGCTCGACCGGTCTGCACTGGTCGTATCGAGAGACTATCTACGCCTAGATCCGTGACTAGCCTCAAGATACTCGGTGCGGGGTCGAAGTGTAGGCACGGGCGACAGGCTTGAATTCCCTCTATCACGTTGCAATTAGACCTCCGCAACCGCAATATCAGACTCAGATATATTCGGCTATGTTCTGAGATTTACAGTTTTGATCGTCGGCGTATTCGATGCACTCTATGCGTCTCGTATCCAGCGTTGATATTCGTCCCAAACATCATCCGGCCCATTGTCCGGCTTGAAGACGATCCGACCGTCCCAGCGATACTCGGTGTCTGCCTGGCACTGCTTGATGACGATGCCGAAGTCCCAGGCGGGATTCCGAAGTCCTCCACCGGTCGGCTGTATGGCAAACCGCAGGTGGTCATTCGTGCGGAGCATCATCGCCAGCGCCATCCCCCTCCAGCGGCCAAACATCACCGGCTCGACGTAGCGCAGCGGGCGAATGTTATGCAGCAGGCGTCCGGCGGCATCCGGCTCGTTGGGAAGCAAGGTCGATTCGCCCTCCGACGCGAAGGCGCGCGGGTCATGCGGGCGCTCGGCCAGCGTCGGGGTCCAGTCACTCGCGCCCCCTTCCCGAGGCCGAGCACGAATGTAGGTGGTCTTCGCCTCCGGCCGCCGGATGTAGCAGGCCCAAAACAGCCCCAGCCAATCGCCGGTGAACGAGCCCGGATGCGCACGAACAACCGTTGCCAGGTCGATGTAATGCGGCGCCACGACCTTGAATGTGGTCTGCACGTCGACGCGTGACGGGGCCTGGACTCGCGTCTCCAAGACCGCGGTGGTCTCGTCCACCCGCGTCAGGGTGCCTGGCGTCGGTGCGCTGCCGGGACGCCCATCGACCCATCGCGGCCGAAACGTCGAACCGCCGGCGTCGTAGACGAACTCAAAGTTCAGGCCGCTCCCCCCGGCCACGTCGAAGATGTTCTCCGCCGGGCCATGGCGGCTGTAGAGCTTTCGGATGCCGTTGTAGCCGTTGTACCGGTCGAAGCGATAGGGGCCGTCCTCGAACGTGCCGTCCCGAATTGCCGCCAGGCGCGCCTCGTCTCGTGTTGGTGGATCCGAGGCGTCGGCGTTGTCGACGAGCTCGACGAACAGATCGCCGGCGGCTATGAACTGCGAGCCCATGTGCATCGTGGTGTGGTGAGCTACAGGTGACATACTCTCTGATAGGTTGCGCCGTCAATTCGTGGCCCGCGCGATCAAGCCCGAACCGCGGGCCGACTGGGGAGGTCGTGCTATGGCAGCGGACGAGCACGACCGCTTGGCGGATCGATGGCTCACCCATCCCCCCATCTACCTGACCGACCTCGACCGGTGCGCACCGGCATCGGCCCTCGTCGAGGTGCCGACGCTGCGGCACTGGCGAAAGCTGGCCTACACGACCGACGACCTCGAAGGCACGATGCTGCTGGCGGGTCCGCAGACCGCGGCGCCGACCATCACCTATCCGCTCGAAGCGTCGGGCTGGCATGCCATCTCCATTGGACTGGTGCGTTGCCATCATGGAGGTCACCACGTCCGGGCCAGCGAGTTGCAGGTGCGGCTGACGGGTGACCGCGTGCCGACGGTGCTGGTGCTGCCGTCACTGGCCGATAACCAGCCGGACGAGCCGATACCGCCGTTCAAGACAGTGGCGGAACTGTTCTGGAAGCACGCGGAGTTGGACGGGCACCAGCTGGAGCTAGGGCAGCCGACTGCCCGGGTTAAGTCCGGCGATGAACCCGCGTCGTTTGCGTGCGGCGCGGTTCACGTGGCGTACATCAAGCTGGTGCCGCTGACCCAGGACGAATCGGCCCTCGTCGAGGCGGATCGGAGCCGAGCCGACACCAAGCGGCTGTTTGCGCACAACGACTCCCATGGGCCGCACTGGATTTGGCGGCTGACAACCGCGGATGAGATACGCCGCGAGATCGAGCCCTACCGCGACACCGACTTCAGCCGCATGTACTGGGAAGCCGGCGGCGGCGACGAGGTCCACTACTTTTCCAAGATCGCGCACATCCCCACGGTCGAGGAGGTGCACGACTTCAGCCGCCGCGGCGACCGGCTCCACGCCGAAAGTTGGCGCGAGTTCAGCGCCGCCGGGATCGATCCATTCGCCGTCGCCGTGGACCACACCCACGAACTCGGCATGGAGTTTCACGCGGCCTGGCGAGTCTCGGGCTTCCACTATCCGCCGCCGATCGACCACAACAACTTTGGGGACACGTTCTACGACCGCCACCCGGAATGGCGCGGCGCGGACCGCGAGGGCCGGCGCACGCCGATCATGGCCTACACCTACGAGGGTGTACGCCGGTTTGCGGTCTCCTTGCTGCGCGAGATGGCGCAATACCCGATCGACGGCGTGTGCCCGCTCTTCAACCGGCGCCTTCCGCTCGTGGAGTACGAGCCGCCGCTGGTGGAAGGGTTCATGCGCGAATTCGGCACCGATCCGCGCGAGCTGGACGAGCGCGATCCAACCTGGCTCGCCTACCGCTCGCGGGTCCTCACCCATTTCATGCGCGAGGTGCGCCAGGCGATGGACGACGTGAGCCGCGAGCAGGGACGGCCCAAGCCGATCGGCGTATCGGCGGTGGTGGAAGGCACCGAGGCCGCCAACGCCTTTTTCGGCTGCGACCTTAAGACCTGGGCCCAGGAAGGTCTTGTCGACACGCTCATTCCTTACGTCTCCGACTGGGAGGCGCGCGGCGGGACAGCGCCGTGGACTGACGCGCGGGAACTGGACTATTTCTTGGACGCGGTGGACGGCACGGCGTGCCTGCTGGCGCCAAACGTCATGCCGCGCTCGATGAGCCCGGAGGACTTCCGCCAGCGGGCGGCGACGATCTATGGGGCGGGAGTCGAGCACTTGTTCTTCTGGGACAGCGCCGGCGGTCACGGACGGGCGAACTACCGCCCAATGTGGAGCGCGGTTCGCCGGCTCGGTCACGTGGACGAAGTGTTGGCGTGGCGCCACGCGGGCGAGCCGGACCTGGGATGGATCTCGTCCGACCTGCGAAGCGTGGGCGGCTGGACCACGGCGTACGCCGATGCCGGGTAGCGTGACCGTCGACCGCGTCAGCGACCGCTGGCTTGCCGGATCGCCGGTGTATCTGGCGGACCTGGAGCGCTGCTTGCCCGGCGAGGCGATGAGCCCCGCGCCGGCGTTGCGGCGCTGGCGCGCGCTGCCGTTCACAGCCGAGGCCTGCGCCGGGACGATGCTCGTGGCCGGCCCCGAAACCGCGGCGCCCGACGTCACCTATCCGCTCGACGTGCAGGGCTGGCACGCGATCTCGATCGGCGTCTACTCAGAAATGCCCCAGGAAAGCCGCGCGCTGCGCGCCCGCCTGACCGGCGAGGAATCGTTCACGTACCTGGCGACAGGGCCCGACGAAGGCACGTTCCAGGCGGAGCACCTGCTTGAGCGCTTCTGGAAGATCGCGGACCTCACGGATTGTCGGATCGAGCTGGGCCAGGTCAGCCCCCGCGTGGGGTCCGGTGACGAGGCGGGATCGTTCACCTGCACGCCGGCGAACATCGCCTACATCAAGCTTGTCCCGCTGTCGCCGGCGGAGGTGGAGGCGCATCTCGCCGACGAAGCGCGCAGCGACAGGCGGCGAGTCTTCGTGCACAACGACGCGCACGGCTACCTGTGGAATGGTGGCCCGCTCACCGTCGAGGAGATCCAGCGCGAGGTCGCGCCTTTTGCCGACTCGGACGTGGCGCGGATCTACTGGGAGGCCGCCGTCGGCGATCTGACGTTCTATCCGTCGGCCATCGGTCACATGCCGACGGCCGACGGTGTCAACGACTTCATGCGCGTCGGGGATCACACGCACGCCCGGGCGTGGCGGCACTTTCGCGACGAGGGCATCGATCCGCTGCGCATCGCCGCGGAGACCGCGCGGTCCCATGGGATCGAGTTTCACCCGTCGTACCGCGTCGCCGGGTTCCACTTTGCGGCGCCGATCTACGACTCGTGGAACGCCGGAGGGTTCTACTTGGACCACCCCGAACTCCGCTGCGTGGGACGCGACGGCAATCCCGCGCCCCGTTTGTCGTACGCCTACCCGGAGACGCGGCGGCTGGTGATCTCGCTCTTGCGCGAGATTGCGAGCTATCCGGTGGACGGGGTCGCGCTGCTCTTCAATCGTCGACCGCCGTTGCTGGAGTACGAGCCACCGCTGGTGGACGGATTCCGTGCGCAATACGGGCTGGACCCGCGCACGTTGGACGAGCACGACGACCGCTGGCTGCGCTATCGCGCCGGTTTCCTGACCACGTTCATGCGCGAGCTGCGCGCTGGACTGGACGCGACGGATCACGAGCTGGGGCGCAGCTGTCCCACCCAGATCTCGGCCGTGGTGCTGAGCAGCGAGGCCGAGAACCTCTACCGCGCCATGGACCTCCGCGCATGGGTCGCCGAGGGGCTGGTGGACACAGTTATTCCTTACACCTCCGCGCCAAACCTGGACAGCGCGGCCGAGGCCTGGGGCGACCCGGCGTCCATCGAGTTCTTCACGGCCTTGGTCAGCGGCACGGACTGCGTGCTGGCGCCGAATTTCATGCCGCGCTACATGGCCCCAGCTCATCTGCGACGACGCGCGCGCGAACTCTACGACGCAGGCGTGACCCACTTCTTTGTCTGGGACGGCGTGGTCCTCGGCGGGCGCGTGCTGTTCAATGACTATTGGGACGTGCTGCGCCGCCTGGGCCATCGCGACGAGATCGCGGCCTGGATCGAAGCGGGCGAGCCGTCACTCACCTCGACCACGATGCGCCTCTTGACGCTGGGCGACTGGGACATGACCTACGCCACGCCGGGATAATGCCACCGTGAAACGGGCGAGGCAACTGCAACAGGCATGTGTCCGATGACGGTTGGTCCAAGGGTGGAAGGACCGCGGGCATGCGCCGCCGACGAGTTCGACGGCGTCATCAAGCTGCTTAATCGCGTATTTCGCGAAGGTTCCGACCAGAGCGCGCAGACCGACTATCCATTGATCTTCGACCCCGCGCGGCGCGACTGCATGCGGGTCGTCAGCGTTGACGGCGCCGTGGTGGCGCACGTGCCGGTGGCGCCGCGGGGCGTGGTCATCGACGGAGATGCGTTCACGCTCGCCATCATCGGTGGGACGGTGACCCACCCGGACCATCGCCATCGCGGCCACGCCACCGCCTGCCTGCGCGACGGCGTGCGCATCATGCGCGAGCGCGGCTGGCCGGTCTCGGCGCTATGGACCATCGAGCCGACCTTCCCGTTCTACCGGAATTCAGGCTGGGAGGCCGTCGGATCGCAGGGCTGGATGCACACACTCGCCGCCGACGACGACGCGCGGTTACGGACGAGCCACCACCGCATCGCCGTCTATGAGCCCGGGAGTCACGAGCAACTCAGTGCCATCCGCGACATCCACGACCGCGAGCCGCTGCGCATCGCCCGGTCGCCTGACGACTACGCCGTGCTCTTCAGCCTTCCCAAGATGCACACCCTCCTGGCCTTCGCGGGCGATGGCGTGGCCGCCTACCTGATCGTTGGACAGGGAACGAACAAGTTCGGTCTGGTCGAAGGCGGCGGCGACCGCCGGGCCTTGGAGGCACTCGTGCGTCACGCGCGAGCCGAATGGCCAGACGACGAAGACTTGCAGGTGGCGCTCCCGCTGACCCCGTGCGCGCTGGGCGACGTTGTCGATGCGATCAAGCCGGGAGAGCGGTGCGTGGTGGAGGAGGCCAGCGGCGTCGGGTTTCAGATGATGCGCGTGAACGACTTCGGGTTGCTGCTGCGCCGGATCGGGAACCATCTGCAGCGACGGTCGGCGGGCATGCGCGGCGACGTGTGCGTCGTGTGCGACGACACCGATGAGGCCGTGTCGCTGCACCTGCGCGACTGCGAGGTCGAGGTCACGGCCGAGCGCCAGCCCAATCCCGTGACGCTCAGCCGCCGGCAGCTGGCCCAGCTCGTATTTGGCGCGCATGCATCGCTGCCGCCGCTGGAGCTCGACGGCAGCGGCGCGGACCTACTCCACGCGCTGTTCCCGCTCTATGTTCCACTCTGGGAGCTCGACCACTCATAGCGCGCGGCCAGCCGCAGCAGATGCGCGGCGTCGAATGGAGTAAACAGTGAAACGTCCCAACATCCTGCTGATCGTCACCGACCAGCAGCGGGGCGATTGCCTTGGTCTTGCGGGTCACCCGGTGCTGCGGACGCCCAACATGGACTACATCGGCGGCGCCGGCACGAACTTCCGGCGCGGCTACAGCGAAGTGCCCTCCTGCATCCCGGCGCGCCACGTCTTGATGTCGGGGCAAGCCCCGGAGGTGAGCGGGATGGTGGGGTTCTACTATCGATCCGAGGATTCGCCGTGGCGTCCGAACGCGACCTTGCCCGCCGAACTTCGCCGCGCCGGATACGAGACGCGCCTCATCGGCAAGCTGCACTTGCAGCCGCAGCGCCGCCGCTGGGGGTTCGATGCCATGGAGTTGGCGGACGGCGTCGGCGGGCAGAACAACGACTACGTGGATTGGCTGCGTGAGCGCGTGCCCGACGATCAGCTGCCGGCCGCGCACGGCACAGGCGCCAACAGCTGGGTCGGCCGGCCTTCACATCTACCCGAACATCTGAGCTATTCGGCGTGGGTGGTCACCCGAGCGCTCGAGTACCTGGACAAGCGCGACCCATCGACGCCGTTCTTCCTTAATCTCTCGTTCTTCCCGCCGCACCCACCGCTCGCGCCGTCGCGCGACTTCTTCGAGCGGTACGCCGCGCTCGACCTGCCGGAGCCGGTGATCGGAGACTGGGTCGATCCCTTGCCGCCCGGCGCTTCGCGCGGGCTCGATCCCATCGGCGGCTCGCAGCGCCTGAATCTCGATCCGCTGACCATGCATTACTGCCGCGCGGCGTACTACGGCCTGATCAACGAGATCGACGCGCAGCTTGGTCGGCTGTTCAACGCCATTCGCGGCTCACTGCTGGCCAACACCTACGTGATGTTCGTGTCCGACCACGGCGAAATGCTGGGCGACCACCACCGCTTCGCGAAGACCGAGCCCTTCGAGGCCTCCGCCAGGATTCCCTTCATGGCGATGGCGCCTCAGCCGGGCCGGGGCAAGGTGAATGCCGAGTTCCCTTCGGGCATCACCTGCGGCGTGCCGGTCGGCCTGCAGGACGTGATGCCCACCCTGCTCGACGCGGCCGGCGTGCCGATTCCGCCTGGGGTAACCGGTCGGAGCCTGTTGCCGTTCATGCGCGGCGAGCGACCGGAGTGGCGCGACGCCCTGCACGGCGAGCACAGCACCTGGCGCACAAGTGACAGCGGCACCCAGTGGCTGGTGACGGCCACCCACAAGTACATCTGGTACAGCCAGACCGGGCGGGAGCTTCTCTTCTATCTCGAGGCCGATCCCAACGAGCTGCACGATCTATCCGGCGAGGAAGACCTCGAACCCTGGCGCCGGCGCATGATCGCAGCGCTGGCGGACCGACCGGAAGGGTTCACGGATGGGCGTCGGCTCATACCGGGCCAGCCGCATCGCACGTTCGTGCCGGGCAAGGGACCGGTTGTCGAGTGGCCGGACGTGGGGCGCTAAATAGACCTCGACCGGTGCCCGGCTCACGACCGAAGGTTCGGTCCTCCCTGCGGTGATGTCCGCTGCCGAGACTCCCGCTTGTGCGGCAATGTCCGCCATGCGGTACGGTCCCGCGCGCGGCGCGCCCGATAGCCGCTGCGTCCCGACTCGTATTACTTTTGGTAGCTGTGCTGAGCACGATGCCGGCACACCCGGAGAGCCTGTAGCCCCCTGATGCAATTTGCCAACCACTCCGTGGCCGTGCGGGTGGCGGAATGGAGCGGGCGGCTGTTGCTCGTGGCCATCGTGGGGTTGTGGTGGGGCGGTCACGTTGGTCCCCAACTCTTCAGTCTGGCGTTCCCGGCGCTGCTGCCGCCTGACAACCTGCTGCGCCAGCTGGACCCCGAGCTGGATGAAGGCTTCGCCAACGCCCTCTCTGCAGCGATCCTGCTGACTGTGGCCATGCTGGCCGCGGCGAACGCGGTCGTTGGCTGGCGCCGGAGAGCTGGCTGGGTAACCCTCGGAGGCTGGAGCCTACTGGCGGCGATCGTCGCTCTCGTCGCCGTCAGTGAGATAACCGATTCGCACAACACTCCCCAATTCGATGCGCGACAAGTGGTATTCGGCGCGGAGACGCCGCCGCCGGAGTGGGCGCGAATCGCCCTGCTCAGTCCGCTGCTTGCAGTGTTTGCGCTCGCCATGTGGGTCTTCGCCCGCCACGGTTTGCGCGCGGCGGCACGTGTGCCGCTTCTGCTTGGCGTTGGGGCCTGGGTGCTGGCCGTGACCTTTGATGCCACGCAGCACATTCTGCTCACGGACCAGGACCATGTGTTGGGGAGCATCGTCGAAGAGATGCTGGAGGTGAGCGGGGCGTTGCTGATTGGATTGAGCGCCGCCACCGCCCTCCCCCGTGATGCCGTGTCGCAACTGCCGCCTCGCGTGATCCGCGGCCGGTGGCTGGTACCACTCGTCGGGTCGATGGCTGTCGTCGTCGTGCTCGGCGCGCTGTCATTCGTCGTGGCGTTCCGGGTCCAGCTCATCGACGCGGGCGCCGACCGTGATCACGGCACGCTCGATCTGCGTTTGAACGCGCAGGAATCGGTCATGCAAGAACTGCGCATGCCGGCTGATCCAATTGGGCGGATCGATCTGCAGCTTGCCCAGAACGACCCGAACGGCCGCCCAGGAACCGCAGCAGTCCGCGTAACCCGACTGGGGCAGCCAGAACACACATTGGCCGTTGGGTCGGTCGAGGTCCCCACCGGCGATCGACCGCGATGGCGCAGCATTGATCTCCTGCCGCCGCTGGCCGAGCCCGAAGACCAGCAGCTCGGTGTTTGGGTGATCGCCGACATCACGCCAGGCGCCGAGCTTCAGGTTGGGGTTGCCAAGGCGGATCGGTATGCCGAGGGGAGATTCTGGATCAACGGGGCGCCCGGCAATCCGCAATACGACCTTCAATTTGTGGCCTATGGGACGGCCGAGCCAACGCGGAGCAAGCTGCAGGCCGTCTGGCACACGCTGACGTCCGACTGGCGCTGGCCCGTGCTGCTGATCCGCCTGGCGCCCGGGCTGACGCTGATCACCTTGACCCCGGTTGCTCTGATCGTCGCAGCCTGCCGGCGGCCATGGCCGCGAGGCGGGAATGACGGGAGATAGGCCGCCATCAAACGGGATGCGTGTGCGTGCCGGTGTGTTCCGAACCCTTCCCTCCGATGCACCGGCGTCCTCAAAGCCCTCGCGGGCACACACAGGGCGGGACCGACCGCTCGAGAGAAACTGGGGACGTCCGATAGCGTGGTTGTCCCGGATTTGGCACTGGCTCATATCCGGCCGCACCGCGCTTCGTGCCCGTCATGGGGCCAGTCCTTGAGTGGCCCGACGCAGGCAACTGAGGCGCGCACGCGATACCCCCGAGCTGCGGCTTTAGCCGTGGGCCGCCTGCTGGGAGCCCCTAGGATCTGATGCAGGGCGTTGATCCACGGCTAGTGCGGGGGGCGTGCTGGGGCGGCCGAGTGTCGCTGCTGAGCGCGGTGGCGTTCTGGTGGGGCGCGATCGTCGTTCCTCGCCTCGTGAGCTTGGTGTTCCCGCAGGTGCTGTCACCCGACGCTATTCCATGGCATCTGGACCCCGATCAGGATGGCAACGCCGCGAACGCGGTTTCCGCTGCGGCCCTGGCGACTGCCGCGCTCCTCACGTTCGTGGTCGCCGCAATGAGCCGTCGTCAGGCGGCCGGATGGATTGCGGTCGGCGGATGGACAACCCTGGCGATAACGACGGCGTTCTTGGCCTGGGAGGAGATCTTCGACTTCCACGCCACGGGCTTGACCGGCGTCGCGCGGGCCGTGTTTGGCGGAGAGGTGGTCGAAGCGCTCGGCACCTATGTTTGGGTGATGCTCCTGAGCCCGCTAATCGTGGCGTTCCTGGTTGGGATGTGGGCTTTTGTCCGCCACGGTCCACTTACACCGGCGATCCGCACGCCGTTCGTGCTCGGACTCGTCGCCTGGCCGGTAGCCATCATTTTTGAGGCCATCGTTCCAATCCTGGCCACGTATCGGCCGCACGGGCTTCTGTTCTTGCTCGAGGAGACGCTGGAGTTCAGCGGGGCATTGCTCTTCGGGCTAAGCGCGGCCAACGCCCTGAGGAGCTATCGGGGTCACCCCCCTCTACCCCTCACGGTGGGGTCAATGAGCAGTCGCTGGCGCGTGCCACTCCTCGGCTCGATCACTGTGGTTGCCATGCTCGGGAGCCTGGCGGTCGTGTTCGCGTTCCGCGTGCCGCTCATTGATATGGGGGCCGTAACCCATTTCGACACGTTCGAGCTGCGCCTGCGCGCGCAGGAAGCCGTCGTGCAGGAATTGCGCATGCCCGCTGATCCCGTCGGGCGGATCGATCTGCAGTTGGTCCAGCATGACCCGAACGGCCGCGCGGGAGTGGCCGCGGTGCGCATCACCGAACTCGAAAGCCCAGAACGCCTATTGGCGGTTGGGTCGGTTGAGGTCCCGACAGGCGATGGGGTGAAATGGCGGAGCATTGACCTCTTGCCGCCGATCGCCGAGCCCGAAGGCCGGCGATTGGCGGTGTCGGTGATTGCCGACATCGAGCCGGAGGCCGAGCTACGGCTTCGAGCTACAGCCACGAATCAGTACGCCGAGGGAGCACTCTGGATCAACGGGGTGCTGGCCGCACCGCGATTCGACCTTGAGTTTGCGGTCTTGGGGGCGGCAGAGCCAACAGGGAGCAAAGCTGAAGCCGTCTGGCGCAGCTTTACGTCTGATTGGCGCTTACCGATGCTGCTGGCCGTCGCGGCACTCGGCCTAACGCTGATTACCTTTTTCCCGGTTGTATTGGTCGCCGCAGCCTGGCGGCGGCCATGGGCGTGAGGCGGGGACGACGGGAGATAGACAGCCATCGATCGGGATGCCTGCGCATAGCGATCCGTTCCCAACCCTTCCCTTCCATGTTCCAGGGTCCTTGGAGCCTTCGAGGGCTCCTACAGAGCCGGGATCGACTGTCCCAGGGCTATTGGGGCTACCGTGTAACGCGGTTGTCCCGCCCCTGGCGCCGGCCCAATCCCGGCCGGCCGCAGCGCGCTTCGTCGCGGGGATCGAGCCGGTCGTTGAGTGGAGCGGCGCGGGGCGCTAGGTAAGCACTCGCCAGCGCCTGGCAGGACACGCCGTCCCGGTCATAGCCAGAGGGACTGTTGTGCGCGCAGCGCGACCGATGACTCGCTGAGATTCCGCTCGTATACCTTGGGCACTACGTGCAAATCAACATGTCGGCACCCTTGGAGATCCCGTAGAGCCCTGATGCGACTTGCCAACCACTCCCTGACCTGGCGGGCGGCGGAATGGACCGGTCGGCTCCTGCTCGTGGGCGCCGTGGGGTTCTGGTGGGGCGGTTACCTCGGGCCTCAGCTCTTTAGCCTGGCGTTCCCGGCGCTGCTGTCACCAGACGTCCTGCCGCCTCAGCTGAATCCCGAGCTGGATGGAGGCCTCGCCAACACAGTTTCCGCCGTGGCTCTAGTGACCGCCGCTTTCTTGGCACTCGGGAATGCCGTCGCCTGCCGTCTAAAGGCGGCTGGATGGATCGCGGTGAGCGGCTGGACGCTGCTGGCAATTGCGGCAGCGTATCTGGCGTGGGAGGAGGTGTCTGATTTCCACGTTACGGACCTGGATCCCATCGGGCGAGCCATCTTCGGCGCGGAGTTATTTGGCTCGACGGGCACACATCTCTGGGTGTTCGTGCTGAGCCCGCTGATCTTGGTGTTTGTGCTCGCGATGGGACTCTTTGCTCGCCAGGTGCTGCGTGCTCGTGCGATGCGCGGGCCGTTCATACTCGGCCTGATTGCCTGGCTGGCGGCTCTCTTCCAGGAGGCAGGGTTCTGGGCCTTCGCCTCGGGCCGTGCTACTGCGCTGGTGATCGCGCTAGAAGAGACCTTGGAGTTCAGCGGTGCCCTGCTCATTGGTCTGAGCGCGGCCCTCGCGTTGCGGAGCTACACGCGGGCTGAGCCGCCGCTCGCTGCATCTGCCCGCCACTGGCGTGTGTTGCTCATCGGATCCATGGCGGCCGTTGCCGTGGCGGGGAGCCTGGCGATCGCGTTCACGTTTCGCGCGTTGGTCATCGATGCGCGAGCGACGACGCACATCGACACCTTTGAACTGCGCTTGCGCGCCCACGAAGCCGTCGTCCAGGAAGTGCGCATGCCCGCGTATCCAATTGGAAGGCTCGACCTCCGATTGGTCCAGCACGATCCGCACAGTGATTCGGGAACAGTGTCGGTCCGCGTGACCAGGCTGGAGCGCCCGGAGCCGCCGCTGGCCGAGTATCAAGTGGAGGTCCCCACGGGCCGGGGCGCGAGATGGAGAAGTGTCGATCTCATCCCTCCAATTGTCGAGCCAGAGGGCCAGCGGTTGGCTATACAGCTCGTCGCCGATACTGGGCCGGATGCCGAGCTTCGGGTTGGGGTGACGAAGGTGAACCGATATAGCGACGGGGCATTCTGGATTAACGGAGCACTGGCATATCCGAACCAAGATCTCGAGTTCGCGGCCTACGGAGCGCCCGAGCCAACGCGGAGCAAGCTAGAGGCCGTCTGGCACACCTTCACGAAAGACTGGCGCTGGCCGGTGTTGTTGGCAGACCTTGGGGTTGGTCTCACCCTCATTGCGATTGTTCCGATCGCGTTGGTCACCGCAGCCTGCCGCCGTCGTCCATGCCCGTGAGCCGTCGATGACGTCGGTGCAGCGGCCTCGGCCGTCCTAACGCTGCCTGCCTGGGGCGGCGCCGCCCCCCGCCGCGGCCCAAATGAGCTTCTCCGCGTCTAGGTGAGGCCCACCTGCCGCAGCGCCCGAGGAACCGCGCGAGAGTGGTCGCGCGCCATGGCCTCGAGCGTAGCCGTCAACTCCCCGGCCTCGAAGGCCGTGCCCGGATCGGTGATGGGCTGCGCCCGCAGCCACTCCGCCGCGACGACCGAGTCGTTGTGGTCGCCCAGGAGGCTCTGGAGTGCCGTGAGGCGGCGCACGCGGCGCCGCGCGGACTTTCCGTCATAGCGCTGCACCGCCTCCGCGGCGTAGCGGGCGCGCTTGGTCACGATGCGCATGCGATGCAGCTCGTCGGCGCCAGTCGCGGGGGCAAGCCCGGACGCCGCCCGGCGCAGTCGCCGCCTCGGCCGCTGTGCCAGGGATCGCAGTGCTCGCGGCGCCATGGCAGCGGCGTCGGCGTGCACGTGCGGCGACGTGGACGCCGCAATGACGCGATCGAGCAACTGGTCGGTGCGCTCGCTTTCGAGCATGGCCAACAGCGTCGCGCGCGCCTGCTGGCGCTCGACCAACAACCGGGCGACGATCGGCTCGGGGACCACCCGAGACGGATCAAGCACTCGGGCCGCCGACTCCAGCGTCTCGAGCATGACGTCAGCCTCGCGAATCGGTTGCATCAGCACGGCCAGCCAGCGCAGCTCATCGCGCAGCGCGCGCTGCCAGGCTTCGTCCAAGAGCGGCCCGAACGTGCGCAGGTTTGAGCGCAGGCGGCGCGTGGCCACTCGCGCTTGGTGCACGGCTTCGGGATCCTCGTCGATGACAACCCCCGGCAGCGCGAGCACCAACCGCCGCGTGGCTTCGGCAATGGCGGCCCGAATCACATCCGCGGCCGTCGCATTGGCGCCTAACTCAGCGACCACCACCTCCGGCGCCGCGGCCGCGTCCGCCTCAATCGCCCGCCGCAGCTTGGGCACGCGAATGGGCACGGTTGCCCCGGCAGCTTGCAGCCTCGTGACAACGTCGCGTCCGACTTCCCGGGAGACGCCCGGCTGCCACTCGATTTCCACTTCCTGAAACTGCTTGGCCATCGCACCGCCGGCATAGGCCGTGACGGCGTCCTCGGAGATCTCGGCCAGGGGTTCCCCCTGAGCATCGGTCACCCATGTGGACTTGCGGTTCGTGTCCAAGCGCACGAGGGGCACAAGTTCACGGCCGCGCGCGAAGGGTCGCACGATGGTGAGCGCCTGGGGCGGAGGACCGCCCTCCGCGCCCTCAACCGCAACCTCGTCACGCGTGAGCATCGTGCCGTCGTCAAGCACCGGCAGCTTGACCAGCCACCCCTCGCCCACGCGATACCGAAGCGTGCAGCCCCAACGAAGCAGGCGCAGGTCCGCGGTGTCGTAGTAGGACGTGATCAGTCGCCGAGGATCGCGCGGTTGCGTCACGTAGGGGTCGAGGGCTTCGCCAAGGTTCAGGCGAACGAGCGCGTCAATGCCCAATTTGTGCTCACGCTCACGCGTCACGCGGTCGCGATTCGGCGTCACGGTTCGAATTCCGTCCACGCGGAGTCCCTCCCCACCACGGTCTGGCCGCGCGGGCCGACTATCATACAGACCGGGCTCCGCCCTCCGAGGGGTTCTCAGTGAGACTCGCCGGACTTGCAGACCTCCTGCGCGCATGGGCGACGCGGCGTCGCGCGGGTACGGGCGCTCGCCTTGGCAGCGTGGGGCCATCCGAGCGACCGGACGGCAGCGCCGACGAGCCGGTGAGTCGCCACGCTCCGCTGGAGTCTGGCGAAGGCGACATGCAGCCAAGCCCCTTCCCAGGGCGCTTGTTCGTTGTGGAGGGGATTGACGGCTCCGGCAAGAGCACGCAGCTCGACCTGCTCCACAAGTGGTTGACGAGCCGCGGCGTGCTTGTGGTGTCGAGCGAATGGAATTCGTCGCCGATCGTGCGCGGCACGACGCGGCGGGGCAAACGGCGGCGTCTGTTCTCCCCGATGACCTTCAGCCTCATTCACTGCGCGGACTTGGCGAACCGCGTCTACGAGCAAATCCTCCCCGCCCTCAATGCCGGCGCCACCGTGCTCGCCGACCGCTATATCTATACGGCGTTCGCCCGTGACGCCGCGCGCGGCGTCAATCCCGTATGGCTGCGACATCTCTACGCCTTTGCCCCCAAGCCGACGATGGCGTTCTACTTCGACGTTCCGCTGCCTGAGGCGATTCGGCGCATTGAGGACGGTCGGAAGCGACTCAAGTACTACGAGGCCGGGATGGACCTTGGGTTGAGCAGCGATCTCAACAAATCATTCCAAACGTTTCAGGGCATGATCCAAACCGAATACCAACGGATGCTTGACGAGTTTGGCCTGATCACCATCGATGCGACGGCGCCGCCCACCCAGCAGCAGCACAGCGTCCGCGAGATGGTGGAACCCCACCTTGAACGCGCGCTCAAGATCCAAGACGGAGGCCTGGCCGGCGCCCTGAGCGCCTCGCGACTCACGGGGCGCTATCTCGACGAGTTCAGGGCCCGACGATGACGAGCCGGCAAGCGCGCATGCTGCGGTTCTACGGGGAGCCGCCCACCGGATGGCACGACCGGGAGGTCTTGGGTCGCATCGTCGTGTTCGAGGGTCCCGACGGCGCCGGACGCTCGACCCATATCCGGCTCGTCAAGGAGTGGCTCGAGGACTTGGGGCTGCCGGCCGTGGATACCGGCCTCACCCGCTCCGACCTTGCCGGCCGCGGCATCGACCGGGCCAAGACGGGGCACCGGTTGGACGCCGTGACGCTGAACCTGTTCTACGCCACCGACTTTTGCGACCGCCTGGAGCGGGTGATCCTGCCGTCAGCGCGCGCGGGCATGGTGGTGCTCGCCGACCGATACTTCTATTCGCTCATCGCGCGGGCGTGCGTGCGCGGCATGCCGCGGGACTGGATGGACGGGCTCTATTCGTTCGCGCCCATCCCGGACAAGGTGATCTACCTCGATGTCGACGTGGACCAGCTGCTTCCACGTACGCTGCGCGCCGGGACCATCGACTATTGGGAATCGGGCCAAGACTTTCTCAAGGGCACCGACCCGCACTCGACCTATGTCGCCTACCAGACGGAGATGATCCGGCAACTACGCGAGCTGGCCGGCATCCATGGCTTCGACGTCGTCGACGCCCGCGGGCCAATCACGCAGACCTTCGAAGCCATTCGCGGGTGCGTTCAGGACGTGATCGCCGACATCGCCTGAACCGAGGGCGCCGGGCGGCCGGCAAGCGGTGACGCCTTCTTCGACGTATCGCGCGCAGGCAGTGCCGAGGTGCGTGGCCCGCGCGCGACACCCGTGCGGTCCATTCGCTTGCGAGCGACGGCTCGAACTCCGCGGCGCCGATGATGCCTTTGATATTCGTCGCTCGCATACTCCAAAGTAAACGGGATATTCCCGCCTGGTGAACGCCGTTCATATCTTGGAAAGATTAAGGTCAGCCAATGCTGTTCAGGCTCGATTGCCTTGATATAACTGGTGGAGACGCACTCTAGGACTCGAACCATGCAAGACAGCCAACAACTTCCTCGATTTGCAATTGCCACCAGTATGTGGGGAGAAGCGCCGGCAGCCACGCTGGCCAACGCCATGACAGAGGTCGCCGCAGCGGGATTCGACACGATTGAGTTCTGGCCGCCGCTGTGTCCCTTGATCTCCGATGGCATGCGAACCGACGCTCGCGACACGTTCGAGCGGAGCGAGGTGCGGCCGGCCACGATGCACGCACCCCTCACATCAACCGCGAATCTGTCAGCGGTGGAGGGGCTGGCCCGACGCTTGGCCGTGTATGAGGTCGCGGCATGGTTCGCGCCGTTCGCGAATCTCGGCGGCGACGTGGTGGTGGTTCACCTGACTGTCGACGAATTCAAAGATGGATCGTCACCTGGCGTCAACGTCGGCGTGGCCATAGACGCGGCGCGCCGCTCGCTCGACGAGCTCTATACGATCGCCGATCGCCTGGGCCTGCGCATCGCCTGCGAAAACCTGATGTCGCGGGGCACCGCGCGTCCGCTCTGCCGTGCCGAGCAGCTGCGAGCGTTCATTGACCCGTATCCGGCAAGTGTCGGTATCTGCTTGGATACCGGACACGCCGTGGTCAACGGCCTCAATCCCGCGTCCGAAGCGCGCGCCGCCGGCGACCGGTTGATCGCGACACACCTGCAGGACACGGATGGGGTTGAAGATCGCCACTGGGTACCCGGTGCCGGCCTGATCAACTGGGGTGAACTCACGTCCACCCTGCGACAAATCAACTACACGGGCCTATGGACATTTGAGTTGGGCGCGCCGGCGGGCGACCCAGCGTCCGTGGCGGCCGCCGCGCACCAGGTGGCGGTGGTCTGGGGCGATCAAGCGGCAGCGACCTCGGCTGATCGCAGCCGCTAAGTGGAGCAGCAGATGTGGCTCACGTTCGTCCGACACGCGGAATCGGTCAGCAACCGGCAGGGGGGCTCAGCGGCCACAGCTCGTCCCCGCTGACCGCGGAAAGACGGCGTCAAGCCGCCCGCCTCGGCAGGTTCCGACCCGGATTGGCGAGCGGACGAGTGATCCCAAGCAACCTCTCACGGGCGCGGCAAACCGTCGCGCCGGCTCTGGCGCCCGACGTGCGCGTGACGATCGACGTGCGCTGGCGCGAACGTGACTTTGGGGCGTTTGATGGACTGCCGCAGGCCGCCATCCGGCGACGGGTGGGCCTGGCGGATGACGGCCGCTCGGCCGGGAGCCCCGGCCATGGCGAGCCACTCCTGGGATGGCGTTGCGCGGCGCACCTCAGCCGTGCTCGGTGTGCCGCCGGGCACAGGCGCGAATCCGGATAGCGCGGGTGCCACCGGATTCTGGACCACGCAGACGCCGCAACGGTATAGTCCGACTACAGGTGCCGGATCTGCTGGGGCGGCTTTTTGTCTCGCCACCAGCCCGGCAAATAGGGAGGGCACACCATGAACTATCAGATTCGCGCGGGCGTCTCGCGACGGCGCGTCCTGAAGGGCGCCGCTGCTGGGCTGTTTGGCGCAGCCGGGGCGGCTGTGTTGGCGGCGTGCGGCGAAACGCAGGTCGTCACCAAGGAAGTGATCAAGGAAGTTCCGGTCGAGACGGTCGTCACCAGGGAAATCGTCAAGGAAGTCCCGGTCGAGACGGTCGTGACCAAGGAAGTCGTCAAGGAAGTCGCGGTCGAGAAGCTGGTGACGACTGAGGTCGTGAAGGAAGTCATCAAGGAAGTCCCGGTCGAGAAGGAAGTCATCAAGGAAGTCGTCGTCACGAAGGAAGTCGAGGTCATCAAGGAAGTCACGGCGGAGGCCATGCCGATTCCGGAGGGCCCGATCAGCGGCGGGACGCTGACGCTGAGCGCCAGCCGCGCCAACACGCAGGACATCTTCACGCCGCTGCGGGCCGTCAGCAGCACGCAGGGTTTCGTGTTTGGCTATGTCTATGAGGGCCTGTGGATTGGCGATACCTGGGGCACCGGCGAGACCCCGCAGATGACCGGCAATTGGGACTTTGCGCTGGCCAACCGGTGGGAGGAAGTTGAGGCGGACCGGTCCTACGTCTTCCACATCAACCCGGACATCTGGTGGCATGACCAGACGCGGGTGGTCGACGCCGACGACGTGCTGTTCGGCATGGAGATGGCGTTCGATCCGGCCTACAACAACAACAAGCACAAGACGGCCTGGGGCGATATCGAGGGTGTCAAGGGCTGGGCGGAGAACCCGACCGAGAGCATCACCGACGCCTCGGGCGTGACCAAGATCGACGAGATGACGGTCCAGATCACCATCGAGAGGCCCGACGCGAACTGGTGGGCGTCCGGCAGCAAGGCGTACGCGATGCCGCGGCACCACTTCGCGGGTCTGGAAAAAGCGACCGCGACGGAAGCGCGAGCCGTGGACCTCTTGGGCAACGGCCCGATGATCTTTGAGCGCTACGTCACGCAGCAGTTCGCGACCCTCACGGCGAACAAGGACTGGGCCTACGGCGCGCCGTATGTGGACGACTACATCGTGCGCTACGGCGACGGCGCGGCGCTGGACGCGGCCACCGAGGCCAACGAGCAGCCGAACCCGATCGACTTCCATCGCGCGGCGGGCGGCGTCGAGGCCTTCACGCGCCTGGCGTCGCAGGCGCACCTGCGGCCCTTCCCGCAGCGCTCGCCGTTCGCGTCGGGGGTGTTCCTCAACCAGACGGCGGAGATCTTCGAGGACATGACGCTCGAGCAACAGTCGTTGCTGATCGAGGCCATGGTGCTGGCAGTGGACCGCGAGGCGTTGAACAACGATTTGTACGGCGGCACGCGGTTCAATTCGGACTACATCTTCGAGCACGTGGCGCTGCTGCAGGATCCGCCCGAGGGCACTTTCCGTGACCTGTCGTACGACCCGGACGCCGCCCGTGACTTGCTGGCAGAGGCGGGCTGGGACTCGGAGAAGGCCATCCAGTGGATGAAGTGGAGCCCGCCGAACCCCGGTGACCTCGTAATCAAGGACTACTGGGACGCCGTCGGGATCAAGACCGAGTTCATGATCATCGACGGCTCGGCCGTGATCGAGAAGCTCTACCAGGAGCGGGTGCACGATATCGTGTTCGCGAACATGGGCGGCGACCAAAACCCCGTGGACGCGTGCCTGCGAATCTGCAGCGACCGGCTCTATGAGCTGGGCGGCTGGAACCACTCCAACATCAACCGGCCGTGGATCGATGAGGCCTATGCCAGCGTCCTCGGCGCCGCAAATCGCGAGGAGCGGCGCGAGGCGTGGCTGGAGATGGCGGAGCGGTTGCATGCGCGTGGCGAGATGGTCTACGGCCAGTTCTCGCGCGGATCGCTGCTCAACCTGTATCACCGACGGGTGAAGGGCGCGTACTGGATGCAGAACTACGCGATTCCCGTGCGCTCACCGATTAATCTCGTGTGGCTGGACCCGTACTGGGAAGAGCGGTAGCGCTCACCGCGATGCCGCTGCGCTGAGCAGCAGCGCCAGCGGATCTCGAAGAGCCGGCGGCCGAATGGCCGCCGGCTCTTCGGCGTTTCGTGAGCGTGTCGCCTGCCATGGACGCGCCGAGCACTCCACGTAGTCGGGAGGTCAAGCTCAGCCCCTGTCGACCCGACAAGCCCCGGTGAAGCCGATTCTTGCGCGTGGAGCCAGTTGCGCGCTCGACCGCCATCCGCCCGCGAACCGCGTCTCACTCGTCCGTGGTCGGTACACGTCGTCGGCGGCGCTGTTGACGGGCAACCGCTTTCTGGCTACGGTGCCATGCACTGCGGGCGTACGCTGGGCCGGAGCACGCTGGATGTACGTCATGAGAAACAAATTCATGGCACTTGGCACCTCACGGCAGGGGCATGGTGAGCGACTGTGCCGGCCCAACCAGGCAGGTCTGACGTGAATGCCCCGCGCCCTCCCTTACAGGTAGACAGTTCCGCGGTATACCGCCGATCGGCTGAGGGGAGGAGGTCCAGACTCATACGCGGATGACCGTTGGGCTGTGGTCGGGCGGGCTCCTGCTTAGCCTGATCGTGTCGGTGACTGATTCAGTAGTTCAATGCAAACTCGGGAGGGAATGCAGATGCTTGAAGTTGGTAAGCGAATGATGACCCGTCGCAACCTGGTTCGCGGGGCGGGTGCCGGGCTGTTTGGGGCGGCGAGCGCAGCTGTGCTGGCCGCCTGTGGCGAGGCGCAGGTCGTCGAGAAGATCGTCACGCGGGAAGTGATCAAAGAGGTCCCGGTCGAGACCATCGTGACCAGAGAAGTGGTCAGGGAGGTCCCGGTCGAGACCGTGGTGACCAAGGAGATCATCAAGGAAGTCCCGGTCGAGAAGATCGTGACCCAGGAAGTCGTGCAGCAGGTCATCAAGGAAGTCCCGGTCACGACCGAGAAGGTCGTCACGGTCGAGAAGCTCGTCCCGGTCGAGAAGGTCGTCGAGAAAGTCGTCACGGTCGAGAAGGTCGTCGAGAAGGTCGTCACGGTTCCGGTCGAGAAGGTCGTCACGGTCGAGAAGATTGTTCAGATTCCAACGTCCGTGCAAGCCGGACAGCCGGTTGTCGGCGGGGACCTGCGGGTCAGCTGGGGCGGGGGGATCGCAGGCGCCAGCTTCAACAGCTACACGCAAATCTCCAGCGACCAGGCCATAGTCAACGTAGAGGTCGGCACGTCCCTGATCCACGGCGCCAGTTGGGGCGACGGCAAGTTCGCGGCCCTTGAGACCCGCTTCGGCGACGGCGTGGCCAAGTCCTATGAAGAGGTGTTGCCGGAAGAGTCCTATATCTTCCACTTGGACGAGCGCTTCACCTTCCACGACGGCGCGCCGGTGACGGCGGACGACTTCATGTACACGTTCCACATCGTGACGCACCCGGACTGGGGTGTCGGATACGGCGCCCGGCAGCTCGAGCAGCTGAAGGGGTTCAAGGCGTGGGGTGAGAACCCGACCGACAACATCGAAGACTCCGGCGGGGTGAAGAAGATCGACAACATGACGATCCAGCTCACCACCGACGGCGTGCAGGAGCCCTTCTGGGCGAGCCCGAATCCCATGCAGCCCATGCCCAAGCACATCTATGAGACGCTGGATCCGGCCGTGGCGTTCGACACGATGGCGCTGCAACCGGTCGGCAACGGGCCGTTCAAGTTCGAGCGCTTCGTTGACCAGCAGTTCGCCGAGCTGAGCCGCAACGACGACTATCCCTACGGTGCGCCGTGGGTGAATCGCTATATCGTTCGCTATGGCGATCCGTCGGCGCTTGACGCGGCGACGGAGGCGGGCGAGCTCGACTTCCTGCGCACCAGCAGCGTCGAGGGCTACGCGCGCCTGGCGGGCATGCCGCACATGCAGGCGCAGCCCATGCGATCGCCGTTCGCGAGCCTGATCTTCCTCAACCACAACATCTTTGCGGAGAAGTGGCCGGACGTGAACGTCTCGCTGATGACCGAGGCGATGGTGATCGGGGCCGATCGCGAGTCGATCGCCAACAACGTGATGGCCGGCACGCTCTTCGTGGACGACTACCACTTCAGCCACATTCGGTTCATGCAGGACGTGCCGATGGATGCCTATCGCGCGCTGCCGTTCAACGCGGAAGCGGCCAAGGCCCTGCTCGAGGAGTCCGGCTGGAACCCCGACGACACGCTCACATGGCTGGGGTGGTTCGCGCCGCGTCCGCAAGACCTCGCGCTGATGGCAAACTGGCTCGACATGGGCCTGAAGGTTGAGTTCGAAAGGGTCGACCGCGCCGTGGTGGTCGAGCACCTGTGGGAAACCGGCGCCAACGAAATGGTGGTGGCCAACTTGGGCGGCTCGCAGGACGTGGGCGACGCGTTCCGGCGCATGGGCTGCGACTCCATCTGGCCCAACGGCTACAACTACCATCACACCTGCTTCCCGGAGATCGAGGCGCTCTATCAGGTGGCGTTCGACGCGCCAAACAAGGCGGCGCTGAAGGAGGCGTGGATCGAGATCTCCCGCTACCTGCATGGCCGCGGCACCATGCTCGCCGGGCAGTTGTGGAAGCACTCGCTGCTCTTCCTGTACCACCGACGCGTGAGCGGACCGTGGTGGATGAACAACTACGCAGTTCCGGCGCGCAGGCCCACCCACCGCGTGTGGCTCGACCCGCGCTGGCAGGGTAGGGACTACGTCGGGTAGCCCTGGCGAGCGCCCCGTCTGACGGGTCGCTCAGCAGCGCAAGCGGCGGGGGCTCATCACCCCCGCCGCTTCGCTTGGTACCACTGGGAGTTGGTCGACCGACCTCTCACACGCTGAGATCATGGCAGTACCAATCGCCAGCTGTGTAAGGGCCTGTAGATGACCCGGTTGTTCCCGGCACGCGTGATGGTGGTAGTCGCCGCGCTGGCTGTAGGCAGCGCCATCCTGAGCGTCGCTATCGCGTGCACTGGACACGCCGAGGTCGGCACCGAAGGCGGTGAGCACGGCGGTGGCGACGGCGGTTAGAGCGCCAGGCTTAGCCAGGGGGGCCACGGGCGCCCCGGCCCATGCGTCGGGACGCGCCAACAACCCTCTGGGCGCGGTCGGTCAGGCTGTTCCGGGCTAGTCCTCGACGACCGCCTCGAGCCGGCGAACCAGCGTTGCCCCGCTCTCCGCGCCAGCCGCCCGCCCGTAGAACGTCAGATAGCAGAGCCCCAGCGGCGCATGGCTGATCGGCACCCGGCGCCGATGGCCAGCCACACTCAGCTCGGCCGCCTGCTTGGTCACGTCCCACGAGACGGCCACCGGCACCCACGCATCCGCAGGCACAGCGTCGGCATCCAGGCTGACATCCAAGGCCCCGTCCGGTCGACGGTGTCTGGGGTCCCAGTAAGTCTCGTCGAGCACCACGTCCACGCCCGCCGAGGCTTCATCGCGCCGAAGCTCAAAGCTCAGCCTGCCGCGCACCGCGTAGGGGAAGTTGCGCTCAGCCCCAAGCACGCCCTCGCCATCGCCCTGCAGGCGCAGCGCGTGCTCCCCGTCGAGCATCTCCGTGCTCACGGCTGCCGTCCCCGTGTGCGACCAGCCCGCCAGGCCGTTGGTGAAGTCCTCGCGATCGCTGGTCTCATCCAGTCGGTCGGGGTCGACGTAGACGTAGTGGCACCCTGCCCGCTCACCACCCGAATGGTGGCCGAACTGCACCATGACATCGCCGTCGGGCAGCTCCGCAAACCTCGGATAGCCAACCCGGGCGCCGTCCGGCTCGTGCCCGACGGTCCGGACAATCTCGCGATAGCCGCGCCACGTCGCGCCATCGTCGTGCGAGACCGCAACGTTGAAGACCTGGCGACACCAGGACTCGGTGGGATATTCGGTCCACTCGGCCAGCATGTCGGACGCAAACGGCGGCCCAATTCCGTTCGTCCACACGAACAACAACCGGCCGTCGCGCAGCCGCAGGGCCTCGCCGGGCGAACTGGACCCTTTGAACCGGCTTGGCGCCGGCGGTGACCAGATACGTCCGTCGTCGGAGAAGGACTCGTAGAAGCACCCAAGCTGCGTGCGAATCAGCATCCACACGCGACCATCGTCCAACTCGGCCACCACCGGCTCGACCGCCCCGGAGTGACTGTGCTGACCACCGGACTCGACGGGAAGGTGGGTGGAGTCATGCCGCCACGTGCGTCCCCCATCGTCTGAGTAGCACGACTTGGAGACGTATTTTCCGACGGCCCGCTCGACATCGAAGTACTCCAGCGGCAGCACGATCCGGCCGTTGGGGAGATGCACGACGTTCATGATCGCCGCGGTGAATTCCTCCCCGTAGTCGATTCGCGCCGGACCGTCCCACGTGGCCCCGCCGTCACGGGACACGATGTGGTACACGTCCGTGCGCTGCTCGTGGAGCTTGGGGTCCTCGCGGTCCTCGGGCCACTTCAGGAACCGCATCCCGAACAGGTGGATGCCACCCTCGCGGTCGACGAAGTTGATACAGCCTTCCCAACAGCCCAGCCCCATCGGCAGCTCCATGATCACCTCGCGGGGCTCCCACTCGATGGGCCGCCCGCGCCCATACTTGACGGTGAGGTATTCGGGAATCCACGGGTCGTCGAAGGCGCCGGACTCGATCGAGGGGTGCAGCACTTTGCCCCGCGTGGACGCGCTCATGCAGCGGCCATCCGGCAGGACGCTGATCTGTCCAGGCGTTGGGTGACGTTCAGCAATGATCATGAGCATGCCCTCCGGTCCACTCGACAGCCCGACCGATGGCTGTGTCCGTCGAAAGTCTCTGCCTTCACGGGATTCTCGCCTTCCTTTGAACGAGGCAACCTCGCGGGCGATAGCACCGATAGAGCAAGACTACAGGTTCAGCGGCGTGGCTGGTTCCGTCAAGTGCTCACGCCGTGCTCCCGACCTCACGTCATCTGCCGAATGAGACGGCCTCACCTAGCAATTGGGGAGAGTGAACAAGGGCTATGATCGAAAGTGCTGGGGATATAGGGAGACCGGACGGATGAGTCGTGGAGAGTCAATCTTCGGCAAGAGCATGAGTCTGGAGGTGCTTCACGACCTCCGGGGAGTGGCGAGGGTTTCCCTCATCGACCACAGAGCGGTGGACAATCTGCCGGTTGAGCTCGAACGCGATGCATAGGAAGTATCCCGAGGCGCTATTGCCAAGCGCTCTTGCTCTGGTGTCGATCGCGTGATCTCTCCGTCTACGCACGATCCCGATGCCATCGCCATGATTCCGGCCCCGGCCCAAATCAGGTCCTTCCCGGGCCGATTTCAGCTCGGGCCCTCCACGACGATCTACCTAGCGGATCCGAGACTCAACCCGGTTGCCGCGCGAGAACTTCAGCGGCTTCGCGCATCCACCGGCTTGGAGCTGCCGGTGGTAGTGCATGAGCCGGCCGACATCGTGATTTCATCGGACGCGTCGATCCCGCCGGAAGGCTACCGTCTTGTCGTGACCCCCGAAGCCGTTCGGATTCACGCCGCCGACGCCGCCGCACTGCTCTACGCTTTCCAATCGATCCGGCAACTCTTACCGCCTGAGGTCGAATACGAACGCGCCCTTCCAGACGTCGACTGGAGCCTTCCCGCCCTTGAAATCCTGGACTACCCGCGCTTTCCCTACCGGGGGATGCACCTGGACGTGAGCCGGCACTTCTTCGACGTCGAATTCGTGAAGCGCTTCATCGATCTGATGTCACGCTACAAGTTCAACCGCTTCCATTGGCATCTGACGGATGACCACGGATGGCGGATCGAGATAAGCGCCTATCCGCGCCTGACGGAAGTGGGCGCTTGGCGAAGCGAGACGGCCGTCGGGAATAATGTCAACGTGTACCACGGTGACGGCATTCCCCACGGAGGTTTCTACACACGGAACGATATTCGAGAGGTGCTGGACTACGCGGCCGAGCGTTTCGTGACCGTTATTCCCGAGATCGAGATGCCGGGCCATTCCACAGCCGCGCTGGCCGCCTATCCAGAGTACGGGTGCCATCCTGGACCTTACGAAGTATCCACGAGTTGGGGCATAAAGAGCGATATCTACTCCCCATCGGATGCCACGTTTGGATTCCTGGAAGATGTGCTCGCAGAAGTTATGCAAATGTTTCCCAGCGAGTACATCCACATCGGAGCTGACGAAGTGCCCAAAGACCAGTGGAAGGAGAGCAGCCTCGCGCAGAGTGTCGTGGCACGCGAGGGGTTTGCCGATGAGAGCGAGCTACAGAGTTGGTTCGTCAGACGCATCGAAGCCTTTCTGAATGCCAGTGGTCGCCGCCTCATCGGATGGGATGAGATTCTGGAGGGAGGGCTGGCGCCGAATGCGACCGTCATGTCATGGCGCGACATGGCCGGTGGAGCCGAGGCGGCACGACAGGGGCATGACGTCATCATGACGCCCAAAGACTACGTCTACTTCGACTACTATCAAGGTGATCCAGCCACCGAGCCGCTGGCTGGCCGCGTCGGCCATACGATACCGCTGGATGCCGCGTATGCGTTCGAACCAGTCCCGGACGAGCTGACGGAGCAGGAAGCCCAGCACATCCTGGGCGCACAGGGCAACGTCTGGACGGAATTCGTCGGTACACCTGAACACGTGGAATACATGGCGTATCCGAGGGCATTGGCATTGTCGGAGGTCGTTTGGTCGCCTAAAGCCACGAGAAATCTTGAGGATTTCCACAGGCGGCTGAAAGCAAACATCGAGCATCTCGATGCGCTAAACGTGAACTACAGGGCGCTCGACTAGGACCCGGTCCCCGCGACCGCCAGGATCACGTCCTGCCCTCCCACGCGGATCCGCACCCAAGGACCGTTGTCGGGCCGATCCAATGGAGCAATGCGTGAATCACTCGCAAGGGCTCCTGTCGAGCATGTTGTTCCGTGAATGCAGACCCCGAATCGCTCGTCGGGAGGGGTGCGTTCAGCAGACAGCAGGTCGGGATTGCGTACAACGCGCCGAGGCTTGCTGGCGACGGGTCAGTCAAACGGCACAAGGAGGCTGTATCGGCCGAAAGGCTCCTCGGGCAGGACTCGAACCTGCAACCCTGCGGTTAACAGCCGCACGCTCTACCAATTGAGCTACCGAGGAATGCGGTGCGGGCGGCCCGCACACGAACATGGCGCCCGCGAAGGGCGCCAGGATCGCTGCGGGCCAGCGAGGATTAGCCGTCGACGGTCTCTTCGGCTTCCCCTCCGCCCAACATCTTCTGGATAGCCCGGAATGCAACCGCGACCACACCCGCGATCGCCGCGAGAATACCAATGCGTTTGATCATCTGAAAGCACCTTCGCCCTAGTCAGTCACGCTTGATGATAGCAAAGGCCCCCGGCAGCGGGAGGTTCCCCATTCTCCGCACGGCGACCCGACCGAAGGCCAGCTAACGGCAGATTCATGCGGCTTCGCAGCGTGTTCCCGACTAGCCCTTGATTACCCCGACCGGCCGCAATCGGGCCACGTTGCGGGAAATGCCGGCGCCGTCGGTGATAGCAGTCACGTCGGTCACATTCTTGTAGGCGTCGGGGGCCTCCTCGCTGAGCAACCTGGGGTTGCGGGCGCGAACGGCCACGCCCATGGCGCCCAGGCGGTCGACCATGTTGACCCCGCGCAGACGCCGGCGCGCCGCGGAACGGCTGAGCGCGCGGCCGGCGCCGTGGCAGGTGGAGCCGAAGGACTGCTCCATGGCGCCCGCCGTGCCAACGGCGACGAAGGACGCCCGTCCCATGTCACCCGGAATGAACACCGGCTGACCAACGCTCCGATACTTGGACGGCAGGTCGGGGTGCCCCGCGGGAAAGGCGCGGGTGGCGCCCTTGCGGTGGACGCACACGCGACGCGGCTGCCCGTCAACAACGTGCTCCTCGATCTTGGCAATGTTGTGCGCCACGTCGTACACGACGTCCATACCCAGAGCGCGCGCCGACCGACCAAACACGCCCGACAGGGCTTCGCGCGTCCAGTGCGTGATCGCCTGCCGGTTGGCCCAGGCAAAGTTCGCGCCGCAGGCCATGGCCGCCAAGTAGGCCTGCCCTTCCGGCGAGCGGAGCGGGGCGCAGGCCAGCTGGCGATCGGGCAACTCGATCGCGCGGCTTGAAGGAGCCTGGGCGAAGGTCTGCAAATAGTCCTGACAGATCTGGTGACCGCAGCCACGAGAACCCGTGTGCAGAAAGACCACGATGGCTCCTCGGCCGCCGATCCCAAGGGCCGATGCGGCGGACGCATCGAAAACCTCGTCGACGGCTTGCAGCTCGAGAAAATGGTTCCCTGAGCCCAGCGTGCCAAGCTGGCCGGCGCCGCGCTCCTTGGCGCGCGCGGAAACGGCGCTCGGATCGGCGCCAGGCATCCTCCCGGACTCCTCCGCAACTTCGAGGTCCTCGGGCCAGCCGTATCCCTGGTCGACGGCCCAGGCCGCACCTCGACGAAGCACTCGATCCATCGTCTTGTGCGTCAGTCGGATGCGGCCCTTGGTCCCCATGCCGGCCGGCACGGCGCGGAAGAGCGAATCCATCACCTCGTCAAGCCGCGGACGAAGGTCCGCCTCGGTGAGGTTCGTCCGGATAAGCCGCACGCCGCAGTTAATGTCAAATCCGATGCCGCCCGGCGATATCACGCCGTCCCGCACGTCGGTCGCCGCCACGCCGCCAACGGGAAACCCGTAGCCCCAGTGCACGTCCGGCATGGCCAGGGCGTGCTCGACGATGCCTGGCAAGAACGTGACGTTTGCCAGCTGCTCGAGTGGCTTGTCGGACAGGATGCTGGGGAGCATGGTCTCGGACGAATAGATGACCCCAGGCACTCGCATTCCGGGTTTGTAGCTGGTCGGGATCTGCCAGCGGAATTGGTCGAGGCGCTCGAGCTGCGACGCGTCGGGACCGGCTGCCGGCGGCTGCGCCGCACGACCGCGGGGGCGGCGCCGGCGGCGTGACGCGCTCATGACACCCTCACGCTAGACATCCAGAATCACACGGACGCGCACGCCGTCAGCTTTGCAACGCACGGCCAGATCGTGGTAGCTCACGGCTTTCACGCCCACCCCCAGCTCATGGCGGGCGTCGTCGAACATCTCGCCGCGTGCCGTCGCCGAGAGCTTGCACGCGTCGGCGGCGGAAATGTCAATGGTCGCCGAAAGCCACCCATCGGTTTCAAACGCGAAGAGCAACTCGCTGAGCCAGGCCACCAGCAACGCGCCCGCATCGCCGGCGGTCACCTGAAACGTCCGGGTGTCCCGGGGATACACCGAGCCGCCGTCCAGCATGATGGCCTGCAGGCCCAGGCCGGCCTCCGCGAGCGCCTCGCCAAACGTCGCGCCCCACGCCTCGAGCCCAATGTCCGCCGTATGGTCGAACGTGGCGTATCCGTGCACGCGGCCCGGGTTGCTCGGCATGGGCGCTCCTCTGCGCCAGCATATGCGAGGCGCCGGGGTTTAGACTTGGCGCGGCAGTACCATGGGCACCCTAGAACAGTGACCGGCACCGATACGTTCTTGTCCGTCGATGAGGCACGCGAGCGCATTCTGGCAGCCGTGAAGCCGCTGGCCCCGGTCTCGATAGGTCTCGCCGAGGCCCACGGGCTGGTCACCGCCGAGGACGTGGCGTCGCAGGTCGACGTGCCGGGATTCGACAACTCGGCATTCGATGGCTACGCGCTGCGCGCGGCAGACGTGGGAGCCGCGCGTGCAGATGCCGCCGCATCGCTGCGCGTGGTCGGTGAGGTGGCCGCGGGCCGCCCGGGCGAGGTGCGAGTCGAGGCCGGCACCGCGGCGCGCATCATGACGGGGGCGCCCATCCCGCCGGGCGCCGACGCCGTGCTGCCCTTCGAGGACACGGACGGCGTCGATTGGGCCCGAAAATCCGGAACCGGCGACGGTCAGGTCCGGGTGCTGGAATCCGCGGACGCGGGCGAGAACATTCGACGGCGTGGGGGCGACGTTATGGCGGGCGATGTCGTCGCTCCCAAGGGTCGCGTGTTGGACGCGGCTCATATCGGCGTTTTGGCCTCGGTGGACGTCACCGAGGTTCGCGCCCACCCGCGCGCCCGAGTCGCGATATTGCCGACCGGCGATGAGATCGTCGAGGTCGGCGACCCCATAGCTCCGGGACAGGTCCGCAATAGCAATGCCTGGGGTCTCACCGCGCTTGTGAGGCGCTATGGCGCGCTCGCGCAGCGTCTCCCAATCGCCCCCGACACCGAGGCCGGGTTGCGGTCCGCCATCCGGCACGGCCGGGACGCCGACCTCCTCGTCACCATCGGCGGCGTTTCAATGGGCGACTACGATCTGGTGCGAAACGTGATTGCTTCGGCCGGCCGCATGAATTTCTGGCAGATCAACATGCGGCCCGGCAAGCCGCTGGCCTTCGGCGAGATCGACGGCACGCCGGTGATCGGCCTTCCCGGGAACCCGGTGTCGAGCATGGTCTGCTTCGAACTCTTCGTGCGGCCGGCGCTGCTGAAGCTGATGGGGCACGCAAGCCTCGAAAACCCCATGGTTCACCCGCGCGCCTTGGAACCCCTGCGCAGCTCCTCCGGCAAGCGCACGTTCGTGCGAGTGAGCGTGCGGCGCGACGGCGGCGGCCTCGTGTGCGCGCCCGCGGGTGGGCAAGATTCGTTCCGCCTCACGTCGATGACTCAGGGCAACGGCCTGGCGGTGGTGCCCGAAGGAGCGGTCATTCCGGTCGGCGAGCCGGTGTCCGTGATCGCGCTGGATGAGCGGGAGATGCTGCTGCTGCAAGCGGACGCGCTGATACCATGACGTGCCCACGGGCGCGTAGCTCAGTTGGTCAGAGCGCGCGGTTCACATCCGCGAGGCCATAGGTTCGAGTCCTATCGCGCCCACCAAGGACTCGTGCCATCACGCCGAGCGTCTTGAGGCGTCTGCGGTAGCCGGCGAACCGAGTCACGACTCCCCCATGCGCAGCCATGAGGGGCCGCGAGCCGGCCAGAGCGACTCACTGTCAGCTGGCTCGTATCCGCGTCGAATCCGGTGCCTGTGTAGTAACATTGCTTGCTTGCGCTGCCAGCTCGGAAATGGCAATTTTCCGAATCCGGCGCATCCATATGACTACATGAGGGTTAGAAGTTGACTGAATCCCTCGCCCGAATCAGTGCGCGAAGGCCCTGGATAACTATCGGTGTATGGGGTGTGCTTGTCGTAGTCGGACTCGCACTCGTTCAGAATCTCTTGGCCAGCGCTACTACGACCGACTTCCGGCTGGGCGGCCAATACGAATCCGAACGCGCAGCCGCCTTGCTCGAGGAGAGGTTGCGCGGCCCTAAGCCGGTGGCCGAGCTCGTCATCGTTCAATCTCCGTCGCTGACGGTCGATGATGCTGCGTTCCAAGCAAGGGTCGAGTCGCTCTATGCCCAGATCATCGCGTTGGGGCCCGACACGGTGCAGTTAGGACAGCACTACTACCTGACCAACAATCCGGTTTCGGTGTCCCCCGACCGCAAGACCACCATCATGAATTTCTTCTTGACCGGCAGCTCGGAGGAGGCCATCGAGAACGTCGGCGATGTCATGGAAATCGTCCGGGAAGCCAACCAAGCGGATGACTTTCGCGTGCTCATCGGCGGCGACGCTAGCGTTGCCTTCGAGAACAACGAGATGAGCGCGCACGACTTGGAGCAAGGCGAGCGCTTCGGCGTTCCCATCGCGCTGATCATCCTGCTGCTGCTCTTCGGGGCAGTCGTCGCCACCCTGCTGCCCCTGGGAATGGCCATTGTCGCCATAGGCATGGCGCTGGCAGCCGTCGGGGTTATCGGTCAGGCCTTCGAGTTGATCTTCTTCGTAACGATGATCATCACCATGATCGGCCTCGCGGTGGGCATCGATTACTCGCTGCTGATCGTGTCGCGCTTCAGGGAGGAGCTGAGCCGCGGTCTCGACAAGTACGAGGCGGTCGTCAAAGCGGGCGATACCGCGGGCCGCACGGTGCTCTTCAGCGGCACGACCGTGGTGATCGCGCTGTTTGGAATGTTCATCGTCCCCGTGTCGTTCTTCCAGTCGCTGGGGCTAGGAGCCATCCTCGTGGTTATCGCCGCCCTGGCCGCGACCCTCACGCTCTTGCCCGCCTTGCTCGCCCTGCTCGGTCCACGGGTGGACTTCCTGACCATCCCATTCCTCTCAAGGTTTTCCCTGAGGGGTGCACAGGACTCCGAGGGTGGATTCTGGCTAACCATCACCCGCGCTGTAACGCGATACCCCATCGTCAGCATACTCCTCGTCGGCATTCCGATGATTGCTCTGACGTCCTTCTATTTCGGCATCAAAACCGGACTTAACGATGTCAACACCTTCCCCGACAGCTCCGAGACCAAGGAGGCGTTCATCGTCTTCGAAGAGGAGTTCTCCGTCGGCGACGTCAATCCTGCCGGCCTGCTAAGTCCCGCAGAGATTGTCATAGATGGGGATATCAGCAGTCCCCAAGTGCAGGCGGCAATCGCGCGTCTGGCGACGTCCCTTCAGGCAGATCCCACATTCCCGATCCCGCCATCTCAGGCGGAGGTCAACGCAGCCGGCGACCTTGCGCTGGTGACGCTGCCGTTCCCAGGCAAGCCCAACAGCCGTGCGGCAACCGAAAAGATGGCCACGCTCCGCGACGTGCACGTTTCCGAAGCGTTCGAGGGCGTGCCCGCCGAGGTCTACGTTGGGGGCGCAACCGCCGAAGCCGGCGACTTCTTCGGCATCGTCGATGTGTTCACGCCAGTCGTCTTTGCGTTTGTGCTCGGCACCAGCTTCATCATCCTGATGCTGGTCTTCCGCTCGATCGTCATCCCGATCAAAGCCATCATCATGAACCTGCTGTCCGTCGGCACGGCCTACGGTCTGCTAGTGCTCGTCTTCCAGAGGGGAGTCGCCAGGGAGTTCTTCGGATTCCAGCACGCGGAGGTCATCGACGCCTGGATACCTCTGTTCCTGTTCTCGATCCTATTCGGGCTCTCCATGGACTACCACGTCTTCCTGCTCAGCCGCATCCGCGAACGCTACGATGAAACCCAGGACAACGCCCAGGCGGTGGCCTATGGCCTCCAGTCCACCGGAAGGATGATCACCGGCGCCGCCCTGATCATGGTGGCAGTATTCGGCGCATTCGCCGCAGGTGAGACCATCGTCAATCAGCAGGTCGGATTCGGGCTTGCCATAGCGGTGCTCCTGGATGCGACATTGGTGCGGTCGGTCTTGGTCCCAGCCAGCATGGCGGTTCTGGGCAGAAGGAATTGGTATCTGCCGTCTTGGCTGAATTGGCTTCCCGATCTGCGAGTGGAAGCAGAAGAGGCATGAGTTCTCCGAATCCCGGATCAGAGTTGATACGGAGGAGCACACACACATGAAGATTCCTTCTGACTACAACGATGGCTATCCAAGGGCGCGCGAAGTCGATCCCGAGATGGCGGACAACTACCTCGCGCATACGCATATTGGAGACCCAGTCGCCGAGGCGATGGCGGAAGATCTCACAGAGCTCGGTGAAAGCAAGTCATGGCGGCTCATCCAAGAAATTATGGATAACCCTGGTGACGAGGCTCGACGGGACGCGCCAGCCTCAGTGCGAGAATTCTTCGAAGATGCCGAAACCCCTCCGGAATGGCTCGACTATGCGGCGTTCGCTCCGGCCGTCCGTATGTTTCACCGGAATTCGGGAGTCGTATTGGCGGCGTTCGTCGCTGGTGTTCTGGTCGAAGGATTTACGACGAACATAGCTAAGTCTTTCTTCATCACTGGACGGGTGCGTGATCAGGGAGTTAGACGATTGGGGCAGAACAACCGCCACATGACGGAAATATTTTTCCCCGGAGGCCTCTACAGGTATGGTGATGGTTGGAAGCTTTCCGTCCGTATTCGGATGATTCATGCACGAATGCGACACCTCCTCAACAACTCGGAAGAATGGGAGACCGACGCGTGGGGTGTGCCGATTAGCGCGGCGCATCTGGGATACGCCATCTCCGCTTTTTCGGCAAGGTTGCTGAAACACATGAAGACCTTGGGTGCCGTCTTTAATGACGAAGAGAGCGAAAGTTTCATGGCCATCTGGCGCTATTCCGGCCACCTGATGGGCATCCCCGAGACGATCCTGTTCCGTGATGAAAAGGAAGCCCTGAAGATCTATGACATTGGCCTGATGTGCGAGCCGGAAGCTCCGATCGAATCGGTGGTGATGGCCCACTCCCTGGTTAACTCGGCTCCGTTGATTGCCGGCATGACGAGTCCGGAAGCCCGCCAAAAATTGGCGAAATACGTGTACCGTATTTCGCGGGGTCTTCTCGGCAGCGACACGTCCGAGCAACTGATGTATCCCGCGCATTCGTCCTTTGGAGCGGTCGCGTGGTTTAAATTCCAGCAGCGCTACGGTCACATCACGGGCAGGCTGCTTCCATTGCTCAGAATGCTTCCGGTAAATACAGGGGATAGCAACTACACGAGGTTTACATCTTTGCTCGAGACTTCAGTGTACGACGAGGAAGGAATCCACTACAAACTGCCCGACCACGTCTACGCGGAGGAATCATCCAAGTGGTGAGCAGCTGCGGCCAATCCTGGCGAATTCAACCCTACAACGGCCATGGAATTCGATAGTTCATCCGAGCACGTCAACAACGCAATAGGGTGATGAAATCGCACGGATCGTCCAACAAGAGTGGCCTGGAAATGGCAGTACCCTATGGCGGCCTACGTAATAAATGATGTCGATATAACCGACACAGGTCTCTATGGTCAATTTCTTAAGGCAGGTCACGCCCACGGTTGAGAGTCACGGCGGAAGATTCGTGGCGCGAGGCAGTGCGATTGAAGTCATCTTGGGTGATTGGGAGCCCAAACGCATCGCCTTGCTCGAATTCGACAACGTGGAGCAGGTCCACGCCTGGCTGAACTCCCCCGAATCCACCGCGCTCGAAGACATCCGAACGAAGTCATCCAATATCAATATGGTCGTGTTCGAAGGCTTATAGCTTTGCCGAGCTCTAGTCAACACTTCTAGCGGCCAACGCTGTCGGGGACGGGCCGTCAAGGCCGGGCTCAACCCTTAGAAGAGTCAGGGCAGGTCATCGCCAAAGAGGGTGTTAGCCCGAGCCAGGCCGCCCGGCTGGTTGCAGGAGATCAGAACTCCGCGAGGGGCCTCACCTTTTCCTCGAGCCACGCACGCAGCTGACCGAACCGAAACGAGTTCGTGGCGAACAACTGCATGAAGAAGGCGTATGCCTCATCGTTGTCGCAATCGACGAAACGGCCATTCTTGCGCAGAAAAGTGTCGGTCGCGTAGAAGGCCGTGCGCTTGTTGCCGTCCACGAAGGGATGGTTCATGGCCAGGCTCTCCAAGAGCGCGGCGGCCTCGTCGAGGAGTCCGTCGTAGTAGCCAAGTTGCGGGCGCATGAGCGCCGATTCCAGCGCGCCCGCATCGCGAAGCCCTATGGAGCCGCCGAACTCGTCGATGGCGATGTCGTGTATCGCTACGACTTCCTCGACAGTCGGGAAGTCATTGGTCACGACTTGCCCAGCAGCTCTCCAAGGCGCCGGTTCTTCTCAAGGCTCGCCTGGAAGTGCGCCATCACCTCGGGCCGGACCTTCTGCCGCGCCCGGCTTTCGATGTAATGGCTCATGGCGTCTTCCAGCACCGCCTGAAAGTGGCGGCCGTCGTTGCGGGCGATCTGGCGCATCGCCGTCAACAACTCTGAGTCGGCCTGGCTGGAAAACTTCACGCGCGGCGTAACCATCGCTGAACCTCCTTACGAACTGTCTGGAGCATGCATCAATGCAACGACGGCGTCAAGAATCAGTTTGACAGAGATGGGCGGGATGGGATCAAGCGCGAAGGGTAGTTCGCGAACCGTCCCTACGCGAGGGCACCTACCCCACGGCATGAGAGCTTACTGCGGGCTGCACTCGCTTAGACTTGCTCATGAGCGCCTCACTCGCCGCAGCCCTTGTCAGCGGCCTCGCCGCCGGCTTGCTTGTTGGGGTCGGCGTGGCTTGGCTGGCCCCGCGGTTGCGTCGTGCCGACAAAACTGCCGCGGATGCCGCAGGCTCCAGCGACGCGCGGCTCGCACGGGATTTCACCGTGCTGGCGGAGCTATTGGCGGAACGTCTGGCCAAGATCTGGCTGGCCGACACCCCCGGCGCGCCGGCGGCGGACGGCGACGCGCTCTATCACCACGTGCTGGAGTCCACCACAACGATCGTGCGCCAGGCGGGGGCGTCGCCAAAAGCGGCAACCGCGGTCGGCGCGCTTACCGCCAAGCGAGTGCGGCCGGGCCCGATTCGCGGCCGGCGCGACGACGGGTCGCCAGTCAGTCCGCCTGGTTAGGGGCGCCGCCTACGCCGGAACGGCCGTCGGGGCGAACTCCGGCAGATAGGACTTGAGCAGCGCAAAGGCGGCGTCGATCTGCGCGTCGTCATGGGATGCCTTGGGCGGTGCGACCCAGCGCTCCATAACTCCCACGCGGCTCAGCAGCCCCTTGGCGGTAGCGTGGCCGAATCCAGGCCGTGCCAGGAACAGCTCCAGGAATTCGTTGTTGCGGTTTTGGGCAGCCGCCGCGGCCTCCAGGTCGCCAGTCCGCCAGGCCTCGTAGATATCCAGATTCAACTGCGGCGCCATGTTCGGCGTCATGCCCGTGGTGGCCGCCGCGCCGGAGATGAGCGCGTGCAGGAACGTCACGTCGCCGCCGACGACGACCCGGAATTCAGGACCGCCGCGCGTGGCAGCCAGATAGCTCATCACGTTCGCCACGGAGCCCGAGCTGTCCTTGGTGCCCTGCACCCCGACGTCGCGCAGCCGCGGCAGCGTCGCCGGCTCGGCGGCGACGCCGGTCATTCGCGGGATGTTGTAGAGCAACACAGGGACCGGCGACGCGCGAACCACGCCCCCGAAATGGCAGACGAGCTCGTCCTGCGTCATCGGAAAGTAGAACGGCGGATTCACGAGCGTGCCGTCCGCGCCCCGGTCTCCGGCCTCGCGGAGCTGCTCGTGGGTGCGGGCCACGTTGGGCTGCCCACACGCCACAATCACCGGCACGACTCCGCCGACCTCATCGACGGCTGCGCGAATGACGATCTCGCGGTCCGCGTCGTCGATGGAGGCGAACTCCCCCGTCGTCCCGAGCACCACGATCCCGTGGCAGCCGGCGTCGACGACGCGCCGGATGAGACGCCGCAGCGCGGCTTCGTCCACGGTGAAGTCAGCGTGCAGCGGCGTGAGCAGCGCCGGAATCACCCCGTGAATGCGGGACTGAAACGTCGTCATGAGGAATCCAAGTGCTGATGCAGGCTGGCAGCGCCCGAGTATAGGCGCCGCATCACGCGCGCGAGGTCCCGGGATGGCATCATCGCCGCGACGAGACGGCAGGCAGCGAGGAGTTGCGTCCAATGGAATACGTGAACATGGGCCGTTCGGGGCTCAAGGTGTCCCGGATCGCGCTCGGATGCGGGTTCCGTGGGATGACGGACCAGGACCTGATGGAGCGAATCATCAGGCATGCCATCGACCGCGGCATCAACTTCATCGACTGCGCGAACATCTACGTCGGGGGCGTCGGGGAGCAGGTGCTGGGGCGCGTGCTGCCAGGGCAGCGCGACGACCTGGTCATCACCACGAAGGTGACGTCGATCGTCGCGGAGGGGCCGAACGACATCGGCAGCTCGCGGTACCACATCATGCGTGAGATCGACCGCAGCCTCCGCCGGCTCCAGACCGATCACGTGGACATCTACATCGTCCACTGGCGCGATCAGACGACGCCGCTGGAAGAGACGGTTCGGGCGATGACGGATGTCGTGCGCAGCGGCAAGGCCCTGTATTGGGGCGTCTCCAGCTATCAGGCGTGGGAAGCCTGCCAGGCGCTCTGGATTGCCGACCGGGCGGTCGCGCCCGGGTTCATCACCACCCAGAACCAGTACAGCTTGCTGAGTCGCGACCTCGAGCAGGAGATTTTCCCCTTCTGCGCCGAGTTCGGCATCGGCGTGATGGCGTTCTCACCGCTCGCCGTCGGCGTGCTCAGCGGCGACGTGCAACAGGGCCAGCCAGCCCCCGCGGGCACGCTGTGGGCGCGGCAACCCCCGGGGGAATTGCAGGATCTCATCACGGACCGGGCGCAGCGGGTGATCGATCTCCTGTGCGAGATCGGCGCCGCCCATGGGCGCCATCCGACCGCCGTTGCGATCCAGTGGGTGCTCTCCCATCCGGAGGTCTCCACCGCCATCGCGGGTCCGGACACCACAGAGCAGCTGGATGACTACCTGGGTGCCGTCGGTTGGGAGTTGAGCGCCGACGATCGTGCGCGGCTCGATGAGGCCTCGGCCGCCGCGGACTAGATATTCGAGCGGGACTGCCCGCCGTCCACGTTGATGCAGGCGCCGGTGACGAGGCTGGCCTGGTCCGAGGCGAGGAAGGTCACCACGGCGGCCACTTCCTCGGGACGGCCAAACCGCCCCATGGGCATGTCGCGCTCGACGAATGCCGCGATGCCCTCGGGATCGCGGCGCTGTCGGCGCTCCCAACCGCCGCCGGGAAACAGAATCGAGCCCGGCGCCACGGCATTGACTGTGATGCCAAAGGACGCCAGCTCATGCGCCATCGACGTCGCCAGGCTGTTCATGGCCGACTTGGCGGCGTTGTAGGCCGGTGGGCCGCCGGCCTCGCGGCCGTAGATGGACGTGATGTGCACGATCCGGCCCCAGCCGCCGGCCTTCATGAGCGGCACCGCCGCACGGCTGGCCCGCACGGCCGCCCATAGATTCACGTCGAGCGTCGTGGACCAATGCTCATCGGTGCCCGTCATGAAGCTGGTGTCGCCAGCCGAGCCGCCGACGTTGTTCACCAGCACGTTGATGCCCCCAAGCTCGGCCACCGTGCGCGCGACGGCCTGTGCCGGCGCGGCGGCGTCGCGAATGTCCAGCGACAGCGAGAACGCGCGAACACCGAGAGCCGAAATCTCAGCTTCGGTGCGCCGCAAGTCGTCCGCGCCTCGGGCTGCGATCGCCACGTCACAGCCCTCGGCGGCAAGCCCGAGAGCGATCTCTCGGCCGATGCCACGGCTCCCACCCGTTACGAGCGCTACGCGGTCACGAAGGCCAAAGTCCATCAACGGCTCCTGTTCCTACACGGCGTTCAGCGGGCCGTCCACCCAACGCCCGCCTGCGTCCAGCCTACTGGGCAGGCTCACCGACGCGAACCAGCGACAACCGCGGCGCTTCCGCCGGCGCATTGATACGCACGGGGATCCCAACGGTGCCGACCCCGCGCGTGATGTACACCAGCCGCCCGTCAATGTGCAGCAGCCCGCTGGCTTGGGGGAGCGACAGGCGCGTGCTGGTCATCAGCGGCCGCATGAGCGGGAGCACGATTTGGCCGCCATGCGTATGCCCGCAGACCACGAGGTCGACCTGCGTCTGCCCGAGCCGCGGTACCGCGTCCGGGTTGTGCGTCAGCAGGAGTGTGAAGGCGTCGTCGTCCGCCCCGGCGAACGCACGCGCCGCGTCATCGCCACCATGCGTCGCATCGCCGATGCCGGCAATGGCGAGCACCGCGTCGCCGATGCGGTGGTACGCCCGCGCGTTGTCAAGCACCGTGATGCCGTGGGCCTGGAATACCTGCCGCATGAATCCCAGGGGCTGAGTGCGAATCCTAATCCACGAGGGGTCGGTCGAGGCGCGGGAGGCGAACAGATCATGGTTGCCCCAAACCGCGTAGGCGCCGTGCACGGGCTCGACAGCCGCCAGCGCCCTGGCGACGAGCGGCGCGGCGTCGACCCGATCGCTGAGATCGCCGCAAGCAAATAGGAAATCAGGCCGGGTACCGGCGAGCTTGTGCAGCGCCTTCAGGCTGGGGGTATGGGACGAGCGCACGTGAAGGTCGGACACAACCTGGACCGTCAGCCCGTTGAGCGCCGGCGGCAGCCGCGGGACAGGCACGGACACTGGCTCCGAGACGGCGACGGATTGTCGCGCGACGGACCGAGCCGCGAGCCAAAGCCCGCCGATCCCAGCCAGCATTGAGATGCGACGGACGTTCAGACCGGCAACTCACCGGGCGGGCGCCGTCCGGACCGTCGGCGAGGGGTCGAAGGGCTACAGGCCGTGACCGTCCTCCGGCGCTACGGCTGGGCCATCGATCAGCGCATCGACCGGCGTCGACTCCACGTGGGCGCTCATGGCGCGAAACTTGGCATAGCGCTCCGCCACCAGATCTTTCGGCGGGACGCCTTGAAGCTCATCGAGCGCGGCGGCCAGCGCCGCCTTGAGATTCCGCGCGGTGGCGTCATAGTCGCGGTGCGCCCCACCGGGCGGTTCGGGGACGACGCGATCGATGAGATCGGCTGCGTAGAGGACATCCGAGGTCAGCCCAAGGGCTTCGGCGGCGCGCTCCGCAAACTTCGAGTCTCGCCAAATGATCGCGGCCGCGGCCTCGGGCGAAGCCACCGAGTAGATTGCGTGCTCCAGCATGAGAATCCGATCGCCGACGCCCATCGCCAGGGCGCCGCCGCTGCCGCCTTCACCGATCACCGCAACGACGATGGGCGTCTCCAGACGCGCCATGACGGCCATGCTCTCGGCGATCGCCCACGATTGCCCACGCTCCTCATCCTCTAGTGCCGGACCGGCCCCCGGCGTGTCGAGCAGCGTGATGACGGGGAGGCCAAATCGCGCCGCAAGCTTGAACAGGCGCACCGCCTTGCGATAGCCCTCCGGGTGCGCCATCCCAAAGTTCCGCTCGACGTTCTGGCGCGTGCCGCGCCCTTTCTGATGGCCGACCACGACGACCCGGCGTCCTTCCAGCGAGCCGACGCCGCCGATGATGGCCATGTCATCCCCGTGCCGCCGATCACCATGCAGCTCCACAAAGCCATCGATCAGGCGCTCGATGAAGTCGAGCGTGTGGGGCCGATCGCGATGGCGGGCGAGTTGCACGCGCTGCCAGGGGGTCAGTCGAGAAAACACGTCGGCGGTGCGCGCCTCAAGCTCAAGCTGCAGCAACTCCAGCTGCCGCAGGACGTCCGAGGCGGAATCCAGATCGCTTTCGGCTTCAAGCTCGGCGATGCGGCTGCGTAACTCATCGAGGTCGCGTTCGAAGTCCAGCATGCTGGGTGCTCGCTAGGTCAGGCGCGTTTGGGCTGCGTCGCCAATCTCGGCGCGCCGCGACACGCGCGCGGGCGCCAGGAGCTCGATGAGGCGGCCGATCGCGCGGCGCTGGTCGCGTCGCGGAACCACCGCGTCAATCATGCCGCGCCGCAGCACCCACTCGGAGGTGTGGTCGTCGGCCTGCGCCCGGCGGCTCAGCGTTCCCTGCACCACGCGTGAGCCGGCGAAGCGAATCGTCGCGCCGGGCTCGCCGATGATGACATCGGCGACCGCCGCAAAGCTGGCCGTCACTCCGGCTAGCGTCGGGTCCGCCATGAGCGCGATGTATGGAACTCCGGCGTCAGCCAGACGCGCCGCGGCGGCGGTTGTCTTGGCCATCTGCATCAAGGCAAACACACCCTCGTCCTGCCGGGCGCCGCCCGATGCCGTCACCATCAGCAGAGGTATACGCCAGTCGTGGGCAAGCTCGAACAGTCGCGCAATGCGCTCACCCGCGGCTCCGCCCATGCTGCCGGCGATAAAGCCAAACTCCATCACCCCCACCGCCACCTCGTGGCCCTGGATGCGTCCCACGCCGCACACGACGGCCTCGGAGCGCCCGGTGGCGGTCCGGGCCTTGGCCACACGGTCTGGGTAACGACCGCTCGGACGGGAGAAATTGAGCGGATCGGCCGTCATGACGTCCGCTGCCAATTCTCGAAAGCTCGCAACGTCGTCTAACAGGAGGTCGAGCCTTTGGCCGACCGTGAGGCGATCGTGGTAGTTGCATCGGGTGCATACGTGCAGCCCCGCCTCGAACTCCGGGCGGTAGTGCATGGCGCCGCACTTGCGGCACGTGACCCACAGATCGGCCGGGACCCCGCCGCGCCGGCGACCGGAAAGGAGATCACGCACGGGCATCACGCGGCTCGCAACGTGGGTCGTGGTAACGAGCTATGACCATGCGCCCCCCGGCTAGATAGATCGCGGAGTATATCAACAGGGTGTGGACAGTTGGGACTATGGCGCACGTGGGCGGTCCGGCGGCGGTCGCGCAGCCACCACGGCCCCCACCCAGCGTGCGCCCCGACGCCTAAGCGCCCGCGCTGCCGCCTCGAGCGTGGCGCCGGTCGCCGCCACGTCGTCGACGAGCAGCACGCGGGCGCCGCTGATGTTCTGGAGGCACGTAAAGGCGCCTCTGACATTGCGCCAGCGCTCTTCACGCGCCAGCGATGTCTGCGGAACCGTATCGCGGTGACGGACCAAGTGCTGGTCAAGCACAGGCACGCACAGCCGGCGGGTCAACTGGGCCGCGATGAGCGCACTTTGGTTGAAGCCGCGTTCCCGCTCGCGTCGGGTCCCTAGGGGTACGGGTACGAGCGCATCGACGTCGAGCGTGTCGGGCAGCGCCTGAGCCGCGACGCGTGCAAGCGCCGCCGCCAGATATCGCTTGTTCTGGAACTTGAGCCGCAGGATCGCATCGCGCACCGGTGTCTCATAGGGGTAGCGCACGAACACCTGATCGATGCGCCGCTCCTGGTGACGGCACGCGGCGCACTGGTCACCGTGTTCCAGCGCCCGATTGCACTGGCGACAGCACGGGCGCGGAAGGAGATCGAGCCGAGCAATGCAAGCGGCGCATATGCCCTCGCCAAGCGCCCCACACCCGGCGCACACCGGTGGGAAGACGATATCCGCAAGGCTGCGCCCGAGGGTCCGGACCACCGTTCCGATCGGCTTCAGCGGCGGCGCACCCAGCCCGCCATGAACGCGGCGCGGGCCCCGGTCACCCCGGGGGCGCCGGCGCCGCCTCGGCCTCGGCCCGCTGGATTTGGACCACGACGGGCTCCCCGTCCTCGACCCGCAACTCAAACACCCGGCCAGCGCCTTCGCCGTCAACGATGTGTCCGGTCAGAGGCTCGTCAACGTACCGGCTCACGAGTTGACGCACGGGGCGGGCGCCCTGGTTGCGGCCGGCAGCCACGCGCACGACATAGTCCAGGGCTTCCGACGTGACGTGCAGCTCAAGTCCAACGGCCCGCGCACGGAGGATCGCCGCCGAGAGAAGCCGTCGGGCGATCTCACGCAACTCGGCGTCGCCAAGATCGTGAAACACCAAGAGCCGGTCGATCCGGTTCAGGAACTCCGCCGGAAGATGGCGCCGCGCGTGCTCCCGCATGCGGGATTCGAACGCCGCGCGCTCGCCCGCCTGCTGCGTCGGACCGGAGCCGAAGCCAATCTTCGGCCCGCGCGACTCCTCCACGCCCAGGTTCGACGTCATCACGATGATGGTGCTGCGGAAGTCGACTGTGCGCCCGTTGGCGTCGGTGAGCCCACCGTCCTCCATGACCTGCAAGAGCATGTGCAGGGTCCGGGGATGTGCTTTCTCCACGTCATCGAACAGCACGACGGAGAAGGGATTGCGGCGCACGGCCTCCGTGAGCTCACCCGCCTGGTCATGTCCCACATACCCGGGCGGCGACCCGACAAGACGGGACACCGCGTGCCACTCGCCAAACTCGCTCATGTCCACGCGAACGAGCTTGTCCTCGTCACCGCTCACGAACTCGGCCGCAGCCTTCGCCGTCTCGGTCTTGCCCACGCCCGTGGGACCAACCATGAGAAACGACCCGATCGGGCGGCGCGGATCACGCATGCCCGCAACGGCGCGGCGCAACGAGCGGGCCAGCTCGTTGAGCGCCTCGTCCTGCCCAACGACCCGCTTCTGGAGCAACGACTCGATGGCCAAGAAGCGCTCAGCCTCAGCCTCGATGAGCGTGGGCGTAGGGACGCCGCTCCAGCGCGAGACGATGCCAGCCACCTCGTGAATACCGATCACCGGCGTATTCGCCCGCGCCTCGGCCTCCCAGGCGCGCCGCTCGTCACGCAGTTCCTCCCGCAGCTGGGCCTCCGCCGCCGCCAACTCGAGGACCTGCGCCGGTTGGCCGTCGACGCCGAGGTCGGCGCGTTGCGCCGCCAGGTCGTGCAGGCGCTGCTCGAGTTGCCGGAGACGCTCGGGAGCGGTGAGCCGCGCCACTTTGGCCTTGGCGGCAGCTTCGTCGATCAGATCGATGGCTTTGTCGGGCAACTGACGCTCGGTCAGGTACCGCCGCGACATGGTGACCGAGGCGAGCAAGGCTTCGTCGCTGATCTGCACGCCGTGATACTGCTCGTATACGGGACGCAGCCCCTGCACGATCGCGATCGCCGACTCGTCATCCGGTTCGCCCACATCGATGGGCTGGAGCCGCCGCGTCAAGCTCTTGTCATTGGCGATATGGCGGCGGTATTCGCGCCACGTCGTCGCGCCGATCAGCCGCAGCTCGCCGCGGGCGAGATGGCTCTTGAGCATATTGGCCGCATCGAGCGACCCGGCCGCCCCACCGGCGCCGACGACCGTATGCACTTCGTCGATGAACAGGATCACGTTGGAGTCCGCGCGAGCCTCGGCAATGATCCCTTGCACGCGCTCCTCGAACTCCCCGCGATACTTCGTGCCGGCGATCGTCGCGGCCAGGTCAAGCGCCACAACGCGGGCCGCACGCAGGTCGGGCGGCACGTCCCCCTGCTTGATGCGCTGCGCCAGCCCCTCGACGATGGCCGTCTTGCCAACCCCGGCGTCGCCGACGAGCACGGGATTGTTCTTCGTCCGGCGAACGAGAATCTCGATCATTCGATCCATTTCGGCCCGTCGCCCGACCACCGGATCGAGGTCACCGTCCGCGGCGGCGCGCGTCACGTCGTGGCCATACTCCGCGAGCGGGCTCTTGGCTCGGCGGCGCCCGCGGCGGACGGCTCGCCGCCCGCCGCCGCCCACGCGACCGGGACGGTACGACGCCTCGATACGCCGGCGGACGGACCGAAAGTCGAGGCCAGCCTGGCGCAGGCCCTCACTGGCCAACCGACCGTGATGGGCCAGCACGCCCAAGAGCAAGTGCTCGGTGCCGATGAACCGCACGCCGGTGCGTTCCGCTTCAAGCGCGGCGGCGCGAAGCGCGTTGCGGCCGCCCGGACCAAGCGGTCGACGGCCGGTAGCGTGATCGCCCCCGGGGCCCAAGGCCGCCACCACGACCTCGCGCAGCTTCAGCACGTCGACCTGAGATTCACGCAAGATGCGGGCAGCCGCAGTCTGGGGCGAGGCGAGGATCGCCAGCAGCAGGTGATCGGCGCCCACGCTCGAATGCCCCAGGTTGGTGGCTTCAAGCTCTGCCTGGGCGAGAATCCGCCGCCCCTTGGCTGTCAGGCGCCGCAGATACTCGACCGGTTCGTATTCGTCCCGCGTTGACTCCACGGTGTCAGCTCGCGAATGGCTGGGAGATGGTCTCCAACAGGCTGTCGAGCCCCTCCCCAATGCTATCGCCCAAGCTCGTGAGGACGAGAACAAGCACCGCGACGAACGCGACCGCGACCAGCGCGTACCCAACAACGCCTTGCCCGCCCTGGCCGACTATCGGTCCGCCGTATGAGCGATCAGCCTGATCGTTTGAGTCGTCGTGCATGCGAATCACCGCAATAGTCCGTCGGTGATGCTAGAGAGCACGCCGTCAGCGTGTCAACGCCGCCCTGGAGGCGTCCGCGGCTACAAAGCGCAGCCAACTCGCTGGCCGTCGTCGCCCGAGGCACGCCGAAAGCCGGCTCACGAGCCAGTGCGGGGCACGCGGATCGACCGGTCGCCGATCCGGATTTCCAACGCCTACCTGATAGAATTGGCACTACAACCGTTGCCGGTTCGCATTGCCCAAGGGAGTCCACCAAGCACGCATGGGGCTGACGCACTTCGACGGTGCCGGTGCTCCGCGCATGGTGGATGTCAGCGCAAAACCCGAGACAAGTCGGGTGGCGGTGGCAGGCGCTCGAATCGAGATGCTGCCCGCCACGTTGGCCATGATCCGCGCACAGTTGGACGGCCGCGAGACGCCGCTGCCAAAGGGCGACGTTGTCGGCGTGGCGCGCGTGGCCGGGATCATGGCCGCGAAGCGCACCCACGATCTCATCCCGCTGTGCCACCCGCTGCCGCTGAGCGGCATTGATCTGGCGATTGACCCAACCACGGATCCGCCGGGGCTCACCATCGAGGCCACCGTGCGCACGACCGCGCGCACGGGCGTGGAGATGGAAGCGTTGACCGCCGTTTCAATCGCCGCGCTGGCGGTCTATGACATGTGCAAAGCCGTCGACCGCACGATGACCGTGCGAGACATTCGCCTCTTACGCAAGACCGGCGGCGCGAGCGGTGAGTTCCAAGCCGACGACCAGCCGGCCAGGGAGGTCTAAGTGACCGACGACCGCCTCTTGCCCATCGAGCTCGCCGCGGAGATGGAGGCCTCGTACATCGACTACGCCATGAGCACCATCATGGCGCGCGCCATCCCGGACGTGCGCGATGGACTCAAGCCGGTGCAGCGACGGTTGCTGTATTCGATGGACGAGCTGGGCGCCGCGCCGGGCGCGGGCTACCGCAAGTCGGCGCGTGTGGTGGGTGACACCATGGGCAAGTACCACCCGCACGGCGATAGCGCGCTCTACGACGCGCTCGTGCGCATGGCGCAGCCGTTTTCCCTGCGCTATCCGCTCGTGGACGGCCAAGGCAATTTTGGCTCCGTCGACGGCGATCCGGCCGCCGCCATGCGGTACACCGAGACCCGGCTGACGGCGGTGTCGGCCTCGATGCTCGACGAGATTGATCGGGACACCGTGGATTTCGTCGAGAATTTCGACGGGACGTCCGAGATGCCCGACGTCCTGCCCTCGGTTGTCCCCAATCTGCTTCTCAACGGCGCCACGGGCATCGCCGTCGGAATGGCCACCAGCCTCCCGCCGCACAACCTGCGCGAGGTCGGACGTGCGATCCAGCACCTGCTGGACACCCCGGGCGCGAGCCAGGACGACCTCATGAAGTTCGTCAAGGGGCCGGACTTCCCAACCGCGGCGGTGATCATCGGGGCCGAGGACATCCAGGACACGTATCGGAAGGGCCGCGGTCGGGTGCTGGTTCGCGCCCGGGTCACGATTGAGGAAGTTCGCGGCGAGCGCATGGCGTTGGTCGTAACCGAGCTGCCCTACATGATCAACAAGGCCACGTTGATCGAGCGCATCGCGGACCTCGTGCGCCACCGCACCATCGAGGGCATTTCGGACATCCGCGACGAATCCGACCGCCATGGCATGCGGGCCGTGATTGAGCTGAAGCGCGACGCCCGGCCGTCGGCGGTGCTCAACCAGCTGTACAAGCACACCGCGCTGCAATCGACGTTCAGCGTGAACATGCTGGCCCTGGTCGACGGGCGGCCCGAGCAGCTCACGCTCAAGCGCATGATCGAGCTGTTCATCCGGCACCGGCAGGAGGTGATCCGCCGCCGGACGGCCTTCGATCTCAAGAAAGCCCAAGTCCGGGAGCACCTGCTCGAGGGCTACGTCATCGCGCTGGACAACATCGACGCCGTCATCGAGTGCATTCGCGCCGCCGCCGACACCGAAGCCGCGCGCCGCGAGCTGATGCGGCAATTCGGCCTCTCGGAGACGCAGGCCAACGCGATTCTCGACATGCAGCTGCGCCGGCTGGTGCGACTCGAGCGGCAGCGCATCCTCGACGAGCTCGATGCCGTGCGGGCGGAGATTGCCGACCTCAAGGACATTCTGGCCGACCCGAATCGCGTCCGGGAGATCATCCGGACCGAGACCCGGGCCATCGTCGATCGGTTCGGCGACGAGCGTCGAACCGAAATCCTGGCCGGCGCGAGCGGCGAGTTTTCGGACGCCGACCTGGTGGCCGACGAGGACTGCCTGGTCACGCTGTCATCGAATGGTTATGTCAAGCGCGTGCAAGCAACCGCCTATCGCCGTCAGGGCCGCGGCGGCCGCGGAATCATCGGCTTCCGCAGCAAGGCCGGCGGGATCGTCGAGCATTTCCTCATCACCAACTCGCACGACCACCTGCTCTTCTTCACGACCCGCGGCAAGGTCTACCGGCTGCGGACCTACGAGATCCCCCAGCACGGCCGCGACGCGCAAGGCATCAACGTGATCAACCTGTTGCCCATCGAGCAAGGGGAAACAGCCACCGCCATCCTCGCCATTCCGAACTTCGAGGCGGGCGACTACCTGGTGTTCGGCACGCGGCGCGGCGAGGTCAAGCGCAGCGCGCTGACGCAGTTCGTCACCGCCCGCAGCAACGGCCTGCTGGCCATGGACGTGGAGCCTGACGACGAGCTGGCCTGGGTTCGCCTGGCGGCCACCGACGACGACAGCGCGATGTTCTTCACCCGGGAGGGCATGGCCATTCGCTTTTATCTCGATAACGTGCGAGCCAGCGGCCGGACGAGCGGCGGCGTGCGGGCCATCAAGTTGGGCGAGGACGACGAGATCGCGGCCATGGACCTCGTTCACCAGGACGCCTACGTGCTGCTGGTGACCCGCAATGGGTTCGGCAAGAAGATGCCGGTGTCGGAATTCAAGCCTCAGGGCCGCGGCGGCCAAGGCGTGCGCGCCATCAACTTGAACGAGAAGACCGGCCCGGTGGCCGATGCCCGCACGCTTCTCAGCCCCGACGAGGAGATCGTGCTGGTCTCGTCCGACGGCCAGGTGATCCGCTGCGGCCTCAAGGACGTGCGCCCGCTGGGACGCTACGCCGCCGGCGTGATTGTGATGCGCATGAAGAACAACGTGGATTTGCTGCGCGTGGCCCGGCTGGCCGATGGCCGCGACGGGGAGCGGGATACCCAACCCGAGGCATCCTGACGTACTCGCCGACGACAGCCGCGAATTAACTGAACCGAGAGGGAACGTTTGGCCGTCGCCGAACGTACTATCAAGTAGCTGACACGACTCGATAGCCACTTTGGAGTTCACCATGCGGCGACTTCGAGCGGGATTGATTGCCCTCATCGTCCTGGCGCTCACGGCATGCGGCGAGGCGGACAGCGGAGCCGAATCGATGGATTTCGCCGACGCATCGATGCCCGAGCCGGCGATGGCTATGGCTACCAGCGCGCCCATGGCCGCGCGCGAGGTGCCCGTCGTGGTCGAGGTCATCAAAGAGGTGCCGGTCGAGGTCGTGCGCGAGGTGATGGTCGAGGTCGAGAAGGTGGTCGAGAAGACAGCTTCGGGCGCCGTTGCCGCAGCCGCGCCGCAGTCGCTCGACGCCGGTGTGGTCGAGCGCCAGATCATCCGCACCGGCTCGCTGAGCGTTGTCGTTGCCGAACTCGCGAACGCGGTGACGCAGGTCCAGGACATCGTGGATGGCATCCCCGGAGCCTTTGTCGCCGCATCCAACATTCAGCAGGACGATCCGCGGCGCGTGAGCACGATCACCGTGCGCGTCCCCGTCGAGACGTTCGACGCCACGCTCGCCGCACTGCGCAACGTCGGCGCCGAGGTGATCGACGAAGACATCCGCAGCCAGGACGTCACGGCGCAATACACCGACCTGACCGCCCGCCTGCGCAACGCCACCGCCGCGGAGCAGCAGTTGCTGGAGATTCTCGCCCGAGCGCAAAGCGTGCAGGACACCATTGACGTGCAGCGCGAGCTCACGCAGGTGCGCGAGCGCATCGAGGTGCTCCAAGGTCAGCTCAATTTGCTGACCAACCAAACCTCGCTGGCCACGATCGTGTTGCGACTGCACCCAGCGTCGGATCTGATCGTGACGCGCGAGGTCCCAAGCCATTTCCGAATGCATGACCAAACCCATCTCGCCCTGACGGTGCACAACGACGGCACCGTGGACCTGATGCAGGTGGAAATCGCCGACCGGCTGGACCCAGGCATGATCTTCCTGGCCGCTGGTGACGGCGCCGTCTACGACGCAACCGCCCACACGGTGTCGTGGACGATCGACCGGCTGAGTCCGGGCGACGCGCGCTTCCTCGGCGCCGAGGTCCGCCTGGAGAGCGATCAGCCCGAGATGCAAGCACGGGCCGACGTCTCGACGCCCAGCCCGGAGCGCGACGCCGCCAACAACCGCGCCACGGCAACTCTGACGTTCCACGTGGACCTGGCCATCTACAAAGATGGCCCGGCAGCCGTGCCCATTGGTCGGGACGCCGCGTACGGCCTGGAGTTCCGCAATACCGGCAACACCGACGCCCGCAACGTGCGCCTGGAAGAACGCCTGTCCGACGGCATGCAGTTCGTGCGCGCGGATGGCGGCGGCCGGTACGACGCCGATCGACGCGCGATCGTGTGGGAGTTTCCGCGGGTTGCGCCTGGGTTTGTCGACCGCGTGACCTACGTAGCGCGCGTGGAGGCCAGCGCGGGCCGTCTCCAAACCGACACCGCGATCACGTCCGACGAGCCGGACCGTGCCGATGTGGACAACACGACGACCACGTTCCTCACCGTGCTGCCGGAGGACGTAGCCGACCGCGAGGTCTGGAGCCCCGGATCAACGGCTCGCGAGAGCGTTGACCGCCTGGGCCGGTTCGGGCAGTGGGCCGCCGACGCCGGGCTCACCGTCGGCATCATCGGCGTACCCGTCCTGGTCGTGCTGGCGATCCCCGTCCTGGCCGTGCTCGCGGTCCGGCGGCGCCGGCGCGCTGCCGATCGGGGAACCAGCGCTGAGAACGCCCCCTCGGGTGATACGCCGCCGGCGTGATCGCGGTCCGCGTGAAGGGCAGCGCGGGCCTTTTGCCATTGGTCCGGCTGGCCGACGGCCGCGCCGGGGAGCGGGATTGCCAGCCCGAGGCATCCTGACCGACCCGCCGACGACGGCGGCAAAGTTCCTGATCGGACAGGGAACGTTTCATCTTCGCCGCGCGTATTATCAAGTACCAGACCATGCTCGAAAGCCATTGGGAGTTCACCATGCGGCGGAATGGCCACCGGGAAATCACTTTGCGGCGCTGCCGAGCGGGATTCGCCGCCATCGCCATCGGCGCGCTGGCGATTACGGGGTGCGGTGAGGCAGAGGTTGTTGAGAAGTCAGTGGCCTTCGCTGCCGCGACGGGGGCGCCGACCTCAGCCGCCTTCGCGCCCGAGGCTTCTGTCGAGAAATCAGTCACCCAGGAAGTCATGCGAGAGGTGGCGGTCGAGACGGTAGTCGAAAAGGAGGTCATCAAAGAGGTGGCGGTCGAGAAGGTAGTCACGGCAGCCCCAGCCTCCCCGTCGTCGGGCGCACTTCCCGAGGGCGCGCGCCCGGTGCCCGCGGCCCTAGTCGCCGAGCGCCACATCATCCGCACCGGCACGCTCAGCATGGTGGTCAACGATCTCCCGGTCGCCGTGAGCCAGATTCGAGAAATCGTGTCCAGCGTTCCGGGTGCGTTCATCGCCTCGTCCAACGTCCAGCGTGACGATCCCGATCGGACGAGCACTATGACGGTGCGGATCCCCTCCCAGGCGTTCGATCCCGCGCTCACCGCGCTGCGCAGCATTGGCGCCGAGGTGATCGACGAAGACATCCGCAGCCAGGACGTTACCGAGCAGTACACGGATCTCGCCGCCCGCCTGCGCAACGCCAAGGTGACCGAGGAGCGACTGCTGGACATCCTCGGCCGCGCGAAAGACGTTGAGGAGACGCTCAAGGTCGAGGCCGAAGTTGCCAAGGTTCGCGAACGCGTCGAGTTGCTCCAAGGCCAATTGAATGTGCTGTCAAACCAGACGACGCTGGCAACGCTCGTGATGCAACTACATACGGTGGCCGACCTGATCCTCGAGCGCGAAGCCGTGCGCAACTTCCAGATGCATGGCCAAACCCAGCTTGGTCTGACCGTGTACAACCAAGGCACGGTGGACCTCGCTGAGGTCAAGGTCGTGGACCGGCTGGATCCAGGCATGATCTTCGTGAACGCCGACGAGGGCTTCACCTTCGACGAAACTTCCAACACGGTCTCGTGGACGATCGACCGGCTGGGTGCGGGCCAAGCGCTCACCCTCCGCACGGCGGTGAGGTTGGAGAGCGACGGGCGCGACATGCAAGCGCGCGCCGAGGTCTCGACGGCCAGCCCGGAGCGTGACCCCACCAACAATAGCGCCGTCGCCAAGCTGAGATTCCACGTGGATCTGGCCGTCGAAAAGGGCGGCGGGACGGTAGTGACGACCGGGGAGGACATCTCGTACAGCGTTGATTTCCGAAACTCCGGCAACACCGATGCCCACAACGTTCGCCTGGAAGAGCGCCTGCCCGAGGGCATGGAGTTAGTGCGCGCGAGTGGCGCCGGCCGCCGTGACGCCGGGCGAAACGCGATCATATGGGAGTTTCCGCGGCTTGCGCCGGGGTTTGGCGACCGCGTGAGCTACGTGGCCCGCGTGGAGACGGACTCGGGCCATCCGCGAGTCGACACGACGATCACGTCGGACGAGTCTGACCGCGTCGGCGTGGACAACTCGACGACCACCTTCCTCACGGTGTTGCCGGAGCCCGTGGCGGAGCCGACGCCGACGCCGGAGCCGGAGCCCGAGCCCGAACCCTGGGACGCCGGTTCAGCGGCTCGCGAAAGCGCCGATCGCCTCGGGAAATTCGCGCAATGGGTCTCGGATACCGTGGTGACCGTTGGCATCATCGGCGGACCCATCCTTGCCGTGCTAGGTGTCATTTCCGGCGCGGCGTACGCCGTCAGGCGGCGCTGGCGCAGGGCCTAGCTCGAGGCGCTGGTGTAGCGGCTGAGGCCGAAGCGCCAGAATTGCGTGGCCGCCAGCACCGCGGCGACGGCGACAACCGGCGCGGCCCATGCCAGCCACGACGGGTCGCGCCCGGTCACCGCCTGCGCCGGCACCGTGGTGACGAACGCCACCGGGAACACAAAGGTCAAGAGCTGGCGCAGCCAGAACGGGTAGACCTCAATGGGGTAGCGTCCGGTCTGAAAGAAGAGGTTGAAAATCATCGTCACGTTGGCCACGCGCACGAACCAGAACACGAGTGTGGTTAGCGCCAGCCAGATGGCGTACACGATTGACACCCCGCAGAGCAGCAACGCCAGGAACAGCAGCACTCCCCAGCCGGAGACGTGGGTGTCGAGACCAAGGAGCGCCACGGTGAGGACGATGGCCCCGAGCACGATGTCGGCTACGTGCCAGACGGCAAAGCGCCGGGCGCTGGCCAGGAAGAGCGCCGGCACCGGTTTCATGAGCACGTAGTCGAACGTGCCTTCACGCACTTCCTCGACGACCCGGTTGAGGCTCGGCGACATGAACATCGCCACGAATCCGTTGATGAACACAAAGATTCCCAGCAGCGACATCGTCTGTCCCAGCGTCCAGCCGCCCAGCGTCTCCGTGTGCGCAAAGATCACCGCCACGCTGCCGACGGCGGTTCCGAGATTGAGCACGCTGCGGATCACGTTGCCCAGCAAATCGCCTCGGTAGGCAAATTCTTCCTGGAGCGCCGAGCGAAAGAACGCGCCGGCGATCCGGGCGAGCCGCCCGATCACGCGCCCACCGCCGCATAGCGCTTGACGCCGGTCCGCCAGAGCAGCGCGAATGCCGCCGCCGCCGCCACGGTCCAGCCGGCCTGGACGGCCAGTCCCGCAGCGAGTTCCACACCCTGGACCCGGCCGAGCGCCACCTCGATCGGGAAGCCGACCGTATATCGCATTGGCAGCACCATGGCGGCTTGCTGCAGCAGGCCAGGCAGCACGGCAACGGGCGCGACCTGCCCGCCGAGCAAGAGGGTCAGACTCATCCAGATATCCCAGAACGACATCGAGCGCGTGGTCCAGAACGCCAGCATGGCGAAGCACGAGCCGATCAGGAACGACATCAACCCGGCCATGACCATCGACGGCAGAAAGAGAGCGATCCCCAGCCAATCCGGATCGAAGGCGGGCCGGAGAATCAGCGCCAAGCCAACCCAGATCGGGATCAGAAACATCAGATTCACGGCCTTGTAGGCAACGTTGAGCGCCGCCGCGCGCCAGAACGGATGCAGTGGCCTGAGCATGTGCGCCGAGAGCCGGCCGGTCTGGATGCTTGGCGCCATCGTGTAGACCTCGATCGCCAGCGTGAGGTGCGATACGGCCATGAAGACGAGGTAGTAGAGGATGAAGTCGTCGCGGGTGTAGCCGGCAATCGTTCCGCCGCCGACGATCGTGGACCAGATGACCAGGTAGATGATGGGGTTCACCACCTGCCAGAGGCCGTAGAGGAACATCTCGATGCGGTACTGGAACAGGTCCGCCAACTCTGCTCTGAGCAGCGCCGTAAAGCCCGCCAGCGTGCGGGAGCGCATCAAGATTCCCGCCGGTTGAACACCTGGTCGATCACGTACTCCAGCGGCGGGTCCTCGACGCTCAGATCGGCCACCGGCAGCTCGGCCAGCATCCGGGCCGTCGCGGCCGCCGCCTCGGCTTTGTCGGTGCGAATCTGCACCTGCACGTCGTCCGCTGCGACTACTTCGCCGTAGGCCGAGACGTCCGCGCGGTCGACGGGGCGTTCCAGATGCAGAGTGATGGTCTTGTGCGGAGCGTAGCGGTCGATGAGGCCGGTGAGCGGGCCGTCATAGAGGAGCTTTCCGCGGTCGATCACCACCACGCGCTCGGCCAGCGCCTTCACGTCGGCCATGTAGTGGCTCGTGAGGAGAATCGTCGCGCCGGTGGCGGCGTTGTAGCGGGTGACGAAATCGCGGATGCGCTGCTGCATCGTCACGTCGAGCCCGATCGTCGGCTCGTCGAGAAACAGCATCCGGGGCCGGTGCAAAAGACCGGCGGCCAGCTCCGCCTTCATGCGCTCGCCCAGCGAGAGCTGGCGCACCGGCTTGGTGAGCAGCTCGTCCAGCTCCAGCAGCTCCACCAGCTGCGCCAGCGTGGCCTCGTAGGCCGCGTCGCGCAGTCCAAACACGGCCTTGTTGACCAGGAACGTGTCAAGGGCCGGCAGGTCCCAGTAGAGCTGCTGGCGCTGCCCCATGATGAGCGTAATCGCCGAGAGAAACTCCCGCCGACGTTCCCAGGGCGTGAAGCCCAGCACGGTCGCCTCACCGGAGGTCGGATGCAGGAGCCCGCTCAACAGCTTGAGCGCCGTGGTTTTGCCGGCGCCGTTGGGCCCCAGAAATCCGACGATCTCGCCGGGTTGCACGTCGAAAGTGATGTCGTCGACGGCGCGTACGACCCGGTGGCGACGGCGCACGACGCTGCGCAATGACGCGCGCAGGCCGCCTTCACGGTCGGCGACCTGATAGTGCTTGACCAAACTGCGGACACGAATATCGGCGGTCATGCGAAGGCACGTGACGGCGGGCTCCCGAGCCTAGCGCCTCCGATCGAGTCCACGGTCGGCCGACATGCCCGCGCGCCGCCCCGAACCGGGTACGGCGCCGGAAGCCCGGCGTCGCTAGCGCACGGGCACGTATTTGTGCAGGTAACTGTCCCCGCCAACTTCGGCCACGTACACCGCGCCCTGATCGTCAACCCAGATGCCGTGCGGGCCGCCGATACGATTCGGTGCGCGGTCCTCGGCCCACCGAGTGATCACCCTGCCGTCAAAGTCCAGGATCGTGACGCCGCGATTGAGCTCGGACACGAAAATGGCGCCACGGTCCTCGTCCACGTAGAAGTCGCTCGGCAACGGGATATCGCCCCACTCGGTGATATAGACCCCGTCCGGATCGAAGACCTGGATGCGGTCGTTCTCACGATCGGCCACCAGCACTCGGTCGTCCGGGAGCACCCAGATGCCGTGCGGCAGCGCAAATTGACCCGGTCCGTTGCCGCGCTCGCCCCAGGTGACGGCATGCCGTCCGTCGGGATCGAAACGGTGACATTTCGTATCCCCATAGCCGTCGGAGACGAAAATCGTGCCATCGGGGGTGACATAGGTGTTCGTGGGTTGATTGAACAGTCCCGCGGACGCGCTGCTGACGTATGGATAGCCCAGCCGGCCCTTCAGCGTGCCGTCGGTGCCGTAGATCCACACCACGTGCGCGAACTGGTCGGTCAACCAGAGCTGCTCATGCCGGTCCATGAACACGCCGTGGGCGTAGCAAAGCTCCGCGTCGCCCCAATGGCCAATGACCTCGCCTTCGCGGCCAATGACCGTCATGGGCCGCGTGCCGCGATTGAAGCAGTAGACGCGGCCCAGGCGGTCCGTGGCGATGCTGCCGATCCAGCCCAGGTACCAGTCGGCCGGGAGCTTGAGCCAGCCGTCCACGTAGTCGTAGGTGAATTCGCCGGATCCAACGCGCATGCCGTTCTCCGAAGGCTGTCGCCGCCACGCGCAGCGTAGCGGGTCCGTGCACCGCCTGCCGCGGTCACGCGTGTGTGCGCTTCGCAACGGTGCCGCGGCGCGCCTGGGCCTATTGTTGGGAGAGGCAGATGTTTGCTGCCCAGGTAGGCGGCTCGGCAGTTGGAGGTGCGCGGTGAAGAAGTTGGTGGTGCTGGTTCTGGCGATCGCGGCCGCTGTGCCGTTCGTCATACGGCACCTGCGTCGCGGATCAGAGACCGAGATCTCGGCCTCGGCCTAGCGATCAGCACAGGGCCCGGGCGGCGGTACCGCCGCCCGGGCCTGTTTTCACGCCGGGCCAGATCGCGAAGAAGGCGCCCAAGGCCTTATCCTTAGCCGAACGCAATTCACGGCGGGCAGGCAAATGTTCCAAACCATCGGACGCACGTGGGAGCTCATCAAGATGAGCTGGGCGGTCCTAAAGCAGGACCGGGAGTTGGTGCTGTTTCCGGTCATGTCGGCGGTGGCCCTGGCGATCCTCGCCGGGCTGATGTTCGGCATCGGGTCCAGCCTCGGGACCATGGATCGGCTGGCAGCGGCTGAACCTACCGCCGGCGAGGCCGATATCGTGCTGCTTGCCGTGACGTACTTCGTTCTGGCGTTCGTGGTCATCTATTTCAACTCGGCGCTCATCGGCGCCGCGATGATCCGGCTGGCCGGCGGTGACCCGACGGTCGGCGACGGCCTGCGAATGGCGAACAAGCGCCTCCCCCAGATCCTGGGATGGGCGCTCATCTCGGCGACCGTCGGACTCATCTTGCAGGTGCTCCGCAACCAGTCGCGCGACAACATGGTTGCGCAAATCGTGCTCTCGCTGGTCGGTGGCGTCTGGGCCTACCTGACCTACTTCGTCGTACCCATTCTGGTCGCGGAGGGCCTGGGACCGCTTGCCTCGATCCGGAGCTCGGGATCGCTGTTCAAGCGCACCTGGGGCGAGCAGGTCACGTCGAACGTCGGCTTCGGCATTCTGGGCGTCGTCGCGGCGCTGATCGGCGCCCTGCCCGCTATTCTCGTGGCCGCGGTCAGCATTCCGGCCGGGATCGCGGTTGGCGTGGTGACGGTTGGGCTCGCCCTGGCGATCGTGAACACGCTGGAAGGCATTTTCAAAGCCGCCCTCTACGGCTACGTGGCGGACGGACGCGTCCCCGAGCAGTTCACGCGCGACTCGCTGGCCGGGGCCTACCAGCCCAAGACACAGCGCGTGTAGGCCAAGCTGAGCCCGGAACGTAAGTTGGTATTCTTTCAGGAGCGGGCCTGGCCGGATAGGGTTATGTTCGGTCAGGCATGCGGGATGCAGGAGTAGACGGTCTTGCCGCAGGATCCACGCGTCAATCGACGACGGCTGCTCGCTCTAGCAGCCGGTAGCGCCGCCGTCGCAGCCAGCGGGCTGGTGACATCGGCCAGCGCCGAAGAGTTGGACGACCCAGTTGCGCACACGGTGTACGCCGCCGAGAGCGGCCATCACATCACCGGTCGCATTCTCGACTGGTGGCTCCAGTACGGCCGCGACGCGACGATTGGATGGCCGATCACCGAGCCGCTGCCGGCCGGCAATGAAACGCTCCAGTACTTCGAACGCGGCGCCTTGGTCACGTCCGCCGCAACGCGAGATCCGGTAGGTGTCGTCCCCCTAAATCTCGGAACCTCTTGGGCCCTGCAACAGCTGGCAGCGGATCAGCCGCACGAATACGAGTGGTGGTTTGCGGAGACGGATCGTGGCGTGCATCCGATCTTTTGGGAGTCGTTCCGCGAGCGCGGCGGCGCCTTTGTGTTTGGCTTCCCGATCCTTTGGGGCGCCGAGACCACCAGCGGATTCCGCCAGATCTTTAGCCGCGCGGTCTGGCGGGACACCTCGCAAGGATTGGTCGAAGACCCGGTGGGTGTGTTCGTCGCCGAGGCGCGCGGGTTGAGCACCGACCCGGTCAGCCAGTCCTCGGTAGCCCCTAGCTACGACGCGGCGCACTGGCCCTCACGGCCCATCTATGCCTCCGAGCGACGGGCGGAGGTCGATCTCACCCAGCAAGTCGCCACGTTCTATGCCGCCGGCCAACCGGTCTACCAGGCGCTGATCTCAACCGGGCTGCCGCCGGACTTCACGCCGGCGGGGGACTACAACATCTTTTGGCGGATTGAGCGCGCGCGGCTGATTTCCAACGGCAGCACCGTCAAGGTCTACGACATATCCAATGTGCTGAATCTCCAGTACTTCACCCGAAGTTGGATCGGGTTCCACTACGCCTATTGGCATGACGCGTTCGGCAGCGTGCAAAGCGCCGGGTGCGTGAATATGCGCTTCCATGACTCCCAGTGGGCGTGGGACTTCTGTGCAAACGGCACGCCGGTGCTCGTGCACGAGTAGCGCTCGTCCGAGACCGCCATTCGGGCGCCTATTCGGCGGGAGCGGCGCTCTCCTCCAACTGCGGCGCGTACGGGAGCCGTCCAGCGGGAATCGGTTCAGGGCGCTCGGCAACAAACCCCATGGCTTGGGCGCCGGCGGCAACCGAGGCAAGACCCAGGTATTCAATCGTGTCGGCAAATGGGCGGCCAGTCAGCGGGTCCCAGCCGTGGTCGCGATAGTAGGCCCGCACCTCGTCCGTGACGCCTTCCCGGCTGAGCTGTTGGTCGCGCAGCGGTCCGTAGCGCAGCGGCTCGTGCAACCGGTCCGGCAGGCGGTCGTCTTCCGCCTCCAGGCCTTCCCGTAGATTGAAGAGCCGCGCCATGGTGACGCCGCGCTCGAACGTTGCCTGTAGCTCGTCCGGCGAGATTTTCCAGCCCGTGGCCGCGTTCAGCAGGCTGAGGGTCGTGGCCTCGTCATACTGCAAGAAGTGGCAAAGGCCCACCGTGTTGCGAAGCCCGGATCGCTTGCCCGCGGCGCCGGTGTGGTCGCCGCCGGTTGGGGCGACCGGATAGTTGCGGCGCATCGCCGGCATCGCGCGCGGATCGTGCATGGCCACTTCGAGACCCTTGACGTGGACCACGCGCGCCTCGGCCTCCGCTCCTAGGGTGCGCGCCGCGCGCAGCGAGCCCTCGGCCAGAAGGTCGCCCACGCCTTCGCGGCGGGCGATCTTGCCGATCACGCGCAGCAGGTCGTCAGCGGACCCGAAGCGCAGCGTCTCACCAGCAAGTTGCGGCTCGTCCAGCAAGCCGAGCTCGACCATCTCCATGGCCCAAGCGATCGTCGCGCCGCAGGAAATGCTGTCCATGCCGAGCGCATTGAGCATTTCATGGCCCTTGCAGACGGCCATCACGTCGGTCACTCCGGTGTTGGGCCCGATCGCCGCCAGCGTCTCGTATTCGGGGCCGCCGTACTTGGGGTCGACCGTCATATCCGGACGCTTGATCTTGACGCGTTTCTTGCAGCGCACGGAGCACGCATAGCACCGATCCATTTCGTGGTCGGTGAGCTCTTGGATGGCCCCGGCGTCCACCCGGTCGGCGCCGTCCAGCCGGCCGTCGCGGAAGTTATGCGCAACCAGGTGGCCTTCGAGCTGCTTCGATCGCACCATGGCGCCGGTGCCCCAGGTGTGGAGCCGATGGTGCGCCTCGCCCGGCGCCAGCGTCTCCTGCGCCACCCAGCGCGCAACGCCGGCAATCGCCTGCGGGTCGGCCGCGAGCACCGGCTGTGTCCCGCGCACCGCAATCGCCTTCAGATTCTTCGATCCCATGACGGCGCCGAGGCCGGTGCGACCGGCCACCTCGTTGAGATCGTGGACGATGCAGGCAAACCGCACTAGGTTCTCCCCGGCCGGTCCGATCTGGGCGACGCGGACCTGCGGATCGCCCAACTCCGCTCGGATTTGGGCTTCCACCGGGCCGGTCAGCTCGCCCCACAGCGGCCGTGCATCGCGCAACTCGACCGCGTCGTCGTGGATCCAGAGGTAAACGGGATGGGCCGCCTTCCCGTGCACGATGATGACGTCCCAACCGGCGCGCTTGAGCTCGGCGCCCCAGTAGCCGCCGGCCTCGGACTCACCAAAGAGGCCGGTGAGCGGCGACTTGGCGCCCACGCTGTGCCGGCTGCCGCCGGGAACGGAGACGCCGGTGATCGGGCCGAGCGCAAACACGAGGCGGTTCTCAGGATCGAATGCGTCGCTGCCCGGTGGGACTTCCGTCAGCAGCGTGTGAGCAATGACATTGCGGCCGCCCATGTGCAGCCGCAGGAAGTCCGCGTCGGGCCGAACGGTCGCGATGCGACCGGTCGTGAGATCGACGCGCAAGAAGCGTCGGCGCACCGAGCCTTTGAAGGGTGGCACGTTCACTCGCCCCCGGTCATCGGTACAAGAATGTCGATCAGATCGCCAGACGCCAGCTTGGCATCGCGCTGGGCCAACTCGCCATTTAGACCAAGCGTAAGTCGCGGCTCCGCGTCCACGCCAAAGCGCTGTAGCAGGTCTTCTATCGAGGCCCCGGCCGGCACGTCAACCTCACGCACCGCACCGGTGCCCGGAAAGTAGCGGGCGAGGTCCGCGTAGGGGCGCACGCGCACACGCAGCGGCGGCAGCATCGTGCGCCCATCGTCGCCGACAGGACCCGTGACTACAAGACCGGCCACGCTGGCGTGAGGACGCCAACTCGGGCGCCGCCGCTACGGCACCGACCGGCCGCGAACCGCCGTCGAAATCCGGTAGACCGCCGTCTGCGCGGTGACGAACAGGGTGCTCCACGTCGGGCCGCCCCAGGCCAGGTTCGAAGGACGGGCGGGAGTGACAATCACGCCCAGCACCGTGCCGTCCGGCTCGACGACCCAGATGCCGCCGGGCCCGGTGCTCCACAGCCGGCCGACTGCATCGCACTTCATGCCGTCCGGATTGTTCGCCGCCGGGTGCGCGCCCATGTCCACGAACTGCCGCGGGTTCGTCAGCGATCCGTCCCACGCCACGTCGAATGCCCACACGTCGCGCGGCCCACCGGAGTCACCGATGTAGAGGACAGACTCGTCGGGCGCAAAGGCCAGCCCATTCGGTCGCACGAATCGGTCGGCCACGAGAGCGATCGCGCCATCCGGCGAAAGCCGGTACACGCCGTTGACCGGCTGCTCCTTGGCGTCGGGATCCAGCGGATCGATGCCGTAGGGCGGATCGGTGAAGTAGATGTCACCGTTGCGGCGCACGGCGACGTCATTGGGGCTGTTGAGCCGCCGTCCCTCGAAATAGGCGGCGATGGGCACCGGCTGCACGTTGGCGTCGAACCGCAGCACCGCACGCGCGCTATGCGCGCATGCCAGCACATTGCCATTGGGGTCCAGCGTGAGTCCGTTGGTCGCGCCGTTGCCTGCGCGAAAGGTGGTGAGCTCGGGGCCCTCGGGAAGCTCGCGCCAGCGGCAGATGCGGTCGTTCGGAATGTCACTGAACAGCAAGTGGTCGCCGCGCCAGAGCGGCCCTTCGGTGAAGCCAAGCCCACTGGCGATCCGCTCGAACTGCGCTCCCGGCGCCAGCAACTCGTGCAGCCGTCCGCTGCGATCCTCGAGCACGAGCGCGTGCTCCTCATCGACGAAACGGTGCGGCATTGGGTCCCTCGCGCGCTGCCAGGCCGTGTCGGGCCGATGATGCCTGACGGCAGGCAACGCGCGCGAGGCGGCCCGTGGTTGACAGCCTTTCAAGGGCGCTCCTAGCCTCTTGTCGGCGCCTGATCACCACTACGGCAAGATGCATGACAACTGACCAGATCTCTCACCAGGCCTCCGAGGCGTCGCAACTCTTCGAGCCGCCGCCGGCGTTCGCCGCGCGCGCGCGCATCGGCTCGATGGAGCAGTACCGCGAGCTCTATCGACGCAGCCTCGACGAGCCGGAAGCCTTTTGGCGCGAGATCACGGACGGCTTCGAGTGGATGAAGCCGTGGACGACGCTCCTCGAGTGGGAGCCGCCGTTCGCCAAGTGGTTCGTCGACGGCACCACCAACATCAGCGTCAACTGCTTGGACCGCCACGTGGCCGCCGGTCGCGGCGATCGCGTCGCGTTCCACTGGGAAGGCGAGCCGGGCGATACGCGCGTCATCACCTACGCCGAGCTCTTGCGCGACGTGCAGCGATTTGCCAACGCACTGCGCGCGCTGGGGCTGGAGCGCGGCGAGCGCGTGCTGCTCTACATGCCCATGGTGCCCGAGCTGCCGGTCGCCATGCTGGCCTGCGCCCGCCTGGGCCTGGTTCACAGCGTGGTGTTCGGCGGGTTCAGCGCCGATGCCATTCGAGACCGCGTCAACGACGCCGGCGCCTCGCTGGTGGTCACCGCCGACGGCGGCTGGCGGCGCGGCCGCGTGATTCCGCTGAAAGCCAACGTGGACGCCGCCCTGGCGGACGGCGCCTGCCCATCGGTTGGCAACGTGATCGTGCTGCGGCGTTGCGCCAACGACATCGCCTGGGTCGACGGACGCGACGTGTGGTGGGACGACGCCATCGCCGGGCAGTCCGACGAATGCCCGGCGGAAGAGCTTCCCGCCGAGCACCCGCTGTACATCCTGTACACCAGCGGCACCACCGGAAAGCCCAAAGGCGTCGTGCACACGACGGCGGGCTACATGGTCTACACCGCCGCCACCGCCAAGTTGATCTTCGACCTACGGGACGACGACATCTACTGGTGCACCGCCGACATCGGCTGGGTCACGGGGCACAGCTACATCGTCTACGGCATCCTCGGCAACGGCGCCACCAGCGTCATCTACGAGGGCGCCCCGAACGCGCCGAAAGAGGATCGATTCTGGGCCATCGTCGAGAAATACGCCGTCACGGTGCTCTACACGGCTCCCACGGCCATTCGGACGTTCGTGCGCTGGGGCGACGAGCACCCCAACGCCCACGACCTCACCAGCCTGCGGCTGCTCGGGACCGTCGGCGAGCCGATCAATCCCGACGCGTGGCTGTGGTACCACCGGGTCATCGGCGGCGGGCGCTGCCCCATCGTGGACACGTGGTGGCAGACGGAGACCGGCGGGATTCTGATCACGCCGCTGCCGGGCGCCATTCCGCAAAAGCCTGGCTCGGCCACGCTGCCGTTCCCAGGCACCGAGCCGGAAATCGTCGACGAGCAGGGGGAGTCGCTGCCCGACGGCACTCGCGGCCTCCTGGTCCTGAATCGCCCCTGGCCGGGGATGCTGCGCGGCATCTACAAGGACGGGTGGGGCATTCCCGGGCATCCGGGCGAGCACGGCGACGCCGAGCGTTTCATGGAGCAGTATTGGGCCAAGTTCCCCGGGCGCTATCTGACCGGCGACGGGGCCGTGCGCGACGCCGACGGCTATTTCTGGATCATCGGGCGGGTCGACGACACGCTCAATGTGTCGGGGCATCGCATCGGCACGGCGGAGGTCGAGAGCGCCTTGGTCAGCCATCCCGCGGTGGCGGAATCCGCAGTCGTTGGCACGCCGGACCCCATTACCGGGGAATCCATCGCCGCCTTCGTCACGCTGCGCGGCGGCATCGAGACCTCGGACGAGATGCAGGCCGAACTCGTGGCGCACGTGGGCGAGAAGTTGGGAGGCTTTGCGCGACCCAAGCAACTTCGATTTGCCGACGCGCTGCCCAAGACGCGCAGCGGCAAGATCATGCGCCGGTTGCTGCGCGATATCGCCGCCGGCCGCGAGGTCGTGGGCGATACCACCACGCTGGAGGATCTCACGGTGCTGGCTCAGCTTCGGGGCGACGAGGAATAGCCGCCCTGCCCCGACCCTCGATCCCGCCCACCATTGCCGTCGAAGGTAATACCATAGCCGCGCCGTCGCGATTGGGGCGGCGCCACGCAGCGGAGCAACGCAGGTCTATGCACGTCACCGGGTCCAGCCAAACCGCGCGCCTCGGGCGCGCCATCTGCGCGTTTCTGAGCGGTGTCTTCCTCGCCGGCGCCGTCGCGGCCTGCGGCGAATCCAGCCGCTTCAGCCACCTTGTGCCAACCCCTGAACCCACCCCGGTCGCCGTCCAACTGCTCGCCATGGTCCCCCGCGGACGCACGATGCCTCCGGTCGCCCCATCGCCGCCCGCCCGCACGCCGGAGACGGTGACCACCATGGCGGCGCCAACGCCCATTCCGATCCCGACGCCGGCCGACGACGGGGTCGAAACGCCGACGCCGACGCCGACTGCGCGGCCCACAGGCCCGCTCACACCCGAAGAAATCGGCCAGCAACTCTTTGTCGACAACGGCTGCTTCGTCTGCCACGCCGAGGACCTCAGCGGCGGCATCGGCCCGGCCCTTGCGGGGCGCACACCGGAGGACCTGACGGATGACCGCATTCGATCGCAGATCGGCACCGGTGGAAACGGGATGCCGTTCTTTGAAAACCTCACGGCGGAGCAGATCGATCAGCTCATGGCGTTCATTCGCAGCTCCTAGGCAGTCATGGCAAACCGCGGCTGGACGCCGGGCGTAGAATGCGAGGGAAGAGGGGTTAGGAGCGTCGGCATGCGCAGGATGATCGCCGCGTTCATCGCCGTCGCCGCGACTGCGGTCGTCCTGACCGCCTGCGGCGAAGCCGCCGAGCCCGCGGAATCTGCCGCCGGAGCCGCCGTCGCCACCGAGGTAGCCGCGGCCCCCGCGCCGCCGACGGCAACGGACACGCCCGCTCCCCCACCCGCGCCAACGCCGCAACCGACTCCTACGCCGGTTCCGCAGCCGCCTGCCACGCCCACCCCGCCACCCGCCCCGGCAAGGGCGGCCGCCGTCGATTTCTCGCTGCCGAGCGCCCAGGGACCGCAATACACCCTCAGCTCATTCGCAGGGCAGCAGCCGGTGGTCGTCGTCTTCTACCGCGCCTTCTGGTGAGGGACCTGCCGTACCCAGCTCGTGGAGCTGCAGAACAACTACCAGGAGTTCCAATCTCGCGGCGTGAAAATCCTCGCCATCAGCACTGACTCGCTCAACGACACCGCCGGCATTGTTGAGCGGATCGGCCTGCAATTCCCGGTGCTCTACAACGCCGACGGCGATGTCCCGCGCGCGTACGGCATCTTCAATCTCTACGGCGACGGTCTCGCCACGGGGTCGGCGTTCCTGGTCGATCTCGATGGAAACCTGGCCTGGAGTTCGATCTACAGCGGCATTCACGACCTCATCAAATCAGCCGACATCCTGGCGGCCGTCGACGCGCTGTAGCGCAACGGCGCCGCCCGCACGCCGGAGTACCAGACCGAGGAACGCATCCGCTTGCAGCTCGGCGAGCGGGGAATTGGAATGCCGCTATTTCCCGATCTGTCTGAAGTGCAAATCGGTCAACTCATCGCGTTCATTCGCAGTTCCGAGGCCGCCGTGGCAAACCGCGGCAGCCCGCTCGGCGTAGAATCTCAGGGAAGACCCGCGGGGACGGCCATGGTGCGAGTCGGGATCATCGCGGTTGTCGCGTTGGCGGTCGTCCTGGCTGCCTGTGGCGACACGACCGCGCCGACGGAACCCGCCGCCGAGATTGAATCCGCGGCAACCGAAGCCCCCGCGCCGCCGACGGCAACGGACACTCCTGCTCCCGCGCCCGCACCGGTGCCGACAGCCACCAGCCCGCCAACGGCGGCCGCAACCCCGCCAACGACCGCCACGGCAGGCGCCGGAGCGGCCACCGCGGCTACTCCTGCCCCAACGCCCGTAGTCGTGGCCGCGGCGCCAACGCCAACCGCCGCACCCCCGCCGCCGACGCCCACGGCTGCTCCCGCTCCAATCTCAACGCCGGCGCCGGCAGCTACGCCCACGCCGGCTCCAGCGCCGACAGCGGCCCCAACGCCGACTCCGGCGCCCCTCCCAACCTCAACGCCACAACCCACGCCCACCACGGCAGCCGCGCCAACACCGACTCCCGCGCCACAGCCCACGCCACCACCGCAGCCGACTCCTACGCCGGCACCCCAGCCGACACCAACACCGCAACCGACGCCAACACCAGCGCCTCAACCGACTCCAACGCCGGCGCCACAACCAACTCCGACGCCGGTGCCACAACCGACGCCAACACCGCCACCCGCCCCGGCCAGGCCGGCCGCCGTCGACTTCACCCTACCCAGCGCCCAAGGCCCGCAATACACCCTGAGCTCGTTTGCGGGACAGCAGCCGGTGGTGGTCATCTTCTACCGGGCCTTCTGGTGAACGACCTGCCGCACGCAGCTCGTGGAGCTGCAGAACAACTACCAGGAGTTCCAATCGCGCGGCGTGGAAATCCTCGCGATCAGCACCGACACGCTCAATGACACCGCCGGCATTGTTGAGCGGATCGGCATCCAGTTCCCGGTGCTCTACAACGCCGAGGGCGATGTCCCCCGGGCATACGGCATCTTCAATCTGTATGGCGACGGTCTCGCCACGGGGTCGGCGTTCCTGGTCGATCTTGACGGGACCCTGGCCTGGAGGGCTATCTACAGCGGCGTTCACGACCTGATCCCCTCAGCCGACATCCTGGCGGCCATCGACACGCTGTAGCCGTATCCCGCGCGAGCCAGCGTCGTGAGGCTGTCGATTCCCACCGGCTCGGTTCGCGGGCCACGGGCTCCGACACCCCGCCCAGTGGACGACGTGACCTGCACACCTACAATCGCCACCGCCCAGACTGACGAGAGCACTCCATGAATAACTCCCTGCGGGCCGGCGTCGTCGGCCTGACCGGCATCGGCGCCAAACGGTCAGCCCCAGGCCCAGGGCCTGGCACCGGCGTCGAGATGCCGCATTCCCACGTGGGCGCGTACCTCCACGTAGCCGCCACCCAGCCCGTCGCCGTGTGCGACATCGTGCCCGAGAAGCTGGATGGCTTTCACCGCGACTGGGGCGACGTGCTGCCCGACGTCCGGGGCTACACCGACTACCGCGAGATGCTCGACCGCGAGCAGCTGGACGTCATCAGCGTCGCGACCCCCGACGACCGCCACGCGCAAATCGTTGTCGACGCGGTGGCAGCCGGGGTGCGCGGCATCATCTGCGAGAAGCCCATCGCCTCGACGCTGGCTGACGCGGACCGCATGATCGCCGCCGTTGAAGCCGCGGGCATTCCCATGCTGGTGGACCACACGCGGCGCTGGATGTTTCCCTGGGTGCAGGTGGCCGAGGTGATCGCGTCAGGCGAGATCGGCAAGGTGCAGCGCATTGCCGCCCAGCAGGGCGGTCCGCGCGCGATGCTGTTCCGCAACGGCACCCACATGTTCGACACCATTCTCTGGTTCGCCGGGGGCAGGCCCACCGCGGTCTACGCGCTCGCTGAAGCCGGCTTCGCCGACTATGGCCCGCGCTACGCCAGCGATGGCGGCCACGACCCCGATACCGATCCGGCCATGTCCGCCATCGTGGAGTTCGATAACGGCGTTCGCGCCTTCTGGAACATGTGCAAGACCATGCCGCAGGTGTTCGACCTCGCCGTATTCGGCACCTCCGGTATCGTGCGCGTCGGCGACTCGGGCGACGCCACCGTCACCGTCAAGGACGGCGGCAGCTTGAAACAGCGCTCGCTTCCCCGGCCGCACTACACCCTCGGCCACATCGCCGGCTGCGTCGACGAGCTGGTGCAGCTGATCCACCACGGCGGCCGCCCCTCGATGGACGGTCGCACCTCGCGCCAGGTCGTCGAAGTGCTCTTAGCCGCATTGCAGTCGCAACACGCCGGCAACGCCCGCATCGCCCTGCCCATCAGCGACGCGTAGCCGGCGCCCGGCTAGAGCGTCTTGATATAGGCGACGATCGCGCGCAGCTCGTCTGACGAGAGCAACGTGTCGAGGTCGGCTTGCATCTGGCCCGGCTCATATCCCTCCACGACCTCCGCGTTGGGGTCCACGATCGCCCGCAGCAGATAGGCGTCATCGGCGATGACCGTTGAGCCATCGTCCAGCGTGACCTGGCTGAGGTAGACGCCCTGCCACGTGGGACCGATGCCCTCGGACCCGTCGCTGCTGTGGCAGGCCTCACAGCCGACGGCACGGACAAGTGCCGCCCCCAAACCGGGATCGGGTAACGCTGGGGTGGCCGTGGGTTGCGGCGCGGGCGTGGGTGTCGGCTGTGGCGTGGGCGTGGGCACTGGCGCCGGCGTGGGTGTCGGAATCGGTTCCGGCGTGGGCGTCGGGGTGGGCTCTGGCGTCGCCGCCGCCGTAGGGGTCGGTTCCGGCGTGGGTGTGGGCACAGGCGTCGGCTCTAGTGTGGGCGTCGGCTCGGGTGTGGGGGTGGGCTCCGGTGTCGGGGTGGGCTCCGATGTCGCCGTGGGTTCGAGTGTCGGCGTCGGCGTCAGTGTGGCCTCCGCCGTCGGCGTGGACTCTGGCGCAGGTGCCGGTGACGGCGTGGGCGCGGGCGTGGATTCCGGCGTAGGTGTCGTATCCGGTGATGGCGTGGGTTCTGGGATCGGCGTCGGCGGTGGCGTCGCGGTGGGCTCGGGCATTGAGGTCGGTGTGGGCTCCGGCGTGGGCATGGACTCTGACGTCGGCGCGGGCTCGAGCGTCGGTGTAGGCGCCGGCATCGCCGCAGTCGCCGGCATCGTCACAGTCGCCGGCGTTGTCGCAGGCGTGGGCGCAAGGGTGGGGGATGACGCCAAAGGCGCGCCCCGTGCGGGCGGCGCCGTGGCTTCCCCACACGCCAGGCACAGAAGGCCGAACACGACGATGAGGCCCGCTAACCGAGAGTTGCTTGAGGGACCGTTCGATTCGCGCTTGGGTGCGAGCCGACGACTGCTTACGTGTCTACGCACGCGTCAGCTATCACAACCCGTGAATCATCCGCATTCAGGAAGCCATGGCTGGGCCAATGCGGGTGTGTCCCGCCATTTCGTCGCGCGGCGCATATGCACAAGAGTATCGCGCATGAACCGCTTGTCACGCGTCCGCAGGCTGCCGCGCGCAATCTGAACAACGGAGACCCTGCAGCCACTCGCGAATCGCGTCCGTCAATCACAGAGTGGTCCATTCGCTGGCGGCAGCTCGTCCGCCCATCGGCCGGACCACCTCAGCCTGGCGCTTCCCACGAGCCTTCAGGCGCGAACCTCACGGAAGTTGACGCGGGGGATTGGTACATTCTGCCGTTGCCATCCTTGGGTCACCGTGGCGGGCACCAGAGGGCGCAGTGATCGTGCTGGAAAAGTTTTCGGTGAGGCATTGGGTCAGCGTCGCACGCCGCATCCCCATGCACGCCGCACGGCTCATGGGGGCGCTGGTCTCCTACGGGGCATCGGCGCTGCTGCTCGCAGTCACATTGCTCCTGGCGATCATCCCCGCCAGAGTCGCCGATGCCGTCGCCGCCTGGGCCGGGCGCCGCGTCTACGCGTGGTGGGGCGGGCGTCGATCGCGGCAGCTGCGCGCCAACCTGTCCGTGGTCATGGGCGCGTCCGCCTCGGCGAAGGAGGTGAACGCAGCGGCCGCCGATGTGTACGCCAGCTACGGCCGCTATCTGGCGGAATACTTCACCATGATCTGGCCCGACTGGTGGCGCCGCCAGCGCCGCGTCGAGATTGATTCGTCAGAGCTGGCGGCGGCGCTTGGGGCCGGCCGGGGCGCCATCATCGTGAGCATGCATGCCGCCAACTTCGAGATCGCCGCCCGCGAGCTGCGGCGGCGGCACGCGCCCATATCCTCCGCCGGCGAACGGATGCGCCCCCACTGGCTGGGGCGCGTCATCGCGATGATCCGCCGGCAGGCGCGGATCGCGGTGCACGACGAACGCCATGCCGCCCGCCCGTTACTGCGTGCGCTGCGCCGCAACGAAGCGGTCGGACTGGCTGCCGATCGGGTCATCTTTGGCGACGGCGTGCCCGTGCAGTTGTGCGGTGAGACCGCGCTGCTCCCAAAGGGACCCGCCATGCTCGCCATCATGAGCGGCGCTCCACTGATGCCCGCGTTCACCCGGCGCTTGCCCGATGGCCGCGTCCAAGGCGTCTTCGGACGCGGCATCGACCTGCGCGACCTCGACCGCTCAAGCGCCGGTTTGCAGGAAGGCGTGCAACGCATGGCGGATGCGCTGACGGAGATGATCGGCTACGGCTACCGCAGCTGGTACGCCCTGCACCCGGTATGGCAAGCGGCGCGGGTGCCTTAACGCCTCGATGCGTTTGGCCCCGGCATGGGTGCTGGCGGCACCGGCGACGCCGTTCGACCTATCAGGCGCTCCCGGCGCGCTCGAGGAACTCCCTCGCCCCTTGCTCCAACCATGGCATCCAGGGCGGGTGCAGGAACCGGGCGCCAACGTCGAGCCAGCGTTCCACGGTTGGCGTAAAGGCAAGCGTGCCCGCCACGCGACCGGCGGCGACGATCTGGCGGATCGCCTTCTCGGTGACCTCCACCACCTCCGGCGCCGAGTTATCCAGAATCCCCATGCTCTGGCCCAGGTCCGACGGCGCCACGAAGAACACGTCGATATGGTCGACCTCGAGCAGCTCGGAGAGGTTGTGGACCGCCTGAATGTCCTCGACCAGAATCACAATCAGCGTCTCGTCGTTCGCCTTGTTGAGGTAGTCCTCGACGCCGTGGCCCTGGCGTGAGCCGAACATGCCGCGGTGGCCGATGGGCGCGAACTTGGCGGCATCGACGATCTGACGCGCCTCGTCCGCCGTGTTGACGTGCGGCACCACGATGCCCTGCGCCCCCTGGTCCAGCGTGCGATATATCAGGCCGGGTTCCACGCGGTTCACGCGCACGATCGACGTCACGCCCCACAGATCGCAAGCACGCGTCAGGTCGGCGATGTCGCCAAAGTCGACCGGCCCGTGCTCTGCTTCAATCCAGAATCCGTCGAACCCCATCGGCCCCATTTCGTCGATCATGTCCGGCGTGTTCACGCCGGCTGGGACGGTTACCACGCCGCCTTCGGCGAGCTTGCGCTTGACGCGGTTCGGTCGGATTTCGGCCATGCTCTAGTCCTTGCGGTGATCGACGGCTCGGCAGCGGCCGCCAGCGTAAGGCATACGCGCACCAGCCTTCATCCGGCGTCAACCCGCGGCGGTTAAGTGCGGGTAACGGTGATGTAGGTGCCCGACACCTCGCTCATGCGCGGGTTGTTCGGATCGGTGCGCCCGTAGGCCGCAAGCAAGGTGTCGGGGGCGACCTCTTCCACCCAGTCGTAGCTGCCGCAATCCCACGGCTGCGGACCCAAGTGCAGGCAGAAGTGCCCGATCCACGAGTGGCCGTCGTCGAGACTGAAGGCCAGCCAGTCGCCGGGACGGCCGTAGATCACCGCCAGCACGCCATTGGCCATGCGACAGGCGTTGGGCCAAACGCCGCGGTCGGCGATGGGATCGGCCACGCTCCAGCTGCGCCCGTCGTCCGCCGAACGGCTCAGGTACAGCGGCGAATGGCGACCGTCATAGCGTCCTCCGCTGCGCATGAAGCACAGCACGTCACCGCTTGGCAGCGTCAGCAGCGCCGGCTCGTCGAAGCCTTCGATCCGCACGTGGTCGTCCGGCGTCAGGTCCGACGCCACCGTCGCGCGGTAGTGCCAGCTCCTGCCGCGGTCCGCCGAGCGCACGACGTAGCTGCTCTGCTTGCGATTGCCGGCAAACCGTCCGTGCACGCCCGCCAGCAGGCTGCCGTCGCCGAGCGCCACGATGTTGTGATCGACGTAGGAGTCCACGTGGCGGCCCCAGCGCTCGCTCTCGCCTTCGGAGAGCTGGGGAACACCCTCGATCTCCACTGTCTCTTGCGCGAAGGTCTGGCCTCCATCGGTCGAACGGTACGCGCGTCCGAGGTACACGCCCGGGCGGTCGGTCTTGCCGAGCCACGGCTCTTCAGTGCCCTCCAGACCGACCAGCTCACCATCGGGGAACTGGTAGACGTGCCAGCTGGGCCACGCCGGCGCCGGCTCCCACGACTCGCCCGCGTCCCTCGACGCGCGCCAAGTCATCGCCCCGTCGTCGGCGGGGATGCTCCCGGCAATCAGGCGGCCGTCGCGATGGTTGAACAGGAACCCAGCGGGACAGTGGCGGTCTTGCTCGGGAATCAGCGTGATGGTGTGCTCGACCTGGATCGTCAGGCCGGGAAGCTCATAGTGCCCCCGGCACAGCGCCTCGCGGTCGATGGGCGGGTCTAAGGCAGCCATGTGGCGCTCGCTTTGCATTGCTGGCAGGACGCGCTGGGCGCCGATGGTAGCGCCCGGCGCTCCCATCAGAGCAGGGACGGGAGCCGCCGTCGGCAAGCGTGTTGGCCGCTTACCATGCGGCCAGCGAGCAATTGAGCCGAGGAGTCGCTGCAATGACCGAGCCCCAGATCCGCGAGCGTGTCTTGGCCGAGATCGATGCTCTGGCCGATGACTTGGTCCAGATGACCATCGACACCGTCCGCATCCCGTCCGTGAACCCGACCTATCCGGGCATCGACGTTGAGGCCGCGCGGGGCGGCGAGACCCGCGTGAACGAGTTCTGCAAGCCGCGCATGGAGGCCGTGGGCCTACAGACGGATATGTGGGAAGCGGAAGAGGGCCGCGCCAACCTGGTGGGCAAGCTCAGCGGCGCCGGCGGCGGACGGTCGCTGCTCTTCAACGGGCACGTGGACGTGGTGCCGCCCGGACCGGACGCCAACTGGACGCGGGCGGGGCCGTGGAGCGGCGAAGTCGTCGACGGCCAGATCTGGGGCCGCGGCTCGTGCGACATGAAGGGCGGCAACGCCGCCGCGCTCATAGCCCTGCAAGCCGTCTTGCAGTCCGGCCTCCAGCCCAAGGGCGACGTCATCATCGAGTACGTCGTGGGCGAGGAGATGATGAACACCGAGGCCGGCACCGGCGCGGCCATCGAGCGCGGCTACACGGCCGATGCGGCGATCGTGGCCGAAGCGTCCGGCCCGCCCTACCGCTTGGGCATCATCCCGGCATCGCCCGGCCTGCTCTACATGGCCTGCACGATCGAGGGTCGGGCGGTGCATGCCTCGATGCGCGACGAGCTGATTCGCGCGGGCGGCGGCGGCGCGTCCATCGGCGTCTCCTCCATCGACAAGGCCCAACTGGTCATGGACGGCCTGCGCCGGCTGGAGGAGGAGTGGGGACAGACCAAGTCTCATCCGATGTTCAAGCGCCCGGGGCACTTCACCATCTACCCCGGCCTGGTGCAGGGCGGTCCCAACGGTCCCTTTGTCATCTCCGAGGAAAGCCGGGTGGAGTACGCGATCTGGCACCCGCCGCAGGACCCGGTGGAGGACGTCAAGGCCGAGATCGAGACCCATATCGCGCGCGTCGCGGCGACGGATTCGTGGCTGCGGGAGCACCCGCCCAAGGTCGAGTGGCTGCTCTGGTGGCCGCCGTTCGACGTGGCGCCCGACGCGCCCATCTGCCAGGCCCTCGAGGCGGCCTATACCGGCGTATTCGGCACGGAAGCGCCGTACTACGGCTTCGCCGCCGTCGACGACGGGGCGTTCCTCAATCGCGCCGGAATTCCGGCCATCACCATCGGGCCGGGGAGCCTGCTGGTGGCGCACGGACCCGACGAGCACGTGGCCATCGACGAGCTGATCGACGCCGCGAAGATCTACGCCCTGGCCATCATCGAATGGTGCGGCGTCGAAGCATAGGGCCCGCGTAAACTGTGAACGCCGGCCCCACGATGCCCGATCCGGTGGCAAACACCAGCGGCCGAGAAGCCCAGCATGAACCGCACACACTCCTGCGAACCCACGATGACCGATGAGGACGTGGTGTGGTTCTGCCGCAACGGCTACTGGATTCTCGAAGCGGTCGTGCCAGACGAAATCAACCGGCGAGCGCTGGACTACCTGGCGTCGAACACGCACTTGGAACCCACCGAGATCATGGCGGAGGACTGGTTCGTCGACGGCGTGATTCTCAACCCCGCGGCCGCCGGGGCGGTGCGCTCGCTGCTGGGAAACGACTTCGCCTTGCCGACGCTGATGGCGAATCATCGCGGCACGGGCCCGGCCAAGCCGCAGGACTGGCACCGGGACAGCGGCTCACGCCATGGCCCGGAGCTCAACTACCTGCAAGTCTTCTACTACCCGCAAGACGTGCCGCGGGAGATGGGTCCCACCGAGCTGCTGCCGGGCTCGCACTTCCTCTATCAGCGTGAAAAGCTGATGGCGCACTACGGCGCGATCAAAGGCGGCGTGCTCACCACCGGGCCGGCAGGTTCCATTTTCATTACCTCATACAACATCTGGCACCGCCGAGCGGCCCGCACGGCGACAGCGGCGGCCGGTGTGCGCAACTTGCTCAAATACAACTACTGGCGCACCGCCGACCCGCGGCGGGACTGGATCGTGAGCCCGGAGTTCGACGTCGCCTCGGCGGATTTCGTTGTCGACGGGGTGCGCTTCTCCGAGGCGGTCCGCGACTGCGTCGACGCGGCCGAGATGTATTACTGGCTCAGCGGGAAGATCGACGAGTTTCACTATCTGGGCGGTCAGTCGTGGCCCGCGGACATCCTGCAAACCAAGCCCGCGCCCGGTACCCACGAACGCGCCAGATACCGCCGGCGCTACGGCGTCCCAGGCGACGTTACTGATCGACGGGGTCGGCAATCCGAGCGGCTCCGGTGAGGTGACGGACGACGCCGGCCGCACGCGGCCGCGCCAGTGCCGAGCTAGGATGGGATGCGCGAGCGCCACGGCGCGACCGGCGGAGGTCAACGGATGAAAGACCCGCGGCAGATGGTGCGGCAGTGCATCGACGAGTTGCGCGAGGGACGCCTGACCGAAGAGCGGCTGCGCGAGCTTGAGGAGGCCATCGGCGCGGAGCGACCGCGGCGCTGGGACCTGCTGTATCTCCAGGCGGCCAAAACGTCGGAAGCCTCGGATGTCGTCGGGATGCGCATGATCCGCGACGGCGAGGTGGTGTATCCGCTGCCGGCGCCCGAGGACTGGCCCTATAAGACCGTGCTGGAGGCCATCAACGACGGCTGGCGGGTGGTGAAGTTCCCCGAGCTGGCGCTGCTGATGGACGAGGGCCGCACGTATGGGCTCTCCTGCGAGTTCATCCTGGAACGGAGGGCCGCCGCATGACCATGACCAAGCGCACCTACGCCTGCGCGCCGACCATGACGGATGACGACATGATCTGGTTCTGCCGCAATGGGTACTGGATTCTGGAAGGCGTAGTGCCCGACGAGATCAACCGGCGAGCCATGGACTATCTGGACGCACATCCGTACTCGGAACCAACGGAAATCCTGGAAGAGGATTGGTTTGTCGAAAACGTGATTGTCAACCCCGCGGCAGCCGGGGCGGTGCGGTCGCTCCTCGGCGACAACTTCACACTCCCGGTCCTCATGTCGAATCACCGGGGCACCGGCCCGCGGCATCCGCAGGACTGGCACCGGGACGGCGGCTCGCGCTATGGCCCGGAAGTGAACTACCTCCAGGTCTTCTATTACCCGCAAGCCGTGCCGCCGGAGATGGGCCCGACCGAGCTGTTGCCGGGCTCGCACTTTCTCTACCAGCGGGAAAAGCACATGGCGCACTACGACGCGGTCAAGGGGAGCGTCCTGACCGCCGCACCGGCGGGCTCGATCTTCCTCACCTCCTATAACATCTGGCACCGGCGCGGCGCGCGCACGGCGTCTGAGTCGGCCGGGGTGCGCAACCTGCTCAAGTACAACTACTGGCGCACGGAAGACCCCAAGCGGGACTGGGTCCAGGAGCCGGACTTCGACATCGAGTTCGCCGACTTTGTGGTGGATAGCCTGCGCCATTCGGAGTTGATGCGCGATTGCGTGGATGCGGCGGAGATGTACTTCTGGCTCTGCGGCAAGTCCGACGAGTTCCGCTACCTCGGCGGGCAAGGCTGGCCGGGCGACATCCCCGAGAACAAGGCCACGCCCGAGGCGATCGCCCGCACGCGCTACCGACACCGCTACGGGGTACCCGGCGACATGACGGACCGCGGCGGACGGCGCGCGGCACGCATCTGGTGACATGACCTGGGACATCGAGCGGCACGCGGCCGAGATCGAGCGCGATGGCTACACCATCATGGAGCGTGTGCTGCCACAGGCCGAGATCGACGCCGCGCGCGCGGCGATCGACGAGACGCTGGCCTCCGAGGAGACCATCGGGCGCAAATACGGCCTGCAGAGCGCCAATCTGCGGATGGTGTTCAACGCCCAGGCGAAGCACCGGCACTTCCACGGACTGCCGCTGCGGTACCCGGCGCCGGTTGAGGTGGCTCGGCGGGTACTGGGCGACGACATGTTTGCCCACGACGTCACCATCCGCGTGCCCATGCCGACCGGGGAGAAAGACCACCGCCGCTTCGGCGGCAACCTGCACGCCGACTGGAGCGATTTCACGGTCACACCGTTCATGGGCGGCCGGCACTATGCGATGGGCATCCAGGCGGCCTGGGCCCTCACGGAGTTCTCAACAAAGACCGGCGGGCCGGTGGTCTGGCCGGGGTCGCACCTCACCGTCGAGATTCCGCCCGAGGACTCGGTGTCGCTTCCGTCCGGATGGAAGATCGCCGAAGCGCCGGCGGGATCGGTGCTGATGTGGGATGCCGGCCTGTGGCACACCGGCGGCACCAACCGCGGAGATAATCCCCGCTACTCGCTGATCCTCTTCTTCCAGCGCTGGTGGGTGAAGGGCTTCAACGACGCCTATCGCTACATGCCCCCGGATATGCGCGCCCAAATGTCGCTGGCCGAACGCAAGCTCTGGGGGCTCGAGGCCGGAGTCCCGCCAAATACGCACTTCCGCGGCATGAGCCCCGAGCAGATCGAGGCCCTGACGCCGGCCGAGAAGGCCGTGCTCAACATCGCAGCCTATTAGCACCGCGCGCCCGCGTTGACGCCCATCGCTCGACCCGCATAGCATCAACCCGCAGCCCCAGCCGTCCGCGGGAGCCGCCATGTCTGTATCCGGGCCACTCGACGAAGCCACGTTTGCCGCGCTCAAAGCCGCCGACAGCCCCACGCTCTCGAACGCCATCGAGGAGTTGGGCGTGCGCGACCACCGGGAGGGATTCGCCGGATCGCGGGTGCGCTGCATGTTCCCGGAGCTTGGCGTCACGCTGGGCTACGCCATCACCGCCCAGATAGACACCACGGGACCCGGCCCGATTGACGTGGGCCGCGGCATGCGTGAGTTCGCTGAGTTTCTGGCCGCCGCGCCCAAGCCCGCGATCGTCGTCGTGCAGGACATCGGCCCCCACAAGGCCCGCGCCGCGATGTTCGGCGACTATGCCGCCACGCTGTACGGCGCTCTCGGCGCCGTGGCCTTCATAACCGACGGCGCCATCCGCGACATCGATCAGCTGCGCGAGATGCGCTTCTCCTGTTTCGCCGCGGGCACGTCGGTCTCCCACGGCAATCCCCGGCGCATCACCATGGACATCCCGATTGAGATCGACGGCATGGTCGTCGAGCCGGGCGACCTGATCCACGGCGACGTGAATGGTCTGCTCAACGTGCCGCTTGCGGCCACTCAGGACCTGCCCGCGCAGGTCGAGCACGTGCGCGCCACTGAGCGGGCGGCCATGGACGCGCTGGTCGGGCCGAACGCCTCGGTGGACGAGGCTCTCTCCCAGATGGGGCACTGATCCATGGCGCTGAAGTATTCGGTCGTGATGGCGACGCTGGCGACCAGCCCCGGCGGGGATGTGTGGGAAAACCCGGACACCGTGCTGCGCGCCGTTGCCGACGCGGGCTACGACGGCGTGGACCTGGACGCCGAGCCCGACCGCATTGACGCGGCGCAGTTCAACGCCGTGGTCGACAAGGCCCGGAACCTGGGCCTGCGGATCCCATCGCTCCTCGGGGCCTGGGGCGGCTGGCACGCCGGCGAGGAGCGCGACCTGGCGTCGACCGACGAGTCCAAGCGCCATTACGCCGTCGACTACGCCAAGCGCTGCCTCGACCTGGGCGCCACGCTCGACGAGCCGCCGGTCTATGAGATCTGCGCGGTGTCGTATGTGCCCGAGTATCCGGTAACCAGCGTCCCGCTCAGCACGCTGCGGCGTCAGTTCGAGCAGTCGGCGCGTGAGATCGCGAACCACGCCGAATCCGTGGGCGTGCCGGTGGCCATCGAGCCCGTCAATCGCTTCGAGGGCTACGCCGGGTTCATGAATTCGATCGTCGAGGCGCTCGCCGTCGTCGAAGCGGTCGGGTCGGATTACCTGGGCATCGTCGGCGACTTCTTCCACATCAACATCGAGGACGGCCCGGTCACGGAAGCCCTGCGGGCCGCCGGCAAGCACCTGCGCCACATCCACCTCGCCGACAGCAACCGCCAGATGCCCGGCACCGGTCACCTCGACTTCAGCGACATCGTGCGCGTCCTGCATGCGATCGACTACCAGGGCTACCTCTCGATCGACTGCGTCCCGGCCAAGCCAGACTGGCAGACCGTGCTCACGTCGACCCGCAAGTTCATGGGCCAGATCGAAACCAGCGTGGACTTGCAGCGGTGCCTGGCGACTGTTCACGCCGACCCATAGAACCGGTGCGAGATCACCATATAGTCGATTCTCCAACGAAATAGCCTATGCAGTCCGACTTGATCATGATGAACAAAGTTCGCGACTCTCGAAATTCAGAGAGTCATCTGATAACTGCCATGGCAATATACGTTCTTCACCAAAGCTAAATCAAGCTATGGTGCATAATCTGCCGGCACATTCTCCGTTTCTTTGTGGCCTTGAACGTCTGTTGTCATTCACGACGCTGGTGCTCGTCGTGGCTCTATTGACTGCATGTGGACCCAGCTCCGTGAGCGATGCAACCATATCGCCTGAACTTGATGAGATTTCCCAGGACATTTCTACACCACCGGCAACTATTACTGTCGTGACTCACCCGCCGACTAGCGGGCATCCCGGAACACCAACGCGACAAGTCCGAGTTGGTGCGTCGTCCGAGATCCCGTCATATCAATGTGGACCGGCAATTGATGCAGGTAAGATTCCGATTTCTATGGGGTTTATGGACTGGTTTCAGGATGGATCAAGGATTCTAATCGGCGACGAAGAAATCATCTGGGTAGTTCATATAAATTCCGGGGAGATCAACTCGATTGTTGATGCTAATCCTGGCGGGACTTTGCACAAGTTTCGCTTTGGCTATCACGGTGACATCTCCGTGACAGGCGAGCATATCGTGTATTCAAGCTGTGAGTTTAGTATCGATGTCTCAGATGAAGGGATCGCACCAGAAGAGCGCGCGACCACGTATGATCGGCCAATAAGTCCCGTTCGTGATCCGCGAGAGTCTGTGAATTACGAGGTGGCGATTGCTAATCTCGGTACGGGAGGATTCGAGCGTATTTCAGCTGATCAGCGGGTTGATCACTACCCGGTGTGGTCGCCGGACGGAAAGACGATTGCATTCTTGTCGGCCGCCAATCAAGCTTATCCGTCCGGTGCGCAGTTGCGGACGATGTCGGCTGACGGGTCTGATGTGCGGTCCCTTGTGACGCTTGACATAGTCCCGTTTGTCCCTCCGGTTTGGTCGCCCGATGGCGACTACCTCGCCGTCTACGGTGTCGACGGCGGCCAGGAAGATTTCCGGTACAGCCTCTACACGGTTCGGGCGGATGGATCGCAAGTATGGAAGATTGGTCAGACAACGACGTTGGGGCCGTGGAGGAACCGGCTCCCTTTGCCGTCGTGGTCCCCAGATAGTAGGCGAATCGCACTTGTAGCGGCTGACGACGATTCGATGGAAGAGACTAGTGGGATCGTGAAGAGCCTGGTGACTGCGCGTCCGGATGGCTCAGATCTCCAGCAAGTTATTCATGATTCAGAGATCCGTCAGGTGGAATGGTCGCCAGACGGATCGGAGATTCTCTACGTGTCCGACTGGATCTATCTTGTAAGGCCAGACGGTAGTAATCGCCGTAGATTGAACATGCCGCGCGAGATCGAAGAGCGACTGCAGCCGTTCACACTCTCCCGCCGAGGAGACCGCCAACAACAGGGAGATTCTGACGATATCGCGTTGGTTGCTTGGTCGCCGGATGGATCACGGATTGCAATCCACGATCCGGGTCGACTGCTCGTCACCATGAACCGTGACGGGACCCACAATCGCATCATCTACCAAGGCTATCTCCAGCCGCGAGCTGCGCTTCCGTCCAGGGAGGCGGTTGATTCCGCCGTCTGCTCCGCCGGAGTCGTTGTCCCCGATCCTGAAACCAACCCTGGCCTCGTTCAGGACTGCGAGATGCTTCTGACGGCTATCGAAGTGCTCGCCGGTGATTCAATGTTCGCCTGGAGCCCGGATGTCCCAATCACCCAGTGGGAGGGCGTGGTCGTCCGTGGTTCGCCGCTTCGCATTGTGGAGCTCGCCATACCGTTGCGCAGGTTGTCGGGCACCATCCCACCAGAGCTCGGGGACTTGCATGCGCTTGAGATTCTTGATCTCTCCCAAAACCCTCTCATTGGTGAGATTCCCTCAGAACTTGGCGACCTCAATGACCTCGTGATTCTGCGACTTAAGTCCACGTATCTCGGCGGCGCCATCCCGCTGGAATTGGCCGACTTGACGAAGTTGCAGCGGCTGGAATTGCACAGTGGCAACTTCAGCGGGATCATTCCACCGGAGCTTGCTACCCTCACCGATCTCACAACATTGGACATCTCGGACAACCGGCTGGAAGGCTGCATCCCAAGCGAGTTTTCGGACATCTGGGTGACCGGCAGCGACCTAAAGCGCTGCGAGGATGGAGGTTAGCGCTTTGGCAGACAGCAGCGGCGGGCGGTCGACCGGCACTCCGACCAATACCCAAGTGGTCCTTGCCCGCCGGCCGGCGGGCGTGCCGCAAGTTGACGACTTCGAAATCGTCGAGTCGCCGATTCCACGGCCTGCCGCGGGCGAGGTGTTCGTGCGCACGATCTATGTCTCCGTCGACCCCTATATGCGCGGGCGCCTCTGGGAACAGCCGCTGCGCGGGGAGCCCATTGCCCTCGGCCAGGTGATGATCGGCGAAGGCGTGGGCGAGGTGGTCTTTTCGAGCGACCCGCGCCTGCGCGAGGGCGAGATCGTGCGCGGCGAGTTCGGCTGGCAGAAATATGCCGTCACCAACCTGGACGCCCTGGAGATCATCGACCGCCAGGCCGCGCCGCTGTCCACCGCGCTCGGTATCCTGGGCATGCCCGGCCTGACGGCCTACTACGGCATCCTCGAGGTGGCGCGGCCGCGCGCGGGCGAGACCGCGGTGGTCACGGCCGCCGCCGGGGCCGTGGGCAGCGCCGCCGGGCAGATCGCCAAGCTCCAGGGATGCCGCGTGGTGGGCACCTGCGGCAGCGACGCCAAGTGCATGTACCTGGTCAACGAGTTGGGCTTCGACGCGGCGATCAACTACCGCTCCCAGCCGCTGGACACCGCGCTGCAGAGCGCCTGCCCGGACGGCATCGACGTGATCTTCGACAACGTCGGCGGCGAGGCGCTCGAGGCCATGCTGCGACGGATCAACCTCCACGCCCGCATCGCCCTCTGCGGCGCGATTTCGCAATACCACTCCAGCGAGCTTGCCCCGGTCCCGCCGCATTCGCGGACCCTGCACAGCCGCCGCGCGCGCATGGAGGGATTCCTGGTCAACGACTTCTCCGACCGCGACCCCGAGGCCATGGCCGCGCTCACCGAATGGGTCGCGACCGGCCGGCTGGCCTACCGCGAGAACATCGTCGCCGGCATCGAGAACGCCCCGGCCGCGTTCGTGGGCCTGTTCACGGGAACCAACATCGGCAAGCAGCTGGTGCGCGTGAGCCCCGAAGACGTGTCGGTCGCAACAGCCTTCGGGAAATAGCATGACTCCCGACGTCCTCAAACCGAGCATGGAACTACCACGACAGGAGTACGTTCTCGTCCAAGCTTGGAAGAAGACATCAAACTATATTAGATATCACAATTGGTATGCCGATACCCTACAGCTCGATCAAACTACCGTAAATTTACCCGGGTTTCTTCGCGCTGTCACTCAGAGCATTGACAAACATGACCAGTGGGAGAGCGACCCGCTTCGTCTGGTTCCCGCACCCAAACGCCAACAATGGCGAGTTTCTCCGGACTCCGGCGCTTGGGGTCCGGCCGAGACAGGACCCACAAAGTCGCCACTGCGACCGCTTGCCCATGTGAGCTTGCGCGACCAGGTCGTCGCCACTGCGGTAATGCTTTGCCTTGCCGACAGAGTTGAAACCAAACAAGGAGATACGACGCGATCGATCCACGATGCTGAGACGTGGCAGGCGACAACTTCTTACGGCAATCGTCTCTTCTGCGATTCGATAGGTAGCGAGCTGCGGCATCGCTGGGGATCAGCAAAGCTCTATCGAGCGTACTTTGAGGACTACAGAGCATTCATATCACGACCATCAATAGTTGCAAAAGCCATCAACAACAAATCTGCTCAGCGTGTGTTCATTGTCGAATCCGATCTACAGCAGTTTTATGACCGTGTGCGCCCATGCGATCTGACCGCATCTCTTGCAAGTATTCAGCACGATAGCGATGAGTCAGCGTTCTTCGCCTTCGCTTCTAAGGTGCTAAATTGGCGATGGCATCCAGACGACCTCAGTGCCGCTGCCGCCTATGCAAGAAAAACGGGGATAGGTGACTTTAGTCAGATAGCGCTTCCACAAGGCTTAGTTTCATCCGGCTTTTTCGCGAACGTGATTCTTCTGGCATTTGATGAGGTCCTGCGAAGGGAGATCGGACAAGATATCGCGCGAGGCATTCGCGTTGAGGACGCGTGTCGGTATGTTGACGATATTCGCGTCGTTGTAGCGGTCGATTCTGGTGGTGACGTGGAGAATGTTCGACGCTCGGTAGCACAATGGCTACAGAGCCTGCTGGCCAATGCGGCGCCTCGTCTCTCCGTTGCTGAGGAAAAGACTATGGCCGCCGAATATGGCGGGTCTGAACGACCATTTGTTCGCCAGAGCATCAAGATGAAACGAATTCAGACCGCAGTGTCGGGAGGCTTCGATGCCGTCGCGGGCGCGGAGATTCTCGATGCGATTCAGGGATTGATGCGGTCACAGGAGGCATTGAGCGGAGATCCAACCGAAGGCCACTGGCAATTCTCACCTCGTCCCGATGTACGAGATGAGACCGTCGCCCGGTTTTCGGCGGGTCGCTTTCGTACCACGTACCGCTCGGTCCGACCTCTTCTCGAAGGCGTCATCCTACCCGATACGGCCGAAGAATCAGATAGTGAATCAGAGCGGATTCAAAGTGCCAAAACGCCCCGAAGCCAGCAGGATCTTGATGAAGACGCACGAGCCTTCGCGCTCGGCTTAATCGAGCGGTGGGTCGAAGATCCATCAAACGTTCGATTGCTTCGGATAGGATTCGACATTTGGCCAGATGCACAGGTTCTGAAAGCGGTTCTCAGCCTCCTCGGGCCATTCACAAAGAAAGACGGACCCCGTGGCAACCCGAGGCGGGTTGCATGGTATTGCCTAGCCGAAATCTTCCGAGCAGCAGCGACTGAAACGGGACTTGTGGACGACCGCGAAGCCTTACCCAAAGAACTTGATCTGTGCGCATACCGTGAAGTGCTTCGCGCCGAAGCAGCACGGCTGATTCAGCAACAATCTCCTACCATTCCCTGGTATCTGCGGCAGCAGGCACTGCTCTTTCAAGCAGTCTATCGACCGGACTTGGCACCTGTTGCACGCAAAGGCACGGTTCCGGCAACGCGAGACTATCGACAACTAATCATCTGCATGCGAGGCGACTTCACCGGACTAACGAGCACGAACTTTGCAACTTTTGCCGTCCTAATGCGACGTGCCTTCCTTGATGGCCAAACAGCCGTGAGCGCAGTATTGCCGAACTTAGATCCAACTCGAAAAAGCGACATTGCGTTACGCGATCCATCGTTTGCCCAAGAACTCTATGACGCAGACAGCGATTTCTTCAACGGTCTCCCAAAACACGTACGCGAAGATTTTGGATTCGACTCCCCCGAAGTCGACTCCGGGATGCAAACCCTAACCAACCTCGTACTGAAGACTGACCCTGTCATCCCAATCCGAAATGAGTTATCGCTGCTTAGCTTCGCATCGCATTTACTTCGTAAGCTGCGCAAGTCAAACCATTTACAAGTGATAATCCCCAGCCAAGTTCACCTCGCATGCGATCTAGAGCAGAACTTCCCCGAGCCAGAGCAGAACATCGCGACGATTGTCGCTTTCACCGTAATTGATCGTCGAGCTGATCCGGCTGGATCCATGTACTCTACTCCAAGCTGGTGTACAGCAGGGGAACGATGGCGCATTCAACTAGGCTTTCTCTTGCGATTCATCCTTGCGCGGCATCCAGATTTCACCACAGCCGCACGTCCAGGCCATTGGAAAGAACGATCCGCCATATATCGCCCTGTAAAGAGTCACTGGTATCAGAGGCTTTATGGATTCTTTAATGGCCAACGAGCATTTGGCGACGATTGGCTACCGATCACCGATTGGATGGAGCGGTTGCTTTCGGCTTTGTTGCGTTGGCCCGGCAGTCGAACTCCTGATGGATTCGATTGGGTCGACCATGGCATTGCCAATACACAGAAGGAAATAGAGGAGAGGATCAAATTCCTAAACGAAAAACGCGGCCCCGCAACTGGATCACTATTACTCCCAATGGTAGTGGACCGGCCTAATCCGAAGACCGCCAAGTTCCGCGCGTGCGTAGTCCAAACAGTCGTCCCGACATCACATGATTTGGTCAAAGCTGACATCACGCTCTCCAAACCTGACATTCGCAGGAGGCATCGAAACCACCTTTCAGCGGCACTCGCCGCCGTGAGACAGATGCTCTATCTGCGCAAGACGCACATGCAGGACGACGATCGCCTGGATTGGCTTATCCTGCCAGAATTAGCAGTTCACCCGAGCGACATTCAAACGCATCTAATCCCATTCTCTCGCGCCCATAAGACGCTGATTCTGACAGGGATGACATACGAGAATCTACTTCAAAACAATCCGCCAATAAACTCTGCACTGTGGATAATACCAGAATGGTCTGAAAGCCACGGTTGGCAGATCCAAACACGTCGTCAGGGAAAGCTACACCTTGCCAAGGAGGAAAGAGCTCTCAACCTGCTTAGATTTCGGCCTTGCCAATGGCTGATCGGGTTCCCATGGTCCGATGAAGATCGACCGCTGTGGATCACTGCGTCAGTATGCTTCGATGGGACCGATCTCAGATTGGCGTCTGATCTCAGGAATGAGTCAGATATATTCGCAATTCCAGCATTCAACAAGGATGTCAAGACGTTTGATCAGATGGCACTTGCCTTGAATTATCACATGTTTCAACTAGTCGTCCTCGCCAACAATGGTGAGTACGGAGGAAGCAGTGCCTACTGGCCACGCCACCGCGACCACCAGAGACAAGTCTTCCACCTGCATGGCCAACCGCAGGCATCGATTGCATTCTTTGAGATCGAAGACATCGGGGAATACCTGGCTCGCGGGAATTGCGGGACGGACATGTGGAAGCATCCGCCGGCAGGATGGACAGGGCCTAATTCGGATAGCTAGCGCGAGCAATGGGCATGGTCGAAGCGCGCGCTTCCGGAACGCCCGATACCTGAAGCCGAACCTGGCCATCTGGCGAGGTCTGCTGTAAACGACGCGGATCGTTCCAATCTTGGCCGTCGTCGAGCCGCAGTGACCAAACTGCTCAAGCGCGGTTAGCCCGAGTCCACGCGCGCCGCCAGCTCGTTCCAGGCGGCCTCGACCCGTGCCACGGCGCTGAGCGTGGCGTAGGTGTCGGGCCACATGGCGTCCACGACGGCTTTGGCACCGGCATCGTCACCCGCCGCGGCCACCTTCTCGATCTCGGCGGTGCGCGCGGCGTGACGGGCCGCGCTCTCACGTGCGAGCCGGGCTAGTTCCCGTGACGCCCGGAAATGCGCGCGGGCCAGCTGCGCGGTGGAGACCCCGGCGGACGGATCGCGCTCGGCACGCTCCTCGCGCGTCGCATGCCCATACGCGGGCGGCAGGCGGGACCCGTCCGGCGCGTACATCGTGTGCGTCGGCTCGACGTGCGGCGTCACCGAGAGGTACATGATGACGGGCTCGTCCCCGACGACCCGCACCTGGTGCAGCTCATCCCGGTGGGCAAAGCACAGCTCACCCGGACTCAGCACTGCCGTTTCGCCGTCGATCTCGAACTCGGCGCGACCCTGCAAGATCAGGAAGACCTCCGCGCCCAGATCGTGGCTGTGGCGCGTGGCCACGGCGCCCACCTCGAACCGCAGGAAGCGCGCCCGGATCTCGGGCGTGATGACGACGTTCTTGATATCGCGGCGATAGTCGAAGACCTGAAGCGGCATGGCTAAGCGTCTCCCTCAAGGTGCGCGAGCACGATATCGCGCACCAGCGCCACGTGCTCGATGGCCTCGCGGCCCGGCGTGAGCGGCTGCTCGCCCCGCACGATGCACGCCGCGAAGTGCTCCAGCTCCAGCTTGAACGGGTTGGCTTGCCATGACCGCATGGTCGTGGCGGCATGGCCCTCGGCGTCGATCTGCTGCACCGTGACGTCGGTCGGCAGACCGCGGCTCCATCCGGTGGGGAACGACGCAATCACGCGGTCTCGCGAGCCATACACCGCAAGCGTCTCCTCGAAACTGAACAGCTCCGGCAGGTCAACCCAGGTGCACACGGCCCGCGCGTCGCCCGCATACTCCAGCACGGTCGTCAGCGCGACGCCGCCGGCCCAGATGTTGCTGCTCACCACCCGCCGCGGGCTGCCGAACATGCCGTGCAGATTGCCGATGTCATGGATCATGCTGCCGTTGATGACCTCGAAGGCGCGGAGCGCGTCCGGATCAACTTCGTCGCGGCCAAGCGCCTCCGCCACGAGCCGGTCCGATTCGGCACGCCCGGCCTCAATCACCGCATCCGGCAAGTCGGACGGCACGTAGTAGTCAAACGTCTCCAGATGCAGCGCATTGTCGGGATGCAGGTGGTTGACCTGGATGAAGCGCACGTCATCGATCTGGGCCACCCGCCGCTGCGCAAAGCGGTAGGCCGGGTCGTAGCGCTTCATATACGCCGCCTGGTACACGACGCCGGCGCGGTCCGCGGCGTCGGCCATCGCCCGCGCCTCCGCAACCGTGTAGCAGACCGGCTTCTCGACCAGGATGTGCTTGCCGGCCCGGGCCGCCGCGATGGCGGGCGGCGCATGCGTGCCTGAGTTGCAGACGATGACCGCGTCGATATCCGCCCGCTGGACCAACTCGTGATACTCAACGTGCCGCCGCTCCGGCGGCACCCCATAGGCGGCGCCGACGTGCGCCAGCAACTCGCGCGACAAGTCGCACAGGCCGGCGATCTCAAAGTCGCTGCTCAGCTCGACAAGATGCGGCAGATGCTGGATCTGAGCAATGCCGCCGCACCCGATGACACCCACCCGCAGCCTGCTCATGATCGACACCACCCGTCACGCACAATCGGCACGCCGAGCCTACCGCCTGATCTCGGCGGCGCAGGTCAGCACCGCCACGAGGGAGACCGTGTCAACGGTCCAGCGGCACGCCCGGAGGGATTCGAACCCCCGACCCCTGGTTCCGAAGGCCCGATCCGGCCATCTGATGAGGCCCGATGAGAACCGATCTGGACCGACCCAAACCTGTTAGCGGGGACCGTTCGTCCGATCACGTCGGACCTGGCCCGACCAGAACCGACCCAAAACTAGAGCAAAACTAGAGCAAGACCTGGGGTACCTCCGCCAGCTCACTTCCCGGAGATCAGCGCTCTTCGAGGGCCTCGGCACCGGTCTGTAGTCGCCACTGCAGCACTGGGGTATTGGCGCGGCGGGGCGTCACCTTGGATTGACCGCGTCTCGGGTCCGAGGAGATCCGATCGTTGCGCTTTCACCCACGTTCGGCCCCGGGCGCGACACGGGACATCCACCCAGACCGGCACCTCGCGCGCTGCGAGCAACAGGTGCGGCGAGCCCACGCCCTGGTCACCGCCGGTTCCGGTGCTACACCGGACCCCACCCCGCTCCTCCGCACCACAGCAAGGCCGACTCGTGCACCGGACAGAGTGCTTGATCACTGCCGGCACCCGCGCCTCGCACCGATTCCCCGGCACGACACCTCGGCGACCTCCACGCGCAACCGGCGTCCCGGACGCGGCCCGCCGTCCAGGCGACGGACCGGCTCCGATGCTCGTGAAGCGATCCCGCCCGGGTGCCGCCGAGTCGGCCCCACGGCCAGCACCCGCCTGACACGGGCCCTTGAGCGGCCGGCACGACATCGGACCGGCCGGCGCCACCGCAGTATCTCGGCCGCGCCCGGTGACTTGCACGGGTCCCTGGAGACCTCACGCAAGCTACACAACTCGGGGCGTCCGGTGCCGCGACCGTTGGGCACCCGGTCCCTAGACCGGGTGCCCAACCGACATGAGGCCAGCCGGAAGAATGCTGTCAGGGCATCAGACCATGCTCCTTCAGGCTCACGACCCCGTCGCCGCCGATGACCACGTGGTCCACAATTTGAACACCCAGCAGGTCCGCCGCCTCCACCAACTGTCGGGTCAGCGCGGTGTCGTCGCACTGGGCGTCGGATCGCCGCTGGGATGGTTGTGGCAGATGATGATGTGGGGAATGGCCGCGACCACCGCCGGGCGCAGCACTTCAGCCGGCCGGACCATCGCGGAGTTCACGTTGCCCTGGTAGATCACCCGCTGACCGACCACGTGGTTCCGGCTGTCGAGCAGCAGCACCCGCACCTGCTCCTGGGCCAGTCCGGCCATCTCCGGCGCCACGAGCTGCCGCACGTCATCGGGGCAGAGGATGGTGGGCCGGTCGTCCTCAGCGCCTGCTGGCTGGATCTCAACGCCGTAGCGCAGCGTCAGCTCATGCAGCAGGCGCAGGTTGGACCTGAGCGCGTCCAGCAGGGTTTCGTCGCGGGTGGGTTGCATCGTCTCGGTCATGTCAGCCTCCTTGGCTAGTGATTGAAAACAGAGGTGGGGCCGTCCCCCAGAACGGAGACGGCCCCGTGTTGCGCCGGGCTGTCCGGGTCGCCATGCGGTCGTGGGCCGTTGGGTCTCGACGGGCACGGTCTTGCCGCCAGACGTCTCCGTCAGCACGGCACAAAGAGAGGTCGGTCAGTGGCGTCTCGGGCGCGTGTCGCGGCAAATCGGCTCCGCCGGACGGTGCGCTCGACGGCGCGCTTGCAGTGCACGCGGCCCTAGTTGCTGCGCTTCCGGGCTCGGGTAGGAGTCCCGTCGCGGATCGGGCGAGCCGTGCGACCGCGACGGGATCGCGCTCTCAGGGCCCTGCTATTGGCCGCGGATGGTCGTTCGAGAATTCAGCGCTATCGAGGTGCGTCAACTCGACGGCTGCCCGGACGGCCCGGTCCGCTGGATCCCGTGCCGTCTGGGAGGGTCGTAGGCGCCTGGCCGCGCCGCTGCCGCGCGGCTCAGCGCCGCCGCAGGGTGTTGACCACCCCGGCCAGCGTGGGCGCCAGGGCCGCCGGGGTCGCGCAGTCGATGAAACGCTCGCCGAAGAGCTGGCGCATCTCCCGCCGGTTCGTGGCCTCCAACTCCAGGCCGAGTCCCAGCACCTCGATCCGCGCGGCGTCCGCGCAGGCGTTGAGATGCCGTACGGCCGGGGGATCGTGCGGCTCGCCGTCGTGGACGATCACCAGCACCTTCAACGCCTCGGACCGCGCGGTCATCTCCCCCAAGAGCGCCGCATACGCCGGGGCCATGCAGCTGCCGGTGTTGGGCAACAGCCCCGCCAGCCGCGCCAGCGCCCGCTCCGACGCGTCGCCGGTCCGCACCACCGACTCCGCTCCTTCAAAGGCGATCACCGCATGCCAGATGTCCAGCTCGGCACAGGCGAGGTGCAGCGTCGCCGCCGCCGTCTGCGCCGCCGCCATGCGTGGGCCCTCCATGGATCCCGAGCGGTCCAGGAGCACCCCCACCGCCACCGACTCCGGGTCGGGCTCCGGTTCCGTCGGCACCACGAAGGGCGTGGCGTCCAGGCTGCGGATCGCCGCCCGCAGGCTCAGCCGTCCGTGCCGATCGGTCCACTCCGGCGTGCGCGCCGTCTCCGGCAGCGCCAGCCGCGCGACGAGCTCCGACGCCAGCGGCTCCGCCGCCCGCAGCAGCGGACCGGGTGGCGCCAGCTGTCGGTCGCTGATGAATCCGGCGGTCGCCAACTCCGCCGGGAGATCGTCGTCCCCCGCCTCGTGCTCACCCGCGCCCGTCCAGCCCGCGCCTTCGCGGGGCCGCGGCTCGGCAGCATCGGACCGCATCCCGCGGTTCGGCGCCGCCGGCATCGGCAAACTCTTGAGTAGCGTTTGCTGCAGACCCAGGATGGCCACGATCTGTTCCGCCAGGTCGTAGACCCGCCCGGTGTCGCGTGCCGTCCAGGCCCGTTCCACGAGCGGCTTCACCTTGCGCCAGCGCCGCTGGTTCAGCGCGGACAGCTGCCCTTTCAGCGGGAGCCCGAGTCGCCGGGCCCAGCGCCATTGCACGGCGGCCAGCACCACCCAGCACGGGTCGTCGGGGTCCTGCAGCTCCCCGCGCGGCTGCCCCAGCGGCATGGCTCGCCAATAGGCATGTCGGGTCATCGCCGTCAGCGCCCCGCGCACCGACCAGAACTGCCCGCCCATGATCCGCTCGATGCGTTCATCCTCCAGCACGTTGGTGATCTCCTGCACCACCGGGGTCGCGCCGTCCCGCGGCGTCGTGTAGCGCGCATGGCCGACTTCGTGCGCCAGCACGCCCCGCGTGAGCAGATACTGGGTCCGCGGCGGGCCCGGAAAGGCCCTCGGATTCACGGTGATCGTGCGCTGGCCGAAGTCGCACATGCCGGACGGGCAGATGGTGCGGTCGTCCTCCAACCGCACCGCGAAGGCATAGGGCCCCAGAAACGACTTGCCGAAGGTCACGAGTTGCCGCTCGATGCTCGGCCACTGATACCACTGCACGGACATTGGTCTGCCTCCTTGAAGAAAACTGAGAGGCCCGCGCCGTATCCACGGCACGGGCCTCGGAATACCCGCTGATGTGGGTCGGGGATCACAGGCCCGCCGGCCGGTGATTGGCCACCATCTGCAGCAGCAGGTCCCGCGTCTCACCGGCCACTCGCCCGTCCGAGTCACGGCCCGCCACCCCCGGCAGCCAGGACATCAGCGCCGCGTCCGCCAGGATGCGCCCCGGATCCCCGGGGCCCTGCAGCGGCTCCCGGGCCAACTCGCCCCAGGCCATCAACCCCCGCGGCGTCATATCCGCCGGCAGCTGCCGCGTGCGCCGCATGGCTCGCGTTTCCTGGGCCACGCGCACCATCCAGGTGGCCACGGTCGTCGGGAGGCTCGTGCGCCGGCGCAACAGCGCCGCCTCGTCCTTCGGCTCCAGGTAGTCGAATTCCAGCGTCACCGGGAACCGGTCCGCCAGTGCCGCGTCGATCGGGTTCACCAGGTAGCCCTGGCCCTGGTTCATGGCCATCAGCACCATGAACCCCGCCGCCGCCCGCACCTCGCGCGACCCGTGCTCCGTTAGCACCAGCGCCCGGCGCGAGATCGCCCCCAGCAGCACGTTCAGCGTCTTGCCGGGCATGCGATTGGCCTCGTCGACGAACAGCACCTGCCCCTGCCGCATCGCCTGCGTCAACGGCCCGTCCGCCCAGGCGTAGCGGGCCGTCGGGCCGGCTGCCTCCAGGTCGGTGCCCACGGCCAGGCGGCAGGCCAGCTCCGCCTGCAGCGCGAACGGGTCGGCCGAGGCCGACCGATCCGGCACGTAGCCGCCCAGCAGGTCCACCGGCTGCATCGCCTCGTGGCCTTCGACGGTCCGCAGCTCGCGGTGCGCATAGCGCGACGCCTCCGTCGCGCACAGCGACTTGCCCGTTCCCCGCGGGCCCACCAGCATGGCGTGCAGGCCACGCTCCACCGCCAGCACCAGCTGGCCCAGCTGCGGGCCGCAGAACGTGGCGCCCTCGACCCGCCGCGTCAGCGCCTCCGGCAGGCGGCTGGGCGCCACCAGCCCCGTCGCCCGGTAGACCGTTAATGCCTCCGGGTCGGTCAGTAGCGGCGCCACGTCATCCGAGGTCGGGTCGGGTCGCGCGTCGCACTCGACCTCGATCACCAGGCGGTGCAACCGGTCGTTCGTCGGCGCCGGCGTTTGGTCGCGATAGATCAGCCAGTACCAGAGCTCATCCGCCACCCGCGCCAGCGGCACGGCCAGCGATTGGCCCACCTCCTCCTCGGCGGCCTGCCAGGCCACCAGGAGGGTCTCCCAGGCGTCCAGCAGATCAGTCGCCGTTTCGCGGCTGGCGAACGCCTCCAGCAGCGCCACCAGCCCCAGGTCGGCGTCGACCCGCCGCAGCCCGGCCATCGTCGAGCCCGCGAAACTCATGACACGTTCGCCGCGCGTGTGGCGTCGCGGCCGCCGCCGCAGCCACAGGCCGTCACCGTCCGCGAGCCGCGTCCGCGCCTCCAGCACATCCCCCCGCAGGCCCATCACCACGGCCTCCATCAGCGGCACCGCCCAGGGCGCCGGGCCTTCGCGCCTCCTGCCCTGGGCCGGCAGCGGCTCGTTGGTCTGCAACCACGGCGCCAGCGGCGTCGCCTCCTTGCCACACAGCAGCTGCTCCCGGATTTCCCAGCCGTAGACGTTGAGTTGGCGTGCCATCGGGTACCTCCCGTTCTTCCGTGTCGTGGAACGCCCGCGCGGGCCCGGCCCTCGGGGCCGGCACCACCCGCGCGGGCGCCGCCCCTCGCCGGGGCCTTCTCGAATCCGGGCGCTCAGCTCAGCGCGGCGCCCGCCGGTCCCACCAGCACCTGCTGCGTGAGCTCTGCGATCCAGGCGGCCGCAGTGCGCCGGTCCAGCCGGCGGAGGTCGCAGCCGTAGCGCGCCGATGCGGCGGCCAGGACATCCAGGCCCAAGCGGTCGCCGAGCAGCCGCAGCGCCTTCAGCTGGATGGGGAGTAGATCCTCAGCCGCGGGAGCGGTGGCGGGAGTCGCTGTGCGCAACCCCGTCTCACTGCGCACCTGCCGACGCGCTCCGCGTGGGCGGTCGATCCAGTCGGGGTCCACCGCCACCCGGTGCCAGGTGCCGCGCGCGACGTGCGCCGGGCGCACCCCGCCCGTCAACTGCCGGATCGCGGCCGCCGCTTGCCGGCGGGTGATATCGCTCACCGCCACGCCGAAGCGCACCGGCAGCTCCCGCCGCCATTCGGCGCCCAGCAGCTCCGCCAGCAGGGTCAGCTGCCGGTTGCGCGCCGGCCGCTCCCCATACGGCACCTGCCGGACGACCACCGCCACGGGCGGCTCGCGACCAGCAGTCGGTGCTGAGTGGGTGACCGCGTCCGTCATATTCGTGGCGGCGCTCACGCGCCTGCCACGCCGAAACATGCGCCCCACTGCCTGAGGCAGCAGACGCCCTGAACCTGGGAACACGACGCTCCTCCTCTGCCCATCTCGGGCATGCAGGCCCGCCGAGTCCCATCGCCGGCGGGCCGTAGGCCACCACTCCGGTGGCCGTCCCGCCGGCGCCTGATTGCGCCGACCTCAAACCTAGACGCCCCGAGCGACCTCCCAGCGCTCAGGCGTCCCAACACTCACGACGCGGGCAACCTCCCGTCACCCGGTCACATCAATCCGTGTCGCGGGCCCGCGGCGGTTATCTGTTGCGCGGGGGTCGCGACAGAGAAAGCATGCCGAGGATCTGCCCGGGCGCCTATCCAGGTTTCCGTAAACACGGAAAGCCGCGATACCAAGGCCGCCAATAGGGCCAATCAGCGGGAGGCGCAGCGGTTCCCAACGTCGCAATTGCCCCCCACTACAAGAACGCTGACCACCTTGGGTCAATCCCGAAACGACCGGAAGTGCAGTCGACCACGTTCAAGGACGGAACTGTTCATCGGAGTCACCTGAGCAGTCCGGCCCGTGACAGATTGATGGCGAATGCGGCTAGGGCAGCCGGCACTGCAGGTCTACTTTGGCCGGCTGCCAGCGGACCACAGGTGCCCACGCGTCTTCATGCGCGAAATGCCGCAATGGACTACTACAGTGTGTGCAACAAGCACACGGTCGAGAAGTCTTGTGAGATGAGCCGGAACCTCTCGGTACGCATTCGCGAGGAGGTCTTCACGCAGCTGGAGGCCCAGAGTCGCAGAAGCGGGCTGTCACGATCGGCCCTCGTGAAGCAACTGCTCAAGGAAGGGCTGCGCATGGAGCAGCACCCCAGGATTGTCTTCCGTTGGGGTGCCGGTGGGCGACGAGCCGGGTTGATTGACGGTCCCGACGTGTGGGAGGTCGTGCGCGCGTTTCGTGGAGGGAATGTCTACGATGGCGATGGTCTGACCGGCATGAGGGAGCGGACAGGTCTGACGGCTGATCAGATACGAGCCGCACTGCGCTATTACACCGAATACACCGACGAAGTCGGTGCGTGGATTCGGCGCGTGGAGGACGAAGCCGCGCGCGCCGAGGCCCAGTGGCGACGAGAGCAGGAATTGCTGGACCTGTGAAGCTGCTGCTTGATGAGATGTGGCCCCCAACGATCGCCGAGACATTGCGGGACCGCGGCCATCAGGTCGAAGCCGTGGCCGAACGGCCCGATCTTCGCGTGAGGCCTGATGCGGAAATTCTCGAGACAGCGCAGGCGGAATGTTGGGCGATAGTGACCGAAAACGTGGTGGACTATCGACCGCTCGCCGCGGCCGCAGTGAGAGCCGGACTTTCCTATCCGGCACTCGTCTTTAGGAGCAACCGCTCCCATCCAAGAGCAAACGGGCGCACGGCCGAGCGGCTAGTCGCAGTGCTCGATGCTTCACTCAGGACTCGCGGCTGGCCTACGCCGAGGTGCGGCCCAGTGACCGCCAGGGCGATGCCCTGGCCTTCCTGGACCGGGCGCTGGCGTGGTTCCGCGGGCAGGGGATCGCGGTGCAGGCCGTGATGACGGAGAACGGCCCCGCCTATCGCGCGCACGCGTGGCGACGGCACTGCGCCGCGCGCGGGCTGCGGCACCTGCGCACGCGGCCGTACACCCCCCGCACCAATGGCAAGGCCGAACGCTTCATCCAGCTCCTGCTGCACCGCTGGGCCTATGCCTTCGCCTACCCGTCGAGCACCCACCGCACGCGCGCCCTCATCGGCTGGCTCAGGTGGTATAACCGCCGGCGCCCCCACGGCTCCCTGGACGGCCTCCCGCCCGTCAGCCGTGTCTCACACCTTGTATGTTCGCGCGCCTTGGATTGACCAAGGTCACAGTGAACGGGCCGGGACAGACCGATCACACCTTGGTCGTCGGTGACCGCTACAGAGCAGGGTCGTCCCGGCCCGCACGCTGGCCCAGAGCCCGAACAGTTGCCGGGGCCGTGAGCACGAGCCCGCATCGGCAAGGCAGGGCGCGTGGCCAGTGTTGCCGGAGGGTACCCAATGACGGCACCAGCGGACGTGACGGTGGGGATCGATGTGGCGAAGGCCCGGTTGGACGTGGCCGTGCAGCCCACGGGGACGAACCTGGACGGTCGCGCGCGCACGCGGCGGCCTGCGGCGATTGCAGGGGCAGCTCGAGGCGCTGCGGCCGACCCGCATCGGGCTGGAAGCCAGCGGTGGCTACGAGCGGGCCGTGGTCGCCGCCCTGCGCGCCGCTGGCCTGCCCGTCGTCGTCGTCAATCCGCGCCAGCCTCGCGACTTCGCCCGCGCCCACGGCATCCTGGCCAAGACCGACCGGCTGGACGCGCGCGTGCTGGCGCGGTTCGCGGCCGCGGTGCGGCCTCCGCTGCGGCCCCAACCCAGCGCCGCCGTCCAGGACCTCCAGCTCCTCAGCCGCCGGCGGCGCCAACTGGTCGCGGACCGCGCGGCCGAGCCGCAGCGGCGCCGCCACGACCGTGCCCGCCTGGACCTGGGCTTCGACCCCCTGGCCGGCGCGCTGACCGCGGCCCTCGCGCAGGTCGACCGCCAGCTGGCGGCCCTGGTGCAGGCGGCGCCCGCGCGGCGCGCGCGCGCCGCCTGGCTGCCGAGCATCCCCGGGATCGGGCCCGTGGCCGCCGCCGTCTTGCTGGCCGAAGTGCCCGAACTCGGGACCTGCTCCCGCCAGCAGGTCGCCGCCCTCGTCGGGGTCGCGCCCTTCAACCGCGACAGCGGCGCGTGGCGCGGGCGGCGGAGTTGCTGGGGCGGGCGCGCCCAGGTCCGCGCCGCGCTCTACATGGCCGCCCTGACGGCCACCCGCGTCAACCCCACGCTGCGCGCCTGCTACCAGCGCCTCATCGCGGCCGGCAAGCCGCCCAAGGTGGCCCTCGTCGCCTGCATGCGCAAGCTTCTCGTCCTCCGCAACGCGCTCTGCAAATCCCAGACCACCTGGGACCCGACCATGGCCTAACCCTTGACGCTCCAACACAGTTGCTTGTGGTCAGTACAGCTAGGCATCCCGCAACACATAGGGCGAGAAATTGGCAAGCGGCATAGGCCTGGAAGAGCTCCCTCGAGGTCTCAGAACGGTGCCGTTGGTTCTGCCGTCGACACCAACTGCGTCGAGAACGTTACGAGTCGCTCCAATCGCCGCCGGCGGGCCAGGCGCGTTCGAACCCGGCACCTTGCACAACGGCGGATGCGGGCGGAAGCAGAAAGCACCTGAGCATCGCAATGACCACCTCCAGGTTAGGTAACGCCGACAGACCCGAGCGGCCGCCAAACGCCGACCACTGCGCCCGCTTCCCCGCGTCGGCGCTGATCTCCGAGCTCAGGGCCACCGGTATGTCGACGGGTATCGGCGTGCCGCGGCCGCCAAAGGTTGCCGCCAAGGCCGCCGCCAACGAGTCCCCTTGAAACGCAAACGTCGTGGCCATGAACCAGAGGTCGTAGAAGTCCTTCATCCGGGTGTTGGCAATTCCCAATCGCACTATCGCCTCAAACTTCTCTGCCACAACCGTCTCGCGCGGATACGCCCGCAACCGAGGGGCCGGGAAGTCGAGCAGCGTCGGGAAGTCGGTCTCCACGACGCTAGGCGTCACGACATCGCCAAAGCCGACGTCAACCTGGAGACTGATCCGTGCTCCGTCGAGATCGCCTGTGAGTCGAACGCGGATGCCGCCGGCGGCTTGCCCGTCACGAATCGACGCGGCTCGCACCGACCCAGCCAGGAAACGTACGCCATCGGGCGGGACCTCCATTGCGCACAAGGTCCGAAAAACCGCCTGCACAGCCTCTTCGGCCGGCTCCCCGTAACAGAGAAGATCCACATCGCGCGTGGCTCGGTGGGGCGTCGCAGACCACACTTCGAACAGGACCGCCCCCTTGAGCACAAACTGTTCGCGGAAGCCCGATGCCCCGAGCCGGTACAACAGCCGCTCGTTCGCGTAGCGGGTCAGCAGATAGTTGAAGTCCTCCCCGCCGTCGCGCGCGCGATTCAACAAGCGTTGCCGGACAGACGCGGCGATGTTCCGTGGCTGCCGACGCGTCACAGGATCACTTCCATATAGGGCTGCATCACACGCGCAACGCGACAGATTCGGGCGTACGCAGCGAGTTCGTCCGCCGTGCTAAGGCGCTGCGCCACGCAGTCGCGCAGCGCCTCAATGGCGACGTCTAGCCCCACCTTGTTGCGGAACTTGAAGCAGTCCGCCACCGTCTTCGCCGGTTCGTACACTCGCACCGGCACCCCGTCGATGCGCTGCGTTTGGATCCCCGCGTCGCGCGCCGGCCCTGAGAACCGCACGATTCGCAGTCCGACCCCAGCCGGCCGTGGCGCTCGATCCTTCGGGCCAATCGCCAGCCACACCTCAAACGGCCCCTGCGTCGTCAGACCGTGGACGCGCAGCGCGGAGAGCAGGCAGATCACCCCCCGAGGCGTACGCTTCGCAACCTGGGCCAGGGAGCGGTGCTCGCTCACTGCACCACCAACAGGTGCGTAGAGGCCCCGACCCACTCTCTCGAGCAGTCCCTCGCGTGCGAGCAGGCCAAGATACCGGCCGGGCAGCCCCTGGGCCTCAAGGTCGCGTGGGCGGGCCAGCCCGACCTCCCGGACGAGGTCGAGAACCGCCGCTCGGCGTGCAGGTGCCATGCGCCAAGACTTACGGATATATCGGAAGATGTCAATAAGTACCGACATATCGGGCAACCAGCACGTCGTCGTCTCGATGCGCTCTAAGTGCCGGCGATCGGGAAATCAGTTCACGCCGTGGGCGAATGGGGAACGGCAAGAGCCGCAGGCACAATCAGGTTCCACCGGCGGTGCAGCCTCCCGCCACGATGGTCCCGGTCAAGACACAGGCGGGATCGAGACTCGCAGCGATGGTAGAGCTAGATGCCTCTTAGTACTAGCTCAATCGGACGGGATCGCTGAATGCCGAAGTGCCGCAATCCTTGAGGGGCTAGTGGCCTCCGGGCTGTGCGGGTTCGAGTCCCGCCCTCGGCACTACTCGAAGTGGCGGGCCGGATCCGGTCCCCGCGTCCCTAGGCGGCAATCCAGCCAGGCTAGGTGCGTTCGTGGCACACGTCGCGCCGTGAAATCCGGCTAATTCTAGCTAATTCGGATGGGTCAGGGCTGGCGGGTCTGCTGAACGCCGTTCAGTGTGGGTGCGAGCGTCCCGAGGCCCGTCCCGCGCCCCAACCGAGGCCCGGCCATAGGGCTGGCACTGCCCGACGGCGGAGGAGGATGGCCGCTCGCGATCATCTCCTGCAACCGGCGTCCGCCGCCAGCGCGCAGCTCGCGCAGCAGATTGGCGATCTCGGCGTCGATCGCCGCCAACACCTGCGGGCGCCAGCGTCGTGACAGATGGCTGCGACTCATCCCCGCCGAAGCTGCGATGCCGGCGATCGACTCGCCCGCCACCCACCGCTGCAGGAACTCGCCCTTCCGGGGCTCAAGGGCGCCGGCTACGCGTGTGCAGGCGAGGCGCAGCACTGCCTGGACGGCCCAGCCCTCGGGGAATGCCCGATCGGCGAACTGCATCCGGCCCAGCGCCTGGAGGTCCCGGTACTTGGCGAGCGGCGACTGCGAGAGCTCCCAGGCCGAGTTGATCTTGCGTAGAGCCGCCTGCAGCGCCCGCAGACGCGACTGACGAGAATGGCGGCCGCGGCGGGTGCCCGGCGGTCGTCCACCATTTAGTTGACGCCGATCCCGCCGGGACACGGAGTCGCCATCGCGGAACGGCAGCGATCGGGTCATGGTGGGTCCATCATGGGTCCCGACTGGGTGGGCGGCTACCCAGGTTTCTACCGTTTGGCGATACGGTCTATCCCCGCGCATGCGGGGGAACCCATCCGCGCCAGGTCGTGCGGAGCGAGCGCAGAGGTCTATCCCCGCGCATGCGGGGAACCGACGAGCGAGCTGGCGGCCACGTCCAGCGTGCGGGTCTATCCCCGCGCATGCGGGGGAACCTCAGGGAGTCCTCGTTGCCGTACGTCTGTCGGCTGCCGTAGGGCTCTTTCGTGACATCGGATGCCGACGGGCGAAAGTTCGGGTGGCCGGTCGGTCGGCGGGACACCGTGGTCGCCAAATCTCCGACGGGCTGCCCCCATGAGAGCCGGCGGTCATGGCCCGGTCCCGTCCGCTTCTGAGACCTAGCCGCGTGGTGATCCCGGGGCCGGCCATTGGTCCTGCCGGTCCTTCGGATGCCTTGGTCTGCGCACGGGTCGGTGCCGCGCGAGGCCCGGGCGTCGGTCTGCGGCTGGCCGCAGTGGGGCGCATCGGATGCGACGCGTAGGTCGGGGCGCAAGCCGTCGGCGGCTGTGCCGTCCAGAGGCCGCCGGATCCACGCGCCATCGCTGGCCCACCGGCTGAGCGGCCACCCTGGTCGACGATCCGCTCGTCCTGCTGGAGTCGGGCCTCGCCAGCCATTGCGGGTCGTGGACCGCTCCAGCTGCGGCAAGTTTGACCGAGGTCTGCCGTGTCCGGTCCCGCGTCTATTCGCGGAATCTGGGCCCGACGCGGTTACGGTACACAATCGGGGAATGGGCGGCGTGGAGACGTCGGCCGTCGCCTCTGCCGGCTTTCTTGAGGAACGCGTGCGGCAAATCCACGACATCGGCTTCGCCTACGCCCGGATGTATCCGCCTGGAGCGTGTTCCGGGATCGGGGTGTTTCGGCTTGCGAGTCAATCACGAGTCGATCTCGTGACGACTGGGACGCTGCTGGTTCACGCGCTGCTCAGGACAACTCCATTCGTCAGCGCTGAATTGTGGACGTCTCGCGGGTCCGAATCAGGGGTCGACGTGCCCGTGCCCGCCCTGACGCCGACTGTGCGTCTGCCATCCGGGGTTGGCTCGCTGGCCTGCGCTGGCCGGTTGCCGACGGACTGGACATCGCCCCCGACACGCCCACCGCCGTACGCGTGGACAATCAGCGGGTCGTGATGGCGGCGTGGTCGCCGGACGGCCCGTCGCGGCTCATCGTGCGGGTCGGCGATCGATGCCGTGCAATCGGACGACGGCGCGTTTGCAATCAGACGAGTCCAAATATTGCAATTGGACGGTAGGCGACTTACGATCAGACGGTGCCTGACCTTCCGTTCTACCGGCGTTACGTCGACCGTCAGCTGGCCGAGGCCCTGGAGGACTCGCCCGCGGTACTCATTCATGGGCCGCGCCAGTGCGGCAAGACCACCCTCGCCCAGGTCGTGTGTGCTCCGAGGCAATTGCCGTGGCGGGGCGCCGGGGCGCCGTGGGCCGGCAGCCCCGTAGCACGCGGGGCGGAGCACGCCTATTTCAGCTTCGACGACGATGTGGTGCGCGGCGGGGCCGAGGCTGATCCCATGGGCTTCGTCGCGTCCCTGCCCGAGCGCGTCGTCCTCGACGAAGTCCAGCGTGTTCCAGGGTTGTTCGCCGCCCTAAAACTGGCCATCGATCGCCGGCGCGTCCCGGGGCGCTTTGTCCTCACCGGATCGAGCAACGCGCTGCGGGTTCCCACGCTCGCGGACTCGCTGGCGGGACGCCTGCAAATCGTCCGGCTCCATCCGCTCGCGCAATGTGAGCTGGCTGCCGGACCAGTCGGCGCCGCCGTGCCAGATCCGATGCCGCGCTTTCTCGACACGCTATTTCACGGCCGGTTCCCGACGCGGCAGACCGAACCGCTGGGCGGGCAGCTGGGCGAGCGGATCGTGGCCGGGGGATTCCCGGCGGCCCTGGCGCGCCCCGCAGGTCGGCGGCGGACGGCCTGGTATCGCGATTACGTGCAGGCGCAGCTGGAGAAGGATGTGCGGGATATGGCCCGCATCACGATGCTCGACGCGCTGCCCCGGCTCCTGATGCTGGCGGCGGCGCAGACGGCCACGCTGCTCAACGTCTCCAACCTCGCGTCATCCTTCAGCCTCAGCCGCCCCTCCATCAGCGGCTATCTAGGCCTGCTCGAACGGGTCTTCATGCTTGAACTGCTCCGCCCGTGGCATAGCAATCGCCTGCGCCGCCTCGTCAAGACGCCCAAGCTGCATATCGGCGATACCGGCCTCGCATGCTCGCTCCTCGGGCTCAATGCCCGCGACCTGGCGAAGCATCGCGGACTCCTAGGCCAGCTTCTCGAATCGTTCGTCTTCCAGGAGTTGCGGCGCCAGGCGAGCTGGCACGACGCGCACCTCGAGTTTTTTCACTACCGGGATAAGGATCAGGTCGAGGTCGATATTGTCATTGAGCAAGGGGCTTTGGCGCTGGCGGGCGTTGAAGTCAAGGCGTCAGGCACCGTGACTGGGGCGGACTTTCGAGGCTTGCGCCGTCTCAGGCGAGCGGTTGGTGACCGATTCGCTGCGGGTGTGGTGCTCTACGACGGTGAGGTCTGCACCAGCTTTGGCGATGGGCTCTTCGCGGTACCTATCCGCGCCCTCTGGGAAACCGCCGCCTGAGCCCCGGGATCGAATCCACCGGTGCGGCCGCGGCGCTCGGCTGGCAGGAGGATCTGGGCTGACGGTATGTCGACGACTCCGCCACGGCACCCGACACGCTCAACCCCAAGCGTCCCGACAATGCACAAGCCACGCCGGAACGCGGCCTCCTCGACGCCCTGGCGCAATTCAGTTGTGACCCTCCCCACAACGCCTTGGACGACGCCTGCCGCAAGCGAACCCGGCTCGGCGGCGGTACCCCTGGAGACCCGCCCTCGTGTCTTCCACCGATCGCTGCGCATGCACCGGCGCCTGCCGAGAGTCCGCCACCGGCGGCTTCTCCTCGGCCAGCCCGTCTAACTCACCGGCAACATCCCGCGCCACATCTGCCCGAACCGCCCACGCACAACTTGCCCGACCTCGAATGAACGAAAGCAACGGCCTCATCCCCGGCACCGCCTCCCGCGTCCCGAGAATCCGCCCCGCCCCATCCAACACAAACAACGTCCGCACCTGCAGCTCCGACGTACTCACGACGGACTGTGGAGGCAATCGTCCGGTCGCCGCGCTCCCACGTACGGCTCCTGCTCGATACTCATGGGATCTGGTTCGAATGTAGCCAGCTCAGGAAAACGGCGTAAGGCGCGGCTCGGATACAAAGGCAATTCAGTAAAGCCATGAACTGGTAAGCCTTCACGTACTGTGCTGCAAACTTTCCGGTGGGAGATTCGACGCTGAGGCTCCCCCAAGTCGGCGTGCCTGCCTAAAGGGGCAGGCTCACGGCGTATCTATGTTGTCAAACAGGCCCGGAAGCCGCAGGCGAGACGCTAACTGATGGTCCGTCTACGGGGCCAAGCCTTCCAGTTCAGATCCAGGCGACGACGGCCACCGGCCATCTCACGCGCGCGGAGTCCGTCAACACTGGATCTGTTGGTGCGTGTCCCGACAGACGACCAGAACTTCGTTTCCCTCCAACCAGACCCCCTGAAGGAAATCAGGGGACGTCGGATCGCCTCGCAAAACCTCCCGGCGACTACGTCATCGACCATCTCGTTGAGCCGTTCGCTCTCGCCTTCTGCTGACTCATCGCACGCGTCGCAGCCACAACTCGGAAAAGGCTCGCTGTACCACCGCCCGAATCGGACGTGAAGACCCGGAAAGGTCGAGAACACCACCGCAATTGGGGCGGCGTCGGAGTCCCTGGGGTTGAGTCTCACGGGCGGACTTGCAGGGTCAAGCCCCCGCTCCAGTTCCGCGTCCAGACCATATCCCTCAGTACGCTCGACGTCGAAGTCATTCTCCAGCCGGCCGATAGTCTCCAGCATGGCCGAATGCAACGGTCGAAAGCGCTCGGCGTTGGTCACGCGGCTGTACGCTGGATCCGGAGGTGGTACTGCTCTCCCATACTTCGCATATCCAAGCCAACCAGGCATCTCCCTACGTTCCTTGTTCTATTCCATCCCCACGCCGCAAGACAGTCCGATTGGGACGAGCGGACGCCGCGGAGGTCGCCCTGCAGGAGGCGACCGCGCAGGTCCGCATCCGCTGAGGAGCACCCGGCAACCCTGCCGCGCCAGGTACCTGCTGTGATGGTAATGACACCCTCCTCCGCACTGCCTGTGGTGGCGGCGCGGGCCCCTTCCCAAGTCGGAGATCAGCGTCCTAGGAAAGCTCTGAACAACCGGCGTGCCAGAGCTCCGGGGCAGCGGCAATGCGCCAGGGGGGGCGGGGTGCGGGCGTTTCGGGACCGCGGCGCCCCGTCAGCGGCGGTGCAGGCCGCGCGCGCCCCGGCGCGGGGCGCAGATCGCCCGCTTACGCCGGCGCGGCGCGCTCCGCCAGCAGCAGATTGGCGAATCCCAACAACAGGCACAGCCGGGTCCGGTTCTTGGCCAATCCCCGATACCGCACCTGCGCGTAGCCGAAGTGGCGCTTCACATACAGGAACGGATGCTCCACCTTCGCCCGGATCGAGGCCTTGCGCCGCTCCGCCTGGGCGGCGGCGCTGCCGGGCGCCAAGCGCCGCCGCTGCCCCGGCCGCTGCGCTACCTGCCAGTCGATCCGCCGCCCGCGGTGCTCGGGGCGCCGGGCCACGCCCGCGTAGCCTGCGTCGCCCCACACGCGCGTCTCGGCCCCATGCAGGAGCCGCGGCACTTGCGTGATATCCGCCACGTTGGCCGCCGTCGTCACGACGCTGTGCACCAGCCCCGTGGCCGCGTCCACCCCGATGTGCGCCTTCATCCCGAAGTACCACTGGTTCCCCTTCTTGACCTGATGCATCTCCGGGTCCCGGGCCTGCGCGCGGTTCTTCGTCGACGCCGGCGCGTCGAGGATGGTCGCGTCCACGATCGTGCCTTCCCGCAGCCGCAGGCCCTGCGCCGCCAGATGCCGGGTGATCTCCGCCAGTAGCACCTCGCCCAAGGCATGCCGTTCCAGCAGGTGCCGGAAATGGAGGATCGTCGTCTCATCGGGTCGCGGGCCCCGCGCGGTGAGGCCCACGAACCGCTGCACCGCCACGCTGTCGTAGAGCGCGTCTTCCATCGCCGGGTCGCTGAGGTTGTAGAACAGTTGCACGCAGTGAATCCGCAGCAACAGGGCCAGCGGGTAGGGGGGACGGCCACGCTCGCCGGTGGGGTAGACCGGCCGGATGCGCGCTGCGAGCCGCGCCCACGGCATCAGCGCCTCCATGCGCCGCAGAAAGCGCTCCCGCCGCGTCTGGCGCGGCTGTCCGTCATACTCCACGTCGGCAAATGAGCGCTGCGGGTGCATCGTGGCCCTCACCGGATCTCCCTCATCCGTGAGCATAGGCCCTGCCGCAACCACCCGGCCTTTCTTCAGAGCATTCCTAGCGTTCCTACAGGACCCGGGGCTATTCGTCGCCTCGCTCAACTGCCTTCCGGCTTGCGACCGCAGTACCTGAGGATTGCTGCGCCCTGCGCTGACTGCCCAAATGGACCTCACTATGCTATCGCGGCTACTCCCTAGGTTCCCGATTCCCGCACTGCGATGACACCGAATCCCAGCCCAGTGAGCGCGACCAGTGCCGCCCTTGTTCGGTTGCTCGGCGCGGGCCCGGCACGTGTCTCGCTCGATGGCGGCGTGCTGCGCTTCGGAGACGCCGAGGGCACGCCGGTTGGCGGAATCGACAGCATCGAGACGCCCCGCTCGTGGTTCTGGACGCGACTGACCGTGCGCGAGGCCGGCGGCGCCGAGCGCGCCATCGGCGGGCTCGGCCGCAAGGAGGCCGACCGGCTCGCCGAGGCGGTACGCGCGGACGCCGCCCGCGTCGTCGGGCGCATCTTCGACATGGCCGACCTCGGCACCGGGATGCTCCACATCGCCCGCGCCCTCAGCGACGAGGGCATCGCCAGCCCCGCGGGGAAGCTCTGGACCAAGAACGGCGTCCACTTCATCCCCAGAAACGAGGTCTACACCGGCACATTGGTCTGGGGCGCCAACGCCAGGACCAGGGCCAACCCGGTGCGGATCGAGAAGGCGTTCCCCGCCATCGTCTCCAAAGCCAAGTTCAACCGCGTCGACGCCCTGATGCGGTCCCGTGCCCCCAAGATTGCCCATCCTCGGAGAGTCGCCAGCACCCACCTGCTCAGCGGACTGGTCAAGTGCAGGGCGTGCCGGAGAGCGTTCAGCGGACAGGAGGCCAAGAGCGGACAGTTCGCCTACTACGTCTGCCAGTCGTCATGAAGCGCGGCAAGGATGCCTGCGAGGCCCCGAGGCTCAACACCCGGCGGTTCGAGGAGATGGTGCTGGAGAGGATTCGGGCCAACGTCCTCACCGAGGGAATCGGCCCCGCCTTGGTGGAGGTCGTGGAGGAGGAGATGGACAGCGTGGGACGGGAGCAGCGCAAGAGGCTCCAGACCATCGAGTCTTCGATCGAGGACGTGAAGCAGAATCTGGCCCGCGTCTGGCAAGTCATCGAGACGACCGACAGGGACGTGGCCGACGCCGCAGACCGCATCAGGGAGCACCGGGAACGCCGGGAGCGCTGGCAGAGCGCGGCGGCCGATGCCAGGGCCATCATCTCCCAGCGCAGGACGGTCCGGGACGACGTGAACGCTGTCGCAGCCCGCGCCCAGGACATGGGCGAGTTCCTGAAGGGGGGTGCGATGAGCGAGCGCAGGGCCTTCGTCACGATATTCGTGAGGGAGATCGTCGTCAGGCCCGGCAGCGCCCTCGTGCGCTACACCATATCCATGCCTGAAGACAGCCCTATTCCCGGAAGGGATACAGAGGAGATGGCGCTGGACGGCTCAGTCATCCTCTACGAGATCAAAAGACCAACGACCACACCTATGAACTGACAGACGAAGCCCGCCAACACCAATGCCACACCCAGCCTCACCAGACGACACCGGCGAAAGACCGCCGCATTCTTCCGCCGCTCCTCCTCGAGCTCCTCCGGGGTACTCCTTGTCCCAGGAACAAGATCGTCCATCCTCCCAGCCCAAATCAAGAGACTGCCGCCATGCCGCATAATCAGGAAAAACCCTAAAACGTCCAAGAACAGTCCCGCCGCGACCAAACACTCCCCAATCATCGGCTCGACCTCCTGTCAGCGAGATACCACACTCGTAGGAGCCTCACCCTCGTCTGTGCTCACCTGTTGGGCCATTGATACTCACGGTAGGACTGCAGTCCTGTTGCAAACGAACGAATGAGTCCCGTTGGTTCGGGGATTCGATGCACATGTCAACTGAACCATTCCAGCTCGCAACGTCCCGGCTCTCCATCGATCTCCCTATAAGTAGCAAGGTCGAAATCTGGAAAGTAGCTGGCATCGGGCGTCCACACGAACGGTATCGGAACTTTGCCCAAGTCCCTGCGCGCGCACCTATGCTCCTTCAGCCACGCCTCGGAAACCCACCACGGCATCGAGTACTTGCTGCCCAGTCCTCGGTTGACCACATGGAACCTGCGGCAACGCTTACACCGCCGCACAAAGCCCTGGCAGGTCTCGCAGACGTTGAGCACGGCGTGGTCGCCGCCGGAGAAGCTGACGTGTAGCGGCTCTCCCCATGTGTGCGTGCAGGGCTCCGGTTCCTCGTGCAATTCCAGACGCGGGGGCAGCAAGCTAATTGCCGGTACACGACTGTCCTTGCACTCCTTGGCCTCACGCGCCTCCCGTCGTTTGCATACCCTCCGTCGTAATTTGGCGCGAGTCAGGTGACGTACTTCTTGCTCAGCAAGCGGTATGGCGAGTTCCAGTACAACGCAGGATTGCCTTGATTGACCCTCTGGAAGTCGTTCATTGTGGATCACGTTGCATAACAAACTCTCACCTTCCTCCATCAGCCACTCCTCAAAGCGGGACAGGTCTCTGCAATCACGAATGAACCGAGAGTCCTCTTCTTTTTAGGCAAGACGTTTCGATTCATTAGCGTACTCGTCTTCCAGTGCACCTAGGTCCTTCCAAGGAAGGACATCGTTAAAGAGTATTGCGGACCCTCTGAGAGAACTTCTAGCCAACAGAGGTCTTCTTTCAGTTTGCAGGTGATCGTATCTGGCTAGTATCCTGGCGGCATCCGCCGCGTTGAGATTGCGAACCCTTCTGGTCCGATAGAACCACGGCTTGAATGTATCGTGTGCTGCTTCGACGGTGCCCAGACCCTTCGGTAAAGCCTCTAGGACCCTTGAGTCAGCAACAGCCCTGGAAGCACAGGCTGCCCACCAAGAGAACCAGGGACATGTAATTTGGTCTGGAAGATTGTGGACTACTTGTCCATGTGTGGAAATCTCGGTGAACTCGCCAGCATCCCACATCTGTTTATACTTTGTCTTCACGGACTCCGTATAATTGCTTGTCGTGAAGAGATGTGATCGATCCTCAGGGTTCAAGGCTTGAAAGAATAGCTCAAGGCAGTCGTACCGGTCGTTGAATCATCCTTGAAGCATCATCACGGACAAAGGGATGCCCTCATAGACCCACAATTCACAGAATGGATCTTTCGCAGGCTCTTGCTTGAACTTACCGGTCCCCTTCATGGAATTGGCCTCAACGACTCACTATTGGTGTTAATTCTCGTATTCAACCGCCAAGGACTCTCCCACATCGTCACTTCTTCCTCTCACAATGTTGTCTAAGCTGATTCAACCCCGTTTCGGCCGAAAGTTTCCGGAAGCATCAATTCCTTGCCGCCGGGAACCGACAACGCCAGACCCATGATGTGGCAGACCTCCCCACCTGTGGGGGCCTCGCCTCCTCGCCACTCAGTCGCGCGATCACACTCGATGCTGAGACGCTCAGCGAACTCCTCCCACGACAGGCAGGAGACCCCCACGAGTTGCGCCAGCCGCTCGCCAAAGTCCTTTGGCAACAGCTCCAGATGAAAGGCGACTATCGGTTCATGCGCGTGCATACTTTCGCAACTCCACTCAACGGCCGCCTGAGGCGACGGGATATGGAGCGGCCGGGATATGCCTCGCCACCGGCCAGCCTACGCCGAATCCCAGTAGAGGATCATGTGGGTGGGAACCGGCCGTTGAGCCTCCGGGTCCACCGCCAGGGCCAGACCCTCCAGGGTGTAGACCCCCAGCGGCGGACGGGCCTCGTCCTCTCCGAAGACCACGATGGTCGTCACGCTATCTCGGTTGATGGTTGCACGGGCCTCCCCGAAGTCCATCTCGACCCGGCGCCCGTCCGCCAGCAGGAACCCCCGCTTGCCCGTCGCCTCAATGCCGAGCTCCCCCAGAAGGGAGACCTTTGCGTAACGGGCGTATGGCCCTCGGTGAGGCCCCCTGGCGTGGCTGGGGACCGGTGACGCCGCCCGGTGGGACCGTTTGGGGCAGCTGCGGCGGGCCGCGGGACGCACCGGTCCCTCGGGTTAGACAGGGACGGGGGCCAAAGTGTCTGCTTTCCGCAGGTTGTAGGCCATGAGCTTGAACCACAGCTCCACGGCGTTGCGCCCGCAGCCGCAGTAGCGCACCCGGTGGTAGCCATAGCTGCGCTTGAGGGTCCCGAAGACTTTCTCCACCACCGCCCGCCGCGGCGCGATCAGGGCGTTGCGCCGTTGCTGCCAGTAGGGGAGCTCGCGTTGATGCTTGTGGGAGCGGTGCATGATTCGGTCGTTGATCCCCTGGGCCTGCAGCCACTGGCGCCGGCGTTTGGATTCATACGCCCGGTCGCCGTAGACCGCCCGTTCGTCCCCACTCACCAACGCGTCGGCCACCTCGCTCGCGGCGACATTGGCGGCGGTCAACACGGCCCGCCGCACCACGCCCGTGTCGGCGTCCACCCCCAGATGCACCTTGTAGCCGAAGTGGGCCCGCGCCCCCCGGCCCGGCTGCGTCCAGGCCGCGTCCGGGTCGGTGGCACTCCGAGCGCCGCGCCCCGCCGCCAGCGGCGGCCGCCGCACCTGGGCCGCCACCAACGTGGCGTCCAGCAGCGTGCCCTGCTTCATCACCAGGCCCTGCGCGTCCAGTTGGGCCGCCAGGGCCTGAAACAGGCGCGCGCTCAGGCCCTGCGCGGCCACGGCGGTCCGAAAGCGGCTGATGGTCGAGTGGTCGGGCGTGTCGTCTGGCAACCCCAGCCCCACAAAGCGCCGGAAGGAGAGCCGGTCGCCGAGGGCCTCTTCCATCTGGGATCCGAGAGCGTGTACCACTGCTGGAGCAGCAGCACCTTGACCATCAACAGCGGCGGATAGCTGGGGCGCCCGTCCCGGGCGGCGTGGACGCCGGCCACGACCTGCCCGAGGCGCTCCCAGTCCACCGCCTGGTCGATCCGCTCCAGCCGCTGGTTCTGGCCGAGCGGCTTCGGCAACAACGCTTCCGCGAGCGACGGCTGGCCCATGTCTCGGTGCATTCAACCCGCTCCACAATCGTCACGATGGCGGCACCTAATTTTCCGCCCCGTCCCTGGGGTTATGCAAAGGTCTCCAGAAGGTGAGAGCGGAGCGTGGTTAACTATGCGCCGGTGACCACCGTCGCCTCTATATCCCGGGCCTGTTGGCCGTCCATGCTGGCAATGTGCAGCGGCCACTTGGAAGTCCCCACGAGGAAGTCCCTCCATCGAAACGTCTGTGCCCCCCGTTTTACCCGATCTGCAGCGCCTCTCACAGATGCCAGCGGCCATCTACAGGGGTGCGCACATATGAGCAGAGGTATTGACTTATGAGGAGAAGTGAGCTATAAACAGCGGCGAAAGGTGTAAGTATGAACCGCAGACGTGCGAAAATCAGCGTTCTCCTAGACTCTGAGGAGTTTGACCGATTCGACGCCTACTGCCGAGAGAGCGGCTTCAAGAAAAGCACATTGATAGCTCGGCTAATCCGGGATCATCTTGACGAGAGCGCGTTTGACGGGCAACCCAGACCGCTAACGAACCAGAAAAAGACCTCATGAAATCAAGCATCTCTCTCTCAGAAAGGCTGCGTAGGGTGCTAGACCAGTTTCGTGGCACAGTTTGGACGCCCAAAAGGGCCAGTCTGAGGGGTTGCTGATGCCATCCAGGGAAGTCCTGCTAATTGAACCCAGCTACCCAAACAAATATCCGCCATTGGGTTTGATGAAACTTGCCGCCTATCACCGACGATCTGGCCGAGGCGACCGCGTCAAGTTCATAAAGGGTGAAGACCAAGAGGTGCTGAATCAAGCGTGGGACCGAGTCTATGTGACCACTCTCTTCACCTTCGAGTGGAATCGCACTGCCTCGGCAATTGACTTCGCCATACGGGCTGCAGGCGGTCAACCGGAGAGTGTGTTTGTCGGCGGAATTGCAGTCTCGCTCATGCTCGATGCATTCCTCAATGAACCTCGCTGGGCTGGCGTACGCTTCGTCAAAGGCTTACTCGACGGTCCTCCGGCAGCTTCTCTCGCATTGTCGGCGGACGACTACGACTTTGGGGCCGACGACTTGTCCGGTACGCCGATCGACGAACTGGTGCCTGACTACGGGATCCTCGACCACATCGATTACAGCTACCCAGTACATGATGCGTATTTCGGATACGCGTCGCGTGGATGCGTGAGGAAGTGCTCATTCTGCGGGGTGCCGAAGTTGGAGGGCGCCCAACGCGAGATGCCGCCCCTTTTCAATCTAGTTGAAGGTGTTATCAAACGACACGGGGAGAAGAAAGACCTCGTGCTCATGGACAACAACATCACAGCATCGGCTCGCTACAAAGAGGTGATTGCGGAGATTCGCGACCTGGGCTTCACGCCGGGAGCCAAGCTGTCACGCGGCAGAAACAGGCCAGTCAAGCGCCGGGTGGACTTCAACCAGGGAGTGGACGCACGAATTCTTGCCAAGTCGGAGATGTTCCTACGCGAGATGTCGACGATCTGCATCAGCCCCCTTCGAATCGCTTTCGACCATATCGGCGTCAGAAAGGTCTACGAGCGGTCGATTCGCATGGCCGCCGACAATCAGATCACCTCCCTGTCCAATTACATGCTGTACAACTTTATGGACACTCCAACAGATCTTTACCTGAGAATGCGTCTCAATATCGACCTAAATGAGGAGTTGGGGATCCGTATTTGGTCCTTCCCGATGCGGTACCAGCCCGTGACTTTGAAGGACCGGTCACACGTGGGCAAAAAGTGGAACCGGTACTACCTCCGTTCGTTCCAACTCATGCTCCAGGCAACCAAGGGCGTTGTCAGTGGAAGCCCATCCTTTTTCCTAAGAGCCTATGGCGACAACGCTGAAGAATTCGAGAGGCTGCTCAGGCTGCCGCATGCCTTCATATTCCACCGAGAATACTTTGGAGACGGAGATGGGAGAGCCCAGAGAGAGGAGTACGACTCGCTTCGCCAGCGCCTTTCAGATTCCCAGGAAAAGGAGTTCGTGCGTCTACTGGCCAGTCCGTCCAACGGGAATGGAATTGGGCCAAGGCATTTTCGGGAGTTGGCGAACGACAAAACGGTCGACCGGCAAATCCGACAGTTGATGACATTCCACGGACTAGACACAAAGGACGACGCGAAGACGAACGGTCGTCAGCTCATCAAGGAAATGGCCGGGTATGGCACCTACCTTGAGGAAGACGAAATCGTTGAAGATGCCGGCCTCTTCGACCATGACGAAGCACTCGCGATCAAGGGCACTCTACTGGTTTGAGTATGGACATCACTAATCTGCTCGGCGCTCAGGAAACGCCCGCGCTCTCGGGTGCGGGCCTTCTCGGCCTTGTGACAACCGGGATGTACCACGACCCGCTATCCATGTATAGGGAGTACATACAGAATGCGGCCGATGCTGTCGCGACAAGTGGGCTACTCGCAAGAGCAAGAGTAGAAATCATGGTCGATGTCTCTGAACGCCGGATCAGGATTCGAGATAACGGCCCGGGCCTGTCCCCCGAAGAAGCGCTTGAACGGCTCTTGCCCATTGGACGCAGTGACAAGACACTGGGAATAGATAGGGGCTTCCGTGGCGTCGGACGGCTCGCCGGCCTCGCCTTCGCGAAGACGGTTTCATTCACCACACGCGCCCACGAGTCTCAGGCGGTAACCCGAATCACATGGCATAGCGACGAGCTTCCCCAGCTGACTTCCTCGAAGTCAAGGCTAGAAGAAGCCATTCTTGACTGCGTCGATGTGGAGACCATGCCAGGGTCGAACCTTCCTGAGCACTTCTTCGAGGTCGAAGTTGGAGGCGTGACGCGTCACTCCACAGGACTGCTGCTCAATCGCGACGCGGTGCGCGACTATGTCGGCGAAGTATGCCCGGTTCCCATGAGTTCAAACTTTCCCTTTGCCGACAGTGTAGAAGGGCTGTTCCATGACGCTGAAGCACCGCTCACATTTGAAGTACTGTTGAAAGGAGACCCAGGCCCGGTAAAGAGACCATACGGGAACTCAATCCAGCTCTCGGCAAATAGGGATGCTGAATTTACCGAGTTTCAGGCAGTCCGCATACCTAGCGTCGACGACACCGGTGACGCGGCCGTTGGTTGGGTCGCACATTCATCTTACCTGAGCGCGATCCCAAAAGACCAGCGAGTGCGTGGCATCAGGGCCAGGGTCGGGAATATACAGATTGGTGGCGAAGCGGTGTTCGACCACCTCTTTACAGAGGAACGCTTCAACCGATGGTGTGTGGGCGAACTGCACCTCGTGGACTCACGAATCATTCCCAACGCCAGGCGTGACTATTTTGAACCCGGACCCCATCTGCGTAACCTCGAAAATTATTTGATCCCCATTCTACGCAGCATCGGCACGCGGTGCAGGCGGGAGTCCACGGCTCGCAACGGTGCTAGGAAGACTCTCTCTGCACTGAGCAATGTCGAGGACCTCTATGTCCTGGCAACGTCGGGCTATCTCACTTCAAAGGACTCGGTAGGTTTGGTCCGGCAGGCATTGCAAGAAGTCGAGGAGATTCGCAATGGCGTCGATAAGAGAAAACTCGACAACGGCACTATTGAGAGGCTAGATAGTGCGGAAGACAAACTGAACAACTTTCCAGTTGGGACCAAGCCGCAGCAGTTCGGCGGCATGCCTCCCGCGGAGGCTGTTGTTTACAAGAAGTTATTTGGGGCCTTGGCGACTCTCGCGCCCTCACCGGGGTCCGCGAGAGAATTGATTGAGATGGTGTTCGCAGAAGCGTCCAGGGTGGGGCGAGATGGTTCAGCCATAGAGTCCGACTAAGGGACTGTGAATGATTCCGGGGCTCGGCTGACACTTGATGACACTGGGGCACCGATGCCGAGCTAAGTGCCCCGTTCGGCTGATGTTTTGCTGGGGAGGTACAGCATGGCTGCAGGCAATGGTCAATTTGACACACTTCCGGTCGAGATGCTTGTGCTCGATGCGTCGAATCCACGGGTGGCGCGCTACATTGAGATGTATGGTGGAGAGGTAACTAATGAACAGATGAGTCTTGCTCTTGGAGCTGCCAACTACGAGCAAGGAGAGAGCACGACCACCTTCCAGAGCTTAAGGGCGTCGATCAGGACGCATGGAGGGCTAATCCATCCTATTCTGGTCAACCGAGAAACCGTGAACAGGCTAGTCGTCATCGAGGGGAATACCCGTGCCCTGATCTACCGCCAGTTCAGACGGGACGATGATAGTGGTAGATGGGACGAAATTCCAGCGATCGTCTACGACCGGCTTGACAAAAAGGAAATTGATGCCATTCGGCTCCAAGCTCACCTAGTAGGTCCAAGGCAATGGGACCCTTACTCCAAGGCCAAGTACCTCGACTATCTCAGCAACTCGGAGCACCTGACAACGGATCAGATCATCGATTTCTGCGGCGGTCTGAGGACCGAGGTGCACCGATTCATCGACGCCTACAACGACATGGAGGACCATTACCGACCTCTTCTCGCAAGTGACGATCAGCTTGACCCGACGCGGTTCAGCGCCTTTCTGGAAATGCAGGCCCCAAGAGTACAGGAAGCTCTCGTAACCTCAGGCTACACAAAGACAGATTTTGCCCGGTGGGTCAAGGATCAGATTCTGTATCCAAGCGACCGTGTCAGAAAGCTCCCAGCAATCCTCGCCAATCCGCAGGCCCGGCGCGTGTTTCTGACACACGGAGCGCGTGAGGCCGAAAAGGTTCTGGACAGCCCTTCAACGGTACAGGCCCTGGAGGACGCCACACTGGTCCAATTAGCCGACGCGTTATCGAATCGAATAGCCAAGATGGGCTACACGGACTTGCTTCGGCTTCGCGAAGACCTCAATACTCCTGAGAATCATGCTCTAACCGAGTCCAGGGATCAGTTGGCTGAACTCTGTAGACTCATCGCCTCGCCCTTCACCACCAATGCCTGAATCAAAGGAACACTCGAACTTGGTTGCCATACTCCACAGCTATATCTCGGATAGATTCTGTGAGGGCCGGGGAGAACGTGTCCTTACCGACTCCGTAGACAGTCAATCGCCGAATCGGCCACCTCCCATTGAAGGGTACGTGCCTGACGCCTATGTCATGCTCGACGAACAGGGACGAGTGGTCATTGGCGAAGCGAAGAGCATGGGAGACCTGGAGAACTCGCATACGAAGGCTCAAGTCACGGCATTCCTGAGAAGATGTGGGATGGCGGAAGGCTCTGCCCTCATACTGGCAGTGCCCTGGCCCATTGAGCGACTCGCCGGGGCATTACTCACATACTTTCGCGCCAAAGACGGATTGCCTCAGGTTGAAACCGTCGTTCTGTCCGAAATGAACCGGCTGGGTGCAACAAACTCGTCAGGTAGGTCGACTCATTGCAGAAGCTGACACTAAAGAGGGAGCCAGATCTCACCCTGAAACATGAGGCGTTCGCATACCAATTGGAGGCTGTTGATGCCGTCAAGGATCTTGAGTACGCTGCCGTATTTCATGAGCAGGGGTTGGGCAAGACGAAGGTTGCAATAGATCTCATTGTCTACTGGCTGTCGCACCGGTTATTGGACACAGCTTTGATTGTTGTCAAGAAGGGACTCCTCGACAACTGGCAGAAGGAACTTGCTTCTCACTCTCAACTCGTTCCTCGAGTCCTGACCACTAACCGCCGTGGAAACTTCTATGTCTTCAACAGTCCCGCTCGGGTCATGCTCGCTCACTATGAGGCCGTGAGAGCCGAAGAGGAACGAATGCACTTGTTTCTAAAGACCAGGAATGTGGGAGTGATTCTCGACGAGTCCACCAAGATCAAAAACCCCGACGCTGCTCTCACCCGCGCGTTCCTCGGTCTCGCGCCAATGTTCACCAGGCGAGTGATAATGTCCGGAACCCCGGTGTCCAATCGCCCACACGACATCTGGTCGCAGATCAAGTTCCTCGACTACGGTGCATCGCTTGGAGACGATTTCGGAGAATTCAAGCGCTTAGTTAACCTGTCAAACGACCTGGCCGGGGTTAAAAGCCGGCAGAAGGCTCTGGAGACTCAGCTACAGCGCATATTCCACTCGATCTCGGGTTTTGCCGTAAGGGAGACTAAGGCAAGCGCCAAGATAACCTTGCCTGACAAAGTCGTTCATTCAGTGGTGACCGAATGGGAACCTAGACAGCGAGAGATATACCGACAAGTAAGGGAGTCTCTCCGCGCTATCATCTTCCAGGACGGGCAGCTCGTGGCCGACGAGTCGGACGCGGCGTTGAAGCGCCTGCTCAGGCTAGTACAGCTCACGTCGAATCCCACCTTGGTTGATCCCAGCTACGAAGTTGAGCCCGGGAAGCTGGAGACTCTGCTTGAGTTGGTCTCCTCGATAGTCAAGGATGGTGAAAAATGCATTGTCTGGACGTCCTTCGTTGAGAACGTCCAGTGGCTGGCGAGAGTTCTGCACCGGCACAACCCTCAGCAGGTCCACGGCATGCTGAGCACAAGAGAGCAGACCTATGCTATTCGCACCTTCCTTGATGAGCCAAGTGCCAAGGTGTTCATTGCCACACCAGGCTCGGCAAAGGAAGGCCTGACACTGACCGTGGCGAACCACGTTGTCTTCTACGATCGGCTGTTCAGTTTGGACGACTATCTGCAGGCTCAGGACAGGGTCCACCGGATATCCCAGGACAGGGTCTGCCACGTCCATAACCTGATTATGCGCGACTCGATTGACGAATGGGTCGAAGCGTTACTTCACTCGAAACGGGTAGCAGCACAGCTCGCACAGGGCGATATCGACAGGGAGACCTATCAGAACGAGATGTCCTATGAATTTGGGGACATCCTGCGGGCCATATTGAATGCATAGCTCAGTTGGGAGACACAGATGATGGCTGATTATGCGTGGGTCGACGACTCCCTTACACTTGGCGGTGAGGAGGTACCGGTCAAGAACGGGTATCTTCCGGTCTTTGATCTGAGTTTCTATACCGATAACCCGAGGATTTACTCATTCATACAGAGGCAGAATGATGTACCGTCTCAAGAAGAGATCCACAAGCGGCTGAACAGAATGGACTACGTCAAACAACTCATCCAGACAATAAGGGCAAACGGCGGCCTTACAGACCCTATGTTGGTGAGGAGTGGTGACCTTGTAGTACTTGAAGGGAACAGCAGGCTCGCTGCATATCGCGAGCTCGCTAGATTAGACGCGGTAAGGTGGGGCAACGCCAAAGTACGGCTGCTGCCTGCCGACATAAGCGAGAAGCTTGTGTTTGCCCTACTCGGCGAGTACCACATCATCGGACGGAAGGACTGGGCCCCATTCGAGCAAGCAGGTTACCTATATCGTCGTAATGCCATGCACGGCGTCGGCGTTCAAGAAATGTCTGAAGAAATGGGTCTATCAAGTCGACTGGTGAATCACCTTGTTAGCACATACCAATTCATGGTCGACCACGACGATAACGATGTAAACAGATGGAGCTATTACGACGAGTACTTGAAGTCAAACGCTGTAAAGAAGGCTCGCCAGAGGACCCCTGGATTGGATGAGGTCGTCGTCAAAAAGATTAAGAGCAACGAGATTGAAATGGCAAGAGACGTCAGGGATAAATTGGTAAAGGTCCTCGATGTGGCCAAAGCAGGCCCGCAGCCAATCAGGGTCCTGATGTCCGGGGAAGGGACGTTTGAGCGAGCATTCGAAAGCGCTAGGGACCGTGGCGTCGACAACATGTGGCTTAATCGCTTCAGGAGATTCCGCAAGGGGCTTTTGGATAAGGATCTCATCCCTGATATGAGACACATGGAGTCAGAACAACGCAAGAAGTGTCTTTTTGAACTTCGTAAAATCCGAGAAGCAGTTGAACGTATCGAAAGGCAAAGCGGAGGGTGACTTGTGCTGACCGCTGGCGGAAGGACGCTATACGATTTGCTTGATGTGTCCTTCGTCCAGGAAGTCCAACGTTGCCCTTAGATCTGACTTCCGCTGTCCAGGTGGTTGAGAAGGCAACAGCTGAAACCATGGCTCGGCATGATCGTTACGCACGCGTAGAAAGGGAGATCTAAGTAGCGGTAGCACGGAATTAGAACCCGACAACAATCTTGAAGGATTCACTTCATAGGCGAAATGAAGCATGGGTTTGTTGTTCCCACCGAGGTACAGAACAGTAGGTCTGGGTGAGATTTTGACATCAGAATTGGTCGCTGCCACGGCAATGATGTAGCTGAGCGTCCCATGTACCAGCCTCGCTGCCTCCTCACTCGCGCTTCCAGCATCAGCCAAGAGGTAGTCGATTATGGTTCTTGTCTCCTCGTCGGCTTGTTCCTTGGAGATTGATAGGAACTGACGCATCTGCCCTCGGTCTCTCGAATCGAAGAGCCGAGACTCCACCGTAAGGATAAGGAGCCATGGCTGCCATGCGTTCTGTCGGTCGGAAGCGAATAGATGTCGCAAGGCGCGTGTTCTGTTCCGTACTACCGGTCCTCCTCTATCGTACGGGAGGAACTTTCCATAGTAGTCCAAGTAAACGACGTCAAAATCCCATATGAAGCCAACGTCCTTGCAAAACTTCGTCGACACAAACGTCGATGGTGACTTACTACCTCCGTTTCTCAAAATGACCTCGTCGACATCACCCAAATGGGCCCTATGAGCTATAGTGTCGAACTGGGTCCTCAATTGATGTTTCAACCGTTGAAACTGATCGGGGAAGACCTCGACCGCGGCCACATACTCGCACAGATGCCCCCAACTCCGTAGATCCAGCGCCTGAACTCCAGGTAATCCAAAATAGCGAATTGGGCCGTCCTTCCGACGAGCGACCGCTTCGACTAACGGGAGATCATACTTATCTCGAACTAGGTCTTTGGCTTGGCTTGATTGAAATCCCGGCCGTCGCTGTCGGACCCTTGCCGCCATTACGACCCCTAGCTCCCCCGTTCCTCGGCGAACGAGTCAGCGATGGCCCGCAAGACTGCTTCATATGCCTCTCCTCTTCCTCCTAGTCCTGCGACCAGTCCTCGGTCAACTGCTCTAAGCAGTTTCTCTTCCTCGTCTTCCAGAGAAAGCCCCTGTTGTCCAAGGGCCTCCTCCAGCGAGACTGGCGCCAGTGGCGACCATCCTATGGCGGACCTCAGTTCCTTTCTGGAGGCTTCTACGTCTGTACCAAGCTCTGCACCCGAAGCCTTTAACTTGTCGAGGACTCCTACCGCGCGTGCTATTGCCCTCATGCTGATCAATGGTCTCAAGGCTGCCACGGCCTCTCTGTATCTAATATCCGTTGACTTCTCCGACATCGCGACGGTCGCCGCTAGAGCCTTGTTTAATAGAAGTGCTTGCGGCGGCAGTTGCGTCGTGCGTTCTTGACGTTGGGCACCACTCTTCTGAGTCCTTCGCTGGGCGCCCCTTACCACTCCTCCCAATGTCTTTATAGATTGTTGTAGTTGCTGACGTACCTCATCTAGCGAAGCCTTCTGGGCACTGTCGAATTGCGTCTGTGGTCGACCTCTAGGCTTCCTCATGTGCCTGAGTATTTCCTGATGCACGTTTTCTAGTCCAGTTCGGTATTCTACACTCTCCCTGTACAGTTCGTATGCATCCGAGTCAGGTGCATCGCTTTGTGCATTCAACCGCTCGATCGTCCCATCTATGCCCTCCAAAAGACGAATAGCGCGAGCTTGCGCTTGCATTGTTCGTGCCTTACGGCTCAGGGGATAGAAGAAGTCCGAAGCCAATTTCGAAAAGAGCTGCTTAGCCGGACTAGATTCCAGGTCATCTCGGGCTGCATTGGGATACAGCTGCGCAGTTCCCAAAATGTGGACTTCGCCCGTATAGTGATGATATAGGGTTCGCCCTCCAACGGCGGGCCAAAGCGGCTTAAGCAAATCCCTATTGCCGAGCGTGAATCCTCTAATTTTCATCAGAAAGCCGCTCACTGACGAGCCATCATACGAAGGAAGCTGTCGACCATTTGTAGAAAGGGCGTACCATACAAACGCTAGGGTAGTACCGTCCGGGGCTTTGAGCCAGTCTGATTCTGCACTATAGACATCTGTAGCCACTGGCGGCAAGACGTCAAACTCAGTCTCATCTGCGATCCGTAGCGAGATGCGAACAGGATTTAGTCCAACATGATCTGCGACCCATTCGTTGACTGTCTCACCATAGCCCTCTGATCCGAAAGCAACAGGAATCGTACGCAGCAGGTAGCTGTGTACCTCGGCGGCGTCATTCAATTGCGCGCGGTACTCTTCATCAATTCCGTCAAGCTCGACGACGGTGAAGTGGTCGTCAATACTACCGTAGTAGGGCTCGGTAAATAGTTCAGTATACTCGCGCAACAAATCTGGTAGTCCGATTCCTTGCCTGATATCAGAAGCTTTGTCGCTCTCAAGCAAACGGCGCATTGTACCAAACTGGAATCGCCAGCCTACTAAGTGTGACATTCCTTCTCGGCGACTTGTGATCGACATCTCTTCGCAAATGCCAAAGGCAGAATAAATGCCGATGCCACGATATCCCACCATTTCTTGGGGACTCTTGTCGGACATTCCAAATCTGCGAGCAGCTCGTATCCCGTCGTCATCCATTCCGGTTCCGTCGTCTCTGACAACTACTTGGGCCCCGTCCACCGTTATCACGATGTGCTTGGCTCCAGCGTCTACGCCGTTCTGCACGTATTCTCTTAGCGCGTCCTTCGCATCCGAATACAAGCCGCGAGACAAGATATCTAGCAGCTCACCACCTACCTCCCAACTCTCTAGTTGGACGGTGCGTGTTTCGCGCTTATTCTGCGTCATTGGATGATATCCCGCTTATGGATCTTCAGGTAAGTGTAATTGAAAGCTCTAGTGGGCGGGAATGAAATGGAGAGAAGATCACGATGTTGATGAGTCTCTCCTGGCTTGTCGTGCCTCACTACGTTTGCCGGCGCCATTCTACTCGATTTTGAGGCCCTCTTAGAGATACCCGGCAGTTGACAACGGTGAGCCGGATCGACCGTGATGAGGATATGACGCAAAACGGCAATACGGCGGAGAACCGTGTCCGGAAGCGGAAGGGCCATGACCTTCTCCCTCCCCCCGGAAATGTGTGCAGACCGGAGACATGGTGGACACCCGTTCGGGGACATGGTGAATACCGCCAGCCATGCGATGGAGGACGGGGATGTGCCATTTGCGGAGCGCGGGGTGAGTGACTTGCGGGCGGAGTTTGTGGCGCTGGCGCAGCAGCCGGGGGCCAACCGGCGCGCCTTGTGTCGCCGCTTTGGGATTGCGCCGACGACCGGCTACAAGTGGCTGCAGCGCTATGCCGCCGAGGGCCCCGCGGGGTTGGCGGACCGTTCGCGGCGCCCGCGGCGCAGTCCCACGCGGACGGCCCCGGCCTTGGAGCAGGCGGTGCTGGCGCTGCGGGCACAGCACCCCACCTGGGGCGCGCGCAAGCTGCGGGTGCTGTTGACCCGCCAGGGCGTGCAGCCGCTGCCCGCCGTGTCGACCATCACCGCGATCCTGCGGCGGCACGGGGCCCTGGACCCCGCGCAGGGCGCCGGCCAGCCGCGCGCCTTCCAGCGCTTTGAGCATCCGCACCCCAACGCCTTGTGGCAGATGGACTTCAAAGCCGGCTGGCCCTGCGGCCCGGGCCGCTGCCATCCCCTCACCATCCTCGATGATCATTCGCGCTACGCCCTCGGCCTGGCGGCCTGCCCCAATCAGCGCACCGCGACCGTGCGCGCCCACCTGGTGACGGCCTTCCAGCGCTACGGGCTGCCCGACCGCCTGCTGGTCGATAACGGCAGTCCCTGGGGTCCCGGCCGGCCCATCCCTATACGCCGCTCACCGTCTGGCTGCGTCGCTTGGGCATCGCCGTCAGCCACAGCTGGCCCTACCACCCCCAGACGCTGGGCAAGGACGAGCGCTTCCACGGCACCCGGGAGCGTGACCTGGGGCGGCAGCCGCCCCGGCCCGACCTCGGCGCCTGGCAGACCACCTTCGATGCCTGGCGGCACGAGTACAACCATGTCCGGCCCCACGAGAGTCTGGCCTTGGCGGTGCCGGCCAGCCGCTATTACGTCAGCCCCCGCTCCTATCCCGCCCAGCTGCCGCCGCTGCCCTACGGGCCCGAGGACCAGATCCGTCGCGTCCAGGCGGGCGGCTGGGTGTCGTTTCAGGGCCGGGACCTCCGGCTGCCCAAGGCGCTGCGGGGGCAGCCCGTGGCGTTTCGCCCGACCGCCATCGATGGCTGCTGGGCCATCCGCTTCCTGACCGACGATCTGGGCACCCTGGACCTGCGAGAGCCCGCCTAAATGTGTTCACCATGTCTCCGAACACCTGTTCACCCTCTGTCCGGTCTGGACAAAATGGACGAGCAGGTGCGGCAGTTCATACAGGAGGAGGCCCGGACCATGAGCGAGTTCCTGTGCGAGGCAATCCGCCTCTACACTGACGAGCAGGAATGGCTGCGGTGCGAACGCGGCAAACGGGCGAAGGCCCGCAGGAGGGACCAGGAGTGAGCAAGGAGGATGCATCGATGAACCAGATCACCGGCTACACACCGGCAGTCTTCTACTCCAGGGTCTCCAGCGACCGGTAGGACCTGGACCTGTCTGTGGCCGCATCGCCGACCGCCCCGAGTTCCGCAAGATAATCGACGCTGCCAGCCAGCCCAGTGCCCCCTTCCGGGAGACTCTCGTCTGGCGGTCTTGGAGGTTCACCCGCAAGCGGGACCACGCCGTGGCCTTCAAGTCCATGCTCCGGCGCAAGGGGGTCCGGGCGGTCTCCATCACCGAGCAGGCCAACGACACCCCCGCAGGCAAGCGGCTTGAGGGAATCATCGGGAGCGTGGACGAATTCTACTCGGAAGATTTGGCCCAGGAGGTCACCCGCGGCATGCGGGAGGCCGCCTCTCGCGGCTACTGGATCGCCAGCAGGATCCCCTATGGCTACAACAGGGTCATGGTCCAGGACGGCGCCAAGAAACGCCCCATGCTCGAACCCGACCCCGATGCTTCCAGCGTCTTAAAGCGCATCTTCGGCATGGCCGTGGCCGGTACGGGGATGCTGCAAATCTCCACGACCCTCAACGACGAGGGCATAGCCAGCCCCGCAGGGAAGCTCTGGTCCAAGAACGGCATCCACTTCATCCTCAGGAACGAGGTCTACACGGGAACCTTGGTATGGGCATGTCCGGCAAGGGTAAGGACGACCCTGTCCGGGTGGAATATACGTTTCCCTCCGTCGTCTCCAAGGCCAAGTTCCAGCGTGTCAAGAGGCTGATGCAGACCCGTGCTCCCAAGGTCGCACACCCACGCAGGGTGGGAAGCACCTATCTGCTCAGTGGGCTGGTCAAGTGCATGGCTTGCAACAGAGTGCTGAGCGGCCAGGACGCCAAGAGCGGACAGCTCGCCCACTACGTCTGCCAGTCAATCATGAACCACGGCAAGGAGGCCTGCCAGACTCCTGGGCTCAACGCCCGCCGCTTCGACGAGATGGTCGTCGGCAAGATTCGCTCCAACGTCCTCACTGACGGCAACATCCGCGCCCTCGTGAAGGTCGTGGACGAGCATATGGACGGCGTGGCCGCCGAGCAGCGCGAGAGGCTGGAGACCATCGAGGATGAGTTCGAAGACGTGAAGCGGAAGCTGGGCCGCATCTGGCACTTCGTAGAGACCGCCGACGACATCGACATGGCCGACGCTTCAGCCCGCATCAGGGAGCACCGGGACCGGCAGGAACGCCTGTGTGGGACTTGGCGGCGGACGCCAGGGCCATCCTCTCGGCAGCACAGGGCTGCCCTGGACGACGTGGAAACCAATGCGGCCTACGCCCAGGACAGGAGCGAATTCCTGCAGGAGAGCGAGTTGACCGAGCGCAGGTCCTTCATCGAGACCTTAGTCAAGGAGACCGTAGTGGTGCCCGACAATGCCCTGATGCGCCGCACCATTCCTATGCCTGAAGACAGCCGCATACCCGGCAGGAACGCCGAGGACATGGCGCTGAACGGGTCAGTTCTGTCTACCACTAAAAACGGTGGACCGAATGGGATTCGAACCCACGACTTCCGAAATGCGAGTGCTCCGCACTTTCGACCGAGCTATCGGCCCCGAAGAACCGTCTACGTGAAGAGTGAATCGCTCCCTTGCCTGGCGGGAGTGTGCAGAGCGGGGACCTAGGCCGTGTGATCGGCGACATCGTGGACACCGGAGGATGCCGTGAAGGCGTGGGCCGCTACCGTCGAAAACCGATTGATGACGGAGCGGCAGGTAGAGCATGTCGCGCTTGCAAGCAAGCTGGTCGCGAATCGGCGCGTTCTCTCGCCGCTTCAGGACTGCGCCGCCGACCAGGTACGAGTGGTTGCCCTGCTTCACCGTGGCGGTCGTCGCTGGGCCGCAGCACGGCTTGCCGCGCCCGTGCCGCTGGTCGGCGCGCCCGACCGCTGATCAGTCAGTCGCACTGCCGGACGTGTATGGCAGAACTCCAACGAGAGTCCTCACGCTCTCCGCAGCCAGCGTGCTCCACACTCTCGCGCACTCGGCGCAAGGGACGCGTGACGTGGCTACCCGGCGCGGATCGAGCCGACGAGAGTGCCGATCCGGCACGAGCGTCATGAGTTTCGGAACGGCGGAGCGTCGGGAGGTCGCTCACGCTCGCTCGGATCGCTCGCCGAATTGGGGGACGTCGTTTTGCCAGGCGGATAACGGTATCGCTTTGTCGAGACGGCGGTGGTCACGTCAGCGGCCGGTCGCTCCCGGACCGACGGGGCGGCGCTCGTGGGACTTGGACATAGGGATTGGCAGGGCGGCAATCGTTCAGTCGCGGCAGTGCATTAGCGTGCAACGACTAGTGTTCACGCCGATCAAGACCCACCGCAGCGCCCACAGCATCACGCTTGACGCCTCCGTGCTCCGGTAACTTGCGTGCCATCGGGCCACTCAAGCTTTTCGTCGTCATGAACTCGGCCAGTTCTACTGCGGCCACAATCACGTTGTCGCCGAGGTTGCCGCACGCCGGTTCGCGCCGGGTTTCGTTCGTGGGCGTTCTCGACCGGTCGTGCCGTCCGTCGCTGCGCATCAAGGATTTTCCCCAAAGGCACACACCCGCGGATTCTGTAGGGGAACGGGGCGGCGCGTGCACCACGCTCACGCTCGACGCGTCGTCTTGCGCCACGCCGGAGCTGCAGTCGGAGGCCGTAGTTCGGGTTTGGAACATGCTAGACGCGCCTCTTGCTTCGGGAGGTCTTGTCCAGCGAACTCGGGGAGGACCGAAGCGCCGGCGAGACGAGGTGGCAGAGGGTCGGCAAACGACCGACTACGGACGTCTTCCCGACCCCAGAGTCAGCGCCGAAACTCCGTGGGCTGGATGGGTCTCAAACCCACGATCTTCGGACTTAGGGCACCATCGTGACCACAACTCTTGTTTCGCTGCTCCACGCATCCCGTTGCGTTTCCCCGCCGTGCCGTCGCCGTCGGGCCTAGGCGGCTTCTTTCCCGTTCGCCCGAGTATTGGCTAGAGGCCACAGTGGCCCTGGCGAGGTGGCCAAACACGCGCCGTCGAGATGGCAGAAACCTGGATGGCGGTGCGGTCGTTCCGCGGGCACCCTCGATGGATGATGACCCACCCGCTGCCGGCTCGCGCTGGCGCCGCGTCGTCCGGCCCGGCTCGGCGTCGGCCCTCGGCCACCCGCCGCGGCCGCCTGTCCCGTGAGGCGCGGCTGCGGGCGCTGCAAGCGGCGCTGCGCTGCATCAATTCGGCCTGAGAGCTCTCCCAGTCGCCGCTGGCGCAATACCGGGATCTGCAAGCGTTAGGCTGGCGGCGCTTCGCCCGTCGGGCCTTTCCGGAGGGCTGGGTCGTGCAGGCGGTGCTGCGCCTGGCCTGCGCCCGGGTGGCGGGCGCGCTGGAGCCGCGCTAGGTGTACTGACCACGGAGGTGTGAGACACGGCTGACGGGCGGGAGGCCGTCCAGCGAGCCGTGGGGGCGACGACGGTTATACCACCGCAGCCAGCCGATGAGCGCCCGCGTGCGGTGGGCGCTCGACGGGTAGGCGAAGGCATAGGCCCAGCGGTGCAGCAGGAGCTGGATGAAGCGTTCCGCCTTGCCGTTGGTGCGGGGCGTGTAGGGCCGGGTGCGCAGGTGCCGCAGGTCGTGCGCCGCGCAGTGCTGCCGCCAGGCGTGCGAGCGATAGGCTGACCCGTTATCCGTCATCACCGCCTGCACCGCGATGCCCTGGGCGCGGAACCAGGCCCGCGCGCGCTCCAGGAAGGCCAAGGCGTCGTCCTGGCGGTCACTGGGCCGCACCTCGGCGTAGGCCAGCCGCGAGTGGTCGTCGACGGCCACGTGCACGTGCTGCCAGCCGGCGCGCGGGCTGCGCCGGATGCCGTCGCGGGTGATGCGCTTCCCGACGTGCCAGAAGCGGCCCAGCTTCTTGGTGTCGAGGTGCAGCAGCTCCCCCGGCTGGGCGCGCTCATAGCGCACGACCGGGGGCCGTGGAGCACGCGGGCGGCGGGAGTGGCCGCGCCGCCGCAGCACCTTGCCCACGGTCGAGGCGGGGCGCCCCAGCAGGGCCCCGAGGGTGACGGGCCCCGCGCCGCTGCGCCGGCGCGCGGCGAGGATCTCCGCCTCTGCCGCGGGGCTGAGCCGCCGGGGCTGGTGCTGGGGCGTGGACGGGCGCTCCTGCAGCCCCACCCAGCCCGCCGCTGTGTAGCGCCGCCACCAGCGATAGCCCGTCGCGCGGCTCGCGCCGACCGCCTGGGCCGCGCCTCCCGGACTCAGGCCGGCCACCATCGCGGCGACCGCGCGGCACCGGGACTCGAACGAATAGCGCATCCGCTGCGGGCCTGGCGTGGCATCATCCATCGGGACCTCCGGCGAGATGTTGGTGTGTGATAACCCCAAGTCTCGTTGGCGGTCCCGCTACTGTCAGGTGTCTCGCAGGTGTGTAGTCAGTACAGCTAGGGCGAGTTTCTGCGCCGCTGGGTGGCCGGTGAGTCGATCACCGGCATCGCGGCATCGGCCGGGATGAGCCGCAGCCACCCGTCGCGGCGCTGGCGGCCGCAGGTGCTCGCCGCGGTGGACGCCGAGCTCGCCAACCTGCGACGGGACCTGCGCAGCGACGGCGGCGACCTGCCGTGTGCGCCGGACGATTCCGAACCCGCACAGCCCGGAGGCCACTAGCCCCTCAAACGCTTGCCGCCCAGCTCCGGGAACCGGCGTCACGGGCGTCACAGCCGGTCCTCGGGCCGGTTGGTCCCAGTCGTCAGAGGCCCCCCGGAGACATGGCGTCAGGGCTTCAGGAGGTGGTCATTGAGGCTCAAGACCTGCTCGCCGACGATGCCAAAGCGGCGCCGCTGCGGTGGTTCTCGTGCCGAATCGCCTTGGAAACCAGTCTCGGTACGAGCTGACGACGAAGGATCGACTAGACATTCGTTGACCTCTTGGGGCGAGAATCCACGCTGCCCGATGGCCCGCGACCGGCGGCATCAGCCGGCAGCACTGTCGGATGCGAGCAATCGCTCCCGCGGATCGGCAGAGAACATGGGCGTCCAGACCGCACCGCTCGGATCTGCCAGGAACGCCGGTTCCCACGTCACCGCCACCACGAGTTTTGCTACCAGCGCGTCATGCTCGGTCCGGCTGAAGCTGAGCACAGCCTCCTCGACCTCCGCCAGCATCCGCCGCACCCGCGGCCGATGGGCGGTGACGATCCGCACCTCAGGAAACGTCGCGTACTCCCGCCGCCAGCTGCCCGAGAGATAGAAGTGGGCATAGCGCCGCAGCTTTAGTCCGTAGCGCCTCAGCTCCGCCGTCCCGCGATCAACTTCCAGATAGATCCAGCGGCGTCCGCCATTCACCTCAATCTCTGCGATGGCGTCGGGATGCACCGTCCGCCAGCTCCGCCCCACCTGATACCGCACCCGTGCATGCGGATCGGCCGTCCACTCGTGCAGGGTGGCTCCGGGATGGGCCCGACAGGCTTGCCGTACCGCCAGCAGGCAGCTGTTGACCGCCAGTTGGTGATTCACGTAGCGGGCCTCCAGAGCCTCGGGACCGGCCACCGTCGGAATGTCGGCCAACGGGATCCCGGCTAGCGTCGCGAGCACCCCAGCTCCCTGGGCCGAGAGGCCATAGACGTAGCCGCTGCGGCCGCCCCCGACGCCGCCGTGCAGGGGCTCGGCTCGCACCACCCATCCCTTGCGATGCAGCCGCTGCAAGCAGATCTCGCAGGTGCGGCGGGTGGCGGTCTCAAAGGCCAGGGCGTGGACCTGCGCCGCGGTCAGCAGCCGATGGGTGTAGAGCAGGCGCAGGACCTGAGGCTGTCGGGACCCGACGCGGACCCGCATCACGAAGTCGGGAACCGCCGGGGGCGTCGGGTATGGCGCAGTCGCCGGAACTGCCGAGGCTCGGACCCGGAGGAAATCGACAGCCCAAGGGCTGGTGACGCCAGGGGATGCGGGCATGGTGCAGGCGCTGGACCTGTCATGGCTCGGACCCTGCGGGAATCGACAGCACGAGGATTGGGAACGCCAGGGGGTTGCGGGCATGGTGCAGTCGCTGGAACTGTGAGGGCTTGAACCCCGTGGGAATTGGCGGCCTAAGGATTGGGGATGCCAGGGGTCGTGGAGATGGTGCAGTCGCTGGAGCTGCGCGGGCTTGGACCCCGCGGGAATCGACAGCTCGAGGATTGGGGACGCCAGAGGTTGTGGGTTTGGCGCAGACGCCGGATCTGCGAGGGCTTGGACCCCATGGGAGATCGGAGCTTGAGGCTTGGTGATGCGAGGGGTTGTGGGCATGGGGCAGTCGCCGGAACTGCGGGGGCTCGGATCGGCCAAGAACCCGTACCCCCAGGACGAGGATCGAAGAGGACGAGGAGTGGGGGGACGGGTTAACAGTTCCACGAAGCGAAAGGTCACCAATGCATGGCGTATGCGAAACGTTGGGCCTCTTCCATCAGGTTTGGCCTGAGGCCGATGCACTGACTTGATGTTCGCGTCGAGCGCGTTTGCCATTCGAAACGCCTCTCGAGCACGCTATCGAGCCACCTACCGCAACATCATCCGAAGGCTCATCCGAACGGGAGGCGCTTCGGTCATGCGCCGTCTCGCGGGTTGGGATCCCGGCCGTCCAGCGGCTCCGCGGCGCTCACCTTGACGCCGGTCGCGGTCGCTGCCTGTGGCGGCATCGCGGGCGTGGGCTTGGTTTCCGTGGGCTCGCGCGCGGCGTCTTCGGGCGGCTCGCCGTAGCGCTCCGCCACCAGCTCCTCGATCTGCGCCCGCGGCCTGTCGACTTGCTGCCGGCACAGAGCACGCACTTGTCGCGCGGATCTAGAGGCCCATGGTCGTTCCGACCGTGGACAGCACCGCCCGCCACCTACCAGATACTGTCGTCGATCTGTTGCTCCCTCGATGGATCACGCCATAGGTTCTGGCGGATTGGGACCTCGCTGAATGTGGGCTCCCAGACCGATCCCAGTGGATCGGCCAGGAAGGCCGGCGCCCAGGACACGGAAACCCGCAACGCCTGGCTCACCGCTCGACTATCCAGGTGGAGGAGTCCACGAATGCCAGCTTCGGCCGCGTCAACCAGCCGAGGCACACGCGACTGCCGACTCGTAACGATGCGTAGCTCTGGGAACACGGGGAACTCCGAGCGCCAGGTGCCCGAGTCCCAGAAGCGGGCGTAGCGGCTCACCTTCGTCCGGTAGCGGCGCAACTCGTTGGTGCCGCGGTCGATCTCGAAGAACAGCCAGTGATCGCCGATCGGGCTGCGCACTTGCGCCAGGCCATCCGGGTGGATGACCTGCCAGCGCCCAGCCAACTGGTACCGCATCCGCAGATGGGGGTCGGAGTTCCAGCATTCGAGCCCGTGGCCGTCGGCGGCCTCCAGGGCTCGCCACAGGGCAATGAAGCAGCGGTTGACATCCAGCTGATGCCTCACGCGCTCGGGCGTGAGCGTCTCGGGATCCCGCACGTAGGGGATCTGCTTGCGCGGCGCGTCGTCGATGGCTTCCAGTACGTCGGCGCCCTGCGCCGAGAGGCCGTAGACGTAGCCGCTGCTGCCGCCGCCCAGGCCTCCGCGCGAGGGTTGAACGCGAACAAGCAGCCCCTGCTGATACAGCATGGTCAAGCAGCGCTGGCAGGACCGCAGGCTGACCGGGTGGAAGATCACCCGATGGACCTGCGCGGCGTCCATGAAGCGGTGCGCGCGCAGCAGGCGCAGGACCTGGGCCTGGCGGGGGGCCACCACGTCATTGTGATGATAAAGGAGGAATCACTATAAGAGGTCCACGGGGCGACAAGGGTCCTTTTATCGGATTATGTATAGGTCTGTCGCATCTCTCCCGGTTCGACAACCTGAGGAATGTCGCTTGAGCGAGACGACGGTATCGGGCGGCGGGATGAGAGGCCTCGCGACGGACATGACGACGGTTGAGGAACGGCCATCCGTGGTCCGGTAGCACCGGCCGGGCCTTGTAGATCCGCGGCGTCGGTCCCGTCAGATGCGAGTCAGGGCACGCGTTCCGTTGTGAATCTCGTCGAGCGTCGCCGGTGGCCAAAGACTCCGGGGACATTGAGCAGCCTGTTCACTCATTGCAAGGTAATCATGTCCGGAGCCCGGCTTCGCCGAAATCCAGGTTTCCGTAGATCCCCAACTGAAACCGGTCACCGGCACTCTCCGGCACGTAGCAACGGTCCGTCTCCACGACCTGACGTGTCATCACCAAGCCTTCGGCGGGAGACTCTCCTTTGGTGATGCGTCCCAAGCGTCCCCAGGCCTCGGCACACCAGCCGCCCGCCAGCGAGCACCCTTTTCTATCCCAACAGGCTGAGCAGGAGCGTCAAGTTGGACGCGCTTGAGGACCTTCGGCAATCCGCAAGCATCCGCGGCATCGCGCCTGACGGGCTCGTCGCCGTCGTCAACGTCCAGTGGTATGGCTCGGACGCCCTGGAGCTCACCTACAAGGACGCCGCCGGGCACATCGCCAACGAGCTCCTCCACCGCCACGATGAGCCGCGCCTCGAAGTGGTCGAGGCCGGTCGCCCCTGGAGCTTCGACGGTGACGGCGCACTCTTTCGGCTCGTTTCGGAGGCGCAGCGGAGTCGGCTGGCGCATCTCTTCGACCCGGTGCTCGCCGTCCACACCTCCCTCGTCGAGCCCCTGCCCCACCAGATCACCGCCGTATACGAGGCCATGCTGCCCCGGCAGCCGTTGCGTTTCCTGCTGGCCGACGTTCCCGGCGCCGGCAAAACCATCATTTCGGGTTGCACATCAACGGCCTTATCGCAGGAGGCGACCTGGAGCGCTGCCTTTTCGTCTGTCCTGGCAGCCTGGTCGAGAAGTGGCAGGACGAGCTGTCGCGGAAGTTCCAGCTCCCGTTCGAGATTGTCACCAACGACAAGCTTGAGGCCGCCCGCACCGGCTACTGATTTCCGGAAAACGATATCGCCAAACCACGGCTCGACAAGCTGGCGTGCGGCGAGGACGCCCAGGCCAAGCTCCGCGCGTCAGACGGTCGCTGGGACCTCGTAGTCGGCGACGAGGCCCACAAGCTCTACGCCACCTTCTTCGGCGGCGAAGTTTGCTGCACGTAGCGTGGCCAGCACTAGCCCTGGTACCAGTCGTGCCGGGCTCGGCTAGGGGCCCTCGGTCGGGACTGTCCAAGAACCGGGCATACGCGCCGTGGGCTGGCTCCATGCCAACTCAGCCGGTGAGGCCTGCTGACTTGGCCTCTAGCCTGCAAGCATGCACCGTTCCCGCCAGCGAGGGGCGCACGACCCGCTGCGGTGGGCGCAGTTCCCGCGTTGGTGAGGGGCCGCATGGTGAGCGGGGGTCTCGCGCTGAGATTGCGGGCTTATCACCACGTCCGACTGTCGTGGCCAGTCCCCGCCCCAAGCTCCCATTCCAGCGTCAGTGGAAAAGCAACCAAGGGTTGGGGAAACCGGCGGGCCACCGACTGACACGGCCTAGGCCGCACGCGCGCGTCAGCTCGGAGCTCTCGAACCTGGAATACGCTAACAGGTAGAACCGCTGGCGCAGGTAGTCGGCTGCCGGCTAGGGGCGGTACCCTTCACCAAACTTGCGATGCGCGTAACGTTTGGAGTAGGGCGATCCCAGCCACATTCGGCGATGTGTACCAGCGCCTGTGCGAGCGCTACCCAGACCCCGGCGAACGCGGACGGCAATTCGAGCCGCTGGTCGCACAGGTGATGGAGACCGACCGAGCGTTCCGGGGTCGGTACGCGGCCGTTTGGCGTTGGAATGAGTGGCCGGGGCGGCGCAGCGCCGACATCGGCGTCGACCTCGTCGCCGAGCGCTTCGACGGTGGATTGACCGCAATTCAATGTAAGTGCTTCGACCCGAACAGCAGGCTATACGAGCAGGACCTCGCCAGCTTCCTTGCGTACACGAACGCGGATTTCGATGAGCGCCTGATTGTGAGCACTACGCCCAACTGGAGCCGAAACCTGCTGGCGCTGATCTCCCAGCAGCAGCCGCCCGTCCAGCGCCTTGACCTGTTCGGCCTCGAGGCGACGACGATCAACTGGGATGCATATCTTGAGGACGAGGCTGCGTCGCTCAGGCCGCGGCCCCGCAAAGAGCTGCGCCCGCACCAGCGGGCGGCGCTGGTTGATGCCTTCAAGGGATTCACGGAGCACAACCGCGGCAGGCTGATCATGGCCTGTGGTACCGGTAAGACGTTGACCGCGCTGCGCGCTGCGGAAGCGATGGCCGGTCCGGGTGGCCGCGTCCTGTTCGCAGCACCATCAATTTCGCTTGTGGCTCAGGCGCTACGCGAGTGGACTGCTGATGCGGAGACACCGATTCGCGCCTTCGCCGTCTGCTCCGATTCGAAGGTCGGCCGCGGCGACAGCGACGGTGCGCGTCTCTACGATCTGCCGATTCCGGCCTCGACCGATCCGAAGCTGCTAGCGACGGCTGCCGCTGCGGACGCGGCGGATCGGCTGACGGTCGTGTTCAGCACGTACCAATCGATGCGCGTGATTCATGACGCGCAGGTCGAGGGGCTGCCAACCTTTGATCTGGCGGTCTGTGACGAAGCGCACCGGACGACCGGGTATGCACTCCAAGGCGAGGAGCGGTCGAATTTTCTGCTGATCCACGACGCGGCGGCGATTCGCGCACGCAAGCGGCTCTACATGACCGCGACACCCCGCATCTACGCCGCGGCGGCGAAGCGGAAGGCCGAAGATGCGGACGCGTATGTCGCCTCAATGGACGACGACAAGACCTATGGCCCCGAGTTCCACCGCCTAGGGTTCGCGGAGTCGGTGGAAGCCCAGTTGCTGAGCGACTACAAGGTGGCGATTCTCGTGATGGACGAGCAGCAGATCGCCCGGGAGTACCAACGCGAACTCGCCGATCCCGAGGCCGGCCTCAGGATCAGCGATGTGGGCCGAGTCATCGGCTGCCTGAATGGTCTCGCCAAGCTCGACCCGGAGCATCGTCAGTTCCAGGATGATCCAGCGCCGATGCGCCGTGCGGTCGCCTTCTCCAACACAATCAATGCCTCAAAGTATTTCGTAGACCTGGTCGAGCGGCTGCAAGACGACGAGAGCCGGTCGACGCGGCGGATGCATGCGGAGGCGCGGCACGTGGACGGGAGGAGCGGCGTGCTCGAACGAGCCCGCCAGCTTGCCTGGCTGGGCGATGAGACGCAGGTGATGACGCAGCAGTGCCACGTGCTGTCCAACGCCCGCTGCCTGACCGAGGGGATCGACGTGCCCGCGCTCGACGCGGTGCTCTTTCTCCAGCCGCGCAAGTCGCAGATTGACGTCGTGCAGGCGGTAGGACGGGTGATGCGGCGTTCGGTGGGCAAGCGCTACGGCTACATCATCCTGCCGGTGGTTGTGCCGGCCGGCGCCGATCCCTCCACCGCGCTCGATCGCAACGCCGCCTACGTCCATGTGTGGGAGGTCCTACAGGCACTTCGCTCGCACGATGAGCGCCTTGACGCCTGGGTCAATCAGCTCGATCTCAACCGCACCCACGAAGGGCCGGTTGTGGTGATCGGCGTCGGGGCTCGCGGCGGAAATGACGGCGCTGAGGACCCCGACGGTCCCGGCGAGGCGGTCCAAGCCACGCAGCACGTTCTCGCGGGGCTGTCGGATCAGCTCGAGCAGTGGCGTGACGCCATTTACGCGAACATCGTCGAGCGGTGTGGGGAGCGTCGCTATTGGGAGCAATGGGCCGACTCTGTCAGCGACATCGCGCGCCTCCACCATGAGCGGATCCGCGCCCTCATCGATGCGCCGGGAGGCCCAGGCGAGCGGTTTGGCTCCTTCGTCGACGCGCTGCGTCGCAACCTAAACGACTCGATTTCGGAGGACGACGCGGCCGGGATGCTGTCCCAGCATCTGATCACGAAGCCGGTCTTCGACGCTCTCTTTGGTGGCTCGAAGTTTGCGGATCTGAACCCGATCAGCCAGGCGATGCAGCGCATGGTGGAGGTCCTGGAGGCGGAGGGGGTGGAGGCCGAGACGGAGGAGTTGGCGGAGTTCTACGCCAGCGTCCGGCGGCGCGTCAAGGGGATCGAAAACGCTGAGGGGCAGCAACGGGTGGCGCTTGAACTGTACGACACCTTCTTCCGCAAGGCGTTCCCGAAGGATGCGGCGCGGCTGGGGATCGTCTATACGCCCGTTGAGCTCGTGGATTTCATCCTGCACGCGGTTGACGACCTGCTGCGGCAGGAATCCTGACGCTCGTTGAGTCACGAAGGGGTGCACGTGCTGGACCCGTTCACCGGGACAGGCACGTTCGTGGCGCGGTTAGTGCAGAGCGGCCTGATCGCCGCGGACGATCTGCCCCGGAAGTACGGCAGGGAGATCCACGCCAACGAAATCCTGCTGCTGGCGTACTACATCGCCGCGGTCAATATCGAGACGACCTACCACGACGCCCGCCGCCGATCTGGCGGTGAGCCCGAGTACGAGCCATTCGGCGGTATCGTACTCACCGACACATTCAATCTGCACACGGCGCGCGGCGGCTTCCCGCGGGACTGGTTGCCAGTCAACAGCGAGCGCGCCGAGCGCCAGCAGGCGGCGCCGATCCAGGTCATCGTCGGCAACCCGCCGTGGTCGGCGGGTCAGCGGAGTTCGGCAGACGACAATCCAAACGTGGCCTATCCCGAACTTGAGCGGCGTGTCGCCGAGACTTATGCGGCCCGGTCCACGGCGACTCTCAAGAACAGCCTCTACGACAGTTACAAGATGGCGATCCGCTGGGCCTCGGATCGGGTCGGCGAGCAGGGTGTGATCGCCTTCGTCACCAACGGCTCGTGGATCGATGGCAATGCGGATGCCGGTGTGCGCGCCTGTCTGGTAGATGAGTTTAGCTCCGTTTACGTTCTGAACCTGCGGGGCAATCAGCGCACCCAGGGCGAGCGTTCGCGCCAAGAGGGCGGCAAAGTATTCGGTTCGGGTTCCCGCGCGCCGGTGGCAGTCATGATGCTGGTCCGCAATCCGAATGCCCAGCATGATGGCTGCCGCATTCTGTACCACGATATCGGCGACTATTTGATGCGCGAGGAGAAACTCGCGACCCTGCGCCAGGCCGGCTCGATAACTGGGATTGATGCCTGGCGCGAGATCACGCCCAACCGGCACCACGACTGGATCGGCCAGCGTAACGCGGCGTACCAGGCGCTCTATCCGATGGGATCGAAGGCGGCGAAAGTCGGGAAACCGGACGAAACGGTCTTCGAGCTGTCCAGCAATGGCTATAAGACTAGCCGTGATGCCTACACTTACAACTTCTCCCGCATGGACTGTGAGGAGAACGCCCGCAAGATGGTGAGCGACTATCTGTGCGCCATGCACTATTTGGCGGAGCATCCTGCCTCGACGATCGATGACGCCGCAAGCCGCCATGACACAAACGTGCGCTGGGATCGAGAATTAAAAAACAATCTGAAGAGGCGCAAAGCAGCTGTGTATTCACCGAGAAACGTCTGGACAACGCAGTATCGGCCTTTTGTCAAGCAGCACTGCTACGTCGATTATGTACTCGTAAACAACAAATACCAATTGGATCGGATGTTTCCTGTGGCCGATAGTGAGAACCGCGCGATCTGCGTACCGGGCCTCGGTTCGACCAAACCATTCTCCGCCCTCGTGGTCGACACGATGCCGGACCTTCACCTTGAAGCATCGGGAACTCAGTGCTTCCCGCGCTACCGGTACGAGCACCGGCCGGGCAGCAGCCTTCTCGACGAACAGCCGGGCTTGGAGCGCATCGACAACATCGGCGATACGGCATTGCAACGGTTTCGTGAGCACTACCAGGACGACACGATTACTAAGGATGCAATTTTCGACTACGTCTATGGTGTCTTGCACGCCCCCAGCTACCGCCTGTGCTTCGCCAATGATCTGGCGAAGGAACTGCCGCGCGTCCCCCTAGCACCGGACTTTCACGCCTTTGCCGCGGGCGGGCGCGCCCTGGCGGACCTGCATCTTGGGTATGCGACTAGTGCCGAATATCCGCTCACCATTGTCGGCGCGCTGCCCGGAGACCCGCTGCCAGAGCACTATCGGATCAGCGAGCGGCCGATGCGGTTTGCCGATGACGCCAAGTGCACCCTGATCGTCAACGACCACATCCGGCTTGCGGGGATTCCGGCGGAAGCGCACGAGTATCAGGTGAACGGTCGAACGCCGCTTGGCTGGTTTATCGACCGCTACAAAGTCACGCGCGACAAGCGCAGCGGCATCGTCAACGACCCCAACGGATGGTTCGAGGATCCAATCGACTTGCTCGTGGCCATCCGCCGCATTGTGCAGGTCAGTGTCGATACCGTACGGATCGTGGAAGGACTACCCGAGCGGCTCGGCATCGAGGCGGAGATCCAATGAACCAAAACCTACAGGCGCGCCCTGCGTTGCTCGGGAGCCTTGCGCGCATCCCCGAGGCTCGCCGAGGCCGAGTATTTCGACGCTGACAAATCTCGCTCATCGGCGATATCGACGGCCACCCGGCACCGGAACCGCCCGAATTAGGCACGGGCCACCGGCGCAAGCACCTCCGCGACCCAGTGATCGCGAGGTAGCGAAGGCTCGCAGCAAGCGTCCATGCAAGTTGATGGTGTAGTTGCTCAGCCGTCCGCCGGCGCAGACGTTGTCGTGGTGGGCGAAGCGCACGTGCTCGCTCATGAAATGGGCCACATAGCCACGCACTTGAATCAGCGTGTACTCGGCCAGCCTCGGCGCCTTGTCCATCGTCACCCAACGCAGGCACCAATTCGAGACCGGGCAAAAGATTACATTCATCTTTGGTGCGTAGCCAGCCCTCTATGGCGGTCGACTACCGCTCCCGGTGCCAGATGGTGTATGGGCCTGGGGGTATCGCAGGTGTGCCTGCCGCGACCCACGGTCTGGCTGCTGCCGGCAGTGTGTGGCTCCGCCGTGGCCCTTGGTCCTACGTCGTTCCCACCGGACGGTCTTGAACTTCTCGCGCCCAATCGTGCGGGTTTACTCTCCGGCGCCGTACGGTCGGAGCTTCAGACTGGATGGCCTGTACCATTCCAGCCACCCAAGCGCTAGGAACACACGGAATGAGTGACTTCGAATCAGCGATCTCGGCCATTGAAGGGTTCGGCACTGGAACACAACTCACTGCACGAATTTCCTCCATAGAAGCACAGTTGCAATCAATGAGTAGAGATGAGGCCGTTCGTACCGCCCGCGACGCCGGCATCACAGCCAACCTCCTCGAATCCGCGCTTGCCATAAAGGCCGTCGCAGGCCAGATCCATGTCATAGTGCACGCGGTTGGCGTGCTTCGCTCGTTTCCCTTCATCCTCGCCAAAGATGAGGTCGTATTCTCGCTCTCACTTGAGGCGGGAAACACTGGTCGAAGTCACGACTTAGTGACGGATCAGCAGATTGCTGAATTCAAGTTTATTGACTGGAAGGGAGGTCCGGAATCAATCCGGCAAAATAGCCTATTCATCGACCTATTCGACCTGGCGAGCGCTGAGACCACCAAACGTCGAGTTCTCTATCTGACTGGCAAATCCGTACCCATGCGGTTTCTACATGGTGGTCGGGCCCTGGCAAGTGTACTCAGCAGGAATAGCGCCGCTCAGAGACGATTCCATCGGCTGTATGGGAATCGCTTTGGAACCGTTCGCGAGTACTAGAAGATGGTTGAACAATTGGTTGAGATCGTTGACTTGCAAGAAATAGTTCCGGACTTCTCTCGCACTAAGTAAAGCGAATACGCCGCTGGAAGATGGCGATTCATCGGTGTCCAGTCATGACCGATCGGCTGCAGTGAGTGTTTGGGGGACCCTTTCGGCCATGTAGAGCCCTGTGCTGGAGCGTCGGCTGAGTGGCGACCTAGCCGCAATTCGCGGAGGGCACACCCTCAGGACAGACCTCGGAACCGTCGGATGTTCTGGGCTTTCCATTCGAGCAGCGGATGGGACCGGATGCGCTGCCGAAGATCCTCATCCGGCGTCAGGAGCGCGGGTTCCACTTCACCGTTTTCTAGCAGCCGATCTAGAAATTCCAGCTCGGCCGCGCTCAGCGGCAGCACTGTCCCGAGGCCCCTCCGGCATTCATCAACGAGCGTTGTTCCGTACGCGTTCGGATCGGCGTCTCGCGGCAGCGCACCACGATTCAGCGTCGGCATCAGTTGGCGCGCCAGTTCTGCAGCGTCGAATCCAACATCGGCCACCGACAGCGTGCGCCAGTCCCGCCGGTTCATGGCTCCATAGACCACGAACGCAAGTCTGAGTCGCTGGCGGTCAAGACCATCCGTGCTGAAGATCAGGCGGCTGTCGAACAGATCCCGTGCCCGGCCACGGGCCAGCAGCGCCGCGAGTTTCCCAGCCGCCAGCTCATGCAGATCCACAATCGGAATATTCGTCGCGTGCCAGCGACCAAGCCCGATCGAGTCCATGCGGGTAACTGGCCAGAGCGGCAGGCGGTACATGAAGTTGATGTCCACCTCCAGCCGACCGTACTGTCCGCCGGCGCTCGGATAGCGCAGTGACCACGAGCCCCCGGCATGTCCGCTGCGCGTCCGCCTGACGACGAAGTCCTCGCGACTAAACACCGACTCAACGGCGGCTTCGAGCATCGGACGCTCGTTCTGCATTGCGGAGAGCTTCTCAGCACCGACGTAATTCAGGTCGATATCAACCGACAGCCGCGGCGCGTCGAACACGAAGAGGTTCAGCGCTGTGCCGCCCTTGAGCGCCAGCTTGCCGCGCAGCGCTGGATGCCGGTTGAGAGCGCTGAGCAAGCTCAAGAGCTGCACGGCGGTCTCCAACACATCGGGTCGGAAAGCCGTCGCCTCGGCCTCGGTAGCCAGCGCCTCGGGGGAGATTCTCAAAGGACCTCTCCCCAGGTGCGGTCGAGCACGTCCGGTGGGACCACCAGATTCCAGTCCTTGACCAGACGCCCGGATTCCCGGCGGCTGCGGTCCAGATAGTGCGGACGCTTCGGGCGCCGGTCACGCAACGGCTGCAGCTGTCGGTCCGTGATCATCCACGTGTCCCGGTGCTGGCTGAGGACGAAGCCGACCCTCGCGATGGTCGTGGCGTTGTCGAGTTGGAGGGCATACGCCACTACTCGGTCCACGTCCAGGAACTCGATCGAAGCCAGCGACCGCCAGACTTCCTCCCAGCCGCCGGCCAGATCCGGGCGATCCACGGCATCCACCAGTGTCCGCTCCAGGCTGGTCACGCGCACGGGCACTCCCGCGCGCTCGGCCTCCTGCACGCCCGCGTGCGCGGCTCCGGCTCGGCGTAGCGCCGTCGGGAACCTCGCGCCGCGGTACACCTGTGATCGGAAGGTCAGCGGACCCGGCGGACGGGCGGCGGAGTAGATCCGATGCCCCCAGACCGAATAGGCCCGCCCGTGGAATTCGAGCGCGGTGTGATGGGACAGGACCGCGTCCGGCGTCAGCTTGGCGGCCACCAGGTACGAATCGATCGGATAGCTGTCGGGGTCGGCGCCCGGCGGGACTACGGCGTACAGCCCCCGGCGGATGCGCACGATCCGTCCGCGTCGCCGGTAGTAGGTGAGCAATGCCTCCTGGCCGCGCGGGCCGACGGCGCCGTGGACGGCCAGGTGCGCCGCCAGCTCCTCGCCGGTGAATACCGGATGCCGGCGAAGGAAGTCCGCGTGCTTCATCACGCCTCCGGGTGCGGGTGGAGGTCGCCGTCGGGCCGTCGTGGCGTTGTCAGTCCCGTCAAGGGGCTGGATCGACGACGGTTCAAGTTGACTATAGTCTGAATAACCCATAATAAAGATATGGGTTGGTTGATCCAATGTCAACCGAAGTCGCCTTCGGCTGACCGTGGTTGGTCCTGGCCACGCGGCGTCGCCCGCGCTCGCGGCATATCCGATCGCTGTCCAGCCAATCCTACGCGACCCCTACCGGCACGGCGGCCGACCATCGCGTTTGGAGGGCGCCGCGCGATAGTCCGGGCCGGGCTGCTGCCCGACTCGGACGGATCGCTGCCACGAGCGGCGGCGACGCCATCCGGTGTGCCGGTAGGGACCAGGGTCCGCGTCCCGTGCCCTCACAGATGATCCAGCGGGCTGTGGCGCCGGTGCAGCTGCGTCACGTCCGTGTCCGCCAGGTGCATGTAATGCTCCACCATCTCGCGGCTGGCGTGCCCGAGGATCCTCTGCAGCACGCTCTCCGATCCGCCGCTGCGCAGGAACGCCACGCCCGTCGAGTGCCGGAACAGGTGCGGATGCGCCCGCTCGACGCCGGCTTGCCGGCCGAGGCGCTTCACGAACCGGTGCACCGTGTTACGCGTCATCCGCCGGCCGTGGCGGGTCAGGAACACCCGGTCCTCGCTCACCGGGATCGCCGGTGGGCGGTGGCGGAAGGCGTACTGCTGCAGCGCGCGCTGGGCGCGCACGCCCATGCCGACGGTGCGCCACTTCACCCGCTGGCGTTGGCTGCCCTTGCCGCGCACCCGCAGGATCCCCGCCTCCAGATCGAGGTCGCCGAGCCGAATGTCGGCCAGCTCCGACGCACGGATGCCGGTGTCGAAGAGCAGGAACAACATCGCGCGTCCGCGCGCCCGCAGGCTGGCCGGCCCCGCAAGGGCGGCCACCATCCCCCGGAATTCCTCCGGGGTGAGGGGCACGATGGGCTTCGTCCGCGGGCGCAGCGGCTTGAACCGCGCCAGCACGTGCTCCTCCGTGTACTCCTCCCGCGCCAGCCAGGCGGCGAAGGTCCGCAGCACGCGTCCGTGCAGGTTGATCGTGTAATCGCTCAGCCGTCCGCCGGCGCGGACGTTGTGGTGGTGGGCGAAGCGCACGTGCTCATCCATCAGGTGCGCCACATAGCCGCGCACCTGGAGCAGCGTGAAGTCGGCCAGGGTGGACGCTGCATCCGTGGTCGCCCAGCGGAGATAGGACGCCAGGACCGAGCGGTAGGTCTCGATGGTCGTCGGGGCCGCACCCTCGACGCGCAGCGCCACCAGGTAGTGGTCGACGGCCGTGCGCAGCGGCAGGTCGTGGACATCGGTCATGCCCAACATCGGAATGCCTCCTCCGCCCGCGGTCAAGCGACCGTGGCCGCGGTGGGCGCTGCGTGTGCCCGACCGTGACCTGCCCGTGGCCTTCAGGGCTAGGGGCCTCCACCAGGGGCCATGGCGGTCGTTCCGGCCGCCGAACCTGTTAGTTCGGCGGTGCGGGGCCGATCGACTGAGGCCCCATACTTGAGGGGCTAGTGGCCTCCGGGCTGTGCGGGTTCGAGTACTAACCACCGCCCGCAGCGAAGCGCCCCGCCATGCATCCCACGACGCCCACCGCGAGAAAGGGAGCAAACGGCAGCGGCCTGAAATGGCCCCCTTTGCGACTAGCCCAAAGGACCACGGGCGTGGCTGCGGCAACGGCAAGGCCTACGACGACCACGATGCCCGACATCCCGGCACCCAGCCCCAAGACACCCACGAGCTTGATATCCCCAAGCCCAACGGCATCGCGTGCAATCAATCGCGGGAGCGCGAGTAACACCATCCCCAGCCCACTCCCTATCAGCGCATCCAACCACTGACCGCTCATCGCCACCATCGCAGCAACGATCACGAGGCCACCGAGAATCAGCACGTTTGGGATCCGTCGTTCGCGGATGTCGGTGACCGACGCTATCAGCGCGACCCCGAGGGCGGCCGACAGTCCGAGCAGTCCCGAGTTCACCCAAAGAGCCCCGCGGCGATGCTCAGGAGCATGGGAACGAAGATGAGCAGCATGAACGCCGGCAGGAAACAGATGGCGATGACAAGTTGGGCCTTGGCCTCCTGCGACGCCACCTCGGCGTCGACGGCGTTCTGCCGCTGGGCCCGCAAGCCCACTTCATGCTGATCCAAGACGGCATCGAGCTCCGCACCCAGGCGTCGCGCCTGCTTCAAGGCCAGCACGAAGGCCTCGAACTCGGGCGATCCCAACCGGTCGGACGCCTCCTGGAGGGCCACGGTCAGCGGCACCCCGAGGCCGTAGGCGGCCATCGTGCGCCGGATCTCACGGACCAGCTCGGTCGATGCCACGTCCGAGGCGTCGTCCTCCACCAGCACGTGCAGCGCACGTTCGACGCCCATCCCGGTGCCGATCAGTCCGCGCAGTTCGGCGATCACGTCCGGCACTTCGGTCAGAATCCGCTTGCGCCGGGCAGCCTTGCGCGCATCGATCACCAGCGAGGGCGCCACGAATGCCAGGAGCCCGGCCATGGGCGCGCCCACCACCATGGCCGGCACCCACGGGATGAGCAGGGCCAGCGCCGCGCCCACACCGGCGCCGAGCAACAGCTTGATGGCCACTACGGTCCGCGGCGTCAGCCACGCCGACTCGATGCCGGCGTCACGCAGATCCTGCGCGCTCACCAGGCGCTGGTGGCGACCGACACGCTTTCCGACAGCGTCGAGCACCACGCCGACCTGGCCGGCCAGACCCGTGGGTGACCGGGTCCCGCCGGCCTGGGCATCGGCTTCCGTCAGGCGAAGCACCCGCCGCTGGCGAGCACCGCCGAAGATGTCGGCGACCCGGCTCAGCGCAACGAACACCAGGATGCTCACGGCGCTCGCCGCCGCCAGGGCCGTGAGCAGTGGTGGGCCGCTCATGCTCGCGCCCGCGTGAAGCGCCGCCACAGGAACAGCCCCAGCACCTCAAACAGCACCGCTGCGGGGAGCAGCACAAATTGCCCCAAGGGCTCGTCCATGACGGTGAAGGACTCCGGGTTCGTTCCGCGCAGATACAGATGAATGATCGGGATCGCCAGGGCCACCACGACAATTTGAATGCGCAGGCCGCGGGTCTTGGCTTGCAGATCCTCGCGCGCGCGCAGGTTGGCGGCGACGGTGGCCTCAAGCCCTTCCAGCGCCGTCACGGCCCGCCGCCCAGCCACGCCGTGCTCGATGGCGCGCGCCAGCACGCGGTAGGCCAGGCGCAGGTGGCGGCCGGGCGTTCGCGCGGCGACGGCGGCCAACGATCCATGCAGGGGACGGTCCAGCCGGAACCGATTGGCGATCCAGGCCAAATCGTCCCGCACCTGCGGCGTCGCCACGCCCTCGGCGGCGGCCCGTAGCGCTTCAACGTAGGTGGCGCCGGCCCTCAGGTGGGCGCCCAGCAGTCGCAGCAGGACCAGCGCCTCACGATCGGCACGCGCCTGTGCCCGCGCCACGGCCGCGCGGAGCACCACCATTGGTGCCATCACCCCGGCAATCGCACCCAAGAACGCGAGTGGCGGGGTGACCAGTCCACCGGCAACCGCCCCGACCGCGAGAGTGCCGCCGTTGATCAGCAGGAATACCGGCGGCCTCATCGCGACACCGGCTTCGTGCAGCTGGACGGTTAGACGGCTGAGACGCCGCTGGCCCCAGCCGTGCGCGGGCGAGTCGGAGGGCCGGCGGACCGGCGCCAACCCCAAAACCACGGTCACGACGCCTGCCGCGGCGCACCCGGCGGCAACGATGGCGAGATTCACAGCGCCACGCCCTGCAGCCGCAGCTTGGCCTGCACCTTCGGTCCCGGCTGGTAGCCACCGACAGCCTGGAAGCCCACGACGTCGTCGCCCGCGGCGCGCTCCGCACTGAATACGGGCCGCAGGTCATAAATTCCCTCGGCCGCCATGCCGGCCAGCTCCATGACTTCGAGCACCGCGCGCCGGCCGTCGGCCAGCCGCCCCACGTGGATCACGAGGTCGAAGGCGCGGGCAATGGGCTCGCGTAGTTCGCGCACCGTGACCTCGCGGTACTCGCGGCGCACCAGCGTCTCCAGTCGTCCCAGGGCGTCGGCCGCGCCGTTGGCGTGAATCGTGGTTCCCGAACCGGCGTGGCCGGTGTTGAGCGCCTCGAGACACACGTAGGCCTCGCGTGGGTTGCGGATCTCCCCCACGACCAGGCGGTCAGGCCGCATGCGCAGGGCGTTCGCGAGGAGGTCGGCGACCGACACCGTGCGGTCCTGGTAGTCGACGGCACGCTGACCGTGGACGCACTGCAGGCGAACCGTGTGTCCCCGGTCGGGCACCGCCAGCTCGGTGGTGTCCTCGATGATCACCACGCGTTCCGCCGGCGGCACCGCGGCCAGCAGGCTGGCCAGCAGCGTCGTCTTGCCGGCCCCGGTCGCCCCGGCGACGAGGACGTTGAGGCGGGCACGAACCGCGGTGGCCAGGAAGGCCGCCATCGCCGCACTCAAGCCACCGGCGGTGACCCAGTCGACCGGCGACCCATCGCTACCAGGGTGCTCCGAGACATTCAGTTGCTCGGACCGTAGCGCCAGCCGTACGCGCCGGTGCTTGCGGATGGAGAGGCAGGGACCACCGACCGGCGCGATCACCAGATTGGCCCGGCTGCCGTCGGCCATGCGCGCATCCACGCAGGGGCTCTCCAGCGACAGATGGCGCCCGACCAGCGCCGCAATCTTCTCCATCAGCGCCGCCAGATGCTGAGCATTGCGAAACCGGACGGACGTCGCCTCCAGCCGGCCCCGGCGCTCCACCCACACCTCCGCCGGGCCGTTGATAAGCACGTCGGTCACGTCGGGGTCCGTCATCAGCGGTTCCAGCGGGCCCAGCCCGGCCAGCTCCTCGCACAAGCGCCGAACCAACTCTGGATCCGGGACCGCGCGAGGAAAGGCCTCGGCGAGATGGGCATGCACGACCGCGCTGATGCGGTCGGTCCGGTCGGGCACCGGGCTGAACGGGTCGAGCATCTGCGGGTCAAGCGCCCTCACCAGCCGCTTGCGCACTCGAGCCAGAAACGCCTCGTCCCTTAGCGTGTCGGCCGTCGGCCTGGACTCCGGACGGTAGCCGGTCGTCGTAGCCTCCGCTGCACTCATGGCGTGCCCACCACGGTCTGCCGCCAATCGGCCGAAGCGTGGCTCGGGGGCTCATCCAGACGCTGGCTCAGCACGAAGGTGCCGGTGGGAATGCGCGCCACGTAGCGCGGCACGTCCGCCGCGGGCACCGCCAGCACGGCGGCGCCGATGCGGACCGAGGCCCGGCGGGCGAGGCTGCCGTCCTCCGACGGCGCCGGCAGCGCCTCGCCGCGGTCGCTGCGCAGTTCCACCAGCAGCACACCGCGACCGAGCAGCTCCACCAGCTGCGGCACCGACCCGGACATCGCCCGGTCGGCGGCGGGGTCGGGGCTGGCGACGAGGACATCAACGATCTGCGACGGCGGAACCACACCGCCCAGGGCGCGCGTGGCATCCACCGGGATCGCGACCAGGGCATGACCGGGTGGGATCGCCCCCGCGTGCGCCAGCAGCGCAGCGCGGCGCGAGTCCGCCAGCTGTCCGGCCACGATGTACTGCCCCGCGGGAATCGGGCCGGTGGCAAAGGCCCCCACGGCCCCGTCGAGCGAGGTGAGCGCCCCCGCCGGACGCGCCGCCGGATTGACATCCCGCAGCGTCAGGTCATCCGGCGTCAATCGGTCACCGAGCGCCACTGGCCGTGCCGCCGCGACGACCGGAGCCAGCTGCATGCTCTGATAGACCAGCGCGCCCGCGGCGAGACCGAGAACCAGCCCCAGGGCCAGCATCCAATGTCGTCTCATGGAGTGTCCTCCCATGTCGTGGCGCCCTGAAAGCGCACGGTGACCGCGATCGATCCCTCCAGGGCAAAGTCACGCATCGTCCCGTCGCCGTAGGTGACGCGGAGTAGCGCTCGCAGGTGCAGGTTGTACGGCCGGAGTTGGCCATTGACTACGGGCGTCACATCGTTCCATTGCAGCCGCAGGGCCTCGTCCGGTCCCCCGCTGCTTCCAGGCTGGGTGCCGCCCGGCCGGTCGTTCACCCCGCGAACGAAGGTCCACTGCTCGAGCGCGACGGTCGCCGCGGGGTCCGTGGACGGCGGCTCGACGGCCGCGCGGACCCAGAGATCGATCGGCGCGCCGCGCAGCACCTCGATGGCGGAGAAGCCCTCGGCGTCGCCGGCCACTGCCGATCCCGCCACCACGGGCGCCACGCGAAGGGCGCCGACGGGCGGGTCGTACGCCGGCCTGGGCGTTGCCACCGGAGGCAACGGGTCAGCGGATGGCGTCGGCGACACGCTCGGGGGCTGCGGGGGGCGCGGCGACGGCGTCGTCGGTCCCGGACTCGGCTCGCCCGGCGGTTGAGGTTCCGGCCCAGGCCGATTGGTTGGCGCGGGATCCGGTCCTGGACCACCGGGCGGTTGTGGTTCCGACCCCGGCCGGTCGTCGGTCGGCGTCGGCTCCGGCCCTGGACCGCCGGGCGGTCTTGGGCCCGGCCCCGGCGGGTTCGCCGGCGTCGGATCCGTCACCGGACCACCGGTTGTGGGCCGGGACGATCCGCCGTCCGATCCATCGACCGGCGGCTGCGTTACCGTTGGCGTCGACGTTACCGTTGGCGTCGATGTCACGGTAGGCGTCGGCGTCGCCGTCACTGTCGGTTCAGGATCGACCACCGCTGTCGGCGTGAGAGAGGGCACGACGCCCGTGGTGAATACCACCCGATCGTCCTGGAAGAAGACGATGCTGGTCGGGACGTAGCACCCGTCCCGTTTGCGGTAGTTCTGGTAGAAGGTGCCGGCCAGGAGCTCGCCGTTCACATCGCGGTTGCGGCCGTTGAAGGCTGCCCGGTCGTAGGGACTGCTCGCGCCCTTGCTGTAGCTGCCGAGGTCCACGGCGTAGAGATTGTTGGGCCGGTTGTCGGTGATCGTCTGGTAGTCAATGCCGTCGTCCGTCTCCTCCACCTGCGTGCCCGCGTAGTAGTCGGTCACCTTGTGGATGCCGGCCGGGATGGTGCAGCTCCCGTCGCTCGGTGGCGTCGGCGACGGGGCCGGCGCGGGAGATGCGGTCGGACGCGGCGTAGCCGTGGGTCTCGGTGTGGGCGTCGGATGCGGGAGCGCCACCCAGCGGCGCCGGGTCTCGTAGTGCCCCGGTACCGTGACCACCTCTGCCGTCTCGTGGTAGCCGTCGATCCAGCGGCGCTCGGTCGTCCAATAGCCCGGCACCCAGACCGTGACGACCTCCTCGCGTTGCACCGCGACCCAGCGGCCGTGATCTTCCCAGCGGGAGGTGTCGACCCAGACCTCGTAGCTTTCCCAGTGCGACGTAGCCACCCAGACCACGTAGGGCTGCGAGGCATCGTCGTCCCAGAGCTCCGCCCAATGGCCGCCTGCAACCCAACGCCCGCGCTCCTCCCAGTAACCGGAGTCCACCCACACCAAGTGGGGTTGCCATTCCAGTTCCTCGACAATCTGGGTCTGGGTCTCATACCGGCCCGGCACCCAGACGGTGTGGTCTTCCCAGCGGCCGGGTACCCAGACCGTCTGGGTTGCGACCACCGGCTCGATCCAGACGGTCTCGGTTTCCCAGTAGCCATGATCCGCTCGCGCCTCGGCGGCGAGACCGACCGCCAGGACGAGGCCGAGGGCTGCCACCAGCCACGAGGTCGCGCGCCGCATCGTCTACGGCTCCCTTCGACTGACGGCGACGCCCACCCAGAGCTGGTCGGACACGCGCCCGTCGAACACCAGGCCCACGGCAACCTGCGTCACGCTCGGGTCGGTCAGCAGGGATCGCGCGTCATCGCCGATCAGCGTCGACAGGTCATCGAACCCGGCCGCCTGCCAGGCTGCCGGAGCGCCCACCGGCCAGAGCCGGACCGCCCACCCGCCGACCTCCACCGCGCGGAGCTGGCGGGCCTGCGGCCGGACCTGGTCCATCCCGCCCTGGCTCAGGGCGTGAGCGACCAACGTCCGCAGGGCGCCGCGCCGCGCGTCGTCGACCGCGACCGCGGGCAGGCCCAGCTGCGCGCGGATCCGGATCACCCAATCGAGCAGCCGCTGCTCCTGGCGGACCAGCTCGTCCGGGTCCGGCTGCGCGACAGCCTGGCCGGGCGCGACGGGCTCGGCATCGCCGACCACGACGGCGACCGAGGCATCGAACGGCGGCAGGACCGCATGCACCCGCGCCCGGCCGGATGCCCGCCCGGTGACGACGCCGGCCGGATCGACCGTCAGCACGTCGCCGTCGCTGGCGAACCAGCGCACCGGGGCGTCCTCGCGGGACGTGCCGTCCGCCAATGCCGCCACGGCCCGGAGTCCCGCCCGCTCGCCTATGGCCAGCGGGACCGGCTCGTCCACGCCGGCGGTGATGGTCAGGGCGATGACGGCGACTCCCGCCGGCGGCGAGGGCTCGGGGCCCGCAGGCGCGGCGGTCACGACCGGCACGCCGTGGTCGGGCGGTGACCCAGCGGCAGCGCCGAGCAGCCAGCCGGTCGCCGTACTCAACCCTACGGTCATGGCCGTCATCGCCACTATCAGCAGCAGAGGCAACCGGACCGAGCGCCCCGTGATCGATCGATATCGCGGACTTCGCATGGCATCAGCTCCTTGTCATAGCGCTGGCGGTTACCCGCAGCGCCTGGGTCCCGGGCAGGCCGGCCAGCCGCAGCAGTCCGGTGCGCACCGGGACCTCGGCCCGGATGGACACGGTGGGAGCGGCGGCGGTTCGGTTGCGGATCGGATCGATCCCGCCCGGATTGGTCACGGCGATCTCGGCCGCCTCGGCCACCGCGGTGGCCGAGGCCCCTGCAATTTGACGGTTCAGCGGCTGAAGGTTCAGGCGCAGGTACTCGCGGGCGACGGCGCTTGCCGTGTCGGCCAGCCGGACCTTGCCCGTGGCCGCCAGATACCCCGCGTCGATGTGCCCGGCGGCCACGACGGCGGCCTGCTCCAGGGCATCGACGAACCGCAGCCGCTGGACCCGGATGGCGCCGATATCGATCACCAGCGCCGCCACCAGCAGGGTCGTGCTCAGCAGCACCAGCGTCATACCGGAGACGCCGCCGGATTCGTCGGCCAGGGCGGAGCGGGACCATCGGGTCACCGGTTCACCTCGCCCCGGGTGGTGAACTGCGAGCGCAGCGGCACCTCCAGCTCCAGCAGGAAGGGGATGCGGACGCGCTGCGTGCTTTGCATCTCGACCGTCACCGGCTCACGCCAGTCCACCGTCGCGGGCTGGACCGTGAGGAGCACGTCGTCGGCGTCCAGCCCGGCGGCGGCCAGATCCGCCGCCACCCGGGCGCGGAGAGCGGCGCTGTCGCCGCCCTCCTGCGCCACCTGACGGGCTGCCGCGGCCGCCACGTGGTTCTGGGCCTGCCAGGCGCCCAGCATCTGGGCAAAGGCGATGACGGCCAGCAGGACGGGCACGATGACCAGCATCGCCAGCACCGCCTCGGCGCCCACCGCTCCCTGCTCCGAGCCGAGCGCGACCCGGCGGCGCCCGGCCCACCGGCGCGGCCGGCCCGTCGGTCGCATGGCCTAGAGCCCCGTGAGGTCCGTCAGGACCCCCTCGAGATAGGTTGATAGGCCGTTGTTCCAGGCCACGATCGCCGCGCCGAAGACGGCTACGCCGATCCCGGCGATCACGATGTATTCGGTGGCATTGCCACGCTCGTCGGTGACGACGGCGCGCAGTCCGGCCAGCAGCCGGTCTTTGATCCGCACAAGCATTGGTTTTCCTCGCAGTCGTACGATGGACGAAGGTCGGCGAAGACCTGCGCCGCGAGCCTCGCGGCCGGTCCTCGCGGGTCGGATCCGGCGCCGGCGGGGGTCGGCAATCACACTTCGTCCCCGCCGGCGCCTCAGGTATTCATGGCCGGCTGCCCTCCTCTCCCTCGGCGCGCGTCGGCCACGGCGCACGCACGACGGTCTGTCGCTGGTCGTCGTTGGCAAAGGCGGGTTCCCACACCGGGCCCAGCGGGTCGGCCAGGAAGGCCGGCTCCCAGGCCACCGCGATCCGCAGCACGTCGTTCACGCCCCCACGGCCGCCGTCCGCCAGCCCGCGCAGGCCGGCCTCGACGGCCTCGCGCAGGCTGGCCGCTCGCGACCGTCGGCTGGTGGTGATGCGCAACTCGGGGAAGACCGGGAACTCCGACCGCCACGCGCCCGATCGCCAGAACCGCGCGTAGCGGCGCACTTTCTGTGCATAGCGGCGGAGCTCCTCCGTGCCCCGGTCGATCTCGAAAAAGAGCCAGTGGTCGCCGGCCGGGCTGCGCACTTGGGCCAGGCCATCGGGGTTGATCACCTGCCATCGACCGCCCGCCCAGTACCGCATCCGCAGGTGCGGGTCGGAGTTCCAGCGCACCAGCTGATGGTCGGGGGCGATCTCCAGGGCCTGCCAGAGCGCGATGTAACAACGGTTCACCGCCAATTGATGGCGGGCCCGCTGCGGCGTGAACGCCTCGGGATCGCGGACGTAGGGAATCTGGGCGCGCGGCGCGTCGTCGATGTGCTCCAGCAGGTCCGCACCCTTGGCCGACAGGCCGTACACGAAGCCGCTGCTGCCGCCGCCCGCGCCGCCGGTTGCCGGCCGGGCACGCACGACCAGGCCTTGCTGGTGGAGCGTCGTCAGGCAGCGCTGACAGGCACGCCGGCTGACCGGGTCGTAGACCACCTGATGCACCTGCGCGGCGTCCATGAAGCGGTGGGCGCGCAGCAGGCGCAGCACCTGGACCTGGCGGCGGGCCCAGATCATGGGGAGAACTGAGGAATCAGCATGATAGTTACGCGAGGCGACGCTGGTGGTTTTGTCGGAACATTGATGAACAATCGATATTCGTCCAGGTTCGGTGTGTGACGGAATGTCTCGTTCGCGAGACGACGGTGGCGAGCGGCGAGGCGATGGGGGCTGCGATGGAGCTGGCGGCGCCAAATGGGCCGTGTCGCCGCGGCCCGAGGAGCCGTCACGCGTCGCTCCCCGGCCCGGCGGGTGCGTTGCCGCTCGGCTGCGCGGCCAGGTCGACCCGACCGTGCGCCTCGTCCGGCGCGTCGTCGGATGCATCGTCATTCGTCGGGGCGCCCTCGGACGGGTCGCCCGCCGGACGTTCACGCGTGCCGTCGGTCTTGGTCAGCGCGCCGTAGCGCGCGGCCACGAGCGCGTCCAGCGTCGCCCGCGGTTGCCCGAAGGCCGATCGGGCCTGCCCGCGGATGCGCGCCGCCCGTTCCGCGTCGCCGCGCGGCATCGGCGGCACCGTGGCCTCGAACGGGTGGGCCGGCCGGTTGTCGACCAGCGTCTTCACCACCATGTGATAGGCCGGCAGGTCGTCCAGCTCCGCCGGCGTGAAGGCTGGCGCCATCTCCATGGCGAAGTGCCGCGTCTGTTCCCGCAGGCCGCCGAACACCACGTGCGTGCGGGTGTTGAGCAGGACGCTGCTGATGATCCCCGAGAGCCGGCGATGGCCGGGGTTCTGCGTGGCCACCGCCAGTCCCACGCCGTAGCTGCGCGAGCGCTCGAAGAAGGCGCCCATGTCGCGCCCGGTGTCGAGGAACTCCTGGAACTCGTCGATGATCGCGAAGTACGGCGCCCGGTCGCTCGTTGGCCGCCGCAGCACCGCCTGCCAGAACTGCGTCACCAAAATGCTGCCCAGCAGGCGCGACCCGGCGGCGCCCAGGGCGGTGTCAGCCTGGTCCAGGTTGACCAGCACGATCTCGCCGCGCCGCAGCACGCCGTCCCAGCGCACCGCCGAGCGCGGCTGCACCAGGATGTTGCGCACCCGCGGGTCCTGCACCAGCATGGCCATCCGCCGCAGCGCGCCGCCGAAGGTCATTTCGAATTGGCGGACCGAGATGCGATCGACCTGGTTCCGCCAGTAGGAGCGCAGGAAGGGGTCGGTGACCTTGGGCATCAGGCTCTCGCGCCAGTCGCGATCCATGAACAGCCGCTCCAGGTCGAGCATGGTCGGCTTGATCTGCGGATTGGCGGCCAGGGTGCGGAAGCCGTAGGCGAAGGCCTGCGACATGGACGTGCCCCAGAGAAAGTCTTCACCGCGCACCAGTTCGCGCAGCAGCGAATAGACGGCCATGGCCACTCGATCGCCTTCATCCGCGTCCCGCACGTCGAGGGGGTTCAGGCCCACCGGCCAGTCGGTGTCCGAGAAGTCGAGCGCCACCACGTCTGGCTCGCGGGCGGCGGGAATGGCCGCCAGGAGCGCCCGCGCCAGGTCGCCCTTGGGGTCCAGCAGCAGGATGCCGTGGCCCTGCCGGATGGCCGACAGGGCGAACCAGAACAGGAACGTGCTCTTGCCCACGCCGGTGGGACCGACCACGAACAGATGCTTCAGCGCGTCAGCCGGCTTCAATCCATACGTCGCGCCCGCGTGGTGGTCATCCATCGGGCGGCTGTCCCACGAACAGGTCCGTGTCGAGCGGCACCCGGCCTCGGCGGGGGCTCTGCCGGGTCCACACGCGGCGTCCGCGGAGCCCGACGAGGTCGCCCCGGGGCCGGCCGGTCAGGGCGACGGCTTCCTCGACGCTCGCGGTGAATCTCGCCCCCGGCCAGGACTGCCGCGCCGCGACGGCGCGGACGAACGTCCGGCGCCGCAGGGGCCGCCGGGCCACCAGCTGGTTGAACGGGCCGGCGCAGTCTTCGAAGACTCCCCGGACCGCCTTCAGGCGGGCCCGGGCGCTCCGTTTGTCCGGCGCCCGGACCAGGAGGTGCACCTCGAGGTCGATCAGGTGACCACGGACCTTCGCCTCGGTCACGCCGGCCGCGGCCAGCTGTTCACGCGTGGCGCCGCGCGCCTCCGGCGTATACGACTGGCCGGACAGCGCGAAGCTGAGCATTTCGCGCAGGGCCTCGCCGGCGCCCCGACCAAGGTCTCGCAGGACCCGACCGTGTCCCGGCCAACGGCCGGCGCGCAGGGAGTTGACCGCGGCCCATCCCCACCGACGGGTCCGTTCGCCGATCGGGCTGGCGATGGTGCGGATCTCAACCAGTTCATCGCGCCCCAGCCCGTGGAAGGCGAGATCCAGCAGTGGGCTGGCTTCCAGGTCGTCCCATAGCGGCAGCGCCCAGGACCGCTTCGGTCGGAGATAGGCACCCAGGACAACCGGGGCCTCACCCGTCGTCATGCCGTCGCCTCGGGCTGGGATTCGTGGATGGGGTCGGGCGCATCGCGCCGGCCGGCGAGCGCCGCGACGAGACGCGGCCACCAGCCGCCGACCCGGCGACGGCGTTCGACGGCGTCCAGGTGCTCGGCGTAGCCGCGTGCGGCCGTCTGGGTGCGCGCGAGCAGGCCTTGGAGACGCCGATGCTCGCGGCGCGCGTGCTCGAGCTGGTGGCGCAGCCGCTCAATTTCGCGGCTCAGGTCGACAATTTGGCCCCGGGCCGCCGCAAGGTCGCGCTGCGCTTCCGCCGCTGTGTCGATCGCAGCCAGCCGCTGCTCGAGGAGCTCCGCCAACCGGTCGCGCTCCTGCTCGACCGCTTGCAGCCGCCCCATCAGTCGCGACACTGCGCGTCCGCCTTTCATTGGTCGTCGGCCTGTAGGCCACCGCCCGACCGGGCGGCATCTCCGGCGCCCGGTTCAGCGGCGTACAGCTACCGTAGGGGCGCAGCGAGTGGCGGGGAATCCAGGTTTCCGTAATTCCACCGCGGCAACTCCAGCCGAACTCCCCAGCAGGATTCAGCAGGGGGATGCCTAGCTCGAGCCGCGGCCGGCCGACCAAGCTTCAAGGCGTATGCCAGGGCCTCTCAGCTGCTGCGGGCCTTTCGTCGTCCCGCCAGGCCTTGGTCGCGAACGGGAGTCCAAGCTGCGCTTGACTTGCCGTTCTCCACACCACCGCGTCGAGCGTCGTTGCCACCGGCGTGCGTCGTGTCGTCCGTGGAACCGCGCCATCTAGGTCGTTCGTCGGCCTGCTGCCGCCACGGTCGAGTAACGGGAATGGCCCCCGACACGCGACGGCAGTCATCTCAAGCAGACTGGTCAGATTCCTGTAGGCGCCGATCCTCGATCCGAAGCGGTGTCGGGCAGCGAAGCGCACGCACGATCACCCGCTCGGCGGGACCGCGCGCTGCGCTTGCTGCGGCGGCGCAATGGCGGGCAGACGTCGATGGGGAATTACATCTATGACTGCTGCCGCCGGGCCTACGCCGGCCCAGGGCACGACCGCTGCCCGACCCACTACGTCCGCGCGGGCGCCCTGGAGAACGTGGTCGTTCGCGAACGCACGGCAATGCCCGCCTCGCTAGAGGTGGTAATGGACGATCGGGAGCACGCATCGTAGGTGGACGAACGCAACGGCAACCTAGCCGGAGCGCGCTAGCTGCTGGCGTCTCTCGACAAGGGACTAGAGCGGATGCTCCGCGTCTACCAGATGGCCGAGGTCGACGACGCCTCTGTGCAGAAGGGGATGGAGGCATTTCGCGTGCGACGCAACCCAGCCGAAGCCACAGGTGCCCGGCCGAACGGCTCAGACCTCGCGCCCCGGATCCCCGAGAACTCCGCGGATTTCGCCACCACCTACGTAATGCTCAGTAAGCGTTTCGAGGAGGAAGTGGGCGCGGGCCAAGCCAAGTCAGTCCCCGAGGCTATGCAACTCACGGTCCCGGTTCAGTGAACGGACAATAGTGCGTGATTCGCCCTGGACAGCGCGCTTCCGCATAGGTCTGAGAGGGTTGAGGGCAGTTTTCTCACCACTGCGCCAGCATGGGCATGAAGCTGAGGTCGTACCGAACGTGGTTGGGCAAGGTTCTACACAGGTCTCCCGTTCAAAGGCCCGTCGCGCGGCGCCTGTGATCAGTCCTCGAGCAGCTCCCGCAGCCACGCCGGAGTGTCCCGCGCCGCATGCAGGACCCTCCATACATCGATGTCCGCCTCTCGCTCGACGTAGAAGACCAGATACGGAAACCCCCTCACGACCCACGAGCGCAGGCCGGGGAGATCCAGTTCACGCGCATAGCGGGGCGAGCCGCTTGCGGGGTGCTCCCCCAGACGGCGGCAGACTTCTTCCAGCGCGTCGATGAAGGCCAGCGCAACTTCCGCCCGCGCCTCGGCCAAGTAGTGCTCGACGGCCTCGTCGACATCGCGCTGCGCCCGCTCACGAAGGATGACAGGCTTCTTGGTCACCCCTTGCCGGTTTCGCCGACCCGATCGCGAAGCCGGCCGAAGTAGTCCGAATCGGCGGTGACCGCAGGCGGCGACGCTGCGCCCTCGAGTAGCAGGCCGTGCAGGCGCTGGAGATCGTGGTCTTTGCGGATCAATTCGCGGACGTACTCGCTTGACGAGCTGTAGCCACGGGACCTGACCTGCTGGTCCACGAAGGACTTGAGGGCCTGGGGAAGCGATATGTTCATCGTGCTCACAATGCAACGCTAGCCAGTTTGGCAAAGATTGGCAAGGCGCTGCGTCACCCCCGAAAACGGAGCCCCTGTCAAGTGACTTGTCTGCCGTTGGAACTGCGCTTCCACGGACTGACCATCTAGGCAACCGCCGAGGTCTAGCTAGCCAAATGCTTAGAAGAACCGCGCGGACACGCGCCGCTTCTGAGCGAAGCCAAACCTGTTACGGCATCGAGGCCGATTTACAGGCCGGTGCCCCCTTCTTGGAGCAATGGCACGGAAATTCTACGTTATTTCGGGGGAAATCCCGCCTGCGCCAGTGCCAGGAACTCGCGGGTAACCGCCTCAACTGCGGGTCGACCGTACGCGGCCCATAGATGCTGGCGGCTGCGCAGGCCCAGACGCGCTGCAATCGCGACCATTGGCTGGCCCTCGCAATAGAGTTGCAGCGCGAGGATCTGCCGCGGGGTCAGCACGGCTGCGGCCCGCTCGACCGCCTGCTCCAGGATCATCCGCGCCGCATGCACATCTGCGAAGGCGCTTGTACGAAAGCGCTGCCGCGCCAAACGTTGCACGCCCGGCAATCCGACGAGTGCGGAGTCGAGCAACCGACAGCCGTCCGCGTGATGGCGCAAAGCGTCGTCGACCCACCGGTAGTAGGCCCCGAATGAGCGGCGTCCACGGCGCGGCGCGCGGTGCGCGCGTGGCCGTCCAGAGATTGGCGTAACGGCAGCCTGCGGCATCTGACTCCCCTTGGTGCACAGGCGGTCTTACCTCAGGGTGCCGAGCCAAGGATCCGGAAGGGAGGCAGGATTCCGTAAGCGCGGACAGTCGCCCGAGTTGCTGGTTCGGCAGGACGACGTCAGGCGCCGCAGGTCCACATACGTTGCTCGGTCTATTCCCATCGTCGATGAGCATGGCTCGATGGCCAGGGCGTGCTCGCGCTTCCCGATGAAGCCGCTGAATTCCAATACGAGGGTGACCTCGAAGGGAGCGTTGGGCTCGGTTCCTTCCTCGATGATCTCCCCTAACCTGCACCTGTCAGCGACGCGTCGGCTCTCGGCCTCGTTCACGTACTCACGGGCCAAGGAGCAGCCATTGGCCCTGGCGTAGTCCTTGAGCGTACTCAGCCGGCAGACACGGACAGGTCCACGTCCTGCCGGTCACTGGAAACATGGTATCAGGGTCGCCGATTTGAGCGGCCGTAGGTGCTTATTCTTCATCTATAGCGCTTGCTTTTGGTGCTGTCCTCCTGATCTGCTATTACCGAGTCTTACTCGGCGCCATGGCTCACCCAAGGGACCATTGTCAAGGAACAGCTGTCAGGGCGGTCGCTGCCTTCCATCATTCCACCGACACCGCAAGATACCGGAATCTGCCGTACGGCTTCTCAGGAAAGCTGGAATACTCCCGCCAGCGAAGACGATAAGAGCCTCGTATCTGTATCGGAGATTTCCGGTCCCCGACCGTTCCCGAACTCGCCCCGGCCGCCCACGCCAATGCTCCCGAGGATTCTCGCCCTTCGTGTACACGAAAGTCCGCGTCCACCGTGTCCCTTCGCATGGGAACCTTCCAGTATGAGGAGTCGTTGGTCAGCAACACCGCGTATCCAGCCTTGCACTGCTTCAGCTTAGAGCGCGTGAGCTCAAGTCTCTGGATATCCCGGAGGAAGTCATACCGCCCTTGGACTTGTGCGCCTTGGTCGCGGAGGGCAAAGGACTCGTCGCCTTGCTCCAGTTCCAATCCCCGAGTCTTGTACTTCAATTCGATGGCGATCCCTTCCACCGGGAGCCAGATGTCTAGGAACCTCCTCTGCTGCTCTACCGGCATGACATCGACCTCTAATCTGACCTGGCCTTCCGGCATGGCCTGGTGAATATGCCATGCCAGCGCGTGCTGGAAGTCTGCTTCTGAATGAAACACCTTCCGCGTGTCAGCCAGACTCGCCATGAGACCGTCAATGTCAAGCACGCCTACTCGCTCCTCGACGTTGGTCGAACCACTCTTGAAGCGCTGCCCAGTGGCCTTCTTGTCTTGCTCGTGCTGCTCTTTCCGTTCGCGTTGTTGCTGCTCTCGACGTTCCTGGTCTATCCGTCGCTGATATTCCGCCTATTCCTACTGCTGCCGTCTTTGTTGTTCCCGGTTCAGGAAGTAGCAGCCGCCCTCTTCGCACCTGTGAGGGTAGTAGCAGTCTCTGTCCGGGTTGTTCGGGCACATGACTCTTTCCGCTTCTTCCAGGCAGGACGGGCATTGGCTGCTGCCGCTATAGTCCATATACTCCTTATGAGTCATACAGTAGCGAATGGCGCACCGGTCGCAGGGTCCGTATTCCTGTCGCTCCGCCTTGTGTAGATGGAACCTGTCGTGATACGGGTCCGTGTATAGGAACCAGTTCCCTTGGATTTGATCGCACCCGGTGCACACGTTGGCCAAGTATTTTCCTCCAACCGTGGAACTGAATCTGCGCTCCAGAGCTACCCCGTTCTCCTGAGCGAATGCGATTTCCTCCGTGGTGAAATGGTCTTGCTCAAAGCTCTCACCGTCTTTGTCTCCCGTGACGACATCGACGCTCTGACCACACTTCCAGCAGTCCTTTGTGCTGACCGTTACTGTTCTCACCGGTAGCGGTACGCCACACTCCTCGCACTTGGGTCTGTGGCAGAGAAGGTTGTGGGCGTCCAGATCGATTCGACCAGCGGAGAGTTCCTGTAATCTCGCCTTGACCGTCAGGGATGCGTCCAAGGCTCTGTTTTTTCTTCTCCCTGTGAACTCCCTTTCGGCCCTTAGATGGATTTCCACTACCTCGGTACCGTCTTGCAGGGCCTGCTCGTGGACCGTCGCCTCGGGAGCATGGCTGTCCACCACTTCGATGAACCGCAAAGGCGAGCCATTCTCATCGAGCAGGCTGATGTCGGGACGCACCGTACCCACGCGCTTTTCTCGACTGACGGTGGAAGCTCCCGCTACGAGGTTTATCGTCAGCTCTTCGCTGCACTGGTTACATGCGGCCGTGGCTGCCAGGCTTCCTCCCAGGTTCTTGGTCACGAGGTGCTCGATGATTGCTACCGCTTCGTTATGCGGGGTGCGATTTGATGACTTTCGGGACGTCACATCACCTCCTTGCCAAATTCATCATCGAACCAATCCGGCCAGATACTGTATGGTGTCATCCTGCTCTCAGAAACGAAAGACAGCAGGGAGCGCTGAGGAATATTGCGCCGCGATGATCTTCAAGGGGCAATAGATGCCGTCGATCACCGGTTACGAGGTAGTCTGCGAAATCTGCCACAGCGCATTCCAGCACTCGCTATCTGCGTTCCGGAATCAGTATAATGACTTGGGCGCGGAGAAGATGTACGAATAAACACCGGCATCTTCGCGTTTATCTGTCAAGGACAGCAGGAGTGTAGCAACGCCACCCGCCGCAGTAATTGCCCCTCCGGCGATTGCCTCATCTTGTATGGCAGCGCCTGCACCCGACAGACCGATAGCAAACAATATCGGCCTTCCCCACGCTTTTCTACTTGCGTTCCTTATCGCTTGGGTGGCCTCGTCAAGCTCCTCCTGACGCTGGTCGAATGCGCCTTCCCTTTCATCTACTGGCATGAGGCTCAGCTCACGCGCGAAACGACGAACGGATAGGCTGTAGTTTCGATGCCCAGAGTAGTTCTGGTTCCGAAAGTATAGCACCTCGTCCATAGGGACTCCGGCCAGATCTACGCCAACCATTGCCATGTCAAATGAAACTATGTCCCCTACACTCGGTGATGAGGAATTCGGATTGGAAATGACCTCGTTCAAGGCTTCGACCAGACGCCATCGGTCGGTTGCCGACGATTGGGTAAGACTCATGCTATCCCCCTTTGACCGGAGGATCTGCGACAGCAGGACAAAATCAACGCCCGAACTGTGCGATCCATCGGGATAGAAGCGCCATCCTCTGAATCTCGGGCGAGGCCGCGCGCCTTAAGTTTTTCAACTATCGATTTGGCAAGTTCTCCGTCTCCCTGATACCCCAGCCTTGACATTGATATCGACCCGAAACTGGAAGAATCAGCGCCATGACCCTCCCCTCTGGTCAGATGGTCCAATCCTCCGGACTCGATAGTGTCGGCAAGGGCCTTCGCCAGCTTCTTGGTTTCCTCTTTGCCAATAGCTGCCTCCGGGCGAACGACATGGAACAGGCCGTGTTCCTTCAGTGAAGCTATTATTGGATGATCGTCGAAACTACCGTGATCGCTCGTGTATTCTGGGATCAACATGGCAATCCCGTCAAAGAACAGAATCAGATTCTTGATCCAATCCGCGTCTCGCCAATACTGACCAGGGTAGTAGAAAGCAACGTCTCGTTTCATCTCTGCTGCCCGCTTGCGTGTTGTTCAGACTTCACAATCGGGTTCATGGGCCTGCGGCTTAGAAGAATTGCGGCGAGTTCCGCAGAATTCGAGCGATGCTAATCTTGTTACGGCGCTGGAGCCGCTTTGCAGGCGGTTGCCTCCTTCTAGGAGCAATGGCATGGAAATTCTACGTTATTTCGAGGGAAATGTCGCCTGCGCCAGTGCCAGGAACTCGCGGGTCACGGCCTCAACCGCGGGTCGCCGATAGGCAGCCCAAAGATGCTGGCGACTGCGCAGGCCCAGACGCGCCGCAATGGCGACCATTGGGTGGCTCTCACAATAGAGCTTCAGTGCAAGGACCTGCCGTGGTGTCAGCACCGCTGAGGCTCGCTCGGTGGCCTGCTGGAGGAGCGCTCGCGCCGCATGTATGTCGGCGAAGGCGCTTCGTCGAAAGCGCTGGCGAGCCAGGCGCCTCACTCCAGGAAGGCCAACCAAGGCCGAATCGAGCAGGCGATAGCCGTCCGCGCGATGGCGCAAGGCGTCGTCGACCCAGCGGTAGTACGCCGCAAACGACCGCCGGCCGCGGCGCGCCGCATGGCGGGCATGCGGCCGTCGTGCAATTGGTATCGCAGCGGTCTCGGGCATCCGCCGACTCCGGTGAAACGAGCAATATGGCCTCAGGATGCCGACGCAATGCCCTGCTGGGAATGCAGGATTCCGTAAGCGCGGCCCGTGCCTGTGACGGAGTCCATCTCCCGCGACACGCCTCATCCGCTGTTGGACTCGGTCAGGGACCATCGCGCTCGGCCGCCAGAACCTCTGCAAGGCCCTGCCACCCTCACTGCCCATATCGACGCCGCTGGTTTCCGCCTGCTAGGCATGGGCGATCGTGCCGCGCCGTTGGGCCACGCACTGAGCACCTGAATCCGGTCAGGCAAAGGCACCCGCGCGCAGGTCCGTTGCTCTACGGAGTACGACGGCCGCTCCGTCGTCTGTAAATCATCCGCTCATTTATCCAGCGCCAAACGTAAGTCCTCCGGCTGTGGGTCACGTCATTGGAAGTGGCGAGAAAGGCAGTGACAGGGGAGCAGGTCAGTTGGGATTGCACAGCTCTCTCCACTGGTCGACTTGGCAGCGAATCTCATTCACTATCGCCGTTACGCCATACCTCTGTTACTGTGTGGAATCCTCCTTGCCCTCGCAGATGACGAATTCTTGCTGACGCTTGTCCGCCATTCGCTTCCTGGGCTTCGGGAGGGGGATGATGAACGCCGCGCCACGCCGGACGTCGTTAACTTCCTGGGTCAGCTGGCATCGGTCATCGAGCTCCCAGTTCTTTGCCGGTACTCTTAGGGGGAGTCAAGTATTGGTTGTTCGAAGAAACGATTATCCATAGGCGGGCTCACAGACTACACTGTGACACTCCTAGATAGGCGGGGTCATGTTGTAGGAATTCAATCTCGTTTACCTTGCCAAACCGATAAGCTAATTAGAAACGCATCGCAGCTTGTATGCTCAGGCAACTGAACGAACCGCGTGTTGGAAGGATTGGGCCGAGAGAGCCCGTACAAGGCCAATAGGGTCGATCGAGTCGGAACGATTGAAGAACCACCGAGGCGCCTTTAGGAAGATCCGTATGGCGACACCCGTGGCTGCCCGCTTCGGATCGAGAAGCGAGATGCTCGATCGCCCGCAGGGGGCGGGAAGTTGGAAACGAGTGTGCGTCTGTCACGGCCTGGATCTTGCAGAGCGTCAGCAGCAATTGAGCTAAGATGTCGGGGCAAGGAGTCGAAAGACTAGTCACGTTGCCAAGAGGGTGCCAAGTAAATGGATCTGGACTGGAAAGGGATACGTCCGCTCCACGGCGACAAAGCTAAGGGATTCCAGGAGCTGTGTGTCCAATTGGCACGGACCGAAAGTCCAGCCAACGCTGAATTCATTCCAAAGGGTAATCCTGATGCCGGAGTAGAGTGCTACTGCGCTCTGGACGACGGTAGCGAATGGGGCTGGCAAACGAAGTATTTCGACACTCTAGGACAGACTCAATGGACGCAGATCGACAGATCGGTCAAGAAGGCTCTTGCCAAACACCGGTCACTGCGCCGTTATTTCATATGTGTCCCAATCGATCGCCCGGACGCTCGTATTCGTGGCCAGAAATCCGCCTTGCAGCGATGGACCGAGTATGTGAAGAGGTGGCAGGACTGGTCATTGTCCCTGAGTATGGACGTCGAGTTCGTTTGGTGGGGCTCCTCGGAGCTCCTCGATATGCTCGCTCAAACTAAGCACATTGGACGCGTGTATTTCTGGTTCGATCAGCGAGGCTTTGACCACGATTGGTTCCAAAACCGCCTCAAGGACGCGATTGACGCCGCGGGTCCCCGATACACTCCAGAGATACATGTCGACCTGCCGATTGCTCAGGAGTTGGAAGCCGTTGGGAGAACCGTCTCCTCCTTCGACCGGATAAAGTCACTTGCAAGAGACGTGCGGCGAGATCTCCGTAGTCTGAGCAGTCCAAATACCGGTGAGGATGATTCACACACGCAGTTCGCGTGGGACGAGCTTTGTCGGTCTGTGGAGTGGATTCTGAAGAGTTTTGCAGCCCTGGAGTTCACATCGCACGGCGTACTCCGGTACGACTGTGTTGCCGAGAAGGTGACCGTTACAGAATCCATGGCTACTGCAGTCCAGGGGACCTTGAGGGAACTGGCGCGCGAATACGAGTCCCGTAGGCCAATTGCGAATGGCGACCCACGATATCGTCAGAACCCATTCTGGAATTGGAGCTATCGAATCTTCCAGCTTCAGGCCACTCTGCGCAACGTACGGTCGGCTCTGGACGAAGCCAACTCACTTTCCAACGCCAGTCTCGTAGTTCTCAAAGGTGACGCAGGAACAGGCAAGACTCATCTACTCTGCGATGTGGCGCAACGTCGAATTGACGCGGGTTCGCCGACCGTACTACTGATGGGTCAACGATTCCTAGGCTCTGACGATCCCTGGTCGCAGGCACTCCAGCATCTAGATATGCGTCATGCGAGCATCGAACAATTCGTAGGCGCCTTTGAAGCCGCAGCTCAAGCTGCGAACAGTCGTGCGCTACTCATGATTGACGCCCTGAACGAGCGCAGAGGCCGAGAGATCTGGCCGGCGCACCTATCCTCCTTTCTGGCCCGGCTCGAGAAGTCAGAGTGGATTGGCGTCGTCCTCTCGGTCCGGTCGACCTACGACAAGGCAGTCATCCCCACGAATGTACTAGACCAGGCAGAGGTCGTGATCCATACCGGATTCGCGGACCTAGAGTACGACGCCACTCGCTCGTTCTTCGCGTACTACGACCTGGAGTTTCCATCGGCACCGATCCTGGAGCCCGAGTATCGAAACCCCCTCTTCCTTAAGGCCATCTGCGAAGGACTGCGACACAACAACGAGCGAAGACTGCCTCGAGGATTCCATGGCATTACAGCGGTCTTCAGTCTTTACCTAGACGCGATCAACGAGCGTCTCGCAGCGTCACTCAACTACAATCAGAACAACAACCTCGTTCAAGAGTCCCTCAGGAACGTTGCCCGACAAATTGCCAAAGGACGATCTCGTTGGCTCCCTAGAGCACAAGTCGAAGAGGTTGTGAATGACCTTCTTCCTTCACGGGAGTATAGCCAATCACTTTACCGAGGATTGGTTGACGAAGCGATCCTGGTGGAAAACTTGGATTGGCGCACTGACGACTCCTCAGTAGAGGTTGTGTTCATTTCGTACGATCGATTTGCAGATCAGGTGGTAGCAGACTATCTGTTGAGCACGCACCTCGACGACAGCGCACCCGAAACGTCTTTTTCAGAAGGCGGTGGTCTAGCGTCTATTATCGGAGACCAGAGAAATGAACTAGGTGATTTAACTGAGGCAATGTGCATCCAGGTTCCGGAACAGACCGGGAAAGAACTCATAAGCGTTATGCCCGGTCTGATTGAGGACTGGAGCGCAGGCCAGGCATTCTTGGAAAGTATTGTTTGGCGACAGTTGGACGCGTTCACAGACGATACGCAAGCATTCTTCTACAAACTCATAAATGCACAAGACCATCAGGAAAAGGCTATAGACACACTCTTAACGGTCTCAACTATTCCGGATCACCCGCTAAACGCTAATTTCCTCGACGAGCTTCTTCGAAAACAGTCCATGCCCGATAGGGATGCATGGTGGAGTACGTATCTCCACGATTCCTGGAACACCGATGGTCCCGTAGATCGCTTGGTGGACTGGGCGTCGAATCTAGCGGGGCATAACACTCTCGAAACCCCTGTAGTTGATCATGCCGCTACCACGCTTGCCTGGATGCTGACGACATCCCATCGGTTTCTCAGAGACAGAGCGACCAAGGCATTGGTTTCGCTCCTGACCGACCGAATTGGCTGCACGACCGATCTGGTTGCCCGCTTTTCTGATGTCGACGATCCGTATGTCGTCGAGCGTGTTTATGCGGTCGCCTATGGCGTTGCAATGAGGAACCATGATACGGCGGAAGTTGGGAGCCTCGCGTCGGTCGTTCATGAGAAAATCTTTGCATCGGGGACTCCGCCTGTTCACATTCTGCTCCGAGACTACGCACGAGGTGTTGTTGAGCGCGCCATATACCTCGGTTGGAACTTCCGCGTACAGGAGCAGTTGGTTCGGCCTCCATACAAAAGCGATTGGCCAGACATTCCGAATGACGACGCTCTGAAAACGTTGACACCCAACCGCGAAGGGGGAGCATGGGATGATCGTGATCCAGAATGGTCGAGAAACCGAATTCGACGGTCGGTGCTGGATGATGACTTCGCTTGGTATGTAATCGGAACCAATGCAGGCGCGACAAACTGGCTGTCGCTGCTCCTTGGTGAGGAACCATGGCGATCACCCGCTGAACGAATTGCGGTATGGCTCCATGGAGTGACTGGACCCGCTCGAGCAGCTTGGGAAGACTTCAAGAGAGCTGAGGCAGAGCAACCAGTAGTCATTGAGAGCCCGTCAGATCTGTTTCCGGACGGAAACCAGCGACTCATAACGAACAACAACGAGAATATCGGACCTCTTCGCACTAGGTTGGAATCGTCTCGCAAGAAGCTGATGGAGAGATTGACCGAAGACCAGCTTATTGAACTGGAGTCGATTCTTGGAGCCGATCATGAACCGCACGGTTTCGACCTACGCACAATCCAGCGGTACGTTCTGTGGCGAGTATTCAATCTGGGTTGGACGATTGAGCGCTTTGGTGCCTTCGACCGGTTTTCTATCGGATACTCAGGAAGAGAAGCAGATAAGCCTGAGCGGATAGGCAAGAAGTACCAGTGGATCGCTTTCTACGAGATACTAGCCTACATCGCCGACCACTATCAGTACAGGGGGCAATTCGACGAGGGCCTGCAGTCATACGAAGGACCCTGGCAGGTATCCCTTAGGAACTTGGATCCTTCATGCATACTTTCAGCTACTCCCGGCGGTACATCTTGGGGGCCTCATCGTGCCTCCTGGTGGAGTAAGACCCCGCTTTCAGATTGGATGGAAGGTGAGAGTCACGGAGACTGGATAGTTCGGAAAGAGAAAGAGGAGTTCCCTAAGGTCGAGGAGCTATTGTCGTCGGTCCATCCCGACGACAATAGTCGCTGGCTAAACGTTCGCGGGCACTTTGTCTGGCGGCAGCCGCATCCAGCTGATGTCGAGCCCACTGAGATCGATCGAAGGGAACTATGGATCGACTGTGTGGGCTACCTGATTGGTGCCGACGCCGCGGACGAGTTCATGGAATGGGCAAAGGGTGTGGACTTCTGGGGAAGGTGGATGCCAGAAGAACCGGACATGTATGGTTTGCTCCTAGGTGAGTATGGGTGGTCACCTGCGTTCAAGTACTTTAGGGGGACGTACGAGGCTGGCGCAGAATGGCTCCATTCCGAGAGATGTCCCGTCCCCATTCGACCAATTGCTTTCCAGTATCACGTGGGCACTGGGAGCTTCGACTGCTCCGTCGACGAAAGCTACTCATTGAGATTGCCCCACTACGAAATCGTAGATCGACTCAAATTGAGATGGTCTGGGAGCGGTACTGACTACCTGGATCCCCAAGGTGTGCTTGCCTCTTTCGACCCCACCGCGCACGAGGATGGGCCAACCGCACTGCTTCTGCGTGAAGACCTCCTACGAGACTACCTGTCTCAGAACGACTTGGCGCTTTGCTGGACTATTCTTGGAGAGAAAGGAGTATTGGGCGGACTAAGTCGATCGATTTCCACATACTACGGCTCTCTTCGAGTGTCGGGTGCTTACCTCTACTCGGATCATGGTCCCAGGGGTTTCGTCCACTTTCGCCACGACCCACCACGTGATGAATCGAAATCGTAGGCCTTTGCCCTAGCGCCTCCATTTCGCACCATCCTACTCGGACGGAGGGCCCCGGTGGGCTCACAGACCCATCCTCGTCTCAATGACAGTTCTGTCTACAGTCAACTCTGGCCTGAGGCTCGCTCGGTGGCCTGCTGGAGGAGCGCTCGCGCCGCATGCACGTCGGCGAAGGCGCTTCGTCGAAGACGCTGGCGTGCCAGGCGCCTCACTCTAGGAAGGTCTACCAGGGGCGAGTCGAGCAGGCGATGGCCGTCTGCCCCGTGGCGCAAGGCGTCGTCGACCCATTGGTAGTAGGCCGCGAAGGACCGGCGGCTGCAGCGCGGAGTGCGGTGCGTGTGTGGCCGCCCCGCAATTGGCGTGGCAGCTGCCTCAGGCATCTGCAGACTCCGGCCGAATAGGCATTCTGGCTCCAGGATGCAAACGTAATGATCGGGCGGGAAGGCAGGATTCCGTAAGCGCGGGCAACGACCCGCACTGCAGGTGCAGCAGGACGACGTCAAGGGCTGCGAATCCACATACGCACAGCACGGTTCTGTTCGTCGATGAGCATCGCTGAAAAGCTATCGTCCCCAACTGCATATCGAATAGCTTCAAGGCCTCGCCGACAGCGCTGGCATTCGGTTCCACGCAACCCTCGCCCTGCAGCTCCGTCCCGGCACCGGCGGACTCCCCGACGGCTGCACTTCCATCTCCGCCGTCGGTGCCGCCACTATCAATGTCCAATCTGTGGACGGCCAAGACTGCGACCTAGGCAAGCTCTATCTCCACCGCATGTTCGTCGCACCTGCCCACGTCCCCCACATCCTCGTGCACGCCGTCCCCAGGGAACTCGGAGGGATCGGCCTCAACAGCCGCGGAGCGGCTATCTTCGCCAACTCCCTGTGAGGCAAAACCGGTCGGACCTGGATGGCCCGCCCATGCTGCGCCGGGCTTCCCTGGAATAGAATTCAGCCGAGGCAGCCATCCAGCGCGTCCAGGCCATACACGGCGCCGCCGCCGGAAACTTTCTGATTGCCAACAGCAACCACGCCCCCAAATCTCCGATTTCCGGCTGAAAGCGAGCACGTCACCGAGATCGACGACGGCGTCTATGCCCATACCAACAACTACAGGTCGCGGGAATCGCTCCCCCACGAAGCCTCGCGCTGCCCCCTCCCCTTTCCCAAGGCCACCGTTACTCGCCGCAGACCGCCCTTGAACGCAACGCCGGCACGAGCGTTACAGATGTCTGCCGCCAACATCTCAGCAACGAATCACACCGCCCCGAACACGTATGCTGACGCCCCGCTCAGGCGACCGCTTCGCCACCTACCGCCGGTAAAGTGAGTTTCAAACCCGCCCACGACCTTTCGTCGTGAGCCGATCCGCACGTCTTCGAAGGACCGCATCGAACCATCAACCCCATTCCTCCCACCAGCCAGGAAGGTCTGTAGCGCGCCCCCACCCGCCAACCCACCTGACTATTCACGCATTCCCAAGGTTCTGTACCATCGTCCTACACCTGCTGGACAACCATCGACCTAGCCAGACCAGACAAAGCGATGTCGCAAATTCCCCAAGATCAGTCTTTCAAGGATCAACTTTCCACGGGTATGGAATTCCTTGTGGCCGCAGTACACGATCTGGCCGATGACGTTACACCTTCGAAGCTCAAGTTTGGCCTCGTTAACCTAGTCACTGGTATGGAAATACTTTTTAAGGTGCGTCTCGCACGCGAACACTGGTCACTAGTGTTTAGAAACGTCAATCAAGCCGACAGAACGAACTTGGAGACAGGTGATTTCATAAGTGTATCTCTGGAGGACGCAATTAAGAGACTCAGTTCAATCTGCGCTATCGAATTCACACGGGAACACGACCAGGCATTCAAGGTGGCCAGACGAGAGAGAAACGGATTGCTGCATTTGGGTTACATGCGCCAGCAGGATCGTCTGCGACCTGTGGCTGCAAAGACACTGTCCTTCTTGATTTCCTTTATATCAGAAGAGCTTGAGCCGAACGGCCTAACTGAAGAGACGAATGATCTTCTTGAGGAGATCCGAAATGGATTGACGAGCATTCAACACTATGTGACTGAACGCAGGCGCGAGGTCAGAGCCATTCTGGCGGCATCTCACTCGCCGATTGTTCAGTGTCCACGTTGTCTTGAAGAGGCGATGACAATTGATGGTGGTCGAGCCAAGTGCGAGTTCTGTGGTCTTGCTGACGATGGCGAAAGTGCAGCAGATATGTTCGCGCACAGGGTTTTGGAACTTTCCAAATACCGAATTGTGAAACAGGGTGGCGAGTGGCCAGTTCATCAGTGTCCTGAATGCGGACATAGGGCATTCGTGGAAGGTGTCGAGGGAACTACTGCAGACTCTTTACGCTGGGTATGCTTTTCTTGCGGCGTGGAAGCGATTGATCACGACGTCTGGCCCTGTGTTCGGTGCAATGAGCCCACAATCACGTCTGACGGTTCCTATGCACTCTGCGATACTTGCGGCTACACATAGAAAAATGGAGCTGTTCGTAGACGCCCAGCGCGGAGTGCTGGCGAGGCCGCATAAGGAGCCTCGGTTCGTCAAGCGTTCGAATCGGCTGGTCTTGCCTATCGAACTCGGTCAGCCTTAGCACTGATCGGATAGTGACTCAAGGCGCGTCACCCACCCATTGAACCGCGGACATTCAGCCCGAATCCCATCCAGTCCCGTCGCTTCGGCCACTAGTGGTCCATGCAGCCGCTTCCGGTACCGTGGAATCAGGCCCTCGATCCGCTTGCTTGGCGCGGTGTCGGAATTGTCGTTGATGTCTTCAGGTGTCTCGAAGTGGTTTCTGATCCGGCAGAGACTCTGTAAGCATGCGTCATCGATCCCAGTCAAGCCCAATGTCGAGAACCTATCGACGTCAGAGAACCGCAGGCCTTCGAATTCGTGCTGCTGGATGATAGGGGAACACGGCCCGCTGATCCCAACTCCGGCGAATCAAGCGGTCCACTTCGGCAAACACGGCATCCTCGAGTTGGCAAATCGGGTCGTTGTCTCTGTCCCTGAATCCGTAGAAATCAACAAGCGATGTCACGTAGTAATACCGCTGCCAGAATAGATTCACCATATCTCGCGCTAGACGCGCTACGGTGACGTTGCCGCCGAGCGAGACTGGACGCGTTTCAAGCCCCTTTGAACGCATGTGGCCGACGATCAGTCTGTTGACGAATTCCTCTTCAGTCGGACCTTCGACGGAGATTGCAAGCCGGATCAAGGACGGCCGCCGAGAATATTCTTCTGCCAAAGTTGACTTGGCGTGTAGTCCTGCTCCAGCCACATCTGATAATCGTCGGCAGCCAGCTTGCGCAGCCTCGTCTGCCCATCCTCCAGGTCGAGCACGATGATCTCGTCAAGCTCAAACTCATCCACCAGCAACGGCGATTGAGTCGCCACGATGAGCTGCTTCTCGTGCGACAGCTGTTCGATCATCCCGGCGACAAGACCAATAGCCGTTGGATGCAACCCAAGCTCGGGCTCGTCCAGCAGAATCACGCTGGGGAGCATTTCCGATGGTAGGTTGAGCAATGTGACTAGCGCGAAGAATCGCAGCGATCCGTCCGAAGTCAAGTGTGCGCCGAAGGTCTTGTCGGCCCACTTCGCCTTCCAACGCAAGAGGACTTTCCCGTAGCTTTCCTCGATGACGAATCGGTCGAACACCGGTAAGACGCGGCCGATGTGTCGGCAGATGATGTCAAAGCGACGGATGTCCTCATGCTCGAGCCGGTACAACACAGCCGCCAGATTCCCGCCATGCCCATGAAGTCGATGGTTGTCGTTGACATCCCAGCTATTCTTCATCGTGGATGAGTCCGAAGTATCGTGAAATTGATATATTTGGTGATCTGTAAGCAATCTCATCATGGCCAATACGGTTTGGCAACAAAAACGTGCTATCCCTTCGCTTTGAAGACTCTCAACGATACCGGATTCGCTTTGCATCTGGAGATTATGCCACCCTTTTGGAATCTCACCCACCTTGCCCCACTTAATATCTTCGCTAGCAAAAGTCAAACTATCTGGCTGAGCGTGAACTAAGGAGAAGCTATATTCGCACTCTTCAATTCCAGTACGCAGGCCCACAGTTGCTTCAATGCTTGAAGTTTTCTTGCTGCCGCCAAACAATTGATCGTCAGCTCCACCCTGCCGCGCTACGAATTCGGCGAGCCTCCGCGATTTCAAAATCCAGATTAGCATTTCAAAGAACCGGATTATATTTGACTTACCAGAGCCGTTGGACCCGATCATCACAGTCACATCGGGAAGATTAGACACTGAGACATTGGCTAGCGAGCGGAACCCTTTGATGCTGATTGAGTCGATCTTTGTTTGCGGAGCAGACATGGTGATTACTCGCCAGTGGTTCTCAACAGTATAGCCGCAATCCGCCGCGCGATTTCACTGAAATACCCCGCTTCTTCCACCCGGAGCGTCCGCCCCAGCACCTTCCGCTCGCGGTACGAGAGCCACTTCTTCAGCACCTGGTAGCCGCCCAAGCGGTAAGCCCACACGTTGGCCGGCACATTCCGCCAGTAGGCCCGATTGTTTAGGTGAATGTCGTAAGTCGTTTCGCCTAGCGTGTCGGGCACGGTGCCCACGGCGGAGCGCTCGGACTCTGTATAGGCCCGTTCGACGACGCGGCCTTGGCCGGGCATGACGGCCTCGCCGGACCCGAAATGCCCCCAGCCGGCGGTGAGGGCGAAGTCGTCGCCGTCCATGTTGTGGCCGTGAGTCGTAGTGGGAACGGCGATAGCGGCGATTTCCGGGCGCAAAGGGCCGGTGGTGACGCCCGGGACGGGCGTGTCGGGGTCCAGCAGGGCGGCCAGCTCGCGACCGCAGGCGGCGGAGGCGGCCAGGGTTTGGGCGGCCTCTGTGGCCTGAGCGGACGTAGGGGCGCTTCGCGAAGCGCCCCTACCAGAGGGACCCGGCGCGGACAGCCGGGTCCAGTGCGGCAGGGGAATGCGGGGCCATTCCATGCGCAGGGCGCCGGCGTTGGCCTCGCGGTAGGCGGGGTCGTGCAGCACGGCCAGTACGTGATGGAAGAGGTCCTCGACGGTCAGGTTGAGACGTTCCACGTAGCGCCGGGCGGCGGGCGACAGGTTGGGACGGCGCACGCCGTATGCGTCGGTTCCAAGGGTGTCCTCACGTAGCCAGGCGGGGAACATCGCAGCCCCGCGCTCAATTAGGTGGAACGACCCCATGTGCCTGGTGACACATGCCTGCGGCTCTGACGCACCCTTACGCAGGTGCTGAGCGGAGGACAGCCAAAGATTCCCATCAAATACATGCGGCCAATAGTCAGGTGAAGGAGCAGTGAGAAGACGACGATCTGACTCCCAGTACAGCCAGCGGTTATCGAAGGGCCGATAGGCATCCCGTAGGAATCCCGTCTCGTACGGCCCGCCACGGGCAAGCAGCGCATCCCGCACCTTCCGAGCGTCCGTGATACTGAAGGCCGAGGAGTTTCTCATTGCCGCCGGATAGCGCTGAGCGATCGCTTCATGGCTCAACTCCGGATCGAAGTAGTCGGCGATCCGCTGTCGAAGGCGATCCAGATCAATGTCGACTAACAGGCGGTCACGCCCGGTATGGACCCCGGGAAACGACGCAGGAAACAGCTCCGGCAGCGCCGGCCAGTCGAACCAGCCTTCGCTGACTGCCGTGGGCGCGAACGGCAGACCCAGCGGCAGCACGGGCGTGATGGCGTCGTAGAGCGCGTCCGGCTCGGACTCCGCCGTCTCCGTCAACCCGGCCAGCTTTGCGTGGCCCCAGAGATTGCGATATTCGACGCTCGCGGCTGGCGCATGGTCGAGCTTGCGCACCAGCGTGGCGACGGCGGTTCCGACCTGGATGCCGACCGGATCGTCGGGCGTCGAGAAGATGCTGGGATCGGGCGAGCCGTCGGGCGCGATCTTGCCGGTGCGGTACTTGTCGCCGTTGAGGTTGTCGATGCGAATGGCGTCAAACGCCTCCAGGTAGCGCTCGCGCATGCCGGTAAACGACAATCCGTCCAGCCAGGAGTAGTTGGAGATGAAGCAGACCATGCCCTGGCCGGTCTTCTCGGTGATGCGGCGCTCGGCCATGCGGAAGAAGCGCACGTAGAGGTCGTTCAGGCCCCGTGCGTCGCTGAGTTGTACGTGCTTCGGCTTGCGGTAGGCCTCCAGTAGTCTCCGCTCTTCATCAATCGCCACCCCGGCGAAGCCGTTGTAGGGCGGATTGCCCAGGATCACGAGGATCGGCGTCTCCTGCTTGACCCGTTCGGCGCGGTCGCGTTCCTCCTCAAGCTCCGGGAACGGCAGCGGCTTTTGCACCGTGGGCTCCCAGCCGGTGAGCGCGTTGGTGAGGAAAACGCCGGCGCGCTCATCGCCGTCTTCGGCCAGCGGCGCGTCCAGGTCCTGCATGGTCAGCCCGACTTGCAGGTGGGCCACCACGAAGGGCGCGGGCATGATCTCGAAGCCGAAGACCCGTTCGAGGGCCGCCTGCTTGACCCGTGCGCCGGTCAGCGCGCCCAGGCCACGGTCTTGCAGGTTGGCGGCGATGCGGCGCAGGACTTCCGCCAGGTAGGCGCCGGTGCCGCAGCAGGGATCGAGCACGTAGACGTTCTCCGCCGCCAGCCCGTCGGCGATGCCCAGGTCGTCCCGCAGCGCCCGGTCCACGCGCGCCACCATGTAGCGCACCACCTCGCCGGGCGTGTACCAGACGCCCAGCTGCTTGCGCAGCGCGGGGTCGAAGGCTTGCAGGAATGGCTCGTAGAAATAGGGCACGGCCTCGCCCTCGTTGAAGCGGGCGAAGAAGGCGGCCTGGTCCACGCGGTCGAGCGCGGCGTTGGTCCAATCGAGCACTTCGACCAGGCCGAGCGGCTGCAAGCGGCCGGGATCGGAGAGCTGCTGGAACAGCGCCCGCAGCACCGGCACGCGCAGGTGCCAGACGGCCGTGCGCCAGTCGAACGCGCCCGCGGGCGGCGGCGTCTGGCGCGCCCAGAGCACCCAGGCGGAGAAGACGCCGTAGAAGAGCGTTTGCACCAGGGTGGAACGGAAGAAGGCCGCACCCTGCTCGTCCTCGAACCGGACGCCCAGCGCTTCTTCCAGTGCGCCGCGCACTGCGGCCAACGACGGCGCTTCGCCGGCGGCCTCGACCCGCGCCAGACCGTCGCGGGCGTATGAGGCCAGCAGCCAGGCGAGATCCCTGGGCTCGGCCAGCACGGCGTGGTGCGACAGGGCGCGCAGCAGGTATTCGCCCAGGCCCGCGCCGACCCGGCGGGCGAAGGCGCGCGGCCGTTCCAGCTGGCGGTCGAACTCCTGGGCGCTGTCAGCCAGCCGGAAGCTTTCAAGCCGGGCGGGATTGCCGCGGTCATCCTCGCCGACAAGGACGAAGTCGCGGGTGTTTGTGACCAGCACCATCCGGTAGCGGCCCCAATAGCGACTGACCTGATCGCTGGCGGCAGTGAGCCAGGCGTCGTCACCAGGTGGCTTGACCTCAACGACGCCATGGTCCGGGAGCTGCCCGTCGCGGGGCTGACCGCGCTGCACCTGCCTCGCAGCGTAGAGGCCGATGTCTGGATGGCCCGCGCCTTGCTGCGCGAGCTCGACGACGCCGAAGACCTTGGGCTTGCGCGTAACGCCGACGGCGGTCAGCAGATTCGCCAGCGGCGGGTAGGTGGACCGCTCGCCAGTCGCGCCGCCCGAGGCGCGGATGCGGCGCAGGTCTTCAAGATAAGCCTCGACAATGGTCGGGAATCGAGTCACGCACGATCGCCTGCGAATGTGCCTGTCACAGGGTAGCCGGACGGGGACACGGCGGCGCTAATTCCAGAAATTCCAAGGGATCGCCCAAAGGCGCCTTGCGCCGAGACGCCGCGACCTCGACGAGGCCAGGTAGGAGGCTGGCACCAGGGCAGGGGGCGGGAGTGGCGAAGGGATTGGAGCTAAATCGCCATTTCCCGGCAGCCAACCGGACGCCAGCTAGACGCCCACTGACGGGCTCATAGCGTGGACGCATGAGCTTTAGCTTCGCAAGCCCGTATCGCACAGCGCTTGCCGCTGGCCTGCGGCGCCTCGCCGAGCGCACCGGCATCGCGGAGGATCGCCTTCGCCGGTCATTTCTCGTAGAACGGCTGCTGACCCGCCTGTTAGCGGACGCTCCCGACCGATGGGTCCGTTTCGACGACTGGCGACTGGAATACCGCTACGACGGCGTCGCTTCCGCGCACGACGCTTCTGAAGGCGTCTGCGACCGCGTGCGCGCGGCTGTAGACGTTGCGTTGCGGCGGGCCATCGAGCAGCAGGGGCTCGAGCCGGTGCAGCTGGCGGTCCGTCACTGCGACCGTTGGCGAGAGGTCTCGCAGGGGCCCGCTCTGGCGTACCGCGTCGAGGCCTCTGACCGCGACGGGGAGGTAGGAGACGCCGATTTCCTCGTAGGGTTCGCATACCCGGCCGAGGACGAGATTGAATGGATCGCCGGCCTCGACGTTCTGCCGGCCCAGGACGGGCCGCCGCCGTTACTCCCGACGCGCACTCGGCTGGCACAGATCGCGGACCGCTTTGGGGCCTACATAGGTCTCACGGGCCGCTCTCCCGGCTGCCAGGACCTGCTGACAATCGCGCGGTTTGCGCCACACCTGACCTGCACGGCGTACCAGGTGCGTCGGGCGCTGGCGCGCATGTGGCCGTGGGATGCCTCGCCGACCTGGCCGCTCGCGGTGCCGGGTCCGCCGCCGTGGTGGGCGGTGCCGTATAGGGACGGAGCGGTCGAGCTTGGGATGCCGCGTTCGCTGGCCGTCGGGCATGCCTGGGCCGCGGCCCTGCTGGATCCCGTCCTCAGCAACACGGTCCCGCCAGGTGCGACATGGGACCCTGCGCGGGTCAAGTGGGTTCGATACGCCCCAGGAGGCAGCCCCCGCGGTAGCTGCGGGACGCGAAATCGCCTCAGTCGCCCTCAGAGCCGCCTGAGGGTGGGCCTGCGGACGCCGACGGACCGTCGATGCACCACGCGTGGCGGGCGTCGCGGGGACCGTAGGCGGGCCGCCAGATGTCCCCGAACGGATCGGCCACCAATTCCGCCTCTGAGGTCGCCGCGACGTACAGCCCGTCCCGGAGGCGCCCATAGGCCCACTGGTCGAACTGGTCGACGACATCCTCGGCCAGCGCCGCTATGGCCGCCGCCCGCGTCGCCGTCAGACTCACGACTCGCAGGGCCGGGAAGACCGGGTAGAGGGACGGCCAGGCCTTGGAGAGCCAAAAGCGGGCATAGCGGCGGACCTTGGCTGCATAGCGCTTCAGTGGCTGGGTCCCCCGGTCGATCTCCAGGAAGGCCCAGTGCTCACGATCGGCCACCTGCAGCATGGCGATGACGTCGGGATGGATGCTCCGCCAGAACTTGGAACCCTCCGGCCGGTACCGCAATCGACTGTAGGGGTCTGACGTCCACTGGCGGAGATGGGTCCCCGGACTCTGCCTGGTAGCCCGTATCACGGCCACGAGACAGCGATTGGCAGCCAGTTGGTGATGCACGAAGACGGAACGAGCGGTGGGAGCATCGGGGTCTACGGGAATGTCCACGATCGGAATGTCGTCAGCCTGAGCGAGAACCTGGGCGCCTGAAGGGGGCGAGAGCGTAGACGTAGCTGGTATGACCACCACCGAGACCACCACGGGCAAGTTCAAAGCGGTGAACGTAGCCTTTGCGATGGAGCTTGGTGCAACAGGCCTGACAGGCGCGCCGGCTGGAGGTGGAGAAGACGAGGGCGGCAATGTGATCCACGGAGAGATAGCGGTGAAGACGAAGCACCCGCAGGACCCGAAGTTGCCGGGGAATGGAGTGCTGGGCGGGCATCGGGCAGCTGAGGTTATTCCAAGGATTCGGAGATCTGGGAGAGAAACGGATCCGGGAATAACGTTGGGCGATGCGTACCCCCGGAAACTGGGGTGCCGCGATGTCCCGGAATCGGCCGGCCCTTCAAGAGACGGCTTCCGATGGGTCGCATTTCGCGAGGCGACGGTGTTTCGCGCCAGATGTAAGGCAACGCGCACCGGTTGCCGTAGCGGATGGCGCAGCGACCGCGGCGACGACGTTGGACGCGCACGGCTGAAGCCATGGCCTCTGTAGGCCGCGTTGGCCGCACGACGGGATGCCGGCTGACGGCCTGAATCGGCTGGGCCGGCGGCGGCTGGGTGGCGCCTAGGACGAGAGCCGAGAGCCGCCCAGCCGACGGCGGTGCGGCATCGGGTGCCCGGTCGTAGGCCATGACGTGAGAATGAATGCTGGCGGCCGGCTGAGCGAGCGCATGTCCGGTCGGCGTCCGGTTGCGCCGGCTTAGACGGCCGGCCGCCAGCCCATGTGGACAAGGCCGGCGCCACCGACGGCGACACTCAGACACCCGAGGTGCTCGCCGTCTCGCGGCGCTGTGGGCAGCCCACGTGCGCCGCAGCGCGCCCGGCCGGGCACGCTGCCGACGATGCGCTCGCCTCCGGGACTCGGCGCTCGCCTGCCGGCCGTTGCGGCCATTTGCGCAAGACCGGTCAGATGCTCGATTGCTGTGGGCTGACCGACAAGACACGCGACCCGCTCCGGCGAGCCATAGCCGCGTCGCCGTTGCGGGCGATGCGTATCCCCGCTCAAGGGCGACATCCGCGAATCAAGCTCCGCGCTGCATCTCGAAGTACGAAGGCCAGACCAGGCCACATGGCCGCCGCCGCGGCGGTTCGCAATCGACGCAGCGCTTCACGTAATGGCATGCACAGCTGCAGGGCCGTCCATGGGCACCGCGCGACGCCGGCGAAACGCCCCGACAGTCCCGCGGCACGGCGAACCATCTCGCCTAGAGATTGTCGAGCGGACTGCTCCGCCGGTGAGCCTCCACCAGGTCGCCGGTGGCCAGCGTCACGTAGCGGTTGGTGGTCGCCAGGGAGGCGTGCCCCAGCAGCCGCTGCAGCGTCAGCGGGTTCCCGCCGTTGCGCAGGAAGTGCACCGCGAAGGTGTGGCGCAGCAGATGGGCATAGAGCCGGGGGATGCCGCTGCGCCGCCGCAGGCGCTGCACGATGTGGCCGATCTGCCCCGGATCCAGCGCCCGTCCCGAGGCCGTCACGAACAGCCGGTCGCTGGCTCGGCCCAGGCCGGGCGGTCGATGATGCAGATAGCGCCGCAGCAGGCTCAGGGCGCGGCGCCCCGCCACCACCACCCGGGACTTCTCACCCTTGCCCACCACCCGCAGCTCGCCGATATGGAGGTTGACATCCCCCTGGCGCAGCGCCGCGAGTTCCCCGGTGCGCATGCCCGTGTCCACCAGCAGCCCGATGATCGCCGCCGTGCGCCGGTCGTAGACCTTGCGCGGATCGAACACCGCCAGCAGCCGTTCCACCTCGGCGGCCGTCAGCGGTTCGATCTCGGCCAGCGGCACCTTGGGCAGCTGCAACCGCTCCAGCCGGTTCTCGGCGGTGAAGCCCTCGTCCCAGATCCAGCGAGCGAAGGCGCGTAGGGCGCGGGCGTGCTGGTTGAGGGTGGCGGGGGCCAGCCGCCCGCCGCACCGCTCGGGCACGTCGGCGAAGCGGGGTTGCTGCTGCAGGTGCACCAGGTAGCCCCGGGCCGCGTGGCGGGTGAGCGCATCACCCGTGGGTGCTTGCCCCAGCTGCGCCTCCAGGAATCGCCCGAAGCGTCCCAGGATGCGGGTGTACATCACAATGGTGCCGGAGCTGCGGCGGGAGGCCTGGAGGTGCAGCAGGTAGGAGTCGCACAGGTCGGCCAGGGGTGGGCTGGCGAGCGGCGGCTGCGGCATATGCATGGGGCCCAGGATGGGGATTCGCAGGTCGATCGGGCGAGCCGCCGTCCGATCCATGTCCGGTCCGGGTCCGCCGCCGGTCCGGTCGAGGCCCGATAAAGGCCGTTGGTCACTTCGCATGGGACGCACCGTCTGGGCACGGCCTATAGGCGCGCTCCGAGACCCGATTAAGAAAGCTCTGAACAACCGGCGTCCCTGATCGCCCGGGTGCTGGTACCGGGCAGGGATCGGCGCCCTGGGGCGGTGATCGGGGCCGATCCGCCCTGTCACCCGCGGGTGGGGCCGTCCGCGCCCCGCGGCGGGGCGCAGGCCTCCCGCTTACGCGGTCGCTGAGTGCTCCGCCAGCAACAGCTTCGCCAGCCCAAATAACAGGCAGAGCCGGTTGCGGTTCTTCGCCAGGCCCCGATACCGCACCGTCGCGTAGCCGAAGTGGCGCTTCACGTACAGGAACGGATGCTCCACCTTCGCCCGGATCGCCGCTTTGCGCCGCTCCACCTGCGCGGCCGCACTGCCCGGTGGCCAGCGGCGCCGCGGCCCGGCCCGCAGCGCCACCTGCCAGTCCATCGCCCGGCCCTGGTGCTCCGGGCGTCGATCCACGCCCTGATACCCCGCGTCTCCCCACACCCGCGTCTCGCTCCCGTGGAGGAGCTGCGGCACCTGCGTCACGTCCGCCACGTTGGCCGCCGTCGTCGCCAGGCTGTGCACCAGCCCCGTGTGGGCATCCACGCCGATGTGCGCCTTCATCCCGAAGTACCACTGGTTCCCCTTCTTGGCCTGATGCATCTCGGGGTCGCGCTGCTGGGCGCGATTCTTCGTCGACGCTGGGGCGGCGATGATGGTCGCGTCCACGATCGTGCCCTCCCGCAGCCGCACGCCCTGTGCCGCCAGGTGCTGCGTGATCTCGGCCAACAGGTCGTCGCCGAGGCCATGCCGTTCCAGCAGGTGCCGGAAGTTCAGGATCGTCGTCTCATCGGGCAACGGCCCCCGCACCGACACCCCCACGAAGCGCTGGATGGACGCGATCTCATAGAGCGCGTCCTCCATCGCCGGGTCGCTGAGGTTGTAAAACAGCTGCACACAGTGAATCCGCAGCATCACCGGCAACGGATACGGGGGACGCCCGTGTCCCCCGGTGGGATAGACCGGGCGCAGGCGCTGCTCCAGCCGCTGCCACGGAATCAAGCCGTCCATCCGCTGCAAAAAGCGCTCCCGCCGGGTCTGGCGCTTCTTGCCGTCGTATTCCACATCGGCAAATGATCGCTGCGGCTGCATCGCGCTCCCTCACCTGGCACCCGTCCCCCGCGATGATAGGCCTTGCCGCGGCCGCCAGACTTCTTCAGACCATCCCTAGGGGTGATCGCTGGGGGCGTGGTCGAAAGCAGACGCTCCAAGTCTCGAGTTACCCTATCGTTCCCAGTATCTTGCCTAACAATGTCGAGAGCTGCCTTCCATGTCTGCTCAGGCAGCCACCCATCCAGGTCAAGGTTCCCCGTAAAGTGGCGGCGAACCGACGGAGGGATTGCACCGGCAATCGCCGACAGAGCTACAGGCGTTAATTCCCGAATTGAATTGTATCGAATCCTCACCTTACCCGTTGCTACTCGGCTGCCCCGGGTCGCAAGCGCTGCGTGAGTGACTCGATCTCCATCGATGGACAGCAGCGCGATATAGCGCCTTGGCCGTGAGCCCTGCGTGGCATCAACAACGTCTGTGAAGGCGCGTTGGTCCTCCACCCTTTCGCGCACAAGGAAATCACGGAACCCATCCGTGAAGCGGAGAATCTGGCCGGGCATGCATCTTCTTCTTTGCCCTCCGAGTTCGGCACCCGAGGGATTAGTCTAAGACTAACTCAGTGTCCTTGGATCCGTCTCGCGTGGGATTGACGGGGAAGGCCATTGGAACTGTCGGCTTTGAGCATAAGCGGCAGGGACGTCGTGGACTCGCCACCTGCAGCACGAGCAGCTGAAGTTGGCGTCCGCGATACGGGGGCGCAGGTCGACGTACGGCCGCCGACAATGAAGCGTTGGTCTCACTGCTTGCCTACCGTAGGAGAACCCGGCTCCCACGAGGAATCCGACGCCACGTCCCGCATCAAGGAGCACCGGGAGCGGTAGGAGCAGTCGGAGATCGCCGCTCAGGACGTGCGGGCGCTGCTGGCGGAGCGGCGGGACTTCCTGGTCGGCGCCGACAGCATCGCCACGTTCGCCAGGGAGATGAGCGATGTCCTCAAGACCTGCGAGCTGGTCCAGACCGGGGCCTTTGTCAGTTCATTGGCTAGCAAGGTACGGTCAAGCCCGGGAAGGTCGCCGTCGTGTGCTGCATCCCTGCGCCGGAGGAGAGTTCCACCGGCAGAGCGGCTGCCGCAAGGATCGTCCAAATAGGGCGAGGTAAGGCCCCAGTACGTTCCGGTGAGCCTAGTTTGACGGTAGACAGCACCATCTTTGAGCTGTGGTTAGGGCCCGTGTGACCCTGCCAGGCTCCCGCGCCTCACAGCTAGGGCGGTCCGGCACGGGCGGTCGCTTTGCGAAACTGAGAGTATCGGCTCCGATCCTACACCTTCTGACCGTGGCGCTGGGGCAGTACGCTTACGTCTGCCTACGGCACGGATGTGGAGCGCCCTCGCCATCCGCTTCCCTCAAGGCAGCGAGGACTCGTGAAGCCTCAAGCTGACGCCGACAAGTCGGCCCGATTCGGGTAGAATACGCGTATGACTGCTGCGGCTTCGATGCTGATGTCGTGATCATGTTTGCTGGCCTCGCGGCTCCCTTAGCCGCACGTCAAGCGAACGCATCCGTTCTCCTCCTTTGAAAGGTGTCCTGCCGCTCACGCAGTGGCTGTGCCTACTCTACCGGCGGCCTCTTCGGATTCGCCCATGACCGTCGTGGCAATACCGTTGCTCGCGTGCCATGACTCGTGCTAACTCTGGACCAGAGCATCCTTCATCCTAAAGGAGAGATTCGGCCTTACGAGTAGATGGGTGAGAGATGCCCGGCAAGATACTGGGAATGAAAACGTGGCGGACGACTCGGTAGCACACGATGGCGCGCGTTTAGCGCTTCGCACTCTATCAGTCGATAATCTGCGCTCGCTGCGCGATTTGCCGCCTGTCCCTCTTGAGCCAGATCTGACCATCCTCGCGGGACAGAACGGTGGCGGCAAGACATCGTTTATCGATGCCCTGTCGATACTTCTTGCTGGCAGCCCGCCCAGCGAGGAGGCTCGCTCGTCGAGCGATCGCGACATTACCGTAACCGGCGGCTTCACTACGTCCGACGAATCCGAATGCCTGAGCGTCCGAGCAACTATCTCGACGGGACGGGTACAGCGCGAAGTCCTACGCCGTGTGCATCAGCATTTCGGCAATCCACCTGAAAGCATGACCATCCAGGAACTTCGACAAGCGTTCGCATCTGCCGGAATCGAATCGCCGGGAGGTACGACCAAGGCTCCGTTCGTCGAAGCTGCAACGGCATGGATCGGCCAGCGCCCTCTGGAGGAACTGCAGGAGGCATGGGTCGCCCTGCCGCCTGAAGCGGCTGCCCAACTGCCTCAACTAACCGTCTTTCGCTCACAAGATGCCGCGGACCAACCTGCCCAGATCAGCCGCCTAATAATGCGGGAATCACAGAGGCTGCTGGCAACTGCAGCGTACACCCCTCGCCTGAATGAAATCGCTGCCGAGATTCAGGAAGGCATCGAACCTGTTCTGACTATCATCAAATCGATGATTGGGCGTTACTGTCCTGGTATCAATGATGTCGCAATTACCACGAGTTTTGATTTCTCACGCGTCAGTCCGCAGGTGCATATGCGGCTCACGAAGAGTAGCGGTGAATCTATTGACCTCAACGAGGCAGGCTCAGGCCTAACACAACGTGTAGGGCTCGCGATGTATGCGGCGACTCTCGCGACCTTGCAAGAAACAACAGCAGACACCGTTGGGACGCTGTTGGCTTACGACGAGCCTGACACCCACCTTGACTACCAGGCTCAGCGCGAACCGTTCGAGATCATCCGTGGGCAGGGAAACCTACCACATGTGCAAGTGGTGGTCGCAACGCACTCTGTCAACCTGATCGACACAGTCACTCTTAAATCTCTCCGCCACTTTCGGCTAGAGGGTCCGCGGACCCGAGTAGATATCCCCTCTGACTATGGAGGCGGTGACGAATCAGCGTTCGTAGGCGACCTTGTTTCGGGGCTCGGCGTGCGCAATTCTGTGCTTCTCAGTGAAAAGTGCTTCCTTGTGGTCGAGGGCTCAACCGAAGAACGAGCGCTCCTGATTCTCTTCAAGAAGATCACAGGCGAGACCTTAGCTGGAGCGGGGATTACGCTCGTCAACACGGGCGGAGCCGGCAGCGTTCGGAGACTGGTGGAAGTCCTCATAAGGCAGTTGAAACGCTCGGTCGTGGTTCTTGTTGACGAAGACGCGAGACGTAGCCCCGGCAGGATCAACGAAGAGTGGTTCTCCGAAATGCAGCTGGCGGAGGGCACCAACGGATTCTTCACCGGCACGAAGGAATTCGAAGACGCATTCGACGACGAGGTGTGGTTGCGCGTTGCAAAGGAGCGCTTCCCGCTCAACGACGGAACCGAGTGGCAACTGAACGATTTAGCCGATGCGCGCGCTGGTGAACACGGAATGGGACAGGCTCTTGAGAACTTATTCTCGCGGCGATTGCATGTTCGGGTGAGCAAGCCGCAGATAGGGGAGGCGCTGGCGCGCACGGTAGCAGACGATGAGATCCCTGACGCAATTCGTAGGGCCATCTCAGCAGCACTGGACATCTCCAAGGATACGGGAGGAAATGATGAATCAACAGATTTGCGCGGCGATTAAGTCCAAGCACCACCTAGTGTTCAACTTCGATGGACTCCCACGGGAAATTGAGCCGCACGGCCACGGGATATCCTCCACGGGCAAGGAAGTCGTGCGAGGCTTCCAAACCGCCGGGCAAAGCTCAAGCGGGCCGCTCGGGTGGCGCCTGTGGGACGTAGCGAAGATGAAATCGCTCCGTGTGTCCGCGGCTACCTTCTCGGAGGCCCGACCTGGATATGCGCGGGGTGACTCATATATGCATCCCGTGCATTGCGAAGTCTAGCCAGCTGTCCGTAAACCATGGGCATTTTGCCGGCTACCGCCAATTGAGACCTTTGCGTAATTCCAGGGCCGGGGCGGAAAATCGTGCGTTGCCGTCCTGACGATTGGGGAGTGGTCGGATGCACCGCGATATGGGCCAGCCGTCGCTGGCGGAAGTGTTGGTGTCGGAGACCCTCGGCCAGAACCAGCGGCTGGAGCGAATCGCCGCCGCGGTGGACTGGGACCGGCTCGGTCAAGTGGTGGCCGGCGTGCACGCGGCACCGCGCGGGCGGCCCAGCTATCCGCCGCTGCTGATGGTCAAGGTGCTGCTGCTGGAGCAGTGGTACACCCTCTCGGACCCCCAGATGGAAGAGGCGCTCGGCGACCGGCTCTCCTTCCGGCGCTTCGTGGGGCTGGGGCTGGAGGACGGCACGCCGGACCATTCCACGATCAGCCGCTTTCGGACCGAACTGGAGCGGCAGAGGGTGAGCGAAGCGCTGTTCTTGGAGGTGGCGGCCCAGTTGGAGGCGCAGGGCTTGGTGCTGAAGCAGGGCACGCTGTTGGACGCCACGCTGGTGGCGGCCCAGGTGCGCCGCCCGCCGCTGGCGGCGGGGCGCGGCGCGCGGAGTGCCACCGACCCGGAGGCGGCCTGGACGCAGACGGGGCGGGGCGGCCGGTCGCACTTCGGCTACAAGGTGCATCTGGGGGTGGATGCGGACACGGGGGTGGTGCGGCGGGCGGCGTTGACCCCCGCCAACGTCTACGAGAGCGAGGTGGCCGACGCGTTGGTGAGCGGGGACGAGCAGGCGGTCTATGGCGACCGGGCGTATGAATCCAACCGCCGGCGCCAGTGGCTGCGGGCCCAGGGGATCAACGACCGGATCATGCACCGCTCCCACAAGCATCAGCGGGCCCTCCCCTACTGGCAGCAGCGGCGCCACGCCCTCATCGCGCCCCGCCGGGCGTTGGTGGAGAAGGTCTTCGGCACGCTCAAGCGCAGCTATGGCTACCCGCGGGTCCGCTACCGCGGCCTGGGGCGCAACGCCGTGGAGCTGTGGTTCAAGCTCATGGCCTACAACCTGCGCAAAGCGGACACCTTGGCCTGGGGCGCCGCCTGACCCCGGGCGCGGTGCGCCTCGGGCTGGCGTGATCTCCGCCCCAGCGCGGCGGTGGAGGTGCGCTGGGGCAGCTGCGCCAGCTCCCGCGCCCCGTCGGCAGCCCTCCCCACGGGCCATCCCCCAATTATTCAAAGGTCTCCAATTGGGGAACGTTCATGTCCCGTCCCGATGCTCTCGACCATGGTGGGCCGATGTGGGCTTAGCGGGACTCGAACTATACGGCTGAGTACTTAGAAGGACCGCGTGGACATGCGCCGCCGCTGCGCGACGCCAAACCTGTTACGGCGCTAGCGCCGATCTACAGACCGTTGCCCTCCTCCAGGAGCAATGGCAAGGAAATTTTACGCTATTTCGAGGAACATTCAGCCTCCGCCAACGCCAGGAATCCGCGCGTCACAGCCTCCACCGCCGGGCGTCGGAACGTGGCCCAGAGGTGTTGGCGGCTGCGTAGGCCCATTCGAGCCGCGATGGCGGTCACGGGCCGGACCTCGCAGTACAGCCGCAGCGCCAGGACCTGCCGCGCCGTTAGGATCGCCGACGCCCGCTCGATCGCCTTCTGGATGAGCGCCCGCGCCGCATGAACGTCGGCGAGGGCGCTTCGGCGAAAGCGCTGGCGCGCCAGCCGTTGCACGCCCGGGAGTCCGACTAGCGCTGAGTCGAGCAAGCGATAGCCGTCCGCACGGTGGCGCAGAGCGTCGTCGACCCACCAGTACTACGCCGCGAACCACCGGCGACCGCGGCGCGCTGCACGGTGTGCGTGTGGCCGCCCCGGGGTCGGAGTAGGGGCTGTCAGGGGCATTCGCATCCTTAGGATGAACGGTCGGTGTAGCCCCAGGGTTCCGCCGCAATGCGCCGGCAGGAAGGCAGGATGCCGCAAGCAGCAGCGAGCGGCCGCGAGAGCTATCAGGGCCGCACCCAAGGCTGTCCCCCGTGTCCTGGGAACTGCCAAATATGGCCCCAGAGCCCGCCGGGATGAACCACCCCCGTCGCCAAATCTCGCGAAGAGGACGGCCTAGGTGTACTGACCACAGAGCAACGGTGTTGGAGCGTCAAGGGTTAGGCCATGGTCGGGTCCCAGGTGGTCTGGGATTTGCAGAGCGCGTTGCCGAGGACGAGAAGCTTGCGCATGCAGGCGACGAGGGCCACCGTGGGCGGCTTGCCGGCCGCGATGCGGCGCTGGTAGCAGGCGCGCAGCGTGGGGTTGACGCGGGTGGCCGTCAGGGCGGCCATGGAGAGCGCGGCGCGGACCTGGGCGCGCCCGCCCCAGCAACTCCGCCGCCCGCGCCACGCGCCGCTGTCGCGGTTGAAGGGCGCGACCCTGACGAGGGCGACGACCTGCTGGCGGGAGCAGGTCCCGAGTTCGGGCACTTCGGCCAGCAAGACGGTGGCGGCCACGGGCCCGATCCCGGGGCTGCTCGGCAGCCAGGCGGCGCGCGCGCGCCGCGCGGGCTCCGCCGGCACCAGGGCCGCCAGCTGGCGGTCGACCTGCGCGAGGGCCGCGGTCAGCGCGGCGGCCAGGGGGTCGAAGCCCAGGTCCAGGTGGGCACGGTCGTGGCGGCGCCGCTGCTGCTCGGCCGCGCGGTCCGCGACCAGTTGGCGCCGGCGGCGGCTGAGGAGCTGGAGGTCCTGGACGGCGGCGCTGGGTTGGGGCCGCAGCGGAGGCCGCACCGCGGCCGCGAACCGCGCCAGCACGCGCGCGTCCAGCCGGTCGGTCTTGGCCAGGATGCCGTGGGCGCGGGCGAAGTCGCGCGTCTGGCGCGGATTGACGACGACGACCGGCAGGCCAGCGGCGCGCAGGGCGGCGACCACGGCCCGCTCGTCGCCACCGCTGGCTTCCAGCACGAGGCGGGTCGGCCGCAGCGCCTCGAGCTGCCCCGGCAACCGCCGCCGGCCGCCGCGTGCGCGCGGGACCGTCCAGGTTCGTCCCCGTGGGCTGCACGGCCACGTCCAACCGGGCCTGCGCCACATCGATCCCCACCGTCACGTCCGCTGGTGCCGCCATTGGGTACCCTCCGGCAACGCTGGCCACGCGCCCTGCCTGGCCGATGCGGGCTCGTGCTCACGGCCCCGGCAACTGTTCGAGCTCTGGGCCAGCGTGCGGGCCGGGACGACCCTGCGCTGTAGCGGTCTCCGACGACCAAGGTGTGATCGGTCTGTCCCGGCCCGTTCACGGTGACCTTGGTCAATCCAAGGCGCGCGAACATACAAGGTGTGAGACACGGCTGACGGGCGGGAGGCCGTCCAGCGAGCCGTGGGGGCGCCGGCGGTTATACCACCGCAGCCAGCCGATGAGAGCCCGCGTGCGATGGGCGCTTGAGGGATAGGCGAAGGCATAGGCCCAACTTCGCAGCAGGAGCTGGATGAAGCGTTCCGCTTTGCCGTTGGTGCGGGGCGTGTACGGGCGCGTGCGCAGGTGCCGCAAGTCGTGCGCCGCGCAGTGCTGCCGCCACGCGTGCGAGCTATAGGCGGGCCCGTTATCCGTCATCACCGCCCGCACCACGATGCCCTGCGCGCGGAACCAGGCGAGCGCGCGGTCCAGGAAGGCCAGGGCGTCGGCCTGGCGGTCACTGGGCCGCACCTCGGCATAGGCCAGGCGCGAGTGGTCGTCGACGGCCACGTGCACGTGCTGCCAGCCGGCGCCGGGGCTGCGGGTCACCCCATCGCGGGTGATGCGCTTGCCGACGTGCCAGCAACGGCCCAGCTTCTTGGTGTCGAGGTGCAGCAGCTCGCCGGGAGAGGCGCGCTCGTAGCGCACGACCGGGGGCCGTGGAGCGCGCGGGCGGCGAGAGTGGCCCAACCGCCGCAGCACCTTGCCCACGGTCGAGGCGGGGCGCCCCAACAACGCCCCGAGCGTGACCGGTCCCGCGCCGCTGCGCCGGCGCGCGGCCAGGATCTCCGCCTCCGCCGTGGGGCTGAGCCGCCGGGGCTGGTGCTGGGGCGTGGACGGGCGCTCCTGCAACCCCACCCAGCCCGCGGTCACATAGCGCTGCCACCAGCGATAGCCCGTCGCGCGGCTCGCGCCGACCGCCTGGGCCGCGCCCCCCGGACTCATGCCGCCCACCATCGCGGCGACCGCGCGGCACCGCGACTCGAACGAATAGCGCATCCGCTGCGGGCCTGGCGTGGCATCATCCATCGGGACCTCCGGCGAGATGTTGGTGTGTGATAACCCCAAGTCTCGTTGGCGGTCCCGCTCCTGTCAGGTGTCTCGCAGGTGTGTAGTCAGTACACCTAGTCGACCGGGACAGGCCGAACCGCGAGCGTAGATCCTTGCCCCACCGCTCGTGAAGAACTCCCGTCCCACAGGCCGGGCCTCGGATCTGATTGCAGACCCAGAACGAACCTCAACGTGAAGCTTCTCGTTTGTATCCCGTTTTCGTGGCCCTTGACGGTAGGCAAGGCACGGAGCAGCCACTTGCACTTTAGGTCGTCAGCGCGATCCCTAGTCTCAAACCTGACAGGCCGAACGGCCTAACGGGGTTAAGTCAGCGCGTGCTTCAAGAACGATTCGCGGCGGACACGGTTGACCAGACAGGCTTACCGGGTCCGGTGGCGTTCTCGCTGACCTCGTACGGCTCTTCAAAGACCATCGGAGTCGAGGTTGCGGATCGTGGTTCAATGTACAGATCGCCTTCACGCCGCCCACGCGGCTGTCGGACAAGGTAGCCCTCTCGGTCCAGATTTGCCAATCTATTTGCCGCAGCGCTAGGTCTTATGCCCTCCGTCGCAGCTAGCCTGGATGCCGTCACTTGGCCGCCGAGCACGATAATGGTGTCCAGGGTGCTTCTTTCTGTTTTCGTTAAGGCACCGACTGGAGTTCCTTCCCGTAGATCGAACGGCGAACGGGAAAGATAGAGCGGCAATTGATGTGCTTGGGCCATGTAGCGAATGAAATCACCAACCCCTGGGTCGGTGGTGCTGATCACGAGGCGGACCGATCCATGCTCGCCGCCTCGAATCCGCTGGGCGAGCGGGAGTACCAACTCCTGCAAACTGGACGGAGTGAAAGCGATGCCCGCCAGGTCTAAGACAAGAACTTGCGGATCATCAACAAGGCTGAGCTGTTTGGCTAGCCGATCGCGAGTGAGAGACGCCAACTCTAGGTCCTTGAGCAACAGAGTGGTCGTTGGCTCGGTGTCAGACGATCCCCGAATAAGGCTCGACAGAAAGACGATTCGTGCTCCAGGGGACTCACTCACAATGGTGCCCCCTAAACTTCCTGAGCTTGATTCAACGCCGAGCTAGGATTCGGCCCCTGTCGCATACTTAGCCCGAAAGGCGGCGATAAAGTCGCAATCCTCACAGATACAGCTACCCGTTCCAGCCTTGAGCGCCGATTGGGGTGAAGGATCGCCGAGGGGACGCAATACGTCAAGCCGTCGCACGAGGGTCCTGCGTTGAGCACCGGCGGTCAACACATCGCGTACCGCTTCCGCAGCCAGCAGCATACCGGCAAGAGCCGATTGAAAAGCAAGCGGAACTTGCAGTTCTCTCGGAGTAGCACCGGCTTCTCCGAGAGGAATGATACCGCCTCCGCAGACGCCCTCTACCCAAAGCTCATGTATCGGCCTGCCCACATAGGGATCCAGGGTCTTGGCCGGAAGGTCCCAAGCAGTAGCAACCGCGTCGCAGAGTTTCTTGCCGGTCGCCTGTCCGCTTCCGAGCAGAACACGAACCCTATCCTGAAATTGAGGGATCCTAAGTCCTTGAGCGACAAGTTGGTCTTGGCTCTTGGATTTCCGGGTCGGCAGGTAGAGGCATGCAAGACAGGCGTCTGGACCCAAGAAAGAGTGAGAGGATACGCCGAGATCGCCTACTTGGGTCCACGCGTTAGCGATCCAACGTGGCAGGCTCCCTTGCACTGCTCGCCTGTCACGGGCGGAATCGAGGGCAACCAGAACGCGTTCCCACTCATAGCCCTCTTCCGCGAGGAATGACGCCCAGGTTCCCCGATGAGGAAGCGCCTGCAGCGCTCCCCCAAATGATCTGCCAACGATCTCAACCTTGATGCCGCATACGTCCCCCCGTGCACAAAGAACGTAGCGCTGGAGGTTGCCAAGCTCGACAGCTTGTGGATCGACTAAGTAGATCTGGCCGATGAGCGGTGTGCGCGCTAGGGCCCAGGCGGCGCTGTTTCCCACCGCCCCAACGCCGACTAACACCAGGGGATCAGTCAGTGTGGCCGCCGTAGGGCTGGGGAAGGAGGCGGCCTCGGAAGGGAAGCTTATATCGGTATCAAGTAAGATTGTGCCGTCGTGGAGGAAGAGGAAGCGAAACAAGTTGGCTGCCGCCAGGCAGGCGGCAAAGCCGGCTCCAAAGGGGTTGCTGAGGTCGCTGGTCCTGTATGGGCCCTGAGTGCCGACTCGGGCCAGCCAGCCATCGCAACCGGCATATACAATTGGGGCTTCGATGGCCGGTGCGTCCATGCCTATCGAGAGACCTACAGTGGCAGTACGAGCTTTAGACGACTCGATGTTGGGATTGATGCTAGCGGCTAATGCCATCAGTTCATCGGCGAACCGATCGACGGCGGGATCGGTGGCAAACGTCAGGCTTGGGTACAGGCGTGCCGCCAGCCTGACGGAGAGATCGAGGAGCTCGCGCCCGTCGCGGCTGGTAGCCGCCTCCTCGCCGAAGGCGATTGCCACTCGGACACCCTCGAGTTTTTTGGTAAAGGCGTCGGTTTGAAACCCTTGGAGCACTTGCGAGATAGCAACTGCATCACGAGGAAAGAAATCAGCTAACGCCATTGCCAACAATCTCTATCAAATCACTCAGTGGGCCGGCTAGTTCGACCCAGCCGTGTTGCCCGAGGCGGTAGGCGGCGATATCACTTGATTTCCAGCCACAAAGGCCGAAGAGCGGAAGGACAATCGATAGGCTGCCGTCCAATGTGGCGATCGGGTAGGTGTCGTCGGTTTCCGAGTGATAGGCATCCGCCGGATGACTGTGGACCTGTACTCCAATGACCTGCTGGGCCTCGTAGAGCCATACGTTCAAGCGATGGAGCTCGGATCCGTCAACTCTTACACAGAGTCCGGCACCGAATTTATAGGAGATTTGTTCAGGGATATGCACATTGGCGACAGTGAACGTGTCGCTAGCTCGCGTACCCGACCACAACACGAACGACTCGTAGCCATCCTGTCCCGCCGATCGAATTGCTTCCTCAGTTTTGCGAATGGCGCTTGCCTCAATTCGAAACCGCCGCACGCCTCGCAGAGTCACTGAGGAGGCTCCGAGAAAGCAAAGGTAACTTGTGGCACGAGGTTGACATGGAAGCCCTTCACCGGTTCGAGGCCATACTTGGATATCACCTCCAACAGGCGAACCAGCCGGCCTTCGCCGGCGGGCCTGTGTATTTCCCACGGGTCACCGGAATGACCGGGGTGGTCGTGGTATTCCTTGACCCCGGCAATGCAGAGGAACGGTAGGTCTTCCGGGGAATGAGCCTGCATCAGAGCCTGCAACGGCTGCGCCTTGGTGCCATCTGGCATGGATATCTCCGGCCCGGGGATCATGCGAGGGAGGGGAGTTGGGAGATCCTTGCTCAGAAGGAATCGCCCGGAGAACGGATCAATCAAGCGAACTGAGGGCGGCTCAGCGTCATAGTTCGAGTAGTCGAGTTGGACGGCTGTCACAATCGCCGGTGGGTTGGTCTTATTCGACGCCAGAACGACGACCGCCACGGGCCAGTCCGCCTTCACCAGGAACCAGCCACGAGCGCGGTATCCAGCTTCGAGGGAAAGGTAGTCAGTGATCTCGCGATCGAACTTGGCACGGGACACCGCAGGGTCTACATACTGTTGGGCCACGTCAGCCACCGCCCCCGACCCCTGCTTTGAGATTCAGGAACAGGCGAACCTTGGGCGGGAAGCCATAGTCCTCAACCTTCTTATCTAGGTCGAGAAGGTTTCCATCGGCGTCGCGGAGTTCCCAGTTTTCCGGCGGCTGGCCTGAGTTCTCGGTCTGACGCAGCGCGTCAGGGATGATCGTGCCGAGGGGATCGTCCCCGACGGCATCGACCACGGTTGGCTGGCCGTTGACGACTACGGTGAGCGAGATCTTCTTTGGAGTGGACATTGGATGGTCTCCTCGCGATGGTGGGGCAACGCTACCACACGGACTTCACTGTGGCCAGTGAAGTCCGTGACAGAGGGATCAGCCTCGCAGAAATCCACCAGGTGCAGCGTCGCGAGTGGGGATAGCGAAAGTGGTCAAGGGCGAGGAGTCAGGCACAAGTCAGCGCCGGAAAGCAGCCGGCACGCGGCAGACGTAGGTGACGGGCCGAAGGTACATAGAGGCGGTGGGGGCGTAGACGGGGACCTCGACGAGTCCGGCCCGAGCGAGGAGAAGTTTCCCCGTGTGGTGGCCCTGGCATTGGGGGACCGAGGAAGGCGAATACGCCGACCGCGGGCGCTTTGGCCCTTGGGATCGACCAGGCCGCTTGTTGTCCTGTCCTAGCCTCCAAGGATCCGCGTCGGATCGACGTGAGCCCCGTCCCACCACATTTCCAAGTGCAGATGTGGACCAGTCGACGCGCCCGAGCTTCCCAGCCCGCCGATGGCATCACCGTGTCGCACTGCCATGCCAACTGTCATCCTGTAGCCGCTGATGGCTGCCGGCTGGAGATGCGCGTAGAGCGTCTGCCACCCGCCGCCATGGGCCAGGACGACGTAGTGTCCATAGCCGTCAGAGTCCCAGCCGATCGCGGCGACCACGCCGTCGGCCGCCGCCAGCACCGGCGTGCCCGACGGAGCCGCGATATCGATGCCCCAGTGGGGACACATGGCGACCGTGCAGCCACCATAATGCGTGGTCATGCGTCCAACCACCGGCCAGGTCCAACCCCCGGGCGGTGCCTCGCTGCCGATCAACGAGTCGGTTTCCGCTGGCTGCGGCCAGCCCGATGGGCCGTGGTCAATTCCCGCCACGCCCGTGACGATCGGTCCTAACACCACAATCTGGAGCAGCGTCCCTGCCAGTAGCGCGGCCATCGCAGGCAGCAAGCCCATCACCAGGGCGGCGCCGACAACCCATACGGCTGCAGGATGCACATCGCCCATCTCCTCGCGCGTGCGCACGATCAAAGCCTGCGCCGCCATGCGTAGTCCGATCCTGAGCAGGCGCCGGACTGCAACGCCGAGCCACGGCGCAGCCATCGCTAGGTTCTAGCCCAACATCGCTAGCGGCCCGGTCGCCGCAGCCCGGTGGCGGCTCCGCGGCCAGTTCGCGCGTCGCGGACCAGGTTGCGCACGGCCACGTAGTGGTGGACCCCGCGGCCCCACACGGACTGCGGAGTGATGGCCGGCAGTTGCGCCATGCCGGCCATAAGCCAGCGTGGGAATTGCAGCACTACCCCAAGGCTGACGATCAGCATGGCGATCGACAGCAAGCTTGGCGGCTGCGCCGCGATGATGCCGAATACCACCACCAGCCCAAACACGATGGCGGCCTTTTCGAAGACGACCTGGGCGACGCGCTTCACCCAGGCATCCATCAGCCCGCGGGCGAACGGCAGCAGGCTGAGCACCATGACGAGCGGCGCCGCCACTACCAAGACCCAGATCCAGATCAGTCGCAGCGCAAACTTCATGGCCAGCAGCACGACTTCAAGCAGGAGAACCAAGTAGAGCAGCGTGCGGAACAGGCTGGTCCATAGGCCCGCGAAGACGCCTCCGGTTCCCGCGGTGCCCCAGCCCCAGCGCTCGAAGAGCTCGAGTGGGCTGTCGCCGTCGATGACATCGCCCCCAAGGGCCACGAACGCCTGCACCAGCAGGTTGTTGAGTTGCAACATCGCTTCAACCATGACGTAGCTCGCCAGGGCAAACCCCACGGCCACCACCGTCTGTCCGGCGAAGGCGCGCAGATCGACGGGTGCCCCCATGAACACTTTGTAGAGCGCAAAGCCCACGAAGATCGCCACTACCAGCGAAATCAACGGGGTCCGCGCATTGAGGGCCAGATCGCGCGTGCGCTCCCACATGGCGCGGAGCGCCTGGTTGGCTTTCGACGGGACGAAGAAGTCCTTGAGGACTGCGCCGCCCGGCACGCCGGCAAACGCCCGGTCCATCGCACCGCCCGGATCCGGCTGGATACTGTCCGGCACGGTCAGCATCCAGCGCCAGGCCCAGGCCATGGGGGCATGCAGCTCCTGCGTCAGCGAAGCGGTGGCGCCCAGACCCGCCGTCGCGGCGACGGATCCGGGATCGCGCCACACGGGCGGAAACAGCGATGCAAGCGTCTCTCGGAGCGTCGCACCCAGGCGGTCCGCCAGCGGCTCGGTTAGGTCATCGGCGATATCGCCGGCCGAGTCCGACTGGGCCGTCTCGCCAGCCGCGGGCGTGTCCGAAGGCGCAGGAGTGTCGGCCATTGCCGGGACCGCGAGGCAACCGACGAGGGCCGTCGCTAGAGCTAGCGCGGCCGCGACGAGCCCCCGGTGCATCTCGGGCGCTATGCGCCGGCGTTTGGCGCGGCGGCGCGGCGGCGCGCGCCGACCGCGTCGACGCGGAACGCCGGCGTCTCCAACGCCACCCGCTCACCGGCGCCAACGAGCGCCAGCCCCTGACCGCGACGCGCCTGCGCGAGGATGGCGAGCTCTTCATTGCTCAGGGCGAAGGCCTCGCGCAGCGCCCGCTCATGCGTCGGATGCTGGCGAAACAGCAGGGTCGCGGCGCAGTTCGCCAGGATGGCGCGCGCCTTGGGCTCCTCGACGAGGTCGGAGACATCCTGCGAGACCAGCAGCAGCATGGTCTGCATCGCGCGTGCCGTTTTGGCCAATTCAAGCAGGAAGTCGGCGCCCTGCTCGGACCCGAGCAGCGTCCACGCCTCGTCCACCACGATGACGCGCCGCCGGGGCTCCCGGTCCATCCAGTTCCGGAGATGGAGCAGGATCACGTAGTACACGAGGGGCAGAATCTCGGCCTGGTCGGCGCGCAGGTCGCGCAGGGCAAACACCGTGCAGTCGTTGCTCAGATCGACGTTGGTTGGGCGATTGAAGAGCTCGGCCAATTGCCCGCTCGTAAAGCGTTTCAGCCGCTCGAGTAGATCGCGCGCAGCTTGGCCGTACATGGCGTCGTGGCCATATCGATCCTCAATCAGTCGCACGAAGTCGGATGTGGTGGGCGGTGACCGGCCGTAGGTCGACGGATCTGACGCCTCAATCTGGCGGCGAAGGAAGGTGGGTTCAATGGTGTTGTCGATGATGGTGCGCTGCTGCTCGCTGAGACCTCCCAAGGCCAGCCGCCAAAAGCCGCGCAGGCCGCTCGCCACCCGCGCGAAGCCCCGCGCGTCGCTCACGCCGGCCAGGTCCCAGACGTTGATGGCCTGTGCCGACGCCATCGCGGGCTTGAGCACGCGGCCGTCGCAGACCCGGGCCAGGGCGCCGTATTCATCCTTGGGATCAAGCACGGAAAGTCTGGCGCCCGAGAGCCACAGCGCGAACGCAATCTGCTTGGCGCAGTGGCTCTTGCCGCCCCCGCTCTGGCCCAACACCGCCAGATGGGGATTTTCGTGGCGCTCGGCAAAGGGATCGATGATGACCGGGGCATGGCCGTGGCCGCCACCTACGGTCGTGCCCAGGAATATGCCACCGGGCTCTGCGACACCCGGCGCGTGAAACGGAACCGCTGCCGCGAGCGGTCCGGTGGTCAGCCCACGCCAGCGGCCCAAGCGGTCCTCGGCCAGCGGCAGCAGGCTGTGCAGGCCGTCCTGCTGGTAGCCGACGACGCGGGAGGCCAACATGCCGTGTCCTGCCAGCTCCGCCTCCACGTCCAGCGTCGCCTGATCGAGGGTCTCCGCGCTGTCGGCGGCGACGCCGATCACCAGCGAGGCGCGGACGTAGCGTTCCCGGGCCCGGAAGGCCTCATGGACGTCTTCGAGATCTTCCAGCCGCTGGCGCGAGGCGCGGGCGGCCGCGGGGTTCAGCTCTTCGCCGTGCGCGACCTCGCTGAGCAGCTCGCGCTCGGCACTGGACAGGCGCCGGCGTATGGTGCGGTCATCGACCGGCGTGACGAACAGCGCGAGATCGAGATCGTGCTTCAGCGTGGCGAACCAGCGCAGCCAGCCGGCGTCGACTTCCCGCGGGTAGCCACGCAGCGCCAGGATGCGCAGCCGCCGGGCCTGCGGGCCGGGGCCCTGGATGACCAGATGGTCCGGGTGACATTCAATCCACTCCGGGAACGGATCGGCAAGATCGAAGCCGAAGCGCGTCACGGGAAGCGCCCCGACCCGATATCGCGCTGGGGGACCGGACCCGGCCGCCTCGAGGGCATCCTGCAACATCTGCAGGGGCGCCGGCGCCGATCGAAACAGCCCTTCGACCAAATCGACGAGGTCAAGCCCCTCCAGGCGTCGACTGCTCATTCCGGCGCGCGCCAAGCCCTCGTGAACCAGCCGCACCCGCGCCTCGAGCGCCCCGGGAATTGGCGGGCCGTGGTCGGAGGCCGGACGCCGCGACCACCACGGACCGCGGTGCCCTGGCGGTTTCTGCGTCAGCACCACGAAACAGCGCACCTGCCGCATATGCCAGCGGCCGTGGGCGGCGCGCACGGCATCGGCGTATGTCGCCGGCCGGCGGGCGTCGCCATCGGCCTCGCGAGCCGACACGCCCAGCAGGCGGCGTCGCAGGTCGAGCTTGTGGTCCCAGGTCGCCGACCAGCGGCGGGCCGCGTCGGCCAGGTGGGCGGCGGGATCGAATGCGCGGTTGCGCAAGACGATCTGGATCGGACCGGGCAGGCTCGCCAGCAGCTGCGCCAGCCCGGCAACGGCCGCCGCCATTTGCGATTCGGCAAGGAGATCGAGATTGAGCGGCCGGACTTCGACCGCGGCTACCAGGCCGCCATCGGACCGCAAAATACCGTGCTGCCCGATCCCCTGCACGCCCAACGGCGGCGGGTCGTGCGGGCTGTCGGCGCGACGATCCTCGCCCAGAGGCTGGTCGTCACGTCGCCGCGAATCTGGCGACGGCCTATCCGTCGACACGAAATCCCCAACCGTGCCGGACGACGGTGGCCGACGCTTGACCCTGTAAGTCCAGGCGATAGAGGGGATCGGGGATTCGCAGCCGCCGCATCGCGCGCAAGGGCGGGCGATGCCGGCCGAGGAGGCGCGGACCCAGCCAGAACCGAGCCAGCGCCATGAGGTGCCGATCCAGCGGTGCGTCGTCGACCCGCACCCGCAGCAGCGACCAGCCGAGCAGCAGCGGGAGCGCGAGGGCGAACCCCGAGAGCGGGCCGAGACCAAGCCACGGCACCAGCACGGCCATCAGCGCCAGCTCGAACGCGCCCAGGGCCACCAGCCAGAGCAGCTCGCGGTTGGTCAGGCGAAAGCCGCCCAGCGGCCAGCGGGCTGGCACGTGCTCCAGGTCTTCCGGGATAATGAAGCGCTGGGGTGCCACAGGGGTCACGCCCGGCCGCCGAGGGTGTCCACCAGAAACTCCACCGCGCCCTGCAGCAGCCCGAAGTTGAATGCCATCACCAGCCCGTAGACCACGAGCGCCTGCATCGCAAAGCGACGCGCCTCGATCTGGGCCTCCACGCTGTTCGAGGTCCAGGCGGCAATCGCCTTCCAGCCAATCGCCGCCGCCACCGCCAAACTGGCAATGGCGGCCAGGAAGCCCTTGAGGGACTCGACGGCAAACGTGATCGGATCGGTCTGCGCCAATGCCGGCGCGGCGGGCAACAGCATCAGGGCCACCAGGGCGATCGCCAGGCACAAGCGGCGACCGGGGGTCACGGCTCCACCTCGCGCGTCACCTCGGGCGCGGGAGCGAACCCCCGCAGGACGCGGTGAAGCACGGCGCGCAGCCCCCCGGGTCCGCCTCCAGGGCGCGGGGCCTGGGGCTGCACGAGCCCCAAGCGCTCGGCCACTTCGTCAATGGCCGAGCGGAAGGCCTCGAGTTCGTCGATCATCCAGCTGTGCGGCAGCTCGCCGCGACTCTGGGACACCGCCACGTAGGGATGGGCATCCGGGATCACCCCGATAACCGGGATCTCGAACCCCACGCCCTCGGCGATCAGGTTGGCGATCTCCGGGACGCGGCGGCGGTCGCCGGGACGGACCCGGTTCACCAGCAGGAACAGCCGATCCTCCGGCATGAATTCCGGTCCGACGTCGCGGCGGACCATCGTGATATCGCGGATGGCGTTGACCACGTCCGCCTGCGCCGGCGTGACCACGTACAGGATGCGATCCGCCCGCGCCAGCGGCTGGAACCGCCAGTGGCCGTACTCGGTCGGGAGGGTCACCACGACGGCCCCGTAGGGGAAGTCACGCGCCGTCACCAGCAGTTCGCGGATCAGATTGGGCTCTTCGCGCTCGAACCGCGCGTTCCACTGCGCGGCCAAGTGGTCGTCGGCCAGGCCGACCATCAGATGGAAGTTGCGGAATCGCTGCAGACCGGCCTGGAACCCGTCGCGATTGGGCTGGCGCAGGAACGCCGCCAGGCCGGGGGTCGCGTCGACGCCACAGTAGGCGGCCAGATCGTCCTTGGGGTCGCTCCCGATGAGCAGCACTGGCACGTTGCGCTCGGCGACGGCCCAGGCCAGGTTGGAGGCGAGGGTGTCCTTGCCGATCCCTCCCTTGCGCGCCGTGAGGCAGACGATCGAGCGCCCCGCCGGCGGGACGACCAGGCGCTCCGCCAGCTGCTCGGCGGCTTCGGTTTCCTGCTGCCGCGCGCGTTGCCGCGCCGCCCGAGCCGTGCTTCCGACGGCCCAGGCCTGGCCGATCACTTCGGTAGCGTCGACGGGCCGGTCGTGCACGGCCTCGACGGCGGGCAGGCGCTCCAAGTCGTCATCCAGGTTCTCGTTCCAGACCTCGATCAGCACGATTGCCCGCTGGCCCTGCGCGTGTAGATCGGTCAGAAAGGCCAGCAAGCTGTTGCCGCTGCCCTCGGGAAACAGCTCCGACCCGACGACCGCCACGTCGGGCTGGCTCGCCGCCACATGGGCAGCAGCATCCGCGCCGTCCGTGGACAGGCCCGCCAACTCGAGCTGGCCGGCCGGCCGCCGGGCCATGGCGGCCCGCATCTCCTGGATCTCGGCCGCCCGCAGCAGGCACAGGTGCACCCGAATCGGCAGGCTGGTCCCCTGATCGTTCACGACCGGGTCGGGCTCCTTCGCTCACGCGGGGCGGCGGCGTCGGGGAGGCTCGACGCCGCCGCCGGCGTGCGGGTGCGCGCGATGTGCGCGCTGAGATCAACCTAAAGGCGCGCGAAGCTCCGCGGTATCCAGGATTCCGTAATCGTCACCCGCGGGATATCCCCGGTGTCGGTCGGGTGACACTTGCGTGGTGCGGCCGCTGGGCCAGGACGGTCAGGAACCGAGGTGCAACGGCCGGTGCCAGCTGCGCCGACTGCACGCACAGCCATCTATCCGCCCAACGCAACCGGTCGAAGCTCGTCCGATCGGACCTGGAGCTCGACACGAGCGCACGCTCAGCGAACCAGGCCGCGCCGAGCGGCGATCAAACAGGCCTCAGCTCGATTCCGCGCGCGAAGTTTGCGGTAGATCACAGTCAGGGACTTCTCCACGGTGTTCACGGCGAGATGCAACTGATTCGCGATCTCACGCGAGGTCAGGCCGCGCGCGCCGGCCGAGATTATTTCGACCTCGCGCGGCGTGAGTTCCTCCAATGACGCATCAGGCTGCTCGCTGGCGGGCGCGCAGGCCTGGAAGAAGGCCTCGCGCAGGGACCGCCCGATGGTCACGTGACCCGCGGCGGCAGTGCCGACGACCGCACGTACCTCCTGCGACGAAGCCGACGCGGCTAGCACGCCGTCAGGCCTCGTCAGCAGGGTCTCCACAATTCCCTGCTCGCCGCCAAGAGCCGCGACAACTCGGGTGGCCGGGTACCGGGCCCGGATCGCTACGGCCCGCTGCAGCAGCCGCGTCTCGGTTGCCTGCGCCTCGGACACGGCGACCACTACATCAATGCGGTGCCGTGCACACGCCACGACCGCCGCGTCAGCGTGGCGCACCGCCCCGACCACCTCGATGGCCGAATGCCCCTCCAACCCGCGCCGGACACTGGCGGCCCTGGCCGGATCCGCGGCCAGCACCAGCACGCGCACACGATGTGGCCGGCCATCGGTGTCGCCAGCCATGATCTCCTCTGGAACCGCGGCAGGTCGTCGGGTGGGTCCCGGTGGCCAGGTTCGTGCGGGCATTGACATGGCGGAGCGGATCACTATGATGGTGGCTGATCATCGTAATGACGGGTGGGAGGCCCTGTCAATACAATCATGCCAGGAAATCATCATAATGATTCACCAGCTGGCGCTCCTGGGGACATGGCCCTGCGGATGCAGTACCTGTTCGCCACGGTTCGCAAGCCCGACGACACGGCCTACAGCATCGACGAGGTCGCGCGGGAAACCGGCGTCTCCCTCACTTACCTCCGCAACATGCTGGCCGGGCGCCAGGATAACCCCAGCCGCAAGGTCATCGCCGCCCTCGCCAGCTTCTTCGAGGTTTCGCCAGCGTATTTCTTCCAGGCGACGGACGAGGAAGACCAAGAGTGCTTAGAACCCGCCTCCGAGATCGAGGTCGCGCTGCGATCGGCCGAGCGTCTCGGTCCCGAAGGCCGGCAAATCCTGCTGGACATGATCCGCCTCGCCCAGCGGATCGCGGAGCGATGCAGCCCCGAGGCATAGACGCGCTGCTGGAAGCACGGGGGCTGCTGCGCCAATTGGGACTCAGCGGCAAGCGCTACACCGGCGACATGCTCCTCAAGCGACTCGAAACGCACCTCGGCATCAGCATCGCAGCCGTCCCGAATCCTCGGCTGCCCGGCGGCGGAATCTCGGGCGCCCGTATCACGACCGGCGGGTCCCACATCGTGTTCTATCCGGCCAGTGCGTCCGAACGCCTCCGGCTGGCCGTCATCTGCCACGAATGCGCCCACCTACTACTCGGGCACTGCAGTCGGTCGGTGGACGAAGTGCTGGCGACCTCCGAGTTCCCGGCAGCGCAGGACGAACTGGCTGCCGAGGCGTTCGGAGCCGCACTTGTCCAATTCGCCCGGCGACCCGACCGCCTGCGAAGGCTGGTGGAGGGTGCCGCTCATCGCACCCGCCAGACGGCGCCGGCATCTGTGCGCTCGCGCCTCAAGTCCTTCTACGAATCCGGCAACCGTGAGGGGTAGCCGCCGTCAATCGTTCAACCGTACGGCTTGTGCCACCCGTCTTGAATCGCAGGTCCTGACAGACGGCGCTGCTGCCCTTTCGGTCGCGATGCCGGAGGTCTCCGCGGCCGGTCTGAAGCGAGCGCAAGCCCCACAATGGTCCCGCGCGAAGGGCGGTGCCTGGCAGTGAAGTCGAGCGACGCAAGGCCCCACGGTGGGGAAGGTCTGGGGCCAGGGTCACACCGACGACGCAGTGCCACGGGCGATCGACACGTGCCGGTCTGAGCGGCAAGCCATCTCGCCGAAACCCTACCGGCCATCGTCGGGCCGCAGCGCGTCCCGTAGTGCGGGAACTTCCACCCAGCCGGGGAACTCCCGCGCAACCACCGCGAGAGACTGCACCGTCAGGATGGCCGACTCCTCGCCCCGATCCCACGGCCCTACCAACGCCACGAACCGGTCGACGACCTGCAGCACCCGTGCGGCCGGGTCCCGGGGCCGTGCGACTGCCATCTCATTTAGGACCTGCAGCACATCGGCCGGCACCCAGACGGTCCGGGCCAGCAACGTGTGAACCCCACGGCTCGCCGCGGCCTCATCGGCCCGGTACGGCCCCTGCCGCACGGGCTCAGCTAGCTCACCAATCGCCCGCAGCTCAAGACGCGTATGCAGCAGCGCCGCAGCCAACCTCAGGCGCGCTAGGTCGTCGAAGCCGAATCCCTGGACCCGCGCCACCTGCTCCGCCAGCGCAATCATCTGGCTCCGCTGCCCCAGGTCGTAGCCCTCCGCCAGGTCGTCCTTAGTCTGCAGGGCGAACGTTGTCGCGAAGGCGTGCCCTTCCGCCTCCTCAATCCGGCGAGCCAGCCGTAGCCACCCGTCGGGCGGCGCCAGCGCCATCCAGAAGAGCAGCGCGAAGCCCACCAGCAGGACTTCTAGAATTCGTGCCGCCGTATCCGCGCTGAATCCCGGCCAGCCCACCTGCACACCAACAAACAGCAGCGCCTTCGTGCCTACATACGTCAGCCCCGCCCCAGCCATGGCCTGCAGCAAGCGCAATTGCACCTGCTTTACCAGCGGCAGATGGACCCGATACTGCGCACGCCCCAGCACGAGCAGACAGCTCGCCGAAGCCGCCAGGTATCCCAGATAGAGCCCCATACCCGTCCAGGTCTCCCATGTCGTCTGGGCGCGCTCCTCCATCATTGCCCCGTGCCCCGGTAGCCACCACACCACCCAACACGCCGCCACGGCCGCCACCACGAACACCGGACGCAGGCGTTGGCGCACGCCGAAGGTCGTTATCACCAGCGACACAGCCAGGACGCAGATGACGTTGAGAAGATTGACCGCCAGGTAACGGACATCGGTGTCGACGCCCGCCGCCTCCAGCAGGAACCACCCAGCGTTGAGGGCGGCAGCAACCGACCACGAACCAAAACCGATCAACGCCAACCACTGAGCTGCCGTGCGCCGCCCGGCGCGGAGGCGTCCGACGATAACCAGGAGTCCAAGAACCGCGAACACCGCAACTGGCACGTGCAACGCCTGCGCCCAAAGCATCGGCGCTGCTCCATTCAGGCTCCGGAGTGGCCGGTTCTCCTACTGCCGCGAGTTCCCCCACGGTTGCAGGACCGCTGCATCGGCTTCCGGTGCTTGCCGCGTCAACGGTGGAGCGACGGACTCTGCGGTCCCAGGAGCCGAAGCGGGAGATCGCGGCCCCTGCCGTAGTCCTCCGCCGCCAGGCGGTGCTCCCCCAGCTCGGCGTACGCCAGCCCCCTGGCGGCCAGGGCTTTCGGCGTCGCGGGGGGCGCCTCGATCCTCTCCGTCAGGCGTTCGACCATCCGGAGAAGGCCCTCGCGACCCATGCCGTCCATCATCCTGCGGAACCTCTGGTACTCCTCTTCCAATGGCGTCCCGTCATGCTCCTCGTTCATGACGCTCCTCCCGTATGTCCTGGCGTTCTCCTACCGGGCGGGTCCCTCGTTGCGCGGACGGCGGCCCTGGATGGCGCACGCTGCGGCCTACGTCCCGGACCTCGATTCGGTCTCCACCGGCGCAACTCCGCGCCGGGCCATCCCCTCGCGGCCTCTCCCCTCCGGCCTGGCCTCTTTCCCGGACCACTACGGGACCGCCGCCAACGATGCTCCTATGATGATGCAGCCGCTCCCGTAAGGCACCGCCGGGTTGACGGGTGCGGATGGGGGGAGCGGCCCGGCCATGTGTGCCGCCCTTGTTGCGTTTCCGGCCCTGCGGTCGCAGGCGCTCGCCGGAACGCCGACTCCCTAGCCCGTGAACAGGTGTGCGAGGCCCAGGGGTCTCGCCATGGCCACCAGCGCCATCATGTTCCGCATGCGGGGGCGAGCCCGTCCCTGCCTCCAGCGCCGCAGCGTCTCGTGGTGGATGTCGAGACGGCGGACGATCTCCGCCCACGACGGGCCCGACTCCTCCTGGAACCGCTCCAGCCGCTCCGGGAAGTCGTGGGGGACCTGGTAGGTCACTCTGCTGTGGTGTGTGCGCGGTCGAGGCATCGCGCCGGTCCTTCCGCAGGACTCTCGGACCCTCACCTACGGGATCATCCGGTACATGCGGCGGTGCGCGCAGCACGATGGCGGGAGGCCCGAGATGCCGCCGCCTCAGCCGCTCCCGTGGAGGGCGACTGCCCGTCCGGGCGGGCTCACCGCCCCGCCCGGACATCCCTGTATGCGGCCTGTAATGCTGCCCGCAGCCCGCCGCTCCTAGCCCCCCGGCCCTGATACGGTGAAGCTCAGGGAGTTGGACAGTTTCCTGCCGTCCCCGGTGCAGATGGCGCCGTCGGCGTTGCAGTCCGTGGTGACGGGCAGGACGATGGTCACGTCCCCGTTGCCATTCGGTTCTACCGTAATCAGCCATCGGATGTTGCTGGGCTTGTCCATTCGCTGCGCCCTACGGACTTCACCCCCGGTCTCAGTGAATGCAAAGTCCCTGAGGGTCACATAGCTCAGGCCGAACTCCTCGCTGAACTCTATTTCAAAGGTGAACTCGGACGAGCCGTCGTGGGTCGTCGGGGCGGCGACCTTCAGTCTGACGGTGAGGGGAACTGGAGCCGCCGCCACCGCATCCGTCGCCGCGCTGGTCAGGGTCTCCTCGTTATCGGCGTCGTCGGTGAAGGTCACCCGCACCTGGACGGTCTGTCCCTGCTCGCTGGAGGTGAGCGTGTAAGTCGAGCCGGTGGCCCCCGCGATGTCCGACCCTCCGGCAATCCACTGGTAGCTGTAGGAAACGTTGGTTAGGCCGTCCGCGTCTGTGATCGAGGACGTGTCCGCGGTGAGGGTCTGCTCAACCTGTGGGGTGCCGCTGATAGTGGGCGCGCCCGTGGCATCGCGGTTGGGCGCGGCAGCAACGGCCACGGTAGCCGCGCTGGTCAGGGTCTCCTCGTTATCGGCGTCGTCGGTGAAGGTCACCCGCACCTGGACGGTCTGTCCCTGCTCGCTGGAGGTGAGCGTGTAAGTCGAGCCGGTGGCCCCCGCGATGTCCGACCCTCCGGCAATCCACTGGTAGCTGTAGGAAACGTTGGTTAGGCCGTCCGCGTCTGTGATCGAGGACGTGTCCGCGGTGAGAGTCTGCTCAACCTGTGGGGTGCCGCTGATGGTGGGCGCGCCTGCGGCTGACGTGTTGGTGGACGGTTCCTCGGCAGGCCCCGTTACGGTCGCAGTGGGACTGTTGGTCAACTGCCGCGGGCTGTCTTCCCTGGTGCAGATTGCTCCTGCAGTGGTGCAGGCCCGGTTGCCGGTCAGGGTTACGGCGACGCCGTCATCGCCGTCGGGTTCGACGGTGATCTCCCAGAGGTCGTTTCGTCCGTCGACTCTGCGGGCGCCGGTGACGTCGCCTTCGTCTACTATGAAAGCGTCGTCACGCATGTTCACGTAGCTGATGCCGACATCTTCACTGAATAGGACACGGAAGGTGAACGTTGCCGAGCCGTCGTGGCTGTCGGGCAGGTCCTGGAATGCGGCCGTGAGGGGACTGGTTTCCGTGTCTCCGTCGGTGATGGCGCCGGTGGCCTGACCATCGCTGATCTCGGCGCCTGAGGCGTTGCTCAGCGTGACGGTGAGAGTCTCGTTGTCGTCGTCGACGGTGTCGTCGATGATGGAGACTTGGATGGTCTTGGACGTCTCGCCAGCGTTGAACGTGAGCGAGCCGTTCTTGGCGGTGTAGTCGTCGCCGGCGGTGGCGGTGCCGTCGCTGGTGGCGTAGTTGACGCTGACGGTCTCGTCGCTTGCGGGGCTGAGCGTTACGACGAAGTCGATGGTCGAGTCGTCTTCCTCGCTGGCGGCGGCGTCGGCTACAGAGAGCTGGCTCGTCTGAGTGGTTTCCTCGGGGCCAGGGATGGTCAGCGCTGTCGGAACGTCTGTGAGCGGGATGCCGGCGCTGGTGCAGACGCCGCCGGAGGAGCAGGCTGAGTCAGCCTCGAACGTGAAGGTGACGTCGCCGTCGCCGTTGGGTGTCAGGAAGAAAATATAGGCGTTCTCCAGACCGTCCTCGGTGTGGGCCTGGACCGACGCCACCGATGCGTTGGTCACCGATACCGAGGGAGTATCCTTGGTGAACGCTGCGACTGCCTCGCTGAACGCTGCGACAACCTGTGGACGGTCATCGGTGCCGCTGTGGGACTTCGAGGCGTACGCACTGGTTGGGAAGCTTGCGGTCAGCGGATCCGGTTCTGTCACCTCGGCGTTGTGAATTGTCCCGGTCGCCACCGAGTCGGCGAGCGTCGCTCCCGAGGCGTTGCTCAGGGTCAGCGTTAACGTCTCACCGTCGTCTTCCACCAAGTCGTCGATGATCGGAACCGAGATCGTCTTCTCCGTGTCGCCTGTCTGGAACGTCAGCGTGCCGCTCGTAGCGGTGTAGTCCGCGCCCGCCGTCGCCGTGCCGTCTGCCGTCGCGTAGTCCACCGTCCCCGCCGCGGTCGCGGCCGGGTCGAGCGTCACCACGAAGTCCAGTGTCGCGTCGTTGCTCTCGCTCGCCTGGGCATCGGCCACCGACAGCTCGCTCCTTTCCCGGACGGAAAGCCGGTAGGTTCCCGTTAGACCGAACAATGCTCCGGCCGCGACGTAATAGGTCCCGTCGGTGTCTGGCGTGAAGGTGACACGGCTGTTCACGCTTACGCCGCTATCGGCGTCCGACGTGTTCCAGATCAGGTCCCCCTCCGCATCGTACACGCCGTGGAGGTACGGATCTGACAGCGTTCCCTGGTTCGTCGGTGAGCCCTCGAGATCGATCTGATAGGTCGTGCCGGCTTCGAGAGTGACCCTGAACCAGTCCCGATCGGACGCCTTCTCGATGGCCCCTGCTACGTAGGAGCCCACCCCGACACGGCCCTGAGTGTCGAGCCAGTCTGACACTTCGGGGATGAATTTCGTAGCGGAAAGCCGGTATTTTCCCGTGCCGAAGAACGTCTCCCCCGCGCCAACCGCCACGTAGTAGGTTCCACCTTGCTCGGGAGCGAAGACTGCCCGGACCTCGTCGTCACGCGACTCAGGAGTGTAGGTGCCCCCGAACAGGTTGCCATTCGAGTCATAAATTCCTCGAATGAACTTTCCCTCAAGTAGCGGCCAGTCTTCCCCGATGCCCTCCAGATCGAACCGGTAGGTGGCGTAGCCCTCGAGAGTGACCGCGAACCAGTCCAGATCACCCAGTCGTTCGATTGTCCCGGTCGTCGAACCGTCCACAGTGACTGAACCGGTGGTGGAGGTGTTCGCAGCATAATCGTCGTCGCCGATCTCTACCACCTTGACCGTGTAAGTTCCGGAGGACTGGGCGGGGAAGGGGAACTCACCGCGCGTGGCCGAGATATAGTGGGTTCCAGTGGTCGGCGCGGTGAAGATGGTACGCGCTTCCTTGTCGATGCCGGAGTTGTCATCCACAGTACCCGCGATCAGGTTGCCGTTCGAATCGTAAATCCCGGCGATGCGGGTGTCTCGGAGCGTACCGTGATCGGTCCATGAGCCCTTGATGTGGACGCGGTAGGTCTTGCCCGCATCGAAGGTGACTCTGAACCAGTCGTGATCGACGTAGGTCCGGATCGATTCGATCGTGGTCCTGATCCAGTCGGTATCGCTAGAGCCGCGAGCTTCTTGGAAGTGCCCGACGACCGAACCGCCGACAGAAACCGAGCCTGTGGTAGTGATGTCGTCCTCGTAGTCGTCGCCCGGTACGATAACCTCAGCGACGTATTCGTCGAATTCGGTGACGGAGACTCGATAGGTGCCTGTCAAGGAGGGCGCACCGTTCCCTAGCCCGAGGAAGTACGTCCCGCTGGAGCCTGGTGTGAAGTCGATGCGGCTATTTAACCCCAACCCGCCGCTACTGTCCGTGGTGCCTGAGATCAGATTGCCGTTCGAGTCGTAGACGCCACGAAAGTAGGGATCGGACAGCGTTCCCTGTCCGTTCGCTGAGCCGTCATAGTCGATCACATAGCGCGTGCCGCCGACGAGAGTGACCCTTATCCAGTCCACGTCACCATGCGACTCGATCTCGCCCGTCTGGGAACCCCCGACCACGACGGTGCCCGTCGTGCTGGTGTTTGCCGCGTAGTCGTCATCGTCAGCAGCTTTTACAGCGGCTGGCACGGCTCCCAGCACGAACACTCCAAAGGCGATGGCGATGAGTAGGCGCGCCCACCGATGGGCTGCACTCCCCGCGATGGCGCTGACCGCGCCCCCGGATCGGTCCGGTCGAGAAGGGGAGCTGCAGTGGATGTAGCTGTCGGGACGTCGGGGTGTTCCTAGCATGACGGTGCCTCCTGTGATTCCTTGCCGATGTTGGTCTCCGAGTTGCCGTCCACCCGGATCCACTGGTAGGTGTATTGATCGAAGACGATGTGACCAGTCGTTTCCCCGGTAAAGGGGAGCCCGTCAACGTCGCGAATGTCCAACGTGTGGGCGTATAGGATCCCGGCTGGACGTGAGCCGTCGGGGCGTGCGCAGAAGACACGCCGGCAGCAGCCTGTGATTCCGCTTATCTGGTGATTCTTCTTACACATATATCCATGAATCGAGCGACGGGGCTACTGGCCCGGCTCTGTATCCTCGCGTCCACCGGAGGGGCTAAGGTCACACTGGTGACCCCAGCTAAGTGGATGATGGATCGTAGGAATCTTTTTCCCTCGAGGTCGCCTGGCGGGATAGGTTGGGAGTAGCCGGCGACCCTACAGGGTGTATAAATGCAGTTATACACGCGTTAGACATCTAATCCTGAAGTCTAGGTAGGGGATTCGTGATACAAAGACCGACCATTATCGTTGACAATATTCATGCCAGTTCGCGCCTACGCGAACACCGCTCAGTTGACGGCAGCGAGCACAACCAGGAGCCGGCTGGCACCCTGCGCTCGGCAGCCGCTGCTCCGCAGGGCAGGCCCTGGAGCTTTGGGGACTACAGGCCAACACCGCAGTGCGGGCGGGTCGCCGCCGTCGGTGGAACCGGAAGCCGACACGACCGCTGCACCGATGCGGACGCAGGCACGCTCGCTCCCGTCCCGCGCTCACGGCCCAGGGGTGTCATCGGACCGTTTAGCTCGTCGGGGCGTGCCGACGGTCTGGCGGCATCCGACATTGGCAATCTCAAGGCGGTTCTCGGCCACGAAATCGCTCGGAACACGATGACGAACTACCGTGTTCAGTGGCGTAACTTCCGCCACTGGGCCCTGGGACGCGGCATTCAGTCGCTGCCCGCCGACCCGGCGGACGTCGCCGCCTATCTGGCCGAACGCATGGAGATCCGCGGTCACAAGCCCGCGACGCTTCGGGTCGCCGCCTCTGCCATCGCGTTCGTCCATAAGACCGTCGGAGTCGATGACCCCTGCAGCAGCCCGGCGGTGAAGCGGACGCTGCGAAGTGCGACCCGCAAGGCGGGCACGTCCCAGAAACAGGCGGCGGCGCTCACGGCCGAGGCCCTGGCGGTCATCCAGGTGACCGCCCATACCCCGCGGCGCGGGCGCGGGGGCAGATTCGAGAGTCCCGAAACTGCCCAAAGCCGGGGCAACCTGGACCTCGCGTTGATCTGCCTCATGCGCGACGCCATGCTTCGGGCGTCCGAAGCCGCCATGCTGAACTGGCAGGACATCGAGACCGAGGCCGACGGGAGCGGACGCCTCGTGATCCGACGATCCAAGACGGACATCGAAGGTCAGGGAGCCGTGCTGTTTGTGTCCGCTCCGACCATGGCGAAGCTCCGGATGCTACGCAGTCAACGGGGCGCGAGCGACCGCGTGTTCGGGCTGCGTCCCAACCAGATCGCGCGGCGCATCAAGCAGGCGGCGCAGGCGGCCGGGCTTGGGGATAGTTTCAGCGGGCATTCGCCACGAGTTGGCATGGCCTGCGACTTGGCGCGGGTGGGCATCGAACTGCCCAGCCTGATGAACGCCGGGCGCTGGCGCTCGCCCGCCATGCCGGCGCACTACACGCGCAACGAGACCGCTGGCCGCGGGGCCGTGGCCCAGTTCTACGGCTACGGCCGCCGATCGCTCGCCGAGCGGTGACTCAAAGCGTGATGGACCGTGCGGATCAACCCGAATCGGTGAAGAGCGGGCGGCACGAGGGGGCTGATCCGGCAGAACCGGCTCTTGACGCCGCTCGGCAGTCAGTGATAGCGTGCCTGCCGTAGCTCATTGCGTGCGCCGCCCGGAGGACAGCCAAGAGCGTGTATAACTGCATTTATACACGCTTTAGTGTGTAGCTCAGCCACTCGCTTACGGCCTCCTCATCCACGTCTACGTATTGTCGGACAGATTGGTTCATTCGCCATCCAAAAGTTCCAATTGCTTCGTTCTTGTCATTTCGGCTCTTGAGACACGATGAAGAACATGATGGTGCATTGATCTGACGCTATCTGTAAATCTTGCTACGGTTAGAGCATCCTGGCCGACAGTGATTTATTTCACAAAATATCAATCGCTCTAGCTCTAGAATTGGATTTAACAGTTTAACGCAGTATCCCCCGTTCGACCTTTAGGCTGCTGGCGTCCCGGCCAGACGCCTTGCCAGGCAAGGCGAGAACACCCACGCAAGGGTGTCACTCGAACCGCCTGTAGCTCCCTGAGCTACCGTCATCTGGCGAATACGAGGGCAAAAGGTCGAACCCGATGTCGCACCCCGATCTGGCCGTCGTCACCGGAGCTTTCGGCTACACCGGCCGACACGTCGCCCGGCGTCTGCTCGACCGGGGCGTCCGCGTGAGAACCCTCACGCGCCGCCGGGACCGGGCGAACGCCTTTGGCGGCCGGGTTGACGCGAAACCACTGGACTTCTCCGACCCGGACGGGCTCCGCCGATCGCTTGAAGGGGCCGGCGTCCTCTACAACACCTACTGGGTGCGGTTCGCGCGGGGCCAGACCACCTTTGACCTCGCTGTCGAAAATTCAACGGCTCTCTTCGAGGCAGCTGCGCAGGCGGGCGTCGGCAGGATCGTCCACTTTTCCGTCACCAACGCCGCGTCAGACTCCCGGCTGCCCTACTTCAGGGGCAAAGGGCAGGTGGAAGCAGCGCTGAAGCGCGTCGGCGTCCCCTACGCCATCATCAGGCCGACCTTGGTCTTTGGCGAAGGCGACATCCTGGTCAACAACATCGCGTGGGCGCTGCGCCGCTTCCCGGTCTTCCCGGTCTATGGCGGCGGCGACTATCCCGTGCAACCCGTGTACGCCGGCGACGTCGCGGAACAGGCCGTGGCGGCCGGCTCCCAACGTGGCAACTTCATCGCGGACGCCGCCGGGCCGGACACGATGTCCTTTGAAGCGCTGCTGCGCCTGCTGACCGCCGCAGTGGGCGTCCGCAGCCGGTTGGTGCACACGCCTCCGTCAGTCGGCCTCGCGCTGACGGGGCTGGTCGGCCTGCTGATGCGGGATGTGATCCTCACCCGCGACGAAATTGCCGGACTGATGGCCGGCCTGCTGACTTCGGAGACTCCGCCGACTGGCTCGACCAGCCTGAGCAACTGGCTTGACCACAACGCGGACGGCCTTGGCCGCCGCTATGTGTCCGAACTCCGGCGTAACTGGCATCCCTTCGGGCACTAGGAATGCTCTGAAGAAAGGCCAGGTGGGTGCGGCTCTGCTTGAGAGACACGTCTTCAAGCCGCCGCACCGGTCATTGCTTGTCCCAAATCCCCGCAGCGTCAGCGTTGCCTGGCCGAAAGACGGCGTGCCCGCAGCGGAATTGCACGTGCGGGAGCGACGGCGGCAGCGGCGACGCGTGCTGGGTGGCGATCGGGACGCCTGTCCTCCGAGCGGCCGGGCGCAGTACGCTCGTAGCCATGATCGCGAACACTCGTCTTGATCCCAAACTGCTCCCCGTTCCATCGCCATCGGCCTGCCAACATCCTGCCAACATTCGGGCCCGCCCTCCGTCGCACCGGCAGCCACGGGGTGGCGTTCGGCCTTGCGGATTACAGGAGTGGCGAGCGTTGGCAGCGGCTGGACTAGGCTAGAGAATCCCCGACAGGCTGGACTTTTAATCCGACGGTGGCTGCTGCCGCCGAGGTGCGCGGAGATTTCCCAGCGACGGCGGCCGCGACTGCGCATGCGCCCCACCGGTCATGCATTCCACCTCTCGTGCGGGGGACAGCTCGATTCCGGCTGCCCGGCATCGAGCAGCGCGTCAAGGTCTTCCCGCAGCGTGTGGCTGGGGATGCGGATCCAGCGACCGATGCGGATATGTCGGATCTGCCCGACATGGCACAGGCGGCGGACGCGTCCCTCATTGAGCTGCCAGAGGTCGGCCACCTGCTTGACGGTGAGCAATCGCAGTCCGTGATCCGCGGCCTTGGTCCGTGGGCGGGCTGGCGTCATGCTGGCGGGGTCCCGCCGCGGTGGCGAGCCCCGGCCGCCGCCGCAGGGGTGGGGCGCGGCGCATGGGGCGATCGGCGCGGTCCGAGCGAGCCACGCCGATGCGCTGGTGTGGGATTTGGATGCAGCCAATGCACGGTTCGACGATCCGCGGTCGTGCGACGTCCGCCAACCCAGGTTTCCGTAAATCTTGTAGGCACGAGTGATCCGGAAGTCTGGATGGTCTGGGCACTTCGCGGTCCGCTGCGAGACGGCACGCGTTCAGACGAATCGGAGGCCCTTGGTGCCTCCGGCCGACGGAGCGTGGCGAGGACGGCGGCGAAATCGCGTAGGGATGTGCGCGAGCTGGGGCACTTCACGAATCGCTCACTGAACTGTCCGTGCCGAGCGGCTCGGTCCTAGGTCTAGAGTTCCAGAACCCAAGCCCAGCACGCTGATCTGGGCTTCCGTGGGCCAGTGAGTCAGGTGTGTGACGTAGTCTGGATTCTCCGGCAGAGCATCGTGCATTTCGACGAGCACAGTAACGGGCACCAGTAAGGTCGATACCAAATCGAGTTGCCGCTCGTTGCTCGCGACAGCGGTGTCGCAGGACTACAGAATCCTTGCTTCCATCGCCAGAGCCGACGTCCGAGACTCGAGTGATTCGAGCTCTTGGGAGCTTGAATGCATGGAAGCAACCCATTACTGGTGACTGACCTCGACATGGCTCGGGCCACCGGCCCACATTCCTCGCGCAACCCTCGGCGTGCCGTATCTCCCGGCCGGGACCGACTCACCGTTGCCCCTCGTGAGGCGGCCACGATGCTCGGTGTGGATGTCAGCTTCGTCTACACTTGGGTGCGGACCGGCGAATTGCCCCACTTCATGGCCGGTCGCGCCATCAAGATTCCCGTTGAGGGACTCGACGAGTTCATCCGCCAGAAGTCCGGCCTGACCCGCCAACGGACTTCCGCCTCCAAAATCAACCGAGTGACCTGAAGTGCCAACCTTCCGCCGACGCGGCAACCAATGGGAGTGCCGCATCTTCAGTCCCCACCTCAAGCAGCAAGTGTCGCGCAGCGCGCGCAGCAAGCGCGCCGCACGCCAGCTGGCCGAGGCCTATCTCCGCGATCTCGAGACCGGGGCGGCGGTGCCGGCCGACCACACCACGCTCGGCGAGTTTCTCGCTCTTTGGCTCGAACAGCACGCTGCGAGTGTCTGGACGAACACACGCACCCGTTATGGATACCTCGCCCGTCTGCACGTAGTGCCGTACCTAGGTCGGACGCGACTGACGAAGCTGCAGCCGCTCAATCTGGCCCGCCTGTATACGACCCTCCTGACTACGGGGCGTCGCGACGGCAAGCCCGGCGGCCTGCACCCGCGCCACGTGGGGCACGTGCACCGCATGCTGCACAAGGCGCTGGCCGATGCCGTGGCCTGGGGGCTGGTCGCGCGCAACGTCGCCGACGCCGTTAGTCCGCCGAAGGTCCCGCGGACCCCGGTGCGGCCGCCGAGTCAGGCCGAAGCCCGCGCAGTGCTGGCCCTGGCCAAGGATGCCGGCATCTACGCGGAGATCGCGACGGCCGTGGCGACCGGCATGCGGCCAGGCGAACTGCTCGCCCTGCGCTGGCAGGACGTCGATCTCGACGCCGGCGTCGCTTGGGTGCGTCAGGCCGTCCAGCGCGTTCCTGGCGAGGGCCTGGTCTTCAAGGACACGAAGACGCATCGGAGTACGCGGCCGGTCGCGCTGCCGCCGTTTCTCGTCGCGGTACTTCGCGATCAGAGGGCGGCGATCCGGCAGCGTCGCCAGACCGCCGGCTCGGCCTGGCAGGACGAGGACCTCGTCTTTCCCACCAGCCAGGGCACGGCGCGGGATCCCCGCAACTTCCGACGGGCGTTTCAGGCGATGCTGAAAAACGGCGGGCTCGCCCCGCGGCCCCTCTACGAATTGCGGCACTGGTTTGCCAGTCTGCTCCTCAACGCCGGCGCGCCACTCAGCGTCGTCAGCGAAGCCATGGGCCATGCCGGGATTCAGGTGACCAAGGATGTCTACGGCCACATCTCGCTCGGTGCCCAGCGGAGGGCCGTCGCCCGACTCGCCCCGCTGTTTCCCGACGCGCCTGGGCGGCCGTCGCCCGCGGAATGTCGCGACCGTACTCAAACTGTAACTAGAGCAAAACTAGAGCAAGGCCGATTTGGCGAGCCGCGGCTGGCTCTCTGGATGGCCGCCCAACAGGTTTGGGAGGGTGGCACGCCCGGAGGGATTCGAACCCCCGACCCCTGGTTCCGAAGACCAGTGCTCTAATCCGCTGAGCTACGGGCGCTTGGCGGCGCGTTGATTCTAACGAGGCGCCGGCGTGACCCCGTCGGAAGTGACCGGGGCAGCCTTGGTGGCTGCCCCTTCGGCGATCGACAGTGGCTCCGACGTCTTCAGCTCGTAGGGGCATCCGGGCGGCCATGCGGACCGTTGCGTGCCGGCGGGCCCCGTTGCGCTGGGGGCACGGCGTGCCGCCTGGGCTGACCGGAATATATTTCTGTGTCGAAGCAACACCCCGAACACGTAAAAAAACTCCCGGCGTCAAGGTTGGGACCTCCATCAACCATCGGCCCCACACCTTGCTGCAGGGCCTCATCCCGTGGGAACCCTTGCATATCTCGGGCAGGGTCGGGATGTCGCGGAAGACCCCCGCACGCTTCCAGCCTGGATTCCGGCCTTCGCCGGAATGACGGAAGGGTCTCGCCAGGGCCTCCGATGCCGATCCTCTTCAACACGGATGGCAGGGAGCACGGCTAGATCCCGGCCGGTGCGTTATCCCGAAACGGGGTCGCTATCGCCGGCCGGGGCCGGGATGAAGGATTCGGCGTCGCCCAGCATGTAGAAGGGGCCTTCGACCCAGCGGACGGGGTCGACGGTGGCGCCGGCGACGTACATCTCCCAATGGATGTGGGGCCCGGTCGAGCGTCCGGTCGACCCCACCAGACCGACGGTGTCGCCGCGCTCGACCACTTGACCGAGCGAGGCCGAGAAGTCGTGCAGGTGATAGAACAGCGTATAGACCCCGAACCCGTGATCCAGGATGACGGTGTTCCCGCGGATCGTGAGTGGCCCGACCCAGGCGACGCGCCCTCGGTTGGGCGCGGGGATCGGGGTGCCGGTGGACGCCGCGAAATCGACCCCTTCGTGCACCGACATGAATGACCCCGGTTGCAGGATGCGGCGCTCGCCGTAGGGCGACGTGACTCGCCCGCTGCTGGGCCGCTGGAACTGTTCGGTCCACAGCGGCCCTCCGCTGACCCGCTGGACGATGGTGCGAAGGAATTCGCGTTCTTCCTGCGCGACCGCGTCGTCGAGCAGGTCTTCGAGGCTCTCAGGCACTTGGAACTCGGCGGAGGAGAACTGGCGCTCCGCGAGCTCGACGGAGATGTCGACCATGCGCTCGCCGACGCTCACCTGCAGGTCCTGCGGGCCGGTCATGGCCGTGGACGCCGTCCCAAGCACGGCGTGCCACTCGCCGGCGCGGCACAGCAGCGGGGCGGGTTGCCCGTTCCAAGTGAGCGACACGCCGCCCGCCGCCGTCCGTACGCGCACGCCGATGGCATCGCCCTGCTGCGGCATCTGGGAGTCCACGGCGATCAGGTCCGCGGGGTCCGACGGGACGTGGGGCGCGATGGGCTCGACCGCATCCGGCGGATACAGCCCGGCTTCCTTGGCCAGGTCACCGGAGTTGGCAAAGACGACCTGCCCGGCGCGCGCCCACTCCACGTCGACGAGCCACTGCTGCAGCACGGCGCGCTGCGTGCGTATGGCCACCATGTCGCCGAAGTCGCCGTAGGCGATGGGCAGCCCGAGTCGCGTGAGCCAGCTGGGCGTGGCGAAGTAGGCGTCGCGGATGGCCGGATTCACGTCCAGCAGGGCCAGGTGATTCTGGATGATCTGGGAGAACGGCACCCCGGCGTCCTCGGGCAGGATGGCGTGCCGCGGCACCAGGCGGAACGTCTCCAGCCACTCGTCGTGGCCTTCTCGATTCATGACGTCCATGGTGTTGGCCACGTTCACGCCGTCCTTGGACGGGTCCCACTGCAGCACCATCTTTTGAAACGCCTGCACGAGAAAGCCGTGCAGCATGAAGCGGTGCGATACCGGATAGCCCACGGCTTGGATGCCGCCGAGCTCCTGAAACGCCGTCCAGAATCTGGCGGCGTCGTCATCGACCACCGGATAGCCGCGCCCGGTGTCGCTGCCCGTCTGGGTGAAGAACCAGCCGCCATCGAGCGGGAAGTCGACGCCGCAGGCGGAGCCGAACGGCACCTCGGGCACATCCGCCAGCAGGGGAAGGGGCGGCGCGGCGAGCGCCAGCGCCAAGACAAGCGCCGCGGCCACACGACGCATGGCGGGGCGAGCGAGCGGGGACTTCACGGAGGGTTAGCCTAGCACCGGGGAGACGCCGGTGATGAAACGCCGGCGTCCGCCCAACGTGACGCGCCGCCGGTCGGCCGCGACTCTGGCACTCTTGGTCGCACACCATGGGTGACGACGCACCAGCGCGGCAGCGCGGTCTCGCAAGATGGGCCGGCGAGCTGGCTTGGGCCGCGCGCGACCGTGCGCGGGGTGCGGTGGCCGGGGCGCGGCGCGCCCACGAGTATGCCGCCGGCACAGCCGAGTCCACGAGTCGCGCAGCGACGGCCTGGGTCCAAGCCCATCCACAGCTCGGCGTGCTCTATCTCACGGCGGATCGATTTGGCACGCAGCAGCTGCCGACCTATGCCGCCGCCATCAGCTTTCAAACCTTTGTCTCGCTGTTTCCGCTGATTGGCTTCCTCACCGCCATCGCGGCGTTTCTGATCCCGCCCGAGGTGCTGGTGCAATTAGTCACGGAACAGTCCGAAGACCTGGCGCCCGGGGCCGAGGCCTTTTTGGAAAGCACGCTGCCGTCCGTGGCCGCCGTGCGGGGAAGCGTGGGCGTCATCTCGCTCCTCGGGCTCTTGTGGACCGGCAGCAACTTGTTTGGCGCGCTGCGCCGCGGCCTCGATGCGGCAACCGGCGCGACCCGGCGGCGAACCTTCGTGCAGGGCCGGACCCTCGATCTTGCCATCGCGATGCTCACCGGCGCGTTGCTGGCGCTCTCCGTGGGCATCACCGCCGCGCTGACATTCCTTCAGCAATCGGAACTGCTCGGCGGCGACTCGCCGTTCGCCTGGCTCGGGTGGCTGCTGCGCTGGCTTGGCGTGCTGCTCCCAGTCCTCTTCGCGACCGGCGTGTTCGGGTTGATGTATCACCTGGTTCCGGCCGAGCCCTTGGGCTGGCGCCCGGCGCTCGCGGGCGGCCTGGTGGGAGCCGTCGGGTTCGAGATCGGGAAGAACGCCTTCGTGTGGTACACGGCAAACTTCGGCTCGTTCAACGCGATCTACGGCCCCATTGCGACGATGGTCTTGCTGCTGATTTGGCTTTACTTCAGCAGCATGATCTTCCTGGCCGGTGCGGCCTTCGGCTCGGTGGTGTCGGCAGGCGGGCGGCGACCCAGGCCCGGCGGCGAGACCTGAGCGCCCGCGAGAGAGTTACGACAGTCACCCGTGGGATACGCATGTCACGGAGGTGGCTGGAGGTCGAGGCGGACACCCTCACCCCCGGATCAAAGCCCGCCCCGTACTCGATACGGGGTCCGGGGCAGGCTCTCACCGTCACCCATCGAAGGAGAGGGGAGCGGACAGCGACACGAGCTTGTGGATGCCCTTGGGATATCGCAAGGACGGGCCGGCCGGCAGCGATGTACGGTTAGCAATTGGGATGGCTCACATTGCCCTCAACGCGCTGCCGATATTCACGGAAGCCACATTCCGCAACGCGGGCGTGAGTCGCTTTTCCTCGCGGCTGATCGACGCTGTGCTGGAGGCGGACGGGGCGCACCGATATTCGGTCTTTCTCAATGACAGCGTGGGCACGCCGCCGTTTCGGACGCGGCCCGGCATCCGCATCCGGCGTACGCGACTGCCGACATCGCGCACCTGGGTGCGGATCCTCTGGGAGCACCTGGTCGCCCCCTGGCACGTGGCTATCGAGGGCGCCGACATCGTGCACTCGTTTCTGAACGTGACACCGTTGGCCGCGCCGGGACGGCACGTGGTGGTGGTTCACGATCTGTCGTTCTTGCGCGCGCCCGAAACGCATCCGGCGCACCGACGGTGGTATTTGCACGCGGGAACGCGACTATCGACCCGGCGCGCGGACGCCGTGCTGGCGGACTCCCAGTCGACGCGTCGCGACTTGATTGAGTTGTTTGGCGTGCGCCCGGACAAGATCTCGGTGGTCTACGCAGGCGTGGAACCGCAATTCCATCCGCGACCCGAGGCCGAGGTCGAGGCGTTCTGCGCGGCGCACAGCATGCCGCGCCCATTCGTGCTCAGCGTGGGAACCATCGAACCGCGCAAGAACGTCGACGTGCTGATTCGAGCATTTGCGCGCCTGCGCCGTGAGGGCCGTTACGCGGGCTCGCTGGTAATCGTTGGAGGACGTGGGTGGATGGGCGTCGACATCCCCGCGCTGATCCAGGAAGCGCAGGCGGTCGACTACGTGCGGTGGCTTGGTTACGTCGATCAATCGGAACTTCCCTTCTGGTACAATGCCGCGGACTTGCTGGTGTACCCCTCCAGCTATGAGGGGTTTGGCATGCCCCCGCTCGAGGCCATGGCCAGCGGCACGCCCGTGATCACGTCAAACCGGTCGTCCTTGCCGGAAGTCGTGGGAAACGCTGGGATCACCGTCGAGCCACGGGACGCCGCCGCCCTGACCGACGCCATGGACCGGGTGCTGCAATCCGTGGAACGGCGCGACGCCATGCGCGCGCGCGGGCTCGAGCAAGCACGGCGATTCAGCTGGCGATCAGCCGCCGAAACATGTCTCAACGCCTATCAGAACGTCTTGACATCCCGGTAGCCACCGCGCCTGCACCGGAGCCAGCCGGCCGCGCCCGCGGTGCGCCGTGGCGTCTCCTGACCTCACCATGGCTCACGGCCGCGGGCGACATTGCCGTGCTGTTCGGCGCCTTCGTGTTCGCCTACGCCTTGCGTTACGTGTGGCGCGCCGGCCCGGAGCTGAACGAATTTCAGTTCACGCCCATCGATGCGTACTGGGTTGTCGCAGGGCTCTTCGTCCCCATCACCGTCCTGAGCTTCTACGTCATGGGTCGCTACCAAGCGCGTCGCAGCGTGGCCGTCTTGGACGAGCTGCCGCGGATCGCGGCGGGCGTGCTGATTGGCACGGCCGCGGTCGTCTTCGTGTTTTTCGTTTCGCGCCCGTTGTTCTTCTCGCGCCTGATGTTCATGTACCTCGGCGCGGCTGGCGCCGTGGGCACGCTCGTGTGGCTGGGGCTGCGTCTGGGTCTGGTTCAGCTCGTGCGCCGGGCCGGACATGACAACCAGCGCATTTTGGTGGTGGGCAGCGGCGTGGTGGCGAAATACCTGATGCAGCAGCTGACGACGTCGCCAGCGTCGGGCAACCGGGTGGTGGGCTACTTGGAAACTGATGACCAGGCCTCGAGCACGGGATTCGGCCGGTTTCAGCGGCTCGGCGATATCGGGGACCTCGAGGTGCTGATCAAGACTGAGACGATCGACGAGGTCTACATCGCCCTCTCAGGCGCGACGCAACACAATCTGGAGCCGCTAATCGAGCGCTGCCGAGTTCATGGTGTGCGGTTCCGCGCCGTGCCCGATCTGCTCGAGGCTCAGTTTGGCCGGATGGAGATCCACCCGCTGGCGGGGATTCCCCTGGTCACCCTGAGCGATAACGCAATCGTCGGCTTCAAATACGTGCAGAAGCGCGCGCTCGACATCTTCGTGAGCCTGGTCGCGCTCATCCTCAGCGCGCCGCTGTGGCTCGTGATCGCCATCGCGATTCGCCTCGACTCGCGGGGGCCCGTCTTGTTCCGCCAGACCCGCATCGGCAAGGATGGCACCGAATTCACCCTGTTCAAATTCCGGTCGATGGTGCACGACGCGGAAGCGCTCAAGCTCCACCTGATCGCGGAGGGGCCACACCCCGCGCTCTTCAAGATTCGAGACGACTCGCGGCGGACGCGGGTCGGCCGCGTGCTGCGCCGCATGAGCATCGACGAATTGCCGCAACTCTTCAATGTCTTGACCGGAAGCATGAGCCTGGTGGGGCCACGGGCGCAGATCTCCGACGAAGTGGCCCAATACGACGACTGGGCGCGGCACCGGCTGCGCGTGCATCCCGGCCTCACCGGCCTCTGGCAAGTCAGCGGTCGAAGCGACCTGCCCTTCGAGGAAATGGTGATGCTCGATACGTTCTACGTCGCGAACTGGTCGCTCAGCCTGGACCTAAAGATCTTGGTGAATACTATCCCTGCGGTACTGTCCGGTCGCGGCGCATTCTGAGCGCGCCCAGGGTAGCCAGTGTGCCTGGATGAGAGTCGCCCTGGTTCACGATTGGCTGAATCAGCAAGGCGGCGCCGAAGTGGTGCTCGATCAGCTGCACGCCATGTATCCCGAAGCTCCCGTCTACACGTCGTTTTACGCTCCCGAGCTCGTGGATCCGGCGTTTCGCCGCCTGGACGTTCGCACCAGCGGGCTGCAACACCTGCCCGGCTGGCGCACGCGCCATCAAGCCTTTCTCCCGCTCTATCCGCTCGCGTTCCAATCGATGGGTATTCGGGATGCCGAGGTCGTGGTGAGCAACGTGAGTGCATTCTGCAAGGGCATCCGAACGCCGCCAGGGGCTATCCACGTGTGCTACTGCCTCACCCCGACCAGGTTCGTGTGGATGCCGCGGGCCTATCTGCTGCGCGAGGGCTATCCCGCCTGGCTGCCTCGGGCGCTGGCGCCGTTGCTCTGGTGGATGCGGCGCTGGGACCGCGCGGCCGCGCAGCGGGTGACGCAGTTCGTCGCCATCTCGCAGGCGGTGGCCGGGCGCATTCGCCGCTTCTATGGCCGGGAGGCGCTGGTGGTCCACCCGCCCGTGCACACGACGCGCTTCGCCCCCACGACAGAGCTGGCGGACTATTTTCTGGTCGTGTCCCGCTTGATCCCGTACAAACGCATCGACTTAGCGGTGCGCGCGTGCACGGAGGCCTCCCTGCCGCTTCTGGTCGTTGGCGACGGCCGCGACCTACACTCGCTCCGTACGATGGCCGGGCCGACCGTCAGATTCGCTGGCCGGCTGTCGGACGACGAAGTGCGACGGCACATGGCGCGCTGCCGCGCGTTCGTGTTCCCCGGTGAGGAGGATTTCGGCATCGCTCCGGTAGAAGCCCAGGCAGCCGGCCGCCCAGTGGTGGCATACGCGGCGGGCGGCGCGCTGGAAACCGTGCGGGACGGCGAAACGGGCGTGCTATTTCACGAACCGACCGTGCCTAGCCTGCAGCAGGCCCTCACGCGCGTCTCGGACATGGCCGTCGACCCCGCGCACCTTGTGCGCCATGCAGCGCAATTCGACACGTCGGTGTTTCGCGCCAAGCTCCGTCAGGCGATCGACAAGACCTTTGAGCGCACGCGCGCTTCCGAGGCGGTGGCATAGGTGTCGTCGGCACGCTTCGGGCGAGTCGTGCAGCGCTGGTGGATGTTCATCGCCGCGGTCACGGTCGCCACCATCATCGCCGCCATCGCATGGCAGCTCGCGGGACCGGTGGGGCTGCGCGCCGAGGCTGAGCTGCTCTTGTCGCTAAACCTGCCGGAGGATAGTCAGCGCTTGCAGTTTGGCGTCGAGAGCAGCCGGGCGCAGGCGTCGAGGAGCGTGATCGAGGATCTCGCGCGCCTGGCACGGGGCCGCGAGTTGCTGCGGCTGGCGCATGCGGAGGTGATCGACGCCGGCCACACGATGGATTTCCGCGCCATGTTCGACACCATCGACGTGTATCCACTGTCGGGGGGACTGCGCATCGAGCTGGACTGGGCCGATGGCCCCGCGGCGCAGGCGCTGATCGACAGCATTGTGACGCTGCTTGTCGTGAATCAACGCTCCTACTACCCCACGCTTGACGAGATCGGCACGCTTCGGTTGATCGACAAGACCGACGCGCCTGTGCGCCCGCCCGCCGCCCTGGCGGCTCTCGACGTGATCTTGAAGTCCAGCGTGGCGCTGATTCTGGCCGTGGCGGTGGCTCTCATCGCCGACTGGCGGCTGAACCGGCTGCATGAGGCCGACGTGCCCGAGTTGATCGACGCCCCTGTGATCGGCCGCCTGCCGTGACCGCCGCACCGACCGGAACGATGCGCTGGCAGCCGCTTGTCATCGCGGCCGCGGCGGCGGCTGTCATCGCAGTGATTGTGAGCGCCATCGTGGTCGCGGTGGCCGAGCCGGTTTTCCGCGCATCGACGAGCGTCTCGATCCGGCCTCGCATCGCCGATCTTGGAGCATCCGAAGCGGCGGCGCGTCTGATTCGCAACTATGCCGTCTGGGTCGATTCCGAGACCTACGCCGCGCGGCTCGGCCCCGAGGCTCGCGGTGGGCTTTCCGATGCCGAGATCGTCCACCGGGTGCGGACCAATGGTGATTCCGACCGACTCGTCGTGACCATTCAAGCCGAGGATGCGGACCCGGACCGCGCGGCGTCGCTTGTGAACGGGCTTGCGGATGCGCTGGTCGCCGAGGTTGCGACGCCAGCCCGCCTGAACGATTCGGAGAAGGGACTGGAGGTTGCGGTCATCGACGCCGCCCCGCCGCCCGCCGAGTCGTCGTGGCCGCGGGGGGAAGTGGTGATCCCGGTTGCGGCGATCGTGGGCGCTGCGGTTGGCGCCGCCGTCGCCTGGCTCGTTGCGCCGGCGATGGCGCCCGGGCGACCGAGGCGCGAAGCCTGATGGGCCAAAAGGACACCGGCCCGGCGGAGCTGCCGGGCATCGCCGAGCTGCGAACCAACGTGCTCGTGGCCCTGGCGGATACCCCGCACCCGCTGGTGGCCGTGACCAGCCCGCGCGACGCCACGCGGCGCCTGGACGTCGCGGCGGCGCTGGCCGCGTCGGCGCAGCGCACCGGCCGCCGCGTGGCGCTGATCGACGCGGACGTGGCCGCGCGGCGCGACGGGACGGAGGAACCAGAGCAGACGGCGACCGTCACCGCGCGGGCGGTCTCGGAGACGAACGCCGCGCTGCTCCTCACCGAGGACTTTCAGCGCAGCCTGGCCGACACAGCCGCCGCCAACGACCTGGTCGTGGTGGCGTGCCCGCCGGTGCTTGACGTGGTGGAAACGCGCGCGGTCACCGCGGCATGCACCGCCACCGTGCTCGTGGCCTCACAGCGCACGTCGCGCCGCGATTGCACCGTCCAAGCCGCCGAAGTGCTGCGCGCGGCCGGCGCGCAGATCCTCGGCGTGGCGCTGCGCCGCTCCTAAGCGCCCCGCCGCAGCGGGCCAACCTCGGCCGGCGGCTGCTCATCTACCCGCATGCGCTCGTAGGCCGCGCGGGTGGCAGACTCGGCTTGGCGCATGACAGCGGCGGGGACGTCGGCCGCGACCGCAGCCACCGCCGCGGCGACCTCAGCGGCGTTGCGGAATCCCACGAGAGCCGTCGAGACGGTCTGATTCTCGATGACCCAGCGCAGCGCAAGCTGGGGCAGCTCAAGCCCAGCCTGTCCCGCTAGCTCGCGCACTTGATCCACCACCTGCAGGTTCTCCGGCAGGTGATCGGCACGAAACAGCGGTAGGCCAAACGCATATCCGGTGGCCCGCCAGTCGTCGTCATTCAACGTGGTTTCCGCCGTGAACTGGCCGGCGAGGACGCCGTGCGCCAGCGACCCGTAGGCCATGACCCCGACGCCGTGTTCCTCACAGGCCGGGAAGATGGCCTCGGCGTGGCGCCGGTCGAACATGTGATAGCCATCTGATTGGCGACCAGGGGCACGACAGCCCGTGCCTCCGCCATCTGCTGCGGAGTGTAATTGGAGACGCCGATGTAGCGGACCTTGCCCGCGTCCATGAGTTCCTTGGCGGCGCCCATGGTGTCGGCGATGGGCGTATCGGGGTCGGGCCAGTGGTGCAAGAACACGTCGATGTGATCCAGGCCAAGGTTTCGCAGGCTGCGCTCACAGCCCCTGCGGACCGCCGCGGGCCGTGCGTCCCGCCGGTAGGCCGCCACGGACTCATCACGGTCGATGCCGAATTTGGTGACCACGATCACCTGATCGCGCTGGCCGCGCAGGGCGGCGCCCATCAGCTCCTCCGAGTGCCCCATGCCGTAGCCCGCAGCGGTGTCGAACAGATTGATGCCCTGGTCCAGCGCGGCATGAATCGTGGACGTTGCCTCGGCGTCCATGGCCGCGCCGTAGAAGCGTCCGCCCATGGGCCAGCCGCCAAATCCGACCACGCTCACGCGGAGCTCCGGCGTTCCCATCTCGCGGTATCGCACGCCTGCACCTCTTCCCCCACCTGTTTCGAGGGAAGCATGCGTGCCGGTCAGGCGCGGGTCAACCGCGGCTGATACCATAAGGATGGTGCGCCTCACGCTCGGCTCGGCGCCCGCCCCCACACATTCACGAGGAGTTCAATGTCGTTCGCGGTGATCCGCACGGGTGGCCAGCAGTTCCGCGTGCAGCCCGGCGACGTGATCGACGTGGGGCTGCGGGACGCGTCGTCGGGACCGGTGGCATTTGAGGAAGTGCTGCTGATCGATGACGACGACGGCCGTCACATCGGCACGCCGACGTTGGCCGGCGCGACCGTACGCGGGACGGCGCTGCAAGAGGTCAAAGGACCCAAAGTGCGCATCTTCACCTACCACGCCAAGAAGCGTCACCGGCGGCGCATGGGCCACCGGCAACGCTACACGCGGGTTCGCATCGACGGCATCGACCGGACGCCGTCGGCAACAAACGACGAGTAGATAGAGGAGCGCAGGAGCTCATGGCACACAAAAAGGGCCTGGGAAGCAGCCGCAACGGGCGCGACAGCAACCCCAAGATGCTGGGCGTCAAGCGATCGGACGGTCAGTTCGTGGGTCCAGGCGAGATCATCGTGCGGCAGCGCGGCACCAAGCTGCTGCCCGGGCCGAATATTGGCGTCGGGCGCGACCACACGCTGTACGCGCTCACCGAGGGCCACGTCGTCTTCGAGCGCAAGCGCGGGCGCACGCAGGTGCGCGTGGCGGACGCGGCCTAAACTACAGCCTCAGGGCCGATAGCTCAGTCGGAAGAGCGCCGCACTCGCACTGCGGAGGTCGTGGGTTCGAGTCCCATTCGGTCCACCTCGTACAGGCTTTTCACCTTGCGGAGACAATAAATAAATGGAGAACGCTATTTACACCCCAGAGCGCTACACGGATCGAATACGACAAGAGCTCGGAAACTGCCTCATTGAGACGAATCTTTCTCAAGGTGAGAAGTTCATTGGCAAAGCACGGGATCGATACGATCTTGGGGATCGTATGGTACTCATCACCACCGACCGACAGAGTGCCTTCGACCGGGTGTTGGCCGCTGTCCCCTTCAAAGGCCAGGTCCTCAACATGACGAGCGCATGGTGGTTTGAACAGACCCGCCATCTTGTGCCGAATCACGTTCTATCCATCCCCGATCCAAACGTCACAATTGCCAATAAATGTACCGTCTTCCCGATTGAGTTCGTGGTGCGTGGATACATCACCGGAAGCACGAACACCGCCCTCTGGACGGTCTACCAGAGCGGTCGGCGTCACTACTGTGGCATCGATTTGCCCGAGGGCTTGGTGAAAAACCAGAAGCTCCCCACGAATTACCTCACACCGACCACCAAGGAAGAGGACCACGACCGTCCGATCAGCCCTGACGAGATCGTGTCCGAGAACTGGATGACGGCCGAGGATTGGGAACAATGTAGCCGCATCGCGAAGGCACTTTTCGCTTTCGGTCAAGCCAAGGCAGCGGAGCGTGGCCTAATTCTCGTCGATACCAAATATGAGATGGGCCGTGACGAGAACGGTGAGATCCTTCTGATCGACGAGATCCACACCTCTGACTCTAGTCGCTACTGGATCGCCAACTCTTATCAACAGCGCATGCGGGGGGGGACAGGAACCCGACAACGTCGACAGAGAATTCCTTCGGCTCTGGTTCAGGGAGAATTGCGACCCCTACGAGGATGAGGTCCTACCACAAGCACCGGACGAACTTGTAATCGAGCTCTCAAGACGCTACATCTATCTTTACGAGAAGATCACCGGTCGATCTTTTGAGTTTCCAGAGGCGGACCAACCGATCCAGACACGTTTGGAAAACAATCTTGACGGAATCACATGAAGGTATACGGAGGATAATAGGGCCAAGGTGATTCTGCTTCCACTTCAATAGACAGAGAGCCCGATCCAATAAACATGAAGTGCAGGCCAACCAGACGCTCAACTTTGGCTGAGACAGCGAAGGCCGTTAAGCCGACATTGAATCGAGCACAGAAGTGAAAAAATACATTCTCTTTGACCATGATGGGGTATTAGTCGAAACAGAACATTGGTATTACCTAGCAAATAAACGAGCGCTGGCATCTCTCGGCATCGATCTCCCACAAGACGCATATTTGGTGAATATGGCCAATGGAGTTTCCGCGTGGGAGGCGGCACGAGTTTCAGGAATATCCGAATCTGACATTGAACGTGGCCGAGAACTAAGAAACCGATACTACCAGGAATACCTGATGACCGAAGACATCGAAATCGAAGGTGTCTTGGAAACGCTAAACGTACTCGCAGGTGAGTACAGGATGGGCATAATCACTACCTCCAAACCACCTGATTTTGCCTTAATACACGAAAGGCGATCCATCCTGGATAATATGGACTTCTATTTGACCCGGGAGGATTACGAGCGAGCTAAGCCACATCCCGAGCCCTATTTGAAAGGACTCCAACGCTTTGGTGCTACTGCCGCTGAAACGGTGGTTATTGAAGACTCGGCGAGAGGGTTGAAGTCGGCAATGGCGGCGGGTATTGACTGCATCGTGGTTGCAAACGAGTTTACTGCAGCTCACGATTTGTCCAAGGCAACTGCCAAGGTCGCTACATTTAGGGAATTGCCATCTACTATAAAGGGCTTAATAAGTTTAGCCAGGCGATGCTGAAAAGCGCGCGCCTGCTAACAGCGTTAGGTCTTAGAAAATGAGAGTCATGAACCTATCCCAAAATCCTTGAAAGTGTGTCCATGAAGCAGGCGGTAGTCAGGAATGCGATGTAGACGACGGTATGCCGATCGTACCGCACCACCAGCCGACGCCAGTTGTCCAGCCACCCATGAGTACGCTCCACCTTCCAGCGACATGTGCTGACCGGGTACACCTTCGGAGGACGGCCGGTACGCTTTCGTCCAGGCCAATGACGCTGAGGAACCAAGGGAAGAATCCCTCGTCGTCGCAGTTCCCACCGGAACTCCGCGCTGTCGTAGCTCTTGTCAGCAGCCAACGAGTCAGGTCTCTTCTTGGGCCTGCCTCGAGCACGAGGCACGCAAACCCTGTCCACCACATCCAGTCCCACTGTCACCTCGGATACGCTGGCACCGGTCACACCGAAGGCCAGAGGCAATCCCTCTCCCTCCGTCATCATGTGGACCGTGCTTCCCCCCCTCTTTTGGCTGGGACGAAACTTCAATCCAGGAACGCCTGGCTCCAGTCCAGCCTGCCCTGTTCAAGTGAGCTTCCTCCCTAAACAGAAACTGGAGGCAGTTGGAATGGTGCGCCTGATCGTAGTCTCGGATATCCCCCCAGAAACACAAGCGCGACAATGAGAATGGTGTGTCGGACCCTGGGACGTTTTGGGAAGCCGGTTCTTCCCATGCTGAGAGAGCCTTCGACGATGGCAGCCTAGATGTTCGTGTGAGGCCAAGTAGGGCTGGCGGACTGACTCGCTATAGCTGAAACTCCCAGCGGAAAGTTCGCAATTCAGTCTTACACGGCCCACCATGACCTACTGAACTGCGAACTCCGCCGCTCAAGGCGACCTCAGCGGTGTCCAGAGCGCCTATCTCAACAAAAGCCATGGTGTCACAATCGACAGGGGCAACTCAGCACCCGACGGGGGCATCACGGCATGCGCGAAAATAAGAAGATCGGTTTAGGCATCGCTCTCGGAGCTGGAGCAGGCGTTGGCATTGGCGCGGCACTCGGCAACATCGGTGTTGGCGTGGCAATAGGAGTTGCCGTGGGCGTAGCGCTCGGTGCCGGTTGGGACCGACACCGTACGTGACCACCACCCGCCGCGATCACACGCGGTTCGCGCTCACCGAGGGCAATGTCGTCTTCGAGCGCAAGCGCGGGCGCACGCAGGTGCGCGTGCCGGACGCGGCCTAAACTGCTAGCGCGGACGGACAGCCCAAGCGCAAATGCACCGCACGCGCGCTGTGGCGATCGTCGATGCCAGTCCCATTCGGTCCACCGCGTTCGACACAATCGGTGGCACTCACGTTTTCTTTCGCTAGAGTCTGCGAACAGATGCCGATTCCACCACATAGATTTGAGGCTCTCCACTAGCGCAGAGATAAACGTCCACACCTCCGGCAGCAACTGTCCGTCGTTTAACCGTTGAGCATCACGTAGCCGCCTCCCCGCTTGGCCAATGTCTCGACCGTGAACGGAGAGCACCTCGCCTCACCTGGCGCCTGTCCTCTACAGAGATCGGGAAATCTTCCAGCCGACCCGGCATGCCTACCCCGGTGACCGGCAATCAATCTCCCAACCCCGATCGTCTAGAATCGGCCAGCCATCAGCCACATACACCAGCGTTGTCGCACTCAATCGAAGTCCTTTACAAATACGTCAGCCCGCAAAGGGCTCTGTCCTGCATCCCCGACGTAGGCGACGGAACTCTTCGCGCAACTCAGCCAGCAGCGTTGAACGATCCGTTCGAATGTGCCGTTACTACTACTTACATCATTCCTAATGAATCCGAAGAAAACCGAGAATTAGCGAAGGTTCTCACCGACATCAATGAAAGCAAGCCAGTCACCGCCGACGACGTACATCGTGCGAGGAGAGAACACGGCAGCCTCTTCACTCGGCAATTGTTCGCAGATCAGGTTTCAACACGATTCGGAATAATCTCATTTACTCTTGATCACAATCATCCGCTAATGTGGTCTCACTATACTACCGATGGATCTGGATTCGTCATTGGATACGATATTGCAAGGCTAAGAACGCTCACAGGTACGACCGGATCCCTACGACCCGTGAAATATGTCGATAAACCAGCATTGATCAGAGGCCCGATAGTCTTAGTCTCACCTGAATCCAATCTTCCGATCCTCTTGTCTATGAAGAGCGACCATTGGTCCTACGAAAGAGAATGGCGCTTGATAGTAGATCTGAGCAGAACTATAGGCACAGGAGAAACTGACCGACACGATCAACCCGTAAACCTGGTCAAGATACCCAACGAGGCAGTCGTGAGTGTATTCTATACTGAGCGGACTCCCAGCGACTCAGTTGAGTTAATCCGAAGTCGACTGGCGGACAAGAACAATCGCTACCAGGCGGAGAACCCACGCAAACTAGTTTTGTCCTCTAGGTTCTATGGTTACGAAGAAGCAAGAGGCAGCCGGATATAAGAAGAGGCACGGTATTTCACCGCTCTAGCCTGGTCTATCTATGGGGCGCTTCAGCCATCCCGTGTGAATGAGCACACGAACATCGGCAGGTTGGCGCTGCACCGCATGGCCTGGCAATTTGACGAACGGCCGCGACGGAGCGGTGACTGCCGCGGACCGGCTGCCAGCAGACCTCGGGCTTCCGCCGACCCTGCAAATATGACCATGGTCATGACCATGGTATGATCGTGGCCAACGGTCGAGTCGAGAAGCGTGCGATGACGACAGAAGCCGCTGGGACACCCGGGCCCAAGACGATCAAGGCGTCGGAGTTCAAGGCAAAGTGCCTCAAGCTCATGGACGAGGTGGCGGAGAGCGGCGAGGAGATCGTCATCACCAAGAACGGCCGCCCGGTATCGCGGCTCGTTCCCTTCCGCGAACGGCCCGCGAGTCTCTTCGGCATCGACAGAGATCTGATCGTGATTCACGGCGACATCACCGAGCCGATCGACGTTGAGTGGGAGGCCCAGACCAACCCGGACCGCGTATTGAATCCGTGATCCTGCTCGATACGCACGTCATGCTCTGGCTGCGATTGGGAGACGCGCGGCTGGGAACCGGCGCCCGGTCCGAGATCGACCGAGCATGGCGGGCCGACGAGGTTTGCGTGTCGGCTGTCTCGTTCTGGGAAGTGGCCCTCCTCGAGAACAGGCAACGGATCAGCTTCCCCGATGATGTCGGCCTCTGGCGCCGGGAGCAATTGGAGCAAGGAGTCATTGAGATTCCCATGGACGGCGAGATCGGAATCCGTGCGGCCACACTCCCTGACTTCCACGCCGACCCGGCAGACCGCCTGATCGTGGCCACCGCGCTGGAAGGCCATCGACTGGTCACGGCAGACCGGCGAATCCTTGACTGGCCGGGGCAAGTGAGCCGGCTTGACGCTACTCAATGAATCTTGGCGCCGGCGGGCCCGACGTGCCGGGGCAGCGATGAAGTTCAACATCTCTATCGAGCGGAACCGGCCAGCTACAGGGCCCGCGTACCCGACTTGCCGGACTGCGTGACTCTCGAGGAGACCAGAGTCGAGGCCGCCGGTTCGAGTCCCATTCGGTCCACGCTTTGCGGCCTGAGCGTACGGTAGTGGGCTACTGAGTTTCCTTCGGCATGGGTCCGGCGGATGCGCCACTCTCTTGCACCCTCACCCTAACCCTCTCCCATCGAGGGAGAGGGGACCGGACCGCAACGGAGAGGTGGGAATGCACCCGGCGCTGATCAATGTGACCCACTTCCGAGCGTACTGTCCTTATGACTCCTCGGCGGCTGTGGTCGCTGGCCTTGCGGCGGAGTTCATGGCCGAGGAGGTCAACGCTCGCTTGTTCAAGGGAAGGCTAATAGTCACGGCGACACCCTGTCCAAGCCCATCACTTGCCACGGACATTGTGCCGCCATGTGCTTCGACTATAGCTCGGGTGATGGCCAATCCCAGACCTGTGCCGGCTATCCCACGACTACGAAAGTGGTCCGTACGGTAGAAACGGTCAAAGACGTGTGGAAGGTCTGCGGGGTGGATGCCGATCCCGTCGTCGACGACCGAAATGGCCAACGCCTCGTCGCTTACCAACCCCGCCTTAAGCACGATACTGCCGCTGGCCTCGGTGCCATGAATGGCATTGCTCACGACGTTTCCCAATGCCTGACTCATGCGCATCCGGTCGAGATCTATGTCCGGGAGGTCGGCGGAGACCTGCAGCGACAGTCCAACCTGTCGCGCACGGGATTGCGATTGCCACCGGTCCAACTCTGCGGTGAGTAACTCGTAAACCGAACTTGCCTGGAGCGTGAGCCTCAGTTCACCGTAGTCTGTCTCCGCAAGCCAGTTCAGATCAGTTACGAGACCGCGCAGCCTGTCCACTTCCTGGATAATCTGGTCGGACGCGCTTTCAGGCGTCTGAAATCCGTCGCGTAGACCTTTCGCCTCCAGCCGTATGACGCTCAGCGGCGTATTCAGTTCGTGGGAGACATCGTCGATTAGCCGCTTGCGGAGGTCGCGCTGAGTTTCCAAGGTCGATGTCATCCGGTTGAAAGCCGCGCTCATCCGGCCCAACTCATCCGAGGATGTGACTGGCAGCCGGGTCGTATTCCCCTGGGCAATTGCCTGGGCTGCCTCCGTCAACGCCGTCACAGGTGCCGTGACCCGCTTGGACAACCAAGCGGCCAGCAGTACGGCAACGCCAGCCGTGAGCATTCCGCCAATGAGGGTGATGTACAGGAGCGTATTGAGAAACCCATGCGTCTCGGTCGATAGGAACTCATGGTTCACATCCACATAGACGTGGCCTACGGTCTGATTCGTAGCCAAATCGCGTACCGCAGCGCGATGCCCATCCAGCTCGGGTGCGGTGATTCCCGGCAACAACTCAAAAAAATTATCCGTCACCACACGTCCATCGGCGCCAGCGACGACGACTCGTACGGGGTCCTGGTGAAAGAACTCAAAGTGTTCCCCCTCACTTTCTTCCGACCGTTCCCGTTGCAAGACTCCGTTGTAGATGTATCCGGCCTCGGACAGTGGCCTGTCAACCGTCTCCCAACCACGGCTAGCGGTATACTCCCGACTCAGATTCCGGGCCAATTGGCTCGCCGCATCATCACCCATCTGGTCTACGAACGCGCCGAGGCGGGCCTGCGTCGTGAAGTAGCCCACACCAATGCTGATCAAGACGGTGAGAACGATGACAAAAACCATCGAACCCATGATTCGCCAGCGTAACGAGATCATTCGTCCTCTACAACGAACTTGTAGCCGGCGCCATAGACCGTCTGAATAGGCTGGCTGCCATTTCGTCTGATCCGCTTTCGTAGGCGAGCAACCTGGCTGTCGATGGCGCGGTCGAACCCATGGAATTCGTGGGTGAAGGTCAGCGAAACTAGCTGATCACGAGTGAGCACCTGGTTGGGATGACGCATGAACGTTGATAGCAGAGCAATTTGCGCCCGGCTCAGAATCACGGGGTCTTCGTTGATCGTCACGCTCCGCGTGGTCTCGTTCAGTGTGATGTTGCCGCGTGTTACGACCTGCTGAACTCTGTCCTTGACGCGACGGAGCACAGCGTCGGCGCGCGCAATGACTTCCTCTGGATCGAAGGGCTTGACGATGTAGTCGTCGGCTCCGCTAGCCAGTCCAATGATTCGTTCGGCATGGGCTTCTCTGGCCGTCAGCATGATGATTGGAACTTCAGACTCTCGACGCAGGATTCTGCACAGCTCCATTCCGTCGAGACGGGGAAGCATAAGGTCGAGGACTATCAGGTCCGGAGCGAGATCCCGGGCCAGTGCCAGACCGGATTCACCATCATGAGTAACCTCAGCAGAGAATCCGGCGCGCTCGAAATACACTTTGACCCAGTTTGCGATCCTGGTATCGTCTTCGATTATCAACACTGTGCCACTCATCGCCAGTCCTCGAACGAGCCATCTCAGAGGCGGTTCCTCATGGAGATGCCGCGTATATCTATCGGATACACCCATGGGTGAATTATCCCACTTGAAGCCTCGGTATCATCCCTCGGTCTGCTCCGACCAACTCTAACCGCCTCCCCGACGCTCGCCACCACTGCCGTGTTCGCCGCCGGACTCCCGGCTGCCACCGTGCTCATCGCCAGCCCGATGCTCCCCGCCGGACTCGCTCCCCTCACCGCCGGTACCAACCTCGGCATGTGCTGTCCATCCGGTGAACGAGGTCGGTGTCGCAGGAAGGCTGATCGCTACCACCTCGCCCGGAGCCATGTCCGTCGGAGTCGTCGGACCGAGTTCCGTTCCGTTCGAAAGGTGCACTTCAATCCTGACCCGGTCAAGCACGCCGTTGGTCGTGTTCTCCACAGTGCCCTTGAAGGAGTTGCTTGGCGCGTCGTACTTCATGATGAGTCGGGCGCCGCTGCGAACTACGTCGAAGGTCTCATCCAGCGCGAGGGCATCGGCACCGCTACCTTCTTCGCCACCAGCTCCGGCGGATTCACTGCCGCTTTCACCAGAGCCCTGTTCACCGCCGCCTTCAGCACCTTCTCCACCTGTGTGCGCTACAGGGCCAGGGCCACTGCAGTCAAATACTTCCATGTGAACGACGTATCCGTCGTAAGAAACGCCGGCAAGTTTCGCTTCACTGGCGACCGTCACGCTTGTCGTTGCTTCCTGCCCAGGATTCAGGTGTCCCAGCTTCTCGGGACCAAGCTCTCCTACCGTCCTCGCTCCCGACTTAAGGTGAGGTTCGGCCTGTACGTAACATAGTTTCTGCGAAAGCGTGTTGCGCACTGTTCCGTGGACGGACTGAGTTGCTGCATCGTATTGCATAGAAACAGCCAGTCCGCCGAGAACACCGTTCCACGGCTGTCCGAGAGGAGTGATTGGGCTAGACATAGCGGCTTCACCGCTCTCTCCACCGCCGCCTGAACCGGTACTCCCACCTTCCCCGTCAGAGCCGAGTTCACTTCTGCCTTCACTACCTTCAGGTCTGCCGCCGTGCTCACCTCCAGAGTCGCCGCGGTCTCGCTCGGAGACGCCCTGGTTTTCGGTGGCGCCATTGTCGTCTCGACCGCCTTCGAGCCTGGTGTCGCCCGTACAGCCGATCAGTATCCCCGCGCCGAGTATGGCCCCAAATACCGCCCCAACCAGGAGCGTCTTTGTTATCGGATTCTTGCAGCTCATCCCTTCATCTCTTTCGTGAAGTATCTGTGATGCTGCTCACGATAGCGATGAAATGTCGCAGAAATATGCCGTGAGTCGACCGGACTGGCCAGTGAAGCAAGTCGACAGACTCAGACGGAAGAAATAGTCGCCATGGGATCGAGGATGCCCGATGCCGGACCCGCATCACCGGGACCCGTGATTTGGATGCCGTCCTACAAGAGGTCGTCCACGGCGCTCGCTCGGTATGGCGCGGTCGCGGTGTTCGACAACTCAGGGCGCATACAGGACTTCGGCACCTTCGGCGTCACACCTGAAGAGCCCCAACCGCTTGGGCGCACTCCGGGGGCTTGACAACTTTCGGACAGCCCGAACGCGCGGGGGCGCGCCGCTCGTCACGAAGCCAGCTGGACCCCGCTGACGTGGTTGATGCGGCGGGCTAGCTTGGCGGCTGCTCGCAGTTGATCATCCAGTCGATGCCGAACTTGTCGGTGCAGGATCCGAAGTAGTCGCCCCAGAACATGTCCTGAAGCGGCATCGTCACGGTGCCGCCCTCCGCGAGTTTCGCGAATATGTTGTCAGTCTCCTCCCGGCCGTGCGCGGCGTAGGAGATTGAAATGTTGCCGTCCTCTTTCACCGGTGAACCGAAGGTGCTTGGGACGTCGCTGCCCATCAGCACGCTCGTTCCGACCGGGAGCGAGACGTGCATGACGTTGTTCTTTTCGTCATCGGGAACACCCATGTCCGCGGGACCGTCGCCAAACGTCTGCAGGATGTCGAACTCACCCCCAAAGACCGATCGGTAGAACTGGAACGCCTCGCGACAGTTCCCGTTGAAGTGGAGATAGATGCTGAGGGTCATGTGGGCCTCCCTTACGCTCGCGCTCTGCCGACCGCCCCGCGGTTACGAGCCATCCTGGGGGCGACGGAGCACCAAACAGGTGATGTCGTCGGATTGCGGCGTGTCGCCGACGAAATCCCGCACGGCCTCAAACAGTGCATGCGTGGCTTGCTCGGAGTCCGTGGGCGGATTCGCCTCGAAGACTTCCTGGATGCGATCGACCCCGAACTGCTCGTCGTTGCCGTTCATGGCTTCGGTGACGCCGTCGGTATAGAGCACGATGGTGTCGCCGGGTTCGAGTTGCACGGTATGACTTGGGAACTTGATGCCCGGCGCGACGCCAAGCGCAACGCCGCCGGTGAGCGCGAGGAGCTCCGCTCCCCCGCCGGCTCGAACCAGTACCGGAGCGTCGTGTCCACCGTTTGAATAGGTCAGCATGCCGCTCACTGGATCGTAGATCGAGTACAGCACGGTGACAAACATCATGGTTTCGTTTTCTTCATACAGCAGTTCATTGACTTCGCGCAGGGCCTCGCCGGGATCGGCGAGGCCAATCGCGGCGCCCTTGAGCAGCGTGCGGCTCGACATCATGAAGAGGGCGGCCGGCACGCCCTTGTCGGAAACATCCGCGATAGCCAGGCCAACCTTGCGACCCTCCAGGCGAATCACGTCGTAAAAATCGCCGCCAACGTTGCGCGCAGGCTCCATGTGGGCAAAGACTTGAAATTCGGAACTCTTGGGAAATGTCTTCGGCAGAATCGACTGCTGCGTGCTGCTCGCGACTTCAAGCTCGTTTTGCAGAGCGACCAGCGCGTCGCGCGACGACAGCGCCGCCCGCCACTCCTCGAGATGGGCCAACGCCCGCTCCATGGTTACCTGCAGGTCCTCGAAGTCGAGCGGCTTGGTGACGAAATCAAACGCGCCGCGATTCATCGCCGTACGGATGTTCTTCATATCGCCGTACGCCGACACGACGATGCACCGAACGTCAATATCGGAGACATTCGGTATCTGATCGAGCAGCGTGAGCCCGTCCATCCGCGGCATATTGATGTCCGTGATAACCATATCGATATCCGGATTTTCGTTTAGTTTCTCAAGAGCCTCGACGCCGTCCTGAGCGAAGTCGAAGCTGTGTGTGCCCCTTCGAATCCTGCGCCGCATGCGCTGCATGATCAGCGGTTCGAGATCCGGCTCATCGTCAACCACGAGAATCCGGTAGGGTCGCTTCATTGCACTCGTGTCGCGCGTCATGTCAACATCTCAGTTCACCGCTTCAGGACCGGGACTGACCGAATCATCGGTCCCACTTCGCGAGGTGACCTGCACGTCGCGCGACGATAGGGCCGCCCGCCAGGCGTCGAGGTGGTGCCGTGTCCGCTCAATAGTCTCCTGTAGGTCGTCAAAATCAATCGGCTTGGTGATGAAGTCGAACGCGCCTCTTCGCATCGCCGTGCGGATGTTCTTCATATCACCGTATGCGGATAGGATGACAGCCCGGACCGATGGATCGACTTTCGGTATCTGCTCAAGCAACGTCAGACCGTCCATGTGCGGCATGTTGATATCCGAGATGACGATATCGATGTCCTGGTCTTCCTGCAGCATGTCAAGAGCGTCGACGCCGTTGTGCGCGAAGACAAAGCTATAGTCGCCTGATTGGATTTTATGCCGCATACGCTGCAACACGAGCGGCTCCAGATCAGGCTCGTCGTCAACCATGAGGATTTTGTACGGTTGTCTCATCTCCGCCCCTCCTGCTTCGCCTATCTCACCGACCGTGGATTTGACAGCCTAGCCAGGGTCAGGAGCAGGCGAGCCCACGAGTGTCGTCACTGTAGCGGATTCCGCTGGTGCGCCAGCTGATCTCTTTGCGCTCTGCGACTTATTCGATAACGAAGCAATATAGCCCCTTGTGGCCGTGCGCAGGCACGCCGTTTGGACAAGCGCGGCGAAAAGCTGCGAACCTGTGTCAATTATGGCTTAGAGGCCGCTGGCCGGTGCCTCGCTGGACCCGAATCAAGAGGGACCTCATGAAAAACAGGTTCATGGCACTGCTCGTCGCCGGGCTGCTCGTCGCGCTTGCCACGCCGGCGGCGGCGTCAGGCGACTGCGAGTTTGTCCTGGGGTTCGCCACGCTCAAGACCCTGATCGACGCCGGCGAGGGACCCGACACGGTCGGCGCCTGCTTGGAGAACGAGCAATTCCACCCAATCGAGCAGGAGGCGCGCCAGCAGACCACCGGCGGCCTGATGGTGTGGCGCAAGGTCGACAACTGGACCGGCTTCACCGACGGGCAGCGCACCTGGATCCACGGGCCTGAGGGGCTGCAATCCCGGCTCAACACCGAGCTGCTGGACTGGGAACGCATCGCTCAGCTGCGCCGAAACGCCGAGACGTTTGAATACACCATCGGCCAGCCGGGCGGATCGCTGGCGGTCGCGACCATATCCGAGCCGCTCACCTTCAACCTTGCCCTCGCCAACGACGCCTCCTCGTCGGGCATCTTGAGCTACCTCTTCGATGGACTGACCGAGGTTTCCTGGCTGACAAACGAGGTGGAGCCGTCGCTGGCGGAGTCTTGGGAACATTCGGCTGACGGCCTGACCTGGACCTTCCATCTCCGCCAAGACGTCACCTGGCACGACGGGCAGGGCTTCACCGCCCACGACGTCGACTTCACCTTCAACCGCATCATCTACAACGACGACATCGCGGCCAGCAGCCGTCCGTCCTTCCACTTCCGCGTCTTCGACGAGGAGACCGGCACCTGGCAAGAGTCGCCGATGACGGTCACGGCGCTGGACGACTACACGGTGCAATGCGTGCTGCCCGTGCCGTTTGCCCCGTTCCTGCGCTCCATGGGCACCGCGATCTACCCCAAGCACATCCTCGAGCAGCACGTGGACGACGGCACCTTCGCCTCGGTGTGGGATATCGACACCGACCCGGCCGAGATCATCGGCACGGGGCCCTTCACCATCGAAAGCTACGTCCCCGGCAAGGAACTGATCCTGCGGCGCAACCCGAGCTACTGGCTCCAGGACGCCGCCGGGAACAGCCTGCCGTATCTGGAGACGATCGCGTACACGCTCGTCGAGGACCTTGAGGCTGAGCTAGCCAGATTCCAGGCGGGGGAATCTGACGTGCACGGAGTGTTGGGCGAGGAGTTCGCCGACCTGGAACCGCTGCAGGACGAAGGCAACTTCACCATCCACAAGCGCGGTCCGGCATTCGGAACCACGTTTCTGGGATTCAATATGAACCCTGGGACCAACCCCGAGACCGGCGACCCGTATCTGGCGCCGGAGAAGCTCAGTTGGTTCCAAAACGTCCAATTCCGCCGCGCCGTCGCCCACAGCATCGACAAGGAAACGATCATCAAGGACGTGCTGCACGGACTCGGCTACCCGCAGTGGTCCTCCATCAGCCCGGCCACGGGGGACTTCCACAATCCCGATGTCCGCCGCTTCCCCTACGACCTCGACGAGGCCAACCGGATCCTCGATGACCTTGGTTGGGTTGACACCGACGGAGACGGCATCCGGGAGGACGACGCCGGCAACCCGATTTCGTTCACGCTGGTGACCAACACGGGCAACACCGTGCGCGGAGCCGCCGGCGAGATCATCCATCAGGGTCTGACCGACATCGGCATCCAGGCGGACAATCAGCTGATCGAGTTTGGGGACCTCGTCACCCAGCTCGTCAGCACCTATGACTGGGAGGCCATGATCATCGGCTTCACCGGCGGATCGGACCCCTACGGCGGCATCGGTTTCTGGCACAGCAGCGAGGCTCTGCACCTGTGGCATCCGAACCAGCCCGAGCCGGCGACGGAATGGGAAGCCGAGATCGATGAGCTGTACATCAAGGCCAGCCAGGAACTCGATCACGAGAAACGCGTGGCCTACTACCACCGCGCCCAGGAGATCGCCGCCGAGAACGTGCCGGTGATCTACACGACGCTCTCCGAACGGCTGACGGCCGTGCGCAACGTCTTCGGCAACACGACGCCCACGCTGTATGGGCTGTGGGATATCCGCTATCTCTACCGCACGGACCTAGCGGAAGAGGATCAGTAAGGGCCCGACGCCGGCGTAGGGGCGCCCCTCGTGGGCGCCCGCGGCTCAGCGCCCGTGGCCGGTGGCCCATGCTGCGTGCAGCGTGGGACCCGCCGTGGATGAATGTCCTAGGGAACCTCTGAACAAGGAGAGGCTGTGGCATGCATGCGCCTCGAACCGTTCGCCCCCGTATCAAGTACGGGGCAGGCTCTGAGCTTGTCGAAGGGGCTGAAGAACGGATCCGGGCGCGCATTGCGGATCTATTCGGAGCTTGGCCAGGCGGTGTGCCGCCTTTCTCGAGCATGGTTCGGCTCCCTCTCCCCACCGTGGGAGAGGGTTGGGGTGAGGGGGTCCGCCGCCGCCACTATGGCGTGCTCCCTGCCCGGGTCAGCCCGCTTTCGGTCGAAAGATCACCAGGCTGGCGGTATAGCCGTGCACGAAGTTGGCCCCGCCGATGGGTCCGAGCTCGCCGCCGCAAAAGAACCCGCTAACGGGCACCGTGCTGCCGAGCGCTTGCCGGACCATTGAGATATCGCCGTCCGGCCGGCCGTACATTCGCGCGCCTCGACCGTTGCAGGTGAACAGCAGCGCCCCGGCCGCTTCCGGCTCGAACGCCTGCGGGGTGAGGAGCAGCTCCAGATCCTCCTGAGCCGTCGCCGCATCGCGCACGTGAAACTGCACCGTATCGTTCACGCTCACCTGGCCGGTCACGGCCAGCGCGCCCGAGCCGGCGTCGGCGCCCATGAGGCCGCGGATGAGGAATCCGCCGCGGCCCCACTCGCCTGACTCCGACGAGATCGCGTGGCCCAGCATCACGCCCACGCGCATAAGCTCCTGGTCCTTTTCGGCGGCCTCGGAGAAAACCTGGCGCAGCGCATCGAGCGGCCGCTCCCCGTCGAGCTGGGTGATGATGTTCCCCCGCACGGCGGTCACGGTGCGCGGGGCGCCCACGGGTCGGCAGCCTTGGGAGACGACGACGCTCACGTCCACCGCGCCGCGCAGCGCCACCGCAACGACGCCGCGATCGGCGATGGCCTCGTCGTTCGCCAGGCGATTGCCGCCGGGCGTATGCGCCCAACTCGCGATGCCGCCGATCAGCGGCACGCCCGGCGCGAATTCATTCATGCGCTCCGCCAGCCGCTCCGTCTGCACGGAAAAGGGGTCGACCAGCGCAATCACTGCCGCGGCGCCCCGCAGTTGCGACGCCGCCGCCTCGCCGTCCTCGAGCAGCGCCGCGAGGTCCGGCAGCGGATCGATCTGAACTCCCGGCATCGAGCCCGCCAGCAGCGCCGTGGCCGACTCGTCCTCGATCTCGCGCCCGGCGGCCACCACGCTCTCGGCGGTGCAGGCCAGAAAATGCCGCGCCGGCAGCGCCTCGCGGACGGCTTCGAGGATCGGCGTGATCGAGGCGCTGTCCGGCGGCCGCACGAACGCCACGGCCAAGTCCAGCGCCTCATCCCGCCCCTCGACCTGGTCCCGCAGATCAGCCGCAATGGCGTCCGGCGCATGCTCCAGCGAAGCCGCCGACCAGAACTTCATCGGGCGGTCGTCGTTAGCGCGGCGTCACTCCTCATGCCGTGAATCTACACCGTCAGCGCGGATCGGTTCACGCGGGACTCCGGCCCAATCCGCGCCTGACCGGCACACCCGGCAGGGGCAACCCTCGTGGTTGCCCGATCCAACATCCCCCGTACACGCGCGGGCGTACCATTCTCTCCGGGACTACGGACCAAGAGAAGCGCCAGGACATGACCGCCGCCCGCAGCAGCACCCGCACGCACGAGAGCATCATCAACGAGACCCTTTCGCGCCTATTGCGGGAGCGCCTTGGCCTGTCAACGGCCGCCGAGACCCTGCACGGCCGCGCACGGCCGGACATCATCGTGCGCCGGCCCGAAGGCCCTGTCGTCCTCGAAGTCGAGCTCGAACCGGCAGCCACCGTCGACGCGGACGCGCTTGCACGCCTGGGTCTGGAGATCGACGGCCAGCCCGTGCAAACCGCCTTCGCCGTCACCGTTCCCGGGCGGCTGCGTGCAATCAGTCAGCAATACCTCTATGAACGCCTGGCCGCCGCAAGCCTGACGTGGAGGGAGTGGCGACTGGACGGCACCTCGGGACCCAAACTCAGCGGCAGCGTCGTCGAGCTTGGCAATGCGGCGGCGCGGGCTGCCCCACCGGCAGGCAATCTGGAGCAAGCGGTGGATGCCCTCGACGAAGGCGTCCGCCGCGCCGGATCCCGGCTCTATCGCTCACCCGGCACGCTGGCCCGCGTGGCCCGGATCTTCAACGCGCCGCCGAGCGACGAGGCGGCCCACATGGCCGCGCTGGTCGTCACCAACGCCATGGTGTTCCAGGAGAGGCTGGCCAGTGCTGACGCCGCCATTCAGCCGACCAGCGCCGCCCGCAGCCACGACGCCTTTTCCCGCCTGCGGCTGCTCACCCTGTGGGAGGCCATCCTCGACATCGACTACTACCCCATCTTCACACTGGCTCGTAACGTCGTGGCCGAGCTTTCGGATGTCGAGGCGGCCAGTGTGCTGGACGAATGCGCACGTACGGCCGCACGGCTGCTGAGCATGGACACTGTGGGTCGCCACGATCTGGCCGGGCGCATCTTCAACCGCCTGGTCGCCGATCGCAAGCTGCTGGCCGCCTTCTACACCAGCATCCCCGCAGCCACGCTGCTGGCAGGCTTGGCCCTGACGCCGGACCGCTGGCGCCGGGTGAACTGGAGCGATCCCGCCACCCTGCGCCAACTGCGCGTGGTCGATCCGTCGTGCGGCACTGGCACCCTGCTCATGGCGGCTTACCAGCAGATCGTCCAGAACCACGCGGCGTCAAACGGTGGTCTTGGTGAGGCACCGGATGATCCGGCGCTGCATCAAGCGCTGGTGGAGCGGACACTGTTTGGTGCCGACGTCGTGCAGGCCGCCATCCACCTCACAGCTGCCACGCTGGCCGCCATGTCGCCCTCCGTGAGCTTCACCCAGATGCAGCTGTACAGCCTGCGCATGGGCATGGGGCGGGGAGCGTTTGTTTTCGATGCCACGGAGCAACTCTTCGCAGCGGCTGGCGTGGAGCCAGATGCAGCACCTTTTGTGGGCCGAGTCGCAATCCGCCTAGGCTCGCTGGATTGGCTGGCAGGGCCCGCCCTCCAATCGTCGTACCAGGAGGCGCACGAGCAGATCGGTGCCACTGGCAGCGCGCTCAGAGAGGTCCCAATCCCGCAGGCGGACCTCGTCATCAGCAATCCGCCGTACACCCGGCGAGGCAGCGATGGCGGCAAGGGCGAGGCTTTGGCTCGGGTGATGGCGCTGCCGGAAGACGATGATGAAGCAAAGAAAGCCGTGGCCAAGCGCACCTCAGAGTTGCTGAACGGCACACCGGCCAACCTCACCGCTGGCCATGGCGCGTCGTTTACCGTGCTGGCCGACCGCCTCGTGACTCCCGGTGGACGCGTCGCCCTGGTGCTGCCGGTAACTGCGCTGGCGGGCGGGTCGTGGCGAGACGTGCGCCGAATGCTGGCCTCCCGCTATGCGATCGAGTTCGTGATCTCGTCCCACGACCCTCAACTCCGCTCCATGTCCTACGACACCGACATCGCTGAGGCGCTACTCATCGCCCGCCGGCTGCGCGAGGACGAGAATCCATCGGGACGCGGCCTGTTCGTCAACCTCTGGCGCGCGGCCTACCGCGAAACCGACGCACTGGCGCTGGTCACCGCCATCAACGCCGCCGCCGCGGCGCCGGTTCATCGGGCGGATGGCCCGGCGATAGGCGGCAGTCCCCTCTTCGTCGGCGGTGAGCAGTGGGGCGAACTGCTGGATGGCCCGGTGGATGCTGGACCCTGGACGGCCGCGCGGTGGAAGCAGGGCCAGACCGGCCAATTCGCCGCCGCCCTGGAGCGCGGCGAGCTGTGGGCGGCGGACGGCTCGCGGGTGGTGGCGCAGCTTCCCATTGCGCCTATGCAAGATGTCTGCAACGTGGGTCCGCAGCATCGCCGCATCCGCGGCTCGCTGGGCGTGTTCGACGGCTACCACGGCTGGGACCCGCAGGTGCAGTTTCCCGCGCTCTGGGCGCACTCCCAGAAGGTGCATCAGGGACTGGTCGCGGAACCCAACGCGCGGCTGTTTCCCCAGCCGGGCAGCAATCACGGGCCGATCTGGTCACAGGCCGGCATGCTTCAGATGACGTGCGACGTCCAGTACGACTCGCAACGAGTCATAGCAGCCCGCACGATCGTGCCCACGTTGGGAATTCGCGCCTGGCACACCCTTCGTGTCCGAGAAGCTTCCCCCGCCCCTCGGTCAGGCCGGGAAACCGCTCTTGCACTCTGGCTCAACTCCACACTCGGTCTGATTCAGCACGCCAATCACGCCAACCGATCGCAGCGAGGCCGAGGCACTGGCAACAAAGGAATGTTGGAAACCCTTCCCACCCTTGACGTGCGCGAGCTACAACCGTGGCAGCTCGACGAGGCGCAGTCCATCTGGCGCGATTTCCAGGACCGGACCTTTGAGTCCTTCCATCGCTGCGCCGTCGATCCCGCCCGCATCGACCTCGACCAGCGCCTCATCACCGACCTGCTCGGCCTCGACGATCAGGCCCTCGCCACCACCACTCGCCTCCGCACGCTCCTCGCGAGCGATCCGTCCATCCACGGCGCCAAACGCCCGGAATTGCCAACCTAAAGCAAGGCGATCGGCGACAAAGATTTCCTGATCATACCCGCTTGCATGCCGCTCATGCCTCTACGAGTTCCAAAAACTGCTCTGGTTTCGACCAACGAGCAATATCAGAAAGACTTTCGGCGAGACTAAATTCCTCCGGCTCCCACACATCGACCGTATCATCAAACAATGACACGAACCTCAGCCCCTCAGGCCCTACCTTCAGATGACTTAGGTCGTGCCATGTGGCTACAACGTGTTCCGTTATGCGCCTCGTGGCACCCTTGGTGCCCGTACTCAGAACACATATAAGCGAGCTCCTTAACTCAGTCCTTGTATGAAAATCTAGATTCCAAATCCGCTCCGACCTTCCTGGAAGTTTAACGCTTCGATCGTACGTTATGCGACGCTCCGAAAGAACTTCTTCGACCTCAGCGTTGATCGATTCCACTGACCGGAGTCGAAACGTGAACCAAACATCTGAAACTCTCAGTGCAGCTTGAGAAACCCGATGGACCACCTCCGCAATGTCAGAATGTTCATGAACGCGAGCGGACAACACGCCTCTAAAAATCTCTACCCCCTGCGTCATCTGAATATCAGCAAGCAGCTGGCGCTGCCTCGCCGTCCGACGGCTTGACGTGCTCTGCATACGCAGCCAGCGAAGTGTCTCCCCGAGGTCGGAAATGGTCGCTCCGACTCCGTCTGGGTTCTCCCTCCAGTAGAGATCGATAACGTCACCATCTGGATAGAGAAAAGGAGTTCGTATGCGAATATAATCTCGAATTGTAGTGCATGCATATAGGGCACTCATTTGCGCTGCAATTGCTTCGCATATCATAGTCGTCATAGGAATGAAGCCTGACTGGCTGGTGGTGGAGCCAGACGTCCACGATGACGAATCTTGGACTCAGCACAGAATTGCTCCCAAACAGCTACGGGGTCGTCGATCTCGGCCGTTAGATCTTGTGGCACGTACGCCTCCTTGTCGCGATGTGTTTCGGTCCAGCGATGCTTATGGCAATCGCCAACGTAGTCGCAACTGGGATTGTGATGCTCAGACCCAAGATCTAGCCCGTAGATTCGCCCCTGTCCCCGGTGAATAAGGCTGAAGCTCAGCTTAAGTGCCATCGGGTTGTAGCTGCCGCACACAAAAATTGGGTAACCGCTGTCCGACCCGACATTGGCTCGGAACTCCACACATGGCGAGTGATCCTCATCGTTCGACCACTCGAGATCGCCATCAATCTCCTTAGTTTCGTCACTAATGATGGCCGCGAATTCGGTGTCTGTCATCCAGCTCGATCCTGGAAGGCGGGGCTCATATGTATGTTTGGCGTCACAAACTCGAGTCCCGGGGGAGAGGCGCATAGACGGGACAGTCTACTGCCACCGCTCGGCTGGAGCACCAGATTCACCTCGGTCGAGCCAGATTGTCCCTGAGGCAGTCCCTGGATGGCGTGATCCCAAAGTTCACCACCCCGCCGAGCTTGGACTCTCGCCAGCCCCGAAGTGGCGCGCAGGAGAACGCAATCATGTCGCCGATTCAGCCGCCTACCCGCCACCAGACGAAGGCGATCACGCCGGCCAGCACGAGATAGAACGGCCAGATGGCGACGGAGCCGAGAGTCGCCAGCCATGAATTGGCGGCTGAGCCCGTGGGTGTGACTTCAAATAGGTCCGCGCCGGTGATGGCACCGTTGCGGAGCTTGTGCAGGAAGGCGTTGTAGGACGCCCTGAAACGGCGCTCCAGGGCCAAGTAGTACATGTCGAGTCCGAGGAAGAGCACCAGCGGCACGTAGGCGATCCACAGGTGGTCGAACTCGGTCATGCCCGCGCCCAGGATCAGAATGGCCGAAACGATGATGATGCACCAGGTCTTGCAGGACCGACTGCTCTCGGCCATGCGGGCTATCACCGCTTGCATGATCGACAGGTGGGCGTGAACGGCGGGGGAGTTCTCGTTGGGGGTTGCGTCTTCAGTCATGGCGCCCTCGCAAGCAGTCCGTCGAGGCAGGCCTCTGTCAATCGTATATCGCCACGCGGCACCGGCTGGAATCCGGCAGTGGGTCATTTTGCTCATGAGGGTGCGGCATGGCGACCTGTCGGCGCGGACACAGGGGGCGCGAACGGGCAACCACCAGGGTTGCCCCTACGCCGGTCGTCTCCGGACGCGGGGGCTGGATTCCTGCTTGTGCAGGAATGGCGGTAAGCGACGGCAGCTCTGGATCGTCGACCGGGCTGGATTCCCGCGTCCGCAGGAACGACAGTCGGAGAGCGGCTGGACCGGTGGGGTGCTGTCGTTGTGGTTCGACGAGCTCACCACGAACGGACGGGTTCACGACGAACGGACGGGGAGATCACCATCAACGGGACAGGCTCGCCACGTCTAAGAAAGCGCGCCGCGCACTCGGATCGTCCGCAGGCGAGTTAGGGCTGGATTCCTGCTTTCGCAGGAATGACGGGCGGGGACTGCGGGAATGACGGGGCCAAAGTGGCCCACTGCCCGGAGCCGGATGCTTCACGTCCGCAAGGGTTTCTTGGTATCGTCTAGGCGCCTTCAGACTGCTGGGGCGACGGGAGGAGCGAGCAGATGGCGAAGATGATTCCGCTCATTGGATCAAGCGAAGCCGGACCGCTGGGGGCGATCCACCTGCCACGGCTGTGGCTGAAAGTGACGCTGTCGGCCAGTGACGCGCTCCACGACGACTACGACGAGTGCGGCGCGGGGTTCGATCAGATGGTGCTGGACGGCCTGGGCGTCGATCGCGACGCGGCGGTGGACTATCTCAAGTCGAACATGCCCACCTATCCCCAGTTCGAGCAGTGGGTCGTCGACCAGAACGGCGGCAGCATCGACCAGTCGGTGGTCGATGCCTCGAACGCGGCGATTACCGGCTACGAGCACGGCGACGACATCGTGTCGGCGATTTCGGACGCGGCCGCGACGAACGCGGACCACGCGATCAAGGACGCCGTGACGCTGAACGCGCTCGAGGACTGGAACGACATCCACGCTTCGTTGACGGGGTAGGCGTTCAACCAGCGACGGAAGACGGGGTGCGGGCGGTCCTTTGAGGCTCGTCCGCGCCTCGAATTTCTTAAAGGAGTCTAGCGATGGCGGACATGGCGCAGCGGATCGGTGTTGTGGGCGTGGGGCGGATGGGCGCGAACATGGCGCGTCACCTGCGCGACGAGGGCTATGCGGTTTCCGCCGTATACGACGTCCAGCGCGAGTTGGCCGAGTCGCTCGCCGGCGAGCTTGATTGTCAGGCCCCTGAGACCCTGGCCGGAGTAAATGCGGCGTCGGACGTCATCATCACCGTGGTCACCGACGACGCCGCCATGTATGAGATCTTCAGCGAGAGCGGCGACAGTCTGCTGACCGGCGCGGACGGCAGGGTCTTCATCAACTGCGCCACGATCACCCCGCAGGTCCACGTGGACGTCGAGGCGCTGGCGGAAGGCGCCGGCGCGAACAGTCTGGAAGCCTGCATGGCCAGCAGCATCACGCAGGCCCGCGATGGAACCCTTTATCTGATGTGCGGCGGGCGTGAAGAGGTCTACCAGCGCGTCGAGCCGCTGCTGGAGAGCCTGAGCATCTCGCGTCGTTACATCGGCGCCGCGGGAACGGCGGCGCAGGTGAAGGCGCTGGTCAACATGGTGATGAACATCAACACCGCCGGGCTTGCCGAGGGGCTGGGCCTTGGCTCCGCGCTGGGGCTCGATCTAGAAATGTTGCAGACGGTCTTCTCGCAGACCGGAGCGAACTCGCGGGTGCTGGAAACCGACGGCGAGGACATGGTCATCCGGGACCACGAAACCTACTTCTCGTGCTCCCACGCAGCCAAGGACTCGGGCATCGCCCTGTCGCTGGCCGACGACGCCGGTCTGGACTTGCCGCTGGCGCAGGCGACGAAGGCGCAGTACGACAAGATGGTCGATGTCGGCAAGGGAGAGCTGGACAAGTCGGGCGTAGCGGAGCTGACGTTCCCCGGACGCAACTGAGCTCGCGGTAAGGCCGCCCGGCGGCGCATTCCTGAGGAGGCTTGCCGCGTGCCCATCGTGCGCATTGCCGAGCAGCCCGAGGCGCCGTGGCGACCCGGGCAGACGCTGCGACAGGTGGTTGGGGCCGAGCTGGGCTCTACCTCACTATCCATGCAGCATTTCACGGTGCATCCCGGGAGCCACACGCCGCTGCACCGGCACGACGTGGACGAGGCGCTGCTGCTTCTGAGCGGCTGCATTGGCGTGTACATCGACGACGCGTGGCGCACGGTCGGGCCCGGAGACGTATGCCTGTTTCCCGCAGGGACTGCGCACGCCTTCACCGGTGCCGGCGACGACCCAGCAGAAATCCTGACCATTTTCCCGGTGCCCGACGCCCTCACGGCCGTTCACACCACCTATCTCGATGGGGAGCCGCCGATACCCTGGGCCGAACCTTAGGCGGGCGTTGGAGCAAGGACGCCTCCGCAAGTGGCGGGTGAGTAGGGGCAACGTCGAAGACCCGTCCACCGTTCCATCAGGTCTGCCGGAAGCGCATGGACCATCGGGTTGCAGGTTCGAATCCCACCCGTGGACCCAGCCGCTTCCAGCGTGGCTGGTGCCTGTTCCAGCTAAAGCCGGACACCGTCGCAGGTTTGCCTATCTGCGAGACCGGCTCCTACACTTCCAGGGCGAACTTCAGCGATAGCCGCCAGAAGTGCGGGCGGGCCTGAATGGTCTCCGTCTGAGGAGGGAATGCCGTGGGCTTCATTTCATGGAAACGAATCGTCTCGCTCGGGTTGCTGGCGGTGCTGGCGCTGGCGGCCTTCGGATGTGGTGAAGGCGACGCCGACACGCCGTTTCGGATTGGCGTGATGGAGTCCGTCACCGGCCCGGGTGAGACCTATGGCACGGTGGCTGTCCAGTCCAAGGAGATGGCCGTGGCCGAGATCAACGCGGCCGGCGGCATCAACGGGCGCATGCTGGAGCTCGTGGTCGAAGACTCGAAGTGCAGCGCGCAAGACGCGATTACGGCCTACACCAAGCTCACCGACGTTGACGGCGTGAAGATCATTCTTGGAACGTCGTGCAGTGGCGCGATGCTCGGGGCCGCGCCCCTGGCCGAGCGGGATGGCGTGATCCTCTTCTCCGGGTTGGCTACCAACCCGGACATCGCGGAGGCCGGGGACTACATCTTCCGCACCTCGCTGAGCGACGCCACCGTGGGCGTGGACACGGGCAACGTGCTCTGGGCCGACGGGATCCGGCGGCTGGCGACCATCAACGAGTCGACCGACTACGCCGAGGGCGTGCGCCGGACCACGGCTGAACACTTCCAAAGCCTGGGCGGCGAGATCGTGGCTGAGGAGCGCTACGCGTCCGACACGACCGACTTCAGGACCCAGTTGGAGAAGCTGCTCAGCGCTGAACCAGATGCGCTGCACGTCGCGGCTCAGTCCGAGTTCACCGGCGGCACTGTTCTCAAGCAGGTCCGCGAGTTGGGCTACGACGGTCCCATCTACGCTGACGTCGTGCCCGTTGGCACCACAGCCCTGGAGATCGCCGGCGAGGCCGCCACGGGCGTGAAGGCCATTACACCCGACCTGGATCCGGCAAATGCCAAAGCCCAGGAAGTGCTTGCCAGCTTCAAGGAACGCTACGACGTCGTCACGCTCCCCTGGTTCCTGGGTTCGGCCTACGACAACGTCTACATTGCCGCCGAGTGCCTCAAGAAGACCGGTGACGATCAGGATGCCGACGGATTCCGCGACTGTATGTACGAGATCACGTGGAGCGGAACGATCGGCGACAACTACAGCTTCGACGACAAAGGCGAGGTGGTCGGTCTGTCAAATGCGGTGCTGGAGGTGCTGCCGGTGGCCGAGCGAACCGAGGAGAACGGGGGCTATAAGGTCCTGGGCGCCGCGCCGACCAGGTGAGCCCGCATCGTCGGTGGACCCGAGGGGGTGGCCCAGCTTCGTCGGGCCACCCCACGGTCACTTCGGCTGAACCCGTGGGCGGCCAGCTCTCCGCACCTGGGACGCTAGCGAGGCACAGCCCCAGCCGCGTTGCGCGATGAGCCTGGCGCAACTCAAGGAAGCCCCGCTCGCCACACTGCTGCGATATCGCGAGCACCAGAGCCGAGCGCTGGCAACGGTTCTGATCACCGCCGTCGTCGCATACCTCGGCTGGAAGATCGTCCAGTCTCCGCCCCAAGCCTTGCAGTTCACCTTCAACGGCCTGGCCGTGGGCGCCGTATACGCCCTGCTGGCCATGGGCTTCACCCTGGTCTACAGCACGGTTTGGTTCTTTGACCTGTACTACGGCGCGGCCGCTGCTCTGGGCGCCTACGGCGTCTTCTATCTGAGATCGCAAGACGTTTTCGGCGGTCGGTACGACGTAAATAATCTTTTCGTCAATGTCTTTTTTGCCGCAATCGTTGCCGGCGTCATTGCTTGGGCGCTCCACGTGACCCTTCACAGCCGGCTTCGGGCGCGTGTGAATCCGACGGTGCTGCTCGTCCTCGGAGGCCTCGTGTCTCTTGGAATTGGGGTCTATACGGGCCTGGTGCTCGCCAGTCCGGAGCAACTCAACGTCTTGATCAGCCCCGCGATCGGTCTCATGGTGACGGTGACGGCGGCGTGGGCGCTGTATCGAAGTCACCGGCGAATATCGCTCGTCCGCAGCCAGATTCCGAAGTTCGCCATAGTCACAGTCGCGGCGGCCCTGGGCGCGTTTTGCGGCTTCCTTGTAGCCGTCACCCCGGCATCCGGCCTCTACCTGAGTTGGGGCGTATCGTGCTTGCTGGCGGGGGCCGTGAGCCTGGCTCTTTATCGAGGTCTGTACGTGCGCCTGCGCGAGCGATCCAAGTCGCCCCTAGTCATGCTGGTTGCCTCGCTTGGCGTCTTGTTGGCCATCACCGCCATCACGACCATTGTCTTTCGAAGCGCACCCCGTCCGCTGCCAGAGGCCTTCGGCAGCGACTCCTTGACCATTGCCGAGGCGAACATCAAGGGGTTTAACGTCTTCGCGATCGGCGTGTCGATCATCGGCTTTGGCGCCCTGCTGCTGCTCCTCAAGAAGACCGCCTTTGGCAAGGCGGTCCGGGCCATCGGGGACGATGAAGAGGTATCCAAGGTGGTGGGCATCAACACCACGGTCATCATCGCCGTCGTGTTCTTCATTGGCGCGGTCTACGCCGCCCTGGCCGGCGTGCTGAGCGGCCATGACACCGCCATCCAGCCCCGGATGGGTCTCCTGCTGCTGCTGAAGGGTTGGATCGCCTCCGTGATTGGCGGCATAGGGAATCTTCACGGGGCCATCATTGGCGGATTCGCCCTGGGCATGATCGAGCAGTTCGGCATCTGGGACCTGGCCGGTGAATGGAAGGATGTCATTTCGTTCGTCGTCCTTATCGTCTTCCTATCGCTCTGGCCCCAGGGCCTCTTGCCGAGGAAATAGACTCGTGGTGATGAATTCACAGGTCGTCGGCAACCTGGTGCGGCGCACGCGCGATCTCAGGCCGCCTTGGCGGCTGGCCAAGGGCAATCTCGAGCTGTGGGCAAACCTATTCGTCATCACCTGGGCGGCGGCGTTCATGCTCTGGCAAGGCGTCGGCTTCGCCATTACCGTGAGCACAGTCTTCGCAATCTGGGCGATCTTGGCGGTGAGCCTGAATCTGGTGGTGGGCTATACAGGCCTGCTGTCAGTGGGGCATGTCGGCTTCTTCGGTATCGGCGCGTACGCGATGGCAATCCTCAGCTCGGGCGCCTCGTACGATCAGCTGCGCACGGAAGCCATTCCCACCTTTGGCTGGCCCTTCTTTGCCGCGCTGCCAGTCAGCGTGGCGTTAGCCGGATTGGTGGCCATTGTCGTGGGCGTCGCATTCAATCGGTTTCGAGACGATATCTACGTTCTCGTCTCATTTGGATTCGCCATCATTGCCTTTAATATCTTTTTGAATTGGCGCGGCCTAACAAGAGGAGCTTTTGGCATTCACGAGATTGCCAGGCCTCAAATAGGCGGGTGGGTGCTTAATGGTTCATTCGAGTACCTGGTCCTGCTCCTCATATTCCTCGGGCTCGTCATGCTGATCGCCTGGTTCATCGTGACCTCATCGTTCGGACGGGTGCTTACCGCGATCCGGGAGGATGAGCAGGCGATCGAGGTCTTTGGTTACCAGGCATCCCACTACAAGCTCGCCATTTGGGTCATCTCAGCCATGATGGCGGGCCTGGCCGGCGCCCTGTTCGGCAGTTGGACCAGCTTCATCGATCCCAACTCCTTCGTCCTGCTGGAATCGATCCTCTTGGTCTCCATCGTGATCCTCGGAGGGCTGGCTACCATCTGGGGGTCCCTGCTTGGGGCGATGGCCTTCGTCATGCTTGAAGAAGGGATGCGCTTCCTGCCGTTCCTGCCTACCGAATACATCGGTCAGGCTCGGCAGGTCGTCCTGGGCGTCCTGCTGGTGGTGCTCATGCTGTTCAGGCCCCAGGGTCTCGTCGGGAGGTACAAGCTCTGAGTACTGAGGTTGATCCCCGCGTCTTCGCGCTGGAGACCAAGGAGATCTCAAAGCACTTCGGCGCGGTTAAAGCCGTGGACAAGCTCTCCATTTCCATCTTCCGAGAGTGGATAACCTGCATCGTGGGTCCAAATGGGTCTGGGAAATCCACTCTGATAAACCTGCTGAGCGGGATGCTGCCGGTCGACGAGGGCATTGTAGTCATTGACACGGTCGGTATCCGTGTCTTGAAGGCGCACAAGACGCCGGATCACGGCATTACGAGAACTTTTCAGGAAGTGAGGCTCTTCGACCAGATCAGCGTGTGGGACAACATCATGGTCGTCCTCACGGATCGCCGCCTATTTCCCTCGCTCATCGAACGCACGAAGCCCCGTCATCAGGAGGAAGCCAAGAAAATCTTGCAGAGTGTCGGCATGTGGGAGAAGCGGGACGCAATGGCCGGAGATCTTTCCTATGGCCAGCGAAAGCTGCTGGAGATTGGCCGCGCGATGGCGCTGGATGTTGGCATATACCTGTTCGACGAACCCTTTGCCGGTCTCTTTCCCCAGATGCTTGAGCGAGTCAAGGCCATATTGAAAGAAATGCGGGAGCGGAAGCGCACCATCGTGTTTGTCTCGCACAACATGGACATCGTCCGAGAGTTGTCCGACCACATCTTCGTCCTGGACAGCGGCACCCTTCTCGCCGTGGGGGAGGTTGACGAAGTGCTCGGCAGATCGACGGTCATCGATGCCTATCTCGGGCAATAGCATGGGCGTCAGACTGTGATGATGCTCCTGGAAATGGTCGATATCTCCGTCCGCTATGGGGCTGTCCGAGCCCTGACCGAAGTATCTCTAGGAGTTAACAAGGGCGAAGTCGTGGCGGTTATGGGTCCCAACGGAGCCGGAAAATCCACCGTGCTCAAGGCCATCATGGGGCTGGCGCCCGTGGTCGCCGGGGATATCTACTGGCGGCAAGAACCACTGGTGGCGGCGACTCACGAGATCGTGAAAGAGGGCATCGCCTTCGTGCCGCAAGGCAGGCGTGTGTTCACCCACCTCACCATCGAAGAAAATTTGGAGATGGGCTGCTTGTACTTGAACGACGCGGCGGAGAAGATCCGCCGCCTCGATTCAGTCATGGAGCTATTCCCAATCCTGCATCAGAAGCGCCGCGACGTCGCCAGCCAGATGTCCGGGGGGCAGCAACAGATGCTGGCCCTGGGCCGGGGCCTCATGGCCGCTCCGGACGTCCTGTTGCTCGATGAGCCCACCCTCGGCCTGGCCCCGGTGGTGGTCAAAGAGGTCTTTCAGAAGGTCGCCGAGATCAGCGAGCGGCTCAAGACCACCATCATGGTCGTCGAGCACAACATCAAGGGCGTTCTGGACATCGTCGACCGCGCCTACGTCCTCGACATGGGCCGCGTCGTGCACGACGGCACGCCCCAATCTGTCCAAGAGACCGACATTTTGACCCGCGTGTTTCTGGGGAAGGTCGAGGCCGGCGGAGACGAGGAAACAGAGTAGGCCGACGACGCACCGGACGCTTGCATTCACCAGTGAATGATGGCGACCTAGTCAGCCTGAATCCCGCGACGCTACGGAGTCAGCGATCCCGCCTAGACGTTTACGTACAGCTCGCCGTCGTCCACTTCGACGCGGTATGACCTGAGCCGCTCGCCGCGGCCGCGGATGCGCTCGCCGGTATCGAGGTCAAACTCGACCTGGTGCCAGGGGCAGAGCAGCACGCGTCCGTCGAGGACCCACTCGAGCTTCCAGTCGTTTTCCGCCGAGCCCATCAGGGTGCCGCTGATGGCGCCTTCGCAGGCTGGGCCAAGCTGATGCGGACAGCGATTGCGGTAGGCCCGGAACTCGCCGTTGACGTTGAAGACGCCGATCTCAAAGTTGCGGTGCTTGACGAACGTGCGCTCACCGGGCGCCAGCGCGTCGGCGGGCCCTGCGGGTATACGGGCCATCGCGGCTAGGCGGCGCGCACGGGCGCTTGGATGCCGAACAGCGCCAGCGCGTTCGCACCCATGATCTTCCGCTTCACGTCCGCCGGGAACGGCATGTTGAGCACCTGGCGCGGGTGATCGAAGTCGTGGTGGGGCCAGTCGGACGCGAACAGGACCTGATCGGCGCCGTCGAACAGGTTGAGCATCGTGACCAGGTCCTGCGGGCGCTCGGGCTCCTCGATCGGCTGGGTCGCGAAATAGAACTGGCGGATGTAGTGGCTCGGCGGATGTTCGAGCAAGGGCGCCAGCGACCGGTATTCGTGATACTCCTTGTCCAGCCGCCACATCGTAAAGGGCACCCACGAAAAGCCGCCCTCCGTGAAGACGACACGCAACTCGGGGAATCGCACCGGCAGGGCCGCTTCGAGCATGCTGAACATATTGGCCATCAGGGCAAACTCATGCTGGATCGGGTGGCGGAACAGAATCGTCCGGAACTGCTCGACGTTGAAGGGGAAAGCGGCGTGAATCAGGCCAACGCTGTGGAGCATGACCGGCAGCCGCATCTCGGCGGCCGCCTCGAAGATCGGGGTGTAGCGCCTGTTGCCCCAGAGCGGATTCACGCCAGCCGTCGGCAAATACACGCCGACAAACTCATCAAGAGCGCCGTAGCGCCGGATTTCGCGCGCGGCGTCTTCTGGATCGTGAGGCGCGGCTACGACGGCGCCGTACAGCCCGTCCGCACGGCTCACCCACTCCTCGGCCAGCCAGGCGTTGTAGGCGCGGCCCAGCGCGGCCGCATATACCTCGTCGGGCAGTGCCGCCATCGTCAGCAGATGGTCCGGGAACAGGATGGCCACGTCGACTGCCAGAGCGTCCAGGTCCTCGCGCATCTGTTGCGCCGTGAGCACGGACCGCGCACCGGCTCCGCGGTCAGGCAGGGGCAGATCGATCGCGAGCCTGAGGGCATATCCCGGCACGTCCAGATAGCGGCGTGGCAACGTGCTGATGTGGTCGAGCACGCGGCGATAGGGCGCATCGACGTACGGCGCCAACGCCTCGGGCGTGTCGCTGACGTGGACATCGATATCGACGATGACCAGGTCGTCGTGCGTGGACGGTCGAGCGGCAGTGACCGCCATGCGGCGATCCTCCTTGCGGTGAGCCGGACGGGCCATTCTAGGTCGGATCGCCGCCGGCAACCTACCAGCGCCAGTGGGGTTGCCACATGACCGGCGGCGGCATCGAGCGGCGCCGCACCAAGATCGTCGCCACGATCGGCCCCGCCAGCGTAGGTCGGGTCGATGAACTGGTCGCCGCCGGCATGGACGTCGCGCGCATCAACTTCTCGCACGGCACACCGGCTGAACACGAGACTGCCGTGCGGGCCGTGCATGCGGCGGCCGCGCGTGCCGGGCGGCCCGTAGCGGTCATGGTGGACCTGGCCGGCCCAAAGGTTCGGCTTGGCCGGATGCCTCCGGCCGGAGTGGTGCTCGCGACCGGTGCAACGTTCACGCTCCGACGCGGCAGGGAGACTGGTGATGCAGAGGGAGCAGCAACGAATCATGACGGGCTGGCCTGCGACATGCAGCCGGGCGATCGGATTTCGCTGGCGGATGGCGCGGTTGAGCTGCGCGTGACTGCTACAAGTGACGAGGTGGTGTGTGAAGTGGTGACCGGAGGCGTGCTGCGGTCGCACGCAGGCGTCAACGTGCCCGCCGAGCGACTCTCGCTGCCGGCCATCACGGACCGCGATCGCCAGGACCTCGTGCGAGCCCGCGCGCTGGGCGCCGACTACATCGCGCAGTCCTTCGTGCGCCAGGCGTCCGACGTGGACGCCCTGCGCGCGGCACTCGGCGCGCCGACGATCCCGATCGTCGCCAAGATCGAGACCGGCGCCGCGGTCGAGGCAGCGGCGGATATCCTGCAAGCGGCCGACGCCGTGATGCTCGCCCGCGGTGACCTGGGCGTGGACGTGGACCTCGAACGCGTACCCCTGATTCAAAAGCGCATTACGCGTGAGGCCGTCGCGATGGGCGTTCCGGCAATCATCGCCACACATATGCTGGAGTCGATGATTGAGGAACCGCGACCCACGCGCGCTGAGGTCAGCGACATCGCCAACGCCGTCCTCGACGACGCCGACGCCGTGATGCTGTCGGCTGAAACGGCCATCGGCCGGCATCCCGTCGCAGCCGTTGAGACGGCCGCGCGCATTGCGGCGGAGACTGAAAGAAATGGCGCGGAATTCACGGCCCCCACGCTCCAGCCGCAGCCCAGCGATCCGGCCGCAGCCGTGGCCCGCGCGGTGGCGGATGTCACGGCTGCCAATCCGCAGATCGCCGCCATCGCTTGCTTCACGGAGTCCGGCAGGACCGCCGAGTTGCTCGCCGGCGCAAGGCCCCGCGTACCCATCGCGGCCTTCTGTGCGGATGCAGCGGTTGCCCGCCGCCTGACGCTGCACCGCGCCGTGCATCCGATCCTCACCGACCCGATGCCTGACACGGACGCCGTGATCGGGATGCTGGACGCCGGCCTGAGCCGGGATTTCGGCCTCGCAGCGGGAACCCCGGTGGTGCTGGCGGCGGCGTCACCGGTCGGCAAGGCCAGCACAAATCTGCTCAAGCTGCATCGGGTCGGCGAGTGGCCGGTCGCATGAGCCACGAGGTTGCGCCCTTCAAGCGGCGACTGCGCGATGCCCTCGAGTCGGACTCGCTGCCGATGGCGCTGGGGCGGGTGTTGCCGCTGCTCGACGGGCGCCGGCGCGAGGCGTTCCACGGCCGCGACTTTCCCAGCGAACAGGCGCGACTCGCGGCGATCCGCAAGCGCGACGTTGCGGACGGCCCACGTCTGCTGCGGCAATTCACCGCGACCGCGGAGAAGGCCGGCATGGTCGTGCATCCACCGGCCGACGCGGCTGCCGTGCGGGAAACCGTGGCCGAGCTGCTACGCAGCGCGTCCGCGCGCATGGTCGTGAAGAGCAAGTCCATGGCCACCGAAGAGATCGGCCTGCGCCAGGCGCTCGAAGCTGACGGGCTGGAGGTGATCGAGACCGACCTGGGTGAGTTCCTGGTGCAGGCGGCGGACGAGCTTCCCTCGCACATCGTCGCCCCGGCGCTGCACATCACCCGCGAGCGCGCCGCCGAGCTGATCGGCAGCGTCACCGGACAAGAGCTGCCCCCGGACCCGGACACGCTGGTGGGGGCGGCGCGCGTGTATCTGCGCGACAAGTTCATCGCCGCCGACGCCGGCATCACGGGCGCAAACGCGCTGGTGGCCAGCACCGGCAGCGTGATGCTCGTGAGCAACGAAGGCAACGCCCGCCTGTGCAGCAGCCTGCCGCCGTTGCACATCGTGGTCGCCGGCGTGGACAAGCTGGTCGCCACCATGACCGACGCTGCGGCCACGCTCGACATGCTGCCGGCGAGCGCCACGGGACAGACCATGTCCAGCTACGTCTCGTTCATCAGCGGCCCAAGCCGCAGCGCCGACATCGAGATGTCGCTGTCGCTCGGCGTTCACGGTCCGCGTGACGTGCAAATCGTCCTGCTCGACAACGGTCGCGAGGCCATGCGGCGCGATCCGGACTTCCGCACCGCGCTGCAATGCGTGCGCTGCGGGGCATGCTCGAACATCTGCCCGACCTATCAGCAGGTCGGCGGACACGCCATGGGCCACATCTACAGCGGACCCATCGGTCTGCTGCTCACGCCGTTCCATCACGGGCTGGAGAACGCGGCCGGACCGCAGGCGCTGTGCGCCGGCTGCGGCGCGTGCGCCACGGTGTGCCCGGCCGGCATTCCGATTCCCGAACTGATCCAGGAGGTGCGCACGCGTGCCGTGAGTGACGGCGCCGCCCGCAACCGCCTCAAGTCGCTGGCGTTGCGCGCCCTTGCCAGCCCCGAGACCTTCGACCGCGGTCTCCGCACGCTTGCCCGCCTGCCCGGAGCGCAGGCGCTGGCGCGCCGGCTTCCGGGATCGCCGCTGCGCGCGCGGCCGCTGCCGGCAGTCGCGTCGCGTCCATTCCGGGATCGGCTGCCAGCTCTCGCCTCCGAGGACGGCGGGAAGCCCCGGGTGGCCTACTTTCCGGGCTGCCTCACCGACTGGCTCGCGCCGGAGACCGGAGAAGCGGCCGTGCGCGTGCTCGGAGCCGGCAGCGCCGTCGCGCCGGTCGTGTTCCCGTCCTGCTGCGGGCTGCCGGCCATCAACGCCGGCTATCGCGAACCGGCCCGGCGCATGGCCAAACAGACCATCGAGGCCATTGAAGCCTCGGGCGTCGACACCATCGTCAGCACGTCCACAAGCTGCCTGGGCGCCATTCGGCACGACTATCCGCGCCTGCTCAGGGACGAGCCGGAGTGGCGTGAACGCGCGCTGGCGGCGGCGCGCCGCATGGTCGATTTTGCCACCCACGTCGAGAAGCACGGCGCCAGCGGCGCGTCGCCCTCACAGCCGCGCGGCTCGGTGACGGTGCACGATGCGTGCCAGTCGCGTCACGGGCTGGGCCTCGGCCCGGAGATGCGCCGGCTGCTGATAGCCGCGGGCTATACCGTTCGCGAGGCCCCGTACAGCGGCGAATGCTGCGGGTTCGGCGGGTCATTCTCCTTCGACTTCCCCGCGGTGGCCGGCCGCATGCGCCAACGCAAGCTCGAGGCATTCAAATCCACCGGCGCCCCGATCGTCTGCGGCGACAACCCCGGCTGCCTGCTGCATCTCGATTCCCACGGCGCGACGCCGGACGCACCGCGCCCGGTTCACCTGGCCGAGCTCCTGCGGGACGCCGCCACGGACGCTCAGTGACGACCGACCGCCTGCAGCGCCAACTCGAGTTTGTCGTCGAGATCGACAAAGCAAAGAGCATCCTCCGCAACTCCCTGGTCATCAAGTCGGGCCGGCGTGAAAACGACGCGGAGCACGCTTGGCACGTGGCGCTGATGGCCCTGGTGCTCGCGGAGTACGCCCCCGCCGAGATCGACATCGGCCGGGTCGTCGCAATGCTGCTGGTCCACGACCTGGTCGAGATCGATGCCGGCGACACCTTCGTCTACGACACCGCCGCGCGCGAGCGGAAAGCCGAGAAAGAGCGCGCCGCGGCCGACCGCATCTTCGGCCTCCTGCCGGCCGGGCAAGCAGACGGGCTGCGCGCGCGGTGGGAGGAATTCGAAGCGCGGCAGACGCCCGAAGCCAAGTTCGCCGCCGCCCTGGACCGGCTGCAACCGCTGCTGCTCAACTTCCACACCCAGGGCCACGCCTGGCGCAAGCACAAGGTGCGCCGGTCACAGGTAATGGCCGTGAACGCCAGCATCGCCGACGGCGCGCCCGCGCTCTGGGAATTCGCGCGCGGCCTCATCGACGAGGCCGTCCGACGCGGCTATCTGCCGGAGTAGGCGCGTGCCACCGCCGCCAACACGACTCGCTGCCGCCGGCCGTTCATCGCGGTACGGTGAAAGCTGGAGCTAAGGGCCCGGCGCCCTGCGTCTGAACCGGCTAGTTGTCGGGTCGATGGCCGATCTTCATGGCTGCTGCACACTGCGTGCTTCAAAGTTATAGATATTGCTCAATAGTCGAGCGAACGCCATGAATCTCGAGCCGCCATTTGTAATATAGTATCGACCATTTCGTGCTTCAATATTGCCTCCCTGAATCTGCTCTCCCAGCCTTTTCTTGAGCGCGTGATCTTCATCAAAATAGACCGACAGCAATTCCTGTCTGATTTCCTCCTCAGTCATTCCTGACTCACCTTGATAGTCCATGATGTTGATCAAATACAATGACACCGATCGGTCGAAGACTGCAGGAACAGCCCGGCTGAAGCACAGGGACGCAAGAAAGAAAATCAGAAAGCACGCAATGCCGATGTCCAGCATAATGACATTCTTCTTGACAAATACGATCAGCGCCAACAAAAGTATCACAAGGAATACGAGCATCAGCATAGCCGCTTCAACCAGAGGGCTTTCTGATGGAAATAACTGCCGCTTCACGGCAAAGGCGATCATGCTGCATAGGGGGATAAGAATCACATATATCGACCTCTTTACGTGAGCTGATCTATCCGTCATTATGCTGTCATGCGCATCGAGAATATTCAGATCTAGACATTATCGTCGTCGTTCCCAGCACGTCTGGCGCCCCCGACGAGCAGCAAAACGTTGCGGATCCACGAGCGGTCGACCGGTCGTCGGAGCGCGTCTTCACGGCGGCATCGAACATATCAGCTTCGACTCTCGGGACGCAGGGCCATCGACTCCGTGTCGTAGGCCAAGAAATGCTGCCCGGTGGCGTCGGCCGGCGCCGACATCATCAGCCGCTGGAAGGTCGGCCGGCTGAAGACTTGGACGCGCAGGTCCGTGCGGCCGTATGTGACCTGCAAGGCTGCCGGGAACCCCTCGCGAAACACATAGGCGCCGTTGACCGTATTGGGCAAGCCCGTCGCGACGATCCACGCGTTGGGCGCCGGGCTGCCAATCACCGCGTGGGCGCTCCGTACCAGCCGGTGGCTCAGCCCAGATGCAAACTCCCAGTCGTCGAGACGGCCATGCGTTTGCCACGCCAGCAGACACGCCACGGCGACAAAGGGACCGGCAACTGCGCGCGGCGAGATGCGAGCACGTTCGGCAGCCAGGCGTCCAAGACCGGCAAGGGCAGCGACCCCAAGCGTCAGCAGAAAAGCGGCTGGGAGATACGCGAAGTGGAACATCGTTCCCCCCAGCAAGGCGAACGGCGCTTCAAGCAGCAGCGCCGCCCCAACGGACAGCCTGGCCCATCCCGGACCGCGAATCGCGACCAGAATAACCGCGCCGATGACGGCCAGGTGCGCGGCAAGCGCCGGCCCAAACCGAGCCGTCGAAACCAGGCTGTCGAACGACCCGCTTCCATCCAGCGCGCTGCGAAGCGCATGGTGAACGTCGAAGAGCTCCGGCTCCGTGAACGGCGCCACGAGAACGACCGGATACCAGATCGCGTTCAAGAGCACGTGCGCCCCGAGGCTGTAGCCATAGCCTCCGCCGCCCGAGGCCACGCCAAGCGCGGCGGCATGGACGGCGAGGTACGCGCCGGCGAGCGCCAGGAGCGGTGCGTAGGGCCAGTAGATCGATCAATGTCGTCCAGCGCCGCGCGCAAAGCGCCAGATGTCCACCAGCACGAAGACGCCAATGATCGGACCAGCCGTTGGGTTGGCGCCCAGCGCTAGGCCGTACAGCAGAACGGTGCTCCAGGCCCAGCGCGCGCGGCCCGATTCACGCCACTCCAGGAACGCGAGCACCGCCGCCAGCCCAAGCGCCGCGGCCAGAATCTCGGCGATGGAGCCAAACCACGCCACGGTCTCCACGTGCGCAAAGTGCAATCCAAACACGACGACCAAAGCCGAACCCACCCACGGGCGGCGCGTGAGGCGCACCGCAATCGCGCCCGCGAGCCCCGCCGCCACAAGATGCGCGGCGATCAGAATCGCGTGGTATCCGGCCGGCGCGGCGACTCCGAACAGACGAAATAGCAGGTTGACCATCGCGTAGGTGGTCGGCCGATAGAGCCAGGTGGCCGAGTTCGACGGCTCGACCGCTGCCGGGTCCGGCGGCGCCAGCACGGCGTGCACCGTGCCGGTCTCGACGGCACGCAGTCCGTAGTTGTACAGCCAGTCGAAATCGTCGGATTGAAAGTAGTTGTCCAGGCTGCGCGCATAGACCGCCGCAGCGACCACGAGCCCGATGGCGGCAACGACTATCGGCACCGATATTCGCCGCACGCCGCGCCGCCTTATGGCTTCAGCCATCCACGTGCCGCGCCGGACGGCCCGGACCCTCGGCGAGGCGCTCCACGTGCCAGGGGTGGCGATTGGCGTAATAGGTTTCGGATGCGTGGAAGGCGCGGTCGGGCGGTCCAAGCGCCAGCTCGAACAGGCGCAGATCGACCCAGGCCTGCCCATCGCGGATGCGATTCGGCAAGCGCGCCGCCTCGGTGAAGCCGGCCGCGCCCGCGATGTCCGCCAGGTCCGCGTCGGAGGCCGCGATTGGGAACTCCAGCACGCCCACGCCGATCTCAGCCGCACGGTCGACCGCCGCCCGCAGCAAGCCCACAGCGTGGTCCATGTACGCCGGCGCCACGCGCAGCGCGAGCGTGGCCACGTGCTGTTGAGCGAACGTGTCACGCCGCACGAAGGCGGCCAGCCCAACCACCCGATTCTTCGGCGTTGCCAAAACCAGCACCGCTCCTTGCGCGTTCTCGATACGTCGCATCAGGCGCACGAAGTGGTACTCATAGCGCGTGTCGCGCAGGCAGTTGGTCAGGATGTCCTTGAGCAGCCAGGCCGGCTCGGGTGTGTTGTAGAGCACGGCGGCGCGCGGCAAGTCGCCCCAGACCGCATCGCGAATGTTTGGCTCACCGTCGGCGGCAAGATACTCCTCGTCGAAGTTGCCGGCGTCCGGCGCCGTATAGCGCAGGCCGTCGCCGACGCGGTACCAGAACCCGTGATTCTCATAGAGCCGGCCGGCGATTGGGTTGGTTGTGCAGAGATGGAGCGCCTGGCCACCGTCGGCCAAGAACTCCCGCAGCATGCGCGCCATGAGCGCGTCCGCCACGCCCTTGCGGCGGTGATGGTCCTCGGTTGCGACAAACTCCACGATGCCGACGTCGCGCGTGTCGGCGGGTACGTAGTAGCCCAGCGACCCAGCAAACTCACCCTCGATCAATCCCACGAAGTGGGGGGTGTAGAGCGTTTCGGCCAGCGCGCCGCTGAACAGATCGTCGCGAATGAGGTCCCATGTGCGGACGCGCCCACCGAACGTGTCCATGGGCGGGAGATATCGCGCGACCTGCATTGTTCCGCCGTCGCGAAGGGTGACGCTGTCGGAGTCCATGGCATCGTGGGTTGCGGGCTCGCCGGAGATTCTACGCGCGGGCTAGGTGGTCCGAGTCGGCCGGGTGCGCCACTATGGCGGGAATCGGCCCACTTCTACGCATCCACCCGGAGGTCTTCCAATGGCGCAGGCGCCAGCCGCGAAACTTGGACTCGCTGAACAGCTCGCCACGTCGCGCGTGTATGACCTGGGCACGCGCTACGAAATGGGCATGCCGGTGCATCCGGCCCACCCGCCGTACATCTTCACCCTGCAGCGCCGCCACGGCGACACCTTCCGACCCGGCGGTTACAGCTCGTCGAACGAGTTGATCGTGATGTGCGGTCACACCGGCACGCACATCGACTCCCTGGCTCACGTGTCCGAGCACGGGCAACTGTGCGGGGGCATCGACGCCAGCAGCAATCAGCAGGGCGGGCGGGGCATGAAAGACAGGGGCGTCGACACCATCGAGCCGGTGGTGCGGCGCGGCGTGCTGCTCGACGTGGCCGGCGCGGAGGGCGTGGACATTCTGCCGCCGGGGTTCGGAGCCAGCGCGCAAACCCTGCAGGCCGTGGCCGAGGCCCAGGGAGTAGAGATTCGCGCCGGCGATTGCGTCCTGGTGCGCACGGGATGGATGCGCCATTGGAGTGACCCGCCGGCGTATCTGGCCGAGGACGAGGGTCAACCGGGCGTCAATGCCGACGCCGCCGAGTGGCTGGTGGAGCGCGGCATTTTTCTGGGCGGATCCGACACGGCGGCGTTCGAGCAGGTCGTCCCCGGCGAGGGCATGCCCGTGCATCTGATCTTCCTGGCGCGAAACGGGATTCACATTCTCGAAATGGCCGATCTGGAGACCCTGGCCGCGGACGGCGTGTACGAGTTCGGGTTCGTCCTCTCGCCCCTCAATCTCGTAGGCGCCACGGGATCGCCCGTGCGTCCACTCGCGCTGGTCTAAGGCGCCGCTCTCGGCAGCCGCGACGCGTCGAACGGCGTGGCGGCGGGGCCGCGCCTAGCCCAGATAGAGGGCGTAGGGTCCCGGGATCGGAGACTCGACCGCGGCGCGCTGGAGGAGACCGCGCGACGGGCTGAGCGCCCGCGCGGCGATCGCTCGGTTGATCTCCGGCACCGTGTCCAGCTCGTCAATCTCCTCGACCGTCAGGAAGCGTGCGGCATCGACCTCCGGCCCGGGCGTGGGCTCTCCGGCAACGCGCCGGAGCAGGAAGACCACGTACGTCGAGTGGTCCTCGCCATGCCGCGACCGCACCGCCAGCAGTCCCAGCACCTCGGTCGTGAGCCCGGCCTCCTCCTTGATCTCGCGGACGGCGGCTTCGGCCAGCGTCTCATCGGGCTCGCAGAAGCCGCCCGGGATTTGCCAGTTGCCGCGTCCATAGGCCGTGGCGCGGCGCACCAGCAAGATGCGGTCGCCGTCAACGACGGCGCCGCCCACGCCCACGTTATATCCGTGGTTGTAGCGCTCGGGAACCGGGCTCATGGCGCCATGGTACCGGCGCCTGCATCGCGTCGGCGCCGCCCAAGCCAGCGCGCCCGGAACCCAGACGGCGGCGGCGCGTTGAGTCCGCGGCATGCAGGCTCATAGAATCAGAGGCCATCCCGTCCAACCCCGAGTGCCATTCGTGCTCTTCGACTTCCACACGCATACGTTCTTCAGCGACGGCGTGCTCTCGCCGATCGAGCTCCTGCGGCGCTGTCACGTCGCGGGATACACCGCCGTGGCCATCACGGATCACGCCAGCCCGGCCAACGTCGAAACGCTCGTGCCGGCCCTGGCGCGCGATTGCCGCATCGCGGAGGACGCGTGGGGCATCGTGGCCATCCCGGGCGTTGAGATCACGCATGTGCCGCCGGGCGAGATCGACGCGGTGGCTCGCCGCGCGGCGGAGGCCGGCGCCGAGCTCGTGGCCGTCCATGGCGAGACCATCGCCGAGCCGGTCGCGGCCGGCACCAACCGCGCCGCGCTGGAGTCGGACTACGTACACGCGCTGGTGCACCCAGGCCTGCTCAGCCCGGAGTTGGCCCAGTTGGCGCAGCGCAACGGCAAGTGGCTCGAGCTTTCGGCGCGCCGCGGGCACTCGCTCACCAACGGGCACGTGGCCGCGCTGGCGCGGGCGTCGGGAGCGCGGCTGCTCGTCAATAGCGACGCACACGCGCCGGGTGATCTGTTGTCGGAGCCCTTGGCCCGCCGCATTGCCCGCGGGGCCGGCTTGAATGCCGACGAGACTGAGACCATCGTGTCGGACAACCCGCTGGAGTTCCTGCGCCAGGTCGGGCGCTCGATCCCAGAAATCTCTCAAGTTCCGTGACCGTCCTCGACCGCGAGTCAGCGCCACCCGAACTCGAAATCATCGAACCCACGGATCAGGACGCGGTCGAAGACGAGCGGGTAGAGCTGCCGGTGCTGCCCCTGCGCGCTGAATCGCTCTACCCCATTCCCGACAGCATGACGCCGTTCCTCGTTGGACGTGAGGGCTCGGTGTCGGCCATCGAGGATGCGCTGGCGCGCGATCGGCGCATCTTGGCCGTGGCGCAGCGCCAGCCCACCAAGGAAGACGTGACCTTCGACGACCTGCACGAGGTGGGAACCGAGGCGCGGATCATCCGCATGCTGCGGTTGCCGGACGGCACGACCAGCGTGCTCGTGCACGGCGTCCGGCGCGTCCGTGCCGTCTCGGTGATCAGCGAATACCCGATCGTGCGAGTCGTGGGCCAGGTGATAGACGACCTGGACGAGGATCCGGCGGTCTCGCGGGCGGCGATGCCACAGGTGCTGAAGCTGTTCCAGCGCGTCGCGCGCCTAAGTGACGCCATATCGGAAGAAGCGCTGATCCGCGCCATGAACGCCGAGACGCCTGGGTTGCTGGCGGACGTGGTGGCGGCCTCGCTCAACCTTTCCCTCGACGATCACCAGACGCTGCTCGAAATGCGCGACGTGGCCGAGCGGCTGGACCGCGTGCGCACGTTGCTAGACGGGGAAATCCGGGTCCTCAAGTTGGAGCAGGAGATCCGCGAGAGCACCCGCAACGACGTCGATATCAAGCAGCGCGAGTTCTATCTGCGTGAGCAGATGCGGGCGATCATCAAGGAAATCGGGGAGACGAACTCGCAGAACGCCGAGATCGCCGCCATTCGCGAACGGCTGGAGTCGGGCGCCTATCCGGACGCGGTCGTCAAGCGTGGGCTCAAGGAGATCGACCGCCTCAACGCGCTCCCGCACGGATCGCCCGAGATCAGCGTGCTGCGCACCTATCTGGAGTGGCTCACGGAACTGCCGTGGCGGCGCAGGTCCAAGGACAAGACGGACGTGGCGCGCGCGGAGGCGATCCTCAACGAACACCACTATGGGCTGAAAGACGTGAAGGAGCGCCTGCTGGAGTACATCGCGGTGCGCCATCTCGCGCGACGCTCGCGCAGCCCGATCCTCTGCTTCGTCGGGCCGCCGGGCGTCGGCAAGACGAGCCTCGGTCGTTCAATCGCCGAGGCGCTGGGCCGCACCTTCGTGCGGGTATCGCTGGGGGGCGTGCGCGACGAGGCCGAGATTCGCGGTCACCGGATGACGTACGTGGGCTCCATGCCGGGCCGCATTCTGCAGAAGATGCGTGAAGCGGAGACCATCAACCCGGTCTTCATGATCGACGAGATCGACAAGCTCGGGCTGGACTTCCGCGGCGACCCGGCCGCGGCCCTGCTCGAAGTGCTGGACCCAGAACAGAATCACACCTTCAGCGATCACTATCTGGAGCTGCCCTTCGATCTGAGCAAGGTGATGTTCATTGCCACCGCCAACACGCTGCACGGCCTGCCGCCGGCGCTGATCGACCGCATGGAGGTGATCGAGCTCCCGGGCTACGTCGAGGGCGAGAAGGTGGCAATCGCGGAGCAATTCCTCGTAGCCCGGCAGTTGCACGAGCACGGGTTGGATGCCAATGCGCTTCAGTTCGAGCGCGAGGCGCTGCGGCGCATCGTGCGCGCGTATACCCGCGAGGCGGGCGTGCGCGAGTTGGAGCGCGCCATTGCCACCATCGCCCGCAAGCAAGCCCTGGCCCGAGCCGAGGGTCGCGAGGGGCAGCAATGCATTCGACCCGCCGACGTTCCGGGCTATCTCGGTCCCCCCAAGTTTCGTTTCGGGTCCGCCGAAAGCGAGGACACGGACGCCGTGGCGACGGCGGTGTTTACCACGCCCGCGGGCGGCGACTTGTTGCCGATCGAGGTGTCCATCGCGACGGGCACGGGAACGGTCACACTGACAGGCTCGCTGGGCGACGTGATCCAGGAGTCCGCCCACGCAGCCATTACCTACGCTCGGGCCCATGCCGACGAGTTGGGCTACGGCGACTCCAACTTCGATGCCATGGATATCCATGTGCACGTGCCCCAGGGCGCCCTGCCAAAAGAAGGCCCCGCGTCGGGCGTGGCCATCGCTGCCGCGCTGATATCAGCCCTGGCGCGCCGCAAGGTTCGCGGCAGCGCGGCAATGACGGGGGAGATCACCCTGCGCGGGCGCGTGCTGCCGGTGAGTGGCATCAAGGAGAAAGTCCTGGCCGCTCAACGTGCCGGCATTGAGACCTTCGTGCTGCCGCATGGCAATCGGCAAGACCTTGATGAGCTACCGGCGGACAGCCGGCAGGGTCTCGAATTCGCCCTCGCGACCACCGTGGACGAAGCGCTCGCGCACGTCCTGGTGGGCTAGCGCGGCGCGGTCCGCCAGCCGGGCGGCTCAAGCGACGGCCGGGAGTGGCTATTCTGCGTTACGCGTTCCCGCACTCCCCGCGCAACGGGAGAGCTGAGCAAGCGTTCTGATGTTTGGGCCGTTTAACACACTCCTGGGACTCTTCTCACGCGACCTTGGCATCGATCTGGGCACCGCCAACACGCTGGTGTACGTGAAAGACCGGGGTGTGGTGCTGTCCGAGCCGTCCGTGGTGGCAACGGATCAGAGCACGATGCGCGTGCTCGCGGTGGGCGCCGAGGCGAAGAAGATGGTCGGCCGCACCCCATCCAACATCACTGCCATGCGTCCGTTGCGAGACGGGGTGATCGCCGACTTCGACACCGTGGAGACCATGCTGCAGTACTTCATCAGCCGCGTGCATGACGAGATGCCATTCGCTCCGCGCCCTCGGGTGATCGTCGGCGTGCCCTCGGGCGTCACCGAGGTTGAGAAACGGGCCGTCCACGAGGCGAGCCTGCAGGCCGGCGCCCGCGAGGTCTACCTCATCGAAGAGCCAATGGCCGCCGCCATTGGCGCCGGACAGCCGATTCAGGAAGCCACGGGCAACATGATCGTCGACATCGGCGGCGGGACGACAGAGGTGGCCGTCATCTCGTTGGGCGGCGTGGTGGTGAGCCACAGCATCCGCGTGGCGGGCGACGAGATTGACGAGCAGATTGTGGAGTACTGCCGGAGCGAGCACATGCTGCTGATCGGCGAGCGCACCGCGGAGGCCTGCAAGATCGCCGTCGGATCGGCCTATGCCGGTCTTCAGGAAGACACCGCGCTCATACGCGGCCGCGACCTGCAGAGTGGGTTGCCACGGCAGGCGGAACTCACGTCGGGGCATATCCGCGAGGCGATCAGCGCGCCGGTGACCGAAATCGTCGACAACGTCAAGCTCGCCATCGAGGCCACGCCGCCCGAGCTGCTGGCCGACATCATGGAGCACGGCATCTATCTCGCCGGGGGCGGGGCCTTGCTGCGCAATTTGGACAAGCGCATCGAGCAGGAGGCCGACATACCGGTGCACGTGGCGGAAAACCCGCTCGAAGCGGTGGTGCGCGGCACAGGCGCCTGCCTGCACAACCTCGAGTCCTACCGCGAAGTCTTCGTCACCGAGAACAAGTCCCCGTACGCCTAGGTGGTCACCAACATGCGGGGAGGCCAACGAGCCGCAATCGTGCTGGTAGCGCTCATCGTCGCGGCGGTCGTGCTCTCGATGCTGCACAACACCGGCGCCAGCGTGCCAGTGGAGGGCTTGGTCCTCCGCGTGGTCGAACCGGTCAGGAGCGCCTTCACCACCGTCGCCAATAGCGCGTCGCGGGCCCTGGACGACCTCAATCGGTTTGGCGAGATGCGGGAGGAGAATGCCGCGCTGCGGGCCGAGCTGACGCAGCTCCGGGCGCAGGCGGCCCGCCTGAATGACGCCGAACGCGAAAATGAGCGCTTCCGCGAGGCCCTGGGCTATCTGGACGAGCACCCCGAACTGAAGCTCGTGACGGCACGCATTGTCGGGCGCGACAGCCTGGACATGCTGGACACAATCGTGATCGATCGCGGCGCGTCGTCCGGCATCCGCGTGGGCATGGCGGTGGTGGCGCACGGCGGGTTGGCCGGCCGCGTGACCAACGTGACCGACGCAACGGCCGACGTATTGCCGGTGCATAGCCCACAGAGCACGGTGAGCGTCCTGGCACAAGGGGACGAGACCACGGCGGACGGCACGCTGGACGGAACCAACGGCGCGGACCTGGTGATGCGCCACATCGACGCCGAGGCCCCGGTCATGGTGGGCGACTCTATCGTGACGTCGAGCCTCGGCGGCGGCCTGCCTCGGGGAATTCCGGTCGGACGCATCGTGGCCATCGAGGTTTCGCCCACGAGCGTGCTGCGTCAGGCGATCGTTGAGCCCTTCGTGCAGCCCGAGCACTTGGACGTGGTGCACGTCATCGTCGGGCAGACGGCTGGCGGGTAGGCGTGGTTACGCGTCTTGGCACGGCTGCACGCGGGGCGCGTTGGCTTCCCTCGCCAGGCACGTGGGTGGCGGCCCTGTTCCTGGCGCTGCTCGCGCTGGTGCAAACCTCAGTGCTGCCGTACTTCGAAATCCTGGGAGCGCAGCCGTCGCTGGTTCTCGTCAGCGTCGTGGTCCTGGCCACGATGCAGGTCGGGACGCGGGCCCTCGCCTGGGGGTTCGGCGGCGGGCTGGTGGTCGATCTTTTTTCAGCAGCACCCCTTGGGACCAACGCCCTGCTCTTAACGGTGATCGCCTACGCGGCCGGTGGGGGCTTCGGCGGTGTGGATCGCGCGAATGTCGTCATACCCGCCGCGGCGGTCGTGCTTGCGACGGCGGCCTACTACCCAACGGTGCTCCTGGCGCTGCAGCTGCAGGGATTCGAGGTCGCGTGGGAGGCTCACCTGCCCGGGCGACTGTGGCGGGCCATCGTCGTCAACCTTGCGGCGGCGGCGGGGCTCTACTACCCGGTGCGGGTGCTCGAGCGATGGACGCACGGTCGCCCAATTCCAACGTTTCGCGGAGTACGCTAGGAGGGTATGGCGGCCAACAACGAGCACAGCGGTCAAGCAGCGCCGGGGGCGCATGGCGCCAAGAGCGACGGCGGCGCGAGTGCCAATCGCAAGCTTAGGCGCGGTCTCATCCTGGGGGGCGCGGTCCTGGCCGGCAACGCGGCCCTGGCGGGGCGTCTCTGGCAACTCCAGGTCGTAGAGACGGAGACCTACCAGGAACAGGCGACGCGGAATCGGTTGCGCACCGAACCCGTCCGTCCGGTGCGGGGTCTGGTGTTTGACCGTAGCCGCGAGCCGCTCGTCCGAAACGTGCCGGTTTTCGGTGTGTGGGTCACGCCGGCTGACGTTCCCAAGTCCCGCAAGGGCTCGATCATTGCCAGCGTGGCCGCCCTCACGGGTGAACGGCCCGACGATATACGCCTACAGCTGGCGCAGGCCCGCTACGATCCGGGCCGCCCAGTGCAGGTGGCGACGGACGTGGAGCGCGACTCGGCGCTGGCTATCGAAGAGCGGCGCCACGACCTGCCAGGGGTGCAGGTCCGCTCCGGGATACGTCGGCAATACCTCCATGGTGACGCCTTCGGGCATATGCTCGGCTTTGTCGGGCCGGTTCCCGCCGAGGCGCTGGAGGAATACCAGGCGCTGGGTGTGGGCTTCGATGAAACGGTCGGGCTGGCGGGCCTCGAGCGCAGATTCCAAGGGGCGTTGCGCGGGACCGACGGCTCGCGGAGAGTCCAGATCGACGCCCTCGGGCGCGAGTTGAACGAGATCGCTGCCGAGGCTCCCGTCGAGGGACGGCACCTGGTGCTGACCGTCGCCGTGCGCGAGCAGCGGGCGATTCGCGAAATTCTGGCGCGGCATCTGGCCCTGCGCGACTCCGGCGCCGGGGTCGTGGTGGTGATTCGACCGGAGGACGGGTCGGTCGTGGCCCTCGCGAGCTTGCCCGACTACGACAACAACGCCTTCGGAGCCGGCGGCGACCCCAGTGTGCTCACACGGTTGGTGACCGACGGACGCCGCCCCCTCATCAACCATGCCGTGGCCGGCCTCTACCCGCCCGGCTCGAGCTACAAAGTTGTCGCGGCCTCAGCGGCGCTCGAGACCGGAATCGTATTGCCGCAAACCAAGATTCCGTGCGACGGCCAGTTGGTGCTGCCGAGCGGCTGGGCTTTCAACGACTGGCTGCCAACCGGCCACGGCATGGTCGACCTGCACCGCGGCATTTCAGAGTCGTGCAATATCTACTTCTACAGCATCTCCGGCGGAAATCCGTACACCAACCTCACCGGCGTCGGCAATCGGCGGATGGTGGAGTTCGAGCGTGGGTTTGGCTTTGGTGAAGTCAGCGGGATCGACCTTCCCAGCGAGGCGGCCGGCCTGGTGCCAACCGCCGAATGGAAGCAAGGCAACCTGGGGCAGCCATGGGTCACCGGCGACACCTACCACGCGGCCATCGGCCAGGGGCTCGTGCAGGTCACGCCGCTGCAAATCGCCATGATGTACGCGGCCTTGGGAAACGGTGGGCGCCTGCTGCGGCCGCGCCTGGTGGACCGCATCGTCGATTCGCAGGGCCACGTCCTGCAGCGGATGCCCGTGAGCGAGCGGGGACAACTGCCGGTTTCGGATGAGCACCTGCGTCTAATCCGCGACGCCCTCCTGGAAGCCGTCAACGGCCGCAACGGCACCGGTAGGCACGCCCGCTCCGAATTCACCGTCGTGGCCGGCAAGACGGGCACGGCGGAGTACAGCGGAACGCGCGATTCCAAAGGCAAGCTCCCGAGCCATGCCTGGTTTGCCGGCTACGCACCGGCCGAGAACCCTGAGTACGCGTTCGCGGTCCTGGTTCGCGACGGCGGCGAAGGCGCCTTTGCGGCCGCTCCAATCGCGCGGGACATCATCGACTATTTGATGACCGGCCAGATGCCCCCGCTGCCCCAGGACCGTCCGGACTTCATACCGCCGACGCGCCGGCTCGCATGACCAGCACTCTGCGGCGCTTTGATCTCGCCGTCATCATCCCGTCAATCGCTCTGGTGTCCGCGGGCATCCTGATGCTTTCCACCACCGGCGATCCCGGCCAAACCGGCCTGGAGCACAAGGCGGTCCAGCAAGGCGTGTTCGTGGCCATCGGGCTCGCCGCCGCACTGGTCATGGCGTTCCTGGACTATCGACTGCTCAACGCCGTGGCGCTGCCGGCATTCATTCTTGGCACGATCGCGGTAGCCGCCGTTGTGGTGTTCGGCGACGCCAGTCTGGGCGCCCGGCGCTGGTTCGTGATCGGGCCCATCGTGATCCAGCCGTCCGAGATCATGAAGCTGGCCGCCATCGTGTTCTTGGCACACTTCCTGGCCCGACGCGGAGAACGCATCCGTTCGATTCGCACCCTGCTGCTGAGCCTCGTGCTCATGCTGGTGCCCGCGGCGCTGGTATTCATCGAGCCCGATCTGGGCTCGGCCCTCGTGTTCGTGGCCGTGTGGCTGGCGATGGTGTTCGTCGCCGGGGCTCGCTGGTGGCACGTGCTCGTGCCGGTTGGAGCGGCGCTGGCGGCATTTCCCTTCGGCTGGTTCTTTGCCCAGGACTACATGCGTGAGCGATTCGTCGCATTTCTCGACCCGGGGAGCGATCCGCTTGGCGCCGGCTACAACGTGCTGCAAGCGCGAATCTCCATTGGCTCCGGCGGCTGGTTGGGGCAGGGGATCGGGCAAGGCACCCAGTCGCAGCTCGAGTTTCTCCGCGTGCGCGATACCGACTTCATCTATGCCGTGCTCGGCGAGCAACTCGGATTCGTTGGAGCCCTGGGCGTCATCTTGTTCTTCACCCTTCTGCTCGCCCAGGCCGTGATCATCTCGATTCGCGCACGCGATGATTTTGGCCGCTATCTGGCCATCGGCATTGCGGGCATGTTGTTCTTCCAATCCTTCGTCAACATCGGCATGAATGTTGGGCTGATGCCAGTGACCGGGATCACGCTGCCCCTCCTCAGCTTCGGCCGCAACTCACTGGTGGTAACCCTGTTGGCCATTGGCATCCTCCTGAGCATCAACGCACATCGGACGGCTGCCCCGCACCGGCAGCAGGGCGTCTGGTGGGTATCGAGCGCGACGCGCATGGAGGCCCGACCGGAAACTCCGCCACGTCCGTGAGCGGCCCAGGATGGGCCGAGGTTGCCGTCCCGGCCTCGTCCGGGAATCTGGGCGCCGGATTCGACGCCCTCGGGCTGGCGCTCGAGCTGCGCGACATCTATCGCTTTGAGCCCAGCCATCACGACCATATCGAGGCCAGCGGCAAGTTCGCGGAATTCGTGCCGCGGGACGTCCGGCGCAATCTGGCCTTCCGCGCGTTTCGGTCCCTCGCGCCCGCGGCAGCCGGCCCGTACCGGCTGCACGCTCGGCGGATCATCCCCGCGCAAGGCGGCCTGGGCAGCTCGGCCAGCGCCATTGTCGGCGGACTGGTCGCCGCCAAGCTCGCCTTCGATCTTGACGTGCCGCAGGACGAGCTGCTGCGGCGGGCGAACGAGCTGGAAGGGCATCCCGACAATGTGGCGCCCGCGCTGCTGGGCGGCATGGTCGTCACGGTGACGGACGGGCCCGAGTTGCACTGGGTGCCACTCGAGTTTCCAGCCCCGGTGGGCATCGTGCTCGTCGTGCCGGGCTACCGGGTGCCGACCCACCGAGCGCGTCAAGTCCTGCCCGATCAAGTGCCGCGGGCGGATGCGGTGGCCAACCTCGCCCGCGCGGCGCTCATGGTGGGCGCCGTGCGCCAGGGCCGGTTCGACCTGCTGGGCGTAGCCATGGCCGATCGGCTGCACCAGCCCTACCGCGCCACGCTCAATCCGGCGCTGGAGCCTTGCATGACGGCAGCGCTGGGCGCGGGCGCCTACGGCGTCGCGCTGAGTGGATCGGGCCCAACGGTCATCGCGTTCTGTCCGCGCGAGCGCAACCTCACGGTCGCCAGCGCGATGGCGGACGCCTGCCTGGACGGCGGCCACACATGCGAGACCTACGTCGTGAGCGCGGCAGCCACCGGCGCCCAGCCAACCGACGCCTGGCGCACGCGCACACGTCAAGCCGACCTATAATTCACCGACGGCGCGCACCGTTGCCTGAACCAGCAGCGGGCGCCGCGGGGAGGCCTGCTGCCCACCGAATTGAGCCCCAGAGGAGTTGACCCCCGCCCGGACGCGGCAAGCGTTGGCGAGGACTTCGGCGCATCCGGGGAACGCGAGACGATCGCCGTCCTCGATTTCGGGTCGCAATACAGTCAGCTCATCGCCCGGCGGATCCGCGAAGTCGGCGTCCGCACGGAGCTGCTGGCCCCCGACCACCTGCACACCGTGGACTCCAGACGCCTGCGCGGCATCGTGCTGTCGGGCGGACCGGCGAGCGTGTACGCCCGAGGCGCCCCACAACTCCCGGCGGATGTGCTGGACGCGGGCGTGCCGGTTCTGGGCATCTGCTATGGCATGCAACTGCTGAGCCACGCATTGGGCGGGCGCGTGCAACCGGCGTCCAGACGTGAGTACGGCCCGGCGCGCGTGCGCGTTGCCGACGGCGCACATCCGCTTTTCGCCGGTCTGCCGCCGGCCTTTGACGTGTGGATGAGTCATGGCGACGTGGTCGAAGAGCTGCCGCCCGGCTTTCGCGCGGTCGCCGCCACCGGTCATTCGCCCACGGCGGCCATGGCCAATGGCAACGGGGTGAGCGCGCTGCAGTTTCATCCTGAGGTGCGCCACACGGCGCACGGGCTTGCGCTGCTGCGCAACTTTGCGCGTGATATCTGCAACTGCCGCGGCGACTGGACGCCGGCGTCCCTCGTGCGGGAGGCCATAGCCGACATCCGGCGCCGTGCGGCCGATGGCCGCGTGATCTGCGGGCTGAGCGGCGGCGTCGATAGCGCCGTCACCGCCGCGCTGGTGCACGCCGCGATCGGCCACCGGCTCGCATGCATTCTGGTCGACACCGGCCTGCTGCGCGCGGGCGAAGTGGCACAGGTCCGCGACGCGCTGCGCAGCAGCCAAAACCTCGATCTCACCATCGTCGACGCGGCCGACGAGTTTCAGCACAGCTTGCACGGCGTCACCGACCCGGAGCGGAAGCGCACCATCATCGGCGAGGCGTTCATTCGCGCGTTCGAACGCGAGGCCGCCCGCATCGGCGACGCGCGCTTCCTCGCCCAAGGCACGATCTACCCCGACGTGATCGAAAGCGGCGGACGCGCCGGCGCGGCGGTCATCAAGTCGCATCACAACGTCGGCGGGCTCCCGGAGCGGCTGGGCCTCAAGTTGTTGGAACCGCTGCGAGAGCTATTCAAGGATGAGGTGCGGGCCGTGGGGCGCGAGCTCGGCCTGCCGCCCGCGGTTGTTGATCGGCAACCGTTCCCAGGGCCGGGACTTGCCGTGCGCGTGCTTGGGGAAGTGACCGCCGCGCGGGTCGAGACGCTGCGGGCCGCGGACGCCATCGTGCTCGAGGAGCTCGAGCCAATCGCCAAGACACATTCCCTGGCGCAGTACTTTGCCGTGTTGCCCGGGGTGCGCAGCGTCGGCGTGATGGGTGACGAGCGAACCTACGGCGAGTTGGTGGCGGTCCGCGCCGTAACCTCGGACGATTTCATGACCGCCGACTGGGCGCGAATCCCCGCCGATGTGCTGGCACGAATCTCGAGCCGGCTGGTGAACGAGGTCCCAGGAGTGAATCGCGTGGTCTACGACATCACGTCCAAGCCGCCGGGGACAATCGAATGGGAATAGACGCGCGGCGCGCGAATCCCAAGCTCCTGGTCGTGGGCGGCGGCGGCCGCGAGCACGCGATTTGCTGGCGGCTGCGGCACGACCGGCCGCACGCGGAGATCTACTGCGCGCCGGGCAACGCGGGAACGGTGGACGTCGCCCGAACGCTCGATATCGGGGCGGGCGATGTCGACGATCTCGTCCGCTGGGCCGCGACGGAACGCCCGGACCTGGTCGTCGTCGGCCCCGAGGATCCGCTGATCAACGGGATCGTGGACGAGCTGCACGACATTGGTGTGCCGGCCTTCGGACCGACGCGGCGGGCGGCCGAGATCGAGGGCAGCAAGGCCTTCTCGGGCGCCCTTGTCGCGCGCCTCGGCGTGCCGGCTGCCGCCCACGCCACGTTCGATGACGTCGACGCGGCGCTGGCCTATGTCGAGGACGAACCCGGGGGAGTCGTCGTCAAGGCCGACGGCCCGGCTCTCGGCAAGGGCGTGATTGTCTGCAGCACCCCCGACGAGGCCGGCGACGCGATCCGGCAAATGATGGTCGATGGGGCGTTCGGCGCCTCCGGCGCGCGCGTCGTGGTGCAGGAGCGGCTGCGTGGTCCCGAGCTCTCGCTGTTCGCGCTATCGGACGGCCAAAGCTTTCGCACCATTGGCGTGGCCCGCGACTACAAGCGCATCGGCGACGGCGACCAGGGGCCAAACACAGGCGGCATCGGGAGCTACACACCGGTGCCCGACGCGCCCGCGGAGCTTGTATCGCGCATCGAGCGTGAAATCATCGGCCCGGTCCTGGCCGGCCTGCGGGCGGCGGGGAGGCCGTATGTCGGCGTGCTCTACGCGGGGCTGATCCTCACGGCCCACGGTCCCAAAGTGATCGAATTCAACTGTCGCATGGGCGACCCGGAAACCCAGGTGGTCCTCCCCGTGCTGCAGGGCGACTTCGTGGAGCTTCTCCACGCCGCGGTAGACGGCACACTGGACCGCACCCGTATCCGTCGACCAATAGAGGCGGCCGTTGCCGTAGTGCTCACCTCTGAAGGATATCCGGGGCCATCCGTGAGCGGTCGGCCCATCACCGGGCTAGACGATATCGATCGCGGCCTGGTCTTCCATGCCGGCACCGAACGGCGCGACGGCGTGGTTCGGACGTCGGGAGGACGTGTCTTGGCGGCGGTAGGCATCGCGGACGATTTGGGCGAGGCCCGCGACGAGGCCTACGCCATCGCCGGGACAATACAGTTTGAGGGCGCCGCCTATCGGTCGGACATCGCCGCCGACGCGCTTGGCGTGGCGGTCGGGCAGTGATTCCCCGCTACACCCGGCCCGAGATGGGCGCCATCTGGGACCGCCAGATGTATTTCGAATGCCAGCGGCGCGTCGAGTTGGCCGCGGTCAACGCCTGGGCGCGCGAAGGCCGAATACCGGCCGGCGACGCCGCCCTGCTACAACGCGCTAGCTTCAGCCTGGCGCGCATCGACGAGCTGGAGCGAACGAGCGATCACGAGACGAACGCCTTCGTGGATGCCCTCGCCGAGTCGGTGGGTCCCGAGGGCCGCTGGCTGCACCTGGGGCTCACGTCGTCGGACGTCCTGGACACGGGGCTGGCGCTGCAACTCGTAGCGGCCGCGAACCAGCTCCTGACCCGGCTGGACGACTTGGCGGAGGTCCTGACCGGGCTGGCGCACGAACATCGCGACACGCTCATGATCGGCCGCAGCCACGGGGTGCACGCGGAGCCGATCACGTTCGGATTCAAACTGCTGATTTGGATCGACGAGGTGCACCGCCAGCGCCAGCGCCTATGCGATGCACAAGCCACCGTGGCCGTCGGCAAGATCTCAGGGTCGGTGGGCACGCATGCCCACGTGCCGCCGCGGGTCGAGGAATGGGCCTGTGGCGAGCTTGGCTTGGCGGCGGCGCCCGTCACGAACCAGATCGTGCAGCGCGATCGCCACGCCCACTTCATGACGTCGCTCGCGGGCTTGGCAAGCTCGCTTGACAAATTTGCCACCGAGATCCGCAGCTTGCAGCGCACCGAGATTCGCGAGGTCGAAGAGCCGTTCGAAGAAGGCCGCCACGGATCGTCGTCCATGCCGCACAAGCGCAATCCGTCGCGCTGCGAGCGCGTATCGGGTCTGGCGCGCGTGGTCCGCGCCAATGCGCAGGCAGCGCTGGAAAACGTGGCCTTGTGGCACGAACGCGACATCAGCCATTCGTCAGCGGAGCGGGTGATCATCCCCGACTCATGCATCGCGCTGGACTACATGCTGTGGCTCTTCACCAACGTGATGCGCGACTTGCGGGTCTATCCGGAACGTATGCGCGCAAACGTCGACATGACCGGGGGCCTGATCTATTCGCAGGCGATCATGCTGGCGCTCGTGCGGGCCGGCATGTCGCGCCAGGAGGCCTACGCTATCGTGCAGGATCACGCCGGTGCGGCATGGACGGGCGGTGCGTCATTTCGCGAGCTGATCGCCGGAGACGCGCGCGTGACGGACCGGCTGACACCGGACGACCTGGATCAAGCGTTCAGCCCGGCGCCACACTTGAGATGGATCGACGCTGCATACGAGAGACTAGGCTTGGATGAAAACGCCGCGCCGGCTGCCCCGGTGCGATCGGCGGAGGTGAGCCCGACATGACGACGAGGACAGTTACCCAAACCGAATTGGAAGGCCTGCGGCTGCTCAACCGCGGGAAAGTGCGCGATATCTACGACTTGGACGACAACCTGCTCATCGTTACCACCGACCGCATCTCAGCGTTCGACCACGTGCTGCCAACCGCCATTCCGGACAAAGGCGCCGTGCTCACGGCCATGTCGGAGCGCTGGTTCGGCCTCACCGAGGACCTGGTGCCCAATCACCTCATCACGACGGACGTGGACGCCATGGGCGACGACGTGCGCCGGCACGCCGACGTGCTGCGGGGCCGCACCATGTTGGTCAAGCGAGCCGAGCGCATCGACGCGGAGTGCGTCGTGCGCGGCTACATCACCGGCTCGGGCTGGGTGGACTATCAGCGCAGCGGCCAGATCTGCGGCATCGACATCCCTCCCGACATGCAGGAGGCCGAGCCGTTCGCGGAGCCCCTGTTCACCCCGGCGACGAAAGCCGAGACCGGCCACGACGAGAACATCAGCTTTGCCCAGCTCAGCGACATGGTGGGCGCCGACCTCGCCCAACGCCTGCGCGAGGCCAGCATCGCGGTGTACGCGCGCGGCCGCGACTACGCGAGCGACCGAGGCATCATCCTGGCCGACACGAAATTCGAGTTTGGATGGGTGGACGGCGAGCTGACCCTGATCGACGAGATCCTCACGCCCGATTCGTCCCGGTTCTGGGACGTCGACGAGTACGCGGTCGGGCTCTCGCCACCGAGCTTCGACAAGCAGATCGTGCGCAACCACCTCATTGAGATGGGATGGGATCGCGAACCTCCGATTCCGGCGCTGCCGGCCGAGATCGTCGAGCGCACTGCGGCGCGCTATCGCGAGATTCACGAGCGCTTGGCGGCGTGAGCGGCGTACCCAGGACCTACACGGCGCACGTATTCGTCCGCCTCAAACCCGGCGTCAACGATCCGCAAGGCGCCACGGTAGCCACGGGGTTGCGCGATCTCGGCTTCAACGGCATCCGCGACGTGCGCGTCGGCAAGATTGTCGACATCGAATTTGTCGCCGAGGACGCCTCGAGCGCCCGCGACCGCGTGCAAGCAATGTGCCGGCAACTGCTGATCAACCCCGTCATCGAGTCGTTCGATTTGAAGCTGATCGAGCCGCAGCCTCTCAAGCTGAGCGATACCGCCTGGTAGCCAAGATGCGCGCGGCGGTGATCGTGTTTCCCGGCAGCAATTGCGACACGGACACGCACTATGCGCTGACGGAGGTCATGGGGGTGCCGACCGATCTGGTATGGCACGCCACGCCGTCGTTGGAGGGCTACGACCTCGTCGTGCTGCCGGGCGGGTTCAGCTACGGAGACTACTTGCGCACCGGCGCGATGGCCGCGAATGCCCGAGTGATGCGCGCCGTACGGGAGGCGGCCGATCGGGGCGTGCCCGTGCTCGGCATCTGCAACGGCTTTCAGATCTTGCTCGAAGCGGGGCTGCTGCCCGGCGCGATGCTGCCAAACGCCAGCGTCGCGTTCCGCTGCGAATGGGTGCACGTGCGCGTCGAAACGCCCCGCACGCCCTTCACGGAATCCGCCGCTGTCGGCCAGGTGCTGCGCATGCCGATCGCCCATGGCGAGGGCAACTACGTCGCGGACGCCGCCACCCTGGAGGAGCTGCACGACAACGACCAGATCGTCTGGCGCTACACGGACGACGCCGGCAATCGATCGGCGGCGGCGAATCCCAACGGCTCGGTCGGCGATATCGCCGGCATTTGCAACGCCCGGCGCAATGTCGTTGGCCTCATGCCCCACCCCGAGCGCTGCAGCGAGCCGGCGCTGGGCGGCGCCGACGGGCGCCTGCTGTGGGAATCGGTGCTCGCCCACGTCGCCGCGTGACCTCGCCAACCGATCCCGTCGCCCCGGACGACGCCGCGCTGCGCGACGTGGCGCTGACACGGCACGAGTACGACCTGGCCTTTGACACTCTCGACCGCGCACCCAACGCGGTGGAGCTCGGCATCATCGGCGGCATGTGGAGCGAGCATTGCGGGTATCAGCACTCGCGCCCGCTCCTGCGCCGCTTTCCGGGAACGGGGCCGCAGGTGCTGGTGGGTCCCGGCCAAGAGAACGCCGGCGCCGTCGACATCGGCGATGGGCTGGCCATCGTGATGAAGGTCGAGAGCCACAACCACCCGAGCGCCGTCGAGCCGTTTCAGGGCGCGGCCACCGGGGTCGGCGGGATCTTGCGCGACATCTTCACCATGGGCGCGCGGCCTATCGCCATCTTGGACAGCCTGCGCTTCGGGTCCCTTAGCGACGCCCGCAGCCGGTTTCTGGCGAATGGCGTGGTGGGCGGCATCGCGTGGTACGGCAATTGTGTCGGCGTGCCCACCGTCGGCGGTGAGATCGGGGTGGCGCCGTGCTATTCCGGCAATCCGCTGGTGAACGCGATGTGCGCCGGCCTGATTCGCCACGAAGACCTGACCAGCGCCGCCGCCTCCGGTCCGGGAAATCCGCTGATCCTCGTGGGCGCCGATACCGGGCGTGACGGCATCCACGGCGCCACCTTCGCCTCGGTCGAGGACCCGGAGGCCTCCCACCGAGGCGTCGTGCAGGTGGGCAATCCCTTCATGGAGAAACTGCTGCTCGAAGCCTGCCTGGAGGCGCTGGGGACAGGCGGTGTGGCCGGCCTGCAAGACCTGGGGGCCACCGGCCTGACCAGCGCCGTCATCGAGGCCGCGGACCGCGGCGGCTGCGGCGTCACCCTCGATGTCGCGCGGGTGTCGCGGCGCGCCGTCGGCATGACCCCGTATGAAGTTATGTTAAGTGAAAGCCAGGAGCGCATGCTCGTCATCGCGCACGCGGGGCGTGAGGATGAGGTGCGCGCCATATTCACCAAGTGGGGGCTGCATAGCGACGTCATCGGTCACGTGGCCACCGGGCGGGACGTGCGGGTCACCGAGGGATCCGTGGACGTGGCGCGGCTGCCGGTGTCGATGCTGGTCGATGCCCCGACCTATGCGTTTCCCGTCGAGCGACCGGCCTACTTGGACGACGTGCAGCGGCTGGACGTGGCCGAGGTGCCCGAGCCGACGGACCTTTCCGAAACCTTCCTCGCGCTGCTGGGGGCGCCCAACGTCGCCAGCCGACGCGGCGTCTACCGGCAATACGACCACATGGTGGGCACGCACACGATCGGTCCGCCCGGCGGGGATGCGGCGGTGCTGCGGATCAAGGGGACGGACCGCGCGATCGCGTTGTGCACCGACGGCAACTCGCGCCATTGCTACCTAGACCCCTTCAACGGCGGCGCAATGGCGGTGGCCGAAGCCGCGCGCAACGTGTCATGCACCGGGGCGACGCCGCTCGCGATTACCAACTGCCTCAACTTCGGCTCGCCGGAAGATCCGGCGGTCTACTACCAGCTGGCTCGCGTAGTCGATGGCATGACCGCGGCCTGCAATGCGATTGGCACGCCGGTGATCAGCGGCAACGTGAGCCTGTACAACGAATCGGGAGATCGGGCCATCTGGCCAACGCCGGTGGTGGGCATGCTCGGCCTACTCGAGGAAGCCGACGCGAGCTGCGGCATCGCACTGGGCGCTGAGGGCAGCATCGTAGGCTTGCTCGGCGACACGCCACCAGCACTGGACGGCAGCGAGTATTTGGCGGTTGTCCACGGGCAAGTGGCCGGCGCTCCAGCTATCGACCTCGAGGTCGAGCGGTCGGTCCAGAGCGTGCTCCGCGACCTGATCCAGGCCGGTCTGCTGGTTTCGGCCCACGACTGCAGCGACGGGGGCCTGGCCGTAGCCGTCGCCGAGAGCGCCTTCGCGGGCGGCATCGGAGTGGACCTCGAGCTTGATTCGTCACACCAGCGAGCGGACGTGGCACTTTTTGGCGAGGCTCCTTCACGGATCGTGATAAGCACCACTGCCGAATCCTGGCCGGCGGTGGAACGCCTTGCCGCCGCGGCAGGAGTGGCCGCGCGCGCGCTGGGAAGCGTCGGCGGCGACAGGTTGCGCATCGGCAACGTCGACGTGGCACTCGACGAGGCCTATCGAGCGTGGGACCAGGGGCTGGATGCCGCACTCGCCGGACGCCAGCCGAACGGTTAGGATGAGTTAGGGAGGGACTCCGGGGTAGCCCCGCTGGCATTCACGCGCTCCAGTCCATGCGCGCCGACGCCGCCCAACGCGCCGGTGCCGACAACAGACCGAGTCCCGTTGCACCCTCGCCCAATTTACGAGCCGGCGGCCCCTTTGGGCCTGCCCAACCTGCGCGAAGCTTGCGGCGTCGTGGCGGTGTACGGACCCGGGGCGGATGTCGCGGCCCTCGCCTACGTCGGGCTCTACGCCGTTCAACACCGGGGGCAGGAGGGCGCCGGCATCACCCTGGGGAATGGCGAGGACCTGTATACCGTCAAGGACGAGGGGCTGGTCTCACAGGTATTTCGAGGCGATGCCCTGTCGGAAGCCCACGGACAGCTCGCTGTTGGTCACTGCCGCTACTCCACCAGCGGCTCGAACACGGCCCAAAACATACAGCCGGTGCTGCAAGCGACGGACTTGGGGCCGATCGCCGTGGCCCACAACGGCAATATCGTCAACGCCGTACATCTGCGGGACTCTAACGGCGAGCCGGTCAATGACGCCACGGCCACGTCCGACACGGCCGTCATCGCACAGTCGATTGCCGGCGCCCCGGGCGCCAGCGTGTTTGAGCGCGTCTGCCACACCGTGCCGCGTCTCCTGGGCTCGTTCTGCTTGGCGGTGGCCACGCCGAATGAAATCATCGTCGCGCGCGACGCCATGGGCAACCGCCCATTGTGCTTGGGCTCGGTTGACGGCGCCTGGATCGTCACGTCGGAAACCTGCGCGCTGGACGCGGTGGGCGCCCAGCTGGAGCGGGAAATCGAGCCGGGCGAGGTATTGGCCATCGGCGCCAACGGTCTGCATTCACGGCAAGCATCGCCGCCCCACCGCCATGCCCTGTGCGCCTTCGAGTACATCTACTTCACGCGGCCGGACTCGTCCCTCAAGGGGGAGCTGGTTCATTCCGTGCGCCGCGAGATGGGGCGCCGACTTGCCCTGCAGCATCCGGTGGACGCCGATCTCGTGGTGGGCGTCCCGGACTCGGCCATCGCCGCGGCAACCGGGTACGCCGAGGCCAGCGGGCTGCCCTATGCCGACGGCTTCCTGCGCAATCGCTATATCGGCCGGACCTTTATCGAGCCATCCACCGAACTGCGCAAGCTCTGGGTGCGCCTCAAGTACAACGCGCTTCCGACCGTCACGCGCGGCAAGCGCGTTGTCATGGTCGACGACAGCATCGTGCGCGGCACCTCGCAGCACCAGCTCGTGCAGCTGCTGCGTGAGCGGGGCGGGGCGCGCGAGGTCCACGTGCGCATCACCGCCCCACCGATTCGCTGGCCCTGTTTCCTCGGCATCGATATTCCCGATCCCGACGAGCTGATCGCGCATGCCCGGCCGGTCGAGGAGGTGTGTCGGACCATTGGCGCCGATAGCCTCGACTACCTCTCCATTCCGAATCTCGTGGCTGCCACCCGCCAGACGCACGGCGAGCTGTGCCTGGGTTGCTTCACGCGTGACTACCCCATCGACGTGCAGCTGGCCTTCGACAAGTTTGAGCTCGAGCGGCCAACGGAGTTGCAAACCGCACCGGTGTTCCCCCGCCAGGCCGCGCTGTTTCCGTTAGAGGAAGCCGACGCCGAGCCCGCCAAGCCAAGCCCATGAGCCCCGCGCCGCGCTCGGTCTACGCCGACGCCGGCGTCGACCTCGACCACAACGACGCGCTCAAGACGGCGTTGCGCACCGCCGTGGCCAGCACGTCGCGCGATGCTTCGCTGCCCGGTTTCGGGGCATTTGCCGGCGGCCTGCGGCTGCCTTCGGGAATGCGGAACCCGGTGCTCCTCGCGAGCACCGACTCGCTGGGCACGAAACTCCTGCTCGCGCTGGCGTGGGATCGCCCGGAACTCGCCGGCGGCGACATCGTGCGTCACTGCATGAACGATCTGGCTGTGCAGAACGTGCGGCCAATGGCGTTTCTCGACTACGTGGCGGCGGCACACCTTGAGCCGGACCTGGTCACGCGATTGGTGCAGGGCATCGCCGAGGCTTGCCGCGAAACAGGCGTGACGCTGATCGGCGGTGAGTCGGCGCAATTGCCCGACACCTATCGTCCCGGCGCCTACGACCTCGCCGGGACGGTGATCGGGGTGGCCGAGCAGGGCGAGCTGGCGAATCCCGACGAGGTCCGCGCGGGCGACGTGTGCGTGGGGCTTCCGGCAGCCGGCCCGCATACCAACGGCTATAGCCTGGTCCGGCGTGCCCTCGAGCGGGGGAATCCCACGGCGCCGCTCGGCGATACCACCGTGATCGAGGCCGCCCTTACACCCCACGAGTCCTATGTGGAGCCGCTGCTGCGCGCCTTTAGGGTGCCCGGCGTTCATGCGGCCGCCCATATCACCGGCGGCGGGCTCATCGACAACCTGCCGCGCGTGCTGCCGGATGGACTTGCGGCGCGGCTGTCACCCCCGGCGTGGACGATTCCACCGCTGTATGCGTGGATTGAGGAAACCGCCGCCGTGCCGCGCGACGAGATGTACCGCGTGTTCAACATGGGCGTCGGCGTCGTCATCGTGTGCCGGCCGCATGCCTGTGCGGCGCTCCTGTCCGAGCTTTCCGGCGCGTTTGTGGCCGGTTCAGTGGTGCAGCGCCAAGACGCAGTGCTGGAGTTCATCGGCGCGTGAACGAGGCGGTCGGCGGCTGATGCGGGTGGGCATCATGGCCTCGGGGCGCGGGTCGAATGCGCGCGCGATCCTGGAGGCCGTTCGCGACGGCCGGCTGCACGCGGAAGTGCCGGTGATCGTGTGCAACCGCGCGGGTGCCAAGGTGCTCGACGTCGCGCGCGAGTTCCGTGTACCCGCCCACCTGATCGTCCGCCGCGACTTTCCGACGCGTACGGCTCAGCAGCGGCGGATGCTGGAAGTCTTGCAAGAAGCGCGGGTCGACACCCTGGCGCTCTCCGGATTCAGCACGATCTTTCGCCCGTTCTTCCTGGCGGCGTTTCCCGGCCGCATCCTCAACATCCATCCATCGCTGCTGCCGGCATTTGGCGGGACGATGGCGCCGCAGCCCCAAGCCGACGCCCTTGCCGCAGGAGTGAAAATCTCGGGCTGTACCGTGCACCTGGTGAACGAGACCCTGGACGGCGGTCCAATCGTGGCGCAGGCGGCCGTGTGCGTGTATGCCGTTGACACGGTGGAATCGCTAGCGGCGCGCATCCTGGAGCAGGAGCACCGCATCTATTCCGAGGTGCTGCAATTGTTCGCCGATGGACGAGTTCGCGTGGAGAACGGCGTCGCGCGCGTTGACCCGCCGCTGAGGACGGGATGAGCGCACCGCGCGCGCTGCTGAGCGTCTTCGACAAGCACGGCATCGACCGGCTGGGTGCCGGTCTACACGCCCTGGGTTGGGAAATCGTGAGCTCTTCAGGCACTGCCACGGCGCTGCACGCCGCCGGTGTGCCGACGCAGTCGATCGACGCGGTGACCGGCTGGCCGGATATGTTCGACGGCCGCGTGAAGACACTGCACCCGGCGATTCATGCCGGAATTCTGGCGAGACGCGACCTTGCACGCGACCGGGAGCAACTCGCCGAGCATGGCTTGACGCCCATCGACCTCGTCGCCGTGAACCTGTACCCGTTCGCGGCAACGCTCGCGCGGACCGACGACCGCGAGGAGATCGTCGAGAACATCGACATCGGCGGGCCGGCCATGGTTCGCGCCGCCGCCAAGAACCATGACTACGTCTGGACCGTCACCGATCCAGACGACTACGACCGCGTGCTAGCTGCCATCCAGGCCGGCGCGGATGGCGCCGATCTGCGGCGCGAGTTGGCGTCCAAAGCCTTCGCGCACACGGCGTTCTATGACGCGCACGTCGCCGGGTTCTTCCAGGCAGAGGCGGGCGAGGACTTTCCTCGCGACTTCACCGTGCCGCTGCGGAAGGTCCAAGACCTCCGCTACGGGGAGAATCCCCATCAGCGCGGCGCGTTCTATGCCGCCGGCGCTCCCGAGCTTGGACGTGGCGCGCTCGCCGGCATCGAGCAGCTGCACGGGATGGCGCTGTCATACGTCAACATCCTCGACTTGCAGGCCGCCTGGGCCGCAGCGAACGACCATGAGCGTCCCGCGGTCGCCATCGTCAAGCACACCAATCCGTGCGGCCTGGCCGTGCGGGACTCGCTGCGCGAGGCGTACGGGCACGCACACGCCGGTGATTCGCTTTCCGCCTACGGCGGGATCGTCGGGTTCAACCGCGAGGTCGACATAGATACCGTCGCGGCGATGAAGGGCCACTTCTATCACGTCGTGGTGGCGCCGGACTACGCGGCCGACGCGCTGCGACGCCTGCGGAGGCGGAAGAATCTGCGGATCATGCGCTGGTCCGAGCCGCCGGCCAGGCGCCCGCTGCGGTTCGAGTCCGCCCACGTGTGGGGTCTTGACCGCGGTTATCTGGTCCAGGATCCCGACCGGAGTCCTCGGGAAGACCTTGAGATGCGTCCGGCATCAGCCGTGCCGCCAACGGACGCGGACTTGGCGGAGTTGCGCTTCGGGATGCGGGTCATACGCCACGTGAAATCAAACGCCGTGGTGCTCGTCAAGGACGGCATGTTGGTAGGCGTCGGGGTCGGCCAGATGAATCGCGTCGACGCGGTGCGTCACGCCGTGCACCACGCCGGACCCGCCGCCGCGGGCAGCTACCTCATTTCCGATGCCTATTTTCCCAAGACGGACGGCCCGGAGGCGGCGCTGGCGGCCGGCGTGCGGGCGATAGCAGCCCCCGCCGGATCGATCGAGGACGACGCCGTGGTAGCCGCCGTCGACGCCCACGGCGGCGTGCTGGTGTTCGTGGGCGAACGTCACTTCAAACATTGACCGAGGCCTCCACACGCCCGCTGCGCGTGCTGATGCTCGCCGCCGAGTGCACGCCTTACGCCTGGACCGGAGGCTTGGGCGACGTGGTCGGGTCGCTGCCGACGGCGCTGCGAAACCTGGGGGCGGACGTGCGGATCGCATTGCCGCACTACGGGGCGATCGACTCCACGGTGCATGGGATCACCACGAGCCACGCCGAGTTCACGGTGCCCATGGATGGCGCTGTGCATCGCGGCTCGCTCGGCCTGGTCGAGCAAAGCCCGTTTCCGCTGTACCTGATCGGCAGCGAGGACTATTTCGCAAACCGGCCCAACCTCTACGGCTACCCCGACGACGGACAAAGATTCGTGTTCTTTTCGCGCGGGGCTTTGGAAGCCGCACGAACGATGGGGTGGCAGCCGGACGTCATCCACTGCCACGACTGGCATTCCGGGCTGGTTCCCAACTGGATCCACGCAGCCCACTTGGACGGGGCGCCGGCCGATGCGCCGGCTACCGTGCTCACGATCCACAATTTGGAGTACCAGGGGCACTTCGGTGAAGACACCCTGCAAGCCGCCGGGCTCGCGGCCAGCGGTTTTCTGGAGCATCCAACCGATCCCGAGCTCACCCCCAGGCTGATATTCCTCGCGCGAGGCATCCGCTACGCCGACGCCATCAATACCGTGAGCGCCACCTACGCGCGGGAGATTCTGACCCCGGCCTACGGGGAGCGGCTGGATGCGCTGCTCCGTGAGCGCCAGGACGGCATCGCGGGCATCGTCAACGGCATCGACACAGTCACTTTCGACCCCGCCTCCGATCCGCACCTAGCAGCCAACTACACCGAGCGAGACATGACCCCTCGCCCCCGCAACAAGGCGGCGCTACAGCAAGAAGTCGGGCTGCCCGCAGCAGCCGACATGCCTCTGCTCGGCATGGTGTCGCGGCTGGCGGACCACAAGGGGCTGGACCTGTTGGCAGCGGTATTGCCGCATCTTGTCGAGCGCGGTGCGCAGCTGGTGGTGCTGGGCACCGGCGATCCGCGTCACCACGAGTCGCTGACCCAGGCCGCGCGGGAGCATCCGCGTCACATCGCGGTGGCCTTGCGCTTCGACCCGCCGCTGGCGCAGCGCATCTACGGCGGGTCCGACATGTTCCTCATGCCGTCGCGACACGAACCCTGCGGCCTGGGACAGCTCATCGCTATGCGCTACGGCAGCGTGCCCATCGTGCGCGCCACGGGCGGGCTCGCGGATACCGTGGTGGATTTCGACGCGCGAACCCAGCAGGGAACGGGGTTCGCGTTTGCCCGGTACGACCCCATTGATTTCTTTGGGGCCATCGCGCGCGGGCTGGAGACCTACCGCTACCCCGACGCTTGGCAGGCGCTCATGCGCCAGGGCATGTCGCGCGATGCCTCCTGGGACGCCGCCGCCCGGGCCTATCTGGACTTGTACACACGCGCACTTAGCTGCCGGCGGACCGCCCCGACTCCCTAGGCCAGCACCAGACCGGGCTCGGGTTCGAGCGGACCTGAGGCCACCTCGCCGCGTGCCAACCGCCAGGTTCCGGCGACCGCGATCATGCTGGCATTGTCCACGCAGTGCTTGAGCGCCGGCACGTGGACCGGAACCGGCGCAGCGGTCGCCAATGCCGTGCGCAACCGCGCATTGGCTGCCACGCCGCCGGTGAGCGTGATCGCGGCCGCACGCAGTTGCTTGGCCGCGCGCACGGTCTTGGTTACGAGGACGTCCACGACCGAGACCTCGAACGCGTGCGCCACGTCCGCGACGAACTCGGCGTCTTCCACGCCGGCAGCATCGATATTCGCCGCGCGGATCCGCGCGGCCTCGACCGGTCCCAATTGGTCGTGAACCAGCCGCCAGACAGCGGTTTTGAGCCCGCTGAAGCTGAAGTCGCTGGTCCCGGGCAGCCACGCGCGCGGCAACTCGAAAGGCGACGCGGCGCGCCCTGCGGCTGCCCGCTGGATGGCGGGGCCGCCTGGATAGGGCAAGCCGAGCATCCGCGCCACCTTGTCGAAGGCCTCGCCGGCGGCGTCGTCCCGCGTGCGTCCGATGACCCGATATTCGCCGGGCGCGGCGCCGTAGACGAGCTCGGTGTGACCGCCGGAGACGATCAGCGCCACGAGCGGGAATTCCGGCGGTTCGCCGTCGTTCAGCCAGGGTGAGGCGAAGTGGCCTTCAAGGTGGTTCACGGGGATCAGCGGGCGGTCCAAGGCAAACGCTAGCCCTTGGGCAAAGCCCAGCCCCACGAGCAATGAGCCGGGCAGTCCCGGGCCCTGCGTGACGGCCACGGCATCAATCGCCGAGCCGTCGATCCCCGCGTCCGTCAGGCATGCCGCCCACACGGCGTCGATGGCCTCGACATGGATGCGGGCGGCGGCTTCCGGCACGATGCCGCCCATCGCGGCATGCGGCTCGAGTTGCGTCTGGCTGCGAAGCGCCAACTCGGTGCGTCCCGCTCGCACCAATGCCACGGAGGTGTCGTCACACGACGTCTCGATCGCCGCGATCAGCGGCCCGCGACCCGAGGTCGTCACAGGCGTACGGTCCAACTCAGACGCGCTGACAGGTCTCGCTCATTTCGTACGAGACGCGCTTGGAATTCTGGATCGTGGATGGGCTCGCTCCACATGATCAGCGCATCTTCCCGGTCGTCACTGTAGTAGCGCGGGCGCACGCCATGGTCCACGAAGCCGTATTTGCGATAGAGGTTTTGCGCCACGCGATTGCTCATGCGCACTTCCAGCGTCATGCGCGTGGCGCCGCGCAGCTGGCTCAGCTTGGCCATCTCGACGATCAAAGCCTCGCCGATCCCCCGCCCCCGGTGGCTCGGCTCGACGGCGATGGTTGTGATGTGCGCCTCGTCGACCATGAGCCACAGCCCGCCGAACGCCACGACATCCTCCGCCGTCACCGGGTCGCGCGGCCATAAGTTGAACGGAAAGCGCCGCGGCGGCGGTGGCGGCGGCGGCTCAGCGTCAGTACGGCGGGCCACGAAGTACCACGCGCGGTTGTTGTTCAGGATCTCGCGTCGATAGGCGTCACGCGGCCACGGCACGGAGAACGACGCTTTCTCGATGCGGCGCACCTGGGACAGGTCCTCGGGCTGCATCCGCTCGATGACGACGTCGGGGCCGCCGACATGACCGTTAGCCATGGTCGGTAGCAGGGGCGTAGATGGGTCGGGCTACTTCGACTCCGACGGCCGACCGATCGCACTCGCCCGCGAGGCGGCCTACGGCCTCCGCGACCTCCACCGGCTGGATGCGTCGCAGGCGCACGCCGGTCGCACGCAGCGCCATCTCCATATCGTCATCGACATCGCCGGCCACGCCGATACCCGGTCCAAGCTGATCGGCCAACTCATGCAAGTCGATTGCCGGCCGAAGCGGCTCGGGCCGCTCTGAGTCGCAGCAATAGAGACGGCGACGGCCGGCAGGGATGACGACCGGCCCGACATGTCCGCCGGCCGCACGGGCGACCGCGGCCACGGACCGCACGCCAACAAACGGCACGCCCAGCCCGACCGCGAGGCCCTTGGCAAAGGCCACCCCGGCCCGCAGGCGGGCGTATCGTCCCGGCCCCATGGCCGCGGCGACGGCGCTCAGGTGCTCGCGAAACGCGCGCGTGGACACGCGTTGGCTTGACTGCAGAGCCTGCAAGCCCTCGGACAGCGGCGCCTGCGCGCTATCGCCCTGCCACGCGGCCAGCAGGTCGTCATCGCGCAGTACGGCCATGGCGGGCGCGGAGCCTGTGGTATCGATCGCGAGTACCATCGTCATCGCGTCGCCATCCGTGCCCGTACGGCCGCGAGGAGTTCTCGACTGCGAGGTCCGCCGGCTGAAAGCGTCATCGTACGCCGGTTTGTCGACGCCGCCTGTATCGCTACGAGCAAGCAGTCGGCGGGCATTCGCGCACCGGCGCGTTCGGGCCACTCCACGACCGTGACTGCCGGCTCATCCAACAAGTCCTCCCAGTCGAGCGAATCCAGGTCGAGCGCGCCCGCCAGGCGGTAGAGATCAATATGTTGCAGACGCAGCCGGCCCGATTGGTAGACCGCGACGAGCACGTAGGTCGGCGACGTCACGGCATCCGTGACGCCAAGCCCGTGCGCAACGCCCTGGGCGACGACGGTTTTGCCCGCGCCCAGATCGCCGCGGAGCGCGACGAGGTCCCGTGGCCGAGCCACACGACCAATAGTCGCTCCCAGAGCACGCGAGGCTTCGGGACCGTCGGACACGATCTCGGTTGCGTCAGCCGGCCGCGGTGTCAACGCACGGCCCGAGCAACGGTGCGGCCATGAGCTTGCACATCGCCATGATCGCGCCGACGGGGTTCTTCGCGGACTACGGGTGTCACGTGCGAATCCTGGAGGAGGCCCAAGCGCTGCAGGCGCAGGGACACGCCGTCACAATTTTTACCTATCCGGCGGGCGCCACGCCGGATGGCCTGCGCGTGGTGCGCCTCCCGGCGATTGGCCGTCACTCGGGCGCTCACGTCGGCTCGCACCGGCGCAAGCTGCTGTTGGATCCGCTGCTTGCCGGAATGGTGCTGGCGCGCGGACTCAGGCAACCCATCGACGTCGTGCACGGCCACTTGCACGAAGGCGCCGCGATTGGCTGGCCGCTGGCGCGCGCTCGGCGGGTGCCGCTGATCCTCGACTACCAGGGCAGCCTGACCAGCGAGATGGTGGACCATCGCTTCCTGTCGCCGGACGGTCCCGGGCTGGAGTTGTTCGGCATGGTCGAGCGCGTGGTCGAGGCTGCGGCGGACCGCATTGTGACGAGCTCGGCATACGCCCGTGAGCAACTCGCCGCCCGCAAGTCGTGGCCGCCGGAACGAATTGCCAGCGTCGCGGACGGCGTCGACGTGACACGGTTTCGACCACGGGCAGCCGAGGACGTGCCGGAGCTGTCCCGGCTGCGACAGCGGCTGGGCATTCCGCCGAATCGCCTTGTCGTTGGCTACCTGGGACTTCTCGCGGAATACCAAGGGACCGGCGACCTCATCCGCGCCGCGCGCCAGGTGGTTGACGCCGAGCCCGGGACGCACTTCCTGATCATGGGATTTCCCAATGCCGCCGAATACGAACGCGCCGGACGCCAGGCGGGGCTCGGGGACCACCTGACCTTCACGGGCCGAGTCCCGTATGCACAGGCCCCAAAGTTCCTGCGTCTCTGCGACCTGGCGGTGGCGCCGAAGCGGTCGGAAACGGAGGGCAACGGCAAGGTGCTCAACTACATGGCCACCGGCCTGCCTACGGTGGCCTATGCCGGGGGCGTGGCCGCCGAGTTTCTGGGACCCGACGCCAGGCTGGCCGAGCGAGGGTCGGTCTCCGCACTGGCCGCTGAGATTGTGGGGCTGGTGCGCCGGGCCGACGAGCGCCGGGACTATGGAAAGAACCTGCGGGAACGCGCAGAGCGGTGGTTTTCCTGGCGGCGACAGGTGAGCAGAATCCTCGAGGTGTATGCCTCCGTTGGTGCCGGAACGGGACGGCGCCGATTGCTACCGTAACCCCGACGCCCGCCACACGTCGGAGGGTCGCATCGAGCCTGGATTGACGATCGGTTTGGCGGCCGGCTTTGGCTTCGTCGTAGCCGCGGGCGGCTCGGTCGCGCTCCGACATCTGCTGCCCCGGTTTCGGTCGGCCGAGATCAAGCGCGGGGTGCACCACATCGCCGCGCCCCTGGGCGTTTCCGGCAAGCTGCCGCTCGTGGGCGGCATTGCCGCCGCGGTCGCCGGAATCGTCGCCGCGGCCATACTGGCAGCCGGTCCAGCCGGTTCCAGCGCCTGGTGGGTGCTGGCCGCCACTGCCGGTTTCTTTGTGCTCGGGCTCGCCGACGACGTGCGCAAGACACGCACCGGCCGCGGCGTGCCCGAGGGCGCCTACTTGGCCACCGCCCTCGTACTCAGCATCGGGGCGACGGCGCTCTTGGTAGGCCCCGGCGCCCACGCATCCGGCGCGGCATCACCGTACGCGCTGGCACATTGGCTGGGACCGGGGGCGCATCCACCGCTGAGTGTCTGGTATCTCGCGCTGATCCTCGGAACGACGCTGGCCACAAGCTTCAGCGACGGCATGGACGGGCTCACGCCAGGCACGGTGGCCATCGCGGCGATTGGAGCCGCGCTCGTGGCGGGGATTGCGTCCGGCGTGAGCGCTGCCGGCTGGCCGCTCGGCGTAGCGGCCATCGCCGCCGGCATGCTGCTGTGGAATCTGCCGTCGCGGTGGTCGCCGGCAAATCGCGGCGCCAAACGGCGAGCCAGCGTCTACATCGGCGACAGCGGCGCCTTGATCCTGGGAGCTTCCTCGGCGGCCGCGGCAATTGTGGCCGGCGTGGACCTGCTGTGGCCGGTGATCGCGGCGCCCCTGCTGTTCGAGGGCCTATCGTCGCTGCTGCAAGCCAAGGTCTTGGTTCCCCTGTACCGCCGGTGGCGCGATCCGCGGTTGCCGGACGGCTCGCCGGTTCCGCACCAGCGCTTTCCCCTGCCGCTGCTGGCATCGCCGCTGCACTACCACTGGGAGATCGTGGGCCTCAACCGGCAACACATCGTGCTGGGGTTTTGGACCGTCACCGCCGTCGCCGCCGGCCTCTGCGTTGTCGCGTCCGCATCGCTCGATACGGCATGGGCAGCACTCTCAATCGCCCTGGCTGCGGCGGCGGGCGCAGTGTTTTGGGGCGCCGCCATGTGGACCCGCCCGGCATTCGTCGCTGCAGACGGCGGCATTTTGCTGCTGTTTCACGGCCGGCCCATCCGGTTGCTCGGATGGTCCCTCGCGCGGCAACGGCGTGTGTTGGGCGGCGCGGACGCGGCACAAGCTGCCGCGCGCCGGGGCCTGATCAATCGTCCGATGAACGCCCACGTGCTTGACTCGACCGTAGAAGAGATGCTCGCGGACATGGAACGGCCGGGAACGTGACCGCATCGAGCGCAAACCAGGGGCTGCGCGACGGGCTGGGCGCAATCCTGGCGGCAAGCGGCGAAGTCGGTCCCTGGTCCTGGAGCCCCGTCGCCGCCGATGCGCGGCATGAAATATGGCGCATTTGCTCCGGCCCGGCATCACTGATTGTCAAGGTGTACCGGCCCCAGGCAGACCGCTATTACCACCACCGCTGGCGGCGCGAGGAGCGGGCGTTGGACCTGCTCGATCGCGCGGCGCACGGACTGGCCGCCCATCCACACGGGGCCTTGCTGGCCCCCGGGGCCTTTGCCGCCGTGGCCATGGAGGACCTTGGCGCCGAATCCCTGGCCGACCGGCTGGAGACCGCGGACGCCGGACAGCGAGCTGTCTTGCTCGAGAGCGCCGTCGAAGCATTGACCGCGTTCCGCCAAGTCGCCGGACGCTACCAAGGCATGCTCCGTGCGCTTGCGTATCAGAGCGATCTGGACCGCATCACGCGCGACACGTTGCGTCGGCGCCTTGCCATCGCGGTGGCGCGATTGCGCGATCCGTCTGCCGCTCCGGAGCCAGACGCCGCGCCGGGCGCATTGGCGCCGCATCTTCCCTGGCGGGACCTCGAGGCCGGCATCGTCGCGCCGCTGGTTCGCGCACCGCGGCGGGTGGTGCACAACGGATTCTCGCCGCTCAACCTGATGCGGCGCGCCAGCGGTCCGTTGGCGGTCATCGATTGGGAGACGCTGGCCGTGGCGGCTCCGGCGCTGGACGCGGCCGACTTGCTCACATTCCCAGGGTTCAAGCTCACGGCGAGCGCCATCGGCGACCAGGCGTCCCGGCTCGCCGACGAACCACGCGGCGCTGACACGGCCGACGCGTTCTGGCCCGCCGCAGCAGAACGCAGCTTGACGTACGCCGCCACCGCCGCGGTGCGCGAACGCCGCGGGCAGGAAGCGAAGCTTGACGACCGGGCCTCGACGTATGCGGCTCGGCGGCAGTGGTATCTCGGCATCTTCGACGACGCCCTCGAACGGCTCGACCTGGATTCCGGCGCGCGGCGCCGTATCCGCGGCGCGGTGCCGGGGCTCAACGGCTGATGTTCACCTTGGCGGACGTGGCCATCGCCGCCGAGCAGCCAGCCCCGCCCGGCGCGGACGAACTCGTCATGGCCGCCGCGCACTTCGACAGCCGCCGCATCGAACCAGGCATGCTGTTCGTGGCGCTCCCGGGAGCACGCGTGGACGGCCACGACTACATCGGGGACGCCTTCAGCCGCGGCGCGGCGGCGGTCCTGTGTGCGCGGGCCGATCCCGCTCAACCACTGAGCCGGCAAATCGTCGCAGCGGAGCCGCTGGCCGCGTTCGAGCGGCTGGCAGGCGCGCTGCGGTCACGCTCGCAAGCAACGGTCATCGGCGTCACGGGCAGCAACGGAAAGACAACCACGAAGGAAGCTCTCGCCGCGGCGCTAAGCGCCGTAGGCCCGACCCTGGCCACCGAACGCAGCGAGAACGCGGAGGTGGGCGTGCCGGCCACCCTGTCGCGGTTTGCGCCCACGCACCGCTACGCCGTCGTCGAAATCGGCGCCCAGGTCACGGGGGAGATCGCCCACTACTGCGGCTTCGCGAGGCCGGACGTTGGCGTCATCACCTCCATCGCCGGAGCGCACCTGGGTCTATTCGGCTCCATGGAGGCCATCGCCGCAGCCAAGGGGGAGCTATTCGAAGCCCTGCCAGAAACGGGGCCGGCCATTGTGAATGCCGACGACCCCTGGACCGAGACACTAAGACGACGCGCATCTGGGCCGGTGGTGTCGTTCGGGCGGACCGACGCGGCGGACGTTCGCGTCGGCGCCACGCTGCTCGCCGATCCTCCGGGGACACGTGTGCGCATCGATGCCGCAAGCTTCAGCGGCGCCATCGACGTGGCCGGCGCGGCAGGCGCCATTGATTTGGCCTTCGGCGCGGCGTTCGCGGCAAGCCAAGCGCTGGGGGTGGACCCCGCGGCCGCCTGCCGCGGCTTGCGCGCGTTTCAGCCGCCGCCGCACCGCATGCGGCTCGACCCGCTGCCGGGCGGCGGCCTGCTTCTCGACGACACCTATAACGCGAATGCCTCCTCGATGAAGGTGGCCTTGGACGCACTGCGCGCCGTGGCTGTTCCGGGGCGTCGCATCGCGGTGTTGGGCGACATGTTCGAGCTGGGAAGTTATGGCCCGGCAGCCCATGCGCAAGTGGGGCGGGACGCCGCGGGCGTCGATCGGTTGCTCTGCGTTGGGGCGCTGGCCGCCCACATCGCGTCGGGCGCTCGCGCGGCGGGTCTGCGCGCCGTGGACGTGATCCCCGCCGACACCAAGGACGCCGCGTCGATTGCGGCGGCGGTGGAGGCGGCGTCCGCCTGGCTGCGGCATGAACTCGCAGCCGGCGACGCGGTGCTGCTGAAGGCCAGCAACGGCATGGGCTTCGTCCGCCTGGCCGCCTCAGTGCCCCAGGCGCCGCGGCTCTACGCCGGCTGAGTTAGCTGCCGGCGCGCCTGGCTTTGCGCGCCTCGGCCCGAGCCTCCTCGGCGCGGTAGTTGGAGATCCAGTTCGCGGAGAAGTCATCGCGGCCGCGGATCAGGTTGGCGGCCAGCACCGCGTGCCGGATCTCCTTATGGGTCATGTCCAAGATTGCCGCCGTCAACCCGGCCTCCATTGCCGTCAGCAGGGTCGCCGCGTTGAGAGAACGTCTGGCCGGCAATCCAAATGACACGTTGCTCAGCCCGATCGACATATTTAGGTCGTCCTCCCGGTGCAGCGTGCGAATCGCACCCAGCAGGCCGGGCCCAAAAACGTCGTTAGCCCCCACCGGCAAGCACACCGGGTCAATGACGATCCGGTCGGCGGCAATGCCGTACTCCGCCGCGCTGGCCACCAGGGCACGAGCGTTGTCCACCCGTTCCTCGGCCGTCTCCGGCATGGCGGCGCCTCCCTTGGTGCACATGCCGATCATGCAGGCATCGTGCTCGGCAATCGCCGGGAGCAATTCCGACATGTAGTCCGTCTCGAACGGGACGGAATTCACCAGCGGGCGTCCCCGCGCGACCTCGAGACCCACCAGGAGCACGTCGATGGTGTACGAGTCGATCGACACAGGCACGTCAACCACGTCCTGAACCGCGCGCACGGCGTCGCGCATCTTGCGCGCCTCGATCTCATGGTGTGGATCGCCGGTGTTAACGTCCACAACCGTGGCGCCGGCCTCCACCTGGCGCGTCGCTTCACGCTGGACGTAGGTCCAGTTGCCCTCGTCGTAGGCACGCTGGAGTCTGGGCTTGTTGGTCGGGTTGAGGCGCTCGCCAATCGGCACGAAAGCCTCATCCGAGCTGATCACCACTTCACGGCCCTCGCGGCCGCGGAGCACCGTGCGCACGAAATCTCAATTCACGACGTGGGCGCGGCGCCCTGCATGACGCGTGCGCGGAGGGATTGTCGAGGATACGAACGGCGCGGCAGGCTGGCAACGCGGCAAAGACTCCGCGAGCGGGTTACAGCGATTCCGTCATTCCCGCGAAAAGCCTGCCCCGTACCCGATACGGGGCGGGAATCCAGCGTCACCTCGCCCGCGGTCCAACGGAGCGCGCCGGGCATCCGCGCGCCGGCGATAGATCGCGTCGGCCACGGCCAGCACCCGCTGGGTGGCCGCCACGTCGTGCACCCGCACCATATCGGCGCCGTGGGCCACCGCAATGACGGCGGCGGCCAGCGAGCCCTCCAGCCGCTGGTCGGCAGGCAGCCCAAGCACGTACCCAACGAACGACTTGCGCGACACGCCCACCATGAGGGGCACTCCCAGCGCCTTGAGCTCGGCCATCTCCCGAAGCAGGACCAGGTTTTGCTCCGGTGACTTGCCGAAGCCAAAGCCCGGATCGAAGAGCAGGCGATCGCGGGGGATGCCAGCGCGCTGCGCGCGGTCGAGTTGCCGCTGGCCGTCGTCGCGCACGTCACGCACCAAGTCGTCGTACGCGACGGATTCCAGATGCGGGCCGATCGCCGAGCGCCGGACTTCGCCGCGACGATTGTGGGTGACGACAAGTGCGGCGCCAGCCTCGGCGGTCACTTCGAGAATCGCCGGATCGTGCCGGCCGCCGGTTACGTCGTTGACCATCACCACACCCATGTCGAGTGCGGCGCGCGCCACGGCAGCCTTGCGCGTGTCGATGGACAGCGGCATGTCCGGCGCGCGCTCGCGCAGGGCTTCAAGCGCCGGCGTGATCCGGCCAATCTCCTCGTGCACCGGCACCTCCGCCGCGCCGGGCCGGGTGGACTCACCGCCCACGTCGATGACGTCGGGAGCCGCGTCCAGCAGCGCGTCGATGCGGGCTCGCATTGCCTCGGCGTCGTGCGCGACGCCATCCCCGCTGAACGAATCCGGCGTGGCATTGAGCACGCCCATCGCGAACGTGCGGGTGCCCCAAGCCAGGACGCTCGATCCGAGCCGCAGCGCCCCCCGGTCAACGGCCCGGTCACTCACGTCGGTCGCGCGACATCGCCTTTGGACATGTGGCGCACGGTCTTGCCGGATGCCACGAAGGTCCGCATGACCTCCGGCTTCCCGTAGGTCCAGACGATGCGCATCACATCCGCGCCTTCGTTCCAGAACCGGTGGTGCGAGCCCTCCGCGATCCAGATGTGGTCGAACGGCCGCAGGCGCAGCACTTCACCGTCGACCGAGCACATCGCCTCGCCTTCGACGCAGGTGATGCACTCCTCCGTGTCATGAAAGTGCATGGGGAGACCCGCGCCCGGCTCCATGATGGTCATTCCGGACGAGACATTTTGCGACCCGCGGTCACCGTTCATGAGCGGGATGCTTCGCACGCCCTCTCCGCGATCGAACACCTCCGCATCGACCTCTCGTATCACGACCCTGGGCATCTGCACCTCCCAGCCACGCGTCGACCCGTGTCACTGCACCGCCCCAACGCTACCCCACCCGCGCCATTCTCGAATCAGCGGGGGCACCCCAAGAGCCACCTGGCCATCGGCCACCGGCACACGGCCCTCCGCGTACTTGCCGCCAGCATTGAGATGCTTCTCGCGCAGGACTCTCCGGGTACGGCGTGGTAGCTTCTGCGGCGACGACATGGGAGGCGAACAGCCCCACCTCGCGCGAGGAAGGTCACGAGATGCCCAAGGTGGCCATGATCGGCGCCGGCAGCACCGTTTTCGCAACGCGCCTCATCAGCGACATGCTGACCTATCCCGAGTTCGCCGACTCGATGTCCATCACCCTTGTCGACGTCGATCGGGAGCGGCTCGCCACCACCCAGGCGCACGCGGAGCGGGCGGTCGAGCAGGTCGGCGCGGGAATGCGCATCGAGGCTCCCGCCACGAGGCGCGAGGCGCTCGACGGCGCGGATTACGTGATCGTGATGGTCATGATCGGCGGCGTGGCGCCCTTCGAGGTCGATATCCAGGTTCCCGCCCGTTTCGGCATCGACCAGACCGTCGGCGACACGCTGGGGCCCGGAGGCGTCTTCCGCGGGTTGCGGACCATCCCGTTTCTTCTCGATCTCGCCGACGAAATGGCGGAGGTCTGCCCCGACGCCCTCATGCTCAACTACGCCAACCCGATGGCCATCAACTGCTGGGCCATGAACGCCGCCACCGATATCGAGACCATCGGCCTCTGCCACAGCGTGCAGGGCACCAGCCAGCAGCTGGCCCGGTACTGCAACATCCCCGCCGATGAGGTGACCTACTGGGTCGCCGGCATCAACCACATGGCCTGGTTTCTGCGGTTTGAACACCAGGGCGAAGACGCCTACCCGCTGATTTGGCAGGCGAGCGAAGACCCGGACATCGTGGCGCAAGACCCGATTCGCTTCGACATGTTCAAGCACTTCGACTACTTCGTCACCGAGTCCAGCAACCACATGTCGGAGTACATTCCCTACTACCGCAAGAACGCCGACCTCATCACGAAGTACATTCCCGAGAAGTGGGACTATCCGAACTTCTGGCCCGTGGAGCGCGAGGCTTCACAGGATGCGATCAGGCGGCAGCTCGCCTCGACAGACCCGCTGGATCTCACCCGCAGCCACGAGTATGGCGTTCAGATCATCCATGCCATCGAGACCGATACGACGATCCGCGTGAATGCCAACGTGGAGAACACCGGCTTGATCACCAATCTGCCGGCGGGAGCCTGTGTTGAAGTTCCTTGTCTCGTGGACAAGACCGGCGTGCAACCCTGTCATGTCGGTGATTTGCCGACTCAACTCGCCGCGCTGAACCTCACCAATACCAACGTGCAAGAGCTTTGCGTGACGGCAGCCCTCGCCGGTGACCGCCGCCTGGCGATGCAGGCCGTGCTGCTGGACCCGATGACCTCGGCCGTCCTTACGCCGGCAGAGATCGAGCGAATGGTTGACGAAATGCTCGCCTCTCAGACCGAATTCCTCGACTACCTGCAGTAAGTGCAACGGCTGACCTCGCCTCGTTATGACGTAAGAGTTAGGAAGCAACCATGATCATCGACGCTCACACCCACATCTTTGATCGGTCGGTTCCGGGGGCCGGCGAGAACTTCCCGCTCTGGCCGGGCAACCGCTGGGGCGCGAGCGCCCCGGACCTCATTGAGCAAATGGATCGGGCCGGTATCGACAAGGTCTTCCTCATCAGCTATACGCCCGTTGACGTGATGGCGCACTACCCGGCAGAGGAGCGCGACCACAAACTCGCTGTCTTCCAGCACTATTTGACCAAGGAGTACTTCGTTCGGATGTGGCGGCAACATCCGGACCGGTTCATATGGTTCTCGGACTCGATCGATCCCCGCGTCCCGGGTTATGTCGAGCGCGCAGCCGCGGACCTGGACACTGGCGCATCCGGTCTCAAGCTGCTGCCGCTATTCGTCGATACGGAAATGGGCGATCCCCGCTGGCGGCCGATCTTCGAGCTGCTCCGCGATCGCGACAGGCCCTGCATCATCGACATCTCCTGGTGGTATGCCCACTTCCCGTGGTTCGCGCCGAGCGTCCTCGGCAAGTACGGCTCGTTCACGGAGTATGTGCAGGGCTTCGGTGAGCTTGTCGCCGACTTCCCGGAGGTGAAGATCCAGCTGGCCCACTACGGCACGCCCGCGCTGAAAGACCGCGACAACCCATCCGGACCGTTGCGCTATCACCTGCTCGACGAGGTCATTGCGTTCATGCTCGCCTATCCGAATCTCCATTGTGATTTGGGAGCGTATCAACACGTGATCGGCGAAGACGAGCCATATCCATACAAAAGCGCCCTGACGATCATTGAGTTGCTCGTCGAAGGCATTGGGGCCGATCGCATTCACTGGGGCACGGACTGGCCCTACCTGGGCGTCCAGCCCTACGAGAACCTAATCCGCGCTATCCAAGAGGCGCCATTCCTCAACCAGGAGAAGGTGGACAATATCCTGGGACTGAACGCGCAACGTTTTATCGGAGCCTAAACCTCGTCCAGCTTTGGACGCATTGCCAGCCAAGTCAAGGCAACGCCGCCTCAATGACCCTCAGCATATTGCCGCCCAGGATCTTGAGAATCTCGTCCTCTGTATAGCCACGCTTGAGCAATGCAACCGTCAAGTCCGGCAGTTTGCCGGAGTCCTCAAGGTCTTTGGTCCAGGTGAAGTTCGATTCGGATATCCGCTGATTGAAGCTCACATTGCGGGTTTTCTGGGTGCCGTCCAATAGATAGTCAGGTCCGAGACCAACACTTTCAATTCCGCCCACGTCGATCAGATAGTCGATGTGAGTCAGCACGTCGTCGACCGTGGCTTGGCGTCCCTCGCTCAGGAGCACTTGCGAGCAGAAATGGATGGCCGCCACGCCGCCATTGTCGGCCAGGTCCCTGATCTGATCGTCCCACAGCAGCTGGGTGCTCCTGGGGTTGAGCTCGCGCGCACCGGTATGAGAATTGATGACGGGTGTGTCGGTCATTGCCAGCACATCGGCAATCGTGGCGGCCGATGAGTGCGACACGTCAAGGAGCATGCCCAGGGCGTTCACCTCGGCCACCACTTCGCGGCCGAAATCCGTCAGGCCGGGCTCATCGGTGTCCGACTGCGCCGTCCCCACCTGGTTGCGAGTCGCCCAGTGCAGCTGCAAGTGCCGCATGCCCAGACGGTAGAATATTCGCAGCGCCGCCAGGCTCCCCTCGAGCAGTTTTGCGCCTTCCGCTCCCAGGATCAGACCCAGGCGGCCGGTTCGCTTGGCCTCGCCGATGTCGGCAGCGCAGCGCACCACAAAGACCTCATCGGGCATGGTTTCGACGGTGGCGAAGATCTCGTCGTAGGCCTCCATGCCGTCGCGCATGTAGCCCTCGGTGCTATAGAGCGAGCGCTCGAATTCGGCGCGGTCGTCCGCGAAGGCCCGCCCGGACACCGTCGCCTGCACCACCTTGGCCGTCACGCCACCGGCAAGATCCCGCCGGAAATCCTCCGCCCGCACCATGTGATCGTGGGCCAGCAGAACCAGCGCGCGCGCGTGCAACGCATAGCCGGTCGATGTATCTGACTGCAATGTTCCTAGTCCTAACGTATCTGCTCCTCCCGGCGTCCCAACGATACCGCCAAAGCCATCGCGGCCCCACGACGCCCCAAGTCGAGCCGGCGGGCCGCCGCGTGGTAGCCTCACCACCACCCGACTTCCGGTGCAGGCGGCGCCGTTGAAGATTGCGCATCACATTGGGGCCATGCCCCCGGTAGGGTCGCGGCTGCTAGCCACACAGGTGAAGGTGGCCCGTGGCCGAGGCGTCGATGTCCTGCCGCTGATGCCCTACGCCGAGCGTGCCCCGTCCCCCGAAGCGGTCGAGGCGGTGGTGCACGAGATACGCCGCAATCGTGAGGCGCCGTCGCGCGGCCTGCCCGAGCTCTGTGAAGCCGTGGCGGAGCGCATCGGCGGCGAAATCGGACACCCGGTGGACCCTGAAACCGAGGTGCTCATCACCAACGGCTCCATGCAGGCCCTGAACCTGGTGTTTCGCGCGACCCTCGACCCCGGCGACGAAGTGATCATCCCGGCGCCCTGCTACTTCTTCGGCGGCTGTGTCGAGTTGGCGGGCGGCCAGCCGGTCTACGTGCATATGGATGAGGCCGCCGGCTATGCCTGGGACGTCGAGCGGCTCGCCGCCGCCGTCACCCCGCGCACGGTGGCCATCGTCATCAACACTCCGGTGAACCCCACAGGCGTGGTGCTTGGCGAAGACACGCTGCGCGCCATAGCCGACCTGGCCGAGCGCCACGATCTGTTGATCGTGTCGGACGAGTCGTACGACACCATGGTCTACGACGGACACCGCCACGTGAGCTGCGCCGGCGTCGCGAACGCCGCCTCGCGCACCGCCATCATTCGCAGCTTCACCAAGAGCTTCGCCATGCCCGCCTGGCGAGTGGGCTATATTGTCGGCCCCCGAGGCGTCATCGACGCCTGTACGAAGGCGCTCGAATGGGAACAGCTCCATGGCAACCACGTCGCCCAAGCCGGAGCTGCGGCCGCGATGCGCCACCCGAGCTACCCCGGGGACAGCATGGCCCAAGAATTCCAGCAGCTGCGCGACGTGATCCACCCCTTCGTGGCACCGGACCATCCGCTGCACGCCGTGAAGCCGGCCGGGGGGCCATTCGTGTTCATCAACGTATCGAAGACATTCGACTCCTCCGCGCAAGCATCGGCCGCCCTGCTGGAGGCCGGCATATCGACGACGGCAGGGCACTTCTGCCGGTCCGATCAGCACGTGCGCATGGCGTTTGGCGCGTCTCCGGATGCCTTGCGCGAAGCCGGGCGGCGCATTGCCGAAGTCGTGGCCGCCAAGACCAGAATTCAACCAGTTCGAGCCGGGCAGTCAGCGAATAGGAGGGCCGTACTCAGCACGACGTAGTTGAGGGAAACATTTAGTCACGATCAATCTGCTAGGACGTACCTAGAAACGGGTTGGTTTGAGACGGGGAGGTAGTTTGTGACACGGAATCAAGTGTTATCGAAGGCTCTTAGCCGCCGGATGATTCTCCGGAGCGGAGCCGCGGCCGTTGCCGGCGGCGTGGGCGCTGCCGCGCTCGCCGCATGTGGCGAGGCCGAGGTTGTCGAAAAGACGGTGACCGTAACCGTCACCGAGGTCAAGGAAGTCATCAAGGAAGTCCCGGTCGAGACGGTCATCACCAGGGAAGTCATCAAGGAAGTTCCGGTCGAGACGGTCATCACCAAGGAAGTCATCAAAGAAGTCCCGGTAGTCGAAGTCAAGGAAGTCGAGGTCGAGAGGGTCGTCACGCAGGAGAAGGTTGTCGAGGTCGAAAAGGTCGTCACGCAGGAGAAGATTGTCGAAGTCGAGGTCATGGCCATGAATCCCAAGGCCGAAAGCCTCGTCATCGCACTTCCGGTGACGCAACGGGTCGACGACCTCGATGGGTCGCAGGTCTACGAGTTCCAGACCAAGATCCACTCCTTCTGCACCTCCGAGAGCCTGCTGCTGTACGACTATCAGACGCAGACGCTGAAGCCGCGGCTGGCCGAGAGCTACGAGGTGGCATCGGACGCGTCGTCGGTAACCTTCACGTTGCGCGAAGGGGTGACCTGGCACAACGGTGATCCGTTCACGCCGGAAGACGTGGTGTTCAACTTTGACCGGATCTTCAGAGACGACGATCCGTATCACGCCGAGGGGACGTTCTACTACAACAGCTTCGCCCAACCGTTCTACGGCAGCACCGACGTGGTTGACGCCCGCACGGTGCGCGTGAACCTGACCCAGCCCGACGCGCTGGCGGCAGAGAAGTTCGGCGCGCTCGACAGCTCATACATGGCCCATCCGCCCAGCGTGATGGAACATGGCAACCGCGAGTACTCCACCGACGCTGACAAGTACGTCGGTACGGGGCCGTACATCCCGGTGGAGCTGCGACCGGCCGAGCTGGTGCGCATGGTGCGCAACGAGAACTGGTGGGGACCCAAGCCCGACTTCGACGAGTTGATCTTCCGTCTCTTCCCAGGTGGGAGTGCCGGAGCCGACGCGCGTGTGAACGCGCTGCTGTCGGGCGAGGTCGACGTTGCCCTCTACACGCCGGCTACCCGTCGCAACGATCTGTTCCGCACGCCCGGCATCGGCGCCAAGTGGTTCCCCAACTTCGTGCTGGGGTACTACTACATCAACCACACCTTCCCGCTGTTCCAAGACAGCCGGGTGCGGCGGGCCGTGGCGCGATCGTTCGACCGCGTTACCTACTACGAGGCCACCGCCGGCCCAACCGTGCTTCCGTGGGGCAAATTCTGGTTCCCCGGCTCGCCATATCTGAACGAAGCCGCCGAGGTGGATTACGATCCGGCTCAGGTGGCGTCGTTGATGCAGGACGCCGGCTTTGCCATGGGCGGCGACGGCGTGTGGGCACAGTCCGACGGCACGCGGGCCGAGTTCAAGATCCAGTACCGGGGCGACCCGGGTTCGCCGCCTGACCGGGAGACATTCTGGATTCAGGGGTTGGCTGATCTTGGGTTCTCCGTGGAGCTCGAGGCATGGGATCCCGCGATCGGCGCCGACTTCGAGAACGGCCCCTATGCCCAGCAGAATCTGCACGTGGGCGGTTGGGGCGTCGGCGTCTTCCTCGGCGACCCGGCCTTTGCCTATCAGCGTTGGACTGCAGGCGATGACTTTGCCCGCAGCTACATGGACAACGCTGAGATGAACCAGCTCTACAAGGACATCCTGGTCGAGGCCGATGCCGCCAATCGGACGGCAAAGGTGCACCGAATGCAGGAAATCGCCGCCGAGGAGGTGGCCTGGATTCCGACCACCGTATCCACGCTGGGTGCAGCCTGGCGGGAGGAGAAAGTCACCAACGTGACCTCCGGCGCGACCCAGTACAGCTACCCGTGGCTGTACAAGGTGGCGCCTGTTTAGGGGTTGTCTCGTTGGCGGGGATTCGCGCTCAGCGTCCTAACGGACCAGCGGCGCGAATCCCCGCCTCCCCGTTTCGCCACGGACCGACCTGCCCACCATGAGCCGATACATCGCGCGCCGTCTTCTGACCATCATTCCTCTGCTTATCGCAGTTAGCATTATCGTGTTCTTTCTCGGCAAGGCCTTGCCGGGAGACCCCGTCGAAATCTTCCTGCGGCAAGCCGACATATCCAATCCAAAAATCGTAGCCGCGATGAAGGACAAGTATGGCCTCAACGATCCGTTGCCCACGCAGTATTGGACCTGGCTGTCGCTTATGTTCCGCGGCGACATGGGTGACTCGATCCGCAAGGGTGAACCCGTTGCCGAGTTGCTATTCCGTGGCATGCGCAACACGTTCAGCATCGCCACCGCCGCGGTCATTCTTGTAGTCGTCGTCGGTTGGACGATGGGCGTGCTCGCCGCCGTCGTTCACAACCGGGCATGGCCCCAGGTCATCACACGCTTCCTGGCCCAATTTCCCGTCTTGATGCTCAGCATCCCCGGCTTCTCCATCGCCGTGTACATGGTGCTGATCTTCGGCGTCACGCTCGGCTGGCTGCCCACCAGCGGCATCTCCAACCCCCGGGCCGGAGCAGACGATGTTCCCGACCTCCTTATACATCTCATCCTCCCCACCATTGCGCTGGCGCTAGCGTCAGTCGGCGCAAACTGGCGGTTGGCACGAAATACCATGATCGAGATCCTGCGCGAAGACTATATTCGTATGGCCCATGCCAAAGGCCTCTCGCTCTGGCGGGTCTACTTCCTGCATGGCCTCCGCACCACTATCATCCCTCTCTTGACCAGTGCAGGGCTTTTATTCGGATCCTTGCTGACTGGATCATTCATCCTTGAGTACATCTTCGCTTGGCCCGGCATTGGTTTACTTTTGGTTGAATCCACCGTGAATCGTGACGTTCCCGTCGTCATGGGTGGAACCATCATTCTCGCAACGATGTATATTTTCATTAACTTAGCTGTCGATATTCTTTATGCCATGGTTGATCCGCGTATCCGCTATGTATAATAGCAGCTCCTTCCCACAGACAATCAAGCCTGCTTTATCTCACTTGTGGCGTACCATCCGCTTTCTCCGCCAACATCCCGCCCTAACAGTCTCACTCATCCCACTAGTTGTCGTTATTATCACCGCCTTGTTCGCCCAGTGGCTGCCCATCCCGGACCCGAACTCGGGAGATATCAGAGTCTCGCGATATCTGCCGCCATTGTCCGAAGTCTACGTCGTGGGGGAAAATATCCTCGGCCGCGAAGTCCTGTCCCCCCTGCCCATCCACGACCCGGACCGCACTGACCTCGTCAAACGCTATGTGCCGCCACGGCCTAAGCGATATGTTCTCGGGGGTGATAGCCTCGGCCGAGATATCATGTCGCGGCTGATTTGGGGCAGCCGCATCTCACTGCTGATTGGCATTGCGGCCAATGTGGCCGTCACGGTGATTTCGGTGTTCTTTGGCTTGCTTGCCGGCTATCTTGGCGGCCGCGTGGACGGCGTGATCATGCGCCTGGTCGATGTTGGACTGGCATTCCCTGGCCTTCTCCTGGCACTCGTGATTCTTACAGTGCTCGGTCCGTCGGTCGTAAACCTGGCCATTGCTGTTGTCGTGTCTTCCGTGCCGTTGAACATTCGTTTCTTCCGTGGTCAGGTTCTAACCGTACGGACCGCCAAATACGTCGAGGCTGCGCGCCTCCTCGGTTACAGTAATCTGCGGATTATGTTTCGTGAAGTTCTGCCCAATGTGATGCCCCTCATAGTGACGGTCACTGCCTTACACGCAACGAGCTTCTTCATATTCACCGCCGGATTCAGCCTGCTTGGCATGGGGCTCAAGCCGCCCGACCCGGACTGGGGAACAATGATGTCAGACGGTCTGCGCGCGCTCTATGAGGCGCCGGCGGTGATCCTGGGGCCGACAATTCTGATCTCTGTGCTGGCGATATGCTTCAACGTACTCGGCGATGAGACACAGAAAATTCTCAGCCCGCGTGAAAGCCAATTGTAAAATGAGTATGGCTTCTTCAACCACACCCATACTCGCCGTACAAGATCTGCACACCCACTTCTTCACCAAGACCGCGACGGTGCGCGCCGTCAATGGCGTGAGCTTCAGCATCTATCCTGGAGAAATCGTAGGTCTCGTCGGAGAATCCGGCTGCGGCAAATCAGTGACCGCCATGTCCATTCTGGGTCTTGTTGATACTCCGGGAAGAGTGGTCAAGGGCAATATCATCTTTGATGGCCGTGACATGCGGAATATGTCCGGTCGTGAGCTCCGTCGGATCCGTGGTCGCGAAATCGCCATGATCTTCCAGAACCCTATTGGCGCCTTGAATCCAGTGTTCAGCGTTGGCCGTCAGCTCATCGAGGCGATCCGTACCCACCAGCAAGTAAGCCGCCGCGAGGCGTATCAACAGGCCGTCGGTCTGTTCGAGCGCGTGGGGATTCCGGATCCTGAGCAGCGGATGCCGCAATACCCGCATCAGTTCAGCGGAGGCATGGCCCAGCGTGTTGTCATTGCCATGGCGCTGGCCAACCGACCAAAGCTCCTCATCGCCGACGAGCCAACCACGGCCTTGGATGTCACCATCCAGGCGCAGATCATCGATCTGCTTGACGAGCTGAATCGAGAGTTCGGCATGGCCGTCTTGCACATCACGCACAACATGGCGCTGGTGGCTGAAAGCTGCACGCGGACCGTCGTGATGTATGGCGGAAAGATTGCCGAGAGCGGCCAGACGCCCGTGGTCTTCGATGATCCAATGCATCCCTACACGCAAGCGCTGCTGCGCTCGGTCCCGGACCTCGATCGTCCTGAGCAAACCATCGATCCGCTCGAAGGCTTCCCCCCGGATATCACCCGGGAGTGGCCCGGCTGCGAGTTCGAGCCGCGTTGCAGCCAACGCTTCGAGCGCTGTCCGGTGGAGAATCCACTGCTGCGCGAGATAGCGGACGGACATGCCGTCCGCTGCCACCTGTATTGATCCACCCCATGAGCACGCACGTCACCCTGGCCATCGGGCCCGCTTCATGGAGAGCAGCGCGAGGACATACGGCATGAGCGAGAACGCCGCTCCTCTTTTGCAATGCGAAGGCCTCGTCAAGGCGTTCAGCCTGCCGCGCACCAAGGTCGTTGAGCGCCGGCGGTCGCTGCTGGCGGTTGGAGGGGTCGATCTCACCCTTGACGCCGAGGAAACGCTCGGCCTGGTTGGCGAATCAGGCTGCGGCAAGACAACGCTGGGGCGCCTCATCGTCGGTCTCGAGCAACCCACCAGCGGCAGCGTCACATTCCGCACACGTGGGACACCACCGCAAGCCGGCAGTGCCGGTCGTCGTTACCTGGCACGCAATGCCCAGATGGTCTTTCAGGACCCGTTGGGATCATTGAATCCGCGTAAGCGCATCCGGGATGCGATAGGCGAGCCGTTGCAAATTCATGACATCGTCCCGGAGGACCAGCTTGACGACCGCGTCAACGATCTTCTCCAGGAAGTCGGGCTGCCGACCGAATTTGGTGCGCGCTATCCGATGCAGGTGAGCGGAGGGCAACAGCAGCGCGTGGCTATAGCGCGCGCGCTTTCGGCGGAAAGTGAGTTGCTGGTTGCCGACGAGCCCCTGTCGTCGCTGGATGTGTCGGTGCAAGCACAGATCCTGGACCTGCTGCGGGGCATTCGCGACCGACGGCGCCTGAGCATCATCTTCATCTCTCACGATCTCGCCGTTGTGCAACAGCTGTGCAGCCGGGTGGCGGTGATGTATCTCGGCAAGATCGTGGAGCAGGGTGAAACGCGCGCGCTGTTTCAGCGCCCGCGCCATCCCTACACGACCGCCCTGCTATCCGCGGTTCCGCGCGTCAAGCAAACCGCCGACAAGCGAATTCGGCTGCCGGGCGACCCGGCCAGCGCGGCCAATATTCCTCCCGGATGTCCGTTCCACACGCGCTGCTGGAAGGCCGAGGACAAGTGCCGCAGCGTCGTCCCCAAGCTGGAGACCCTGGACGGCACCCAGGTCGCCTGCCACTTTCCCGAGTAACGTCATGGGGTTGCTGCAAGACCGAGTCGCCATCGTCACCGGCGCCGGCGGTCTGCACGGCATCGGACGCGCCATTGCGCTGGCCATGGCGCAGGAAGGGTGCCGGGTGGCCGTTGCCGGGGGCAGTGCCACCGAGCAGGTCGCGGATGAAATCCGAGCCGACGGCGGAGAAGCCGTCGCGATCCCCTGCGACGTATCCGTTCCGAGCGACATCGAACGCATGGTGCAGCGAACGGAGGCCGAGCTCGGGCCCATCGATATCCTCTGCAACAACGCCGGCATCCTCCGCCTGGGTCGGCTCCACGAAGTCACGCTGGAGGACTGGAACCGCACCCTGGAAGTGAACCTGACGGGGCTGTTCCTCTGCACGCAGTCGGTCGCCGCGCGCATGACGGTCCGCGGTGCCGGCGGCCGCATCATCAACATCTCCTCGCTGTGCGGTCACCAGGGGTGCCCCAGGCAACTGAGCTACGCCGCCTCCAAAGCTGGGGTGGAGGGTTTCACCAAGTCGATTGCCGAGGACCTCGGGGCGCACGGCATCACCGCCAATTGCATCGCTCCCGGCCCGGTCTACACCAACATGACGGGCAAGGCCGCCCCTCGGGACCAGGAGCCCGCACGCTGGAGCGGGGCTGCCATACCCGACTTCGGGCTACCGCCCGACGTGGCCGGCGCGGCGGTGTTCCTGGCGAGCGACCTCGCCAGCTGGGTGACCGGTGCGGTGCTAATTGTCGACGGTGGGCGCCTGGTGCAGTGACACTCGTCATCTCACCGAGCCCGCCCAGCCTCTAAGCCGCGGAGGGTCGACATGGCTGCCGTGAAAATCGTCGTGATCGGGGCGAGCCGCGTCTTTGCCCCAACCATCGTGGCTGACCTCTGGCAGGCCCGCGAAGACTTGGCCGGCAGCACCATCGCTCTCTGCGACATCGACCCGGCCACGCTGGGCGTCACCACGCGCGTCGTCGAGCGCATGGTCACCGAGCGGAACATGCCTTACCAGATCGAATCGTCTGCCAATCGCCGGGACGTGCTGCAGGGCGCGGACTACGTCATCGTTGCCATCGCGCTGGACCACCGGCGTCTGTGGACCATCGACCTCGACATCGCCGAGACGTACGGCATGGTGCTCACCACGGGCGACACCGTTGGCCCGGGCGGATGGTCACGGGCCCTGCGCACCGTCCCGGCGATCCAGGCCATAGCCGAGGACATGGAAGACCTCTGCCCAAACGCCTGGCTCTTCAACTACACCAACCCCATGTGCGCCATCTGCCGCACGTTGGCCAAGACCACCAGTCTCAAGGTCGTGGGGTTGTGCCACGGCATCGAGGGAACCACCAGGCGCCTGGCGCAGTTTCTGAACCTTCCGGCGCAGGACATTTCCACGCGAGCTGCCGGTATCAACCACTTGCAGTGGATTCTCGATCTGCGCCGCAACGGCAGCGACCTTTACCCGGCGCTCAAGGCTGCCGAGCGCCCGCCGGCAAGCGAGCGGTTGGACGTGAGCTGGGACCTGATGGAGCTGTATGGACTCTTCCCATCACCTGGCGATCGACACGTCAGCGAGTTCTTTCCCTGGTATTGCCGTCCAGGCGGCGACGGGCAGCTGCCGCGAGGACTGTTCCGCTTCGACATGGACGAATACTTCGATCGCGGGGCCGAGGTGCAGCGGCGGTTCACGGAGATCGCCGGCGGGTCGGTTTCGCTGCCGGACTCGCTCTTCAAGCCCACGAGCGAAAAGGCCGTGAAGCTCATTGCCGCCCTGGCGGCTGACCGCGGCGGCAGCTATCACGTGAACATTCCAAATCACGACTCCATCAGCAATCTCACACCCTCGGCCAACGTCGAGGTGCCGGCGTGGTTCGATGCGAACGGCATGGCCCGCGATCCGCTGGGCAATATCCCGGAACCCATAGCCGGGACGCTGCGTCCATGGATCGACCAACTCGAGCTGCTTACCGACGCGATCATCGAGCGCGACCGGGAGCTTGCCCTCTTGGCCCTCCTCGCCGACCGAACGATCGTGGACGTTGACACCGGCCTCGCCATGGGGCGCGAGCTCATGGATGCACATGCGGCACACCTGCGTGAGTATCACTAGGATCCCAGGAAAGAGTCCTTTGCGTAACCCCTCCGTCATTCCCGCGAACGCGGGAATCCAGCCCCACCCAACCGGGAACCGCGCCGGGTGCTCCCCGGACAGCCTGAGCCTGACCGGGTTGGGCATATGTCTCAGGAAAGGACTACCACCCGATGCCATTCGTCGACCCAGCAACCGCCAACAACCTGACGCACGACGCCATTGCGGCCATCAAGCGGCGCAACGGCTCGGGGACCTGGCGCGAGCGCATCAGCGCCACCACCGAGCACCGCGCCGTGCTGCTGCATTGGCCGCCGGGAACCGCCCAGGCCGCGCACTACCACCCCGACTGCGAGGAGGTCTTCGTCGTCCATGAGGGATGCGCCGAGTTCACCTTCGACGACGTCGATCCGATCCAAGCCAGTCTGGGAGCCGTGCTCTACGCGCCTCGCCGCTCGCGACACTCCTTGCGCGTCGTCGGCGACGAGCCGCTGCTGATGATGTGCTTTCTGGCGCCCAACCTCCCCGACGACGAGGTCCCGGCCTGAGACGAGGAGTTCGCGGCAGCTAGACGCTCAACCTCAGAGGGCGAGCTGCAGTCGCGGGTCGCGGCCGGCGTCCGGACGCAACTCGGACAGGCGTATCAGGCCGCGGTGCCAGGGGTATCCGTGCGGCACGCGCTCCGCGTTGATCGCCGGGCTCGTCCAGAAATACTGGACCACCGCGTCTTCCGGAGCCGTCAAAGTCTTGATGTGGTTTCCGGCCAGATCCTCGAGCACCCCAAGCCGCTGGCCCTTGCTCACCTTCTGACCGACGCTGACCTCCGACTGCCAATATCCGCTCTGCAGCGATTCCATACTCCAGCGCCGAGGACCCAAGATCGCCTGCGGGGGGACCGGCACCGGTTCGCCATCGATCATGTCGAAGCGCTTCAGGGCGTTTGCTAGCGACTGATACTGAAGCTCGATCTCCGCCGGATCCTGGACGCCGTTCTGCCCGATCTCCGTCCAGACGTTCGCGACGCCCTCGCGCAGCAGCGCAAAGGGCAACCCCTGGTCCAATTCGGAGAACTTGTCTTGGACGTCAGCTTGGCGCGGGTCCAAGTAGGGCACCGGCATCGAACCGGCCAGCCGCCACGTGTCCCGGCGCAGGCGATCGTCGGTCGGGTCGGCGAAGGCCACCCACGGGTCCAGCGCCTGCACGTACTCGCCCGCATGCATGTCGATGTGGAAGTCGAGGTCACGCAAGAGATTGAAGACGCAATCGATATGGAATTCGGAGTAGGGCCCATCCGGTCGGCCCACCGGCTGGAAATGCATCTCACGCTCGTCAACGGGGGATAGCTGCGTCGACCGGGCAAAGAACGCCCGCGTGCTCATGATGGGGATGATGCGGGCTTCACCCCGCAGCGTTGCCGGGTCCAGCTCACGAAAGAGCCGAATGGCCGCATGGACGCCCGCGAACTCGCCGGCGTGCATCCCCGAGGACACACCGAACTTCGGGCCCGACCGCGCACCCACGACATGGCCGACCGGTATCTCCAACTCCTCGCCGGAATGGTGGACGTACCGCTCGACGCGCGAGGTCTTGGACCCGCCGTGAGAGCTCATGCCGCCTCCCAGCCGCACCAGTCGAGGACGAAGGCGAGAACCGTCTTCGTCACCGGGGCCAGATCGTTCAAATCGAAGAACTCATCCACGGAGTGCGCCCCACCCCCGCCGCCGGGCCCAAAGAGGCACCCCGGCGTTGGGCGTCGGAGGCTGTGCTGATGCAAGTCGCAGAAGCCCGTGATCGCCACCGGCCCCAGCGGCTGCCCGGTCGCGGCCTGATGCGCCTCGGCCAGATTGACAACCACGGGATTGTCGTCGCCCATGTCCAGCGGTTCCATGGCCAAACCTTCGAACGTGACCTGCGGCGGATGATCCCGCAGCCAGTCGTCCTCGGCCGCCGCCTCGGCCACCGCCGCTTCGATCTCGGCCCGCGCGTCGGCCACGCTTTGGGGCGGCATAAAGCCCAACGTCGCGTCCAAGACGCAGCGGGCCGCTACCGTGCCGACCCATTCCCCGCCGGAAATCCCATACACGTTGAAGTGAATGGGATGCTCGGTGTCCGCCCAGGGCGCGGGCACGTTCCGGTTCTTCCGCGATTCAAGCTCGCGGAGCGCCCGAATCATCACCCACGCTTTCTCGATCGCATTCACGCCGTGCGTGGCTGATATGTACGGCACTGGTTTGCCATGGATGGTGATGCGGAAGGCCACGTGGCCGGGGTGGGCCACGATCGCTCGGCCCAGGCCGGTGCCGTCAAGCATCAGCACGCCGTCGGCCTCGTAGCCGGCTGCGACCAGCGCCAGTGAGCCATTGCCGGAACATTCCTCATCGATCGTGGTCTCGAGGATCAGGTCCCCGCGCAGGCGGATCCCGGCTTCCTGCAGCGCCTGCACCACGAAGAGCATCTCGCAGCAGCCGGCCTTGTCGTCCTGGGCACCGCGCGCATAGAGGCGCTTGCCTTCGATCTCGCCGCCCCAGGGGTCCCGGCTCCAGAGCTCAACCGGCTCCGGAGAGGTCGTGTCGACGTGCGCATTGAGGATCAACGACCGCCCGCCTCCGGTTCCAGTCCAGCGGCCCGCCACGTTGGGGCGACCCTGGTAGGACCAATCGGTCGGGCTCCAGTTGGTATAGCGAGCCAACGCTTCGGGGTCGCATTCGATCATCTCGACGTTCAGCCCAAGGCTCTGCATGCGACGCGCCATCCACTGCTGCGCTGCGAGCTCCTCGCCGCGGGCACTGGGTATGCGGACAAACTGCTGCAGGCTGCCGACATGCTCGTCGAACCGCCGGTCGAAAGCCTCCCAGGCCGCCGTCCGCGCGGCGCCAAGGTCAAGCATCGCGGTCATCCTGACCTACCTCCGCCACCACGACCGTGCGCGCAAACCACGGATCACCGTCTGGGCCGGGCGCGACACTGACGGCCATGCTGGTCGTGACCGCCAACACACAGCCATCGAGCGGTGATTTCACCTCGTGCACTGGTTCGCCAAAGTAGTCCCAGATTTGACCCAGCACTTCGCCTGCCATTACCTGCGCCCCCGGCCTGGTCGCCGGCACCCACAGACCCGTGGTGTCCGTGACATGGCTCCATGTCCGTGGTCCCACGACACGCAGCGGCGCCGCGCGATCCGGCGTGACGCCCTCGACCACGCCCAGGGCATCCAGCACACGCAGCAGGTCCGCAACAAGGACCTCGGCGTCGGCGGCAACGTCGTCCACTCCGCCGCCGCCTGAAAGAATGAGCGATGCGCGGCCCTGATCCGCCACAAGACCGGCCGCGCCCAGTTCGATCGACATCGGGTCATTTTGGTTCACGGCAACGCGCACGTCGGCTCCAGAAGCCGCGGCCATGGCCAGGGACTCAGACCGCGATGCCGCTGGAGGAACGGCAACCCAATGCGCGTGCAGCTCGGTCAGCTCACCGCCTCGGACATCAATGTGAACGTCGGCGTCGGCAAGCGCTTCGGAAACGGCCTGTGCGATGCGGCCCGTGGCCAAGGACGCGTCCGCTATGCCTGTGGCCGTGAACGCGCCCGCCAGCGCACGTCCGTCCAGCGGACAAAAGCGAGCCGAGCGCTGAAAGAATCCCTCGACATCCACCACGGGCACCAAGCGCACGCGCCCCTTGCTCAGGCACCGCGGCAACCGCTCGGCCAGCATCCGGCAGGCCCCAATGCCGGGATATGCCGTTCCCGCCAGACCGCCGACAACGTTGATCACCGGCCCAGGCCTCGCACTCGATATCTCAATAAGCGGCATTTCCGCCGAGGGAAATCCCGGAACGGAAATCGACCGCATATTCCGCTCAGCATGCACGGATGATTCGCTCACAATTCATCCAACGAGTGATCTTGATTCGTCAGCACTCTCAGGCATTGGCCGGCCGGAGCTACGTGGGCACCACGATCTCACGAGAGATTCGGCGCGAAATCCTAGCACGCCCGCAATGAACCCCATTTCGCGGCACTGCCTCTTGCTGCCGGAAGCTAGAACCACCCGAGCCTGCAATCGAGTAGGGAAGAAGGGTTTCACTCACATTCTTGGCCGATCCCACTTCCCTTTATGACACAGATCTAAGTTGAAGATATCTTGCACCGCCGACGTGCCATCTCGAACAAATCGGACCGCAATCATTCCGCAGGTGCGTGCTATCATGCGTGACGCAGTTGCAAAGATGCATATTGGATCAATTAGTGATCACGTCACGGCTTGCCGACAAAGTAGCCATCATCACAGGCGCGGCATCCGGGATCGGCCGCGCCAGCGCCAACCGCTTCGCTCGTGAGAACGCCAAAGTAGTGATCGCCGACATCGACACCAACGGAGGCGAACACTCCGCCGAATTGATCAAGCAAGAAGGCGGTGACGCTTCATTCAAACATTGCGACGTATCGGATACCAAGCACGTGCAGGAATTGGTCGAGGAGGTGATGGCAACTCACGGTCGCATCGACATTCTGTTTGCCAATGCCGCCTACTTGGACGAGTTCTTCGGCGCGGCTGAGACTCCTGAAGACGCCTGGGACCGTTCCATCGGTGTCACCCTCACCGGCGTGTATCTGTGCTGCAAGCATGTAATCCCCCACATGATCCAAGCCGGCGGCGGCTCGATCCTCGCAACTTCATCGGTCGGTGGTTCCGTCGCCTTCGATAGGCAAGCCTCCTACTGCACGGCCAAAGCCGGCGTGATCATGCTGATGAAAACAATTGCCCGCGACTATGGCCGCTCCGGTATTCGCGCCAACGCCATCGCGCCCGGCGCCGTGTATACGCCCGTAATGGACGACGTCAAGCGCCGCAATCCGACGGGCTGGGACCAGGTCCTGCGCGACATGAGCTTGCTCGAGCGACTTTGGGCCGAGCCCGAGGACATTGCCGCTGCCGCCGCATATCTCGTCAGCGACGAAGCGGCCTTCGTCACCGGAACCGTGCTCACCGTTGACGGCGGCTGGACGGCCCACTAGCCCTGCGCTTACTCCGCGCCTGTCAGCTAGCAAGAGCGGGCCGCATGGGACGCGCCGCGACTACGACCGTTCGAGAAATACCCGAATGACGCGGCCATCGGTTCGGACCGTGACGCTGCCGGCAAGATCGGTGCGAAATACGGCCGCGTCGCGAGTTCGGAGCCGGACAAGCGCGCGATCTCGGGGGTGGTCGAAGGCGTTGTAGCGTCCGGCTGACACGACGGCGATCTGAGGCTCGACCGCGTCCAGGAACTCACCGGTCGACGAGCTGTTCGAGCCGTGGTGCGGCACCTTGAGGATGTCAGCAGACCCCAAGACGCCGGACGCCAGGAGATCTCGCTCGGCGGACGCCTCGATGTCTCCCGTCAACAGGATCGCCGAGGTCTGATAGGCCAGATGCAGCACGATCGACCGATTGTTGTCATCGTCCGGCCCCGGCACGGGCGGGTTGAGCACGCTGAGTTCCACCTGCGGGTGCCAGGGCAACACATCCTCTCGTTCGACTCGCTGAATCGGGATGCCGGCTTCGCGAGCCAGGTCCATCACCTTGCGCATCACCGGGTGGCTCAGGTCGTCATCGGCGTGAACGATGGTCCCGACCACGAACTCGCTCATGATGGTCGGCGCGCCGCCGATGTGGTCCGCATCCGAGTGGGTGAGCACCAGGTAGTCGATTTGGTCCACGCCCAACCGACGCAGGTGGGGCACGATCACGGCGCCGGCGGTTTGCGCATCGGGTCCCGCGTCCACCAGCATGGTCGCGTCGCCGAGCCGCGTCAGCAGGGCATCGCCCTGGCCGACATCCAGCGCGCGCAACTCCAACTCGCCCGCCGCGAGCGGCGGCAACGCGGCGGATTCTGGCTGTGCCCGGATCACGCTGCCGAGCACGATGAGCAGCGCCGCCAGCAGCAAGATCGCCGCCAGACGGGGTCTCACGGTTGGACCAAGGGGCGGCAGCCCCACTTGGCGCAGGCGCCCACCGATCGCTCTGATCGCATGAGCGACTGCGGCGCTCAGCGCGATCAGCGGCACGGGCGAGGGCTTCGCAGGATAGATTCAGGGGCTACGGGGCCGAGTCGCGTTGCGCCAAGGGCCGAACTGAAGTGCGGGCCGGCTCCGCGAAGCGGTTGCCTCAGACGCCGACCGCGGACCGTCAGAGGGGACGCACGTGCCCATCACCGCGCACGACCCACTTATAGGTGGTCAGCTCGCGCAAGCCCATCGGCCCGCGGGCGTGGAGCTTCTGGGTGCTGATGCCAACCTCGGCGCCGAGCCCAAACTCGCCGCCGTCCGTGAACTGCGTGGACGCATTCACGTAAACCACGGCAGCGTCAACTTCGTCGAGAAAGCGCTCCGCATGCGCCAGCGTACTTGTCACGATGGCCTCCGAATGGCTCGACCCGTGCGTGTGGATATGGCCCAGCGCCTCCTCCAGACCGTTCACGACGACCACCGACATGCGCAGGCCGAGCCACTCGGTGTCCAGGTCCCCATCCGCCAGCCCCACCACCTGTCCCGTTTCCGCCAGGAGCGTCGACGCTTCGGCGTCGGCGTGCATCTCAACGCCCTTTTCGGCCAGGGCTCGCCCGATGGCCGGCAAGAATTCGGACGCCACGGCCCGGTCGACGAGAAGGGTGTCCAACGCGTTGCAGATCGACGGCCGCCGGGTCTTGGCATTCGCCACAATGCGCTCGGCCGCCGACAGATCGGCGCCCGCATCGACAAAGGTGTGACACACGCCCCAGCCGGTCTCGAGCACAGGCACCGAGGCCGTCTCGGTGACAAACTCAATCAGGCCGGCGCCGCCGCGAGGCACGGCGACGTCCACACCGGGTCGCGCCTGCAAGAGCTCGCGCACTAGTTGACGGTCGGGATTGGTGATCGCCTGGATCGCATCCGCCGGCACCCCGGCCGCGCGCAGCGCCTCGCGCGCCAAGCGGACCAGCGCGCCGGTGCTGTGTTGGGATTCGCGACCGCCGCGCAGAATTACGGCGTTCCCGGCCTTCAGACCGAGGGCCGAGATGTCGATTGCCACGTTTGGACGCGATTCGAACACCGCCGCGATCACCCCGAGCGGCACACGACGGCGGGCAACCTCGAGACCATTCGGCAGCCGACGCGCATCAACCGACTCGCCGACTGGGTCGGGAAGGCCAACAACCGTACCCAGCGTGTCGGCGATCGCATCGATCCGCGCCGGGGTGAGCGACAGACGGTCGATGAAGGCCTCATCGCGGCCGCCGGCGCGCGCCTGCGCAACATCGTCGGCGTTAGCCGCCAGCACGTCGTTTTGTTCAGCACGGAGCGCCGCCGCCATCGCTTCAAGCGCGCGGTTCTTGGCGTCGCCGTCCAGCCGCGCAACCTCACGCGCGGCCCGTTGTGCTGCCGCCACCATGTCGGGGACGCTCGGTCGGACGGTGGTTGGCGTGTCAGTTGCGGTGATGGCGATCTCCTCGATCCAATCTAGGCACTGTCGAGCAACACCAGATTGTTGCGATGCACAACCTCCGCGCCGTGGTCGTAGCCAAGGATTGACTCGATCAAGTGCGACGGCCGACCCAAGATTCGCACCAAGTCGTGCGAGGCATAGTTTACTAGGCCGCGGGCGAAGACCTGCTGGTCGGGACCGGCCACGGCCACGACATCGCCCCGGATGAAGTCGCCGTCCACCGCGAGAATTCCCGCAGGGAGCAAGCTGCTCCCGGCATCGGTGAGCGCGCTCCTGGCCCCCTCGTCGACGCGCAAGGTCCCGCGCTCGGTGGCGGCGGAGCTGAGCCAGCGGGCCCAGCTATTTCGGGCCGCCCTTCGGGGTGCGAAGCGCGTGCCGATGCTCTCTCCGGCAGCGACGCGCCGAAGGACGTCAGGCACAGTCCCGCCCGCGACGACGACCTCGATGCCGTCGGAGCTGGCCTGGCGCGCCGCCTCGACCTTCGAGCGAACGCCGCCGGATCCGCCGGTCCCGGTCGCTCCCGCCGCGTTGGCCAGCAGGTCATCAGTCATTTCATGTCCGTCCCGAATCAGCTCCGCGTCGGGTCGGCGCCGTGGATCGCCCGTATAGAGGCCGGCAGTTGACGTGAGCAGGATCAAGGTGTCGGCGTCGACGAGCTGCGCGATGAGGGCCGACAGCGGGTCGTTGTCGCCAAAGCGCAACTCCTCCGTGGCAACCACGTCGTTTTCGTTGGCGACGGGCAGCACGCCGTGGTCCAACAGGCCGTTCAGGGCGTTGCGCGCATTCAGGAAGCCGTCGCGCGTGGTCAGGTCGGCGCGGGACAGCAGCGCCTGGGCCACGGTGATGCCGTGCGCCGCAAATGCCGCGCCGTAGCGGGCGATGAGCGGCGCCTGCCCCACAGCCGCCAAGACCTGGCGCGTGATGAGCTGATTGCCGCGCAGATGCAGCGTGGCGCGCCCCGCCGCCACGGCACCGGAGGTGACGAGGAGCACCTCGACCTCGTCCTGCATGAGCGCCGCAATCTGGGCCGCAATCTGCTCGATGTAGGCCTCGTCAAGGCCGCTCGGCGTCGTGAGCAGTTGTGTGCCGCACTTGACGACGATGCGCTTTCGACGAGGCATGGTGGCTGGGATTCCGATCCGACGAGCCGCTCGGCTGCGTGATTGTAGGGAGTCGCCGATATAATGGCGGTCCCCCGCGCCCACGCGCCTCGGCGCGCATAGCCCCAAGGAACACACGGTCATGGATCGGGACAACAGCGATGCGATCCGGAACGTGGCGTTCGTGGCGCACAGCGGCGCCGGCAAGACCTCCCTCACCGAGGCCATGGCCTATGTGACCGGGCAGTCGTCGCGCCTCGGGCGAGTGGAAGAAGGCAACACCATCTCCGATTTCGACCCCGATGAGGTGGACCGGGGCATGTCCATCAACTTGGCCGTTGTTCCATGCGACTGGCGCGGCGCCACGGTCAACGCCATCGATACACCCGGATATCCGGACTTCGTTGGCGACGTGGTCTCAGGTCTGCGGGCGGCGGATGCGGCGATCGTCGTGGTCGACGCCACTGCCGGCATTGAGGTCGGTACCGAAATCGTGTGGCGCCTCGTGGAACGGCAGGATCGACCTCGGCTCGTGGTCGTCAACCGGATGGACCGCGAGAACGTGAGCTGGGAAAACGTCGTCCAAGAGCTGCGCGACAAGTTCGGCGCGGCCATCGCCCCCATCCAGATTCCGCTGGGCGACGCTCCCGCGTTCGACGGCGTGATTGACCTGCTGGACGGCACGGCCCGCGCGTTCACCGACGGCGGCAGTGAGCCGGTTCCCGTGCCCGAGGCGCTGAGCGAGACCCTGGAAGCCGCGCGCGAGGAGCTTACCGACGCGGTGGCCGCCACGGACGACGACCTGCTCGAAAAATACCTCGAAGAGGAAGAGATCGAACGCGAGGAGATCGAGCGCGCGCTCCGGGCCGGGGTGCGCAACGGCGAGATCTACCCCGTCGTGTTCACGGCCGCCACGGCAACGAACGGCGTGCGCGAGTTGCTCGATGCCATCACCACGCTGCTGCCGACGCCGTCGGACCTGCCCGTCATGACCGGCGAGAACGGCGCGACGCTCGACGTCAGGAGCGACGGGCCGATCGTGGCGCAAGTGTTCAAGACCCTGGCCGATCCCTTTGTGGGAAAGGTGTCCCTGCTGCGCGTCTACACCGGGACGATCCCCGGGGATATCGAGCTGCACAACCAGACCAGCGGCCGCAACGAGAGGCTCTCCGGCTTCCAATACCCCGTGGGCAAGGGCGGCCAGCAAACGGGAACCGTTGTCGCGGGCGACATCGCGTTTGTCACCAAGCTGGAAAACGTCGCCACTGGGGACACGCTGGCGTCCGGCGGCTCAACGCACACGATGGGCGCGCTCGAGATGCCCACGCCGCTCTTCGAGGCCGCCATCACGCCGGCGACGCAAGCCGATCTGGACAAGATGGGCCAGGTGCTCGCACGCATCGCCGAGGAGGACCCGTCGTTGCGCGTGGGTCGCGACGACCAAACCGGCGAAACCATCCTGGCCGGGCTCGGCGAGTCGCACGTGCATATCAGCCTCGAGCGCGTGCGCCGCAAATTCAACGTCAACCTGCTGGCGAACGTGCCGCGCGTGGCCTATCTCGAAACCATTCGCAAGACCGTGAACGCGCACGGGCGGCATAAGCGGCAATCAGGCGGTCGGGGTCAGTTCGGGGACGTGCACATCGAGTTCTCGCCGTTGGCGCGGGGCGCGGGCTTTGAGTTCGAGGACCGCATCAGGGGCGGCTCCATCCCCAGGCAGTACCTGCCGGCGGTGGAGAAGGGGCTCGTCGAGTGCTTTGCCAAGGGTGCGCTGGCGGGCTTTCCCGTGGTGGATCTCAAGGCCGCGGCATTCGACGGGCAGTATCACGACGTTGACTCGTCCGACGAGGCCTTCCGCAACGCCGCCCGGCTGGCGGTGGAGAATGGCTACCCGCAGGCCGCGCCCGTGATCCTGGAGCCGATCGTCAAGCTCGCCATCGAGATTCCCGACCTCAATACCGGTGACGTGATCGGCGATATCAGCGCGCGGCGGGGGCACGTGCTGGGCATGAATCCCGCCGACTACGAGGGCGCCACGATCGTGGAGGTCGAGGCGCCCAAGGCGGAGGTGCAGCGCTACGCCACGGACTTACGTTCGATCACGCAAGGGCGCGGCCAGTTCACCAGCAGCTTCGTTCGCTACCAGGAAGTGCCGCCGCACGTGCAGGAGCGCCTCGTCGCCGAGGCCGCCGCCGAGCGCGGCTAGCGTCACGGTGAACGCTGCAGGCCGCGAGTTCCTGCAACGGCTGATCGACGCGCCGAGTCCATCCGGCTACGAGCAGGCCGTGCGCCGCGTCTGGCGCGAGACGGTCTCGGCATTCGCGGACGACGTGCGCAGCGACGTTCACGGCAACGTCATCGCCAGCCGCAATCCCAGCGGCAGCCCGCGTCTGATGTTCGCCGGCCACTGCGACGAGCTGGGCCTGCAAGTCAACTACATCTCGGACAAGGGCTATCTCTACTTCAACACGATCGGCGGACACGATCCGAGCCTGATTTCCGGGCGGCGCGTGATCATCCACACGCAGGACGGCCCCGTGCGCGGGGTGACGGGACGTCGGGCGGTGCACCTGACGCCTCGCGGCGAGCGCGGCAAGGAGCAAAAGGTCGAGGACATCTGGATCGACATTGGCGTGAGCGACAAGGCCGAGGCCGAAACGCTGGTGCGCGTGGGCGACGCGGTGACCTACGAGCTGGGCATGCAGCCGCTGCGCAACGGGCTGGCCGTGGCCCGGGCGTTCGACAACAAGATCGGCGCCTGGGTGGTGGCCGAGGCCCTGCGGCGCATCGACGCGGCGGCCTGCAAGGCGGAGGTGGTCTCCGTGGCCACGGTGCAGGAGGAACTCGGCTTGCGCGGCGCCACGACGAGCACGTTTGGGATCGACCCGCTGGTCGGCGTCGCGGTGGACGTGACCCATGCCACCGATCATCCCAACGTGAACAAGGTCACCGCTGGCGACGTCAGCCTGGACGGCGGTCCCGTGATCACCCGCGGCGCCAACGTGAATCCCGTGGTGGAGCAGCTGCTGATGGAAAGCGCCGAGGCGCTGGGGATGACCGTGCAGGTGGAGGCCGAGCCCCGCGGAACGGGCACCGACGCCAACGCCATGCAGCTCTCGCGGGCCGGCGTGGCCACCGGTCTGGTGAGCGTGCCGCTGCGCTACATGCACACGCCGTCGGAGATCATCTCGCTCGACGTCGCAGACCAGGCCGCCGACCTGCTGGCAGCGTTCGCCCAGCGGCTGACGCCGACAATGGATTTCACGCCCTAAGGCAAGTCGCTCAAAGTCCCGGCCGGCGTGCCTGGAGCGCCATCACCGATGAGCGCGCGCGGATTCCCCGAACCTGAAGGCCGGGGGTTGTTATACGTGTTCGGGGTTTGTGCTTCGACAACGAAGCAATTGTCGATTCGGTGGCCCAGGCTGCGCGCAGCCTGGGAGATTCACCCGCGGCCGGTCCCACGCTGCACGCAGCGCGGGCCACCGGGTGTCGGCCCCACGGGTGCATCCCCTCGCGGTCTCAAGCGCGAAGCAACTCACGGAGCGCTTCGGTGGGGGTGAGTGCGGGAATTGGCGAGCGGTCGAAATCCCTGACGTTGCACGTGACGATGTGCCGTGCGCCGCAGGCCCGTGCGGCGGCAACCTGCATGGCGTCCTCAAAGTCCCGCATCGGCAGCTCGGCCGCGTAACGCACCGCCCGCGTATCGGTCGCCGCGACCTCGACAAAGCGGGTCAACTCGACAATGAAGTCACGCGCGCTCGGGCCGCCGCGCGACGGCGCCACGAGATAATAGAAGTTCGAGACGGTATGCCAGGCGATGAAGGCGCTCTCCCGGCCACGCTCGAGCCGATCCAGCAACTCCGCGGCAGCGTCCGCGTGCGGGTGCCGATCCAGCGCGACGTCAATCAGGACGTCGGTGTCGAGAAGTATCAGAGGTACTTTCGAGCCAGGGCCTCGTAGCGGGGATCGTGGTGATCCGCCGCTAGCAGCCGGCCCCGCCAGCGCGCGGCGAAGGACGGCGCGCCTTCGTCCACGACCTCGCGCAGCCCTCGCTCGACGAGCGAGGACAGCGACACGCCGCGGGCGCGGGCATGCCGCTTGGCGGCGAGGATGACCTCGGCGTCAACCGTGAGCGTGAGCTTATTCTTCATCGCTGCCTGTCGGAGGACCGTATACGCATAGTCCTACCAGTATACGTATTCCTAAGCTCTGGTGCGGCGTCGACTGCGCAGTTCCTCAAGCTGGGCGGTGGCCCAGGCTGCGCGCAGCCTGGGAGCCTTGCCCGAAGCCGGTCCCCCGCTGCGTGCAGCGCGGGCCACCGGACCTCTGGATTCCGGCCCCGTATCAAGTACGCGGCAGGCTCTTCGCCGGAAAAACGTCGAAGAGGCTCACTGCATGGGGCAATCGGCGGACCCGGCTGGGGAGCACCGCCGGGGTTGCGTGGACTTGACACGCTGTCCGGCTTTGGCGGATTCGTCACACTGGGGCCGGTGTAGCCGGGGCTATGCTCGGGATGTGTCCTTCGCATGAATGAACGGCTTGATGCGCTGCGCGGATGATCGTGACCGCTTGCCGACCCCAGCGCACCTGGGCGGTGGCCCAAGCTGCGCGCAGCCTGGGAGTCGCATCCCGGCCGGTCCCACGCTGCACGCAGCGCGGGCCACCGGACCAGCGCCGGCCGGGCGGTTCGCGAACCGCCCCTACGCCGGATTGGCCTGGATCGCCGTGCTGGTCGTTGGGGTCGTGGTGATGCTGGTGGCCGCGGGGTGCGGTGAGGACGCGCCTCCGCCCGAGGTGGTCACGCCGACGCCGACGGTCGAGGCGGCGGCGGTTTCGCCAACGCCGCAGCCAGGCACACCGGCCCCGACGGCGACGGCCACCGCGACGACCGCGCCCACGGCGACCGCGACGCCGACGCTAAGCCCAACTGCAACAGCCACACCCGCGCCTACGCCGAGGCCGAGCCCGACCCCAAGGCCCACCCCGACGCCGAGCCCCACCCCAACACCGTCGCCGCCCCCCACTCCGCAGCCGACCGCCGCCGACATCGACGCGTCCGACTTCGACCGCAGCCGGCTGCAGCAGGCCATCGCCGACAACCCGCCGGAGTCCATTCGCATCAGTGCGGAGGCCGGCCTGCTGCCCATGGTCGAGGGCGCGATTGCGGTGACGATCGAGCTCAAACCGGCGGACGAGGCGATGCGAATGCTGATGGCGTTCGGTGCGGAAGACCAGAAATTGAGCATCGAGTTGATTGTGATCGGCGATACGCAGTACGTGCGTGGTGTCGATGCGTCGGGAACCGAGAGCCCTTGGCTGGCGTCGAGCATCGGCGCCGGCGAACCAGCGCTCATCGACGCGATGGGGGCGGGTGACCTGCTTGACGACATGATCCCTGACGACGAGCTGGCACCCATCGTTGCGGTCGGCGTGGAGGATTGCGGTGACGGTCGGCGGTGCTTTGTGCTCACGAGCCCCGAAGACACGTCGGTGCAGCTGCTGGTGGATACCGAGACCTACCTGCCGGTGATGTTCCGCGGCCGGATCCTCGACGAGGATCTGGGCGAGGACATCGAGCTGCTGATGGAATGGAACGCGGAGGTTGCGATCACCGCGCCGGCCGACGCGCGGCAGGTTTCTCCCGATGAGTTCGCGCTGGCCCTTTTCAGCTACTTCTTCGGCACGTTCGGCATTGCCCAAGGGCCGATCCAGCCTGCATCTGCCGTGGATCAGGAAGGCGGCGAGGAGGCGGTATTCATCAGTGAGCGCGCCGCGTTGTGGCTGGAGTTGGGCACGTCGCCCTATGGAGAGGCGCGCGACGACGCCGACGATCTGTTCCACGGCGACCCCGGCATCGCGCCCGTGCGCTACGACCCCACCGTGGACATCAGACACTGGGGCGCCGGACTGTTTGAGCTGGCGGACGCCACGGCGCGCGAGCTGTTCGGGCCGGAGGGCGAATTCCCCTGCGGCTCGGGGAACCTCGGGGTGGCCTGCGGCGCCGACGATGTCAGCGCAGGGTCGTATCTGCTGGTCTGGATCCAGCTCTTGGAGCCGGTTCCGCTCAACGACGCCGGCTACGTTCGCAGCTTCTGGGTGGTGTTCCAGGACGGCGATCCGGCGAACGATTGGGTGGCGTTGCCGCAGTTCGCCAACGACGTGCTGGACGGCAGCGACTCGCACTATCGGATCGAGGCGACACCGGACGGATGGCAGCTGGGCCGCTCATTCGGACCGCAGTTGGAGCCTCTGCCGACCGTCGGCGCGGCCATGATCCTGGAGGACGTGGTCGTGTTCCTGGTGCCTGCGTCGGAACTCTCCGGTCTCGACGCCCTGAGCCTGGGCGTGGCCAGCTTCAGCGGTCCGGTCGACAATCCGTTCGGCGTGGGCGGCGCCTTGGACCGCTCGCCGGACGTGCAGCAGCCGCTGACGCCGCTGGACGAGGTGGGGTTCTAAGGAATCCTCTTGACCTTAGCCCGAATCGGCGGCGTAGAGCGTTGTGGCGGGGTGGAACGAGGACCAGCCGAACCAATAGGCCAGGTGGCCGGGCAGGCGGGCGAGTTGCGTGCCGTCCGGGTGGACGAGCGCCTCTTCGGTAACCTGCCAGGCGGTTCCTTGCTCATCAACCACCGTGCGCGAGTCGCTGCCCGGCGCGAATTGCCGCTCGCCGCGCTGGAAGGCCCGCACCGCCGCGCCGGCATTCCAGGTGACACTGCCCGCTCGCCGGTCGAAGCCCTCAACCGTCAACTCGTCGCCGAGCGCGACGAGCACGACCGGCTGGGCGTCAACGGCGTCGTTGAGCACGCCGGCCTCGACCACGGCGGCCGTGGGATAGGCGCGGGCGGCGTCCCCGAGCACGAGCGCAAACACGCGGTCCTTGGGGGCGAGACCAGCCGCCGTCGGCGCCGGGAACATGAGGTCATCGCTGGCGAAATAGCCGCCGTAGGCCGCGCCCGGTGAATAGTCACGCCGGTGGCCGGTATTCACGCTGAGAACGGTCGTGGTGGGGTTGGCCGTGCGCCACGCTTCCCACGTCGTCGTGACGATAGGAATGACGTCGAGCTTCTCTGGGTCGGCCGCGAGCGGCCCGAGCACGGGCTCGCCGGTGAGCTGATTCCAGAGGGTGAACGTGCCGCGGTCGTACATGAGCTTGTTGCTGCGCATCAAGAATCCCGAGGTGCCGATGCTGAGGACCTTGCCGCGGTGGCGGCGGCTGAACAGCACCCCGGCGCCGCACAGCGTGCAGTAGGCCAGCGCGACAGGCTCACCGCCCACTTCGTCGTTGGCCATCTCGTGCCAGTCCATGATGCGGAGCGGATAGGCGCGGTAGTCGCCGTTGATTGCGACGCCGAAGACGACGTCTTCAGGCTCGAGGTAGGCCGCGTTCCGCGCCGCGACCATCGGGGCCGATTCCAGCGGCGGAATGCCGTCCAGGCGCACGCCGCCCCACACGATCTCCTCGAACCGGATGCTGCGGGGCGCGTCGTCATCGAAGAACCTGACAAAGTCCGGGTCGACGCGGCTGTAGATCTGGCCCTTCCAAGCGGCGAATCCCGGTACGGTGGTCAGGTCGCTCCGCGCGTACCACTCGACCCATTCCGACCACGAGGTCAGGCGCTCATCGGTGAGCCGCCACAGACCTTCTAGGGCGTGGGGCAGCGCGTCCGGGGGAAAGGCTCCGAGCTGCGCCGCGCGCAGGACCTCGATAAGCACCGAGACGAGCCGGTCATCGCCGGTGGTTCCGATGAACGCCACCAGCTCCACCCGCCCCTCCGGGTACGTCGGGTCGAGCATCAAACCATCGAGCAGCGATCTCGCCCGGTCGTCCGACAGCCTGCGGTCGTCCGACACAGGGGTGGCGGCGACGGCTGGGCGTGGCGTGGGCTCGGCGGTGGCCGTGGGGACAGGCTCGGCGGTCGCCGTTGGCGCAAGTGTGGCGGTGGGCCGGGGCGTGGGGGACGGGGGCGCGGTGACGATCACTCTGGACGCGGCGGCGGGCTTGGTTGGTGAGGCAGCGGGCGGCGTCTCCTCGCAAGCCGCCAGACTGACGACCGCGGCGCCGCCGGTCGCGAGCAGGCGCAGCACGCGCCGGCGCGACACTCCAGCGGCCGTGCTCGCCCTTGAGCTATTATCGCCGCTACCGTCAGCGGCCCAAATGTCAGGCCGCCGCTCTATGCATACGCTATCGACATCCATTGCCATGACTCCGGTCGGACCCTTCACCAAGCGGTACGTATTTGGCCGCCGAGCCGTTTTGCGTAACACGCCGCATCTCCTCAACTCGCCGATGACACCCTCCCTGTTCACGAGCGGCTAACGTGACCGTCGACGCGCAAGACCTGCCCGCACCGGAAGATTTGCACTTCGGGCATTTCGCCATGGTGCCCGAGTATCGCGAGGTTAACCGGCAGCTCGTCCAGGAGTTATTCCGCCACATGCCGAATCCCTTTGTCCACGTCGATCTGGCCACGGGCACGGGGCTGGTGCCGCAGCTTCTGATCGAGGAGGCCGAGAAGCGGGGATTTCGCGGCACGATCATCGGCATCGACCGAAGCGCCAAGGCGCTCGAAATCGCCGAAGCCACCACCCCGCGACCAGCGAGCATCGACCTGCGCTTCGTGGAAGCCGACGCGCGGTATCTGGAGCGCCTTCGCGGCGATGAGCTACCCGTCGACGGGGCCGACAGCCTGAGCATCCACGACGCCATCCACGAGATTACCGATGAGGAGGGACAGCGCCGGGTCTATCAAGGCATGGCCGCGATCGCCCGCGAGGGCGCCCTGCTGTCGTCGAACAGCACCTTCACGACCGTCTCGATGGCGGTGGCGAACTCGATGCGGGGACACGGCGAGTGGAAGCTGCACTTCATGCGGCTGACCGGCGCCCGCCGCAAAGACAAGGGCGGCGCGCTGCCGTACCGCCGGCCCGAAGACTACCGGAAGATGATCGAGGACGCGGGGTTCAAGGTCGTGCATGAGCTGGAGCGGGCGATCCATCTCACGCGCGAAGCCCTCAAGGCGATCGCCCGCTATCCGGCGTTCGTGGAAGGCGTCGCGGGTGACCTCGTCTTCCCACGCAAGCTGAGCTTGGCGGAGCAGAGCCATTTCCTCATGCTGGCGGTCGACAAGGTGCGCTATGACGGCCTGCCGCGGAGCTGGCACGAGATCATCGGACGGAAGCGCGCGAAGCCCTAGGCCCGCCCCCGGTCGGCACGTCCACGCTGGGTCCTGCGATTTCTCGATTCGACCGTTGCGACACCGAGCGTTTGGACTCCCGCCCCGTATCGAGGACGGGGCAGGCTCTTCAGAGACCCTTGCGCAACCCTTCCGTCATTCCCGCGGAGGCGGGAATCCACCCTCCACCCAACCTGGAGTACACGGACACCCGTCGCCTGGTTGGGTCTCGCAAGGGTCCCTAACCGGGAGAAGGACTTCGGCGCGGCTACCATGCGGACATGCCGCGGCTGACGACAGCGGTCGAGACCTACTTCAAGGACCTGGGGCGGATTCGCGCCTCCGGCGGCGCCACGGCCGAAACTTCCCGCTACACCCCGCTGGAGAATCTCCTGAACGCGGTCGGCGGCAGCCTCAGACCCAAGGTCTTCTGCGTCGGGCAACTGGCGGACCTGGGCGCCGGCCATCCCGACTTCGGTCTCTTCGCCGCCCGGCAGGTACAGCGCGGCCAGCCGCGCGAGGGGCAGCCCCCAGAACTGGATGATTGCGGCGGCTTAGAACGACCTGCGCCGGGAATGCGGCCCGGCGGGGAGAGTAGGCAGACGGCTAGCTAGCCTGCTCCATCGGCGCATTCTTCCGCCACTCCACGTCGTCTGTGAAGTCCAGCTCGATCACGATCGAGTGCTCGTCGGGGTGAAGGGCGTTCCAGTGGTCGGTGTCGAACGAGAGCTGGAGCGCGTCACCGACCATTTGCTCTCGACGAGTCTGGAGTGACTTCCTCATTGGCTCACGCGGGGCCTCGTCGATGTCGATCCACGCCCATAGCGTCCCCTGCCGGTTGACGCCTACCGGATAAGCATGATTCGCGCGATAGGTCCGGCCGGTAAACTTACTGCGGCGCATCTCTTCGCGGAGGGCGCGCGCGATATCCTTGACGAGTTGCTCTTTTGGACTTGTAGGAGCAGGGAGCGGCCAGCCCTTTCTGACCATCCAGTCGGCGAACTCCGGCACGTCGATCTCTGAGGCGCCCGTCTCGATCTTGTACCTACGCGAGAGCCACTGAATCTCCTTAGTCTTTCTCACTTGATCCTCCTACCCACCAACGGGAGCGATATCGCCCCAACCATCGACGACGGCGCTAGGGGCTACAGATGCACGCATCTTCACGAGGTGCTTCCGAAAACGGTTGTACTTGCCGGTGTGGTGCTGAAGCTGTCCAGCGACGAGGCCGGGATGCACGCCTAGCGTCCGAGAGAATCCGAGCACATCGCGCTCGGCAAAGAACGGATCCTTGCGTGCGATGAAGCGGTCCAACGATTCCCGCGGTACGCAGAATTCAGCGGCAGCCTCGTTCGCAAGGCGCTCTTCTTCCGCGACAGCGCCATCGTTCGCCGATTCGCTACCGGGACCCACCTCAGTGTCGAGCATTATCGCCGCCAGCCCGTGGCCTCTGAGGACATGCTCGAGTTCATGACGTAGGACAAACCAGAAATTGTCGATGCGATCGAAGCGCAGTGTCATGGCGACAACAGGCGATGTTTCGTCCAGCCAGAAACATGCACCGTCGATCCGAGCGCCGGGGAGCGACTCGACTATGACGTACCGGATGCCGCTCTCAGCCAGAATCCGTGGCACCTTGCGGGCCTCGGTTGGGACCAAGAGGAGTGGCTGAATGAGCTTCACCGCGCGCTTGGCAGCGCGAGGAGAGTAGGGAGCGACAATCATCTCGCTGGCGATCTCCTTTGCCCGATAGAGCCATGCGAGTTGGGCTGGCGTAGCCTCCGTTGCAACGTTCGTCCTCTTCGCAGCATGTGGGAGGATCTCGATATCATCGAGGCTGCTGGCGTGGAAGAACCGGATCAGCTCCGACTCGACCGCTTGAACGTCCCTCACGTCTTTGGCCTCGATCCAGCCGCGCTTGATCATCTCCGCGATTGGCAGCTCGCCGAACAGATGCACCCTATGAGCGCGGGCGGGGTCAGGACGGGCAACAAGGCGAGCCCGTGCAAGGTCGTATCTCTGCTGGAGTTCCAGGAAACGGTCAGCGGGTACGCGAAAGATATCTGACAGCGCCAGCGCCAACCGCGCATTTACCGGCTGCTTGTCGGTCGTCCACCTACTGAGCTTTGTTTCGCTGACCCCGAGAATTACGGCGAGTACACGCTTGCTCCAGCCACGCTCGGCAAGAAGCTCTTCGATTAGCTGCCCGGGTGTCTGAGGGCCTGTATCGTCGAGCATAGCTCCCCGTTTCCTTTGGCCTGACTAGTCCGCACCATGCTACGTCGAATTGCGCAATTTTGCAATGCCATCCCGTCAGCTTGCGAAATTGCGCAAACTGGCGACTACTGATGTGGCCAATGGCGCTGGCGTCTTTCTCACCAACGCGCTCACCGGCTGGGAGCCCACGGTGCAAAAGCCGCTGCCGTTTCCCGAGCTGGAGGAAGAACGCGACCGCGCCGAACGGGTCAAGCAAGAGACGCCGATCCTGGTGATCCTGGGCAATCCGCCCTACAACGGCTTCGCCGGCATGGCGGTGGACGAGGAGCGCGAGCTTTCCGAGGCCTACCGCACGACGCGTCGGGTGCGGCGGCCCGAAGGCCAGGGGCTGAACGACCTCTACGTGCGCTTTTTCCGCATGGCCGAACGCCGCATCGCCGAGAAGACCGGCCAGGGCGTGGTCTGCTTCATCTCCAACTACTCGTGGCTGGACAGCCTGTCGTGTCCCGGCATGCGCGAGCGCTATCTGGAAGCGTTCGACGCCATCCGCATTGACAACCTCAATGGCGACAAGTACCGCACCGGCAAGGTCGCACCCGACGGCTCGCCCGACCCCAGCATCTTCTCCACGCCCGACGATCCGGTCGGCATTCAGGTCGGCACCGCCGTCGCCACGCTGGTGCGCAAGCTCGACCACGCGCCCGCCGCGAACGTTCAGTTCCGCAACCTCTGGGGCCAGGCCAAGCTCGAAGCGCTGGCGGAATCGGCGGAGGCCGAACCGAAGGCGCTCTATGACGCCGTCGAGCCCGTCCTGCCGTTGGGCCTGCCCTTCGCGCCCACGGCAGTCAGCAAGGGTTGGTTCGACTGGCCGGCGCTGCCGGATCTGTTTCCCACATCGTTTCCGGGTGTCACGACCAGTCGTGACGCCTTCCTGGTTGATACCGACCTCGACCGGCTCAAGGTTCGCGTTGCTGATTACTTCGATCCGGCCATCAGCCACGAGGAGATCGCGCGGCGTTATCCGGGCGTGATGCACAGCACGCGGCGTTTCAATGCGCCTGTGGTGCGCGACGTGCTGCTCGAACATGGCGGCCCGACGGCAAGCGGATTCGTCCGCTACGCCTGTCGTCCCTTCGACACCCGCTGGCTTTACTGGGAAGCGGAGACCAAGCTGCTCGACGAGAAACGTGCTGGGTACAAGCCGCATGTGTTCGAAGGGAACATGTTCCTGGAAGCTCGCCAACGGGAATCCAATAAGCAATTCTTGAGAGGAACCCTAGTCCGGCATCTCGCTAGTGATTTTGGAAACGGACGATCACACTTCTTTCCCGCCTGGCTCCGTGAGGACACGCTGGGAACCGACGCGTCCGGCGCGCGCCGGGCCAACCTGTCGCCGGCCGCCCGCCGCTACCTCGAACGCCTTAGTCTGACCGTCGAGGACCTTTTCCACCACGTCCTGGCCGTGCTGCACGACCCCGCCTACCGCGCGGCCAACGCCGGCGCCCTGCGCATGGAATGGCCCCGCATCCCGCTCCCCGGCTGGCCCGAGCTGTCCGCCCCGCCCCCCTCTGGTAGGGGCGCTTCGCGAAGCGCCCATGCCCCCGGCGGTGCGGGCGGTTCGCGAACCGCCCCTACAGCTGAAGAGGCCGCCCAAACCCTGGCCGCCTCCGCTGCCCGCGGGCGCGAGCTGGCCCGCCTGCTGGACACCGACGCGCCTGTCCCCGGCGTCACGACCCCTCCGCTCCGACCCGAGATCGCCGCCATCGCCGTGCCCGCCACCACCTACGGACGCAACATGACCGGCGACGACTTCGCGGTCAGCGCTGGTTGGGGGCACTTCGGCGCCGGCGAGGCCGTCATGCCCGGCCAGGGCCGCATCATTGAACGCGCCTACACCCAAGCCGAGCGCGAGGCCCTTCTTACGCCCTCTCCGCTTGCGGGAGAAGGCCCGGGTGAGGCTGGCCAGGGCGAGCGTCAGCGCGATGGAGCCTCCCCCATTCATGGTTCGACAAGCTCACCACGAACGGGGGAGGAGTCCTCTGGATTCCGGATCAAGTCCGGATTGACGGAGGGGGAGCTGGTCTCGGTCGCGGATTGACGGATGAAGGCGGCGCGCTCGGCGACACCACCTTCGACGTCTACCTCAACGACCGCGCCTATTGGCGCAACGTCCCCGTCGCCGTCTGGCGCTACAAGCTCGGCGGCTACCAGGTCCTCAAGAAGTGGCTCTCCTACCGCGAGCAATCCGTCCTCGACCGCCCGCTCCGCCCAGAGGAAGTCCAGCACTTCACCCACACCGCGCGGCGGATTGGGGGGATCTTGCTTCTGGGAGAATAGTGGTGGACGGGCGCAATCGACCACCGAGGATTCCGACCCGGGCACGAACGCGCGGCTTTAGAGGTACGTAAGGGCTGCGCAGGAATGCGAGCCTGTTAACCAGGAGGTCAAACCATGCTTAGACAGATGACCGCGATTATCGAGCGCGAAGGGGACTCCTACGTCGCGCTCTGCCCCGAGCTGGATATCGCAAGCCAGGGGGCGAGCGTGTCCGACGCTCGCGCCAATCTCAAGGAAGCGCTCGAACTCTTTTACGAGGCGGCTTCCGCCGACGAAATTCAGCGTCGGCTTCATGATGAAGTCTATGTGACGCAAGTCGAGGTGGCGGTTGGCTAGGCTTCGCGTGCTGTCGGGCCGGGAGGTCCTGTTGCACCCAGCGAAAGCACATTCTCGCCGTGGCAGGGCTTGACCAAACACGAAAGACATTGGAGTTGCGCGGCTCCGTGACGTTGGGCGCTCCAGCCATAAGTGCAACGCTATTGGTAAAGGACCCGAAAGGCTCAGAAGGCCTTTCCCGAGAGTCCCAGAGGAGCCGTTGAAAATGCCCTATGAAGTGGTCGGCCTATTCGCCCGGTGTTCCGAAATACATGGATCCCATTCCCGTCTGGAGGACGCCGCTGATTGTTTCACTCAACTGACCCAACGCTACGGCGATGACATACCGGTGCATCCGGTCTCTCAAAAGTACGTTCACTGGATTGTCGCCGTCGACAAGAACGGGAACCAGAGAGATTTCTCGGACTCCGACTTGGTGAAAGCTTACAAGCTGTGCCTGGACCGCAAGTCATTCGCGGCCAAGGTCCCCGGAATTACAACGTTTTCACACCTCGCGGGAATGTACTGCCAAGCGTCAAGGCTGATACCGGTGTCGCACATCAATCTGAAAGGCATCTTTGACTACCAAGCCAAGGGCCGTCACTTCTGGACCTCGGACGCAGGCAAGGGTCAGGCGTTGGCCTTCGCGCAGCAGGCGGCATTTACCCTCGAGCTGTCACTCAAGGCATATCTGGAAGTTCTCGGGAAACTGGCGTCACCAGATACTGCGGACGCCAAGAAATGGAAGACGCACGAGCTCGTCGACCTCTTCAAGCTACTCACAGATGACGAGAAACAGCAACTGGAAGAGTGGTGGAATCGCTCGGATACAAAGAGAACCCACTTCCACGGGAGCTTGCGAGACTTCCTTTCAGAGAGCAACAGGCTTTACAAGAAATGGCGGTACATCACCGACCTTAAGTCTCCAGATCTCTCGATCGATATACCGATGCTGTTGAGCGCTGCCGACTTTCTGCTGTCTGCCTCCCGCCGGGTATCAAAGACAAGCTCACCCATCAAACTCAACGTCACGACGACAGTGTATCCGAGCTCCGACGTTGACGACGCAAGCCCGGCTCATCGTTACGAAACGACCCTAGTAGAGGGTCGGGTGCGCACTGTGAACATTCCCGACGGATTTGACCCTTTTAGCATAGTCGAGCTTGTGATCGACTCTGATCGACACAACGACGACGTAATTGCCCAGTTCTACAAGCGGAGTGTCGAGGATTACTTCGGCCTTGAGGGCAAACGAGTCGCCCTAGCCGGCAGAATCAGAGAAGACCGGCCGCATTCGCTGCCCCACCCGAGTCATCTAGACGAACCCAAGAGAGAAGGTGGGTATGCCTCTGAACACCGCACTCTCAAGGGATCAATCCATGACATTAGGTTTATCCATCCTGCACATGGTGGAGCCAAGAAACTAGACCTTTCCGTCTGGGACGAAACCTATTTCACTCAGGTCGAATGCTTCTTTGTGACGGATGAAGAGCGCGACCAGCTCAAGGGGGTCAATCTCGGCGACGATATCCTGCTAAGCGGTTGTGTCACGTTGCTGAACGGGCAACCAGTGGTGTTGGTCCAGCCAACTCATATCGAAAAGGTCGCTGAAGAACACGATGATCTGGAGGATGTGGCTCAGTAGGATACTCAGCTGCTCGATGGCTGCAACGGAGCCCGGCCAGTCTGGCGCGGCAAGCCACCGGACGACACGCCCGCTTAGGCCAAGGCCGTCGCCTTGAAGCGCGGCGCCGGTCCCTTCGGCATTCCCGCGAAGCATGTCCCCGCGCCGGCGGGGAGCGGGAATCCAGCGACGCTCGATCCCGACCAGACCTGCAGGCACGTCTGAGATTCCTCGAATTGACCGTTGCGACACCGGGCGCTTGGACTCCCGCCTTCGCGGGAGTGACGGGATGGGAGCCACCCGCTGCCCGCAGCATGCGCGGCAGCATTCCGTAGGATTGGAGGCGGCTGGCAACTAGCCGGCTGATCCCGAACCCGGTGGTCATGGCCACTTCTTCGATCGCGCCACCGAGCCTGGTCGACGACTTTTGCCCCGCGGTCAGGGACTGGTTCGTCGAGCGCTTTGGCGAGCCCACGGATGCGCAGGCCGCCGGGTGGCCGTCCATCATGAGCGGCCGCGACACGCTGTTGGCGGCGCCCACCGGCTCGGGCAAGACGCTGGCCGCGTTCATGGCCGGGATCGACCGCTTGGTCCGCGCGGCGGAGGCCGGCACCCTGGACGCCACAACCTCGATCGTCTACGTGTCGCCGTTGAAGGCGCTGAGCAACGACATCCAGCGCAATCTGGAGGATCCGCTGGAGGGCATCCGCCAGCGGGCCATCGCCGCGGGTGACGAGCCGCCAGCCATCCGCACGGGCCTCCGCACAGGTGACACGACGGCGTCCGAGCGGCAGCAGTTGGTGCGCCGGCCGCCGCACATCCTGATCACCACGCCGGAGTCGCTCTATCTGATGGTCACCGCCCAGCGCGGTCGGGAAACGCTGCGCAGCGTGAGGACCGTGATCGTGGACGAGATTCACGCCTTGGCCCGTGACCGCCGCGGCTCGCATCTGGCGCTCACGCTGGCGCGGCTGGACCATATCGCGGACGCACGGCCGCAGCGGGTTGGACTGTCGGCCACCCAGCGGCCCATCGACGAGATTGCGAAGTTTTTGACGGGCGTCGATGGCGGCGCCGCGTTGGCGCCACGTCCCTGCGAGATCGTCGACCTCGGGCATCAGCGCGACCTGAAGCTGGCGATCGAGGTTCCGCCCACCGACCTTGAAGCCGTGGCCCCGCGCGAGCAGTGGGGCGAGATCTACGACCGCCTGGCCGAGCTGGTGGCCGGGCACCGTACGACGCTGGTCTTCGTCAACACGCGCACGCTGTCCGAGCGGGTGGCTCACAACCTGGCCGAGCGGCTGGGCGACGAGGCGGTGGCCAGCCATCACGGCAGCTTGTCCAAGGAGCGCCGGCATCGCGTGGAGCGGCGGCTGAAGTCCGGCGATCTCAAAGCGCTGGTGGCCACGGCCTCGCTCGAGCTGGGCATCGACATCGGCAGCATCGACCTGGTGTGCCAGATCGGATCGCCACGGAGCATGGCCACGTTCCTGCAGCGCATCGGCCGCTCCGGTCACGCCCTGGGCCTGCGTCCGCATGGGCGGCTGTTTCCCACGACGCGCGACGAGCTGATCGAGGCCGCGGCGCTCATTCGAGGAGTGGGCGCGGGGCGCCTGGACCGCATCACCATCCCGCAGGCGCCGCGCGACGTGTTGGCGCAACAGATCGTGGCCGAATGCGCCTGCGAGGACTGGTCGGAAACCGCATTGTTCGACCTCATACGCGCGGCCCAGCCGTATGCGCAGCTCGCGCGGAGCGACTTTGACGAGATCGTCGATATGCTCGCCCGCGGCATCGGCGAAGGCGCCGGCCGCTCGGCGCCGCTGCTGCATCGCGACCGGATTCACGGCATCGTTCGCGGCAGGCGGGCAGCGCGGCTCACTGCCCTCATGAACGGCGGGACCATTCCCGAGACGGGTGACTACCAGGTGGTGGCGGAGCCGGACGACACGGTCGTGGGGTCGGTGAACGAGGATTTCGCCATGGAGAGCATGGCGGGCGACATCTTTCTGCTCGGCAGCACCTCGTGGCGCATCCGCCGCGTGCATCAGAGCACGGTGCGCGTGGTGGACGCGCAGGGCGCGCCGCCGACGATCCCCTTCTGGCTGGGCGAGGCTCCGGGACGAACGCGAGAGCTGTCGCAAGAGGTGGGCCGACTGCGCCGGGACATGGCGGACGGCATTGACGATCCGTCGAGCCTGCACGCGCGGCTGCAACAGGAGTGCGCGGTGCCGCCCACGGCAGCGGCGCAGATGATCGACTACGTGCGCGCGACGCGTGACGGGCTGGGTCTGGTGCCGTCCGACCGCGACGTGGTCTACGAGCGGTTTTTCGACGATTCGGGCGGGATGCAGCTGGTGGTGCATGCCCCGTTTGGCCAGCGCGTGAATCGGGCCTGGGGGCTGGCGCTGCGCAAGCGCTTCTGCGTGCGCTTCGATTTCGAGTTGCAGGCCGCGGCCAATGACGACGCCATTCTGCTGTCGCTGGGTCCGCAACACTCGTTTCCGCTGGAGGAGACGTTTCGCTACGTCACCGCCGGCAACGTGGCGCGTTCGCTGCAGCAAGCAATTCTTTACGTGCCGCTGTTTCCGACCCGTTGGCGCTGGAACGTGACGCGCGCGCTGGCGGTGGCGCGCCAGCGGGGCGGGCGGCGCGTGCCGCCGTATCTGCAGCGGCTGCGGTCCGACGATCTGCTCGCCGCCGTGTTTCCCGAGCAAGTCGGCTGTCAGGAAAACGTTACCGGGCCACTCGAGGTGCCGGACCATCCGCTGATGGATCAAACGGTGCGCGACTGCCTCACCGAAGCGATGGACCTGCCGGGGCTCGTTGACATCCTGGAGAAGATCGAGGCCGGGGAGATCCGGCTACACGCGCGGGACACCGTCGAGCCTTCGCCCATGGCGCATGAGGTGGTGAGCGGCAAGCCCTACACCTATCTCGACGACGCGCCGATCGAGGAACGCCGGACGCGAGCCGTGAGCCTGCGCCGGGCGCTGCCCGAGAGCGCGCGCGACCTGGGGGAGCTGGACGCGGATGCCATCGCGCAAGTCGCCGAGGGGGCCTGGCCGGATCCCCGCGATGCCGAGGAGGCTCACGACGCCCTGCTGAGTCTGGTGGCCGTTGCCGAGCCGGTCGTCGGCGATTGGCTCGACTGGCTCCATGACCTGCGAGCGGCCGGCCGCGCCTTCAAGCTGGGCATCGACGGCCCGAGCCTGTGGGCGGCGGCGGAGCATACGCCAGCCCTGCGGCTGCTGTATCCCGAGACGCACATTCCGGATCTACAGCTTCCTCCCGGCGCGGAGCTTGCGGTGGACGATCGCGAATCGGCGCGCCGGCTGCTGCTCCGGGGTCACGCCGAGGTCTCGGGTCCGTTCACGGCGGACGACCTGGCCGCGCGCACCGGCCTGCCGACCACGGACGTGTCGCACGGACTGATCCAACTCGAGGCGGGTGGATTCGTGCTGCGGGGCCGGTTCACCCCCGGCCTCGACGTCGAGGAATTCTGCGACCGGCGCCTGCTGGCCCGCATCCACCGCGCCACGCTCGATCGGTTGCGGCGCGCCATCGACCCGGTCTCAGCGCGGGACTACATGCGCTTCCTCGTCGAGTGGCAGGGGCTCGGGCCGCCTGGCCGCTTCGAGGGCCGCGCGGGCCTGCGCACCGCGATCGAGCGGCTGCAGGGCTTCGAGTCGCCGGCGGCGGCGTGGGAGAGCGTGCTCCTGCCCGGCCGCGTGCGCGACTTCCAGCCCCGCTGGCTCGACGAGCTGTGCCTGAGCGGGGAGATGGCGTGGGGCCGCTTGTCGCAGCCGCGCTCCAACACCAACGGCGAGGCGCCGATCACCGGACACACGCTGGCCGCGACGCGCGCGACACCCATCACCCTGGCGCCGCGTCGCGACCTCCATCGGCTGCTCGCGGCCGCACGCGGCGAGGACGGTGGATCGGTCCCGCCACCGTCGGCCGGCGCGGCCGGCGAGATCTACCGGCTGCTCAAGTCCCGCGGCGCGTTGTTCTTTGACGAGCTCGCGGCCGCCACGCGTCGTCTGGCGGCCGATGTTGAAGAGGGACTACGCGCGTTGATCGGCGGCGGATGGGTGACGTCCGACGGCTTTCACGGCGTGCGCGCGCTGGCCGGACGGCGACGACGCAGTGGATGGCGGCGCCGCGGCGGTGGTCGGCACAGCCTGGGCGCGCCGGCTTCGCCCCCGGGGCGATGGTCGCTCCTGGAGGCCGCTCCGGATGCCGAGGTCCTCGTCGACGACCTGGCGGAGTGCGTGGCGCAGGTCATGCTGAGGCGCTACGGCGTCGTCTTCCGCGATTTGCGTCAACGGGAGTCTTTCACGCTTCCCTGGCGCGACGTGCTTCGCGCCCTGCGCCGGCTCGAGGCCAGGGGCACTGTGCGGGGCGGCCGCTTCGTGACGGGATTCGTCGGCGAGCAGTACGCCCTCCCCGAGGCCGTCACGGCCCTTCGCCGCCAGCGAGCCACTCCGCCGAGCGGGCAGCGGGTGCGCATCAGCGCCGTGGACCCGCTCAACCTGACGGGCGTCGTTACCCCGGGCGAGCGCGTCCCGGCCTATCCCGGACGATCCATCGAATTGGTCGACGGCCTGCCTTCCGTGGAGCAGGGCGCCGCCGCTCGCTGACAGGCCCGCCGCGGCGCTGCACAATCCAGGAGGGGGCACGATGCGTAGTGTTTCAAAGAGACAACTCGGTCTTGCAGCCACCTCCTATCCAGAGGAAGACCCTGACGCGACGAGCCATCGACGCCGTGCGCAAGCGGCGCGCAGCCAGTCGCCCGGTGCGCCGTCGCCATACACTGGAGATCAAGCATGACGGATCGGATGCGCTGGTTGAGTCTGGCGGGCGCTCTCGCCGGCATTGGGGCGATCATCGCGGTGATTCTCATCGTGGTGCAGCCGCCACAAACCTTCGAAGCGTCCGGTGTGCCGGACGAGCCCGCCACGCCGCAGGCCGCACCCACGCCTGACGTTGCGGCAGCGGCCAGCCCCTCCGCAGCCGCGACGAACTCACCCGCAGCCGCCCCGAGCCCGTCGGCAACCGCGGCAAGCTCACCGGTAGCCGCCACAAGCCCCACCGCAGCCGCGGCGCCGCCGGAGCCAACCGGACCGCTCGCGCCGGAGTTCGTGCGAGTGACGCAGTGGCTCAACAGCCCACAGCTGAGCCTGGCCGACCTTCGAGGACAGGTTGTGCTGATCGATGTGTGGACCTTTGGCTGCTACAACTGCCGCAACACCCTGCCGTACCTCCGCGACTGGCACGCGAAATACGCCTCCGAGGGTCTGCAAATCGTGGGCGTGCACACGCCCGAGTTCGACTTCGAGAAGGTTGAAGACAACGTGCGGGACGCCATGATCCGGCTGGGCGTGACCTGGCCGGTGGCGATGGACAACGACTTCGGCACCTGGCGCGCCTACAAGAACCGCTATTGGCCGCGCAAGTACTTGGTGGATCAGCAGGGCCACATCCGCTTTGACGTGATCGGCGAAGGGTCGTACGCGGAGATGGAACGCCGCATCCGGGCATTGCTGACGGCAGGCGGCGCTTCGCTGGACCATATCCCGATCGGCGGCGTAGTCGCCGGCGCCGCATTCGCGCAGACGGCGCTGTACACCGGCGAGGCCTGGGAAGAGGGCCGGTTCGTGGCCGATGAGGGCGCGGCGGACGCGGGACAGCTCAGTCTCAGCGGCGCCTGGGTGGTGGAATCCGACCGCGTGCGGCCCGACGCGGCAACAGAGCTGACGTCTTGGGGCGCGACGGTCCGGGCAACGACCGGCGCGGTCAACGTAGCCGCGGAGGCGTCCTCGGAAACGCCGGTGCTGGTTGAAGTGACGCTGGACGGTGCGCCAGTGCCCGAATCACTGCGCGGCGCTCACGTCTACGCCGCCGAGGACGGAGCGACGTTCATCGCGGTGGGCGCGTTCGGCACCTACGGGCTGCTGCGCAACGCCGGCGACGCACCGCGCGAGCTGCGGCTGCACACCGCCGACACCGGCCTGACGCTCTATACGTTCACCTTCGGGGCGTAGACCCTCCTCCGGTGGACCAGTCGCTCAACCTGGTGGTGGCGTTTGGGGCCGGCGCGGCGTCGTTCATTGCGCCGTGCACCCTCGCGCTGGTGCCGGCCTACGTGCTGTATCTGGGCGGCCTCACCCTGAGCGACAGCGACGCGGCCGGGGCGCGTGCGAGCCGCGGCGCGACATTGCGCAGCGTCCTCGCGTTTACCCTCGGATTCACGGCCGTATTCGTCATCCTCGGCGCCTCGCTTGGAGCACTGACCCAGACGCTGGCGGACCATTCGGTGTGGCTGAACCGAGTGGGCGGCGCCCTCATCATCCTGCTCGGGCTGATGACCATGGGGTTGCTGCGGCTGCCGGTGGCGCAGCGCGGCTTCATCGTGCGCCCTCGGGTATCCCGCGAGCTGCACGTTGCCGGCTCACTCTTGATCGGCGGGGCATTCGCGCTCAGCTGGGTTCCGTGCGTGGGGCCGATCCTGGGAGCGATCCTCGTTCTGGCCGCCACCACGGCATCGGTGGGCGAAGGCGCGCTCCTGCTGCTGGCGTACTCGCTGGGCCTCATGCTCCCGTTCGCGGCCGCGGGCGCGTTCTCGGGGTGGACGCGGGCGCTCCTGCAGCGTCATGGCCAGGCCCTCAACTACGCGACCCACGTTGGCGGCGTCCTGCTCATTGCGCTGGGGATCGTGGTGTTTACGAATCTCATGCCGGTCATCGCCCGATATATTCCAATTGGCGTATGACGGGCGCGGCGAACGGAATAGAATGGGCAAGACTGGAGACATGTGGCGAGGCACACGGTCTCCGCAACACGGGCAGGCGTCTGGGGGATAGGACGGAGCGAATAGCATGACCAGCACGCCAGACAACCCGGCTGCCGCGCGTCTTGCGGCCGCCATCGGTCAGCTGCTTCCGGTCAGTGGCGAGCGCTCACTGACGGCGGCGGCCGAGAAATTTGATCTCGACATTGCGCCCGCCGTTGACGCGGAACACTACGCGGGGCGTCTGATCGCCGAAGCCAGCCGCGCCGACACGCTCGGGGACGTGGTGCGTGCGGTGATCGAGATGGGCGTCGTCTATCGCCGGGAAGCCCGCGAGCCGATCGACGCCGCCGAATATGCCGAGTTGTCCGCTGCCGCGGAAGCGTTTGGGATAACGATCGCACCATTCGCGGAAATCGAAGGCGCCGCCTCGGAGGGCGAGGCCTCCGAGCGGCGCCCACGGCTGCTTCGCGCCATGTTCGCCCTCTACTCCGACATGATGAGCGATCCCGACGAAGAGCGAATGCTCAAGCTGGCCAACGTCATGGGCGGGCTGCTCCGGGCCAACGACGTCGAGATTCTGCGCCTGCCACAAGCTCGCACGAACGATGTTCGCGGGGTCGTACGCATGGGCGGCATCGAGCACCTGATGGCCGTCCTGTGGGAGGTCGGCGACGACCCGCTTGAGATCGACACCACGGAAGAGTCCATCCACGTGCACGATCGGCGCATGCTGATCGTGGCCGTCCAGGGTTTTCCGCACAATCTGCGGCTCGATCCTGAACACGACCGCCGCAAGGTGCTATTCGATGGCCGCGATCTCACGCTGCTCCTCGAAGGCCGGTGGACGCTGCCCCACGCCGTGCGCTGGAAGGCTCGCGAGCAACGCGAGACGGGAGCGTTTGCGCGACTGCCGATGAGCCCACCCCAGAACGATCCGACGGCGCTCGCGTTGTCGTCGGACACGGCGACGGACATCGTCGAGGTGGAGACAGACCAGAAGACCCTGGCAGCCAACGTCGCCGAGTTCGACCAGACGATCTCCGAGGAGTTCGAGGCTTCGGAAGCCGAAGCGAAGCGCCTGCGCAAGATCGGCATCGTGCTGGCGTCGCTGGCCGTTGCCGTGATCATTGGGCTGTTCATCAATTCAAAGGTGCAAGAGTCGATCCAGGCCGGCCACCTCGATACCGCCAGCACCGCGGCGCTGCGAGCCGCCCAGGCGCAGGAAGATGCCCTGGAACGGCTCGAAGTCACCGGCCTGAGCAGCTATTTCAGCGACGCCGTGATTGCCAGCATTCAGCAGCAAATCGACAGCCTGCGCGCCAACAACGTCTACGTAACCGCCCGCATCGACCGGGTAGTCTTGCGCGAAAACTCAGGCGTGCAGGACGAGCGAGCATTCATCGCCATTCGCGAGACGGGGGTGACGGAGTTGCGCGGCAGCGGTGACGGACGGATTCTCAGCACTGATCCGGCCTATCGCGCGGTCCTCGGCTTCATCATGGATAGAGCCGAAAGCGGTAACTGGCTCGTAACCGACCGGCGGGTGTTCGATACCAGCTAACCCCGGGGTCGGCTGGACCGGGCGGCAGCGACGTTAGGTATTCTGGCGCGCGGTTGTTCGGGGCTGTCAAGGCTTGCGGCCGTTCGGCGACGTAGCCAAGTGGTAAGGCGGGGGTCTGCAAAACCCCTATACCTCGGTTCGATTCCGAGCGTCGCCTCCAGGGGGCGTCCAGGCCGCGCCAATGGCCGCTGTGCCACTGGTCCGTTCGCCCTGAGCTTGTCGAAGGGCGTCCTTTGAAGCCGCCGCGGGGGCGTGGTTCGACAGGCTCACCACGAACGAGGCACTGGCTCACCCGAACGGGACGGCGCGGCCGGCGCACCCATCCCCGCCGCCGGTCCGTGGCGTCAGCTGTGCACGATGCGGCGCACGCGGTCCCACGCCTCCTCGACGAGCTCGCGCCCCGGGTTCCCCGGCGGCGCCGTCAGAAATTCATCGCGCGCGGCACGAGCGTTGAGCCAGGCGAGGACGATGTTGCGATGATCGGCCGACGCGGTTTCGGTCGGCTCGCGCAGCGGTAGAAGCTCGTGCAGAGCGCGGCGCACGTCGGCGCGGCGCGGACGCGACAAGACGATATGCCGAGCAATTTGGCCGTCGTCAACCAGCGCAATCTCGGCATCGCACGGCTGCCGGGCGGCATCCACGACAATCACGCGCTCACCCCCAAGTCCGCCGGCGAGCGGCAGACGCTCGACGCGCGCACGCCGCAGCCGCCGAACGATGACCTCACGCTCATCGCACGGGGCATCGGCGCGAGTGATGACGGCAATCGCCGCCTTGCGGCCATTGCTGAGATAGGCCAGAGCGGCGGCACGCCGCCAGGGCTCGACACGGTCGGCGCTTCGAGCCGGCATGTCCAGCAGCCGGCGCACGGCCTGCGCGGCCAGCCGTGCGTCACGCGCCGTGCGGTAGGGGCCCACATAGTCGCCGACATCGCCGCGCACGACCGCCGCGGTGTTCACGACCGCCGCGTCGGCCGGCCCGACGTGCACCAGCAGCCGCGAGGCGCGGCGCTGACGCTGCACGTTGTACACCGGCGCCAACTCGGCGATGAGCTCCGCCTCACGCAGGAGCGCACGAAGCTCCGATCCCGTGACCTCCCAGTCGACGCGGTCGATCCGCGGCAACATGTCGGCCCGCTGCCGGACGAAGCTCTGCGACGTGGTGAAGTGCGCGCGCACGCGGCGCTGCAGCGACACGGTCTTGCCGACGTAGAGCGCCCGACCGGCCACGTCGCGAAAGACGTAGGCCCCGGCGGACGGCGGCAAGTTACGCGAGGCCCAGCGGGCAAGCTCCTTGGCGCGCTGCGGCATTGGGCCCTCCGGCCCGCCTTCCTCACCGAGCGCGCGCAGCGCCTCCACGGTCGTGACGCCCTTCGCGCGTGCACGGTCCAGCAGCGCCGCAAACAGGCGGTGCGTGGCGCGGGCGTCTGGGAGCGCGCGGTGGCGGGGCGCCTCGGGCTCCCCGAGCAGCTCCAGCGCATCCGCGAGGCCGGAGACCTCGGCCTCCGGCATCAGCACCTGCATCAACTCCATCGTGTCGAGACCATCGCCGGGAAAGAGTGGGCGTTGGGACCATACGGCCTCGCGGTTGAGATAGCCGAGATCCGTGGGCAGGTTGTGCGCGACGAGCACCGCCCCGGCATGGAAGTCCCGGAACTCGTCCAGCACGTTTTCAATCGGCGGTGCGTCAACCAGCATCTCATCGGTGACGCCGGTGTAGCGCGTGATGAACCTGGAGACGCGACCGGGAATGCGGACCAGGGTCTCGAATGTGCCGATGACAGCGCCATCGCGCACGCGTTCGGCGCCGATCTCGAGGACGCGATGACGGCCGCCGCGCCCACCGTTCGTCTCGATATCGAAGACCACGAACTCGGCCTGGTCCAAGTCTTGGGCCCGATGCCGCCACGCGGCCAGCTCCCACTGACCCGCCGGCGCGCGCCGCAAGCGGTCGTCCTTCAGCAAGAGGGGTTCCAGAGCGCGGGTCGCGATGGTGGCGGCCTTGGACTCCACGTGCAACACCGCCTGCGCCAGATGCTCCAGCGACAACGGACGGTCGGCTTCGGTCAGCTCGCCGATGGCGGCTTCAACGAGCGCGCTGCGGCGCGGCCGCGGGCGGCCGTTTTCCGAGGTCACGCGGGCTCTGCGCGGCGCGTCATTCCTCGCGGCCCCCGAGCAAGATCGACCCGACTACGTTGATCAGGCCAACGATGATCGAACCGACCAGCGCGCCGATCACGCTGCGGATTTCGATGGCCTCGACGGTCTGGGCCGCCAGCCAAAAGACGCCTGCGCTGACGAGCACGTGCGAGAGCCCCAGCGTCAAGAAGCCGAGCACGCAGGTGACCGGCTTGAGCAGCAGATCCACCACCGGGCGGACGTAGGCGTTGACGAGCGCCAGAACGGCGGCAAACGCCATGACCGTGGTCCAGAAGTCGCGCGTACCCTCGGGTGGAAGCTCGAGGCCGTCGGGGACAAGCGCCGCCACCGCCAGCACTGCAAAGAAGCACGTCACGAACCGCGCGATGAGGAAGCGAAACTCGCGGCTCATGCACGACCCATTGCAACTACGGCTGCAGCAGCTTCATCGCTATGCAGAGGCGCCGGAGCGAACCTCCACACCCGCAAGCTCCTCGAGCGGCTTGATCAGCGCCGCGGCATCCAGGTCGCCCAAGCCCTTGTGGCGCGTCTCTTGGTAGAGCTGGTCGGCCAGTGTCGTCGCCAAAAGGCGCACATTGCTGCGCCGTCCCAGCTCCAGCGCCAGCCCCAGGTCCTTGAGCAACAACTCGACGCCGAATCGAGCCTCGAAGTCGCCCGGGAACACCAGGTTCGGCATGTCCACTTCCATGCAGCGGCTGGCGGCGTAGGCGCCCATGAGCGTGTCGAAGAGCTGTTGCGGGTTGATGCCGTTCTTGACCGCCAGGACAAAGGCTTCGGCATTGGCGGCGCGGACGCCGGCGATGATCATCTGATTCGCCAGCTTGGCCACGCAGCCGGCCCCCACCGGCCCGAAGTGCTGCACATTGCCGCCCACGATATCGAGCAGTTCTTGTCCGGCTGCGTAGTCCTCCGTGGTGCCGCCGACAAACACGGCGAGGGTGCCCGCCGTAGCTCCCGCCGGACCTCCGCTCACGGGAGCGTCAAGGTAGCCAACGCCCTTGCCGGCAGCCTCGGCGGCGCACTTCTGTGCGGTGTCCGGTCCGTTGGTGCCGAAGTCGATCCAGAGCTGGCCGTCGCGGGCCGTCTCGATGGCGCCGTTCTCGCCCAGCAGGATCGCCAGGGAGTCCTGCGGCAGCGGCACGTTGAGGCACACCACATCCGCCGCAGCGGCGACCTCCGCCGGGGTGGCAGCGGCCGTGCCGCCGTCGGCGACAAAGTCGTCAACCTTGCCCCGACTACGGTTGTGCACGATCAGCTCATGCCCGGCCGCCCGTAGATTCGTCGCCATGGGCAGCCCCATCTTGCCGAGGCCGATATATCCAATTCGCATGCGCGGCTAGCTCCTTCAGGCACTGACGTCAGACCCGCGGCGCGCCGCAACCGTCATCCCGCCCGCGGATACGACCGATCGGCGTCGACGCTACCGCTGGGGTATTCCCAGCCTTAGCAAACCATACCAATGGACTCAGACGCGCGCCCACGCCGCGGCAAACGTGCGCTTGGCGTTGCCGATAATCTCGGCGGCCGTCTGGTTCGGCGCCGGCTTCATTTCAAAGCTGACCAGGGGCATCGGGGTCGGCAAATCCTTGTCGAAGTAGCCAATCTCGAAGAGCGCGCGCAGGAATGCCGCAAGCTCGGGGACGTCGTTCTCGCCACCAGGCTCTCCGAACACCGGATGCTGATCGCCCCATTGCGGGTGGGAGCGATCGCTGATGAGGCAATTGCCGATATGGGCCTGAATGATGTGATCCGCCGCTTTGCGCACGGAGGTCGGCGGGTCCTCACCCAGCAGCGGCAGGTGGCTGAGGTCCAGGCAGAGCCCGAAGTTGGGCGTGTCGGCGCGAACCATCTCACTCACGCGGATGCAAAGCTCGACGGGACCGAGCAGCGAGCGCTTCTCGACCGCGCGATCGAACTGCTCAAGCGCGATCCAGATGCCGAAGCGGGCGGCATAATGGCAGATCTGCTGGAGCGAGTCGGCAAGGCGGGTCAGCGCCGGTTCAACGTCGTCGTCGGTCGGCGGCGCCGAGTTGGGCCCGTCGAGCAGGCCGACGAGCGGGGCGTCCAGCGAATGCGCCTCGTCCACTCCCCGCAGCATCGCCTCGACCGCCCGCTGCCGCACGTCGGGATCGGCCGACGAGAGATCGAGATTGTCCAGCAGGAGCGCCGGATGCGCGCCGAATCCGAGCGCCAGCCGTGCCGTCCGGGCGCGCCGGGCCAGCTCCGAACGCGTGTCGTCGTCGTTGACGTGGGTGACTTCAAGAGCCTGGAAGAATCCATCGGCGGCCAGCGCCCCAACCGATTCGAGAATTGGCCCATCCCCGCCTTGCACCTCCGGGTGCAGCATGAAGTGCACGATGCCCACGTGCATATAGGCCTCGGGTGGTCGGTCCATCGCACGGTCCCCCATCACACGGCGCCGCGGGCATAGTGGCCCGACCGGATGCGGCTGTCGAGGTGTGGGCTGGCGGAGGCTATGTGGGGTCGGCGGACGCCCGCTCCACGACCACGCTTTCCGCGTCGTATTCCCGGGCTACTTGCGCCACCAACTCAGGGCTGGCGCTCACGGGCGTGCGCCAGCGCAGCCGCGTCACCGCGCCATCCGACGCCTCGATATGCAGTTCGAGCGGCACGTCGCCCGGATGTGCGGTGGCTGCATCGTCCAGCCGGCGCAGCAGATCAATGTCATGCCCCAGGTCCGGGCTGCGGCGCAGGAGCACGACGACGCGTCGCGGCGGGCCGCCGTTCGCCGCGCCATTCGACTCGCCCGACGCCTCGGGCGCGGCGCCGCCGTTCTCGGTGGCTGCAGGTGCTTCATCGGCGCCCGAAGATTGGTATTCGCTGCCCGCGGCCTGCACGTGCACGCTGCCGACCACGGGGGAGGGTTCAGCTGGCACGTCCTCCTCGGACGTCGGGGCAGGCGCCGTGGCTCGCGGGTCATCGCCATTGACCGCAGCTTCAACGTCCGCGGCAGTATCGTCATCAAGGTCCGCGTCGCTTGGCCCTGCGGCGGCGCCGACGTCAGCGTCTTCGGCCGTGCCGGAAAGGCTGGGCGGCACCGCCTCATCCCCGGTCGTCACCGCATCCGCGGATTCAGCTGCGGTCGGTTCCGGCGGGAACAGGTTCTCCGCGACAAGCTGCATCGATCCGCGCCGGTCTTCGAGCCTGCCGGCGGCCACGATCACCCGGTCAATGTCCAGCCGGTCGCCAACCTGGGCCCAGAGGCGCGGGAATACCACGACTTCGATGGTCCCCGGCGCATCCTCGAGGGTGACGATGGCCATCGTGTCGCCCTTCTGCGTGATGAGTTGGCGCACGTCGGCGACCAGGCCGCCAACCGTGAGCGTTTGCCCGACATGCGATGCGTCCAAGTCGAAGATCTGCGTATCGACGCTCGCCCGCAGCGCCTCGCGCACCTGCGGATTCGACAGCGGACTCGGTGAGACGTGCAGCCCCAGGAGGTCCTTCTCCCAGCGCCGCCGATCGGAATTGCCGGCGGGCTCGACGTCCGGCAGCTGCTCGTCGTCGGTCTGGCTTGCCGGCAACACTCCCATTTCGAACATGCTGGTCTGCCCCGACACGCGGTCATGGCGGCTCTGCTGGCCGCGCTTGAACGCGGACTCCAGCCCCTCCAGCAAGGCGTTGCGCTCACCAAGGGCGTCGAGGGCGCCAACCTTGGCCAGGGCCTCCAAGGTGCGGCGCGTGACGACGCGACCGTCGATCCGGGCGCACAAATCGGCCAGTGAGTCGAACGGCCCACCATCGTCGCGGGCGGCCAGGATCTCCGCGACGGCCTGCTCCCCGACGGTCTTGATGGTCCCCATGCCGAAGACGATCTGGCGGTCCCGATGCACGAACGACGCGCCGCTGCGGTTGACATTGGGCGCCAGCACCTCGAGGTCCAACACCTCGGCCTCGGATTTCGCCCGCGCGACCTTGGCCAGGTCGCCGCTGTCGGTGACCAGCAAGGCGGTGAGGAATTGCACGGGATAGAGCGCCTTGAGCCAGGCGGTCCAGTAGGCGATGACGGCGTAGGAGACCGCGTGCGCCTTGTTGAACCCGTAGCCCGCAAACGGCTCGATCAGACCGAAAACGTCCTCGGCGACCGACTGCGTGAGACCGTTGGCCACGGCCCGCTCGAGGAACTCGGTGCGCTCCTTTTCGAGCGCCGCGCGAATCTTCTTGCCGACGGCCTTGCGAAAGCGATCGGCTTCGTCCCAGTCATACCCCGCCAGCTCCCGCACCACGCGCAGCACCTGGTCGGCGTAAACGAGCACGCCGTGCGTCTCGCGCAGGATCGGCTCGAGCTTGGGGTGGGGATAGACCGGCTGTTCCCGTCCGTGCATCGTGTCGATGTAGCGGTCGATGTGCTGCATCGGGCCGGGGCGGTAGAGGGCGATGATCGCGGCCAGGTCGTCGATGGTCGTCGGTTGCAGCCGCCGCAGCGTCGAGGTCATGCCGCTGCTCTCAAGCTGGAACATGCCGACCGTGCGACCCGCCCGCAGCATCGCAAAGGCCCGGTCGTCGTCCAGCGGAATGGCCTGTGGCGCGATCTCCAGTCCCGTGTCCCGGCGCACGAGCTCAAGCGCGTGCGTGATCGTGCGGAAGTTCGAGAGCCCGAGGATGTCGAGCTTGAGAATGCCGATGCGATCAATGGTCTGACCGGTGAATTGCGCCACCGGCTGACCGTCGGCGGAGCGCATCAACGGCACATGCTCAACCAGGGGCTCCCGTGACACGACCAGTCCCGCCGCGTGCGTCGAGGCGTGCCGCGCCACGCCCTCCACCTCGCGGGCCCTGTCGAGCAGCCGCCGGATTTCGTCGTTGCCGTGATAGAGCTGCTGCAGCTCCGTCACGGTTTCCAGCGACCGCTCGATGGTGAAGGGATTCACGGGATTCACCGGGATCAGCTTGGCCACGCGGTCGACGTCGGGCAGCGGCAGCTCCATCACGCGGCCGACGTCGCGCACGGCCGCCCGCGCGGCCAGCGTGCCGAAGGTGACGATCTGCGCCACGTGATCCGACCCGTAGGTGTCGGTGATGTATTTGATGACCTCCTCGCGGCGGTCACTCGGGAAGTCGAGGTCCACGTCGGGCATGGACCCCTTGCGGCCGACCGTGAGGAAGCGCTCGAACATGATGTCGTGCTTGACGGGGTCGATATCCGACATGCCCATGGCGAAGGCGACCAGGCTGCCGTTGACGGAGCCGCGCGGGGCCGTCAGCATCCCCCGCTTGCGGGCAAAGCGAATGATGTCGCCAACGAGGACGAGGTAGGCGGCGAACTCCGTCTGTTCGATCACGTCCAACTCGTAGGCCAGCCGCGTCTCGTAGGCGGTGGGCACGTCGCCGGAGAGCCGAGTGCGCAGGCCCCGCCGGGCCAGGCCGCGCAGATAGCCAACGGCGTCGCTCCCCTCGGGCAGCTCAAGCTCGGGCATGGCAATGCGGCCGAAGGGGAGGTCGATGTCGCACCGCTCGGCGATCGCCACCGTGTTGGCCAGCGCATCCGGCACGTCGGCGAAGAGCCGGGCCATCTCATCGGGTCCGCGGAGATAGAAGTCGCCCTCCATGCGCATGCGGGTAGCGTCGGAAAGCGCGCTCCCGGTCTGAATGCACAGGAGGGTGTCGTGGGCGTCGCGGTGCTCGCGCCGCACGTAGTGCACGTCGTTGGTCGCCACGAGCGGCAGCCCCAGCCCATCGCCAAGCTCCATCAGGCGCTGGTTCTGCTGGTCGATCGCCGCTTGGTCGGGCTGGCCGCATCGCTGCATCTCGAGGTAGTAGTTGCCGGGGCCGTAGACATCGGCATGCCAGCGCGCGACCGACTCGGCGCGGGCCATGTCGTTCATCTCGATGGCGCGCATCAACTCGCCGGCGGGACACCCGCTGAGACAGATGAGCCCCTCGCTGTGCTCGCGGAGGAGCTCTCGGTCTACCCGCGGGCGGTAGTAGAAGCCCTCCAGATGGGCGCGCGAGGTGAGCTTGACGAGGCTGCGATAGCCGGCGACATCACGCGCGAGCAAGGTGAGATGGAAGGCCCGCCGGTCGAGGGTCGCGTCGCGGTCGGTGCGATCTCGCGGGGCGACGTAGACCTCGCACCCGATGATGGGCCGGACGCCGGCTTCCTTCGCCGCCAAATAGAAGTCGGCGGCGCCGTACATGACGCCGTGGTCGGTGAGAGCGACGGCGTCCATCCCGAGCTCACGGGTGCGTTCGAGGATCTCGGGGATGCGACAGAACCCGTCGAGCAAGCTGAACTCGCTGTGAACATGCAAATGGGCGAAGTCAGCCACGCGGTGCCTCCCGGATCAGCCGGCGGCCATTGTAGGCACCGAACATATTGCGGACAACCGGGCAGGGATTCCGAAGAGCCGCAGTGGGCGCCCCTGCGCCGGTCGTCCACCGCGCGCCGGTAGGTCCGTAGAATGGCGGCGCGGTCAATTCTCAGGGGTCTCTGCGTGCTGCGTGCGACCCGCATGACCCCTTTTCGCTGGCTCGCGGCCGCAAACTTCGCCTTCGGCCTGGCCTTTGGCATCTACGGCACGATCTTCTTCAATTTCATCGGGCAGGACCTTGGCATCAGCCCCGATGAGCTGGGCCTGCTGGAATCGATCCGCGAAGTTCCGGGCCTGCTGACGGCCGGCATCGCCGCCCTGGTCATGACGGTGGCGGAGCCCGCGGTGGGGGCCGTGGCGCTGGTGCTCCTCGGGGTGGGGTACGTGAACTACTTCTACGTGGACGGCATCCCGAGCCTGATCCTCTTCTCACTCGTGACCAGCGTGGGCTTTCACATGTGGATGCCGATATCGCACACCCTGGCGCTGCGGCTGAGCCGCGTGTCCGAGCAGGGCAGCCGGCTGGGTCAGCTGCGCGCCGTCGCGGCGGTGGCGAATCTTGCCGGCATCGGGCTCGTGGCGCTGGTGGCCGGCGCGAGCGGGCTGCGGCCGCTGTTCATCGTGGCCGGTGTGGTAGCGATTGCCGGGGCGCTGCTCGTGTTCCGCGTGCGAGAGGTGCCACGCACCCGGCGTCCGCCGCGCATTCTGTTTCGGCGAGCGTACTTGCTGTACTACGCGCTGACCTTCCTCGACGGCGCCCGCCGCCACATCTTCATGACCTTTGCGCTATTTCTGCTGGTGCGGGATCACGGATCGCCGGTGCAGACCATCGCGATCCTCAGCCTCGTGAACGGCGTCATCAGCATCGCCGCCGTGTACCACTTCGGACGCCTGATCGACCGATTCGGCGAGCGCCCGATCCTCATGGTCGCCTACGGCGCGCTGGCCCTGATCTTCGTGGGCTACGCCGTCATTCCCTTCGTGGCGGCGCTTTTCGTGCTGTATGTGCTGGACAACTTGTTTTTCAGCGCGGACACGGGGGTGACGACCTATCTGGGCAAGATCTCCGTCGACCCTTCCGACATCCGCCCAAGTCTGGTCACGGGCATGACGGTGAACCACATCGCGGCGGTCATCATTCCCGTCACCGGCGGGATCCTCTGGGAGGCCTATGGGCACTGGGTCCCGTTCATTGGCGGGGCGATCCTGGCAGTCGCATCGTTGGCGCTGAGCTCGCGCATTCGGGTGGAGGCGGGAGAAGCCGCTCGGGCAACAGTGACCGAGGCTAAAGCCTCACCCTGAGCCGCCACGCCGCCTCCGGGTTACGGCAACGCGTTCCGGTCCGTCCAGTCGATGATCTCGGACGTGAGCATGTAGCTGATCGGCTGATCGTCGGTGCGCAGGGCGAGCCATTGGTCCAGCTTCGCCGCTCGCAGCGTGCGGGCGTGCTCGGCACTCAGGGGACGCGAATCGACGCGTTCCGTCACGCGGAGCAGATACCAGCCGAGGTTGCCTTCGAAGGGACCAACAAGCTCGCCGAGCGGCGCGTCGAACGCCACGAGGTCCCAGGCCGGCGGGCGAATGCCGCGCGGAATCCAGTCGACCACGCCGCCGGCGGAGCGCGACAGGTTGTCGACCGACACCTCGCGCGCCACGTCCTCCATCGCCTCGCCATCCTCGATGCGCTGGATCACGGCAGGAGCGTCTTCCTCGCGGGCGAGCACGATTTCCACGGCCCGCAGGTGGGCGGGTGCGGGATCCGCCTGGGCGAACAATTCGTCGGAAAGTTGCCGGCGCCGCACGCTGTCCGCCGCGAATCGCTCAATCAACGCAGCGTCCAGACCGGTCGCCGTTCGGACGGCTTTGAGCGCGGCGTCGCCGGCGCCTTCGCGTTCCGGCGCTGCGTCCGCGAGCGCCACTACGTGCGCGCGCAGGTCAGCCGGATCGACGTCACGGCCGTCAGCCGACCAGGCATCGCGGATCAGGGCCGCGTGCGCCAGACGGGAAACACCGTTGAAGACGACGCCCGCGAGCTGCGCTTGCAGGTCGGCCGCGCGCGCCTCGTAGTCCTCGACCGCATCGCCGGCGTAGAGCGCGGCGAGCTCTTGCTCCAACTCGTATCTGCGGAAGGCCAAGAAGTCGCGGTATTCGCTTACCTTGATCGGCTCGACGCCGACCGTCGCCACGGCCGAGTTTGGGAGGGCGACATACTCAACGTAGAAGGCGTTGACGACCAGGCTCAGCACGATGGCCGCGGCGAGGACGGCCACGAGCGTCAACCACTTGGCGGCGGCAGCCGTGCGCTGGGGGCGGCTGAGCATGCGCCAGTCCCGCAGCGCGACCATGAGGTCGCGCCAGCCGATGGACCCCGTCCGCGGCCGCCGCTCCGCCCGTCGGCGGTCGCGCTCGGCCCGGCGCCGCTGCGCGTGCGTGCGCGGTGCCATGCGGCGCCTGCGGCTAGACGCTACGCGTGCAGACGGCGACGCACCACAAACGGCAACAGGGCGAGGTAGCGCGCGCGCTTGATGGCGCGAGCCAGCTCACGCTGGTGACGCGCGCAGGTCGACGTCTTTCGGCGCGTCTCGATTCGACCGGAATCGCCGATGAATCGGCGCAGGAGCTGCGCGTTCTTGAAGTCGATGGGCTCACGCGTCTCGCAGAAGTAGCACGCGCGACGGCGAAAGCCTCGCCCGCCGCGGCGCGGCCGTCCGCCTCCACCGCCGCCGCCGCCGCCGCGCCCACCACCCCCGGACGGCCGATTGTCGGCCGGCGTGGGGCGGGCGTCCTCGCGAACCTGCCGTGCCGCAGCTGGAGGACCATCGCCGGCGGCGCCGGCTCCGCGGTCAGTCATACCGTGTCATTCCAAATCATTGGGAGATCAGAAGGGCAGGTCATCTGCCGTGATCGCGTCATCCGTCTCGGGGCGGCCGCCCGCCGGCGATTGGCCGCGCTGTTCGCGCCGGTCCTCTCCACCGTCGTCGTCGCGCGGCGGCCCATCGGCGTCGTCCCGGCCGCCGAGCATGATCATGTCGCGCACGACGAGCTCGGTGGTGGTGCGATCGTTGCCCTCGCGGTCCTGCCACTCGCGCGTCTCCAGGCGACCTTCGAGGTAAACCCGAGCGCCACGCCGAAGGTATTGATTCGCGATCTCCGCCAGCTGTCGCCAAACAACCACGCGGAACCACTCGGTGCGCTCACGTTGCTCACCGTCGCGGCTGCGCCACGTTTCGTTGACGGCAACCGAAAAGTTGGCAACCGGCGTGCCGTCCTGCGTGAAGCGCAACTCGGGATCGCGACCGAGATTGCCAATGATCTGCACCTTGTTGAGCCCACGCGAGCGTCCGCGCCGGCCACCGCCATCTTCGGTCATCGCCGCCCATCGCCTTCAGCCACGAGCACCGGCGAGAGGTCAAGCTCTTGGCGGGCAACCAGAAATCGCATCACGTCCTCATTGATGCGCAACGACTGCTCGAGACTATTGATTTGAGCCGGATCCGCAGAGAACTCAAGCAGCACGTAGTGACCTTCGCGCTCGCCCTGAATGGAATAAGCGAGCTTGCGCTTGCCCCAGCTGTTGACGCTGTTGACCTCGCCGGCCGCCGCACTGATGTGATCGGCGACGGCATCGATGTGCGCGGAGGTGAGTGTGGGGATGCGCTCGGCGCCATAAATCACGACGAGCGCGTAGTCGCGTGCCAACGGCCCTTCCCACTGGGTTTGCACGGCTCGCCGCATGCGGCCGCGCCGAAAGGGGTCTTGTGTTCGCTGCCATACTAGCACGGGGTGCTTCCGAGACTGGCGCATGGCGTCGTGGTCCCAACTGATCTGGCTCTCCGCGCTGGCCGGTGGCGCATGGGCGGCGACGCGCGGCCGGCCGCAACCGTTTGACGTCGCAGCACACCTGGACGGCGGAACGCTGCGGCCGGTGACGGATGGGCGGCTCTACCATCGCGCGGTCGGCGCCGGACCCGACGTCGTCATGCTGCCGGGGTTCGGCGGCAATGTCAGGACCTGGGAATTCATCACCCCGCCGCTAACGCAGACGCATCGTGTGCACTGGGTCGACCTGCTCGGGCACGGCCTTTCCGACAAGCCGGCCTCGGCCGACTACGGCGCCTACGCGCAGGCGGAGCGATTGGAAGCATTGCTCGATGCCGAGGGCCTGGAACGCGTGGTCGTCACGGCGAGCTCGGCCGGCGGCCAGCCCGCGGTTGCCCTGGCCGCGCGCCATCCAGACCGCGTGGCGGGTTTGGTGCTGGTCGATCCCTTCCTGGTCGCCGGTCCGTTCGTTCGCCTCGGTATCTGGCTCAGCCAGCAACTGCCACGCGCGGCGGGCGTGATCTTGCGCAACCTGAGCGCGCAGCGATGGTACGTGCGCTTGGGCAACATGCTGGGCCGACGACATCCCTTCAGCGTGGACCGGGCAACGGTGGACCGTCAGTACCTTCCCTACGGCGCGCCCGGCTTCTTGGACGCACTGCCGGCCTTGCTTGCCGGCGTGGATCCGGCCCCGGCGCAGGCGTCGATCAGCGAGGTGCGGTGCCCGGTGCTGCTGATCTGGGGCGCGGCGGATCGCGTGGCCGGTCGCGGCCAGGCCCTTGCGCTCGCGGCGAGCTTCGAGGACTCCGAGCCCGTGATTCTGGAAGACGCCGGCCACGTGCCTCAGGAGGAAGTGCCCGACCAGGTGGTGGCGTGCATGCGGCCGTTCCTGGAGCGCGTGCAGCGTGGGAGCCAGTCGTAGCGCACCGAAGGTCAGGCGCCGCCCGGGAAGCACGACGACGCCGAATCCACTGGCCACCGCGCTAGTCTGACTCGCGATGGTCACGGAACCGCTGAGCCGGGATGAGGCGAACGTCGCCGCCCTCGGAGACCTCGAGCGGCGCATCACCAACTGCCGCCGCTGCCCGCGATTGGTGGCGTGGCGTGAGCAAACGGCGCGCGAGAAGCGCGCGGCCTATCGCGCCGAAACCTATTGGGGGCGTCCGGTGCCCGGATTCGGCGACCCAACGGCCCGGATTCTCATCGTCGGTCTGGCGCCCGCGGCGCATGGGGGCAATCGCACGGGCCGGGTGTTCACCGGCGACCGCTCGGGCGACTTTCTGTTCGGCGCCCTGCACCGGGCGGGTCTTGCCAACCAACCGACGAGCACGCGGCCGGGCGACGGCTTGCAGCTGCGCAACGCGTTCGTCACCGCCACCGTCAGATGTGCGCCGCCGGGAAACAAGCCGACGACCGAGGAGCGCGAGACCTGCCGTCCCTATCTGGAGTCCGAGCTCGATTTGCTGCCCCGCGCCCGCGTGATGATCGCCCTAGGGGGATATGCCTGGACGCAACTGCTGCGCATCTGCCGGGCCCGCGGCGACCGGCCACAATCTCAACCCCCGAAATTCAGCCACGGCGCCCAGGTGCAACTGGGCGATCGCGCGCTGTTGGGGTCGTATCACCCCAGCCAGCAGAACACGTTTACCGGCCGTCTCACGCCGGCCATGCTCGACGAGGTGCTAGCGCGCGCAGTGGCTCTGGCGGGCGGCGCCGCGCCGTAGCTCAGGCGTCGCCGGGATCCGCAGTGGGGGACTCGGCCTCGGTCTGCGGCTCGCGGAATACGGCCGACAGATTCTGACGCCGTGCCACGGCATAGACGAGGAATGCCAGAAACATCAAAAGGACGAGCGCGCCGAAGAGTGCAAAGGCCGCCGCCGCCGCGTACCAAAGCACCGACCAAAACACCACCAGCAGCACCACGGCGACGACCGACAGCAGCAGTGGCGCCAACACGCCGAGCTGCACCCATCCCTTCGCGGTGTGGGGTCGGAATCGCTCGCGCCAGCGCCTAAACGCCGACGGAGATTCGGCAGCCGCAGGCCACTGCGACGACACGTCAGCTCGCCACGCTTACCGGCGCCCGCCGCGCCTTTCGCGAACTGGCGGGCGGGATACATCCGGTCTCTGTCCGCCCGGCACCGTCACCGGCCTGCGGCCTATGGGAGGACGCGTCGATTGACGCCGTGCCACCGGCGGAGCCCGCCCCGGCCGAGCACCGCTTGAGATGGACGAGCAGCACCGCGATGTCCGCCGGGGTCACGCCCTCGATCCGCGCCGCCTGGCCGACCGTCGCCGGCCGGAATTTCTGAAGTCGAAGCCGCGCTTCGGTTCGCATGCCGTGGATATCAAGGAAGCTGACCGCCGCTGGAATGCGCGCCTGCTCCATCTCCCGCGCTCGGGCGACCTGCGCCGTCTGCTGCCGCACATAGCCGGCGTAGCTGACATCGAACTCCACCGCGGCGGCGGCGGCGGGCGAGACCGCTGGAGCGCCACCTGCCAGGTCGGCGACGAGATCCAGAGTGACGCCGGGCCGGCGGAGGAACTCGACGGCGGGCAGCGATTGCGTCACCGGCGGCAGGCCGAGTTGGTCAAGTCGGTCGGCGACCGCGCGCGTGGCCGGAATGCGAGCGCCGACGAGCCACGCCTTGACCTGCGCAATCTCGTCTTGGGTCCGCTGCAGGCGGCGGATCCGGGCCTTACCGGCCAAGCCCACCCGATGGCCAACCTCGGTGAGCCGCATGTCGGCGCTGTCGTGCCGCAGCAGCAGGCGGTACTCAGCCCGCGACGTGTGCAGACGGTAGGGCTCGGTGAGGTCTCGGCTCACCAGATCATCGATCATGACGCCAATGTAGGCCTGGTCGCGTCCGAGGACCACGGGCTCGCAGCCGCGAATGGCGCGGCAGGCATTGATCCCCGCCATGATTCCCTGCGCCGCCGCCTCCTCGTAGCCGGTCGTGCCGTTGATCTGGCCGGCCAGGAACAGGCCGGCGGCGCGCTGCGTCTCGAGGGTGTGCGTGAGCTGGAACGGCCGGACAAAGTCGTACTCCACCGCATAGCCAAGGCGGATGACCTCAGCGTGACGCAGCGCCGGCACGCTGCGGATCATCTCGATCTGCACCTCGGCCGGGAGGCTCGTGTTCGCCCCCTGGACGTAGACCTCCGGGGTGTCAAATCCTTCGGGTTCGAGAAACAGGGTGTGCGCGGGCTTGTCCGCAAAACGCACGATCTTGTCCTCGATTGAGGGGCAATATCGCGGCCCCGGCACCGTGATCAGGCCGTTGAACATGGGCGCGCGGTGCAGATTCGCGCGGATGACCGCGTGGGTGCGCTCATTGGTCGCCACGCGATAGCAGGGCATCTGCAACCGCCATCCGGGCGCGGGTACATCGGGATAGGCCGGGTGCAGCGGCTGCGTTTGCCGTTCCGCGACCGGCACGGGGTCGAAGCTGAAGTGCAGCGGGACGGTGGACCCGTGCTGAACCTCGGTGCGCGAGAAATCGATCGTGCGCGCGTCGAGACGCGGGGGCGTGCCGGTCTTGAGCCGGCCGAGATCGAACCCGTGGCGCGCCAGGTCTTCGGCCAGGGCGGTGGCCGGCGCCTCGCCCGCGCGACCGCCGGGCGTCGACTCGTCACCCCGGATCAGCCGGCCCTTGAGAAACGTTCCGGTGGTCACGATGACGGCTCGGGCCGTGTAGGCGCGGCCGTCCACCGTGCGCACGCCAACAACCTGCCAGCCCCGCTCGCCGCGCGGGGACAGCTCGCGCCAGACCAGGCCCTCGACCGCGCCCTCCACGAGGTCGAGACCGGGCTGGCATTCGAGCACCCGCCGCATGGCGACGCTGTAGAGCTGCTTGTCGGATTGCGCGCGCAGGGCCCGCACCGCCGGCCCCTTGCCGGTATTCAGCTCGCGGATTTGGATGAGCGTGCGGTCGGTGTTGCGGCCCATCTCGCCGCCCAGCGCGTCGATCTCGCGGACAAGATTTCCCTTGGCCGGACCGCCAATCGACGGATTGCAGGGCATGAGCGCCACGCCGGACATGTCGAGCGTGAGCACCAGGGTGCGGGCGCCCATGCGGGCGGCGGCCAGCGCCGCCTCACAGCCTGCGTGGCCGGAGCCGACCACGATGACGTCGTAGTCCAAAGCCATGGTCAAGGACGGCCTGGGATTGCGCCGCTCAATCCCGGACTGAGGCAGGAGCCGCCCGCTATAATTGGCATCAGTGTGTTGGCCGGCCGATCATTCCGTTGGTCACACTCCGGAGCCCATTATCGTCACCAGCGGGCCTGACTTCACCACCCAGGTGGTCGACGCCTTTGTCGTGCCCACCGAGACGGGCGCCGCCTTCTTCATCGACGCGGACTATACGGCGCTGGACGCTGCCAACGGGCCGGTCCAGCTGGCCATCTACAGTCCGTATGAGGTGTCTCCGGGCGAGGCCGCGGTGGTGCGTGCGCGGCTGGAGGCTGACCTGTTCAGCTATGCAGTGTCAACGGCGGGCATTGGCCGGGCTTGGGCGCGTCAGGCGCTGCTGGCGCTGCTCGAGCTCACAATCCTCGGGGTGCTCGTCGCGTTTCTGATCGCCAATCCGTCGCGGGTCGCGTTCATTATCGGCTGGGCGCTTCCGTTCGGGTTCTTGATCGCCACCCGCTCGGCGCTGCACGCCTTTGCCCATCGCGAGATCGGTGCACGCGCGCGCCGCATGCTGGAATCCGGGGCTGTGCTTGCCGAGCCGGCCATCGCGCAGTTTGGCGGCAGCTTGGCCCACGTGCGCGACATATGGCGCGGGCTTGAGGAAGGGGCGTTTGCCCGCGACACGGTCGCGCTCGAGCTGGCCGCGGAGCGGCTGCTGCGCTGGCCCGGCGCCGTCGCGTTCTATCGCTCACGGCGGCAAGCCGCCGATCAATCGCGGCCGCGGCCTCCGCGGCGCCGGCTGGCACGCCTGTTGCTGCCGGAACGGCCCGTCGCTCCGCTGACGACGCTCGTCGCCCGACCCCGTCCATGATGCACCTGGTGTGCTGGGCAGTGCCGGTACGCGGCGGCTACGTGCTGCGCGCCGATGAGGCGGCGCGCGCCGCCGTGCGCGCCGCCGACGGGCGCGGTCCGCAGCTCCTGGACTGGGCGGTGGCAATCGTGCATTCAGGGCCAGCGGTCTTCGCCGCCGATCGCGTCCGACGACAGGCCGTAATGGCGATCGAGGCGGCGATGCGCCACGGGACTCCGGCGCCAATCAGGGCTTCCGGACGCTTCGCCCGACTGCGCCGCTCGTGGACATCGCTGATGCTCGGCGTGGCGCTCGTGGCGGTCTCGGGAACGCACTGGGTGCTCGCGCTCGCCGGGGCGTGGCTGCTGGCCGGGCGTCCCTGGGTCGCGGCGTTGCTCCGCATCGGCGCCGCAGAAGAACCCTGCACGGCCTGGACGGGCGCGCCGGTGCACGTCACCGCCGAGCCCCACGCGGGTCTCGCGGAGGTTGCCGCCGCCATCGACAGCGCGCCCAACGACAGCACCGGCTACGGGCAAGCGCTGGCGCAGGCCCTGACGCTGGGGCTCAATGAAGCGGCAGCGGTCTATGCGGCCCTGATCAAGCACCCGAACCCGATGGCGCTGCCGGTTGAGGTCGGCATGTGGATGCCGGTGGAGTCCGCGCACGACCCGGCGCTGGCCGCGGCCTCCCCGGATGTCGCCGAGGCGCTGGAACCGCAGCGCGACAGCGACAACCCCGATGCGGCCGCCGAGCCGGCGCCCGGCGACGAGGCTCCCGACGACCCAATGGACGACCTGCCATGATCTTGCCTGGGGCGCGGAGTCTCGACATTCCCATGGACGTCGACCGGTTCGCGGACAGTCTGCGGGGGAGCAAGTGGCGCGAGATTCGGCAGACGCTTGGCGACACCTACGAGGTGCAATCGCTGTATGAGGGTCCGTTGCCGGGCCTGCCGCAAGCGCAGGTGGTGCGCCTGTCATCCGGCGATCCTGACAGCCCCGTCCGGATTCTGATCGACGCCGTGCCGCTGAGCCTTTCGCGGCCAGTGCTGGTGGCCGGGCGCGCGGTGACCCGGGTATTCACCTCACGCGCCCGCGAGCGGGCCGCCCTGCTCGACCAGATCGCGCTGCGGCTCCACCTGATCGAGGTGGACGGGGACGCGGCCGATATCCCTCCATTGCCGCTGGCATCCGGGCTCGATGGCGGTTTGCGTCTGGCGCATAGCATGGCCAACGACCAGGCGTGGGGCGCGTTGCGCACGTCGGTGCAGCGGTTCCGGCCCACGCTAGCCATGGACCTCCGTGATGCCGGGGCGGCGGTGCCCAACGCACATCTGGCGCTCATGGTCCATAGCCTGACGCATCCGGCCGGCGACGTCGGCGCCGCGTCGCTCCCAGGTACGACGGAAGCCAGAGCCATCGCGCGGGACGTTGGGCGTCGCGGTATTTCGCCATACACGGGGACGCCGCACGAGCGCGCCGCGGCCGGCTTGCGGATCCTGGGCAACGGCGCTCTGATTCGCATGAGCCCGCGCGACCCTTCCCGATCCGTCGCCAGCGTTGCGAGCGACATCGGAGCGGCCATTGGGATCACGGCGCTGGCGCTGGGGATGCAGGAGCTTGACCGGGCGATCGCCCTCGTCGAGAGCGCGGCCGCGGGCGTCGATCAGTCGATCCACGAATTTCGGCGGATGGGGGCCTAGATGGCCTCAGCAGGGCGTCCATCCAGCAGCGCCAGCTTCGAGGCGGCGCGCCATGCGCCCAGCGTGCCCATCGAGTACGCGCCGATCGCGGCGGGGCCGAAGGACGGCGTGCTCGTGGCGCACGACCGACGCCGCTTGAGCGATGCCTTCGTACGCGGAATCCCCATCTCACGCACGCTGCGGATCGAGGAGCTTCCCGAGGACGTTGCCAGCGTCGCTCGCGTTGAGGTTGGCACGATTCGGCGCTTGCGCCAGGCGGTTCAGGCGGCGCAAGCACGCCGCTGGCGGGTCTACGTGGCGGCAGCCGGGCTGCCGTTCTTGACGGCGGCGTTGCTGGGACTGCTCGGCGTATGGCTGGGAACGATTCCAGTCATCGGCGAGCCGCTCGGCGCCTTCGTGGGCACCGCCGGCGGCAACGTGGGCGGGCTGCCGCTGGCGGCGGTGATCGCGGCCTTGCCATCGGTCTGGTGGATCCGACGCGTCCGCCGCGCGGCACGCGCCTCGCCGCAGCTCAACCTGCGCCCGGATTTGATCGCCACGAGTGAGCTCACCGTGCAAGACGATCTGGGGCCATTCGCCGCCGACGCCCGCGAGACGATGCGCAGCATTGGCGGCATCCTCAGCGGCAACCCGCGTCCCGGCGGGGAACAGGCGCATCGCCTCGCCACGCGATTCAGCGCGCTGGCGCGCATTGCCGCGCGTCACGAGGTGCCGTCCGTGGTTGCCTTTGCGGCCGACGCCAGCGAGCAGTTCCGCGTAGCGTCGCAACCGCCCGCACGACTCGTTCCCGGCCTGCGATTGCGCCGCCGCCCCGCCAGCGTGGCTCGGATTCTTGCCCCGTACATGCAGAGGCGGGCGCCACGAATCACGGCGCGAGCGTCTCGTCTGCTGGGGATCACCAGCGGGCTGATCGTTGCAGCCGCCGCGTTCGTTCTCGCCGGCGCATTTAGGATCGGAGGCGATGAAGCGCTGCTGTTGCGATCGAACGAGGCCATCGTCTTCCCGTCATCGGCCGCCGTACTCTCCCTGTTCAAGCCCGGGTTCGACGGTCCGGCGGAGCCCAGCCCAAGCATGCTGACGGTGGTGCAAGGTCCCGGCATCTTTTGGAGCTGGCCGCGGCCGATCACCGAACGCCAACTCGTCCCGCTGACGAACCGCGCACTCGAAATCTCGGTACCGTTTCCGGGAGATCCACCCGGCCAACGCCTGGACATTGAATTCCGCTACGAGATCGACGACCTGAAGTCATTTGTCGCCACCATGGAATCCCTCGAAGAGATCGATGCCGCGTTGGCGCGGGTGATTGCGGACGAATTGGGCGACGGCTTCGCTGAGCGCTACGCGACGGAAGTTGCGGCGCCGAACGCTCTGCCGGCGCCGTTCATCGCCGCCGGCCTCCGGGAAGGCGTCGGCGAACTGCTGAGCCTTTTCGTTCAGTTCACGGAAGTCAACGACATATTCGCGACGTTCGGCGTGACGCTGCGGCCCGACCCATCACACAGCTTCACGGGAGGGTGAGCACGGGCGGCACGGCCCCGGCGTTGCGCTCCTGGCGGTAATAATCCCTTCATGGCAACGCTTGGCGAACAACTGCGGACCGCCCGCGAAGCCGCCGCGCTGACCATCGAGGAAGCCGCCGTCGCGACGCATATTCCGCGTGAGCACCTGGCAGCTCTGGAGGCGGACGAGTTCGCTTCGCTTCCGGGGCCGCCGTTCAATGCCGGATTCATTCGCATCTATGCGGACGCGCTGCGGATGCCAGTCGAGCCGCTGCTGGACATGTACTACGCACAGGCGGGCGAGCACCCCGCAGCCGTCACCGCCGCAGCAGGCCCAAGCGTGCGGCGTGGGCCCCCGTTGATGCTGGCCGTCCTGCCGCTCGCCGGCGCGCTCGGCGTGATCCTTGCGGTGCTGATCTTGAACACCTTTGGCGGGCAGACGGGCGGCAGCGCCGCACCGGACGACGCCGACGCTGGTGCACCGACGACCGTCGCGCGCGGAGCCGTGTTCGAGTTGGTCGTCCTGAGCCCCACGCAGGTGCGCATCGAGGTCGATGAGCGAACGCTTGTCGACGAGACCCTGGCTGCCGGTGAGGCGCGGCAGTGGAGCGTGGAGCGGGAAGCGCTGATCGACGTCGGCGCGGCCGACGCCGTGACCATCACCATCGACGGGCAGCCCGTGCCTCAACTCGCCCGCGCGGGCGAGCCCGCGCGGCATACGTGGCGGGTCGATATCCCGACGGCGCCGACCGCCGCGCCGCGGCCAACGAGCAGCTAGGCCGTGACCGCCAAACATCGAGACGGCCGCTTCCCAATCGCACGGTGGCGGTCGTACGTGCCTAATGGCCTGACGCTCGCCCGCGTCGGATCGATCCCAATCATCGTCTGGCTGCTGTTTTGGGACTGGTCGTTCTCGAACCAGACGGCCGGATTCGTCTTCGCCGCAGCCGGGGCGAGCGACGTGTTCGACGGAACGCTGGCGCGGCGCTTCGGCACGGGCTCGCAACTGGGCATCTTTCTCGACCTCATCGGCGACAAGCTGCTCATCGCCGCCGTTCTCTTCACCATGGTCGAGCTGGGTTGGATGCCCGGGTGGCTGGGCGCGAGCGTCATTGCGCGCGAATTCGCGGTCATGGGCCTGCGGGCCTATGCCGGCGCCCAGGGCGTGACGGTCGGCGCCGGCCGCCTCGGCAAGGCCAAGATGATGTGGCAGTACATCGCGTTCAACGCGCTGATGTGGGAACGGACCGCCCTGCCATGGTTCCTGGTCGGCATCGCCCTGCTGCTGACCCTTGCCTCCGGCATTCATTACGCCGTGGACGTTTGGCGAGGGCTTCGGGCTCGTCCCGCTCCGGATATCCCGGACGTGATCTAGGCCGGTCCGACTTGCTCCGGCGCGGGTAACGAGTAACGTTGATCCAGGCTTGGGCCGCCCCGTTACGCGGCGGGCCGGACCGCTCCCGCGGCCGTGAATGGACCTCTTAGATTCCTCACTGCGTTCGGAATTACAAATGGGGGGCCATCGCGGTTCCAAGCCGGGCTGGTTACCATGACGGCGCTTGGGTTTCATGCACGGGTTGGCGTTGATGACGCGCTTGGCGTTGGTCGGCAGCGGGCCGATCGACGACGCCTACGCTCGGAGCGCGTCGCGCGCTGCCGGCGCCAGCATCGCCGCCGCGACCGACGGCGCGCAGGTCGCCTCGGGCAACGTCATCGCGGCGCCCACGCTCGCCCAACTGCTGGAGGAGCACGCGGACGAGATCGACGCCGTGATCGTCCAGACGCCAACCGATGAGCGGGCGGCCCACATCAAGCTGGCCGCGGCGGCGGGAATGCATGTGCTCGTGCAAGGCCCGCTGGCGCGCTCCGCCGCCGGCGCGCGCGCCGTGGCCGATGCCTGCGCCGCCGCCGACGTGGTCCTCATGGCCGGCCAGCTCGACCGATACCGATCGGATGTCGCGGCCGTGCGCGCGAGCATGGCCGCCGGCCAGGTCGGCCGGCTCGGCCTGGTTCGCAGCCACCGTTGGCAACCGCCGCCCACGGGCGGCCCGACGGCCTGGGAGCTTAATCCCGACCGCAGCGGCGGGATATTCATCCATGAGCTCACGCGGGATATCGACCTGGCGGCCTGGCTCTTCGACGCCCCGCCCAACGCCGTGTTCGCGGTCGCACGGGGCCCGGACCCTGGGCGACCGGACGCGGCGGTGGTGCATCTCGGGTTTCCCGACGGCGGGATGGCCGTGCTGGACGTGACGACGGCGCTGCCCCAGGGCGACGGCTATTGGTCCCTCGAGCTCATCGGAGCGGACGGCGCCGTGTATGCGGACGACCAGCACAACATCCAGCTGCTGTACCGGGGCGGAACGCCCGCCGCGCAGCTCACGACGCAAGGCGACGCCGCAGCGATCAGCCAACTCCAGGCCTTCGTGGCGGCGGTGAACGACGGCTCGGATGCCGCGGCCGGCGTCCTCGCCCTCGAAGTCGCCGAAGCCGCCATGGCGTCGGCGGCGTCCGGTCGGGCAGCCGCACGCACGGAGGACGGCTATGTCCTCGTCTAGCGGCAACACGATATTCCGCGTGGCGGTGCTCAGCGTCGTAAAGCACGACTACGTGCCGCTGGGGCTCGCCACGCACTCGCGGTTCGATCCCGTCGTGGTGGCGGACGACGCCGATCAGCCCGAATGGGTCCACGAGCGCAACCAGAAGCTGGCCGACGAGTTGAACATCCCCTACGTGCGCGGCGTGGAGGCGGCGCTGCGGGACTACGACGTCCAGGTGGCCTGCGTGAGCCCGGAGGCCGAGCGGCACGCGGACCTGAGCGTGCGCGCCGCCAACGCCGGGCTGCACGTGGTGCAGGACAAGCCGATGTCGACCCTGGTCTCCGAGTGCGACCGCGTCGTGGAGGCCGTCGAGCGCAATGGCGTGCAGTTCATGATGTGGAACCGCAACATGATGCCGGCGATGCTGCAGGCCCGGCGGGAACTGGAGAGCGGCGCGATCGGACACATACGCGCCGTGCATATCGACTTCTACTTCGCGAAGGATGCGGGACCGCGACGCGGGGAAGGTCCGCCCGACTCCCCCAAGATCGACTGGCTGGAAGCGCTCAAGGCGGCGCACGTGGACGGCTCGGACGGCGGCGTGGGGCACGCGCCGATGGGCGAGTTGCAGATCGAGGGCATCTACCCGCTGTCGCACATCCGGACGCTCACGGGCGCGCGAATCCACCGGGTGTTCGCGCGCACGACGGCCCATTTCCACCAGCGCAACGTCGACCACGGCATTGACGACCTGGCGTCGGTGACGTTGGAGATGGAGCACGGGATCGTGGGCACGCTGTGCATTGGCCGCATCGGGCGCGCCAAGCACGACGCCGACGGGGAGATCAAGATTCACATCGTGGGCACGACCGGCGCGATGGTGATCAACGAGCCGCGGCCCGAAGTCCGAGTGTTCTACCGGGGCCGGACGGCCAGCGATTCGCCATTACGGCGCGTCGGCGGCGACGCGGACTGGCTCCTGATGGAGGATTTTGCCCACGCCATCGACACGAACGGCGACACGATCCTGAACGCGCGCGTTGGCCGGGACATCGCGGCCACGGCGCAGGCCGCCATCGACTCGGGTCGCTCAGGCCGCCCGGTTGAGGTGACCTGACCTAGCCCGCTTCGGCGGCGTCGAACTCAGCCGTCTCGACCCACGCGCCACGCTCGGCAGACGCCACGGCGGCATCCGTGAAGAGCTGCACCCGCCAGCCGGCGTGCAATTCCGGCATCTCGGTGGGCTCGCCGGCCATCGTCGCCAGCAGGCCGGGATGGACCATATCCCTGAAGTTGTTGGGGGCATCGGGCGCGGGCAGGGCCTCGAGCAGCTCCGATTCGCCGGGCTTCCGCGCGATGCGCAGATCGCCGGTAAAGCGGCCAATGGAAATGGAGGCCTCGGAGCCGTGCAACTCGACATCGGGCGCCAGCGCCGATCGCAAATAGGGCGCGTGCGAAACCATCAGCACCCCGACGCCTCCGTTATCCAGCTCGAAGGTGAGATTGCCGTAATCGAACGCGGTTCCGGCCCGGCGTGATTCCCCAGCCGTGGCGTCGTGGGATTCGCTCCAGGCAAGCGCCTCTTCGAGATTGGGTTCGCCCAGATCGGGTTTCGGCGGCGACAGCACGCCAGCCTGCGCGAACACCCGCCGCGCCTCTAGGCCGGTGAGCCAGCGCAAGGCGTCGTAGGCATGGGAGCCGCCGTCGGCAACGCTGCCGGCGGCCGACTGCCCGGCGTCGTCGCGCCAGGTGTAGGGCATCGATCGCAGCCGCGCGTTGTGCCAGCGATAGACCACGCCCCGGACCTCACCGATCAGGCCCTCGGCCAGCAGCTGCCGGACGCGCCGAAACACCGGTACGCCGCGCGTCCAGAACGGCACAAAATGTCCGAGTCCGCGATCGCGATAAGCCGTCCAGATCTCGTGGGCCTCACGCGCGTTCATGGCCACGGGCTTCTCGCACACGATGTGCTTGCCCTGCGCGGCGCACTCCAGGGCCATTTCGTGGTGCAGGACGTCGGGCACCGCCACGACGACAACGTCGACATCGGGATGGGCCACCACTTCACGCCAGTCAGTGGTGACGAGCGCGGCGCCGTCTTCGCGCCCGGCAGCCTCCAGCAGGTCGCGGCGGCGCGCGCTGACCGCGACGATTTCATATTGCTCGGGCGCGTCGCGCATCTCGCGCCGATACGGCACGCCAATGAACCCCGAGGCGCCGATGACGCCAACCTTGAATCGCATTGCTCTACCTAGTGGATGCCGCGCCGCATCATCAAACCGTGCGCGGTCGGCTTTGTCCACTTGAGCCGGTGCCCGCCGCGGACGATCCAAGGGTCTTGCAACATACAAGGGGCGGGTCTGAGACTCGCCCCCCGTATCAAGTACGGGGCAGGCTCTACACCGAGCGAGAGGCTGGTGGCCGGTCCCCCTCACCCCGACCCTCTCCCACGGAGGCGACCATTGCACAACCCTCCGTCATTCCCGCGACGGCGGGAATCTATTGGCCGCCGGACCTGTTCACCTGCGACGTAGGGGCGGGTTTGAAACCCGCCCGACGCCAGGCATCCAAAGCGCCGCGTGCTTGATCAGGTTCAGCGGACCCTGGATTCCGGCCCCGTATCGAGTACGGGGCAGGCTGTGCGCCGGAATGACGAGGGGTCGCGCAAGGCCCACCGGAGGGGTCGGGAATCAGGCCGAAGCCCTGCGCTCCCGGGAAGCCAGCAGGCGGCGTTGGAGCCGTGCGAGCCGGTGCACGAGGGCGGGACGTGCGAGCGGCTGGGGCAGGCCGTCGAGAATGCGGTCTGCTTGCGCCAAAGCCTCGCGGGCGTAGTCGCGGGCCTTGGCAAAGTCGGCGGCCCGATGCTCGTAGTACTTGGCCAACTCGATCAGCGCCCAAATGGCGCCACGCCCCTCACGGACCCGCATGCCCTCCCACAGATTCAGCGCCTGCGGCCAGGCGCCGCGCCGCTTGTGAGCCAGGCTGAGCGGCACCTGCGCCAACGGTTCCAACTCCTCGCTCAAGCCAAGCTCAAGCGCCCGCGCGTAGGCTGCGAGCGCGGTGTCCATGTCTCCGGCGAGCGCGAAGGATCGGGCCGCCCCCAGCACCTGGGCCGGCGGGGCGGTGGGGCTACGCCAGTCGTTGCAGGCACCGCAGGCGCGCGCCAGCAACGCCGCCATTGACACGAGGTCCTCGCGGTTGTGGGCCATCACCGGCACAAGCTCACTGGCGTCGCCGGTGCGGAGATAGCGAAAGTAGATGTCTGGGATTTCGTGGCTCGGCACGTCGAGCGCTCGCTGAACGCCGAGGATCTCGCGCTCGAGCGTGCCGAGGTCGCGGCGTGGGAGCTGGTATCGCCACAGGCGGCGCGCGGCGTGCAAGAGGTCCAGCGCGCCCAGAGCGTCGAGGGCGGTGCGCGTGCGGTTCATGATGAAGCGCGTCCGCAGCAGCGGCAGGTCGAAGCTCTTGCCGTTGAAGCTCACCGTCCAATCGAACCGCGAAATCAGGCGCGCGAGGTGCGCCATCATGGCCGGCTCGTCGGCGTGATCGCGCATGAAGTACTGCTCGACCCGCAACGCGCCGTCTTCCAGCCAGCCGCACCCGATCAGAAAGGCGTACGTACCCGTGCCGCCGGCAAGTCCGGTCGTCTCCGTGTCGACGAACAGCGCCCGGGCCAGCTCGAAATCCTCGAGGTCCGGGTCGCCGGTGAGCGTCGTCAGGGCGCGTCGAGCGGCGGCATCGGGCCAGGCCGGCGACAGCCCGCGCGGCAAGGGGTGGTTGTGGCTGACGACGACGAATGCACCGGCGTCGTTGGATTCGAGCGCGCCGCCGATGACGTCCTCGACCGGTACGTCCGGTGCGGCGGCCCGCGGCGTGACGGCCACTCTCTCGACGGGCTCCCACGGACGCTTCCAGGCCATCGCCCGGCCGTTGGTCATGATGCGCCGGGCGGCGTTCGATAGCGGTCGCAAGGGACCCTCAACCTTCCAGAAGACCCTTGCCTATCCCCTCCGTCATTCCCGCGGAAGCGGGAATCCAGGCCCCGCCCAACCTGGACTTGCCCGCAGGTCTCCTTGGACATCCTGAGCCAGACCGGGACTTTCAAACGTCTCCGCCCAAGGCGAGGGAACCAGCATGCGCCGCGGCGGCTAGCGCTGAGCCGGATGCGGCCGCGCGCGCCCGCAGCACCCGCAGCGTGGCTGCTTTGGCGCTGATGCCGGCGGCGACCGGCGGCCCCACGCAGGCCGGGCAGCCCTCCGCACAGTCGCAGTCGGCGGCCAGATCCGCCGCGGCCTGCATGACCTGATCGAACGAGGCGAAGAGCCGCTCGCTGAGCCCCACGCCGCCGGGATAGCGGTCGTAGAGGTACAGCGTGGGCGCCTGCGTGAAGGGCGATTTGATCTCGCTGACGACCCCGAGGTCATGCGGATCGCACATCAGGTAGACCGCCGCCACGTTCGGTAACAGGTGGCGGGCGCCCCAGAGGCCGGATTCGATCTCGGCGTGGGACAGCGTCTCGGTCAGCTCGGGGCGCATCCAGGCCCAGCACGCCTGCGTGTGCATCTCTTGCTCGGGGAGATCAATGGTGCCCCAGCCGACGTTGTCGTCGTCGCTGACGCGCAGCTTCTTGAAGATCGTGGGCCGCGCCGTGACGCGCACCTCACCCCAGGCGCGTCCGAGCGGCGTCTCGGCCCGCTGCTCAAAGTCGTCGAGCACGGCGACGTTGACGTTCATGCTGGCGACGGTGTAGTGCTCCACCGAGACCTCTTCGACGTACGCCTTGCCCTGATCCCAATCGAGGCGGTTGACGTGATATTGGCGGCCGTCGTGGAGATAGATCGCGTCCTCGTGCACCCGCGTGGGCGCGGAAAAGCGGTCGACCTGGCCGATCACCTGCGGCCGGCTCTCGTCGGTCACGATGACGATGTTGTCCAGCGTGCCGGTGCGCAGGCTGACGTACTGGGCGGGGTAGTCGTCGGCGGTCCAGTGATAGGTGCCCGCGGCCTTGTGCAGGATGCCCTCCTCGACGAGCATCCCCAGTGCGCCGTCCGTGGTGGACACGCCGAAGGTTTCCGTCTCGATGAGCGGCAGCTCGAAGGCGGCGCACTTGAGGTGGCTGGTGTAGACGTAGAGGTTGTCGGGGTTGATGAGCGCCGATTCGACGGACTCGCGCAGCACGAAGTCCGGGTTGCGCGCCACGAACTGGTCCAGCGGGCTCGACCCGGCCACGTAGACGGCCACCGACGATTCGCGGCGGCGTCCCGCGCGGCCCACCTGCTGCCAGAAGCTCGCCAGCGATCCCGGATAGCCGCACAGCACCGCCGCCTGCGCCTCACCGATATCGACGCCGAGTTCCAGCGCATTGGTGGCCACCACCGCCCGCACCGTGCCGTCGCGCAGGCCCTGCTCGATCTCGCGGCGCTCGGCCGGCAGGTAGCCGCCGCGATAGCCGCGAACCTCGCCGCGGCCCAGGTGTGGGCCGCCGCGCAGCTTGCTGAGCAGCAGCTCGGTGGCCGTGCGGCTGCGGGCGAAGGTGAGCGTCTGGATGTCGTTGCCCAGCAGCACCCTTGAGATTTCCGCCGCCGCGTCGATCTCCGAGGCGCGAATCCCGAGTTGCACGTTCACGACCCGCGGGTTGTAGAAGATCAGATGCTTCTCGCCGCGCGGCGCGCCGTCGTCGTCAACCACGCGCAGGTCGCGGTCAGTGAGCCGGTCGGCCAGCTGCTTGGGATTGGCGATGGTCGCGGAGCAGGCCACGATCTGCGGTCGCGAGCCGTAGAACTCGGCGACGCGCAGCAAGCGCCGCAGCACGTTGCCCAGATGGCTGCCAAAGATGCCGCGATAGACGTGCAGCTCGTCGAGCACGATGAAGCGCAGGTTCTCGAACAGCCGGGTCCACTGGGTGTGGTGCGGCAGGATGCCCTGGTGGAGCATGTCGGGATTTGTGATCACCACGTGCCCGGCCTGCCGCACCTTGCGCCGCGCGGCCGTGGCCGTGTCACCGTCGTAGGTGAAGGTCTTGATGTCGGCCTCGGCGACCTGGATCAGCGAGTACAGCTCGTCCAGCTGGTCCTGCGCCAGGGCCTTGGTGGGGAAGAGATAGAGCGCGCGGGCCTGGGGGTCGTCGAGGATGGCCTGGACGACGGGCACGTTGTAGCAGAGGGTCTTGCCCGAGGCCGTGCCGGTGACGATGCAGACGTCCTCACCGTCGAGCACGCGCCTAATGGCCTCGGATTGATGGGTGTAGAGCTCGCGCACGCCGCGTTGCTCAAGCGCCTGCCGCAGCACCGGCGCGACGCCCTCGGGCCAGTCCCCATACCGCGCCTCGCGCGCGGGCCGAACCTTCCAGGCGGTGACGCCGCGAGCAAAGGCCGCGTCACCGGAGAGCCGGTCGGCAAGCTGCGCGGCGTTCATGCGGGGGCCAGCCTTCTATTCACGAGTACACCCCGCGTCTCGTCACGCATCACCCGCTCACCCTATCGCACGTTCGATCACCACACAAATACCGAACACCTCCCCACGAGACCTTTGTGTCAGCACTTCGTCATTCCGGCGAAAAGCCTGCCCCGTACTTGATCCGGGGCCGGAATCCAGGCCCTACTCAACCTGGGTGCGCGCTGCGCGCTTGGCGTAGGGGCAGGTTTCAAACCTGCCCGTTCCGGCATATGCAGGGGCTTCGCGCGAGGTGTCGAGGTCAGGCCGCCCAACTCGCGACGAAATGGTCCAGGGTCACCGGTTCCCGCGGATCGGCGTGGAGGCGCTGCGCGAGCCAGTCGAAGCGGCGCCACAGCTCGTCGGCCTCGGCCTCGCTGAACCGCTCGCCGAAGGCCGGTCCCCAGCCCAGCGTGAGCGGGTGGAGGTGTGTGGCCTGGCGCTGCACGTCCTCCGGCAGGTCGTCGAAGCCCGGCTGCTTGAGCAAATGAATGTGCCGCGCGGCTTCGGCCAGGCAGGCCGTGAGGGCCAGCTTGGCGGCGGATCCGGCACCGGGATGCAAGCGCTCGAGCGCCGTGCGAAAGGCCGCCGCGTCGCCGTCCAGGACGCCGCGCAGCGCTTGGTCGGTGAGGTCCCGCTGCTCCGCCGCGCGGCGGTCCCAGGCCTGGAACGCGGCGGCGGCCGTCGGGGAGAGATGCCGGGTGAAGCCGGTGTCCCGCGGCATGGCGTGCACCGCTATGCCGCCGTGCACCGTGCGCCGCAGCTTCGGGCTGTAGTTGCTGCCCCAGTGCAACATGCTGTGGTAGTAGATCAAGCCGTCGCCGGCCTTCAATTCCACGCGCATGCCTCCCGGCAGCGGCGAGTGCGGATCGTCAGCCAAGTGCCGGTCCTCCTCCGGCGTGTTCAGGCGGCGATGACTGCCCGGCACTACCCAGAGCACGTCGTCGTCGTAGAGCGGCAGGTTCCACTGCAGGTAGCGCGGGCCGGTTTCCGCCAGCTCCTCTTGCAGCAGCCACAGCGGCGCCACTTCGAGCGGCCCGATGTCGCGGTGCCACTTGGCCGGGCCGTGGTCGGTCCGCGGGTTGCACATCATCATCATGTGCATGGGCACCGCCTCGGGCTGGCTGAGCAGCTCGCGGCTGACGCCCATGATCGGCTCGCTGAGCCATAGCTCGACCGCCAGCGCCGTCTCCGCGTCCACCAGCCGCTCGAACTCCGGCACGCGCGGCTGCGGGCGTGAGTCCCACACGCCGCCGGGCGGATCGTCGGGGCCGGCCTCTTGGCGCCAGATCTCCCGCTGCCGGTCGAGGATCGCCTCGCAGGCCGTGCGCACCTCGTCGAGCCGGTCGGCCGGGATCACGTTGCGCAGGATCAAATAGCCGTCGCGACGGAGGAGGGAGTGGTTCGGGCTGGGCATGGGGACTCCAGTGCTGGTGGACGCACTACACTGCGGTTCAGGCGGAGCGTTTCACGCAAGGTACTTGAGCGCTGAGTTTCCCACGCTGCACGCAGCGCGGGCCACCGGGAAATCCAGCTCCAGCCGCCGCCCGTAGGCATCCACCGGCCGACATGCGGGGGACGCTCGGCCTACGCGGCCCAACTCGCAACGAATTCGTCCAGCGTCACCGGTTGCGGGGGATCGGCGTGGAGGCGTTGGGCCAGCCAGTCGAAGCGGCGCCAGAGTTCGTCGGCCTCGGCGTCGCTGAACCGGTCGCCGAAGGCCGGTCCCCAGCCCAGCGTGAGCGGGTGGAGGTGTGTGGCCTGGCGCTGCACGTCCTCCGGCAGGTCGTCGAAGCCCGGCTGCTTGAGCAGATGGATATGCCGCGCGGCTTCGCCCAGGCAAGCCGTGAGGGCCAGCTTGGCGGCGGGGCCGGCGCCGCGGTGCAACTGCTCGAGCGCCACGTGAAACGCCGCCGCGTCACCGTCCAGCACGCCGCGCAGCGCCTGCTCGGTGAGGTCCCGCTGATCCGCCGCGAGGCGCGCCCAGGACTCGAACGCGGCGGCGGCCGGCGGCGAGAGGTTCCGCGTGAAGCCTGTATCGCGCGGGTTGGCATGCACGGAGATGCCGCCGTGCACCGTGCGACGCAGCTTCGGGCTGTAGTTGCTGCCCCAGTGCAACATGCTGTGGTGGTAGATCAGGCCGTCGCCGGCCTTCAACTCCACGCGCATGCCGCCCGGTAGCGGGGACCGCGGATCGTCCGCCAGTTGCCGATCCTCCTCCGGCGTGTTCGGACGGCGGTGGCTGCCCGGCACGACCCAGAGCACGTCGTCGTCGTAGAGCGGCAGGTTCCACTGCAGGTAGCGCGGGCCGGTTTCCGCCAGTTCCTCCTGCAGCAGCCACAGCGGGGCCATGTCGTCAGAGCCGATGTCGCGGTGCCACTTGGCGGGGCCGTGGTCGACCCGCGGGTTGCACATCATCATCATTTCCATGGGCACCGCCTCGGGCTGGCTCAGCAGCTCGCGGCTGACGCCCATGATTGGCTCGCTGAGCCACAGCTCGACCGCCCGCGCCGTTTCTTGATCCACCAATCGCTCGAAGGCCGGCACGCGCGGCTGCGGATGTTTCTCCCACATGCCGCCGGGCGGATCGTCGGGCCCGGCCTCGCGGCGCCAGATGTCGCGCTGCCGCTCCAGCAGCCCCTCGCAGGCGGTGCGCACGGCGTCGATCTCGTCGGCCGGGATGACGTTGCGCAGGATGAGGTAGCCGTCCCGCCTGAGGAGAGAGCGGTTCAGGCTGGGCATGTGGTCTCCGATGCTGCCGTGGGAACTACGGGTCTAGCCTGGATGTGTAGCTCACGCGGGATTCTTGCATGACGTGCCGCCCTTCCCAGGCTGCACGCAGCCTGGGCCACTGGGTAAATGAACTCAAGCCGCCGCCCGTTGGCAGCCACCGGCCAACATGCGGGGAATGCCAGGCCTACCCGGCCCAGCTCCCAACGAATTCGTCCAGCGTCACCGGCTCCGGCAAGTCGTTCTGGTAGTACCTGTTGGGGCTGCCTTGCAGGCCGGTCACCGGCTGGATCGTGTCGGCGAGCAAGCGCGACTCCAGCCAGTCGAAGCGGCGCCACAGCTCGTCGGCTTCGGCATCGGTGAATCGCCGCGCGAACGACGGCCCCCAGTTGAGCATGAACGGCTGGGTGTACGTCGCGTAGAGCCTCAATAGCGGCGACAGCTCATCGAAGTCCGGCTGCTTGAGCTGGTGGATGTGCTGCGCGGCCTTGCAGAGGAAGACCGTGAGGACCAGCTTGGCGGCGGGTCCGGCGCCGGGCAGGAGCGACTCGAGCGCGCCATGAAACGTGGGCGCGTCGCGGCCGAGCGCCGCGCGCAGCGCCCGCTCGGTGAGATCCCGCTGGTCCGCCGCGCGGCGCGACCAGGACTCGAACGCGGCGCGGGCCGGCGGCGAGAGATGGCGCGCGAAGCCGATATCCCGCGGGTGGGCCTGCACCGCGTGCCCGCCGTGAAGCGTGCGCCGGAGCTTGGGGGCATAGTTGCTGCCCCAATGCAGCATGCAGTTGTTATAGATCACGCCGTCGCCGGCCTTCAGGTCCACGGGCACGCCGCCGGGCAATGACGCTCGCGGGTCTTCCTCGAGCTGCCGCTCTTCCTCCGGCGTGTTGAGCCGACGATGGCTGCCGGGAACGACCCACAGCACGTCGTCGTCATAGAGCGGAATGTTCCACTGCAAGTACCGCGGACCGGTTTCAAGAATTTCGGCTTGCAGGAGCCGCAGCGGCGCCATGTCGATGGGGTGGATATCCCGGTGCCACTTGGCGGGGCCGTGGTCGGTCCGCGGATTGCACATCATCGACATGAGCATTGGCGACGCCTCCGGCAGGCACAGCAACTCACGGCAGACGTCCAGCACCGGCTCGCCTAGCCAGAGCTCGACCGCCCGCGCCGTCTCGGCGTCAACCAGGCGCTCCATGTCCGAAACCCGCGGCTGCGGCGCCGTCTCCCATACTCCGCCGGGAGGATCGTCGGGCCCAGCCTCGCGGCGCCAGATCTCCCGCTGCCGGTCGAGGATCGTCTCGGAGGCCTCCCGCATGGCGTCGAGCTCTTCGGCCGGAATGACGTTGCGCAGGATGAGGTAGCCGTCCCGCCTGAGAAGGGAGCGGTTCAGACTGGGCATGGGGTCTCCGGTGCTGGGTGACGCACTAGGCGTGGGTTCGCGGTGCGCGGCTCACGCGAGATCGTTTCAAGACACGTTTCCCACGCTGCACGCAGCGTGGGCCACCGAACTTAACGCGCATCAATCGCCGTCGAGGCCGATGTATTTCATCACCTGGTCCACCCACACCTGGTCGTAGCCCTTGCCCTCCCAGAGGCGGATCAGCGGCGCGTCGGCGTCGGTGGGATGCACGCCGGCGGAGTCGTGGTCCAGCACGCCCAGGAGCTGCCGCCGCACGGGGTCGGCGCGCGCGATGAGCTCCGGTGAACTGGATACGCGGTCACCCAGCCGCATCCAGATCGGCGAGTAGACGTAGAAGAGGTTCTTGCGCCGCACGTTCGACGTGTTGCGCGAGACCGAATGCCAGAGCGCGTTGTGAAACAGCATCGCGTCACCGGCACGCAGCTGCAGCTGCACGGCGCCCGGCACCCCGGCGTCGATCTCGTCGACCTCCTGGAAGCGGCTGGGCGAGGCGAGGGCGTCCGCGTTGGCGATGTCACGGGGAAAGTTGCCGCGGTGGCTGCCGGGAATGAGCAGGAAGTTGCCCATGTCGGGCGCGTCCAGGTCGGTGAGGAACCAGCCGATCTTGAGGTGCAGCAGCGGCGTGAGCCCGCCGGCGCTTGGAAACGGGTAGGGCTTGGGACCGTCGTAGTGCCAGCGGCTGCCCGGATGGGGCGTGGGCGGACGCACCATCACCTGCGACGCGAGCAGCTGGATCGTCGCGCCCATCAGGTCCATCACGATGCCCAGGTGATTCGGATGATCGATGAGATCAAGGAAGGCGTCGTCCTCCTCGATCACGTTGAGGGTGCTCAGCCACTCGTCGGACGAACGGCCGCCTCGCTGCGAAGCCTCGTCGAGGCGGTCCACGGCGTCGCTGAGGCGCTCGATTTCGTCGGGCGACAGCACGCCAGGGAGCACGAGATAGCCCTGTGTGTCCCAGTGCTCGCGCTGTTCGGGCGTAATCCGCGTGAGGGTCTTGACGTCGATCACAGGCGCACCTCCCCAAGTGGTGACATGCGGCGTCCGAGCCTCGGCCAGCGCCAGCGTAGCTCGGCCACGGGTAGGGACTATTGCTTCGGAGTCGAAGTTAAACCCCGAACACGTATAAAAACCCCCGGCCAAAGGTCGCCTCGCGGCCCGTCGCGGGGTGCGCTACCAGTTGCCGTTGACCACCCAGCCGCCGTCGGCGAAGAGGCAGTGGCCGGTGACGAAGCTCGACTCGTCCGAGGCCAGGAAGACCGCGGCGGCGGCGATTTCGTCGGGGGTGCCGAGGCGTCCGGCCGGGACGCGGAGCAGCAGCGGGGCGATGGCCTCGTCGCCCTCCTCGCGGGCGCCGCGAAACAGGGGGGTATCCGTGTATCCGGGGCCGATGGAATTGGCCCGCACGTCATGCTCCGCCAGCTCGACGGCCATGACCTGCGTGGCCATGATGACCGCCGCCTTCGAGGTGCAGTAGGCCAGGCGCTCGCGGACGGCGCGGGCGCCGTAGATGGAGGCGATGTTGATGATGGAGCCGGCGCCGTTGGTCACCATGCGGCGGGCGGCCGCCTGCGCGCCGAAGACGACGGCGTCGAGATTGAGGTCCATCAAGCGGCGCCAGTCCTCACGCGTGTGGTCGAGCAGCGTGGCCCCGATAGAGACCCCGGCGCTGCCGACCCAGACGGTGAGTCCGCCGAGATCGTCGACGACGCCGTCGACGAAGCGATCGAGGTCCGCCTGCTCGGTCACGTCGATCCGCATGTCCAGCGCGCGCCGGCCGAGCGCGCGCACCTCGGCGGCCACCTGCGCGGCCCGCTCAGGATCGATATCCCCGACCGCGACGTCGGCGCCCTCACGCGCGAATGCGAGCGCGCAGGCGCGTCCAATGCCGGAGCCGCCACCGGTGATGGCCGCGATCTTGCCCTCCAGCCGCATGTTCTGCCCCCTTCACCGTCGGAATGCACGGACTAGCTGCCGCATTGTCGCGAGAATTCCCGGCCCGCGGGGATTGCCGGGCGAACCTGTATCGAACGGCCTGCTGAATCCGTGCGAAACTAGCCACCCGCACAGTCCTTGAGCATGGTGCGATGCGCCCAGTGATGAGGGAAGGCGTCTACTCCGGCCCGCGGCCGGGGCTGCACTACTTCCGGTCCGGTCTCCAGGTGCTGCGGTCGAGCCCGCGGCTCTACGTGCAGCTCGTGGTGCTGTTTGCCGCCCCGGCGGTCGGCGCCGCGCTGCTGAGCGTGTCGACGGCGGGCAACGACCTCAGCCGAGCGGCTGGAGCCGTGGTGCTGGACTTCTTTCCGGCCCAGGTGGCGCCGGCGGTGATGATGGTGGCCGTGGCGGCGGGATTCGCCGGACGCACGCTGGGCGTGGGAGATTCGTTGCGGCAGGGCCTGCCGTGGCTGCCGCGGTACATCTGGACGAACCTGCACACCTCGGTGGTGTTCTGGGTGCCGGTAGGCACGCTGGTTGCGCTCTATCAACGCCGGATCGGTGGGTTGCCGGACGACGGCGCTCTGGGCACGGCCATCTCGGTGGCGCTGATCATCGCGATGATCGCCCTGGGGCTCTACATCCAGACCCGCACGCTGCTGGCGTCGTTCCTGGCTGTTCACGAGAACCAGCCGGGGACGCTGGCGGCCCTGAACTCCTGGCGGATAGGCGGCAAGCACACCGGCCGCATCCTCGGCACCTTCGTGGTGGCGGGCTTGCCGGTGGCGTTGCCGCTGTTTCTGCTGGTTTCGGGGCTGCTGATCGCCTTGCAAGGCATGCCCGAGGCGCAGGCCGTGCTGCTGGCCATGTTGCCGTCGCTCGCCTGGGCGGCGATCCAGATCGTGCGCCCGGTTATGGTGCCGGCGGTCTACAGCCTGTATCGCGACCTCTGGGACGACGAGGTCGCGCGGAGGAGGCGCGAGGGTGAGCCGCGCAACCCGGCCTTCGTGGCGCCGTTGCTGGCGGTGTCGGCCTGGCTGCCGCGGGCCGTGGGGAGTTTGGTCGGACGGCGGCTTTACGGGAGCCTCTAGCGCTCGGCTGAGACTCAGGCGCTATCCTGAGCGCGCGCTCGAATCAATGCGCGGTCGGTACCGGCCGCCAACGCAGCATTCCCGGAGGATGTCCTATGCCCCCCAGCAGTGACCGCGCCTTGCGCGAGTTGCGCGGTCCCGCCGCCTTGGTGATGGCGCCGTTTGACGACGACCTGCGGCTCGACCTGGACGCCCTGCGCTCGAACATCCAGTTCATGCTGGACGCGGGGTTGGAGACCGGGAAGGGATTCATTATCTCGCCCTGCGGCAGCGGCGAGTACCTCAGCCTTTCGCCGTCCGAGCATCGCGACATGGTGGCGGTGTCGGTCGAAGCCGCGGCGGGCCGGATACCGGTGGTTGCGGGCGCGGCGAGCCTGAACCTGGACGAGGTGATCGCCCTTTCGCAGGGCGCGGTGGACGCCGGCGCGGAGTACGTGATGATCTCCCCGCCCTGCTACTACCCGATCAGCCAGGAGGGCATGTTCGAGTGGTACCGGATCCTCACCGAGTCGCTGGACGCCGGGATCATGATCTACGACCAGTCCTGGCGGCAGGACATCGGCACGTCGCTGGGCGTGGAGCTCATCGGGCAACTGGCGGAGTTGCCGGGCATCGTGTCGCTCAAGTACGGCGCGCCGAACATCATCGAGCCGATGGTCGAGGCGCTGGATCGGTTTGCCGGCCGCTTCGCCTTCATCGACAACTCGCTGGGCTACACCTCAACGCTGGCCTACATGCACGGCGCCACCGGGTTCATTTCCGGTCCGTCGACCTGGTGGCCGGAGTTCGAGCTGGAGTTCTTCCGGCTGCTGGAGGCAGGAGATTTTGCCGGCGCGGACCGCTGGCACGCGGGCATCGGGCCGTACATGTGGCTGCACCAGAGCGAGGGCGGCCCGGGCTGGCGGGGCCTGCAGGACGCGGCCATCATCAAGGCGGCGCAGGATTTCGTGGGGCTCCACGGCGGACCGTCGCGACCGCCCTTCCGCGGCGTCAACGACGAGGAACGGCTCGTGATCAATGCGGTCCTGGAAGACCTGGGCGTGCGGCAGGCGGTGCCGGCCTAGCGGCTGCCCCGGTAGCTCAGCCTTGCTGTGAGGCGACGCGCACGTCTTCGGTGGTGTCGCGCAAGACGGTGGGCCGGATGGCGATCTCCTCGATGAGCGTGCGCGGCGGCATGGCGGCGCAGAAGACGATCGCGTCCGCGACATCGTCGGCGCCGATCATGGTCGCGCGGTCCTCAGCCGTCGGCGGACGCGGGCGCTGCCCGAGCAGCGGCGTATCGACCTCGCCGGGCAGGATCGTGCAAGCGCGGATGCCCCGGTTCCGAAATTCCGCGTTCACGCTTCCCATGAGATTGAGCAGCGCCGCCTTGGACGCCGCATAGGCCGCCCCGCCCAGCGGCCCGGGACTGTAGACGGCGAACGACGACACGCTGACGATCGTGCCGCCGCCACGCTCCACCATGCCCGGGATTAGCCCACGGCAGAGGATCGCCGGGGCGGTGACGTTGATGCGGAAGAGGTGGTCGAGCGCGGCGTCGGCCTCTATCGAGCTGCGATGGGGCGAATTCGCGCCGGCGTTGTTGACGAGCACATCGACGCGGTCCAGCGTCTCCGCCGCCCAGCGCGCGAGGTCCTCAACCTGAGACGCGTGCATGAAATCCGCGACGTAGGTGGGAACGTCGACGCCTCCCGCGTCTTCGACGGCGGCGACAGTGCAGGCCAGACGGTCGGGAGTGCGGCTGGTGAGCGCTACCCGCGCGCCGGCCCGTGTGAGCGCAAGGGCGGCGGCCGCCCCAATGCCGCCTCCGGCTCCGGTGACCAGCGCAACCTGACCGTTCAACCGTCCCATGCGTCCCTCCGCCGTGGCGCGTCCGAGGTGTCTGCGGGCCGCTACTGGCTGCGGCCGCGCGCGGTGACGTGCCAAACGGCCTCAACGATACCGTCCCGCGCGGCAAACGCATGATCGTAGAGGTTGACGCAGGGACAGATGTGATTGGGGATGACGCGCAGCGTTTGGCCGATGGCGAAGACGCTGGCATCCGGCACGGCGATCACCCCGTGCTCGTCGGACACGCTGGTGACGACGGCTTCCGGATGGCCCACCACGATGCCGTGGCCCGTGTTCGCGAGCACGCCGGGGCCCCGCCGGTCGGACGTAAGCGCTTTGGCGCCGGCGTCGATGACGGCGCGGTCGGGGGCCGGAAGGTTGACCACCGTCGCAAGAACGCTCGCCGCGCACCAATCCGTATTCCCCAGGAGATGCGCATGCGACGCGTCGTTGAAGACGGCGGTACCGGGACGCAATTCGTCAATCGGCGCATGGAACGACTCAAGCAGAAATGACGGCGAGGAACCCATGCTCACCTCGCACGGCGTCTCTGTGGCGTCCTGGATCGCCGCGGCGACGCTCGTCATCAGCTGCTGGGCCTCCGCGGCGGCGGCGTGGACCCCAGCCGGATCGGCTGCCTGATAGTCGTGGCCTTCGTGGGTGTAGATGCCGCGCAGGTTCAGGCCGTCGGTGCGCTGGGTCTGATGCGCCAGTTCAACGGCGGCCGCGGCGGTCGCCACGCCGGTGCGACGCTGGCCGGTATCGATCTCGATGGCCACGTCGATGGTCGCATTGGCCGCCGCGAAAGCCGCGCCAAGCGCCCGCACGTGCTCGGGATGATCGACGCCGATGGCGAGGCGGGTACGGGCCGCGAGCTCCACGAGGCGCCTGAGGCGGGCCGGCCCGACGACCTGGTTGGCGATGAAGATGTCGTCAAAGCCGGCGTCGGCAAAGGCCTCGGCCTCGCCGACCTTGGCGCAGCAGATGCCCTCGGCGCCCGCGCGACGCAGACGCGCGGCAACCTCCGCCATGCGGTGGGTCTTGACGTGCGGGCGCAGTCTGGCGCCCGCCTTGCGCGCGCTGTCGATGAGGCGGGCGATGTTGGCGTCGAGCACCGCCAAGTCGATCACCAGCGCTGGGGTTTCGAGCTCCACCACAGCGCGCCCGATGGCGGCGGAAGGCTCCCGGCTCGAGAGCACGAGGTCGGACGTCATGCGAGTACGGCGCGGTCCTGCGCTGCGGTCAGTGTACGGCCTAGAGCGACTCGGCGGCAGGGGTTGGGCGCTCACTTGGGGCGCCCCTACAAAGACTCTCCGCGGTGACACGGCGGTGTTGGGCTGGGCGGCGGATGTCGTACCGTTCCATAGGCAGATCACGAATCGCGCGGACATCACAGCCTATGAACATCACAAGTGGCCGGAGGGTAAACCGCCATGAGCTCTGACGTCAGGCAGCTGAGCAACTGGATCAACGGCGAGTGGGTCGACTCGTCCAGCGGCGAGCGCCTCGAAGTCGACAACCCGGCGACGGGCGAGGTGATTGCAACTCTTCCGCTGTCGACCGGCGATGAGATCGACGCGGCCGTGCGAGCGGCGCAGGCGGCCTTCCCCGCCTGGCGCGACACGCCGGCGGTGGATCGGGGGCGGGTGCTATTCCGCCTGCACGCGCTGATGCAGGAGCGATTCGAGGAGCTGTCCCGCACCGTCACCATCGAGAACGGCAAGACGCTGGAGGAGGCGCGCGGCGAGGTCTTGCGGGCCGTCGAGAACGTCGAGATGGCGGCGGGCATCCCGACATTGCAGCAAGGCTCGTTCTCCAACGACATTTCGGCGGCCATCGACGAGCACTCGATCCGCGAGCCGCTGGGGGTGTTTGCGCAAATCGGTCCCTTCAACTTTCCGGCGATGGTTCCTTTCTGGTTCGCCCCGATGGCCGTAGCGTGCGGCAACACGTTCGTGACCAAGCCCTCCCAGCGCACGCCGCTGAGCCAGACGTTGCTCACGGAGCTCACCGCCGAGGCGGGATTCCCGCCGGGGGTGATGAACCTGGTGCACGGCGCCGGCGACCAGGCGCAGGCGCTGAGCGCCCATCCCGGCGTGGCCGGGGTGTCGTTCGTGGGTTCGACGCCGGTGGCCCGCGCCGTGTACGAGACCGCCACGGGTCAGGGCAAGCGGGCGCAGTGCCAGGGCGGAGCGAAGAATCACCTCGTAGTGATGCCCGACGCCGAGCTGGACGCCGCCATTCCCAATATCTGCGGCTCAACCTACGGCTGCGCCGGTCAGCGCTGCCTGGCCGGATCGGTGGTGGTGACGGTGGGCAGCGTGCGCGACGAGCTGACCGAGCGGCTAGTCGAGGCCTCCGCGTCATTTCGCCTGGGCGACGGGCTCGACCCCGCCAGCGGCATGGGCCCGGTGATTTCGGCCGAATCCCGCGACCGCGCGTTCGCCTACATCGATCGGGCAGTCGACGACGGCGCGAAACTGCTGCTGGACGGGCGCGGCGCGACGGTGGATCACCTGCCGGGCGGCTACTGGGTAGGGCCGACGGTAATCCACGAGGTGATGCCGGACATGCCGGTGGCCCGCGACGAGATCTTCGGGCCGGTGGTGAGCGTGATGCACGCCGACACCCTGCAGGACGCCATTGACATGGTCGAGGCCAGCCCGTTTGGCAATGCGGCCACGCTCTACACGAACAGCGGAGGGGCGGCCCGGGAGTTTGCGCGGCAGGTGAACGTGGGCAACGTCGGAATCAACGTTGGCGTGGCGGCTCCGATGGCCTTTTATCCGTTCGGCGGGCGCAAGGAGTCGTTCTTTGGGGACATCCACGCCCAGTCCAACGAGTTGGTGCGGTTCTACACGGACCCGAAGGTCGTCATCACGCGATGGCCCGGCAAGGCGGACGGGCGCGACCCGTGGGACTGAGCGACTACCGGGAGCAGCCAAATGGCGCATGAGTACCGCCATTCCGGCGAGCGGCACATACGCGACAGCGCCTATCTGGAGCGCATCCACCCGGACGTCACCGCCGTGCTGCGCGACATGGAGGCGGAGGCCGACCGCGACGGCCTGCCGATCACCGAGCGGCCGAGCACGCGTCTGCTGTCGCTGGTCGTGCGCGCGATGGGCACGCGGCGCGCGCTGGAGATCGGCACCAACATCGGCTACTCGGCCATCGCGATCGCCTCGGCCCTGGCCGAGGGCGGCGAGTTGCTGACGCTGGACATCGACCCGGAGATGCACGCGCGAGCGCGGGTCAACCTGGACCGCGCCGGCGTCGGCGACCGCGTGACACTGATCACCGGATCGGCGCTCGACACGCTGCCGGGGATCGCCGGGCCGTTCGACTTCGCCTACATCGACGCCGACAAGTCGTCCTATCCGCAATATCTCGATGCCGTGGTGGAGCGGCTGCGGCCGGGCGGCGTGGTGGCCCTGGACAACCTGCTGTGGCTGGGCCAGGCGGCGCACGAGCCGGAGGACAGCGAATTCCATCGCGAGTCGACGCCGATCATCCGCGCCTTCAACGAGGCCTTTCTGGCGGATGCGCGCCTCGACGCGACGATTGTGCAGGTCGGCGACGGGATCGGGGTGGGCGTGAAGCGACATGCAATTGACTGATAGCGGCAAGGCGCGTAGCGTCACGCCGCAGAACGTGCGTGCGTGAGGGAACCGCCCAGATGTTGAGCAACCGTGCGAAGCAGCGGATCACGAGCGGCCAGGTGGCCCTGGGCGTCAGCTGCGGGCTGGGCGCGCCCTATGTCGCCGAGGTGCTGGCGGGCGCCGGGTTCGACTGGGTCCTGATCGACAACCAGCACGGGATGTGGGACCGGCAGTCGTCGGCCCTGGCCATGATGGGCGTGCGAGCCGGCGGGTCGACCGCCATAGTGCGCGCGCCTGAAAACGACTACTACGCCATTGGCCGCCTGCTCGACGAGGGCGCGCTGGGCGTGATCGTGCCGATGGTGGAGAACCGCGCGGAGGCGGAGCAGGTGGTCCGCGCCTGCCGCTATCCGCCCGTCGGCGGACGCTCGGACGGGGTGAGCGGCGCGGGTGTATACGGCCCCAGCTATCGCGAGCGGGCCAATGACGAAATCCTCGTAGCGATCCAGCTTGAATCGCGCGAGGCCATCGACAACGCGGACGAGATCATGTCGGTGGAGGGCGTCGACGCCTGCTGGCTCGGGCCGGCCGATCTGGCCAACTCCCTGGGGCACGCGCGCAACAGCCCCGAGCATGACGCGGCGGTCAAGGAAATGATCGCGGCCTGCAAGCGGCACGGAAAGGCCGCCGGCATAGCCGGAGGCAGCGTGGAGCAGGTCGAGAAGTGGGTGGCGGCCGGCTGCACCTTCATCAGCGCCGGCGGCGACAAGATTTATCTCGGCGGCGGCGCGGCGGCGGAGTTCAACGCGCTGTCGAGCCTGCGGGACTAGCCCGGCATGGCAGGCATCGACTTGTTGACCAATCCCGTCAAGGCAAAGCTGCGCCGCGGCGAGGTGGCCCTGGGCGTGGGGAGCACGCTCGGCAGTCCAAATATCGTGGAGTTGCTCGCGCGCCAGGGGTTCGACTGGGTGCTGATCGACAACCAGCACGGCACCTGGGCGCGGGAATCCACGTCCGCGGCGTTCATGGCGGCGAGGGCGGGCGGCGCGGTGCCCATTCCCCGAGTGCTCAGCAGCGAGTTCACGGCCATCGGGCGGCTGCTCGACGAGGGCCCCTTGGGCATCATCGTTCCCATGGTGGATTCTCCGGAGGAAGCGGAACAGGTGGTGCATGCCTGCCGCTATCCGCCCGCCGGCGGACGGTCGATCGGCGCGTCGGGGGCAATCGCCCACGGGCTGGACTACATGACCCGCATCAACGACGAGCTGCTCGTCATCGTGCAGATCGAGTCCAAGCGAGCCGCCGAGGCGGCCGACGAGATCATGGCGGTCGAGGGCGTCGACGGCACCTGGGTCGGCCCGGCCGACCTTGCCGCATCGATCGGGTACGCGCAGGGCAGCGCCGAGCACACGGACGCCGTTCTTCGCGTGTTCGAGGCCTGCGGCCGCCAGGGCAAGGTGCCGGGAATCTCCGGCGGGCCGGTGGATTCCGCGAAGCGCTGGATCGAGCATGGGGCGCGATTTGTGACCGTCGGCGCGGACGTGCTGTACGTGCTGCAGGGCGCCCAGGCCGAGCTCGAGGCCTTCGGACGGACACCCGGCCTGGGTGACTGGTCCTAGCCAGACACTCGGCCCACGCGCTACCGACTGCCGCCGGGTCTACTGGGCCTAACCGCCATACGGGGGCCGAGGTGACCGCGCCGTGATCGCTAAACGCAGACGGAAGAGAAACTAACGATCTCGCCGTGTTGGCGTTAACATAGAGTGCAGACGGTAGCTTCTACCTACGCCAAAACCATCGCAACCACCGGAAGAATCCGTAAACGATGGTTATGATGAGCAGGGCATTTGAGACAGTTAAAAGGACTCCCGATCCTAACTTGAAGCCTAGCAGTATACCAAGAACTGAGACAAGGAAGAGAATGGTAAGGAGATCAGCGATGACGCGCATAATCTGTCTTGTATAGCTTGGTCATAAAAGGTAGGGTAGCACAATGTTGAGGATCGGGTTAGGTGATGGAAATTTACTATTTGATCCCCTTTTCGTAGATCCGGCATGACACCCACGCTTGAAGCAAATACCATCGTTGAAGTAGGCACGGGAGAACGGTCATTGCTGAAGCTAGATACCTGATGCGAAGCGAAGGCCAGGGGCCCCGACCGCTGAGCGTCGATGAGATCCACAGGCTCTTGGAGTCGATCGACGAAACACCCGAGACGGTCATCCCGATCCACTTGCTTCGGCATGGGACGTGCAAGGCCTACGCCATTGGCGATGCGGCGTCGTTGGGAGCGGTGGTCGTACAGGCCGACCACCTACCGACCGAGCCGTTCGGTCTGGGGACTAAGGCGCAGGGACTCTGGGAATTGCTGCGTGACCTTGACGACTGGACTTGTGTGGAAGTAGCGCCGGCGGTCGCCCCGCAGCTGGGTGCGCTCATCAGCGCAGGTTCGGGGAAGCGTGTCCGCTACTACCAGGACGTCCATCACATCCTTACCAAGCCGGCGCCAGCGTTCGATGATCCGGCCGTCCGGCAATTCACCATCGACGACCTCGACCTGCTGGCAACCCGCGGCGTGGACGGAGCAGAATTCGGCGGTCTGTCGAGGCTGCTCCTCGAGGGTATTGTCGCGGGTGCGGTAGTGGATGGCCAGATCGTCGGAACGGCGCAAACCAGCGCGGTGACCGACCGATACGCCGATATCGGGGTCGACACGCAAGGGGCCTGGCGCAGACGCGGATTCGCCACGGCCGCCGCGTCGATCGTGGCAAGGCGAGTTCAAGAAAAACGTCGAATCCCGGTCTGGAGTTGTGGTGAGGGCAACATGGCGTCGCTCCGAGTCGCCCAGAAGCTAGGGTTCGAGGAGGTCTCCCGGCTCACCTTCGTGATTAAGGGGACCTGAACCCATACGCCGCATCGCCCCAAGACGCGCGCGAGAACCCGGCGCAGATCGCGGACGCGGGGGACAACGGCAGAGAGGAAGCCAGGGATGCCAGCCCTCAGCGTGCTCGAAGCGCTTGGCATGACACGCGGCAGGCCAAGCGGCCGTCACGCGGCCAATAGTGTGCTTGGGAGCTACGGCTAGGGAATTAGCAGCAGCTTCCCAGTCGTCGCGCGGCCCTCGAGGTCAGTGTGGGCTTGGGCGGCGTCGGCCAGGGCATATTCGCCGTGGATCTTGACGCCGAGCGAGCCGTCGGCGACCCAGCGCAGGACGGATGACGTGCGCCAGTCGAACTCTTCGCCTGATTCCAAGTAGTGCCCGAGGCTCGGGCGCGCCAGAAACAGGGATCCCTTCTGGTTGAGCGTCTGCGGATTGAGCGGCGGCACCGGGCCGCTGGCGGCGCCGAAGAGCACCATGTAGCCGCGCGGCTTGAGGCAGTCGAGCCCGCGATCGAAGGTCGCCTTCCCAACCCCGTCGTAGACGACGTCCACGCCGGCTCCATCGGTGAGCTCGCGGACCATAGGTAAGAAATCGACTTCCGCATAGTTAATGACGTGATCCGCGCCGACGTCACGCGCAATCTCCGCCTTGGCGTCCGTGCCCACGGTCGCGATGACCTTCGCGCCCGCTTTCTTGGCCATTTGAATGATCAGGCGACCAGCACCGCCGGCGCCGGCGTGCACGAGCGCGGTGTGGCCGGCGCGCAGCGGGAACGTCGAGCTCGTGAGGTAGTGCGCAGTGGCGCCCTGGAGCATCACCGCGGCGGCCGTGCGGGTGTCCAGCGCTTCCGGAACGCGCACCAGACGGTCGGCGGCCACGGCCTGCAGCTCGGCATAGGCGCCGAGCTCGGTGCCATGCGCGACGCGATCGCCACGCTCGAGCGTGGTCACGCCGGACCCCACGTCCTCGACGACGCCGGCGCCTTCCATGCCCAGCGTGAACGGCGGGTCGAGCGGGTAGCTGCCCGAGCGTTGATAGGTGTCGATGAAGTTCACCCCGGCGGCTTCCATGCGCACGATGACCTCGTTCGGCGCAGGCGTCGGATCGGGGATGTCTTCGTAAATCAGCGCCTCAATCCCACCGGGCGTGTGGACGCGCATGGCTTTCATCGGCATTTCCTTCAGGGCGGGAAAACGCCAGCATAGGATGCGGCGCGTGTGGGGTTGGGCGCGCGTGGCTTATATTCCGGCCCGTGCGCTCCCCTGACATGCTCGCGACGCTCCGCCCGCTGATCCCCGGCGTGTACGTCCCGGCATTCCTGATGTTCTTTGGCGTGGGGATGCTGTTGCCAACGCTGCCGCTGTTCGCGGCGGAACTGGGCGTGAACTACACCCTGGTCACGCTGGCGGTGGCGGTGACCGGGCTGGGGACGCTGCTGTGGAACGTGCCGGCGGGTCTGCTGCAAGCGCGCTGGAGCGAGCAGCGGGCCGCGATTGTGGGCGTGCTGGTCGTGGCGGCGGCGACGCTGGCGCTGGGCTTTACGCGCGACTATGCGCTGGTGGTGGTCTTCCGGGCGCTGGCGGGGATCGGGGCGGCGACGTGGACGATCTCGCGCATGGCGCATCTCGTGGCCAGCGTGCCGCAGCATCACCGTGGGCGGGCGATGTCCCTGTTCGGCGGGGTCATGCGCATCAGCATATTTCCCAGCCCCGCCGTGGGCGGCTGGCTGGCCGAAAACGTGAGCTTCGAAGCGTCGTTCCTGGTGGCCGGCCTGATCACCTGCACCGGCGTGCTGCCGATGCTGCTGATGCGGCACCGGGTCGAGCGGCCATTGAACAGCGTCCCGGTCGCGCGCGCGGCGCCGTCGAGCCTGTGGGCCGTGCTGCGGGCGCACCGCCGCGATCTCGCGACCGCCGGCACCGGTCACGTGCTGGCGTCGGCCGCACGCGCGGGGCGCCAGGTGATCATTCCGATCTACGCCGCGTTTGTGCTCGATTTGGACGCGGCCGCGGTCGGGGTGGCGGTGAGCGCTTCAGCAGCCATCGACATGACCCTGTTCCCGGTTGCCGGATACGTGATGGATCGATTCGGACGCAAGTTCACCAACGCCCCCTCGATGGTGATGCTCGGGCTATCCATGGCCGTGCTGCCGCTGGCGCAGGACCTCAGGGGACTCATCATCGTGGCGCTCTTTGCCGGCGTGGCGAATGGGTGGGGGTCGGGCGCGATGCTCACCCTGGGGTCCGACCTCGCCCCGCGCGAGTCGCCTGGCCCATTCCTCGGCGTGTGGCAGCTCTTGGGCAATTCGGGCATGACCGCCGGGCCGCTGATGGTCGGCGTCGTGTCGGATGCAGCCGGTCCGGACGTGGCGCCGTACTACCTCGCGGTGGCGGGGATTGCCAGCGGGCTGATCTTCTGGCTGCTCGTGCGCGAAACACACCGACCCCGGGAACAGCCGGCCGCGGCGTCGCCGTAGCCTAGCGACGTTTACGCAACCCGGTCAGGTAAAGGGTGTCCGGGGAGACGCCTACGCGGGGCCAGGTTGAGTGGGGCCTGGATTCCCGCTTCCGCGGGAATGACGAACTGGGGGCGGGTATGACGAGGGGTTAGGCAAAGGTCTCTAGCTAGGCGGGCGTCACGGCGGCGTGTCGGGAGGACATGCGCTCAAGACGCTCCGGGTCGGGTTCGGGGAGGCCGTTGGTAGCGGGTGCGAAGGTGAGATCGGGCTCGAGCTCCAGCGCGGGCCTCGCCAGGTCCTGGCGATAGAACTTCGACGATGGGAACAAGTCGCCGGGATAGGTGAAGTTGGGCAGCGTGGCCAACTCCACGCACAGCGCCGCTCCCACGGAGCTTTCGAGCATCCCGCCGATCCACACCGGGATGCCGCTATCCCGGCAGACGTCGTGCATCGCGACCGAGTTGGTAAACCCGCCGGCGCGGCCGGGCTTGATGTTGACGTAGTGACAGGCGCCGATCTGGATGGCTTGGCGAACCATCTCGAGATCGCGCGCGGATTCGTCGAGGCAAATGGGCGTGTCGATTTTTCGCGCCAACTCCGCGTGGTCGAGGATGTCGTTCCAGCCGAGCGGCTGCTCTATAAACGCCAGCCCCAGATCGTCGATCGCCTCGAAGGTGGCGAGGTCGTCGAGGGTATAGCCGGCGTTGCAGTCGATGTGGATGAGGTGATTCGGGAAGGCCGAGCGCACGGCGTGGAGCATGTCGACGTCCCAACCCGGCCGCACCTTGAGCTTGGTGCGCGGGAAGCCGGCGTCGACGGCCTGCTGCATGTTGGCCAGGAGCATGTCGATCGAGTCCTGCACGCCGAAGTCGGCGCCGGCGATGACCGGGCGCGTCTCGCCGCCCAGCAGGCGGTGGAGGGGCGTGCCGGTGATCTTGCTCTCCAGGGTCCACCAACACAGCTCGACCGCCGCCTTGGCGAAACCGTTGCCCTTCGCGAACGCGAGCCGGTCATGGAGGTCCCGGGCGGTGTCGTAGTCACGCCCCACGACGTGCGGCCCGAATACCTCGGCCACCAGGTAGAACACGCCGCCGGCGCACTCGGCCACGTAGTGCGGGGCGAAGAATGGGGTCGCCTCGGCCCAGGCCTCGTGCTCGCCGCTGGTGGCCTTCACGAGCACCGAGTCGATGTCGTGGTCTTCCCCGTAGGCGGTGCGCCAAGGGTAGATAAGCGGCATTCGAACGTAGTAGATGTCCAGGCGGTCAATGCGCATGCAGGCCTCCTCCTGTACGCATGGTGACGGCGCGGCGCACGCGATGCAATAGCGGCACGGCGGCGGGATTCGGCGAGCTGCGGATGGCGGGCCAACCGGTGCGATGGACCAGCTAAGGGGTCCGGCGTTTGCGGCGAGTCTTTACGGGTGCGGCGGCCAACTTGGGCGGGGTAACCGCAGCGCCTTCCACGCTCACGTGGGGCAGCCAGCGCAGCGCCCGCGGCAGCCACCAGTTGCGAGTTCCCAGCAGTTTCATCGAGGCCGGCACGACCACGGAGCGGATGAGCGTGGCGTCGATGAAGACGGCAACCGCGAGCCCAAAGCCAATCTGCTGAAATATGACCAGATCACCGGCGGCAAAGCCGCCGAACACGGCCACCATGATCAAGGCGGCGCCGGTGATGAGCGCACCCGTCCGCCGCAGGCCGAAGGCCACCGACTCGGTGTTGTCGCCGGTGTGGTCGAAGCGCTCGCGAATGCGGCTGAGCAGGAAGACGTGGTAGTCCATCGAGAGCCCGAACAGCACCGCAAAGAGCAGGATCGGGATCCAGGCCTCGATAGCGGTGACCTGCTGAAAGCCGAGCAGATCGGCGGCGAAGCCCATTTGAGAGACCAACACAATCAGGCCGTAGGCGGCGCCCACCGCCAAGAGATTCATGAGAATCGCCTTGGCCGGCACAACCAGCGAGCGGAAGACCACCATCAGCAGGACGAAGCTGACGCTCAGGACGATCCCGAAGACCAGCGGGGTGTATTGCGCAGTCACGTCGAAGTAGGCCACGTTGCGCGCCGCGACGCCGGTGACGAAGGTCTCGGCCTCAGCGTCGGCCAGCGCCGTCGGAATGACGTCCGCGCGCAGGCGGCGGACGGCGTCGGCGCCGGCGTCGCTGGTGGGATCCACGACCAGCGGCACCGTGACGAGAGCGGCGGAGCCGTCGCGGCTGATTTCGAGGCGCGAGGGACCGAAGTCCGGGTCGGCGGCGAGGGCCGTCCGCAGCCGGGCGATGGCCGCCTGCACGTCGGCGGCGTTGGTGTCGCCTTCGACGACGATTTGGGCCGGCGAGAGCAAGCCGCCGAGAAACTCCCGCTGCAGCATGAGCACGCCGTCCCGGGCACGGGTTCCCGGCGGCAGGTTGGAAAGGCTGGAGGAACCCGTGTTGATCCCGATGTTGGGCACGGCGGCAGCCACGAGCAGTCCAACGGCGATGACGAGGCTGACAATCGGGCGGCGCATGACCGCGTAGGCCAAGCGGTCCCACAGGGGCCGGCCTCGCCGGCGTTTGGCGGCGGCGGCGAGCCGCCCCATAAACGGGATGCGGAGCGCATCGACGCGGTCGCCCATGAGGCTGAGCACCGCAGGGAGCAGGGTGAGCGCGGCGAGCACCGCCGCGGCGACGACGAGCACCGCGCCGGCCGCCAAGCCTTGGAAGACGTTCACCGGAACGACCAGCAGCCCGAGCAGGGCCACGATGACGACCATGCCGCTGATGAGCACGGCGCGGCTGGCCGTGGCGCCCGCGACGGTGATGGCCTCAATCGTGTCGCGGCCAGAACGGCGCTCCTCGCGGTAGCGCGAGACGACGAAGAGTGAGTAGTCGATGCCAACGGCCAAACCCATCATCGTGATCATGTTGACCACGAAGAACGAGAGATCGAAGACCTGACCGACCAGCGCGGTGGCGCCCAAGGCGATGACGATCGCGACGCCGGCGAGCACGATTGGGAGCAGCGCCGCGGCGAAGGCGCCAAAGACCAGGACGAGGATGAGAAAGGCGATCGGCAGAGCGACCAACTCGCCCTTTTGCAGGTCGCGCTCGGCGATGTCTTGGAAGTCCTGGCCGCCAGTGGCGCGGCCGGTGACGAAGGTCGTGAAGCCGTCCGCCTCGGCGGCGGCATCGACCACCGCATGGAGTTGGTGGACGTTGACGATGGCCTCCGCCAACTCGCCGGTCATGAGCACGGGCAGCAGCAGCGACTGCCGGTCCTGCGATACCAGCGACGGATCGCCGGTTTGGTAGTAGCTGACCACGCCCCGGACCGTTGCCGGGCCGAGGGCGGTGATGTCGGCGTGCAGTTGCTCGACCAAGGCCCGATAGGACGGCTCATCCACGGTGCTGGCCTCGGCCTGCACGATCACGAGCTCGGTGATGCCGCCCGGATGGTCGAACCGCTCGTCGATGATCTGCTCGGCAATGGCGTATTCGGGGTCGTTCGAGGCCCGCTGGACGGTGGTGAGCGCGCCGCCCAACTGCGTCGCGACCAGAGCGCCCGCGGCCACGAGGGTCGCGGCCCAAATGGCGACGGTGCGCCATGGGTGGCGCGCGCAGTCGGCGGCGAGACCTCCCAGCGAGCACGCGGGGAACTGCGGAACGTCAGCTTCACGCAGGCGCTTCCAGCACTGCGCGCCGTGGCGCCGCAGGAAATGCCTCATCGATCCGCCGCCGGGCCGCGCTCGATCAGGTTCGGTGCCAACTAGGTCCTGTCTACGCCCAAGCCGCAAGTTGCAGCAGCACGCGGCGCGGAGGCATGCCGCAAGGAGTGCCTAAAGCCTGGTCCGCACGAGCTGCTTCCGCCGTGGAGGCAGCTCCCGCCCCGTGAAGCCATGCTCGGCGATGTGGGAGATCGCATGGAGCCGGTGCAGGTCTTGAGCGGCAGACATTGCCGCGTGCTACGCGTAGCTAGTGTGTGGCCCGTTCGGACTGCGCCTGTGTGAGTTCCACGACGCCATGGCAGGACACATTCCCACTTGTGTGAGCAGACCTACATTGCGGACGGCAACAGGCGTCCCGCGGAGCGCGTTGGCGCTCCGCGGGACGTGGCACGCTAGGGTCGAGCCAGCGGCACGGCGGGAGACGGCGCATGGGAATCGAGCTCGGTGGACATCTCTTCAGCACACCGCACTGCACGGTGGAAGAATCGGCGCGCATCTGGCATGCCCTGGGTGTGCGCGTGATGGACATCGGCAACGGGCGCGACCTGGACCCCAACTATGTGGCTCAGAACGTGGACGCCGAAGCGGAGCGCATCCGAGCTGTCGGCGAGGCGGTGGGCATGCGCTTTCACGACGCTTTTCCGCAGGCCACGGACAAGCACATCACCAATACGCCCGATCCGGCCGAATACGAGCATCAGCGGGAGGTTGACGCGGCGTGGATCGAGTTCGCCGCTAAGGCGGGGATGGACGGCGTGACGCTGAGTCCAGGCATCTACTGGCCCGGCTTGACGGTGGAAGAGGCCTACGCGCGGTCGCGCGAGCAATTGAAGGCGCTGGTGGACGTGGCCGCGCGGCACGACGTCAACCTGCGGATTGAGCCGCACGTGGACAGCGTGACCTGGAGCCCGGAGCTGGCGCTGCGGATGCTGGACGACGTGCCGGGCCTTTCGTTCACGCTGGATCACTCGCACTTCGTGTTTCACGGCATGCCGTATGAGCACATCGCGCTGATGCATCCTCACGGGACGCACTGGCACGTGCGCCAGGCGTCGCTGTCGAAGCTGCAAGCGCGCATGGATGAGGGAACCATCGACTTCCCGCGGATCGTGGCGGACCTCAAGCGCGACGGCTACGACGGCGTGATGGCGCTGGAGGTAGTGACGACGCCGTGGCTGGACCTGAATCAGATGGACGTGCTGACGGAGACGATTCTGCTGCGAGACCAGATGCGGGGGTTGTTGGCGTAGTCGGGTGCCGGGTGGTGGGTCCGTTTGATCGGCGGCCGGTGGTCGAGAGCCATAGATTCCTCGCTACGCTTCGGAATGACAACTGGGGTGATCCGAGCGTGGGTGGCGGGGGCGAATTCCCAGGCTGAACGCAGCCTGGGCCACCGGGCCGGAGTCGTCGCTACCCCGCCCGCGGGCGGGGTGGTCGCCGTCTATACCGGCTTGCCGCCGTGGACCATGAGCACCTGGCCGGTGGCGAGGCGGTTGTGGAGCACGAAGCCCATGATGGCGTCGGCCACGTCTTCGGGCTCGCAGATGCGCTGGAGATAGGTCCCCGTGCGCGCGCGCTCACGGTTGGTGTCGGCGTACGTCGGGTCGGGATGGTCGTAGTGCCATTCGGTGTTGATGAAGCCCGGCGCGACGCAGTTGACCCGCACTTCGGGAGCCAGCGCTCGCGCGAGGGTGCGGGTGAGGCTGTGCACCGCCGCCTTTGAGGCGCAGTAGGGGATCGAGCTGCCGGAGTCGCCGATGCCGGCAACGGAGCCCACGTTCACCACGATGCCTTCACCGCCGGCATGCAGATGCGGCGCGGCGGCTCGGGTGACGTTGAACAGACCCTGGACGTTGGTGCCGAAGATGACCTGCCAGGCTTCGTCGGACACGCCTTCGAGGTCTTCGATATCGGAGAAGCGGGTGACCGCCGCGTTGTTGATGAGGATGTCGAGGCCGCCCAGCGCGGCAACGGCATCGGCGACGAGCCTGCGCGCGTCGTCCGGCGAGCTGACGTCCGCCGCTAGGGGCACGGCGGTCACCCCGTGCGCCTGCGCTTGGGCCACGACTTCGTCGGCGCGGTCGCTCGACCTCACGTAGTTCACGGCGACGGAGGCGCCGCGCTCGGCCAACATCTTGACCGTGGCGGCGCCGACGCCGCGGCTGCCTCCGGTGACCAGGGCGCGTTTGCCGCTGAGCGTCATTGCAGGAACTCCTTCGATCCGCCTGTCCGAGCGGCATGGTACGCGCCCGCCGTTGGCGGCAGGCCCGCCGCCGGGTGAGAATCGGAGGCCGCTCGGACGGTCGCGCGGCTCAGCAACGGAATCCAGCGTGCCCAATCGCCTAGCCGCCGAATCCAGTCCCTATCTGCTGCAACACCAGCACAACCCGGTGGATTGGTTTCCCTGGGGCGAGGAGGCGCTGGGCAAGGCGCGCGCCGAGAACAAGCCGGTGTTCCTGAGCATTGGCTACGCCGCCTGCCACTGGTGCCACGTGATGGAGCACGAATCGTTCGAGGATGACGCGACGGCGGCCTATCTCAACGAGAACTTCGTATCGATCAAGGTGGACCGCGAGGAACGGCCGGACCTGGACCAGATCTACATGAACGCGGTGACGGCGATCACCGGGCACGGCGGATGGCCGATGACCGTGTTCCTGATGCCCGACGGGCGGCCGTTTCATGGCGGCACCTACTTCCCGCCCGAGCCGCGCTACGGCATGCCGTCGTTCCTGCAGCTGCTGCGGCAGGTGTACGAGGCGTGGGTAATTCGCCGCGACGACTTGGACAACGGGGCGCAGCAGCTCGTCGAGGCGATGCAGCGTGTGCAAGCGCTCGGCGCCTCGACGAGCGCGCTCACGGAGCAGACGCTCAGCCAGGCCAGCCGCACGCTGGCGGCGAGCCACGACCGTCAGCACGGGGGCTGGGGCACGGCGCCGAAGTTCCCCCAGCCCATGGCGCTCGAGTTTCTCCTCAGGCGGCACGTGGCCACGGGTGAAGGCCTGTTGCTGGATGTCGTTGAGCGTTCGCTCACCAAAATGGCGCGCGGGGGCATCTACGACCATCTGGGCGGCGGCTTCCACCGCTATAGCGTCGACGCCGAATGGCTGGCGCCGCACTTCGAGAAGATGCTCTACGACAACGCCCAGCTCGCTCGCGCGTACCTGCACGCCTGGCAGGTCACCGGCAATTCCGAATACCGAGACGTCGTCGAGGCGACGCTCGACTACGTGACGCGCGAGATGACGCACCCGGCCGGTGGATTCTTCAGCACGCAGGACGCCGACTCGGAGGGCGAGGAGGGCAAGTTCTTCGTCTGGTCCATCGACGAGGTGAATGAACTCTTGGGCGACGACGCGCCGCTCTTCCGCGACGCGTACGACGTGTCACGGAACGGCAACTGGGAGGGCAAGACGATTCTGCGGCGAGTGCGCGACGCCGACGTTCTGGCGTCGCTGCACGGTCTTGCGGTCGATGACGTCGAGCCGCGGCTGGCGGCGGGGCGGGCGGCGCTGTTCGCGCGGCGCGAGCCCCGCATCCGCCCTGGGCTGGACGACAAGGTGCTGACGGCGTGGAACGGTCTGATGCTGGCCACGCTGGCCGACGCGGCGCGGGTGCTCGATCGCGCCGACTACCGCGACATGGCAGTCCGCGCCGGCGAGTTTGCGCTGCGGGAGCTGCGCCGCTCCGATGGCCGGCTGTGGCGCACGTGGCGTGATGGGCGGGCCAAGCTGAACGGCTATCTCGAGGACTACGCCTACCTCGCGTCCGGCCTGGTGGAGCTCTACCAAACGACGTTCGACCCCAGGTGGTTCTCGGCGGCGCGCGAGCTGGCCGACGCCATGCTCACGCACTTCGCCGATCCCGCTGGGGGATTCTTCGACACGAGCGACGACCACGAGACGCTCGTGACCCGGCCGAAGGACGTGCAGGACAACGCGACGCCTTCGGGGAACGGGATGGCGGCAACCGTGCTGGCCCAGCTCGCCGCCCTGACGGGCGAGCCGCGCTATGCCGACGCGGTTGCGCAGGCGCTGCCGCTCGTCGGGAGATTCGCCGCCGAACATGCCGCCGGATTCGGACAGTGGCTGTGTGCGGCAGATTTCGCGCTCGCGGGCGCCCACGAAGTCGCCATCGTGGGTGACCTCGACGACCCGGGGACGCGCGAGCTGATCGCCGCGGCCTTCGCCAGGTACCGACCGCGCCAGGTGGTCGCGGCCGCGGCTCCGTCCGCGTCACCCGCCGTGCCGCTGCTGGACGGGCGACCGGCGCTGAACGGCGCGGCCACCGCGTATGTATGCCGCAACTTCGCCTGCGATCTGCCGGTCACGGACGCCGCCGGCCTCACGGCGCAACTCACCGGGTAGCGCCGGGTCGGTAGGATGGGGAACATTCGGCGTCGGGGGCTGCGATGGACGTCTTACGCATAACGCCGCGGGGCTTCTGCCATGGCGTCGTGGATGCCATCCGGCTGGCCCAAGAGGCAGGTCAGACGCACGAGGGGCCTGTCTACATGCTGGGCTACCTGGTGCACAACGCCCACGTCGTGCAGGAGCTGGCGCAGTACAACGTGCAGCTCATCGACCTGGACGATCGGCTCGCGGGTCTGGAGCGAATCGAGGGCGGCACGGTCATCCTTACGGCGCACGGCGTGTCGCCGGCGGTGAAGATGCAGGCGATGGACCGTGGCCTCACCGTCATTGACGCCACCTGTTCCGACGTCTACGTGACGCACGATCTGATCATCGATCTGGTCGACAAGGGCTACGAGATCATCTACGTGGGCAAGCCGGGCCATCCCGAACCGGAGGGCGCGATCGGCGAAGCACCCGACCAGGTGCACCTGGTCTCGTCGACGGACGACGTCGCCAAGCTCACCCTCGACGCCGAGCACATCGCGGTGACGACGCAAACGACGCTCAGCGTGTGGGACACGCAGGACATCATCACCAGCATTCTGGTGAAGTATCCGAGCGCCGAGGTGCACAACGACATTTGCCTGGCCACGCAGGATCGCCAGGAAGCGGCGGTTGCGGCCGCGGACGAATGCGATCTGGTGCTGGTGGTGGGCAGCGAGCGCAGCTCGAACTCAAGGCGCCTGGTCGAGGTCGTGCGCGACATCAAGGGCACGCCGGCATACCTGGTGGACACCCTCGCCGATCTCGACTTGGAGTGGTTCGTCAACACCAAGCGCGTGGGGATTACGGCGGGCGCGTCCACGCCCGCGCGCGTGACCCGCGAAGTGATCGAGTTCGTCGAGGCCTACGAGCCCGCCATCACGGCCCCGTAGCCGAGGCAACGCCCGCGGCTAGAGCCGCTCCGTCGAGCCGGTCCGCTCCGCTTGCGCATTGAGCTCGTCGACCACGAAGGGCAGAAGCGGCACGCCCAACTCGCGCGCCTCGTCAAGGCGCTCCCACTCCATCTCACCGGGAACGAAGATGCGCGTCGTGCCTTCCACGCGGGCGCAGTTGTGGAACAGCTCGATCTGATGATCGACAAGGGACGTGAACATTTCGGGGGGCATGAAGACCGCGACGTCGATGGCGTGAAACCAATGGCCGGTGTCGCGGCGGGTCCCGTCGGGCTGCCGACGCCCCACGTCCGGCCCAAAGCTGGCGCCGGCCAGCACGCCGGCCAGGAGATCGATCACCTGCGAGAGGCCGATGCCCTTGGGCCCTCCGATCGAGACGCCGGCTCCCTCGGCAATGTCGGCGGGGTCCGTGCTGGGCCGGCCGTCACGGTCCAAGATCCAGCCCTCAGGCACCTTCTGTCCCAGGCGCTCGGCAATCGCCACGCGCGAGTTGGCCGAGACGGACATGGCCATGTCCAGCACGACGGGGCGCTCTCGAGCCGCGGGAATGGCGAAGGCGATCGGATTGTTGCCCACCATGCGGGTGCGCCCGCCGAACGGGAACATCGTGGGCCCGGCATTGGTGGCGGCAAAGCCGATCATCCGGCGGGGCAGCGCCATCATGGCGAAGTGGGCGGCCGCGCCGAAGTGGTTGCTGCGCTTGGTGAACCCCGTGGCCGCACCGTTCGCGCGGGCTTTACGAATGACCGCTTGCATCGTGTAGTGGCCTGCCACGGCGCCGGGCGCGCGGTCACCGTCGACATGCAGGGTGGCAGGCGTCTCGCTCACGATGCGCGGTTGGGCGTTCGCGTTCGTGGACCCGTCCCGGATCTCGCCGCAGTAGCGCGGCAGCATCACGTGGCCATGGGTGCGGACGCCGCGCATGTCGGCGGCGATGAGATTTTCGGCCAGGATTTCAGCGTGGTCGGCGCTCAATCCGAGGCCCTCCAGCAGCGCTAGATCGAAGCTTCGGAGGTCTGGTTCGGGGATGCGGACATATTCGTCATGCGGCATGTCGCGACCGATTCGGGGAGCGCACGAGGCCCGTGGATCGTACGTCAGGGGGCGGCGAGGCGCCGGGTACCGCCCCCACCATCTCTCAGTGAACAGTCCGCCGCCACGGATCCGCCTCGACGACGATTCCCCTCAAGGCTCGTGAGCGCCAAGAGGGACCCGCCAAGGCTGCTACGATCGTCGCCGCAGCTCCAACTAGGACACCGCCATGCCTGCGCTCGACGATGCCGCCATGGAAGCCGTGGTGCACGCGCTGTACGCGCATCCGAATCGCCGCCACGCCGTTACGGTTGACTCCGAGGATGCCGTGGGAGCTTTGCGTCTATCGCTCGAGGGGACCGTGGACCGGCTGCACGGCAGCGACGCCGTGTGGGGCCGCGGCGTTCGGATCGAGGTCGAGCGCGACGACGATGGCGTCCCACATCGCGCATGGTTGTGGCGAGGACTGGTTGGCGGACAGCGACCGATGCGGGACGGCTTCAGCAGTGAACCACGGCGGGTGCGGGCCTAGCCACGCCCAAGTAACATCGCCGGCTGCGACTGTCGGAAGCTCATCGCCAGCTTCCGCTAATCAACATCCGCCGTCACCGCTCCTACGCCGCATATTCAACGTCACCCGCGACTACGGATGACGCACCCTGTCCTCCAAGATTTCAAGATCGAGATCGAAATACCCATTGAGTATCACCCTAAACGCGTTCACGGAAGTCATCCACGGATAAAGAACATCGGCCCTGCCTCCCGGCAACAGGTAGGCACCCAAGATATCATTCGCAAACGGAGAATCATCTGCGCGCTCATAGCCATGATCTCCCATAATCACTATGATCGGCGGCTCATCATATTTAGCCAGAATCGCATCGACAACTTCCAGAATGCGGCCATTTAACCATATCACCTGCCCGTAGAACGCTGCCTGCACGGTCGGGTCGTGATCGTCATCCCATCCCTGTGGCACAGGCGCTGTATTGCCATGCTGGTCGAACGAATAGGGTCCATGTGGCCTAATTAAATGACCAAACACAAACTTCGGTCCGCCAATATCAGGCGTATCCTTAATGAACTCCAGCCAGGCCACACTATGCTCCGGCTGAGACCAATGATACGTACAGAAATGCCTTGCACGACGAGGATCGCTGGACCAAAATCGTAAGAACGCGGTCGTTTCAAGAAACCCGTCTACAAATCTATTCTCCAAGGTTAGTATCCTCTCCTTAATGCAGGGATCTTCCGCTGTAGCTCCAGAGAGAATACGACCATTCGGACCGAAAGACGCAACCACATCAGCGCGTGGATTTGACTCTGTTATATACCACCCAGAGGAAACGTGGATGTAGTAATAGTCTAGTGCTTTCATGATTCGTCCGAGATTGTGATCTACGGCCGCATTATAGATCTGGTATAACTTGTCCTGGCTTTTGCCATAAGCTATGTATTCGTCCGTATATCTCATGTTCAGCATCGATGAGATCGACCAAGCACTGAATGTATAGTTACTGCGAGCGTGTGGGTCAACGTAGAATCCGCGACTTTCCAGGGCTTGTACAAACACGCTGTTGTCGAATGACTCCGGCGAGCCGTTTCTTGGATATTCGTCGAGGATGAAATAGTAGATATCCGGCAAGTCATCTGGTGCTATCCTTGCCTTTGCCTCGCCGATACGCTCAGCAAGACCAGGAAATTGTTTCAAGGAATCGCTATCTTGATTCAGCCGGAATTGCCCACTGAGAATGACAAAGGCGATCTGCGAGATTGGCAGGATGATAAGGACGATGCTTCCAAAGTTCATCATGCGTCCAAGACGCTGAGCGATGTCCGATCGTTGCCGCAGGAACGTTCCGGCTCCAAGAATGATCGGCACGCCTAGGCCTAGAAGAAATCTATCGTCAGCTGGCTCGGTCTCGGAGTAAATATGCCCATAGGAGAAAAAGCCGATTCCGAGCAGTCCGACAAATACAGCCGCCGATGCGGAGCTCTTGAGGATCGGCCGAAGCGCGACAAATAGGACGGCGACGCCCGCCATGATAACGACGGCGAGCATCACCGACTCGTAGGCTCGTATTAGGACGAGATTATTGGCGATATAATGTAGGAGAGCAAATCCAGATATGAGCCACGGGAAAACATAAAGTGTGCGCTTGGCGGACTGCGCGTGCGCGTGTCGTCCTCTTGTTGCGGTGAAACTGCGTGCTTGCCGTAGGCTTCTGAAGATTGGCTTGACGAGGGCCAGTCCAGACGCTCGGGTTATTCGCACGGCTTTGGAGCGCGCTCGCGCCATGGCAGGTCGTAGCATCACCGCCATCACGGCGGCGACGATGCCGCCCGCGAGGCGCAGAGCGTCAGGCCAGGAGCCTTCCAGCGCGGCCCGCCACCCATCCCCGCGCCAAATGGTCTCGTAGGCGAGCGGCCCCTGGTCGGTCGGATTCAGATTGATGGTGGGTCCGGCGATGCCATCGCGTGGCTCACTGGCGCCGAAGATGACGTGATTGCTGCGTTCAGTCGAAACCCAGAACTGGAGAATCAACGCCTCGCCGGGCACAGGATGGTAGGGGGGAAACTCGAGTCCGTAGGGCTGCAGGAGCTTGCTGGCCTTGATCCCGACCCTGACCTGCCGTACAAGCTCGCGCTCCGGACCTGCCAAGATCGCGGCCACGACCGGGGCCTCGCCGCGACCGAAGCCGGCGGCTCCCCAAATGCGGACTTCCGAAACGACGCCCAGCTCCTGGTCCAATACCTGTTCGACAGATTGCTCGGGCCACACGGGTCCCACGGCATCGACAATGTCATCGGCGGATCGTGAAACGAAGCTCGTGCGCGGCAACAAGCTCAACAGGAGCCCGAGACTCGCGAGGGCGAGCACTGAGGAGATCAGGCGTAGCCGAGTATCACGCAGGAGAACGGCCTTCACGTTGCGCCTGCCCTACCGCCAATCCGCGGCGGCGACGGACCGTCAACACCAGCGGGACTGCTGTTCGCATCGGGGTTCCCTGAGGCCTTGCACCGCCGCGTCGTACCATGCCGACCGCAACATAGCCTTGCCGCGGCCCCGGACCGGCTAAGCCGAGCCGCGCGCTGTACGTGCGGCCGGGCGAGCCCGTGTCGTTGTCCCACCGCCCGCGCGTTATGACCCGTTAGCTTCGAGGGCTGCGAGCGCCTCGGCCGCCTTCCGCTTCTTGGCGGGATCGGGGTCGCGGGCCACGATCCGCTGCAGGGTGGCGCGGGCCTCAACGCCGCCCTTGGCGGCCACCTCAAACGCCATGGCGTCGCGCTTTACGTTGTATTGCGTGTCGAACTCGGAAATCGCGAGGTCCCAGTCGCGCCAGTAGTACTGGTGCTGTCCCGGCGCCCAACCCTCGTAGATCTCCTCCCAGGAGACGACGGGGTCATGCGGCCTCAGGCTGCCCGGCGCGATTGGATCCGCACGCCGCTGAAACCGGAGGTCTACCGACAGCCGCAGCCGAGTGCCCGTGGCCGGGGCCCCGCGATGGACCGTCATGCTGTGAAACAGCAGGACATCGCCTTGCTGGAAGGTGCCGCCCACCCACGCGCCGTGCAGCGGGTCAGAAATCCCCGTGCCGCTGGCGCCCAGCGCCGGGACAAAGTCGAACACGCCTTTCCGATGCGATCCGGCGGCGATCTCGAGTCCGCCCATCTCGGGCACCAGGTCGCTGAGAGGAATCCACGCGGTGATGGTGTCGGCGGCTCCTTGCACTGGCACGAAGTCCTGATGCGCCGGCGTGGTGTGGGCAACGCGCTTGGGGAACATCACGCGGGCGATGACGCGCGGCTGCGGCATCACCGGGGCATCCAACAGTCGCCCGATGAGGTCCGAAAGCTCTGAGCGGTGCTGCAGGGCGTGAAACGCCGGCAGGCTGTAGAGCTGGTTGTAGACCTTCTGGTACGCCGGCTCCGGCTCAACGGTGAAGGCGCTCAAGTCGGCGGTTTGATCGGTCGCCGGGGCGTTGGCGGCGATCCAGCCGGCATCCCGCAGCACCGTGACGAAGTGCTGGCGCAGGTCCTCGACTACCGGCGGCGGCAGAAGTCCGCGAACAAAGAGGTAGCCGTCGCGGTCCAGGCGACTGCGAACGGCGTCGCCGTCGGCGGCGATATCGGTGGCGTCGAAAAAGGGTCGAACATCACTCATGGCGAAACTCTCAGCAGCCAGTCCGTTAGGTGCGAGTGTATCGAGCGCGGGTGCGTTCCGCGCCGTCGAACTCGCGGGTCACTGTGCCTTCCTCAGCGTCCGTCCGGCGAATTCGCTACTTCCCGCACCCTCACCCTAGCCCTAGGCCTCTCCCATCAAGGGAGAGGGGACCGGACTGTCTCTCATGAGGAGCGCGCGGACTGGACTGCGGCAGAGGAGCGGGCAAGAGCCTGATGCCGACCAACGTTACGCACTACCGAATCCGGTGAGGTACGGCAGGCGGGTGCTTGTCCGGCGGACGTCGTCGGCGTTTTCCAGGAGGTGGCCGAGGGCGTCCCACCGGCCCGTCAAAAAACTCGCGCGGGCGCTGGCGGGGATGGCGGCGGGGTAGTCCCCGTGGTCTGTCACGACGCGTCCCGCCTCCACGTCGACGGTGAGCTCGGTTTCCGGTGCCTCGTCGAGAAGCGCCTGCAAGGATTCGACGTGCTCGGGAGACATTGTGAGACAGGGCAGACCAATGGCCACGCAATTGCCAAAGAAGATCTCGGCAAAGCTCTCGCCGACGATGGCCCGAATGCCGCGGCGGAGCAACGCCTGCGGGGCATGCTCGCGGCTTGAGCCGCAGCCAAAATTCTGATTCACGACCAGCACGCCGGCATCGGCGAAGCGCGGGTCATCCATGGGGTGGGCCCCGTTGAGCGCCCGGCGGTCGTCCTCGAAGGCGTGGGGGCCAAGCCCTTCGAACGTGATCTCCCGCAGATAGCGCGCCGGAATGATCCGGTCCGTGTCGATGTCGTCACCCCGTACCGGCACGCCGCGGCCGGCGATGCGAGCAATGACTGCCTCGTCAGCCATTACGCGACCGCTTGGCGCACATCGGTGACCTCACCGGCGAGCGCAGCGGCGACCACCATGGCGGGACTCATCAGGAGCGTGCGGCCCGTGGGGCTGCCCTGGCGGCCCTTGAAGTTCCGGTTGCTGGATGAGGCGCAAATCTGATTGCCCTGCAATTTGTCCGGGTTCATGGCCAGGCACATGGAACACCCGGCTTCGCGCCATTCGAAGCCAGCTTCACGGAAGATCTCGTGCAGGCCGGCGGCTTCGGCTTCGGCTCGAATGCGCTGCGATCCCGGAACGACCAGGGCCTTGACACCGTCGGCGACGCGCCCGCCCCGGGCCACGCGCGCGGCCTCGTGCAGGTCGCTGAGGCGGGCGTTGGTGCAGGACCCGACAAACGCTACGTCGATGGGGATGCCGGCGAGTGGACGGCCGGGATCGAGGGACATGTGCGCCAGCGCCTCCTCGGCAGTCGCGCGGGCGGCTCCGTCGAGCGCCTCGGGCGACGGCACCACGTCATCGACGCCGGTGACCTGACCCGGGTTGATTCCCCAAGTAACCATGGGGGCGATGTCGGCGCCGTCCATGACGACGACGTCGTCGTAGGCGGCGTCCGGACCCGAGGCGAGCGAGCGCCACCACTCGGCGGCGCGCCGGAACTCGTCGCCCGCCGGCGCGTATTCCCGACCCTCGATGTAGGCCTCGGTCGTGGCGTCGGGGTTGACGTAGCCAACGCGCGCGCCGCCCTCGATCGACATGTTGCAGATCGTCATGCGTTCGTCCATGGACATGGCGTCGAGAACCGTGCCGCCGTATTCGTAGGCGTACCCCACGCCGCCTTGCACGCCGAGGCGGCCGATGATGTGCAGGATCACGTCCTTGGCGTAGACCCCCGAGCTGAGGCTGCCATTCACCTCGATGCGGCGCAGCTTGGGCTTGGCGACCGAGAGACACTGCGTGGCGAGCACATCGCGGACCTGCGAGGTGCCGATGCCGAGCGCGACCGCGCCAAACGCGCCGTGGGTGCTGGTGTGGCTGTCGCCACAGGCAATGGTCATGCCCGGTTGCGTGAGGCCGAGTTCGGGTCCGATGACGTGCACGATGCCCTGGCGACCAGTCGACGGGTCAAAGAACGGCAGGTCGTTGGCCCGTACGTTCTCCTCGATGGCCGCGAACATCTGCTCGGCCATGCCGTCGGCATAGGGCCGCGGCTGCTGGTCGGTCGGAATGATGTGGTCGACGGTGGCGAAGGTCCGCTCTGGATAGCGCACGCGCAGCCCGCGCTCGGCCAGCATCTGGAAGGCCTGTGGGCTCGTGACCTCGTGCACCAGGTGCAGGCCGATGAAGAGCTGCGTTTCGCCGTTGGGGAGACGCCGCACCGTGTGAAGGTCCCATACGGTATCGAGCAACGTGCTTGCCATGGCGCCCCCTAGCCTTCGCTCGGCGGCGCGTGCACGATGGCCTGCGCCTCTGGCTTGGCCGACCAGTCCTTGCCCAGCCCGGCCAGCAGCCGATTGAGCGCGTTGATATAGGCCTGGGCGCTCGCGACGAGAATGTCCGTGTCGGCGCCGTGGCCATTGAAGATCTTGGCATCCGACTCGATACGAATCGTCACCTCGCCGATGGCGTCAATGCCGCCGGTGACCGCATTCACGGAGAACTCGATGAGACGGTTGGGCACCCCGACGATGCGGTTGATGGCTTGGTAGATGGCGTGAACCGGGCCGTCGCCGATCGCCGCGTCCGAGAACTCGGTGCCGTCGTCCGACAGCAATCGCACGGTAGCGGTGGGCATGGAGCCTGTGCCGGCGCTGACCTGCACGTGTTTCAACACGAAGGCTTGGTGGAACGCTTGGCGCTGCCGTTGCTGCGCGATGGACTCGAGGTCGCGGTCGGTCACCTGCTTCTTGCGGTCGGCAATCTCCTTGAACGCGCGGAACACCTCCGCGAACTCGCCGTCGTCCAGGGTGTAGCCCATGGATTCCAGCCGATCGCGCACCGCGTGCCGGCCGGAAGTCTTGCCAAGGATGATGCTGCTCTGGCTGACGCCCACGTCGGCTGGGTGCATGATCTCGAAGGTCGTGCGCTCCTTGAGCATGCCGTCCTGATGGAGCCCGGAGGCATGCGCGAACGCATTGCCCCCGATGATGGCCTTGTTGGGCGGCACGACCATGCCCATAAAGTTGGACACGAGGCGGCTGGTTCGGGCGAGCTCTTTCGTGTCCAGGCGCGTGTCGGCCTGGAAGTACTCCCGGCGCGTGCGCAACGCCATGGTGATCTCTTCCAGCGCCGCGTTGCCGGCGCGCTCGCCGACGCCGTTGATGGTGCACTCGACCTGACGGGCGCCGGCCCTGACCGCGGCCAGCGAGTTGGCGACCGATTGGCCCAGATCGTCGTGACAGTGCACCGAGAGCACGACGTCTTCAATGCCCGGCGTGTTCTCGGTCACGTAGGCCACCATGCGGCCGAATTCGTCCGGCTGCGCGTAGCCGACGGTGTCGGGGAAGTTCACGACCGTGGCGCCGGCCTCGATGGCCGCGGCGAAGATCCGGCAGACGAAGTCCACGTCCGACCGCGTGGCATCCATGGCCGAGAACTCGATGTGCGAGGTGAACTGGCGCGCGTAAGCCACCGCGTCCTGCGTCAGATCGAGGACGTGCTCACGCCGCGCGCGCAGCTGGTGCTGCAGGTGGATGTCCGAGGTCGAGATCACGATGTGCAGCAGCGGGTTCGCGGCGGGCTCCAGCGCGCGCCAGGTGCTGTCGATCTGCTCGCGCTTGAATCCGCTCAGGGCGGCGATTTCCACGTCGCGCAACTCCTGCGCCAGGAGATTCACGGCCCTGAAGTCGCCGGGGGACGTGTGCGGAAACCCGGCCTCGATGACGTCTACGTTGAGTCGCGCGAGCTGCCGCCCGATCTCCAGCTTTTCGTCAATGGTCAGCGCGCCGCCGGCGGCTTGCTCGCCGTCGCGCAGCGTTGTGTCAAATATTCGGATGTGTCGCATCGGCAAAACCCTCGTTCACGCTTGTGGGCGGTCGCAGCACGACCGCGTCCACGCTCCGATTCTCCCCTCTCGCGGCTGGAGAGGGGCGAGGAAGCGCAAGGTCGAGGGACCAATTGGCCGTGACGAGGGTCACCATGTCGATGCGAGGCGTCATTCGCGGGTCTTTGGCAGCCAATCCATCATACTGCGCAATTCGCTCCCGACGCGCTCGATCTCGTGATTTAGGTCGGCGTTGCGCAGGGCACTGTACGCCGGACGGCCCGCCTGATTCTCCAGAATCCAGTTGCGGGCGAACGTGCCGTTCTGAATCTCGGTCAGCAGCTGGCGCATGGCCTCCCGCGAGCCCTCATTGACCACGCGAGGGCCCGACACCAGATCACCGTATTCGGCGGTGTCGCTTACCGAATGCCGCATGTAGGTGAGGCCGCCCTGGTAGATGAGGTCCACGATCAGCTTGAGCTCGTGCAGGCATTCGAAGTAGGCCAGCCGCGGGTCATAGCCGGCTTCGACCAGGGTCTCGAAGGCCGCCTTGATGAGCGCCGTGGTGCCGCCGCACAGGACGCTCTGCTCGCCAAAGAGATCGGTCTCCGTCTCGTCCTTGAAGGTCGTCTCGATGAGGCCGGCCTTCGCGGCGCCAAGCGCCTTGGCATAGGACAACGCGACGGCGCGCGCACGCCCGGTCGCGTCCTGCGCGACGGCGATCAACGCGGGAACGCCGACTTCCTGCTCGAACATGTCGCGGACGATGTGGCCGGGACCCTTGGGCGCCACCATGACGACGTCGATTTCCCGCGGCGGCACGATCTGGCCGTAGTGAATGTTGAACCCGTGCGCGAACATGAGCGCCTGACCGGCCTTGAGGTTTGGCCGAATCTGGGTGTCGAAGGCCTCGGCCTGGGTCTGATCGGGCAGCGCGATCATCGTGGCGTCGGAGACAGCGACCGCCTCGTCGGTGTCGAGCACCACCAAATCGGCGTCCTCGGCGCGCTCGCGCGAGGAACTGCCCGGTCGCAGGCCCACCACGACGTCGACGCCGGAATCGCGCAGGTTCAGCGCGTGGGCATGCCCCTGGCTCCCGTAGCCGAGCACGGCAACTTTCTTGCCATCCAGCTCATCAGTCGCGATGTCGGACTCGTAGAGAACTTTGCTATCCACGTGCGCTCCCATTCCGCGAGGCTTTCGACCCGCGCGCCATGGCGACGACGCCAGTGCGCGTCAACTCGTCGATGCCGTATTCGGCGATCACGTCCAGGAATCGGTCGATTGTGTCGGAAACACCGGTGATCTGAACAATCATGGTGTCGCGCCCGACATCCACGATCTCACCGTGAAAGATGCTGGCAATGTCCGCCAGGCCAGGGCGGTCCGCCGGGGCCACGCGCACGCGGACGAGCGCCGTCTCCGTCTGCACGGCGGCGATGTCGGTGAGGTCCCGGATGGTGATGACCTCCACCAGCTTGTAGAGCTGCTTCTCGAATTGCTTGACCTCGTCGTCCGTGCCCTGGACTTCGATAGTCATGCGGGAGTAGCCCGGCTCCTCGCAATTGCCGACGGCCAGGCTGGCAATGTTGAATCCGCGTCGTCGGAACATGCTGGCCACGCGCGTGAGCACGCCGGGATGATCGGCCACCATGGCCACGAGCGTGTGGCTGCGGCTGGTCCCGTTCATCGCGGGTCCTCGATGACGCTGCGAACGCCGGTGCCCGGCACGATCATGGGATAGACGTTCTCGACCCGGTCCACGTGCACGTCGAGCACGACGGGGCCTTCATACGCATGGGCGTCGGCGATGGCTGTGTGGAGGTCGTCGCGCGAGCTCACGGAGACGCCGCGGAGGCCGAATGCCTCGGCCACCTTGGCAAAGTCCGGGTTATCGAGGAACGCGCCCATGTAGCGGCCTTCGTAGAAGAACTGCTGCCACTGGCGAATCATGCCCAGGTGGGCGTTGTTGAGAATGGCGACCTTGACCGGGATCTTCTCCGCGGCGAGCGTGTTGAACTCCTGTATGTTGATCAGCAGGCCGCCGTCCCCGGTGACGCACCACACGGGCTCACCGGGCGCGCCCATTTGCACGCCCATGGCCGCCGGCAGGGCGTAACCCATCGGACCGAGACCGCCCGCGCTGAAGAAGCGGCGCGGCTGCTCGTACCAAAAGTGCTGCGAGGCCCACATCTGGTTCTGGCCGACGTCGGCCACCACGCGCGCGTCGCCCCCTGAGGCCGTATAGATCGCCCGGACGACTTCCTGCGGCAGCACCGTGTCGGGACTGTCAGGGATATCGAGCGACGGGTGGTTCGTACGCCACGCGTTGAGCTGATCGAGCCATGGTCGCCGCTCGCGGTGCTCGATGAGCGGCGTCAAGGCCTGCAAGGTGAGCTTGAGGTCGCCCACGATGGGCACCTCGGTAGGCAGCACCTTGCCGATTTCCGCGGGATCGACGTCGATATGCACGACCTTGGCGTTCGGCCCAAACTCGTCAGCCTTGCCAACGGCGCGGTCGTCGAAGCGCACGCCCAATCCAATGATGCAGTCGGTCTCGCCCATGGCGAAGTTGGCGTGGGCCAGCCCATGCATGCCGAGCATCCCGTACGACAGCGGGTGGGTCTCGGGAAACGTGCCAACGCCGTGCAGCGTCGATACCACGGGAATGCCGCCGCGGGTCGCGATTTCAAAGAGCTCGGGCGCGGCGCCGGAGATGTCCACGCCGTGGCCGGCCATGATCATCGGCCGTTCGGAAGCGTTGATGACCTCCGCCGCGCGGCGCACCATCTTGTGGTTGCCGGCGCGGACCGGGCGGTAGCCGCGGAGCGTCACCCGGTCGGGCGCCGGGACGGTGGTCTCTTCCAGAAAAACGTCCTTGGGCACGTCCACCACCACGGGACCCGGGCGGCCGGATTTGGCCAGATAGAAGGCCTCGGCCATGACACGGGGCAGCTCGTCGGCATGCATCACCAGATAGTTGTGCTTGGTGATGGGAATGCTGATCCCCGTGATGTCGGTCTCCTGGAACGCGTCCGAGCCGATGGCCGGACGCGCGACCTGACCGGTGATGTAGACCACGGGCACGGAGTCCATGTTGTCGTTGGCCATGCTGGTGACGAGGTTGGTCGCCCCGGGGCCCGAGGTGCTCGTGGCCACGCCGACCTTGCCGGTTGCCCGCGCATAGCCGTTGGCCGCAAAGCCGGCGCCCTGCTCATGGCGCGCCAGCACGTGCCGGATGCGGTCCTGATAGTGGTAGAGCGCGTCATAGAACGGCAGCGAGGCGCCGCCGGGCATCCCAAAAATCACGTCGATGCCCTCCGCAAGGATGGCCTCGCAGATCACCTGGCCGCCCGAACGGGCGGGCACGGCGCCGTTGGTCGAGTTGGGGGATTCAGTGGCGGTCATGGGGAGGTGCTCCTGTCAGTGATTGAGAATCGCTGGATCGAAAGGGGAGCCGCGGACCGGCGCTTTAGCGCCGGACCGCGCTACCTACCGCGACGTGCACCGCCCGACCCAGCAGTCCGCCTGAGCGAGCGGCCCGGAAATCGCTTCTGGGACCTGCCGTCGCGTGCTCGTTCACCCTGCCCTCAGTACGTACGAAAGCCCGTCCCCAGGGGACGGGCTCAACCCGCGGTACCACCCCGATTGCCCGGCATCCGCCGGACCACTCGGCGCCCCGCTAACGGTGGGCGACCGGGCCAGTCTCCCCGCAGATCGACCGGCCGGCTCAGAGGCGACCTTCGGTGCCCACAACCCGCTGGCTCGCACCATCTCCAGCTCGCTCAGGGTTGGAGGGGTACCTACTCTTCCCCGTCAACGCCGTCATCTTTTCAGCCCCTGCCCAGCGTTGGCACAGCCGCCACCCAGCAGGTTCGGCTCCAACGTATCAGGCAGGTCGGGGCTGGGCAAGACCTTTAGGCGCATGGTATTGCGTAACCGTTGGTCGTCTCCGTCCATATTTTCCGCCCAGCGGCTGGCTCCTTGCTCGATCCGGGGCCGGAATCCAGCCCCACCCCGTCAACCCGCGTGAAGCCGCTCTGCCGTCTCGCATAATGCGCAGATGCCTACGACGCCCGACGTTCCCGCCGCCAAGCGGCGCTATGTGGTCTGGGATGTCGAGACGCTGCGGCTGAGCACGGAGGTCCGGGGCGGCTGGCGCCGAATCAGAGACTTTGGCTTGGCGGTGGCGGTGACCATCGACGACCAGGGCGTGCGGCAGTCGTGGGAGGAACCGGAGGCGCGGGCGCTCATCGAATACCTCGAGGGCTTCCCCCATATCGTCGGTTTCAACTCGTTGCGGTTCGACACCGAGGTCATGTCGGCGTACGGCCCGGTCGACACCCTGCGGGAACGCACGCTGGACCTGCTGGCGGCTATGCAGCGCGCCACCGGCCGCCGCCGCGGACTCAGCTTGCAGAACATCGCGCAAACGATGTTTGGTGAGGGCAAGACGCTGGACGACGCGACTGAGTCGGTCCACCTGTGGCGCACCGGGCGGCCGGAAGACCGGCAGCGGGTGATCGATTACTGCGCCCAGGACGTGGTGCTGACGCGCCGCATCCTCGACTTCGGCATAGCCCATGGCTATGTGCTGGCGCCGGTGCCGGACGTCAAGCGCAGGATCGCGTCGGTCGGGGTGCGCGTGCCGGTGTCGTGGGGTCGATTGCCTGGCCTGGCCGGCGGTCCGCGGCCGGTGGAATCCTAGCCGGACCAGCGCCGCGTCGCGGCTAGCCGAATATCACCAGGGCAGCCACGGTGCCCGTTACGGCGCCGATGGCCGCTCCCATGACCAAGGCAACCAGCAGCCACATGGCGCCGGGAGGCCCCGGGGCCGGTGCTTCGGGTAGCCGCTCGGCAACTGCCGCGGGCTGACGGCCGGCGGCTGGGTGATTCACGGCGTCGGCCTCGATGAGTCGCGGCTGACCGAGGTCTTCTTCCTGGTGACTTGGCGCATCCGTAGGGGCCGCTGGCCCGGGCAATGGGTCATCCGCTGCACGGCCGGGAGCGTCTGCAACCGAAACGCTGGCCACATGCTCGATGGGGCTCGTGCCGCGCTCGCTCGCGTCGCCAGCCCGGTTCGCACGAGGTTCGCCCATGCCGCAGGCTATCACGGAGTCCCGGCCGCCCCTCGCCGGCGGACGCGCACGGCTGGGCCGCAGGCGAATGGCCTTCGTCAACCCTTTTGCCGCGGCTAGCGGGCGTCGAGCAGGTCCTGCACCAGATCGAGCACCGCGTCGGCCACGGCCGCCTTGCTCCGCAACGAGACCTCACGTCGCTCGCCGTCGCGCGTGAGCATGGTGACCTCGTTGGTCGACGCCGCGAAGCCGCGATCGGCGGCCGCCACGTCGTTGACCACCACTGCGTCGAGCTCGAGCTCGTGAAGCTTGGCGCGGGCGCCGGCTTCGTGGTCATCGGTCTCGGCGGCGAAGGCCACGCGCACGAAATCCCCGGTGAGCGCAGCCAGCAGGCTGGGATTCTCCACAAGAGTCACCGTGGGAGCGCCGGCGCGGCGCTTGATCTTGGCCGCCGCCTGATGGGTTGGCCGAAAGTCTCCGACGGCCGCGTTCATGATGAGGGCGTCGCAGCCCTGGGTCGCGGCTCGCAGGGCCTGCAACATTTCGTCGGCCGACTCCACGCGCTGGGCGGCGACGCCATAGGGCGGCTCCACGGCAGCGGCGCCGAGGACGATTTGCACGGCAGCGCCGCGTTCGAGCGCGGCGCGCGCCAGAGCCACGCCTTGCCGACCGGTGGCGCGGTTTCCGAGGTAGCGGACCGGGTCGAGGAACTCGCGCGTCCCTCCGGCGGAGACCACGATCGAACGCCCCGCAAGCGGGCCGGAACGCCCGAGCACGAGCCGCACGGCATCGACCAGGACCTCGGTGGTCGGCAGCCGTCCCGGTCCGGTCGCCCCGGACGCGAGCCGTCCTTCTGCCGGTGGCACAACGTGCACCCCGCGGCTGCGCAGGGTTTCAAGGTTGGCTTGCGTGGCCGGATGCGCGAGCATCCCCGGTTCCATCGCGGGAGCAACCACGACGGGGGCCGCGCCGACAAGGGCGATCTCAGTGACGATGTCTTCGGCCAGACCCAGCGCGAGACGCGCGATGGCGGACGCAGTGGCCGGGGCGATGACGAAAGCGTTGGCCGCCCGGCCCAGCTCGACATGGGTGATGCGATGGTCGGGCGTCATCGGCGTATCGGCCGTGACGACCGGGCGCCGAGTGAGCGCCTCGAAGGTCATGGGGGCGACGAATCTCTCAGCGCCGCGCGTGAGCGCCACGTCGACGTGCGCGCCGGCCTGTGTGAGCGCGCTCGCGAGATCAGCCGCTTTGTAGGCGGCGATGCTGCCGGAGACGCCGAGGACGACCCGCGCGCCCGCGAGGACACTCATGCGCGTGTCATCGCCCGGTGAATGCGGGCCAGCCCCTTGAGGGTGATGTCGGCATCCATGCGCTCGAAGCCTCCCACGTCCGCGGCAAGCCTGGCCGCCAGGCCGCCGGTGGCGACGACCTTCCAGGGCCCGCCAGGCTCCGCCTGCAGGCGGCGGATCACGCCGCGGACGAGCTCCACATAGCCCCAATAGACGCCGGCGCGCATGGCATCGACCGTGTTGCGGCCCACAAGCCCCTCGGGGCGTTCGATGTCGATTTTCGGCAATTGCGCCCCGGACGCCGTGAGCGCCTGCCCGAGCGCCCGGATGCCGGGCGCTATGACGACGCCGCGCAAGTCGCCCCGCGCGTCGATGACGTCGAAGGTGGTCACGCTGCCCAGGTCGGCGACGATCGCGGGCGCCCCGATCTCCGCGCGCGCAGCCACGGCATTGGCCACCCGGTCGACGCCCACCTGCGTCGGGTCATCGACCAGCAACCGAATGCCCGGCACCGCCTCCGCGCGCACGACGAGCGGCGGGGAGGCGGTGACCGAGGCCAGCGCGTCGCTGATGCGCTCGGTGAGCGCCGGAACCACCGAGCCGACCACGGCATGGCTGAGCGGCCCAACGTCGAGGTAGCCAAGCATGGCTCGCACGAGGTCGGCGTATTCGTGCTCGGTGCGGTTGAGGTCGCTGTGCAACGCCCAGCGCGCGTGGACCGTGACATCGTCGATTACGCCGAACGTCACGTCGGTATTTCCGATGTCGACAGCAAGAATCAACGGCGCGGCCCACCTGTCCGTCGTGGGTCACTTGCACCCTCACCCTAACCCTCTCCCATCAAGGGAGAGGGGATCGGACGGCACTCCCACCACGGGAGGGGGACCGGACCGCACTCTCCCTGAGGGGCGAGGGGACCGAGCCGCCCTCCAGTTACGGGGAGGGGGACAAGCGGACCTCGCGACCAGGGAGAGGGGCCGGACCGCGGCCAAGAAGCGGGAAAGCGCCTGATGCTGAGCACCGTGACCCACTGCCCACCTTTCAGGCCAAGGTTATGATAGCGGTCGCTCGCCGCCACCCCCCGCGAATGGCTGATCTCCCTCGACCCTTGCGACTGACGCACATGACGTGGCCGGAGGTGCAGGCCGCGCGCGGCGGCGTGCGGCTGGTGGCGATTCCCCTGGGGTCGATCGAGCAGCACGGGCCGAACACCTCGCTCGACACCGATCTCGTCATCGCGGAGGACCTGACGCTGCGGCTGGCAGAGCGCTTTCATCCGCAAATCCTCGTCGCGCCGACGATTCCGTTTGGCATGTCGGCCTACCACATGGGCTTTCCCGGCACCATCACGCTGCGGCCGCAAACCTATCTGCACGTGATCGAGGACAACGTAGCGTCGCTGCTGCATCACGGGTTCGACGCCTTCCTCTTCACGAACTGGCATAACGGCAACGAGGCTGTCCTCACGCTGGCGCTGCAAACACTGCCCACGCGCTACCCGGCGCGTTTCATGGCCGGTCTATCGCTGTATGACCTGGAAGACCGGGCGCTGGCGGAGCGGATCGTGCAGTCGGACACGTCCGGCCACGCCGACGAGCTCGAGACTGCCGAGCTGCTGGCGGTGCGGCCCGACCGCGTGAAGACCAGCGTGCTGGAAGCCGCCGCCTTGCGCGGCGGCTTGCGCTCGCCGCGCAATCGCTTCTGGCGTCACGGAATGCGGATGAATTCGGACTTCTCCGACTTCACCGCCAACGGCGCGGTCGGCGACGCCAGGCTGGCCACCGCCGAGGACGGTCGGGAAATGATCGCAGCGATCGAGCAGCGGGCCGACGAGTTGGTCCACCATCTATTGGAGGCTCCAGAGGACCTGCTCGCCCAGGGGCGGATCCTTCGCTGGCGCGATGGGGGCGGGGTATGACGGACACGGCGCGCCCGCCCATGTCTCTGGCCCGGCAGTCGTGGCCCGAGCTCGAGTCCGTGCTCGACGATATCGAGCTCGTGCTGCTGCCGATCGGATCCACCGAGCAGCACGGACCGAATCTGGGCCTCGGACAAGACCATCTCATCGCCGAGGCCTTCTGCGAGCTGGCAGCCGAGCGATTGCGGCCCCGCTTGCTCGCAGTGCCCGCGATCCCGTGGGGCATCTCGGATCACCACATGAACTTCCCTGGGAGCATGACGCTGCGGCCGGAGACCTTCCTGGATCTACTCGAAGACGTGATCGGCAGCCTGGCCCACCACGGCCTGCGCCGGTTCCTGCTGGTGAACGGCCACGGCGGCAACCGGGCGCTGGCGTCCGCTGCCGTCCAGGACTTCGGCCTGCGCCTGGACGTGGACTTCGTGGGCGCGGTCATGCACTCCATGCTCGATCCCGACGATGCGCGCGATGCGATCCGCGGCGACTTGCCCACCGGGCACGCGGACGAGTTCGAGACGTCATCTTCGTACTACTTGAATCCGGCTCTCGTGCGCACCGATTCGTTGGTCCGCGCCGAGCTCGACGGGCGGTTCGATGCCTTCCGCGCGAAGCTGGCCGGATTCGACCTCGAATGGCCGAATCCGGAAGGCGCGCGAACGCGCAACGGCGCTCTTGGCGACGCGACGCGCGGGACGCGGGAGGCCGGCCAGGCCTTGATCGAAGGCGCGATTACCGAGTTGGGGAGCATGGTGGCCTTCCTGCGTGACCACGCGCCCCGCTGGAACGGGCCGCCGCACGGCCAGGTGCGCCGGGAGCGCCGTGTCAGGAGCTAGGCCGGGAAAGCTCTTTCCAGGCGCGGGAGGTCGCCGCGGCGGCCGTAGATTCCTCGCTGGCGCTCGGAATGACCGGGGGTGGTCGGAATGACCCGGGGACGGCCCCCCTAGTCGGCCACCGCAATCGTGGTGACCTCGACCAGCAGGTCCTCGCGCACGAGTCCCGCCACGAGCAGCAGCGTGTTGGGCGGGTAGGCGGCGTCGGGATAGAACTCGGCAAAGGCCTCGCGGCGCGCGTCCAGGAAGGGATGGACCGCCGCACGGCTAACCAGATACGTCGTGAACTGCACGACGTCCGCCCATGACGCGCCGGCGCTCTCGAGCACTTGCCCGATGTTGCGGAACGTCTGCAGGGTCTGCGCGTGCACGCCGCCGTCACCGGTGAGGCTCCCGGTTGCGTCGAGACCAACCTGTCCGGCTAGGTAGAGCGTGCTGCCGACCGAGGCGCGGGCCAGATGCGAGTAGGCGCCAATGGGCGGGTGCACGCCGACCGGGTTTGGCACGACTCGCTTGGATTGGGACTTCAGTTGTGCGTCCTCAGTCGGCGCGGATCGTCGGGCGCCAGCGATTCCAGCTCCCGGTCATAGCTCACCTTCGCGAACCGGAGCCTTGTAGGTCAGGTCCTCGATCTGAACGCGAAACTCGTCCGCGGAGGTTTCGAGATCGAACACGACGGACACCGTCTCCGTGGCGCCGGGGTGCAAGGATTCCGCAAACATCAGCGGCCGTCCTTCGTAGACGGGCTTTGGGGTGGTGGAAAGCCCGTTGGTGCCCTCGTCGTCATAGGCGAAGCTGGCGCCGCGGTCGTCGACGAGGTTCACCCGTTCGGGCGAATACTGGATGAGCGCTGTCGTTGGGTTTTCGAACCTCGCCACCACGATGACGAACACGCCCTTCCGCGGCATGAAGTCGCGCCCGAAGTATTGTGGGATGGACGGCACGGCGTACACGTCGACCAGCGTGACTTGGAGATTGGTCCCTGCTGTGGCGGATTCGCCCAGGGCGAGATCGGTGACCTCAGGCGTAGGTTCCGGCGTCGTTGGCGCGCCGGTGGTCGGAGTGCCCTCGGCCGGAGTCGCCTCGGCGGCCGTCGCGGAAGACGCCGCCTCGGTTACCGCCACGGCCGCTGTTGGGGTCGGGGACGTCACGACCTCGGTGCCGGCCCTGGCGCGCACTTCAGCTTGCCGGGCGGCCTCGATGCTGGCGAGCAGCGCCTCTTCACCCGGGGCGTACACGATCCGGAGGAGAGCAAGACCGACGCCAACGACAATCACCGAGGCCACAAGAAACCGCGCGCTGCCGGGCATGCGCCGAATGCGGGAGAGGTAGGTCGTCACGTCAGCGTCGTCGCCCGAATTATCACCGGCAACCTGTCCTGTCTGCCGCCATGCGCCGGATGCTCACGCGCGACGGTCGCACCCGATGCTAGGCACGCAGGCGAATGCCGTCAACGCGCGGCCGTGCCCGAAGTCGCCGCGGCGCCGGGCAACACGAAGTTTTGGGGAAGCATGGCGTTGTCCAGATTGGCGCCGGCAAGATCGGCGCCGGCGAGCGAGGCGCCGGTAAGGTCGGCGCCGCTGAGGTCGGCGGCCCGGAGATCGGCATTGGTCAGGATAGCGCCCCGCAAGCTGGCGCCGGCAAGCAAGGCCCGCCCCAGATCCGCACGGCTCAGCTTGGCGAAGCTCAAGTCGGCATTGGGCAGGTCGGCGAAGTGCAAGTTGGCGTCCGTGAAGTCCGCATGACGCAAGTTCGTCCCGCGAAGCCCCGCCCCATACAGCTGCGTACCCGCCAGCGTGGCATGGGACAGGTCCGCGCGGTCGAGTGTCGCCGCCAACAGGTCGGATCCGCGCAGATCGGCGCTGCGGCCGACCGTGGCATACCCCGCGAGATTAGATTCGGTGAAATCAACAAAGCGCAAATCCGCATGGCTGAGGTCAGCGGCCGTCAGGTCGGTGCGGCTCACCTCGGCGCCGTAGAGCCGCGCACCGTCGAGCCGAACCCCGCGAAGGACGGCGTCGCGGACCGTGGCCTGGGTGAGGTTTGCCCCGGTGAGGATGGCGCCGCTGAAGTCGGCGCCGAACAGCCGCGCGCTTGCCAGCACCGCGTCCGTGAGATCGGCGCCGGGCAGCTTGGCATCGGTGAACGACGCCCGCGCCAGGTTCGCGTCCGTGATGACGGCCCTCGCGGCCGCGACGCCTTGCAGCTGTATCGATCGCGCCTCGACCCCGGCCATATGGACATCGGTGAGCGTGGCGTCTCGCAACTCCGCCCACACCATCTGCGCGCCAGCGAGCGACGCGCCCACGAAGCGCGAGCGCTGCGCCGCGACGCCGGTTAGGTCGGCGCCGTCCAGCTGCGCCCCGCTGAGGTCCGCGTCGACGAGGATGGCCAGACGCAAGTTCGCCCCCCGAAGGTCCGCGGCAGCGAGATTCGCGCCGGTGAGGTCAGCCTTCTGGAGATGCACACCAGCGAGGTCGGCGCCGTGCAAGTCAACGCCGGGACAACGGGTCGGCTCATGGAGCCAGGCCTCGGCAAACGCCGACTGGATCACGCACCCGTTGACGACCATGGCGTTCCGACTCAGGACGATCGCGACCGTTAGCGCAATCAGCGCGGCCGCGCCCGTCGCGACCAGCGTCGCGATGACCGCGCGAAGTGTAGTTTGCATAATCCGTCGCGCGCGGACAGATGCTCAGCGGCGCGCCATGCCCACAGTTGCAGATCGAGTATGCGCCACGTAGCATGACCGTGCCCGCCCCGCGGCGCCTCGGGGGCAGGGCTGCAATGAGCGCGCCTGTGGGACTGCCGAGATGACGCAATACATCACCCGGCGGATATTGATTTCTATCCCACTGCTATTTGGCATCTCAATCATTACGTTCATTATCATCAATATGGCTCCTGGGGACCCACTTACCGCACTCTTGGACCCAGAGGACCAAATATCCATCTCAGTACGAGACATAGAAGCGCTGAGGCGCGAACTTGGTCTCGACCGGCCGGGTCCGGTGCGTTACGTGATCTGGCTGAAAGAGGCGTTGACCGGGAATCTCGGCTTCTCATTTCAGACGAAGCGACCCGTGATCGAGATGATTCTTAACAAACTGCCCGTTACCCTAAGCCTCATGGGTGTGGCGCTCGCTCTTGCCTCCTCGATTGGAGTTATTTTTGGCGTTATCTCAGCTCTGAGGCAGTATTCAGTTATCGACTATTCGCTCTCAGTCGTCTCATTTTTCATGATTTCGATCCCGCAATTCTTCTTTGCCCTCTCGGGCATGCTGATATTCGCGGTGTGGCTCGGGTGGCTGCCCACATTCGGCATGTGGACGGCTGGCGAAGACCCCGAGCTGTGGGATCTCGCCCACCACGCGATCTTGCCGATCTCGGCCCTGATGCTGCAAGACATTGCGGTGTACATGCGCTATACGCGGGCGTCGATGCTCGACACGCTCTCCGCCGATTACGTGCTGACCGCCCGGGCCAAAGGGCTGAGCGAGACGCTCGTGCTTTGGAAGCACGTCTTTCGCAACGCGCTGGTGCCGTTAGTGACGATCCTGGGGCTCTCGCTGCCGGCGCTCATCGGTGGTGCGCTCATCATCGAGACCATCTTCTCGTGGCCCGGCGTGGGCGCGCTTGCCTACGATGCGCTGCGGCAACGCGACTACCCCGTGCAGATGGCCGTGCTGCTCATGGGCGCCACGGCGGTCCTGGCGGCGAACCTCCTCACAGACGTGGCCTACGCCTGGGTCGACCCGCGCGTGCGCCACTCCTAGGTTCTGATTCATGTCACAGGACATCCCCCGGGACAGGCGCCACGCAGCAGCTGAGGCGGACGTCGGCGCCGAAGCCGCCGCGGCGCACCGACGTGAAGGAGTGGTCGAGTTCCTGGACCTTCCGCCCGAGCTTTCGCCCTGGACCCGGGCGCGGCGGCGGTTCATGTCGCACAAGCTGGCCGTCCTCGGGCTCGCCATTCTGCTGAATATGGTGTTGATCGCGACTTTTGCGGAATTCGTGGCCCCCTACGACCCAACCCGGAACCACCTCCACAAGCTGCTGGCCCAACCAGACTCCCTGAATTGGCTGGGAACGGACCGCTCGGGTCGTGACACCTTCAGCCGGGTGGTGTACGGATCGCGCGTGTCACTCTCCGTGGGCGTCGTCGCGGTGTCGATCTACCTGGCGATCGCGTTTGCCATCGGGGCAAGCGCAGGCCTGACAGGCGGTCGCATCGACAACATCCTGATGCGTTTCACGGATCTCATCATGACCTTTCCCTCCTTCATTCTCATCGTCATCATGGCCGGCATTCTCGGACCGAGCATCTTCAACGTGATGGTGATCATCGGCATCTTCGGCTGGCCGGGACTCGCGCGTCTGATTCGCGGTCAGATTCTGGTGCAGCGTGAGTTGGACTACGTCATCGCGTCGCAGGCGCTGGGCGGCAGCCTGCGGCACATCATCCGGCGCCACGTGCTGCCCAACGTCGTCGGCCCCGTGTCGGTGGCGATTACGCTCGGCGTCGCCGGGGCGATTCTGGCGGAAGCCGGGTTGAGCTTCCTGGGTCTCGGCATCTCGGAGCCGGCGGCAAGTTGGGGGACGATGATCAGCAACGCCCGCGGAATCGCGTTCATCGATGCCGCGCCGGCCTTATGGCTGTCGCCCGGGCTCTCGATCGTCCTGGCCGTGCTGGCGATCTATTTCGTTGGGGACGGGCTGCGTGACGCGTTCGACGTGCGGGGAAGCGGGTCCGGCAACTAGCGAGGCCCTTCCCGAATAGACGCAGCGCCTGGAGCAAGTTCGGCCGAATAGTCCAGTCCCAGGCTGCACGCAGCCTGGGCCACCGGGCACGCTCTCATTCCGAACAGCGTGAGGTGTCTCGATCCTCGACCACCGCGCCTCGGGATGAAGGACCCTGGCTTCCTCGCCTGCGGCTCGGAATGACCGAGGGAGCGTTCCTCATGGAAAAAGGGAACACCGCCGGAGGTTCCAGGAGCCGCTGAGCTTCATGGCTTAAGCCACCGAGGCGGCGGGGATTCCTCCCCACCGCCTCGGTGAATCGGCGTCGAGCCGGCCCGCCTGCCGGCTCGATCTGAGGACTACCCGCTGAAGTCCTTGCCGTCCCAGCGCGGGTCGATCCAGGTCCGCTCGACGGGCGACCGCACCGGCTGCACGTAGGTCTGCTGAAAGAGCGGCCCCTGGATGCGGCGGTGGTAGATGTTGCGGATGGTGCCGTAGTCGACCGGCCCGGCCACCATGGTGCCGCGCGCGTGGATGTACTTGGCGATCTCGAACCACGCTTCCTGCAGATCCGCCACATCCGAAATCTCCTGCGCCTTCTCGTACATCGCGTCGATGACCGGGTCGCAGACGTCGGCGGCGTTGAAGCCGGCCTGGCTGTAGTACCAGCCGCACCGCATGCGCTGCCAGCCGTCTTCCAAGGTGTTGAAGCCGCCGAAGTTGTGCATGCTGAGGTCCCAGTTGCGGCTCTCGTAGAGCTCCTCGACAACGGCCGACACGTCGATCCGCATGAACTGCACGTCCAGGCCAACATCCGCGTAGTACTCCTGGAACGCCAGGTCGCGCGGCCCCGGGTCGCTCCATCTGATCCAGCGAATGGTCTGGCCGGTGTCGAAGCCCGACTCCGCGATGAGCGCACGAGCCCCTTCAGGATCGTAGGGGAGCTCCCGGTAGGTTCCCGGCGGCGGATCGGCGATCAGCCCCACATGCGCCCATACGTAGTCGGTCTTGAAGCGCGTGCCGCGGTCGAGCGTCGCGTTGACCGTATCGCGGTCGAGCGCCAACACCATGGCTTCCGCGAGCAGCGAGATGTTCGTGTCCTTGAAGATCTCGGACCCCCGCTGCAGCCAGACGACGCTGCCGAACGGCGAGCGCTGGGGAAAGCCCTGCAGGTGCGGTTGATCACCCAAGCGCACGAACGACTCCACGGTGCCCGCACGGATGTGGTCCAGCTCGCCGGCCTCGGTGGCCGCGTCGTGCGCATCGCGGTCTCCGTAGCGGATGATGTAGCGGTCGATGTAGGGCGCCCCATACGGAAAGTCGTCGTTGGCTTCCAGTTCGTAGAACTGGCCCTCGACGTAGCGCACGGCCTTCAAGGCCCCGTTCCCGACGGGCGTTTCAGCCAGCGGGTGCCCCTCGAAGGCCGTGGCGGGGTCAATGTCTTTGTAGAGGTGCTTCGGGTACGGCGGGAGGTGGACGGAGCGGTCCTTGAGCGGTCGCCCCCACCAGCCCGGGTTGGGACTCGCGAGCGAAACCCGCACCGTCTTGTCATCGATCTTGACGACCCCGCCGGAGTCCTCCACGTTGTCCGTGGGGTTCTCGGCCCAGGCCTGGGAGCCCTGGATGTTGATGTACGTGATGTCGGCGAACTTGGCGCCATAGGCCGGGTCGATGGCCATCTGGTAGCTCCACACCACGTCGTCGGCCACCACCGGGGCCCCATCGTGCCAGTTGAGGTCGGGATGGAGGTGAAAGTCGTAGACGCGGGAGGGCTCGATCTCGTCCCAGCTTTGCGCCGCGCCCTGGCCCCAGCCGCCTGGCAGTGCCGGCAACCGCCCATCGCCCCACTGGTCGCCGTACCACAGCTGCAGCCAGACGTAGTCGTTGATGGCGTGATGCTGGCTGCCCCACTGCGCATAGGGGTTCCAGAAGCGCGTCGCCGGGGTGCCCGCCCCCACCGTGATCGTGCCGCCGCTGACGGGTCCCGTCATTTCCTCTTCCATTGCGGCCGCCGTGACCATGACTTCCTTGATCACTTCCTTGGTCACGACCCGCTCGACCGGGACTTCCTTGATCACTTCCTTGGTGACCACGGTCTCGACCGGGACCTCCTTGATCACTTCCTTGGTGACCACGGTCTCGACCGGAACTTCCTTGATCACTTCCTTGGTCACGACCTGCGTCTCGCCGCACGCCGATAGCACGGCCGCGCCGGCAGCCCCGAACAGCCCGGCAGCCGCGCCCTGCAGCAGTCGCCGCCGCGACACCGCTGTATGCATCCCACGCTTCATGACGCACCCCCCACACCTTGCCGGACACATAGCAGGCAAACATTCGCTACCTGCAGATCAAGCATCGATTCCGAAAGTTTAGCACTGGAAGTATCCTGGCGCGCATGCGCCGGTCGTCCAGTTCGTAATCGCTGCGTCAGGACCAGCGGCGCTCCGGCGGGTCGAACACGAAGCCGTCGAACAGCGCGCGGCGCTCCGGGGACAGACCCGCGTAGAACGCCTTCGAGTAGCTCCAGTGCTCGGGGTTGCCGAGCACTGGAGCCGTGCTCGTAGGCGTACTACCGCATCATGCGGTGGGCGGCAGCCTGCGGCACATCATCCGGCGCCACGTGCTCCCCAACGTCGTCGGGCCGGTGTCGGTGGCGATTACGCTCGGCGTCGCCGGGGCGATTCTGGCGGAAGCCGGGTTGAGCTTCCTGGGTCTCGGCATCTCGGAGCCGGCGGCAAGTTGGGGGACGATGATCAGCAACGCCCGCGGAATCGCGTTCATCGATGCCGCGCCGGCCTTATGGCTGTCACCCGGGCTCTCGATCGTCCTGGCCGTGCTGGCGATCTATTTCGTTGGGGACGGGCTGCGTGACGCGTTCGACGTGCGGGGAAGCGGGTCCGGCAACTAGCGAGGCCCTTCCCGAATAGACCCAACGCCTGGAGCAAGTTCGGCCGAATAGTCCAGTCCCAGGCTGCACGCAGCCTGGGCCACCGGACACGCTCTCATTCCGAACAGCGTGAGGTGTCTCGATCCTCGACCACCGCGCCTCGGGATGAAGGACCCTGGCTTCCTCGCCTGCGGCTCGGAATGACCGAGGGAGCGTTCCTCATGGAAAAAGGGAACACCGCCGGAGGTTCCAGGAGCCGCTGAGCTTCATGGCTTAAGCCACCGAGGCGGCGGGGATTCCTCCCCACCGCCTCGGTGAATCGGCGTCGAGCCGGCCCGCCTGCCGGCTCGATCCGAGGACTACCCGTTGAACTCCTTGCCATCCCAGCGCGGGTCGATCCAGGTCCGCTCGACGGGTGACCGCACCGGCTGCACGTAAGTTTGCTGCCAGAGCGGGCCCTGCATGCGGCGGTGGTAGATATTGCGGACGGTGCCGTAGTCGACCGGCCCGGCCACCATGGTGCCGCGCGCGTGGATGTACTTGGCGATCTCGAACCACGCTTCCTGCAGATCCGCCACATCCGAAATCTCCTGCGCCTTCTCGTACATCGCGTCGATGACCGGGTCGCAGATGTCGGCGGCGTTGAAGCCGGCCTGGCTGTAGTACCAGCCGCACCGCATGCGCTGCCAGCCGTCTTCCAAGGTGTTGAAGCCGCCGAAGTTGTGCATGCTGAGGTCCCAGTTGCGGCTCTCGTAGAGCTCCTCGACAACGGCCGACACGTCGATCCGCATGAACTGCACGTCGAGGCCAACATCCGCGAAGTACTCCTGGAACGCCAGGTCGCGCGGCCCCGGGTCGCCCCATCTGATCCAGCGAATGGTCTGGCTGGTGTCGAAGCCCGACTCCGCGATGAGCTCCCGGGCCCCTTCCGGATCGTAGGGCAGCTCGCGGTAGGTGCCGGGCGGCGGATCGGCGATCAGCCCCACATGCGCCCATACGTAGTCGGTCTTGAAGCGCGTGCCGCGGTCGAGCGTCGCGTTGACCGTATCGCGGTCGAGCGCCAACACCATGGCTTCCACCAGCAGCGAGATGTTCGTGTCCGCGAAGATCTCGGAACCCCGCTGCAGCCAGACGACGCTGCCGAACGGCGAGCGCTGGGGAAAGCCCTGCAGGTGCGGTTGATCACCCAAGCGCACGAACGACTCCACGGTGCCCGCACGGATGTGGTCCAACTCGCCGGCCTCCATGGCAGCGTCGTTCGCGTCGCGGTCCCCGTAGCGGATGATGTAGCGGTCGATGTAGGGCGACCCATACGCAAAGTCGTCGTTGGCTTCCAGTTCCCAGAACTGGCCCTCGACGTAGCGCACGGCCTTCAAGGCCCCGTTCCCGACGGGCGCTGCAGCCAGCGGGTGCCCCTCGAAGGCCGTGGCGGGGTCAATGTCTTTGTAGAGGTGCTTCGGGTACGGCGGGAGGTGGATCGAACGGTCCTTGAGCGGTCGCCCCCACCAGCCCGGGTTGGGACTCGCGAGCGAAACCCGCACCGTCTTGTCATCGATCTTGACGACCCCGCCGGAGTCCTCCACGTTGTCCGTGGGGTTCTCGGCCCAGGCCTGGGAGCCCTGGATGTTGATGTACGTGATGTCGGCGAACTTGGCGCCATAGGCCGGGTCGATGGCCATCTGGTAGCTCCACACCACGTCGTCGGCCACCACCGGCGCCCCGTCGTGCCAGTTGAGATCGGGATGGAGGTGAAAGTCGTAGACGCGGGAGGGCTCGATCTCGTCCCAGCTTTGCGCCGCGCCCTGGCCCCAGCCGCCTGGCAGTGCCGGCAACCGCCCATCGCCCCACTGGTCGCCGTACCACAGTTGCAGCCAGACGTAGTCGTTAATGAAGTGATGCTCGCTGCCCCACTGCGCATAGGGGTTCCAGAAGCGCGTCGACGGGGTGCCCGCCCCCACCGTGATCGTGCCGCCGCTGACGGGTCCCGTCATTTCCTCTTCCATTGCGGCCGCCGTGACCATGACTTCCTTGATCACTTCCTTGGTCACGACCCGCTCGACCGGGACTTCCTTGATCACTTCCTTGGTGACCACGGTCTCGACCGGGACCTCCTTGATCACTTCCTTGGTGACCACGGTCTCGACCGGAACTTCCTTGATCACTTCCTTGGTGACGACCTGCGTCTCGCCGCACGCCGATAGCACAGCCGCGGCAGCAGCTCCGAACAACCCGGCCGCCGTGCCCTGCAGCAGTCGCCGCCGCGACACCGCTGTCTGCATCCCACGCTTCATGACGCACCCCCCACACCTTGCCGGACACATGGCAGGCAAACATTCGCTACCTGCAGACCGGCATCGATTCCCGAAAGTTTAGCACCCGGAAAATCTTGGCGCGCACGCGGCGGTCGGCGGGTAGTGGGTCGTTTTGGTCCAGACGGCACGCGGTCGATGGGGGACCCCCTCACCCTAGCCTTCTCCCTCGGTGGGGAGAGGGGATCGGAGGAGAGACGAGGGGAGGAAACGATCTGGGGTTAGGCAAAGTAACCCACCACCGGTCGTCCAGCTCGTTGGCGCTGCGTCAGGACCAGCGGCGCTCCGGCGGGTCGAATACAAAGCCGTGGAACAGCGCGCGGCGCTCCGGGGAAAGGCCCGCGTAGAAGGCCTTGGAGTAGCTCCAGTGCTCGGGGTTGCCGAGCATGAAGCCATGCTCGTAGGCGTAGTACAGCATGATGCGGAGTCCATTCGGATCGGTGCAGGGTCCGCGCGTGTGCCAGACGGCGTTGTGAAACATGACCGCCGTCCCCGGCGGCCCGCAGACCTGGATGGCCCCGGGCATGGTGTCGTAGCCCGCGCGCTGCTCCGGCGAAGGCTCGACCGCGCTGCGATGCGAGCCCGGCACGAGCATCAGATTCCCCCGCCCCGGTTCGCGCATGTCCGACAGGTAGTACCCGACCTTGAGCTGCATCATCGGCGTGGGCCGTCCGAGCACGCGCAGATAGCCGCCGTCGGGGTGCCACTGCGGCGGGCGGTCCGAGGCCCCGACCTCCCAGATGGCATCCGACGCGTGGAAATGCGGATTCCGGATGAGGAAGGCGTGCGCGTAGGGCATCAGGGGCGCGTAATCGATGAGATCCAGAAACGCCGGATCGTCCTCAAGGATGTGGAAGATTCGCGTGTTCGGCCCCTCAACGTCGGTGACTCCGTTGGTCGGCGTCTGCGCCGCGGCAAGGCGTCGGCGGCGTTCGATGACTCGTTCGAGCCGCTCGATGAGCAGCGCCACATGGTCGGGTGCGAGGAATTCGGGCAGTACGAGGTACCCACTGGTCTGAAACGCGTAGGTCTCGTCGGGCGTCAGGCGAGCAGGGCTGTCGGCGGTCACGCGTCGTTCATCCGGCGACGCGCCGCGGCGGCGCGCGGTTCGCGCCTATGCCTCGGCGGGATCGCTCACCGCCGCTTCGATGGCCTCCAGCTCGTCGGGAGCCATCGCCCATCCCACGGACGCCACGTTCTGGCGCACGTGCTCGGGCCGGGAGGCGCCCGCGATCACCGATGCGATGACCGGTTGCCGGGCGAGCCAACTCATGGCCAGCTCGAGCAAGGTGTGGCCGCTGGCGTCGGCCACGGCGCGCAGCCGCTCCGTTCGCGCGACGTTGCTTGGCGTGCGCCAGCGATCGGCCTGGGAGCCCTCGGCCAGCCGGGTCCCAGCCGGCGGAGGCTCGCCGGGTCGGTACTTTCCGCTGAGCAGCCCGCTGGCGAGCGGGAAATAGGGAAGCAGCGACAATCCAAAGGCCTCGCAGGCCGGGATGACTTCAGTCTCCACATGCCGGTCGAGGAGGCTGTACTGGTTCTGCGCGGACAGGAACGGGGTGACGTTGGCGCGTTCGGCAGCGGCAGCGGCGGCGGCGATCTGCCAGCCGGCGAAGTTCGAATGCCCGATGTAGCGCACCTTGCCCTGGCGGACGAGGAGATCGAGCGCGGACAGCGTCTCCTCGATGGGCGTCTCCGGGTCCGGCCGGTGCATCTGATAGAGGTCGATGTAGTCCGTTCGCAGCCGGTGGAGGCTGTCTTCGACAGCCTGCATGACGTGCCGACGCGAGCCGCCGCGTTGCATCGGCCCATCGCCCATCGGCGAGGCGAACTTGGTGGCGATGACGGCGTCGTCACGGCATCCCTTGAGGGCGGCGCCCAGAAGTTTCTCCGAGCGGCCCGCCTCGCCGTAGCTGTTGGACGTGTCGAACAGCGTGATGCCCACATCCATCGCGGCGTGGACGATGGCGCGCGTCTGTTTGCGGTCGCAGGGTCCGCCGAACTGATTGCAGCCCACGCCCACCACTGAAACTTCCAACCCGGATCGACCGAGCCGCCGGTAGTCCATCGGCGTCTCCAAGCAGCGGCGGATAGCCCGTATGGCCGGTAAGTATAGGAAGGCCGACCGATCTCTGGTGCCGCGGGCCGAGCCGGGCGGCGCCGCTCACGCGCAATGCCCCCACACAGCTTCGCCTGATGCAGGCATCATGGACCGCAGCGGCCGGGTACCGGCCCCAAGAAAAGCGAGTGAACGGCATGCCAGTGAAATACCGCGTGGGGATCATTGGGACGGGCCGCAGCGGCGGATTGATCGAAGACGAGCTGCCGGTGGGCGACCGGCGCAAACCCTACGGGCACTTCAGCGCCTATGAGGCGATCGCCGAGACCGAGGTGGTAGCCGTGGCGAACCGCGGCCCCGAACGACTGCGGCGCTTCAGCGAGCGCTTCGGCGTGACGAACACCTACCTCGACTACCGGGAGATGATCGACAACGAGCAGCTGGATATTGTGAGCGTGACAACGCCCTCGTTCGCCCGCGCCGAGCCGCTGATCTATGCCGCCGAGCACGGCGTGCGGGGCATCTACAGCGAAAAGGGGCTGTGCGCCTCACTGGCCGAGGCCGACCGAATCCACCGGGCCTGCACGGCCAACGGCGTGGCGTTCAACTGGGGGGCGATGCGGCGCCATGACTCGGTGTATACGGCCATGCGGGATGCCATCGCCGCCGGTGAGGTCGGCGCACCCCAATTTGTCGTCGTCTACGGCTACACGGACATCATCAAACACCACCCGCACACGCTGGATACGGCCTCGATGTTCCTGGGCGACCCGCCGCCCGTATGGGTGGAAGGCCGCCTGATCGATCCCGGCGATCCCTTCGACCCCGCGCCGCGGCGTCCGCCGCCCAGCTACGATCCGGCGGGACATCGGTATGTCCCGGTGGCGGGCGAGGAAATTGCCGACCCGATGGTCGGGTTCTTCCGGGTCGGGTACGCGACCGGCGTGGAAGGATATTTCATCCCCCGCCGGGGCCAGTGGGACATCGAGGTGCACGGCGATGAAGGACGGGCCGTGGTGTGGGATAACGGCGATCACGCCTCGGTGCGCCTGATCAGCGGCGAGTACGCCGACGTGCGGGAGCACACGATTCGAGGGATCGCCGAGAGCCCCGCGGTGCTCACGATCCGCAGCATCATTCGGGAACTGGAGACCGGCGAGCGCACGACTGGGAACATCGACGTCACCATGCAGTCGGTGGAAGCGCAGTTTGGCATCGCGCACTCGCATCTCAACGGCGGCGCGCGGGTGTCCCTGCCCGTGGCCGACCGCACGCTCTACATCCCGGGTGGCTAGCCGCCGCCTGAGTCGTCAATGCTGAGCCGCGTCCAGCGGAGGCGCTCGTAGGACATTTCCTCGCCAGACTCGTAGAGCAGGCCCACGGACCCGTCGCCCAGATCGCAGAGGTCCGAGTAGGCGGCGGGTCCGGGGTGCACCACTCGGCCGGATGACCAGGTGCGCCCGCCGTCGTCGCTGCGCCGCACCGTTAGCCGCTCCCGCGCCTGGCTGGCGGCATTGGCGAACACCAGCGGCGCGCCCGGGCCGCCCGCGCGCACGGCCGAGGCCTGGCAGTGGGGGTCCACAAGGTCGTGGTGCCAGTCGTCTTCCGCGAACGACTCGCCGCCGTCGACGCTGCGCGCGAAGCGCCGGCGGAACTGCGGCTGGTCGTCGCGCCGGTCGCAGCGCCGGTTGAGGTAGAGGCTGCCGTCGTCCAACTCGACGACCACGCACTCGTTCGTGCCGTCGCCCGTGGTCGCGCCGATGCGCCAGGTGGCGCCGCCATCGTCGCTCAGCAGCAGGTGGGACCGGCACCAATCGATGTAGCGCTCGTGCTGCCGGCCGACGCCGTGGTCGCAGGGGACCACGAGGCGTCCGCTGCGCAGCTGTATGCCGTGACACGGCCCGGTGGCGTACCAGGTCCATCCCGGCCGCTTGACCGAGGACGTGATCTCGCGCGGAGGCGCCCAAGTCTTGCCGTCATCGTCGCTGTAGGTCAGCCATGCCGTGCGCTCGGCCTTGCCCTGCCAGACGAGGTCCTCAGGTCCGTCGTGGGGATTGCGGCAGAAGAGCAGCGTGATGCGCCCGGTTTCGCGATCGACCACCGGCGCCGGGTTGCCGGCCACGTCGCCGCCGCCCGAGACCACGACACGCATCGCGTCGAAGTCGGCAGCGCCGCGTTCGCGCCGCCGCAGCACGGTATCGATATCGCCGGTGTCCGCGCGATCATGCCGGCGTCCCTCGGCGAAGGCCAGCACAGTTCCCGCCGCGGAGACCGCCAGCGCAGGTATGCGGAACGTGTGATAGCCGTGCCGCCCTGATACAAACAGGTCTTGGTTCTCATCCATGACGTCGCCTCGACTCAAGCGTCAGCCCCGCGCGCCGCCAGCATAGAGCGTTAGGGTTCAGTCCAGGGCCACCCTGCGCGTGAAGGTGGGCAAACGCGCGACAATGCCCGCGTCACGGATGACCGACCCCGGCGGTATACGCGACACCGCCGACGAAGGAGAACGGCCGTGTTGCTACTCGAACGACGCACACTCGGCGAATCCATCAACGCGGTGGCGCTGCTGTCCGACGGCCGCCTCTGCAGCTGGAACACCGAAGGCCCCGGCTTCTACATCGCGCTCGAGAAAGGCATCTTCGACGACCCCTGGGCGCGACAGCATCTCACCGTTCGCTACGGAACCTATGCCGAGGGCGAGGTCTCCTGGGACGAGCCGCAGTGCGTGATGGAGCTTCCCATTGGCTTCGGCTATTGGGGCAGCGGCCCGATGCTGGTGGACCGCGACGGCGCCATCCACCTCTTTGGCATGCGCGTCCTCATATGGCCCGAGGACATCGAGCGTCCGGGGCGCGACGAGCTGCGGTGCGACGTCTATCACGTCGTTTCCCGCGACGGCGGCGACAGCTGGGAAGGGCCGCAGCGCATCGACTACGGCCACCCCTATACCGGCGCCTTGCGCCAGGCGGCCCAGATCGACAGCGGCCGGATATTGCTGCCGCTGGAGTACTACGACTGGGACCAGACGGAGGGCATGTATTGCTGCAAGACCTGCTATTCCGACGACGGCGGGCGCACCTGGCGCGACGACTCGACCGACCTGCACGTGGCCTCGGGGGGACGGCACAGCCATTCCGGCGCCAACGAGCCCACGCTCACCCAACTGGGCAACGGGCGCATCTACAAGATCATCCGCACCCCGGGCCGGTGGCAGTACGAGTCGTACTCGGACGATGGCCGGACCTGGTCGGAGCCGCGGCGAAGCCGGTTCAAGGCGCCCAACTCGCCGGGCTACCTCTTGCGGCTGCGGGACGGACGCCTGCTGTTTACCTGGAACAACACCCAGGGACCGCCGCTCGGCGGCGAGCACAAGGAGGTGCATTGCTCACGGCACGTGCTCAACGCCGCGGTCTCCCACGACGACGGCCGTACCTGGCATGGCTACCGGGAGTACGCCCGGCAGGCCCTGCCGGAGCTGCTCAACGATCAGGTCAGCTACCCGCGCATGCTGGAACTGCCCGACGGTCGCGTGCTGATGATGTTCAACCACATCACCGACGCCTGGATGCACGTGGTCTTGGACTACGTGATCCTGGACCCCGACCGGCTCGACGAGACGGAGGACCGCGACGATTTCGAGCACGGACTGGATGGGTGGTCGACGAACGGCACCGCGGGCGCCGCAACCGTCGATGCGGACGGCGGGCGCGTCCTGCGTATGCGCCACACCGGCACATTGCCGCTGGGCGCCGCGCGAAATTTCCCCATCGGCGTCCGCGGCGCAGTGTCCTTCGAGATCCGCCGCGATGAGGGGTCCGCCGGGATTGACGTGGTGCTCGACGAGACCTTCTGGCGGCCGGACGACCGGCGACCCGATGCCGCCGTGGAGCTCGCGCTTGACGCGCAGGCGCTGCCAACAGGGTCGTGGACGCCCGTCACCATCCGGTGGGATATCGCAGCCGGCACCGCGGCCGTAGCAGTGGGCGGAACCGACCGCACCGTTCCCATCCGGAACGGGCGCTTGGGTCTGAGCTACCTGACGCTGCACGGTCGGGCAACCGCCGCCGAACGCGGTGCAACCTATGTGCGCCGGCTGCGCGTGCAGGTGCGGCACGCCTGAGACAGCAACCAACCCCGAGGGCAACGCCGTCTGGCTGCGTCGCCGCAAGGACGGTATCGCCGGCTGATCCAGCGGAACGGCTCAGGGCTGGTGGGCGAGTTTGATTGTCGTCAGGCGATCGCGAGATCGACCCAGAGCCCCCAGTGATCGGACGCGAACAGGTCGTCCGTGCGGTGCCGGGTTCCGAAGCGGCCGGCGTCGGCGATGCGGAGCGGCGCGGCGGCGCGGCGGTGGACCAGGGTGTAGTCGATGCGAATTGGCTGAGCCTCAGGGTGGTGAAGCGACCAGGGGCGGCCGGAGGCCAGCGCCTCCCGGTTAAACATTGCCGAGCTGGTGGGCCATGTGGGAGGGGCCGTGGAGAGCGAAGGTACCGGCTCAAGGCCCGCGGCCTGCATAAGACGGAACAGCCGCGCACTATGCGACTGCAAATTCAAGTCGCCGATGAGAACGAGCAGATCGGACTCGGTAGCCATTGGGGGCAGCAGCTTGGCCAGCGAATGCACGGCAACGTCCTGGGCGGCAGGCAACGATGCCATTGGCAAGTGCGTGGTTGCCACCGTGGCGCGGAATCCGTCGATTTCCCAGTGCGCCGTGAGCAGCCATGGCTCGTGAAAGCCCAGGTCGGGGACGGATTCGCGGCCGGCCAGCCGCACCCGCGTTGTCTTGACCGGCGCGACGCGCGACAGCAGGGCCGGTCCCATCCGTGCGGTTGGGTGCGTCGTCGGTGCGTCAATCCACTCGATGAGCGGGATGCCGGTATCGCCGGCGACTTGTTCCGGCGTTGACCGGCCGGCCTCCCACGAGCAGCGGGCCGCGCGCGCTTCGTGGAGGAAGACGACGTCCGGCGCAAGGTCGGTGAGTTCGGCCGCGACCAGCGGGCGCCGGCGCTGCCACTCCCACGAGAAGCCCCAGATATTCCACATCGCGATGCGCAGCCCGCGCCTCGGACGAGCTGGGGGGCGGCGGGCTCGGTTCGTTGCGAGGTGAGCTGGGGATGGATTCCCGCGTACGCGGGAATGACGTACCAAAGTGCCCTACTTTGGGCGATCGTGACGCGAGCAAGTCACCCTATCGTGCCCTATGCGGCGCCGGGAAATGGGGAGCATCCGACGCGGGCCGCCCGGAAGCGTGGGGCGGTACGTTCTGACCGGCGACGCTTGGCTAAGCCAGCACCACGAGATGCGGCGGCGCCCACATGCGCCAACCGGACGGCGTGGTGTCCAGGCCGAATATCTGGCGCGGGGTCATGACCGGCGTATCCGAAAACCGGGGCGCGTGCCGGTTGTGCTGGAAGATCTTGATGCCGCGCCACTCGAGCTGCGGGTACGCCGTGGGATCGGTGATGGCGTTGTACTTGTGCACCTTCGCGTTGGGGGTGCCAAACCCATCGGCGTCGAAGACGAGATCGACTTCCGGATAGATCTCGATGTTCTGCTTCCCCGGAACCATAGACCAGGAATCCGAGAGGTCGTCGACAAACTGGTGCACGATCAGCACTTTCTTGTGCGACAAGCCCTCCTCGCGGACATAGGCGGCCAGCGCCGCCTGGACCTGGTTGATGCTGGCGGCCGAGAGAGTTCCGATCGGCTTACCCGGCATGTCCTGGTCCGGGTCGGTGGCGAACTCGGGATCGAGCGCGATGTGCACGTTGGGATACGCCAGATACCCGGCGTCGATCATCCGCTGCACGAAGTACGTGGGTGCCAGGCGGCCGATTTGGGTGTCGAGGATCACGGCCATACCGCGGTCTGCCGCCGGCTTGATGTAGTCCTCGATGAGGTCCACGCCTGAAGCGTCAAGGAAGAGCACGCAGGAGTCACTAGCATCCTCGCAGGGGGTCGCCAGCCCATAGATCAGGTGCGGCGCCACCATGACGGGCGCTTCGGCGAGCTCCGACATGGCGCTGGTCCACGGCTCGACGCTGCGCTCCAATTCGTCAAACGAGTTCAGCGCGCCCAACAATCCGAGCACCGGGGCCACGCCGAAACTGCGGCCGTAGACCGTGAGCAGCGAGTGTGTCTGCAGGACCGACTGCGGTTGCGTGGACGGGGGAGGATCCGACCACCACTCGCACTCATCCGGTTCGAGTTCCGCGGTATCGCAGATGAGCTCGATCACGGGAGAGGAGGGCCTAGCGCTTGCCGACTCGGCGGGCGGGGTCAGGCTGTCTACAGCACCGTAAGCCTCAAGCGGCTCCGACGCAGCGGCTAACCTCCCAAAAATTGCTCCTGCCGCGCCTCCCGACAGCAGCCCCAGGCCACGCCTGAGGAACGAACGGCGTCCGTGCATTCCCCGGTAGGTAATTGTACCAGTCGACAGCGATAGGTATACAACATCTAGGGGCACACGGGGCCGCTACCCAATATATGGTGTAGGTAGGGCCTCTCCGCCGTTCCATTTGCATCATTTCCCCGCCCCCTCCGAAGGAACGAGCCCGGAATGCGTGTAGGCCGGCGGCGAGGTAGCGCGTGGTGCCAGGCCCGTGACGGCTCACCCAGACGCCAACGCTGCCTGGCTGGGTGAGTGGAATTCGTGGGCCGGACGGTGGTCAGCAGCTTTGCCGGATGCGCGGCCCGCCCTTGGTCCGTCCAGACCGGGTGTCCGACTTTCTAGGCCTGCGCGCTGGTGAGGGACCGCGACTGGCGGCTGGGCCTCTCCTCCAGCGCCTCGACCTTGCAGGCGCAGATCTTGTATTCGGGAATCTTGGAGATCGGATCGAGGGCGTTGATGGTGAGCAGGTTGGCGGCGGCCTCGACGAAGTGCCAGCTCATGTAGACGGTGCCGGGCGGGACGCGGCGGGTGATCCAGGCGCGGGCCTCGAGGCTGCCGCGGCGACTGCTGACGCGCACGAGCCCGCTCTTGGGGATGCCCAGCCGGTCGGCGTCCTCCGGCGACACCTCCACCAGCGGCTCGGGATAGGCGTCGTCCAGCCGCGAGCGGCGGCTGACCGAGCCCGTGTGCCAGTGATACAGCACCCGTCCGGTGTTGAAGATGAAGGGGTACTCCGCGTCGGGGATTTCCACGTTCTCGGTCCAGTCGACGGGCGTCATGGTGGCTTTGCCGTCGCTGGTGGGGAACCGATCGCCGAAGAGCCACAGCGCGCCGGGGTCGTCGGCGTCGAGACACGGCCAGCGAATGCCGCCCTCGCGGTCGAGTCGCGCGTGGCTCATCCCGGCGTGGCTGGGTGTGAGCCGCGCGATCTCGTCAAAGATCTCTGCCGGCGTCGTCAGCTCCAGGTCGTAGCCCATCCGCCGCGAGAGGTCAGCCACGATGGCCCAGTCCTGCCGCGCCTCGCCTGGCGGGTCCAGGATGGGCCGCACCCGCTGCACCCGCCGATCGGTGTTGGTGAAGGTGCCGTCCTTCTCGGCCCAGCTGGCGGCGGGGAGCACGACGTCGGCGATCTCGGCCGTCTCGGTCATGAAGATGTCCTGCACCGCCAGAAAGTCGATGTGGTTGAAGTGCTCGCGGGCGGCGTTCAGGTCGGGGTCCGACATCAGCGGGTTCTCGCCCATGATGAACATCGCTCGCAGGTCGCCGCGCCCCACGGCATCGGCTATCTCTATGGTCGTCAGACCCTCGACGGGAGGAAGCGCGAGGCCCCAGGCCTCCTCGAACACGCCGCGAACCTCGGGGGACTCGACGGAGCGGTAGTCGGTGAAATACATCGGAATGGCGCCCACGTCGCTCGTGCCTTGGACGTTGTTCTGCCCGCGCAGGGGGTTTAGGCCGGTGCCGCGTCGACCCACGTTGCCGGTGGCCAGGCAGAGGTTGATGAGTGTGAGGCAAGCGTCGGTGCCGTGCGTCTGCTCGGAAATCCCCACGCCCCAGTAAAACGCCGTTTTGCCCGCCTCGCCGATGATGCGGGCGGCGCGCTCGATGTCTGCTGCCGGAATGCCGGTCAGCGCCTCCTGCCGCTCGGGCGTCCAGGCGCGGACCGACTCGGCCACGGCCTCGAAGTCATGCACGCGCGCGGCGACGAAGTCCTCGTCCACCAGACCGTCGCGGATCACCACGTGGAGCAGGGCGTTGTACATGGGCACGTCGGTGCCGGTGCGGAACTGCAAGTGCACGTCGGCCCAGCGAGTGAGCTCGATCGCGCGCGGGTCGGCCACGATCAACCGGGCCCCGTCGCGCACGGCAGCCTTCATCTTGAGCGCAGTGATGGGGTGCGTCTCCGTGGTGTTCGAGCCGGTCACGAAGATCACGTCGTTCTCCGCGATCTCGTCCAGCGAGTTGGTGAACGCGCCGGTTCCGAGGGAAATATCGAGGGCCGCCACCGATGAGGCGTGGCAGAGGCGCGTGCAGTTGTCGATGTTGTTCGTTTGCAGCACCGCGCGGGTGAACTTTTGCAGCAGGTAGTTCTCCTCGTTGGTGCACTTGGACGACGCATACACCGCCACCGCATCCGCGCCATGTGTGTCGCGGTGGTGCGCCAGCCGCTGCGCCGTTAGGTCGAGCGCCTCGTCCCAACTCGCGCGCCGCCAGCGGCCCTCGCCCCGCGCGCCGACGCGGATCAGCGGATGCGTGAGACGGTCGTCGTGCTGCGCGTAGTCCCAGCCGTAGCGACCCTTGACGCACAGCCAGCCTTGGTTGACCGGGTGGTCGTCAGGCGAGTCCACGTGGGTGATCGCCCCGTCGCGGACGTGGGCCGTGAGGCCGCATCCCACGCCACAGAACGAGCAGGTGGTCTGGACGACGCGGTCGTCGGTGAGCCGGCCGCGCCGCTCGGCCTCCCAGTGGGCACGGCCCTTGAGCGCGCCGCTGGGACACACCTGCACGCAGTTGCCGCAATAGACGCAGGTGGTGTCCATCATGCCGTCGTACTCGGTGGTGCCCACGCGGACCTCGAACCCGCGCTCCGCCGGCTCGATGGCGAAGGTGAACTGCACCTGATCGCCACACACGTCGACGCACCGCCAGCACATGACGCACTTGTTGTAGTCGCGGATGTAGTAGGAGTTGTCGACAAAGATGGGAAACGGCTCGCGCTCGGCGTCGGTGCCGGCTTCTACGCCATAGGCCGAGCAGAGCTCCACGAGGTCCGGCGCCTCGCTCAAGTCGACGCCGCCAAGCAGCAGCCGCAGCGAGCCGCGGCGCGACGCGCGCACGTTGCGGCTGTTCGTGTGGATGACCTGTCCTGGCTCGGCCTTAGCCCGGCAGGCGGGCAGCAGCTTGGACGCTTGGCGTTCGGGGGCGCCGGCCGGGGGCTCGGCGGCGGCGCCGTTGGGACTGAGCGCTTGCTCCACCACGCACAGCCGGCAGTTGGCCGACGCCGCGATGTTCGGGTGGAAGCAGAGCGTCGGCACGTCTATGCCGGCCGCGGCGGCGGCATCGAGCAGCGACGCACCCGCCGGGACCGCGACGCGCTGCCCGTCAATCGTCAGGCTGATGTCGTCGACCGCCAAAGCCATTCCCCGCACCCCAGTCACATCAAGACTACGCCAGGAAGGCCGACGGTCACCGTTTGGGGGGTGGCGGTCCTTCAGGCGGCTCCCGAAATAGGAGGCGAAAGATGTAGGCGAGCCATGCCAACGAGACCAGCAGCACGGGCGGGACCAGCACCGCGAGCAGCAGGCCGGAATCGGCCGCGGCGGCGTTGCCGGCGTCAGCCGAACTGCCGGCCGGTCCGGCGCATGCAGCACCCAGCAGCAGGCTGAGCATGGCCGGGCCTCCAAAGCAGGCGCCCGCCAGACGCGGCCATCGCGCGCCGGATCTCCGCAGCCCGGAGGGACGGGACACGCTAGCGCGGCCGGGGCCCGGCCAGGTGGGCGAACAGGTCGGCCAGGCGCCGCAGCGGGCCGGCGTCCAGCGCGGCGTCGAGCGCCAGTGAGACGACGCACACGCCAACCAGCGCCCATCCGAGCGGGTGGACCCCGGCGAACACGAATACCGCGCCGGCCAGCGCCACGGTGCCCGTCAAGGCATCGGCGCGTTCGAAGCCGACCTGATGCTCCGGCGCGGCGCGTTGGCGCTGCACCGGTGCGACGAGCCATCGGTGCAGCGCGCGCGGCAGGCTCGTGCGTGAACTGATTGACCCGACGAGCTGGACCAGCGCGCCAAGCAGCGTGAGCCACGGCGCGACCGCGGTGCTCGCCACGACGATGCCGAGCGCGAACCAGGCCGCCAGCAGGCTCTGATGGAAGCGGCGCTCGGCCCGGTCGCCGGCTGGGGCACGTCGCTGCACGGCGGGCGAATGCCCGGGCCCGCCGGTCAAGCGGTCACTCGTCCGGTTCGCGGTTCGCGGTGGCCCATCACGAGGCGGGCGCTCCGGGACCTGGCACCCTGGTCGGGCTGGCGGCGCTCGAGCACCACCCGCCGCGGGCGCCGCAACCGAGTACGGTGAGCAACGGCATGCGCACGATCGGGAATATGCAAGGCGGCGTCCAGAGTTCCTCTTCTGAATCGCTGACCGGCGCGTTGCGCAGCGCCAGCGTTGGCTGCCGAGCGCCCACCATGGATGCTCCGCCCCCCGCGTGCTTCGGTCGTCGAACCGAATGGTAGCCGGTGCCCGATATCGCCTGACGCGAGCGGGACCTCCAACCGCCGCGGCGATTGCGTCGGGCGCGCTTTACGCCGCGAGCTTTCCGCCGCTCTCGTGGACGGTTCTGGGGTTCGTCGCATGGGTGCCACTGATGCTCACGGTGCATGCGCCGGGCCGTACGAATGCAGCGGCGCGCGTGCTCGCCGGACTCAGCGCCGGCACGCTCTTCGGTCTCCTCGCGCTGAGCATTGACCCGCCGGAAGTGGTCACGGGCGCCGCCTGGGCTGGGATAAGCGTGGCGGTCGGCGCGGCACTCGGCCTGGCGGCGGGGCTGCTGGCGCTGCCGGTCCTTACGCCGCGCGTGCATGCGGCGCTGCGGGGGTGGGGGGTCGTGTGGCTGCCGGCGGTTGTCTGGACGGGCGTCGAGTACCTGCGGCTGGTGACCACGGCCGGCCATCAGTGGGGCATGACCGCAACCGCGCAGATCGACACCGCGCCGCTGCGGGCCTTTCTTCCGCTGGCCGGCATGTGGCCGGTGACGATCATCGTGATCGCCACCAACGGCGCCATCGCGGCGCTCATCCTGAGCGGGCTTGGCCGCTGGACCGGCTCGCGGCGGGCGCTGGGCTGGAGCGTCGCCGCGGTGGGGGCGGCGTGGGTCTTCGGCGGCGTCCTTGCCCTGCTCCCGCCACCGCAGCCAACCGGCACGCTGCGCGCGGCTATCGTGCAGCCGGGCGAGCACGTGCCCGACCATTCGCTCACACGCCCCCACATCGTGCGCCGCCAGTACGCCGAGCTCACCGAGGTCATCACGGCCCTGCACGCGCCCCCAACCGCCGCGGCGCAGGGCGCGCAACTCGTGGTATGGCCGGAGGCGTCGGGCTGGGTCGATCCCCTCACGCCGACCGGCCAAGCGCTCACGGATCAAGTGGCCGACGTGGCGGCGCGCTCGGGCGCGGCGATCGTGTGGCCGTACTTCATTCGCATCGACCGCGACCGCACGCGCAACGAGGCGGTCCTCGTCTACCCAGACCGGCGCCTCTCGGCCCCCACGACCAAGGCCCACCCGGTTTGGGTGATCGGCGAGCGGAGCATCACCGCCGGGCAACACTCGGTCTATGCGGTTGACGGGGTGGCGGTGGGGCTGGCGCTCGGGCCGGACGGCAGCTACACGGACGCCCTGGCGCGGCTGGCCCGGGACGGCGCCCAAGTTGTGGCGGTGCCCACGCACGACTGGCGCGCCTACGCCGGCACACAGCTGGCGCACCTGCGCGTGCGCGCCGCCGAGCATCGTTTGGCAATCGTGAAGGCTGATTGGCGGTACGGATCGGCGATCGTCGCTCCCGACGGCGGCATCGTCGCCGCAACGCCGGTCGACATCGCTCAGGAGGCCATGCTGGCGGCCGAGGTGGACGTCACGACGCCGGGCACACCCTACAGCGTCGGCGGCGACTGGCTGGGCGTTGTGAGCCTCGCCATCGCGGGCGCGGCGACCGTGGGGACCGCGCTGCCGGGACGCATCGCACCCCGTCGATCGCGCTAGCGCCGCGTGGGGATGGCCCCGGCACCGCCGGAAAAGGCGCTCAGCGCGACGACCGCAAGGACCACGGCGACGACCACCGGATGCCAGCCCAACGTCTCCAGGGTTGCGGTGTAGGCCGCGGCCGCGTGCAGCAGCCCGGCGCTTAAGAGGTAGACACCCAAGCGATCGCTCAGCCAGCCCTTGGCCAGCAGGTAGGCCGTGCCCAGGTGCAGGCCGATCCACAGTCCCTCCTCGATCAGCGGAAACGCCAGGCCGCCGTCGACCGGGAGCTGCTGGATCGCGGGCGAAAGGGAGGCGTTGGCGCCAAACATGGCAAAGCCGAGCGCGGGCGCCACGGCTGCCGTGGTGACGGCGCGGGGATCGCGCGTATGGGCCATGGCAAAGATCACCACCAGCATCAGGACAAGCTTGACGATCTCCGCGGCATAGCCGGCGACCAGCGCTTCGACAACGCCGGTGAGCGGGCGGGCGTCGGCCACGCGGGCCGGGTCGATGTTGCGCGTGATGATGTCCATCACGGCGGCCGTTGGCTCGCCGCGCACCCACACCTGCGCGGCGGCGTAGACCGCCGCTCCAGCGACGAAGCCGAACCACGCTCCGGGACGGTTGGGCGCCAGCGGCGGCCCGAGCCGAGACCAGAAAAGGCCAAACGCCACCACGGCGGCCACGGCCACGGGATGCGGCACGAAGAAATAGGGCGCGAGCACCGTCAGCTGGTCGTTCAGCCACTCCACGAGACTAGCTAGCGCCGGCGGATATCCGCCCGGTGATTGGTACCATGGCGGCTACTGGCGGGTGTGGCGGCTAGGGTGTGGCCACGCCCGCGCGACGGTTTACAACACAAGCGAACGGGTGCGCCTTTCACGGGTCGGTGGGTGAGCGGCTAATACCACCGGACTGTAAATCCGGCGCCTTTACGGCTACGTAGGTTCGAATCCTACCCGGCCCACCCGCCGCCGTGGCGTCGGATACCATGGCTGCGGCGCGCCCGCAACGCTGGTCCCGTAGTGCAGCGGCCTAGCATATCTCCCTGTCAAGGAGAAGATCGCCGGTTCGAATCCGGTCGGGACCGCCAGACACGCCCGTTGCGGGCCTTTGAGGGGCCCATAGCTCAGCGGTCAGAGCAGCCGGCTCATAACCGGTCGGTCCCTGGTTCGAATCCAGGTGGGCCCACCAGGCTGGACAAAGTCTAGAGCCTTGACATTGAGGTTCGTTCTGAACTTGTAGTCAGGCTCTGATCCCCGTCGTGCGAAAGCCTGCCACGCAACGACTATGGAGCCACATGATTTCTGTCCTAGGTCTCGTATACTGCTCGCGCTGAGGTGTTAAACCCGTGATCATGACTCGCGAGAGTACCCAAATGGTGATGATGAACGCCGTGGCCATGCGCCACGGCGGCTTGATGTTGGGGAGAATGCCGTAGTCCAGATACCAAGCTAGACTCGATATAGAGGGCCTCCCCAACGGGAGGCCCTTTTCTTTTTCCCCAGCTCACCCAGGAGAACCACCATGACCGACGATTGCTACATCACCACATCGATTTACTACGTCAACGACGAGCCACATATCGGACACGCTCACACGACGGTCCTTGCGGATGTCTTGGCCAGATACCGACGCATTCAAGGCAAGCGCGTCTTCTTTCTAGCCGGCACGGACGAGCACGGGCAGAAGGTACGAGACGCCGCTCTCAAGAACGGCATCGACCCAAAGACACAGGCGGATCGCATGGTCCTGCGGTTCCAGAACGCGTGGAAGACCCTGCACATCTCGCATGACGACTTCATCCGCACCACGGAGGCACGACACATTCGCCTCGTGGAGTCTGTGCTTCAAGATCTGTGGGACACGGGAGAGATCTACTTCGGCGAGTACGAGGGCTGGTATTGCGTGCCCGATGAGCGGTTCTGGACGGAGAAGGACCTCGCCGATGGTAGCTGCCCGGATTGCGGGCGGCCGGTTGAGCGAATCGCCGAGAGCAACTACTTCTTCCGCATGGGGAAGTATCAGGACTGGTTGATCGGCTACCTCAGCGACCACCCGGAGCTCGTGCAGCCTGCGCACCGCCTGAACGAGGTCCTCGGATATCTGAGACGGCCTCTTGGCGACCTCTGCATCTCGAGGCCGGTCGAGCGGCTGCACTGGGGTATCAGGCTTCCCTTCGATGAGGACTACGTGACCTACGTGTGGTTCGACGCCCTCATCAATTACCTGACTGCGGCAGGCTTCCAGTCAGACGACCAGAAGTTCGCCCGTCTTTGGCCGAACGCCACCCATCTAATTGGCAAGGACATCCTCATCACTCACGCTGTCTATTGGCCGACAATGCTTAGGGCAATCGGTCTTCCTCCACCCAGAACTATCTTCGCTCACGGCTGGTGGAACGTAGACGGGGCGAAGATATCCAAGTCCACTGGCAACGTGGTAAAGCCCTTGGATCTCGCAGCTAAACTTGGATCGGACGCCTTTCGGTATTTCCTGGTACGCGATATGGCGATGGGTCGCGATGCCGATTTCCGCGAAGAGCTTCTTCGCAGACGCTATGAAGGCACGCTGGCCAACGGCATTGGCAATCTCGCGCACCGGCTCACAAGCATGATCGTCGAGTACTGCGACGGTGTAGTGCCCGAAGCGGGGATCAGCGGCGATCCGGAGACTGAGCTTCGCGACCGATGCACGCGGCTGGTTGACAAAGTGTTCGAGAACGTAGATTCGCTGTCCTTCGACGAAGCATTGCGAGAGGTTGAGGCAGTGATTCGGGACCTGAATCGATACGTCGAACGGAACGCTCCATGGGCCCTATTTAAGAGAGGCGACTACGAGAATGCCCGAAGAGTCATCTACACAGCCTCGGAGGCGCTGCGCCTGGTTTCGGTGCTGATCCATCCGGTCATGCCCGGGAAGACGCGAGAGCTGTGGCGGCGCCTGGGATGGCTACTGGATGACGACCTGCTCAAAGGCCTGAGATGGGGTGTTCTCCGTCCAGGATCCGCGGCAACGCTCGGGGCCCCTCTTTTCCCGAGGAGTGAATAGTGTCAACACCAGGCTGAATTTGCACTGACGGCCTCATATGGCAGCCGAGGACACTCCCGGCCACCTGGCGGTACTGCATTCACAACGGGTACGCCTGCGAGCGGAGATGAAGCTTCCGGGACGGGCCTGGCTTCAGTATGAAGTTCGGGAAGCTGAGGACGGCACGGCCCGGCTGGAGCAAACGGCGGCGTTCATACCCAAGGGATTGCCCGCCGCGCCGAGCGCATGGGAGCAGCGGGGTCCAGTGAGCGTTGGGCTCGGCACCCAGACCGAGTCGCCATGGCGGGGCGCGCGGCGCGCCCAGGTAGTCCCCGAGGGCATTTGGGCTGGTTTCCCGCTTCCGCGGGAATGACGAAACCAACGCTGCCCACAACCCGCCAGGCTCATCATCCGGCCACAGGACCGTCGTATAGTGCGCCCAGGCTTGCCGTACGGCACGGTTGCGGGGAGGCAGTTCTGGCGGCGGCGACTCTTCAGCATCCACGCTACGAGGCGCACGAAAGCCCGCCGCTCCTGGCCTCCCTGGGTTATTGCCTGCAGTTCGGCCTGATCGCTTCCGCCGCCTTGCTGGTCACGCCGGTGATCGTGGCAAAGGCCTCGGGGCAGGACGACGCCTACCTGGGGTGGATGGTTTTCGCCACGCTGGTGGTCGTCGGCGTGGCCACGCTGCTCCAGGTGCGCCGGCTGGGACCCGTTGGCGCCGGAACCGTGCTGCCGCTGTTCACGGCCGCCTTCTCGATCCCGTTCTGCATCACAGCGCTGGTGGACGGCGGGCCCGCAACGCTGACGACGCTGATCCTCGCCTCGGCGGCATTCCAGCTGGTTATCTCCAAGTGGCTCTTCATTCTGCGGCGAATCGTGACGCCAACCATCAGCGGCACGGTGATGATGATTTTGTCCATCACCCTGGCGTCGGTTGTTTTCGGTCTGCTGGACGGAGCGGCGGAAGCCGAGCCCGTGGCGGCGCCGCTGACCGCGCTGGTCACGCTCATGGTCGTCGCCGCGCTCGCGCTGCGCGGTTCACCCGTCTGGCGTCTGTGGGCGCCGATGATCGGCATCGTGGTTGGCTCGGGCGTCGCCGCAGCCTTCGGTATCTACGACTTCGAGAGGGTGACGGAGGCCGGCTGGGTGGGGCTTCCAACCGCGTGGCCCGGGTTGGGGCTCGACTTCGGCATCCCCTTCTGGACGCTGCTGCCGGCGTTCTTGTTCCTCGGCGTGATCATCTCCATTCAGGTGAACGGCGAAGCCATCTCGCTGCAGCGGGTGGCGCGGCGCGAGGACCTGGCCATCGACTTTCGCCAGGTTCAGGGGGCGTTGGCCGGCACCGGGGTGTGCAACGTGCTCGCCGGCGTCGCCGGCTCGGTGCCCGCCATCGTCAGTCCGGGCATTGTTTCGTTTACGCAAGTGACCGGCGTCGCCTCCCGCCGGGTGGGCTACGGCATCGGCGGCCTTTTCATTGCGCTGGCTTTTTTTCCCAAGGTGTCCGGACTGCTGAGCTCCCTGCCCGGCCCCGTGATGGCGGGATACCTGATCCTGCTTACGGGGACGCTGTTTGTGGACGGGGCGCGGACCGTTATCCAAACCGAACAGAATCGACAGCGGCTGACCATCGCTGGCCTTTCGTTCTGGATCGGCGCGGCTTTTCAGTTCGGCTTGTTCAGCCTGCCGGACCTTGGCTCGGTGTGGGGAACGCTGCTCAAGAGCGGCGTGACAACCGGTGGGTTCGCCGTGGTGGCGATGATTCTATTCCTGGAACTTACCAGCCACCGTCGCATGCGATTCGAGTCGAGGCTTCACATCGAAGTCCTCCCGGAACTCTCGGCCTTTGTCACCAAGTTTGCCGACCGCAGAGGCTGGGATACCGCCATGAAAGACCGCCTGAACGCGGTGGCGGAAGAGACGCTCCTGACGCTGGCGCCGCTGAAACTAGATCTGTTAGATCTCGACGACGACGAGGATGACGATGGGCGACGATTGGTCGTGGTGGCGTCAAGCGAGGGCCCGGTGGCGGACCTGGAGTTCATCGGCGGCGGCAGCGAAGAAAACCTCGAGGACCGGGTCCGGCAGCTCCAGCAGCACGACTCGGAGATCGTGGCCGAGAGCGAGCTCTCGCTGCAGCTGCTGCGGCACTACGCCACATCCGTGCGGCATTCGCAGTACCACGGCACGGATATCATCACCGTTCGCGTCGACCCTCCCGGAACGTCATAGACAGCTCAAGCCGTCCCCGCCATCCGCAGCGCAGTGCCTACCGCGGTAACCTAAGTCCGAGGTGCGCCTAGTTGAGCATGCCCGGCAAACGGTCGAGTTGGTACTCAGCGTCAGCAGGCCAGCCACCGAGGCCAACTTCGGACCGTTCCAACCCAGCCCCAGGCTCTTGGGCGCTAGGGAGCGCGGTCACGAGCCTTCACGGTCGCTCGCGCCAAAGAGCCGGGGACATAGGAGCTCGATTGCTCAGCTCGGCATGACTAGATGAGTCTGGATCCGGCAGCGTCGCCCTGGCCCGGGGTGATCGCGTCCGTAGCCGTCTGCCTCTGGATCGCGGCCATCGGCGTACCCCTGGCGCATGCCGTCTTTCGGCACCGGCCGCGTCTGGTGTGGCCATTTTACGCGCCAATCGTCGGTGTGGCCGTGGTGCTGCTGGTCACCAACCTTGCCGCCCATGTCATGCCAGGCGCTGCCTCAGCATGGTTCGGGCTGGTCCTCCCATCCGCGCTAGCCCTCGTCGTCGCCAGACGAGACGGTGGGTTGCGGCCCCTGCCGCGCGGGTCCCGGGCCGCGCTGCTGGCCGTGTCGATGCTGGCCGTTGGCTTCTTTGCCCTGGCCTATGCCAATCGATCGCACTCTTACCCAGCCGATGAGACGTGGCACAACGCGCTGGTATTCCGCTTGGCTCGCGGAGACTTTCCGCCGGTATCGCCCTTCGGGGCTGACGCAGGGATCGGCTACCACTACGGGGCCGACCTGCTGGCGGCCAGCATCATCAACGTGGCCGGCGTGTTCCCTTGGACGACCCTTGATGCCGTGTCGACCCTGCTGGTCGTTGCACTCGTGCTCGCTGCGACCGGGTTCGCCTATGACGTGGGTGCGCCGCTGCCACTGGCGCTGGGTGCAGGCGCCGCCATCGGGTTTTTCGACGGCGACGCGTTTTTGGGATACCGCGCCGGCTATTTTGAGGGCCTTGCCCTGCTCGAGTCGCCGCCTTCCCCGCAGCGAGCGTTTGTGTGGACCTTCCTGCCGCAGCGGGGAGTGGGCGTGGCCTGCGTAGTGCTCATCGCGGCTGCGCTCCAGGCCGGCGCGGCGAAGCGGCAGGCAGCACTGCTGGCAGCGGCGGCGGGGATCTTGCCGCTGGGGAACGCCGCAGTGATGATCTTCGCGGCGGCGGCGGTGGCATTGGTGGGCGTGGCGCGACTGGTCCGGCTACGTGGTCGTGAGCGGTTCGTCTTCGCCGGCGCTCTGGTCGCAAGCGCATTGCTCATCGTGCTGGCTGGCGGCCCGATATCCGACGCGCTCTTCGACCGTGGCAGCAGCGTGGGCGACGTACGCGCCGCCTGGGAGCCCGCCGCAGGGGACCTGCTGCCATTCCAGCAGGCAGGGCCTGCGCTTGTAGAGGTCGGAATCATCCCACTCGTCGCGATCGGCGCCCTCGCGGCCTACCGGCGGCGAAGCTGGGGTCTTGCCTTCCTGGCAGCAGCCGGCGCCTGCGGGCTCCTGCAAATGGAGCTGCTGCAGTCGCGGCTCCCTGGCCACGATGTGCGCATCATCTGGCTCGCCCAAGCCGTGGCGCTCTTGGCCGCCCTCGCGGGCGCGGGCGCGCTGCTTGGCGCGCTGCGCGGCAGCGGACGCCGCCGGCTCGCGGCGCTCACGGTCGGCCTGCTGGTGATTCTGCCCACCGCGCTGCCGCGTGCAGTCAGCGGTGTGCACCTGGCTCTGCGGGAGCTCCAGCATGCTGATCCGCTGGCCGATGCCTCGGGGCATCACTACCTCGATCGAACCACACTCAGCAAAAACCTGGCGGCCAATTGGGAACTCTACGACTGGCTACGCAACTCTCTGCCGGACGATGCGCGTATCCTGACGCAAGACTCGGACGGGATTCCCTCGGCAGCGGGCGTCGCCGCGCCCTTCTCCGGCGGCGACTTTCAGATCTTCAATTCCGGCAACACTACGTGGATTTACGCCGACGCAATGCGCTTCCTCCACCGTGATGACCTGACCACTCTGGGCATCACGCACGTGCACGCGACGGCAGCCTCGGTGTCCAACCTGGATCCCTCAGCCGCGAGCCTGCTCGACGATCCGCGTCACTTCAGGTTGCTGGCAGAGGTTTCCACAAGCTCAGGCGCGCGGCATCGCGTATACGAGGTCATGCCCGGCGCCGGCACGACCGCAACCGCGCCCACCAGCTATCGCGCCCTGCGCCAGCTCGTGGCACCGCACTCCACCGTGTCAGTGCTTGGGTCGCTTTCGCATTTTCAGCGCTGGGCGGCCCTGTCCGCATTCGCCGATCACGCGGTGCTGCAATCCTCGTTGGCCACACAGTTCGAACGCGGGACGCTCACGCCGCCGATCACAATTCTGGCCGGCCTGCCGCAGCGCGGCCTGGTAATCCTCGCCGAGCCGCTCGAACCGACCGCGCTCGGCGTGTCACGCGACGAGGCGATGTGGACCGGACACGGGATGCGCGCGTACGACCTCGCGGCGACCTGGTCTCCGCTGTTGCGCATCGGGCGTGACCCAGCGGCAATGCCCGGGCCGGCACGGTCCGTCTGCGAGTCGGCCGTGGATCAGCAGGTTGACCTTCACCTGCTCGGCGAGCCCGGGACCGCAGTGACGGCAGGCCCAACCGAACTCACTCTCAACGGCCTGCCGCAAGTTATCCAAGTCGCGGTCCAGGATTGCGGCGCGCTCACCCTCAGCGCCGACTCCCCGGTTGCACCGTTCGTCCAGATCCGACCCCATCACGGAGGCGTATCTGTGGACTCCGACGCGCCCCTCGCCGGCCTTGGCTTTGACGGCGGCGTCGACGGCGAGCGTGCGATCGTCAATTTCTGGTACCGCAACCCTCACGACATCTCCTTCGCGACGGGCACGGAGTTCCGCCTGTACGAGGCCAGTCCGCTCGGGGTGGGCCTGCGGCCCGACATCAGCACGAACCCGCGCACCGCCTCGCTGCGCTGGTGGCCCGGTCCCATTGCCCTGCACGCGCCCGAGCAGATTGTCCGCATCGAATTTGACGCGCGGCGACTTGAAATCAACGGCGATTCGGGCGGCGGCGCGGCGTCCAGCCTCACCCCCGGCCGCACCTATCTGCTGGCGCTCACCGTGGCGGGAATCGACTCGCGCTACGGGCTCTTGGAGATCCAGCACATTGTGCCGCTGGCGCGCGTGGTGGTCGGCGAGACCGGCGTGGCCTATGAGGTGTTGTCCGGCATCGTCACCATCGAGCACCATGCGCCCGGAACGATTCTGCAGCGCACGGGATATGACGGCGGGCTCCCCGAAGACGCAATTCGCACGCCGCGCTAGGCGCCGCCATTGATGCGTGGTCTCCCTCATCCTAGCCTTCTCCCACATGGGCAAAAGGAATCAGACGGCCCGCGCCTGCGGCGGGAAGGGCTGAGGAGACTCACCACGCTGCTTGCGCTGACGCCATGAGTCTGGACCCGGCTGCATCGCCTTGGCCCGGGGTGATTGCGTCCGTAGCCGTGTGCTTCTGGATTGCGGCCATCGGCGTCCCCATTGCGCACGCGGTGTTTCGGGACCGACCGCGCCTGGTGTGGCCGTTCTACGCGCCGATCGTCGGCGTCGTGGTGGTGCTGCTGGTGACCAACCTTGCCGCCTATGTGATGCCGGGCGCCTCCGCCGCCTGGCTTGGGCTGCTCGCCCCATCGGCGCTGGGGGTGATCGCCGCCCGGCGTGGCGGCGCCCTGCGTCCCCTGCCGCGCGGGTCCCGGGCCGCGCTGGTGGCAATATCCATGCTAGCCGTCGGCGTCTTTGCCCTCGCTTACGCGAACCGGACGCACACCGGCCCCTACGATTCCGATTGGCACTACGCACTGGCCCTGCGTATGGCCGGCGGCGAGTTTCCGCCGGTGACCCCTTACGGTGTCGATGCGGGGATCGGTTACCACTACGGCGCCGACCTGCTGGCAGCCAGCATTACCAACCTGACCGGCGCTTTCCCTTGGACGGCCTTTGACGCCCTGTCGACCCTGCTGGTTGTCGCCCTCGTGCTCGCCGCCGTCGGGTTTGCCTATGACGTTGGGGCGCCGCTAGCGCTGGCGCTGGGTGTCGGTGTCGCCACCGGGTTCTTCGACGGCGGCACGTTTCTCGGCTACCGCGCCGGCTACTTTGAGGGCCTCGCCTTCCTCGTGTCGCCGCCGTCCCTGGAACGAGCGTTTGACTGGGCAACCTTGCTGCAGCGGCCACTGGCCGTTGGCTGCGTGGTGCTGGTCGCCGCCACGCTTCACGCGGGCGTGATGGGCAGGCCGCGCGCACTGCTGCTGGCGGCGGCGGCAGGCGTCTTGGCGCTTGGGGACGCCTCAGTGATGATCTTTGCCAGCGCGGCGCTGGCCGTGGTGGGTGGTGTTTGCCTCGTACGGCTGCGATGTCGTGAAGGGTTCCACCTTGCCGCGGCGTTGGTTGCGGGCGCGCTGTTGGTTGCGCTGGCCGGCGGTCCTATCTCCGACGCGGTTTTCGGTCGCGGCGGCTCTGCGGGAACGGTGCGGGCGGCCTGGCAGCCGGCGGCGGACCATTGGCTGCCAATCCAGCAGGCGGGGCCGGCGCTGGTCAGAGTCGGGATCATCCCGCTCTCCGTGGTCGGCGCCCTCGCGGCTTACCACAGGCGGAGTTGGGGCCTGCTATTCCTGGCAGCAGCCGGCGCCTTTGGGCTTTTCGAGGCGGAGCTGCTGCAGTCGCGCCTCGAATACCATGACCAGCGCATCATCTGGCTCGCCCAAGCCGTTGCGCTCTTGGCCGCCCTCGCGGGCGCGGGCGCTCTGCTGGGCGCACTGCGCGCGAGCTGGCGCCGCCGCCTCGCGGAGCTCACGCTCGGCCTGCTGTTGATCCTGCCCACCTCGCTGCCGCGCGCGGTTTCAGGCACCCACCTCGCGCTTAGTGATTTCGAGGTCGCGGATCCAGTGGCCGATGGCTCGGGACACCACTATCGGGATCGCACCCGTGAGCGCTTCGGCCAAGAAATCGAAACGAATTGGGAACTCTATGCGTGGCTGAAGCACTCTCTCCCACACGATGCGCGTCTCCTCACTTCGCACCAGTATTCCGCCGTCATCGCGTCGGCGGCGGGCGTGGCCTCGCCCACGTCCCACCGTGGCTATCAAATGTTTTCCGGGGATTACTTCACGTGGGTCTACGAAGACGCGCTGCGATTCCTACAGCGCGATGACCTGGCGGATTTGGGCGTCACGCACCTGCACGTGACGGAGGACCTGGCAGCCATCCTTGATCCTTCCGCCACGCGCCTGCTCGACGATCCGGACCACTTCCGACTGCTGGCTGAGATCCACACGGGCTCGGGCGCGCGGCACCGCGTCTTCCAGGTCATGCCTGGCGCTGGCGCGACCACGGTCGCACCGTCGAGCTATCGCACCCTGCGCCGGCTCGTGCCGCCGAACGCCCCCCTTTCAACGTTGGGATCGCTATCGCAGCAGCAGCGTTGGCTGGTCTTCAGTGGATTCGCCGATCAACCGAGCCTTCAATCCCCGGTTTCGCACCGGTTCGAACGCGCGACACGGATTCCACGGGTCGAGATCCCGACTCATCCGCCGGAGAGCGGCGTGGTCATTCTGCGCGAGCCTCTGGAACCGACCGCGCTCGGCATAGCACGCGACCAGGCGCTTTGGATGGGGCTTGGGATGCGCGCCTACGACCTCGCAGCGGCGTGGTCGCCTGTGTGGCGCATCGGGCCCGACCCCGCGGGACTGCCTGGACCGCAGCAGTCCGTCTGCGCGGCGGCGGATGGGCAGGTCGATCTGCACTTGCTCGGCAAGCCTGGGGGTGTGGTGACGGCCGGCTCCACGGAACTGATACTCACCGGCCTGCCGCAAGTCATCCAACTTGCGGTCCCGGATTGCGGCGCGCTCACCATGAGCGTCCAGTCCACCGTCCCGCCGTTTGCACAGATCCGACCGCACCACTCAGGCAGGCCGGTGGACCGCGGCGCACCCATCGCCGGCCTCGGCTTTGACGTAGGCGTCGACGGTGGGCGCGCCATCATCAGCCTCTGGTACCGCAACCCGCACGGCGTTCCATTTGTGACTGGCACAGAATTCCGCCTCTACGAGGCGAGTCCGCTCGGGGTGGACCTAAGGCCGGGTGACAGCACGAACCCGCGCACCGTCTCGCTGCGCTGGTGGCCCGGACCAATTGCCCTGCACGCGCCCGAGCAGCTTGTCCGCATCGAATTCGATGCGGGGCGACTTGAAATCAACGGCGATTCGGGCGGCGGCGCGGCGTCCAGCCTCACCCCCGGCCGCACCTATCTGCTGGCGCTCACCGTGGCGGGAATCGACTCGCGCTACGGGCTCTTGGAGATCCAGCACATTGTGCCGCTGGCGCGCGTGGTGGTCGGCGAGACCGGCGTGGCCTATGAGGTGTTGTCCGGCATCGTCACCGTCGAGCACCATGCGCCCGGCACGATTCTGCAGCGCACGGGCTATGACGGCGGGCTTCCCGAGGACGCCATTCTCACGCCGCGCTAGGCGGGCCGTCTGTGCCGGGTGATTCCCCTCATCCTAGCCTTCTCCCACAAGGGGAGAAGGGACCGGATCAGCGCCTCCGGTGATGTCTATTTCCTGCCTCCGGTGATCTCTCTGTCTCCGATCACCTACCTCTTGGGTGGCATGCCGAACGGAGAGGGGATCGACCAGAGCAACCGTGGTACCGTGCGAATTCCTCCCAGATCCTTGTGACGCTGGGTGCGGCGGAGTAGCTCAGAGGTAGAGCAGGGGACTCATAAGCCCTTGGCCGCAGGTTCGATTCCTGCCTCCGCTACCGGCCGGCCGAGGTGGTGAAATTGGCAGACACGCAGTCCTCAGGAGGCTGTGAGCAACCGCTCGTGCGGGTTCGAATCCCGCCCTCGGCACCGCAGCCCGACGGACTGTGCACGGTGTCCCACCAGTGTGCGAGCCAAGGCAAGTAGCCGGAAACGCGGAGCTTGCGCCCGTGGGGAGCGTCGTCCACAGTGTGTCGGTGATGGAGGCCATTCAAGCCCACGATCATAGCGGCGAGCTACGGACGTGACCGCCCAGGAGTCTCGAGCGCCGACCCCGCATAGCTCGGGTGGCGGCCTGGTCATGTTGGTCCTTGGCCTTCAGGTTGCCCGGCTAATCTCCGCCCAGTTGCGCGGCCGCAGCTATATCGATCCCGGCAGCGGGAGCTTTGCGATTCAGATCATCATCGCGGCCGTTCTGGGCGGGGTTCTCTCGGCGCGGCTTTGGTTCCGATACGTGTTGGGACGAATCATCGGCTGGTTTCGCCGGTCGTCGCCTGAGCCGATCTCCCCGGCCGAGGAGGCCAGCCGAGACGACGGATGATCGTCGACGCTGACGCGCGTCTGCCGGGTTCGTTCCGTGACCCCGCGGGCTTCATGTTTCGACGCGACGGCACGTATCTGCGGCAGGTCAACCAGTCCTACGAGGCGACCTTCGGCACGCTGATGGATTCGGGGCTCTACGGCAGCCTCGTCGACGACGGCCTGCTCATACCCCACGAGGCCGTCGAGTTGAGCCTTGCGCCAGAGCCTGGCGCCGCGGCCGTCATCCGGCCCGAACAGCTGAAGTTCGTCTCCTACCCATTCGAGTGGTCGTTCTCGCAGCTCAAGGCCGCCGCCCTCACAACCCTGCGCGTGCAGCGCCGCGCGCTGGACCACGGCCTGTCGCTCAAGGACGCCAGCGCGCGCAACATCCAACTGCACGCGGGCCGCCCGACGCTCATCGACACCTTGTCATTCGAGCCCTACGAGCCAGGATTTCCGTGGGTGGGCTATCGCCAGTTTTGCCAGCACTTCCTGGCGCCGCTGGCGGTCATGGCCTACACCGATATCCGTCTGGGCACGCTGCTGCAGAGCCATCTGGACGGCGTCCCGCTCGACCTGGCCTCACAAATGCTTCCCTGGCGATCGCGCCTGCGGCCCGGTCTGCTAATGCATCTTCACCTCCACAGCCGGGCTCAGGCGCGCGCGGCCACGTCCAGCCGGAGACGCGCCGACCTGGCCGGCCGCATGAGCCGGCGACGGCTTGACGCCTTGCTGGAGAGCCTTGAGTCGGCGGTGCGCCGGATTGCCTGGAATCCAGCCGACACGCCCTGGGCCGGCTACGGCGACCAGACGAGCTATGGCAGCAGTGCTCTTGCCGACAAGAAGCGCCTGGTGGCCGAGTACCTCGCGAAGATCGCGGTCGAATCCGTGTGGGACATCGGCGGCAACACGGGCGACTTCAGCCGGATAGCCGCGGCAGGCACCGTGCCCGTCGTTTCAATCGACAGCGATCCGGGAGCGGTCGATCTGAACTATCGCCGCATGGCGGCCGACGGCGAACAAAACCTGTTCCCCATCGTGGCTGACATCACCAATCCCAGCCCGGCGCTTGGATGGGATAACTCTGAGGTCGCCTCGCTCACTTCGCGGGGACCGGCCGGGCTGGCGATGGCGCTGGCCCTCGTCCACCATCTCGCGATCGGCAATAACACCGCCTTCGACCGCCTGGCGCGGTTCTTCGCGGCGCGCGCGCCGGTTCTGCTCATCGAGTTCGTCCCGCCCGACGATCCCATGGTTGTGCGTCTGCTGGCGATGCGGAATCACACCTTTCCCTGGTACACGCAGCGCGAATTCGAAGCGGTCTTCAGCCAGCAATTCCGCATCGAGCGGTCGGACGCGATTGCGGACTCGGAACGCCGGCTCTACCTGATGACCGCGCTCGGCTAGGCTGGTGGCGAGAACATGTAGCGGTAGACGGCGCCCTGCCAGAAGTGCTCCGCGACCTCGCCGATGCGGGTGAGGTAGATCTCGATATCCAGCGTCTCGCGGTCTTCGAGCACGTTGAAGTTCGAGAGCTGCAACGCGGCAGGTACGTCAGGGCCGCGGTCGTCGACGAGGAGCAGGCTGTCGCGCCGCACCGCCAGACGATCCTCGTCGATCTCGGCGATATACAGCGGGTAGCGGGGACTGTTGCCGTCGGGAGGTTCCGGGGTGATGTTGGCCAGCCAGTAGAGCTTCCCGTTGCGCGACGAGCGGATGAAGCGATGCAGGCTGGACGGGGAATAGAACCGTGATCCGTCGTCGTAGCGCAGCTCCCGCAGCGGCGAGATGCGGCGGCCGCCATCGTCGGAGACGCTGAACCACTTCCGCCCCGGGGTCGTGGCGGTGTTGCTGCCGCGGACGACCGTGAGCAGGCGGCCATCGCGCAACACCGCCACTTCCGGCTCGAGCACCCCGCGTGACGAGCGCTCCGGCCCGAGGTATTCGATGTTGGACGCCTTCCAGACGCCCACGGCGGGGTCGCGCCGCATGATGACCAGGCCGCCAGTGGTGTGCGGGCTGTCGTGCGCGCCGGCGTGCGCCACCAGCGGGAGGTACGCCGTGCCGTCGGGCGCGAAGGTGATCGACTGCCCGAGATAGGCACGGTTGGTCTCGCAGAAGTCGGGATCGAATGGGTTATCGGGGTCGAAGTCCGGCCCCTCCTCGTACCTGAGCAGTGTTTCGGGTTCGTCGTCAACCGCGGCGAAGACGTGGTCGTTGTAGGGATGCCGGTGCGAGCCCCAGTGGAAGGTATAGACCGGCATGCCGGGCCAGATGCGGCGCATGCACATCTGGTAGCGCCGGTTGCGCGCGCGGTTGATAAAGATGCCGGCCGGGTAGCTGACGATGCCGCCGCCATCAAGCTGCTGCACGATGTCGGAGAGGGTCTCGCGCTCAGTCCAGGTGCGTCCGTTGTCGGGCGAGGTGCGCTGCTCGAATTCGTGGTACTCGTCCGAGGCGCCGCTGGTCTGAAAGCGTTCGAGACGCGTGAGGCCGGCGTCGATGTAGCAGACCGAATGCCACTGGGCGCGGTCTTCTCCCGCAGCGGGCAGATAGCGTTCGCGGGGCAGCATGGTTGAGGTCCGCTATGCGGCTTTGGAGAGCCTAACGGTCGACTAGGCCAGCTCGCCAGCGAGGCGGATGAGGGCCGCCTTCCAATAGGCGCGCTTGGCCTCCACGTCGCCGCGGTCCGCCAGCTTCGAGTGCTGGACCATGACCTGACTCTTCGACGGGCCCTTCGGATAGAAGGCCACGTCGACATGGCTGGCGCCATCGACCCAGGTGATGCGGAGCGACTTGTTGGGACGCGCGGTGCGGATGTGCGGCGCGTCGTCACCGAGCCAGCCCCTGCGGATCTCCTCAACCGTCCAGGCCTCATAAAGCGTCTCGGTCGTGACTGGCAGCGTCTTGCTCACGCTCACCTGGTAGCCGTGTGCGGTCTGGTGCTCCTCGCGCAGGCCGCGGATGCGCTCGTAGCCGACGGTGACTTCCTGGCTCCACCACGCCGGGAGGTTGTGCCGCTCGTGCAGATAGACGGCGATGGCCTTGTGGCCCATGGTCATGCCGCCCGCTTCGTCCAGGATCGCGCACCACTCGGCCCAGGACTTGCCGGTCTTGACGGCGACGGCCGCGTCGCTGACGGGAGGCTTGGCGATGGCGATGCCTTCACGGGGGATCGCTGGGGGTGTTCGACCGTACGGTTGGGCCGGGTTGGTCGTCAACGGTCGGGGCGTGCCTAAAGATCAGGCAGGGCGGCCCTATGCGGAATGGCCATCCTGGCGCGCCGAATGACAATCGACGCGCCCCTCGCGCCCACCTCACCACCCGGCCACGTGGTGAGGCTGTCGCAACATACAAATGACAAGGGTGGGGCATTATTTCGTAGTCGAAGTTAAACGCCGAACATGTAAAAAAACTCCCGGCCCCAAGGTGGCCCGCGGCGGGCCGCGGGGCGCTGGGATGGACCGCGCGGCCTAGAATCGCAACAGGCGACGCGCGCGGGAGGGTTGCGATGGAATACCGGATGGCGGGGGCTACCGGAATCCCGGTGTCCGAGATCGGGATGGGCACGTGGGAGTTCGGCGGCCGCGAGTGGGGCGATATCTCGGAAGAGACCTCCATCGACGTGATGCGCTATGGCTTCGAGCAGGGCATCACGTTCTTCGACACGGCGGACGCCTACGGCCCGGACGGACTGAGCGAGCGCCTGATCGGCCGCGCCTTCGCGGGACGCAGCGAGGACATCGTGGTGGCGACGAAGGTGGGGTATCCGCTCGGCATGGACGGCTGGATCGCGGCAGGCGGCGAGCACCCGCCGCACGACCTCTCCCGGGCGCACATCATCAGCGCCTGCGAAGACAGCCTGCGGCGTCTGCAGCGCGAGCGCATCGAGTTCTACAACATGCATCGTCCACCGCCGCCCGACGAGTGGGATGAGGCCTTCGGCGCGATGGAAACCTTGAAGCGCCAGGGCAAGATCGCGAACTACGGCGTGGCGCTGGGCGGCGTGGAGGAAGCCCTGCAAGCCGTGCGCGAGGCCGGGGCCACGGTGGTGATGCTGCCCTACAACTGTCTCGATCAGTCGCGGGCGGGCGATTTGCTGCCGGTCGCGCTCGAATTGGGCGTCGCCGTGCTGGCGCGCCAGGTGATGGCGCAAGGACTGCTGGGCGGCAAGCTCACGGCCGAGACGGAGTTCGCCGCGAACGACTACCGGCGCATATGGGCGCGCGAGGACTATCTGGAGAATCTGCGGCGTGTGGAGCGTGTGCAGTTTCTGGTGCGCGGCGACGTGGCGTCGCTGCCGGAAGCCGCGCTGCGCTTTGCGCTGGCGCACCCGGCGATATCGACCGTGGTCACCGGCATGATGCGGCGCGAGGAAGTTGATCAGAACGTGAAGGCGTCGGGTGCGCCGCTGCCGGAGGCTGACGTGCTGCGCGTGCGGGAGCTTTACCAGACGGGTTTTGCCTAGGCGGACCCCCTCACCCCAACCCTCTCCCACGATGGGGAGAGGGGGCCGGACTGCCGCTTGCTTCCGTCCCAGCCGGGAGGGGAGCGGGAACGAGGCTGTCCCTCACGTCAATCCTCTCCCCGCGGGGAAAAAGGGCAGGACGAGGACTGGCGCGGGTAGGTATACAAAGGGCGGTTCTCGAACCGCCACTACGTCTGGGTCTAGGCTTAGATCTGTGACTGCATGATGCGGTCGACGAGGTCCATGGTTTTGATGGCGTCGGCGAAGGACGTTTCGGGCTGGCGGCCGGCCTTGATGGCGTCGATGAAGTGCCGGTTCTCGGCGAAGTAGCCGAAGCGATAGATAAAGTCGGACCCGCCGCCGACCTCCGCCGCGTCGATTGATTCGCCCTCGGCGGCACCGTCGCGATAGATCGCGGCGCGCCATTGATCGTCGGCGAAGGCCGAGACGCCTTGGCCGTGCATCTCGAAGTAGTGGTCCCGCCGGCCGGATCGCCGCGAGGCCGTAAGGATGGCCGTGCAGCCGGTGCTGAAGGTGACGATGGCGTTGTGGTTGTTGACAAACGGCATGTCCACGGCACGATTGTCGGCGGCGACGGCCACGACCTCGCCGCCGGCCATCCAGCGCAGTGCGTCCACGGCGTGGACGATGTCGGACGTGAGGTGCGAGGCCGCGCCGCGGCCATAGCCGTAGTTGTCGGGCCTACCCTCGAACTTGTGGAAGCCGACGAGGCACTGGTGCAGCGGCCCACGCTCGGTGATCGCCGCGCGGCAGCGGCCCAACAGCTGGGTGTAGCGACGGTTGAACCCCACCATGGTGAGTCGGTCGTGGCGGCTGGCGTACCAGGCGAGCGCCTCGGTCTGATAGGTGGTGATGGCGGGCGGCTTTTCGACGAAGACGTGGACGCCCAGCTCCAGCAGGTCCACCACGATGTTGTGCAGGTACTGCGGCGGCATGATCACGTAGACCGCGTCGGGTTTTTCGCGCGCGACGAGCTCGCGATAGTCCGCATAGCGCCCGGCGACGCCGTACTTGTCGGCCGTCGCTTGCAGCCGCTCGGCGTTCAACTCGGCGATGCCGACGAGGTCCACGTCGGCCATCGCCGCGAGCGACGGGTAATGGGCGGTGTTGGCCATGCCGCCCGCGCCCACCATGCCGATCCGCACCGTGTCGATTGGCTCGATCCTCGCAGGCGGCCAGGCAGCGGCAACGTATCACGGCGTGAGGGCGGGGGCGAGACCATCTGCTAGAGTCGCTCGCCGCACCCCAACGACGTTGGGGCACCCGCACAGGGGCGACCATGGCCTTCTCGTTTCCCACGAGCGTCAAGCGGCGCACGGACTGTCTCTCGATGATTCTGGGCGAAGACATCGCCGAGCAGCACATGCTCGCCTGGCGGCAGGAGCTGGGCGAGCTGGATCCCAACAACCCCTTGGTGACGCCGGCCATGCCTTGGGACAGCGGCTCGGTGTTCGCTCACGGCACGTTCGCGCACGACCCGATCGACGGATTGTGGAAGGCCTGGCAGGTCTCCACGCCGCTGACGGCGGGGTATTTCGAGAACTACCGGCGCGTGACCCACCTAATCTCCGAAGACGGCGTCGAGTGGACGCGTCCCGAGCTGGACCTGTGCCCGCAGCCCGGCTATCCGCGCACCAATATCTTGCTGGACCACGATTCGGGCGGTCCGAGCATGTACAGCTCGGTGATGATCGTCCCGGACGCCGAGCCCGACCGCCGCTACGAGATGTTCGTGATGCGCGATCCAAGCAACACCATCGGCGGGGGACCAGGCTTCATTCGCGGTCTGCCGCCTCCACCGCCGGGCCAGAAGCAGGCGCGCGGCATGTATCGGTATTTTTCGCCGGACGGCATCAACTGGACGGCGAGCGAAGGCCCGGTCCTCGAAGTGGCGGTGCCCGGCGTCCGGCTGGTGATTCCCTATGAGAATCCCAAGCACACGGCGGACACCACGTACGTCTTTCGCGAGGCGGACGGAACGTACATGGCAACCCACAAGCTCGGAGAGCCCGCGCACCCGGGCGGCTTGGTGCCGTATGACATTTTTGCCGAGGGCCGCCGGGTGATGGCGCGCCGCACGAGCCCCGACGGCTCGGAATGGAGCCCGTTCGAGACCATCATCCAGCCCGACCTCTTCGACCCGCACGACGTCCAGATCATGGAGCTGTGCGTCACGCCGGTGCGGAGCGGATACATCGGAGTGATCGCCATTTACCTCAATCGGACGCAGACGATCGAATTGCAGCTCGGCGGCAGCGCCGATGGGCGGATTTGGGACCGGCGCGTGCGCCTACCGGCGGTCGCGACCGGCGCGCTGGGCGACTACGGCGGCGGCATGCTGTGGCCGTCGCACAACCTCGTCGAGCACAACGGCCGGCACTACATGTACTTCTCGGGCACCGAGGGTTTGCACGGCGACCCGGCGTCCAAGAGTCCGACGATCTGGCCGTTCTTCTCGGCCATCTGCCGTGCCAGTTGGGCCGTCAATCGGTACTGGGCGGCTGTTTCGGGACCCGGCGGCGACGTCGTGGGCACGCTGACCACGCATCCGTTGCCCGTGGGCGGCAAGCAGCTGATCCTCAACGCCGCAACCTCGACCGTGACCGAGGGTGAGCTGCACGCGGAGCTGCTGGACCCGGACGGCAACGTGGTCGACGGCTTCAGCAAGGACGATTTCATCCCCTGGCGGGGGGACAGCACATCGGCCGCAGCGCGCTGGACCGGCGGCGCGGTGTGTCCGGTGGAAGAATGCGCCGTGCGGTTCCACCTGCGCCGGTCACGTTTGTACGGGTACGCCTGGGAGTAGACACCATGGCCATCGACTCACGCCGGATCCTGCACCAACTGGGCCGCGGTGAGTCGATTGACGACATTCGCGCCGCGGCCGGGCTGACCGAAGCCGAGTTCGACGCTTGGTGGAACGAGGAGCTCCAGCGCCGGCTGGCGGTGATCGACGGGCGGACGTCGGGGCCGGTCGGCGCGGGGGTCGAGATCCAGCGGGACGCCAGCGGCCTGCCGCACATTTACGCCGAGACCGAGACCGACCTGTTCGTGGGCTACGGCTACGCCATGGCCCAGGACCGGCTGTTCCAGATGGACTATCTGCGGCGGCGGGCACTGGGGCGGCTGGCGGAGATCCTGGGCCCCGAGGCGTACGACTACGACGTGCTGGTGCGAACGGTTGGGCTGCACCGAATCGCGGCCGACGAAACGGCGCGCCTACCGGCTGAGACGGCCGAGTGCTACGAGGCCTTCGCGACTGGCGTCAACGCGTTTATCGCGGAGCGCCGCGACCTGCCGCCGATCGAATTCGACCTGCTCGACTATCGGCCCGAGCCGTGGCGGCCGCTCGACTCGATTGCGCTGCTGGGCGAGTTTCGCTGGTATCTGACGGGGCGGTTTCCCGTGATTGCGGTGCCCGAGTTGGCCAGGCGCGCCCTGGGCGACGGTCCGCTGTACCGCGCGTTCATGACTCCCGAGGCGATCGACGAGACGATTCTGCATCCCGGGGAGTACGCGAGCGTCGCCAGCGGCACGGACCCCGTGGAGCCGCCGCTGGGCGGGATCGACGACGGCACCGGCAGCAACAACTGGGTGATCGGTCCGAGCCGCAGCGCGTCCGGCGGAGGGATGGTCGCCAGCGATCCGCACATCGCCTTCGGCTCGCCCGGCTGCTGGTACCAGGTGCACCTGGTGGGAGGCCGGTTCAACGTCGCGGGCTCCGGATATGCGGGGGCGCCGGGCATCATATTCGGTCGCAACCTGAGGGTCGCCTGGGGCATCACCAACAACATCAGCTCGCAGCGCGATCTGTACCAGGAGCGCACCGACCCGGCGCATCCCGGCGCCTTCCTCTACGACGGCCAGTGGGAACCGGCGCGCGAACGGGTGGAAGCCATCTCCGTGCGCGGCGAGGGCGTGCGCGAGGAAGTGGTGCGGTTGTCGCGAAACGGCCCGATAGTGGATCGGATCCTGCCGGGATTCGCGCAAGGCACCGGCCCGGTGTCGCTGCGATGGGCGGGGGCGCTGCCCTGCGCCTGGCCGACGGCGCTGCTGGAGTGGAACCTGGCCGGCTCCTGCGCCGAGCTCGAGGACGCCCTGCGCGGCTGGGTGTCGCCCACGCTGAGCATGGTGCTCGCGGACGTGGACGGCGGCTTCGGCTACCGGGCGACCGGCCAGGTGCCGCTGCGCTCGCGGGTTGAGCGCGGCTACCGCCGCGGGTGGGACCCCGCCGACGCCTGGCAGGGGATGACCCCGTTCGAGGGCATGCCCAGCGTGCGCGACCCCGAGCGCGGCTGGGTGGCAACGGCGAACAACCTGCCGGCGCCGTCGGACTACCCATATCCGCTGTCCAATACGTCGCCGAGCGGCTACCGCGCGCAACGCATCCGGCAGATGATCGAGTCGCGCGAGGCCCACAGCCGCGAGGACATGGCCGCGATGCACTACGACCCGCTGTCGCTGCGGGCGCTGAACGCGGTCGACGCGCTGACGCGCATCCTCGACGGCGGCGACGCGCGGATGCAGGCGGCCGCCGCGGCGCTGCGCGACTGGGACTGCCGCATGGACGCTGATAGCGCCGCGGCGGCGATATTCGAGGCCTTCCACCAGCAATGGGACGAAGTGGTCGCCTCGGAACGCTTCTCGGCGGACGCGTCGGCCCTGGCCGTCGGCGATCCGGCCGCCTTCGTGGCGGGCGGCATTGGCGCGCTGTCGCTGCGCCTGCTGGCCGAGGACGACGCGGGCTGGTTCTCGTCGGCGGAGGGGCGAGACGCGGCGGTGCGGTCGGCGATGGCCCGCGCCCTTGACCAGATCACCGAGCGTCTGGGCGACGACATGTCCGCATGGAGTTGGGGCGGGCTTCACAAGGTGCTGCTGCCCCACTTGTTGTCGGGCCGCGGCGACCTGGGATGCTTGCTCGACCGCGGCGGCGAGCCCGCAAGCGGGAACGGCTTCGTCGTGTGCAATACGGGGTCGTCGCCGGAATTCGAATCGACCGGCGGCGCGAACTATCGACTGATCGTGGACCTCGCGGAGACGCCGGCCCGGCTGTGGTCGCTGGACGCGGCGGGGCCATCGGGTCAGCCGGGTAGCCCGCACTACGCGAACCAGTTCGGCGACTGGCTGGCGGGCCGCTATCACGAGACCCCCTTGGAACGCGACGACGTGCGCGCAACGATCAGCACCACGCTGACGTTGCAACCACCGGAGTGACGCAAATGGATCTGACGCGCGACGTGCCGCGCAGTCCCTACGAGAAGCTCGGCGGCATCGTGTTTCTGCCGCGCAGCATCGACAAGGGGCGCGCGGACCTGGCGGGGACGCTCGGCGAGTATGTGGCCCGGACCGGACGATCCGCCCGGCTGTTCGAGTTCCTTGGCGTTTCCGCCGACGATTTCATCGAAGCGTTGCGGGACCGTCCGACCGACGAGGACGTATGGGCCTGGGTCGCGGACCGCATGACGCCGCGGACGCCGGAGGAGATTGCCGAATTCAACCAGCAGATGTGGGCCGCCGAGCCCGAGGACGAAGGCGATCGCTGGACGTGGGCCGAGTTCCGGGAGTTCCTGGCGGACTGCGGACAGGCGCATCGCACGGACATCACGCGGCACTTCGACCGCTTGGACCTCGACGAGCGGCGCGAGGTGCCCACGGGCGGGCGTCGGTACGAGTAGCGAGCGGCTGCCGTCGGCTCTCTAGAATCAACGGCACGCGTTCGGAATATGCCCATGCGCATCGCCCTGCTGGCTGACACCTATCCCCCCGCGAACCGGGGCGGGGCGGGCGTGGTCGCACAGCGCCTGGCGCGCGCCTTCGCCGCGCGCGGTCATGACGTGCTGGTGGTGGCCACCTGGCCGGACGCGGCCCAGGAGACCGCGGACGGAGACGTGCGGGTGCAGCGCTTGCAGTCGCGGTATCCAGAGAGATTTCGGAACACCGTGGCCATGATGAATCCGGTGCTGCTGGGCGGGGTGCGCCGGGCGCTGGAGGACTTTCGGCCCGACGTGGTGCACGCGCACAACGTGCACCAGCACCTGTCGTACGCCTCACTGGAGGTGGCGGCGTCCACAGGCGCCCCGGTGGCCTACACCGCGCACGATTTCCTGCTGTTTTGCTGCATCAAGTTCATCTGCAGCGGCGGGGAGGTCGACTTTCGCCAGCGGTGGTTCAACTGCGCCAAGTGCCAGCGCTTCCGCTGGAACCCGGCGCGCAACGCGACGATTCGCCGGCAGATGACGGGGCACGTGGATCACGTCTTCGTCATCAGCCGGGCGTTGCAGACCGCACTGCGGGCCAACGGCTACGGAGGCGCGGAGGTGATGCACAACGGGGTCGATGCCGAGTGGTGGGCCCAGGGCGAAGGCCGGCGGTTTCGGGCGAAGATTGCCGTGGACGACGCACCGCTGGCGCTGCTGGCCGCCCGCGTGAGCCGCGAAAAGGGGGCCGAAGCCGCGCTCCACGCCATGGCCAAGGCCCGCAACCCCGAGGTCCGGCTGGTGATTGCCGGCGACAACCCGCGATATGCGCCCAAGCTCCACGCGCTGGCCCGCGAGCTGGGCGTGGCCGACCGGCTGATCCTGCCCGGCTGGCTCGACGCCGCCACGCTGCGCGACGCCTACCAAGCGGCGGACGTCACGCTGGCGCCGTCCACGTATCCGGATCCGTTCAACCTGACGCTGATCGAATCCATGGCCGCTGGCACGCCGGTGATCGCGTCGTCTCTCGGCGCCGGTCCGGAGCTCGTCCCCGACGGCGAGACGGGATTCGCGGTGCATCCGGACGACACCATGGGCCTGGCCGATCGCATCTCGCTCATCGTCGAGGACCCGGATTATGCCGGCTCGCTCGGCGCGGCCGGCCGGCAGCGCGTGACGCGATATTTCACGCTGGACCGGCAGGTGGACCGGACGCTGGCGCGCTACGAGACGCTGATCGCCGCCGCATGACGGCCCCGCGCCGCGTCGTCCACGTCATCTCGTCGCTTGCCGTGGGCGGAGCGCAGCGTCATCTACTGCAACTGCTCGCCGAGCCCGCCGACGACATGCAGCAGGACGTGCTCTACTTCCGCGACCACGACCTGCGGCGGGACGCCGAACGCCTGGCCCGACGGGTGCGGCACGTGCCCATGGCCGGCGGCTGGGGATGGACGCGGCTGCCGCAGTTGACCGCCGCCATCAGGCGCGGCCGCTACGACGTGGTGCATACGCATCTGCTGCGCGCCGACATGTATGGGGCGCTGGCGGCTCGCGCGGCTCGCGTTCAAGGCCTGGTGGCAACCAAGCACAACCTGGAGGCTCGATTGGAGCACCCGATCTGGCGCTGGCTCCATCGGCGCACCGCGGGGATGCCGGACGTCACCATCGGCATCTCGGACGCCGTGCGCGCGTGGGCGGTGTCCACGGGCGGCGCACCGGCGTCCAAGACCCGCATGGTGCTCTACGGCATCGACGCCGCGCCATTCGAGGACCTGGATCAAGCGGGCGCCCGTGCCGAGCTTGGCATCGAGCCGAGCGCCCGCGTGGTGCTGTGCCCGGCGCGGCTCGACCCGCAAAAGAACCATGGAATGTTGCTGCGCGCCTTCGAGCGCGTGCACCGCGAACTGCCGGACACGGTGCTGCTGCTGGCAGGCGGACGGCAGCTCGGATCGGCGATCTACGAGCGCGACTTGCGGGCCCTGGCCGACTTGATCGGCGTCGACGGCGCCGTGCGCTGGCTGGGGGTCCGGGGCGACGTGCGCCGTCTGCTGGCCGCCTGCGACGTGGTGGCGCTGGCCTCGGACTGGGAAGGGTTCGGCCTGGCGCTCTTGGAGGCGATGGCCGCAGCCCGTCCGGTCGTGGCCACGGCCGTGGGAGGTGTGCCGGAGGTTGTGGGGGACGACGAGGGTGGCGTCCTGGTCCCGGCGGGCGATGCGTCCGCGTTTGCGGATGCGCTTGTGCGCCTGCTGGGCGATGACGCCAACCGGCGGCGCATGGGCGCGGCGGCGGCGCGGCGGGCTCGCAAGACGTTCACGCTGGACTGCATGCGGGCCGCCACGCACGCCGTGTACGACGAGGTGCTCGGAGCGCGCCCGGCTGGAGGCACCACCCAGCCGCGCCGATATACTTCCGGGGCGGCGCGCGGCAGGCGCGCCCCCTTGACGTAAAGACGCGAGATGTCCAGTAACCGCCCCACCAGCCTCGTGACGGGAGCCTGCGGCTTCATCGGCTCCCACCTCGCCGAGCGTTTGCTCGCGGAGGGGCACCACGTGATCGGCCTGGACGGCTTCACGGACTCCTATGACCTTCGGCAAAAGCGGGACAACGAGCGGCGGCTGCTGGCAAACCCGGAATACGAAACCGTCGAGGGCCACCTGATGGACCTTGACCTCCAGCCGCTGACCGACCGGGCGCAGTTCGTCTTCCACCTGGCGGCGCGCGCCGGCGTGCGCGAGGGATGGACCGCGTTCAACTATGGCCGCTACATGCGCGACAACTGCCTCTCGACGCAGCGGCTGGCGGAGGCGGCTCTGGCTTCGGGCGTCGAGCTCTTCAGCTTCGCGTCGACGTCATCGATCTATGGGTTCGATCCGAAGCTGCCGACGCCCGAGGATCACGACCTGCACCCCCGTGCGTTCTACGCCATGTCAAAGCTAATGGACGAGCACGTCCTCAACGGGTTCCGCCAGCTATTCGGGCTGCCGGTCGTGATCCTGCGCTACTACACGCTCTTCGGTCCCCGCCAGCGGCCGGACATGCTGGCGCACATTGGCCTGAAGGCCATTGCGGAGGGCCGGCCGATCACGATCTATGGCGACGGCGAGCAGACGCGTGAGCTGACCTACGTGATGGACGCCGTCGAGGCCCAGGCGCGCGTGCTGGACGTGCTGCCGATCGGTGAGGTCTACAACATCGGCAGCGGACCGACGGTTTCAGTGAACGAATTCATCCGCGAGATGGAAGCCGTGGTCGGCCGCCCGGCGGAGTTGATCTACACCGACGCCAATCCGGCGGACCAGCTCCACAGCCAGGCCGATATCGGCAAGGCTCGGCGTGAGCTGGGATTCAATCCCACCACGACCGTGCGCGAGGGTCTCGAGGCCGAGTACGCGTGGCTGCGCGAGTCGATATTGGGAGCACGCTGACGCCACCGAGCCGTCCCATCCGCGTCCTCCAGGTGATGGAGGCCACCATCGGCGGCACGAAACGGCATCTGTTCGACCTGGCCACGTCGCTTGACGCCGACTCCGTTGCGGTGGAAGTGGCGTGTCCCTTGGTGCGCTCGGAGGCCCACGGCGATACGTCGTTTGCGCGTGACCTGCGCGAGGCGGGCGTGACCGTGCGACCGATCCCGATGGTGCGAGCGCTGAACCCCAGAGCCGATGCCGTGACCATCGCTCGACTGGCGCGGCTGATCCGGGCGGGCGGATACGACATCGTCCACACCCACAGCACCAAGGCCGGGTTGACCGGGCGGCTTGCCGCGCGCTGGCAGGCCGCCCGGACCGTGCACACACCACACGGCTTCTACTACCTGAACTTCGCCGGGCGCACCGCTCGCGCCATGACGCGCGGTCTCGAGCGCGGCCTGGGCGCCATGACCGATCGCGTAATTGCGTTGTCCGACGGCGAGCATCGCGAGGCGGTGGACTTGCTGGGCGCGTCACGCGTGCGGCTGGTGCCCAACGGCTTCGAGCCGTTCGAGACGCTTTCGCGGGCCGCAGCGCGCCAGCGCCTCGGGCTGCCAGCCGATGGACCGGTGGTGGGCACAACCTCGCGCTTCACCACCCAAAAGGCCCCCTTGGACATCGTCGAGGCCTTCCGCGTGATCCATGAGGCACGGCCGGAGACGCGCTTGCTCTGGTTCAACGGAGGCGAGCTGCAGACGGCGGTGGAGCGCCGCCTGGCGGACCTTGGGTTGTTGAACGCCACGGTGCGTCCGGGCTATTTGCCGGACGCCCGTGCCCTGCTCCCGGCCATGGATGTCTATTTGCACTTGGCGCGCTGGGAAGGCGTGCCGTACGCCGTGATGGAGGCCATGTGGGCCGGCGTGCCGGTGGTGGGCGCCGACGCCATCGGAACGACGGACCTCATCGCAAACAAGCACACAGGTCTCTTGGTGAGCGGCGGAGATGGGCCGGCGGCAGGCCGCGCGGCCCTGCGCTTGTTGACAGAGGCATCGCTGACTCGCAACATCACGCAGGCTGCGGCGTGCAGCATGCGGCGGCGGCAGGATCGCCGCGGAATGGCGCGCGCCACCGAAGCGGTTTACCGCGAACTCGTGCAGACAAACTGACGTGCTAAGTCGAACTCGCGCCGTCGGCGGATTCCTCGCGATCGCCGACGTGCTCTTGACCATGCTCGCGCTGCTGGCGGCAGACGCGCTGCGCCATGCGCTGCCGTTCGGGTTCGGACCTGCCGAGCACCTGGACTGGCTGGGCGCGCGCGAGTACGTGATCGTGGCGGCGACGTGGGCGTTCTTCCTCCGCTTCGCCAGGGTTTACCACCACCGGCGAGTGATGCGCGTGGTGCTCGAAGCGCGCGCCATCATCTTCGCGGTGCTGCTGGCCACCGGTGCGCTCTTCGCGGCCTTCTTCGTGCTCAAGGTCGAGTTCCTCTCCAGATTGCTGTTCGTGTACTTCGTCGCGCTCGATCTGGCGATCCTGATCAACTTCCGCTGGCTGCTCAACCTGGCGCTGCGCACCAGGCATCTCTCGCCCGCAGATAGGCGGCTGGTGCTGATCGCCGGCGCGGGTCCCGTGGGCGACCGCGTGTCCCGGCTCATCCTCGACCGTCCGTGGTCCGGCTATGAGGTGCTGGGATTCGCCGACGATGACGCGCTGAAGCAGGGCACGACGCTGAACGGGCGGCCGGTGCTCGGATTGGTGGCGGAGTTGCCGGAGCTCGTGGAACGCCATGCGCTCGACGAGGTGATCATTGCGCTGCCCCTGCACGCCCACAGCCGGCTGCGCGAGTCGGTGCTGGCGCTGGAGCGCGCCGACGTGCGGATCCGCGTGGTTCCGGACGTCTTCGACCTGATGCCCGGTCGAACGATGGCCGAAGACACCTGGGGCATCCCGATGATCAGCGTGCGCGCGCCCGAGATCACCGGCTTCGATCGAGTGGTCAAACGGGTGTTCGACCTGGTGCTGGGGCTCCTGACCCTGGTGGTGGTGGCGCCGGCGATGGCGTTATCCGCCCTGGCGGTCTGGCTGGAAAGCGGTCGCCCCGTGATCTTCGCCCAGCGCCGGGTGGGGGAAAACGGTCGGCTGTTCACGATGTACAAGTTCCGCACCATGGTTGCGAACGCCGAGGCCCAGATCGAGGCGGCCAGGCAAAGCGGCAAGCGGATTGAAGACATCTACAAGCCGGCAAACGACGCCCGCGTCACCCGCGTCGGTCGCATCCTGCGCCGGGCCAGTCTCGACGAGTTGCCGCAGCTTTGGAACGTGTTGCGCGGTGAGATGAGCTTGGTTGGGCCGCGGCCCGAATTGCCCTGGGTAGTGGATCGCTACGAATCATGGCAGCGGCAGCGGCTCTCGGTGCTCCCGGGGATCACCGGCTGGTGGCAGGTCAACGGCCGCGGCGATCTGCCCCTGGTCGAAAACGTGGAGTACGACCTGTTCTACATCCAGAACTACTCGCCGCTGCTGGATATCTCGATCCTCGCGCGCACCCTGTGGGTGGTGGCGCGGGGACGCGGGGCGTACTAGGCCAGGCGATCCAAATTCGCGCCGTCGGGCCGCAGGGCCATGACGACGCGCACCGGCCACGAGAAGCGGCGCGCACCGCCATCCTCGCGAGCCTCGAAGGTCATGGCCGCCGGCGGTGCCGACAGCCGACGCCACAGGTCGCTGGCGATCTGCGGCGTGCCCCCCGAGCGAGCCACCCACTGATCAAAATCCAAGGGCGAGCGGCAATCCCGCTCACCGGCGACCACCAGCCCGGCGGCGCGGAGATACCTCGAGAGCTCCGCGGCGGATAGGTTCCGCACGTGCGACCGATCGCGAATTGTCTCGATGTCGTTCATCTCTGCCGCCAGCCAGGGGTCGTCGGGACTTTGGGTGTCGGCGATGACCACGCGCCCGCCAGGGCGAACGACACGAGCCATCTCGCGAATAGCGGCGAGCGGATAGCCGAAGTGGTGCAAGGCATGGCGGCACGTGATGACGTCGTACCTGCCGCCACGAACCGGCACTTGATCGGCGGCGGCGCGCAGCGCACGCAGCGGCGCCGGAGCGGCCGCTCGGGTATGGCGCAGCATCGGCCGCGACACGTCCAGGGCATCCACCCACGCGCCACGCTGGGCCAGCGCATGCGCCGTAAAGCCGGTTCCAGTGGCGATGTCCAGCACCAAAGCGCCGGCCGATACGCCGGTCAACTCGATCACCAGCGGCAGGCTCGGCCCGGATCGGTGGCACGGCGAGTCGGCGTAGGCGGCCACGCGGTCGTCGAAGGCGTGCTGGGTCAGGCCGGCCATTCGTAGGTCTCGACAGCCTCGGCGATCGAGGCGTCGAGAATATCCGCCATCTCGTCGATCTCGTCATCGGTCGAGGTGAGCGGCGGGGCAAAGACCCACACATGGTCGCCGGCACGGCCAATGAGGCCGCGGGTGCGTGCCTCGGCGCCGACCGCGCGTCCGAACGGGCGTTCGCTCGGAAAGCTGGCATGGGTGGAGCGGTCGGCCACGAATTCGACGCCCAGCAGCAGACCGTGCCCGTCAACGCGCCCGACGACGTCGTAGCGGTCGGCCATGTCTTCCAGGTGCCGGCGCAGGCGCTTGCTTTGACGCCGGCAGTTGTCGAGCACCCCGCCGCTGGTGATCTGCCGCAGCGCGGCGAGTCCCGCGGCGCAAGCGACGGGGTTGCCGGAATAGGTATGGCCGGCGTTGAAGTGCACGCCGGCGTCCCGCTCGCCGAGAAACGATTGCGCAATCCTGCCGTGAATGATCGCCGCCGCCAGCGGCGCATAGCCGCCGCTGATGCCCTTGCCCACCGTCATGATGTCGGGATAGGCGCCGTAGACGTCCGCGCCGAAGAGCTCGCCCAGCCGGCCGAAGCCCGTGATGATTTCGTCGAAGATGAGGACCACGTCATGCCGATCGCAGATCTCGCGCAGGATCGCGAAATACTCGGGCGGCGGCACGACAAAGGCTTCCGCGGACATAATCACGGGCTCGGCGATGAAGGCGGCGACCGTGTCGGGGCCCTCGTTGCGAATCACATCGTCGACAATCTCCGCGCACAGGACCCCGCAGTCGGGATAGGTGAGCTTGAAGGGGCAGTGGTAGCAGTCGGGCGGGTGGACTTTCACGAATCCCGCGGGCAGCGGCTCGTACTTGGTCTTGCGCACGGCCCCGCCGGTCGCCGCCAAGGCGCCAAGGGTCGCGCCGTGGTAGCTCGCATAGCGGGAGATGATCTTGTACTTGCCCGGGTTGCCGGTCTGCTTGTGGTATTGCCGAGCCATTTTCATCGCGGTCTCGTTGGCCTCGGAGCCTCCGCTGACGAACTTGACCGTCGTGACATCGGCCGGAAAGACGTCGATGAGGCGCTCGGCAAGCTCGATCGCGGGCTGATTCGTGGCATATATGGGCAGGGTCAACGCGACGCGCTCGAGTTGCGCCTGCATGGCCTCGATGATGGGGCGGTTGCCATGGCCAAACTGCATCGCAGCGATGCCGGCGATTCCGTCGATGTAGGAGCGGCCCTGCGCGTCCGTGAGCCGCACCCCGGACCCTTCGACGATGACGAGCGGGTCCTGCATGAAGGCCTGCATCTGATTGAAGTCGACCATCAGGTTGGCCAGGCCGGGATGCTGGAGACTGCTTGACCGAGAGTCGGGCTCAGGCATGGGACATATTTCGCTGCAGGTGTAACGCGGGCAGCGTACGCGCCGCCTGAAGGGTTTGTCGCGTGGGTCGCCGCGGTAGGACGCCGAGTACGCTTGGCGGCGACCTGACCAAGACGACCGGAGCCGACATGCCGGACAACGACCGGTTCCTGGACCTGGCGATCGATGTGGCGCGGCTCATCGCGGCAGCCGCCGAGCCGGATGTCGCCGGGTCACGCTGGCACACGCAGACCTACTTCGGCGAGGACGCTTACGGCACCGACGTATTCGCGGGCTCCGCCGGCCCGGTGATCTACCTGGCGAATCTCTACGCCGTCACGGGCGATACCCGCCATCGGGACGTGGCCGAGAGCGGGGCACTCTGGATAGAGGCCCAGACCCGCCGCGCGCTCACGGCGCCCGACCGCGATCCGAGCCTCTATTTCGGCGTGGCGGGGGACGGCATGACCTTTCTGCATCTCTACGAGTGCACCGGTCGCGAGCGCTGGCTGAACCTTGTGGGCACGCGGGTCAAAGCGCTGCGCGGCGCTGCGTATGACGACGAGGACGTGCTGGTGGGGTCGGCCGGCGCGGGGATCTTCCTGCTGCGCGCACACCAGGTGACGGGCGACGCCGCCGCGCTCGACCTGGCCGTCGAGGCGGGCGAGCACCTGCTGCAACGGGCTGTGGTCGACGACGGCGGGTGGCACTGGCGCTGGCACCGCCGTTCGGGAACCTTCGATGGCTTCGGCTTCGCGCACGGGACGGCGGGCATCGCGTGTTTCCTGGCGGAGCTCTCGCGGTATGTGAGCGACCCGCGTCTGCCGGAGGCAGTCCTGGATGCCGCACGCTGGATCGACGCGCACGCCGATCCCGGGCCGGCGTGGACTCGCTGGACCGGCGACGAGCGGCCCGCGCGAGTGCAGTGGTGCCACGGGGCGCCGGGCATCGGCCTGTTTGCGATTCGCGCCTTTGCAGCATTGGGGAACGACGAGCTCAAGGACTTGGCGCTGCGCGCCGCCGAGGCGACCTACGCCGCGGGAGACGCCCGGGCGAACCCCAGCCAGTGCCACGGTCTGGCCGGCAACGCCGAGCTGTTCTTGGAGCTGTGGCGGGTCCTGGGCGATGACGCATGGCTTGGGCGAGCTCTGGAGTTCGGCGAGGCGGCGACGGCTTACCGCGAGGAGGGGCCGGACGGCGGTCGGTGGCGGGGAGACGAGCCGGGCAACTACAGCCCCGACTTCATGATGGGATCGGCGGGGCTTGGGCACTTCTTCCTGCGATTGGCTCGTCCCGAAGCGGTTGACATGCCCCTGATGGCGGCGCCAGTGCAGGAGGGATCCCAGTAATCCGCTGACCGTGCGCTAGGCTGCGGCGCCGGTTTCCGCGAGCCAGCCCCATGCGAATCACCGACGTTCACACGATGCACTGCGGCGCTCCAGCCGCTCCCGAGTCACGGCTCAACCGCGTCTGGACGTTTGTGCGGATCGATACCGACAGCGGCATCCACGGCATCGGCGAGTGCAGCCTGTTTAAGGTGAATCAAGCCGTGGCGGAGGTGGTGCAGCGGTTCGGCGCGTTTCTGATTGGACAGGACCCCACCCGCGTTGAGCACCTGTGGCAGCAGATGTACCGCCATCCATTCTTTCGCGGCGGCCCGATCCTGACCGCGGCGATCAGCGGCATCGACATGGCGCTATGGGACATCGCGGGCAAGGCGGCCGGGCTGCCGGTCTATCGCATGCTCGGCGGTCCGGTGCGCGATCGGGTCCGCGCCTACGCGCGGGCCGACTTGGCGGGATCGGAAATCGACCAGGTCCTGGAAGCCCAGCGGCTGGGATTCACGGCGTTCAAGATAGCGCCGCCGTACCTCGAGGGCGGCTTCAACGAATTCGCCACGGCCAAGGCTGCCGTGGAGCTGGTGGCGGCCGTGCGAGCCGCAGCGGATCCCGAACTCGACCTGATGGTCGATTTTCACGGGCGGCTCTCGCCGGCGGCGGCGGTCCGCTTCTTGAATGGCGTCCGCGACCATGGCCTGCTCTTCGCAGAGGAGCTGATACCGCCGGACAACGTGCCGGCCTATGCCCAGGTGACGGCCGCTGTGCCGGAGGTGCCCTGCGCCACCGGTGAGCGGCTGTACACCCGCTGGGGATTCCGCGAGCTGATCGAATCGCGCGCGGTGCACGTAGTCCAGCCAGACATTTGCTACGCGGGTGGAATCTCCGAGCTGCGCCGCATCGCCGCCCACGCCGAAACGCACTACATCTCGATGGCTCCGCACAACCCCAATGGCCCCGTGGCCACGGCGGCGAATATCCACCTGGCGGCGGCGACGCCGAACTTCCTCATCCTGGAATACGCGCGCAAGCCGCCGTACTTCGAGGATGTCCTGCAGAAGCCGCTGGCGTTCGCGGACGGGCATTTCGAGTTGCCGGAGGCCCCTGGGCTTGGTGTCGAGCTGGACGAGGCTTACATCGCGGCGCACCCGCCGCACGAATTGCACGTTGGCTCCGACTGGTACGCCGACGGCGCGGTGGCTGATATTTAGCAAGCCTCGTCCCCATACCGAACGGCGGGCGGGGCGGCACCCTCACCCCCGTATCATGGTACGGGGCAAGCTCTATCCCTCTCCCATCAAGGGAGAGGGAACCCGACCGAGGCGGTATTCATACGCCGCCAGGCAGCGGTCGGCGACGGCGCTCCAGGTGAAGTCGCGGATTACGCGCTCGCGGGCGCGCTGACCGCAGGCTGCGGCATGGGCGGGATCCGACGTGAACGGCAGGAGCGCCGCGCGCAGAGCCGCGGCGTCGCCCGGAGGCACGACGGCGCCGTAGGACGGCTCGACGACCTCGGGAATTCCGCCGACGTCCGAGACGACCACGGCCGTGCCGCAGGCCATGGCTTCGAGCGCGGCCAGCCCCAGCAGCTCGGGTAGGTGGTGATGGCGTCCCCGGTAGTCCTCGAATACCGAGGGCATCACCGCCGCGCAGGCCCGGCTCAGTGCCCGCACCAGCTGGCGGTCGTCGGCGTCTTCGTGGAAGGTGACGGCCCGCCCGTGGGCCTCGCGCCGCAGAATCGCGGCGTAGTCGGGATCGGCGGGCCGCCCGTACACGGCGAGATGGGCGTCGTCGGGCAGCGCCCGAATGGCGTGCTCGACGCCCTTGTGCGGCAGCAGGCGGCCTACCAAGACGACCTCACCACGCACCTTGGCGTCCGATGGAGCGAATACCTGTGGGTCGACGCCGGCGTGAATGATCGTCGTGCGGCGGCCCACGTAGGGCAACGTGTCCACCACGAACCGGCTCTGTGCCAAATGGGTATCGATCCAGCGGCCAAGACGAGCGCGTCGCAGCCACCCCACCCCGCCGCCTCCGTGGTCCGTCACGAATACGCGCTTCCCGAGCGGACGCGCCAGCATGGTCGCCAGCGCCGTGAGTCCGGTGCGCGCCTGGTGGCAGTGGATCACATCGGCCCACCAGAGGGCTGGAAGGAACCCCGGCCCGATAGCGTCCGACTCGCGGCCCCGCAATTGCCGCCAGGTGCGGGCCACCTCGATGGGGAAGCCCGCGGCATCCGCGGTCGTGGGCGGTCCGCCAAAGGCGACGAGGCGGGTCGGCACCCGCTCCCGCATGGCGCGCGCGAGCTCGAGGGGATAGCGCTCGCCCCCGCCAAGGACCGACCTTTCCCCAAACCACGTCGGGGACAGGTGGAGCACGCGCGGACGATTGCGCGCCGGCATGCTAGGGCGCCGTTTCAGAGTCAGGCGCTTGGGCAACGATGAGATAGCCGCCGGGATCGTCAACTGGACGGCGGTATGGGCGCCAGAGCACGGCGGTCCACGCGGCAATCCACGCCGCGCGCGGGACGAGCCGCCGCCGGTGCAGCGCCCGAAAGATATCGAGGATACGGCGCCGACCCATACGCCGCGTCATGAGCCCATCGAGCCGCTGCCAAGCGCGTTGCGTGGGCGCGGGCAGGTGGCCGCCGATGCTGACGATGGCGAGGCCGCAGGTCTCCAGCATCGCGTCCCACTCATCGAGCGAGTGGTAGTGATAGTGACCGAGCCGGTCGTTCGTCGCGCGCAGCGCAGCCTCGCCGCCGGGTCCGCGACGAATCCGCTCGGCAAAGGCCGGCGCCGGCACCGTAAAGACCAGCCGCCCGCCAGGGGCGAGCGAGCGCGCGGCCTCCCGCACGGCGGCCTGGTCGTCCGGAATGTGCTCCAGCACGCTCTGGCTGAAGACTGTGGCATAAGCGCCCGCGGCCAGCGGCGCCCGGGTCGAGTCAGACCGAATCACGCCGCGGTAGACGCCCAAGGCGCGGGCGGCGCGGGCCTCGCTCGCGAGCAACTCGAGACCGTCGCGGGGCCAGTGCGCTTCAAGTACAGCCCCGGCAACGGCGCCACCGCCACAGCCTAGATCGAGTACCGGCGCGCCGAACGCGACCCGGCGCAACATCGAAAACTCCGTGGCGCGCCAGAGCGCGATCGCCGGCTGATGCAGATGTGCCTGGATCGCCAGCTGCAAGAGCTCGCGGTCGGAGCACGCCGCAAGCGCCGTGGGGAACGGCGATGACGGACCGCCAGACACGCTAGGAGGTCGGGTCGCCATGCGCTCGCGCGACGAGCTGCGCCATGCGCACCGCGTAGGTGTGATCGCGCAGGACGCGCCGGCGGCCCGCCTCGGCGATGCGCCCACGGGCCGCGTCGTCGTCCACGTAGCGGTGAAGAACCTCCGCCAGATCGTCGGGGCCCTCGTAGACGGCAACCTCACGTCCGATCTCGAGCAGCTCGCCGAGCCGAGCCTTGGCATCGCAGAGCTGGAAGGCGCCGGCGGCGGGAATCTCAAACGTGCGCATGTTCACGCCGTCGCGCATCTGGGCATGGTGCGCGTTGAGCGCGATCTTGGCGCGGCGATAGGTACGCGCCACGGCCTCGGCGGGCAACAGCGTCAGCCCTTGGTGCCGCTGCCGCGCCGGTGAATCGGCGTCGAGCGTCTCCCACCCCCGGCCCCAAACCGCCACGCGGAGACCGCTCCGCGCCGCGGCCTCGACCAGATCGACGCGCAGGCGAGTGGACGGCAGATGCCCCATGTTGTGCCGCGCGTCGCCCACGAAGACGACGTCCCACTCGCACGGCTCGTCCGGTTCGTCGGCCGCGGGGCCCCAGGTGTCAGGGTCCGCCGCGTGGGTCAAGAACTCCGCCCCCACCCCACGCCGGGCAAGGTCGGCGGCGTAGGACGGCTCGGCAAGGAAGAACCGGTCGTAGAGATGCGCAGCGGCCATGATGTGGGGAAACCACGAGGGATCGTCCCCACACCACTGCACGACGGGCCCGGTCGTGAGGTCGCGCAGGCGCTCGATGGTCTCCGGCAGCAGCACCTCGCCCTTGAGGACGACGGTGAGGTCGGGGCGCTGGCGGCGGGCGGCATCCAGTACGCGCAGGTTGTCGCGGCGCATGGCCTCCAGCACGCGGCCAATGTGAAACCGATGCGATCCCGTGAGCCGGCGGCGCAGGCGTCCCCAGAGGCCCACGGGACGCGCCAGGTCGCGGCCATAGAGAACCGGAGCCACCTGGTGGTCGCCGGCGGCCAGCCCCGCCGCGCAATAGGCGGTCCACTGGCCGGTATCCCACTCGGGGCCGATCAGCAGGACGCGCATGCCCACTCCAGCGATTGCCACACGCGCCGTGCCGTGCGGGTCCAGGTGAACTCCTCTGCCCGCGCAAGACCGCGCGCCCGCAGGTCTTTGCGCAATCGCTCGTCGTTGGCGACTTGCAGCAAGGCCTCGGCAATCGCGTCGGGATCGAGGGGATCAACCTGAATCCCGGCATCGCCGGCGGCATGGGCCAGCCCGCCCTGGCGCGCGGCAATCACCGGCACGCCTGAGGCCATGGCCTCCAGCACCGGCATGCCGAAGCCCTCATCGATGGCGACGCTCACGAAGGCCGAGGCCCCGGCCAGCAGCAGCGGCAGGTCCTCGGGATCGACGGCGCCCGTCAACTGAATCCCCTCGCCGCTCGTTGCCTCCAGGTCCGCCGCGACATCGCTATAGCGCCATCCGGGGACACCCGCGAGCACGAGCGTGTGCGAGAGACCCCGCCGCCGCGCCTCAACATACGCCCGAGCCAGCGTGCCCAGGTTCTTGCGCGGCTGCAGCGTGCCGAGGAACAGCACGTACGGCGCCTCAATGCGCAGACGGCGCAAGGTGGCGGCGATGGACGCCGGATCGACGCGCACCTGAAAGCGACAGCCGTCAACCCCATGCGGCGCCACGTCCACCCGCTCCGGCGGAAATCCGTAGATCCGCACGATCTCATCCCTCACCCAATCGGAAACCGCCAGTACGCGGGTGGCCCGGTGGATGTTGATAGCCGTCCAATAGTCGAGATAGGTCCGGGTAGACGCGTCAAAGAACGCCTCGGCGCCGGGCCGCATGAACGCCACGTCGTGAACCATAGCGACATGGGGAGGCCCGGAGAAAGATGGCGCGGGTTCGTGGGCGCTCTGGAAGTACACGTCTGCCGCTCGCCAAGGCGTGGCGAGCGGCACGCGGGCACGGTACCAAGGGTCGCCGCCAAGTGCTTGGGTCAAGAACCGGTTGCCGAACTTAAAGGGCGGCAACACGCGAATCGCGGCGTTCGGTCCCTTGAAGCCAGGGTAGCGAGCAGTTGCGTCGATCAGCAAGTCGAGTTGATGAGGGGCTGCGGTTTCCACGAGTGCCCGGGCAAGACTGCGCATGCTTTCACCGTGCCCGTCGGTGATCATGAGGTTGGCGTTGCGGAGATTGACGGCGGCGCGCATCAGGAGTTCGTCTCCGCATCGGCGCCGCGCCGCCGGAAGAGCAAGGCCGCCTCGTTCCGGACGGTCTCGCGATCCATCAGATAGACGAGCCCCGCGTAGACGAGAACGACCACGAGGCCTCCCTGGATCAGCAGCACCCAGTCGGTCAGCAGCGGCAGCATGACCAGACGCCCAAAGGCTCCCGCCAGCACGGCCGCCGCCAGCGGGCGCACGAGATGCCGCAGCAGGCGGAAGTCGAAGACATCCCGCGCCAGCGGCAGCAATACAAGCGCGGCGGCGAACTGGGTGGCCGCGAGGGCGATGGGGATGGCAAGCACGCCGAGTCCGGCTGCGCCAAGGCCAAAGGCCAGCCCCCAGGCCGCCGCCGCCCAGACGATGGCGACCACCAGGACTTCGCGCGTGCGGCCGAGGGCCGCGAGCATGGGCGTGAGCAAGCCGTTGATGGGCACGAGCACAGCGCTGGCGGCCAGCGCGTAGAGCGCGGGGATGGCTGGCAGCCACTGCTCGCTGTAGATGTAGATCGCAATCTCCGGGGCAAAGGCCACAACGGCCGCGAATGCCGGCAGGGTCACGATGGCATTCCACTTGAGCGTGAGCTCGGCGCCGCGCCGCACGCGCGCCATATCGTCCTGCATGCGAGCAAACGTGGGCAGCGTGACCCTTGACACCAGCTGCGTCAGCGTGAGCGGCTGCGAGGCGATCTTATCCGCCCAACTCAGCAATCCGGTGCCGTCGACGCCGACCGTGCGCGGCGATAGGAGCGGGATCAGCGAGTCCTTGGCCATCAACGCGAGGCGAGCGCCTTGAAACTGCGCGCCGAAGCGGACGTACTGCCGCAGCCCCGCCGGCCGCCAGGACGGAATCGGCGCCCACGGCTGCACGACGAGAACGGCCAGCGTGGAGACGATGCTCGCCCCGACGTGAGCGATGATCAGGCTCCACGGGCCGAACGCGCCGATGGCGAACCCGATGCCGGCGCCGAAGTACCAGATGGTGCCGGCGATGTCAGCCGCCGCAAGGCGGCCAAACTGTAGGTGTCGCTCGAGCAGGGCCGCCGGGACGAGCCGAAAGGCCGAAAGCCAGATCGAGATCCCGAAAACGCGGATCATCCAGGGATCGGCCGCCACGCCAACCCATTCCGTAAGCATGGGCGGGCCGGCAACCACCACGATGGCGCTGGCGATGGTGACCAGGCCAAGGTGCAACGTGAACACGGCGCGCAAGTCGGCGCGGCCGGGATCGTCCTTGCGCTGGATCACGCTGGGATGCAGCCCCACATCGGTGAACTGCTTGATAAGCCCGGCGAGGAAGGCAATCGGCACCACGACGCCAAAATCGCCCAGCGTGAGCAGGCGGTAGAGCGCAATGTCTCCCGAGAACGACACGAGCTTCATGCCGCCCTCACGCACGCCGAGGGCGACCACGCCGCGCACGGCTCGCTCGCCCAAGGTCGCGGACGACTCGCGTTCAGCCGTGCGATCAGGGGCTTCAGCCGTCACGTCACGGTCCTGGCCGGACGCGTCGGTCGAGCGCTTGCTCGTACACGTCGAGGAGCTGGGCGGTGGAACGCTCCCAGGTCATGGCCGCGGCGCGCGCCCGGCCGCCGTTGGCCAACCGACGGCGCTCCTCCGGGGACATCAGGAGCCGTGCCAGCGCAGTCTCAAGCGCCGCCGTATCGCCCGGCGGCACCAGCAGCCCGCTCTCACCATGCGCCACGATCTCCTCCGCAGCGGAATCGCGCGAGCTGATCACGGGCGCGCCGCAGGCGCCCGCCTCAAGCAGCACGAGGCCGAATCCCTCGAAGTCGCGTCCGACCGATCGGAAGGGCATGACGACCACGGACGCGCGGCCATACCAGCGCACAAGCGCGTCATGGCTCACGGCCCCCGTGAGGGTCACGACTTCCTGGAGATCCAGCGCGCCGATGCGTTCATGAAGCCGCGCAACGAAGGAGGAGCGCGGCGCGTAGGGACCGACAATGACGAAGCGCGACCGCGGCAGGCGCGCGCGCACCGCCGCGAATGCCTCCAACGCCACATCGAAGCCCTTGCGCGGCTTGGGCTCGCCGACCGAAAGCACAAGCCCCGGCTCGCGCTCAACCGGCGGGTCGGGCGCCGCGAACTCAGCCGCCCGAACCGCCAGCGGTACGACCGTGGTGTGGGTGAATCCCGTATCTCGCCGCACCCGCCGCTCGGTATAGCGGCTGATGGCAATCAGCCGCCGCGCACGGCGCATGCCCCAGCGCAGCATGCGTGATTCCAGCCAGTCACGGCCGGACGGCACCGCGTAGGTGCCGACGAGCGAAATGAACAGCGGGCGGCGGCCAGCGGCGAGAGCTACCGCCGGGGCGTACGGCTCGACCATGCAGTGGACAGCGTCCACGCCCCGCAGCGCGCGCCACAGCGGCCGGACGCTCCGCGCGAGCAAACGCGCGAAATGCGGCGTGCCCCGGCGAAACGAGGGGATCGCCGCGTGGTCGGCATGAGCGCGCAGGTCGGCGGGCATGGCGCCGCCAGGCGTGACCAGCCGAACGTCGACCCCCGCCGCGATGAGTCCGCGCGCCAGCTCGCCCGCGTAGCGCCCCCACCCGTTGCTGGGGTCCAGCTCGTCGGCCACGATGGCCAGCTTCACCGCCGCTGCCTCCAGATGCTCACGGCCAGCAGCGGTACCAGGAGTCCTGTCGCCGCCAGCGACGCGATTACGCCCGCCGAATAGCCCGGCGGGTCGAACCGCATGCTGATTTGGTGCGCGCCCGCCGGCAGCGCGAGGCCGCGCGACACCAGGTTGACGGTCAGTATCTCCGCCGGGCGGCCGTTCACCTCGGTCGTCCAGCCGGGATAGGGCGCCTCGTTCAGCACGAGCAGACCCGGCGACGCCAGGTCGACGCTGAGCTCGATCCGATCGGGGCCGCGGACCACGGGGCCAATGACATCCGAACCGTTGGAGATTTGTCCAGGCTCGATTCCCGGATCGCGCGGCACAAACGCATAGTCGGGCCGCACGGCTAGGCGTTCAAGCAGGGACGGCGTGTCGTCGACCACGGACCAGCGTCTGGCGATCCAGGCAGCGGGGCGCCAGTCCTCGATCTCATAGACGAACAACGGCTGCTCCACGCCGGCCCAGTCGGGCAGCGCGATCGGGCTGGCGTGCACTTCGCGCAACCCCTCAATCGGCAAGGCCACCCCCGACGTGACGTACCGGACGTTGGCGGCGGCGAGCGCGCCGAGACGTGACCGCAGGACGACGAGCCGGGCGTCAGCGTCGAGCGAGGCGTCCGTGGCAAAGCCGGGCAGCGTGGCCCGTTCGCTACCCGCAAACGCCAGAAACTCAGCCGTGCTGCGCGGCATCAAGTTTTCGTAGCCGTCGATCGTCGCGGGTCCCCCGTCCAGCGCCAGATTGGGGGCGCGGGTGGCGGTGAGGAAGACCCATTCGAGGAGGTCGCGCTGATCCCGCGACAGGCGGTCCCCGGTTGCCGTGGACAGCTCGAATTTCTGCGCGAGCGGGCGATAGGAGAAGAGGCGGCCCTCGCGATCGTCGGCGGACACAGTGACCGCCGGCGAGGGGCGGGCGTGCCACTCCCCGGGGACCGTCGGCACGGCGTGGCCGGGCGCCAAGAGCAGGTCGGCCGCAAGCACGGCGCCGACGCCCATTTGCGCGTGCACGCCGCGCAGCGCGCCGCGCCGATATGCCCAGATCAGCAGCGCGCCGAGGACGGCGGTGACCAGCAGGAGTCGAGGCGTGGGACCCGCCAAGCTGAAGGCGGATTCGAGCCGCGCATAGAGTTGGTCGAAGGTTCGGTAGTAGCGCTCGGCGGTGAGAAACCGATCCTCGGACCCGACAATCACGCGGTCGATGTAGTCGTAGCCATAGGGCACGATCAAGAAGGCAAAGCCGGTGAGCGTGATCGTGGCGGCCAGGGTGCCGGCCGCAATGAGGCCCGCGAGCCACGTCCAGGCGCGCACGAGCCAGCCAACCGCCCGCGCGGCGGCCAGGTCGGGCCGGGGCAGCAGCTCGAATCCGAAGGCCGCGAGAAAGCCCAGGCCAAACGTCGCCACCAGCCCGAAGCGCGCGGGCTGCCGGAAGAAGCCGAACAGCGGCAGCTTGTGGAGGAGTGGGAAGCCCAGGCTGTAGGCGCCCATGGCCAGCACCCAGGCGACGACGACCAGCACGGCGAGGAAGCGCACCACCCGATGCCGGCGCGCGGCCACGAGCGCGATGAGGGCCAGCACCGGCGTGAGAATCCCGAGATAGAGCAGCTCCTCGGCGTTGAGCGTTTCGTCGAGCACGCGCGGGATTTCGAAAGACGGGTAGAGGTAACCGAGCACCAGGCTCCAAGGCGGGATCGAGCCTTGCGCCGCGGTTGCAAACTCGAGGCCGCCGGCGCGGCCGGAAAGCGCCGTGGTCTGAAGCGTCGGCAGAAACCGCACGGCGCCCAGCACGAGGCCCACGCCGACGGCCGTGAGCAGCCAGGCTCCCAGACGAAGCACGGGCCACCGCCCGGCCTCGCGCCACGTCCACACCAGGCGGAACAGGGCGTACGCCAGCCAGGCCGAGACGAAGAGCAAGGCGATCTGCGGGTGTCCCGCCAAGCTCGTGATGCCGGTGATGACCGCCAGGCCGACGGCCCACGTCCGGCGTCCCTGCGCAATGCGTTCGATTGCCACCAGGCCAGCGGGCAGGACGAAGAAGATGTCGGCGTAGTTGAGGAAGCGGGACGTGGCGAAGACGAAGGGGCTGTAGGCATACAGGAACGCCGCAAGAAACGCGCTGCGCCGCGACAGGCCCCAGACGCGACCGAGGCCGTAGGCCGCGGCCGCGGCCAGCACGAGGCCCAGGGATGTCTCGACGAAGTAGGCCCGGAGCGGGTCGAACACGCGCAGCAGGCCCCAGGTCAGCGGGTAGAACCAGCCGAACTCGGAGAAGGCCACGGGAAATCCGCCGAGCATGCCGTCCGTCCAGAGCGGAATTCGGCCTTCCGCCAGACCTTCCGCCAGCAAGCGATAGCGCGGCTGGTAGCTGAGCAGCACGTCAAAGTCGAGCCATGGCTCGCCCGCGATCAGCAGTCCTCGATACAGGATCAGCAGTGGGGCGAGGAGCCCAACGGCCACGAGCAGCCGGTGCCGGTTTGCGCCGGCGTGCTCGAGGCGGTCTGCCGCGCGCCCGATGAGGGCGGCGGCGCGCGTCAGGCTGGCTGCGGCAGGTCGAGGAAGTCCACGATCCTGGCCGCGCGTCGATTCCACGTGCAGTCCGCTACCTCGTTCCGGGCCGTGCGCGCCAGGCGTGCGGCGAGCTCATGGTCGCCCAACAGGCGCACGATGGCGGCGGCAAGCGCCGCATTATCGTCCGGTGGCACGAGCAGCGCGTTGTGCTCATGGCGCAGCACCTCGCGCAGCGAGGGCAGATCGCTGGCCACGATGGGGACTCCAGCCGCCATGTACTCGAACATCTTGAGCGGCGAGGTGTGCTCGCGCGCAATGATCGTAGCGCCGCTGAAGGGAATCACCGCCACGTCGGCCGCGGCAAGGTAGCGCCGCGCCTCAGCAGGCGAGCGATGGCCCGTGATCCGCACGTTGCGCATGGCGCGCGCCCGATGGCGAATGCGGTCGATGTCCGGTGGCACGCCGCCCACGATGGTGACCTCCACGGCGTCGGGGAGGTGCGCCGCGGCCGCGACGAGCGTGTCGACGCCCTTCCACGCATAGAGGTGGCCGACGTAGCAGACGAGGGGCACGTCCGGCGCGAAATCGAGCGCCTGGCGCGCGGCGGCGCGCGGCTCAAGCTCAAACGCGGCGGCGGGGGCGGCGTCATGCGCCACGAGCACGCGCTCGGGCGGCAGGCCGCGGCTGAGATACCAGCGGCGCAGCGCCCCCGAGATGACCACCACGCGGTCTACACGGCGCACCGCCCACAGATGCAGCCACTGCGAAAGCGACGAACGCGGCAGCGTGTGCCCCTCGAAGCACGTGCGGACGCCGCGGCGCCGGCGCAGGGTCGTGAGCGTCAATGGAAAGAGATCGCGGCTGTACACGACGTGCCCCTTGAGGCGGCGCACCAGCACCAGCGCGCTGAGCGTGAACGTCGTGAGCTGAAGCAGGTGAGCCAGCAAGGGGATGGGTCCGCGGTTGCACGCGGGCCAATCGACGGTGACGCGTTTGATCAGGTCGAGACAAGGCAGGCCAATGATCGCGAAGGCCGGCGCCACGCCGAAATAGGCAAAGGGGTTCTCGACGCGCCGCATGGCATCCGTGTTGACACGGCGCGCATGGAGCAAGATCACCTCCAGATTCTGCGCCGCGAAGGCTTCGGCCATATGCATGATTTGCAGCGGGTGGGCTTTCTCGCTGGGAATGCGTGCATTCGCCAGGAAGATCAGGCGCATGGAACCCGGTCTCAGATCTCGTAGTGGATCGAGGCCGTGACGCCGGCGCCGAGCGGTCCAAAATGCACCTGGTTGTCCCTCACGCGCCAGCTTGTCGGAGCGTCCACCTCGAACCACTCGACGCCCCGCGGGTAGCGATAGGCAAGACCCATGGTCGGCTGCGTGACGTTGACGCCATCGGCAACCAGCAGACGGTCGTCGCGCCAACGGTAGCTCCGCTCCGTGCGCAGGGCGGGATGCGCCTGGCCGTCCGGCCGCGCCAGCCCTGAGGCAATCACGACGCCGTCGTCCTCGGGTGTGACGCGACCATCGAGCGCGTGGATCGAGGCGTATTGGCCCACGGCGGCCCACGCAGGCGGGCCGAGGAAGCGATAGAGCATGCGGAGGGCATACCAGCGGCGGCCCGCGCGCCAATGCATTCGCGCGATCCGCAGGCGAAACCATTGGGCCGCGTCGAGTGGGGCCGACCCCGGCTGGGTCGTGGGGGCGAGGAACCACGTGCCTTCGGGCATCCACGGCTCGCAGACTTGCGTGAGCGCGTTGGCCCACCCGCGTTCCGCATTGCCGACGTAGACCAGCCCGCCGCCGCCCACTCGCCCCCCAACGAAATCGTTTGCCGGCCGCTTGCGGACGCGCATGATGGCGCAGGCGCGCCGGGTCTGGATGCGGACCACGCCGGCATCGGCGCGGTGGATGGGCGGCGTTTGCGCGAGCGATGGTGGATTGGTCGGCAGGTCGTCCAACTCGGCCGCGGCATGCGCGCGCGCCAGCCAGGCGAGGTCGGCGGCGTGGACGACGGGGCATACGGCGGACGCACCGGTCGAGCACGCGTCGACCAGCCCGTCGGGACCCACGGCCTGGGCCGAGCGCGCCGCAACGATCCCCGCCAGCCGGCGCGCCGCCGGGCGCCCGTCCGTCGCCAGAGCGTAGGCGTCATAGGGCGCCGAGCCGGCCTCGGCATCCGCGTCCCAGCACCAGCGCTTACCTTCGAGAGCCAGCGGCTTCAGCCCATCGGGCCGCAGGATGTCGATGAGGAAGTCCACGCCGCGTTGCAGCTCGGCCGCGTGCGTTTCCGGCTCACCGATACGCGCCAGGGCGTAGCGCGCGAAGGCAAGCATCCGGCCGTGGTCGCAGACCGCGAGGTCGGCGATGCCCTCGTGCCCGCCGATGGCCGCCGCGTCGGTGACGTGGGGGAAGGAGCCGTCCGGGCGCATCTCGCCCAGCGCGCTGGCCACCGCATCCCGCACCGCGCCGGTCCAGTCGGGTTCGTCGAGCACCGCGGCAGCGCTGGCAAGCCCCATCGCGCCCCAGAGACGCTGGCTGATGACCGGTGTGCCGGGCACTTTCGGCGACAAGTACGTCTCGGCGCAGAGGCGGATCGCTTCCTCGATGCGCTCGCGATCGATCTCAGGCAGCCGACCGCCAGCCACCTCGAGCAGGGTGGCCAGCGCATCCACGCATTCGCCGCAATCGACGACGCGCGTCGAGCCGTTTCGTGGGTGGCGCGGACTGGTGAAGAACACCCAAGGTCCGCCAGCCGCGTCATCCTGACTGAGCCGGCCGGTGATGACGCGCGCCACGCGCAGGGCGCGGTCGATGAAACGGTCGTCCTCGGCTTCGGAGCTCAGGGCGCAATTGAGCACGATGGCGCGCGCGGTCTTGCCCGTGTGGTCGACGGCGTGCTCGGGGCAGCGGGCGTAGCAGCCGTCGCGCCCGAGGAGCCGCTCAAAGGCGTCGGAGGCCCGCTCGACGGCCCAGCGGGCACGGGGCGTGAGGCGCGCAGTCCCGCTAGTCACGCTCGCCCACCTCCGCCCCGGGGACAGCCCGTGGGAACGGCGGCTCACGACGCTCGCGCAAGGCCGTGAACACTTGCACGAGCCGAGCCGCCAGGCTGCTCGCGGCGTGGCTGTCAACGACCGTTTGCCTGAGTTGCTCGATGGCGGCGGTGCGCAGGCTGGGGTGAAGCGCCAGCGCGCGCCGCAGGCCATCCGCCAAGGCCGCCGGCGACGATTGGACCAGAAAGTCGCCGGCGAACGCGTCCAGCGCGGCGCGGTAGGCGACATTGTTGGTGACGAGCAACGTCCCGGCGGCGAGGGCTTCCAGGCCGGTCTTGTCGAGGGCTGGGCGACTCCGCCAGGCGACGAACGCATCGAGACTCGCGTAGAACTCGGGCATGGCCGAGCTGGGCAGGCCGCCCAGGTAGGTGACGTGCTTCGTGAGCTCAAGCTCTCGCACGCGCTTCTGAATGCCGCCGAAGTATTCATGATCCGAGGGATAGAACGGCTCCCCGGCGACGCGCAACTCAACCGGCGTGCCGCTGTCGCGCAGCTGCGCGGCGGCCTCGACCACCGTCGACAGCCCCTTCAGCGGCGTGATGCGCCCGGCGACGCCAATGACGGGCCGATCCGGCGTCGTCGACCGGATGGGCGCCGCCGCAAGCCGGTCCGTGTCGATGCCATGCCCAATGACGAACGCCCGAGGCGCGGTCAACGGAAAGCTCTCCGGTGAGGCCGTGATGGCGGCGCTGGCCAGCCTGGCGGCGGCGCGCAACGCTGGGGTGCGGCCATGACTGGTGTACCAGAGCACGAGGGGGACCCGCCGGGCCAAGCACCACGGCGCGGCGGCGAGGGCGTAAGCCGGGACCATATGCGCCAGAACGCCGTCCACTCGCCCCCCACCGATGAGGGCATGGCAACGGGCGAGCAGCATGGTCCATCGGGCGGCGCGCCCGTGACCACGCTCCTTGCCCAGCGTGTGAATGATCGCGTTTTGGGGCAGGTCAACGGCGCCCGTGGTGGCGGTGACAACATGCAACTGCTCAACCAACGGCGCCATCTCCTGCGCCCACAGATGAGCCACGCCCATGTTGGAACTGTCGGCTGCGAGTTCCTGGGTGATCATCAGCAGCCGCAGCCCGCGTCGGGCCTCGCTCATGGCAGGGACTCCGTCGCCAGGTCACGATAGGCCCTGGCGTAGGCCCTGAGAATCTTGTCACGGGTGAAGGGCTCGGTTGCCCGGCGCGCGGCCGCGCCGGCGTGGGCGAGGGCGCCGGGATCGGCCCGCACCCGCGCGACCATGCGAGCACCGGCCGCCGCATCCCACGGCAGGAGCCAGCCGTTAGCGCCGTGGTCGATGATCTCGGGCAGCAGGCCCACCGGCGTGCTGAACACCGGACGTCCGCAGGCCATGGCCTCCAGACACACGCGGGGTCCGCCCTCGCTGCGCGACGTGCAGACCAGAGCCCCCATCTGCCGGTACAGCGCCGCCAGCTCGCCGGGGCCGTCGACCCACGGGATGCGGTTGACCCGATCCGCAAGCCCCGCGGCCGATAGTCGGCGCTGCAAAGAGCCGGCTTCGGGTCCGTCGCCGACGACAAGAAATCGCGATTCAGGCGCGTCAGCCGCCACGGTCGCAAAGATCTTGACGAGATAGTCGAGGCCCTTGTTGGCGACCAGGCGCCCCACGAAGCCCAGCGCGTACGGCTGGGGCTCGTCGCCCGGACGGAACACTGCTCGATCGACATGCGCGGACGGGAGAACCAAGATTTTCTCAGCAGGCACGCCCCAGCGCGCCAGCAACCCGGGCACCTGGCGGCGATTTACGACCCGGATAGCGCGTGCGCGCTTGGCGGCGAAGCGCGCGTAGGCGCGGTAGCCAAGCTTGGCCGCCGGCTCCCACCACTGCGCGCGGCGCGGATGCGCCGGGATGTGATGGATTTCGCTGACGTAGGGCACACCAAACCGCCGGCTGAGACGCGCGGCGGCGATGCCGTTTGAGAAAATGCCGTAGTCGTGGCTCACGATGAGGTGGTAGCGCCGCTCGGCGGCCAGCGCGCCCGCCCGGCGGACGAGCCAGCGCGCGTGCCAGAGCCGTCCGCCTGGCGACGGGTGAATGTGGACGCCACCATGCAGGGCGTGCGGCTTCGCGTTGGGGACGCCGGGCGTCAGCACGTCAATCCGGTCAAATTCCTCCGACAAGCCCTCGAGCGTGTAGTAGAACGGGCCCCGGCGCCCGGCCGCTACGTCACGATCGCCGCTGAGCATCAGCAGGCTGGGCTTCATGCGACCGCGCGGGCGGCTCCCGGCCGGCGGTCAATGGCGTCGTGCAGCACGTCGAGGGTCTGGTCGACGAGCCGGTCCCAGCGAAAGTGCTCGAGCCCCGTGCTCGCGGCGCGGGCCAGCTGCGCACCATAGGCCGGGTCGCCCAGCAGGCGGTTCACGGCCTGCACAAAGGCGTCGTCGTCGCCGAAGGGCACAAGCACCGCGGAGTGCTCGTGGCGCAGAATCTCGCGGTTGCCGCCGATATCGGTCGTGACGATTGGCGTGCCCACGTGGCGGGCCTCCACCAGCGTGTGCGAGAGACCTTCGTACTGCGTGTTGAGCACGCATACCTGGGACGCGCGCAGGTAGGTCGCCACCCGGTCGTGGGGCACGTCGCCGGTGAAGACCACGCGGTCGGCGACCCCAATCTCCCGCGCCAGCCGCTCCAGCCGGGACTGTTCCGGTCCGCCGCCGACGATGAGGAGGGCGGCGTCGTTGTCGAAGCGCGGCACCATGCGAATCAGCGCGTCCACGTGTTTCCAGGGGTAGAGGCGCGAGACGTTGCAGACCACGGGGCCGCGCAGGCCGAGGGCCTGGCGCACGGCCTCGGGCTCTTCGTCGGGACGCGGGGTGCGGGTGAGCGCGTTCTGGATCACCTGGGTCTTGCGGGCATCGACGCCCCAGCCCGCGACCAGCGATCCCACGTAGGCGCTGGGCACGACGACGACGCCGGCGAGCCGGCAGTAGAAGCGCTGGATGGCGCGGAACACCCGGGTCTTTACGCCGTGCGCGGCGTTTTGGAACGGCTCGATGCCCAGGGTCGTCAGTCCGCGGCGAATGGCCGATTCCCAGGCCCAGTCGCCCACGACCTTGAGCACGCGCGGGCGGCCGGCGAGCAGCGCCCCAAGGCTGGCCGGGAGCTCGATGCCGTTGATGTACACGACGTCGGAGTGGAGGGCCGCGCGCCAGGTGTGCCACATGACTCGCAGGTAGCGCAGCGGCACGGGCATGCTCCACGACACCCGCACGAGGGGATACGGCACCTTGACCACGCCGTCGGGATCGTCGGTGCCGGCCACGACGCGCACGTGGTGGCCGCGCTCGTGGAGCGCCGCCGCCAGGTGGTATACGTGCGTAGCCGGGCCGCCGACGGCGGGCGGAAAGATGTTGGATACCAGCGTCAGGCGCATGTTCGCGACGCTAGCACCGACGGTTGGGCGCCACAACCAGATTGGTCCGAGGACACCCGCCCCAGCGACGAGCTAGCCAGCGTGGCCGTTCGCGCGACCGTTCTGCAGCACCGGCAGCGGCTCGGACGTCGCAACCGACCGGGCACCCGCAAACGCCCGCCATAGCGGCGTGTCTTCCTGCCACTTGGCGTCGCATCCGGCGCACAGCGGATAGTCCGTCAGCTGGCCTTGGGTGTGCGCCTCGCGAATGGCCCGATAGGCGTCGCTGTTCCAAACATCTTGGATTGATTGCGTCCGCAGGTCGCCCATGATTTGGTCTTCGGCGAAGTCGGCGCAGCACGAAGGCACGCGGCCGTCCCAGTAGACCGCCATGGATTTCCACAGCCAGTTGCAGGGGTAGTAGACCGGGCCGTGGGGGCGCGCCGTGTAGAAATCCGAATCCGTGAGGGTGCCCGCCCACCCGTGGGCCCAGAAGGTATCCCACTCGTCGACGGGCAGGCCGGCGAATCGGTCCTGAAAGTCCGCGGGGACCACCGGGCGCGCGCCGACGCCCAGCGACTTGTCCCAGAGTTGGATCACTTGCATGACAACGTAGGGTTTGGGGCCGACGAGGCGCTTGCGCGCCTCGAGGAATCGCAAGACGCGCACGAGCACGCGGTCGAAGGTGGCGCCCTTGCGCATCTGCTCGTAGACCTCGGGGTCGCCGGAGTCGAAGCTGATGGTCACTTTCGAGGGCCGCGCCTCCAACAGCTTGGCGATGGCGTCGTCGCGCCACAGCGTGGCGTTGGTGTTGATGTGCGCGGCGATGCCGGCACGCTCGCAGATCTCGATCATCTCGTAGATGCCCTGGTGCATGAGGGACTCGCCGCGAAAGAACAGATTGATCTCGCGCGTGAAGTGGCGCGCCTCGTCGATGATCTTGTTAAACAGGTCCATCTCCATGAACCCGTTGGTGGCGTTGGCCCCCACGCTCTGCGGGCACATGGGACAGCGCAGATTGCAGAAGCTCGTGGGCTCCACGTGCATTTTGAGCGGCCCATAGGGCAACTCGCTGCTGCCGCGCATCCAGTGGTAGGCGAAGCGCGCCAAGCGCGGATGCGCCACCGCCTTGTGGCGGCGGAACTTGAGCACCAGGTCCTTGGCTTGCGTTACCGAGTTCACGTGCCGACCTTGGCCGAATCTTGAGGCGGAATCGCCTCATCCCAGAGCATGTTTGGGATGCCGTCGTCTACCGTATAGGCGTATCCACAGACGGTGCAAACGAGCGTGTCGCCGTCAATGCGCAACACCCCATCGTCGCGCTCATGCGCGTCGTTCACACAGCGCAGAATGGCGAGAAAGTCGGCCGGGATCAGATCAGAATTTGGGGAAACGGACATCAATTCGCCTCAGTTTGACGCTAGAGCATGAAATGGAGCGTGTCAAAGGCGATCAGGACGGCCCCGTAGACGCCGACGACCGACATGCGCCACCGCGCGGCATGACGCCCGTCCGGCCAGAGTCGATGCGCGACCGCGGCGAGCGCTCCGACGGAGATCACTTGCAGCGCGACGAGAACTAATGCGGCCAACGCCAGGACGACCGGATAGGCCAAGTAATACTCGATCAGCGTCGTGGACCAGAAGTCGAGCCCGAGGCCGTTCTCGGGATGTGCCGGATTGACGTCGATCCCGAATCGGGACCAGGGCGAGCGCGCCAAGGCGTCCTCGAGCAGGTCTGTCCGATCCGGCGCCACCAAGTTCATTGTATCGGCGCGCAGGAGCCAGGCATGCGCCAATAGGGGAGAGAACTGGTGCGCGTAGAGCACGGCCACGAAGTCGCCCTCTGGCTGCTTGGCTGACCAGGGCTGATACGCCGCTCCGCCGTACACGGCGCCGTCCTCGGGGAGCTGCCGGACCACCTGCTGCTGATACAGATCGAGGTACGCGCCAAAGTCCTTGCTCACGCCCATGAACTGGACGGCCGCGCTGGCCAAGAGCACGACGGCGAACGCCGTCCGCGGCAGCGCGCGGCGGCCTTTCGCAGCCAGCCACTCGACCACCGGCACAGCCATGATGACGAGGAACGGCAGCGCGGGCACGAGATAGCGCGGGCCCCAGGCATTGCCGCCATACCAGACCTCTTTCTTGCTGTAGAGCAGCACGTATCCGATGGGGATGGCGATGAAGATGAACGCGCGCCATCCGTGGCGCCGGATGAACCAGGGAATCGCGGGAATGGCGACGAAGAGCACGGGGTTGTACCAGAGCAGGCCCTTGCCCCAGCTTGAGATCAGCCCGTGCACCCCCAGCTCGACCGGGAGGCCCAGCCACCCGCGGCTGATTCCTCCGAACAGCTCATGGACGTACAGCAGCTGCACGTCGAACACCAGCGCGGCCATCACCAGACCCGGGGGGATGACGGCGATGATGGGCGCGGCGAACGCGAGCGCGGGCGCAAGACCCTGGCGCCCGGCCTCCCGCCAGGTGCGTCCGGGCTTGTGGTTCAGGAATATTGCCGCCACCAGCAGCGGCATGACGATGACCGTGACGTACTTGGTGGCGGCCGCGGCAAGCGCAACCATCCCCGCCAGCACCAAATAGCGACGCAACGGCGTCCGCTGGTAGATCAGGACCAACCACACGCTCGTGAGCACGAGCGCGGTCACCAGCGGTTCCGCGAAGTCGTAAACGGCGTAGGGCCAGGCCATCGTGGCGAGCGCATACACGAGGCCAATCGCAAGGGCGATGCTGACGCCATAGTCCAAGCGCCGAACGATGCGATACACGACGACCGCGCCGAAGGCGGTGATCAGCGCGTTGACGAGCGGCACCCAAATGCGGCGGAAGAAGTCGACGGTCTGGCGCTCGGACCACAACCGGCCAATGCCGGGCCCGTCTACCCAAGTCCCGTCAATGCGCCGCACCGCCACTCCATCGACGTAGAGATTGCCGTCCGGCTGGCGATACTCGAGGCGGGCGGACTCGAGATCGACGGGCTCGGGATAGTCCCAGATCGCCAGGTAGTAGTAGGCCCGCGCGTTGCCGATCTGACGCCCGGCAGGCTGCGGACGCTCATGCTGAATCCGGGCCCGGACGTCACCGCGATCATAGGCCCACTCCGCGGTCTCCAGGCCCGCGCGCACCGGTCGAACAATCTCGTCTCCGTCAGCCGCCGTGACGATGAGGCTGGCCACTTCGAGGCCCTGGGGAAACTCCGCGCTCAGGCCGGCATGGGTGAGCAGCGCCAGGCGGTCATAGCGCCCGGGTTTCAGCCCTAGGTCGAGCACGCCGGTGCCATTGGGCTGGGGCATGCCGCCGAGCGGCGCGTAGTTGACCAGCAGCATCTCGTGCTCACCGTCACCGATTGGCAGCCGATCACGCTGCGGCGCGAGATGGGCGAAGGGCTCGGCGGCGGCCACCACCGGCATCAGCGCCAGAGGCAAGCCCACGCCCCAGCGCGAGAAGTTGTGGCCGTGCTGCCGCAGGTATTTGTGGTCGGGGTCGACGACGACACTCTTGGCCATCTCGAAGGCGAACGTTCCGTCGGCGCTGTAGCCGACGCCATTGCGACTCACGCCAGCGGTGAGCAGATAGACGCTGGCGGCGAGGAGAAACAGCACGAGGGCCGGGCGGCGCACGGCCCACGCCGGCGTCCGCAGCCGCATCAGGCGCGCACCGGTTCGAGACGCTGCGGCGAGCACGGCCTAGGCGGCGGGTGCAGCTGGAAACCCAAGCTCATCAACGAGCGCATTGAGACGCTGAGCAAAGGCCGCGACGTTGAACCGTTGGCTCGCGGCCTGCGCGGCCTGGGACATGCGGTGGCGCAGAGCGGCATCGCGCACCAGCGCCCAGGTGTGTTCGCGGAACTCACGGGTCGTCGACCAGCGGAAGCCGTCGACGCCGTGGGTGATGATCTCGGGCAGTCCGCCCTGGTCGAGCACCACCGGGACCGCGCCGCTGGCCATGGCCTCAACCACCGTGATGCCGAAGTGCTCGAATCTGACCGGATGGCGCGACTCGCGCTCGCCATGGCCGGCGGCGTGCCAGTAGATGGGCGCTTCTCCGTATAGCCGTCGAAGCTCAGCAAAGGGCGCGTCAACGTGGAACTCGATGGGGTGTCCGGCGGCGCGGCGCTGCAGGTTGTGGGTGTATTCGACGTCAATCTCGCGTTCGCTCTGCTGGCCCACCAGATGCAGCGTCCATCCGTCGAGGCCCTCGCGCCGCATGCGGATGAACTGGTCGATCATCACGCGGTGCTTCTTCTCGTGCGTGCCGCGGAAGAATCGGCCCACGGCCAGAATCGATTTGCCACGGCGCCCAGGCGCCGCCCACGAGGTGTCGACCGGCGGAAACAGCAACGGACCATCGCGGTCCCAGTAGTAGCGCATCCAGCGCCGGCTGAACTCGGATATGGGCGCGATGAGATCGTAGGAGTCCAGAAAGTCGAGCGACCCATAGGTCGGCAGACCCTCCAGCCGGATGCCGGCTTCTGGAAGAAGACGGCGGAACAGAAGCTCGTATGCGAGCCGTCGCGGGCTGCGCACGCGCACGTCGGTGACGGCCAAACCCACCTCGCGGTTGTCCGCTTCGCCAAAGGTGTCGGCGGGGTTGAACACCGGCGACTCGAGCGTGAGCTCGAGCGGGCCATTGGCTCCAGGCGGGCGGTAGATGCGTAGCGGCCAGCGCTCGAATTCCCCGGGGCGCGGCTCGAACGTGCGCTCGACGACGAGGTCGCCCTCGATGAGGCACCGGACGGGAAGCGGCTCATTGGTGCGAAAGTTGCCGGCGATGATCTCGACGTCCGCCGACGTACGGCCCGGCGGGAACGGGACGCGCACGACCGCGCGATCCGTGGTGTATCTGAACCAGCCACGCCCCAGCTGATGCACGTCGTAAAAGCCATCCAGCCACTCCGGCAACAGCAGTTGCCGAATCAGGATTTCGCCGATCCTGCGGCGCAGCCGCGCCGCCCAGCCGCGATCGATGGGCGACGGGAACAGCACCAGCATCAGGCTGCGGTGCGCCGCGGACGGCTGCGAAGTCATGAAGGACGCGTTCACGAAGAGGTCGAACTGCGACGTGAACTCCGCGAAGCGGTTCGGCGGCAAGGCGGGGATGACCTCGATCTCGACCTGTGACAGATCGAGGTTGAGGGCGGATTCCAGGTCCGTGCGCGCGATGTCGCGATGGGTGATGAGGCGCGTGTCGTCGAAGCGCCTGGCCAGTACGGCGGCGGCCATGGCGGCGTGGCGCTCGCCGCCGCCGCGCTGGTGCAGCCAGCGGTTGTAGACGGCGGCCTTCACTCGGGCTCGAAGAAGGGCTGCAACTCACGCGCGTCCAAGGGCCCCAGGCGTTGTTCAATGCGCCGCAGCCGCAGCGTGGTCGGCATGGCCCGCAGCGCCGCGCCAAGCGCCGATGCCCGCGCCCTGGCTCGCGCGAGCGCCGGCGCGTCCCCGACGGCGAGACCGCGGCGAATCTCTCGTCCGCCGTGGATCACCGCGAGCGCCGCGTGGTAGCCAGCGAGATTCCAGGGCGCGTTTTTTGCCAGCATGCGCAGCTTGCCGAACTCGACGCTGCGGATGAATGACGGGGACCACTCGCCGCTGAACGCCGCGTGGGCGTGGCGGACCACCGACGCCGGCTCGTACCAAAAGCGCCAACCCCGACGGCGGGCGCGCCAGGCGAGGTCGGCATCCTCGTAGTACATGAAGATGCCCGGGTCGAGGAAGTCAAGCGATTCGAGCATCGAGCGGCGGAAGAGCGCCGCCCCGCCCTTGACGGCGAACACCTCACGCGGCGCGCCAAAATCCGGGCCGTCCCAGGCCTGCCAGACGTTTCCGTGGGTCACATAGGTGCCGCGGTCGCGCATGGATCCGTCCGGGAGCGGCTTGATGCCCGCGTTCTCGATGACGGGGCGGGCGAACTCACGGACGGCGTCCTCGGGGATATCAAGCTCGAATCGCGTGCGCTCAGACGTGACGGGCAGCGCTGCAAGCGCTCGGCCGCCAACCGTTACCGAGATCTCAACGTCATCGCGGCCGGGGCCGGCGGTGACGTCGAGCGCCACCTTAGCCTTCCCATCGATGACCGGAACGGCCAGGGTCGCCGCGGCGCCGGTCCAGCGAAACGCGGCGCCCTGGTGGTCGAGCTCCGCACCGTAGGCCCCCCGGTTGATGACGGCCGGCGCTGCTTCAGCCGCGTGCTCATAGAGCCGCACGCCGAGCTCGCGCGCGTCGCCGCCGCCGGGGACGAAGGTCGGCGTGCGCAGGTCCACGGCGATGCGATCATGCAGGTACAAGATCTTCGCGGCGGCGCCCCCCGCGACGGGGTCCGCCTGCAGGCGTTCCACCAGTGGCCGCAGCCATCCGGGATCGACCTCCGTATCGGGGTTGAGGAGCGCGATGAGCGGAGCGGTGGCAGCCCGCATGGCCAGGTTGTTGCCACGCGAGAAGCCGAGGTTGGCTCCAGCCTCCACCAGCGCGATCTCCGGAAAGTCACGGCTCAGGTTGCGTAGGGATCCGTCCGTGGAGGCGTTGTCGACGACGGTGACTTCAAAGCTGGGATAGTCCGTCGCGAGGACGGCGCCGAGACACCGATCCAGGAACGTCCCGGGGTTGTACGTGAGGATGACGATCCGGACGTGGGGCAGGTTGGCGCGGGACTGACGCACCGGCCGAGCCGGCGGACGCGGCGCCTCGGCCGCGATGGCGCCTGTCATTCCACGCTGATCGAGCGTACGGCCAGCCCGAGGACGCGGGTGTCATCGTCGATGCCCGCAACCGCGGGCACGAGCGGCTCGTCAACGGTGATCTCGAGCTGCAATGTCGTTGGCTCGGTCACCGGATCGAGCGGCACGATCACATCCTCGAAATCCATGTGCCGCACGGTAAACGTCGCCACGTGCCGCCCATTCAGACGGATGCGGGCGCTTGCGCCATCAACGTCGTGGAAGGGGCGGCACACCGACAGCCGGAGCGCGCCCTGCCCCACGGCCTGGGTGACATAGGCCACCGCGCGATCCGTAGTCCAGCGGAGACGGGGCGGCCACTCCTCGGCCGGATGCCAGCCCTCGCCAAGCCAGTCGTCATCGCCCTCGCCAAGCCGGAGCTCGGCCGGCGGATTGCGCCAGATCTGGCGCGGCGGCTCGCTGATCATGTCCGGCTGCGCAATCGGAGCATCGCCGCGCTCGAGCGGCGGATGATCCCGCGAGAGGCCGGCGCGCCACTGGGCGGGGAGCACGACCGCGCCCCGCTGGAAGCCGGTGAACTTGCCCACGAATAAGGTGAGGGCGTTGTCCCAACAGTGATACGGCTGGTGGCGCTTCCGCTCAGGCCACGCCCTGAGTGAGATGTTGTAGGTCCCAACGCCGAGGGGCAGCGGCCCGAGGCGGCAGGTGACGACGGTGCGGCCGGGCGAAATCTCCAGCGGGCCGATGGTGGCTTCCGTGGTCGACTCGGCGACCAGCAGGCCGTCGCTGCGGTGCAGCGCGCAGCCAACGATCACGTCGGTCAAATGCGTCTTGCTCTCCAACTCGGCCGCCACGGTGACCGAGTCGCCCGGAAGCACGGTGTACTGCTCAGGGCCATTGGCCGTTTCCCGCAGGACCGCCGCCCGGATTCGCAGGGCCGTGGGGCCGCGTGCCGCACGCTGCGCGGTTGACGCGTCGCCGGGCGTCAGGCCTCCTTGCATGTGCTGGACATAGTCCTGAATGACCTTGTGCGGCTCGCCGGCCAGGCGCACCTTGCCGCGGTCCAACCAGACCACGCGGTCGCAGAACCGCCGCACCTGAATGGGATCGTGTGAGACGAGCACCATCGTGCGACGGCGGCGCTTGACGCGGGCCAGGGCCGCGTAGCACTTGGTCGCGAAGTGCGCGTCGCCGACCGCCAGGACTTCGTCAATGAGCAGGATCTCGGGATCGACGTGAATGGCGATGGCGAACCCCAGCCGCATGAACATGCCGGACGAGTAGTGCTTGACCGGCGTATCGATGAACTGCTCGAGCTCGGCAAAGGCCACGATGTCGTCGTACATGGCTTGAATCGAGCGCCGGTCAAGGCCGAGAAACGAGCCGTTGAGGAAGACGTTCTCGCGACCGGTGAGGTCCGGATGCATCCCGGCCCCGAGCTCAAGGAGCCCGAACACGCGGCCGCGGGTGGTGACCTGGCCTTGCGTGGCCCGGATCGTACCGGCGAGCAGCTTGAGGATGGTGCTCTTGCCGGAACCGTTCGGGCCGATGATGCCGAGCGTCTCACCGGGCGCCACGGCCAGATTCACGCCGTCAAGCGCCCAGAATTCCTCGTGCTCCATGGGCCGCCGTCCGAGCATGGCCAGCGCCATCCCTTGAAAGGTGCGAGCCGCCTCGTGGCGTATGACAAACCGCTTGCGCACATCACGGAGCTCGATCGCGGGCAGCTGCTGGTCCGGCACGTTGCGCTAGAGCTCCTCGGCGAAGCGGTGGGCGTGGCGCCGAAAGATCCACCAGCCGAAGCCGAGCGCCACCACCGCGACGACGATGGTGGCGATGGTGTGGCGGATGGGGAAGGACCCAAACATGATCGCGAAGCGGTAATCAGTAGCCAGCGTAGCCATGGGATTGAGCATGAAGACCCAGCGATGCGCATCCAGCCCGAGGAATGACACGTTGGGAACAAATGATATGGGATAGAATATTGGCGTGAGGAAAAACCACGCCAACAAGCCAACCTCTACCAGATGCTCCGTATCGCGAAAGAACACATTGGCCATCGCAAGGATGAGACTGAGACCCATGACCATCGTCAGCTGCAACAGCATGATCAGCGGAACCATGAGCATTGCTATGGAATTACCTACCCCGAATATAAGTCCGATAAGCCAAAAGATAAAAAACGCCAGCACGAAGTTTACAAAGCTTGCCAGCACTGCGCTCATGGGCAGCAATTCACGGGGGAAGTAAACCTTCTTGATAAGTTGCGCGTTGCTCGTAATACTCCGCATTGCCGAGGTGAGGGCTTGCTGGGTGAACAACCACGGCACGAGCGCCGCCGTGAGGAACAACGGATAGAGATGAATCTCGTCGTATTGCGCCAAGACCTGAAACACGAGCGTGAACACCGCCATCATGAGCAGCGGATTGAGCAGCGACCAGGCAAAGCCGAAAACGGAGCCGCGATAGCGCACCTTGAGATCGCGCACGACGAGGTTTCGCAACAGGTCGGTATAGCCGGCAATCTCGCGAACAGCACCCCACACGCGGCGCGCCATCGATGGTCCGACCGAGACGGCGGCGCGTGCCATACGGTGCTCCATGCGCGTGTTGTCCGGCTCGTGGGCGCAACTCACGCCCGGACTAGATCCTGCCCCATGCTACAATCCGCAGGTTCAGGGGTTGCCCCGAACGCAGGCACCATTGGAGGGGGATGGACGTCACTTGGGTCGGGGGCGGGTGCTTTCGCCTCCGCGGCCGTGACGCAACCATTCTCACCGACCCGCACACCAGCGGCATCAAACAGCGCTCGGCGAGGCCCAAAGCCGACGTGGTGACGCTGAGCGGGGCCACCGACAATCGTTTGACCGAAGTTCCGTCACGGCGTGCCGACCGCGACGGCAGCGCATTCGTCGCCGAGGGACCTGGCGAATATGAGGTTGCCGGCGTGTACGTGCATGGTGTGCCGGCGCCCGCCGGTGCCGCACGCCGGACCACGCTGTTTGCGATCGACGTCGACGGCATATCAGTTGGGCACGTTCCGGAGCTCACCGGCGTTCCGGACGACGAGTTCTTGGACGAATTAGGCACGATTCACGTCTTACTGATCGGCATACGCAGCGGCTCGGATTTCCTTCCCCCCGACCAGATCATCAAAACCGTCACCCGCATCGAGCCAAACATCGTCATTCCATTTGGCGAGGGCAATGATGCCGAGGCGGCCTGGCGCCACGTGGCGCGTGAACTCTGCGGCACGGTGCCCGTGGCGGACGGCAACCTCAGCGCCAACCGCCGACAGCTGCCCGATCCCATTGACGTGCGTGTACTCGAACGAAGGAACTGAGCGATCGTGACGAGCGATACAGCGATGGGAACCGGGCGCGCGGCGGCGGGCCGCCGGTGCCCGCATCGCTATGTCTTCGTTACCGGCGGGGTTGTCTCGGCCATTGGCAAAGGCGTGACGGCGGCCAGCATCGGTCGCATGCTCAAGAGCCGCGGCCTTCGGGTGTCGATCATGAAGCTGGACCCGTACATCAACGTCGACCCCGGCACGATGAGCCCGCTCCAGCACGGCGAAGTGTTCGTCACGGTCGACGGCGCCGAGACGGACCTGGACCTGGGGCATTACGAACGGTTCGTGGACGAAAACCTCACCGGGGCCAGCAATCTCACGACCGGCGCGGTCTATGACCGCGTGATCACGCGTGAGCGGCGGGGGGACTTCCTCGGCGGCACGATCCAGGTGATTCCGCACGTGACCGACGAGATCAAGACGCGCATTCGAGCCGTCGGCGACCGGCACGAGCCCGACGTGGTGATCGTGGAAGTGGGCGGCACGGTGGGCGACATCGAGAACATCCCATACCTGGAGGCGCTGCGGCAGATGCGCCGCGAGGTCGGCGTGCGCAACGTGCTGTTCGTGCACGTCACGCTGGTGCCGCGGATTGGGTCCACGATGGAGCTCAAGACCAAGCCCACCCAACACAGCGTGCGGGAACTGCGGAGCATCGGCATCCAGCCCGACGTGGTGGTTTGCCGGTCGGACGAGCCGCTCACGCCAGAGCTCGTCGACAAAATTGCCCTCTTTGCCGATGTCGACCGGCAGGCTGTGATTTCAAACCCGGATGTGCAATCGATCTACGAAGTTCCCCTGGTGCTGGAGGAGGCGGGACTCGGCGCGTTTCTCAATCAGCACTTCACCCTGGGCGACGTGACGCCGGATTTCGACGAGTGGCGCACCACCGTGGATGCGCTGCTGGAACCGTCGCTGCCCGAGCTTGAGATCGCCATCGTCGGTAAGTACATCTCCCTGCCGGACTCCTATTTGAGCGTCATCGAGGCCGTGCGCCACGCGGGCATTGCCTGGCAGGTGCGGCCCGTCATCCGCTGGGTCGATTCGGAAGAGCTCGAAGATCGCGACCCGCATGACCTGCTCGCCAGCGTGGCGGGGATCATCGTGCCGGGCGGGTTCGGCCCGCGGGGCATCGAGGGCAAGATCATGGCGGCCCACTACGCCCGGACACGCAAAGTGCCGTATCTGGGACTCTGCCTGGGCATGCAGGTGGCTGTGATCGAGTTTGCGCGAAAGGTGCTGGGCACCGATGACTGCACGAGCATCGAGTTCAACCCGGACACGGCGCATCCGGCGATCCATCCAATGCCCGAGTACTATCACGTGGCCAACAAGGGCGGATCGATGCGTCTGGGCGCGTGGCGCTGCGATTTGGTGGCCGGCACGCGGGCGCGGCGCGTGTATGGCGCCGCCAGCATTGAAGAGCGCCACCGCCACCGCATGGAGGTCAACAACAAATACCGCGATATCCTGCGTTCGCAGGGCATGAATCTCAGCGGCCTCTCGCCGGACGGGGCATTGGTGGAAATCGTGGAGTTGGACCATCATCCGTGGTTTGTGGGGTGCCAGTTCCATCCCGAGTTCGCCTCGCGGCCGACGCGACCGCATCCGCTGTTCTGGGGATTCCTGGAGGCGGCGGTGCGGCACGTCGAGGGGCGGAGTCCCGTGCCCGCATCGGTGCCCGAGGTGACCGGCTGAGGGTCGCCGCCGCCCGACCCCGATAAGACGACCCATGCATTGCAGGACCCGGCGCGCGTGGCATCGCGCGCGCCGCCCGCGAGAGGACACTCGATGAGCACCATGGCAGTGATCGGCGCGCAATGGGGCGATGAAGGCAAGGGAAAGATCGTTGACCACCTGGCCGAGCGCGCCGACCTCGTCATTCGATTCCAAGGCGGCAACAACGCCGGCCACACGATCGTCAACGACCACGGCACATTTGCCCTGCACCTGCTGCCGGCGGGCATCTTCCATGCCGGCACGGTGAACCTGCTGGGCCCGGGCACGGTCGTGAATCCACCGGCGCTGATCGCCGAGATGCAGGAGATCGGCGCGGCCACGGGCGTCACGTTCGAGACCTTCAAGATCGCCGAGCGCGCGCACGTGGTGATGCCCTATCACCTCGCCCTCGACGCCGCCGAGGAGCAGCAACGCGGGGATCTGGTTCAGGGTACGACGCTGCGCGGCATCGGGCCGGCCTATGCCGACAAGGCCGCGCGATCCGGCGTGCGGGTCGGCGACCTGCTGGACGCCGACTATTTGTCGACGTGGATTCCGAGCATCCTCAATCCGAAGAACCGGCTGCTCACGGAGGCTTATGGGCTGACGCCCTTGGACCCGGGCGCTCTCGTCGATGAGGCCCTTGCGTGGGGCGAAGCCCTGCGCCCCCACGTGGTGGACTCGCTGCCGCTGGTGTCCGAAGCGCTGCGCGAGAAGCGCAACATCGTGCTCGAAGGGCAGCTGGGCGTGATGCGCGACCTGGATTGGGGCCACTATCCCTACGTCACCTCGTCGAGCCCGTCAGCCGCGGGCGCCTGCATTGGCGCGGGAATCCCTCCGCAAGCGCTGGACAAGGTGCTGGGCATCGCGAAGGCGTTCACGTCCTCGGTCGGCGAAGGCCCGTTTCCGACGGAGCTCACCGACAGCACCGGCGATCGCCTGCGCAACGTCGGCGCCGGGGAATACGGCGCCTCGACCGGCCGTCCCCGGCGCTGCGGCTGGTTCGACGCGGTGCCGGTGCGCACGGCGGGAACCCTCAGCGGGGTCGACGCCCTGGCGCTGACGAAGATTGACGCGCTCGACGGGTTCGAGCACCTGCGCGTGTGCGAGGCCTACATGGTCGATGGCCGGCGCGTCGACCTGGCGCCGGACACCCACGCCCTGGGCCGGGCGCGCCCCATTTACCGCGACGTGCCCGGCTGGCTGTCCTCAACCGCCGGCGTGCAGGACTACGACGCGCTGCCGCCGAACGCCCAGCGATACGTCCGCACCATTGAAGAGGTGACGGGCATTCCCGTGGCGCTGGTCGGCACGGGCCAGCATCGAACGGCTGTCGCGACGCGCGACGCCGCGTTCAGTCTGGCGGGCTAGGCCGCGCACGGCTTCGCGTCGATCGACCCTGCCGGACTTGAGCCGGCATCCAGGTCCGGACCGCCGGTGCCTCATCCCCAGCGCCTTAGGCCGTGCGTCCTAGAATTCTCGCTCCTTTCGAAATGACACCTTGGGGCGCTGGCCGCAAGTGCGGCACGCCGTCCAACCCCGATCCGCGTAGGAGTCCTGGGCCGGGGAGGCTATACTTCAGGGCCCTTTAATCCGTTCCAGCGAGACGGAAAGCGGCAGACCGTCGGCGTCGTGAGTGTCGAGCGCGGACATAGGGCCCTTTGAGGCCCTTTTTTCGTGCCTCGCGCACGCGGGCCGGAGGATGAGGATATAGGGAGGTTGTCGTGGCAGCGGCGCAGCGCCGCCTGGTGATGTCCGCAGCCGACATGGGCCGCGCGTTGACCCGCATCACTCACGAGATCATCGAGCGCAACCGGGGCGCGGCGTCGCTGGTCCTCGTCGGCGTGCCGCGACCGGGCCCGGTGCTCGCGGAGCGCCTGGCCGGCCTGATCGAGACGATCGAGGGCGTCCGGGTGCCGACCGGGGCCGTGGACACCACGATGCACCGTGACGATCTGGATCGCCGGTCGATCGGTCCGCCGGTGCGTCCCAGCCACATTCCGGTCGACGTGACCGATCGCAACGTCGTCTTGGTGGACGACGTGCTCTACACCGGACGCACGCTGCGCGCGGCCCTGGATGCGCTCAACGACTTCGGCCGGCCGCGCACGATCCAATTCGCGGTGATCGTCGATCGGGGCCATCGCGAGCTGCCGGTGCGCGCCGATTTCGTCGGCAAAAACCTCCCGACCGCGGATGACGAACGGGTAATCGTGCAGCTCCAGGAACTCGACGGCGACGATGCCGTGCATATCGAGCGTCTGACGGACGGTGCGCAGGGGGCCACGACTGCAACGTAAACACCTTTTGGACGTGAGCGACTTCACGCGCGACGAGTTCGCGGAAGTCCTGGACACCGCGGAGAAGATGCACGCGGTGCTGGAGCGGCCCATCCGGCGCGTTCCCACGCTGCGCGGGACCACGATTGCCAACGTGTTCTACGAGCCAAGCACCCGCACCCGCGTGTCGTTTGAGTTGGCCGGCAAGAATCTGAGCGCGGATGTCGTGAACGTGGCCGCCTCCGGCAGCAGCGTGGAGAAGGGAGAGTCGTTGATCGACACCTTTCAGACCATTCAGGCGCTTGGCGCGGACATCGTGGTGGTGCGCCACTCGCGCGCCGGCGCGCCGGAGCTGGCGTCACGGCATCTCACCTGCGGCGTGATCAACGCCGGGGACGGCACCCGCGGCCACCCTACGCAGGCGCTGCTGGACCTCTACACCGTCCAGCGTCGCCTGGGTGACGTGGAAGGGCGCACGATCGTCATCGTGGGAGACATCCTGCACAGCCGGGTGGCGCGGTCAGCCATCTGGGCATTCGCGCGGATGGGGGCACAGGTCGTCTTGAGCGGACCTCCGTCACTGCTGCCCGACACCATGGCGGCCATCACCAACGGCGTGGGCGAGGTGCGCATCGTCCATGATCTGGACCGCGCCATCCGCGGCGCCGACGTCGTGATGGCCCTGCGCGTGCAGCGCGAGCGCATGCAGGCCGGCCTGCTGCCCGACCTGCGGGAATATGCGCGTCGTTGGTCGATCACACCCGGGCGGCTGCGGCACGCGCAGCGCCACGCGCTGGTGATGCACCCGGGACCAATGAATCAGGGTGTCGAAATCTCGCCGGCCGTGGCGTACAGCGAGCAGTCTGTGATTGAAGAGCAGGTCGCCAATGGGGTGGCGGTGCGCATGGCCGTGCTGTATCTCCTGTTGACGGGGGAGGGCCGGCGATGAGCGGCTATGCGGGATCGGGGCCGCGCGAAATACTTTCTGGTCTCACGCAGTGGACGGTGGGCTGGGCCCGGTATCCGCTGGAGTCATACATCATCGAACAGCCGTCGGGGTGCGTGGTGATCGATCCCAGCGACTACCCGCCACGCAGCATCGGCGCCATCGAGCGCTACGGCGTGAGCCACATTCTGCTCACCAACCACTACCACGAGCGGGCCGCCGCGATCGTGCGCGGAAGGTTCGGCGCGGAAGTCTGGGCGCCCGAGGGGGACACGGCCGAGCTGGAGTCGGGCGCGCCCGATCACGTGTACAACACCGCCACGGAGCTTCCGGCGGGGCTGCAAGCAATTTCCCTGGGCACGATCACCGAAGGCGAGCACGCGCTGCTGTGGCCCGAAAATCGCGGCGTGCTCTTCGTCGGCGACGCGCTGGGCACCATCAGCTATTGGACGCACGACGAGGGCCGAGTCGGCGCACACCCGCGGGCGCGGCCGCCGCATGCCCTCACGGACCTGCTGGACCTGCCATTCACCTCGCTGGCCGTGGGGCACGGCGAGCCGATCCTCGATGTTGCCAAGGAAGCCCTGCGCCGCTACCTGAGCGAGGCCGTGGATGGCTGAGAACGCGCCACTTGTCATTCGGGGCGGCCGGATCATCGATCCGGCAAATGGGGTCGACCGAGTCGGTGACGTCCTGATCGAAGATGGACGGCTGGTGAGCCTCGGCGAGGTGGGCGCGCAGCTGCCGCTGGGATCGCCGCGCGTGATCGATGCGACGGGTCGCGTGGTCGCGCCGGGGTTCGTGGACGTTCACGCGCACCTGCGGGTCCCGGGGTTCGAGTACAAGGAAGACCTCGCCAGCGGCACCGCGGCCGCGGCGGCAGGCGGCTTCACCACGGTGTGCGCCATGCCCAACACCGACCCCGTGCTCGACTCGCGCAGCGTCATCGAGGGATTGCTGGAGCAGATCGAGCGGCATGCCGTGGTTCGCGTGCTGCCCCTGGCGGCGATCACCTGCGGCCAGAACGGTCGTCAGCTCGTCGAAATGATCGATCTGGCCGAGGCCGGTGTGGTCGGGTTTACCGACGACGGCCGCCCGCTGGCCGACACGGCGCTGATGCGCCACGCCCTGGAATACGCGCGCCCGCTCGGGCTTCCCGTCGCCAACCACTGTGAGGACCCCGCCTTGACGGTCGGCACCGCGATGCACGAGGGCGTGGTGAGCGCACGGCTCGGGCTGCCGGGCACACCCCGGCAGGCCGAAGAGATCATGCTCGGGCGAGACCTGTTGCTGGCCGAGCTGACCGGCGGGCGCTACCACTGCCTGCACGTGACCTCGGGCGGTTCCGTCGACCTGATACGGCAGGCAAAGTCGCGCGGGGCCAACGTGACCGCGGAAGTCACGCCGCATCACCTGACGTTGACCTGCGACGTAGTGGCCGGGCGGGACGATCCGGTGAGCGCCGCCCTGCCGCCCTACGACGGCAACACCAAGGTCGCGCCGCCGCTGCGCGAGCAGGCCGACACCGAGCGCCTGCTGGAGGCGCTGCGCGACGGAACCATCGACTGCATCGCCACCGACCACGCACCGCACGCGGTGCACGAGAAGGACATCGAGTACGCCGACGCGGCCGTCGGTTTCAGCGCCTTCGAGACCGCCCTGCAGAGCGTGCTGGGCCTGGTGCACACGGAGCAGCTGGACCTGGCGTTCGCCATTCGAATGCTGACGAGCGCGCCCGCCCAGGTGTACGGCCTGCCCCATGGAACGCTCACGCCGGGCGCCGCCGCCGACGTGGTGATCTTCGATCCCGACGAGGAGACGGTCATCGACCCGAGCGCGTTCCGCTCGAAAGGGCGCAACACCCCGCTGGCGGGCCTCCCGATGCTGGGCGTGGTGCAGCAGACGATCGTGGACGGATCGGTGGTCTACGATCGCGCGGCGGCCGCGCCTGAGTTGATACATGCGGGCTGAGCCGTCCGTCCTGGCACTCGCCACGGGCAACGTGTTCTTCGGCTACGGGTTCGGCAGCAGCGAGCCGTCCGAGGGCGAGGTGGTCTTCAATACCAGCATGACGGGATACCAGGAAATCACGACCGACGCGTCCTATCGGGGGCAGATCGTGACGCTGACGTACCCGTTGATCAACAACTACGGCGTCAACGCCGACGACGTCGAGTCGCGCCGCCCATGGATCGCCGGTCTGGTCGTGCGCGAGCTCGCGCCGACATCCAGCAACTGGCGCGCGTCCGGAGGCTTGAGTGAGTTTCTGGACGGGCACGGCATCGCGGGGATCATGGGGGTCGACACGCGGGCGCTGGTTCGGGTGATCCGCCGCACGGGGCCAGCGCCCGGCCGGCTCGTTCGCGCTCCTCAAGACATCGCACGCGGCGCCACGACGTTCCACTGGTTGCGGGGGACGCATCCGGGCGCGTCAACCTGGGCCGAGAGCGAGGTCGAGCGCGCGCGGGGCCTGCCGGCCTATGACGACCAGGCATTTGTGGCCGAAGTGACCGTCCCCGAGCCATTTACCGCCACCAGCGCACCGTGGGCGCCCTGGCCGGAGCCGCGTCGGCGCGAGCGGGAACCTCGCATCGCGCTCCTGGACATTGGCGTAAAGACGAACATCGTGCGCTCGCTCGCCCGCCGGGGCGCTCGCGTGCACGTGCTGCCCTACGGCTCCACCCCAGAGGACATCGACGCCCTACAGCCCGATGGGGTTGTCGTGGGCAACGGACCGGGCGATCCGACGCAGGCCGACCAAGCGGTCGACACAGTGCGGGCCATGATCGGCCGCTATCCCCTGATGGGCATCTGCCTCGGGCATCAAGTGCTGGGGCTGGCCATCGGGGCCACCACGAGCCGCTTGCCATTCGGCCACCGCGGCGCGAACCACCCTGTGCAGGACCTCGCGGATGGACGCGTGCACATCACCTCGCAGAACCACGGCTATCAGGTGGATGCGGACTCGATTCCCGCCGAGAGCGGATTCACCGTGAGTCACATCAATCTGAACGATGGCTCGGTCGAAGGATTGAGCCACGAACGCCTCCCCGTATTTTCTATCCAATATCACCCCGAGGCCAGTCCGGGACCCCAGGACAACCAGTACCTCTTCGACCGCTTCCTGGACGCGATCGAGGACACAGGCGGTCACGCAGCTTGACGGCTCGACGACATATCCGTGGCTGACATCGACAGCGTGCTGGTCATCGGCTCGGGGCCGATCGTGATTGGTCAGGCGGCGGAGTTCGACTACGCCGGCACGCAGGCCTGCAAGGCCCTGCGTGAGGAAGGCGTGCGCTCGATCCTGGTGAACTCGAACCCGGCGACCATCATGACGGACGAAGGCATCGCCGATCGGGTGTATATCGAGCCGCTCACCCGCGACGTTCTGGCGCGCGTCATCGAGCGGGAGCGGCCGCAAGGACTGCTGGCGTCCATGGGCGGGCAAACCGGCCTCAATATGGCCGTTGAACTGGCCGAGGCGGGCATCTTGGAGGCTTCCGGCGTGCGCCTCCTGGGCACGCCGCTGCAGGCCATCCAAGACGCGGAAGACCGGGAGCGATTTCGATCGCTGATGCATCGCATCGGCGAACCCGTGCCCGAGAGTCGCACGGTGACCTCGCTCCCCGAGGCCTGGGATTTTGCGCGTTCGTGCGGCTTCCCGCTCGTGGTGCGTCCGGCGTACACGCTCGGCGGCACGGGTGGAGGATTCGCGCGGCATGAGGACGAGTTCGAGGCGGTAGTGAACACCGGGCTGCAGGCGAGTCCAATCGGGCAGGTTCTGGTTGAGCGCTCGCTGGCTGGGTGGAAAGAGATCGAGTACGAGGTGATGCGCGATGGCGCCGACAACTGCATCACCGTATGCAACATGGAGAACTTCGACCCGATGGGCGTGCACACGGGCGACTCGATCGTGTTCGCGCCCAGCCAAACCCTCAGCGACAAGGAATATCAGATGCTCCGCTCCGCAGCGCTGCGGATCATCCGCGCGCTGCGCGTGGAGGGCGGGTGCAACGTCCAGTTCGCGCTCGATCCCTCGTCCTTCGCGTACGCGGTGATCGAGGTGAACCCGCGTGTGAGCCGGTCATCGGCGCTGGCGTCCAAGGCAACGGGCTACCCGATCGCCCGCATCGCCGCGAAGATCGCCCTGGGCCGCCGGCTCGACGAGCTGCCCAACCCCATCACCCAAAGAACCTGCGCCGCGTTCGAGCCCGCGCTGGACTATGTGGTGACGAAGATTCCGCGGTGGCCGTTCGACAAGTTTGCGCACGCCGATCGGCGTCTGGGCACCCAGATGAAGGCCACGGGCGAGGTGATGGCAATCGAGCGGACGATCGAGGCCAGTCTCAACAAAGCCGTCCGCGGGCTCGAGATCGGTGGCCGCACGTTGATCTGGGAAGACCCGGCGTGGGCCAATGACACGGAGGCCATCTGGTGGCGCATCGACCACGGACATGATGAGCGGCTCTGGGCCATCATGGCGGCGCTGCGGCGCGGCGCGGCGCCGGCGGAGATCGCGCGGCGGTCGCGCATCGACGTGTTTTTCGTCGAGAAGCTCGCCAGCATCCACGCCATGGAGCGCCGCTTGCTCGACGAGCCGCTGACGGCCGATCTCCTGTGGGACGCCAAGCGGATGGGCTTTTCCGACGACATGATCGCCGCGCTGGCGGACGAGTTGCCGCAGCGTGTGCGCGAGCGCCGCGAGGCCTACGGAATCACGCCTGTGTACAAGATGGTGGATACCTGCGCGGCCGAGTTTGATGCCGTCACGCCCTATTACTGGAGCACCTACGAGCACGAAAACGAGGCGCAGCCGGAGTCCGACTCGCCGGCGGTCGTCATCGGCAGCGGGCCGATTCGCATCGGTCAGGGCATCGAGTTCGACTACTGCTCCGTTCACGCGGCATGGGCCTTGCAGGCGGCGGGACGCGCCAGCGTGATGATCAATTCGAACCCCGAGACCGTGAGCACCGACTTCGACTCGTCTACGCGGCTGTATTTCGAGGCGCTTGACGTCGAAAGCGTGGCGGATGTGCTCAGCAATGAGGGACGGCACGCCGAGATGCCGCCCGCCATCGCGCAGTTTGGCGGCCAGACGGCGATCAACCTGGCGGAGCCGCTCTACACGCTGGGCTATGAGATCGCGGGCAGCGGCCCGGCAAGCATCGACGAGGCGGAGGATCGGGCCAAGTTTGACCGCTTCCTCGAGCGGCTAGGGCTGCTGCGCCCGCCGGGGGCAACGGTGACCCAAATTCGAGACGCCTTGACCGTGGCGGAGCAGCTGGAGTACCCGGTGCTCGTGCGCCCGTCGTATGTCTTGGGCGGGCGCGCCATGGAGATCGTGGACAACCGGGCGGAGCTCGAACGCTACATCCGCGAGGTCACCCAGCCATCGCCGCAACGCCCGGTACTCATTGACAAGTATTTGCAGGGTCGGGAGCTTGAAGTCGACGCGATCTGCGACGGCAAGCACGCGCTGATTCCCGGAATCATGGAACATATCGAGCGGGCCGGCGTCCACTCGGGCGACAGTTTTGCCGTGTATCCGCCAGTCACCGCGTCGGCGGCGACGCAGGCGGCGATTCTGGACGCCACGCGGCAGATTTGCGCGGGGCTCGGCGCGCGCGGGCTCGTCAACGTGCAGTACGTGGAGTACGGCGGCGACGTCTACGTGCTGGAGGTGAACCCGCGGGCCAGCCGCACCGTACCGTTCTTGAGCAAGGCCACCGGGATTCCCATGGTGCGCCTGGCGATGCAGACGCTACTGGGCGCGTCCCTCGCCGAGTTGGGCTGGGAACCGGGCCTGGCGCCGGTGCCCGACTTGGTCGCGGTCAAGGCGCCGGTGTTCTCGATGGCCAAGCTCTCGGGCGTGGATACCTACCTGGGTCCGGAGATGAAGAGTACCGGCGAAGTCATGGGCGTTGATCGGGCGTTTCCGCCGGCCCTGCTGAAGGCCATGATCGCCGCGGGCAACGCGCTTCCGCCCGAGGGCGACGTGCTGCTCTCGATCGCCGACCGCGACAAGCCCGAGGCGGCCGACATCATCCGACGCTTGGACGAGCTCGGCTACGGGCTCGCCGCCACCGAAGGCACCGCACGCTTCATTCAGGGTCTGGGGCTGCGCGCGCGCACGGTGGCCAAGCTGCGGGCCGGCACCCCGAACGTCGAGCAGTTCATTCGATCGGGCAGCAGCGTGCTGGTCATCAACACGCTCACCGGCGGCCGCGAGACGCTGCAAGATGGCCACTACATGCGACGCGCGGCCGCGGAGACGCGCACCCCCTGCCTGACGACGCTGGAGACGGTGCGCACGCTCCTGGAGGCGCTGGGTACGACGCGGGGCGCGTACGACGTGCGCACGATCGACGAGTACCGCGGCGCGGCGCCGGCCTCGGCGTGAAGGCGCTCCAGGAGTCGGCACGGGTCATCCGCAACGAGCGGATCACCGAGCGCCTGTGGTGGTGCACGTACGAATCGCCGGGCATTGCGGCAACCGCACGCGCGGGACAGTTTGCCCACGCGCTATGCGGCGACCCTTCGAGCTACGACCCGATGCTGCGACGGCCGCTGAGCTTCAGTCGCGTGGATCCGGCACGGGGTCGCATCGCGTTCCTGATCGACGTCGTCGGGCGCGGCACCGACTGGCTGGTGCGGCAGGAGCCTGGAACGGATATCGACTTGCTCGGCCCGCTTGGGACCTGGTTCGAGTGGCAGCCAGGCGCCAGGCGAGCCCTCATGGTCGGCGGGGGCATCGGCCTGGCGCCGTTGCTGGTGCTGGCCGACGGTGCCGCGGCGGCCGGAGTGGATACGACCATTCTGTGTGGGGCCCGGGATGCCGGGGGCCTAACCCCCCTTGCCTGGATCCCGGAGTCGGCCACCTATCGCACCGCGACGGACGACGGCTCGCAGGGCCACGCCGGCGTGATCACCGAGCTGGTCCCCGATTGGTGGGACTGGGCGCAGCAGGTGTTCGTGTGCGGGCCAACACCAATGCTCCACGCAATGTCGCACCTTACCGCCACGCTGGGACTACACCAGGGTCAGCGACCGGTCTTCGCGTCGCTTGAGGCGCGCATGGGGTGCGCCATGGGCGTGTGCTATTCGTGCGTGGTGCGGACCACGCACGGAGTGAAGCGCGTGTGTAGGGATGGACCAGTCTTCCGCCAGGACTCGCTCTCGTGGGAATGGAGCCACGACTAGACCATCCAGCAGCGCACCACTTACGGAATCACACGGCCGCAGCTAAGGATAGGTGCGCGGGGTAGGCGGAGATCTACCTCCTACAGCCGCGATTATGTCCTATATAGCTTCAATTCTGGAGCAGCTCTTGCACACGACGAGTCACATGTGCCATGATTAGCGCGGCCGGCTTCGCGTATCTGTAGGAGTGGAGAATCGAATGAAGCTCAAAGAGGTGGTATCTACCAGCGACTGGCAGCAGCGGCCGCAGCGGTCTCGGCGCATCAGCCCTGAGATTCGCGAGATCGTCGACCGTCTAAATAAGACGGGGCGTGGCGAATGGGTAGTCATAAGCCTCACGGATCAGGAGAAGAAGCGCCAGCCGACGATTCGCGGCCGGATTCAATCGGCTGCCGCGCAGTCCGGCTTCAAGGTGAAGTTCGAAATGCGGGCGGGCGATCTAGGCGTACAGAAGGCCTAAGCCCAATCCGACGGCCACTGGCCGTCGTAAATCGAAGCACGGAGGCGCTCAGGCATCAGTCTTTGGCCGTCCGCGCACCACAACGGCCGGTGGTTCGTTTACGGCATCGGATTCCTAGGCTCGGGCTCCTAGTGCCATGTCGGTTAGGGCTGCTGGGCCATTTGATTCAAGATGCAGTCGCCCTGCATGCGGCAGGTCGGGCTACTCACACGTCCGTTGCGGGCAGTCCCACCAACTCCAGGCACGCGGGAGTCCAACGACTCACCCTGGCAGGTTGCTGATTTGTCCTAGATTGCTCGCTGCGCTCGGACTGACGAAGGGGACGCGGCGCGACTGAGGCCACACGGCAGGTCGGGCCCCGCTGATCTGCTCTTATAGCGCATACCGCATCTATTCGCGGCGCCAGGTCCGATTCCGCGAGCGCACGCCGGCGAGCAGGGCGGGGTCGAATGGTCGAGGTTGCGTGAACCCATCGGGCTGTGGATTCTCCGGCCTGAACCCTACTGCACGGCGCACCTTGGCACTGGTGTAGTAGACGTTGTAGGTCTGCGTGACCAGCGCAGTGAAGGCGTCGGGTTGGTCGGCTTCAACGGTTCGCAAGACCTCGGGCCGGGCCGCAGGCTCAAGCGCGGCGAACCCACGCGCCCCGGCAGCAATGTCGATGGCGCGCAGCGCTGCCAGGACAGGCCGCCGGATCTCCGGCTTATCCGCCAGGATGGCGTCCAGCCGCTGGGCGCCGCCGATCTCGCCGGCCCCCGGCCGTTCGGCATCGGGCGGGACGATCACGTCGAGCACGGCGGTGGCGAGGCGTAGCTGGTCCTCGGTAAAGACTCGCGCCTCGGCGCTCATGCCACGATCTCGCGGTGATGGGCGCCTATCCAGCTCGCCGTGCGCAATGCCAAGGCCTGAATGGTGCTTGTGGGGTTGATTGGCGCACCCGTGACAAACAGGCTGGCGTCAACCACGAACAGATTGGGCACGTCGTGGGCGCGGCCCCATTGGTCCACGACCGAAGTTGCCGGGTCGTCCCCCATGCGCGCGGTTCCCATAAGGTGCCAGCCCGACTCGCGCACGCAGGGTAGATCCCGGACCTCGCGCGCGCCGCTGGCTTCAAGGATCTCACGCCCCCGCGCGATCACGAAGTCGAGCGCACGCTGCGTGTTGGCATTAAGCGTGTAGCTGATCTTGGGCGCCGGGATGCCGTGGCTGTCGGTGAGGGTCTCGTCAAGCGTGACCCGATTGTGAAGCTCAGGTAGGTCTTCGGTCATCGCGGTAATCGACAGCGTGCGCCCAAGCCGCTCACGCATCACGCGGTGGTGATCGGCGCCCCAGGGCACGCGGTGCCCCGTGAATCCCCCGAGCGCCGTGGTCAGGGGGCCGAAGTCGTGATGCAACTGCATTTGACATCCACGAACGAAGCCCCGCGACGGATCGGATTCGTAAAACTCCTGGCAGTGGAGGAGCACGCCAAGCGGACCTTGATAGCCCTCGAGATCCTCATCGAACACACCGCTGACAAAACCGATAGGATGGAACATGAGGTTTCGGCCGACATAGCCGCTGGAGTTGGCCAACCCGTCGGGAAAGCGCGCGGAAGCGGAGCTGAGGAGGAGGCGTGGGGTGCCGACGCCATTGCAGGCGACTACAACCGCACGCGCGGGCTGATGCCGCGCCACGCCGTCTTGGTCGTAGTACACGGCGCCCGAGGTACGGCCGCGGGAATCAACCGTGATCTCCCGCACGCGGGCATGCGTGACGAGCCGGGCGCCATGTGCCAGCGCCTTCGGCCAGTAGGTGACGTGGGCGCTCGACATGGCCCCAGTGGGGCACCCGAGGTCGCACGGGCCGCAACGGTTGCAGACGTGGCGGCCATCCCCGTAGGGGGCCGTGAGCAGGGCGCCGTCGGCCGGCCACCAATGCCAGCGGAGTTTTTCGAGCCCGCCAATGAAGGTCTCACCGGCGCGATCGAGCCCCACCGGCGGGAGAGGCCGCGGTTCTCGCGGCGGGTTGGCGGGATCGCCGTTGAGCCCGGCCACACCGATGGTGACGTCGTTTTGCTCGTAGAAGGGCTCTAGGTCGGCATAGGAAATCGGCCAATCGTCGGCGACGCCATCGAGCGTTCGCACGCGAAAGTCCGAGGGTCGGAATCGCGGGAAGTGCCCGGCCCAGTGGATGGTGCTGCCGCCCACGGCATTGAACATGAGCGGCGTAATCGGCGTGTCGGCATTGTTAAGCGGGTAGTCCTCGGGCCGGCCGCGAACATTGGGATCGTTGGAGAAGTCGGTCTGCCGATGAAGCTCCCAGTCCGGCAACTCGTGCGGATAGTCGGTCCGATCCAACCATCCGCCCTGCTCCAGGCAGGTGACCCCGATGCCGGCCCGCGCCAGAGACCAGGCGACGGCGGCGCCCGACGCGCCCGCGCCGATGATCAAGACATCGGTGGCGTCGCGGTCGTGGGACATGGTGCTGGGCTCCCGGTCGAGACCGTCCATGCTAGCGCGCCGGCGGCGGCGCCCAGGGGGGCGGGGCCGCGCCTATCCCAGGCTGCACGCAGCCTGGGCCACCGAGCACGCAGCCCGGGCCATCGGGCACGCAGCCTGGGCCATCGGGCCGACTACGACGAGCTGTCGGCGTCGGGCGGCGCCGTTGTCGTGCCGCGGCGGCGCCGGCCTTCGATGACTTCCATCGCCATCAGCACCGTCGCATAGGCTTCGCTTGCGCTACGTCCGCCGTCGTCGCTGAACTGCGGCGGCAGACGATCGAAATCGCCGGCCGCCATCTGCTCGATCTTGCGCTGGATCCAGGCACGCAGCCGCTCCCATTGGTCGCCAGCCCGCGCGTCCGAAGCGGACTCCATGGCGCTAGGTCGTCGCCGGTGCGGCCGGCACGCCCGCTTCGCGTGCGACCAGCTCGCGTGCGATCTCGGCCGCGCCCTGTGTGTCGTCGGGATCCAGCTCGCCATCCAGCACCAGATTGAGCAGGTGCTGCTTGATCGGCTTGATCCAGGGGCCCGGCGGGCGCTCGAAGAGTTCCATGAGGGCATGGCCGTCCAAGGGGCTCTCCAGAGCGGTGACGTCCTGCTCGGCCATCAGGTGGTCGCAGCGCGCCCGCAGCTCGGCGACGCGGGCGATCCCCGTCTCGACCCGCCGCGGCCGATAGCTCGTGATGTCGGCCCGCGAAAGGTCGATCAGATTGTCCAGCTCCTCGCCGGCTTCACGGATGAAGCGCCGCACGGCGCCATCGGTCCACGAGGGCTCGTAGCCATTGGCGCGCATGTGCAGGGCCACGATGCGCGAGACACGCGCGGTCAATCGATTGTCGGACCGCAGCCGCTCCAGGATCACCCGCGCCACGCGAGCCCCCACCTCCGCATGGCCGTAGAAGTGCACGCGTCCACGACGGACGGACTTCGTGGCAGGCTTGCCCACGTCATGCAGCAGAGCGCCCCAGCGCAATTCCAAGCGGTTGGACGTCCTGGCGAGCACGCGCATGGTGTGGGCGAAGACATCCTTGTGCTCGTGACGCTCGTCTTGAACGGTCGACTGCATGGCGATGACTTCGGGCATGACAAAGCTCATCAGCCCGAGCTCCAGCAGGGTGACGATGGCGCGGTGCGGCCAGTCCGAGGCCATGATGAGCTGCATCTCGGCGCCGATCCGCTCGGCGCTGATCGTGCCCAAGCCGGTGGCCTGGCGGCGCATGGCGGCCGCGGTGTCGCGGTCGATCGTGAAATCGAGCTGGGCGGCGATCCGCACCGCGCGCAGCACGCGCAGCGGGTCTTCACGGAAGCGATCGTCGGGATTGCCCACGGCCCGAATCACCTTCCCCACGATGTCGCCAAGCCCGCCCAGCGGGTCGATGATGCGACCGGTGGCGATGTCCTGCGTGATGGCGTTCACCGTGAAGTCGCGGCGGGAGAGGTCACCCTCCAGCGTGCGTCCGAAGGTGACGCTGGGCTTGCGCGAGCCGGGCTCGTACGTCTCCGACCGATAGGTGGTGATTTCGACCGGCATCGCGCCGAACACGGCCCCGATCGTGCCGAACCGCTCGCCCACGGCGTAGATGTGGTCGGCGCCGGCGCGGCGCAGCAGCACCTTGATCTCGGGCGGACGCGCATCGGTGGTGAAGTCCAGGTCCGTGGACTCGCGGCCGAGGATGCGGTCACGCACGGGACCGCCGACCAGATAGAGGGCAAAGCCCGCCCGCTGGAATGATTGCGCGAGGCGCCCGATAGGATTGTTCACAGGCTTGGAGTGATGCTAGGCGCGCTGCCGGGGGAGCCGCGGGCGGCGCAGGGATCGCGGCAGCCTACGCAGCGATTCTACACGCTCTCGAAGCTGGTCCCAGACCTCATGCGGCGTGCCGCGAATACGCCGGACCCCAATGTCGGCCACGGCACAGAGCAAGCCGACGGTGAGCAACAGCGGCCATCCCACGGGCGGGCCGCCCGGCGACGCGCGAAGGGCGACGCGCGCCAGCTCCGCCGGCGTATTCACCAGCGCGCCGCCGGTGGCCGCCGCAATGCGGCGCAGCGTGGCGATGTCCGGCTCGATGCTGCGGAATTCCGCACGCGCCGGCACCACGAGCGAGGTCTGGCTGCTCGCCACCAGCGCTCCGGCCTGCCGTTGCTCGATCTGGACCTCGTAGACCCCGGGCGCAGGACTCGCGATGCCGAGGGTGTAGCGGCCGGGCGCGGACTGCGCGGCGGTGAAATCCAGAGTCTGACGCCCGGGTGAGATCAGCCGCACGCTGGTGTCGAGCCCGTTGCGAAAGCGGCCGTCCGGCTCGAGCGAGTCGATGGTGACCGTCGTGCGCTCGGCCGAAGCCTCCACGGCTGGATAGAGGCCTTGCGACAACGCTCCGTCGGGAGCCGCCATCACCCAGTCCACCAGCTGGCGCAGATAGGGGGCATACATCTCCCATTGGGACCAATCCGCGGCCCAATCCCCGCCCAGGTCCGACGTCCAGGCCGCCGCACGGCCGCGGCCGAATTGCCACTGCGCCAGGATGGGGTCGTTGCTATCGGACGCCAGCACGACCTCGGCGGTGGGCTTGGCCCGGGTTCGCACGTATCCCGCGAGGTTGGGCAGCGCCTGCCCCTGAAGCGCGCCGGCGAAGACGGGGCTGGGGGCTTGCAGCCGCGGCTGAAACTCCCGCTCGACGATCGCGAACTCGCCGGCCAGCCGGGTCTCTTGCGTGAGGACTCGCGGGAGATCGCCGGCGGTGGGAGCGAAGTAGTAGCGCCCATTGCCGAGGCGGGCCACTTCGGAGAGCAACTCCTTATCCGCGTCTTCCCCGATGGCTATGGACGAGATCGTGATATCGCGCCGGCGCATCGAGCGCGTGAGCGCTGGAAAGTCGCCGCGGTGAACCTTGCCGTCCGTCAGCAGGATCACGTGCTTGACCGAGGCGTCGACACGCTCCAGCCGCGAGCGCGCGGCAAACATGGCGCCGTAGAGGTCCGTGAGGTTGCCAAGCTGGATGCGCCGGATCGCGTCCACCACGCCGGAGAGGTCGGCGATGCTCTCCATGGCCCGCGGCGGCACGATCCATTGCGAACTCTGGTCGAAGGCGATCACCCCAACGATGTCGCCTTCCCCGAGCAGCTCCACCGCCTCCACGGCCGCCTCGATGGCGAGGTCCATCTTGACCTGGCCATCGGGCGTCTCCCGCGACATGCTCGACGACCTATCGATCAGGAGCACGACGGCCAGGCGCGGGTCGGGCCGTGCTTCGGTCGGGTTCGACCACACGGGAAGCACGTCGTCCAGGGCGGTGCCCTCATAGCCGCCGGCCGCGAAGCTCTGCGGCCCACCCGTGACCACGAGGCCATAGCCGTCGCGCACGTAGTCGAGCAGCGAGGTCATCAGGCCGGGACTCAGCGACTTCGCGGCGGTATTGGCCATGACGACGGCATCAAATTGCGTGAGAGTCGAGGCATCGACGTCCGCGGGTCGCACCGAGGTCACGTCAAGGCCGGACGCCGCCAGGACACCACCGGCCGGTGACGCGATGGAGTCGTCCACGAGCAAGATCGATCCCGCCGGTTGCACCCAGATCGCGGCCTCGGCCACGTTGTTCGCCCGGCGGACATCGGCGTCTTCGAGCAGCTCCGCCCGCAAGCGATGAAATCCCTCGGGCAGGCCCGTGAGGTCGGTGACGAAGGTCTGGCGACCTGGGCGGATCTCAAGCTGGGCGTCGCTCAGCAGGGTCCCCGCACTCCAGAGCCGCAGCCGCGCGGTGGTGAGACGACCTGAGACGATGGTGATCTGCGCCTGCGCCGCGGCTCCGCGGCGCATCGCCGCAGGCACGTCAAGGCCGTCGATCGCCAGGTCGGTGCCGGCTTGGCTCGCCACGGGCATCGGGGAGACGGTGATCCCGCGGGCGACAGCCGCGTTGATCGCCGCATCGAGGTTGCCGGCGGTCCGGTTGCCATCGCTGATGAGCACGACGCGGCCCTCGCGATCCGGCGGCACGAGCGCCAGAGCCGCCGAAAGGCCCTGCCCCAGATCGGTCGCATCGGCCGGCACGGACGCGACGAGCGCCGGCGCCTCGTCCAGCCGATCGGGCGAGGCCAGAACCGCGGCGCGGCCGGCGAACTGGACCACCCCGACGGGCGTATCGGCGCTGAAGGCCCGCGCGAAGTCTTCCACCTGCTGCATGGCGAGCGTTTGGTCGGCCAGCGGCACGCTCGCCGACGTGTCGACCGCAAAGATCGTGACTGGAGGTCCGGCGCCGCCGCCAGGTCCGGCCAGGGCCACCACGAGGGCCGCGATGGCCAGCGCCCGCAGGATCGCGGCAATGGCCGTGCGGCGCCGTGAGAGGCGGGCGCGGCTGGCGTGGGTCATCCAGACGCTGAGGGGGATGAGGGTCAGGAAGGCGAGCAGCCAGATGCGATCCAGCGTCATCGCGCGCTACCGCAGCCCGCGCACACGGTGGAACCACCACCACTCGGCGATCAGAAGAGCCAAGGCAAGCGCCGCGAAGAGCGTCCACCGCTCGATGGACTCCGGCACGCCCGCGGTTGCGCCGGCGGTGGGCGCGGCGGCGCCGGTCATGGCTTGGGCGAATCCGCTGCCGACCTCTCCGCCGGGCGGCGCCACAACCAGGCGCGACTGCGCCAGCACCCGGCCCTCGCGATGTTGCCGCACGATATACGTGCCCACTTCACGGGCGTCGAGCATCGCCGGGGCCGTGACCGGAAACTCCGTTCGAGCACCGCTGGGGTGCACCACTTCGAGCGCGTCGGCCTGCGGATGCGGCACCAGCCGCGCGGGCCGCTCGGGCGTGAGGGGCAAATCGTCGCCGCGAGGGTTGAACGGATCGGCCCACTGCAGCACGTTGCTCCAAAACACCGGATACCAAGGGGCAATGGTGGCCAGCGGCGACACCAGGTCGAGCCCGACGAGCACCAGCCGCCTCCGCTCCATCACGCCATGGGCGACCACGGCGCCGCCATCGACTTCCATGTCCACGGCAAGCTCCGCCGGCGCCTCATAACGCCGCGCCTCCGGCAGGGTGATCTCAAGCGGGTCCACGTGCCTCAGGAGCGTGCTCTCCCGCGCGACGCGGGGTGTGGCGGCTATGGCCGGTAACTCGTGCAAGCCAAGCTCCTCCGCATCCGGCGGGCGCACCAAAATCACCGAGGCATCGGGCAGGGACTCGGGCAGCCATTCCTGAAACACGTAGATGTCGTGCGGGCGCTCCGTGTCGAACTCCGCGGGGGTTCCGGCCGCGGCGACTACCCGCGGCGAGGCTTGCAGCGCGCGGACGATCGGCTCCGTCTCGTCGCCTACCACCAGGACACGGAGGTCTCGCGGGTCACTCAGCTCGGCAAACGCGGTGTTGTCAAGCGCCAGGCCGTCGCCGTCGCGCACCACGGTGGCGGTGTATCCAGGCGCCGCGCCAAGATCGTCGACCAGCACGGTCTCGCGCGTGCGAGGGCCGATGGTGAGCTGGCGCTCGGCCACGCCGACGCCGGCCGCGTCGATGCGGATGGCTACCGGCGCCTCACGCGTGCCATCGTTGCGGACCACGAGCAGGCCTTGAACGCCCTGGGCATCGTCGAATTGACGGCGCACGGCGAACTGCTCTACGGCCACGTTGGCCGCGTCACCGGCCACGATGAACGCCGTGACGTCGTCATAGGCCCGACCCGGCGGGAGCTGGAAGGCGCCGTCGCTGAAGAGGGCGACCATGCCGCCCGCGGCGGGCGGCGCCAGCGATAGCGCGATGTCGAGGGTGGCCGAGATCGCGCCCTCGGCGGAGGTGGGTCGAATGCCGTCGATTGCTGCCTCGACCGCAAACCTGTTGGCGCTGTGCGTCACCAGGGGCCGCGGTGCGCCCTCGGCGCTCAAGACCGAAACACGGACATCGGCAGGCAACGTGCGCACGAACGCGATGGCCTGATCCTTGGCGGCTTCGATCCGGGGGCGGCCGACGTCGGCAATTTGCATGGACATGGATGCGTCCACGACGACCGCCACGGGCGGTCCAACGGAGCGTGTGCCGGTGCACTCCGGCCTCGCCAACGCCAGGGCAAGGGCCACGACGACGAGCAGTTGGAGGATCAGCAGCAGGTGGCGCTTGAGCCAGTCAAGCCACGATTCCTCGCGCTCGCGCAAGAGCGTCCGCTGCCACAAGAGCAGCGAGGCCACGGCGATCCGCTGTCGCTTGGGCCGGAGGAGATAGAACAGCGCCACCAGCGCCGCGAGCGCCAGCCAGCCGAACGCGAGCGGCGCCGCCCAGGTCATGCCAGCACGCGATGCGCCCGCAATCGCCGGAGGAGCACCTCCTCAACTGCCCAATCGGACTCAATCGGGAGGTAGCGCACATGACGGCGGTGGCAGAAAGCCTGCATGTCGTCGATCCACTCCGCCACGGTGGCCCTGAAGGACGCCAGCAGCGTCGCGTCGCCGTACAGCTCCAGACTGGCGCCGCTCTCCACATCGACCAGCTCGACTTCCTCGGCAAAGTCCGGCTGCATGCCTTGCGAGTCGAGGACGTGAATGACGACGAGCTCATGCCCCCGCTCGACCAGCATGCCGATAGCTTGGGTGGCATCGTCGGCGAGCAAGTCCGATATGAGAATGGCCACGCCATGCGGCCCACCGCGGGCGCCATGCGCCCGGGCCGACGCCGCGAGGCGCGTGGGGCCGCCGGGCGGTCGGTCATCAAGGAAATCAAAGAACCGCCGCGCGGCCGCGCGGCCCTGCTGGGGCGGAAAGCGATGCTCGGGCTCGCCGCCAATCAGGGTCGCCGCCAGGTAGTCGTGGCTGGTGAGCGCCACCCAACCCAGGGCCGCGGCCAGGCGCTGGGCGATCTCGAACTTGGGCGGTCGGCCGGTCGCCATGGAGGCGCTCGCATCGAGAAACAGATGCACGACCAGCGCCTCTTCGGATTCGCGAACCTTTACAAAGAGCTCGTCGCTGCGGGCGTAGACGTTCCAGTCGATCTGCCGAAAGTCGTCTCCCGGCGTGTAGGAGCGGTAGTCGGCAAACTCGATGGACGAACCGGACTTGCGACTGCGGCGACCGCCGGTGTGGAGATGCCCGTGCGGCCGGGTGGACACCACGGTGAGCCGCTCAAGTTGGGCGCGCAGCCCAGCCTCCGGAGCGAAGGCCGGTTCGGCCCGCCGGGCCACGTGGCCTCAGCCGCCGTCCGGGCGCGTGGTCATGAGAATCTGGTCAAGCACGCCTTCACTGGTGACGCCCTGCGCCTCGGCCTCGAAGTTCAAAAGAATCCGGTGGCGCATGGCGGGCTTCACCGCGCGCCGGACGTCGTCGAAGCTGACGTTGTAGCGGCCGTCAAGCAACGCATAGACCTTGCCGGCAAGCACCAGAGCTTGTGCGGCGCGGGGCGAGGCCCCGTAGCGCACATACTGGCGCGTCATGGCGTGGGCGCGGGCATCCGACGGATGCGTGGCCTTGACCAGGGTGACCACATAGGACTCGACGTGCGGCGCGATGGCCACGCGCCGGGCGAATTCGCCCATCGCGATCAGGTCGTCGCCGGTGGCGACCTTGGCTACGCCGGGGACCTGGGCGCCCGTGGTGCGCGCGATGATTTCGCCCAGCTCGTCGCCCGAGGGATAGCCCACCACGAGCTTGAACATGAATCGATCGACCTGCGCCTCCGGCAGGGGATAGGTGCCTTCCATCTCGATCGGGTTTTGAGTCGCCATGACGAAGAACGGCGGATCGAGCGCATGCGCCTCGCGGCCCACGCTCACCTGACGCTCTTGCATTGCCTCGAGCAACGCCGACTGGGTCTTGGGCGTGGCGCGGTTGATCTCATCCGCCAGCACGAGATGGGCAAAGATCGGACCGGGCTCGAAGCGAAAGCCGCGGCGGCCGTCGGCAGGCTCCATCAAGACGTTCGTGCCCGTGATATCGGCCGGCATGAGGTCGGGCGTGAATTGAATGCGGCTGAACGTGAGATCGAGCACTTGGCTCAGGGTTCGCACGAGCTGGGTCTTCCCCAACCCGGGCACGCCTTCCAACAGCACGTTTTGACCGGCGATGATGGCCGTGACCGTGTCGTGAATGACTTCAGCCTGGCCCACGATGACGCGCGAGACCTCGGACATGATGCCGTGCGCCAATTCGCGGAGGTGCTCGGCGCGGCGTTCGGTGGTCATGGAGGTCATCCTGGCACCCTACGGCGTGGAGAAGTAGCGGTCGAGGAGGATCTGGCGGTCCGCCGGCAACGCCCGGCTCATGTCGGGGCGTCCCACCGCGATGCCCCGGTTGCCCGCCGATGGCTCGAATTCACGCGAATCGTCGGTGCCGAGCTCAAGCACCGGCCGCATAGCCATTACCTGGCCCTCTTCGGTTGGCTCGATGGGCACGGTCTCAAGCCGGCCTTCGGCGTTCAGCCGTTGATTGACGGGAAGGTCTTCGATGTTTGCCGGCACTTCGCGGCCCTCGGCCCCCGAGCTGCCGAGTCCACCGCCCTCGTCCTCCGGTCCGCCCTGGGTCGCGCCGTCCCCGTCACCTGGCATCCCGCCCTGCCCGGCCATTGCGGCGTCCTCCCCGCCGGCCTCGCCGGACTGCCCGGCGCCCGACCTGGCGTCAAGTCCGAGATCCCCCAACTGCGATTCGAGCGTCGCAAGCTCCTGCTGCATGGCGTTGTTGCCGGCGGCGGCGGCGTCGACGGCCTCGAGCATTCGGGCCAGCTCCTCGAATTCAGATCGGGCGTCGCTGAGACGGCCGCGCTCCAGGGCGTCCGCCAGGTTCTCCAGCGGCTCGGCGAGGCGCGGGTCGGCGGCCGCGGCGGCGGCTGATTCGCGAAAGCGCTCGCCCAACTCTTCCCGCTGGGCGGCGCTCATCTGCGCCAGCGCCTCGGCGAGCCGGCGGAGTTCGGCAGCGGCGGCGGCGTACTCGCGGTTGCCGAGCTCGCGTCCCAGCTGCCGGCCTTCGTCGGAGAGACGCAGGTGCTGCGAGGCTTCATGCAGCGCCTGCTCCGCCGCCCCGACCTCGGGATCGAGTTGCGCGCGCAATTCGTCAATCGCCGCCTGCATGCGCGCGATGTCCGCGGCCGTCGCCGGGTCAATGGCGGCCGCTCCCTCGCCGGGCGTCTCGGCGGCTGGGGCTTCGGCGTCTGACTCCGCGACATTGCCGGGCTTGATGGGCAGCGGCGCGTTGATCGTGCGCCAGAACGGGCTCATGGTGAACACGACGACCCACCCAGCGAGCGCCGCGGCCGCCAGCGCCAGGACCAGAAGGTCGCGTTTGGCGATGCCGTATGGAACCGCGTGATTGGGCCTGAGGCGCTGCGCCGCCGCCAGCGCGTCCGCATGCTGCAGCTCCCGCACGTCAAGGTCGACGTTGCGGAGCTGGGCCGTCGCGGTCGACAGACGCTCCTTCAGACCCGCCCGGTGGTCGTATGCCAGCGCAACGTCATGCGGCGTCGGCAGATGCAGCGCGACCGCAGCCACAGCCACCAGGGACGCCAGCGCCAGCGCGATGCCGGATGGGACGAGAAGGTCGGGACCGCCAAGCCACGCTGCGGGTACGGCGATGACCAGTGTGCCGGCGATGGCCAGGGCCACCAGCCGCGGCGCCAGCGCCAGCGCGTGCGCGCGTTGTTGCCGGCGCGCCAACTGCAAGAGCCGACGACCCAGCGCCTGACGGCCATAGGCCGTCCCGCGAAACACGGGCCGCGGCAGCGAAAAGCTCGGCCACGGCGCCCGGCGAGCGCTGACGTCGATCATCCAGATTCCCGTCGATGCGGGGCGGGCGGCGCACCACCGACGCCCGCCGCTGCGCGCGCTGCAAACGCGCGCGGCCCTGGCGACTTGGGTGGCACGGAGCCTAGCATCGGCGCGCTGTCAACTCTGTGGCGGATCCACCGCATTGCTCGGCCTTTCCAGGATCGATGTCACCGGCGGCCTTCCACGTCGCGGCGTCGTCCAAGAGATCGCGCGCCACGCGCCGTCCAGCCGCGGTGGGACTCCCGCCCATGGCCGCGATCTCGTCGACAACGGCATCGGGGCCGATACGCCGCACGTCGGTGATGGTGCCCGCCGCCTCGTCGTGCTTCTCCACGACGAAGTGCGTGTCGGCGTAAGCCGCGACCGAGGCCAGATGGGTCACGCACAACACTTGGTGCGCCCGCGCCAGCTTGGCCAGCTTCTGTCCGACCACCTCGCCGCTGCGCCCGCCGACGCCCACATCGATCTCGTCGAAGATCAGCGTCGGCGTCTCGTCGACAGCGGCGAGCGCCGACTTGAGCCCCAGCAGGATGCGCGACATCTCCCCACCCGAGGCAACCGCGGCGAGGGGCCGCGCCGGCTGCCCGCGATTCACGCTGAGGTGCATCTCACCCACGTCGACACCCGATCGGCCGAAGGCCACCGGCTCCGCGACTGAGTCAAGCACCAGCCCATCGGCGTCGGGCCGCGTGTCCAGCGGCAGCTCCACGACCGCATCGGGCAGGTTGAGGTCCCCCAGCTCCCGGCTGATCGCGCGGGTCAGTTGCGTCGCGGCGGCCAACCGCCGGGTACGAAGATCCTGCGCGGCGCGCGCCAAGTCCGACTCCAGGGACGCTCGCTGACGAGCAAGCTCGCGCAGCCGGTCGTCGGCCGCTCCCAACTCCGAAAGCTGGAGGCGAGCACCGCCAGCAAACGCCAACACCTCGGCCAGCGAGTCGCCGTACTTGCGCTTGAGCGTTTCAAGCACGTCGAGTCGTGCGGTGATTTCCTCCAAACGAGATTCGTTGGATTCGACGTCCGCGGCATAGCTGGCAATGGACTGGGAGGCGTCCGCGATCAGCGCCTGGGCCTCGGCGACCTGATCCACCAGGGGCTTGACGGCGGGATCGAGGTCGGCAATCTCGGTGAGCTTGGCCATCGCCTCTCCGAGAGGGTCCACGGCCGCACCGGCGTCATCCCCCGTGAGCAGGCGCTCGGAGGCCCCGGCCAGCTCGCGCAGGCGTTGCGCGTTGGCAAGCACCTGACGCTCGGCGCGCAGCGCCGTTTCCTCGTCGATCGAGACACGCGCACCGTCGATCTCATTTACCTGAAACGTCAGCAGGTCGGTCAGGCGCGCCGTCTCGCGGGCGTCCCGCCGCAACTCCGCGTCCTCAGCCTGGAGGGCGCGCCAACGGTCCACGAACCGGGCCACGTCGCGGCGCTGCTGCGTGTGGCCGCCGTACCGATCGAGATATTCAAGCTGCCGGGCGCCGCGAAAGAGCGATTGATGCTCGACCTGCCCGTGGATGTCGATCAACTGCGGCCCCAACTTGACGAGAGCCCGCACGGGCACGGCCCGCCCGTTGACGCGAGCCACCGAGCGCGCCGCGCCGTCGACGACCACCTCGCGCGAGACGAGCAGCGACTCGTCGGGATCGATGCCGTACGCCGCCAGCGTGGCGGTAAGCGCCGCGCTCGACGGCGGCGCGAACACGCCATCGACGTATGCCGCCCGCGCCCCGGCACGCACGTCTTCCGGCCGCGCGCGGCGACCGAGGAGCAGGGCAATGGCATCGATGAGAATTGACTTGCCGGCGCCCGTCTCGCCGGTAAACACATTGAACCCGGGTTCGAGGGCAAGCTCGACGGCGTCGATCAAGGCCAAGTCCTGCACGCGCAGCCGGAGCAGCACGCGACCTAGGAGTCCGAATTCGAGGGGCGCGGCATTTGGTGAAGGCCGCGCCAGCGCAGTTTCTCGGCCAGGGTGGCGTAGAAATAGGCGCGGGACTGCATCCGCGCGAACTGGGCGACGTGCTCGGAGGCCCGGCACACCACACGGTCGCCGGAGTCCAGCAGATAGTCGGTCTGGCCGTCGATCGACAGCGTGGCCTCGTGCGTGGTGCGCGCGCAGATGTCGATGGTGACGTCCGGGCCCACGACGATCGAGTTGGCGGGCGTGAGGAACGGCGCGATCGGGGTGACGACCAGCTCGCGGACCTCGGGATGCAGGACCGGCCCTCCGGCGGCCTGCGTGTAGCCGGTGGTGCCCGTGGGCGCCGCCACGATCACGCCGTCGGCGGTGTAGGTGGCGAGCTCGGCGTCGTCGATGCGGACCTCGACCTCGACGACGCGCGCGATGCGTCCGCGGCCAACGACCACGTCGCCGGCGGCGATGCCGTGGCCACGAGTGCTGCCGTTGCTGACGCGGGTCCAGTCGATGAGCAGACGGGGCTCGACCCAAAACCGCCCCGCCACGAGGTCCGGCAAGCAGGCATCGAGCTCGGCGCCGCTGAACTCGGTGAGAAATCCGATGCGCCCATAGTTGACGCCGGCGCAGGCCACGCCAAAGGGGGCGGCGGTGCGGGCGGCGCGCAGCACGGTGCCGTCGCCGCCGAATGTCAGGATGAGTTGGGAGCCCTCAATCCGATGCGGTTGCTCGACGATGTCGAAGGACGACGCCGACCAGGCATCGACGCCAAGGTCGCCAAGCCGCCGGCGCACGCGCTCGGCATGGCGGACAGACGCCGCGATGTGGGGCTGGTACAGCAGTCCTAGGCGCATGGCAGGGCCCGGCGTCGGCTTTGCTGCATTCTAGTGGGGCGAGGGCCAGGGCGGCGCCAGCAGCACGAATGTCTCGCGGTTGCCGCCCACGCCCGGGACCGGACTGGGGAATGTCGCAACTTCGACGTAGCCGACGCGGACCAAGCACGAGCGAAATTCCTCGAGGACCGCCTCGCGCTGCGCGGGACTCTTGACCACGCCGTCCGCGGGCACGCACCTGCCAGGCAGCTCGAACTGCGGCTTGAGGAGCAGGACCATCCAACGCGCCGCCGGCGCCGCACGGACCAGGGAGCCGAGCACGTCGCGCAGCCGGATGAACGCGAGATCGGCGACAACCGCGTCCACCGGCGGCTGGATCGTGTCGAGCTGCCGAATGTCGGCGCCTTCACGCACGTCAACCCGCGGGTCCTCGCGCAGGGCCGGGGCGAGCTGCCCGTGGCCAACGTCGACGGCGACCACCCGGGCGGCGCCGCGCCGCAGGAGCACGTCGGTGAAACCGCCCGTTCCGGCGCCGACGTCGACCACGCAGAGACCGCGTGGGTCCAGATCGAAGTGATCGAGGGCGGACGCCAGCTTGCGCCCGCCGCGCCCCACGTAGAGCGACGCCGTAGGGTCCACCTCGATTGCGGCGTCGGCTGGAACGGCCCGCCCCGGCCGCCGGGCGAGATCGCCGTCGAGCCGCACGAAGCCGTCACGAACGTACTGCCGCGCCTGGGCTCGGGTGGGGGCGAGCCCGCGGCGGACGAGCTCGACGTCCAGCCGCCGCTTCACCTGCCGCGGCTAAGTCGCGAGGGTGCCCTTGGTGCTGGGCACCTGGCCCTCGCGACGCGGGTCGAGGGCGGTGGCGGCGTCAAGGGCGCGCGCCAGCGCCTTGAAGATGGCTTCGGCTTTGTGATGGTCGTCACAGCCCGCCAGCAGCCGCACGTGCACCGCCGCGCCGGCGTGACGGGCGAATGACCCAATGACGTGCTCGATGAGCGAGGTTTCGAGGTCGCCGATGGCGTCCTGCTTGAACTCGGCGTCGAACGCCAGATGGTCGCGCCCGGCGAGGTCCACGGCGACGCTCGCCAGCGCCTCGTCCATCGGGACGGTGGCATCGGCCATGCGGGCGATGCCGACGCGATCGCCGAGCGCCTCGTGGAACGCCTTGCCCAGGGTGATGCCGACATCCTCGGCCGTGTGGTGCCCGTCAATGTTGAGATCGCCGGTCGCGGTGACCTCAATGTCGAACATGCCGTGCCTGGCGACCTGGGCCAGCATGTGGTCCAAGAAGCCGATGCCGGTGGAACCGTCAAACTGGCCGTATCCGTCAAGGTCCACCCTCACGGTCACGTCGGTCTCGCCCGTCGTTCGCTGGACGGAGGCGGTGCGCTCAGCCAATGGCAGCGGTCCTTCTCTGGGCTGGATCTGATGCCATTGTAGTCACCGGCCGGAGGCGTCCTGACGGCGTTCGGCAGCCCGGGCGTGGCCCTCCAGCCCTTCGGCACGCGCCATGCGGGCGGCCACTGGCGCCAAGCGCTGGGAGTCGGCCGCCCCAAGCTGCACCACGCTCATGGATTTCAGAAACGCGTAGACCCCGCATGGCGACGCAAACCGGGCCGTGCCGCCGGTGGGCATGACGTGACTGGGACCGGCGACGTAGTCCCCGTGCACTTCGGGCGAGCCCGCGCCGACGAACACGCCGCCGGCGTTCCGCACGCCATCGAGCAACCGCTCGGGGTCGGCCACGAGCAAACACAAGTGCTCCGGCGCGTATTCGTTGGCTAGCGCGACGGCCTCGTCCATATCCGCCACAACGCCCACGCCGCCGCGAGCGGCAAAGCTGTCGGCCGCGATGGCCTGGCGGGGGAGCAATGCCAACTGGCGCTCGATCTCGTGGGCGATCTCGGCGGCCAGCGCGGGACTGTCCGTGAGCGCGATCGGGCTGGCCGGACCGCCGTGCTCCGCCTGGGCAATGAGATCCGCCGCCACATCCGCCGGATCGGCGGTCTCGTCGGCGATCACCAGGGTCTCGGTGGGCCCCGGCAGCACGCTTACTCCGGTGAACCCGAACACCTCGCGCGTCGCCAGCACGACCCAGGCATTGCCGGGCGCGACGACCGCGTCGCAGCGGGGCACGGACGCCGTTCCCACCGCCATTGCGGCAATCGCCTGCGCGCCGGAGACCGCGAACACGCGATCGACCTCGGCCACGTGCGCGGCGAGCGCGATGACCGGATCGATGCCGCCTGCGGCGGCGGCCGTGCAGACCACGATCTCGCGCACGCCGGCCACACGCGCGGGGACGGCCGTCATGAGCACCGACGAGGCGAGCGGACCGGACGCACCGGGGATGTGAATCCCAGCCCGGTCCACGGGCATCCAGCGCTGCCCCACGCCGCTGGCTTCATCGAAAAAGTCTCGCGGCATCTGGCGCTGGTGGAAGTCACGGATGCGCGCGGCAGCAATGCGAAGGTCGGACGCCAGATCGCCCGGCGCCTTGCGGCGTGCGGCTTCGAGCTCCGCCGAGCCGACCTCGAACCGCTGCGGGATGTGGTCCCCCACCTTGGCGCCGATTTCGCGCAGCGCGTCGTCGCCGTCGGTGCGAACGCGCTCGACCACCCTGGCGACGAACTCCCGCGGGCTCATCGATTCACCGAAGACCGAGGACGCGCGGCGCCGCGCGTTTTCGTCGACGACCGCCAACTCGCCATGCCTGGCGATCAGCTCCCGCCGCACGGCAGCGGCGCCACAAACGATGCGAATTGTCATCGCTGGGTCGCGCCGGGACTGGCCGGCGGATTAGGCGCCGCGGCGGGAGATGTGTCGGTCATGGCTATCCAGAATGATGGTGACGGGACCGTGGTTCAACAGCTCGACCTCCATGCCGGCCCCAAACTCGCCGCAGCCCACGGACAGGCCCAGCGCCCGCAGGCGGTCGGCCAGGCCCGCGACCAAGGGCTCAGCAATCTCGGGTGCGGCCGCGCCGGTGAAGCTCGGGCGGCGGCCCTTGCGCGTGTCGGCGAGCAGGGTGAACTGCGACACCACCAGCACAGCGCCGGCCGTGTCCAGCACTGACCGATTCATACGCCCGTCGGCGTCCGCCATGATGCGCAGATTGGCAATCTTCCCGGCAAGATAGCGGACGTCGTCTGGGCCATCGCCTTCCGCCGCGCCAACCAGCGCGAGGAGCCCGGGGCCGATGGCCGCCACCTCGCGGCCCCCGACGGAAACGCAAGCTCGCGAGACCCGTTGGATGACGACGCGCATGGAAACCGAGCCTCAATCGGCCGCGGCGCCTTTTGCCGCCTCGGCCTTCGTCTCCGACTTGGCGGCCGTCGTCTCCTTGGCGGGCGTTTCCTTTGTGGATCCATCCTTGGCGGGCTTGTCCGCCGCGTCCTTGCCGGAGTCGCCGGACTCGGCGGGAGCCTTGCCGTCCTCCTTGAACTTGTTTCTTTCCGCGCTGGAGCGGCTGTCGGTGGCGTACCAACCCTCGCCCTTGAAGATGATGCCGGCCGCGTGAAAGACCTTGCGCAGGCGGCCGCGACACTCCGGACACTGGGTCAGCGGCTTGTCGCTGAAGCGTTGCATCACCTCAAGGCGATGGGCGCACTCGGTGCATTCGTACTCGTAGGTCGGCACGCAGCGGGACTCCTTTAGCAATAGCCTGGGCCGCCACCCGTTGCCGGGCCGTGGCGGCGCAACCGGAATTATACGGGTGAGTAGATTCGCGCTCAGGATCGAAGGCCCGGCACATCACAGACCTGGGGCGCGCCGCCTCTGGCACACGGGACGGTTCGTGCCCGCGGCCACCGGCGTCACGTGCGGACCAGTGTGGCGCCCGGATTCACGCCTCGATGGGCGCGTTTCACACCGATCGCGGACCGGAGCGGGTGCTACGATTGGCGGTCAAGGCAAAGCGGCAGCGGGACGGTGTCATGCAGTGCCCGGAGTGCAGCCATCAGAACACTGAGGGCGCCTGGCTGTGCATCAACTGCGGCGAGAAGCTGCCTCGGCCGGAGACGAGCGAAACCGAGGTGAGTTCGGAGACTGCCGCCCCGGACGAATCCGGCCGGTTCGCGCCCAAGATCAGCGAGAATCTGCGCCGGCTGCGTGAACAGACCGAGCGCGAGCGAGGCGCTGCGCCGCGTCGCCCTCGTGATGCCGCTCCCCGTACCCCCAGCTCCACGGTGCTGGGACTGTCGCTGACGGTGTGGGCCGCCGTGGCGATCCTGATCATCGCCTTCGTCATCGTCGTCTCGAACCTGCAGTAGCGCCCAGCGCTCGTCTCCTCGAGTCGCTCCGCCGGCGCATCGATGCCGAGGGCCCGATATCGTTCGCGGCCTTTATGGCGTCGGCCCTGTACGACGAGCAGCACGGGTTCTATAGCCGCGCACCATCGGGGGCGAGCGACTACTTCACCAGCGTCACGGTTCACCCCCAGCTCTTCGGCAGGCTGCTGGCGCGTCACTTGGACGACGTTTGGACGGCGCTTGGACAGCCGCGACCGTTCCGGGTCGTGGAACTCGGCTGCGGAGATGGCACGCTCGCCCGCCAAACCGCAGCGGCCGCCAACGAACACGAATGGCGCGACGACCTCAGCTACGTCGGGGTCGAGCGATCGGCGGCTGTGCGGGCGCAGGCCCGCACACGGGCGCCAACAGCCACGTTCGTCGCGTCGCTGGACGCCGTTGATGCCGGCCCGTCGACCGCGATTCTCAGCAACGAGCTGTTCGACGCTCTGCCGGTTCGGCTCCTGCGGCGCGAGGGTCCTGCCTGGGTCGAGCTGCGAGTGGTCTGGAGTGACGACTCCCTGGCCTTGGAGCCGTTTCCGGCGGATGCGGCAGCCACGGCCTATGCGCGGCGCTACGGCCAGAATGTTCCGGACGGCGGAACCATCGAGGTTCGCGAGGGCGTGGCCGGCATCTACGCGGGCATTCAGCGAGTCGCTCGTCAATGGGTCATGACCAGCATCGATTACGGCGGCCTCGCGTCCGAGGTGCACAGCCCGCGCTTCAGCCAGGGAACGCTGTTGGCCTACCGCCGCCACCGCGCCTCGGAGGACGTGCTGGCCGATCCCGGATCCTCGGACCTGACGGCGCACGTAAACTTCTCAGAACTCATTGACGCGGGAACGCGCGCCGGGGCAACCGGAGCGCGTCGGGGCACGCAAGGGGACTTCCTCACGGCACTGGGTATAGGCGAGCACTTGCCGACGGTGCAGCGCCGTCCGAACCTGTCGGTTGCGGACTACGCGCGCGAGCGGAACGCCGTCTTTCAGCTCGTTTCCCCCACAGACCTTGGGAGGTTCCGCGTGCTCGTGCAGGCCCGCGGCGCCGTGCTCGACGATATTCGCGGACTGCCGACGGCTGAAGCGCCGTCGCAGGCCGCCGCTGGGAGGGACCACGGATGACGACGCGGATCGAAACTGACCCACTGGGCGATCTGGAAGTTCCAGCCAGCGCGCTCTACGGCGTGCAGACGCAGCGCGCGGTTGAAAACTTCGCCATCAGCGGCATCGGGCCGCATCCGGCCTTCGTTTGGGCGACGGTGGCGGTGAAGAAGGCCGCGGCCATCGCGCATCGGCGCACGGGCCGGCTCGACGCCACGCTGGCGGACGCGATCGTGCAGGCGGCGGATGAAGTGCTGACGGACGGGCTTCACCAGGATCAGTTCGTCGTGGACGTCTTTCAGGCCGGGGCGGGGACCTCGCACAACATGAACGCGAATGAGCTGCTCGCCAACCGCGCCAACGAGCTGCTGGGCGGCGAGCGCGGCGCCTACGCGCCGGTGCATCCCAACGACCACGTGAACATGGCCCAGTCGACCAACGACATCATCCCCACAGCCATTGCCCTGGCGGCGCTGCAGCTGCTGCAAGACCTGTACGTGTCACTCGACGGCCTGGCCGAGGCGTTCGACGAAAAGGCTCAGGAGTGGGATGGGATCGTGAAGTCGGGCCGCACGCATTTGCAGGACGCGACGCCGGTGCGGTTGGGCCAGGAATTCAGCGCCTATGCGGCCGCCATCCGGCGCGACGCGGCGTTTATCCGCGACGCCGAAGCCCACGTGCAGGAGCTCAGTCTCGGCGGCACCGCCGTGGGCAGCGGGCTGAATGCGGAGCCCGAATATCAAGCCGAGGTCATCGACATCATCGGCGATATCACCGGGCTCAGCGTGCGCCGCGCGGAGAATCTCTTCTATTCGATGCAGAGCATGAGCCGCTTCGCCATGCTTTCGGGAGCGCTGCGTGCGCTGGCCATTGACCTGAGCCGCGTCGCCAACGATTTTCGGCTGCTGGCATCGGGTCCCCGGACGGGCATCTCCGAATTGCGGCTCCCAGCGCTGCAGCCAGGCTCGTCGATCATGCCGGGCAAGGTGAACCCGGTCATGGCCGAGTGTCTCAACATGGCCTGCTTCCACGTGTTCGGGAACGACACGGCCGTCCAATGGGCCGCCGAGGCCGGGCAGCTCGAGCTGAACGTGATGATGCCGTGCATCGCCTACAACCTGTGCCAGGCCATTGAGGTCTTGACCAATGTGACGCGCGCGTTCGATACCCATGCCGTGCGCGGGCTGGAGGTCGACGAGCGCATGCTGCGGTTCTGGCTGGAGCGAAACACGATGCTGGCGACCGCCCTGGCGCCGCGGATCGGCTATGCGGCGGCTGCCGAAATCGCCAAGGAGGCCGTGGCCACCGGCGAGGGCGTGCCCGAGGTTGCGGCTCGGCTGACCGACATCCCTCCCGACGAGCTGGCGGATGCCCTGGATCCCACGCCCATGACGGAGGGCGGCGTGCGGGCGGGCGGCGGCGGAGGCGGCTAGCAGACGGCCTTCGGGCCGGGCGGCGATCGGCGCTGCGGAGATGTGCGACGGACGCCCCAAGCCTTGGGGAGTTGCACGGCCAAGGCGTCGATCCCAGGTGATCCGCGATCGACATTGGAAAAATCATGGCGGCATACGGCCCGTACCGTGCTACTGTTTGCGAGTTGCACAGGTTCCGTGTGGGGCCTGCAACGTTGGGTTCTTGGCTGCGACCGCGGAGTGTGCGGCGGGCAAAGTTGGCGGATCAGGCGAACGTCGCATGAGTTCCGCGGAAGGTTTGGCTGGATGAATATCTTTGTAGGCAATCTGCCGTTCACGACGACCGATGATGAGCTTCATGAGCTCTTCGCACGACACGGCGAGATCAACCGAGCCACGGTGATCAAGGACCGCGTGACCGGCAAGTCGCGCGGTTTTGGGTTCGTCGAGATGATGGACGACGAGACGGCTCGCGCCGCGATCGAGGCTCTCAATGGGTCCGACCTGCAAGGCCGCGCCCTGACGGTGAACGAGGCTCGCCCGCGCGAATCTCGGGGACCGCGTAGCGGTGGTGGCGGCTACGGCGGCAGTGGCGGTGGCGGTGGTGGCTACAGCGGCGGCGGCGGTGGCGGCGGCTACGGCGGTGGCGGTGGTGGCTACGGCGGCGGAGGCGGGCGCTACTAGCGTCCAGCGTCCGACGCGCGCGGACCCGGCGCGACGCCGCCGGGTGCGCGCCTAGCTCGCCAGCAGCTCTCGAAGCCGAGCAGCGACAATTTGCACGTCTTCGTCGGTGAGCGTGTTGGTGGCCACGGCTAGCTCGGCGCCTTCAACGCGCGCCCAGATCGGCGGGTGGCTGTCGCGCAAGTCTGCTGCGAGCGACTCAGCGGTATGGGCGCCGTCGGGGTCAATGGCGATCGCGGCCCGCCCCATGTCGGCATCCACGCGCGCCGCGACGCCCGGCACGCCGGCGAGTCCTTCGACCAGGGCGGCAGCGCGCGTGCCGGCGGCGGCGCGCGTGGCTTCATAGCCGCCGCTGCGCCATTCACGCAACGCCTCGATAACGGCGACGGCTTCCGCGCGATCGAGCTTGAACCCGCGGCCGAAGGCCCTGCCGCCGTGCAACTCGAAGCCGATGAAACCATGCATCGCCGCCGCGCGCACGAGGTCGCGGCGGCCGCACAGGAGTCCGGTCGAGTTCGGCGCTCCGATGTACTTGGCGCCGAATCCGATCAGGTCGGCGCCGCTGCTCACGACCTCGTTCATGAGTTGGGGCGGACTAACGTGACCGGCGGCATCCAGGATTACGGGAATTCCGCGCGCGTGCGCCATCGCCACGACGTCAGCGAGGCGAACGCTGCCCCAGCGGCCGTCGAATGACGCCACGAAGAAGACGGCCGCCGTGTCGGCGGTGAGCTCAGCTTCGAACGCTTCAGCCTCGACCATCACGAGCCGCGCCCCGGCCACGCTTGGCATGCGGGCGTACTCGTTGCGGTGGGCCGACTGCATGACGACCTTGTTGGCCATGCCGGTCGTATCCGGGAGCCGCGCGATGAGCTCCGGGTCGTCGCCGGCGAGGCAGGCCGCGGTGCCGAGGGCCATGGCCGCCGCGCAGCCCGACGTTGGATAGGCCGCCTCGCAGCCCAGAATCTCGGCGACCAAGTCGCCGACGCGCGTGAGCAGGGCGTCCAAGTCCACGAATGATGTGTTGGCGGCCTCCATGGCGGCCAGCACGCGTGGCGAGAGCCGCGACCCGCCGAGCACCGTTTGATTGCCTCGGCCGTTGATTACGCGCTCGAGTCCCAGATCGGCATAGACGTCGGCGGTTACAGAGTCGTTGGGCACCATCGCGGCTCGATTCAGGCTGCACCTTTGCCACCGGTGATGGTAGGCGATGGCGCGCCGGCGTGACACCGCGTCCTGAACGGCGGAACATGAGACGCGGCCGGCTACCGGCAGGAAGGTTCGACGATGCCCGCACTCTCAGGGGGACGACCGTCGGTGCGGTCGATGGGCGGCATGGTGGCGTCGGCGCACCCCCTCGCCACCGCGGCCGGTGCGCGGATGCTCATGGCCGGGGGGAACGCCTTCGATGCCGCCGTGGCCACGGCGGCGGCGCTGGGCGTGGCGGAGTGCTACATGTCGGGCCTCGCCGGCATGGGCGTGGCCTGCTGCTATGTGGCCGCCGAGCGGAACGTGCGCGCGCTTGACTTCGTGCCGATGGTTCCGCGCCGCCTGAAGACTGACGCGCGGCGCGGTGAGAGTTTCGGCAACCCGGCCCAGACGGCGGGCACGCCCGGGGCCTTGGCCGGTTGGTGGGCGTTGCTGGAGCGTTATGGCAGCAAGCCGCCGGCGGAAGTGCTCCAGCCCGCCATCGAGCTTGCGCGCGAGGGCTTCCCGCTCTCACTCTTCGCCGTTGAATTCTTCGAGATTTGCATCGAGCGGCACGCCGCCCAGTCGGAGTGGCTCGACGTGTTCACCCCCGACCGCGTGGTGCCGCCCGCCGGCTCGGTATTGCGGCAACCGGACTTGGCCGCGACGCTCGAACGCATCGTCGCCGATGGGCCGGGCGCGTTGCACGACGGCCCGCTGGGCGCGGCTCTGGCGCGGCACGTGCAAGCCAAGGGCGGCTGGATCGGTCAAGACGACCTGCGGGACGTGCAGCCCCGGTGGACGGAGCCGCTGGCCGCGCCTTTCAAGGACGCACAGGTGCATACGCCGCCGCCAACCAGCGAAGGCATCCAGATGCTGCTGACGTTGCGCATCTTGGCGGACGAGCCGGCGGCGAACGACGATCCGGCGTACTCGGATGCGCTCGTGCGGGCGATCCGAGTGGCCGCGGCGACCCGGATTCGGCACACGAACACGCCGCGAGATGAGATGGAAGCGCTCCTCGACGACGCGGCGGTTGCGCGCCTGCGCGCCGAGGCGGCAACCGCCATCGCGAGCCGCACGAGCACGCGGGGCGAGGTGCATCCGCCGCAGCACACCACCGCCCTGGCGACCGGCGACGCTCAGGGAAATCTGGTCTGCCTGACGCAGAGCCTGGGCGGCAAATTCGGGTCGGGCTTGGTGGTGCCGGGCACGGGAATCGTCTTGAACAACTTGCTGGAATGGGGCGACCACGACCCGACAAGCCCAAACTATCTCGCCGGCGGCCGGCCGCTGTCCCTGCCCCTCGCGCCGACGATCGTCACCCGCGCGGGCGAGCCGTGGCTAGCGCTCGGCACGCCCGGGAGCTACACGATTTGCCAGGCACAGGCGCAAGTGCTGGTGGGCATGCTGGCGCTTGGCCGCGACGTGCAATCGGCGATCGAGGCGCCGCGGCTGCATGCCCACGACGGCGATCTGGTACGGGTCGAAGCACGCACGCCACCGACGGTCGTCGAGACGCTCCGCGCTCGCGGCCACCGCGTGGAGCTGGCCGAGGCGTTCGATCAAGCGATGGGCGGCATGCAGGGTGTGGTGCGGGCCGCGGCCGGCTGGCTGGAAGGCGGCGCGGACCCGCGGCGCGAGGGCTACGCCCTGGGCGTTTGACGCTTACTCGTGGTCGTGGTGGTGCGCGGACTCGGCGTAGTGCTGGGCCAGAACGTCGCCGCCAAAGTCGTTGGTGAAATCGCGCCACACCGAATGGATGTGGTTCGCGCCGTCCTGGGTGTTGTCGTATTCGATCAGGAACGTTGACCCGACCACCGCGTAATAGTGGCCATGCCCCGGGTCCTGGGGACCGGCCCAGGCAAACGTGACGGCGTCCAGACCGGCGCGCTCGATGTCGTGCCAGGCGTTGGCGGCCATTTCCCCGGCCGAGCGGTCGACGTAGTGCCGGATGAGCCGCACGAGTTGCTCGCGTTGCGGCTCGCCCATATCGCCGAGGGCGAGGCCCTGGGGCGCCATGCCAGGTTGAATGGCCCGATAGTTCTTCGTGAGAATGTCATCGGGCGCCTGGGCGTCGACCACGGCGACGCGGCGCTGATCGGGCGTGAGCTGCCCGAGCAGGGAACGAGCCAAGTCTTCCTCTACGGCCAGCACGCGCAGACCCTTCTCGGGTCCATGCCGCACTTCGGCTGGATTGGCGCCGAAGAAGAGCGGCACGCAGGCCACGTACGCCTGCGCTGCAATGGTGATGTGGGTCAAGAGATGGTGGCCGCACACGCGCCAGCCCCAGCGGTCGGCGCCGGGTTGGCCGAACACGCTGAGGTGGTAGTCCTCGGGGTCTCGCCGCCACCGCTGGGGAAGCCGCTGCCAACGCTCCCACTCGTCGAGGATGGTCTCGTGCGCCATGATCTGCTGGGCCTGGCGCCAGCCGCGCGGGCTGAGCCCGGTGGCCACCAGATTCACGGCCGCCCGCCGCTGGGCCGACTTCATGGCTTTGATCGAAAGGCCGCGCCGCGGCACCGGCGTGTAGTGCCAGATAAACCGTTCATCGCCGAGGAATGGGAACATGGCGTCCGCCCGTTGCGAGGCGTCGAGCGACTCCAGGAAGTCACGCGCCGCCGCGGTCATCGCGGAGGCCGCCCGCGGCGCGTATGCGGTGACGGCCGCCGGGGTCATAGCTCGGCGGCGGGGAGCACGGGGCGGCCCTGGCGAACCACGGCCAGGACGCGCGCCATCTCGATCGCCGCGAGCGCCGCGTCGCCGCCGCGATTGCCGGCGCGAGATCCACTCCGATCCACGGCCTGCGCCAACGTCTCGGCGGTAACGACGCCGTAGATCACGGGCGTTCCGGTGTCGAGCGCGGCGCGCGCGATGCCCCGGGCCGACTCCTGGGCCACGTGGTCGTAGTGGGTGGTCTCCCCGCGAATGATGCATCCCAGGCACACCACCGCGTCGACGTCACGCGCGGCGATGAGCTCGCGCGCCGTGACCGGCAACTCCATGGCCCCGGGCACCCAGGTGACGACGATGTCCTCATCGGCCACGCCGTGCCGGCGCAGCTCGCGCCGGCAGGCGCGGAGCAGGTGGGTGGTGAAGAGCTCGTTGAACCGGGCGACGACGATGCCCACGGTGAGACCGGCGCCGTCGAGCGTCGGCTCGATGACTTCGCCGGCAGTCGTCGGTGAGTCGGGATCAAACACGATGGCCCATTCGCTGTCGCTTGGTTTCCAGGTACCGCTGATTATGCTCGCCCGGCTCAATCGTAAGCGGAATCTGCTCGACTACGTGGAGCCCATAGGCACGGAGCCCCTCGGTCTTCTTTGGATTGTTCGTGAGGAGCCGCAGCTCGCGCAGACCCAGGTCGCGCAGGATCTGGGCGCCGACGCCGTAGTCGCGCAGATCGACGGCGAAGCCGAGATGGCGGTCGGCCTCGACGGTGTCCAGTCCGTCGTCCTGCAGCTGATAGGCGTGCAGCTTGTTGGCCAAGCCAATCCCCCGACCCTCCTGGCGCATGTACAGGACGACTCCCCGGCCTTCGGCCTCGATGCGCTGCTTGGCCACGGCGAGCTGATCGCCGCAGTCGCAGCGCTGCGAGCCGAACGCGTCGCCGGTGAGGCACTCGGAATGCACCCGCACGAGCGGCGGGCTGCCACCGGCAACTTGACCCTTCACCAGCGCGACGTGGTCCTCATTTGTCGTGGTATCGCGAAAGGCGATGGCCCGAAAGGTCCCGGCCGCGGTCGGCAGCGCCGCTTCGGCGCCGCGGATCACGACGCGCTCGTTGAGGCGGCGGTGGCGCACGATTTCGCTGATTGAGATCGACGGGATATCGTGGCCCTCGAGGAGCCGGCGGGCCTCCGCGGGACGGGCGGCGCGGCCCTCCGGCGTGTGCAGCGTGGCGAGCGCGGCCACCGGCGGCAACTCGGCCAGCCGCGCCAAATCGATGGCGGCTTCCGTGTGGCCCAAGCGCCGCAGCACGCCGCCGCTGCGCCCGCGCAGGGGCCCCACATGCCCCGGCTTGCCAAACGCGGCCGCGCGGTGCGACGGATCGGCCAAGGCGCGGATGGTGCCTACCACGCCCGGCAGCGACCCCGGCTGCGGCTGCTGGTCGAGAAGATCCACGGTGACGGTGAAGGCCGCCGAACGAGCACGGGAATTGGCCTGAGACTCAACCATGAGCGGAAGGCCAAGCGCGTCAAGCCGCTCGGGTGCCACAGGGATATGGAGCTGCCCACTGGTGAGACCGCGCATCTTGGCAAGGGTCGCCTCGGTGAGCCTAGCGCCGGCCGTGACGAGGTCGACGTCAGGCGGGTCGCGGCCGTCGTCCACCACCGCGACGATTCCGCCTTCGGCGACGTGGCGGAATAGGGCCTCGATCTCGGCGCCGTTCATTCCTCCGCCTCCACGTCCATGAAGCCCGACGCTTGGAGCTGCGCCCGGCTGAGCGCGGACTCCAGAGGAATCGCGGCCAGTGCACGGGCCACATACTTGGCCAGCACATCCACCTCAAGGTTGGCACAGTACCCGGGCGGTGCCGACCCCAGTGTCACCCGAGCGCGCGTGTGGGGAATCAGCGCCACACGGAATTCAGCGGCGGAAGCGTCGACCACGGTGAGGCTCACGCCGTCGAGGGCGACAAAGCCCTTGGTGACGACCTGGGCGGCGTGCTCGGGCGGCAGGGTGAAGGTCACCAGCTCGCTGGCCCCGTCCGGCTCGCGATTGGTGACGGTGCACGTGCCGTCCACGTGCCCTTGGACGACGTGTCCGCCAAATCGGCCGTCGGCGGGCAGCGAGCGCTCGACGTTCACGGCGTCGCCAACGTCGAGGCAGCCAAGGTTGGTTCGGCGCAGCGTTTCCGGCACAACCTCGACGGTCATGCGGTCGTCGTCGACTTGCACCGCCGTGAGACACACGCCGTTGATCGCCACGCTGTCACCGATGGCCACACCGTCGCCGAGCACCGGCGCGGCGACGACGAGGCGGTGCACGCCCGCGCGGCTCCCGGCCTCGACGACTTCGCCAAGCGCCTCCACGATTCCAGTGAACATGACTTAGCCGACCTGTGCCGCGGGAAGTCGGCCACTGACCATGATGTCTGGTCCGAGCCGGCGCACGGTGGGCTCGTCGAGCGTCCAGGGCAGAAAGCGGCTCGCCTGCGGCGGGGCGTCCAACGCGGGGACGCCGGGACCCATCAGGCGCGGGGCGACGAATACGACGACTTCATCGACGAGGTTCGCGGCGACGAGCGCACCGAGCAGCTGGGACCCGCCTTCCACCAGCACATGCGCCAGGCCGCGAGCGCCCAGGCATGTCAGCGCGGCCGCCAGATCGACCCGGCCCTCGGGATCGCCGGCCACGCGGACGACCTCGGCGCCGGCGCGCTCAAGTCGAGCGCGGTCGGCGTCTGACTCCCGCGAGGTGAGAACCAGGGTCGACCCCGCCTCACGGAGCATGCGCGCGTCCGGCGCCAGCGAAGCCGCCGAGCAGAGGACCACGCGCAGCGGCTGACGCCGGTCGGCCGGCGCCGGTCGCACGGTGAGCCGCGGATCGTCGATCCGCGCGGTCGCCGCGCCGACGATCACCGCGTCGACCCTGTCCCTGAGGCGGTGGGCCTCGGCCCTGGCCTCGGCTCCCGTGATCGATTCGCCGCCGCGTGGGCCGGCGATCTTGCCGTCAAGCGTCATCGCCCATTTTGCCGTGACGAACGGCCGGCCGCGGGTGGCCAGGGTCAAGAACGGCGCGATGAGGGCGTTGGCCTCACGGTCGAGCCGCCCAACTTCCGTGGCGATGCCCGCGCTGGCGAGCGCCTCAAGGCCGCCGCCCAACACCCGCGGGTTTGGGTCGCGCGCGCCAACGACCACGCGGGCGATGCCCGCACGCTGAACGGCCTGCGTGCAGGGCGGCGTCCGTCCGAAGTGATTGCACGGCTCCAGTGTCACGACGAGCGTGCCGCCCCGGGCCCGCTCTTGCGCCGCGGCGAGCGCGGCCACCTCGGCATGCGGTCCGCCGGGCGGGTGGGTCGCCCCCTCGCCAACCACGCGTTCGCCCTGCAGGACCACGGCGCCCACGGGCGGGTGCGGGCTGGTGCGTCCACGCACGGCGCGCGCGAGGTCGATGGCCCGGCGCATCGCGCGCGCCAGGGTTTGCTCGTCCGTTGCGGGCAGCGTGTGGGTGAAGGTCATAGTCGCCGACGATGTCATCTCCACGTGCGGCGAGACGGTGGCGATTCAAAGGCCGGGCCAGTCCGCCGACGTCTCAGGGCAACTATAGACGCGGGGCCACGGCGAACCTAGACGCGTGCTCGGCACAGGCTCGTGTGGGACATTGCCGGTACTTCTCGCGAGGGCTGAGCGCCATATCGATGCCAGACCAAGTCCCGGCCACGCAAACCGCCGCGATCTTCGACTTCAACGGCACGCTCGTCAGGGGTGAAGTCTGGCAAGCCCTGGAGTCGTGGATGGGCGGCCGCCGGGTGTGGAAACGTCGCAAGTCGTTGATGATCGTGCGCAAGTTGCCGGTCATCCTCGCGAGCAAACTCGGCCTCGTGAGCGCGGATTTCATGGTGCGCCGGTGGATGCCGGCGGCGTGGGCGACCGTGCGCGGGATGGATGAGCGGGAACTCGCCGCCCTCGTAGGGCATGCCTGGGAGACCGCATTTCGCCCGTCCTTGCGCCTGCGGGTGGCGGAGATGGTGCGCCAGCGCAAGGCGGAAGGTCATTGCACGGTCCTGGTGTCGGCAACCTACGAGCCGTTCTTGGAGCCGGTGCAACAGGCGCTGGGCTTCGACCTGGTGATCGGCACCCGCGTGGAAGTTGACGCCGGTCGCGTGACGGGTCGGGTGCTTGGCGACGTGGTGACCGGGCCGGAGAAAGTGCGGCGCGTCTTGACCATGGCGCAGGACGCCGATCCGCCCATCGACCTGGAGTGCAGCCTGGCCTACGCCGATACCGAGCGCGACCTCGATTTGTTGCAACTCGTGGGCCGTCCGGTGGCGGTTTGGCCGAACGCGCGCCTTGAGCGCATCGCCCAAAGCCGGGACTGGCCGATCGTGCGCGACCCCGAGTAGCCGTGGTCAAGCACCCGGTGCTCGGGCTCACCGGCAATATCGGCGCGGGGAAGTCGACGGTAGCGGCGATGCTGCGGGACTTCGGCGCGCGGGTGATTGACTCCGACACGACCGTTCGAACGCTGCTGGAGTCCGATGCGGCCGTGCAGCGGCGCGTACGAGACGCGTTCCCAGCCGCAAGGCGGCCCGACGGCGTCGTCGACCGCGGCGCGCTCGCGCGGCTGGTGTTTGCGGACCGGGAGCAACTGCTGCTTCTCCAAGACTTGCTGTATCCGGCAGTCGGCGAGGCCACCGAGGCGCTGCTGGCCGAGGCCACTGACGCGCCCGCGACGTTCATCGAAGCCATCAACGTCGTCGAGGGGCCGTCCGGGGGTCGGTTGGATGGGTTGTGGATCGTCGAGGCCGAGCCGACACTGCTGGTCGAGCGCGTCGCCGCCAGCGGGCGCCTCTCAGCCGCAGATGCTCAGGCCCGTCTCTCGATGCAGGCCGGCCCGGGGGCCAAGGGCGAGGCGTTTCGGCGTCTCCATCCGGAGCGGCCGATCGTGCGCATCGTCAACAACGGCTCACTGCAGGAGCTGCGGGACCGCGTAGCCGAGCTGTGGCGGCGGGTGCCGACCGGCTAGTCGCGACCGATCTCGCTCGGCGAATTGTCCGGCTGGGTTTCCGCGCTGAGTCGGCTACGCCATTTGCCGCGCACGTAGAACAGCGACAGGATTTCCTGCTGCGACAGTCCCTTATCGGCCAGATCGCGAATCTCACGGCGGATGCGATCGGATCGTTGGCGGGCGTTCTCCTGCGCCATCCTGCGATCTCCCAGCCCTGCTCGGCCGCGGCATAGCCAGCGCGGAGCGATAGTAGAGCGGTCCGTCGAGCGCCAGCAAGTGCCCGTGGCGCCCGGCGACATCCGGGCGGCCTTACACGCGATCGGCCTAGGGCCTGTTCACACTAAACGCTGAATAGCGTATCATGCCGGCATGGAACTCACTCAAGCGCAGTACGAACGGATCGCACCCTGCCTGCCGGTGCAACGCGGCAACATCAAGATTTCGAACTTGCAGGTGCTCAACGCCATCCTGTACGTCGCCGAGCATGGCTGTAAGTGGCGCGGATTGCCGCGTCGGTTTGGCAGATGGCACACCGTCTACACGCGGATGAATCGCTGGTCCAAGAACGGGGTCCTCGATCGGGTATTCGAACACCTGCAGCGCGAACAGATCGTGCGCATCAAGCTCGAGGCGGTCTCGCTCGACAGCACCAGCGTCAAGGTTCATCCCGACGGCACGGGGGCGCTAAAAAAAACGGACCCCAGGCCATCGGCAAGTCCCGTGGCGGCTGGACCACCAAGATTCATATGGTTGCCGCGGATGCTCGCACGGCCATGACCTTCGCCCTCTCGCCCGGGCAGGCCCACGACGCCCCGGAAGGGCGCAAGCTCCTTCACCGCCTCGGGCCGCGGCCTGGGAACCTCGCGGTGGTGATGGACCGGGCCTACCAAGGCAACGAGACGCGCCAACTGGTCTTGGCGTTGGGGTTTACGCCGGTGGTTCCACCACTCCGGTCGCGGGTCGATCCATGGGCCTACGACAAGGAGATCTACAAGCGGCGCAATGAGGTCGAGCGCCTGTTCCGGCGCCTGAAGGGCTTTCGCCGGATCTTCTCGCGCTTCGAGAAGCTCGACGCCCTCTTCCTCGGGTTCATCCTCATCGCCCTCATAGTCGATGCGCTGCGTTAGTGTGAACAGGCCCTAGTCGGACCACCCCAATACGCGCGTGACCGCGTCCACGCGGGGTGGCGCCTCAATCGCATCGTCGGACCAGCGCAGCGCGGTTTCCGGGTCTTTCAGGCCGGCGCCGGTGAGCACGCAGACCACCCGGTCGGCTGTGGCCGAGCCGCCCGCCCGTCGTTGCAGCAATCCGGCAACACCCGTGGCGGAGGCGGGCTCAACGAACACGCCCATTTCTCGTGCGAGCAGTCGATAGGCGTCAACGATCGCTTGCTCGGGCACGGCTTCGATGGATCCGTCGGAGGCGTCGCGCGCCGCTGCCGCCTCTTCCCAGTTGGCCGGATTGCCGATGCGAATCGCCGAGGCATCGGTCACCGGATCGTCGATGGGATGGTCGTGCACCATGGGCGCGGCGCCCTCGGCTTGGAATCCCCGGAGCACCGGCGTCTGCGTTGCCCGCCCGGCCTTCCAATAGTCAACGAACCCGCGCCAGTAGGCGGCGATGTTGCCCGCGTTACCCACGGGCAAGTACAGCTCGTCCGGCGCGTCGCCCAGCGCATCCACGACCTCGAACGCCGCCGTCTTTTGTCCCTCCAACCGATGGGGATTGATGGAGTTGACGAGGACCACCCCGTCGCGATCGGCCAGTTGGCGCACGATGGCCAGCGCTTGATCGAAGGTGCCGGTGACGGCCACGACACGCGCGCCGAGCATGCGGGTCTGCGCCATCTTCCCCGAGGCGGTGGAGTCGTGGGGGACCACGCACACGGTCGTGACGCCGGCGCGGGCCCCGTACGCAGCGGCCGACGCCGCCGTATTTCCGGTAGACGCGCAGATAAGCGCGCGCGCGTCGTCCTCAAGCGCCTTCGCCACCGCCACGACCATGCCCCGGTCCTTGAACGATCCGGTCGGGTTGCAGCCTTCGAGCTTCAGCCAGACTTCTCGGATGCCGGTTCGGGCCTCCAAGACGGGCGCGCGCACGATGGGGGTGCCGCCTTCGCCGATGGTGAGATCCGGGGCGCTGCCCGCGAACGGCAGGAACTCCAGATACCGCGCAATGACGCCGTCCGGGACGCTCAGCGTCATTCGAGCAGGTCCTCGATGCGAATCACGCTGGCGACCTCCGGCACGACGTCGAGCGCGGTGATGCGCCGCAGCGCGGGTTGCCAGTCGGCCTCGCGCGCGTCGTGCGTGAGCAGCACAAGCTCGGCACGCCGCGCGTCCGGGTCGACCTCTTTCTGCAGCACCGAAGCGATACTGATCGCGTGCTCGCCGCAGATCGCCGCGATGCGCGCCAGCACACCGGGCCGGTCCTGCACCCAGAGGCGCAGGTAGTAGCGCGAGATCATCTCTTCCATGGGCAGGACGCTGACCGGCCGGTCCAGCAGCACCGGAATTCGGTTGTGCGCCGCCCGCCGGATGTTGTGACCCAGGTCGATGAGGTCGGAGACGATGGCGCTCGACGTGGGCTGCGGTCCAGCGCCGCGGCCCATGAACATCGCGCGTCCCAAGAGGTCGCCGGAGATGCGGACAGCGTTGTAGACGCCCTCGACCTGTCCCAAGAGAAAGTCGCGCTGCACCAGCGCCGGGTGGACGCGCGCTTCGATCGTGGCTCCACGGCGCTTGGCGATGGCCAGCAGCTTGATGCTATAGCCCAACTCCGCGGCGTATGTGAAGTCAGCCTGCGAGAGCCGGGTGATCCCTTCCCGATAGACATCCGTTGGCGCGACGCGCCCCTTGAACGCCAGCGTGGCGAGAATGGCCAGCTTGTAGGCCGTGTCATGCCCTTCGACGTCGTTGGTCGGATCCGGCTCGGCGTAGCCGAGCTGCTGGGCCTCGGCCAACGCGTCGGCGTAGCTCCGGTCGTGCTCCGCCATCTGCGAGAGGATGTAGTTGGTCGTGCCGTTGAGAATGGCGTGGACCTCCTCGATCTCGTTGGCGGCCAGGTCCTGCCGGAACGGTCCAATGAGTGGGATGCCGCCGCCGACGCTGGCTTCGAAATAGAGATCGAGATCACGCGCCGCGGCAAGCTGCAGCAGATCGACCCCGTGCGCCGCCATGACTTCCTTGTTGGCGGTGACGACGTGCTTGCCGGCTTCGAGCGCGCGGCGAAGGTATTGCTGGGCGGGCTCGACGCCGCCGAGGACTTCGACGATGACGTCGACGTCGGGGTCGTCAATCACGGCCGCCGGGTCAGTGGTGAGGCAATCGGCGGGAATGGGCGCGTCGCGGGGCTTGTCAGGGTCGCGCACGAGCGCGCGCTGAATGGTGATCGGGCGGCCGAGCTGCCGCTCCAGGGCGTCGGCGCGCGCGTCCAAGTTGCGCGCGACCGCCGATCCGACATTCCCAACGCCGAGGAGGCCGAGGCCTATCCCGTTGGACATTCGTCGCTCACCCTAGCCCGCAGCACCCCGACGCGAGGCGGCACGCGCAGAATACCCGCCGCTTGCCGTCCTGGGGACGCTATGAGCCGCCTCGGGCCCGAATTCCGCGACGGCGGCTGACACCATTGTGGGCCAAGCGGTGGGCAAAGCGCAGGCCGACGTCGTTGGACGGGTAGTACTGCTCGTCATGGCCGGTGAGCACAAAGCCCGCCGCCTGGAGCATGCGAATCGCAGGGTAATTGCGCGCCTGGACGGTGGCGCAGAGCGCGCGGCTGCCACCCTGCCGCGCCGTCTCGACCGCCGCCCGCGCCAGGCGAACGCCGAGGCCGCGCCGCCGGCCGTGCGGCCGCACGGCGAGCATCCAGAGCGTGTCAACGGCGCGCGGCGCGTCGGGCACGACAAACGCGAAGCCGTCAACGACGCCGCGAGCGTCGGCCACGATCAGAGACGCCTGCTCCGGCTGCGGCGGATCGGCCGGTCCGCCCCACAACGGATCGCGCAGGGTGATGGCGCGGGGAAGCCGCACTTGCGCAAAGCCGACCATGGGCACGTTGGCGTGGACGCTCGCCTGGAGCTGCCAGACATACTCCGTCTCGTACGACACGTCCATGGCCCAACAGGCCGCCCAATCGGCGGCCGTGCCCGGCCGCAGGACGATGTGCTCGCCGGTGTCGCGGGCGCGCGGACGGCGCAAGGCGGTGAACTCGGGCTGCGGTTGGAGACCGGCGTGATCGGCAGCCACGGTCCCCCAGGTCACAACGGCGCAGGCTCGGATGGCCGATGGTACCCCGTGCCGGGTGACGAACGAGGCCAGCGCGGCTAGGCGTCGCTCCGACCACGGAGTTCGGTCGAGGAGATGTCGACCCCAACCTCCGAGGACGGGATGGGCTGAAACAAGTCGGCGGCCGACGGGGGGACTCGCAGGTCGTCGAGCCGCACACGAACGCCGCCGACCCGGCGCTCCGCGACGTGGAAGCGGGCGCCGAGCTCTCTAAGCTCCGTCATGGCTTGCGCAAACCCCTCAGCACCGCCGTAGTAGCGCGGCTCGAGAATGCGGGCGGCGGTATCGGCGCCAACCGCGAATGCAGCGCCAGGCAGCAGCCGAGCCTTGGCGACGAACGTCGGGGCGCGCGTGAGCACCACTGGCGCCCGGCCACGAAACTGCGCGAGCCGCGCATCGAGATCGGTTGCGGAGAGCATGGGTTTGTCGACATTGGCGATGGAAATCTCGTAGGCCGCGTGCCCATCCGTGCGCCGACGGGCGGCTTCGAGCAGCGCGCTGTGGCCGTCGTGATGCGGATTGAACGATCCGGGCACGACCGCGCCGGGCAGCGGTCCGCCGGCCCGCGCGCGGCCGGTGCGATCGACCGTGGCCCAGGGCTGGTCGCCCCGCGCGATGACGTCACGCACATGGGCCAACGGAGCCGTGGTGACGCTCCACCGCTCGTCCGCTTCGAGCGGGATCTCGATCTCGCGGCGGTCTGCCATGGCGTCCGCCAGCGTGCCAAGGATGACGAGTTCGGCAATTGCCTCCTCAGCCGCGCGTGTCCGCGCGCCCTTGCGCAGTCGCGCCGTGGCTTCCCAGGTCTGAAAGCCATCGACCACCGCCACGTGGACTCGATGGGAGCCCTTGCGCTCGCGGTCGGTGACCAGGGCGGCGGTGGCGCCCAGGCCAAGCACCGGGGTATGGGGCGTCTCGCGCAGCCGCAGCGCCCGCCGGTAGATGGACCGGGCGAGCTCGCGCGCAGTCTCCGCCGAGCAGCGCGACGCGGGCGGCGCACCCAGCAGCTCGGTCAAGGCCGGGCGCGCATAGGGCACCTGCGCCTCGAGCACCGTGCGCGAAGCGCCGGGACAAGTCAGCAGGCGCGGGATGACGCCCGAGCCGCCGCCGGTGACCGCAATCGCCACCATGGCTCGCGACGAGCGGATGACAGCGACAGCCGCCTCCAGCGCGGCGTCGCGCGCGGCGGCGTCCGTACTAGCCGAGGTCCACGAAGACACGGCCATCGGCAACGCGAGCGGGATAGGTTCTCACGCGGGCGCGCGAAGGATCGTGCAGCGAGCGGCCGGTGCAGAGGTTGTACTGCCAGCCATGCCAGGGACAGCGAAGCAGGCGGGAATCCGGGTCCAGGACGATGGGAGCGCCGGCCGTCGCGGCGGTAACCCGGTTACCCAGCGTGCCGCGTGACAAGGGCGCGCCCTGGTGGGCGCAGGTGTCGCGGAGGGCGTAGACCTCATCGTCCCAGCGCACCACGACGATGGCATGGCGCCCGATCTGCACACGGCGCGCACAGCGCTCGCCGAAGTCAGCGAGCGCCCCGACGTCATGCGCGGTCGAAGTCATAGAAGGCCGCTGCGTTGTCGGCCATGATGCTCTCCCGCATGTCGTCCGGAATGATGGACGGCACAGCCCGGTTGGGCGCGTCGAAGTCCCAGTGCGGGTAGTCGGTGGCGAACATGAGGAAGTCGTCGCGGCCGATCATGTCGATGATTTGCAGCAGGTGGCGTGGGTCTGACGGCTCCTCCATCGGCTGCGTCGTCGCCCGAAAGTGCTCCCGGATGTACTCGCTGGGCAGCTTCTTGAGCCACGGGATTTCGTCGCGCAGCCCCTTGTAGTTCTTGTCGAAGCGCCACATCAGCGCCGGCAACCAGGCAAACCCGCCTTCGACCAACGCGACGCGCAGGTCCGGGAAGGTCTCGAAGACGCCTTCGGCGACCAGGCTGAGCACCTGTGCTTCGAAGGCCTGCGGCATGCCCGTGTGGTCCTCGATGTAGTACGACGGCCAACCCGTGGCCGTGATGGGACCCGGGGCGCCGCCAAAGTGAATGCCAAGGGGCAAGGCCATGTCGCTCGCCGCAGCGAGAATGGGCCGGAATCGCCGGCGCCCGTAGGGCGCGGTGGAGCGCACGATCAAGAGCACTTGAACGAACCGCGGGTCCCGACCGGCGCGGCGGATCTCGGCGGCGGCCGCCTCGGGGTCTTCCGTGTTCACAACAATCGACCCGCGCCAGCGAGGGTCATGGTCCAGCCAGCGCGACGCCGTCACTTCGTTCACGGCGCGCGCGAGCGCGTTGGCGAAATCGAGGTTCGGCATGGTTGACGCCGGGTACAGCGGATTGAGGATGGCGGCCTCGATGCCCCAGGCGTCCAGGAGCTGCTCGCGGGCGAAGTCCGGGTCGCCGCCGGGCAGGCAGCCGCTCGGTGGGAAAGCGTCGCGGCGCGCCGCATTCTCATACAGGCGCGGATAGACGTTGCCGCCCGGCGCCTCAAAACCGGATTGCTCGATGTAGCTATGCCAGCGCGTCGCTAGAAATGGCAGCAGCTCGTCAATGGAGTTGACGGCGTTGTGGACGTCGGCGTCGACGAGGGTCAGGCGCGTTTTGGCTCGCGATGCGGCCTGGACGTCAGTGTCGGGCAAAGCAGTGGTGACCATGGCGGGCCTCCTTAGCCCCGATGGTGAGCTTGGGCGGCCCCGTCGTCAAGAATTCGCCCGCGCCGGTCGCCGTTGTTCGGTCACGGACACGGGGGTGGATCACCAGCGGGCGCCCACCAGGGGCGCCCCTACCGCGCTCGTCCAAGGGCGCGCTCGGCGCGACCGGATCGACAGCGACCAGCTACGCCAGGTTGTAGATCGCGCCGTATTTGCTCGACAGGTGGCCCATGAGTGCGTCGACGCCGATTGGGGCGCCGGTGACGCGCTGCACCAGCTCGGGCGCGGTGTAGACGCGGCCATGACGGTAGATCTCGTGCCGCAGCCAGTCGTGCAACGTCGTGAGTTCGCCACGGAAGATGCGTTCGGAAAGGTCTGGCAGCGCGCGGCGGGCCGCGGCGAACACCTGGGCGGAAATGAGGTTGCCCAGCGTATAGCCCTGGAAGGCGCCGCCGATGGTGCCGTGGAACCAGTGCACGTCCTGGAGCGCGCCATCGCGGTCGTCCGGGGGCTCGACTCCCAGATCCTGGGAATAGCGCGCCCGCCAGGCGTCCGGCAGGTCGCGCACGGCCAGCCGTCCGTCGAGCAGCTGGAGCTCCAGGTCGAACCGCAGCATGACGTGCAGGTTGTAGGTGACCTCGTCGGCGTCGGTGCGAATCAGCGACGGCTGCACGTGGTTGATCGCCGGATAGAACACATCGAGCGGCACCGACCCGAGTTGCTCCGAAAATTCCGCTTGCAGGTGCGCGTACTGCCCCTGCCAGAAATCGAGGCTGCGCCCGACGAAGTTCTCCCAAAGCCGCGACTGGCTCTCGTGCATGCCGCTGGAGGCGCCCTCGCCCAGCGGAGTGCCCTCGAAGGCGGGATTGACGCCCAGCTCGTAGAGCGCATGCCCGGCTTCGTGCATGGCGCTGAAGAGATGCTCGCCGAGGAAATGCTCGTCGGCCCGCACGGTGATGCGCACGTCGTCCGCGGCGAAGCTGGTCATGAAGGGATGCGCCGTGTCGTCGATGCGGCCGCGGTCGAAGTCGAATCCCATCAGCCCGACCACGCGGCGGGCGAAGGCGCGCTGGGCGTCGATGGGGAAGTGCCGGCGGACGACCTGATTGTCGTTGCGGGCTGCCGCGGTGATCCGCTGAAGCAGCGGAACCAGCCGCGCACGGAGCTCCGCGAACAGGACCGAAACCTGGGACGCGGTCATGCCCGGATCCTGGCGGTCGATCAGCGGATCAGCGACGTGCTGCGCGTTGGGCGTGAAGCCCGACAGCTGGCGGCTGAGATCAAGCGTGCGCTCAAGCATGGACTGGACGGCGGCGAAGTCGTTGGCGGGCCGCGCCTTCACCCAGGCCGCATATGAGGCTGCCGCATGTTCCTCGAGCGCAGCGGCAAAGTCAGCCGGCACGCGCATGTCGCGCTCGTAGTCGCGGCGAGTGACGCGGACGAGGGCAGCGTCGGGATGCTCGGCGGGCAAGCGCTCCGCGTGCGGCTCCAGGTCGTCGAGCAGCGAGCCGACGGCGGCATCGGTGAAGGCAGTATGGGCCAGCCGTTCGAGCGTGGCGATGTGCCGCCCGCGGGCAGCCGCGCCTTTCGGCGGCATGTAGGTGGTCTGGTCCCAATGGAGCACCGCCGCCGCCGCGCGCAGGTCGGAGACCTCGCGCAGCCGTCGGCGCAGCTCGTCAAGCCGTTGGTTCACGAGCACTCCCCTGAAGGCGTTTGCATAACCCGGTCAGTCTTCGAGTGTCCGCAGAGAAACCTGCGTGCGTCCAGGTTAAATCGGGCCTAGATTCCCGCTTTCGCGGGAATGACGAGCGGTGTTGCGCAGGCATGACGAGGAGGTACGCGAAGGTCTCCCTTCGCTCGGGGAAGCCGCGCGTCCGCACCGGAAGCCGTTACAGCGCATCATGCGACGGGTGAGAACGCGCGGGCGATGGCGGGCCACGGGTCTTCGAGCACGACGCGCGACGTGAACGGATCGGTGACGCAAATCGAGGCCGCGCCGGCCTTGAGCGCCCCGGTCTCGTCGTCATCGGTTCCAGGACCGTCGAACATGTTGCCGTAGCGCACGCGGACCGTGATGCGCTTGCCGTCGATGATCGGCGCTTCCGTGGGGCGCAGGCCCTCGAACAGGGTGAACCGCGCCGGCCGCGTGAGCCGCGCCGGCTCGCGGGCCGCGAACCCCTCGGGCGTGTTGATATTGATAAGCAGCGGCTGGCCCAGCACGCCGTGCGTCTGGGCGGCCGCGACGAACCTCGCCGTCGCGGCGGCGATGGTCCGCTTGTCCTCGGGCGAGTGCGGTGTGTGGGATACGGCGATGCCGGTGAATCCGCGATCAAGCGCCACGCGCGCCGCGCCCATGGTTCCCGAGCTCACATAGCCCTGCACGCCGGTGTTCCAGCCGGGATTGATGCCTGACACGATCACGTGCGGCTCGCGGTCAAAGGCAATGGCGCATCCCAGAGCCGCCAGGTTGGCGGGCGAAGCATCCGCCGTGAATCCGGGAACATCTGTGGCGATTCCGTCCGGCGGCCCGGCGCGCTGCAAATGGAATTCTGGCGTCAGCGAGACGGACATGCCGGCGCCGCTGTAGTTGCGGTCCGGCGCGTAGACGCGAACCTCCCCCAAGGGCTCCAGGGCCTCCGCCAGCGCCCAGAGGCCCCGGTCCTGGATGCCGTCGTCGTTCACGACGAGGATTCTCATATGTGCGGCCTACGGGTTCTCCCACGCCACCGGGCGCACAGTAGCCGACCGCTCGCGGGTCCGCCGTGCGGCAAGCAAGACTCACGACCCATCTCTGCCCCGGACGACCACAAAGACCTGTTCAGGGCTGCCTTAGTTTTCGCCGCCGGGCTGTTCTTGCGTTTTGGACGCCATCGCTGGGATAGCCGTTTCAACGCCAAGCAACTGGAGGTCGCACAGCCGGCGGTAGTGGTCGTTTCGCGCGTAAAGCTCGTCGTGCCGTCCGGTGTCCTGCACGCGCCCGCCGTCGAGGAAAACAATGCTGTCGGATTGACGGACGGTCGCGAGCCGGTGTGCGATCACGAGCGTCGTGCGCCCGGCGGACGCCCGCTCCAATCCTTCCTGCACCAGCCACTCGGACTCGGCATCAAGCGACGACGTGGCTTCATCCAGTATCAAGATCCGCGGGTCTCCCACGATGGCTCGGGCGATGGCGATGCGCTGCACCTGCCCACCCGACAGCCGCACGCCTCGCTCGCCGATGTTGGTGTCGTAGCCATCCTCCAGGGCGGTGATGAAGTCATCGGCGTTGGCCAGCAACGCGGCGCGGCGGACATCGGCTGAGGTGACGGTCTCGCGACCGAGCGAAATGTTCTCGGTCACCGATCCATCGAAAAGCGTGGCGTCCTGAAACACCACACCAATGCTCTGTCGAACCGACGCCGCGCTGGCTTCTCGACTGTCTTGCCCGTCAATCTCAATGCGACCGGCTTGCGGCTCGTAGAACTTGAGCAACAAGCTGATGAGCGTTGACTTGCCCGCGCCGCTCGGTCCGACCAATGCCACCTTTTGACCCGGTGAAGCGGCAAACGTCACCTGGTTCAGCACCTCTTCTTCACCGTAGGAAAACCCGACATCCTGGACCCGTACTTCGCCCCGCGAGACGGACAACGAACGACCAGTCTGCTCGTCGATCTCTCGCGGTGTGTCCAGGAAGCCGAATACCCGGCGGGCGGTGCCGAGCACGACCTGGATTTGGACGAATTCGTTCAACAAGTTTCGAACCGGACCGCCGACTTGCAGGAGGTACTGGCCGGAGGCCACGAGGAAGCCCACCGCCACCGTCCCGGCCACGACCGCATCCGCCAGAAACGCCCAGATCGCAATCAGCGCGGCCCAGTAAGCCAGGTGCGCCGTGCGGCCCAAACTCCCCAGGAGAGCGACCCGAACGCGGGCGCGCCACAAGCTTCGCGTCTCGTTGTCGAGCCGCTCGCCCGCCCATCGCTGCCGGTTGAAGGCCTTCACGTCGCGGGCGCCGCCTACCAACTCGGTCATCACCGCCGAGAGGCCTCCCATCGCGTCCTGCACTCGCCGGCCGGCCGCTTGGGTCCGGCCTCTGACGCGTGTGGCCATCAGCGCATGAATCGGAAGCGTCGCTACGGTGATGAGCCCCAGCCGCCAGTCGATGACGAACATGATGACCAGATACCCGGGCAGCCGCAGCGCATTCGCACAGATCACTGACACGGCGTGCAGATAGCCGGTGGAAATCACTGCCGCGTCGGCGGTGAGATGCGACACGATGTCGCCCGTCCGCCGCCCACGCAGATCGCCTATGGGAATCCGTTGCGCCTGCTGCAGGACGTCCCGACGCAGCTGCGACATCGCTCCCTCGGCCGCCAGGGTGTGGAACCAATGCCCGAAGACGGCGGCGAGTCCGAGCGCGACCCCGCAGCCCGCAATCCCCAACAGGGTGGGAATCAACAGGGACCGGTCTTGCCGACCGAAGACATCGTCGATGAGGACGTGCAGCAGCCAGGGCCGGGTGAGCAGCACGGCGGAATTCCCGGCGGTCATGGCCGCCGCCCCCGCGTAGGCGAGACGCGAGCCGCGCAAATAGCCCCAGAGCCGCCAGGCGATCACCCGATCCGTTAGCGCGCTTGGCACGGCCACGCCCGGCGCCGATGTGGTCATGGGTCGCGACCGTTACGGTGAATCACGCGTCGCTCGTCATGGTGGCCGGCTGCATCTGCCGGTCGCACAGCTCGCGGTAGAGGCCGCAGCGCGCATAGAGTTCGTCGTGGCGTCCGACATCCAGCACGCGGCCCTCGTCGAGCACGACGACTAGATCAGCCCGGTGCACGGTGGAGAGCCGATGGGCGACGACCAGCGTCGTCCGGCCCTCGCGCGCTCGCTCCAAGCCCCTCAACACCAAATGCTCTGCTTCGGCATCGAGCGCGGACGTGGCCTCGTCGAGCACCAGCACGCGCGGATCGCCGGCGATGGCGCGCGCGATCGCAATGCGCTGCGCTTGGCCGCCCGACAGGCGCAGGCCGCGCTCGCCTACCTGGGTGTCGAATCCGTCCCGCGTGGCCCCGATGAAGTCAGCCGCGGCGGCAATCTCGGCTGCCCTGGTCACCTCGCGAGGCCCAATGCCCTCGCGCCCGAACCCGACGTTGTCGGCGATGGATCCATGGAAGAGCACGGGGTCCTGGAACACGACGCCAACGTGTCGGCGCACCTCCGTCGCACTCACCGCGCCAATGTTCTTCCCGTCAAGCCGGATTTCACCGGCGCTTGGCTGGAGGAATCGCAACAGCAGGTTTACGACGGTCGACTTCCCGGCGCCGCTCGGGCCCACGATCGCCGTTGTTGAGCCGCTTGGCGCCCGGAACGACACGTCGGTGAGCACCGGCATTCCGGAGATGTACGACGCGCCGACGCCGCGAAACTCGATGTCGCCGCGGCTAACGGTCAACGATGTTCCATCGCCGGCGTCGTCTTCCGCCGGCGTGTCCAGGAAGTTGAAGAGTCGCCGCGCGGCGCCAACGGCGTGCAACAGGTCGACGTACGCCATGGTCAGCGGCGTGACCTCTCGGTTGAGCCACGAGAGATAGCCCGCCAGCGCAAGCGCGAAACCGATTGTCACTTCGCCACCGAAGATCGGCTCAGCCAGCACGTAGAAGACCCCCGCATAAACGATCCAGAAGATGGTCGTGGTCACCCAGGTCCAGCCTCGAACAAACCCCTCATAGACGCGCGCGTCACGCAGCTCACGCAGCAGTCGCCGCAGTCGTGCGAGCGACCACGCCTGGCGGTTGAACGCTCGGATGTCGCGCATGCCGGCGATCAGTTCGGTGGCCAGGCCGCCCAGCTCGCCAGTCGCGGTCTGGACGCGCTGCGCGGAACGGACGTGGTGCCCTTGGCGGAGCCGTGGAAGCAGCATGTACACCGGCACGAGCACGGCGGCGAGCAGACCGAAGCGCCAGTCGATGACCGCCACGACGATGATGATGCCGAGAACCGAAATGGCGGCGGATAGTCCGTTTCCGTATGCCCGCTCGTAGGCCTCGGCGATCGCCGCCGAGTCGGCGGTGAAATGGGTCACCGTGTCACCGGTTCGGTGCCCGCGAAAGTAGGCGAGCGGCAGGCGCAGCACCTGATCCATGAGCGCTCGACGCAAGACATTGGCTGCTTGCTCGCCGGCGCTCGTGAAGAGGTAGTTGGCGGCAATTGCAGCAATCGACCCCGCGATTGCCAGCGCGCCCATGGCAATCAGCAGCGGTGGAAGCAGACTCAGGTCGCCGGCGATCGCGACGTCGTCGACCAGGGCCTTGATGAGCAGCGGCGCCGGCAGCTCCGCGCCGACCGTCACGAGCGAGGCCAGCACGGCACCTAGCTGCGCCTTCCAATGCGGGCGCAGATAGGCGGCCATGCGGCGAACCGTCGCCGGGATGTTCACGGTCTGTTGGCTCATGTGTCCTACGGACTGCGCTCCTTGACCCGCTGTCCGGCCCGGCGGACCGCCAGCCCCGCAGGCGGCCGCGCCAACGTCAGGTGTCTCGCAGGTGTGTAGTCAGTACAACTAGCCCGCGGCATCGAAACCGAGCGTGTCGTGCGCATGTGACGCGATGACCGGCTGCACGGCGTCCAGGAAAGCGTCCACGGACATGCCGCCGAGGTCCTCGCCGGTGCGCAGACGCACGGAGACGTGTCCGGCGGCGATATCGCGGTCGCCGGCGATCAGCATGTACGGCACCTTCTGCAGCTGTGCGTCGCGGATCTTGCGGTTCATGCGCTCGGACCGCTCGTCAAGCTCGGTGCGGAGTCCCGTGGTGCGCAGCCGCTCGACCACGTCCTGGCCGTATGCCGCGTGGCGGTCGGCGATGGGGATCATCACGGCCTGCACGGGCGCCAGCCAGACCGGGAACGCCCCGGCGAAGTGCTCGATGAGGATGGCCGTGAAGCGCTCGATCGATCCCATGATGGCGCGGTGGACCATCACCGGACGCTCGCGGCTGCCGTCGGCCGCCTCATAGGTTATGTCAAACCGTTCGGGCAGGTTGAAATCCACCTGGATCGTCGTGAGCTGCCAGGTGCGGCCGATGGCGTCCACGAGCTGCACGTCGATCTTGGGTCCATAGAAGGCCGCCTCGCCCGGTACCCGGCGGTACGCGAGGCCGTGACGGTCCATGGCCTCGATCAGCCCTTGCTCGGCCAGCTCCCACAGCTCGTCGTCGCCAGCATATTTGTCGCGCTCGTCGTCGCCGCGCACGCTTACGTCAATGGCGTATTCGGTGAATCCGAACGTGCCGAGAATCATCTTGGTGAGGTCGATGACGCCGCTGACCTCGTCCACGAACTGGTCCCGGCGGCAGAAAATGTGGGCGTCATCCTGCGTCATGCCGCGCACGCGCAGCGCCCCGTGCAGTGTGCCGGAACGCTCGTAGCGGTAGACGGAGCCGAGCTCTCCCAGCCGCAGCGGCAGGTCGCGGTAGCTGCGCGTACCGGACGCGAATATCTGCACGTGGAAGGGGCAGTTCATGGGCTTGTTGATGAAGGTCTGGTTTTCGAGCTCCATCTCCGGGAACAGCCCGTCGGCGAAGAACTGCGTGTGACCGCTCGTCTCCCACATCTCCTTGCGGCCGATGTGGGGTGAGTAGACAAGGTCATAGCCGCGCCGACGGTGCTCGGCGCGCCAGAAGTCTTCCAACGATTCGCGGATGACGCCGCCCTTGGGATGCCACAGCACGAGCCCGGCGCCGACGAGCGGACTGATGGAGAACAGGTCAAGCTGGCGCGCCAGCACGCGGTGGTCGCGCTTCTTGGCCTCTTCGAGCCGCCGCAGATGCGCCTTCAGCTCGGCGCGTGTGGGGAAGGCCGTGCCGTAGATGCGCTGCAACTGCGGCCGCCGCTCGTCCCCTCGCCAATAGGCGCCGGCGATTGACAGCAGCTTGTAGGCGCCGATCTGACCCGTGGAGGCCACGTGCGGCCCGCGGCAGAGGTCGACGAAGGGTCCGGACGTGTACGTGCTGAGCGTCTCGTCCGGCGACAGGTCGTCGATCAGCTCGACCTTGAAGGACTGGCCCTGCTGGCGAAACTCGTCGAGCAGCGCCGCACGCTCATGCTCGGCGTACTCGAACGGGTAGTCGGCCGCCGCGTGCTTGCGCATGAGCGATTCGAAGTGGACAAGATCGTCCGGCGTGAGCGCGCGCGGAAGCAGGAAGTCGTAGTAGAAGCCGTCATCCGTGGGCGGCCCGATGCCGAGCTGCGCATCCGGAAAGACATCCACTACGGCCGTGGCCAGCACGTGCGCCGCGGAGTGCCGCAGGCGGTAGAGCGCGTCGTTCATGGCAGGAATCCTTGGTCAAGTGAGGGGCGGGCCAAACCCCGCCGGGAAAATAAAAGCGCCCGGCGGTGCCGGGCGAGGCCCCCGCGGCGCGGCGCGTTCGCCGCGGCGTGGCGGGGGCTAGGTAGTGACGCGGATATCACTCAGAGGCGTATGAATGTTTCGGCTGCAAACGACCATGGCGAGGATGCTATCACAGCCCCTCGGCCTCCCATTCGAACTCCAGTTGGCCGATCACCACGGTATCGCCCGGCTTGGCGCCGGCATTTTCGAGACGGACGGTGACGCCGCTGCGGTCGAGGCGGCGCTGGAAGTAGTCGACGGCGTCGGGGGTGTCCATATTGAGCCGCTCAGCCAGCCGCTCCAGAGCGGGATCGCGGATGACATATGCCCCGTCCTCACGACGAAACAGCCTCGGCGCTTCATGAACAGGCTCCGGGCGAAGCACCGGCGGCGCCGTCGGCTGGGGACGATCCGGCAGCGGGGCTTCCGCCAGCGCAGCCAACGATCGCTGCAGCAGCGCTGGAATCCCTTCGCCCGTGGCCGACGACACTGCCACCGGCACGCAGTCGCGCGCGCGGCATTCCGCCGCAAAGTCCTCCCAGCGCGCACGCGCCTCGGCAAGGTCGATCTTGTTGAAGGCCACGATCTGCGGGCGCGACTCCAATCCGGCCCCGTGGCTCGCAAGCTCATGGTTGATGGCGTCCAAGGCCTGGATCGGCAGCCGCTCCAGACCTGATCCGTCGACGACGTGGATGAGCACGCGCGACCGACGGGCGTGGCGCAGGAATTGGGCGCCGAGCCCCACACCCTGGCTCGCGCCCTCGATGAGGCCCGGCAGGTCGGCGACGACCACTTGCGTGTCCCCGGCCGCGACGACGCCCAAGACGGGTTGCAGCGTGGTGAATGGGTACGGCGCGACCTTCGGCCGCGCGTCGCTGATGCGAGCGAGCAGTGAGGATTTGCCGGCGTTTGGCGCCCCGACGAGGCCCACGTCGGCGATCAACTCGAGCTCGAGGCGCAGATAGCATTCGTCGCCGTCAGCACCGCGCATCGCGAGGTCGGGCGCCGGAAACCGCGAGGATTTGAAGCGGGCGTTGCCGCGGCCCCCGGGCCCGCCGCTGGCCACCACCTCGACCGTGCCGGCCTCCACGAGATCGTGAAGGACACGCGAACTCGCGGCGTCATACACCACGGTGCCGAGCGGGACGTCGATGGTCACGGGTTTGCCATCCCGCCCCTGGCGCAGGCTGCCCTGCCCGGATGCGCCATTGCCCGCGATGAACCGGTGGCGGTATTGCAGGTGGGTGAGGGCGTGCAGGTTTTCGCGCGCTTGTATCAGGACATCGCCGCCGCGACCGCCGTCACCGCCGTCGGGTCCGCCGAGCGGCACGTGCTTCTCACGCCGGAAGCTCGCAGCGCCGCCGCCGCCGCGCCCGGCCCGCACGTAGACGCGGGCTTGATCGAAGAAATTTGCGGTGGAATCTGGCATGGGACCAACACGGCGGCGGCGCAGCGCAATTCTGCCCCACGACGCGCACCGAGGCGCTGGGCGGTGGTAGGTCACTTTGCTAGCGGCTTGCGCAATTCCGGCCCGTCGCCGGTGGGCCGACGCGTGGCGTGCTCGATTGGCCGACGGGCGAACTCGGGCTAGATTCCCGCTTCCGCGGGAATGACGGACTCCAAGCGACCCGCTACCCGCTCGGCGACCCGGGCTAAACTCTGAGCACGTCTCGCCGAGTGAACTTCATGCGCATCCTCGCCCTGGCCGCATCGCCCGGAGACGCCGAGATGTGCTGCGGCGGCACGCTGGCGCGAGTGGCGGCTGACCGAGGCGCCGTGGCGATCTGCACTCTGGCCAACGGCAACAGCCTTGGCAGCGAATTGCCGCCGCGGGAACTGGCCGCCGCGCATCACGCGGAGGCGCAGGCCGCGGCCGAGTCGCTGGGCGCGGAGCTGTTCTGGTTCGGCCACTCGGATTTCAGCGTGGCCAACGACGCAGTCACGCGGATGCAGCTGGTGGAGGTGCTGCGGACATTCCGTCCGGACGCCCTGCTGACCCCGGCGCCGGTGGACGCGAATCACGACCTGCGCGACGTATGGCGACTGGCGCTCGACGCCGCGCAACTCGCCGCCATGCCCGGCGCCCGCACCGACCAGTCTCCGCTTGACGCGCCTCCCGCGACGTTCGCCTACCAGCCCCAATGGCTCGAAGGATTCACGCCGGACACCTACGTGGACGTGAGCGGCACGATCGATGCGAAGCAGGGGGCGATCGCGCAGTTCAAGACGCTGGCGCAGTGGTACATGGCGCGGCGCGGCATCGATATCGCGGAGGCCGCCGAGACGGTGTCGGCGTATCGGGGCCTGCAGGCGGGCGTGGACTTTGCCGAGGCATTCGCGACGGCGCCGAGCGCCGGCAGCCAGGCAACCACACGGATCCTCCCGTAGCGGCCAGCGCGTGAACGGGCCGACCCACGGCCGGCATCCGCTAGAGGGCCTGTTCGGCGCGGGCGGCGTCCTGTCGCGGTTGCTCCCCGGATACGAGACCCGCGCGTGCCAGCTGCAGATGGCCCAGTTCGTGGAAGGGGCGCTCGAGACCGGACAGCATGCGCTGGTCGAAGCCGGGACGGGCACCGGCAAGTCGCTGGCCTACCTGGCGCCGCTGCTGCGAGCGAAATCGCAAGCCATCGTGAGCACCGCGACCAAAGCGCTGCAAGATCAACTCTGGTTCCACGACCTGCCGCTGGCCGCCCGTCTGACGGGGCTCTCGCCTGCCGTGGCGCGCTTGAAAGGCCGCGCGAACTATCTCTGCCTGCTGTCGTTCGAGCATCAGGCGCGGATGCCGGACGCGGCGATCGCCGGGCACATGGCCTCGGTGCGCGCCTGGGCGAGTCGCACGGCCAGCGGCGACATGGACGAGCTGGGTGATGGGGCGGCGCCGGTCGTGCGCGCGACCCTGACCCGAGGAACCGAAACGTGCGAGGGCCGCCTGTGCCCACACGTGCGCGAGTGCTGGGCCGAGAAGGCGCGAGCGCAGGCCGCCGAAGCCCAGATCGTCATCACCAATCACCATCTGGTCCTCGTCGACGCGAAGCTCCGGTCGGTGGGCGACGAGGACGGAAGCGGCATGCCGCTTCCCCAGGGGGCGCCGGCGGTGCTGGACGAGGCGCATACCCTCGAGGACGCGGCGACCTCGGTCTTCGCGGCCGAGATCGACGCCGGTCGCGCATCCCGCACGCTCAACACGCCGCGGGTCATCGACGCGGTTGGCCGCGGGCGCGCCAGCACGGTGCGAGCGGCGCTGGAGGCGTCCACGGCGGCTTTCGCCCAGGTCGAGCGCACGCTGGGGGCGGGACGCACGCCAATCGTCGAGGAGGTCCCCGCCGGGGTCCGACTGGCGGAGCTGGCGACGGATCTGGCCGAGGCGGCCGGCGAGGTTGCCGACGGCGAGGAACGGGCCTGGCTGAGCCGCCGGCTGCGTGAGCTGGCGATGGACGCGGACCGCGTCTTTCGCGTCGGCGATCCGGATTGGGTGCACTACGCGGAGCGGTCGGACGAGCGCGGCGTCGTCGCGACTGCCGCGCCGATCGACGTTTCCGCGACCTTTCAGCAGCTGGTGGCGGATCGGCGGCAGGTCATCGGCACGTCGGCGACGCTCACCGTCGGCGGCTCCTTCGCCTATACCGCCGATCGGCTTGGCCTGGCCGGCGCGGAGGGGATGGTCACCGAGCCGGCGTTCGACTACAGCCGCCAGGCCCTGCTGTATCTGCCACGCGATATTCCACCACCGCCGACCGGCGGCTATGCCTCGGAGGAGTACGCCAGCGCCGTTGCCAGCCACATCGAGGCGCTGGTGCAAGCCTCGGGGGGCGGGGCGTTTTGCCTGTTCACCAGCCACCGAGCGCTGCGCGACGCGTGGCGGCGGCTGTCGGGACGGCTGGAGTATCCGGTGTTGCGCCAAGGCCAGGCACCGACGCCGGCGCTGCTCGACCAGTTCCGCGCAGCCGGCAACGCCGTACTGTTTGGCACGCGGTCGTTCTGGGAAGGCGTGGACGTGCCGGGCGACGCGCTCAGCCTGGTGATCATCACGCGATTGCCGTTCGCCGTGCCGGACGATCCGGTCATCGCCGCGCGCACGGATCGCCTGCGCGCGGAAGGCCGCGATTGGTTTGGCGAGTTTGCCCTGCCGCGCGCCACGCTGCTGCTCAAGCAAGGCGTCGGGCGCCTGATCCGCTCATCCCAGGACCGCGGCGTGGTGGCCATCCTGGATCGCAGGCTGACCACCCGCCGCTACGGCGCCCTGGTGCTGGACTCGCTGCCGCCCGCGCGGCGCACCGCCGACCTTGGCGACGTCTACCGCTTCTTCAGCGCACGCGGCCGCTAGCTCTCCTCCGAATCGCTGTCCTCGGAGTCGGCGTCGCCGTCCTCGTCCGCCAGCTCAATGTCGAACACGATGTTCACGGACACGCGGATGGTGAAGTCGCCGGGGGAAACCGGCACGCTTGCGCCACCGGACTCCAACGCGACCGCTCGCTCAACGCGGACCTGCTGCGGGAAGCCGCCCGAGATCTCGGCGACATGCCGCGGGCTGCCGACCGTGACGCCCAGGCGCTCCGCCAGCTGCTCGGCCTTGGCAACGGCGTTGTCGACGGCAGCGTCGCGCGCCGCTTCTTCCAGCGCCTGCGTGTCTTCGACACCGAAGCTGATGCCGCGGACGTTGTTGGCGCCCGCCGCCAGCGCCGCGCCCAGCACGTCGCCGGTCATGTCAATGTCCCGTACCCGCACCGTGATCTGGTTGACCACGTGGTAGCGGAAGTCGCCGGTCGGCCCGTCTTCGTCATAGATCTGCTCGACCCACATGTTGAAGCTGCGCGTCTGGATGTCGTCCTCGGCGATCTCCAGATCGATCAACGCCTCGATCACGCTGTCCATGGCGGTGGTGTTGTCGTCAATGGCGACCGTCGGGTCTTCGTCGATCGTCTCAACCCCGAGCTCGATGTCGGCGATATCCGGGGCAGCGGACGCCACGCCATCGCCATTCACCGTTAGGGTGCGCGGCGCCTCGGAGGAAGCCGCTTCATCCGATGACGCGCCGACGACGGCGACGCTGCCGATGACCGCCGCCAGCGCCAGGATGGCTATGGCCAGTGAGACTCGTGCCCGGTCCAGCATTTCCAACTCCTTCGGTGGAAAACGGCACGACGCCGTCCACATGAGAGTACGCGCCACGGTCGCATATCGTTCCCATGTTCGTCGGGAACGCCACACAACGTCGACGCAGCTATCGGCAACGAGCTGAGGAACGCGCAGGGCGCTGCCTCGCCCTGCCGCTCAGCGACTTAGGGCGACGGCTCTAGCAGCCGCAGGAACCGCCGCAGCAGCTTGACCCGGCGTCATACGCGGGCTGCGATTCAGCGCCGCCGGACGACGAAGCGCCAACCATGGCCAGCGCGTGGTAGACGCGGCGCACGCGCTGGCTGTGACAGCTGGTGCAGACGACAGGGCTCTCATCCGTCATGCTGCGGCGAATATCAAACACATCGCCGCACTGCTGACATTCGTAGGTGTACGCAGGCATGCAAGTCCTCGAGGCTGGGCCGTCGGCGCCAAAGTATACGCCTGTCGCCGGTGGGCTCGGGGGGCGTGCCATGATGCCGCCTCGGTGCCAACATGGGCCGCCGTTCGGCGCGAGGGCGGCCGAGGAGATTGCCATGCCCATGGACTTGGAAGAGTTCATTCGCGACGTTCCGGATTTCCCCAAGCCCGGAATCATGTTCAAGGACATCACGCCGCTGCTGCGGCATCCGGCCGCGCTGCGAGAGGCCGTCAACCGGCTCGTGGCGCCCTACATCGCAGCGCCGCCGGACGTGCTGGTGGCGGTCGAGGCGCGGGGATTCCTCTTCGCGGCGGCCGCGGCCGTGCAACTGGGCTGCGGCGTGGTGCCGGTGCGCAAGCCGGGGAAGCTGCCCGCGGCGACCAACCAGATCACCTACGAGCTGGAATATGGCAGCGACGCGCTGGAAATCCACAGTGACGCGCTGCAAGCCGGTGATCGCGTGGTGGTGATCGACGACCTGCTCGCAACCGGAGGGACCACCGCGGCTGCGGTGCAGCTCGTGCGTGAGATCGGCGGCGAGGTCGTCGGCAGCGCGTTCCTGATCGAGCTCGTATTCCTCAACGGCCGGGCGCAGCTGGACGATCACCCCGTGCACAGCGTGATTCGCATCGAGTGAACCTGCCGTCGCCGGCGGAGCTGGCCGCCGGGCTGGATCCGCTGCTGGACGCGCTGGCGGAGCACTTTGGCCCGCAGCGCTGGTGGACCACGACCGAGCCCTTCGAGGTGATCGCCGGCGCGCTGCTGGTGCAGAACACGGCATGGACCGGTGCGGCCAAGGCCATCGAGAATCTTCGAGCCAGCGGCGCGCTGTCGATCGAGGGGGTTCTCGGACTGGACGAGCTCCAGTGCCAGGAGCTGGTGCGCCCCAGCGGGTCCTTCCGGCAGAAAACGGCCAAGCTGCGGGCGTTCGCCACACATGTGCGGCACGAGCACGACGGCGACCTGGCCCGCATGCTGCGCGCCCCGATGGCGCCGCTGCGGCGCGAGCTGCTCGACATCTGGGGCGTCGGACCGGAGACCGCCGACGCCATCCTGCTCTACGCGGCGCGTCAGCCGAGCTTCGTGGTGGACACGTACACGCAGCGGGCCCTGGAGCGTCTGGGCGTCATTCCAACCGGCGTACCGCGGGCGGCGCTGCGCACGCTGCTCTTGGCGGCCTTTCCCGCGGATGCGGCGCAGCTCGCGGAGCACCACGCCCTGTTCGTGCGGCTTGGCAAGGCGCATTGCCGCACGACGCCGGACTGCGCCCCGTGCCCGCTGCTGCTGGGCTGCCGCTACGGCAGCGGCGGGCGCGTGCGGTAGGCGGTCGCATTCCCAACGTGTGCTGCTGGGGGTGGCAAATTTCCCGCCGCGACTGCCACGGAGCCCCCGAGGTGCCATTTGTATGTTGCGACAGCCTCACCACGTGGCCGGGTGGTGAGGTGGGCGCGAGGGGCGCGTCGACTGTCATTAGGCGAGCCCGGGTGACCGGGCGGCGCCGTTTCGGAGTAGGACACCCCTCGCGCCGCGGTGTCGCTCCGAACAGATACACGGGCTTCGAGGCCCGCATTGGCAAGTGTGGAGGACCCCATCAGCATACGCGCCAGGGAGGCGACCATGGATCGAGTGGCCGGGATCGATGTGGGCAAGGCGAGCCTGGACGTGTCGCTGGCGGGAGGGCCCGTGCGGCAGTTTGCCAACACGGCGGAGGGGCGGCGCCCGTTGCTCCAGTGGCTGGGCGAGCAGGACGTCACGGTGGCGGTGTGCGAGCCCACGGGTGGGTACGAACGCCCGCTGGTCGGCGACTTGCAGGCGGTGGGATTGCCGGTGGTGGTGGCGCACCCCACGCGGGTGCGGGCCTTTGCGCGGGTCTGCGGCACCGAGGCGAAGACGGACCTGCTGGACGCGCACGTGCTGGCGCGCTATGGCGCGGCGGTGCCCACGGTCGCGACGCCGCCGCCAGACCCGGCGCGGACCGCCCTGCGCGACCTCGTGAGTCGCCGCCGCCAACTGGTGGAGACCCGCGTGCAGGAGAAGAATCGCCGGGACAAAGGGCTGACGCGGGCGGTGGCCCAGTCGACCCGCCGGCATATCGCCTGGCTGGACCGGGAGATCGCCCGGCTGGAGGCGCAGATCCAGCAGGCGGTGGCCGACAGCCCGGAGTTGGCGCGCCGGACGCAGCTCTATCGCAGCGTGCGCGGAGTGGGCGAAGTGACGGCGGCCACCCTCACGGCCTATCTGCCCGAGCTGGGGCACATCTCCAGCCCGGCGCTGACGGCGCTGGTGGGGCTGGCGCCCTGGGCGCGCGACAGCGGGCGGCAGCGGGGTTATCGCGCCATTCGGGGTGGGCGCGGGACGGTGCGGCGCGCGTTGTACCTGGCGGCCTTGGCGGCCGTGCGCCACGCGGGGGAGCTGCAGCGGTTCTATCAGGGCCTGCGGGAGCGCGGCAAGCCGGGCAAAGTGGCCCTGGTCGCCGTGATGCGCAAGCTCCTGCTGCACCTCAACGCGGTGGCCCGCCGGGGCACCCCCTGGATCGAGGAACCCGCGCCCGCAGCCTAAAAGCCCTTGACGGCCAACACAGATACTTCGAGCGCAGCGAGAAATCTAAGACGCTCGTCCTCGGGCGCAGGGTGAAGCACTGGCACCCCGGACCTGGATGCCGGCCCAAGGCCGGCATATCGCCGACGCACACGGAGGTGGGCGCGACGGCCGCAGATTCCTCGCGTGCGCTCGGAATGACCGGAAACGGTCTGGCGGAAGGTCGAGACGACGCCAGGCGTCGCGGCTACGCCGGAAGCGGGCGGTCTAAAGGACGGGCAACGGCTCCGGCTTCGCCGCGTTCAGATGGCTCAGTTGGGCCGTCATGTGCTGCGCGGCGTCGAAGTACGCCGCCCCGAGCGCGTCGTCGACGCCGGCCGCGGCGGGCGGGCGACCCTCATCGCCGCCCATGCGAATGCGCGGGTCAAGCGGGACCTCGCCGAGCAGCGGCACCCCGGCCGTCTCGGCCGCGCGGGCGGCCCCGCCGTGGGCGAAGATCTCGTGGCGCTCCTGGCAGTTTCCGCAGATGAAGTAGGACATGTTCTCAACGACGCCGAGGTTGGGCACGCGCAGCTTCTCGAACATGGCGATGCCGCGGCGAACGTCTTGCAGCGCCACCTCCTGCGGCGTGCTGACGATCACCGCGCCGGCCAGCGGCAGGATCTGCGCCAGCGACAATGGAGCGTCCCCGGTGCCGGGCGGCAGGTCCACGATCAGATAGTCCAGCTGTCCCCAGTCGACGTCCTCGATGAGCTGCCGCAGGGCCTGCGCCACCATCGGCCCGCGCCAGATCATCGCGGTGCCCTCGTCGGCCAGGAACCCCATGGACATGACGGGCACGCCGTAGCCGTAGAGCGGCTGGATCTTGTCGTTGGCGAGGATCGGCCGCCCGGTGACTCCGAGCATGCCGGGCACGTTGGGCCCATAGATGTCGGCGTCGAGAATGCCGACCCGGGCGCCCATGGCTTGCAGCGCGACGGTCAGGTTCACGGCGACGGTGGACTTGCCGACGCCGCCCTTGCCGCTGGCCACGGCCACCGTGTTCTTCACCCCCTGCAGGGGCTGGCCCGACTGGCCGAAGCCGGTGTTTGCAGTGACGTTGCTGTCCCACTCGATGGCCACGCTGCCGACCCACGGCACGCCGGCCAGGCGTTCGCGAATGGCCGATTCGAGCGTTCGCTTGACGGGTCCCAGCGGCACGGGCAGTACGAGACTCAGGGCAACCGCCCCGCCATCGACCCGGACGTCGCGCGCAATGCTGTATTGGGTCAACGCGGCGCCCAGGAACGGATCCTGGATCGTGCGCAGCGCTTCCCGCACATCCGACGTGGGTTGGTCCATGGTGATTCCGACGATACGTGCCGCGATTTGGATGACCGTGCGCCTGCCGCAAGGCTAACCCGGCGGGCCGCGGATTCCCAACAGGTCGGCAGGCGGCGCTAGGCGGCAGTCCACGCCTACACTGGTGGGCCAATTGCTTGGGATGAGGACACTCCAACGCGCGTCACCGTCATCGGTTCCGGGAGCTGGGGTACCACGCTGGCGGCGCTGGTGGCCGACGTTGGCGGCGCCTGCGTGCTCTGGGTCCACGACCCGATCGAGGCCGACGCGATGGCGCGCCGGCGCGAAAACACCCGATTCCTCCCCGGGATTCCGCTGCCCGACACGCTCACGATCACGCATGACGCTGCATTGGCCCTGGAGGGGGCCGAGGTGGTGGTGCTCGCGGTTCCCATGCGGCGGCTGGCGGAGAATCTGGAGCGCCTGGAGCGCACGCTGCCGGCCTCAGCCATCTTGGTGAGCGGTATAAAGGGCCTGGACCCGCCGACGGGCGCGCGAGTCTCGGAAGCCCTGACCGAGCTTGTGGGCAGCGATTTGACGGAGCGGTTCGCCGTGGTCTCGGGTCCGAATTTTGCGCGCGAGATCGCCGCCCGCGAGCCCTCGGCCACCGTCGTGGCGTCGGCGACGCCCGCAGTAGCGCGCACGGTCCAGCGAGCGTTGGGCGCGCCGTGGTTTCGCGCCTACACGAGTGACGACGTGATTGGCGTCGAGCTGGCAGGAGCGCTCAAGAACGTCATCGCCATCGGCGCGGGCATGGCCGACGGGCTGCGCTATGGTCAGAACGCCAAGGCGGGCTTGATGACGCGGGGGCTGGCCGAGGTGACCCGGCTCGGGGTCGCCGCCGGGGCGAATCCCCTGACCTTCAGCGGACTGGCCGGCGTGGGCGACCTCATTGCCACCTGCAACAGCGCCAAATCGCGCAACAACTACGTGGGCAGCCAGCTGGCGCAAGGACGGTCGCTGGACGAGATCACCGCCCAAATGGTGATGGTGGCCGAGGGCGTGGAAGCGGCTCGTGGAGCGCTGCGGCTTGCGCAACGCCTGCAAGTGGAAATGCCCATCGTCGAGCTGATGAACGACGTGCTCTTCAACGGAGTGCCGGTGGCCGAGGCCGGCGATCGGCTCATGTCCCGGGAAGCGAGCCACGAGCTGTGGGGGCTTGGGGCGGGGGACTAGCAACGGCTGGGCGGAGCGCTCGTGGCAAACCTCACGACGACGGCCGCTCGGTGGCGTACACTGACCCCACAACGGGCACCGGCTGCCGGCCGGAATATCCCGAAACGCGAAGGGGGTGATCCGTATGGGTGATGCCAGTCCGAACAGTCCCCGAACGGAGAAGGTGCGCGCGAGTTAGCGTGAGCCTGCGCCCGCGGCCGACGGCTGCGGGCCTGACGTTCGGAGACGCAGAAACGGCCCGCTACACGGCGGGCCGCTTCTGCTTAACGGGCTCGACCGGACGCTACGCGTCGAGCTCGAAGACGGCTTCGATCTCCACCGGAATGTTGAGGGGCAGCGTGCTCGTGCCCACCGCGGAGCGCGCGTGACGACCCGCGTCGCCGAACACCTCGACCATGAGGTCCGAGCAACCGTTGACTACCAAGTGAGCCTGATCCATGCCCGGCGCCACGTTGACGAACCCGACGACCTTGACGACCTGCCGCACGCGGTCCAGCGAGCCGACGGCGTGCCGCACTTGGGCCAGGATGTTCAGCCCCGCGGCGCGGGCCGCGGCGGCGCCCTGCTCGACCGAATACTCGCGGCCAATCTGACCGCCGTCCCACCCGGCACCCGGCGGCTGGCCCGCGATCCAGAGTTGCGCGCCGCTGCGCACGGCCGGAACGTAGCTCGCCATGGGGCGCGGCGCCTCAGGCAGCACGATTCCGAGTTCGGTCAGACGTTGTTCATATGACATGCGCGCGCCTTTTCTCGCGGCTATCCGCCGGCGCTGATTGTAGGCGGGCTTACGTTGCCAGTTTGGCTTACTCCTGGAACCGCTACCAGCCCCGAACTGTGTTGCAGGGCCTCGTTCCGACACCGGTCCTGGTCAGCGGTGTTTGGTTTTGGAGTCACTGCCCGTAGCTGTGACTTGACCCTCAGCGTCGGTCCAACCACCTGGTAGTTGCCCGAGCGCAATCATCAATCCGACGAAGCACTCGAGTTCCAAGACCTGGAGTGGCAGCGAGGCGTCGCTGCCTTTCAGCTTGCTTATGGCACCCGGTTAGGGAAATGCGTTGATCGCCTACACCTTCTTGCTGCTCAACGGGGCAGTGGGGAGAGATGGAGTGGCGGAGACGTTCGTGATGATGGCTACTCAGCGTGTATTGGAGCGGTCCAGGGTCTCCAAGACCCGCAGGCGCCACACTGAAGCTGACGTATTGAGCAAAGAGACTGGCCACGACGTTGACGGATAGCGGAGCCACGTTCTGGCCTGTCGGCTCGGAAGGTCGGCCAGCACGCGCTATGTAGTCGGGATCGTCCAACAGCCCTTTCCGGTCCAGGGGTACCTCGCCGAGGTCGAGTTGGCGATTGCAACGCATGCATGGCCCACCCGGCCTGATGACGTGTGAACGCCAGGTCGCGTTTCGCATCGTCCCATCATCGAATGTGTCAATTGCAATTCCGCCGTCAATGACCGGAATCAGGTCGGAGTACGCCAGCGCATTGAGGACGGCTCGCGGCCAAGGCCGGTCGACGCAGGAGACGATGAGGTCGTGATCCAGGGCAAGTTGCAGTCCTTCGGGTTCGCAGATTGACCAGTCTGAGACTTCAAGGCTGCAGGTGGCTGCAGTGGCGGCTGTCAGCGCTTCCCTTTGGGCAACGTGAATCTTCGGCCGTCGCAGTCGCACGTCGCGACGGCCGGCACCGATGAGCCGGTCGCGATTGTGCGCCTCAACCAGGTCGAAATCCATCACCGTTAGGTCGCAGAGACCCGATGCAGCGAGGCGAACAATAACGTCGAGGCCTACGCTTCCGGCCCCTACTACCAGTACGCGGCGCCTAACGAGGTCGGCCTGGCATCGTGCTCCCCATGCGCTCACAGTGCGGATTTGGGCGTCAGTTGGACGCGGCGGAGGACAGAGAGCATCGTTCCAAGAAACAGCGAGCCTATCGCCGATCACGCGAACGTTTGTGGAGTAAATACAGTCGACATGCTTCCCGACTCCGAGGTTCCAGTGACGCGCCGACCATGTGCCACCACCGGTGGCAAGTGTCATACCGACTACGGGGAGTCCCGTGATTTCGCGCACCAAATTCGCGTAGCTGGACTCCGCGTCGCGGTCCGGACCGCTCATAGGCTGCCACCCCGCTGCTCCTGGATGACTGTGAAGCAGCACCAAACCGCAATCATCGCGTCGGGCAACCTCGGCTGCACGCAGTATGTAGTCAGCGGTAACCGTCACATTGCCGTGGACGTATCGGTCACCGGTCTCGGGCGGGATCACTGCGCGTATCAGTGCGCTCACCCGGGTCGAGCCAGACGACGGGCGATAGGTAGCCAGACAGACGTCTTCTTGCCCGTCAGCGCGGACTAGCTGGCCTATGAGCTCCTTCTCGGTCGCACCGGTCATCGCGACTGAGGTCTGGCGGGTCATGTGGTTGCCTGACTGAGCACGGCGCGAATGTGGCTTGCCCAGTTGATCCCAGGCGCGGCATCGCCCCATCCCCTCAAGTCCCGGCTATGCATCAACCATCCCGACCTGGGCGAGTCTTGGCTGTTGGTCTCCGGGAACGTGATATCGGACGGAAGGTGAATCCAATGCGGCGGCGTCTGGGGCCACGAGACAAGTTCATCGATGCTGACGCCAGTCGCGACGACGTTTCCAGCATGTGGCCCGTCAATAGCAGTGACCCCGTAGATGACGAGTTCGGCCTCGACCGTGGGCGCGAAGCCGAACTCAGTCATCTCGTCCATGAACCCTTGGACGCCGGACCGCATTACGCGAACGGGGCCTTTTCGCGAATCGACACGAACCGGGCGTCCTTCCGAATGTCGACGATGTCGTCGTCGTCAAAGCGCTTGGTATCGGGTCGCTCTTTGCCCACAAGCTCCCCTAGGTCGAAGATCGCAGGATCCAATCCGGCCAGGCCGAGAAGCGCCGCAGCTCGTTGGCTCAGGTCGCTGGTTTCGAAGGGCTGGCCGTCGATGGTGAACGGGATGAGGCGGCGACCAATCGTTTGCTGCTCTGACATCTTCGTGCTCCTTTGTCGGAGTTCGGCGCTGCGCTCACTCGAACGCAGCTAACAAACACTTGCGTATAGCTGCTGGATTGTCAATAATTCCTTGACGATGCCAACGACGGCTCTCAAATCGGGTACGCTCTCGAAACGTCACGGCTGATGTGGAGCAGCCTGGATGGTGGGAGAACGGCTGCGGCAGGCGCGGCTTGCGGCGGGGCTATCGCTCCAGGGTCTTGCTGACAGGCTTGAGAGGCCGATCACCAGGCAAGCCTTGTCGCGGTACGAGACCGGCGCGTCGCAACCGTCGCCGACCAGGATTGCGGAACTCGCGACCGCGCTCAATGTGCAGGCGTCGTCCCTGCTGACGGAATCACCGGTCGAGATTCAGTGGGTGGCCTATCGCAAGCTCGCCAAGCTGAGTAATTCCCGTCGGGATCAACTCACCGCGCTCGCCACGCAGCGGTTGGAGAGTGAACTGAGGCTGCGAGAGCTATTTCACATCGGCGCGAGGCACGATCTTCCCGGACCAATCGAGGTCCGCAACCTGCACCACTGCGACTACGCTGCGGCCGCGGTGCGGATGCGCTGGAACCTGGGCTACCGTCCCGTCGACGGCCTAATTGAGCAAATCGAAGATCGCGGGGGCGCGGTTGTGCCCTCGCGTGAAGCATGGGGTTTCGACGGTCTCTCGGGGTGGGCGGACGAGACGCCGGTGCTCGTGTTGAACGAAACGATGCCACCCGACCGACTGCGGCTGAATGCTGCGCACGAAATCGGTCATCTCGTAATGAAGGGCACCGGCAACGCCAAGCAGGACGAAGAGTTTGCATTCCGCTTTGCCGCCTCGTTCCTCGTGCCGCCAGAGGCGGCACGCCACGAGCTCGGCACCTACCGCCGGGATCTAGACCTGGCCGAACTCGGCCTTCTCAAGCAGCGCTGGGGTCTGAGCATGCAGGCGTGGATCCGCCGCGCGCGTGATCTCGAGATCATCAGCGATGACCTGTACCGGAGACTGAACATGCGATTTCGGAGCAACGGCTGGCATCGAACCGAACCGTTCGCTTACGGAGGTAGGGAATCACCGGCGCTGTACCACCGTCTCGTGCTTCGGGCTCTGGCGGAGCGGATGATTACGTCCGCCGAGGCGGACCGTCTCTGTCCGGATGCCCGACATCACAGCGAACAGCTGGGCGTGCCCCAGGGATCCCTGCGCGACCTGGCGCGGCGCCCGCCCGAGGAGCGCCATCGAGTGCTGCGCGATGCTCAGATTGCGGTCGACCCTGAAGTGACCGACGCGTGGGACGCGACGCTGGCTGATCGAATCCACTAGCCGGCGAGCGAGCCGTGGCGAACGATTCACCCACACGCGGCGAGGTCTGGCTGGTTCGCCTGCCACGCGCGGTTGGGGCCGAGTTGCAGCGCGACCGGCCAGTCGTCGTGATCGGCTCGCCCGCATTCGACATAGCCCCGATTCGCATCATCGTTCCGTTGACAACGTGGCGAGCGGAGTTCGCCGGCCGAATCAACAAACTGCGGATTTCGGCCAATGCCCTAAACGGCCTCGATGCAGAGTCCGCCGCCGACTTCTTACAGGTGCGCAGCGTGTCATCGCAACGGTTTATCGAGCGGATCGGCGCGCTGGAGGCTGAGCAGGTCGAGGAGATCGTTGCCGGGGTGGTGATCGCTATCGACTACAGGGCCTGATTCGGTCAATTCCCGCGGCAGTCGAGCACGATCTTGCCGCCTTCTCCCGCCTTGGCGCGGCGCACGCCGGTGACCGCCTGCGTGAGGGGCAGCACCTCGGTCACGATGGGTTCGAGGTCCAGCAGCGGCACGAGGTCCAGGGCGCGCTGGAAGGTGTTGAGCCGTGTGTTGCTGCCCACGATGCGCAGCTCATGCGAGAACAGGTCATAGGGCCGCAGGTCGAAGGTCGCGGTCGGATTGGCCAGGCTCAAGACCAGAATTGTGCCGCTGTCGCGCACGGAATCGATGCAGGCTTGGAAGGCCGGATTGGCGCCGGCGGCCTCGATGCAGACGTCGGCGCCGAGCCCGCGCGTGGCGGCGCGCACCGCCGCGGGCACGTCGTCGGTGGTCGGGTCCAGGATGACGTCGGCGCCCAACTCCGCCACCAGGTCGCGGCGCGAGGGGTGGGGCTCGCTGACCAGCACGCGGGCGGCGCCGCTGTGCTTGGCCAACTGCATGGCCAGCAGGCCGATTGGTCCAGCGCCGGCCACGAACACGAAGTCACCGGCGGCGATGTCGATGCGGTCGAACCCGCGCAGGACGCAGCCCAGCGGCTCGGTCAGGCTCACGAGGCGGTCATCCAGGCCGTCCGGGACCGGCACGACGTTGCGGTAGTCCACGACGGTGTACTCGGCCCAGGCCCCGCTGCCGCGCATCCCGCGCATGTCGCGGCAGAAGTTGGTCAGGCCCTTGCGGCAGGGAACACACGCCTGGCAGGGCGTGCGCGGCTCGACAACCACGCGGTCGCCGACGTGCAGATCCGGTACCGCGCTGCCGACGGCGGCGACGGTTCCGGTGAATTCGTGGCCGGGCACCCAGGGCTGGTCGTAGTTGGGTAGCCAGGCGTCGAACGTCCAGCCGTCCCAGTAGTGGAGGTCCGTGCCACAGATGCCGCAAAACGCCACGTCCACGGCGACGTCGTTCGGCTCGACGGTTGGGACGGTGCGGGTCTCGATACGCAAATCGCCGGGGCCGTGGAGCACGGCGGCGGTCATCGTGGTCGGGAGCATGGCAAGGGCCTCGGATCGGAGCCGTGCTGCAAGCTAGCCCGCCGCCGTGGCGGACGGCAACCGTGCGCCGCGCCGGATGCCTCGCGGCGGCCCCTCGGTTACCATGGCGCGGCGCGGTGAGCGCCTCATGCGCCGGGAGGAATCCAATGTCTGACGAGCGCTCGGGCGCCATTGATTCCGCCATCGCGCAGATCGAGCGCAAGTTCGGCGCCGGCTCGGTCATGCGCATGGACGACCAGGCGCGCGAACCGATTCCGGTCATCTCCACCGGGTCGCTGAGCATCGATATCGCCTTGGGCGTGGGCGGACTCCCGCGGGGCCGGGTCGTCGAGATATTCGGCCCGGAGAGCTCGGGCAAGACCACGCTGGCGCTGCACGTCGTGGCCGAGGCGCAGCGCGCGGGCGGGACGGCGGTGTTCACGGACGTGGAGCACGCCCTGGACCCGGCCTATGCGGAGAAGCTGGGGGTCAACATCGCCGACCTGATCGTCTCGCAGCCGAACACGGGCGAGGAGGCGCTCGAGATCACGGACGTCTTCGTGCGCAGCAACGCAGTGGACGTGATCGTGGTGGACTCGGTGGCCGCGCTGGTGCCGCGGGCGGAGATCGAGGGCGACATGGGCGACGTGCAGGTGGGCTTGCAGGCGCGGCTGATGTCGCAGGCCATGCGCAAGCTGACGGCGAACATCAGCCGCTCGCGCGCCATCGTCGTCTTCATCAATCAGCTGCGCGAGAAGATCGGCGTCATGTTCGGCAATCCGGAGACCACACCCGGCGGGCGCGCGCTGAAGTTCTACTCGTCGGTGCGGCTGGATATTCGGCGCATCGGGGCAATCAAGGTCGGCACCGAGTCCGTCGGCGGTCGCACGCGGGTGCGAGTGGTCAAGAACAAGGTCGCGCCGCCGTTCCGCACCGCGGAATTCGACATGATGTACGGCACGGGCATCTCCCGCGAGGGCGACCTGCTGGACCTTGGCGTCGAGCAGGGAATCCTGACGAAGAGCGGGGCGCACTATTCCTACGACGGCACGCGGCTCGGCATGGGGCGCGAGAACGCGAAGCGGTTCCTGCGCGAGAACGCGGACCTTGCTGCCAAGGTCGATCAAGCGGTGCGCGCGGCGACCCTGAGCGTGGCCGGCGCGGACGGGCCAGGGGCGGCGGCCGCCGAATAGGCGGCGGTGGCCAGCGTGGACGGGGACGGCCAGGGACCAGTCGCCGCCGCGGTCAATGGCGGGCATATGGACGAATCCGTCACCAGCACGGCGGCCCTACTCGCGCGACGGCAGCGACGGGAGCTGCTGCTGCTGAACGTGATCGAAATCGGACATCAGCGGCCGCTTGAAACGTCGGATGAGCAAGCGATGGTGCGGGCCGAGGCCGTGCTGGCCGCAGCGGAGGAGCACGTCGGCGATCGACGGGTGAAAGTGGACACCGAGGTGTGCCAGGCCCGCGCGGCCTCCACGGCGATCATCGCCGCCGCGCTGCGCCACGACGCCGCGTTGATCGTGGTCGGCGCCCACCGCTTCCTGGGACAACACGAGTGCGATCTGGGCTTCACCGCGACACACGTGCTGCGCCACAGCCCCATCCCGGTCACCGTCTGCTACGACCCGATCCGATGAGCGGCGTCGATTCGCGGTCGGCGCTCACGCTGCACAAATCCGAGGCTCAAGGGTCGCGCGGGCTCGTCGCCACCAAGCATCCCGAGGCCAGCGGCGTCGGCCTGGAAACGCTGCGGGCCGGGGGGAACGCGGTGGACGCGGCGGTTGCAGCGGCCTTCGCGGTTGGCGTGGCCGAGCCGTGGTCAAGCGGCATCGGCGGCGGCGGATATGCCGTCGTGGCCGGACCCGCCGGAGCCGACGTGATTGCCTTTCCCATGCAAGCCCCGGCACTGGCAACGCCCGACCGGTATCCGCTGGACGGTCGGGAGGGGGTGGGCGGCTTTCTCTGGCCCGGCGTGGTGGACGACGCAAACCTGGTCGGCTGGTCGGCGATGTCAATTCCCGGCGCCGTCGCCGGGCTGGCGCTGCTCCACCGGCGGCACGGCCGGCTGCCGTGGCGCACGCTGGTGGAGCCGGCGGTGGAACTGGCGCGCCGGGGGTCGCGGCTGACGTGGTTCGACCTGCTGCAGATGGGCCGCCACACCGCCGCCGCGCGCCGCCACGCGGAGCTGGGGCGCATCTACTACGCCGACGGCGGGCCGCCGCGCGCCGAGGCGGGCGAGACGCCGCTGCTGGTGCAGCCGGAGCTTGCCGACAGTTTGGACGCCGTAGCCCGGGAGGGTCCGGACGCCTTCTACCAGGGAGACCTCGCCCAGGCCATCGCGGACGACTGCATCGCCAACGGCGGAGCGCTGCGGCGCGATGACCTGTCTCAATACCGCGCGTGGGTGATGGAGCCGCTCGAAACGGGGTATCGCGACTCGACCGTGGTGACGCCCGGGCCGGGAGGCGCGGGACCGACCACCGTCGGCACGCTCAACAACTTCGAACAGGCGTATGGCGGCGGCGGGGCGCAGATCGACGCGGACCGGCTGCATGCCTTTCTCTGGGCGTCGCGGCTCGCGCAGGCCGACCGATTCGCGTACATGGGCGATCCAGAAATCGTCGACGCGCCGTGGGCAGACCTCGTCGGCAAGGGGCGCGCGCGGGAGCGAGCGGCGCTGATCGACCCGCGGCATGCCCCCGCGCCCGAAAGCCTGGGCGATCCCTGGGCGTATATGGCGTCCGACCGCGACCTCGAACGCCAGAAAGGCGACACGTCCACCACGCATCTGTGCACGGCGGATGGCGAGGGCACGTTCGTGTCGCTGACCAACACGCTGGGCGGGGCCTGGGGGTCGGAGATTGTCCCGGGCGGCACCGGCATTTGCTGGAACGACGGCATGTGGTGGTTCGACCCGCGGCCGGGGCAGCCGAACTCCTTGCGGCCGCGCGCGTTCGGCCTTAACAACATGACGCCTGCAGTCGTCATGCGGGACGGGCGCCCGCTGCTGGCCGTGGGCGCGTCCGGCGGGCGCCGGATCACCAACTGCGTCTCGCAGCTCATTTCCCACGTCGTCGACCACCAGATGAGCGCACAAGAAGCGATCGACGCGCCGCGGGTCGACGGCAGCACGCCGTGGGTCACCGCCGACGCCCGCCTGGGCGACGCGGTGATCGAGAGCTTGCGGGCACGCGGCTGGGAAGTGCAGGTGCCGCCCTATCCAGAGCAGTCGGCGTTCGCCAGCCCGGTGGCGATTCTGGCCGGACCGGACGGGTCGCTGCGCGGCGGGGTGGACACATTTCACGCGGCGGAGGCCCGCGCCTGGTGAACGGGGCGCCGGCGGTGGTGGCGCAGGTGCTGGCGGAGGCAGCCAGGCAAATGGCTTTCGACGGCGGCGGGCTGCGGTATCTGGGCGCAACCGAGGACGGCTACGTGCGGCTGGAGCTCACCGGCGCCTGTGCAACCTGCCCGCGCCGCATGATGACGCTGGACCTCGCGATCGAGACGCCGCTGCGGTCCCTGGGCGCCGCCCGCGGGGTCGAGTTGCTGCCGTCCGCGCTGGCGTAAGGCTATGTCCGGCGAACTCCCGACCGGCCCCGGGAGCGCCTAGAGCCGCCGCGCGGTCCCTACACTAGTGACGCCGGACGACCGTGACCCACCCGCGAACCATCAAGGGATGCTGTGGCAGGGACCGGCAGGGACACCTACACCGTCAGAAGACGGTCAGCTACCATGACTGGCGATCCTCGCAGCAGAGCTGGGGGGCATCGTCCGACACCATCGCCGAAATGCGTCTGCGGCCCTTGCCCGACCCCTCGTGCACCTGCGTGCGAGAATGGGCGCCACAGACTCCGTTACCGGGCCATAGCATGAGTCTCGCTTGGGAAAGAGAATTCACGCCTACCGGAAAACGAGTTGTACGCAACGGTTTTCCGACGAACGATCTTGTTCTCAGCGCATATAGCTCGAGCAACGAGGATGTTTTTCCCAAAATTCTCGATCTCTACGTGGCGGCGGGCAGTGTTGTTGCGGACGTGACCTTCGGCAAAGGCGTGTTCTGGCGGAATATCTCGCCTGACAAGTATCGCCTCCTAGCGACTGACCTGGAGGACGGAGTTGATTGCCGCGATCTGCCGTATGGCGACGGCGAGTTGGACTGCGTAGTACTCGACCCTCCCTACATGCATTCACCGGGTGGAACGGCATATTCGAGCCAGCGGCCCTACGAGGAGTACTACAGAAACAATTGCACCGGAAACCAAACCGGGAGCAAGTATCACGAAGCCGTTCTGGAACTATACGCCGAGGCGGGTAAAGAAGCGTATAGAGTCCTGCGAGATCGAGGTGTCATGGTCGTAAAATGCCAGGATGAAGTGTGCTCAAACAGGCAGAGGTTTACACATATAGAGATCATCCAGGACTATGAGAATATTGGTTTTGTAGCAGAGGATTTATTTGTCATCATGCGCAACAACCGGCCCGGCGTCAGCCGGACGACGAGACAGGTTCACGCGCGAAAAAACCATTCCTACTTTCTCGTGTTCTGGAAGCGCGGAGGAACAAGCCGGATCTGGACCGCGCCTGAATGAGCGCACTTGCGCTTATGCAGGAGGTCATCAGGAAACACACGCCAGCGACGATATGGAGGGGGTCTCCGTTGGAATCGTTCCGGCAAGTGGCCAACACGAACCGGGGCGACATCGGCGAGGAGTTCGTCTACCGGTATCTGAAGCAGTCTGAGATACCTGCCTCGCAAAGTGAATCTCGAGTCAATGAATGGGACCTACTGGTTGCTGGCAAACGGTTCGAGGTGAAGACGGCGTCCGAGGATGTCGGCGGCTCATTTCAGTTCAACCACATTCGGCTGGACAGGGACTATCAATACCTGCTGTGCCTCGGTGTGCGCCCGGCGGCGATTATGTTTGGCGTGTGGCGCAAGGGTGCGGTTGCCGAAAACGAGGCTGGTCGTCTTGTGCGTATGGCGGAAGGTCAGAGCGTGACCTACAAGCTGACCAAGAAGCCTGCCGACATGATGAACATCGAAGACCTTCCCGGGTGGGTGCGCGACACTCTCATGTCGGACGCCTGATTGCATGCCCGGCTGCCTTCATTTCATTGGCGCCCCCCCGGACCGTTACGCGCGGCTACAGCTAACCAGCGTCTGAACGACATGCCCGCGCTCCCGCTTGAAACTACGCCGCCTGGTCACGACACGTCTGGGCGCAGCGAGCGCCGTGCACTTGCCCAGGAAGGATGATCCGTGGCAATAACAGATGTTATCCAATTCGCAATAGCCGGAACAGCGCTATTCTTGTCGGTATTGTCATTGTTGGCTAACTTTTATTATCAATCTCGCTTTCTACGTATCCAAACTAGAGATGTCTCCTTACGCGATAAGCGTGTGCTTGAATGCCAGCTCCGACAGATTGCGCAAACCATGCTTGACACATCCGACCTATTGCGTAAGTCTATACTTAGACTTGAGGAGCGAAAAACGTTAGAAAATCGCGCGTTTGCAGAAGATGAAATTAAGCCGATAAGCAATGCGGCGTTCGGCTTGAAGATCGCAATGGACTTCCTTGAAAAGCCTCTCGAATCCCCGACGGCAGATGCTTTTAGAATTGCCAATTGGACGCTATCGCTTCTAAACTCATATGAGTACACAACCAATCAGCTTGACAAAATCGGAATCCTGCATATGATGGATCACGATCCGATTGCAACGCTCCAAGTACAAACAGACTTGGAAAGTTTAGCAATCAAGCACAATATTGAGCTCCGTGATATAGGAGACCCTAGCGTAATTGCTGCTTTAGGTTCCTATAGGAGAGAAGACTACCGCCACCCGGGTGAAGACGTTTGTGGGGGCGATTCGAGTCCTGCTGAGTGAACTCGGGAAGATTGCCTGCGGCACCGATCAAGTCTGGGGTCGCGAGGACAGACAATCCCGCCCTGCGTACTCACTGGCCGAGCAGTCTTATGCGAATGAGTATTGGGAGCTTTGTCCCAACACTTCCTGACCGTCGCGAGTTGCTGAGATAGCTTCGGACCGTCGGGGAGATTCCCACCACGAGTGCAGCATGAACCGAGAGCCGGGACTTTCCCGCCGCAGGCTGCTGAGCGGCGCCGTGGCCATTGCCCTTGGCGGTGGCGCGACGGCGGTGCAGTCTGCCTGTGGCGAGCCGGAAGCGACGGCCGAGCAAACGTCCACGCCGTCCGTGAGTCCGGCTGCTCCGGTGGCAACGCCTGCCGCCCCCGCGCCTACAATTGCCGCCCCAGCGCCACCGACGGCTGCCGCGCCTTCACCCACCACCGCGCCGGTCAGCACGCAGCCGCCGGTCACTCCCGCGCCGGCGACCCCGGCGCCCACTGCCGAGCCGGTCAGGGCTGCCGACATCGTCCTGGCCGACGGGGCCATCACCCTGCCGGCGGGTGTCGTCGCCAGGCGCAAACCGCGCCTGACCGCGCCCGAGCCACGCGATCTAGGAAAGATCGAGTCCTGGCGGCAGAGCGGCTGGCAGACGAACTTCGACATCAGCGTGGTGCCGTACGGGGAGATCCTGTCCGGCGGCGTGTCGCGCGACGTCATCCCACCGATTGACGAGCCGAAGTTCGTCGCCGCGGCCGAGGCGGACGCCTGGCTCAACGACCGCGAGCCGGTGGTGGTCTACGCCAATGATGGAGACGTGCGGGCCTACCCGCTGCAGATTCTGACGTGGCACGAGATCGCGAACGACGTGGTGGGCGGCCGCCCCGTGGCGGTGACGTTCTGCCCGCTGTGCAACTCGTCGTTGGTGTTCGACCGCGAGGTGCTCGGGGCCACGATGCGTTTCGGCGTGTCGGGCAACCTGCGCAACAGCGACCTGATCATGTGGGACGACGTCACCGAGAGCTGGTGGCAGCAGCTCACCGGCGAGGCCATCGTGGGCGACCTGGCCGGCTATGCGCTGGAGACTCTTCCCGCGCAGCTCATCGGGTATGCGGAATTCAAAGCGTCCTTCCCCAACGGGACGGTGCTGGGCCGCGACACAGGCTTCCGCCGCGACTACGGGCGCAATCCCTATCCCGGCTACGACTCGGCCAGCGGCAGCCCGTTTCTGTTCCGAGGGCGCCTTGACGACCGGCTGCGGGCGGGGGAGCGCGTCGTGGCCATCGCGCTTGGCGGCGAGGCCACGGCCTATGCCTTCACCCACTTGCAAACGGTTGGGGTCGTCAACGACGTGGTAGGCGGCCTGCCGGTCGTCGTGCTTTGGTCGCCGGACACCGCGAGCGCGCTGGACGCCCGCTCCATTGCCGACGCCAAGGCCGTGGGGTCGGGGGTGGCGTTTGGGCGCGAGGTCGCCGGCCGCACCTTGACGTTCGAGACTGGGGACGGGGCCTTTACCGACCGCGAAACCGGCTCGACGTGGTCGATCGCCGGCGAGGCGGTGGCGGGAGCGCTCGAGGGCGTGCAACTGCCGCCGGTCGTCCACGCCAATCACTTGTGGTTCGCGTGGGCCGCGTTCTACCCAGAAACCCGCCTGGTCAAGTAGGCGGCGCGAGCTGCGTGGAGGCAATGCCAAACCGCCCGGGTTGCAGCCGTCGACTGCCACGACCGGCACCGGCTCGCTAGGCTTGCCCTTGTGCACATCTCAGGACTTTGGCTCGTCGTCGGGGCCCTGGCCGTCGTCGAGGCAGCCATCGTGGTCACCGCGCTGCGCATGCGCGTACGATCCACGGCGGCGCGCAGCGTCGTGGGTAGTCGGCCGGCGGAGATCGTCTGGACCCTGCTGCCGGCGCCGCTGCTGGTGGCGCTGGCCCTGCTGTCATTCCAGGCCGGCTAGCGGCGTCACGATCCCTTGAGACCATTCAGCACTGCGCCCTCGTTTCACGTGCGCCGCGCCGGCTACTGGGCCCTGGCCGCGGCCGTGCTCACCATCGGCCTCATCACCTACGGCGCCTGGGTGCGCGTTTCCGGGGCCGGCCTGGGCTGCCCTGACTGGCCGCTGTGCGAAGGCGTCGTCGTGCCCAGGCTGGAGGGCGCCACCGCCATCGAGTTCGGCCACCGCGTCTACGCCGGCGTCACCATGCTCGCCGCCGCCCTGGCCGCTTGGTACGCGTTTCGGGGCCGGGCCGTCGACCCGCGAACCAACCGTCTGCTCCTGGGAGCGCTGGCAGCCATCCTCGCTCAGGCCGGGCTGGGCGGCGCCACCGTGCTCACCGAGCTGCACGGCATGGTGCGGCTGGCGCATCTCACGTTTTCCCTGCTCACGCTGGCCTTGCTGACCGTCGGAGCGCTGTACGCGCTGGGCCTGACCCGCGCGGCGCTGCCCGGCCTGCGGCGCACGCGGGCGCTGCTGGTTGCCACGGCATTCGTGGTGCTGGTCGGCGGCTCGATCGTGGGCACCAACTCCAGCGCCGGCTGCCCCACCCTGCCACTCTGCGACGGCAGCGTGGGCGCCGAGGACCTGACCCTGCACATGCTGCATCGGGTCGCGGCCTCGCTGCTGCTGCTCACATTCTTCTTCACCGCCTGGCAGGTCTGGCGGCGCGGAGGACTCGGCATTCCCTTTCACCTGAGTCTGGCGGCGGGCCTCGTCTCAGCCGCGCAGTTCGCCGTCGGCGTCACGTCCATCGCCATCGGCTTGCGTCCGGAACTGCGTGTGCTCCACCTCGCGCTGGCCACGCTGCTCTGGTGGGTCGTGGTGGTCCATTTCAGCCTGGCGTTGCAACCCCGGACCGACTGATGCCCGCCGTGGCGGGCCAACTCTTCCGGCTGGCCAAGCCCCGCATCGTGCTGCTGCTGGTCTTCACCGCCGCCGCCGGGGTCTGGAAGGCCGCCGCCGGACGCCCCGACCTCACCGTGCTGCTGGCTGTCGTTCTCGCCGGCGCCGTAGCCGCCGCCGGGGCCAACCTCATCAACCAGGGTCTGGAGCCCGACATCGACGCCAAGATGCGCCGTACCCGCGCACGCGCGGTGGCGTCCCGCCAGGTCAGCGCGGCCGCGGTCATCGCCGCCGGTCTGGTGCTCGTGGCGATTGCCGTCGTGGCTCTCGCAGTTACCACCAACATCCTCGCCGCCTTGCTCACGCTTGCGGCGGCCGCGGTCTACGTGCTCGTTTACACCATCGTGCTCAAGCGCCGCTCGTGGAACAACATCGTGATCGGCGGCGCCGCCGGCGCTTTTCCGCCACTCATCGGTGCGGCCGCCGTTTCGGGCCACGTGGACGCCCTGGGCCTGTACATGTTCGCCTTCGTTTTCTTCTGGACGCCGCCGCACTTCTGGACGCTTTCACTGCTGCTCCGCAATGACTACGGTGGCGCCAAGATTCCGATGCTGGGCGCCGTCGCCAGTCCGCACGACACCGCCGTGCAGATCCTGCTGTACATCCTGTTGCTCACCGCGCTGGCATGGCTGCCGCTGGTGGCCGGCTACGGCGGGCTGACGTTCGCCGTGGCGGGAACACTGCTTGGCGCCCGCTGGCTGTGCGCCTCCTGGACGCTGCGCAACGGCGCCAGTTCCCAGCAGACATTGGCCGCCTACAAGCTCTCCCTGGTCTACCTGGCGCTGATATTCCTGGTCCTGGCCGTCGAGCCGATGCTGCCCTGGTATAGCTAGCCGGCGGTGCCTCGGTTGCTTGACGATGCCCCAGTCCGGTGGATTCGAGCGTCGTCGCGACCCGTGGGATGCGATACGGATATCAATCGAGCCCTGAAGCGTTGCGCTCGCGAGAACTGTCGAACGCGCTGTATCAGATTGGCTCTGACACCACCTGGGCAATTGCCCGAGTATCTACGCTTCAACTGCCGCTCAAGCACGCATTATTCAGTATCGTCTTAAGTTTAGATAGAGTCGCCAGGTATCCGTCTACGAGAGCAAGCATATTCGGTATGCGGTGTCACGACCTCGTTCTTGTCCTGTGCCTGAGCATCCCGACAATGGGAAGCGCAGCCAATACGACGACGGCTGCCGCGAAGAATGGCAGGCCAGAGACATTCTCGACGGTGCCGGCGAGTCGCCCGCTGCCAGCCGCACCGACGGCCACCCCCAGCGAGTACACCGCATAGAAGACCCCGAAGGCCATTCCACGGCGCGCGGCGCCGGTGGCTTCGGCGACCAAGGCCGTGGCCGCGGGAAACACAAGCCCATAGCCAAGGCCAAAGATGGCCATCCCAACCGCAATGCCGCCGTAACCGGCGGACATTCCGACCACGGCCAACCCGGCGGCAACGCCCACGAGCCCGACGATCAACGGGGGGAAACGTCCAATGCGGTCACTGGCGCCGCCAATCGGACTTGCCATCACGAGCATCGAGACCAGCGCGTATATCGCGAAGCTGGAGCCGGCAACCGCGGCTGTCTCACCCTGGTCTTCCAGCACAAGCGGCAGGTGTGCCACGAGCACACCAACGCCGACGGTGATGGCGAATTGCGCGGCATATGCCGACCACAAGCGGCTGTGCCACATGGCCGGGCGTGACTCTGTGGCCGCACTCTGATTGCGAGAATCCGAGGAGCGCCGGGTCTCGCGCGTGGCCACCACGAACGCAATTAGCGTGACAACCATGAACGCGCCGTCAGCGAGGAAGACGGCATTGGCGCTCCATGCGTCACGGAGAATGCCGGCGGCGGGAGGTCCGATCACGGCCGGGACGGCGATCAACGCGCCGGCAAAGCCCATAGCACGGCCCCGCCGATCGGATGAGACGAGATCTCCGATGATGGCGAAGGCCCCCGGTGTGAGGGCGGCGGCACCGATGCCGTGTACCAAGCGCGCGGCAAGGAGTTGCTCCGGGGAGCGGACAAACGCGTAGCTGAGGACGGCCAGCGCCGTGATTCCCAAGCCGAGAGTCACTGGAAGTCGGCGTCCCCACCGATCAAGGACGAATCCGGCCGCTAAGTTGCCAAATAGGTTAGTGACGGAGTAAGCCGCGACAATCACGCCGACGAGCGTGGCTGATGCGCCAAGATCCCGAGCATATGGTGCGATGATCGGAAACTGCATGAAGAGATCGAAAAAAGCCGCGAGAACAACGATCCGTGCGGCCCAAATAGAGTGACGCACAAGACCTGTGGCGTGTTGTGTCCTTAGCGTCATCGATTACCCATGTGCGATTGCGCGTAACCGGTGGATTAGCGCGTAGATGTGGCCAACTCAAACTCCCAACACATTATGTAATGTAGCTCAACTCGTGCAGGACAACAATATTTTCGGAAGAGAAAACCCGTACTATTCCGGGTAGAAATGGAGGCGTCGCCACCGCTTGTAGCTCGCCTCGCTGACATCGGCGGCGAGCAGGGCGCGCGATATGCCGGGAACTTCGACCAGCTTGACGATCCGGCGGACGTTGGCATCGAGCGCGAGACTGGCTCAACGTCGTCGGTCGCCGGGAGGCGGCGGCGGCAGAGCTGCCGGGCGCACCGCTGCCGCCGGTCGTCCATGACAACCATTTCCAGTTAGCGGGGCCACTTTCCAGCCTCGGCGCCGCCCATATTGCCCGTCTGCGCCGGGGCGCTGCTAGCCTCTAGTCCTGGTTGATTTCCAGAGACCACTACCCTCATGGCGTTGCCGCACGGGCGTTCGTCGGGGCCGACCTCCTTTAGCCCCCGCGAGTACCTGCGCGCCTTCAGCACCACCTTCGCCTACACGCCGCGCGTGATGGCCATGGTGTGGCGCACCAGCCCCGGCCTCACCGCTGGAGTGGCCGCCGTCACGGTGGTGCGCGCGCTTATCCCGGCGGCGACGATCTGGCTCACCAAGCTGGTGATCGATGCGGTCGTCGACGCCGTGGCCGTTGGCGGGACCGATGGCTCAATCAACCGGGTGGTGATGCTGGTGGTCTTGCAGCTCGCCCTGGCCCTGGCGGCCACGGCGCTGGATCACGGCGGCAACGCGCTGCGCGCTTTGCTGGGCGACCGCTTCTCGAACCGGATCAACATCATGATCCTGGAAAAGGCCGAGACCCTGGACCTGGCCTACTTCGAGGACTCGAAGTTCTACGACATGCTGGAGCGCGCCCGCCGCGAGGCCAACATGCGCCCGGCGGGTCTGGTGACCAACACGTTCTCGCTGGCCGGCAGTTTCATCCAGCTTGTGTCGGTCGCGGCCCTGCTGGCGTCGCTGGCGTGGTGGATTCTGCTGGTGGTGGCGGTCACGTCCATTCCCTACCTGGGCGCGGACATGTGGTTTGCGCGCGCGCGCTATCGGATGAACTGGCGGCGCGCGCCCGAAGCCCGCCGGCTGTGGTATCTGGGATACGTGATGACCTCGGACGAGACGGTCAAGGAGGTCCGGCTCTTCGACCTGGGCGGCCATCTGCTGGACCAGTACCGCCGCACGTTCGCCCGCTTCTACCGTGAGAACCGCAAGCTCACGCTTTCGCGCGAGAGCGTCACGTTTGCGCTGGGCATCGTGTCGGCGGGGACGGCGTCAGGGCTCTACATCGTCGTGGCGCTGGCGACCATCGCGGGCCGCCTGACGCTGGGCGACCTGACGCTCTACCACCAGGCGCTGGTGCAGACCCAAGATCGGCTGCGCCAGATCTTCGGCGGCGTGAACTCGATGTATGAGGCGAACCTGTTCCTCACCAACCTGTTCGACTTTCTGGCCTTCGAGCCGACCATCCGGCCCGATCCGGGGCGCAGACCGGTGCCGCGTCAGATCCGGGAGGGGATTGCATTTCACGACGTGCACTTCACCTACCCAGGCGTGCGCGAGCCGGTGCTGCGGGGCATCGACCTCACGATCGAGCGCGGCGAGACCATCGCGCTGGTCGGCGCCAACGGCGCGGGCAAGACGACCATCGTCAAGCTGCTGACGCGCCTCTACGATCCGTCACACGGACGGGTCACGCTGGACGGGGTGGACCTGCGCGAGTACGACGTCGGCAGCGTGCGCAGCCAGATTGGCGTGACGTTTCAGGACTTCGTGCAGTTTCACGCCACGGCCGGCGACAACATCGGCTACGGCAATCTGCCGCTCAAAGACGTGCGTGCGCTGGTGGAGTCGGCGGCGCAACGCAGCGGCGCGGCCGAGGCCATCGAGGGACTGCCCGACACCTACGACACGACGCTGGGGCGCTGGTGGGGCGACGGCACGGAGCTGTCGGGCGGCGAGTGGCAGAAGATCGCCCTGGCCCGCGGCTACATGCGCGACGCCCAACTGCTGATCCTGGACGAACCCACCGCGTCGCTCGACGCCCGCACGGAGTATGAGGTCTTCCAGCGTTTCAGGGAGCTGACCGCGGACCACATGGCGGTGCTGATCTCGCACCGGTTCTCGACGGTGCGCATGGCCGACCGCATCTACGTCATCGAGGACGGCCGGGTGTCCGAGCACGGCACGCACGAGGAGCTGCTGGCCCGCGGCGGCACTTACGCCACCTGGTTCGGCATGCAGGCGTCGGCCTATCGATAGCCGTCCCGTTTTGTGGGCGGGGGCGGCGGCCCGTACGATCGCGGCAGCTACTTTCGCGGGAGGAATGTGATGTCTGAGACGACGACATTGAAAGTGGGCGACGAGGCCCCGGACTTCGAGCTTCCAACGGCCCCCAGGGACGGAGAGCCGTTCAAGCTGAGCGACCATCGCGGGTCGACGGTGGTCATCAACTTCGTGCCGGCGGCGTTCTCGCCGGTGTGCAGCGACCAGCTCCCGATCATCGAGGAGAAGCTGGGCGGACTGGCGGGAACGGTGACGGTCGCGATCTCGACGGATAACACGTGGACGTTGAAGGCCTGGGCCGAGCAGTCGGGCGTGAGCTATCCGGTGCTGAGCGACTTCAATCCGCTCGGGGCTACCGCGAGCGCGTACGGGGTGCTGCTGGAGGACATGAACATCGCCAACCGCGTGGTCGTCGTCGTGGACGGGGATGGCAAGGTCGCGCACATCGAGACCGCTCCAGAGGTGGCGGAGCTTCCCGACTACGACCCAGTGATGGCGTGCCTTTCGGGCTGAAGTCCAGGGGCGTCAGTTGGCGTAGATGAGCACGCCGCGGTTGACCTCACTGTTCTTCAGATCGTCGTCGGCTTCGTAGTACAGGCTGAAGCCGTCGACGCATACGTTTGTGCAATTTGGCCAGACAAAGTCAGAGGCCACCCGGGGGTGGCCTCTTCCCAGCCGCCGAAGCAACTGGGGGAATTACCCATACCGTCTGACTGTCTCCGCAGGCTTGTCAAGAACTCGTCAAAGGCGTCGCCCACGACAGCCCTAGGTGCGTCACAATCAGGCCAGTGAGTCCCTTTCGAAACGGAGTGCGCTCGTGAATCTGCCGAATCCGGTCTTGGCCAAGTTGCGCCGAGGCGAAGTGTCCATAGGCTCGTGGCTCAACCTGGCGTCGCCCTTGGCCGCCGAGGTGATGGCGGTGGGCGGCTGCGAGTGGCTGGTGATCGACGCCGAGCATGCGCCGTGGGACCTGGGGCTGATCACGGAGGGCATCCGCGCGATCGAGTCGCAGGGGTGCGTGCCGCTGGTGCGTCCCTGGACCAACGATCCGGCGTGGTTCGGGCAGATTCTGGACGCTGGCGCCATGGGGCTGGTGGTCCCGCACGTGAGCACGGTCGAACAGGCCGAGGCCATCGCCGGCGCCGTGCGCTATCCGCCCCGAGGCCACCGCTCGTCCGGCACCTCCCGGGCGACCATTGACCGCGGCTGGACCGCACAGGCCAACGACCACCTGATCATCTGCCCCCAGATCGAGGACCTCGAGGGCGCGGATAACACGGAAGCGATCATGGCCGTGGACGGCATGGACGTGGCCTACATCGGGCCGTCCGACCTGGCGCTGTCCATGGGGCTCACGAGCGCCGACATGTTCACGAATGCCGACCACGCGGCCGCCATCGCCAAAGTCCTGGCGGGCGCGCAGGCCAACGGCAAGCCGGCCGGCTTGCCGGCGCCAACGGTGGAGCGAGCCCGCCAGTTGATCGCGCAGGGCTTCACGATGCTCGACTACTCGAGCGACTACCGGATCTTGCAGGCCGCCGTGGTTGACCAACTCGCCGCGGTGCTGGCGTAGTGGGCCGGGAGGTCTCGGCCGTGACCTATCTGACCACCGACAAGGTCGCCGTGATGGGCGCGGCGGGCGCCGTGGGCTCGAACCTCGTCCAAGCGCTGCTGTCCACCGGCACGGCCAACACCATCGCCATGTACGACCCGTTCGCCCAAGGCCTGGAAGGCGCGGCGGAGGAGATCTACCACTGCGCCTTTCCCGACGCCCGGGTCACCTGGACGACGGACGCGGGCGAAGCGCTGGACGGAGCGGCCTACGTGCTCAGCTCCGGCGGGGCGCCGCGCCGCGAGGGGATGACGCGCGAGGACCTGCTGCGCGGCAACGCTGAGATTGCGGCCCAGCTAGGCAAAGACATCAGCCAGCACGCGCCCGAGGCCCGGCTGGTGGTCATCGTCTTCAATCCGGCCGACATCACCGGGCTGGTGACGCTGGTGCACTCGGGGCTGGCGCCGCAGCGCGTCACCACGCTGGCCGCACTGGACAGCACCCGCTTGCAGACGCGCCTGGCGCAGCATTTCGGCGTGCCGCAGCACCTAGTGCGCGGCTGCCGCACCTACGGCGGGCACGGCCAGGAAATGGCGCTCTACAAGGGCGCGACGCAGATCGACGGGGTGCCGCTCAACGACATCGTGAGCGGCGGCGCGCTGGCCAACGGCGTGGGGCTGGACGCCGCCGGCTGGCAGGCGATCCGCCAGCACGTGCTGGGCGGTGGCGCGCGCGTCATCAAGCTGCGGGGACGCTCGTCGTTCCAGTCACCGGCGCACCTCACCGCGATGATGGTGCGCGCGGCCTGCGGTGGCGAGCCCTTCGAGTGGCCCTGCGGGGCGTTCGTGACCGGCGAGCCGTATACCAACGTGATGATGGCCATGCCCACTATCCTCGGTCCAGACGGGGTCGCCTGGCGCCTGCCCGATGGCGACGCGGACGAACGGGCGGAACTCGACGCGGCCTACGCGCACCTGCAGCACCTGCGCGACGAGACGATCGGCATGGGAATCATCCCGCCGGTCGCCGAGTGGGCCTCGGTGAACCCGCACCTCGCGGGCTGACGGAAGGTCAGCCGAAGGCGCGCATCACCTCCTCGGGCGTCAAGCGGCCAACGTTGGTGGCCGAGTACACGGCCGCCTCGACACGCCGCTCCGGGTCCAGCACGAAAGCCGTCGCCTGGAAGGCGCTCCTCCGCTCGAAGCGGTAGGCGCCGACGGCGTCGAGGGCCTCGGGATAGGCCAGCTCGCCCACCAGCGGAAACTCGAGCCCCAGGCGGTCGATGAGCGCCGCGCAATCCTCACGCGAGTCGACCGAGAGGCCCACGACATCCACGCCGATGGCGTCGAGGGTGTCCAGCACGAAGTTGTAGCCGGCCAACTGCCGGCGACAGTGCGATCACCAGTGCCCGCGGTAGAACAGCAGCGCCGTGCGCCGGTCCCCCAGGTCCGCCGGCACGCGGAACGGCGTACCGTCGGCCAGCACGCCCTCCAGCGCCGGGAACGTATCGCCGAGGTTCAGCTTCGCCATGGGTGACCCCCCTTTCCGAAGGCGACAGTATGACGGACGGCGGCGGCGGGACGATGCGCGGCCTGGGCAACCAGAAGGGTTGCCGCCACATCGGATGTCCAGTGCCGCGCGGGGTGGAGTGGTGGGGGCGGTTCGCGAACCGCCCCCACCTGACCACAAGCCACTACCCCGGGCGCGGCGGCATTTTCGACGGCGTGCTCGATTTGACACAATTGGGAGACAACCTTCCCGGTCCGCCGGGACCTTTCTGGAGACCACCCATGGCAACGCAGTCCACGCCGACGATCGTGGCGTATCTCAAACCCGTGTGCGGCTGGAGCGCCGGCGTCCGCGCCGTCTTCGACAAGTACAGCCTGACCTACGAGGACAAGGACATCATCAACAGCCCGGTGAACTACCACGAGATGGTGATCAAGAGCGGCCAGCCGCTCTCGCCGTGCGTCGTGGTCGACGACCGCATGCTGGCCGACGTCAGCGGCGAAGAGGTCGAGGTCTGGCTGGCCGACAAGGGCTACATCGCCAAGAACAACCTGCCGACCCCAGTGCCCCTCGACCGCGCCTGCGCCGACGAGGTCCACGCGGCGAACGTCATGTTCGAGGAGTCGTAGCCCCGCAGCGATCAATCTGACCCGGCTCGCGGGGGGACGATAACCGTCGTAACGCCCGCATGCTGGTGCAGACCCTTTGGTTGGTCGCAGCACCAGATCACGCGTGCCGGTGGGTGTGTATGCTGTGTGGCACAGAAACTGTGGAACTGTGGTCATGAAGAACATCACGGTGTCGGTTGACGAAGAGACCTATCGGCTCTCCCGCGTCCGGGCAGCGGAGCGCGGCACGTCGGTCTCGGCGCTGGTGCGCGCCTATCTGGTGGCCCTGGTCCAAGGGCAAGTGATCGAGACGGAGTTCGACCGCCTGCGCCGACTGCAGGACGAAACGTTGGCAGCTATTCGTGCCCGCGGCGGCGGATTGCGGACGGCCGAGAACCTTCCGCGCGGCGCCTTGCACCAGCGTGATGCGCTTCGTTGACACGAACGTCCTGATCTACGCGGTCAGCGCCGCGTCCGAAGATGCCGACAAGCGCCGCCGTGCGCTCGACGTGCTGGCCGCGCGAGACCTCGCCCTCTCTGTGCAGGTTCTCCAGGAGTTCTACGTGCAGGCGACGCGCCCTTCTCGCGCAGGAGCGCTCACCCACGACGAGGCGGTGAAGTTCATCGAGGCCGTGCGGCGCTTTCGCGTGCAGACGATCACTCTTGACGTGATGCGCGCGGCGTTTGCCATCCGGGAGCGCTTCGAACTGTCCTACTGGGATAGCGCGATTCTCGCCGCGGCGCGCGCGTGCGGCTGCGCGATCGTCTACTCGGAAGACCTGAATGCCGAGCAGGACTACGACGGTCTGCGAGTGATCGATCCGTTTAGCCGACCCAGATAGTCGACGTCACGCCCGCACGAGCCACTTCGAGCGATCTGACGCCGAACCGAACGCGAGGAAGGCGTTTGGCTGCATCCGCTTCCTACGTATCCGGACACTGGCGCAGGTACGCTAGACGAGCCGATCGGCAGAGTCGGCAAGCGCTCCGAGAATAGTGAAGTTTCCTTTGCGCCGCATTCGTCCTGTCATCGTGACCGCCGCGTTGGTGGTCGTGGCGGTGGTCGCCGCGTCCCCCGTCATTGCACGCGAGCTGGGATTTGGCGTGACGGCCACGGCGCGCGTGACGGCCGTGCGGTACTACGCCGAGCTGCAGCACAACGTCGCCGACCTTGCCGGCACCTTCACCAACGGGGCCTCATTTGAGGCCGAGTTCCTGACCAATTTCGACCGGACCGGCGGCGTCGAGCGCTGGGGCTTTCCCACGTCGGCGATCTTCGAGGAAACCGGAGGCACGCTGACGCAGTACTACCAGCGCGGCGTCGTCGACTGGCAGCCGCCGCCGGGCGGCGGGCGACACACCTTCCAGCGGCGCCTGGCGTGGGACCACCTGGGCGGCGGTCTGGGCGGTTCGGTCGATCAAGGCGTGGAGCCGGGCGTCACCAACCCGCATCCGGGCGAAGCCCTCGGCCCCTGGGGCCACAAGGTGGCGGACCTTTCGGTGGAGGGTGTCTCGACCGGCTTCGCGGATTTCTTCAGCCGGCTGGGCGGCGTCAACTCGTTCGGATTCCCCAAGACGGATGCGCGGCGCGACAACCACCCCCAGGCCGTGCTGCACGACCCGTCGCGACCGGTGGACAGCCGCATCCGGCAGTACTTCCAAGCGGCGGTCTTGGAGTTTCACCCGGAGTCTGCAATCGCTCCGGTCAAGCTGCGCCTGCTGGGCGACACGCTGCGCAATCACAAGTACCCCAACAACGCGTGGGAGCGCCAGCGGGCCTTTACCTCGAAGCCCCCGTTCAGCGTCGGCGATCAAGCGCGCCTCGACCTGCTCGAAGTGCGCGGCGCGGGCGCGGCTGCCGGAAGCGTCACGGGCACCGTGCAGCGCCTGCAGCCGTCCTTGCTGCGCATCGAGACCGACACGGGCTGCGGCTCCGGGTTCTTTGTCACCGCCAACGGCTACGCCGTCACCAGCTGGCATGGCGTCCAGGGCGCTCAATCGATCACCACCTCAACCGTGACCGGGCACCGGGCCGCGGCCTCGGTGGTGGCCGCGGATGCGGATGTCGACCTGGCGTTGCTGGCCGTCGATGGATTGGTCCACTCGGTGCCCGTCACGTGGGGCAATTCCGAGGCCGTGCCGCTTGGATCACAGCTCGTGGCCATGGGCTACGGCGCCACGCTGACGAGCGAGGGTCCGAGCTGCGCCGTCAATCCGACCGTCACCACGGGCCTGCTCTCGAACCGAATCGACCTTCCCGGTGGGAACTACCTGCAAACCGACGCGGCGCTCAATCCCGGCAGCAGCGGCGGGCCGGTCGCCACGCTCGACGGGAACGTGGTCGGAATCACGGTTGGGTCCCTGAGCGGCCTGCAAAACACTAACTTCCTCATCCCGAGCGAGCGCGCGGAGCCCGTGATAACCGCCTGGCTTGACGAAATTCGCCGCGGCGGCACGACATCCATACCGACATCGCGTCCCACCGCGCTATTCAATCGCGCCCGCATTGACTGCCAAGACAGCCCCACCATCGAGACGCCTCCGGTACATGCCGTTGGCCGCGAATTAACCTTGCAGGCAACCGTTATGCTCCACGAAAACCCCGGCAAGAGCGTTCCAATCACCATACTCAATTTACGAAATGCCTACGATGGAAACTGGGACAGCCACGATCGCATTGCCATCGGGAAACACGGCAGGAAAAGCAGACCCGATACCGAGAGCTTTGCTCTGACGTGGTATCGGATTTCCAACGGCACTCAATCTCTTGTCGTGGCGTTGCCCTGGGGCCAAATCCCCGCCATCGACTACGGCAGACCCTTTGCCATTCGGTTCACGTATAGCAACGGCTGGGTTGGGCTTGCAATAGACGGGGTGACGGCGTGGGCGGAAGAGGGACTGCCCTATGGCAGCGACGCGCTTATCAGTTTGGAATGCAGGAACTGGGATGAAGGCGGCAGGGTGACGTTCACTGACGTCACCATCGAAGGATTCCCCCTCTAGCCGAGAATCACGGTGCGACTCGGAAGGCGTGAAACCCTGTGTCGGCCCAGCGAGGCACGCGCTTCCGCTGCCAGCGCAGACACGGCGCTCGCCTCCGATCGTCGTGACGGCAGGCACCGCATCCGGCAAGACGGCAGCCACGACCACCGGCAAGCAATACCCCTCATCCAAACCTTCTCCCACAAGGCCAGAAGGGACCGGACGTAGATCCCTCTGCCGTGCGGGCGGCTTAGCTCCGCAACTCCGCTCCCAGCCGGTGCTGGAGGGCGCGGACCACGCGGTTGTGCGCCTTGTCCGCTTCCTTGTCCGTGAGCGTCCGGTCCGGCGCGGCGTAGCTGAGCGCGTAGGCCAGGCTGCGCTTGCCGGCCGCGATCTGGTCGCCGCGGTATTCGTCAAACATCCGCACGGCGGCCAGCAGCGGTCGACCGGCGCGCCGGATCGTCTCCAGCACCTCGGCCTGGGCCACGTCCTCATCGATGACGACGGCCAGGTCGCGCAGTGCGGCGGGGTACTCCGACCAGGCCACGAACGCCGGCGGCCCGGCCGAGGCCTCTCGCACCGCCGCCACGTCCACCAGCAGCGCCCAGGTCTGTTCGTCCAGATCGAACGCGGCGGCCACCTCGGAGTCGATCGCCCCGTAGGCCGCCAGCATCCGGCCGGCCTGCGTCACCGCCGCGGCCTGGCCCGGCGCAAACGTGGGGTGCCGGAGGTCATCGTGGCTGACCGTCGACAAGTCAACGCCCGACCGCGCCAGCACCTCGTCGACGATCCCACGGACGACGGGAAGCTCGACGATGGCTGTCTCGTCCCAGCGGCCGGCGCTCACGCGCTCCCCGATCACGGCCGTGAGCATCATCGGCTCGTCGGGCAGGTCGTCCTCGCGCGGCAGGAACGCCGGCTGGCACTCGAAGAGCAGCAGGTCGCGGTCGCTGTGCCGGCGGTTGGCGCGCAGCGTCTCCAGCATTGTCGACAGGCCGGTCAGGCGCAGCGTCGATTCATCTGACGACAACGGATTGCGCAGTTGCATTGGCGCACGATGCAACGGGAGCAGGCGGTCGGTGAGTGCGCGTCCGGCGTCGTTCATCGCGGAGCGGTGAATCTCCTCCCAGGTCCCGGCGTCACCCAGCGGCAATTGGGGATCGGCGTCCAGCAGGTCGTGCGACACCAGCCGCGCCAGGCGCGCCTCGCTGGTGAGCGCGTAGGTCACGCACTCGCTGAACCCCAGGCCGACCACCACGTCCCTCAGGTCGTCGTCGCGCGGGTCGAGCTCGCCTGGCACATCGCCGGTCACCCGGCCCGTCGGCAGCGTGTTCGGGATGCGGTCGTAGCCGACCAGGCGCGCCACCTCTTCCACCACGTCGGCGGGCGTCGTCACGTCGCGGCGCCAGAAGGGCGGCTGCACGCGCAACAGGTCGTCGGCATCGGACACCGTGAAGGCCAGGGAGTCCAGAGCGCGGCGCACCTCCGCGCGGTCGTAGGCCACGCCCATCAGGCGCTCGATGCGGTCGAACCTGAGCGACACCGGCTTGGGGCTGGAAGGCGCCGGGTAGGCGTCGGCCGAAAGGAACTCGCCGCGCACGGCGCCGATCGTTTCGATGAGCTGCACGCAGCGCCGCAGGGCCAACTCGGTGAGCTCGGGGGGCAGGCCCTTCTCGAACCGGCGCGACGCCTCGCTGCGCAGGTTCAGCCGGTGCGCCGTGCGACGGATGCTGACGGGGTCGAACGTCGCCGATTCCAGCAGCACGGTTGAGGTGGCATCGGTGACCTCGGTGGCCAAGCCGCCCATCACACCCGCCAGCGCCACGGGGCCCTCGGCGTCCACGATGCAAAGCGTCTCGCCGGTCAGTTCGCGGTCCTCGCCGTCGAGCGTGACCAGCCGCTCACCGGGCCTGGCCGTGCGCACGCCGATGACGCCGCCGCGGATGGTGTCCCAATCGAACGCGTGCAGCGGCTGGCCGGTTTCCAGCATCACGTAGTTCGTCACGTCCACGATCGTGTTGATCGGCCGCATTCCAGCCAACTCCAGCCGCTTGCGCAGCCAGGCCGGCGACTCGGACACCTGGACGTCGCGGACGAAGGCGGCCGAATAGCGGGCGCAGAGCGTCGGATCGTCGATGTACAGGTCCACCGAGGGCCACGGCTCGCCGTCGGTCGCTCGGACTTCCGGAATCGGCGAGCGGACCTCGGTGCCGTAGAGCGCGGCGGCCTCGCGCGCCATGCCCAGCACCGAGAGGGCATCCGGGCGATTGGGCTTGAGCTCGAACTCGATCACCTCGTCGCCCAGAACCTCGGTCAGCGGCCGGCCCACGGGCGCGGAAGGGTTCAGAACAAGAATGCCCTCGTGATCGTCGCTGAGCCCCAACTCCCGGTTCGAGCACAGCATGCCGCGCGAGACGACGCCGCGAATCTTGGTCGGCTTCAGCTCCTTGAGCCGCGGCTCTGCCGAGTAAGCGTCCCAGAGCCTTGCGCCGTCGTGCGCGAAGGCGATCTTGTCGCCGACCGCGAAGTTCCACGCGCCGCAGACCACCTGGAGTGCCGCGTCGCCCGTGGTGACCGTCGGCAGGTTGAGCCGGTCGGCGTTGGGATGCGGGTCGATGCGCACGACCTCGCCCACGACCACGCGGTCCCAGTGGTCGCTCGCACGATGGATCTCGCCGACCTCAAAGCCCGCGTCGGTCAGCCGCCGTGCGACTTCATCCACAGGCGCGCTGACGGCCGCGAGCTCGCACAACCACTCAAAGGGGACGCGCATGGGCTAGCGGAACTGCCTGAGAAACCGCAGGTCGTTGCGGTAGAAGCTGCGGATGTCGGTCACGCCGTACTTCAGCATGGCGATCCGCTCCACGCCCATGCCGAAGGCGAAGCCCTGATACACATCGGGGTCATAGCCCACGTTCGCCAGCACGGTGGGGTGGACCATGCCGGCGCCCAGGATCTCGATCCAGCCGCTGCCGCCGCAGACCGAGCAACCCTCGCCGTCGCAGGCGTGACACGACATGTCGGCTTCAGCGCTTGGCTCGGTGAAGGGAAAGTAGCTGGCGCGAATCCGCAGGTCGCGATCGGGTCCGAACATCGCCCGCACGGCGTGGGTGAGCGTGCCGCGCAGGTCGGCCATCGTGATGTGCTCATCGATGGCCAGCCCCTCGACCTGCATGAACTCGGACTCATTCCTTGCGGAGCGGTCTTCGTAGCGGTAGACCTTGCCGGGCACGATCACGCGCACCGGTGGGCGGATCTGCTCCATCACGCGCGCCTGCACCGGTGAGGTGTGGGTGCGCAGCAACAGCTCGCCGGGGCGCGCCTGCTGCTGGAGGTGGAAGGTGTCCCACATGTCACGCGCCGGGTGGTCGGCGGGAATGTTGAGCAGCTCGAAGTTGTAGCGGTCCCATTCCACCTCGGGGCCGCTGACGGCGCGAAATCCCAGCGGTGCGAACACACGGCGAATCTCACGCAGGGTCAGGGTCAGCGGATGCAGCCGGCCCAGGCGCACGGGGTAGCCGGGCAACGTGACATCAGTGCTGGACCCGTCCGCCCGCCGGCTCAGGCTCTCGCGGTGGGCCGCGAACGCCTCTTCTAGCTCTCCGCGCGCGGCGTTGGCCGCCTGGCCCGCGGCGCGCCGCTCGTCCGGCGGCAGGCTACGAATCGACCGCAAGATGCCGGTGAGCTCGCTGCGCCGTCCCAGATGCGCCACCCGCCACGCCTCGAGTTCGACGTCGGAGACGGCCTGGGCCAGCTCGGCCCGCGCCGCGTCCAGCAGCTGATCAATTCGCTCGTGCACCGGGTGTCTTGCTCGTGGGATGCACCGCGCGCTGTCGCGCGGCCTCGAACAGGATAACGGCGGCCGCGGCGGCCGCGTTGAGGGACTCGATTTCTTGCTGCAGCGGCACGCCGACGGTCGCGCGGCCGGCGGCGCGCCAGGCGGGCGAAACGCCGGCGGATTCGGCGCCGACGACCAGGCCGCAGGCACCCGTCCAATCGATGTCGTGGTAGCTGCGGTCGGCGTCGGCGCTCGCCGCGTAGAGATCGACACCGGCGGCGAACGACTGCAGGCCCGCCGGCTCCACCAGCTTGCGGATGGGCACGCGAAACTGACCGCCAGCGCCCGCGCGCATGGCCTTGGGGCTGTAGGCGTCGGCCGTGCCGGGGGCGCAGATCACGCCTGTGGCGCCTGCGGCGGCGGCGCTGCGGACCATGGCGGCGACGTTGCCCGGGTCTTGCACGCCGTCCAGGACCAGGAGCAGAGCGGGGCCGGGAAGCGACGGCGGGTCCGGCGTGGTGATCACGGCGAGGACCCCCTGCGGCGTGTCCGTATCGGCAACGGCCTTGAACACGTCGGCGGTGCAGTGGCGCACCGGAACGCCTTGCGCCGCGGCGTCGGCGACGACGACCGCGGCGGCCGGAGTCGGGTCCGCGGCGCACAGGACCGAGACGACGACGCCCGCACGTAAGGCCTCGGCCACGAGCTTGGGCCCCTCGACGTAGGTGTGGCCGTCGCGCCGGCGCACGCTGCTTCGCCGGAGCGCACGAACATACGAAACCGCCGGGTTGCGGGCACTGCGGATGAGCGGCGCTGGAGCCACGGCCCCACCGCGCCTAAGCGGCGGCTTGCGCCGCCTTCACCAAGTCCTCGAAGGCCGCGGGCTCGTTGAGGGCCATATCCGCCAGCACCTTGCGGTCGAGGTCGATATTTGCCCGGCGCAGGCCGTGGATGAATCCGCTGTAGGTCATACCCAGCTGGCGCACGCGCGCGTTGATGCGCAAGATCCAGCCGCGCCGCATGTCGCGGCGCCGGGTGCGCCGGTGCGCATAGGCGTACTGCCGGGCGTGCATCAGGTCTTCGTGGGCGGCCTTGAGCTGGCGGCTGCGCGCGCCCCGGTGGCCGCGCACGGCCTTGAGGATGCGCCGGCGACGCTTACGGCTGGCGACGCTGCGCTTGACACGAGCCATCGACGATCCGCCCTAGCCGGCGAGCAGGCGTTTGGCCTGCTTGAGCTGGCCGCCGGTGATGGGTTGCTCGTGGCCCTTGCTGCGGCGCGCGCGGCGGCTCTTCTTGCGTCGCAGGGTCTGCGCCCAGCTCTTGGCGCAGGTCACCTTCCCGTTGGCGGTGCGGCGCAGCCGCTTGACGGCGGCTTTTCGTGTTTTGAGTTTTGGCATAGGACAAGAAAACCGCGGCGCTTCACGCCGCGATGCCTCAGCCTACCACGCTCCGACTCCCGGGCCGACCTTCTGGAATGACCGAAATGACCCGCTGTCAAGCGTCAGGCAGCGGTCGACTTGGGCGCAGGGGATCGACGCCCGCCGCCACGACGCTCCGGCGTCAACTGGGCCCGCAGGACGGCAGCCCGAGCGCGTCGAGGTCACTGGGAAACACGCCCGCCAACTCTCTGGGGATACACCCCGTGAATTGGTTGCCGCTCAGGAACAGCTCTATCAGGTTTCCGAGGTTGCCCGACTCCGGCGGTATCTCCCCACGCAGCTGGTTCCCGTCGAGGTGCAGCCATTGCAGGTTGGTGAGAAGGCCGAACTCAAGCGGAATCGCCCCACGCAACTGGTTGCCAGCGAGACCGAGCCCATTCAGGTTGGCGAGGCTGCCCAACTCGGGTGGGATTGCCCCAGACAACTGATTGTGACCGAGATCCAACGATCCCAGATTGACGAGGCTGCCAAGCGCAGGCGGGATCGGTCCGCTGAACTGGTTCTCGCCGAGGCGCAACGATGCCAGGTTGGCGAGGCGGCCCAACGCCGACGGTAGTTCCCCGGTCAACTGGTTCCGGGTGAGCTGCAGCCTCGTGACCCGGGCGTTGGGGTCGGTGGCGACACCGTGCCAATCGCTGAGTGGCGCGTCGCTCAGCTAATTGGTGCTGTTCGTCCAGTTCGGCCCGTCGGTCGCATGGTAGAGCGCGACCAGCACGTCTCTGTCAGTGAGGGGGACGGGGACAGGCGTTGGCGACTCGGCAAGCGCCGGGCCCGCAGCCTCGATGCTCGAGCTTCCATCGGCTCCGCAGAACGGCAGCTCGAGCTCGGCAAGGTCATTGATCCGAATCTCTTGCCATGCTTCGGGGATGCACCCGGTGAGTTGGTTGCCATCGCCGAGCCGCAGGAGGTCCAGGTTGGCAATGCCGCCCAACTCAGCGGGAAGCTCGCCACGCAGTTGGTTCCCTCGGAGCGTCAGCTGCACGAGATTCGAAAGGCGGCCCAGCTCGGGCGGGATTGCCCCGGTGAGCTGGTTGTACTCCAGCCACAGCACAACGAGCCGAGTGAGGCGGCCCAGCTCGGGCGGGATAGCCCCACCGAGCTGATTCTCCGAGAGCGACAAAAACCCCAGGTTGGCGAGGTCGCCCATTTCGCGCGGGATCTCCCCATGCAACCGGTTCGCCCCGAGTCCTAGCCGGTCAAGCTTGGCAAGGCGTCCCAACTCGGGCGGGATCTCGCCACTCAACTGGTTCACACTGAGCGACAGCTCTCTCAGATTGGTGAGTCGGCCCAATTCGGGCGGAATCTCTCCAAGCAACTGGTTGCCGGTGAGCCGCAGCACTTCCAGGTTGACGAGGTCGCCGAACTCGGGCGGGATCGTCCCACCCAATTGGTTGCCATTGAGCTGCAGTTTGATCAGGCCGACAAGGCCTCCCAACGTGGGCGGGATTGCCCCACGTAACTGGTTTTTTTCGAGTCCCAACATCTCCAGGTGATTGAGGCCGCTAAACTCGGGCGGGATTGCTCCACTCAGCTGGTTGCCGCCGAGCCACAGCTGTTCCAGCTTTGCGAGGTTGCCCAACTCCGATGGGATCGCCCCGCTCAACGCGTTGTCACTGAGCCACAGTCCGGTCAGGCTCGCGAGGTTGCCCAACTCCGGCGGGATTGCGCCACTGAGCTGGTTCTCGGTGACCCCCAACGCTTCAAGGTTGCCGAGGCCGCCAAGTTCGGGCGGGATCGCCCCGCTGAGTTGGTTCCGACTGAGCCCGAGACGTGTCAGCCTGGACAGGTTGCCAAACTCGGGCGGGATCTCGCCGCCCAGGTTGTTGTCATGGAGCCACAGCCGTGTCAGATTCGCGAGGCGGCCCAGCTCGGGCGGGATCGAGCCTTCCAACTGGTTCCCGGAGATCGACAGTTCGACGAGGTTGGTGAGGTGGCCAAGCTCGGGCGGGATCTCGCCACTCAATTGATTGTCGTGAAGATCCAGCTCTCGCAGCTTGGAGAGGCCGCCCAACTCGGATGGGATCGAGCCTTCCAGCTGGTTCCCCCAGGCGGATAGCTCGACGAGGTTGGTGAGGTGACCCAGCTGCGACGGCATCTCGCCACGCAACTGGTTTCGATTGAGCCGCAGCGACACGACCTGGACGTTGGCGTCGGTCGACACGCCGTACCATTGACTGACCGGCGACGCGCTCAACCAGTTGCGGTTGTTCGCCCAGTTCGCCCCGTCCGTCGCGCGATAGAGCGCGAGCAGCACGGCTCTGGCAGAGACGGATGTAGGTGGGGGCGTCCGGGCCGACCCAGGGCCCGTTGCCGTACCGCTCGCGCTTCCGCTGACATCGCACAACGGCAACCCAAGTTTGGCCAGGTCACTGTGGGCGGGATCTTGCGACCACTCCGGCACGCACCCCGTGAGTTGGTTGCCGCTGAGCAACAAGACTCCAAGGCGCGAGAGACGGCCCAATTCGGGCGGGATGGCCCCCGTGAGCTGATTGCCGGCGAGGTCCAGCACTTCCAGCTTGGCGAGGCGGCCCAACTCGGGTGGTATCTCCCCGCCGAGCAGGTTCTCACTGAGCCACAGCTGCCGCAGACTGGAAAGGTCGCCCAGCGCGAGCGGAATCGCGCCTTCCAACTGGTTCCCCGATATCGATAGCTCTCCGAGGTTGGTGAGGCCGCCCAACTCCGACGGTATTTCTCCTCGCAACTGGTTGTCGTTGAGCCGCAGCGCCGTGACCTGGCCCGCGGTGTTTGTCGTGATGCCGTACCACTCGCCGATGGGACCTGCGCTCAGCCAATTGCTGTTGTTTCGCCAGTTGGCCCCATCGGTCGCGTGGTAGAGCTCGACTAGCGCAGCCCGGTCACTGAGGCTTTCGCGTAGTCTGCAAAACGGCAACCCGAGGTCGGCAACGTCGCCGGTCCTGATATCTCGCAATTCCGCGGGAAGGCACCCCGTGAGTTGGTTGCCGCGGAGCCAAAGCTCGCGCAGCTTTGGCAGACGGCCTAGCTCGGGCGGCACTTCGCCCCGCAACTGGTTGCCATCGAGCCGCAACTTCCCCAAGTTGGCGAGGCGGCCCAAGGCGGACGGTATTGCCCCGCTGAGCTGGTTCTCGCTGAGCCCCAGCTCTGTCAGCGCGGACAGGCTGCCCAACTCGGGCGGGATCTCTCCACTCAGTTGGTTCTGATCGAGCCCCAGATATGTCAGCTTGGACAGGTTGCCCAACTCGGGCGGGATCGCCCCACTCAACTGGCTGTAACCGAGGCTCAACGCACTCAGATTGGCCAGGAGGCCTAGGTCGGGCGGGATCGGCCCACTGAGGTGGTTATCGCCGAGCGTCAGCCATTCCAGCTTGGCAAGGCGGGCGAGCTCAGGCGGAATTGCTCCGCTGAGTTGGTTACCCCAGAGCGCCAGCCATGTCAGATTGGCGAGGCGGCTCAGCTCAGGCGGAATTGCTCCACTGAGTTGGTTATTCCCGAGCTTCAACCACCGCAGCGGCGCGAGACGGCCCAAGTCGGGCGGGATTGCTCCAATGAGTTCGTTATTGCTGAGCTGCAGCACTTCCAGCTTGGCGAGGTGGCCCAACTCAGGCGGAATTGCCCCCTGCAACTGGTTTCCGCTGAGATCCAGGTCTGTCATGTCGACGAGGCTGCCCAGCTCAGGTGGAATCACCCCACGCAACCGATTGTCCGCGAGTCGCAGCCCTGTAACCTGGCCACTGCGTACGGTGACGCCGTACCATTCACCGATTGGCGCCTCGCTCAGCCAGTTGGTGTTGATCTTCCAGTTCGGTCCGTCGGTCGCGTGGTAGAGCACGGTCAACGCGTCGGTCGGCGAGCTTCCGCCGGCTCCGCAATACGGCTGCCCAAGGGCATGGAAGTTGCTGAACGGCAACGCGCGCAAGTCCACGGAGATGCATTCCGTGAATCGGTTGCTTCCACCGAGCGACAGAAACAACAGGTTGGTGAGGCGGGCCAACTCGGGCGGTATCTCCCCGCTCAACTGGTTGTCATCGAGCTCCAGCACGTGCAGCCTGGCTAGGCTCCCCAGCTCTGAGGGGATCTGCCCCTGCAGCCGGTTCGCGCTGAGGTCCAATGCGCCCAACTGGGCGAGCCGGCCCAGCTCGGCCGGAATCGCTCCCGTCAATTGGTTCTCATTGAGCTCCAGCAATTCCAGCCCGGATATGCTCCCGATCTCGGGCGGGATCTCCCCTTGGAGCTGGTTCTCGCTGAGAAGCAGCCACCGCAACTGCGTGAGGCGTCCCAACTCGGCCGGAATCGCTCCGCTCAACTGGTTCTGATCAAGCCCCAGCAAGACCAGATTGCCTAGGCCGCCCAGTTCAGGGGGAATCGGACCACTGAGCTGGTTGTCACCAAGCGCCAGCACGACCAGATTGGCGAGGCTATCCAGTTCGGACGGGATCGGCCCGCTAAGCTGGTTCCGATGAAAACTCAGCTCTTGCAGCCCGGCGAGCCGACCTAGCTCGGGCGGGATTGCCCCACTTAGCCGATTGCCGCCGAGCAACAGCCGTTCCAGCTCGGCCAAATTGCCCAGTTCAGGCGGGATCGGCCCGCTGAGCTGGTTTCCAAATAGACTCAGCTCTCGCAGATTTGAGAGCCGACCTAGCTCGGGCGGGATTGCCCCGCTCAGTTGATTGCTGTTGAGCCGCAGCCGCTCCAGATTGGCCAGGCCTCTCAGTTCGGACGGGATTGGCCCGTTGAGCTGGTTCTTGCTGAGCCGTAGCACGATCAGGTTGGCAAGATCGCCCAGCTCGGGGGGAATCTCTCCGCTCAGTCGGTTGCCGTCGAGCAGCAGCTGTCGTAACTGGACAAGACGGCCCAATTCCCACGGGATCGCCCCGTCTAGCTGGTTCTCGCCGAGCCCCAGTGAGGTCAGCCTGCCCAGGTGACCTAGCTCGGGCGGGATCTCTCCCTGCAGCTGGTTGTCGGGGAGCCACACTTCCGTGACCCGGCCGGTGGGGTCCGCGGTGACGCCGTACCAGTCGTTGAGTGGCGCGTCGCTCAGCCAGTTGGTGTTGCTCGTCCAATTGGGTCCGTCGGTCGCGTGGTAGAGCGCGGTCAACACAAACCGGTCGGCGGAGCGGGTAGGCGTGGGAGCCGGCGTGGGCGTGTCGGCTGGAATTGCTGTCGTGCCAGGTGTCGGCGTGAGCGACGCGGCCGGTGCTGCGGTCGTGTCGGATGTTGCGGTGGATGTGGGCGTCGCGGTGGTGTCTGGCGTGGGTCTGACCGCCAGCGTCGCGGTTGGGTCGGGCGTTGGCGTGGGTGCAGCGGGCGTTGCAGTCGGCGTGGCCCTGTCGGGGACGGGAGTCGGGCTGGGTGTCGTAGCTAGCGCGACGGTTCTATCAGGCGTCGGAACGGGCGTGGGCGGCTGGGCCGAAGCTGTCGTCGGCACCAGGTCCGCCGTCTGAGGCGTGTCGGTGGGGGCGTCGCAGGCGGCTGCCGCGAGCGCGACGCCAAGCATGAGCGCAACCGCAGCGGCACGGATGGTCATGGGCAATGCCTCGTCAAGGAGCGGCTCGCGCGAATCGCCGCGCGACGTGCGGGGACTCTGCCAACACCTGGACGTGAGCAAGCATCACCCAAGACCTCGTGACGGGCAACCACAGGCGCGGCGGCGCCCCTGGGCTGGATCTGACGCGTGGCGCCGTGGGCGGACGCCCAGCGGGCCTGCAGGATCCGCAGGCAAGCTAGGGCTGGGTTTCCGCTGCAGAGACGTTTGCAGAAACCAATAGGGACGGTTCGCGAACCGCCCCTACCCGGGCGTGGAGCGGCCCGAGAGGCGCACCGGTTCGGTGGGGCCTGGATTTCCGGTTCCGGCCAACGCGCAAAGATGCTCCGCGGGAACCGCGAAACCGAAGTGACCCACGACCCAGCCCGTCGGCATCGTGCGGTACAGTCGCGACCTAGGGCGGAGCGCCGCTGCGCGCCCTCGCGTGCCGCAATTTTCTGCCCAACGCGCCTCATGCACATCGCCGTCTTTGCCGATGTCCACGCCAATCTGACCGCGCTGCGCGCGGTGCTCCGGGACATTGACGCCCAGGGTCGCTTCGACCTGATCGTATCCAACGGCGATCAGCTATTCGGGGGGCCGCGCCCGCTCGAGACCTGGCGCGACCTCGAGCGTGTCGGCGCCTACTGCCTGTGCGGCAACACCGAGCGCGATCTCGGCACTGGGCAGTTTCCACCGGCGCCCGCCGGCGGCCAGTGGCGCGATCGCATCCTGGAGGTCTTCGACTGGACCATGGACGCACTGCCGGACGAGGTTCGCGCACGCGCCGCGCAGCTACCCCAGCGGCTCGACGTGCGCATCGACCGCGGGCCGCTGCTGGTCGTCAGCCATGCCAACGGGGTCAATCTCGATGACTTCATCTGGGCCGATACCGACCCGGCGGAACTCGACCGCTTGATCGGGACGCCGCGGCCGGCGCTGCTGGTTGTCGGCCACATCCACGCTCCGTTGGACTTGGAGGTGGGGGCCACGCGGGTGCTGCGGGCGGGCAGCGTTGGATTGATGTATGAGGCCAACGCCTTCAACGAAGCCCATTGGACCGAGATCACCTGGGATGCGCCGGGGCGCGCGTGGCACGCCGAGCGGCATGCGGTGACCTGGGACCACACGGCCGAGATCGCGGCGGGCCACGCGGTCGGCTATCCGGGCACGGAAATCCTGCCGGGATACGAGCGCGCGTAACGGGCGTCTTGTTCGCACGCGCAAGGGTTGCGATGCTTGCGGATAAGAGACATCTCGCTGGAGCCGGTTATGGATGCACCCCTGGCGGAAGGCACGATTCGCGATTCGCTGCGCGACGTGATCGACCCTGAGATCGGCATCAATATCGTGGACCTGGGCCTGATCTACGAGATCGAGCTCGCCCCCGCCGCCGAGGCCGAATCCGACACCGATGCCCACGACGTGTCGGTCACCATGACCCTGACGACGCCCGGGTGTCCGGCCGGACCGCACATCCTGCAGCAGGTGAAGCAGGTGGTGGAGCGCGTGCCGGGCGTGCGCAGTATGGAGCTTGATCTCACGTTCAGCCCCTTGTGGAACGAGGAGATGATCAGCGAGGACGTGCGCTGGATTCTGGGGCGCTAGAAACGCCGCAGCGGGCGAGGATTTGGTAAGGGCGGTTCGCGAACCGCCCTTCCGGGGGCTCTGACGATCGCCCGGCGCGTGACGCGGCTCAGCTTCACCAAGCTCTCGCTGTTCGAGTTCTGCCCCACGGCCTATCGCTACCGCTACGTCGAGCGAGTGCCGGTGCCCTTCGTGCCCCGAATCGTCGTGGGCGCGATCGTGCACGCGGTGCTGCACCGGCTCTTCGAGCACCTGCAGGCCCGCGAGCGCGTGGACAAGGCGGTGCTTGACCGCCTGCACGCGGACTATTGGGCGCAGGCGCCGCGACTGGACCCGGAACGGTTCCCGGACATGTGGCAGGACGGCCAGGCGTTGCTCGACGGCTACTGGTCGGCCAACCATCAAGACCTGGGCCAGCCGGTCCTGCTCGAGTCGCGGTTCCGCTTCCGTCCAGACCCCGAGGCCGGCTTCTCGATCGAGGGCGTCATCGACCGCGTGGACGAGACGCCGTCGGGCGCGGCGATCATCGACTACAAGAGCGGCCGCCGCCCGGCGCGGCTGCCAGATCGCCTGCGCGCGCAGCTTCACACGTACGCCCTGGGCGTGGGGCGGGTACACCAACGGCGGGTCGAGCGGCTCGATGCCTACTTCCTGACCGACAATGCCGCCATCTCGATAGCGCCCGACCCGACGTACAACGACGCGTTGCTGGGGCGGTATGCGACGACGGCCGACCGGATCGAGGCCGGTAGTTTCACGGCCACGCCCGGGCCGCACTGCGCCGGCTGTGACTATCGTGACCGCTGTCCCTTTCGGGCGACCGACGCGTAGCGGTTAGCCCGCGCGACCGTTGCCGTTCGCGATGGGGCAGGTGCCGGCGGCGCAGTGGTGGTCGCGGATGTGGGCCTCAAACTCGTCGCGGAACCGACTGGCCGCGCCGCGAACCGGCTGGTGCGCGAACTGGCCCAGGCCGCAGAACGACGCCATCATGCTGGCGCCAAGCTCCTCAAGCAGTTCGAGCTCATCCAGCGTGCCCTGGCCGTGCATGATGCGCTCGCAGATCTGGACGAGATTGGGCGCGCCCTCGCGGCAGGGGATGCAGAAGCCGCAACTCTCGTCCTCGAAGAACAGCGCGTCGCGGTAGGCCGCGTCGACCATGCAGGCGGTCTCGTCGAACACGACGACGCCGCCGGTGCCCATGATCGTGCCCAGGGCGGCCATGGACTTGGGCTCAAGCGGCGCGTCGATCTCAGCCGGGGTCAGCGGCGCGGACGAGGCTCCGCCGGGCTTGAAGCCCTTGAAGGTCCGTCCTTCGGGCACGCCGCCGCCATGATCCATGATCACTTCGCGGGCCGTGACGCCCAGGGGCAACTCCACGCAAACGGGGTTCACGACGTTGCCGGAGAGGCAGTACATCTTGGTACCGGCCGCGTCGCCGATGCCGAGATTCTGAAACCACTCGGCGCCGTTCATCACGATGGCCGGCGCGGCGGCCAGCGTTTCGACGTTGTTGATGGCGGTTGGCAGGCCCCACACGCCGACATTGGTCGGGAACGGCGGCTTGAACCGGGGATTGCCCCGCTTGCCTTCGAGGGAGTTGAAGAGCGCCGTCTCCTCGCCGACGATGTAGGCGCCGGCGCCGCGGCGAAACTCGACCTCGAAGTTGAAGTCGTCGCGGCCGCAAATGCCCTGCCCGAGATACCCGGCCTCGTAAGCCTCGCGCAGGGCGTCCTGCACCCGCGTATGGGAGAGGCCGTATTCGCCGCGGATGTAGAAGTAGCCCCGCTCGGCGTTCGAGGCGTAGGCGGCAATGATCATGCCCTCGATGGTCATGTGCGGGTCCAGCTCGAGGGACAGGCGGTTCACGTAGGTGCCCGGCTCGCTCTCGTCGGCGTTCACCACCACGTAGCGCGGCGTCTTGGGGTCCTTGCGGACGAACTCCCATTTGAGGCCCGTTGGGAAGAAGGCGCCGCCGCGGCCGCTGAGGTTCGATGCCTTGATGAGATCGCTCACGTCCTCCGGGGACATCTCTTGAAGGACGCGCTCCAGGGCCTCATAGCCTCCCGCCTCGCGGTAGCTCGCCAGCGTCCAAGACTCCGGGCGGGCGAAGTTGCGCGTGACGACCAGCTCCATCAGCTTGCGCCGTTCCGTATGCCGTCGAGCAATCCCGGCACGTCATCGGGCGTCACCGGTCCGTGCTGGTCCAAGTTGACCAGCATTGCCGGTTGCTTGTCACACAGACCCAGGCACGAGACCACCTCGACGACAAACTGGCCGCAGGGGCTGGTGTGCCCACGCCGCACGCCCAGCGCGTCTTCCAGCGCGCCGATCAGCTTGGGAGCGCCGGCCAGATGACAGCTCAAGTCCCGGCAGACGCGCAGCACGTAGGGCGGCTGCGGCTCCAGGGAGAACATGGTGTAAAAGGTCACCACGCCGAAGATCTGGCTCTCGGGCAACCGCAGCTCCTCGGCAATCATGGTGATGGCCTCGGGCGGCACGTAGGAAAACAACTCTTGGGCGGCGTAGAGCGCCTCGATGGTCGAGCCGGGCAGCTCCTTCAGGGGCTGCAACCGTTCCCGCAACGTTTCGAGCTTGGGTCGCTCGGACTCCGGCAGCGGCGCGCGACCGGGCGGCGTCTCGAGCTCAGTGTGGTGGATAGCCATGCAACGCGGGCGCGCGGCGGCGCGTCCGTATACCTGACAAGGGCGGGAGAGTTTAGCACCCGTCCTTGTGCAGGCCGGCGGCGGATACTCCGCCCGCCGTGCGGCAACGCGTCCCACGGCGTTGCGCCCCGCGCCCGGCCGCGCGCCTGGTGCTAGCGTGGCGCCTGAGGAGGCCGGATGGCACTGACTGAACAGCAAGCCCGGGAGCTGCGCAGCCTGGTGGCGAGCTGGAATCGCGCGTCGATGGCGGTCGGCGAGCTGCTGCGCGACGGCGCCGCCACGCCGGACGGCATCGACATGCAGACGCTGCGCGACGCCACCGACCGGCGCGCCCAGGCCGAGCATCTGCTGATCGACTTCTGGATCAGCGCCGCGCAGGACGAACGCGGCCGCGGTTAGCCGGCAGGCGCACCGCGCATGTTAGGACCGACGGGAGTATCCAGGTGATGGATGACGGTGGCCCGGCGTCGGTCGCGGCGGTCGGAGAGGCGGAGCTGGCGGCCGGTCATGCCGCCGCCGCCTACATCAACGGCCTGATCCGCGGCCCCGCCGGCCCGACGCGGCCGCGCGCGCGGGCGGAACAGCGACAGCGGGGGCGGGAGCGCATGGAGCGGATGCGCCGCTTTCTGGACACGCTGGGCAACCCGCAGGCCGGCCTGCCCGTGGCGCTGGTGGCGGGCACCTCGGGCAAGGGCTCGGTCGCGGTCAAGATCGCCGAGGGGCTCCGGGCGTCCGGCTATGCGACCGGCCTACACGTCACGCCGTATCTGCAAACGCCGCTGGAGAAGTTCTGGCTCGACGGGCGGCTGGCCCGGCCCGGCGAATTGGCCGACCTGGCGGCGTGGATTCGACCGGCCATCGAGCGCGCCGATCCCCGGCAACCACCGACCTACGGCATGGTCTGGGTGGCGCTGACGTTTGAGTATTTCCGCCGCGCGGGGGTCGATGCGCTGGTCCTGGAGGTCGGCGCGGGCGGACGGTTCGATCTCACCAACGTCGCCGAGCCGATCCTCAGCGTGATCACGACGGTCGGGCTGGACCACGAGAAGAGCCTGGGGCCGTCGCTGGCCGACATCGCCTGGCACAAGGCCGGCGTGGCGCGGCCCGGAGTGCCCACGATCATCGGCGATATGCCGGCGTCGGCGCGGGCGGTGGTCCTCGACGAACTGCACCGCGCCGGCGCGCCCCTGATCGAAACGCAGGCGACCGCCCCCGTCGATTTCCGCGCGACGAACGATCGGCTGGCCGGAGTCGCGCTCGAGGCGCTCGCGGCGGGCGGATTCACGCGACTCGACCACGCGGCGCGCGAAGCCGCGCGAGCGGCCGCCCTGCCCGGACGCTATGAACGCATGCCGTTCAACGGGGGCGCCGCGGTGATCCTCGACGGCGCCCACAACCCCGACAAGGCCCGCGCCCTGGCGGCGCTGTGGCGGCGCGAATCCCCGGACGGCGGCGTGCTCGTGGCCGGCACGGTGGGCTACCGATCACCGGGCGCGGTCCTGGCGCCGCTGTGGCCAACGGTCCAAACGTGGATCGCCACCGAGCCCCAGGTGCTGGGCAAGCCGCCCACACCCGCCGCGCTTGCCGCCCGCGCCGGCAGCGACGCCGGGGCGCCGCCCGCGGCCGCCGAGCCCGACCCGCTGCGGGCGCTGGACCGCGCCCTGGCCATCTGTCCGCCCGGCGGACGCGTGCTCGTCGCGGGGTCGCTGTACCTGGCCGGCAACCTCCGGTCGCGCTGGTATCCAACGGAGGAGGTTGAGCGGCAGCGCACCATGTGGCCGCTGCGCCATACTGCGAATGGCGATGAATGACGAGCCAGAACTGCCGCAGGGCGACGAAGCCGAAGAGCCGGAGCTTCGCCGGTACACGCTGAGCGAGGCCAACGCGCTGCTGGCCGAGGCGCGGCCGGTGCTGGCGAAGCTGCGCCGTATCTGGCTCGAAGCCGACCCCGACCGCCAGGCATTCGAGCGCGTGCAGGAATCCGACGCCGGCGCGGTGGACGTCAGCCTGGCCCATCAACGGCTGATCGCCGGGCTGTGGGACGTGCAGCCGCTGGTGGCCTGGCTGCGCGCCCGCGACATCCTCCTGCGTGACCCCGCCACCGGGTTGATCGACTTCCTCTCGGAGCTCGACGGCGAGGACTGCTATCTCTGCTGGCGGCTGGGCGAGGAGGACATCGCCTACTGGCACGGCACCGACGAGGGCTTCGACAACCGCAAGCCGTTGCCCGGCGTATAGCTCGTCCCTTTCCAAAGGTGGAGCGACGGGCGGCGCGCGTCTCGCCCGGTGCAACGGCCCCTGGCAGCGGGAACGCCCTCGGGTCTCTTCTCCCCTGATGGGAAATGGTGAAGATGGTGGGGATCGCCCGCCGGTGACCGCGGCCGCTGGGGACGATGGGGCGGTGCGTCGACGAGGCCTGTCACCCTAACCCCCGTATCGCGGTACGGGGCAGGCTCTGGCCCGCGCCCATCAAGGGCGAGGGGACCGGACGTCCTGGACCCCATCCAAGGGAGAGAGGATTGACGCGATGGCGGCGGCGTGTGGCGTTGCACTGCCTGGGGTCGATCAACGCGACCCGCGACAGGTCGGAGAATCCGGCTGGCCCAGAGCGCGGCCCGAGTGCCACCATGCAGCATGTCATGGCGCCGCTCGGGGGTGATGCGAATGTCGTCGAGCAGTCGGGCGCAGTTGATGCGCGATGGATATCTGGTCAAACGCGACGTGATCCCGCCGGGCGACCTGGCGTCGCTGCGCGTGACTTTCGAGACGCTGCTCGAGCGGCAGAAAGCAGTCTGGCGGCAGGATCGGGCGCCTGAGGATCCGCCGGGCGGTCTCTGGGACACCGCGCCGCAACCGCGCCTGGGCAACACCGAGACGTTCATCGATGCGGATACGGCCGAGGCGGTGGAGCTCTGGGTATCGGAGCCGATTCGCGGTCTGGCCACCGAGCTGCTCCAGGATGAGCATGCCGGGGTGAGCGCGATGCAGATGATGTGCAACCCCACCTACGACTATGGACCAGCGCCGTGGCACCGCGACATCCATCCCATCGACATGGGGCCGATGCAGACGATGCAGGACAGCCTGGCGGAAGACGGGCCAAGCTACGTGCAGTGGAATGTTCCGCTGTACGACGACAGCGTCTTTTGGATCGTGCCGGGCAGCCACACGCGGATCAACAGCGAGGCCGAGAACCGCAGCCTGCTGGAGAACAGCCGCGTCCCGATTCCCGGCGGCGAGCAGGTCGAGCTGCGCGCGGGCGACGTGCTGGTCTACGTCAACTACCTGATGCACTGGGGCAGCCGCTACACGCGCGAGCCCACGCGCCGCACGTTACACGGGGGACACACGATCTATCCCTACTGGGTGGACCTGGACTTCACGCGGCATCTCTCGGCCGAGACGCGGGCGTGGTTCGAGCTCTGGGCCGCGCGCACGGCCAAGCTCAAGAACGACACCGAGCGCGCGCTGCGGGCCGTGCTGGACCGCGACGCGAGGGCCTACGCGGAAGCGCTGGAGGCGCTGCGGCCCGGCGCGGGCAAGGCCAGCAAGCTGCAACTCACGATCTGGCTCTGCAAGGCCGCCATGCACATTCACAACCTCAAGCGGCCGGACTTCGCGAGCCTGCCGCCCGAGTTTCGCCGCCGCGCCGAATCCAATCACGCGATCAGCCTCAACTGGGGGCCGGCATTCGCCGAGCGGTTCACCAAACCGGAAGCCGCCACGATCTGGCGTCGGTTCGGCGCCATCGAGGACCGACTCCTGGCCCCGGACGGCGAGGACTACGTGCCCGGCTATCAATCGGGTCCGATTCCCTACAACCTGGAGCGAATGCGCGCCGGCTTTACCGTCGAGGCCTTCGTCGCAAGCTGGGATCACGCGACGTAGGCAGCGAGAAGGACGCCCGGACCACGCACGGGCGGGACAATCACCCTCACCTCAATCCTCTCCCATCAAGGGAGAGGAGGCCGGACGGCGCGCGGTGTTCCAGCCGGCGCCCACCAGGGACGGCCCGACACGCACGCCGGGGTGTGATCCGTCAGGCGGCCACAAGGGCCGCCTCTCCACGGAACCGAAGCTGTGGCTCAGGGTGCGGCTTGCGACTGCATGCTCGCGACGCCTGAGGCCGTGGCCGTACTCTGCAAGGCGTCCCCGCCGGGGTGGCGGAATGGCAGACGCACGGGACTTAAAATCCCGGGACTTCGGTCGTGTGGGTTCGACTCCCACCCCCGGCACCGCGGAGGCTGACGGGCGGACACTCGCGTCCGCCCACGCCTCACGGTAGAGAGCGTTCTACCGGGGAATGGATCGGTGGGCCTGAAACGGAACAGGCGGGAGCGCCTGGGGTAGGGTGGCGGAGACCACCCCGGCTGCTTGCAAAGCAGGTCAGAGAGATCAGCGGATCGCGAGACGGATGAGCAAGAGATGACGAGGCCGTACAGCGACGAGCTGATCCGGCGCCAATTGCGCTTGGGTGAGGACAACGGCTGGGAGTTCAAGGAAGTCGAGTTCCGCGGCGACCAACCGGCCCGGCAGCACCGTGACGACTGGGCCGACGAGGTCGCCGCCTTTGCCAACGCCCGTGGCGGTGTGCTTCTGCTTGGCGTCACCGATGGCGGCGAGGTTCCGGGCATGTCCCGAGAGCGCCTGGACGCACTGGAACGAATCGTCGGGGAGATCTGCAGGGACTCCATCAAGCCGGCGATACGGGTGCAGGCATACCGTAGCGAGCTGGACGAGCGATCCTTCCTGCTGATCTCGATTCCCGAGGGGCATGCCCAGCACGACAGCTCCGGCGGGAGCTACATTCGCGTCGGCAGTTCGAAGCAGCCGATGGCGTCCGACGAGCGGATGCGTCTGGCGCAACGGCGAGGCCAAGCCCGCTTCACCGGCGTCGACGAGCAGACGGTGGCCGCCACCGGGTTCGCCACGCTCGACGAGCGCCTGTGGAAGCCGCTGCTGAGCGCCGAGAGTTTAGCCGCTCCAGAAGTGGGACTGGAGAAGCTCGGGCTGCTCACGACCGATGAACATGGCGCTACCCGGGCCACGGTAGCGGGCGTGCTGGTCTGCACGGAGGAGCCGGAGCGGTTTCTCCCGAACGCCGTCATCATTGCCGTGCGTTACCGGGGCACTGACCGAGCATCCGGACAAATCGACGCGCAGGAAATCAGCGGGCCGATCAACCGCCAGATCACGCAGGCGCTCACATTCGCAGCGCGCAACATGCGCGTTGGCGCACGTAAGGCTCCTGCCCGCGAGAATCTGCCTGAATACAGCGTCCGAGCGCTCTTCGAGGGTGTAGTCAACGCGGTGGTGCACCGCGACTATTCAATCAGCGGGAGCCGGACCCGGCTGTCGATGTTCGCCGACCGGCTCGAAATCTGGTCTCCGGGCTCTCTCCCGAACAATCTGACACTCGATAGCATGGGAGAACGGCAATCGACCCGGAACGAGGTGCTGACGTCGGTGCTCGGCAGGATGAACGCCAGCGGAATTGAAGGCGCCGGAGGCAGGCAGTACTTCATTGAGCGGCGCGGCGACGGCGTCCCGATCATCCGCCGCGAGACAAAGGAGCTCACTGGTCAGGAGCCCGAGTTCCGCCTGATCGACGACTCGGAACTCTGCCTCACGATACCGGCCGCCGAGTCCGATTCAGGGCCGGCAACCGTCATCATCACGGTGCGCCGGGAAGGTAGGCCCCTTGCGGACGCGGACGTTCTGGCGCTGTTTCCGAACAAGACATGGAAGCGTGAGTCCACGGACACGCACGGAGAAGCGCGCCTTGAACTGCACTCGGTGCATCTGCCGATGACGGTGTTCGTCGCCGCCGAACTCTGCGCCGCATATGTCGAGCGGGAATGGATCCCGGCGGAACGCGCTCTCGCCATCGAGCTGGCCGAACTGCCCGGCGGCGGTTCGGTCGTGTTCGCAGAAGCGACAGGTCACATCCCGGGCCTCATGGGCCGCCTCAACCCAATCCTTGATACGAGCAACCGGACATACCTCTACGCTTCCAACATCGCCATAAACGGGGGACGGCAACAGCCAGTCTCGTTCGTCCCAGGCAAGGAGAACCTGCGCCTGACAGACGCGAACGGCAACGACTTGCTCGTGCGCGTGGCCGCGATTTCCGGACGGTCGTCGATCCTCGAGTACCTCCCCAACTGAGGCGACGCTGGGGGTAGACAAGAACCTACAGCGTCACAACCAACTCGAGAGTTCGCCGTGCAGTACGCGTAGGCCCACCCCATCGTGCGCAGCTCAGGCCGGATCGCCGCCGAACTCGCGGTTGACGCGCTCGTATTCGTCGGGGCTGCCGATGTCGAACCAGCGTCCCTGGAACACGTGGCCGATCACGCATCGCCGGGTATGCAGCCATTCCATGGCCGACCCGAGCTTGTCGGGACTGCCGCCGTCATCCAGGTAGGCGTCGAAGTCGGCCAGGTTCGCGCGCGGTATGCCATAGATGGTGGTCGCGGCGAGCGTCGACCGTGGAGCGGACGGCTTCTCGACGAACGAAATGATCCGACCATGGTCGTCCAGCTCGACGATGCCGTAGCGTGGCGCCAGCTCGGGGGACTCGACGTCGTACAGCCCCACCACGATGTCGCTGCCGGCCCGCGCCGCCAGCGGCCGGAGATCAAAGTCGAATACGTTGTCACCGGCCACGATGATCAGATCGTCGTTGGGGTCTGACGTGTCCAAGAAATACTTGATGTCGCCGATGGAGCCCAGCTTGGCCGCTTCGCTGGTGGTCTGATCGTTGTGCAGCGTCAGGCGCGGTGCCAGCTCATGCGCCGCGGCCCAGTCGACAAATTGGGAAAAGAAGGCCGCGTGGGTGATCACATGGATCTGCTCGAGCTCGGGGATGGCTGCCAGCCGCTCCACCACAAAGTCCATGCTGCAGCGCGAGCCGATGGGCAGCAGGTGCTTAGGTCGAGCACGGGCGAGATCGCCCAGGCGCGTGGCCCAGCCCGCCGCGAGGATCAGCGCTTGCATGGTCACGATCATAGCGCCGGCCGCAAGCGCGGGCTCGCCCGCCGTTATACTTTGCGATACCGCGAGCGAGGCTCCCCGCCGACACCCCCCTGCGGATCGGCTTCGGGGGTGAGCCGCCAGCCGGGAGAGTGGCGCGCGTGACCGATGCACGCCGTGAGTTGATCTTCGGAGCCCTCGGCCTCGCCATACTCGCCGTCGTGGCGGTAGTGCTGGTGACGCAGGCGTCCGAGAGCCTGCCGGGTTTCGGCGACGAGTCCCCGACGGCCGAGGCATCCCCCGGGACAACGGTGCCGCCGCTGCCGTCGCCGACGCCCACGCCGACTCGCGCCCCAACCCCCACCCCCACGCCGTTGCCGCAGACCTACACCGTGCAGATCGGCGACACGCTGCAGCTCATCGCCGAGCGGTTCAATGTCACGGTTGAGGATCTCGCCGCCAAGAACGGCATCCTGGATCCGAACAACATCTTCGCGGGGCAGAAGCTCGAGCTGCCCCAGCCCGACGAGCGCGTGACGCCGCCAACGCCGGCGGGGCCCGAGGGCGAGGTGTACGTCGTCAAGGCCGGTGACACGCTGTTCGCCATTGCGCAAGATCTCGAAGTGAGCGTTGATGATCTGGCCGAGATCAACGAGATCGCCGATCCGTCGCAGTTGTTCGTTGGCCGCCGGCTCGTGATTCCGGAACGCCAGACGACGCCGCCGACCCCTAGGCCGTCGCCATAGACGCTCAGCCGGCGATGAGGGTTTCAGATTCCTCGTGGCCCTCGGAACGACAAACGAGGGGCACGGATCGGGGGCTTGCAAATTCCGCGCGCGGCGGTTGCCGCACCGACCTCTATAATTGCGGACTGCCCGCCCTGGCACTGCGTCCATGTCGATCACGACTGAGGTAATAAAGCGCGCGGCGCGCCACGCCCCGATGGAGGCGCTGACGCTCGTCGAGCGCGCGGTCAAGCGCCCACTGTTCGGCTGCCAGATGTGCGGGCACTGCATCCTGCAGGACACGGCCTTCATCTGTCCGATGGCCTGCCCGAAGGGACTCCGCGACGGGCCATGCGGCGGGACCGACATGTACGGCATGTGTGAAACCGACCCGTCGATGCCGTGCGTGTGGCTGCGGATCTATGAACGCGCGGAGCGCCTAGGGCGCGTGGACCGGCTCATGAAGCTGCAGGACGACCTCGACTGGCGGGGCCAGGGCACGTCGACGTGGATTAGTCTCGCGAAGCGGGCGGGCGCTCGGGCGCATCCCGGGTCCCGGGAGGGGTCGTAGCCGGCGAGCCGACGGGCGGCGGGGTCGCCCTGGTCCGTCGTCCGGCGCGTCGGAAGATGCGCCCCTGGAGTTGGAACAGCCCAATGGCCAGGAGCACCACGCCGACGACGACCGCGATGCCGATCCCGATGCTGGCGTTGTCCTCGACGGTCGCGACGAGGAGCTCGTATTCGTCGCCGAGCGCCCACCCCAGGCTCATGAACACCGAGGCCCAGATGGTTGCGGAGATGGCGACCGAGGGCACGAAGAGCCGAAAGTCAACGCGCGACACGCCGCACACCAACGTCAAGATGACGCGAAAACCTGGGACCAAGCGCAGCAAGATCACCGCCCAGAACTGGTAGCGACGGATCCAGACCTCGATACGCCGCTGGCGTTCGTGGCTGAGGCGAAAGACGCCGCGGAGCCGGTTGATCAACCGCGTGCCGAAATAGCGTCCCAGCCAATACTGGATGGACGCCCCCATCGTGGCCGATCCGACGGTGACGACCAGCACGAGCAGCGGGTTCGCCTCACCGCGGGACACCTGGTAGCCCATGAGCACGATGAGCGTGTCGGCGGGCACCGGGAACGGAATGCCAACCTCTTCAATGCCCACGTACAGGGCCAGTCCCAGGTACTGGCTGACGCCTAAGAAGGCCGACAGTGCCTCGCGGAAGGCGTCGAACCCGTCAGCCATGGAAGACCCATGCCCGCCGCGCGGGTGGCTCGATCAGCAAAAGCACGTCTAGCCCCGACTCACACCCGGTGCGGACGGTCGTGCGGCGCCAGCCTGCCGAGCCGAAGCCGCGACGCGCTTCCACAAACAGCGGGTGCGACCGGCCATCCTCGTCATCCGCCACACCACGCGCGACCTCCTGCAAGCGCGCGTGCACGGCATCCGGAACGCACGCGAAGGGACGGGGCCGCTCAGTGTACGCGCGGCGAGCAAGAGCGCAGGTAGCCTGCAAGGCCCCCAGCGACTGGGACCGGACGGGTCTAGGCGGCACGGCCGGCCACCCCATACTTGCCGAATGCGAACCGCAGGCGTATGCGCATCAAGTCTCGCAACACGCCATACGTAACCAGCGGCAGGCGCAGGCGCGAATCGGAACAGTTTTCGTGCCACGTAACCGGTATCTGCGCCACGCGGTATCCCCGGTGCACGGCGAGTCGCAGCACCTCGACGTCAAACACCCAGCGCTCGACAACGGTTGCGCCGAACAGGTCGCTGGCCGCGTCGCGACTGCAAAACTTGAACCCGCACTGGCTATCGGGGAAGCCGTGCAGGCCGGCAATGATGGGCGCGATGCCGCGGAAGACCCATGAGCCGATCCGCCGCACCAGCGACTGCGCGCGGAGCAGGCTACTGCGAGGCATAGCGCGTGAACCGATCACGACTTCGTATCCGTGCTCGAAGGCCTCCAGCACCCGCGGCAACTCATCGAGCGGCGTGGACAGGTCCGCGTCCACGAAGCCGATCACGTCCGCATCCGCGGCCAGCATCCCCGCGCGGACGGCCGCGCCCTTGCCCCGCTGCCCCGGCAACGTGATTACATCCACGGGAAAGTCCGCCACCGCGTGGACCATGGCGACATCGGCCGTGGCGTCGGTGCTGCCGTCGTCCACGACGATTACGACGGCGTCGATGCGTGCCTGCGAAATGTAGTCGGCGACGGCGTCGAGCGTGCCGCCCAGCCGCTGCGCCTCGTTGTACGCCGGGATGACGAGGGCCAACCGGGGCATCAGCGAAGCGCCAGGTCAGCGCGCCCGTGGGTCCCAGCGGCGGGTTGAAAGAGAATGATGGTCATCGGGTTCCGTCTTGACGCGCCTCGCAGGGGAGCCGCACCCCCGCGGTGCAGACAACACGCGTGGCTACGACTACTGTATCGGGCGGAACAACCGCTCCTCGGGCGTGAGCGCGGACTCCGGGTCAGCCGCCTCGAGCGAGCGATCGACGCGCGACAATTGTGACCGCGCCCGCCGCCAAGCGTCCACTACATCGGGCGACTCGCCGCCGTGGGGCGTGAGCCGCGGGCGAACGCGGCACAGGACCGTCGTATTGACCGCCGCCCCCGCCACAATTGCCTGACCCTTGCTGAGGGCCGGGAGCTCGGCCAGCAACTCGCGCCCGGCGCTCTCCACGGCACCGGCGATGGCCTGCTGGTCGACGGGATTCACCACGCGCAGGATGCATTGCGTCATGCATTGACTCAGCACATCCTGGTCGAGCTTGCCGGGCCGCTGCGAGATGAGCCCGACGGCAAAGCCGAACTTCCGGCCCTCGGCCAGAATCTGCTTGAGCAGGTTGGTGGTAGGCACCTCCTCGCCCGCCGGCGCGAAGTGGTGAGCCTCCTCGATGAGCGTGAACACCGGCGCCGGGAGGTATTGCTCATCGTTGGCGCCGATGCGCTGCTTGGCGGTGCCGACGCGCCCGTCAAATGACCGGCGCAACAGGGTCGCGGCGATGATCTGCTGCTCCTCCCGAGGCACTTCGTTGAGCTGCACGACGGTGCACTGCCCGGGCTGGATGAGCTCCTGCAGGGACGTGTGCTCGTAGTCGTGGAAGATGCCGTCCTGGCGGCCCAGGGTCGCGTTCAGACGCCACATCAAGGCCCGCTTGACGAGCGCGTAGTCGGAGCCTTCGTCGTCGGCGTTGCGCGCACCGCCGCTCAGCTCCACGGCGTTCACCGCTTCTGTGAGTTGCCTATACGTCCAGCGGCGGCCGCGGTCGATGCCAACCGCTCGCAACGCCAGCCGCAGGACCTCGCGCTGCGGGCCCGAGAGGCCGTGCGTCGACCCGACGAGCTGATAGATGTCGCTCGGGTGCAGGAAGTCGCGCCTGATCTTGATCTGCTCGGGACGCACGACCCGCGTCCGCGCGCGGTAGCCGTCATCGCGGAAGGCAGCGTCGTTGGCGATCTCTTCAAGTGTCCCGTATTCCCCATGGGGATCGATGATCACCACCGCGGCCCCCACGGCCGGCTGCATGAGCTCCTCGACAATCACGCCGGCGAGGTAGCTCTTGCCGGCGCCCGTGCCCGCGATGATGGCCAGGTGCGTGCTGGCGATCTCGTTCACGTCGAGCGTGATGGGCACGCGCCCCGCGGCACGCGTGAGCAGACTGCCGACGTGCGCCGCGCCGGGCTCGCCGTGCGGAAGCCGCGAAAGGGCCTGCGCCAGATCGCCGTCCGGGACCAAATGGACCGGGCGTCCGGCACGGGGCACGACCCGCGGATTCACGAACCCCAGCGTCTTGTCGAAGTAGCCGAGGATGGCGACGTCGAGCTCGTAAAGCTCCGGCGTCGCGTGATCGAAGCCGACCAGGCCGGCCACCTGGCTGGGCGGGACCCGCGGGTCTGCCATGAAGGCGTCGGGATAGAGCTTGAGCGGGCGGCGCGCGTCGACGCGCCCGAGCACGGATTGCTCCTGTCCATCGACCCGCGCCTCGTACGCCACGAACTCGCCGATCTTCAACTGGTCGTCGGGGTCCGGAGCGACCATGGTGTAGCTATGCGGGGACGCACCGGGTCCCTTGGTGGTGCCAACCGGCACGGCGGCGCTCATCCCGCCGCCTCGATCCGCGTGCGCCAGGCGATGGAGTCGCGCAGCACGGCCACCGCGCCGCCGTGCTCCGGGAACTCCTGGACCAGGCGCTGGGTGATCGCCAGGGCAAGCTCGGATGTCAGCGGATGCCCGTGGGCCAACAGCAGCGGCAGATAGGCCGCCCGCAGGCCGTCGGCGGCGTTGTGAAACGCCTCGAACTCCGCGTCATCCAGCCGGTGGACGGCGTCTCCGACGCTGAGGGCATGCGCGACCACGCCCTGGGTGACCTCGCCACCGGCTGACCGCGTCCCCACGAGCAGCACGCCAATCAGGGTCGCAGTCTCCGGCAGCTGGTCCGGGGCCAGCGTTTGCAACTCGGCACTGCTGGTCAAGCGCGGGCCGAGCGCGCCGAACTCGGGGTTGACGAGCGTGGTATCGAAGACGACGCCGATGGCGACGTCCCCGGACGAACGCGGAACGGCGACAAAGGTGCCGAAGGCGTAGTCGGCGGGCGCGGGTGCTTCGTCCACCTCACCCTGACGCATGACCTGCGCCACGTACTCGACGTGTGAGTTGGACTTCACGATCTTGGCGAGCGTCATCGGCGCCGCCGCTTGCTCACCGATTTGCCCGAGAGATAGGCGTCGAGACCGTGACGGTCGGCAAACTCTTGGAATAACGCGTGGAACCGGTCACGGTCGGCCTGCGTCAACACCGCCAAGACGTCCGCCGTCTCGGCGGCATAGGGGTAGCCGTCGGCCTGAGCCACGATCTCGGCGCGGACCACATCGGTCATCCATTCGGTGCGGTCCGCTTCGACGACCCAGCGGGGGAATTCGAGACGCGCCGGCCGCCGGCGCGACGAGGCGCGCAGATACACAAAGGCTACGGAGCGCTCGTGCTCGCCGTAGTCCTCAAGCCCCTTGGTGCGAGCGCTGATGAACGCCGGGGTGCGCGCGCCCCAGGGAGCCTGCGGCAGCCAGACGCCATCGGTCACGCGCCGCGGCGGCTCGATGCGGCCCGCGGCCGCCACCATCGCGCCCAGGTCACGCGCCCGGCTGGCGTCGATGTAGCCCACAACCGGCACGGCAGTCGCCTCCGAGACCTCCAGCAGGCGCACCACCGCCGCCACGTAGCGCTCGCGATAGGTCGGATTGGTGACGAAGGAGGCGATCAGGCTGCCGTCAAAGATCGCCAGCCGCTCCGCCCCGGCGCTGGAGTCTTCAATCCACCCGGTCAGGGCCGCGCACTCGGCCTCGAAGCGCCGAAGGTCCACGATCTCCCGCAGGCGATGGTCCTGGCTCTGGGCGTCGTAAAGGTCCGTGGCGGGAATCGCTTCGAACTGCAAGTCCTTGGAATAGGCGTCCTTGGCGTGACCGTTGACGAAGCGGCCGACCTGCACCGCGCCCACGTCGATCGACCAGTCCGGGGACGGATAGATCTGGCTCCCGTCCACGGCGCAGGTCGTGACGCCGGTGAGCGTGTCCATGGCCCAGGCGCGCCAGGCCTCATGGGTGTCGCCGGCGTTGGCGGTGAACGGCCGCCACCACGCGCCGTCCGGCGTCGTGTCCCATTCGGCGGTGGGATATGCGCCTTCGGCCCGGTCGAGGCCGCCGAGCGCGTCTCCGAGGGCCTGGGCCGTGAGGCATCGGAGGACGGTGGCGCCGCGGCGCATGTCCTTGAGTTCGTGCGCGAACGCCTGGTCGAGGGTGAGGAAGTCGGCGCGCCGTCTTTCGAGCGCCTCGATCACCTTGGTCCGCGACAGCGTCATGCGACGCCCACCCGGCTCAACCCATCGACCTTGCGCACGTGAATCACGTTATCGAGCAATCGCTCGAACGTGTCGTCGTGCGTGATGACGACGAGCTGCTTGAAGCCGCGCACGCGCAGGATCTGCTCGGCGAGGTTGGCGCGGCGGGTGTCGTCGAGATTCTGCGTCGGCTCGTCGAAGAAGGCGATGTCAATGTGGAGCAACTCGCGCAGCAGCGCCAGCCGCACCGCCAACGCCGCGGTCATCTGCTCCCCGCCGGAAAGCTGGGCAAAGCTGCGTTCGTGTCCGCCGCGCTCGAGGACGATGTCGTAGTCAGGCGTCCAGCGCAGGCGTCCCGCGCGATCGCCGAGGACTTCGCCGAAGATCTCGTCCGCCGCCTCGCTCACGTCGGCCAGCAGTGCCTCGGTGACCAGCGGACCGGCGTCTCGCAGCACCCTGCGCATGAGCTCGGTGCGCTCGTGCAGCGCCGTCGCCCGGGCGGCGCCGCCGCGCTCGGCTTCGAGGCGAAGCGCGACGTTGGCCAGCTCGTCCAGGTCCTTCTGCCGATCGGCAATCCGATCCGCCAGGGCCTTCGACTGGGTATCGAGCTTCGCCACGTGGGCGATGGCCGCTCCGTGAGCCTCGTGCGCCGCCTTCTGAGCCACGGGATCGGCCGCGGCGCCCACCTTGGCGGCCGCCCCCCAGGCGTCCGCCGCCCTTGTCACAGCGTCGCGAACCTGCGCCTGGATGTCTTGCAGGCGCTCGGTGCGCCGCCCGGTCTCGCCCGCCAGATGCTCGTGCTGGAGATAGCGCTCATGGCCGGCGCGGGAGTCATCCAGTTTCCGTTGGGCGGCGTGGGCTTGGTCGAGGCGCGGCCCAAGGTCGCGCAGGGCCGCGTCGGTAGCGGCCCGCGCGGCGGCGGCGCGTGCTAGGGCCGTCTCCGCGTGCTGCGTGGCGCATTGCCGAGCGTCATTCTCTGCGGCCAGCGCTTGGGCGCGCTGTAGCTCGCTGCCCGCGCCGGTGTGGGGCTGGAGGGTTCGCTCCGCCTCCTGGATATCCCCATCCAACCGCGCGGCCTCGGCGGCGGCTCGCCGCGACTCGGCCAAGGATTCAAGGGCGCCGACCAGCCGCCGCGCGCCGCCGATGACGTGATCCGGGCGCGCCTCGGGCGGCAGCGCGGTCCGTGCCGAGTCGATGGCCGCCCCGAGCGCCTTGGCGTCCTCGCCCTTGGCCGCCGTCTCCAACGGTCGCAAAGCCTCAAGCACCGCCTGCGCCGCAGCGTGCGCCCGTTGCGCGGCTTCCAAAGCATCGCGACGCGCCGACAAGTCACCCATCTGCCGCTCAGCATCGGTGGCTTCGCGCAGCGCCTTTTTCGCCGTAGCCTCGCCGCTCGCGAGTTGCTCAAGGCGCTGGTGGTGTCCCGAGGCGCGCTCCTCGAACACGCGCGCGACGTCGGGCACCTCTGCCAGATTGCGGCATTCGGAATCGAAGAAGGGACAGGTTTGCGCGTTATCGAGCAGCGCCGCGGCCTCGTCGTCGGCCGTCATGACTGCCGTCACGCTGGCACGCTGCGCCCGCAGTTCGTGCAGGGCTGCGTGCCGCGTTTCGACCTGCTCGACGAGCGGCTGCAGAGCCGTCGCCTCTTCCCACTCGTTGACGAGGCGCTGGACCTGCGCGGCCGTCGCCTCACCTTCCGCGGCACAACGCTCGAGACCCTCGGTGAGTTCGCGGCGAGCAGCCGCGGCATCGGCTTTAGCGCGGCCGGCACCTGCGGCAGCCGCCCGAGCAACCGCGAGGCGACCGTTGAGCTCTTGGATGGTTGCCGCCGCCCCCGTCTCGGCGGCCGCGGCGGCGGCTAGCTCCGCGAGCCCATCCGCGGCTGCCTGAGCCTCCCCGAGCGACCGCTGCGCCTGGTCCCGCGCAACAGCGGCGCGCGTCTCGTCCGCCTGAAGCGACGAGAGCCGCTGGCGCAGCGCGTCTCGCTCGCTTCCCACATCGCCCAGCCGTTGGAGCTCCTGCTGCGCGGCGGCAAAGGCCTCGTGGTCGGCGCGGGTCTCGTCCAGGTGTTCGGCGGCGCGTTGCGCTTGGGCCAGCTGGTCCTCGGCGTCACGCGCGGCCCGCTGGAGCATGAGGAGCTGCGAGTCGGCGAGCTTGGCCGCTCCGGCGGCGGCCGCGGCCGCTTGCGCCTGCGCCTCATGCCGCTGCGCGTCCGATTGCGCTTGGTCCAATTCGGCCTGCGCTGCGACCCGGCTCCGTGCGATCTCCTTAGCCGCGCGCTCCGCTTCCCCAAGCGCGGATTCGGCGGCGGGCCGGCGCTCCAGTTGGAGTTTAAGCTCCCCGGCTCTCGATTCGTGCACGACGCGCTGCGTCCCAAAGTGGTTGAGCAGCGGGCGGAGGTCATCGACCGCGCGCCTGAATTCGTCGACGCGCAGGATGGGATCGAAGCGCTCGCGGCGCAGGCTCGGGACATCCAGGAAGTCCGCGGTGAGCCGGCCCTGCGGAACGCCAACGACGTGGACGAACACCTCATCCGGCCCACTGAATCCAATGACGCCCAAATGCTGCGCCAGAAACGCTTCAACGTCGTCGGCGCGCTGCTCGAAGACGCTCCCTTGCTCGACGTCGAGCACCGAAGACTCCAGCTGCACGTTCGGCGAGAGCGCTCCGGTGCCGCGGGCGCGGGTGCGGTGCAGGCGGCGCGTCACGCAGTAGCGCCGGTCGTCCAACCCCGATGTGAACTCGACGGCCACCGACGCGTCCGTCGCGCCGTGGCGCATCACGGTCGCGAGGGGGCGTGGGCGGACATCGAACACGCCCAGCCCGATGGCCTGGAGAATCGCCGTCTTGCCCGCACCGTTGTCGCCCACGATGGCGGTGAGGCCGGGCGACATGTCGATGGCGGCGGAGGCGAAGCTCTTGAAGTTGGTGAGCTCGATGCGGTGGATCAGCATGTCAGGCCAGCGTGCTCTCGACGATCGACGCCAGGGCCTGCTCGTCTTGACCTTCAAGAACCGAGCGTTTGAGTTCGAGCGTCCGCTCGGCCAGCGTCTCGGCTTCGGCGGCGAGGGCCGGTTGCTGGGCAAGTAGCTGGCGGACGACGTCACGCTCGATCTGATCTCTTGATCCGCTGCGGGCGTGCACGCCCGCGCCCAGCGGCCGCTCAACGTCCACCGTCACGCGCGCATGCAGCGGCTTGTAGTGGTCCTGCACCAGCTCGAGCAGCGCCGGTTGATCCAGCGCCGCCCGCTCAAACCCAAGCACGCCGCGCAGGACGATCTCAACCAGCGGACGCGGCTGGGCGGCCGCCGGCAGCTCCAAGGCCTCCGCGACCCGTTGCCGCAGATCCTCGAAGCTCGCGGCCCTGGTGACGTCGATGGATAGACGCACGAACGGACGGCGCACCACCACGTCGCCGCGAAACCGCGCCTCGAATCGCGGCTGGCCATCGAGCCGCACCGTGACGTCATACAGCCCGCGTTCACGCCCCGCGCCGGCCAGGCCGGGCTCGCCCATCAGCCCTTCGGTGACGCTGTGGGACTCGAGGGCGCCGGGATTGAAGATCCACGGATCCTCGTGGGGCATTTCATAGCGGTAGTGGATGTGCCCCAGCGCCAGGTAGTCGGCAATCCCGCGCAGCGCCAGCACGTCGGCCGCGCCCGCGCCTCCCTGGCCGGCCGGCGACGCTTCATCCACGCCCGTGTGCAGCACGCCGACGTGGAATTGCACACCGTCCGCGGGCGTCGCCTGCGCCGCCTCGATCACCTGCGGCAGGTAGTCGGCCAGACGCGCGCCCAAGTACTCCACGCCGAAGATGCGCACCGGTCCGATGTCCGTGTAGGCGCCATGACCGCGCTCCGCCGTCCACGGGCGCCAGGTCAAGCCCTCCTGCTCGGGGTCGATTTGCTGCAGCAGTCGGAGCCTGGAACTGCGACTGAGCTGCCAGAGCCACGACCGCTCGCCGCGGCGAAACCAGCGTTCGTGGTTGCCCTCGACGGCCACCACGGGAACCCCGTCGTGCGCCAGCAGCGCCAGGCCGGCGTCGGCGACGGCGTAGGTTTGCGGGTCGATGGACTTGGAGTCAAAGAGGTCGCCGGCCAGGATCACGAAGTCCGGCTGGACGCGCCGGCAATACGCCACCACGCTGCCGAAAGCGTGCGTGAAGTCCTCGGCCCGCTCGGCCAGCCCGTATTGCCGGAAGCCCAAGTGCACGTCGGCGAAATGGACGAATCTAATCTGGCGCTGCGTCATCGGGAAGGGTTTTGGGGGCTCCGCCGCACTGTGGCGTGCACTCTACCAAACATAAAGCGAACGTAGCTGGCATCGGGGCAGGGATGAGCTTCCGGCCGGTTTCTCAGTGGCACTCGAAGCACCATCGGGGAGGCGTGGGACAGCCCGGCGTGGCCGACGGGAGTTTTTTTACGCATTCGGGCGTTTTCTTCGGGTCCGAATCTTGCTCCGCAGCGCTCCCGTGACCGACGGACGGTTGCGCCCACCCCTGGCAAGCCAAGGAGCGCGTCGCCCGGAAGCGGTCGTATGCTGCTGAGCATTAGACGCTTGCCGATGGTCGGAGGGACTATGCAGCTTCCCGTGCGCTATCAGGTGATGGAGAGCCGCGGCCCCGACGACAACGTCGAGGCCAACATCGTGCACGCGGCGGCCACTGTTGACCTGGACGTCGGCGAGGTCGCCATCGTGCTGGTGGACACGTGGGCCGGGCATCCGATGTCGTCGCACTTGGCACGCACGGGTGAAATCTCCCGAACGCGCATCCGGCCGGTGCTTGACGCGGCGCGGGCCACCGGCGTGTCGGTGATCTACGCCCCCTCGCCACGGGTCGCGCCCGACTTTGAAGCCTTTCGCCACGATATCCGCGAGTCCGCGCCCCCGGCACCGATGGTCGACGACTGGCCGCCCGAGGAGTACCGCGAGGCGACGGGTCGCTATCGCTCGCTGCGCAAGCGCCCCGGCGAGCTCCCGGAGAACTACGACGGCCCGTATCCCGACTGGTGGCACATGCACGGTATCGACCCGTCAATCTCTCCGGTGCCTGGGGACATTGTGGTGGCGACCGGCGCGGAGCTGCACGCCGCCTGCAAGTCGCGCGGCCTGCTGCATCTCATCTACGCAGGCTTCGCCACGAACATCTGCATCCGGTTCCGCGACTACAGCCTGCGCGCGATGCGCGAGCGCGGCTATTCACCGATCCTGCTGCGCGACGCCACCAGCGCGATCGAGACGCGGGCGACGATCGGCAGCCTGAGCCTCACGCGCGCCGTGATTCTGGATATCGAGCGCTGGTACTACACGGCCCTCACGGACGACCTGATCGCGGCGTTCGGCGACGCTTAGCCGCCACCAGTCATTCCCAGCCTCCCCTGAGCGTCATTCCGAGCAACGCGAGGAATCTAAGGGGCGCGGAGCCTGCACCGACGTCCTTAGATTTCTCACTTCGTTCGAAGTATCTGTGTTGGCCGTCAAGGGCTTTTAGACTGCGGGCGCGGGCTCCTCGATCCACGGCGTGCCCCGGCGGGCCACCGCGTTGAGGTGCAGCAGGAGCTTGCGCATCACGGCGACGAGGGCCACTTTGCCCGGCTTGCCGCGCTCCCGCAGGCCCTGATAGAACCGCTGCAGCTCCCCCGCGTGGCGCACGGCCGCCAAGGCCGCCAGGTACAACGCGCGCCGCACCGTCCCGCGCCCACCCCGAATGGCGCGATAACCCCGCTGCCGCCCGCTGTCGCGCGCCCAGGGCGCCAGCCCCACCAGCGCCGTCAGCGCCGGGCTGGAGATGTGCCCCAGCTCGGGCAGATAGGCCGTGAGGGTGGCCGCCGTCACTTCGCCCACCCCGCGCACGCTGCGATAGAGCTGCGCCCGGCGCGCCAACTCCGGGCTGTCGGCCACCGCCTGCTGGATCTGCGCCTCCAGCCGGGCGATCTCCCGGTCCAGCCAGGCGATATGCCGGCGGGTCGATTGGGCCACCGCCCGCGTCAGCCCTTTGTCCCGGCGATTCTTCTCCTGCACGCGGGTCTCCACCAGTTGGCGGCGGCGACTCACCAGGTCGCGCAGGGCCGTCCGCGCCGGGTCTGGCGGCGGCGTCGCGACCGTGGGCACCGCCGCGCCATAGCGCGCCAGCACGTGCGCGTCCAGCAGGTCCGTCTTCGCCTCGGTGCCGCAGACCCGCGCAAAGGCCCGCACCCGGGTGGGATGCGCCACCACCACCGGCAGCCCCACCGCCTGCAAGTCGCCGACTAGCGAGCGTTCGTACCCACCCGTGGGCTCGCACACCGCCACCGTGACGTCCTGCTGGCCCAGCCACTGGAGCAACGGGCGCCGCCCCTCCGCCGTGTTGGCAAACTGCCGCACGGGCCCTCCCGCCAGCGACACGTCCAAGCTCGCCTTGCCCACATCGATCCCGGCCACTCGATCCATGGTCGCCTCCCTGGCGCGTATGCTGATGGGGTCCTCCACACTTGCGAATGCGGGCCTCGACGCCCGTGTATCTGTTCGGAGCGACGCCGCGGCGCGAGGGGTGTCCTACTCCGAAACGGCGCCGCCCGGTCACCCGGGCTCGCCTAATGACAGTCGACGCGCCCCTCGCGCCCACCTCACCACCCGGCCACGTGGTGAGGCTGCTGCAACATACAAATGACATGGGTAGGTTCGAAGTGACATGAATCTCTGAAAGCGGGTGGTTTAGCCCTCGCCGCCGTTCGAGGCGAACTCGGCCTCGAGGGCGTTGAACCTGTCCAGCCCGATGATCGTCTTGAACTCCTCAAGCCCCGTCATCGGCCCCGCGCCGGTCGTCGTGCCGGTGGCGTGCAGCTCGCCGTAGACGTTTCGCAGCACAGCGGCGGCGGCAAACAGGCCCGAGAGGGGATAGACAACCATGCGGAAGCCGAGGTCTTGCAGCTCGCGCGCGGACAGGAACGGCGTCGCGCCGTCCTCGATCATGTTGGCGAACAGCGGCACGTCGGGCGGGAAGGCGTCCCGTATGGTGCGCAGCTCATCGCGCGAGCGGGGCGCTTCGATGAACACCACGTCGGCACCCGCGGCGCGGTAGGCGCGGCCGCGGTCGATGGCGTCGTCCATGTCATTGACGGCGCGGGCGTCGGTGCGGGCAATGATGACCAGGTCGTCGTCGCCCCGGGCATGCACGGCGGCGCGCAGCTTCTGCACGTGGTCCTCGCGCGGGATCACGCGCTTGCCTTCAAGGTGACCGCAGCGCTTGGGCCACTCCTGGTCCTCGAGGATCACGCCGGCGATGCCGCCCTGGACGCACTCCGTTACCGTCCGAATGACATTGAGCGGATTGCCGTAGCCGGTATCCATGTCGGCGACCAGCGGGATGTCCACCACGCTGGCGATGCGCCGGGCGCGCTCGATGATTTCCGTCTGCGTCAACAACCCGATATCCGGCACGCCCAGGGTGCTCGCGGCCAGGCCAAACCCGGTGGTGAAGAACTGCTCGAATCCGGTCTGCTCGATCAGGGTGGCCGAGAGCGCGTCGTAGGCGCCCGGCAGCACGATGATCTCGTCGCGGTCGAGCCGCCGGCGCAGGCGGGTGGAACGACGCATGCTGGTCTCCGGTCAGGGAAGCGACTATTGCCGCGATTGTGCCGAACCGCCAGTGGTCGGACGTGCGAAGCCACGCGCACCGCGAACGGGAGCCCTGTGCCTCACGCGCGCGGGGGCTCGTTCCCAGGCTGCACGCAGCCTGGGCCACCGGGCACGCCGCCTGGGCCACCGGGGCCGCCGGGCGCTGCCGCTAGGCCGATTCCTCCGCCACGCGCGCGGGCTCGGGCGCCTGCGTCACGCGGATGAGCTCGGCGTCGTCGTTGACCGCCTCCGGCGTCACGACCACGGTGCGCACGTCGCGCTCGGAGGGCAGGGTGAACATGGTTTCCATCAGGAGCTCTTCGAGCGTCGTGCGGAGCCCGCGGGCGCCCGTCTTGGTCAGCAGGGCGCGCTTGGCCACCGCCTCCAGCGCCGCGTCGGTGAATTGCAGCTCGACCTTGTCCATCGCGAAGAGCTTCTGGTATTGGCGCACCAGCGACGTCTTGGGCTCGGTGAGGATCCGGACCAGGTCCTCCTGCTCGAGCACGTCGAGCGCCGCGGCGACGGGGAGCCGGCCCACGAACTCAGGGATGAGTCCATATTTGAGCAGGTCGTCGGCGATGACTTCGTGCACCACGTTGTCCGCCGCGCCGGCGTCGTCCTTGTCGGCATAGCCGATCCGCGGGCCGCGGCCGAGCCGCCGGCTAATGATGCGGTCCAGCCCTTCGAAGGCGCCGCCGCAGATGAACAGCACGTCGCGCGTGTCGATCTGAATGAAGTCCTGGTGGGGGTGCTTGCGCCCGCCCTGCGGCGGCACGTTGACGACCGCGCCCTCGATGATCTTGAGCAGCGCCTGCTGCACGCCCTCACCGGAGACGTCCCGCGTGATCGACGGGTTGTCGGCCTTGCGCGCGACCTTGTCAATCTCGTCCACGTAGATGATGCCCGTCTGGGCGCGCGCGATGTCGTAGTCGGCGGTCTGAATCAGCCGCAAGAGGATGTTTTCCACGTCCTCCCCGACGTAGCCAGCCTCGGTGAGCGCGGTGGCGTCCGTGATGCAGAACGGCACGTTGAGAATGCGGGCCAGCGTACGCGCGATCTCGGTCTTGCCGGTGCCGGTGGGCCCGACGAGGAGCACGTTGGTCTTCTGCAGCTCGACGTCATCCGCCATGGGGCCGGCGGCCACGCGCTTGTAGTGGTTGTAGACCGCGACCGAGACAATCTTCTTGGCGCGGTCCTGCCCGATGACGTAGTCGCTCAGCTGCTCGAAGATCCGCTCGGGCGTGGGGATCCCGCCAGCGAGTGGGCGAGGGCCGGTGGTGCGCGCCTGCTCGTCGTTGATGATGCTGGTGCAGAAGTCCACGCACTCGTTGCAGATATAGACGCCGGCGGAGCCCGTGATGAGGCGGCGCACCTGCTCCTGGGTCTTGCCGCAGAAGGAGCAGCTATAGCTGGTGCGGGGCGAGCGGCTGCGGGCCACTACGGTCTCCGTTGCGACGAACGAGGCTTCATCGGCGGTTCGCTAGTTGGCACCATCGGCGGATATGGCGTCGGTCTCGCGCGGAGGCATGATCTCGTCGATGATCCCGTACTCGACGGCCTCGGGCGCCGTCAGGTAGTAGTCCCGGTCCGTGTCCTGGTGGATGCGCTCCTTGGGCTGTCCCGTTGCCTCTACCAGGATGTTCTCCAGCCGCTCGCGCACCTTGATGATCTCGCGCGTGCGGATTTCCAGATCGGTGGCTTGCACAAAGCCCTCAATGCCCTGGGCGGGCTGATGGAGGAGCATGGTGCTGTTCGGCAGCGCGAAGCGCTTGCCTTTGGCGCCGCCCGCCAAGATAACGCATCCCATGCTGGCGGCGAGGCCGAGACAGGTCGTGGCGACCTGGTTCGGCACATGCTGCATCGTGTCGTAGATGGCGAGCCCAGCCGCCACGCTGCCACCCGGCGAGTTGATGTACATGTAGATGTCGGCTTCGGAGTCCTCGCTGGTGAGCAGCAGCAGCTGGGCAATGATCGTGTTCGCGACCGCGTCGTCGATCGGCGTCCCGAGGAACACGATCCGGTCGCGGAGCAGGCGCGAGTAGATATCCATCCCGCGCTCGCCGCGGTCCGTGGTCTCGATGACGTAGGGGACGAGAAAGCCCATTCCAGTGACTCTTTCTGCTGCCGTCAGCTACCGCGCCGCCGGTTCCGACCCGGCGGGCTCGCTCGATTCGGCTCCCGCCGCCGCGGCATCCGCCACCGCTGCAACGTCGGGGTCCGGCTCGGGCTCGCCATCCTGCTCCTGCGCGGGCCCCGCCTGGCCGGTGACTGTCTCGACAAGCTTAGCTAACGCCTTGCTGTTCCGAATGGCGGATTCGATACCTCCCCGGCCTTCGTCCCGGGCCAGCGACCGGCGCACCGTGTCCTGTCGCGCCTCCGGGTAGGAGGCCGCGACGCGAGCGATCTCCTCGGCGATCTCCGTGTCGTCGGGCTGGATGTCCTCGGCGTCGGCGTAGTGCTCGAGCACGATGCCGCGGTGGACACGCGTCACGGCCTGCTCGCGCAATTGCTGCTCCCATTCGGCCCGGGTTTGGCCGATCGAGCCGAGGTAGGTGTCGACCGCGATCCCCTGGCGCACCATGGCCTGCGTTTCGCGCTCCACGAGCGTGCCCTGCTCGCGCTCCACGAGCACGGCCGGCACTTCAAAGGTGGAGGCGTCGACGAGGGCGTCCAGCACGTCGTCCTCGAACTTGCGCTGGGCCACGCGCTGCTGTTGCTCCAAGAGCCGCTCGCGGATGTCGGCCCGCAGCGCGTCCATCGTGTCGAGTCCCGCCATCGTCTGGGCGAAGGCATCGTCCAGGTCCGGCGGGCGCGGCTCGCTCACCCCCTGAAGCGTGCCGCTGAACGCCACGTGCCGCCCGCGGAGCTCGGCATTCGGGTCGTCGAGCGGGATGTCGCTTTCGAAGGCGAAGGCGTCGCCCGCGGACATTCCGGTCAGCTCGCCGTCAAATTCAGCCGGAAAACCATTCTCGCCCAGCCGCACGGAGTAGACCTCGGGTTGGGGTTCCGGAAGTCCGGCAGCCTCGACCGAAATCTCAACGCCGACCACATCTTCGAGTTCGGCCGGCCGCTCGACGGGCTCCCAGGTCGTGCGCATCTCGCGCAATTCCGCCAGCTGGGTCTCAACGTCCTCATCCGACACCTCGGGCGCCTCGGGCTCCACGGCAATCGCGGAAAGGTCGCCCAACTCGACCTCGGGGGCCACGGCGACCTCGGCGGAGAACACCAGCGGCGCGTCGAGGGACGGCAGGTCGGGCATATCGAGCTCGGGCTGGTCCAGCGGCTCGACGCCCGTCTGCTCCACGGCGTCGGTGTAGGCCCGCGGAACCAAGTGCTCGACCATCTCGCGCATCACGGCGTCCGCGCCAACGAAGCTCTCCACAATGTGCCGAGGCGCTTTGCCGCGGCGAAAGCCGGGAATGCTCACCTGGCCGGAGACGCGGCGAATGGCGCGTAGGTATTCCCGTTGCAGGGCCTCGGGACCCACTTCGACATTCAGTCGGACTCGGCTGCCCTCAAGTTTGGCGGCGGTGGCCTGCATGGGTGATTACGCGCTCCAACGCGCCCCGCGACCGGCGGCGGGGCATTCAGGTGGGGAAGGAGAGACTCGAACTCTCACGGAGATGATCTCCACGTGATCCTAAATCACGCTCGTCTACCAGTTCCGACACTTCCCCGCTCGACAGCGGCGACACGAGCGCATAGTTGCGGACCGGGGCGTGTGCACGGCGCCGCGGCAAGTATACGGATGCCGCGCGGGATTTCGCCGACATGCACCGGCAGGCTACGATTGGGCACCGCTCGCATAGCATCCGACCCGCCCGGGGTCTATGTGCCCGCCTGGTGAGGAGTCCGCACATGGCTTATGAATTGCCGCCGCTGTCCTACGCCTTCGACGCCCTGGAGCCGCATATCGACGCTCGCACGATGGAGATCCATCACGACCGGCACCATGCGACTTACATCATGAACGCGAACAATGCGCTGGCCGATCACCCGGACCTGGCCGCGATGAGCGTCGAGGACCTGATCTCGGATCTGAGCGCGGTGCCGGAGGGCATCCGCACCGCGGTGCGCAACAACGCCGGCGGACACGCCAATCACAGCCTGTTCTGGACGGTGCTCAGCGCGGACGGCGGCGCACCCAGCGGCGCCCTCGCCGCGGCGATCGACAGCGCCTTCGGCAGCCTTGACGCCCTAAAGGGTGAGTTTGCCCAGGCCGCGACGACGCGCTTCGGCTCGGGATGGGCCTGGCTGATCAAGCAGGCGGACGGCTCGCTGGCCGTCACCAGCACGCCGAATCAGGACAGCCCGCTGATGGACGGCTCGGGAACGCCGATCCTGGGGCTGGACGTGTGGGAGCACGCCTACTACCTCAACTACCAGAACAAGCGGCCGGACTACATCGCGGCCTGGTGGAGCGTGGTGAATTGGGACGAGGCGGCCCGCCGCTTCGGCGGCTGAGCCGACCGTTCAGCGGCGCGCGGGCAACGCTGCCAGTTGCCCGCGCGTGCCACGCCTTCCTATGCTCGCCAAGCGGCGCCGGCCGCCTCAGTTCGTGAATCGACAGGCATAACCCGTGGTTACGATCTTCCGGCGGCTGCCGTGGGTCTACCAGATCGGTCTCATCGTCGCGCTGGTGGCCGCCCTCATCGTGCTGGGATTCCTTGCGCTGCAGCAGTTCCAGGCAGGCGCGACTCCGGAAGAGATCGATGAAACCGTCGACATCGGGGGATTGGCGCCGTTTCTGCCGCCGGAGCAGCCGCAGGGCGTTCACGTCACCGGCGTGGGCGAGCTGGTACGAGTACCAGACCTCGCCATCATCGTCTTCGGGGTGACGGCCCGGGCACCGTCGGCCGCGAGCGCCGCCGCAAGCGCGGAGAAGACTGCAAGCGCCGTAGTGAAGGCCATTGACGACCTCGAGGATCTCGACTTCAACGACCTCGACCTACAGGTCGGCGGTGTTGCCCTGACGCCCACCTATTCGGCTAGGGTGCAGGCAGGTACGCCAACCCGCTACACCGCCGCGACCACGATCAGGGTCCGTGTACCCAAGATCGATCGTGCGGCGGACGTTGTCGACGCAGGGTTCGCGGCCGGTGCCGACGCGTTGCACTCGCTGACCTTAACCCTGGTCGACGAGGCGGCGAACACCGAGGCCGCGTTGCGGCTGGCGGCCATAGACGCCGGCGGCAAGGCTCGGGCTATCGCCGAAGCTCTCCAGGGACGGACAGCCGGCTTGATCAACATCGAGGAAAAGGTGACCGTCATCCCGCTGGTTTCCAAGGGAGTCGACCCGGCGGCGGCGAAGCCAGGCGCCACGGCAGCGCACCCGGGACAGGTAATCATCCGGGCGGTGGTGCGGGCCAACTTCGCCTTCGAATAGGCGGCGCGCGGTTCAGTGGACTCGCGCGGCGCAGCCGAAGCCGGTCCAAATCGTCGCCCTGCCGCCAAGGGTTGCGCCGCGCACCAAACGGCGCATCATAGTCAGCCACCAGTCATCATGGGGATCGTGATGGCCGCCGAACTGCGTCATATCCGGGGCTGGGATGGCCGTTAGGCGCCGCGGCGCACCGGGAGTGCCGGAGCCCCTGGGGCTGGCGGACCGCGTGGTCACTATCCCGCGCCGGGTGACGCAGCGGCTGCGCGCCGGCAAGCGTGACCGCGCGCGGGGCCCGTCGCGGCCCGGCGTGTCACTGGCCGTGGGCTTCGCGGCCCTGATTGCCGTTGGCACGGGCCTGCTGATGTTGCCCTTCGCCAGCGAGGGCGGCGGCACCGACCTCATCACGGCGCTTTTCACGGCCACCTCGGCCGTTTGCGTGACCGGACTGACGGTCGTGTCCACCGCCGACCATTGGACCGCGTTCGGCGAGGCCGTGATCCTGGTGCTGATTCAAGTGGGCGCCCTGGGATTCGTGACTGGCGCGGTGGTCATCCTGACGCTGGCCGGGCGGCGCTCGTCGTCGCGTGAGCGCCTGCTGTTCGGTCAGCCGCTGGGACTGGATCAGCCCGGCGGGCTGTTCGGGCTCGTCTGGCGCGTGGCCGCTCTGACGTTCGTCGCCGAGGCCATCGGGTTTGGATTCGTGCTGTGGTACGCGACGGGCGACGCGACGATCGAGAACCCGTGGTGGTGGTCAGCCTTCCACGCGATCTCGGCCTTCACCAATGCCGGATTCAACGTGGAGCCAGGCAGCGCCAGCATGGGGCGCCTGGTGGACGCGACCAGTGTCTTGGCCGCGTTCGGCGCACTGAGCGTGCTCGGCGGCGTGGGGTTCACCGTGATCTTCGACGGGCTCCGCCGACGGTCGTGGCGCCGCCTCTCGCTGGAAAGCAAATTGGTGCTGACCACAATGTTCGTGGTGTCGCTGGTCGGCTTCGCGGTCTTGTGGATCCTCACCCCGACCTTTGGCGGCGCAATCGCCGACGACGACCTGGGCGGACGGACGGTCACGGCCGCCTTTCACACCATTAATCGCACCGCGGGGCTGACGACCGTCGATCTGGGTGCGCTGGGGCTGGACGCCTGGACCGCGATTATGCTGCTGATGTTCATCGGCGGGGCCTCGGCATCGGTCGCGGGTGGCGTCACGCTCAACACCGTGGGCGTCCTGACCGTGGCCGCGGTCTCCCACATTCGGGGGCATCGGGCGCCGACGGCCTTTGGTCGCACGATCGCCACCGTCACAGTGACTCGGGCGCTCACCGTGGTGCTGCTGTCGGTGATGGCCGTGTTTCTCGCCACGCTAGTGATGAGCGTGGCCGAGCGCGAATCGGGCCACCCGCTGGGCAATCTGCTGTTCGAGTCAATCTCGGCCTTTGCCGTAGTGGGATACTCGACGGGTATCACGCCGGATCTTTCGGTCGTCTCGAAAGCGGTGCTGGTGGTCGCCATGTTCGTCGGCCGGCTGGGCGCGCTGACGCTGGCGCAAGCGCTGGTGACGCGCGAGAAGCCGGAGCTGATCCGGTATCCCGAGGAGACGATCAAAGTTGGCTAGCCATCCCAGCGCGGTGTCGCCATGCATATTCTGGTAGCGGGTCTCGGGCGGTTCGGCCGCAACCTGGCGGTCACGCTGACGCGCCTGGGCCATGACGTCGTCGCCATCGACATGTCCCAGCGACCCGTGCAAGAGATCGCCCCGGATATCGAGGCGGCGGTCACCGGGGACGCCACCGATGAGGATGTGCTGCGCGAGATCGGCGCGCCCGACGTCCAGCTGGCGATCGTGGCGATGGCGGAGGTCGAGGCCAGCGTCCTCATCACGACGAATCTGAAGAACTTGAACGTGCCGTTGGTCTACGCCAAGGCGTCTAGCGACGTGCACCGCACGATCTTGGAGCGGGTTGGCGCGGATCGCGTGATCTTCCCCGAGCAGGAGATGGCCGTGCGTTTGGCCCAGACCGTCGAGACCGCGCGCGCCATGGACTATTTCGAGCTCCTGCCGCACCTGGGCATTGCCCAGATTCCGGTCGGCGCGGCCTTCGCCGGCCGCACTCTGGCGAGCATGGACCTCCGCGGACGCCACAACGCCACGGTGCTGGCGATTAAGCGGGGCAACGAGCTCGTCGTGATGCCGGAGTTCACCGACCGCGTTTTGGCCGACGACGTGCTGGTGGTCGTTGGCCGCGACGACCAGTTGGCGCGTATCGTCGCCGCCAGCGCCGGCGACTGAGGCGTGCACGGGCCTGTGGACGGGCCGTGGAGAATTCTGGATAGGGCAGAGCGCGCCTAGCGGAGTCGGTGCGCGGCACTTCGAGTCAGCGCCGCGCGACCTGCGGCCGGAGCGCCTCGTGTCCCATCGGCCGCCGGCCGTTCGAGACTATCCACAGCGTGCATGGGGCACAACATCTAGGCAGCGATCCCGCTGGGCGCCTAGATGTTGTGCACTAAGGGCCTAAGGCTGTAGCATGCGCCTACTGAGCCGCATCTAGCGGCCGGCGCGGGGGGCAGTCGCGCTGTGAGCGTTAAGGAAAGGCAGGGTGGCCGTCCCGGGTATGGATCCGGGGCCTCCTGGACACCATGATTCAGATCATCGGGGAGATGCACAAGACTCGAGATGGGCGATCCTTCTTCATCGACTACGCCCAGTTCATTCCCGAGGCCGGCGCCTACGACCTCGTACTGTTTGGACTGCGGCGCGACGAGCAGGACTTCTCGATGACAGTCGCGTTCCCCGAGGAATCGATGAGCGCGTGGGGCGCACGCGACTTCCTCGTGCGCGAGGGGCTCGCTTATGTCCGCGCTCAACTGGATCACGGCGTTGAAGAGGACGGATCGCTGATCGAGGCGCCGTCGGCCGCAAGCGGACCGACGTATCGGATTTCCATGCCGAGGCGGCCGCATCGGGCGTAGTCCATCGCGAGCGCTGCGGGTGCAGCGCTTTGTTTTGTCCAGAATTCAATACGGGAGGCCGGAATCACTTTCGCCGGGGCAGGATCTCCGGTCGAACGGGGGAGAGATCGGGGGAGAGGATGTTAGAGACAAGGAATACCGCTCCAACCTCGCCGCCGACCGCCGCAGCATGGCCGGCCTTGTCCGACAACGCTCTCGCCGTCTTGAAGAAGCGCTATTTCCTCAAGGACCGCGTGGACCATCCCATCGAGAACGTCGATCAGTTCTTCGAGCGCGTCACGCGCGGGGTGATCGACATCGAGCGCGAGCGGGATTGGGTGGACGACGCCGGTCATCTGGGCCTCTTCGACGACATGTTTGGGCTGCTGCGCGGCCTCCGCTTCGTGCCCAACAGCCCCTGCCTCATGAACGCGGGCAAGCCCGGAGGCTATGCCCAGCTCGCGGCGTGCTTCGTGCTGCCCATCGAGGACGACTTGCGCGGGATCAAGACCACCGACATGAACGCCGCCATCATTCACCAGACGGGTGGGGGCACCGGCTTCAACTTCTCGCGCATCCGTCCGCGCGGCGACTTCGTCCGCAGCTCGGGCGGCGTGGCGAGCGGGCCGGTGAGCTTCATGTCCATGATCGACTACTCGTGCGGCGAGATTAAGCAGGGCGGCACGCGCCGCGGCGCCAACATGGGCATCCTGAACGTGGACCATCCCGACATTCAGGACTTCATTCGCTGCAAGACCAAAGACGGGCGGATCGCGAACTTCAATATCTCGGTGGGCGTGACCGACGCCTTCATGGCGGCGGTTGAGTCCGACACGGACTACGACCTGGTGAATCCGCGCACCGGAACGACGCACGTCGACCCGGTCACGCAGGCCCCCACCCGCGCCAGCGCGCCGGGCATCTGGCGCGAGCTGGTGGACGGTGCGTGGCTCAACGGCGAACCCGGCATGATCTTCCTGGACCGCTTGGAGCGCACCAACCCCACACCCGCAGTCGCGCGGCAGGACACGACCAATCCGTGCGGCGAGCAGCCACTGCTGCCCTATGAAGCGTGCGTTCTCGGCAGCCTGAATCTGACCAAGCACCTGACCGCCGACGGCCAGGCGATCGACTGGAGCGCGCTGCGCCGCGACGTTCAGCTCTCCATCCGCTTCCTGGACGACATGGTGGAGGCCTCGAATTTCCCGATTGAGGACATCGACGCCATCGTGAAGCGCGGCAACCGCCGCGTAGGGCTGGGGATCATGGGCTGGGCGGACATTCTGTTCACCCTCGGCGTCGCCTATGACAGCCCCGAAGCGGAAGACCTCGGCGAGCGGGTGATGCACTGCATCAACGAGGAAGGACGGCGCGCATCCGAGGCCCTGGCCGTGGCGCGTGGGGCCTTCCCGAACTTCGAGGGCTCGCTCTGGGACATGCAGGGCCACGCCCCGCGGCGCAACGCCACGGTCACGACCATCGCGCCAACGGGCACGATCAGCATGATCGCCGACTGCTCCAGCGGCATCGAGCCGCTCTTCGCGCTGATCTTCTGGAAGAACGTGATGCGCGACGGGGACGACAACGCCGCGACGTCGCTGCGGTACGTCAACCCGCAGTTCGAGCAGTACGCCCGCGAGCACGGGTTCTATAGCGATGCCCTGCTGGACGCCATCACCGACAACCACGGCAGCTTGCGCATCACCGCGCACACACCCGAGGCAGCGCGCGAGGCGCTGGCCGCCGTTCCGGCGGAGGCCCGCCGCCTCTTCGTGACGGCGCACGACGTCTCGCCGGAGTGGCACATCCGGGTGCAGGCGGGTTTTCAGCGCCACACCGAGAACGCGGTGTCCAAGACCATCAACTTCCCGCACGAGGCCACGCGCGAGGACGTTGAGCGCGGCTACCGCCTCGCCTACACGCTGGGATGCAAGGGCGTGACGGTCTATCGTGACGGCAGCCGCGATTTGCAGGTGCTGACCACCAGCAACGCCGGCGACCAAACGCGGCGGGATGACGCCCCAACCGAGGAGGCGCCAGCGGCGGCCGCTGCGGTCACCAACGGCTATGCCCCGGCGCCCGCGCCGGCGGAGGCCGCAAACGGGCACCACGCGCCAGCGCCAGCGCCGGCGCCAACGCCGCCGGCTGCCGCGCCCGAGCCGCTGCCGCTGGCTCCAGCGCAGGAACGGGAACGACCGGATCAAATCCGCGGCACCACCACGCGCATCCGCACCGGTTGCGGGCCGCTGTTCGTCACCGTAAACGACGATGACCGCGGGTCCCCGTTCGAATTGTTTGCGACGCTGGGCAAGGCTGGCGGGTGCGCGGCGGCGCAAACCGAGGCCATCGGCCGCCTCGTCTCGCTCGCGCTGCGCTCCGGCGCGCCGGTGGACACCGTCCACAACCACCTGCGCGGCATCACTTGCCACCGACCGACCGGATTCGGGCCGACCCGCGTCCTCTCCTGCGGCGACGCGATTGCACAGGTCGTCGCTCTGCGCATGAGCTCACAGCCCGAGGGCTACGTGCCCATGGTCGACTTGCAAGGCGAGGGCACGTATGCCCCGCCGAGCGTGACGCTGGAAGGGGATCGGTCGCCGCACCTGCCGGCTACCGGCCTGCAACCGAGCCAGGCATCGGCGGGTCGGGCCGACGCGCAGCCCACGATGTCGGCGACGGGCACGTCCTTCGCCGGCGCCTGCCCCTCCTGCGGCAGCAGCCACCTGGTGTCAGCGGAGGGATGCCTCAAGTGCATCTCGTGCGGCTACAGCGACTGCGGCTGAGCTCGGTCGCGGGCGGCCAGACGGCGGCGTAGGTCGATGGAGGACGGCCCGGAGCGTCACATTGTCAACCGGATGATCCGTGCGGCGCGCCTTGATCGGTCGCTGTACGCGGAGGTAGCGGTAGACACGACGGCGACGCGCCAGGCGATGTCGATCGTTCTCGTCGCAGCCGTGGCGTCGTTCATCAGCGCTCAGATCGCGCCGCCGGACCTCTCGTGGCTCGGTCTCGCTGCCGAAGCCGAGAGCGCGTCGCCACCAGTCATCGTGGAACTCATCCTTACACCCGTCCTGGCCGTCATTGCCTGGCTGGCGTGGTCGGGCGTCGCCTGGTTCGTCGGTGCGCGAATGATCGCCACGGACCGGCGGGACGTGGAGTTCCTGGATGTGGCCCGCGCTACCGGATTCGCGGAGGCGCCGGGTGTGCTGGGCATTGTGACCTTCATCCCCACGCTGGGGGCTGTCGTGCAATTCGGTGTGTGGATCTGGCTGCTGGTCGCGGCCTTCTTTGCGATCCGGGAGTCGATGCGCCTGAGCGTTGGTCAGAGCATTGGAACGATGGCGGTCAGCTTCGCGGCGTTCCTGATCATCACTTTCGTGCTTGGCGTGATTGTCGGCCTGGCAACCTACGGAGGATCCTGAGCTCCCGGCGCCGCCTCAGGCGCCGGCCGGCGGTTCCGCCGCCAGCACCTCCGCCGACACGGTCGACGCGAATGGCTGGAACGCCTCGCGCATGCGACGCGCCAGCTGCCGCGCCTGGGCGTCGTAGCGGGCGCGATCGGCCCACTGACCGCGCGGGTCGAGCAGGTCGCCAGGTACGTCGGGGCAGGTCGTGGGGACCCGCAGTCCGAAGACCGGCTCAACGGTGTCCGGCACGCCGTCAAGGGCGCCGCTGAGCGCGGCGCGGATCATCGCCCGGGTGTGCGGCAGCCGCACCCGGTCGCTCTCGCCGGCGGGGCCGCCCAGCCAGCCGGTATTGACCAGCCACACGCGGGGCGCGTGCCGCTCGAGCCGCTCGCCCAGCATCGCCGCGTAGGTCGGTGGCGGCAACGGCAAGAACGGCGCGCCAAAGCAAGCGCTGAAGGTCGCCTGCGGGTCGGTGACCCCGCGCTCGGTCCCGGCCACGCGCGCCGTGTAGCCCAGCAGGAAGTGATACATGGCTTGCTCGGTGGTCAATCGGGACAGCGGCGGCAGCACGCCGAAGGCGTCGGCCGCCAGCAGCACGATATTGCTGGGATGCCCGGCCATGCCGCCGGGGACCACGTTCTGCAAGTGCGAGATGGGATAGGCCCCGCGGGTGTTTTCGGTGATCGCTTCCGAGTCGAGGTCGAGCCGGCGCGATTCGGCGTCGAACGGAAGATTCTCCAGCACGGTGCCGAAGCGCCGCGTGGTCTGGTAGATCTCCGGCTCGTTCTCGGCGGACAGCCGGATGGTCTTGGCGTAGCACCCGCCCTCGAAGTTGAAGATGCCCGTGTCGCTCCAGCCGTGCTCATCGTCGCCGATCAGCGGCCGCCCGGGGTCCGTGGACAGCGTCGTCTTGCCCGTGCCGGAGAGGCCGAAGAACAGGGCAACGTCGCCGTCGGCGCCAACGTTGGCCGAGCAGTGCATCGAAAATACGCCGCGCTGCGGGAGCAAGTAGTTGAGGATGGTGAAGATGGACTTCTTCATCTCCCCGCCGTACGCCGTGCCGCCAATGATGATCAGCCGGGCGGCAAAGTTGACGACGATGAAGGTGCCGGACCTGGTGCCGTCCTCGGCCGGGTCCGCCTGAAAGCCCGGCATGTCGATGACGGTGAACTCGGGCACGTGGCCCTCAAGCTCCTCAGTCGTCGGCACGATGAACAGGTTGCGCGCAAACAGGTTGTGCCAGGCGAGCTCGTTGACCACCCGCACCGAAAGCCGATAGCGAGGGTCGGCGCCGGCGAAGCAGTCCTGGACGTAGAGGTTCCGACCTTGCATGTAGGCGCGGAGGCGCCCAAACAGCGCGTCGAATTGTTCCGGCTCGAGCGGCTGGTTGTGGTCGCCCCACCAGATGGCCTCCGCCCGCTCGGCGTCGCGCACCACGAACTTGTCCTTGGGCGACCGCCCGGTGTGCGAGCCCGTGCGCACGACGAAGGGGCCCAGATGAGCGATTTCGCCTTCGCCGGCGCGCACGGCGTGCTCGTACAGCTTGCTCGTGGGGAGGTTCCAGAAGATTTGCCCGGCATTCGCGACGCCGAGCGCCGCCAGCGAGTCCGACCGAAGCTCGTCACCTGCATCCGACACGAAGCGGCCTCCTCAATTGGGTGGCGGGCGCACGATCGGTCAGCACTGACTGCGCCGTCACCGGACGAATCTGCCGCCCGGCGCACCGATGGTACAAATTCGCGCCGCGGCACAGCGGTTGCCCGCGGTTGCGGCGCTGGCCACAATGCTCGGCCGCACGCCTGCCAGGAGTCCGTGCATGCCCATTCCCCTGACCCAGGTCGACGGGATGCCCGTGTCATCGCCGTATTTTCCGAGCCCTCCCGCGCGTTATCGCGGGCTGCGCGCGCAGACCGTGCTGTTCCGCGCGGACCCGAACCGCGTGGCCGATCTGTTGCCCGAGTGCCTGGCCCCGGCGCCCGACGGCGCCTGCGCGGCCACCGGGGTGGACGCGCCATGGTCGAGCCACTACGGCGCCTTCCAGGCCATCGTCATCGCGGCAGGCTGCCAGTTCGAGGGGCGCCCGGGCTACTACGTCGTCGTGCAGTACGTGAACTCTCGCGGCAGCATCCCGGCGGGCCGCGAGATCTGGGGCACGCCCAAGGTGTGGGCCGACATGCGGGTGGAACAGGCCGAGCGGGTGATGGCCACGACCGCCGCGGTTGGCGGGGCAGACATCGCCGCCGTGCGCTCGACGGCGCACCGGCCGTGCGACCCGGCCGATCTGCCGGTGCTCGCGCCGATGTGGCGCCTCAAGGTGATTCCCCGCGCCGACGGCAACGGGCTGGACGTGCTGCAGCTGGTCTCCGGCGGCCGCACAGATACGGACACGGTGGTCCACGTCAGCCGCGCCGGCGATGGGGTCGTCGAGTTCCGTCCGTCGCCGGTGTTCGACGTGACAGCGCTTGCCCCTCGCGAGTATTTGGGGGCGTTCTATGCCGAGACCGACTTCACCGAGGACTTTGGCGTGATCGACCGAGATTTCCTGAAGGAGCCCTGGCAGGGCTCGTAGGCGGCGTCGACACAGGAGCAGCCCACGCCTAGACCCGAATGAGCCACGACGCTTGAAGTGCTGCATTCTTATGTTCGGTATTTGTATGGTATGATCCCGGGTCGTGCGAGGAGGTCCCGCGCGCGGCGGTCCAGCCAGGACGCTTCGAGGGAGGCGCTGACCGCAGAGCGAGAGAGTTGGGGGTGTGCCGCAGCGCGCGGCGCCGCGCCTGACGATCCGCCGCTCGCGAAAAGGCCGCCAATGTCGTCGATTCGGCAGGTCACGCGTATCCCCCTGCCGTCGCCGCCTGTGGGATCGACGCACTCCGCCGGCGTCGGTGCGCTCGCCGCGCCCGCGGGACCTCCTCCGCGCGGTCCAAGTCCGCCTGGCGGTTCGCCTAGCCGCGGCCCTCGTGACGCTCCATGACCGCCCAGAGGTCCGGGCTGTCCGGCCACTCGCGCTGGTGCCGCCCCACGAACAGCTCACGCACGATGCCTGTGGGGTCGATGAGGACCACGGAGGGCCGCGCGACGTTCCAGGACTCGAAGTTGATGCGGACGTACACGCCGTAGGCGCGGATCATTTGGCGCTCGGGGTCGGCCAATACTGGGTAGGGCAGGCCCTCACTCGCGGCGTACTTGGCCACGGCCTTGAGGCCCTGCCCAAAGATGCAGGCGATGGCCGCGCCCCGCTTGGTCCACTCGTCCAGCTCGACCTCGAGCCGCGCCAGATAGCCCTGGCAGCTCAGTCACCAGGTATGCCGCACAAAGACCAGGAACAGCCACCGGCCGGCAAAGTCCTGCAACGTGGCGCTCTCGCTTGTTCCCGCCACGGGCAGATTGAAATCCGGCGCCGGATCGCCGATGGTGAGCGTCGTCGAGCCTTCGGAGCGCGGCACTGTCGCAGCCTTACGTCACGATGTCACGGCGGCGAAATAGTACGACCGCCAGCGCGGCGCCAATGACCACGATCGCCGCCAGCACCACCGCTTCCATCCAGGCGAATTCCCCGGTGGCGAATTGCTCCAGCGGCCGCCAGTAGCGAAACAGCGTCAGATAGCCCAGCCACTCCAGCGGTTCGACGACCTGGGCGACCAGATGCACCACATACATCACCACCACGATGAGCGCGCTGACGCCATAGGTTCGGCCCGGCTCGAGCACGAGCGTGGCGACGACCAGGGCGATCACGGCCACGGCCAGCCCGAACAGCAGCAGCTGCACGTGCACGAGGACGACGTCGCTCGCGGCCAGCGGGGTGTCGCCGGCCCAGGCGGCGGCGCCGACTAGCAAGCCGACCATCGCGGCGACGACGATGACCAGCGCCCCCAGCGCCACGGCCGCCAGCCTCGTGAGCAGGAACCGTTGGCGCGTGATCGGCTGAGCAAGCAGCAGGTCGAGGGTGTGGCGGGCGTAGGCCCGGGCGACGATCCCGCCGCCGACCCAGATGCCGAAATACGCCGCGAGGAACGGTAACCAGGTGGCGAGCTGCGACCCGATGTATTGGTAGAACGCGCTGCCTGCGACGGCGGGGTCGTCGAAGCCCCGGCCGAGAAAGGCGGCCCGCGCCGCTTCGGGCATGGCTTCGAGGAAGGCATCGAGGTCGATGTCGCGCGACGACGGCCACAGCGCCATGGTCAAGAGCGCGTAGAGGAACAGCCCCACGGCAAACCAGAGAATCGCCAAGCGACGCTGCCGCAGGGTGTGCAGCAGCAGGTTGAGCGTCACGCCTCTTCCCGCCGGTCGTAGAAGCGCAAGAACGCGTCCTCGAGGCTGGGCTCGTCGATGGTGAGATCGGTGACCTCGAAGCGCGCGAGCGTCTTGATCACACGATCCACGGAGCCGGTGACATCGAAGCTGATCTCTTCCTCGGCGCGGGTCACCAGCGTCGTGCCCTCCAGGTCGTCCGCGGTGGGCGCCGGTCCGGTGAAGCGGACGTGAAACCGCCGCACCCGGCTCTCGATGAGCGCGTCCACGCGCTCCACGGCGACGAGCCGGCCCTCGCGCAGCACGCCCACCCGGTCGCAGAGGCTCTGGGCCTCGGACAGGATGTGGGTGGAGAGGAAGACCGTGCGTCCCTCGTCGCGGTATTCGGCCAGGATGCGTCCAAACTCCTGCTGCACCAACGGATCGAGGCCGCGCGTGGGCTCGTCCAGGAGATAGAGCGGCACATCCGCCTGCAGCGCTCGAACGATGGCCACTTTCTGGCGGTTGCCGGTCGACAGGGCCTTGATGCGGCGCGAGGTGTCGAGGTCCAGTCGCTCGATGAGCTCTCCGGTGCGGTGCACCGGCACCCCGCCCATGCGCCCGAACGATCGCAGATAGGCCGCCGCCCGCATGGACTCGTAGAGCGCGTCGGCGCTGGGCTGATAGCTCACGCGGCGGCGGGCGGCCGTCCCCTCGGTCTGCACGTCGGCCCCGAAAATCTGCGCCGAGCCGCTGGTGGGGCGCATCAGGCCCAGCAGCAGCCGCGCCGTGGTCGTCTTGCCGGCGCCGTTGGGACCAAGGAAGCCGAAGATCTCCCCGCGATTCACGGTGAGCGACAAGTCGGTCAGCGCCTGCACGCTGCCGTACGACTTGGAGAGCGCCTGGGTGACGATGGGTGGCGCTTCGCTCATGCGCGCATGCCGGTAATCGGGGCTTCAACCTCAGCCATGGTTATGTGCAGGGCAAGATGGGCGGCCCAAATGTTTGCGGTGTTAGAGGTTTACGAATTGTCGTTGGCCAGTGTTTCGTCGCCAAAGGCACCGTCGCCGAGGGGATCGTACTCAACCTCGTCATCGCCATGCTGCTCAGCCAGGCCTGCGGAGTCAAGCGCATCGCGGAACACCTGACGACCATCAACGGCCGGCTTGCCCATCGTGCGGTTGATCAAGTCGAGCATTTCTTGACCACGCTCGACAAAGCAGTCGCCAAAAAGATCCCTCTCAAGCAGCTTGGGGTCGATCCAATGCGATTTGAGAATGCCGTGAAGCTTCTCTGCGTCGATGTCCTGGCGCAAGCGGGGTAAGTAGAGGGACGGAGCCTTACCACCGATTATTCGATTGGTTAGGGCATCAATCGGCGTCTTGTTAATTACTGAGTCGTACAGGCCGCTTGGAATCTCAGGGTCAGCATTCCTGCACCAAGCCACCGGGAAGATATGGTGAATGTCGATGTTCTCGTCATTGATGGCGGCGAAGGTCAGGGGTTTAGCACTGCGCCAGTCAGCCGCGTTGCTTTTCATTTGCAGCGCGTACAGACCCTTGTAGGCAGAGCTGTTGCGTGTCCTCAAGGACAACAACCGCTCGGGAACAAAGCTCGCCTGGCTAACAAGCTCCGGTTCGGAACCGCCTCGAATATGATTGGCGACTTGTTCCAGATCACGAGCAAACTGAGTCTCAACGCCGCCACCATAGGCTTCACTGAAGATGCCGCACCAAAACCAGCGGTTAAGTTTATCCTGCGCGTTGGATGGTGCTAACTCGTTGCCCAACTCACCGTACAACGCTGCCAGAGGGACCAGCTGAGTATTGTAAGGCACATTGTAGCTGGTGAACACGAATTGGCTGCGCAGAAATTTTGCGGCGTCCCTGAACCCCGCTTCCACTCGGTCGGCCCACGACTGATATTCGCTGAGCTTTAGGTCGAGGATGCTTGCTCTTCTGCAATCTATGCCGGGGGTCTGGTTTGACAGCCCCTTGTTGGAGATGGCCTTCTTACGCCGCGCCTGGGTTGCCACGAGCGTCACCGCTTGCAGGAATTGATCGCCCCCAACACCCTGAAGCGCACCGAATTCAGAATGTAGCCGCCTGCTGCGCACTGCCCAGTCGTCCCGCAGCGAGAAACTGTCGGCGGCGAAGGAGGCGGTTACCAACTCGAACACATTCAAGGTTACGCCGCCCGTGTTGACCTTTTCGAAGACCGTGCACACAGCCTCTTTCGACGTCTCGTGCCCTAAGTTGATTACGGGAAGCTGGTAGTCGGTGAAGTTGTCCAGCACGGTACTATTAAACTGGGTAAAGAAAGCAATCGGGTCACCCTGGGGATGCCCGCCGCATCCCTGCCAGTACGCAAGATATTTGAGCATCCAATCTATGCTATTCATGATCTTCTCGGTGGGCAACATGTGGTGATGGAACTCGAGGGCAGGGGATGACAGATCCAATTCTATATCGCGACCAAAGTTTGATCTAACTACGCGGTTTTCGGGAACGCTTACGATGATGTCACTGCGGTCACCCAATGGGTCCAACGCATTTTGGATGTCGATGTAATACCATCTCTTGATTACCCAATTTCCACCAGGTCGGTTGCGGGTTTCCACAGGCCCTGTATAGCTCAGCGCCTGGTACAGGGACGTAAGCCGTTGCTGGCCGTCCAGCAGATACTGCTCATTGCGTGCATTGCCGTTGGTGGTCACACCCTCGATGAGGCGTGTCGGAAACCGCACATCTCCACCGGCGTTGAGTGTCATCACGGCACCGATGGGGAAGCCGCGCGAGATGCTGACCAGCAAGTCCTTGATTCGGTCGTCGTCCCACACCCAGCCACGCTGGAAGTCCGGGAGTTGGATTTTGCCTTTCTCGACATCCTCGAGAAGGGTCTTAAGTAAGAGAGCGTTGGCTTTGAATGTTGACACTATTCATGACCCCTCATTCATCCCTTGCTGCCGCCGGGCTCCGATGCCAATGGCTCCCTGGCAATCTTGCGTGGACAAAACAGAAGACTATCAGACTCAGCCATCGAGTCTGCCGCTACGCACGGCAGACTCGAAAGACCGCGTGCACCGCCGAACCGTGACCGGCACCGGTGAGCGGGGCAATCGACCCGGAAGCAGACCCGGCGAACCTCGCCACCATGCGGGTCCGTAGTTACAAGGGCGGTGGGAATCGCAGCTAGACTCGGACATGCGGCTGGACCTCTTTCCGCTCCACACGGTGCTGTTTCCGCAGATGCAGCTGCCGCTGCATATCTTCGAAGCGCGCTATCGGGTGATGATTCGCGCCTGCATCGACGAGGAGCGTCCATTTGGGGTGGCGCTGATCCGGTCGGGCGAGGAGGTGGGCGGGCCGGCGGAGCCTCACCCGGTGGGCACCACGGCGCGCATCACGCGCCACGAGACGCTGCCCGACGGCCGGATGGACATCGAGGCGATCGGCGAGGAGCGCTTTCGCATCGATGAGTTGGAGCAGCGCGAGCCGCACCTGACGGCGTCGGTCACGTTGGACGAGATGCCGGTCACGGACCCGCGCGAGATGGCGTCCCTGGCGGCGAGCGTGCGGGACGACTACCGCAAGGCGCTGCGACTCACGCTGGAGCTGCAGGGCGCCTACGGCACCCACGAGGCGCTGCCCCGCGACCCGGAGCGCTTCGCCTACTTCACCGCAGCCGCCCTTCCGGCCACGGCCAGCACGCGCCAGCGCTTGCTCGAATCAGCGAGCATCGAGCAGCTGCTTGCGAGCGAAGCCAAGCTCATGCACCGGCTGCTGCGCGACCTCAATGAGCTTCTGGAATCCCGGCGAAATACGCGCCTGAACTAGGCTGCGGGTTCTCACGTTCATGAGGAGGAGACCCGCGATGGCGGACGGTGCGGCGCGAGCCGACGTGCTGATCCTGGGAGGCCAGGTCATCGACGGCAGCGGCTCGGCGCCGTTTGCCGCCGACGTGGCGGTCACGGAGGGTAGGATCGCCGCCGTGGGCAGCCTGGGCGCCTGGAGCGCCGCTCGCATCATCCAGGCCGACGGCCTCTACGTGACGCCCGGGTTCGTGGACATGCACACGCACTCGGAGCGCGGGCTGTACATCCCCGAGCTGGCCCCGAGCCTGCCGTACCTGACCCAAGGCGTCACGACGGTGGTCGGCGGCGCCGACGGCTACGGGTCGTGGCCGCTGCACGAGACGATGGACGTCCACGCCGCGAGGCTGGAGCGTCAGGGGATCGGCACCAACGCCGTGCTCATGGTGGGCGCCGGGCAGGTGCGGCGGCTAGTCATGGGCATGGCGGCGCGCGGTCCAACGGCAGGCGAGCTGGCGGCCATGCAAGGTTGCGTGCGGGAGGCGATGGCCAGCGGCGCGTGGGGGCTGTCGACGGGGCTGGAGTATCCCCCGGGACTCCACGCCGACACAGCGGAAATCATCGCGCTGGCCGCCGAGGCGGCCGCCCAAGGGGGCATGTATCACACCCACATGCGCAGTGAGGGCGACAGTCTGATCGAAGCCGTTGCCGAGGCCATCGAGATCACGGAGCAATCCGGGGCGGTCGGCGTGCTGACCCATTTCAGGGCGGTGCACCGACGCAACTGGGGCAAGGCAGCCCACGCGCTGGAGTTGATCGAGCCGGCCAGGAACCGGGGCGTGAGGGTTTACGCCGACCAGTTCCCCTTCGCGGACGCCGAGGTGCCACTCATTCCCGAATCGGCGCGGCGGTCGACGGAGGCCGGTGCCGAGGAGCGCGGCGCGAAGCTGGCTGCGGCCTTGGATGCGGTCCCCGACGCGGCGCTGCTGGATCTCTATGCGGAGCTGGCAGCCCTGCCGTCCCTGGAGCCGGAACGCCGGCGATTCCTGGAGTCCAGGCCCGGCCTGCTGCGGGAGATGGTCGCCGGAGCGCTGGGCAGCGCGATGCCGTCCGAAGGGCGCGGGCTGATGGAGCTGGCTTCGTGGTACGGGGTGCACCGGGGGCCCGGCAACCCGGAGGAGCGGGCGGGCTTCATTGAGCGGCTGGACGACCCGGTTGCCGGAGCGGAGTTTAGATCCCTGGTGGCCGAGAACCTAAGGCAGTACGGCGGCGGCGCGCAGATCACAATCGTGGCGTCGGCGCGCCCCGAGTTGGAGGGCCTGTCGCTGGCCGACGCGGCGGACGCAATGGGTGTGACGGTTGTGGAGGCCGCGATCCGGCTCGGCCTGGAAGGGGCGCGGGCGATGGCGGACATCCTGTCCCAGGAGGATCTGGAACGGATCATGCGCCGGGCTTACGTTGCAACCGGGAGCGACGGCGACTATCCCTACTTTGGCGCCGGCATCGACCCCATGGGCATTACCCAGCACGTCCGCACCTACGCCAGCTTCGCCGTGAAGCTGCGCCGGTACGCCATCGACCAAGGGGTGGTCTCCCTGCCGCATGCGATACGGTCCTGCACGGGGCTGCCCGCCGAGATCCTGGGTTGGAGCGACCGCGGGCTGATCGAGAAGGGCCACTGGGCGGACGTCACCGTGTTCGACCCCGCCAGCCTTGCGCCCCGGTCGACGGCGCAGCACCTTCACCGGTACAGCGAGGGAATGAGGTACGTGCTGGTGAACGGGCGGCTTGCCGTCGACGAGGGGCGGCCCGTGGGTATCAACGCGGGGCGGGTGCTCCGCATCCAGAACCGCTAGCGCCAGGGGCGACAGACAGGGGCGGGTCCCTCTCCTGTGAGAAGGCGGCATGCGAGCCCGTCGCTCGCGAGCAGACTCACGGCGCGCACAGTGCGTCCGCGGACAAGCTGGGGCTAGATTCCGGCTTCCGCCGGAATGACGGATTCAGGGCGGCCCGCAGACGATCCGTGAATGACTTTCCAGCCACCCTCTACACTGGGCGCGTCGCGTCTGGCGGTCAGGCGCGCCGACACAGCGAGGGCTGACGCATGTCCGATTCATCCTCGGGCCGACAGGCATATCCGGTGAACCTCACCGCCGATTACCCGGAGCGCAGTTCTCGGTTGCTTGCCTTCAGCGGGCTGATTGTCCTGATCAAGGCGCTCTTGATCATTCCGCACGCCATCGTCCTGTATTTCCTCTCGATCGTGGCGTTCCTTGCCTCGCTCGTGGGCTACCTCGCCGTCATCGTGACGGGCTGGTACCCCAAAGGGCTCTTCAACTTTCAGGTCGGCGTGCTGCGGTGGAACGTGCGCGTAAGCGCCTGGTTCCTCTCCATCGTGGACGAGTACCCGCCGTTCCGGCTGGATGAATAGGGCAAGCGCTACTCTGCGATGAGTCCGCCCGCCTCATAGGCCGCCGCGCGCGAGCGCGAGTTGCCGTTTGCACCGATGCTCGCGTCCGATCTATCCGCCGACCGCCTTGAGCTGCCCGAGATTCTCGGGCAGGCCAGCACCTATGCTGGATTTGATCCGGGGCACGAGCATGTCCGCGCGCTGCGGCCGACAACCGACCCGGCGGAGGCGCGAGCCCGGCTCACGGCCACCGCCCAGGCGCGCTGGCTGCTGGGCGAGGTTCCAGGATTCGGCGTGGGCGGCGCGCAGGACGTTCGCGCGGCGGCGGATGACGCCGCTCGGGGATCGCGCCTGAGCCCCGCGGACTTGCAGGCCGTGGCCGCGCAGCTACGCGCCGTGCGCCTGACCCGTCGCACGCTTGAAACGCACCGCGCGGACACGCCGGCGCTGTGGCGCATCGCCGAGCCGCTGGCCGCCAACCCGGTGCTGGAGTCGCGCATCGAGGCGACGTTCGATGAGCAAGGCCGCGTCGCGGACACGGCCTCCGCCGAGCTGCGCTCGCTGCGCCGCCAAATGCGCCAGGCCACGGCGGCGGTGCACGCCATCATGCAGCAACAGCTGCGGTCACCCGCCGCCCGCACCGCCCTGCAAGAAGCCCTCATCACCGAGCGCGCGGGGCGGCAGGTGGTGCCGGTGAAGCAGGAGCACCAGGGGAGCTTTCCCGGGATCGTCCACGACACTTCCGCCAGCGGCGCCACGGTCTACATGGAGCCGCTGGCGGCGGTACCCGCGAACAACCGCGTGCGGGAACTCGAGGCGGCCGAGCGTCACGAGATTGACCGGATTCTGCGGGCGCTGAGCGCCGAGGTCGGCGCCGCGCGGCACGACATCGTGGCGGGGGTCGATGGCCTGGGCCTGCTCGACGGCCTGCTGGCGCTTGCCCGCTACGCGGATACGCAGGACGCCGTGGAGCCCCGCATCTCGCCCGACGCGGGGTTCCAGATCAAGGAGGCGCGCCACCCCCTGCTGGAAGGCGACGTGGTTCCGATCGACGTCGAGATCCCGGCCGGGGGCTCGCAGGCGATCGTGATCACGGGGCCGAACACGGGCGGCAAGACCGTGGCGCTCAAGACGGTGGGGCTGCTGCACCTGATGGCGGCCTGTGGCCTGCACGTCCCGGCCGCCAGCGCCCGGCTGGCGGTGTATCACCCCGTGCTGGCGGACATCGGCGACGAGCAGAGCATCGAGCAGAGCTTGAGCACCTTTGCCTCGCACATGCGGAACCTGGTCGCAATGGTGCGAGCCGCGGGACCGCGCGCCCTGGTGCTGGCCGACGAGCTGGGCGCCGGCACCGATCCCACCGAGGGCGCCGCGCTGGGCCAGGCCATTCTCGAGCGGCTGCTCGATGCCGGCGCCGTGGCGGTGGCGACCACGCACCACCCCGAGCTCAAGCTCTTTGCGCACCGGCACCCACGGGCCCGCAACGCCAGCGTCGAGTTCGATACCGCGACCCTGCGCCCGACGTACCGCCTGCTGATGGACGTGCCCGGTCGCAGCAACGCTTTCGACATTGCCACCGGGTTGGGGCTCGACCCCGAGATCGTCGCCGCCGCGCGGGCCAAGCTCACCGCGGAGTTTCGCGACGTCGAGGGGTTGATTGGGGCCCTGCAGCGCGATCGCCGCGAGCTGGCCGGCGCCCGAGCGGACGTGACCGACGAGGCCGAACGCCTGGCCACGACGCAGCACGCCCTCGACGAACGGGTGACCGGCATCGACAACGAGCGCCAGCGCATCATCGGCGACGCGCGGCGCGAGGCCCGAGCGCTGCTCCGGCAAACCCGAGCCGCGCTGCGGCAGGCCGAGCAAGCGGCGCGTCAAGCGCCCAGCGCATCGACCGAGGCCGCACGCCGGCGCATGCGGGGACTGGAGGCGCAGCTCGACGCCGCCGGATCGCCGGACGAGCTGCCGCGGGTGGCGCCGGTTGTGGAGCTTCGCGCAGGCGATCGGGTGCGCGTCGACGGCTTCAGCCGCGAGGCGGTAGTGGTTGCGGTCGACGCGGCCGAGGCCGTGATCGGCGCGGGCCAGGTGCGCGCTCGGGTCCCACGGGCCCACGTGCAAGAGGTGCTGGCGCCGCAGCCACGCCCCAGGCGGCGCACGTATCGGAGCGGTGCGGGGCCGCCGGCTGAGATCCACGTTCGAGGCGAGCGTGTGGCCGAGGCGTTGGAGCAAGTCGACCTGGCGTTGGACGCTGCCCTGCTCCAAGGAGCGTCCGCTCTGCGCGTGGTCCACGGCGTGGGCACGGGGGCGCTGCGCCGTGCGATCCGCGAACACATGGGCGAACATCCGAGCGTGGCGGACATGGCGGATGCGCCGCCGACCGCGGGCGGCGCGGGGGTCACCGTGTTCGCGCTGGCCGAGGGCGGGGCCTAACGCCCGGCGTTACTGCTGCAGAACTTCGAACTTGACCTGTGGCTCGCGGCGCAAGAGCCAGTGCGCCAGCGCGCGGCGAATCGGTTGATGGCGCGCCGCCGACACCACGACCGCCGCGGCCACGCCGAGCGCGCCGCCGACCATGATCCCCATGCCGAGTCCCGTGCCAAATCCCCGCGACATGCGTACGCCCCGCTCCTATTGCAAGCGCGCCACGACGGGCGCGTCGCTCCACAGCTCGTCGAGCCGGTAGTACGCGCGCGCCTCGGCCGCGAAGACATGCACCACGACGCCCCCAAAGTCAGCCAGGAGCCAGCCGTCCGTCACTTCGCCCTCGAATTGCGGATGTGGCGTGGACGGGGGAACGGGCTCGCGGTCGAGCGCATCACGGATGGCGCGCATCTGCACGGTGCTCCCCGCGGTGCAGACGACAAAGTAGTCCGCAATGATCGTGAGCCCGCGTAGATCCAAGAGGGCAACGTCGGCGGCGCCCCTTTCCGCCAGCAGCTCGACCACACGGCGCGCGCGCTCCAGCGGAATCAGCGTGCGCTGTGTTCAGGCATCATGAGGTAGCTCCGATTATATCCGACCCTCGGCGGCATCCAGGGCATCCCGATACAGCCCGTGGCGTCGTATGTAGGCGGCGACGCCGCGGGGCACCAGGCCGTCAAGCGAGCCATCCGCCGCCACGCATCGCCGCACGTCGGAGGCGGAGACGTCACTGGCCGCGTCGTGCAGGATGCGCACTCGATTTGCCGCCGCGGGATCCTTGTGGAGCAGCTCGGCAGGCGGCGCGGCGGGATAGCCGGGCCGCGCGACGGCCACGACTTCGCTGAGCTCGAAGATGGCCGGTGTATCGCGCCACGCCGACATCGCTCGAAGGGCGTCAGTCCCGACGATGAGCACGAAGGCATCGTCCGGATGGGTTTGGGCGAGCACGCGCAACGTGTCGACCGTGTAGGAGGGGGCTGGGCGCGTGAGCTCAAGGTCGTGGACTTCCAGCCAGGGCCGGTCACGCACCGCCAGCCGGCACATGGCCAAGCGATGGGCGGCTGACGCGTGCGGCGCTCCCCGCAACGGGGAGCGGGCCGCCGGAACGAGCCAGACGCGGTCGAGCGCGCACGCGGCCTTGACTTGCCGCGCCACGGCGAGATGCCCGCAATGCACCGGATCGAAGGTGCCGCCGAAGAGCCCGATGCGCACGCGCACGCTACCGCACGACGAGGTGGCGCGCGCGGCCGCTTTGCGAGGCGGCGAGCGCGGCGCGCACGAGCGCTGCGGTGCGCAGCGCGCTGGACAGGTTGGGCGCATCAGGAGGCGGGTGACCGGTCCGCACCGTGTGCACAAGGTCCCGCACGGCGTGCGCAAGGCCCTGGGCCGGACGCCAATCAACCGTCATCACGTCCGAACGCCCCGACCGGTGACGCGTGGCGGGGACGCACGCCGCGTCCATTGCCGCCTCGCTGAATCCCGTGAGCGTGGCCGTCGCGAGGCTTTCGGTCAGCGTCAGACGCCGCTGGCCGTCGGTCAGCTGCACGACGGCTGACAGCCGAGCGGACGGGCTGTCCAACCGGCTGACCGCGAAGGCCGCGCTGCCGCGGGCGCCGAACTCCAGCGCGCCGGCGAGCGCCGACAGCGAGGCGGGCTCGCTCGATGCTCCGCCCCCGGCTTCCGCATAGACGCGCTGCGGCGGTTGGCTCATCAGGTGCGTCAGGATATCGAGCGTGTGCAGGGCCGCCGCAGGCACCAGGTCGTGGAACGGCGCGGTGACGTGCGCATGGATGAAGCGAGGCGCGGACAGCAGCCGGCGCGCGAGCCGCACGACGGGCGAGCTTCGCCACGGCAACGCCGCGAGCACCGGCGACCGCAGGTCGCGCAACGCCGAACGCTCACGCTGCGTGGCGCCCAGGGATACGAGCGCGACGGGATCGATGAGCATGGGGACGGCGGTGGAGTCCACAGCCGTCAAGACCGCCGGCGGCCAAGCCGCGTCGTCGGCCAGGATGAGCGCCTGGGCGTCCTGGACCGGGACGAGTTCCAAGTCCTCAACGGTCGCCGCGGCGACGGCGTAGCGCCGCGCCACAAGGCCCTCACCCAACACAGCGACGCGCACGGGGCGATCCATAGCTATCGAATCTGCGTGTCGTGGGGCACTGTGCTTCCTTCGGCATGCGTCCGGTGGGTGCTTTCCGGGCATTCACCCTCACCCCCGTATCGTGGCACGGGGCAAGCTCTAACCCTCTCCCATCAAGAGACGTTCGCATAACCCTGAAAGGCCGGGTCTCAGGGCCGCCCGTGCGCCAAGCATTCAGCGCGCCTTTAGGTTCGACCGGACTGGATTCCGGCGTGCGCCGGAATGACGGAGGGGCTACGCAAAAGTCTCCATCAAGGGAGAGGGGACAGGATCGCAGCAGAAGCGTCGGAAAGCGCCTGACGCCGAGCAGATTTACCCGTTGCCAACCTGCGCGCCGACCCGTGCCGCGTCAACCGAGCGCTACGATGCGTCGGGCATCACAGCGAGACTCGCGGAGCGGACGTGGCCGAAACCCTGCGCCTAGAGGGCTGGGCTCTCATCCTGGGAGCTTCCAGCGGATTCGGCGCCGCGACGGCGCGGCTCAATCCCGGCGGACGGCTCACGCGGCCCGAGGATGTCGCCCAAGCCGTCGCGGCCATGGCGCTCAGCGAGACGAGCTGGATCTCGGGCAACATCATCGGCGTCGACGCCGGTGAAAACCTGACCAGCTGACCCCAACTATCCCCGCGCCCCACTCGGCCGCCCAAGTGGTTATGCTATGGCCCGAAAACGCATCCGGCCGCCGCTCGGGCGGTCGGCGGAGCTTGACCATGTGACGACCGCGCGGGGCCGACGACGATTCCCCCGCGTTCCAATGGGAGCCCCCATGAGCAGCCGCGGCTGGTGCTCCCCCATCGTTGGCGCGGCAATGGCCTGTGACCCGAGCATCGACGCTGGGTCGGAAGCGTCGTTTTACCTACACAGGAGCGTTTGCCCTATGACGTTGCTCTGGTCGCGCGGTCAGCCTCGCTGGGCCGCGGCCGTCCGAATCCTGGCCGCCATTGCCATGGCTTTGGCTGCCTTTCTCATTGTCCGCGGCGCCCTCCTGGCCGCCGGCGATCCCGCCGGCGCCGACACCATCGAGGGCGATCCCGCCGCGGGCGTCGATTTCGTCTGGACCCTGATGTCCGGCGCGTTGGTGTTCTTCATGCAGGCCGGGTTTGCGTTGCTCGGCGCCGGCCTCATCCGAGCCAAGAACACCGTCAACTACCTGACCAAGAACATTTTGGACTTCGCGGCCGCCGGCTTGTCGTTCTGGGCCTTCGGCTACGCGTTCATGTTCGGCGGCTCGGATCTGCCCGGCATGGCCGATGGCAACGCCTTCATCGGCTTTTCCGGGTTCTTCCTGGTTCGCGACGCGTATGACGTGTCGACGGTCGGCTTCTGGTTCTTCCAGATGGTCTTTGCGGCCACCACCGCCACGATCGTCGCGGGCGCGGTGGCCGAGCGCACCAAGGTGACGGCCTATCTGGCCTATGGCTTCCTCGTCACGGCGCTGGTCTACCCCATCTACGGCCACTGGATGTGGGGCGGCGGCTGGCTGGGCGGCGAGCAGCTTGAATCGTGGGTCGGCGCCGCCGCGGTGGACTTTGCCGGATCCGGCGTGGTGCACACCATTGGCGGAGTCCTGGCGCTGGCCGGCGCCGCCACCGTCGGCGCGCGGCTGGGCAAGTACGGCCCCAACGGCGAAGTGCGGACGATTCGCGGTCACAACATGGTCTACGTCGTGATCGGGATGTTCATCCTCTTCTTTGGCTGGTTCGGCTTCAACGGCGGGAGCACGGTGGCGGGTAACGACCTGCGCATCGCGGTGATCATCACCAACACGTTCCTCGCCGGCGCCACCGGCGCCGTCATGGCCGCGTACGTCGGACTCGTGCGCACGGGCCGCATCAGCGCCGCCAACACCAGCAACGGCGCCCTGGCCGGTCTGGTGGGCATCACGGCGCCCTGCGCGTTCGTGGCGCCCTGGGCGGCGGTGATCATCGGCGCCGTCGCGGCGGTGTTGATGCTGGTGAGCCTGCACGTCGTCGAGCACCGGCTGAAGATCGACGACCCCGTCGGTGCATCCTCGGTGCACGGCACCGCCGGCGTGTGGGGCCTGCTGGCCGTGGGCATCTTTGCCGACGGGACCTACGGCGACGTGAGCGGGTTCGTGGCCGGCAACGGCTCGCAGTTCGTGGCCCAGCTCATCGCCGCCATCGTGGCCGTCGCGTGGGCGCTGACCACCGGGCTGATCCTCTTCAACGTCCTCAAGCGCACCGTGGGCCTGCGCGCATCGCGCGAGGAGGAGCTGAGCGGGTTGGACATGCCGGAGCACGGCGAGACGACGTATGCCGATGACGACGTCGCGCCCGATGCGGAACCGATGCCAAACCCGACGACCTAGTCGCGGTTCGGCATTCGACGGGAGGGAGTGGGCTCGAGGGCCCGCTCCCTCCCAGCACGGACTGCCGGAAGCGGGCAACCACGAGGGTTGCCCCGACACGGGCCGCCCCTCACGCGCGAGATGCTGATGAACGCTGGCTATGCCGGCGGCCACATGGCGCCGGGATTCAGTCGCTACTGCGGATCGATTGCTCTCCTGAGCGAGTGCTGAACTCTCTCGAGCCTTGCTTGCACGCGGTCATACGTGCGGCCTGCCTGCCAGCAGCATCGGCAGCAACAGCATGCCGAGGATTGCAATCCCGGATGTCACTAGCAAACTTCTCCAAAGCGTGTCCACAACATATCCGTTCCAGAATCGCGGTTGGCAGCCGGAAATTCCACGCTCGGTTGCAAAAGCCGCGAAGATCCACAGGAAAGTCGTCACCGCCAAATCGACTGCAAAGGCGATTCGACGCGGATCTGAATCCGCTCCGCCCATATGGGTAAGGAATGCACGGCCCGTCCAGTAAGTCGTCATAGCCAGGGCGCTTCCGTGTTGTTCCGGCTCGCCACTAACTATCGCCGCGCCTTCCGGGTTCAGATCGCCGTCTGCTAGGCCCAAGAACACCCACGGCCGGGAATCGCCCAGGACACCGATGGTCAACGTGTATACCTTGCCGCCACTTTCGGGAATCGGCTCAAATGCGAAATCCACGGATGTGTTACTGAATCTCGAACCGCGCACCTCAGCCCGACTCTCGCGAATTGCCTGGTTCGATCCTGTAGGTGTCAGCCGCGCAAAAACCTCAGCCGCTTCGCCCTCGGCACCGCCGTCAACGTAACTCCATACCTTGATCCGGCTTATGTTGTCCTGGTCCACCTGAAATCCTTGCTCAACCAGCGAAATGGGACCTGTATAGGAACGTGGCAGCCCTGATCCGATGATTTTACCCTCAAAGACCATATCCATGCGCTCGACATAGAGATTCGTTGCGTAGATCGATAGCAGTAGCAGCGGTGTCACTGCCATTGCCGATACTATCCACATCCAGCGTCTACCAACAGCCTGCCTATCAAGCGTTGAATCACCTACCGACAGTCTATGTCTTGCAGTCGACATGTCGATAAAGACAACAATCACGATGAGTACGGCCAAAAACTCCCAAGTTTCTTCAAGGAAATTACTCAGATAGTCATAATTCCACCAATTACCTACGTAGATTTTAGTCAAGTGATCCCGCACGAATGATCCCACGGCTAGCATGAACGCCAAAGCCGTCAGCAGCGCCCGTGCGGGATGACCACGCTGTGACACCCAGAAGACGTAGCTCCCTGGTGCCAACAGAAGAGCGGCGGCTGATGCGACTACGGCACGCCAGGCAAGAGGAAGGGTTTCTCCAAGGATGAGACTCTCAAGGTCTATTCGCTCGGAAAGATCTATGAAAGCGATCGACACGGCGCTGCCTGCTACACTGACCCATCCAATGATCCATAGCCATCGCGCGAGATAAATGGGTCGAGGTCGGAGAAGCTGTACGGCTCCGAGGATTGCGACAGCAATCAAGAGCCCTCCGGCATAGTTGCTTCCGGCAGATCGCTGTTTATAGAGACTCAGATTGCTAAGCCAGTCATTTGGCACTGGCAGTGCCAAGTCAATCGGATGGCTCACTGGTAACAGGAACAGCGCCACAAAATGCGCTGCGACAAATGCTGCCAGGAGCCGCCAGCGAAGGCGCTCCTGCGTTAGCACAAGGCGTGCCCACTTTGCGGCAGCCGAGATTGCTACAGTTGCAGCGCGTTGCCGATGCATGTGGTGCAGCCAGCCTTCAGCCATTCGCAGGGAACACGTTCCCTATCGGCTTAGCATAGATGCTTCCAAGCTCGTCTACCGGCAACCGAAACTCTCAGCCCCGTGAGTCGAGGTCTCCCAGCCCCAGATTGCGTGCTTTATGTTCTCGCCATTCGAAGTGCAGGTTCCGCGCGTCATACCAACTGCAATCCTATATAGTCACTGCTGACTAACGGATTTCGCTGGTGATCTCCGAGTCATAAGCCAATTGCATAGGCGAAAACCGGGCAAGAGTATCACCAACCGGGCTCTCGTATTCTGGATGAGCCGCTTGCCAATGTACTCCGTCTCGGTACGCCGTGCATCGAAATGCTGTGCGTGGACCCTCCGCAGGTGTGCCCACAGGATCAAGCCGCCGCCGCGGCGGAAGTGAGCTTCAGTTACCTGGGCGGCCACATGGCGCCGGGATTGAGCCGCTGCGCCGGATCGAATGCCTGCTTGAGCGCGCGCATGGCGTCGAGCGTCGGTCGGGTCATGGCCTGCGACACGAAGTCGCGCTTGACCCTGCCGAGCCCGTGCTCGCCGGACAGCACGCCGCCGGCGGCCAGTCCGACGGCGGCGACGACCTCCAGCATGGCGGCGGCCGCCTCGCGCTCCGCCCGGTCGTTCGGGTCGTACAGCATGTTGGGGTGGAGCGTGCCGTCGGCCGCGTGGCCAAAGATGGCCACGGGAACGCCGCGGCGCTCGGCTTCGTCCCGGATGCGCGCGTAGGTATCCGCCAGCGCTCGGCGGGGCACGCAGATATCCTCGCCGATCTTGGCGGGCCGGATGCGGCTGAGCGAGGCGGTGAGTCCCCGCCGCGCCGTCCACCAGCCCGCGGCGACATCGGCACTCACCACCCGCACCCCATCGCCATGCTGGGCGAGAACATCCAGCAGCAGCCGCTCTTCCAACCGCACTGCCGCCGGGTCGCCGTCCAGCTCGACGAGCAGCACGGCGCCCGCGTCTGACGGCAGTCCGCGAGACCGCGCCCGCTCGATCGCCTGAATCGTCTGGGCATCGAGGAACTCAAGCTTGGCCGGCACGAGGCCCGCCTCGAGCAGCTTCGGCACCAAGCTCAGGGCGGCCGCCGGCGCCTCGAAGGCCGCCGCGCGCACGGCGCGAGCCGACGGCCGTGGGATGAGCCGCACCTCGATCCGGGTGACGATGCCCAGCGTGCCTTCCGAGCCGACGAGCGCATCGACCACCGGTCCATCCGCCGGGCGAGCGGCCTCGATCACCTCACCGCGCCCGGTGACGGCGCGCAGACGAGTCACGAAATCACGCGTGACGCCGTACTTGAAGGCGCTGGCGCCGCCTGCGTTGGTGGCCACGTTGCCGCCGAGCGTCGATCCCGCCTCGGAAGACGGGTCCGGCGGATAGCGCAGGCCGCGCGCCTCCGCGTAATCCCGGAAGGCGTGGGTGATAACCCCCGGCTGCACGACCGCCCTTCGACTAGGCGCATCAAACTGCTCGATCGCCTGCATCCGATTGGTGTCGATGACCAAGGAATGGGGCGGGGGCACGGCGGAGGCGGCAAGGCTGGTCGCGCCGCCGCGCGCCAGGCACGGCGCGTCCGCGGCGGCCGCCGCCCGCACAAGTTGCTGCACCTCGGACTCTGACGCCGGGAATGCCACGACGGCCGGCTGGCCGCGAAATCCCATCGTGGCGTCGTAGGCATAGGTCCACAGCGCATCGGGATCATCGACGACGTTGCCGGCGCCAACGATGGCGCGCGCCCGGTCGGCCAGGTTCACCGGCCCAGGCCGCCGTGACGGGCGTCGCCACAGTGGCGATGCCTGACACCTTTGCCCCGAGGGCAAAGGTCTGCGCCCCGAGGCGTGACGGCACCCTCACCCCAACCCTCTCCGATCAAGAGACGTTTGCAGAACCCTGAAAGGGCGGGTCTGAGACCCGCCCCTACGCCAAGCGTCCAGCGCCTCCAGGTTCGACCGGACTGGATTCCTGCCCCGTATCGAGTACGGGGCAGGCTTTGCGCCGGAATGACGGAGAGGAGACGACAAGCTGTCATCAAGGGAGAGGGGCCCGGTCCGGTCGAGCGGGAGCGTAGGGACCCCGGACACGTTTGGCGCCGGCGTGCCCGCACGGCGCGTTGGTCACCATGCCGGCCGCCTGGGCGATAGACGCAGTTGTTCGGTATATGTATGGTACTGCGGTGCAAACTCCCGGCATTGCCCGCCAGCGGATCGGCCAGATGGCCGCGAGGCTGCGGTTCATGCCCGGCGGATGGGGCTGGGCCCCGATCATCGACGTCCCGGGATACGCGGCCCAGCGCCGCCTCGTGCGGCCGATCACGCTGCCGCTGCCGGCCGGACTGGAAGCCGTGCTGGTGCCCCGCCGCACCGGGTTGCCGCTGCTGATCGTGGGCGCGCACGCTCCCGCCGCGCGGCAAAACTTCAGTGCAGCGCACGAACTCGGGCACCTGACGCTGCATCAGGGGCCGGCCGGCGCGTCCCGTTCCCGGTCCGCCCACCGGCGGGCCGAGTGGGAAGCCGACCGATTTGCCGTCGAACTGCTGTTGCCAACCGCCCTCATGCAACGCTACGCGCTGAACGCGCGCGAGCGCATCGATGACTTGGCGGCCAGGCTCGTCGTGCCTCCGGCCGTCCTGCGGCGGCGTCTCCGCGAGATGGCTGCGGCTAAGACGCCTTCTTGAGCAGCGGCAGGCCTGTTCGGGGATTCTCCGAGACTTCGTAGCCCCCCGGCAGCGCGTCAATCGCGCCGTCCTTGATCGTCTGCGCGAAGAAGTAGATCGTCTGCTCCCGTCCACCCCGCAGGATTACATCCCGCGAGTGCAGGTAGTACGTCTTGCCCGACTTCTGGCTGACTACGCTATACGCCACCAAGGCCCCCTGGTCTCTTCCGCCCACACTCCACGAATTGAGCCGGAGCATACTGCGAAATCCCCTTGACAGAAAGTCCGGCAGTGCCGCCAGCGAACCGATCCCCCGCCCTACCTGCGTCGGTTGATCCGCCCCGTCTGGAGGCGTCGCACATTGCCGCCGCGCTCCGGCGGCGCGGCCACGACATCGAGGTCCAGTGTCACGACGTGGTCGGCTCCACGCAGGACGTTGCCCGTCAAGCCGTGGGCGACGGGGCGAGCAGGCCGGTGCTCGTCGTCACCCGGCGCCAGTCGAGCGGCCGCGGCCGCCGCGGCCGCCGCTGGGTCCACACGCCTGGCGGGCTGGCGTTCACGCTCGCGATCCAATTGCGGTGCGACGCCCCGGCCGCCTGGCCGACCATGGCCACCGCCATTGCCGCGGCGCGCGCGATCGAGACCCGCACGGGCGTCGCGCTCGGCATCAAATGGCCCAATGATCTGGTGCACGTCGGTCGCAAGGTGGGCGGCGTGCTGGCCGAGGCGCACGGCCCCTGGTCGCTGGTCGGCGTGGGGCTGAACGTGAACGCCGCCCCCGGGGTGGCGGACGGAACTCCGACGGCGGCAATTGCGGAACTGGCCGGCGGCGCGATCGACCACGGCGCGCTCCTGGTCGAGTTGGTGTCGGCAATGGTCCACGCCTTGCTTGCCGACGCGGCGGCGCGTCATGCGCTGCAGCAGGGCTGGAACGATCTCTCGGTCGTGCGCGGCGCCTGGGTGATCGTCACCGGCCCGGACGGCCACCTGTACGGCCGCGTCGAGGACTTGCCGGCCGACGGCAGCCTGCATCTGGTGCTGGGCGACGGGAGGCGCCGCATCATCCGCACGGGCGACGTCTCCTTGCGCCTGGATCGGAGCCGATGACCCGAGCACGCGCGCTGCATCTGCTCGCGTTGGCGGCGGTCACCGGCCTGGCGCTCGCCCTTCGGTTGCTTGGCCTGGATTGGGACCAGGGGCACCACCTCCACCCGGACGAGCGGTTCCTGAGCATCGTGCTCACCCAGATCCGTCCGCCGACCGATCTGGCGATGTATTTCGATCCCGCCACATCGCCGTATAGCCCGTTCAACCAGGGCATCGACTTCTTCGTCTACGGCACGCTGCCCCTGTTCCTGGTCGATGGGTTGAGCGGCCTGCTGGGCCTGCAGGGCTACGACCAGGCCTACCTGGTGGGCCGCGCGGCGTCGGCCATCGCGGACACAGGCACCGTCGTGCTGGTGTATCTGCTTGGACGGCGCCTGCTGGGCGCCTGGCCGGGGCTCCTGGCGGCCCTGCTGATGGCGCTGTCGGTGCATGCCATCCAGCTCGCGCACTTCTTCACGGTCGACACGTTCGCAACGTTCTTCAGCACCGCCGCGCTGTGGTTGCTGGTCCGCGTTGCCCACAATCCCCGCTGGCTCGACCTTGGCCTCCTCGGGCTGGCCATCGGCCTGGCGCTGGCCAGCAAGCTGAGCGCCGGGCTGCTGCTGGTCCTGGTGGCGGTCTGGTGGATCGTGCAGGGTTGGCGCGGCGGCCATTTGCGGTCCGGACCAGCAGCCGCGGCGGGGTGGCTTGCGCGCGGAGCCGTGGCGGCGGCCGCCGCGGCCATCGCGTTCCGGGCCGCTCAGCCCTACGCCTTTGCATCCGCATCCCCGCTGGACTGGCGGCTCGGCGAGCCGTTCCTCGCGGCCGTAGCCCAGCAGCAGGCGATTCAGACGGGGAACTACGACTGGCCGCCGGGCGTGCAATGGGCCGGCACCGCTCCCTATCTGTTTCCCCTGGAGCAGATCGTCCGATGGGGCGTGGGACCGGCGTTCGGCCTCGCCGCCGTCGTCGGGCTTGCCGCATCCCTGGCGGTGCTCTGGCGCGGCGGGCGTCATCCCCTCGTCCTGCCCCTGGCCTGGGCCGGGCTGACCTTCGTCTACGCGGGAGCCCTGGTGCTGAAGACCATGCGCTACTTCCATCCGCTCTACCCCGTCCTCGCCTTGGTCGTTGCGTGGTTGCTGGCCGAGCTGTGGGGCCGGCGCCAGCGCATCCCGCGAATTCCCGAACGACTCGCGTCGCGCGCCATCGTGGCCGGCGGCGGACTCATCGTTGCCGCCACCGCCGCATGGGCCGCCGCGTTCATGCAGATCTATGCCCGCGAGCATCCCCGCGTGGAGGCGTCGGCCTGGATTCATGCCAACGTGCCCGCCGGCGCGCACATGCTGACCGAGCACTGGGACGATCAGCTGCCGCTGGGGCTGCCCGACCGACCCCACGACCGCTACAGCTATGCCCAACTGCGCGTCTTCGACCGCGAGGACGCCGACAAACGGGTCCATCTGATCCAAGCGCTCAGCGCGGCCGACGCGCTGGTGGTCTCCAGCGACCGCGGGGCGGGCTCGATCCCCCGCATGCCCCAGCGTTACCCGCTGGCGGGCCGCTACTACGAGGCCCTGTGGGACGGCGCGCTCGGGTTCCGTCTGACCGCCCAGTTCGAGTCGCGGCCGGCCCTGGGTCCGTGGACCATCGACGATTCGGGCGCCGAGGAGGCGTTCACGGTCTACGACCATCCACGCGTCTCGGTGTTCGTGCGCGACGCGCCTCATGTCGCCACGCTGGTGGCCGCGAGTCTGGCAGACGTGGATGAACGGGGGGCCGTGCCGGTGCTGCCCAAGGTCGCGCAAGCGGGGCCGATCCACTTCACCCCCGAGGCCGCGGCCACGGTGCGCCGGGACGCCGCCTGGCCCACCGTGTATCGCGAACGTCCACTCGAGGGCTGGCCCGCCGTCCTGGCGTGGTACGGCGTGGGTCTCGTTCTCACGCTGGCGCTGTGGCCGCTGCTGGGGCGCGCGCTCAGCGTGCTGCCCGATGCCGGCTATGCGGTGGCGCGCGTTCTTGCGCCGGCGCTGGCGGTTCTGCCCGCGTGGTGGCTGGCGAGCTTGCAGCTCGCGCGCTTCGACACGCCAAGCATCGTCGGCGGCGCCGGTGCGCTCGCGCTGGTCTCCGCCGCCGCGTGGCCGCACCGCCGCAATCTTTGGTCGGCGCTGCGCCCGCGTCTGGGATCCGCGCTCCTCGTCGAAGGCGTGTTCCTGGGCGCGTGGGCCGGATTTCTGGCGCTGCGCGCCGCCAACCCCGACCTGTGGCATCCGGTGTTCGGCGGCGAGAAGCCCATGGACTATGCGCATCTCAACGCGGTTATCAGGTCGCCCGCGTTCCCGCCGCACGACCCGTGGTTCGCCGGCGGGCACCTCAACTACTACTACTTCGGGCATGTGCCGACGGCCGCGCTGAGCAAGGTCCTGGGCGTGCCCCCAGGCACGGCCTACAACCTGGCGCTTGCCGGATTCGCGGCGGCCATGGTGGCGGCGGTGTTCGCGGTGGGACACGGCGTGTGGGCGCTGCTGCGCCGGCCGGGCTGGCGGGCCGCGGTCGTGGGCGCCACGGCGGTGCTGCTGGTCGTGGTGGCCGGCAATTTGCAGTCTATCGTGCAGCTCGCCGAGATATCGGCCAACCACGCATCCGACCCATCGTCCTGGCAGAGCGTCCTCGCCCAGATTCCAGCAACCGTCGGCGGCGATCTGGGCGCCGACTACGACCTCTGGGCACCGACGCGGGTCATCCCAGACACCGTCAATGAGTTCCCGTGGTTCACCTTCATCTACGGCGATCTTCATCCGCATCTGATAAACCTGGCGGCGACGGCGGCCGCGCTCCTGGGCGCGCTGGCCCTGGTGGCGCTGGGAGAGCGCCGGCGCCGGGGCGCATCCGCTCCCTGGTCCTCGTGGGTTGCCGTCCTGGTCTTTCAGGCGGTGGTGCTGGGGCTGCACCGCGTCACCAACCCATGGGACTTTCCGACGTACCTGGTGGTGACCCTGGCCGCATTGGCGTACAGCCTGTGGCGGACCGAGGCCGCGCGTGGGCGGACCATCGTTGGGCTGACGGCGGCCGCGGCGGTTAGCGTTGCGGCGGCCAGCCATCTCTTGTTCCTGCCGTTCCACCAGCACTACGTGGACTTCTTTGGGGGCGTGGCGCCCACGCCCCAGATCACGCCGGCGTTCCAGTGGCTGCTCATCTTCGGATTGCCGACGGCCATCGTGCTGACGCTGGCCGGCGCGACGGCCGTGCCAGTCGTAGCCGCTCGGCTGCGCGCAGGCCCCCGCGACGCGCGCACCGCGGTCGTTGTGGTCGTGGCGCTGCTCGCTGTCGGGGCGCTTGCCGTCGCGCTGATCTGGGGCGCGGAGCCATGGTCCACGCGGGTATGGCTTGCGGGGCTCGTGGGTACGGTCGGCTTCGCGGCCTGGCAGGTACGCGACCGGCCGCTTGTCCTGGTTCCGCTGGCGTGCTTCGCCGCGGCGGCGCTGTTGACGGCGGTGCCTGAGGTCGTGGTGGTGCGGGACGACATTGGGCGGCTCAATACGGTCTTCAAGTCCCAGCTGCAAGCGTGGGTGCTCGCCGGCCTGGGAGCGGCCGTCGCGTTGCCGCAGGTTGCGCGCGTGTTGTGGGCGCGACGATCGGCCTGGACCGTGGCGCCGCGGGTGGCTTGGACTCTCGGGCTCGCCGGCCTGGTCGCCGTGGCCTTGATCTACCCGGCGGCAGCCACGCCGCACAAGCTCGGCCTGCGCATTCAGCCGTTGCCCGCCACGCTTGACGGCGAAGCCTTTCTCAACGGCGGCGAGATCCTAGACGAGGGGAAGCCCATCAGCCTGACGTCCGACCTGCGCGCGCTGACGTGGCTGCGGGAGAACGTGGCGGGCGCGCCGACGGTCGTCGAAGCACCGACGACGATCTATCGCTGGGGCGGGCGCGTGTCCGCCTACACGGGGCTGCCGGCGGTGGTCGGGTGGGACTGGCACACGCGGCAACAGCACTGGGGCTACGTGCACGCCGTGGACGCGCGTCTGGACGACATGCAGGAGCTGTTCGACACCCACAACCCCATCCGCGCCCGCGCGCTGTTGGACCGCTATCACGTGGACTTGATCTACATCGGCGCACTTGAGCGCGCCCACTTCGAGGGACCGGCGCTGACCAAGTTCGATCAGATGGGCGACTTCGGCGTGACGCCGGCGTATGCCGACGGCGAGGTCACGATCTATCGCGTGACGCCGGTGCCGCTAGCGCCAGCGTCCGGGCCACGAGGATAGACCAACCGCAGCGGCTAGAATCCGACCTTACGCGAAGGAGGCCTCATGGCCGCATCGTTCCTCACCCGCGCCGTGCTGCAGCAGATCACGCAGCGCGTGCTGGCAAACGTCATCGAGCAATTGCCACAACGCCTGGCGGCACCGCCTGAGGCGGGCACCGTCGGCGACCGGGAGGCCGCCGAGCTGCCACGCCTGAACGCACTTGCCCTGACGCAGCTTCAAACACGCCTGACGGAGTACGAGTCGCACTTCGAGGCCATGAACCAGCGTCTCGCCCACATCGAGCGGGAGCTGGGATGGCGCTCAACCGTCCGCATCGCCGCGGTTGGCGTCCTCGGCTTGGGTTTAGGGTTCCTGATTGCCGTGGCGGTCGGCGCCCTGGGGTGGGTTGGATAGGCGGACATTCCGGCCGCCACCTTCGAACCTGGTCGTGTTCGCCCAATCGTGCTGAAGAGTCTGGAAGTGCTCGACTCGTCAGGACTTTGGGCCGTGGCGGGACCCGGGCCGAGAGGGATTGCGAACTGGCGCTGGGGCATATATATCAGTATACTAACAGCGTACGAAATGCGGAACAGCCCGAGCTATTCATATCTTTGGTATTTTCGGCGGGTCTGCAAACCGTCGGCACGCTGACGTGCAAGATTGCAAACGAAGGGTGCGGCAGTAGGGTCGGACAATTGGGCGAGGCGTCTTGCCTCGCTAGGGCGCGGGCAACCTGCGCCTGACAGATCACCCAAGGAGATACCTCATGGCCCGCGCCGATGACGTGGCTGCGTACATCCTCGAACGCCGCACGCCTCTGACGGCGATGAAACTTCAGAAGCTCCTGTACTACAGCCATGCATGGCACCTCGTGTGGGATGAGGAACCGCTGTTTCCAGAGTCAATTGAGGCCTGGGCCAACGGTCCGGTCGTCCCTGCCATCTATGAACGGCACCGCGGACAGTTCAGGTTGGAAAGCTGGCCATGGGGCAAGCCGGCAGATCTTCGGCAGAACGAGCGTGAGACTGTTGATACCGTGCTCAGCGTCTACGGTGATCTTGCGGCGCACGAACTGAGCAACATGACTCACCGCGAACCGCCGTGGCGAGATGCACGGGCTGGACTGCATCCCGGACAGAGATCCAATGCGCAGATACAGGACAGCGCGATCTTCGAGTACTACGACAGTCTCTACGAGGAAGCCGAGGCGGATACCGACTGCCCGTAGGCCGTGGCTCGACAGAGAAACCGCCAGGCGCTTCGGAAGGCCAGGCGGCGACAGGCAGCCGCAGCTAGCCGGGCGACGAAAGCCGTTACGCAGTCCCACGGCGCCGACTGGCGAACACTCACGCCGAGTTGGAGCTTCCAGCACTTGAGGCTGGACGGTCCATACAGTTGGCGGATGATTGATCCTATTGACTTGGTGCAAGCCTTTGAGTTCCTGGCCCAAACCGCTCGACGGAAATGGGGAGAGATCATTACTCAGTCAGGCGGACACCACCACCTCATTGAAACAGCCGACTTGGTGCGACCAGCGCGCGACGACTTGCTGGAGGCGATTCACGGCGGCACCGATGAGGTGATGTCCCTCCGGCTCACCGGCCAAAAGCGGATATTCGGATACATGGAAGTGAGTGTCATGCATATCCTCTGGTGGGATCCAGAGCACGAGATCTGCCCCAGCGAGCGGTGAGGACATCGCGGAGGCGCGGTCGGTATCCACAGCGAACGGGGCGCGCTGACCGCTAGCCCGCCGGCGGAGGCGGCGCCCCGCTGTCCGCCGAGGTGTCCTGGGTCGCTGGCGACACGATCTCGACCATGACCGCCACGAGCAACAGCTCGTCGGCGTTGGTCGCGTCAACCCGGTAGGTGACCCGCACCACCGCACCCGGCTCGACGCCGGCGGGCACCAGGGCGTCGGGGTCGTCGGGCAGTCGGAATTCGACGCCGCCAACCCGGAGCGAAGCTTCGTCGACGCTCTGAACCACGCCTAGAAGCGTCGGCAGACGTTCCGCCGAAACATCTGAGCCGTCGCCAGCGTCTTCCGCGGTCGGCTCGGGAGTAACTTCCGGCGTCGGCGTGGCTTCCGGCGCTGGCGTCTCCGTTGGGGCTGGGGTCTCGGTCGGCTCCGGCGTGGGTGTAGCTTCCGGAGTCGGCGTCTCGGTCGGTGCCGGGGTTTCCGTCGGTTCCGGCGTGGGCGTGGCTTCCGGCGTCGGCGTCTCGGTCGGGGCCGGAGTTTCCGTTGGCACCGGCGTGGGTGTGGTTTCGGGCGTTGGGGTCCCCGTCGGTGCGGGGGTCCCGGTCGGCTCCGGCGTGGGCGTGGCTTCCGGTGTCGGCGTCTCCGTTGGTGCCGGGGTTTCCGTCGGTGCCGGCGTGGGCGTCGTTTCGGGCGTTGGGGTCCCCGTCGGTGCGGGGGTCCCGGTCGGCTCCGGCGTGGGCGTGGCTTCCGGCGTTGGGGTCCCCGTCGGTGCGGGGGTCCCGGTCGGCTCCGGCGTGGGCGTGGCTTCCGGCGTTGGGATCCCCGTCGGTGCGGGGGTCCCGGTCGGCTCCGGCGTGGGCGTGGCTTCCGGCGTTGGGGTCTCCGTTGGGGCCGGGGTCTCGGTCGGCTCCGGCGTCGGGGTGGCTTCCGGCGTCGGGGTTTCCGTTGGTGCCGGGGTTTCCGTTGGTTCCGGGGTTTCCGTCGGTTCCGGCGTAGGCGTCGTTTCTGGCGTCGCCTCAGGCGCGGGCGGCGCGAATCCCAGCGTCAACAGGCGCAGCCGTCCTTCGTTGTCCGGCACGGCGGCGGCCTGGACCCAGTCGCCTGTCTCGATGGCCTCGTCGACCTGCGCCGCCGGCTCGTCGCCGCCAGGCAGCCGCACGTTGATGCCGGAGACCAGGATTTGCGCGTCATCCCTGGCCTCGAGCCGCCCGACCAGCACGGTCTCGCGGTCGGCCACGCCAGCCTGGTCCGGCGGCGGCGTGGGCGCCTCAGCCGTGGGAGCGGTGGTGGGCGCGGGCGAGGGCGTGACAGGAGATGGAGTGGGCGTAGGCGACGGCGGTGGCGTCGCCGTCGCGGTCGGCGGCGGGGACGGCTCGGCGGTGGGCGCCGGGACGGGAGCGGCGGTTGCCGCGAGCGGCGCGGGTGTAGCGGTTGGCGTGGGCGGCTCGGTGGCGGACGCGAGCACCTCCGGGATCGCGGTGGGAAGCAACTCCAGGTTGGCGCCTCGCTTTGCGTCGAGGAGGCTCTCATCAGCCGACTGGCTCGCAACGGCGATGGGCTCGAGCACGTTGGCGGCCGAGTCGCGCGTGAGCCCCTCGAAGCGTGTCTGATGGTCACGCAGGCGGCTGCGGAAGGACGCGACGACCGAGGCGGCGTCCTCCCGATCGCCGGGCCCGGCGGCCGCGCTGGCGATACTCAGCGCGCTCACACCCTTGCGCAGCGATTCCCGATAGGCGTCGATGGCGTGCTGGACGGCGGTTCGGTCGCCGCCAGGAGCGGTTTGCTCGATTTCGCGCAGCCGCGCCTCGGCGTGCTCAAGGTAGAGGGTCGCGCGCTCATCCTCGTCCACGAAGGCGAGACGCAGCTCCTCGAGGGACAAGCGATAGCCGTACAGCGCGCTGCCGGGACCGCTGTTGACGGCGGCGAGGGTGACGCCACCGTAGGCCACGAGCGCCACGGCGATCGCGGCAACGACGCCGGCCATGCGCACGGGGGCCAGACGCGGCAGGCGCGGCAACAGCCGATCCCAGAGCGAGGGGCTGGGCTGGGGCGGCGCAGCAGCCCGGCGCTGCAACTCCAGGTCCATCAGCGCCAGCCCCCGGGCCATCTCGACGGGCGTCATCGGCGGCGGCGCCATGGCCTGCAGGTCGAGCGCAACCACCAACAATTCGCGCAGCGCCACTGCCATGTCGGGGTAGTCGCGCAGCACCTGTTCCAGCGAGGCCTCGCCGCGCTGCACGCGATCCAGGCTGTCCTCAAAGGCAGCCTGCAACTCGGTGCTCATGCCGGATCCCCTTGCAGAACGTTGCGCAGCGTGGCTATCGCCCGAAATTGCAACGCGCGCACAGCCGGCTCGTTACGCCCCATCAGCCGGCTGATTTCGGCGTGGCTCAGTCCCAACGCGAATCGATAGGTCACGACCTCACGCTGATCGTCGGTGAGATGCCGCATGGCATTGCGCAATTCCTCCCGCCGCGCGATGGCGTCGAACTGGGAGTCCAAGGTGTCGGAAGGGTTGGCCAGCACGCCCTCCTCGAGCGGCACCGTGTCGCGCGACGCGCGCCAGTGGTCCACTACCACGTTCTTGGCAATGCGGAATAGCCACGCCGTGAATTGGCCGGTCGAGCGGTGCTCATAGCGCGTGATGGCGTCCATCGCGCGGATGAACGTTTGATTCGTCAGGTCTTCGGCCAGGACGCGGTCGTGGGTCTGATAGGCGACGAATCGCTGGATTTTGGGCGCAAACAGCCGGTAGAGCTCACCGAACGCCTCACGGTCGAGACGCATGGCGGCTTGAATCAGTGCGTCGAGTTGCTCCTCGGGCGATGCGATATTCAACGTCCAGGGCGGCGGTCCAGCCAGCGTCGTAACGCGGGGCTTGAACGAACGTTATGCGGGGTGGCGGGGCCGCCTATTCCATCATAGGGCTCGGATCGGTCGCGCTTCGAGCGTGGTGGACGAACCACGCGCGCGTCCGCGCGAGCCCATCGACCAGGTCGACGCGCGGCTCCCAGCCAAGCAGCGCGCGGGCCAGCGCCGCGTCGCCGATGTACCGCGCGACCTCAGCCTCGGGATGCGGGTGGGGCACGAAACGGACGCGAGTGGGGTCGCCCGTGACGAGGCGCGCAAGTTCGGCGATCGAGGTTTCGGCGCCGGAGGCGAGATTCAGGACGCGGCCCACCGCCGCCTCGATCGCGGCGTCGACGATGCCGCGCGCGCAGTCTTCGACGTACACGAAATCCCGGGTCTGTGCGCCGCCACCGTGCACCTCGAGCGACGCGCCCGCCAGGTCGCGGCTCAGAAAGCGCGCGACCACGCCGCCCTCGGCGTCGTCGCGCTGCCAGGGGCCGTAGACGTTGAACGGCCGCACCGTGGTGAGGCGCAAACCGTACGTGCGCGCGTAGCTCTGGGCGATGACCTCGGCCGCAAGCTTGGAGGCTGCGTAGGGAGACGCGGGGATCGCGGGGGCGTCTTCGTCGAGCGGCGCGTCGGCCGCGGCGTAGACGTGACAGGTGCTCACCAGCACCAGCCGCAGGTCCCAGCGACGGGCGGTCTCGGCCACGGCCAGCGTGCCCAGCAGGTTGGCGCGCACGGCGGCGGAAGGATCGCGCACGCTCGCGCCGACGGCCACGTCCGCCGCGAGGTGGTAGATGACCTCGACGCCCACCGCGGCGCGGTTGACGGTGTCGACATCGGCGACATCCGCCTGGGCCATCCCGAGAAACGTCGGGTCGTCCGCGAAGGCCCGGAGGCTCCCGGAGCGCGTGCGTGACAGGTCGTCGAGCACGCGCACCGACTCGCCGCGGCGCAGCAGCTCGGCTACCACGTGCCGCCCGATGAAGCCGGCGCCGCCGGTGACGAGCGCGCTCACGCGTCGACCTCGCGCAGCCAGGCCGCCATGCGCGCGATGCCGTTGGCCAGCGGCGTCTCGGCCCGCCAGCCGAGCGCGCGCTCGATGCGCCCGGTATCCGCGCACAACGCGGGCAGATCGCTGCGCCGACCCGGCATGACTTCCACGGCACTCTCGGACCCGGTCACGCGCACCACGAGCTCGGCGACGCCGCGGATCGACGTCTGGCGTCCGGTGCCGATGTTGAAGACGGATCCCGCCAATCGGGGTCCGGCGGCGAGCACGCGCACATACGCATCGACCGCGTCGTCGATGTACATGAAGTCGCGGGTCTGGGCCCCGCCGCCCTCCACCCGCAGCGGCTCATTCCGCAGCGCGCGCAGGATGAACGCAGGGATGACGGCGGGAAAGCCCACGAGATTCTGATGGGGACCAAAGGTATTGAAGTTTCGAATCACCACGACCGGATGCCCCCACCAGCGGTGGACGGCCAGGCAGTGCATCTCGCCGGCCACCTTGCTCGCGGCGTACACCGACCGCGGCTGGAGCGGATGCCACTCATCCATCGGGACGCGCACGGGCGCGCCGTAGACCTCGGGCGATGAGGCGTAGACGAGCAGCGGGGGACGCCGCATGCCGGCGATGGCGTGCGCAAAGCGAAACGTCCCCTGCTCATTGGCGGCGAAGTAGCCGCCGGGGTCGTCCATGGACTCGGGGACCGAGATCCGGGCCGCATAGTGCACGACGGCGTCGGGCGCCATGGCTTCCAGACGCGCCGTCGATAGGTCGGCGAAGTCGCCCGGCTCGACCGTCAGCCGGTCGGACCGCGCCGCCTCAACCGTCAGTGGGTCCGGTCCGGGGTATGCGCGTGAGAAATCGTCGACGCCGATCACCTCGGCGTGCGGGTCGTCGGCCAGAAGGCGGCGCGTGAGGGTGATGCCGTACATGCCGGCCGCGCCCGTGATGAGCACCCTCATGCGAGCGATTGGTCCAGCGACGCACGGCGAGCAGTGATGTGCGCGTTCACGGGAGCCCGAGTATAGGCATTGCGACGCTTCTCAATTGCACCCTCACCCCCGTATCGCGGTACGGGGCAGGCTCTGGCCCTCGCCCGTGCGCGAGAGCGAACCCGAGGCGAGGCAGCGCAATCGACCCCTGGTCTCTTCTCTCCTGGTGGGAGCAGGTCAGCATGCGGAAGGACGGACTGCCAGGCCCGTCGAAGCCATCGCCGCCGGTCCCACATTCACCGCCGCCGAGCTTCCCCAGCCGACGCCGCGGCAACGCCAGGCGCCTAAGGTCGAGCGCGCGGCAAGCGGTAGCAGCGGGTATGCGCAGACGGGGTTGGGGTAGCGCGGGCTAAAGCTCGAACGCCTTGAGTTGAATGCGGGTCCGCTGCGGAGCGCCGTGGATGCGTAGTTCATAGTGACGTTTGCGCGGCAGAGCTCTGAGCCTTTCGAGAAAGTCTTCGAGCACGTAGCTGAGTGCCCTTAGCTGCTCGCGACTGCTCATTGTTCCCTTTGGGCGGTATACCCAGAGCGTTCGCACTGCATGCGCCAAGAGCAGCTTCTTGTGTTCTCGTTTTGCGTTGTCGTCGGCATTAATCCAAATCGCGCTGCGATCGCCCATCCACGGGATCAGTTTGTCGTCGGTAACGCGCGGAACGCCTTGAAACTCGTCGATTTCACTCACCAGGATCACGCGATACCCAACCTTGCGCAGTGCCTGCCCGACGTTTGGACTTAGTGACTCGTCGACAACGAGCAGCGGTTCGCCGCCAGATTCCAGCAGGCTGTCAGGCGGCGACTTCTTCCTCCCAGGCCAGGGCGGCTGTCAATTCGTCTTGCGTAAGCCCATACGACTGCATCACCAGCCACTCCGGGTCCCCACCGCGCACCAGGCCCCAGACTGCGCGGGTCGGAACCCGCGTGTCCCTGATACAGGGCTCGCCAAACTGAACGGCAGGCTCGAGTACCACGTATGGGCATGGTTCCCAACTTCTGGCAACTTCGTCTTGGAAACGTAATCCGCTGACCGGAATGAGGTGCTCCCGCAGCATCTCCATGGCCAGCTGCCCGTATCTGCTAGCAGCGATGAGCTTGTCGCCCAACTCTGTGAGTACATCCGAACGCTCAGTCCACAGCTGCTCCGTCGCAAACGGACGCTGGTGGCCGGTGCGGTCACGGAGCCACTCCTCGGCGGCGTGGATTTTTGGCCATGACACGCCAGCTGCGCGCAGCGCGGCAATCACTCGCATTGAGATCAAGTCTTCAAATGCAACGGTCAAGTCGCGGCCAGGGACTATCGCGAGGTCCGGATGCATTAGCCCCTTGCGCACCCAGCGGATCAGGTGTCGCGAGGTAACCGGATATGCCTCAGTGGCACCGCGGGCGGCAAGCAGGTAGCGGGCCGCGGTCGGCGCGTCGTAGATGCCCTCGTAGGCTACGTGCATAGGCGGCACGATGGCACCTGAGGTCCAACGCCTGAAAACTTGAGCAGAGTGGTGGGCATCACCTTTCCGCCAGCATCCATGCCACAGAGGGCGTGCTGATTTGGCGACGCTACGACCTTACCAGCCAGTGGACAGTGCTTGGATTCCGCCCGTGGACAACACGACTACCGGACGGGAGTGCCACGGTCCGGGTCGTCAGGTACGCCCGCGATGCGCTAGCAGCTCACGATGTACGTGCGCTGTCCCCGGCCGCAATTCCCGCAAGGTGGAAGCCTGTCGGAGTCGTCGTCGAGCACGACCGACCAGTTGCAGCGGATGCAGCAGAACCTGCCTCTCCCCGGCTTTTCCCCAATGTTGTAAGCCATATCGCTTGCTTCAGTATCTGTCCCCGCAAGTGGGGTGCCCGATTCGCCGAGGAATTGTAGACCGCGAACAATATGCGAACAACCAAATGGCGGCGATGGTCCTCCGTGTGTTCTCGACGAGCCGAGGCCAAGTTAGCCGTCTGGCCGCCCACGCCTCTGCGGGTCCTGGGTGCAGGCGGCGGCGTTCGCGGCGCGCTCGGTTCGTCCGCAGGCGAGTTGGGGCTGGTATCCCGCTCCCGGAGACGTTTGCGGACTCGGTCACGACAAAGATGTTCGGGGCGGCCCATGCGCGGTCCCAGGCTCGATGGGCCTAGATTCCCGCCTCCGCGGGAATGACGGGCCTTGGCTGACCCACCCCCGCGGCTTGGCGGGGCCCGCAGGGGCGGCGACACTGGGGAGCCGAGGATTGCCGGGAGAAGGAACATGGCGGTGATTGCCGACGCCGAGATTGCGCAGCGGCTCCTTGATCATCCGGGGTGGGTGTATCAGGACGGCGCGCTGGTGAAGAAATTCGAGTTGCCGGGCTTCATGGACGTGGTCCGGCTCGTCAACGATGTCGCCGGCCCGGCCGAGGCCGCCGACCATCATCCGGACATGTTCATCAACTACCGCCGGATCACGTTCACGCTGTCGACGCACGACGCGGGCGGGGTCACGGAGAAGGACTTTGCGCTGCTGGAGGAGATCGAGAAGGCCGCGGCGGGGTAGCTCGGAAGCGGGTGGCACCATTCCGCCGCCCGTGGGCCGGCGCGTCATTGCCGCGTGTCTGGGAGCCATGCTGGCTCTGACGCCGCTGGCCGCGTGCGGGATGTCCGTGGGCGACGAGCAACCGACCTGGGGCGGTCAAGGACCCGCGCCGGTCGTGGCGACTCCGACGGCAGAATCGTCTGGTGGGGGGAAGGCTCCTTAGGGAATGCCTGAGCGGCAAGGGCGGTTCGCGAACCGCCCTTGCTCCAAGAATCCGGCACGCCTCGTGGTTCGACCGGACTGGATTCCGGCGTGCGCCGGAATGACGAGAGGAGACGCGAAGCCCTCGTCACGCGGGAAGGGGCTTTCGACGCAGTTGCCTAGCCGGCGCCTCCGGCCACGCGTCCCCGCGCCATGATGAAGTACTGCGTCGTGGCGGCAACCTCGACCTGATCGCACACCAGGCCAAACAGGAATCGCAGGTCGAGCGGCGACCAATAGATCTTCCAGATGTCGAAGGCGCTGCCGTCACTCAGGGTTCGGCGTTGCTGCTGGACCTTCGGCCCGACCACCTGCTGCCCGTGGTGCCCGCTGGTGCGGCTTTGGCGCGAGTCGAGCAGCCACATCTCGCCCCCCGGCCGCAGGACGCGCCGCACCTCGCGCATGAACTCGACGGCCCGGCTCACCGGCACGTGGCTGAGCCAGAATCCGAAGAAGCAGGCATCGACGGCGCCCTCGGCGACCGGCAAGCGGTAGGCGTCGGCGCGACAGCGCTCAGCCGTATCCGAGGGACCGGCAAGGCACCGAGCGCGGGCGATCATCTCGGGGGCGAAGTCGGTGGCGATCACACGATTTCGCTGAGTCAGACGCCGCGTCCACCAGCCCGTGCCGGCGGCAACCTCAAGGACCGTGCCGTCCCGGAGCGGCTCGATGAAGCGCTCCAGCTCGTCTAGCTCGCGGGACCAGGCCGCGTCCGGCTCGGGACCGTGCTTGTAGCTACCGAGACGGCGATACCAGTCCTCGAACTCATCCGCGCGGGCTCGGTAGTAGCCGCGCGTCTGGGCCTCGACGGCGGCGATGTCGCGGGATGGCGGCATTTCGGGCTAGCTGTACTTTCCCTGAGCGTGGTTCGACAGGCTCACCACGAACGGGGGCCGACCACCCCTCATGGGCCAGCAGCCGCCAGTTCAGCCGCTATTTCGCAAATCATGTCGCCCGCATAGCGCACGTCCGCCTCGCTCACCTGATGGTGCGTGACGGCGCGGCAGCTCCGGGTGCCCTCGAAGCCGATGAGAAGCACTCCGCGCTCCTCGGCGCGCTGGGCGAGCTCGACCGGCGTCGCCATGGCCGGGTCCACGTCGACGAAGACGATATTGGTCTCGATATCGTCCAACTCGACGGTCAGGCCCGGCGCGTCGCTCACGATCTGTCCCAGCAGGCGCGCGTTGGCGTGGTCCTGCGCGAGCTTGGGCGGGGTCTCCTCGAGGGCGACGAGGCCGGCCGCGGCGATGACGCCCGCCTGCCGCATGCCTCCGCCCAACATCTTGCGCACGCGTCGGGCCTCGTGGATGAATGCCTCGGACCCGACGAGGACGGACCCGACGGGCGCACCGAGCCCCTTGGAAAGGCAGAACTGCACGCTGTCGGCCTCCCGGGCGAGTTCGCTGACCGGCGTGCCCAGGGCCGCGGCGGCATTGAAGATGCGCGCGCCGTCCACGTGGACCAGCAAGCCGTGCGCGCGGGCGGCGCGGCCGATCTCCGCCATGTCCTGCGCGGTCACGCACACGCCGCCGGCGCCGTTGTGAGTGTTCTCGACGCACACCAGGCGCGTCGTGGCCAGGTGCACGTCGCGCGGCTTGACCGCGGACTCGATGAGTTCGGCCGTGAGCACGCCGCGCGGGGCCAGCACGGTGGTCATGGTGACGCCTGCCAGTGACGCCCAGCCGCCGACTTCCCACATCACGATATGGGCCCGTTCCTCGGCGATGACATCGTCCCGCGGGCGGCAGTGGGTGATGAGCGCGCAGGCGTTGCCCTGAGTGCCGCTGGTCACGAACAGCGCGGCGGGCTTGCCGAACAGCTCCGCGACGTGGTCCTCGAGCGCGTTGACCGTGGGGTCCTCGCGGGACACGTCGTCGCCCACTTCGGCCTCTGCCATGGCCCGACGCATGGAATCGGTGGGCAGCGTCATGGTGTCGCTGCGCAACTCGACAGGTCTGCGGGTCATCGGCCCTCACGGGTGCGCCGCGGCTCGGCGACGCTGATCGTAGCTCGCCGGGGCCTAGACCGATTCGAGATAGCGCGCCAGCTCGTCGCGGGCGAACTCGGGAAATGGAGCGGCGGCGGGGTCTGCCGTGAAGGTTGCGCCGGCGTCCCGGTCCACGATCCAGCCGATACGGGCCGCGTGAATGCCGCCGCGCCGGAGCCGTGCGAGCGCGCGATCGGCGGCGGCGGGGTCGACCACGGCCAGGAGCGCGCCCGACGCCAGCAAGCCGAGCGGGTCGAGGCCCAGGGCCTCGCAGATGCTGCGGCACTCGGGGTAGACCGGAATGGCCGCGCGGTCGATGGCCAGACCCGTGTGCGCGGCCTCGGCCATCTCGTGCAATGCGGTGACCACGCCGCCTTCCGTCGGGTCGTGCATGGCGTGCAGGGAGGCTCCTTCCTGCAACAGCAACTCGGCAGGCCGGCGCACCGCAATGCCTGGCTCGTGGCGCAAGCCGACGGCGGCGGCGATCACCTCGGGGGCGACACCATGCGCCCGCAGCGCCGGCGCATGCTCCTCGGCAAGGATGGCCGTGCCTTCGATGGCGACGCCGGCGGTGAGGATGACCGCATCGCCCACGCACGCGCCCGAGGTTCGCACGACCCGGTCCCTGGGCACCGTGCCCAGCAGGCAGCCGATGGCCATGGGGCGGTCCAAGCTCACGGTGATCTCCGTGTGCCCGCCAACAAGGGCCACGTCGTGCGCAGTGGCCGCGCGCACCAGATCGTCCATGAGCCTGCGCGCGTCCTCCGCGTCAATGCCCTCCGGCAGCAACAGCGTGGCCACCAGCCAGCGCGGACGCGCGCCGGTGGTGACCAGGTCGTTCTCGTTGACCGCGAGCAGATCGCGGGCCAGTTGGGCGCTGCCGAAGGTGATCGGGTCAGACGCCGCGACAAGGAGCTCGTCGCCACCCACGTCCAGCACGGCGGCGTCTTCGCCGATGGCGCCGCCGAGGACCACGTCGGGCGGCGGGTCGGGTAGGCCACGCAGGAACCGTCGGAGCAGGTCGGGCGGCAGCTTGCCGGCCGGCAGATTCACGACCGGCCGCCGTGCGGGTTAAGCTTCGGCAGGGGGAGCCCATGCGCGATGCCCGACGATCCGGCGCGGGGGGCGCCATGGCGGAGGAGCCCGCAGCGCCGGCGCACGACACCCGCGAGAGCACGCGCCTTCGCGAGGCGCTGATTCAGAAGCTCACGCATGAGGCCACGTTACGCGATCCCCGCCTCATCGCCGCCCTCCGAGCCGTGCCGCGGCACGTGTTCGTGCCGGAAGCGTCGCTGGAATATTCGTACCAGGACGCGGTGGTGCCGGTGAAGTATGCCGACGACGAGCTGCTGAGCACGCTTTCGCAGCCATCCGCAATTGTGGTGATGCTGGAGCAGCTGCAGGTTCGCGAGGGCATGCACGTGCTCGAGGTCGGCACGGGCACCGGCTATAACGCCGCCCTGCTGGCGGAGTTGGTCGGATCGAACGGTCACGTGACCACCATGGACATCGACGAGGACCTCACCAGCCGCGCCCGCCGCGCGCTGCAGCGCGTCGGACACGGGGCCGTGAACGTGCACGCCAGCGACGGGTTCTTCGGCGCCGGGGAATGGGCTCCCTACGACCGAATCGAGCTGAGCGCGGCGACCCAGGTCATCTCGCCCTCGTGGGTCGAGCAGCTGGTCGACGGCGGGCTGCTGGTGGGACCCGTCAACGTGAAGGGGCTGCCCTTCCTGACGCCGGCGTTTCGCAAGCGCGGAACGCGCCTGGTTGCGGAGTCGATGCGGGCGTGCAGTTTCCTGGCGCTGCGCGGATCCGCCGCGGCCGCCGGCGCTACGTTTCGGCTGCCGGTGCGGCCCAAGCTGCGGTTCGTGTGGGAATCGCCGGACGAGTTCCCGGCGGGGGTCTTGACGCGCGTATTCCGCCAAAAGCGCCAGGTGCGGGATGAAGTTCCCATTGCCTGGGGTGCGGCTGCCTACGTGCTGTTGACGAACAGCGATGCGTTCTTGACGGAAGCCGGCGAAGGCCGGGTGCGCGGCATCTCGCTGCTCGACCGCGAGTCCGAGTCGCTGGCGACCATCATGACGTCGAGCGACGGTTGGGGCACCGCGGGTGTCGTGGTCTACGGCGGCGACAGCGCCCACGCGCGCCTGGCGGCGTCGATCGACGCATGGGCCAAGCGCGGGCGGCCGGGCATCGAGGCCCTGCAACTGACCGCGGTGCCCTCCCCGGGGCCGGAGCGGCTGGGATCCGGCGAATACTTGATCCGGAAGCCCTACTACGACCTGATTGCTAGCTACGACACCTCGCGCTAGCGCGGCGGACATCACCGAGTGGCGGATGGCCGCCATTGGCGCCGTGCCCTCGCTTCGGGCCTGCGCCTCTCGGTTCGAGGACCTGCCGCACCTGGCCGTGCTCGACGGCGGCCCGGGCGCCAACGGCCGGTGGACCTATTTGGCGGCGGATCCGGCGCAGTGCATCTGGTGGGACGCGGACGGAGGCGATGGCTTTGCGGCGCTCCACGCCGTCCTTGGCGCCGACGATCGCCACCCGGACTGGCCGGCTCCGTTCAGCGGGGGCGCGATCGGCTACCTCGCCTACGACGCCGTGTTCGGGCTCGAGGCCGTGGCCGCGCGGGCAGCGAAGGCGCCGGCAGGCTATCTGTGGGCGGGCGTGTATGACCGGGTGATCGCGCGGGACGAGACCACCGGCGAGTGCTGGGTGGCGGCCACCAGCCGCTTCGGGCGCGATCCCCAGCAGCTCGTGGACGAGGCCCGCGCGCGACTCGCGGCGCCGCCGGCCAAACCGCGCGAGGTGGTCGCGTCGGGCGTCACCACCAATCTCGATCGCGCCGGCTACGGCGATCGCGTGCGGCGGGTCTTGGAGTACATCGCGGCCGGCGATTGCTATCAAGTCAACCTGGCTCGGCGCCTGAGATTTCGGTGTCCGGGGTCGAGCCTCGACGTGTACCGGCAGTTGCTGAACCGGCACCCGGCGCCGTTTGGCGCGTTCATTCGCGCGGGCCCGGTGGATATCGTGAGCGCCTCGCCGGAATTGTTCATCCGCAGCGACGGCCGCCGCGTGGTGGCCCGTCCCATCAAGGGAACCCGACCGCGCAGCCAAGACCCGGTGGTGGACCGGCGCAGGGCGCTCGCCTTGCGCGCCAGCGCCAAGGACCGCGCGGAAAACGTGATGATCGTCGACGTGATGCGCAACGACTTTGGGCGGGTGTGCACGCCGGGAAGCGTGCGGGCGCCGATCCTGTGGGCGGCCGAGCCTCACCCGACGGTCTGGCAGCTCGTGTCCGTGGTATGCGGGGAACTGGCGGCGGGCGCCAGATCGGTCGACCTGCTCCGGGCCTGCGCGCCGAGCGGATCGGTGACCGGCGCCCCCAAACTGCGCGCCATCGAAATCATCGACGAGCTGGAGTTGGAGCGCCGCGGCGTTTACTGCGGCGCCGTGTTTCGGCTCGGATTCGACGGTGCGCTGACCGCCAGCGTGGCTATCCGAACGCTGCAGCTGGCGGATGGGCGCGCGAGCCTGGACGTCGGCGCCGGGATCGTGGCCGACTCGGACCCGGGTCTCGAGTACGACGAGACCGCCGACAAAGCGCGCGGGATCCTGGCCGCGCTCGGCACGCGGGAATGACCGCCCCCGGTCGTCGTCAGGGATCCAGGTAGCGCACCTGAACCCAACCGTCGGGCTCCAGCTCGACCCATAGCAGGCCATCCGACGTCCGCTGCCGTCCGGTGAGCCGCACATCGGTCTGATAGGGCAGCACGCGAGCGACCGGCGCCCGCACGGTGGGCTCGACGCGGACGTTGAGGCCATCGGTGGCGTTGACCTGGCGGTTGAGCGGCGGCGTTGGGGTGGGCGTCGCCGCCGGGGTTGAGGTGGGCGTTGGCGTCGGCGTGACCAACGGCATCACGGTCGGCGCGCCCTCGGGAGGGGTGACGGCCGGTCGCGGCACGACCGGCGCGGCGACGCCGGGCGGAATGGCCGCCGCCGACAGATCGATGGGCGCGCCGCCAAAAAGGAACCGCAGCACCACGATGCCCACCACCGGCACGGCCAGCGTGCCGGCCACGCCAAGCGCCACACCGAAATGGCCACGGAGCCACCCTGCCCAGCGCTGCACGCGGCTTCGCCACCTCTTCGCAGAATGTGCCGACCAACCCTAGCGCACGGCCAGCCGGCGGCCCTGCGGCGGGCCCCATCCGGTGGCCCGCGCTGCGTGCAGCGTGGGAGCAACCGCGGTTGAACTTCCCAGGCTGCCCGCAGCCTGGGCCACCGCGCCCGGTTGTTCGATGTAGGGGCAGCCTTTATGGCTGCCCTGATCGGCGCCGGGCGCGTCCTCCGCCGTGGGTGGTTCGCGCCTGCGCCCGGTCAGCCGGCCGAAGCCTCGGCCCCCGGCCACGGCGGCCAGTTCCCGAACGCCTTGGCCGTTCGGCCCGAGTAGGCCACGGCCAGGAAGCCGCGCGCTTCGTCGCCAATGCCAACGAGCATGCCGTTCGCCCGCCCGCCAGCGCTGATGGCGATGATGCCCTGCGCGTCGCCCCCGCTGATGGCGATGACGCCGCTGGCCGACCCGGCGCCGATGGCAACGATGCCGATGGCGTTGAAGAGGCTGACGGCGACCATGCCGACCGCAACGATCGGGCTCAGCGCGAAGGTCCCAAGCGCGACCACGTAGGCGAGCGCCGTCTGCTCGGCGACGACCCCTTCCATCTCGACGACGCTGAACGCACCGAGCAGCGTGACGATGATGATGGCCAGCAGCGTGGCCAGCGTGGCCAGCCCGGACACTCCGCGGAAAAACTGGCCGACGCCTGATTTGGCTGTCTCTGACATGTGGCGCACCTCCTGCACGCCAGCGTGCATCGGCAGCCGCGGCGGGTCAACGGCGCCGCTGGGCTGACCTACCGTTGCAGAAGCGGCGCGCCGCCCCCTACAATTTATGGCCGTCGACGGACGGTGCCCGCGCAGCGCCAAAGCCGGCGCGGCGGGTGGGGTCGCGCCCATGCAGCGTCGGTGCTGCTGGGCGTTTTTTATTTGGTCGAGCGCGTGACGCGCGGCCAGGGAGGACAACTCGATATGGCAGACGCCTCACACGCAGATCTCATCCAGTCGGCCCTTCGCAAAGCGCGGGACGCCGACTGCCGCATCGTCGACATTCGCTTTACCGACATCCCGGGCACGTGGCAGCACTTTTCGATTCCGCTGGACAAGCTGGACGAGGACGTTTTCGCCGAGGGCCTGGGGTTCGACGGATCGAGCGTGCGGGGGTTCCAGCAGATCCAAGAGAGCGACATGTTGGTGATGCCGGACCCGACGACCGCCTTTGTGGATCCCACGCTCGAAGTGCCAACGCTGGTGCTCACGGGCAACATTCAGGATCCCGTGACCGGCGAACCGTACTCGCGGGATCCGCGGTATGTGGCGCAGAAGGCCGAGCAGCACCTCGTCGACAGCGGCATCGCGGACGTGAGCTACTGGGGGCCGGAAGCCGAGTTCTTCATCCTCAACAGCGTCAGGTTCGATCAAACCGCCCACGCGGCGTTCTACTTCATCGACTCCGAGGAGGGCATTTGGAACTCGGGCGCCGACGACGGGCACGCGCCAAACCTGGGGCACCGCCCGCTGCACAAGCGGGGCTACTTCCCCGTGCCGCCAACCGACAAGCTGCAGGACTTGCGCTCGCGGATCGTGCTGGCGCTGATGGACGTCGGCATCGACGTCGAGCTGCACCACCACGAAGTGGCCACCGCCGGCCAGGCCGAGATCGATATCCGCTACGGCCCGCTGACGCAGATCGGCGATCAGATGATGCTCTTCAAGTACATCATCAAGAACGTGGCGCGGCAGCACGGCTACACCGTGACATTCATGCCCAAGCCGATATTCGGCGATAACGGATCGGGCATGCACGTGCACCAGAGCTTGTGGAAGAACGGGGCCAACCTCTTCTACGACGCGGATGGCTATGCGCTGCTGAGCGAGACGGCCCGCTACTACATCGGCGGCCTGTTGCGGCACGCCCCGGCGCTGCTGGCCTTCTGCGCGCCCACGACGAACTCCTATCGGCGGCTGGTGCCCGGATTCGAAGCGCCGGTCAATCTGGTGTACTCCCAGCGCAATCGCAGCGCGTGCGTACGCATCCCGGCGTACTCACCGAGCCCGGCGGCGCGGCGGGTCGAGTTCCGCCCGCCCGATCCAAGCGCCAATCCCTATCTCGCCTTCGCGGCGATGTTGATGGCCGGCCTGGACGGGATTCGCAACAAGATCGAGCCCCCGGACCCGGTCGACCTCGACCTGTACGACCTGGAGCCCGAGGAGGCCGCCAAGGTGAAGTCCGTGCCAGGGTCGCTCTACGAGGTGCTGGACGCGCTTGAGGCCGACCACGCATTTCTGCGGGAAGGCGGCGTGTTCACGCAGGACCTGATCGACACCTGGCTGGACTACAAGCGCACGGTCGAGGCGGACGAGGTGAACCTGCGCCCGCACCCGTACGAGTTCATGCTCTACTACGACGTGTAGGCGATTGCCGGGGGCGGCTCAGCCGCCCGTCGAATTGTCCGGATCGTCGTTCGAAAACGCCCGACCCAGATCGACGAGCGGCGGCGTGGCGCCGGGATGGCGCTGGCGCACGGCCAGGAGCCGGTTGATGAACCGCGCAATCCGGGCGGGGCTTACCGGTGGCCGCGCATGCCGCGGCGCATGCTCGATCGCGCCCACGCGCGCCTCGGAAGCATCCGCGGTCGACGTTGCAGCGCCGTCGGCCAGCCGGATCACGTGCAGCGGTGCGACAGGAACGCCGGGAGGCATGGCCGTGCGCCCCACGGCGACCCGTGCCAGGCGCTCGCCGCCCTCGGTGGCAATCACGAGCCGCTGCCCGAGTTCGGGCTCGAGACCGCCCGGATCGCCCCACAGCACGGGGCCGTCGCGGCGCGTGCGCACGCCCACGACATAGCGAACCGGAAGACTCGACTCACCCGTCACGGCGCCGGCCCGGCGGCGGGCCGCAGGGCGAGGTCTTCGAACACCAGCTTGGGCGTGACGTTGTGCTGGATGTGGACCTGCGCCTCGCGGGCGCGCAGCATGCGCGCCACGACCGCGCCGAGCGCCGCCCGTGCTTCGGCCGGCGCGTCCTTGCCTGTCGCGCGCATCGCCGTGCGGAGCTCAGCCGCCTGCGCCCGGCTGATGTGCCCGAGCCACAGATAGGCTTGCTCCGCCTGCTGGAGGGGCCGGCCGCGGCCCAGCAGCTCATCCACCGCCATGAAGCGCGCGGCGGGCGCCGCGCGCTCGAACGCGTCAGCCTTTGCCTGGCGCTCGGCAAAGTCCCGCCAGCGGCTCTGATCGCGTGCAGCGCCGATCGCCCATCCGACTCGGCCCTGCGCCGCGGCGGCGATGGCCTCGGAGGCCTCGGGCTCGATCCCGAGCTTCTGGACCAGGTGCCCGGAGATCAGGGCCGCCGGCACGGGCGCCAGTGCGATGTGGTGGCAGCGCGACCTCAGGGTCGGAAGCACGGCGCTCGCTTGCTGGGCGATCAGAATGATCACGGCGTGCGGCGCGGGCTCCTCCAGCGTCTTGAGCAGGGCATTCGCGGCCGGAGTGCTCAGTTCCTCGGCCGCGTCGATGATCGCGACCCGTGCCAGCCCGTGCGCCGGCTTCAGGTAGGACTCGGCGGCAAGCTCGCGCACGCCACGGATCGGAATGTCGCGAAACCCATCACGCCGGCGCAGCACGTGCACGTCCAGGTAGGCGGTATGGATATAGCCGGCGTCGCGCCGGTCGCGGGGAGGGCGGGGATCCGGCACCTCATCGGGATGGTCCCGGCGCACGGCCGCATGCCAGAAGGGGGCGTCAGGTTCCACCACGCGGCACAGGCGGCACGTCCGGCACGGCCGCTTCGGCTGCGCGCAGCGCAGCGCCTGGGCCATGCGAGCCGCGAAGGTTCGGCGGCCAACGCCCGGGACGCCCGTGATCAGATAGGCATGCCCCAGACGACCGGCTCGCTGCGCCCCCTGAAACGCCTGCACCGCCCGGTCGTGGCCCAGCAATCCCCAGGTGGTCATGGCGGGACGGGCACGGTGACGATGTCCCTGATGCGAATGCCCAGCGCCACCTGCTGCATGAGGTCGAAGGTCTCGGTGTCATAGATCGCCACCGTGCCGCCCTCGCTGCTGCCCACGATCAGCGTGCGGCGGCCGGCGTCGACGGCCAGGGCGTGCGGGTTTGCGTTCGCGGGCAGCAGGAACGCGATGCCCAGGTCCGTTGGGTCGAGCGCCGTGATGGTTTCCGTCCAGATATTGGCGACGAGCAGCGCCGACTCGTCCGGCAGCAGCACCAGCCGGTGCACCCCTTCCTCGAGGTCGCGCTGCGCCGATATCTCAAGGGTGTCGGCGTCGAGCCGGGTGATGCTGCCGTCGCGCAGGCTGGCGACGAACACATTGCCGGCCTCGTCGACCGTGATCGCCTCCGGCCACGACGGCACGGTGGCGGAACTCCGCACCTGGCCGGTGGTCACATCCACCAGCGTGACCGACGAGAAGGCCCGATCGGCGATGTAGACGGAATTGCCGTCGCCGCGAGGGACCACGTCGCCAACGCCGGCCCACACCCGCCAGTCATGCAGGATGCGCCGCTCGTCGGGGTCGATGACGAATAGATGCCCGCGGTCGAGGTCGGACCCGGTCACGTACAGCAGCCCGGATACAGGGTCCACCGCCATATCCGCCACGACGAGGCTAGTCGCCGGGGCCCGATCGTTGCCCGCCAACAGCCGCGGCTCGCCGCCGTAGAACATCTGCGCGCGGTCCGACTGCAGTGTGACGGTGGCGCGCGCCGTCTGGTGCGGCATGATCGTGACGGGATCCGGCGCCTGATGGACCGAGACGGGCCCTGCCGACTCCGCCGTGCGGCCGAGGTTCTCGGCGCTCGCGGCCATCGCGCTCACCACGTAGGAACTGCCGGAGATCAGGTCGTCAAACACCGCGATGCCCGACGAATCCGTCTCCCGCACGCGCACGAGCACCTCGCGATCGCGAACCCTCCAGGACAATCGGACCACGGCGCTGGCGGGTCGGTCGTTCGCATCGCGCACGTCGACCCGGAGACTGAACGCCAAAGGAATCGAGACCGCGAAGCGGCCGGATCGCAGATCGAACACTTGGACTTCCGTCGCCAGCTCGTCGGCAACATAGAGGCGGGCGCGCTCGGGATCGGCCGCCAGCGCCCACGCCCCTTCGGAAGCCTCGACTTGCGAGTGCCGCACCGGCGCCAGCGACGGCAGGTCGATGACGGCCAGGGTTGGGGACGCCTCGTCGCCGGCCGCCGGGACGCCGCCGACGAAGATGGAGCCTCGAGGGGCCGTCGGCAGCACGAAGGTAACCTCGCCAGGGGTGTCCACGCCGGCCTGAATGGAAGGCACGTGCAGCGTTTGGTGGCCGGCTGCCCGCGCCGATATCTGGTAGGCCACGTCGGTCGCCAGGCCCGCAAAGTGGGCCACGCCGTCGGCCTCGGTGTGCCCGGCGGCCACCAGCTGCCCCTGCAAGCCTCGAAGCTCTATCAGCGTGTCCGGCAGCGGCTTGCCCGACCCGTCCGCGAGCACCTCGACATCGATTTGTCCCGGCGCCGGCTCAACCAGAAAGGTGGTGCGCCCTTCGCCTGCCGGTTCGCCGCCACGGTAGGTCGCGGAGCCGACGAACTCGATCTGCGTGCCTGGCAGCAGCGGCACGGTCGTCGGCAGTTGGGTGTCGACGTTGAAGCTGCCGGCGCGCGAGATGACGACCTCACCCACAAACACACCCGGCAAGGGCTGCTCGACCGTCTCCACCTCGCCGCCAAGCGTGATCCGGGGCCGCGCGACCTGCACGATCATCTCCAGCCGCAGCAGCGTGCCTTCTTCCCACCGGCTGCCGCGGATCGCAAGTTGGGTGCCGGGCGGCCCGCGCTCGGGTTCGATGCGCAGCATCGGTCCGGTGTCGTCGACCAGCGGAAAGTCGCCGGTCACCGCGGACCCGTAGAGGCCAAGCGCCAGGATGATGACGACGGGCAGGAGCGCGATGGCGGCAAGTACGGCGGCAATTGTGAGGGCGCGACCGGTGGACATGCGCGAACTCCCGGACCGGCGGCTTGCGTGACCGAGTGTCGACATCCTCGCGGAGTCCGCGAAGCGCCCGGCGCTCAGCGCCCGCGAGGACCCGGCAAGCCGGCCGGGGATGCGCGGAATTGTAAGTCGCCAGCCGGCGGCCCAATCCTCCGCTATACGCGCGCGACCAAGCAGCCGCTGCGGCGCGGGATCGTGACGCGCCCCGCGGCATCCGCCGCCGCCGTGAGTTCAGCCCGCATGTGGCGCGCGAGCGTTGCCGCCAAACCCCGCAAATCGGCGTCGGCCACACCAGGAGGCGCGCCGCGCGCGTAGAGTCCACGGCGGTACACGGCAAGCGCCTGCGCCACCGAATCGAACACCAGGGGGTCATCCCGGGAGCGCACCGTCACCTCGGCAAACACTTGGCGCAGCTGGTCGGTCCCGTTTTCGAGCGTGAATCGATCGCGCGCGGTCGGCGCGAGGGCGCGCGCGGCCATTGCCGGCTCGCCGGCCCGGCGACACGCGGCCGCGTGCAGGTCCAGGAGGCGCCGCCCGGACCGCGCGCTGTTCGTGGCGGCGAGCATCATGCCGCCGCAGGCCATCACGCGGCGGATTTCAACCAGCCAGCCGGCAAGGTCGTCCGGGTAATACAACACGTGGCCCGCGATGACCAGATCGAACGTGCCGTTGGCGTAGGGCAGCCGCCCAATGTCGCCGCGGGCGGCGTCCACGTTGCCGATCGAGGCGCCGGCGCAGGCGGCGTCACGGTCGACGTCGACGGCGGTGACGAGCGTGTGCGGCGCCAACCGCTGCCGCAGCGCCGCCGTGCGCACGCCATCTCCGCAGCCGGCGTCGAGGGCGGCGTAGACCGCCGACGGTTCGACCGGCGCCAGCAACCAGGCGGTGTAGCCGACGTCGCTCCCGAGCTGCGGCGCGACGATTGGCGCTTCCCGGCGCGCTGGACGCTTGTGGCGCACCGAATCCAGCTCAGGCTCGGGCAACCGTGGGGGAATTTCTTGTGCTAGGTTTGGCCGACCGCACGATGCGTGCGATGCTCCCAAATGGCGGCTGTCGCCCAGTGTGGCAGCTCACAGGAGTCGCGCCCGGCGGCACAAAGCCTGCTTGAAGCCGGGGCAGTCAGGCACGGAGGCCAATGCTCGTTCTCTCCCGCAAAGTCAACGAGACCATCGTCATGGGCGACGAGATCGAGGTGACCGTGCTGGAGATCCTGGGCGAGCGCGTCAAGATCGGCATCAATGCCCCCCGGAACGTCCCCATCGTGCGCCAGGAGTTGCTCAATCAAGCCCCAGCCGACCATCCTTCCGCAGCGCGGCCCACAGGGTCGCCGCCGGCCCCGACCGCGCGCGAGCATCATCCGTAGACGCGGGGCAGCCGGTTGCACGGACGACGCTCCTCCTTGGCGTGAAGGGCGCCGCCTTTCTATAATCCGCGCTCGTTGACTCGCTGCTCTTTCCCCCGGGCCTTCGCCCGCCACTCCGGCACCACCCACCGCAGGTGCAGACCGCGCATTCACCATGAGGGCGCGGCGCGCGGCGCATGAGCGAAGCGCTTAGCCAGCTTCGGGAAGGGTTCCAAGCTCCCGGATCGGACGATCGGCCGCTTGCCCTGTGGCTCTGGAACGGCGAGTTGCACGAGGCGCAGATCGGCCGTCAGCTTCGCGAGCTGGCCGCGAAGGGCATGGGGGGCGTGGTGATTCGCGCCAGCCGAGGGCTGCGCACGCCGTACCTCGGCGACCGCTGGTGGGAAATCATCGAGTACGCCGTTCGGGCCGCCGTCAACGTCGGGTTGTCCGTGTGGATCGGCGACGACTACCGGGCGCCCAGCGGAACTGCCGGCGATCCGGGAGAAGCTGACGGGCAGACGGCGTCTCAGGTGCTCGCGTCGGGGCCCGAGCATCACGGCAAGGCGCTGGTCCGCACCGTGCTCCCGGTCGAAGGCCCGACCGAGGTGTCGCTCGAAGGCCGCTACCCCGATGGCGAACCGCTGGTGCGCGTGGCGGGCCGAATCGACGGCATGCAGGGGCTGGACCCGGAGAGCCTCACGGAGATTCCGGACGCCCCAACGTGGGCATGTCCGGAAGGCACCTGGCAGATCTTCGGCTTCGCCGTGCGGCAACTCGACGATCACATCGACTACCTGCGCCCGGCAACCGTCGCGCGCTTCGTCGAGGCGGCCTACGCGCCGTACGCGGAGCGTTTTGGCGGCGACATCGCGGGGTTTGCCTTCGACACGCCGCACCTCGCGAGCCGGCCGATTCCCTGGACCGAGGACCTGCCGGCGCAATTCGCCGCACGCAAGGGATACGAGCTGTTGCCGCTGTTGCCGCAACTGATCGTGCGCGGGGGCCATTCCTCCGCAAAGCTGCGCTGCGATTTCTACGAGGTCCTCGCGGCGCTGTACACGGAGTCCTGGTTCCAACAGGTCGCGTCCTGGTGCGAGGAACGCGGCTACTCGTGGATGGGACACACGGAAGAGCACATCGCCGCGCACGCCGCTCGCCAGGGCGACTACTTCCGCACCATGCGCGCGGTGCCGCTCCCGAGCAGCGACATGCACGGCTTTCGGAACGCCCGGCCACGCGTGGTGCAGCCGGCGGAGATCAAGCCCGCGGTATCGATTGCCGCGCTGGCCGAGCGGCCGCGGGTCGCGGTGCGCGCATTCGGCGGCGCGGGATGGAGCGTGACCCTGGACGACGTGCGGCGCGGATTGGGCCGGCTGGCGGTGATCGGCGCCGACCTCCCGGTGATCCAGAGCTTCCACTACAGCATGGACCGGGCCGCCGCGGCCGACGATTGGCCCAACACGTTCTTCGCCCAAAACCCGTACTGGCGGCAGTTCGGCGCGGTTACGTCCTATGCCGCCCGCCTCAGCGCGCTGGTGCGTCAGAGCCACGCGGCCACGACGATCGGCGTTCTTGCGCCGTTGACGAGCGTTTGGGCCAACACCGCCGACGGCCGGCCCAATGCGCGAGCGCGCGGAGTCGGCGAGGCGTTCGAGTCGCTGGTGGATGGGCTGTACGCGCGCCGCATCGACGTGCACGTCGTGGACACCGCGTTCCTCCTGGCAAGCGAGCTTGACGGCGCGACGTTGCGGGAGGGCCGCGTGGCCGTCAATGCCTTGGTCATCCCGCCCATGCCGGTGGTGGAGCGTGCCGTGGCGGCGCGGTTGTCCGACTTCGTCAAGGCTGGCGGGCGTCTGGTCTGGGCCGGCGAGCTCCCGAGCGCCAGCTCCGAGTCCGGCGCCAGCGACGAGGAACTCGAACGCATGGTGAAGCCGCTGTCCCCGGCGGGAGCGTCGACCAAGCGCGGCAGCCGGATGGGCAAAGGCCGCATCTTCATGCTCAAGGAAGAGGCGGCGGACTGGCTGGATCGCGTGGCGGCGCGGCTTACGACAGTAACCAGCCTGACCTCGGACCTGGACGGCATCGCGCTCGCGGCACGCCGGCTCGACGGCGGCGAGGTCGTGCTCGTGGTCAACGAAACGCCCGACGAGCAGAAGGTGGGCATCAAGACTCGCGCCAAGGGCGCGGCTGAGCTGTGGGACCCGGAAACCGGCCAGCAGGAAGCGCTCGCCACCAGCGGCGCGCGCACGCGACGCACGGCAGAGTTCATGATTGCCGGGCACGCAGCCCGCGCGGTGGTCTTCGACGGCGCCACGCGTCCGGCGCGCGCCTCGTCGAGCCGCCGGGCGCCCCGAGTGAAGGCAAGAGACCTATGCACCGAGTGGCAGTTTGCGCTCGAGGCCGGGGTGCCCACCGGCCAGGGCACCGTTCGGCGCACCGAGCTCCCCGTGATGCGGTTCCAAGACTTCGCGCTCGGCGCGGGCCGCCTGGAGCGGCTCCGGGACCCGGCCTACGACGACTCCTCGTGGCGTGAGCTGTGGCTCACATCGGCCGACGCCAGCACCGTGGGCAACTGGCGCGCGTCGTGGATCACCGGTCTGCGACAGCCGCAGGGCTGGGTGGTCCGACCCGACAGCGAGGCCCATGACCGGCTGCGCTTCACCAAGTCGCTCACGATCACCGACCCGCCGATCAAGGCCTGGGCCACGTTTGTGGGCGTCGAACGCGCCACCGTCTACATGAACGGCACGGCCCTCGGCGAGTCCGAGAACTGGGCCAACCCGGTGACGTACAACATCATGCCCTACCTGCGGCTGGGCCAGAACACGATCGTCGCGGATGTCGCGAGCACGTCCGCCACGCCGCTTTCGTTGCTGTTCGAGGCGCAGATCGATCTGCGCTCGGGAGAGTCGCTGGTCGTGGTCTCGGACGAATCATGGGGCGTGCAGGCGCCGCGGTCGGAAATGTGGACCGGCACGGCGTTCGCTGGCGACGTGCCGACCGTGACCTGGGAGCGCGGGGGACCCCCCGTCCAGCCATGGGGCCACATTGTGCTGCTCGGCGAGCCGGTGCGGTTTCCGCGCACGCTGATGTACCGCCAGCGGCTGCCGCTGGGGTGCGTGGGCATCGGCATCCCCTATATCAAGGGCGTGCACAAGGTCTACGTCGACGTTCGGGAGCGGACGCCGGACATCAACGGGGTCTACAACATCACGACGGGCGGCGTGCTCAGCGTCGAGGTGCACGCGACCGACTTCTCCAATGGGGTCCTGGCGCCGCTGGCGCTGTTCATGCGCCCAACCACCATCTCGCTGGCCCCATGGCACGAGCTGGGCTATGCGTGGTACTCGGGCTCAGCGGTCTACGAGCAGAGCGTCGAACTCACGAAGCCGGAGGCGAGCGGCACGGTGGTGCTCGATCTCGGGGATGTGCGACACCACGCCGAAGTGATCGTGAACAACCGATCGCTTGGATCGCGCGTGTGGCCGCCGTACCGCTTCGACCTCACCGGGACGGTGCATACAGGATCGAATACGGTGCGTGTCCGCGTGAGCAACCTTGCCGCCAACGAGATGCGCTGGCGCCGTGATGAGACGCGCATGGGCGATCCGTGGCACCGCTATTGGCACGAGGGCAATATCGAACCCGAGCGGCTCACGTCCGGCCTGCTCGGGCCGGTGCAGTTGCGGCTTTCGCCCTGACCGCGCCTAGGTAGCCCCACCGCCCGGGCAGAGGTCTTCCACGGGTCGGCTGCCGGAATATCCACGCACGAAGTTGTACACCTCGCTCTTGTCGTAGGTCTCCAGTCGGTGCACGACCAGGAGAGCCGTCAGCACCACCTCGGCCTCGCCCAAGCCCGCGTCGGGATGCACGACCACGTCGTAGCCCTCGAGCTCGGCCGCCAGTTGGTTCATCTCGGCCTCCAGCGCGGCGCCGCCGGACGGACTGAAGTGGACGATCACGTGGCCCGCGCAGAGGTTCGAGACCTGTACCTCGTCGGCGATGGTCGAGGTGTGGAAGCCGAAGGCCGCGGGCTCGAGCGCGCGCGGGCCGGAGGTTGGAGGATCGGTGGCGTATGGCCCGCGCGGGGCGCCGTCCGACGAGACCAGCGGCGAGTCCTGCACCTCCTGAATCTCTCCCGGGCCTTGGTTCAAGTTGTTGAGGCAGAAAAGGTTGAGCGGGATGAGGACGGCCATCATGAAGGCGAAGTACAGCCAGAACCCGCGACCCAGACCGCGGCGCTGGGGCGCGGCCTGTCGCCGGCCTTTCTTTTGTTGCCGTTCGGGCCTGTCGTCGGCCTCGGTCATCGCGGCCTTGGCCGGCGGCTGATCGCCGGCAGGCGTGCTGACCTGGGCGTCCGAGGCGCGGCGGCGTCTGCGTCTCGCCATAGGAAAAGTGGACGGCTGCCTTGTGTGTCCGCAGTGCTCGCGGCAGCGGACCTCTTGTAGCATAACCAGGTTTCCAGCCTGGCTCGATCATCCCCGTGACGCCCACGACCCGCCGAGCGCCGCGACGCCTCGCGCGCCGCCGCGTGCTGGCGGCGGGCGCGCTGGCCGCCGCCGGATCTTGGATCCCCTGGGCACGCGTGCGCGGGTTTGAACCGACGGGGGACGCACGGGTCGTCGCTGTACGGTATGAGCCGGAGCTTGGCCACAACATCGCGACTCTCTCGGTAACAGCACCGAGTGGGCATCACTTGGTCGACTTCCTGGGTCACTACTTCCGCACGGGCGGGCTGCGGCGGGCGGGACTGGCGATCAGCGAGCCCATCGTCGAGGACGGCGTGCTCTGCCAGTACTTTCAGCGCGGTGTGATGGAATCCCGCCTCACGGGCGAAGGGCTGATGCTCGAGTGGCGCGACCTGTGGACCGTGCTCGGTGACGGTGACGGCGCCGCGGCCGTCGCGGCCATTCCCGGGGAAGCCGGCCTCACGAACCCGCACTCCGGCCGCGCCGTGGGGCCCTACGGACACATCGTGTCCAACCAAGCGGTTGACGGGACGTCCACGGGATTTCTCAATCTTTACGACGCGGTCGGCGGCGAGCTCAGCCTCGGCGCGCCGCTGACGGCCGCGCGCCTCGAAGCTGGCGATGGCCTCGCCCCCTTAGTTCCGGGGTTGGCGACGGGCTTCGTGCGGCAGTATTTCGCGGCCGGCGTGCTGGAGGTGCATCCGCAGACGCCCGGCGCCGCAAGCCTCACGCTGGTGGGCGACGCAACGCGCGACACGTCGTACGCGAACTTCAGCTGGATGTTCATCAGCAGTTTCGAGGCCGCGTCCCCGCTGGCGCCGGGGCGGCGCATGCGCCTGGAGCGAACCGAGCGGCCAGCCGGCCTGCGCCAGAGCGGCCCGCCGATCCCGCCGCCGGGTTTCGAGATCTCGGTGTTCGCCACGACGAGACACCTCGGCTTTCCCGCCGTGCTGACCTTCGCGCCCGACAACCGCCTATTCGTCGGCTTCTCCAACGATCTCATCGTGACCATGCGCGACTCAACCGGCGACGGGCGGGCCAACGATATCCGTACCTATGCCTCGGGGGACGGCGTGACCGATCCGCGGGGACTGGTGGTGGCCGGCGAGCACCTCTACGTGTCCGTCCAGGACAAGATCATTCGCCTGCGCGATGTTTCCGGCTCGGGCGCCGCCGACGAGTCGGCGGACGTTGTCACCGGCCTGGAATTGGACACGCGTGTGCCGTTCCATCGCAACAACGGCATCGCCATCGGCCCGGACGGTCTGCTGTACATCACGCTCGGCAGCACGACGAACGCGGGCGAGATCGCCGAGCGCCCGCTGTCCGGCTCCATCCTGCGGTCGCGGTTGGACGGCACAGGGCTGGAGAAGTTCGCCAGCGGGCTCCGCAACCCGTTCGGCCTGGCGTTCAGCCCGGCCGGTGAGCTGTTCTGCACCGACAACGGTCCCGACGGAAGCGTGCGGCGCAACGACGATCCGCCCGACGAACTCAACCACGTGATCCAGGGCGCGGACTATGGACATGCACGGTTCTGGGGCACGCCGCCGCCGGAATCCGGCACGCGAGCACCCGTCGCTGAGTTGCCGGCTCACGGCGCCGCCGCGGGCCTGACCTTCTTCACCGGACCGCAGGCCGGCGAATTCGACGGGAACCTGTTGATCGCCATGTGGGGGCCGGCCGGGGGGCGCAGCTCGTTCGCGCACAACATCCTGCGCGCGCGGCTCCGTCGACAGGGCGACTCGTTCACGGCGCAGGTGACACCGTTCGTCAGCTCGCTGACGCGGCCCACCGACGTGGTGGTCGGCCCCTACGGCGACCTTTACATTGCTGACCATGTCGGACGCGTCATCTACCGACTGCGGCGCCGCGGCCTGGCGCCGTCGGTTCTCACCGGGCGATGATCTTGCGGTACACTTGGGCCGAGCTACGGGCGGATCAGCATTCCTCCCGCTGCGCGCGCTGGATGTGAGGCGCCCGCAATTCTTCTGGAGCCTACGTGGAGTTCGTTTCGCCTAAACGCGAGCAGGTCGATTCGCTGCGCCTGCATAGCGACGACACGGGCTCGGCTCCCGTGCAGATTGCACGGCTGAGCGCGCGGATCGAGGAGCTCACCGAGCACCTGAAGCTGCATCGCGGCGACAAGCACACGCGCTATGGGCTGCTGCGCATGGTTGGGCGGCGGAGCCGTCTGCTCAAGTACCTGCGACGCACGCAGCCGGAGACTTTTCGCGAGGTGATCACCACCCTGGGTTTGCGAGTGCGCCAATAGCCGCCGGCCCGAGTCGCCCACGGCGTGACGCGCCGCCGCGCTGGAATTCTTCTTCTCACGGTCCCTGGCCTCCGGATTCATCGCCGAAGCTGAACCGACGGGGCACCATTTATTTTGCTTCGGCATAGTTCGGCGGGTCGAATCTCGCGGACGAGCAAAGAAATGAGCCGGCAACTCCGGTTGCCCCCTCCTTTCTTCGCTTGTTCCGCCGGCCCGCCCGGGAGACGTGCGATATGCACCGAGTTGAGACCAAATTGGGAGGGCGGACCTTCAGCCTGGAGACCGGCGAGCTAGCCGGTCAGGCGGAGGGCGCGGTTGTCGCCCGGTACGGGGATACAACCCTGCTGGCGACGGTCGTCGCCTCCAGCCCACGTCAGGGGCTGGACTTCTTTCCGCTCCAAGTCGAGTTTGAGGAGCGGGCGTATTCGATAGGCCGCATTCCGGGCAGCGTGCTGCGCCGCGAAGGCCGGCCGCCGCTGTCAGGAATTCTCGCCGGCCGGCTCGCCGACCGCTCCATCCGGCCGCTGTTCCCGGACGGGATGCGCAACGACACGCAGATCGTCTTGACGCTGCTGACCCACGACGGCGAGAACGAGCCGGACGTCATGGGGATCGTGGCCGCCTCTGCTGCGGTGTCACTTACCGGTCTGCCCTTCGACGGTCCGGTGGGCGCGCTGCGCGTGGGTTTGGACGGGGACGAGTTCGTGGCCAATGCTCCACCCGACCCGGAGGGCTCGGCCCCGGCGCTGGACCTCATCGTCGCCGGCACCAGTGAAGGCGTGGTGATGCTTGAGGCCGGCGCGCAAGTCGTGCCGGACGACACGGTCGTGCGTGCCATCAACTGGGGGCAAGAGCAGCTCCAGTGCCTGATCGACATTCAAACGCAACTCAAGGACCTGGCGGGCAAGCCGACGCGCGAGGTGACCATCAGCAAGCCCCCGGCCGAGTTGCAGGAGGCCATTGCCAGCAGCTACGGGTCGAGAATCAACGACGCGGTGCGGGTGATGGACCAGGCGGAGCGCAAGCAGCAGCTCGGGGCGATCGCCGAGGACGCCGCGACGGCGCTCGGGGATGCGCACGACGCCGGGGCAATCGGCGATGCCTTGCACGACGTGGAGGCGGAGGCCACCCGTGCGCTAATCCTGAATGAGGGCATTCGCCCGGACGGACGCGACGAATCCGCGTTGCGCCGGCTCTCGGCGCGCGTGGGCGTGCTGCCGCGCATCCACGGTACGGGCCTGTTTCAGCGCGGCGAGACCCAGGTGCTCGCGGTGACCACGCTGGGCACGCCACGCGACGTGCAGCGCATCGGGCTCACCGACCTGGAAGCCATGGCGCAGCCCAAGCGCTACATCCACCACTACAACATGCCGCCCTTTGCCAGCGGCGAGACCGGTCGGCTTGGGTCGCCGCGCCGCCGGGAGATCGGCCATGGAGCGCTGGCGGAGCGCGCCATCGTGCCCGTGCTGCCGGAGATCGAGGACTTTCCGTACACGATCCGCGTGGTGTCGGAGGTGCTGTCGTCCAACGGGTCGACATCCATGGCGGCGACCTGCGGCAGTACGTTGAGCCTCATGGACGCCGGGGTGCCGATCAAGGCCCCGGTCGCCGGGATCTCCATTGGCCTGATTGCCGGCGACGACGACCGCTTCAGGGTCCTCACCGACATCCAGGGCGCCGAGGATCATTTCGGCGACATGGACTTCAAGGTGGCCGGCACGGCCGAGGGCGTGACCGCCGTTCAGGTCGACATCAAGATGAACCGGCTCACCCCGGAGATGATCGAGGCGACCGTGCAGCGCGCCCGTGAAGCGCGTCTGCAAATCCTGGACGTGATGCGCGTGAGCATTGCCGAACCCCGCGCGGACGTGGGCGAGTTCGCGCCCAAGATCGTGCAGATCTCCATCTCGCCGGACAGCATCGGCGCCGTGATCGGCCCCGGCGGCAAGATGATCCGCCGTCTGGAGGCCGAGACCGGGGCCAGCATCGATATCGCGGAGGACGGCACGGTCACGGTCGGCGGCGCCACCCGCGAAGGCACCGACCGCGCCGTTCAGATGATCAGGGACCTAACGGGCGATGTCGAGATCGGCCGCAAGGTTCTGGGCAAGGTGATGCGTATCATGAACTTTGGCGCGTTCGTCGAGATCGTGCCGGGCAAGGAAGGCCTCGTTCCCATCAACGAGTTGGCCGAGGAGCCGGTGTCGTCGGTGACCGATGTCGTGGCCGAAGGCGACGACATCATGGTGATGGTGGTCGAAGTCGATCATCTGGGCCGCATCAATCTGTCGCGACGCGCGGTGCTGCAAGACCTGACGCCGGCCGAGACGCTGGCCACGGCCCCACCGCGGCCGGGGCGCGACGGGCCGCGTGGCGGCGGGCGCCGCGACGGGCGCCGCGACGGGCCGGGCGGCCCGGGTGGCCGTTCACGCCGACCTCCGCGCGGCGGCCGCCGGTACGACTAGAACCGGCGCGATGATCCGAGTCGCCGTTCTGGGCTCCACCGGCCGGATGGGTCAGACCGTCGTCGCGGCGGTGGAAGGCGCCCCGGACCTCGAGCTCGTGGCCAGGATCAACAGGGTCCCCTCGCCTGGGAGTGCCCCGTTCTTCACATCGTTCGCGGCGGCCCAGTGCGAAACCGCGCCCGAGGTCGTGGTGGACTTTTCGGTGGCCGACGCGGCGGCGGCGCATGCGCTGGAGGCCCTGGACGCGGGCGTGTCGCCGGTCATCGGCACCACCGGGATGTCGGACGACCAAACACGGGCCATCGGCGAGCGCGCGGACGCCACGGGCGTCGGCGCGTTCATCGCCCCGAACTTTGCCATCGGGGCCGTGCTGATGATGCAGATGGCAGAGCTGGCGGCGCCCCACCTGGACAGCGTGGAGATCATCGAGCTGCATCACGACCGCAAGCGCGACGCGCCCTCGGGAACGGCGGCGCGCACCGCGGACCTTGTGGTGCGCGCCCGGGACGGGCGGCCCGCCCAGGACGCGGTAACGGAGGACTTCACGCTGGACGGCGTGCGCGGCGGCGTGCGTGACGGCGTGCGGGTGCACAGCGTGCGGCTGCCGGGTCTGGTGGCGCACCAGGAAGTGATCTTCGGCGGCGAGGGACAGACCCTCACGATCCGCCACGACTCGACCAGCCGGGAGTCATTCATGCCCGGCGTATTGCTGGCCGTTCGCCGGGTGCGGAGTCTGCGCGGCCTGGTGACCGGCCTGGAACACTTGCTCACAAGCTCCAAGGGAGAAACCTAATGTCGGCGGGATATGCGGTGGGAGTGATCGGCGCCACGGGCGCGGTGGGGCGCGAGTTCTTGCGCGTGATGGAGGAACGCCGCTTTCCGGTGCGCGAGCTGCGGCTGTGGGCCAGCCCGCGCAGCCGGGGCCGCAAGATCGAGTTCAACGGCGGCGTCTACACCGTCGAGGCGCTCGACGACGCCGTGTTCGAGGGCCTCGACTTCGTGCTCATCTCGGCGTCGGGCGACATCAGCCGCGCCCAGGCCCCGCGCGTGGCGCAGGCCGGGGCGCTGGCCATCGACGACAGCTCGGCCTTTCGCTATGACGACTCGGTGCCGCTGGTGGTGCCCGAGGTCAACGCATCCGACATCGCCTGGCACCAGGGCATCGTGGCCATTCCCAACTGCTCGACGACGCCGATCGTGCAGGTGCTGGCGCCGCTTCACGAATTGAACCCCGTGCGGCGGGTGATCGCCGACACCTATCAATCGGTCTCGGGCGCCGGGGGCCGGGCCATGGAAGAGCTCGGCGCGCAAACGGCTGCTCTTGCCCGTGGCGAAACGCCGGCGGTCGACCCGGATGTATTCCCGCATCAGATCGCGTCAAACTTGATTCCGTCCATCGACTCGCCGCGCGACGACGGCTATTCCAAGGAAGAGTGGAAAGTCTCCGCCGAGACGCGCAAGATCATGCACCTGCCCGATCTCGCCGTGTCGGCAACCTGCGTGCGGGTGCCGGTTTTCCGGGCCCACGCGGCCGCCGTCCACGCGGAGTTCAGCCAGCCCTTCGACGCCAGCGAGGCGCGCGCGATTCTCGAGGACGTACCCGGGGTGCGGGTCGTGGACGACCTGGCGGGCCACCAATACCCGATGCCGTCGGTGGCGGCGGGCAACGACACCACCTGGGTGGGCCGCATCCGCCAGGACATGTCACACTCGAACGGACTCGTGTTCTGGGTCGTATCCGACAACCTGCGCAAGGGCGCCGCGACCAACTCGATTCAGATCGCGGAAGCCGCCATTGCCAATGACTGGTTGAGGCAGGCACGGGCCGCTTGACGTGGCCGCGGGTACAATTCCAGGCGGGGCCGTGTGAGTGTTGACCTTGCAGCGCAGCAGGCGTGAGACAGCCTCGCAGGAGGAAGTGACATGCTGACCTTTGGTCGGCTCATCACCGCGGTGGTCACGCCGTTTCACGACGACGGGTCGGTCGACTACGACACGTTCGGTCGCATGGTCGACGGCTTGATCGACGCCGGCAACGATGGAGTGGTGGTTACCGGCACCACCGGCGAATCGCCGGTGCTGACCGAGACCGAGCGCATGGCGCTCTACCGAGAGGCCCTACGCGCCGCCGACGGACGCGCACGAGTGATCGCGGGGACGGGCGGCTACAACACCAGCGAGAGCATCCACCTGTCGCGCGCGGCGGCGGATGTCGGCGTGGACGGCCTGCTGCAAGTGACGCCCTACTACAACAAGCCGCCGCAGCCGGGGCTGTTCCGCCACTTCGAGACCATCGCGGCGGCCACGCCCCTGCCCAACATTCTCTACAACGTTCCCGGCCGCACCGCCTGCAATTTGGCGGCGGCAACGGTGGCGCAGCTGAGCGCCATCGACAACATCATCGGCATCAAGGAAGCCAGCGCGGATTTCGAGCAGATCGCCGAGATCAGGCGCACGACGCCGGAAGACTTCGCCATTTACAGCGGCAATGACGCGGACACCTACCTCATCCTCGCGCTGGGCGGCGTGGGCGTGGTGAGCGTGGCCAGCCACGTGGTGAGCGGCGAAATCCGAGCGATGATCGACGCGTTCGTCGCCGGCGATCTCGCCGACGCGCGCGCGCGGCACCTGCACCTGCTGCCCATCTCGCAAATCTTGTTCCCAGCCGGCTGGCCCAATCCGGTGTCCGTCAAGGCCGCCCTGGGGCTGGCCGGGTTCGACGTCGGCGTCCCACGACTCCCCCTCGTCGATCTGCCCGACGAGATGAAGTCCAAGCTGCGAACAGTAATGGACGCCTACGAGCTCGACGCCTACCTCACGCGAACGCCAGTGGCCGTCTAGGTGGCGGACGCCCTCCCCACCTTCACCGGTCTGACAGAGCTGGCCGAGGCCGTCAAGGTCTGCACCCGCTGCCGGCTGGCGAGCGGTCGCACACACGCCGTCCCCGGCGAAGGCGCGGCCGACGCCGCGGTGATGTTCATCGGCGAGGGCCCGGGCTATCACGAAGATCAGCAGGGGCGTCCCTTCGTGGGCGCCGCCGGTCAGTTGCTGGACGAGCTGATCGAGAGTATCGGCCTGCGGCGGCGCGAGGTCTTCATCGCCAACGTGCTCAAGTGCCGGCCCCCGGAGAACCGCGACCCGGCGGCGGACGAGGCGGACGCATGCCGCCCGTACCTCGACCGGCAAGTCGAGCTCATCGACCCCAAGGTCGTCGTGCTGCTCGGTCGGCACGCGCTGCAGGCGCACTTCCCCGACGCCCAGATCTCAAAGGCCCGCGGCGTGCCGCGGCGCCGCGACGGCCGCACGTTTCTCCCCGTCTATCACCCGGCGGCGGCGCTGCGACAGCTCCGCCTGCGCGACATCCTGCGCAGCGACTTCGCGCTTATCCCGAAGCTGCTGACCGAACCTGTCGCCGCCACCCCGCCCGCCGAGCCACAGGAGCAACAGCTATCGATGTTCGGATGAGACGGGCGGACCCGGCGAGGACACGTTTGCCTGACACGGTCAGGCTCAGGATGTCCGGGACAGCCCTGCGTGGTTCCAGGTTAGGTGGGGCCTGGATTCCCGCTTTCGCGGGAATGACGAGGGGGCGCACGGGAACGACCAGGGGTTTCGTGGGCGTCTCCGGTCGCGGGTATGACGAGGGTTCACGCCAGAGCAAGCACAGCCAGCCCCGGCGGCTGGCGCCGCGAACGCTGTAGGCGCCTTGCCGCAGGATCTCGGTCCCGACACCGTTCGCGTCGTGCCCATCGGCGGCGTGGGGGAAATCGGCAAGAACTGCACCGTCATCGAGTTCGGCGACGACGCCGTCATCATCGACTGCGGGCTCACCTTCCCCGACGCCGAACACCTGGGTGTGGACCTGATCCTGCCGGACTTCGCCTATCTGCGCGAGATTCGGCACAAGCTGCGCGCCATCCTGCTCACCCACGGCCACGAGGATCACATTGGCGCGCTGCCCTATGCGCTGCGGGACTTCCCCCTGCCGCTCTACGGCACGCCGCTCACCCTGGGCCTGGTGCAGGTCAAGCTGGACGAGGCCAGGCTGGCCGACGGCCAGCAGTTCCACACGGTCGAGGCGGGGGACGTGGTCGAGGTCGGGCCGTTCCGCTGCGAGTTCTTTCACGTGTGCCACAGCATCCCCGACGCCACGGGCATCGCGGTGCACACGCCCATCGGCACGATCGTGCACACCGGCGACTTCAAGCTCGACTTCACGCCCGTGGACGGCCGTCCGCCCGACATTCAGACCCTTGGCCGGCTCGGGAACGATGGGGTGCTGCTGCTGATGGCCGACAGCACCTACGCGGACCGTCCCGGCTACACGCCCTCGGAGCAGGTGGTCGCCGAGACGTTCGACCAGATATTCGCCGAGGCCCCGGGCCGAATCATCGTGGCGACGTTCTCGTCGCTGGTTTCGCGCGCGCAGCAGGTGTTCGACGCCGCACAGGCCTACGGACGCAAGGTGGCGCTGATCGGGCGGTCGATGGAGCGCGTGCATCGGGTGGCCGCCGACCTGGGCTACGTGCGCGTGCCCGAGGGCCTGATCGTGGCTGCCCAGGAACTCGACAACTTCCGCGCCGAGGACATCGCCATCGTCTGCACTGGATCGCAGGGCGAGCCGCGCTCGGCCCTGGTGCGCATGGCCAACCACGACCACCGGGTGATCGAGATCGCGCCCGACGACACAATTATCGTCTCGGCGGCCGCCATTCCCGGCAACGAGGCGCAGGTCAATCACACCATCGACCGGCTGGCGCATCTAGGCGCAACCGTCATCTACGAGCAACTGCGCCCGGTGCACGTCTCGGGCCACGCCAGCCAGGAGGAGCTCAAGCTGGTGCTGACGGCGCTGCGGCCGCGCTTCTTCATGCCGGTGCATGGCGAGTTCCGGCACCTGGTCGAGCATCGGCGCCTGGCGGAAGCCGTGGGGCTGCCGCGGGACAACATCGTGATGGCGGAGAACGGCGCCGTGATCGACGTGACGAGCGACCGCGCCGCGGTCACCGACTACGTCGAGGCCGGCATGGTATTCGTGGACGGCCTGGGCGTGGGCGACGTGGGCGAGACCGTGCTGCGCGACCGGCGGCACCTGGCCGAGGACGGCGTCGTCGTGGTCGTGGCGGCGGTGGACCACCACACCGGAAAGTCCGTCGGCACACCGGACATCATCTCGCGCGGGTTCGTCTACGCGCCGGAGTCCGAGGACCTGCTGGAGCGAGCCCGCGAGCATGTCCGCCAATCGATCGATCGCGGCGACCACCCTGACCCGGGGGTGGACTACCTGCAGAACAAGATTCGCAACTCGCTCGGCCGGCACCTGTTCCAGAAAACCCGGCGGCGGCCGGTGATCCTGCCCATCGTGACCGAGGTCTAGCGCGTCCGCTCAGGAATAGGCCGACCTACAGCCCCGCCGGATGGACCGGCTCGAAATCGGGCACGGCCAGCGGTTCGTGGCGGAAGACGGCCGGGGCGCTGAAGGTGTTTTGCACGACGCGGCCGTCGGGATAGACCTCCAGCCGCTGGATGCGCCCGCCGAGGGCGAAGGTGATGGCGCGCTCGAGCGGGCGGCCATAGACCGTCTCGAACGCCGCGGCCAGGGCGGCGTCGGTGGGGCTGTAGATGTTGACCCAGTGATCGTTGCCAGCCTGCACCACCAACGGGTAGGCCTGCCCGTCGTCGTCGAAGGCCAGGGCCGCGCTTGCGCCGTCGGCCGGCGTCGCACGCCAGACGTCGCCGCCAGCCATGATCGAGTCGCCGATCGGCTGGCCGTCGCGATCCAGAATCTCGAACCGCCCGAGGGGTCGCGCGGCTTCCGCCGCCTGAACGAACCGTTGCGCAAGGCCGGTCGTCAGGTCGGTCGCGTTCCAGTACACGATCTGCGTCGATTCGGGCAGCGCGGCAAGCAGCGGGTCAACGGCCCGGTCGGTGGTCAGGCTCAGCACCAGGTCATAGCCGGCCAGCGTGTCCGCCGTGGCCTGCTCCGGGGTGATGAAGTTGGCCTGGGGCACATAGCGCCGCAAGAAATGCCGCAGCAGCAGGCGCTGGCTCTCGAAGAGGCCGTTGGCGCCCGACGGATGCGCGTCGGCGGGGTCCCCGATGATGACCGCGCGCGGCAGGTCGTCGGCTCGCGTCTCCGCCAGCTCGGCCAGCTGCGCCTGCGCCAGCTCGTAGCGCCGCCACTCGTAGGTGTCGTCGGGAAAGAGGTGCGAGCCCTCCCAGAACTCATTCCAGCTATAGATGAAGATCAGGCTTGGGTTGGTATGCGCGGCCAGCCAGGCGGTTTCCTGCAGGTAGCGGTTGTCGTCGCGGACGACGCGTGGGAGCCGGTCGCGCGCGGCGACGCCGCGGTTGTCGAAAATGTAGTTCCAGGTCACGACGTGATGCCCGAACTGCGACTGGGGCACGTCCACCACGAAGTTGAACGGGGCGTAGTCCTCGGGCCAGCGCTCGAAGGCCAGCTCCTGGACCTGGGAGGCCGGCAGATAGGCAACCGACCAGTCGAAGATCACGTCGACCTCGAGCGCGGTCTCGATCCGCGACGCCAGCTCGGTGAAGAACCAGGTCCACGCTTCGGTGTCTTCAAGCGCTTCCGGGAAGCCGTAGGCATAGACGACCACTGGGAGCCGTCCGTCGGCGTCGAAGAGCCACAGGTCCGGCGGGATCCCCCGGTAGAAGGCGATCACCTCGTCGGCGATCTTGCTCACGCTTGCCTCGTCCGCCGCGATGTAGGCGCGGTCGCTCAACACGGCCTGACCGCCGGAGTGGAGCAGCTCCCAGTCGTAGAACAGCCCGATCTTCAAGTCATGGCGCCGCAGCGAATCCAGCACCGCAGCGTCGGGGGTCAGGTTCCCGCCGTCGTACCACTCCCAGAACACCCCATCGACGCCCAAGTCGCGGATCAGCCGGAAGTTGGCGTCGTAGTAGGCCGACGACCCCACTTCCTCCCGCGTAAGGCCGACCCGCTCCCAACTCAGCCCGTGCGTGAAGTATTCCGTCGGTAGGTAGGTGCGGTCCCACCAGTCGAAGAAGTGCACCGCGCTCACCGGGCGGGCGGGTCGCAGGTGCGGCCGCTGGTCGGCGCGGTGCGGCACCATGGCGTGGGCCGGGATCAGCCCCGTCGTCGCCAGCAATTCGAGCAGCGCCACCCGCCGCGGCGCATCGTCGGTAGCTGGCTCGTACACCCACGCGGCCCGCTGCGCCCGCAGCGCGTAGCCCATGTCGGTCTGCGCCAGCGCCATCGGCAGCCCGTGCAGCGCAATCGCCGCGTCGTTGTTGGCCAGCGGTTCATCCGCGGTGCGAAAGGCCTGCCGCAACGCGCCTCGCCACGGCTCCGGGCCATCCAGCAGCGCCAGGTGCCGGGCCCGGATACCGGACCAGCCGTCGCCCGCGTCCGCCGACCAGTCGGCCGACGCGGGGATCCCGAAGTCCTCCAGCAATTGGGCGTCGTGCCCATGCGCGGAAAGGAAGTCGAGCACGTTCACCACGGACACGCGGCCGGCCGGGTCCCAGCGCAACAGTCCTCGCTCGAAGACCTGCCGCAGCCAGCCGGCGAGCACGAACCGCCGCGAGACCGGCGCGCCGAGCGTGCGCTCCCCGCCCAGGTCCCGCCAGCCCGACCAGAGACGCATGCCCCGATCGTCGGTGACCGAAAAGCCGAGTTCGGACTCGGCCATCGCAAAGAAGGCGCCTGCACCGCTTGGTACCGCGGAATCCTCCGCCCACGCGCCGCCAGCTCCCACGAGCAACGCAGCCGTGACTGCCACGAGGCACGCGAGACGCGCGGCGCCGCACGCATACCAAGCCAAGCTCGCCCTTCGCCGCGGCAGCCTCATGCGCGTGTCAATGCCAGCAGTCGCTCCGTCCGCACTCGTAGGCGCGAACTATAGCGGTCGACCCGCGGCGTTCGGCTCCCAGCCGCCGCGGCCGAGGCCACGTGGTCTTCAAGCAGCGGCCGCCGCGTCATCCTCGAGACCCGCCGGGGGAACCGGCTCAAAATCCGGGATGGGCAACGGATCATGGCGGAAGACGGATGGGGCGCTGAAGGTGTTTTGCACGACGCGGCCATCGGGGTAGATCTCAAGCCGCTGGGTGCGGTGGCCCTGCGCAAAGGTGATCGCAAGGTCGAGCTCCCGGCCATAGACCGTCTCGAAGGCCGCGACCAGAGAGGCCTCGGTAGGCCCGTAGATGTTGATCCAATGGTCGTTGCCAGCCTGCACGACCAATGGGTACGACTCACCCTCGTATTCGAACGCCAGGGCGATGTCCGCCCCTGCCGCGGGTGTTGCCAGCCAGACGTCGTGGTTGACGTTGATCGAGTCGTCGGTCGGCTGGCCGTCGTCATCCAGGAGTTGGAAGTGTCCCTGGGGCCGCGCCTCGTCCGCCGCCTGCGCGAAGCGCTGCGCCAGCGCCGTGCTCAGGTCCGTGGCGTTCCAATACACGATCTGAGTCGATTCGGGCAGGGCGGCAAGCAGCGGGTCGACGGCGCGGTCGGTGGTCAGGCTCACCACCAGGTCATATTGGGCCAGCGTGTCCGCCGTGGCCTGATCTGGGGTGATGAAGTCGGCCTGGGGCACGTAGCGCCGCAAGAGGTGCCGCAGCAGCAAGCGCTGGCTTTCGAAAAGACCGTTTGTTCCCGCTGGATACGCGTCCGCCGCATCCCCGATGATGACCGCCCGCGGCAGGTCATCGGCCCGAGTCTCCGCCAGCTCGGCCAGTTGCGCCTGCGCCAACTCGTAGCGCCGCCACTCGTAGGTATCGTCGGGGAAGAGGTGCGAGCCTTCCCAAAACTCGTTCCAGCTATAGATGAACACCAGGCTCGGCGCAGTGTGCGCAGCCAGCCAGGCGGTTTCCTGCAGATAGCGATTGTCGTCGCGGACCACCCGCAGCAGCCCGTCCCGTGCGGCGACGCCGCGGTTGTCGAAGATGTAGTTCCAGGTCACCACGTGATGCCCGAATTGCCACTGCGGCGTGTCCACCACGAAGTTGAATGGCGCGAAGTCGTCGGGCCAGCGCTCGAAGGCCAGGGCCTGGACCCGCGACAAGGCCGACCAATCGAAGATCACGTCGACCTCCAGCGCCGTCTCGACCCGCCCCGCAAGCTCGGTGAAGAACCAGGTCCACGCTTCCGTGTCATCGAGGACTTCCGGGAAGCCGTAGGCGTAGACGATGACGGGGAGTCGGCCGTTCGCGTCGTGGAGCCACAGGTCCGTCGGGATCCCCTGATAGAAGCCGATCACTTCGTGCGCGATCTTGCTCACGCTTGCCTCGTCCGCCGCGATGTAGGCGCGATCGCTCAACACGGCCCGGCCGCCGGCGTGCAGCGCCTCCCAGTCGTAGAACAGCCCGATCTTCAAGTCATGGCGCCGCAGCGAATCCAGCACCGCAGCGTCGGGGGTCAGGTTCCCGCCGTCGTACCACTCCCAGAACACCCCATCGACGCCCAAGTCGCGGATCAGCCGGAAGTTGGCGTCGTAGTAGGCCGACGACCCCACTTCCTCCCGCGTAAGGCCGACCCGCTCCCAACTCAGCCCATGCGTGAAGTACTCCGTCGGTAGGTAGGTGCGGTCCCACCAGTCGAAGAAGTGCACCGCGCTCACCGGGCGCGCGGGCCGCAGGTGCGGCCGCTCGTCGGCGCGGTGCGGCACCATGGCGTGGGCCGGGATCAGTCCCGTCGTCGCCAGCAAATCGAGCAGCGCCACCCGCCGCGGCGCATCGTCGGTAGCTGGCTCGTACACCCACGCGGCCCGCTGCGCCCGCAGCGCGTAGCCCGCGTCCGTCCGCGCCACTGCCATCGGCAGCCCGTGCAGCGCAATCGCCGCGTCGTTGTTGGCCAGCGGTTCATCCGCGGTGCGAAAGGCCTGCCGCAACACGCCTCGCCACGGCTCCGGGCCATCCAGCAGCGCCAGGTGCCGGGCCCGGATACCGGACCAGCCGTCGCCGGCGTCCGCCGACCAGTCGGCCGAGGCGGGGATTCCGAAGTCCTCCAGCAATTGGGCGTCGTGCCCGTGCGCGGAAAGGAAATCGAGCACGTTCACCAGCGAGGCGCCGCGGGCGGGGTCCCAGCGCAGCAGGCCACGCTCGAAGACCTGCCGCACCCAGCCGGCGAGCACGAACCGCCGCGAGACCGGCGCGCCGAGCGTGCGCTCGCCGCCCAGATCCAGCCAGCCCGACCAGAGACGCACGCCCCGATCGTCCGTCACCGAGAAGCCGTACCCGGGCGCGACCGTCGCGTCGTGCGACGCGAAGAAGGCGCCAGCGTTGATGGTGACGGCCGGGTCGGCGGCATGGACGCGGCGGGCGTCCACGACCAAGACCGCGGTGAGCGTCAGCAGGCATGCCAGCCACACGGCGGCGCGCACGCGGCTCGAGCCACGCCACCAGCGATGAGGCCCGATCCGCAGCCGGCGTTGCAGGGCGTCGCCCATGGTCCCCGGTTTCATGACGCTATCGTCGCCCACCTTGGAGATTTTCGCGGGAGCGCCGGTCGTCATGCACCACGGCCGCGTTGATGCAGGACGCCATACGGTCGCTGTATGCCGTGAGCAAGGCGGTCCCAGCCTGGATCGAAACTGCGCACGAGTCGCCATAAACCCACTAGAAAATACTTCGGCGCGCCGGATATCATCGGGTGAGGGTTTGTCGACGCGCCGGAAGCTCAGGGTGTCCTGGGGCGGTAAGTCCGCCGCATGATCGATCGCGGAGATCACCCGGTCCCGGCGCTGGACGGCCTGCAACAGAAGATTCGGAACTCGCTCGGGAGGCACTGGTTCCAAAGTCCCGGCGGCGGCCGGTGAAGCTGCCGTTCGCCACTGGGGTCTAGCGCCGGCGCCCATCAGGCCGCGCCGGCAAGGAGTGCCTCGTGGCCAAAACGCGCCGGGCGGCGGCCCCAGCCCCGCGTCACCTGCGAGTGGAGCGCTGGGACATGCTGGGGCTCACCGGGATCATCCTCAGTGCGCTTGGGCTTACCGCGTTCATCGGTCTGTTCAGCCGTGACGGCTTTGTCGTCGCCGCGAGCGGCGCGGCCTACATCGAGGTCTTTGGCCGCGCCGCGCCCATCGCCGCAATCGCCAGCGTCCTCGTAGGCCCCGCCCTGCTCCTGAGCGGAGTGCGCCAGCGACCGGCCATTGGCCTGGGACATGTCGCAGCGGCCGTGGTTTTCGTGCTGGGGCTGACTGGACTCGTCGGTCTCGCCGCCCCGGAGAATGCTGCGGCATCGGCCAGCGGCGGTTGGATTGGCCAGTTCGTCGGGCCTGGGCTCGCGGTGAGCGTGGGCGAGGGTCCGGCGTACGCGCTGATGGCCATTGCCACCGTTGCGGCCGCCGGCTACGCCCTGCTCGCATCGGCCCGAGGTGCTACGGCGACGCGGCTCGCGGGGCGCGTGCTGATCGACGGCACCAGGCACACGGTCAGGATCGGCAGCGCGGCGGCCACCGCCGCGGGACGACGCCTGGGCCCGATATTCCGCCCGCAATCCACGGGCGCGGACAACGGCGCGGCGGAACCGCCCATACCGGAGAGTCCATCACCCGAGGAGTCCAACGGGGCGCCCAAGCCCGAAGACTGGCAGCAGGGGCCACTGATCCGAACCGCGCCCAGCGCCGCGACGGCGGCCTCCGCCGATGACGGCGACGAGGGGCCATGGACCCTGCCGCCGGTCGATCTCCTCCAGGCAACGCCGCCCGCGACGGACGTTCCCGACGCCGAGATCCGGTCCAAGGCCCAGGTGATCGTTGACACGCTGGCCTCGTTCAACATCGACGCGAGCGTTCCGGAAGCAATTCCCGGACCGGTGGTCACCCAATACCTGGTGCGACCGGGCACGGGGGTCAAGGTGGCGCGGATTACCGCGCTCTCCAACGACCTCGCCCTGAAGCTGGCCGCCCGAAGCCTGCGCATCGAGGCGCCCGTGCCCGGGCGGCCGTATCTGGGGATCGAGCTGCCGAATGACGAGCCGCTTGTGGTGACCGTGCGCGAGGTCATGGAGTCCGAGGCCTGGGTGGCCTCACGCTCCAACCTCAAGCTGGCGCTTGGGAAGGACGTGGCCGGCATGGTGCGCGTAGTCGATTTGACCGCGATGCCGCACTTGCTCATCGCGGGGGCCACCGGCGCCGGGAAGTCCGTGTGCCTCACATCGCTCATCACGGGGCTGCTGTCCCAGGCAACGCCCGACGAGCTGCATTTGGTGTTGATCGACCCCAAGATGGTCGAGCTGGTGACGTTCGACGGCGTGCCGCACCTGCGCATGCCGGTCGTCACGGACATCGCCGACGCGGTGCCGGTGCTCACGTGGGTCAGCCGCGAGATGGCGCGGCGCTATCGCCTTTTCAACAAGGCCGGCGTGCGCAACATCAGCGCCTACAACGCGAACCCGACCGACGCCACCGGCGGCAAGCCGCTGCCCTACCTGGTCACGGTGATCGACGAGCTGGCGGATTTGATGATGACGGCGCCCGGCGACGTCGAGCGCCTGCTCGCCCGCCTGGCGCAGCTGGCGCGCGCCACAGGAATCCATCTGGTGGTATCGACTCAACGGCCCTCGGTGGACGTGATCACGGGTCTGATCAAGGCCAATTTCCCGACGCGCATCTCCTTTATGGTCAGCAGCCAGGCCGATTCCCGCACGATCCTGGACGGCGCCGGCGCCGAACGGCTCATCGGCCGCGGCGACATGCTGTTCGCTCCCCCGGAAGGCGGCAAGCCTATCCGCGTGCAAGGGGTGTTCACCGACGACGGGGAGATCGAGGCCGTGGTCGATCACTGGCGCGCGCAGGGCGAACCGCAAACCCTGACGGCCGACGATCTGCGCGAAGCCGCCGAGGACGCCGACAGCGAGGAGGAGGAACTCTACGTGGCCGCGACGGAGTTGGTGATGCGGCACGAGAGCATCACGCCCGATCTGCTGAGCCGCGAGCTTCGGGTCGGCCGGAGCAAGGCGCAAAAGCTGGCGCTACAACTCGAGGCCGAAGGCTTTGTCGGTCCGCCGGAACCGCAATCGGCGCGGCGTCCGGTGCTGCAGCGCGAGGAGACGGCGTAGTGACGGCGCGGCGCGGTTAGCCGGCGGCGGCGAGCGGTCACCCAGCGCGCTCGGTACGTCTGTCGGCGTGTGGAGCCTGGATGCCAGCTTGCGCAGGAGTGACGCAGGCCGAATCTATCAACGGGTCCGACCCCCGGCAGATTGACGCTCGGGCCCGGCCCGGCTATAAGCGGCATAGGCGCTGGCCGCACGCAACCGACAGCGGCGCCACAGGCTCGTGGAGGCTCTGCTCATGACGCGTGACGAAATCCGGCAACTGATTCAGGGACCAATCGCGACCGTCCCCACGCCGTTCGACGCCGACTTCGAGGTCGATCACGGCTGCATGCACGCGGTCACCGAGTGGTGGGTCGAGCAGGGCCTGGTGAAGGGCTCCGCCGTCATCAAGGTGGCGGCGGCCATGGGCGAAGGCCCCATGCTGAGCGACGCCGAATGGCCCGCGCTGTTGCGCACCGTCGTGCAGGCCGCCAACGACCGCGCGGCCATCGTCTGCGGCCTCCACTACAAGGACACGAAGCGCACCATCGAAGACGCCAAGCGCGCCCAGGACCTGGGAGCGATGGCGCTGCAGGTGTGTCCGCCGGTCTTCAATCTGCCGAGCCAAGGCGACGTGATCGACTACTTCAGCGACCTCTCGGACGCCGTCGAGATCGGCATCATGGTCTATCACACCCACTGGCTGCCCGGCGGTCGGATCGAGGTGGACACGCTGGATACGGTGGCGGACCTCGAGCAGGTGGTGAGCATCAAGTGGTCCGCGCCGGCGGACATCGACTACGACGAAATGACCCGCTTCGCCGACCGGGTGAGCGTGATCGACAACGGCGGCGGGCCCATACGCTGTCACCAGCTTGGCGGCCGCGGCTACATCAACCTCACCTCGGAGATTCACCCGCCGCACGATCTGCGCGTGTGGGAGCTCCTCGAAGCGCGGCAATACGAGGAGGCACAGGCGCTGTTCGATTCCGTGAATGAGCCGCTGCGCCAGTTTTCCGAGCGCATGGACCAGCGGTCAGGCGGGCAGGGGCGCGTGAAGAAGGGGTTGATGGCGGTGATGGGCCACCCCATGGGGGCCTCGCGGCCGCCTTCAAAGCCCCTCAACGAGCAAGAGCTTGCCGAGTTGCGCGAGCTCGTGCGCGGCTTCGGCTGGCCGGTGGCGTGACACAGAGTCCGACATCACCGCGGCAACGGGAGGTATCTCCATGCTGACCATTAGCGAGGCGAAGGAACGGCTGCAGGGCGTGGTCGTGCCCATCGCGACGATCTTCACCGAGGACGGCGAGCTCGACGTGGACGGCACGGCAGCCAACGTGCAGTGGCTGATCGACCAGGGCGCCCGGCAAGGGAACACGGTGCTCCTGGCCGCGGGTTCCGGCGGCGATTTCACGGCGCTGAGCACGGAGGAGCGCCGCCAGGTGATCCGGGCCATCGTGGACGTGAGCGGTGGCCGAATTCCGGTGATGGCCGGCGTGCAGAGCACCGACATCCGGGTGGTGATCGAGTTGTGCCAGCTCTGCGAGGACCTCGGGGTCGACGCGGCGCAGATCAGCGCGGCGTACTACTACACGGTGACGCCCGAGGACTCCGTGGCCTGGCACGAGGAAGTCGCGCGGCACACCAACGTCGGCTTCGCCGCCTACAGCCATTGGTACAGCGGATCGAAGTATGACGTGCCGGTGGACCTGATGGCGCGGCTGGTCGAGTTGCCCAACACGATTGCCGTGAAATGGGGCTCGCCGGAGATGGGCAGCCACCTCGACGGGCTGCGCCGCTTCGTGCCGCTGACCGCGGTGGTGGACAACTCGCCGCTGGTGGTGCTGGGCCACATCCTGGGCTGCCGCGGCTGGATCAGCCACGTGCCGAACTTTCTACCGCAGCACTCCTGGCGCGTGTGCGACCTGATGCAGGCCCGCCGCTACGAGGAGGCGCAGCGCGTCTTCGACGACTTCATGGTTCCCTACGGCGAGATCGTTGGCGGCATCGGCAGTCAGACGGCGGGTGAAGGCGTGTTCGTGAAGCCGTGGATGGCGGCCATGGGCCTACAAGCCGGGGGTTCGCGCCTGCCGTCACGGGACGCCGCCGCGACGCCCGAAACGCACGCCGAGATCCGCGCACTGCTGGCCCGGCAGCTTGAGGCGGTGCCGGCCTAGGACTCTGACGCGGCGGTCGTCTCTGCCTTGGCGGGAAAGGGCCAGAGCCACGGTGCAAACCGCGACAGTGGCCCCTCACGTCTTCCAGGCGGCGTGATGCGCAGGCCGCCGGACACCCCTCATCCCATCCTTCTCCCACAAGGGGAGAAGGGGTCGGACCCACCTGCCGGGCCACCGAGATTCGGTGGGGCGTAGATTCCCGCTTTCGCGGGAATGACGGATCCAGCATGGCACGCGACCGCAGGCGGGCGATGGTCGCTCTGCATTACAATGTCATTCACACTCTAGGGGGCACACAAAACGAGGGGCATCAATGCCGGCCAATCAGCTGGTCCAGGCGCGCATTGACGGGGCGATCAAGGAAGAGGCCGCAGCCGTGTTGGCTGCCATGGGGCTGACGATCTCAGACGCGGTGCGGCTGTTGCTGACCCGGGTGGCGCATGAGAAGGCGCTGCCGTTTGCACCGCTGAAGCCCAACGCCACCACCATCGCGGCCATGAAAGAAGCCCGCGCGGGCGGGCTCCCGCAGTCCGGCAGCGTGCAGGAGCTCTTTGACGATCTGCACGCGCCTGAGTGAGCCCGCCCGCGCAACTCAAGCGCCGGCTGGAACGCACCGACCAGTTCAAGCGGGGCTACCAGCGCGAGTATGCGCCCGCTTAGGCCAGCGGCAGGTATACGCGCCCGCCGTGCTGGGCCGAGCGCGTCATCGCCTCCAAGAACTCCATGTAGTGCGCGCCGCGGATGAAGTCGGGCGCCAGGCCCGTGTCGCCACCTTCGCGGACGGCGCGGATGAAGTCCGCCTCGACTTGCCATGAGCCGCGCTCGTGGTCGGGAATGGGCACGTCGCGCAACGAGGTCTCGTCCAGCGTGGCGTGGCGGATGCGGTCGCTGCCAAAGTCATAGGTGAGCGTGCCGGCGTCGCCGAAGATCCACAGCTCGCTCGTGGGTCCGAGATGCGCCGTCCCGGACCACTGGTAGACGAAGTCGGCGCCTGAAGCGAGTTGGCCTATGACACTGACGGAATCGGGAATCTGCACGTCCACAAGTTCGCCGGTGGCCGGATCGCGCCGCTGGCGGGTGTAGAGGTCGGCGCGGGCCTGAAGCTCGACGGCGCGCCCGACCCAGCGGTGGAGGACCTCGGCGTAGATGCCGACCGTGAGCACGTTGTTCCCGCTCTGCTCGACGTCCTGGCGCCAGTGCAACTCGGGTTCGCCGGTGGTCAGGCTCGCGGCGAGCATGGTGAGCCGCACCTGTTGCACGGCGCCGACGACGCGTTCCCGGCGCAGCAAGCGCCGCATCGTTGCTTCCCCGGCCATGCCGAAGGGCGGGGGACAGATGGCCGCGACAAGCTCCGGGTGCCGGTCGGCGGCGGCCACCATGGCCCGCGCCTCGTCCAGGTTGCGGGCCATCCGCGCCTGGCAGAACACGTGCTTGCCGGCGTCAAGCGCGGCGATGGAAATGCGCGCGTGCATGTAGGGCGTCGTGCCGATCCAGACCACGTCGACATCTGGGTCGTCCACGACCTCGCGCCAGTGGTCGCAAATGCGCGGAATGCCAAATTCCTCGGCGAAGGCCTCGGACGACTCCCGGCGCCGGTTGCAGACGGAGACGATTTCGACGTTTGGGAGAGCCCGCAATCCCGGCATGTGCCGCTGGCGCACGATATCGCCGGCGCCCACGATCCCGATCCGCACCACTTCAGGGGACATCGCCGACCTCGCCATCGCCGTGATTGACGCGGGCGCATGATGCCATGCCGTCGGCCGACGGCTGCCGGGTACCGCGAATGCTGTCATCGCGGCCGTGGTAGAGCGTCTTAGATTCCTCGCGGGGCTCGGAATGACGGAGGGGGCTCGGAGTGACACAGCGGGGTGCGGTCGGAGTATCGTGGGGGCACTTGCCGCGCCCGGAGCGGTCCGGCAGGGGATTGCGCTGGGTCGGGAGGTGCCCGCGGTGAGCCGCAAGAACGCCGTCGCAGACCCTCCCGCCATTCGTCCGCCGTTGACGGCGGCGCTGCCGCGTCTCTGGCGGGCGACCCGCGAGCGCATGCTCCCCTCGTTCGCGCACCCGAACTTCGCGCGACTCTGGCGCGCCAACGCGGGCGCGATGACGGCCCACTTCGTGCAGTTCCTGGCGCAAGGGTGGCTGGTCGTGGAACTGACGAACTCGCCCTTCACGCTTGGCCTGCTCGCCTTCTTCATGTCATTGCCCATGCTGCTGCTGTCACAGCTGGGAGGACTGCTGGCCGACCGCCTGAGCCGACCGCGGCTGCTGATGTTCGCCCAGAGCGTGAACTGCCTGACGGCCCTGACCATCGGGATCCTGGTCGCCACGGGCGCCATTGCCGTGTGGCATCTGGCCATCAGCGCCACGCTGTCCGGCGCGATGTTCGCCATCAGCGTGCCCGCCCGCTATGCGCTGATCTCCGAGTCTGTTCCCCGCTCCCTGGTGCGCAATGCCGTGGCCCTGAACTCGACCACGATGAACCTGGCACGGGTGATCGGTCCGGCGGTCGCCGGCCTGATCGTCGGCGCGGCCGGCATCGCGGCGGCGTACTTCACGATGGTCGGCGGCTACGTCTGGAGCATTCTCAACGTGCGGCGCATCGACGCCGACGAGCAGCGGCCGCGAGCCCAGGGGTCGCCGCTGAGCATCCTGCGCGCCGGATTCGTCTATGTCCTTGGCAACGGGCCCATACGCTCGCTGATGGTGCTCACCCTAGCGCCCGCATTGTTCAGCTATCCCCTCACCATGCTGCTGCCGGCCTTCGTGAAGCAGGACTTGCAGGGCGGGGTGCAAGACCTCGGCCTGGTGACCAGCGCGCTCGGCGTCGGTGCGGTGCTCGGCTCCCTCGCCTTGGTGGCGGCGCCGGAAGCTCGCTATCCCGGCCGGCTGGCCATCACCGCCATCGTCGTCAACGGCGGGCTGTTCGTGATCCTGTCGTTTTCGCGAATGCTCCCGGTCGTGGCGCTTGTGATGGCGTCCATCGGCATGTGTCAGGCGATTCACATGGCGCTAAGCCAGACGATCGTGCAGCTGCTGGTGCCGTCGCATATGCGCGGGCGCGTGATGGCGGTCTGGATGATCAACTGGGGGCTGATGCCGCTGGGGCTTCTGCCGCTTTCGGCCACCGCCGAGCGCCTGGGGACGCCCGTGGCCATGGCCATCGGCGGCAGCCTCAGCCTATGCGTCGGGGTGTTCGTGGCCGTCTGGGGGCGCCAACTCTGGGGGCTCACCGCGGCGGGCATGGATGCATCCGTCGAGCAGTCCAGTGGCGCCCCGGCCGAGGCAGCCGCTACCGACTGACGGGCTATCCCCGACGGGTGAGCGCCCGTCCGAGCCATCCTGGAGCCGGAGGCTAGCCTAGTTGGTGTCAGCACCGGCGATGGAGTTGCCGTGAGCCACATGCTTCCGGAATGGGACGCCCGCTTTCCTGACCGCGATCAACTGCGCGCGGAAGTGAATGGACTGGCCGCGTGCGTGCGAGATCAGCTGTTGGCGCGGATTCCCGAGGACGAGATTCGCGGCCTTTACCTGAAGGGCTCGTCGGTCAAGGCTTGGGAATCGCCGCTGGATTACGTCCCCGAAATCAGCGACGTCGATCTCCACCTGTGGTTCCGCGATGACAACACGTGGCGACGACACCTCGATACCGTGCCGCAGGCCCTGGCAATACAAGCGGGTATCGAGGCTTGCTTCAAGGACCGCATCGCACGGCCTATCCACCAACCCAGACTGCAACTCATCGTCATGGACAAGCTCATGGCTGAACGCGAAGGATTCGTGCACGCCCCTCGCTCCACCGTCACCGTGCTCCATGGCGAGGCCTATCCAGAGGCCGACTACAGCGATCCGCACGCGATCAGGCGCTACAACTCGGCCGATCTCGTCGAACAAGCCGCGTGGGTGGAACGGGTACCCCTCCAGGTCATCGACAAGCCCGGAGTCTACGCGCGCGAGGGGTTGCGCCAGCTGGTCTGGCGGGTTGCGCCGGTCGGCCCGCTCGTGCTGCACATTTCGGGCCTCGACACCGAGCATGTGTGGAGCTTGAACCGGACCCGAGCCACAGCGGCGCTGCGGGATCTGGGATTCACAAATCTGGCGGACGACTACCGTGCCTTTTACCTGGCCGCTTGGGACTATTTCCTGTCCGGGTTCATCGATACCAACGCCTGCCGCGCAGCCATCTTGGCTGCGACGCGGGTGCTTACCGAGGGCGGTGAACGCGGGCAGCGGTGGCTAGACGCGAACCCTAAGGACGCAGCGAAAGAACGGTGATCGGCGCCGTCGGTTTGCCCGCTCGATCGGCCCTCTCTTGAGCCGGACAAGGGGCCAATGCCGAACGAGTCAGCGCCTGCCGAGGCCGTTGCCGGATCACCGCGGTGACGCCAGCCAGTCACCCGCGACTCACCAAACTGCACAGGCCCTGCACATCGCCTGCGGGTTGGGTTGACAGGCCGCCCCTACCGTCGGTGTCGTGAGTGAATGCCCTCGCCTGACGGCAAGGAGAAATTAGATGGGCCGGTGGAAGAAATTGGCGCTCGCCGCGGCAAGCGCGGCGATAGTGTCTGCGGTGGCCGCGGGCATCGTGCTGGCCCACGGCGGAGGCGGTTTCGGCGGCTCGCGGATCTCGCCCGTGGATATCCTCAGCGACATGGCGGGCGTCTCCGTCGAGGACATCGCCACCGCGCGCCAGAGCGGCGATTCGCTGGCCGACATTGCCGAGGCCAACGGCGTCACGACGGACGACTACGTCGCGGCGGTGGTGGAGGCGGCGACCACGGCGATCGATAGCGCGGTTGCCGACGGCAAGCTCTCGGAGGAGCGCGCCACGACCATCAAGGAGGGGCTGACGGACACGGTGACGGCCATGGTCACGAGCGACGCCGGCTGGCACGGCCGGAGCCGCGGCTGGGCCATGAAGCTCGACAATGGGTCTTCGCCCGTCGTCGTGCTCAGCGAGCTGTCCGGGCTCTCGACGGAGGAGATTCGCGAGAGCCGGGTCGAAGGCACTTCCCTGGTCGACATCGGCGAGGCCAACGGCGTGAGCAAGGACGATTACGTCGACGAGATCGTGACCCGGGCCACGGCGGCCATTGACGCGATGGTCGATGCCGGACGCCTGACCGAAGCGCGCGCCCAGACCATCAAGGACGCGTTGCCCGAGCACGTGGAATCAATCGTGACCAACACCGACGAGCCGCGACGCGGTCACGATGGTGGCCGCTGTTCCGGCCACGGCGGCAAGCACAGCGGTCGATACTCCTTCCCATCGGCACCGGCGAAATCCAGTGCGAGCCCTCTGGCTCTGTAGCCTCCCCAAGGCGTACGGTGTGCGGGAGCCGGTCGGCGGCCGGCTCCCGCCGCCACGATGATTCCGGGAGATCGCCCGTGAAGCACCAACGCGTCCTGATCGTGGACGACGACCCTGACATTCGCCGCTTGGTGAGCGCTTATCTCCGCCGTGACGGCATGCAGGTCATCACCGCCGAGGACGGCGAGACGGCCCTTATGCACGAGGCCACCGAGCAGCCCGATATCGTGGTGCTGGACCTTATGCTGCCGGGCGTTGGCGGCCTCGACGTGCTGCGCACCATCCGGGAACGCGGGGCGCGGCCCGTCCTGCTGTTGACGGCGCGGGACGAGGTCACGGATCGAGTGCTCGGCCTGGAATTGGGCGCCGACGACTATGTGACCAAGCCGTTCCACCCGCGCGAACTCGTGGCCCGCGTGCACACGCTCCTGCGGCGAGCGCAGGCGCAGCCAGCCGCCACGACCATGCTCATTGGCGAGCTGGACATCGACAGCGGCCGGCGCCAGGTGCGGCGTGACGGCGAATTGATTCCGCTCACGCGCACGGAGTTCGACCTGTTGGCGGCGCTCGTCCGCGAGGACGGACGGGTCTTGTCACGCGCGGACTTGCTGGGCGCCGTTGCCGGCCCGGACAGCATTACGCTGGAACGCTCAATTGATAGCCACATTCGCAACCTACGACGCAAGGTGGAGACAGACCCCGGCGAGCCGCGCTACATCGTGACGGTCACGGGGGTCGGCTACCGGCTGGGCGACGCCTAGATATGCGGCTCTCCCTGCGGCTGGTGCTGGCCTTCGTCACCGTGGCGACGGTGGCCGTGGGCACGGCCGCCCTGGTGGTGGGACTGACGACGACCAACCGGTTCGAGCGGTTTGCGACGGAGGTACGCCGGAATGAGGCCTCGCTCACGGCCGAGCGGCTCGGCGAGGCATATTCACGCACGGGAGACCTCAAAGAAGCGGCCAAGGAGGTGTTCGCCCGTGGCCAGCCACGCGGGTTGCCGCTGCTCGTGGCAGACGCCGACGGCAAGCTGGTCTGGGGGATGGGCGGCGTGGAATCCCGCGTGCCCGCCGGCTGGGCGGCGACGCCCCTCGTGGCGGCGGGCGAGCGGGTCGGGCGGTTGCACATGCCACGGGCGCTCGCGCCAGGGGGTGCAATACCCGGTCGGCCCGACGCCCGCGCAACCCTGGAGCGAACGTTTGTCAATGAGACGGTTCGCTCGCTGCTCATCGGCTTGGCCATCGCCCTGGCGGTGGCGCTGGCGGTCGGGATTGTCATGGCCGCCGGCATCACGCGGCCGCTACGGCGGCTGACCGCGGCGGCCCGCGGCGTGGCGGCGGGCGATCTGCGGGCGCGAAGCGGGCTGGCGGGCCGTGACGAGCTGGCCACGGTCGGCGCGGCCTTCGACGACATGGCGGCCGGCTTGCAGGCCCAGGAGGCCGCCCGCCACAACTTGTTCGCCGATATCGCCCACGAGCTGCGCACGCCCGTAACCGTGATCGAAGGCAATCTCCAAGCCATGCTCGACGGAGTCTACGACCGCTCCGACGAGACGCTTCAGTCGACGCTGGACCGAGCCCAAGGGCTGCACCGCTTGGTCGAGGACATCCGCGACCTCTCCCTGGCCGACGTGGGCAAGCTGCATTTGTCCATCGAGCGGGTGTCCCTTGAGCGCGTGCTCAGCGACGCAGCCTCGGCGATGCGGAGCCAGGGCCAGGCGAAGGGGGTTGCACTCGAGCTGGCGCCGGCGTCGGAAGCGGCAATGGCCGACGAGGCGCGGCTGCGCCAGGTGCTGGCCAGCCTGCTGGACAACGCGGTGCGCCACACCCCGGCGGGCGGCTCGATCACCCTCCGCTCGGGCACAGCCGGCGCGGCAAACTGCTGGATCGAGGTGACGGACACCGGCGAGGGAATCTCCGCGGCGGACCTGCCACACATCTTCGACCGCTTCTACCGCGGCACCGACGCCTCGGGCCGCAAGACTCGCGGCAGCGGCCTGGGCCTGGCCATCGCCCGGGCGCTCATCACGGCCATGGGCGGGCAGCTGACCGCCGCCAGCACGCCGAGCGAAGGGTCGACGTTTCGAATCGAGTTGCCGGCGGCGAACGAGGGTCGGGGAACAGCACCCTAACCCTCTGTCCGGTCCGGACACCCCGAGGGAGAGGGAACCGGACTGGCGCCCGGTGGCCCGGGCTGCGTGCAGCCCGGGAGTTCGCCTCACCGGCACCGTCCAAAGCATCCCTACCGATGAGTGCCACACACCCACCGGACTACCCTAGAATGAAGTCCCGGCCAATCCGCCGCAGGCGCTCGTGATTGTCGAGTTTTCTCCAGCCGAAATCGATCCCAAATGGCGTGCGCGCTGGGCCGAGCAGGACCTCTACCGCACGCCCGAACCCTCGGACCGCCCCACGTTCTATTGCCTGGACTTCTTTCCCTATCCCTCGGGCGACGGCATCAGCGTGGGCCACCTGCGGAACTACGTGCCCACCGATGTCCTCTCGCGCGTCATGCGCATGCGCGGCTACGACGTGCTGCACCCCATGGGCTGGGACGCGTTTGGGCTGCCCACTGAAAACGCGGCCATCGAGACCGGCCGCCACCCGGCGGACCTCACCCGCGAGTGGAGCGCCAACTACAAGCGGCAACTCGACCTGGCCGGCGGCTCATACGACTGGGCGCGTGAGATCAACTCCACCCATCCCGAGTACTACCGCTGGACCCAGTGGATGTTCCTCAAGCTGTATGAGCGCGGCCTGGCCTACCGCGCCACCGGCTTGCAGTGGTGGTGCCCGATCTGCGGCGCGCTGGCCAACGAAGAGGTCAACGCCGACGGCACGGACTGGCGCGACCACGCCGCCATCACCCAGCGCGAGCTGACCCAGTGGTTCTTCAAGATCACCGACTACGCCGACCAGCTGATCGAGGACCTGCAGGGCCTGGATTGGCCGGACGAGACCCGCAGCGCCCAGGTCAACTGGATCGGCCGCAGCGAGGGCGCCGACGTGGTCTTCACCACCGAGGCCGGCGACGAGCTGCCCGTCTTCACCACGCGTCCCGACACGCTCTTCGGCGCCACCTTCATGGTGCTCGCGCCCGAGCATCCGCTCGTCAGCCGCGTCACCACGCCGGACCACGCCGATGAGGTCGGGGCCTACGTGGCCGCGGCCGCCCGCAAGGCCGAATTGGAGCGCGTGGCGCTGGACGACAAGTCCGGCGTCTTCACCGGCGGCTACGCCGTCAACCCGGTCAACGACGAGCGTCTGCCAATCTGGATCGCCGACTACGTTCTTATGTCCTACGGATCCGGCGCCATCATGGCGGTGCCGGCTCACGACCAGCGCGACTTCGAGTTCGCCACCAAGTACGGCATCGAAATCCGCACCGTCATCGCCCCGCCCGATTGGGACGGCGAGCCGCTCGCCGAGGCCTTTCTCGACGACGGCCCCATGGTCAACTCGGGCCGGTTCGACGGATTGCCCTCCAGCCAGGGCGTTCGCGCGGTTACCGAGTGGCTGCGCGACCAGGGCACGGGCGACTTTGCCGTCAACTACAAGCTGCGCGACTGGCTGATCTCGCGCCAGCGGTACTGGGGCACGCCCATCCCCATCGTGCACTGCGATGCCTGCGGCGAAGTGCCGGTGCCGGAAGACCAGCTGCCGGTGCTGCTGCCCCATCTCGACCAGATCGACCCGCAAGAGCTGGGCGGGCGCTCGCCGCTGGAAGCCGCCGAAGACTGGGTCAACACCGCCTGCCCCACCTGCGGCGCCGCGGGCCAGCGTGAAACCGACACCCTGGGCGGCTTCGCCTGCTCAAGCTGGTACTTCCTGCGCTTCTGCAGCCCGGACCAGCACGACCGCGCCTTCGATCCCGACACCATCCGGCGCTGGATGCCGGTGGACCTGTACGTCGGCGGGGCCGAGCACCGCGTCATGCACCTGCTCTTCGCCCGGTTCTGGACCAAGGCCCTGCGCGACGCCGGGATTCTGGATCTCACCGAGCCCTTCCAGGCGCTGCGCCACCAGGGACTCATGCTGGCCCAGCCCGGCTGGGTGGACGAGGCCGCCCTGCGGATCGACAGCCAGGGCGGCGCTCGCGTCGGCGCCCCCGACGGCGCCGATGCCTATGACCACCCCGATGCGGCCCAACCCTTCCGCCGTTTCCCGTTGGAGGCCCGATTCGAGCTCACCGGCCAGCGCGCGCAACGCAACGGCCAGGCGCTGGTCGAGTTCCGCGCGACGAAGATGTCCAAGTCCTGGCGCAACGTCGTGACACCCGATGAGGTCGCCGCGACCGCGGGCGGCGACGCGTTGCGCTGCTACACCCTCTTCATGGGACCGTTCGACCGCACCCTGCCCTGGAGCGAGCAGGGGAGGGTGGGCGTATCCCGCTGGCTGGGCCGCGTCTGGAACGTGGTGCTCGACCAGCCGGTGGGCGACACCGAGCGCCGCCGCGCCGCCTACGCCGACGTCGAGGTCGAGCTGCAGCGCCGCCTGCACCAGACGATTCGGCGCGTGAGCCAGGACATCGACGCGCTCAAGTTCAACACCATGATCGCCGCCCTGATGGAGTTCACGAACTTCCTGGTCGAGGTGGGCGACGACGAGCTCCGCGCCCGCCCCATCTGGACGCAGACGATCGAGATCTTCCTGGTCCTGTTGGCCCCCAGCGCGGTCTTCATGGCCGAAGAACTCTGGGAGCGCACCGGCCATTCGCGGAGCATCCACCTGCAACCATGGCCCGAGTGGGACCCGGAGTTGGCGGCCGACGAGACCTTCACCCTGGTGGTGCAGGTCAACGGCAAGGTCCGCGACCGCATCGAGGCGCCGGTCACCATCGACGAAGCCGGCGCCCGCGAGCTGGCCCTGGCCAGCGAACGCGCCCAATCCCACCTCAACGGCCGCCAAGTGCGAAGGGTCTTCTACCGCGAAGGTAGGCTGATTAATCTGGTCGTCGGATAGACGGGCTGGGGCCAGTATGACCAGGAGGGGGGCTGAGTTATGAAGACCAGGCTCGTGCTGGTGGTTGCCGTTGTCGGCCTCGTGTTCTCGTTTCAGCCGGTTCTGTCCCAGGATTGCGTTTTTCAATTGGGGTTCAAGACCCTGCACGACCTCATCCCGGACGTCGTTGGCGACTGTGTGGAGAACGAGCGTCACGATCCGGAAAACGGAACGACGCTGCAGAACACCACCAACGGCCATCTGATCTGGCGCAAGGCCGACAACTGGACCGCGTTTACCGACGGTCAGCGCACCTGGATCAATGGCCCGGAGGGATTGCAGCAGCGGCTGAACAGCGAGCGCTTTCCCTGGGAAGCTCCGATGCCCGCAAGCGTGGAGTCGCGGCTGACGCTGGAACAGCTGCGGAACGCCGAATATCGCCTGCCGCTCCTCGGTGAAGAGAACACCCCGATTCAATTTGAGGACGGCGAGGGATCGATCGCCTATGGCGAGGGTGCGACAGAACGGGACTACGCGGGGATTGTCGACGACACGGTCGCCTTCGGCGATCTTGACAACGACGGGGTCGCCGATGCTGCGGTCGTCGTATTCACCTCCGGGGGCGGCAGCGGCACATTTAGGTATTTGATCGCCGTCCTCGACCGGGACGGCGCGCCGGTGCAGGCGGCGCGCGTGTACCTGGGAGACCGGGTGCGGGTGGAGAGCGTGACCATTGCAAGTGGCGAAATCGTCATGGACATGCTCGCGCACCGCCGCAGCGACGGGCTGTGCTGCCCGACGTTGAACGTCACCCGCGGGTTCGCGCTGCATGGAGACCAACTCGTGCCGCGTCAGGCGCTGGTCATCGAGTCGCCGCTGCCGGGCGAGCCTGTTTCGAGCGGGGTCGAGGTTCGGGGCACGACGAGCACGTACCCGTCCGGCGACGGACTCGCCTACCTCGTCTATGACGCTCGCGGCGGAGTAATCGGCATGGGCAGGCTCCCCGTTGAGGGAGGGGAAGGTCTACCGGGAACGTTCGCCGCGCCGGTTGAGTTCATCGCGGGCGCGGGCGGACCGGGGCGCATCGAGATCGTGGACGTAGATTCGGACGACGGTTCGGCGCTGGCACGCACGACCGTACAAGTGGTCCTTGAGGCCGCGCGGCCGATAGAGGGCGCTCCGCCAATTGAGGAGATGGGCCGTCCGACGCCCGAGCTTGTCTTGGAAGCGCCGCTGAGCGGAGCGACGGTCGGTGCGACTCTGGTCCTGCGTGGACGCATCAGCGCCATGCCGTTCGAAAAGAATCTGAGCTACCGCATCTACACCCGGGCCGGAACGATCGTCGGCGAGGGAGCGATGACGCTGGAAGGGGCGTTCGACGGGCCGGGCACGTTTGCGGAGTCGATCGCCGTCACGGGCACGACGGCGCCTGGCCCCCTCCGCATCGAGGTCGCAGAGGAAAGTGTGGTGGACGGCTCACTGGTTGTCAGCACCACGGTGGAGGTGTGGTTCGTGGGCGGCTTATAACGCGCCTGGTGGCGGCAATCGACGAGGCGGGGCTGCCCTTCCCCTGAGGCTCCGGTGCGGTTGTAGACTCGCTACGCTGGTGCTCGTGCAGCCGCTGCCGGTGTGTGCGGCACGTGTGAGGCGCCTGGGACAACGCCTTCGGACCGAACGGGGCTTGGACTGAAGGGTAGAGGTATGTCGCCGGTCCGGTTGGTCCTAACCATAAGGGGCGACGCGATCCAGCCGCGGCGCTTTGCCGACGCGGTCCGACTCTTTGAGCAATTGCTGGACGACGTTGACGCGGCGCACTCCCCCGACGACGAACCGACCATGCGCTGGCAACTCGGCGAGCTCAGGTCCGGGTCGGCCGTCATATCGTTCGTCGAGGCAGGCAGGCGCGCGAATGGCCACCCGAGCCTCAACGTGCCGCTGCTCTGTGTGCGGGGTGTCCGTGAGCTGGAAGACGGCATCAGCGAGCCGTCAACCTTCGGGCTCGATGCACTCGGACGGATTCAGCGCATAGGCCGGCTCATTGGCGACGGCCTGTCCGGCTTTGGATTGGAATCCGCATACAGCGGCGAGCAGGCCGAATTTACGCCCACCGCGGCGGGGAATGCGCAGAAACTCCTGGCACGGGCCTACACGCTTGGCGCTGTCGAGGGCCGTCTGGACGCTGTGAATACCCATGGGAGCTTGCGCTTCACCGTCTGGGACGACGTCTCTGGATACGCGGTGCCTTGCCGGTTCGACGACAGCCTCTTCGACGAGGTAGTCCGAGCGCTGCGAACCAAGGTGTTGGTCACCGGGCGCGTGCAGCGCGATCCCGACGGCCGACCGCGCGAGATCAGGGAGATTTCGGAGCTTCGCCCACTGGCGTCCGACTCTCAGCGCCGCAGCGTGCTTGACCTGGAAGGCGTCTACGCGGCCATGGAGGGGGATTCGCTCGACTACCTAGCGGAGATTCGTGGCGAGTAACCCGGCCGGCCTCTATTGGGACTCCTGCGCGTATCTGGACTTTCTCCGTGGCGGACATCCAAACCAAGCGCACATGCGCGCCGTGCTGAGGGACTGGGAAGCCGGCAACGTCACGCTCGTCACGTCAACCTTGACCATCGCGGAGGTCCTCTACGTCCCAGGTGTCCAACCTGCAGTGCGGCTGGACGAGTCGCGCCGTGAGGATCTGATCGATCTATTCAGACCGAGCGGAGATCGCAAGCTCACACTAGTCGAGCTCACCCGGCCGATAGCCGAAGTCGCGCGTCATTTGTGCTGGAATCACCGCATCCGTCCAAAAGACGCCATTCACGTGGCCTCGGCGCTCGCGGCCCGCTGCGCGGTGCTGCACACACACGATGAGGACTTGCAGAAACGGAGCCAGCAGGTTGGCGGCGATCCGATCCTTGAGATCACGCCGCCGGCATGGACCTGGCAGACCGGTATGGAGCTTCCGTAGATACGGCTTGCCGGGCTAACCCCCGGCGACCGACGGGACGATGGAGACTTCGTCGATGCCGTCGAGCGCGGTGTCGAAGCCGTCCCTGAACCGGATGTCGTCGCCGTCGACGTAGATGTTGACGAAGCGGCGCAGCTCGCCTTCGGCGTCAAGCAGGCGCTCGGCCATGCCCGGATAGTCGGTTTCCAGCTGCTGGACCAGCGCGCCGACGGTGTCGGCGTCGACTTCCACCCGGCTCTCGCCGCCGGTGAGGCTGCGGAGGGGCGTTGGGATGCGAACACGTGTCATGCGGTGTGGCTCCTTCTGTGCGCCGTGGCGACCTAGGCCGTGACGTAGACCCCGCGGTCGGCCAGGACTTGCTCGAATGAGGTGATGGTGGGCTTGACGGCAAAGCTGTCGGCGGTCTGGCTGTCGATGGCTTCCTGCGTCTTGAGGCCGTTGCCCGTGATCAGGGCCACGGTGAGGTCGTCCGGCCCGATGGCGCCGTTCTCGACGAGGTGCTTGAGCACGCCCACGGTGACGCCGCCGGCGGTTTCGGAGAAGACGCCTTCGGTTTCCGCCAAGAGTCGGATGCCCTCCACGATCTCGGCGTCGGATACGGCGTCGATGACGCCGTCGCACTGCTTGGCCAGTTTCAGGGCATAGAACCCGTCGGCCGGGTTGCCGATGGCGAGCGACTTGGCGATGGTCTGCGGCGTGCGGACGGCGCGATAGGTCATGCTGTCGCGCGCGAAGGCCTCGGCGACGGGGGCGCAGCCGTCGCCCTGCGCGCCGTGGATGCGTGTGTGCTGCTCGTCCAGCAGGCCGACGTCGACCAGCTCGCGGAGGCCCTTGCCGATCTTGGTGTAGAGCGAGCCGGAGGCGATGGGCGCCACGATGTGGTCGGGCGCGCGCCAGCCAAGCTGCTCCACGACCTCGAAGGCCAGGGTCTTGGATCCCTCGGCGTAGTAGGGGCGCACGTTGATGTTGCAGAAGGCCCATTCGTAGAGATCGGCGATCTCACTGCAGAGGCGGTTGAGCTCGTCGTAGGTGCCGTCAACCGCCACGATGCGCGCGCCGTAGACCGCCGCGCCCCGCACCTTGCCCAGCTCGATGTCGGCCGGCAGGAAGACGTAGGTGTCCATGCCGTGACGGGCGCCGGCCGCAGCGACGGCGCCGGCTAGGTTGCCGGTCGAGGCGCAGGCGAAGGTCTGGAAGCCCAGCTCGCGAGCCTTGGTCACGGCGACGGCGACGACGCGGTCCTTGAAGGAGAAGCTAGGGTTGACGGTGTCGTTCTTGATGTAGAGCCGGCGCAGCCCCAAGCGCTCGCCCAGGTTGTCGGCACGCTGCAGGGGCGTCATGCCCACGGGCCAGGCCGGGTCCCAGCCGCCGTCGACGGGCAGCAGGTCGGCGTAGCGCCAGAGGGTATCGGGACCGGCGGCGATGGATTCCCGTGACACGCGGTCACGAATGGCCTGGTAGTCGAACTGCACCTCGAGCGGGCCGAAACAGAACTCGCACACGTGCACGGCCCTGGGCTCGTAGGCGCGGCCGCACTCGCGGCAGTGCAGCGCATTGATGGTGCTCACGGAAGATCGTCCTTCAATTGGCGATGGATCGGGGGCTAGCCCTCGGGGGATTGACTCAGTCGGCGGCCGAAACGGCCGGTCGGCCCGCGGTGCACGCGGGCCGGGCCATCGCCATTGCCCGCCGGGGGCCGATGCGCCTGTGGCTCACCGTAGTCATCCCACTCGCACGAAACCCCTCGCTGCTCCGACCAGCGAGGGGTCACGATTCCCGTGACCTCTCATCTCGCGACTTTCGCCGCCGGAGTTGGCACCTTGCGCGTGACCGCGCAGGTTGCCAGGCTTCGCAGGGCCTGTTCCCTCCACCACTCTGGATGAGAGCCAGCCATGTGCTCGTCCATGGCCAGCCCCAGAGTATCACCCCGGATTGCCCTCGCCAACGGGCCAGGCATGGTATGCTGCCTCCGCGTTCACGCATGTGAGCGCTTCCGTGCGCGCTGCGGTGACCCTTTTGACTTTGCCCGCCTTGGCGGCGCATCGTTTGGGTCCGAGCCGCAGAAGCGCGGCACCTTAACAGGGGAAGAGTGAGCGTGAGGATTCGGGTCGACCATGGCCGGAATCTCAGCGCGACAGTAGTCCGTGTTGATCAGGACGGCTCGATGGAGCCGTTGGGCACCTCGGTGCTCGGCGGTGACAAACACTGACCAACCGCTTGGCCGCGCAGCGGCCGGGCATAGGTTTTATTGGCGAGTTTGATCCTGGCTCAGGATGAACGCTGGCGGCGTGCTTTACCAATGTGAGTCGAACGGTACGGGCGAAGCTTCGGCTAAGCCACGACCGTGGCGTCCGGGTGCGTAACACGTAGCTAACCTGCCGGCGGGTGGGGAATAACCCCGGGAAACCGGGGACAATACCGCATATGGTCGCGGGGTGATGCCCGTGGACGAAAGCTGTGTCGGGGGAACTTGATATGGCGCCTGCTGAGGGGGCTGCGGCCGATTAGCTAGTTGGTGGGGTAACGGCCCACCAAGGCGATGATCGGTAGCGGGTCTGAGAGGATGATCCGCCACACGGGGACTGAGACATGGTCCCGAGCCCTACGGGGTTTAGCATGGGGGAATCTTGCGCAATGGGCGAAAGCCTGACGCAGCAACGCCGCGTGGGGGATGAAGGCCTTCGGGTCGTAAACCCCTTTTCTGGGGGACGCAACTGACGGTACCCCAGGAATAAGCCTCGGCTAACTACGTGCCAGCAGCCGCGGTAATACGTAGGAGGCAAGCGTTATCCGGAATTACTGGGCGTAGAGCGCTCGTAGGCGGCTCGGTAGGTGCCCTGTGAAAGCCCCCGGCTTACCCGGGGAGAGTCGGGGCAAACCACCGAGCTCGAGGCAGGCAGAGGGCCGCGGAACGTCCGGGGGAGTGGTGGAATGCGTAGATCCCGGACGGAACACCAGAGGCGAAGGCGGCGGTCTGGGTCTGACCTGACGCTGAGGAGCGACAGCGTGGGGAGCGAACAGGATTAGATACCCTGGTAGTCCACGCCGTAAACGATGGACGCTAGGTGTGTGGAGGGCTCAACCCCTCTGTGCGCCGGAGCTAACGCGGTAAGCGTCCCGCCTGGGGACTACGGTCGCAAGACTAAAACTCAAAGGAATTGACGGGGGCCCGCACAAGCAGCGGAGCGTGTGGTTCAATTCGAGGCTACGCGAAGAACCTTACCGGGGTTTGACATAGCCTGGCTGTCCCGCGAAATCGGGAGTTCCTTCGGGACTAGGTTACAGGTGCTGCATGGCTGTCGTCAGCTCGTGCCGTGAGGTGTTGGGTTAAGTCCCGCAACGAGCGCAACCCTTGTCGCTAGTTGAATTTTTCTAGCGAGACTGCCGCGGTCAACGCGGAGGAAGGTGGGGATGACGTCAAGTCCGCATGGCCCTTATGCCCCGGGCTACACACACGCTACAATGGCCGGTACAACGGGCAGCGACCTGGCGACAGGAAGCGAATCCCTAAAAGCCGGTCTCAGTTCGGATTGCAGGCTGCAACTCGCCTGCATGAAGCCGGAGTTGCTAGTAATCGCCGGTCAGCATACGGCGGTGAATACGTTCTCGGGCCTTGTACACACCGCCCGTCACGCCATGAAAGTCGGCAACACCTGAAGTCGGTGCGCCAACCTTAGGGGGGCAACTGCCGAGGGTGGGGCCGGTGATTGGGGCGAAGTCGTAACAAGGTAGCCGTAGCGGAAGCTGCGGCTGGATCACCTCCTTTCTAGGGAGTCTGTTGGGCAGTCAACCTGCCCGACGATCCTAGGTTGAGGATCGACCGGCATCGGTTGGCCTTCGGGCCGACCAGCTGTCGCGCTGAACACCAACTACTATCGAGCCCAGGCCTGGAAAACCCACCTCACGCTCACTCTTCCCCATCGTTAAGGTGCTTTGCGCACCGGCGGCGGGAGCCGCCGGGCCGGCCAGACGGTCGCCCCGACCATCGCGTCAGGGAGGAAAGTCCGCACTCCACCGAGCACGGCAGCGGGTAACACCCGTCGTCCAACGTCGGTCCAGCCGACGAAGGGTAGGAATAGGGGCACAGTGACGATGCCCGGCGCTTGTGACACCCCCCGGGGAACAAGCACGAGTACGCGCCAGGCGTGAAACGGCTAACCTCTGCCGGGAGCAAGGCCAAGCAGGGACGTCCGCAGGCTGCTCGCCAAGTCCCAGGTAGGCCGCACGAGGCCGGCGGCAACGCCGGTCCCAGATAGATGACCGCCCGCGACTGAATGCGGCTTATCGGCCGGTTCGGCGGCGCGCCCCCGCGCGCAGCCCACATCCCGTAGCCCGCGCTGCGTGCAGGGTGGGACTGGCTGCGGTTGTATCTCCCAGGCTACGCGCAGCCTGGGCCACCGAGCAGGATCGTCGCGAGCGGGCGGCTGGACGTTCGCCGCACCGACGGACTGGGATTGGCTTGAGAAAGTAGGAGGCGATCCCCGTCATTCCGGGCTCGACCCGGAATCCAGCCATTCCCGCAAGCGTGCCCAGGCGAATCCACCGCCCGGCGGGCACGCGGATGACGGGAGACGCGGCGATGCCCTGGGGCCTACGCCTCAGGGTGGGGTGGGCGTATCACGCGTGCCGGCCGGGTTTCTGGATTCCGGCGTGCGCCGGAATGACGGCCTGAGGCGGGACCTGCTCGTCCGCCGCCGCGCCCATGCCAGCGCCGCGCTGGCCGCGACCGCCATCCCGGCGGCTAGCACGTTGAAGAGAATGTCCTGCGGGTCGAATACGCGGCTGGGCAGCAACGCCTGGATGCCCTCGTCCAGCACGCCGATCAGCGCCGCCGCCAGGAAGGCGAGCAGCGCGGGCACCGGAACGCGGCGACCCTGGCTCGCCCGCTCCGTCAGCGCCTCATGGATGAGCCCGGCCACCACGCTGTACTCGATGAGGTGGCTGCGCTCCTCAAGAATCGCTATCCGGACAAACACCATGAAGTAGGCCGTCGCGACGCCCAGCGCGACTGCGACCTCAACGCCACCGGGCCGCGACTTCAGCCCTCGCGTGACGATCGTCGCCCCCACCAGGAACATCCCAACCAGGAACATGACGACGGGCAAGGATTCATCGAGCAGCCCGCTGTCGCGCAGCACCCCGGCCAGCGTTGTGGCCAGGCCCAGGGTCGAGTAGATCGCCACGACGACAAGCAGCGTCCAGGCCCAGAGGCGCCGCTCCCGACGGGAGGAGAACAGGGACATAGGCGCATCGAACGGGGCGGCCGTCATGTTGTCAACACCTTCCGCCCGTCCGTCGCTCGCAGCTCGCACCTGGGACCATGCGCCACGGTCCGCCTATCCAAGCCGTCAACGGGTACAATGACGGGCGGGGTGGAGCAGTGGAAGCTCGTCGGGCTCATAACCCGGAGGTCGTCGGTTCGAATCCGACCCCCGCAACCATCGACATCCCGGCTTCGTGCCGGCGGCTTGCGCTGTACAGGGGTAAGACACTGTAGGATGACCGGCGGTGGATGCGATGATGAATCAGCTGACATACCGATCACCCCGTCGCCGTCACCCATTTGAGCGCCCCGGCCGCACTCCCCCACCCCGTCAGCCCGCCTCGCCGCGTACGCGCCATGCCCTCCGCGCACCACCTCAACTTCCGCACCACACGCCCGTCTATCGCCCACTGATCGTGCCATCTGCCCCCTACGGACCGCTATCGTGATCACCTATATCCGTGGCGACCTTTTCGAGTCCCCGGCCAAGGTCCTAGTCAATACCGTCAATACCACCGGCGCCATGGGAAAGGGAATCGCGCTTAGATTTAAGCAAATCTACCCCGCCATGTTCAGAGAATACCAGGGTCATTGCGAGAAAGGTCTGCTTACTATTGGCAAACTTCACCTATATCAGACTCCACACAAGTGGATTCTCAATTTCCCCACTAAAAAACATTGGCGAAGTCCATCTCATGTTGAGTATATCGATGCCGGTCTTCGTAAGTTCGCTTCCTCGTGCACGACGATGGGCATCACGTCCATTGCCTTTCCAGCACTCGGTTGTGGCAACGGAGAACTAGATTTCACAACGCAGGTAAAGCCTCTCATGGATAAACATCTTAGAGAACTCCCACTTTCGATTTTCGTGTACCCCGGCCGTCAGCAGACAACACTCCCCGAGCACATGGACACTGAGAGAATTCAAGATTGGCTTCGATCAGACCCTGGCGCGCTACCGTTCGATGAGGTTTGGCTGCATTTACTACAGATTCTAGACATGTACGACACATTCAACACGCTGCAAAAGGGAAGTGCGTATAAAGCGCGTGCAGCCAATGATCCGCCTGGAATCCAGATTAGATCTCACGGCAAGCTATACAATATCGACCGGGTCATACTCCTAGACCTATGGCAACAGATTCGCGACTATGGCTTTACCCATAGGAATATCGTTCCGGATCACTATCGAATATCCTACTTGCTCCCGATATTCGAGAGACTGCCTTATGTTCGACGTGTCGAGTCGTCGACATCCTTCGCGCAACTCGACCACAAACCTAAGATAAGCCTTCAACTCGTCCCATATGACGCAAATGCGATCTGGGCCTCGCACGACATGTTCGCCTACGCGGTCAATGCGACTTAAGGAGGATGCCAAGGATATATACGATTTTATAGCTGGCCTTTCCAGGAGTCTGTCGCTGGATCCCGCTCGACGCTGGTGGCCGAGGTGGCTGTACCGGTCCGACCATATAGAGAATGCCGCCCGAATTCTTAACACGGGCGTCCTCCTTTCACGAGCGGCCGCAGAATCCCAGGGCGTGATCGTGAAGGACAGTGGAAGTCGCGAGCACCTCCGCACCCTCACGCCAGTCCAGCGACAGTATGTACGGCTTTACTTCAGACCTCGCACTCCCACACAATTCGTCAATGAGGGCATCCGCCCCGCCGAAAGGATTCAGTACGATGCCCATATGCCAGTTCCCGTGTACCTGCTTTTTTCTGCCAGCCTCCTAATGGAGGATGGCATTTCTTATACACGAGGCCGCCTGACTCCGCACGCTGAGACAGGCGACACGGCCGATTTCTTGCGGTCGATTCCCTTCAAGGATGTTTACCATGACACGGGCGTAGGTGGTCCGGGTTCTACTCGGCGTCCAGATATCCTTCATGCACGAAACGCGGAGGTGCTAATAAGACATACCTTGCCGCTAGACCGACTAAAACGCATTATATGTCGCTCCATTCCCGAGCGTGACACTCTCATTACACTTTTGGATGCAAGGGTCCGTGATCGATGGATTGGTAACATCATCGTTGACGAGGGTGCACTGCGCATATTTAATAGGAGGACCATATACATTCAGAAGGTCGTGCTGTCATCAACGACATCGGGCTTTGACTTTTATTCTGATATAGAAACCGGATGGCGCGGGCCGTTCCACCTTCATATCGCATGGAACCCTCACAACTGGTCTTATAGCGATGACGGTTTTGTGGTTTCCCCGGGTGCCTTGACCATTCGCCTTCCCAGGCCGAGTGACTTCTATAGAGTGCGGATAACAATGAATGGAGATTTAGTATATCTTGGGGCGTTCGAGCCCAGAGAGAACTTGCCGTTCTAGTTACACAGTGCTGTCTGGACGGCTGCTAGAGCTTCGCCATATTGTTCGCTGATACCTCGTACCGCTAGCGCCAGGTGTTGGGGATATCGTTTCGACATGTTTGCGTCTCGCATCGATGAAGCATGGTTATGGTCAGGTCGCCTGTCCTGATCCGCACAGTGCGGCTGGGCTCACTGGTTGCGCTCTGGATATCCCCGCCGTTGCAGCGGAACCCTTGGCCGCACGCCGGCGTTTGCCACGTGCCTTGGCCAATAGCCTTCGGCCAGCCAGGCCATCTGCTCGGCGGAACCCTCGCCGACGCGGCGGATGCCCTCCTCGGACGAGCCGCCCGCGTGGGGCAGCCAGAGCACGTTGGGCAGGTTCACCAGCGGGTTGTCCGGCGTCACCGGCTCCTGCTCGAAGACGTCAAGGCCAGCGCCGGCGATGCGGCCGGCCTGCAGCGCTGCCAGCAGCGCCGCCTCGTCCACCACGGGCCCGCGCGACACGTTGATGAGCACGGCGGATGACTTCATGTGGGCCAGCAGGGCGCCGTTCACGAAGTGGTGCGTGCTGGCGCTCAGCGGCAGGTGCACGGACACGGCGTCACCCGTCGTGAAGGCGGTCTCAAGGTCGACGAGCTCGACCCCGAGGGACGCGGCTTCCCAGGGCGACACGGTGGGTCCATAGGCAACGCAGCGCATCCCAAAGCCCTGCGCCCGCACGGCCACGGCGCGCGCGATGCGACCGAAGCCGATCAGCGCCAGGGTGGCGCCGCGCAGGTCGCCGATGGGCCTGATCGCCGCCTCCCAGACCGGGATGGCGCGGTTTCCCTGGCGCCACTGCGCCCACATCTGGGGCACCCGACGGACGGTTCCGATGATGAGGAACATGGCCATGTCGGCCGTCTGCTCCGTGGCGAAGGCGGGGAGATGGCCCACGACCACGCCGGCGGCCGTCGCCGCGTCCAGGTCCACGTGGTCCACGCCCACCGTCGGGGCGATCACGCCCTGCAGGTCCGGGAGTCCGTCAAACGGCGTCAGCCGATAAGGACCGTGGGGCCAGATGATCCCGTGGAATCCCACCAGCCGCTCCACGGCCTCGGCATCCGACGTGGGCGCGTCCACGACCGTGAGCGAGGCTCCGGCGGCGTCGAGCAGGTGGGTGAAGTCCAGCACGGAGGCGTAACGCAGCCCGTTGGCCAGCGCGACGCGGAACGGCATGTCAGGCATGGGCGGGCGGTCCTCTCCGGCGCGGCCGGGCACGGTGGCACCCTACCGCACGCGGCAGCCCCAACGTTGCGCGCGAAGCACGGCACTCGGGCGCACGCGGCCGCTCGGGACCACTATGCTGGGGCGCGCGGGCGTTGCGCCTACGGGAGGACCAATGACGACGGACGTAACGGTGCTAGGCGCCGGGAATACCGGGTTTGCCGCGGCGGCCGACCTGACGCTGGCCGGGCATTCCGTGACGCTGGGGGAGTTGCCGGCGTTCGTCGACGCCATCGAAGCGGTGCGCGAGGAGCGGACGATCGAGCTGCACGGCGTGGCGCACGTGGGCGCGGCGCGCATCGCCATGGTCACGGATGACGTCGGCGCCGCCGTGGCCGCCTCGGACACCTTGCTGCTGATCGTGCCGGCCTATGGCCACGCGCCGTGGGCGCGGGCCCTCGCGCCGCATATCCGACCCCGCCACACGCTCACGCTCATGCCCGGCACGCTCGGGGCGCTGGAAGTGGCGCGCATCCTGCGTGACGCCGGAGCGCCCGCGATCCCGATCGCCGAAACCGACACCGCGCCCTACGTCTGCCGCAAGACCCAGCCCGACGGCGCCACGATCTGGGGCGTGGTGCCCGCCATGGGTCTCGGCGTCTTTCCTTCCACGAAGACGGCGCAGGTGCATGAGCGGCTGGCGCCGCTTTTTCCCGGCATCACCGCCATGCCCGACGTGCTGGCCTGCGGCCTGAGCGCGATGAACCCCGTCGTCCATCCGCCGGGCGTGTTGCTGAATGCCGGCCGCATCGAGCGCTCCCGCGGGGAGTTCTACTTCTACGACGAGGGCGTCACCCCCGGCGTGGTGCGGGCGATCATGGCGCTCGACGCGGAGCGCCGCGCGGTGGCGGCGGCCCTGGGCCACGACCTGCCCGACGCGGCCGAGGCGTTTCACGCCGCCGGCTTCGGCCCGCGCGCCGAACCGCCCGACCTCTGGGCCACCATCAACGGCAGTCAGATGCTCACCGCGCTCAAGGCGCCCGGCCAGCTCGATACGCGCTGGTTGTCCGAAGACGTGCCCTACGGCCTGCGTGCGTGGTCCGGCCTGGGCGCCGCGCTGGGCGTACCGACCCCCATCATCGACGCCGTGGTCGCCCTGGACCTCACCGTGCTGAGTGAGCCGCTGGATACCAACCGGCGCACGCTGGCCGACCTGGGCATCGACGGCCTGACGGGAGACGAAATCCGCGCCTACGTCACGGGCGGACCGGCGTAGGAGCGGTTCCTCCGGGGACGGTACTTGCGGTCAATGACCGCGTCATTGTCACCCGAAAAAAGCCCGATTAACAGGTTTGCTTCAAGTGACAATGAGGTGGACAATGACGCCATCAGTGTCGTCATGTGTCAGGGGATCGCATGCCTACTTGGGATGTTTCGTTCCAGATGCGCGTCGACGTGGGGTCTCAGCGCGTGGTGGCGGCTGTCGCTCGAGCGCATGCGTTGGCAGGCGTGATTCGCGGGATTCCGGTGACGCCGCTCGTCAGAAGCCACTTCGACAGTTTGAACATCCTGCGAGCCGTGCGTGGAACCACTGGGATCGAAGGCGGCGATTTGAGCGAAACCGAGGCGGCAGACGTGATCGCCGCAGCGGACGACGAACCGGTGCTTCCGCCAGGGCGCGCCCGCATGGAGCAGGAGGCGCGCAATGCCCACAGCGTCATGCGGGCCATTCAGCACGAACTCACTCGGCACCCTGACCGCCCCCTTGATGAAGCCCTCATCCGCGAGATCCACCGTCTGACGACGGACGACATCGACTACGCCCACAACCAGCCGGGGCAATACCGCTCACATGCCGTCAGCGTCGGTGACTACACCCCGCCGAGAACCCAAGATGAGATCGAGGCGCTCACGCAGGAGTTCCTCAGATTGTTTCGCGATGACGAGCCGTCCGGCTGGGACGGCATCGTCCGCGCCATCGCCGCGCATTTCTACCTGGTGAGCATCCACCCCTTTGGCGATGGCAACGGCCGGACGGCGCGCGCCGTCGAGAGCTTTTTGCTCTATCAGGCGGGGGTGAATGCGTTCGGGTTCTACTCCCTGGCGAACTTCTACTACCGCGAACGCGATCGGTACGTCCAAGAACTCACCGATGCCCGCTTCCATCATGGCGGCGATCTGACCCCATTTATCGTCTTCGGGCTGGAAGGTCTCGTCGCCGAGCTCGAATCCGTCCACCGCGAAGTGCTCGATCAGGTCAAAGTTACGGCCTACCGCGACTATGCGCGTGAAATGCTCGAAATGTATCCGCGGTTGAGCCGCGAGCGGCGCGCGCGCATGCTGGACCTCGTGCGCGACCTCGCTGGACGACACGTGCCCGGAGCCTTCATCGGCATCCCCGGCATGCAAGTGGCCGCGACTCTATATAAGCGTGTCGGCGACCGCACGTTCCGGCGTGACCTCAAGATATTGTCCGAGCTCGACCTGGTGGTCCACGACGAGAACGACTTGGCCGCAAACATCGACGTCATGGACCAGTTCATCCCCGCCTAGTACACCGCCTCGAGCATGGCCACCAGCTCGGCCTCGGTGGGTTGGGCGGGGCTCTGGTCCATGAGGCGGCGGGTGCCGTGGGTGATGCGGGCCGCCTCGGGCAGCCAGGCGCGCGGCACGCCGGCGTCGCTGAGCCGCGTGGAAAGCCCGACGGCGTCAATCAGTTGCCGCATGGCATCCACCGCCGCCTGCGCCCGGTCCGCGTCGGCGGCGCCGTTCGCCGCGCCCAGGGGTTCGGCCATGCCGCCCACGAGCGCCGGCACCCGCTCGGCGCAGAAGCCCATCACCGGCAGCAGGCAAAGGGTGTTGGCAACGCCGTGCGGAATCTTGGCCCAGGCGCCGATGGCGTGTGCCATGGCGTGCACGATGATCGTGCCCGCGTTGGCCAGGGTGTAGCCGGCCATGACGCAGGCATAGGCCAGCTCGTCGCGCGCCTCGGTGTCGCCGCCGTCGGCCACGGCCCGCGGCAGGAACTCCACGACGCGCCGCATGGCCTCGATGGCGTAGAGGCGCGTGTGCGGGGTGGCCTTGACCGAGATGAATGACTCGGTGGCGTGGCAGAAGGCGTCCATGCCGGTGGCGGCGGTGATTTCCGGCGGCACCGTGTCCGTGAGCGCGGGGTCGACGACCGCCGCCTTCGGATAGATATAGGGGCTCACGACGGCCATCTTGTTAGACCGGTCCGCCAGCACGATTACCGCGTTGCCCGTCAGCTCCGACGCGGTGCCCGCGGTGGTGGGAACGCTGATGGTGGGGATGCCGGGCTTCTCGAGGATCTCGACGCCCAGCCAGTCCTCGGTCGTGCCGCCGTTGGTCACCAGGCAGGCGGCGATTTGCGACGTATCCATGGCGCTGCCGCCGCCGAGGCCCACGACCACGTCGGCGCCGGCGGCGCGGATGGCCTCGGCGCAGGCGTCCACGCTTGGACTGGGCGGCTCGGGCACGACGCCGGTATACGTGCCGTAGGAGAGCCCGGCGTCCCGCAGCAGCGACTCGACCTGTGCGAGAGCCCCGCAGGCCGCGACGCCGGGATCGGTCACCACAAGGACGCGTCTGGCGCCGGCGCGGCGCAGCTGATCGGGCAGTTCGCGGATCGCGCCGCGCCCGAAGATGACCGTGGGCGTGGTTCGAAAGGTCGAGGGTGAAGGGCCGAAGGTCATAGACGCATGTCCCGCTGAGCCGGCAAGCCCGCCATTATGCGCCCATGCCCGGCCGGGCGCGTACCATGCGCACGCGACGCGGTTCGAGAGGGTCCGCTTTCATGCCCAGCTTTCCTGTTGAGGGTCTCACCGAGGCCTCCAGGCGCGTGCTCGTGGCCGCCGGGGCGCCGGACGACATTGCCGACCAGTTGGCCCGTTGGCTGGCCAACTCGAACCTGGCGGGGCATCCCTCGCATGGGTTCCAGCGCATTCCCGAATACGTGGGGCTGATCCTGGAAGGCGGTATCAAGCCCGCCGAGCGCCCGACCATCGCGTCGGAGACCGCAACCACGGTGCTCATCGAGGGCAACCTGGGCTTTGGTCATTTCGCGGCCGAGCTGCTCACGCGGGTGGTGGCGGCCAAGGCCAAGGAATCGTCGGTCGCCATTGGCGGCATGACCAACGTGACCCACATTGGCCGCCTGGGTGAGTGGGGCGAGCTTGGATCCGAGCTCGGCGTGATCTCGTATCTCTGCATGGGCTGGGCCAGGGGCGATGCCATCGCGGCGCCGTTCGGCGGCGCCGAGCGGCGAGTGGGGACGCTGCCGTTCACCTTCGGCGCGCCCGCGGCGGACGACGACGGCATGCTGATCGACATGGCGACCACGGCGTCCGCCGAAGGCAAGGTGCGGGTCTACCGCGACAAGGGCCAGCCAGTGCCGGACGGCTGGCTCCTGGATAAGGACGGACGCCCGACCAACGATCCCGCGTCGCTCTACGAGGGCGGGATGATGGTGCCGTTTGGCGGCCACAAGGGCTATGCCGTTGGCCTGATGGTGTCCATCCTGGGCGCCAACCTGGTCGGCTCAGCCGTGGACGGCGGCGACACTCCCGCCGGCGGATTTGCGCTGGCGGTCGACCCCGCGGCATTCGGCGACCCGGAGGACGTGCGGCGCGGGATTCGCGCCAATCTCGAGGGCTTGCGCAACACGCGCCCGGCGGAGGGCTTCACCGAGGTGCAGGTGCCGGGCGACTTCGAGCGCGCCTCCCGCCGCGCCGCCGCCGGGGGACCGCTGGACATCCCCGATTCGACCTGGGACCTCTACCTCGCCAGCGCCGAGAAGGTGGGCGTGTCGGCCGACGAGGTCAACGCCATAGCCGGCGGCGCAGCCTAGCGGCGACTCGCGAGGGACGCGCGACCGTCGGGTAGACGAAATTCGCGAAACCGCCCGACGCCCTACCCTGCGAGGGCGCCCACCAGGGACGCCCCTACGCGGACGCGGCCGTCGGTCGGGCGGGGTTGAAACACGCCGCTACCCGAGGACGGCCTAAGCCTCTGCCGCGTCCTCAGACTCACAGAACGGCAGACCAAGTTCGTCCACGTCGCTCTGCGGGACCGCCTCCAACCCCGCGGGGACGCACCCGGTCAACTCGTTCCCCGCGAGGAACAGCGTGCGCAGATTGGTGAGGTTGCCCAACTCGGTCGGAATCTCCCCGATCAATTGGTTCTGCTCCAGCCCCAACAGGGTCAGGCTGGTGAGGTTGCCCAGCTCGAGCGGAATCGCGCCGCTGAAGCGGTTCTCCCTGAGGTAAAGGATGCGCAGGTTGACGAGGTTGCCCAGTTCGGGTGGGATCGCGCCGCTCAAGCGGTTGTGGTCGAGGTCCAGCCGTTCCAGGTTGGTGAGGTTGCCCAGCTCGGGCGGAAGCGCGCCGCCCAACTGGTTGGCCCAGAAGCCCAGCCAGACCAGATTGGTGAGATTGCCCAGCTCGGCGGGGATCTCGCCGCTCAGCTGGTTCAATGTGAAGTCCATGTGGGTCAGCGTGGTGAGATTGCCCAACTCGGGCGGGATCTCACCGGTCAACTCATTGATTCCGAGGGCCACCCATTCCAGGCTGGCCATGTCGCCCAACTCGGCGGGGATGGACCCGTGCAGCTGATTGGCCCAGAGGGACAGCGTATGCACGTTGTCGAGGCTGCCGATCGTGGGCGGGATCTCGCCTTGCAGCTGATTGCCCCAGAGGGACAGCCATTCCAGGTCGGTGAGACGACCCAAGACGGCGGGCATCTCGCCACTCAACTGGTTTTGCGAGAGGATCAGTTCGACGACGCGGCCGTCGTCGTCGGTCGTCACGCCGTACCACTCGCCAAGGGGCGCGTCGCTGAGCCAATGGTCGTTGCGATTCCAGTCGGCGCCGTCGGTAGCGTGATAGAGCGCCACCAAGACGGCGCGGACCGAGGTGCCCTCGGGGGCGTAGGTCTGGCCATAGCGCAAGGACTGAACGGATTGGAAGCTCTGGAACGCCTGGTGGCTGCCGTAGGGGTAGATACGGTCGCGGACGGCGTCGCCGAGGAGACGCAGCTGGACCGGCTCGGGGCTGCCGGGGTGGTGCTCGAACACCGCGGCTTGGAAGTACTGCCGGATGACGCCGGGGTCGGCGTCCTCGATGGCCAGCATGGCGCCTGGCGCATCATCGAGGCGGGCGTCGGTCTTGGGGTGGCCGAACGCCTGGAGGCCGCCGAGCTCGACGAAGAAGTCCAGGAACCCGGTGGGCGTGCCGTCGACGGCCATGTTGGACACGCGGTGACCCCAGGGGCCGAGGGGCAGGCCGGACTGCTCGCTGAGCAGGTCGGGCTCGACGCCGAGATCGGTCGAGTCGCCCAAACCGCCGCCGACGTAGTCCCACACCAGCCGTCGCTCCATGCGCCAGACACCGTCACGCTCCTGGCAGTCCACGACGCCGCGTTGGTAGTACTGCGTCAGGCTTCCCGGCCGTTCTTCAACGACCTCGGAGGTGGCGAAGCCCCAGCGAGTGACGCCGCCGGTGGATTCGTAGTTGGAGAGGAAGTTGCAGGCAACCGCGTCATCTCCGCTCGTCACGCGCAGGTTGGGGATGTTGTGCGCGACGTGGGCGTCGGGTTGGGTAAAGACGCTCCGAAGCACGACGGCGGAGAGGCCGGCCTCGCTGTCGGCCTCCGGGTGGTCGGCGAAGGTAGGAGCGGCGAAAACGATGCTGGCAAGGAGCACCGCAAACAGCAGAGCGCCGAGGCGGAATGGGCGCAAAGAGTAAGCCATCGAACGCGGTTCCTATCGACTGAGGCGTTTTGGCCGGAGCAACTGGCCCAACTGTGCATGCTCCGCACCCTATTGACAAGAACTCGCAGTTACAGGGCCGCCGTCCGAGCGTGGCGGACAGCTTGCGCCGACCAGCTATTCCCAGGGGAGTGAGAAGTCGAAGACTCGCCCCGGCACCGATATGGCTGGATGTCCGGGGACGCAAGCACGGGCGCCTGCGTATGATGCGGGTCGGCTGGGCTGGTGGCGCTCGCATCTAACGACCTGAGGAATGCATGCCGACGTTTTCCGCTGAACCCTTGACGGCCGCCGCGGCGCGGATTCTGGAAGCCGCGGGCGCCCCTGCTGAGGCGGCGGCCAAGCTGGCCGGCTGGCTGGTCCGCGCCGATCTCTCGGGGCATCCCTCACACGGCGTGATCCGCATTCCCGACTACATCGACCGCATCCGCACCGGCCAGTTCATCCCCACCGCGCGGCCGCGGGCCGTATCCGAGAGCGACACCACGGTCTTGCTGGACGCGCAGTACGGCTTCGGCCATCTGGCGGCGGAGGACTTGACACTACGCCTGGCGGCGAAAGCCAAGACCACGCGGGTCGCCATTGGCGGCATCTTCCACTGCAATCACATCGGGCGCCTCGGCGAGTGGGCCGAGTTGGCCGCTGATCTCGGCGTGGTCTACTTGATGGCCGCGGGCGGGCCGGGGACGATGCGCGCGGCGCCGTTTGGCGGCGCCGAAGGACGGCTCAGCACCAATCCCATGGCCTTTGGCGCGCCGGCGGCCGGCACGGATCCGCTGATCGTGGACTTCGCCACCACGGCAACCGCCGAGGGCAAGGTGCGCGTGGCGCTGGCCAAGGGCGCGCAGCTGCCGCCCGGTCAGATTCTGGACGGCGACGGCCAGCCGTCCACGGAACCGAGCGACCTCTACGACGGCGGCGTGCTGCTGACCATGGCGGGGCACAAGGGCTACGGTCTCTCGCTGATGACCGAGATTCTGGCCGCCAATCTCACGGGCGCCATCAACCCGGAGCTCAACGTGCGCATCGGCACCTTTGCCATGGCCATCGATCCCAATGCCTTGGACCGGGGTGACGGGTATGACGCGGCCACCCGCGACACGTTCGACCGCGTGCGCCAAACGCGCCCGGCCGCGGGCTTCGACGAAGTCCTGATCCCCGGCGACACGGAGCGCCGCTCGCGCGAGAAGCTGAGCGCGGCGGGCCTCGAGGTGGCGGAGGCGACGTGGACGGCGATCCTGGACACCGCCGCCAGCCTGGGCCTGGATCGGGATAGTCTCGACGCCCTGGCTCGCGGGTCCGAGGCCGCAGGGATCTAGGACAGTGCTCCTCCCGAGATAACGCGACGGGTGCCGCGCGTCTCGGAGGTTGTGAGCGCCACAGGTCAGCACCCTGGGGTGGGGGGACGCAGGGTCGCTACAGGTTGGGGCGAGGATTGGCAGGTCGGGCTATGCAAACGTCTCCGGACGCGGGAATTCAGGCGCCATCCGCCAGCGGGCGGCCTAGCCCTCAGCCTCCCCGGTCGGAACTCGGTCGTAGCGCCGGATGCACATCCCCACCGCCCGCTGCATGCCGAAGCGCGCGTAGTACGCCTGCAACTCGGCATCGCACAGCACGTCCACCATGTACAGGTCCTTGAGCTGCTCAAGTATCCGGCGCATCAGCTCGGAGCCGATGCCGCGGCCCTGATACTCCGGCAGCACCTCCAGCAGTGGGATATACGCGCTCAGCACGCCGTCGCTGATGGCGGTGACGAACCCCACAACCTGATCTGACTCCTCGTCGATAGCCACCACCACGTGCGAGCTTCCGCGCAGGATTTCCAAGTGCGCCTGCGGCGAAGGCTTGCTCGTCCAATCGACGAAGAACCCGGCAAGCTGGCTTGCCTCCAGCCCGTCGGCGGTGTCGCGGTACCGGATCACGGGAGCAGTGTCATGGCACGCCGTACGCGAAGCGCCCGCGCGGCGAGTGCGGGTAGTCCTGCTCGATCAGCAGCTCGAGCAACCGGTCGCGCAGATTGCGCCGCGCGCCGTCGTAGGCCGGATCGCGCGCCAGATTGCGCTGCTCCTCGGGGTCGTGCCTGAGATCGAAGAGCTGCTCGCCGCCGCCGTGGGGATACATCGTGTAGCGCCAATCGTGGGTACGGACGGTTCGCGCCCAGCGCTCGGGAGTGTGGGGCACGGTGTTGCTGCTGAAGCTTTCGGCGTAGGCGGCATCCCGCCAGTCGGCCGCCCGCGCGCCGGTGCACAGTGGGACGAGCGACCGACCCGGCAACGTGTCGAAGCTGCGGTCCGGTGAGAGCCCGCCGCCGGGGCGGCTGGTGCGGAAGAACGCGGGCTGGGCAACGTCGATCCCCGCAAGCTCGTGAGTCGTGGGGCAGATGTCCTCCAGCTGCACCAGCTCCGATCGCTCCTGGCCATGTTGCAGACCCGGCCCGGCGATGACCAGCGGAACCCGCACGCAGGCGTCGTAGTGCAGGCCCCCTTTGAGCTTCAGCCCGTGATCGTGGAGCAGATCGCCGTGGTCGGAGAGGAAGATGATGACCGTGTCGTCGAGGCGCCCGGTCTCGGCCAGGGCGGTCTCCAGGACGCCCAGTTGAGCGTCGAGGTGACACATGTCGGCGAAGTAGTGCCGCCGGTCGCGCCGCCAGTCCGGCGCGGGCGTGGCGCGTCCGCCCATGTCGTGGAAGAGCGGCGGCGCGCCCGGATCGTCCGCCCACTCGGCGGGAAGCGGCTCGGGTATGCGGTGGACATCGACTCGCTCCAGGTAGCCCGGCGGCGGCGCGTAGGGATCGTGCGGCTGCACGTAGCTCACATGGGCGAACAAGGGTTGCTCCCGATCCGTGGAGCGAATGAAGTCCGCCGCGCGGTCGGTGGTCCAGTTGGTTTGCGAAATCTCCTCGGGAAACGGCAGCTCGTACGCGCCGTAGAGCTCGGGGATGGACGCGAATCGCGCGGCCAGGTCCAGGCCCTCCGGCCCGTGGCTCTTGAATCCGGGAAAGCTGCGCCCCCACACCGTGCTCAGCGCCGCGTCCAGGTGCTCGGGGTGCGTCGTCCTGATCCATTCGAGCCACGGACCGCCGCGGGCGTCCTCGGTTATCTCCTGCACGTCGAAGCCATAGGGCCGGTAGTCGGGGAACAGCGACTCATACTGCGAGCGGAGGTGGAGCTTGCCGAAGGCGCCGGTACGCCAGCCGGCTGCTTGCAGCGCCTGCATGAATGTTGGGATCGCGGGGTCCAGGTTATAGCCGTTCAGCAGCACCCCGTGGTGGCGGGTCGTGAGGCCCGTTGCGATTGTGGCCCGCGCCGGGCTGCAGATCGGATTGCTGCTGATCGCGTGGCGGAAGGTCGTGCCGCGCGCCTGCAAGCGGGCGATGTTGGGCAGCGGCGCCGCGCCGGCCAGGCACGCCTCCACCCAGCGCGCCGCCAACTGGTCCACCATGAACAGCACGATGGCCCGTGGACCGTGGTCGGCGCCCCGCTGCTCGCCGCCCGCTGGCAGGCCGTGAATTCGCGGCATGAGGTCCCTTCCGTCATTCCCCGAAAGTGGGAATCCAGGCCCCGGGGGCGCCGGCAGTTCCCGGCTCAGCGGTGAAACGGTGCATCCCGGCACCGAATCCCGCGCGCCCGCATGCTACCCGGCACGCGACCGGGTCCGGCATCCGCCTATCATCGACTCTCACAGCGGTCCTGCACGGAAGGTCAGCGCCATGCGCATCACCGACATCCGCACGATTCCGGTCTTCGCCGAGCACCGGGACATCAACTACCTGATCACGAAAGTCGAGACCGACCGGGGGATCTACGGCCTGGGCGAGTCCGCCATCGCCGGCAAGGAGCGCGCCGTTCAGGGCGTGATCGACCACTTTCGCCCCCTGTTACTGGGAGAAGACCCGCGCCGCATCGACCACCTGTGGCAGCGGATGTTCCGCGGCAGCTTCTTCAAGGCCGGGCCGATCTTGGGTGCGGCGATCTCCGCCATCGACATTGCGCTTTGGGACATCAAGGGCAAGGCGCTCGGCGTCCCCGTTTGGGAGCTGCTCGGCGGCAGGTGCCGCGACGGCGTGGTGTGCTACCCGCATGTCACCGGCAAAACCCTGGACGCGCTGCTGGCCGACGCCGATCGCGCGCTGGCGCAGGGCTACCGTTTCGTGCGCTACGGCTTCCCCGGCGTCGAGCCGCAGGGCGGCCTGCTGGAACCGCGGCGCGCCGTGCCGGCCGCCATCGAGACCACCGAAGCGATGCGCCGGCACGTCGGCCCGGACATCGATATCTGCGTCGACTTTCACACCCGGCTCGACCCGAGTGAGGCCGTGCGGTTGTGCAAGGGGCTCGAGCCGCTGGACATCTTCTTCGCCGAGGATCCGGTGCGCTCCGAGCGGCCCGAGGCATATGCCTACGTGCGCCGTCACACCCACGTTCCCATCGCGGGCGGCGAGGAGCTGGCCTCCAAGTGGGACTTCCAGCCGCTGATCGAGGGCGATCTGATCGACTACGTGCGGACCGATCTGTGCATCGTCGGCGGGTTCACCGAAGCGCGGAAGATCGCCGGCTGGGCCGAGTCGCATCACCAATATCTCGCGCCGCACAGCCCCATGGGACCAATCTCGCTGGCCGCCTGCGTGCATCTGGACATCGCCAGCCCCCTGGTCGGCGTGCAAGAGCTGCCGGAGGTGCCCGGAGCGCTGGCGGACGTGTTCCCGCAGCAGATGACGTTTGAGGATGGTTACCTCGTGGCGCCGACCGCGCCCGGCATCGGCGTGGACATCGACGAAGCCGCCGCAGCCAATCACCCGTTCCAGATGCGTCCGATCCCCGAGCTCCGCCGCCGGGACGGCTCCGTCACGAACTGGTAGCCCACGAGGCCAAGCAAGACGACGGCGGCAGACCTCTCAGGCTCACACCACCGCACGCCATCAACGCCGTCAGGCAAACTGCGAAGAACGCCACACAAACGCCGGCGCAACCCGCCTGCCCGCTCCACCAGTCTATTGCCACCATAGCCCAACCGGGTGCACCAATTTGCTTTATTTGTACGTCTAGTCTACTAGTATATCCCCGCGATATTCATGCCCCAAGCGCTCTCCAAAGAACTACATTGTTTGCAGGATATTAGCCTTAAGCGTCTCATATTCAACCTCTGAGATTAGCTCTCTATCAAACATTTCTTTGGCCTTAGTCAGGCGCGCTACCGGGTCGCCAGTTCCGTCACTGTCGGCCTCGCCAGCGGCTGGCATCGTGATCTGGGTGCCACCAGCGCGAGCACGTTCTTCTTCGATATCACGCACGCGCCGCCGCTCACGCCATTCTTGCTCCTTCTGTTGACTGATGCTATAGAGGGTTCGGGTCTGTCTCTTTCTTAGGTTTCCAATGCTGTGTATATTGCCATTGACCAACGTGCAGGTGACTGTCGACGACAACACACCTTCGAATATGTCAACGTCTTGTATGTCTTCCCACAGATAGTCATCGAAAGATGCTCTGCCAAACCAGTGTCGATAGTAGAGGATCAAGCGATTATTGGTGGCGACTACGGCATCCTTTCGTTGACTGGCCACACTTATCCCCTGGCAGGCAATATATAATACGTTCTCATTCTGAGTTAGAATAGTTTGCACTTCATTGACAATCACGCGTAAGGCGCGTGAGCCTTGACCTTTACCAACGCGATAGACACCAATATGTTCGTTCTTCTCAGGCATAATTACGTCTCCTTACCACACACATTGAAGTTGGCTTGCCATACGCAATCGGTGCAGTGGGCCGCGAGGTAATACGCGAAATGGTCAGGTCGAAGGCGGTACCGTGAAGTTCACTACATACGACCAAGTCGCATGGTAACAAGGCGGCCGAATCCGAGGCAAGCCTGAAGATTTGCGCGTCACAGCCGCACGCGGGCGGCCCCAGGGTGAATCAAAGGTTCCTCGGCCGGAGCCGGTGCGTCGCTTGGGGCCCGTCCGGCGCCTACGCCGTGCGGTCCTCGGTTTCTTTCGCGGCCGCCTTGGCGCGCTCGATCTCGCGATGGACGTGCAGCACGCGCTGGGCGGCGGTGAGCTGGGTGGCGATCGCCAGAAACCACATGGCCCCGCTGAGCACGGCGAACGGCGTGAGCAGCGCGATGCCCAGCACGATCAGCCGTTCGGGCCGCTGGAAGAACCCAACCTTGCACTCCACGCCAAGGCCTTCGGCGCGGGCGCGCGTATAGCTGATCAACATGGATCCGAGGAGCGTGAGCAGGGCCAGCACGGTTTCCGCTTGCGCGCCAACGTCGACGAAATACCAGACGAGCCCGGTGAAGATCACGCCTTCGCCCCAGCGGTCCAGGGTCGAGTCCAGGAACGCGCCGAAGTCGGACCGCCGATTGCTGACGCGGGCGACGGCGCCGTCAAGCGTGTCGAAGCCGCCGCTCACCAGCAATAGCACGCCCCCGGCGATCTGCCAGCCGAGCGCGATCACCACGGCCGTGGGGAATGCCAGGACGAGGCCCGTAATCGTCAGCACGTTGGGGTCGATGCCCGTGCGAGCCAGCGGCGTCACCACGAACTCGGCCGCGCGGCGGGATCGGGCTTGGAGGCGCGGGTTGATCATCAACGCGCCGCCGCGTCGGCGGTGCCGGGCGCGAAGGCCCAATAGCGGCCGCCGATCTCGCGTTCGTTGAGCAGCTCTTCGTAGTAGTCCACCACGCGGGCCGCGATCTTCGGCCAGGCGAACGCCCGCGCGCGGCGCACGCCGAACTCCGCCAGATGTGCGCGTTTGGCATCGTTGCGCATCAGGCGCAGCAGCGTGCGCGCGAGCGCCGCATGGTCCTTGGGCGGAACCAGCAGCGCGCCTTCGCCGTCCAGCAGCAACGCGCGGTACCCCGGGATATCGGAGGCCACCACCGGCAACCCGGCGGCCATGGCCTCTAGCAGCACCACGCCCTGGCTCTCCCCGCCAAGCGCCGGCGAGCAAAAGATGTGCGAGCTCTTGAGGTAGCGCTGCTTGTCCTCCTGGCTCACATAGCCGGCGAACACCACGTTGCGCAGGCCGAGCTGGTTGACCTGGCGCTGGTAGGCGCGACGCTGGTGGGGACGGAACGCGCCCACGAGCACCAGCCGGGTGCGGGGCTGCAGCTGCTGCACGAGCTGCATGGCGCGCAGCAGCACCGACAACCCCTTGCGCTTGTCGAAGCGCCCCACGAACAGGATGTTGAAGAGGCCGTCGGCCAGCGGCGGCAGCGGCTCGACGTCACGACCGTAGAAGTCGATGTCGATGCCGTTGGGAATGATCCGGTACTCGCCGCGATAGGAGCGGAACACGAGGTCCCGCGCGGCTTGGGACACCGCGATCTTGCCGTCGAGCTTGCGTTGCAGCCGCCGGATGAGCGGGCGCGTCGTGTGGTAGACGAAGGCTGACTTGCGCGCTGCGTGGAAGGTGCCGACGTTGAGCGCCTGCGAATAGCGCAGCACGGTGAGCGGCAAGGCGGGCACCAGCGGCTCCTGCAAGTGGACCACGTCGAACTTCCGCTCGTCGAGAAAGCGCCGCACGCGCGGCAGGAGCGCCGGTGACAGTGTGAGACGGGCGGTCGATTGATTCACGGGCAGCGGCACGATGCGGCGGCCAACCCGATAGAAGTTGGGAATCTCCGCCTCGGACGTCTCCACCGACGACGGCGCCATGATCGCCACTTCATGGCCCAGCGCTCGGAACTCGCGGTCCAAGGCCAGCACGTGCTCGGTCACCCCGCCGGGATAGGGGAAATCGTAGGGCGAGACGTGGAGGATGCGCATGCTCAGGCGGTCTCCCACATGGACCGGAACATATACCACTGCTCGGGCGCCTTGCGGATAACCGCCTCGAGGTCCCACATCACTTGTTGCATGCCGCGCTGCACGGCCTCGTCCCGAGATTCGCCGTGGGTCCAGACGATCGGCGGCAGGGCATGTGCGGTGTACGTGCCGTCGCCGTTGCGGGTCATGCCGCCCACGATCAGCGGACTGCCGGCCCGCTGCGCCAGGGCGGCCGACCCCGGCGGCACCCACGCCGGGCGTCCGAAGAACTCGACCTGGACACCGTGTCCGGGCGTGGGGCGGTCGGCCAAGAGGGCGACATACTCGCCACGGCGCAGCGCCCGCAGTATCTCCCGCGCCGCGTTCCCGAGCTGGATGCTCTGCAAGTTCAGCTTGGCCCGCACGTGGTCCAGCATGCCGGTCATGGCGCGGCTGTGCATGGTTTCGGCGACCACGTGGGTCGGATGGTCCAGCGAGATCAGCCCGCCGCACCATTCCCAGTTTCCGAAGTGGCCCGTGATCATGATGCCGCCCTTGCGCAGCTCGTGGAACGCTTTGAAGTGCTCATAGCCCTCGATACGCACCGTCCGCCTGATCAAATCCGCTTGCGACAGCCGGAAGCCGCGCAGGAAGTCGATCACGTGGTCAACAAACGCCACTACCGACCGCCGGGCAAGATCCCGCGCGCGAGGGTCTGAGGTCTGCACGTCCAGCACGACGGCCATGTTGGCGGTGGTGTTGCGGCGCACGCGCGGCACGAGCAGGAAGATCACCGTGCCCAGCACGCGTGCGACCGCCGCCGAGATCGGTCGCGGCATGCAGCCGACCAACCGCGACCCGAGCTCGAACAGGACAATCATTTATGCCGGATCGGCCGCCGATCCGGCCGCAACCGTCGCCGACGCAATGAACTCCTCCATCATGTCGTGCGCCTCGGCATCCGTGTACTGAATCGGCGGCGACTTCATGAGATACGCCGAGGGGGCTTCCAGAGCCCCCGACACCCCACGCGTCAGCGCGATCTTGCAGCAGCGCACGGCGTCGATCACGATGCCCGCCGAATTCGGCGAGTCCCAAACCTCCAGCTTGAGCTCCAGATTCAACGGCTGACCGCCGAAGGACTGTCCCTCGAGGCGGATGAAGGCCCACTTGCGATCCCCGAGCCACTCGACGTAGTCGCTGGGACCGATGTGCACGTTCGCGGGCCCGATGTCGTACTCCAGCTGACTGGTGACGGCGTTGGTCTTGGAGACCTTCTTCGACTCCAGCCGCTCACGCTCCAGCATGTTCTTGAAGTCCGAGTTGCCCCCCACGTTCAGCTGATAGGTCCGCTCGAGGTTGACGCCCCGGTCCCGGAACAGCCGGGTGAGGACCCGGTGCACGATCGTGGCCCCGACCTGCGACTTGATGTCGTCGCCGATGATGGGCACCTGGGCGCGCTCGAAGCGCTGCTGCCAGTACGCCTCGCGCGCAATGAACACCGGCATGCAGTTCACCATGGCGCAACCGGCCTGCAGCACCTGCTCCACATACCACTTGGTGGCTTCCTCGCTGCCCACCGGCAGGTAGTTGATCACCACGTCGGTGTGGGTGTCGCGCAGCAACTCGACGATGTCGTCCGTCGATCCGTCGGCCTTGACCACCGTGTCCGCCATGTAGCGCCCGATGCCGTCGTGCGTCATGCCGCGCGCCACGGGGACGCCCAGCGGCGGGACGTCGGAGAACTTCACCGTGTTGTTCGGCGTCGCAAAGATCGCCTCGCTCAGGTCGGTCCCAACCTTGGTGCGGTCGACGTCGATGGCCGCCGAAAACTCGATGTCACCGACGTGATACGGCCCCAGCACCGTGTGCATGAGCCCGGGAATGAACTCATCCGTCGGCGCGTCGCGATAGTGCTCGACGCCTTGCACCAACGATGAGGCGCAATTGCCGACCCCAATGATTCCAACACGAACCGTGGACATGGTGACTCCCTTACGACGTTGCGGCGCCCGAATCGGGGCGTTCCGATGTATGTGCCTTCTGCTCGGTGACCAGGTGCTCCAGGTAGGTCGTCAACTCTTGATGCAGGGCCTCCAGGCGATCGGCCACCAGCGAGTACTTCACGAGGCGCCCCTCACGACGAGCCTGCACCAGGCCGGCCTGACGCAGGCGGCGCACATGCCACGACACGAGCGGAGGGCTGTGGCCCACCGCCTCGGACAACTCGGCCACCCCCTGCTCCACGTTCTCGGACAACCGCTGCAGGATCCGCAGGCGGGTGCCCGACCCGAGCGCCCGGGCGTAGGAGCGCATGCCCAGGATGTCCCAGTCGTCCGGCGGCGTTGTCACAGGCACCATGCATAAAGAAAAGTTTTTCTTTCGGTAGACCCTAGCGCGGCAGCGTCCACGTCGTCAACTGATGGCGGTGAGCGGTTTCAAGCCGCTCTGGACCCGTCATTCCCGTGGCGGCCGGAATCCAGCCCCACCGCGCCGCGTGCCGCGCTGGCGCTACTTGGCGTATTCGATCGCGCGCGTTTCCCGGATCGCCGTGATCTTGATCTGTCCGGGGTACTCCAGCGACTCCTGGATGCGGTCGGCAATCTCCCGCGACAGGCGGTGGACGCCCAACTCGTCAATCGAGCTGGGTTGCACCATGACGCGCAGTTCTCTCCCGGCCTGGATGGCATAGCAGGACTTCACGCCCTCGAACGAGCGCGCGATCTCCTCGAGCTTCTCCAGGCGCTGCAGGTAGCGCGTCACCGTCTCGCGGCGCGCGCCCGGACGTGATCCTGAGATCGCGTCCGCCGCCGCCACGGCAAAGGCCTCGAAGCTTCGGAGCTCGACCTCGAAGTGATGCGCCTCCGCCGCGTGGGCCACGTCTTCACGCACGCCGTGGCGCCGCAAGAGCTCGCCGCCGATCAGCGCGTGCGGGCCGTCGACTTCGTGGTCGATGCCCTTGCCGATGTCGTGCACGAACCCGGCCGTGCGCGCCAGTTCCACGTTGCCGCCAACTTCGCCGGTCATGGTCGCCGCGAGCAGCGCCACCTCGACGGAGTGGCTGAGCACGTTTTGCCCGTAGCTGTGGCGGAAGCGCAGGCGCCCCATGTAGCGCAAGATCTCGGGCGGCAGCCCGGTGATCTTGGCGTCGAACGCGGCCCGCTCGCCTTCCTGGGCGATGATCTCCGTGACCTCGGTCTGGGCCTTTGCCACGGCATCCTCGATGCGCGCCGGGTGGATGCGGCCGTCCTCGGTCAAGCGTCGCAGGGCCACGCGCGCAACCTCCCGCCGCACCGGGTCGAAGGCGGAGAGGACCACCGTTTCGGGGGTGTCGTCGATGATGACGTCAACCCCCGTTGCCGCCTCCAGCGCGCGGATGTTACGGCCCTCGCGTCCGATGATCCGCCCTTTCATGTCATCGTTCTTGAGGTCGACGACCGACGTCGTCACCTCGGTGGTATGCGACGCGGCAACGCGCTGCAGTGCGAGACCCACCAGCCAACGCGCCCGTGCTTCCGCTCGCTCCTTGGCGTCGGCCTCGACCTGGCGCACCATCTGCTCGGCGTCCGTGGAGATCTCCTGCTCGATGCTCTGCAGCAACTCCGCGCGCGCCTCGTCCCGGGTCAGACTGGCCGCGCGCTCCAGCGCCGCCAGGTGCTCCTGGCGCACCTCTTCCTGCGCCTGGGCGTCCGCCTCGAGCTGTCGGCGCGCGGCGTCGAGCTTGGACTCGCGCGTCTGCGACGCGCGCTCACGCTCCTCAAGCGTCTCGGCGCGGGCCTCCAGGCGCTCGTCCCGCTGCTGTGCGCGCTGCTCTTGGCGCTGCATCTCGCCGCGACGATCGGCCAGTTCGCGCTCGCCTGCCTCCCAGGCCTGGCGCGCGGTTCGCGTTGTGGTCTCGATCAGGGCTCGTTGCTGGGCTTCGGCCGCTTTCAGCTCGTCCTCGATGCGCTGCGCCAGCGTGCGCATGCGCGATCCGGATAGCCAAACTTGATAGAAGTAGCCCGCCACGAGCCCCAGGGCGAGCATCGCCACGCCGGCGATGATCGCTATCAGCGGGGCAGCCATGGCTAGCCTCCGATAGGTTGATGGGGAGATATGGCGTCAAAGTGTTCATGTCTGCGGGTGCTCCGCCGCGTCGCGCGGAGCGCACCCGATGCTAACGGGCATTTGGCCGACGCGCCAACGCGCTCCGGGGCGCCGCCGCCGCCCACCTATACTTGGGACGGCGAAGTTCGGGCGGGCGGCAGACCGGGGGTGACAAATGACTGCGACCAACGGCGCGGCAACGATGACGGGCCGCGAGCGCTACCTGAACGCGCTGCTCGGCAAGCCGGTCGACATGATGGCCGTGGGCAGCCCGACGTCGCTGGCCACCTACGAGCAGATGCGCCTGCTCGGCGTCGAGTGGCCCGAGGCGCACTACACCGCTGAGACAGTCGCGCTGCTGGCCAAGCGGAGCTACACCGACCTGGGGTTCGACACGATCGCCCCGTACTTCAGCATCATCATGGGCGCGGCGGCCCTCGGCGCCCCCATCGACTGGGGCTCGGACCCCTGGGAATTCGACAAGGCCACCGGCAAGATCATCACCGGACCCCGCATGCCGGCGGTGAAACCGCCAAACCCGTGGGTCACGCCTGACGACATCGAAATCCCCGATGATTTCCTCGAACGCCGGGAGTCGCGCGCCATCATCGACGCGATCAAGATCCTCCGCACCGATCACCCGGACGCCGCGATCGTGGGCAAGGTCATGGGCCCGTGGACGCTGGCCTATCACATGTTCGGGCCGCAGGAATTCCTCATCAACGTGATCCTCGACCCCGACTACGTGCACAGCGTGCTCGACAGGCTGCGGCATGCGTCCGTCATGTTCGCCAACGCCCAGCTCGAAGCGGGCGCGGACGTGATCACACTGGCCGACCACTCCACGGGCGATCTGGTGCGCGCCGAGACCTACCGCGACTATCTGCTGCCGGTGCACCAGAAGATCACGCCCCTGATCGAGGGGCCGGTGATTCTGCACTGCTGCGGCAAGACGATCGACCGCATGCCGTACATCACCGAGGCCGGATTCGAAGCCTTCCACTTTGCGACGGAAAACAATCCCCACGAGGCCAAGGAAGCCGTCGGCGACTACAAGCTGGTGGGCAACGCGAGCAACTTCATCACCTTGCTGAGCGGCCGTCCGGAAGATGTCGCCGTCGAGATCGCGGACCTGCTCGCCGCCGGGGTGGACATCATCGCTCCCGAGTGCGCGGTGCCGCCGCAGGTAACTGATGCCAACTTGCGCGCCCTCGTCCAGGCGGCGCGCGGCGAATTCAAGCCTGATCCGGCCGTGACGGACGCGACGAATATGGCCGACGGATACCGGGCCCAGGTCGCCGCGCAGAGTGGCGCGCGTCCGAACTAGTCGCTTGTCGCGCGGCGTTCCCGCCGTGCTCGATTCCGTGCCGGGTTGCGCCGCCGGCGGATTCCTGTGCGCCCTGGGCTGCCGCGATACGTGGCCGGCTCTCAGCGCGGTTTCGCAGCCCAGCGGCCCCTGCTTGTAACTCGTGGCGGCCGCGGACGACGACGCCCAGGTTCTCGCTGACCGCTGGCGCGGGCTTAGCGGGATTCCCGTCGAAGCGGCGTTCCTGCACGCCTATCGGCGCGCCGGTGCGGCCCGCGTGCTTGGCTATCCCATGACGCCGGGCGTGTTCGTCGGCGACACCCTGGTTCAATACTTCACGCATGGCCGCCTGGAGGCGCCCGGCCGCTCGACTCCGGGAACCGTTGGCGTGCCGCGGCAGGCGAATCTCGGCGAGCACATGGCCCACGCGCTGGTCGCCGAGGCCGCCCCAGAGTCGCTGGGAGTCTTCGAAGCTGCCTTAACCACGCCCGAGCTGCGCACCCGGGCGGGCGGCAGCGTCGGCGCCCCGGTCCACTGGCGCGGCTTCCCGACGCAGCTGTTTCAACGCGACGTCGTGCGTCTCATGCCGGTGTCGCCAGGGACCCGGCGACCGGTGCGCGGCAATCTTGGCGAGCTGTACGTCGGACTGTCCGACGACGAGCGCGCCCGCGGCGAGGGCCAGCCCTCACCCATTGATCGGCCGGTGGCGCCGGCGCCCGAGCCCGTGATCGCGCCGGTGCTCACGTACCACCACACCCGCGGCGCGGACGCCTTCCGCACCCACCTGTCGGCCCTGCTCGATGAAGGTTTGACCCCGGTTTCCTTCGATCATCTGGTGGCGGCCATCGAAGGCTGGGCCTCGCTGCCGCCGCGGGCCTTCGTGCTCACCTTCGACGACGGATGGACGGGACAAGTCGACGAGGCGCTGCCCGTGCTCGTCGAGCTGCGCGTCCCCGCCACGTTCTTCGTCTTGCCGGGGTTCGAGCGTCACGGCCAGGGTCACATGACGCTCGAGCAGTTCCGCGACCTGCGCGCCGCCGGCATGACCGTCGGCTCCCACACCTTGAACCATGCCCGGTTGCCATTCCTGATCAGGCAAGACTTGGGCGCGGCGCAAGCGGAAGTGGTCCTCTCCCGCGACGAGCTGGAGCGCGAAGTTGACGGCGTCGACTACTTCGCCTACCCGAACGGGCTATTCGACGAGGAGGTCGTTCAACTCGTGCAAGATTCCGGCTACCGCGCGGCGGTCACGACGGTGCCCGGCATCAGCCATTCGCTGGACGGCCGCTTCGAGTTGCGACGCGTGGCCGCCAGTACGTGGGCGTCGTTGGCGGACACCCGCCGCGCGATCCGCCGCGCGGCCGCCGTCGAGGGTGTGGATTCGCCGATCTGATTTGCTCGGAGGGTGGACAATCGCGCAACCGTCTCGCCCCGGCGAAGGTCGCCGCTCCCCGCCGCATGCACGTCGCTGCCCTGCACCTGCTCAATTTCCGCAACTACGCCCGGCTTGATCTCGAGCTGCCGGCCGGTCCGCTCGTCGTGCATGGGGGCAATGCGCAGGGGAAGAGCAATTTGCTGGATGCGGTGCACATCTTGGCCACCGGACGCAGTTTGCGGACTGGGCCCGAAGCCGCCTGGATAAACGTGGACGCGCCCGACGCCGCGTACTTCGCGCGGGTCCGGGCGCACGTCCACGCCGCCGCCGGGGACGAGCACTTGGAGCTTGTGGTCGCCCGGACGAGCGCCGGCGGCGGCGTCAGGCGTCGGGTGCGCATCGGCGGCGCCGCCCGGCGCTTGGCCGACCTGCCGGGCCGCCTGCAGGCCGTCAGCTTCGCGCCCGCGGATTTGACGCTGCTCACCGGGCCGCCGCGCGAGCGTCGGCGCTGGCTCGACATGGCGCTGGCGCAGCTCGACCGCGCTTACGTCGCGGCCCTGTCGGAGTACGACGACGTGCTCACGCGGCGAAATGCCGTGCTCCGCCGCATCCGCACCGGTCACGCACGGCCGACCGAGCTCGATTTCTGGGACGCGCGTCTGGCGCCGCTCGCGGTTCAGGTTGTGCACCAGCGGCGGTGCTTCGTGGAAGCCCTGCAACCGATGCTCACGGCGGAGTTTGCGCGGATCACGGGCGATCCGACGCTTGCCGTGAGCTACGCAGCCACGGCGGCGGTCGCGGAGGCCGCAGCGTTCGCGGAGGCGCTCCAGCAGGCGCGCCCGGCTGACATCGAGCGCGGCGCGACCAGCCGGGGTCCGCATCGCGACGACCTTGAGCTGCGCCTCCGCACCCACGCGCTGGCCAGCTTCGGCTCGCGCGGCCAGCTACGCTTGGCTGGGGTGGCACTCAAGTTGGCCCAATTCGAGCTTGCACAGCGCCGGACCGGTGAACGGCCGGTGCTGCTGCTGGACGACGTGGCGGCTGAATTGGACCCGCACCACCGGCGCCTGCTGCTCGAACGCCTGACGCCGGCGGCGCAGACCCTCATCACGACCGCCGATGTGGCCGGCCTGGACGCGCCGATGCTCGGCGACGCGGCACACCTGCTGGTCGAGCGCGGTCGCGTGACGATGACGCATGCCCCCGCGTAGGTCGGGCTCGGTCCGGCCGCTGGCCGACCTGCTTGCCGAGCTCGGCGAGCGCTCCGACATGCGCTACGGCCGCCGTCGACTCGCGACCACCCAAGCCATTCAGAGCGCCTTGCGGGCGGTGTTGGGCAACGACGCGGCCGCCCGTTGCCAGCCGGCCGGCTACGTTGGGACGACCGCGATTCTGGCCTGCCGCTCGAACGCGTCGGCCCAGATCGTGGCCATGCACCTGCCGCAAATCATGGACGAGGTGCGCGGTCGCGTCGCCCACGACGACGTACAGGAGCTGCGCCTCACCGTGGCGCCCGAGCGCTGGACGGCGGTGTAGTCGGTCGGTCGCGGCCAAGTATCCTGGGCGCGCGCCCGTCCGTACGGGCGAAAGGGGACGGGCTTGCATGCACAACATCGCACTGATACCGGGCGACGGCACCGGTCCAGAGGTCACCGCCGAAGCACTGAAGGTGCTCGAGGCCGCCGCGCGCGCTAGCGGCTTCACCTACGACACGACCACCCTCGATTTCGGCGGCGAACGCTATCTGCGCACCGGCGAGACGCTGCCCGAGGGCGCGATCGACGATCTTCGGCAGTTCGACGCCATCTACCTGGGCGCCATCGGCCACCCGGAGGTGCTGCCGGGCATCCTCGAGAAGGGCATCCTGCTGCGGATTCGGTTCGATCTCGACCAGTACATCAACCTGCGTCCGGTCAAGCTCTACCCCAATGTGGAGACGCCGCTGCGCGACAAGGGCCCCGAGCACATCGACTTCATCATCGTGCGCGAAAACACCGAGGGGCTCTACACCGGCATGGGCGGCGTGCAGTACGCGGGCACGCCGCACGAGGTCTCCACGCAGATCCACTGCACCACCTATCACGGCGCGTCCCGCTGCGTGCGCTACGCCTTCGAGCTGGCCCGGGCCCGCGCGCGAGACAACCAACTGCATCTCGTTGCCAAGACCAACGTGCTGACCTACGTCCACGGCACCTGGTGGCGGGCATTCAACGAGATCGGCGACGCCGAGTTCCCGGACATCACGCGCGACTACGCGCATGTTGACGCCGCCACCATGTGGATGGTCAAGAATCCCGAGTGGTTCGACATCGTGGTCACCGAGAACCTGTTTGGGGACATCATCACCGACCTGGGCGCGATGATTCAGGGCGGCCTGGGCATCGCCGCCGGCGGCAACGTGAATCCCAACGGCGTGTCGATGTTCGAGCCAATCGGCGGCTCCGCGCCCAAGTACACGGGGCAAAACGTCATCAACCCGCTGGCCGCGATCAACGCGATGCAGATGCTCTTGGTCGACATTGGCGAGCACGCGGCGGCGCAGCGCGTCGAGGCGGCCGTGGTGCAAGCCCTCGAGTCCGGGCGCTTCAAGTCCATGAGCGCCGGCAGGATGGGGATGTCGACGTCCGAAGCCGGCGACTTTGTGGCGAGCCTGGTTTAGCGGACAGGCCACAGACATGTGAGACACGGCTGACCGGCGGGAGGCCGCCAGGCGCACCATAGGGGCGGCGATTATTCCACCGGGGCCAGCCCCCAGCCCAAGCCCACATCAACGGCCGCCACGGTCGTCCGGGCCACCAAGGTCTACCGCGCTGCCGGACGCAACGTCCATGGCCTTCGGGTAAGATGCGCCCGCTGGCTGTCACAGGCAGGCGGATGGAGAAGACTTTCGAGCAGGGTTTTGCCCAGGCCGAGGAGTCAGCCGCGTCCGCCGTAAAGGCGGCGCAAGCGCTGGTCAAGGCCGCGAGGAACCTGGAGAAGGCCGCGAAAGCCGGCAATATCTCCAAGATGCGTGACGCGGCAGGCCGCCTATCCACGAGCGGCGACGCGGCGTATCAACAAGTCGCAAACGCGGCGGCCGCTTGGCCGTTCAGCGCCGAGGACGAAGCGGACTATCTGCGGAACGACTACGAGCAAGAGCTCATCGAGGCCGGGCAAGCCGAAGGTCTCCGCATCCATCTCCAGGACGACGTGTTGGTGGTGTTCCCCAAAATCGTTCGCATCCTGCCGGACCGGCGCGCGGTGCGGGTGGACCGCAAGCAAGTGCCCGTGATTCGGCCATCGAAGCTTGTGGCGACGCTTCGGCACGAGCAAGGGAGGCGGCCCTCCTTTTCGAGCGAGCAATTCCTCGAAGCGTTATACAAGGCATATCGGGAACGGGCAGGCGAGGGGTTGTTCGGGACTGGGAAGGAATTACGCGGGACACCGATCAGGCTCACCGATGTCTACGAGGCGCTTACCCTCCTCCCAGGCAGCCGTCGGGGCTACCAGCGCGCGGACTTTTGCCGGGATCTCTATCTGTTGGACCACAGTGGAATCCGGCAGACAAAATCTGGGGCGACGTTATCGTTTCCGGCGAGTACAGGCACGCGCCAAGCGCAGCGCTTGTCATTCGTCGGCCCGGACGGGGAAACGATGACCTACTACGCGATCTCGTTCAAGATAGGCGCCCAGTGATGGCCGCCTATGGCTCCGGCGGGGATGCGGGCGTTTCCAGATCGCCGGTTACCGCTCCCGCGGACTGGCTGAACGTCATCAGGCAGGAGTACCTCGAGACGTTCGTGCGGGATGGCGGCTCGGCGGTCAAGATCGCCGTGCCGCGTGACGCCCAGGCGCGGGACGCGGCCGCGAACGGTCTCGTGCGGTCCGGCCAAGAGCTCGGGTTCCTGGTCGTCCAGGTCAGCGCGGCCGACACCAGGGTGCATATGATGGACCGCCTCTTCTTCGAAATCGCCGACCAGATTCCCTGGCGGACGCTGAGCCAGCAAGTCGTGGTCAGGATCGCCTCCGACAAGATGTTCGCGGTACCGCAAGACGGCGACGGTTCGCTGTTGGATCGACTGGCGGAGGCAAATGGCTTAGGCGCCAGCTTCCTGCTGTCTGAGTTGCTGCCGGCAATCGAGGATGGGGTGGCGAAGAATCGACGCCTTTCGCGAGACTTCCGCGTGGCCGTGACGCAACTGTGCCTCTCCGAGCTCAGGGGCGGCGCCGACGGCGAGCGGCGCATCCAGGCCATCATCGAATGGCTCGACGGCAGCAACAACCGCGTCAGCGCCGTGCGGCCTTACCACATCTTCAGCCGCGTCACCCGCGCCAACGCGCGCTATTTGTTCGAATCCATGCTGCACTGGCTGCGCTTCGCCGGCTATTCGGGTCTGCTGCTCGTGCTGGACACCGCGCGGCTCACCGTTGCCAGGAATCCGCGTGACGGCAAGCAGTACTACACCAAGGCCGCGTTGCTCGACGCCTACGAGGTGCTGCGTCAGTTCATCGACGCCACGGACCGGTTGCATGGCTGTCTGATCGTGGTAGTGCCCGACGCCGAATTCTTGGCCGACGACCAGTCGCCCCGCAGCCGCGGCATTGGGGCGTATGAAGCCCTCAAGCTCAGAGTCATCGACGAGGTGCGGGACCGCCGGCTCGCGAACCCCATGGCCTCGCTGGTGAGACTTTCATCCATGACGCAAGCGGGAGCGGCGTGAGCGCGGAAGTAGATACAGGCGTCGCTGACCGCCGCGCGCTCGAGGCGCTGCGCAACGGCGTGCCGAACGGCGACGCGGTGCGCGCGCTTGGCTGCCACCAGCCCGCCGTCGAGGAGCGCTTCCTGAAGCAACTCGACGCAGTAAGCGAGGCGCTGCCTCAGTCTCGCCAGGCGCGCGGACTGCTGGTCGACGGCGGGTTCGGCGCTGGCAAGTCGCACCTTTTTCAGTATCTCGAGCATCTGGCGCTTGAGCAAAACTATGTCTGCAGCCGGATTGTCATCAGCAAGGAAAGCCCGCTCCATAACCCCGAGCAGGTCTATCGAGCCGCGATTGAAGCGGCGGTCGTGCCGAAGCGCTCCGGGCAAGCCATGCAGGAAGTTGCGCTGCGTCTAAATCCGCGCCGCAAGGCTTACGAGGAGTTTTACCTGTGGGCTCGCAAGCCTGACAACGGCGTCGCCCCGTTGTTTGCGGCGACCCTCCATCTGTATGAATACCTCCGCAACGACCCCGAACTCGTGGCGAAGATTACGGACTTTTGGTCCGGGGAGCGCATCAAGATTAGCGACGTGCGCCGGGGGCTGCGGGAGCTCGGGGAGGCGGCCAACTTTCCGATTCGCGCGGTCCGCATCCGCGAGTTGGCGCTCCAGCGACCGCTGTTCGCCGCGCGGCTTATGGTCGGCGCCGGCTATCGCGGATGGGTCTGGCTGATCGACGAGGTCGAATTGATCGGCCGCTACAGCGTCTTGCAGCGCGGGAAAGCCTATGGCGAGCTCGCCCGCTGGCTGGGGTGGATTAAAGACGTGCACTACCCCGGCCTGTCGGTGGTCGCGGCCATCACCGACGACTTCGTAACGGCGATCCTGGAGGGCAAAAGCGACCGCGAGAACATCGGGCCAAGGCTTGAGCGCCGGGGCAGAGAGGAAGACCAGCGCCTGGCCGCCTGGGCTGAGACCGGGATGCGCGTCATTGAGCGCGAGCCGCTGACGCTCGACGCGCCCGACGACGAGACGCTCAAGCGCACCTACGCCCGGCTGAAGGAGGTCCACGCCGCCGCCTACCAGTGGGAACCGCCCGATGTTCCATCCCCGGCGCAAGCTGCGTCGCGGCGCATGCGGTCGTACGTCAGGTACTGGATCAATGCGTGGGACCTCAAGCGGATCTACCCGGACGCGGAGCTCGGCATCGAAGCGCATGAGCTGCGGCACACATATCACGAAGACGCGGACGTCGAGGACGGCCGCGAGCCGCCCGGGAGTGTTGCGTAGGCCGAGATGGCCGTGCCGTTTCGCGATCGCCGCACGGAAGACTACGATCTGGGATTGGCGGGATACCTTCGATTTATCGATGAGCCGGACGCGAAGGGTGTCCGCGGGTGCCTCTTTTGCGTCAACGCGCGCGGCGAGCCGATCGACTTCAGCTTCACCCGGATCGACGTGGCCGCGCCGCTTCTCTGGCGGCCAGGTGAGGCGAGGCGGCGCGCCGTTACGGACCTTGCCAAGGCGCTCTTTGCAGCGAGCTCGAAGGCGCCCAGGCTCTTGCTCACCCTCGCCGGCGAAGCGCCCGCCGGCGTGTTCGTTGAGGACTTGGAAGTTCACCTGCCTCTATGTCGGGTCGCGGGCGCTGCCGCGAGCCGTCATGCGGCTTCGGCGTCCCTGGCGACGCTGTCCGACGACGCGCGGCTTTGCTGGGTGGGGAAGCCGCCGCCGCCAGATTCACCGGCACACCGTCTGTTGGTGGCGCTGAACGGCCGACGGCTGGCGACCGAGCCGTTTGACCGCGCGGCCAGCGGCCTCAATGAGGTCTTCGGCCCATCGTGAGACGCGCTGGCTGGTGGCGCGCAACGACGGAGGAGGCCCGCCCGCGCTTCTGGTGGTTCTGGCGCCGCCAAGCGCGCGCCGAGGCCCCCGCGCGTGTCGCGCTCGTCACGACCACCTCACCGCTGGCCAAGGCGCTTCGCATCGCCGGGGCGCCTCTCGTAGGCGTCCGTTCGTTGCCTAGCGATAGCCCTACCCCCGATGCGGCGTCGAGCGTTGACCTCGAGCTGGTGACCGAGCGCACCGCCCAACCGGGCCGGCGATCCTCCCGCAATGGCCCCAGCGCACTCGACGGGTCGGCGGCGGGCGCGCCAGCGAAACCAGACGGTCCCAAACTCGCGGAGCGACTTCGCGCGGTGCTCGCCGTCCCGCTCGAGTCGCTGCTGCCCGGCCCAGCGGCAACCCTTGACTGGCCCGGCGAGCTCATGCCATTTCAACTCGACGGCGTTCGCGCGCTTATCGCGAGCGAGCGGATTCTGCTCGCCGATGACATGGGGCTCGGCAAGACCATCCAAGCAATCGCGGCGATTCGCATCCTCCTTGTCCAGCGCGCGATCGCCTCGGTGTTGATCGTCGTGCCGGCAGCCATCGTTTGGCAATGGCAGCGCGAGTATCGGCGCTGGGCCCCGGAACTCCGGACCATCATCGTCCACGGTCCGGCGCATGACCGCGCCTGGCAGTGGAACGCTCACGTTCACGTCACGATCGTGAGTTACGACACGCTGCGCGCCGACTTGACAACCGGCGCTATGTCGGCTCCTGGCCGCAAGCAATGGGACCTCGTGGTCTTGGATGAGGCGCAGCGAATCAAGAACAAGGACACCGCGACAAGCTATCTGCTCAAGCGGCTCCACCGTAGGCGCTCATGGGCCCTGACCGGCACGCCCCTCGAAAACAACCTGGAAGATTTGGTCTCAATCTTGGAGTTCGTCGATCACACTGCGGAGTCCTCCAGAACTTCGCGCATGCCTACCGTATCGTTGCTGCGTCGTCATCGTGAATTACAGCTTCGACGCCGCAAGGCTGATGTGCTAGAGCAGCTCCCACCGAAGCAGATCATCGAAATCTACACAATATTGGGACCCGGTCAACGCGCGGCGTACCAACGAGCTGAAGAAGAAGGTATCGTCCAGCTACGCGAAAAGGGCGCGTCTGTCCGCGTTCAGCACGTTCTCGAGCTGATAACCCGGCTCAAGCAGATTTGCAACTTCGATCCCCAGACTGGGGAATCCGCCAAGATGAGCAATATCCGTGAGCGTCTGACAGCTCTTGCCGAGCAAGGCCACCGAGCGCTTCTGTTTTCGCAATACACCGATGACACGTTTGGCGTTGGTTCCGCCGCTCGCGCATTAGAAGAACATCGGCCGCTTACGTACACTGGCGCGATGTCCAGCGCCGACCGCGACGAAGCTATCTCGACGTTCAAGTCGAATGCGTCGCACGGGGTGCTGATTCTTTCCGTGCGTGCCGGCGGTGTCGGCCTGAACCTTCAGGCAGCCTCGTACGTCTTTCATCTCGACCGCTGGTGGAATCCGGCCGTCGAGCGGCAGGCCGAAGATCGAACCCATCGCATGGGCCAAGTAATGCCGGTGACCGTTTTTAAATACGTATGCGAAGGAACGATAGAAGAACGTATTCGGGATATCTTGCATGAAAAGCAGAAACTGTACGATGAAGTCATTGATGATGTGTCATTTGATCTTGCCTCCCGGCTTACCGAACACGAGCTGTTCGGCCTCTTTGGTCTTCAAGCTCCTCGACGCAGTCCCAAGCACAGGCCTGGCGATGAGAATCACGGGATGGCGTACTCGCCGGAGACCATCGGTTGAGGGTGTCCCGCATGCCCGCGCGGTGTGGATGCATGTCGCTCCGGCGCCATCGGCTGGCCGGGCAGTGGTTAGTGGCCAGTGGTCGTAGGGCGGTTCGCGAACCGCCCCTGCCGCTCGTCGATCTGGCCGTCGCATAGCGCCAGGCATTTGCGCCCGTGGCCGGTGATATACTCCGGCGCCTCCAGTGGCGGGCTCATTCCGCCCCTGAAATAGCCAAGGACGACCCATCGCCTCATCGAACGGCTCGCTAGCCGGTCTCAGCCAAGAACGGCTGCTGTGGATCTACCGCACGATGCGCCGCATCCGCCGTTTCGAGGAAACGGCCGAGGTCGCGTACCGGGCGGCCAAGATGCGCGGTGCGCTGCACTTCTACATTGGCGAGGAAGCCTCCGCGACCGGCGTCTGCGCCGCGCTCAACGAGGGTGACTTCATCACCAGCACCCATCGCGGCCACGGGCACTGCATCGCCAAGGGCGCCCGGCTGGACAAGATGATGGCCGAGCTGTACGGCCGGACCACGGGCTACTGCGGCGGCAAGGGCGGCTCGATGCACATCGCCGACGTGGCCAGCGGCAATCTCGGCGCCAATGGCATCGTCGGCGCCGGGGTGCCCATCGCCGTGGGCGCCGCCCTGGGATCAAAGCTGCGCAACGATGGCAAGGTCACGATCTGCTTCTTTGGCGACGCCGCCGGTCCGACCGGCGCCTTTCATGAAGGCGTGAATATGGGGGCGGTGCTCAACGTGCCGGTGGTGTTTGTCTGCGAGAACAACCAGTACGGCATGGCGACCCACAGCGACTTTGCCAATGCCTCGCACGTGGGTGACCGGGGTCCGGCCTACGGCATGCCCAGCGAGCGCATCGACGGCAACAATGTCTTCGAGGTCTACACGCGGGCCAAAGTTGCCATCGACCGTGCCCGAAACGGCGAGGGCCCGACGCTCATCGAGACGATCACCTACCGGCACAAAGGCCACACCATCCACGACTCGAAGGGCTATCGCGACGAGGACGAGATCGCCAAGTGGATCGCGCGCGACCCCATCGAGCGCTTCAAGCGGGCCGTCCTCGACGCCAAGGCGCTGACGGAAGACGACATGCAGGCGATCGACGACGAGGTTGAAGTGGTGATCGAGCAGGCCGAGGCGTTCGCGGAGGCCAGCCCCTGGCCTACGCTGGACTCCATCGAGCGGGACGTCTACGTCGACTAGCCATGGCAGTCACCACCGCACCTGACGCCCCGGCCGGCGCGGCCACGCGCCAGATCTTTATGAGCCAGGCGCTGCACGAAGCCCTGGACGAGGAGATGACGCGCGACCCGAACGTCTTCGTCATGGGCGAGGAAGTGGGCGTCTGGGGCGGGGCCTACAACGTCACCGCCGGTCTGCTGGAGAAATGGGGCGTGGAGCGCATCATCGACACGCCCATCTCCGAGGCGGCGATCGGCGGGGCGGCGGTTGGCGCCGCCGTCACCGGCTGCCGGCCCGTGGCCGAGTTCATGTACTCGGACTTCATGGGCATCGCCATGGACCAGATCGTCAACCAGGCCGCCAAGAACCGCTATATGTTCGGCGGCGCCGCCAAGCTGCCCATCACCTACCGCGCGCCGTTCGGCGCCGGCACCGGCAACGCGGCGCAGCACACCCAGAGCTTGGAAGCCTGGTTCGCGCACGTCCCCGGACTCAAGGTCGTCACCTGCTCGACGCCCCACGACGCCAAAGGGCTGCTGAAAGCCTCGATCCGCGAGGACAACGTGGTCGTGTTCTTCGAGCACAAGGCCATCTACTCCATGCGCGGGCCCGTGCCCGAGCACGAATACACCATTCCCCTCGGCGTGGCCGACGTGAAGCGTGAAGGCCGCGACGTCAGCGTCGTGACCTACGCGCGCCAGGTGCACTACGCGCTGGAGGCGGCCGAGCTGCTGGCCGGCGAGGGCATCGACGTCGAGGTGGTCGACATCCGCACGCTCTATCCGCTGGACGTGGACGCCATCTTGACCTCAGTGGGCAAGACGAACCACGCCGTGGTGGTCTACGAGGCGGCGCGCTTTGCGGGCTTTGGCGCCGAGCTCGCCTCGCAAATCCAGGAGCACGCCTTCGACGACCTGGACGCGCCGGTGCTGCGGGTGGCCGGGTCGCACTCCCCCATTCCGTTCTCGGAGCCGCTCGAAAAGGGCGCCATCCCCGACCCGGAGCGGATCGCCGCGGCCATTCGGGAGTCGCTGCAAGGCTCCCGCTAGCGTCCACCGCTAACGAAAGGATCCGCCTGTGGCCACCCCGGTCCTCATGCCCCTGATGGGCATGACCATGGAAGAAGGCATCGTCAGCAAGTGGCTCGTGGAAGCCGGGGCGACGGTGACCAAGGGGCAGGAGATCCTCGAGTTCGAGACCGACAAGATCAATGCCACCGTCGAGGCCCCGGCGGACGGCGTGCTCGGCGGCCTGACCGCGCAACCGGGCGACGCCGTGCCGGTGCAAGGCGTGCTGGCCTACGTCCTGGAACCCGGTGAGGAGCCGCCCGCGGCCGAGGCTCCGCCAGCTGCCGCGGCTGAGCCGGCGCCCGCGCCCGCACCCGCCGCACCGCCCGCCGCCGCTCCCGCGCCAGCTCCTGCACCGGCGCCCGTGGTTGCGGCCGCTCCGGTGGCGGCGGCCAGCGATGGACGTGTCAAGTCCTCACCGCTTGCCCGGCGCATTGCCCGCGAGCTAGGCGTAGTCCTTGCCGGTCTCGCCGGCAGCGGGCCCGGCGGTCGCATCATCGAGCGCGACGTGCGAGCAGCCGCTATGGCGCCGGCAGTTGCCCCGGCCGTCGCCGCGGCGCCATCCGTTGCCGTGGCTCCCGCAATCCCGACGCCGGTAATACCAGCAGCGATCGGTGAGCCGGCCGCCGGCACGACCATCCCCGTCGCCGGGGTGCGCAAGGTCATTGCCGAGCGCATGCTGCAGAGCCTGCAGCAGAGCGCACAGGTCACGCTGGTCACCGAGGCCGACGGTCGCCGGTTCCACGAGCTGCGCACCGAGCTGGCCGCCCGCCACGAGCCCGCCCTCGGGTTCAAGATCAGCTACAACGACCTGCTCATCCGTGTCTGCGCCCACGCGCTGCGCGAGCAACCGCGCGCCAACGCCAGCCTGGACGGCGATGTCATTCGGCTGCACGAGGCGGTGAACGTGGGTCTCGCCATCGAGGCCGGCGGCGACCTGGTCGTGGCCAACGTCAAGCAGGCCGACCGTAAGTCGCTGGTCGAGATCGCCTCCGACGTGCGCGGCGTGGTCGAGCGCGCCCGCGCCAACCAGCTCGCGCTGGACGACATCACCGGCGGCACTTTTACGATCAGCAACCTGGGGCTCTACGGCATCGACGCCTTCACCCCGGTGCTGAACCCGCCGGAGTCGGCCATCCTGGGCGTCGGCGCACTGCGCGAAAAGGCCGTGGCGCGCGACGGCGAGGTCGTCGCCCAACTCTCGGTCACCCTGAGCCTCACCTTCGACCACCGCATCATCGACGGCGCCCCCGCCGCCCGCTTCCTCGCCCGCATCCGGGAGCTCATCGAGCAGCCGTACTTGTTGCTGTAGCGGCGCGGCCGCTCGTCGCCGTCTCGTCACGCCACGCCGAATCTTTCAGCGGGATGAGGACCAACCTAGCCTCGCCTGCAGGATCGGCGTAGGGGCGGTTCGCGAACCGCCCCTACCTGAATTCGTCGTGACCGGGTGGCGTAACCCTCGGCCGAGCGCTTGCGTCAGCCGTGGCGTTCGCGGCCCTCGCGGACTATGTTGACTATCTCGTCAGTCGTGAGGTCGAGATCCACACCCTCGATGTCGAGCGGGGACTGGACTGCGGGCTCAGGCTTGCTTCGGTGGCCCGCGCTGCGTGCAGCGCGGGATCGGCACGCCCGGTCTTGCTCAGGGTCTTGGGAAGGTCGTTTGGTTTGTTGCGGAAGTCTGGACATAGCTATACGAGATTGCACGCCATCGGGCAGGCATCGCGTCCCAAAAGTACTCCATCGGCAGTGCCGTTGATGACGGCGATTTGCGGTAGCGGGTCACTGTGCCATCGGGACGCGGCGTGGCGACCCACCACCGGCGAGCGCTCTCGATTCGTCAGGCAACACCCGGACCTGGATTCCGGCCTCCGCCGGAATGACGGAACCCAAATGACCCGCTACCCGATTTTCCGAGTGTCCCGCGGCCGGCTGGCATGATGCGGCGGCGGGATCGCGGAGATACAGCCATGGATCTGGTTGAGTCGCACGTACACATCTGGACGATTCGGGACCCGCGCTTTGGTGGGCACCCGGACGCCGATTTCACGCCGGAGCTGGAAGCGGCGCCCGCGGACCTATTCGCGGCGCAGGACGAGGTTGGCGGCGTGGCCTGGACGGTGCTCATTCAGCCGCGCTACTACCTGTGGGACAACTCGTATCTGGCGGCGGCTGCCGAGCAATACCCCGACCGGCTGGTGGTGGCCGGTCGCGTCGACCCCATGGCGCCGAACGCCGCCGACGCGCTGCGGGACCTGATGCAGCGGCCTGGGCTGCGGGGCATCCGCCTGGCACCGAACACCGATCCGGGGACCCGCTGGCTCGATGACACGTCCCAAGATCCGCTCTGGGCTACCGCGGCGGAGACGAACGCGACCGTCGGGCTGCTGATCGATCAGTGGCAGTTGCCGCAGGCTGACGTGATGGCGGCCCGTCACCCGGACGTCACCGTGGTGATCGATCATCTGGGCTTGCCGGACTTTGGCGATCCCAGCTCGCTGGAGCACCTGCTGGCGCTGGCGCAGCGGCCCAACGTGTTCGTCAAGCTGTCGGGCTATCCGCATCACCGTAGTCGCGCGGCCTACCCATATGCGGTGACGCATCCCTTCATCGAGCGCGTCTACCGGGCGTTTGGCGCGGAGCGCTTGATGTGGGGCACGGACTGGCCGGTCTGCCTGTCGAACGCGACGTACCGGCAGGCGTTCGACTCGGCTTGGGAGATGCCGTTCCTCAGCGCCAAGGATCGGGCGTGGATCTTCAGCCGCACCGCGCGCGCGGCGTGGCGCATCCCGGCCACCCGTCCCTGAGTTAAACAAATCCGGGTGCAAGGCCGGGCGGAGGCCTTGCACCCGGATGAAGTCCGGGAAAGCGTCTATGCGGGCTGGAGGTGGCCCTCCAGCTGCGCCCGCAAGTGCTTCTCGGGCAGGACGCCCACGACCCGATCAACTTCCTGACCGTTGCGGAAGATGATCAACGTCGGGATGCCTCGAACGCCGTGCTTGTTCGGCGCGTCGGGGCTTGCGTCCACGTCGACCTTCACGAACTTCATACGTCCAGCGAATTCAGCGGCGAGCTTTTCGAACATCGGGGCGAGCATACGACACGGCGCGCACCATTCGGCCCAAAAGTCGACGACCACGAGGCCATCGGCCTTGAGGACCTCTTGTTCGAAGTCCGCGTCGGTTGCGTGCGTCAGGTTGTCGGCCATGTCAATGATTCCTGCTCGGCCCCAGGGGCAGCGAACAATCCCAATTGCCCCAACTGTAAGCCGGCCCGCCCGCGGCTTCGGTCGGAATCGTCACGAAAACCAGTAGTATTCACGCAGCCGCAGCACGGCGGCAGCACACGACCCAGCCGTCCTCGGATTGGCCGCCTGGCCGCAGGAAGCGCGTCGTGGCAAGGCCGCGACGACATCAAGACGGCCTAGCGCCGGCCGCGCGCTCGGCAAGCAGAACCGAGCCCGCGATCAGCCGGCGCCGGCATCCAGCCGGGCGGCGCGGATCTACTCGATCTTGATCTGCTCGGCCGAGGTTGCCTGGCGCTCGGACGGGTCCAGCGTTTGGATGCCGGCGTCCAGGACTTCGCGCAGGCTCAGCAGCACTTCACGGACAGCGCCGCGCATGTGGCCGCTCGCCTTGCCCAACCCTACGTGCGGCCGGTCGATCTCGATCGTAATGCGAAGGGGCGCGCCGTGCCGCTGGGCCCCGTTCGCTGCACCTTCAGTCATAGCTGCCTGCCGCCTCGCGTTGTCGCGTCCTGCCGGCAGTATATCGACCCCATCAGCGTGCGGCGGAGCGGCTGGGACTAACCCTGTGTCGCCGGCATGGAGCTGGCCACGGGCTCGCCGCAGTAGGCACAGAACCGCGAGTCGGCGCGAATGATGCGGCCGCACGTATCGCAGACGGTCTCCAGCGGCAGCTGCTCGCCGCAATGCACGCAGTACCTGGCGTCCCAGGGATTGGACGCGCCGCACATGCCGCAGCCGCGGTCGACGGCCCCGCTGACCGCCGGCGAGGCAACCGCCGCGCTCGGGGCGGACTGGGCGCGGGCCCGCCGCAGCATGGCGACCTCAAGGTCGAGGATTGGCGCGACGGCGTCTAGATCGTTGTCCGGCACGTGCATGATCTTGCCGGTCTCCACGTCGCTCACCCACGGGCGGTCACGGTGGATGCGGCTTGCCAGCTCAGCCTGCGTCAGGCGCATGCGCTTGCGGGCGCTGAACAGCATCGCGCCCAGAGCGCCGCGATCAATGTCGCGAAATGCTCGCTTTTGCAGCTTGCGCCGCACTATCCGCCCCTTCACCGTCCCACCGTTCGCGGGGGCGCGATGCTAGCACGCCGCACATCCAACGTCTATGGGATTTGGGAACAAAATTATTGCGCCATCTTCTATATCACCCTCACATTGACCGATATTGTTCCTACAACTGGTCGTCTCCATGGGACACGAATCGGGCCGCCGCCAGCGCTCCCAGGACCATGAGCGCGCCGATAAGCACGAACACGCGCTCCAGCCCCAGCCACTCGCCCAGCACGCCGGCGCTGACGGGGCCGAGGAACATGCCCAGCGCATAGACCCCCTGAAACACGCCCATCGCCGTGGCGCGTTCGGCTGGCGCCGCGCGCTCGATGCTGTGCGCCATGAGCGCCGGGAAGACGAGCCCGCGACCGAATCCGCCGATCCCCTGCACCGCGATGAGCACCGCCAGGTTCGGCAGTATCGGAATCAGGAGGCTCGAAACCGCCGTCAGGAGAAACCCGCAGAGAGCGGCCAGGCGGCCGTTCAGCCGCGCGCCGGCGCCGACCACTACCAGCGCGCCGAGGCCATTGGCCGTGATCGCGACGGTGGCGAGCAACCCCAAGTCGAAGTTGCTCGCACCGAGCGCCTGTCCCCAGAGCGGAACGAAGGCGAACGTGAGGCCAAACTGCGCATATTGCAGCAGGGCCGCGAGCGCCGCCGCCACCAAGGTGCTTCGATGCGTGGCCGCGCGCGCAAGCGCCTGCACCTGGGGCGGCTGTCCCTGCGGGGGGCGCGCATGGTCCGGCAGCGGCAGTAGCGCCGCGGCCCCGACCAGTCCCAGGCCGACGGCCACCCAGAACGTCGTGGCTACGGTGCTGATCTCGGCCACCGCGCCGCCGATCAGCATGATCACGACCTGGCTGGCCGCGCTCAGCCCCACGGCAATGCCGGTCGCCCGGGCGAACATCCGGCTGGGAAAGAACTCGGCCAAGTGCACCGACGCGATCACAAACGTCGCGGCGCCCACGCCGGTGACCGCCCGCCCGACGACCAGCAGCCAGGCCACGGGCGACAGCGCCAGCGTTGCCGCCCCGGCAGCATTGGCCAGCATGCCGCCGATCAGAAACGGCTTGCGGCGCGCCAGGCGGTCCGACCAGACGCCAATTGGAATCCGCAGCACGAGTTGCGTCAGGCCATAAGCGCCCACGACCAGGCCAACCATTCCCAAGGAGGCCCCCAGGTCGCGCGCATACGTCGGGAGCACGGGCACATACACGTAGAGCGACATCCAGAACAGGACGTGGGCGGCAACGGCGAGGGCGCGGCGCGTGCGTGGCGGTGCGCGCATCACTCGATGGGTGGTGCGCGACCGGCTATTCGGACGGGATGGTGATCTGCTGGCCGATCTGCAGGCTGTCGGGGTCCACCAGCCGGTTGGCTTGCACGAGTTCGTCCACCGTCAGTCCAAACCGCCCCGCGATGCCCGACAGCGTGTCACCGGCCTGGACCGTGTAGACGAACGGCGTGGGGGTTGGGGTTGGCCGTGCGACCGGGGTTGCCGTCGGGGTGGGGTTGGGCGTCGGCGTGGCTATGACGTTTTGAAACGCCCTGTTGGGGTCGTCGATGATCGCCGTGGGAGTCGTGACCGGCACCGCGGTCGGCGCGGGCTCCACGTCGTTGGGGTCTTCCGGCCGGAGCAGCAGAAACCACAGCAAGAACACGAGAAACGCCACCACCAGCATTCCAACGAAGAGTTCGCTCCCGCGTCCCACCGACCGGTCGGAATCCTGCATGCGCCGCTCGGCCTAGCGGCCCGCCGCACGCGGCGGATGCGGGCGCGTGGTTGGCGGCAGCGGCCGTCGCCGCATCGCCCCTACGCGCCGCTGGCCACGGAGGCCATCGTCTCGTGGGCCGCCGCTCGCGGTGAGCGGCCCATGGCGTAGTACGCAAACCCAAGCTGGGCCATGCGCGCCGGATCATGCATGTTGCGGCCGTCCACCAGCACGTTTCCGCGCATCGCCGCCCGCATCGCTCCCCAGTCGAGCTCCCGGAACTCGTTCCACTCCGTGGTGATCAGCACCGCGTCGGCGCCCTGCGCCGCCTCGAGGGGTGAAGCCGTCAGCGTCATCCGGTCGCGGAGCACCTCCTGCGCCCGCGGTCCGGCGACCGGATCATACGCGCGCACTTCGGCCCCTTCGCCGGTGAGCAGGTGAATGATGTCCACGGCCGGAGCGTCGCGCACGTCGTCGGTGTTCGGCTTGAACGAAAGGCCGAGCACGGCGACCGTGCGGCCGCGCAGATCGCCCAGCCCATCTCGCAGCTTGCGCACGGCTGAATGCCGCGCGTCGCGATTGATCTCCATGACCGCGCGCAGGAGTTGCGGATGGCAGCCGTGCACCAGGGCCATATGCTCGAGCGCGCGCACGTCCTTGGGGAAGCAGCTTCCGCCCCATCCAATGCCAGCGTTCAAATAGCCGCGGCCCACCCGTCGATCGAGCTCCATGCCGCGGCCGACGACCTCGACGTCGGCGCCCAGGGCCTCGCAGATCGCCCCCATCTCGTTGATAAACGAGATGCGCGTGGCCAGGAATGCGTTCGAGGCGTATTTGATCATCTCGGCGGTTCGCAGGTCCGTGATGATGATGGGACAGTCGAAGGTGCGGTACAGCTCGGCCACGCGCCGGGCGGCGTTTTCGTCGCCCGAGCCGATCACCGCCCGGTCCGGCTTGAGAAAGTCCTGCACGGCGGAGCCCTCGCGCTGGAACTCGGGATTGGATACGACCGGGAAGTCGTCGGCCCCGTGCTCCCGCAGGATGCGCGAGATCAAGTCGCCCGTACCCAGCGGCACCGTGCTCTTGGTGACGACGATGGCCCCGGCCGTCATGAGGGGTGCCAGGGTGGACACGGCGGCATCGACCCCCACCAAGCTGGCCTCGCCGGCCGCGCCGGTCGGCGTATCGACCGCGATGAAGATGAACTCGCGACCGGGGATCGCCTCGTCGTAGTCGGTGGAGAATCTCAGCCGGCCGGCGCGCACGCCGCGATCGATGAGCGTTTCCAAGCCAGGCTCGTAGATCGGCACGCGACCGGCCCGCAGCGTCTCGATCTTCGCCACGTCGATGTCCAGGCAGGTGACGTCATGGCCAAGGTCCGCGAAGCACGCGCCGACGGTCAGCCCAACGTAGCCTGTGCCCACCACCGATAGGGCGCTCAGGGACTGTGCTCCTCACGCCGGCCCGCGCCGGCACGTCAACTCGCCACCCCCAAGTTTAGTAGGCCCGCACAAGCCGGCGCGGGCCGGCCGTCCGTAACCGGAACCGAAGTCGCTCAGGACCGGCCTGGGCGCGGTGCGATACGCTCGCGGACTGCTGGGAGTGACCGATCTGGGGCCAGTGTCGAGCAGCCAGCGAGGGCATGACTACTTAGAAGCGCTGTCGTGCAGCGCGTGCGAGCGCGAGCACGACGCGCGTCAGATCCACACGGTCTGCCGGGAATGCGGCCACTCGCTGCTCGCGCGCTACGACCTGCAACGGCTCTCACGCGCACTCACTCCGGACGACGTGACCCGCCGCCCGCGGGGCCTGTGGCGCTTCCGCGAGCTGTTGCCGCCGGTGGCGGTGGGCGGCCCGGACCTCGGCGCGGGCGACACGCCGCTGGTGCCCTTGCGGCGGCTTGGCGCGCAGCTCGGGATGCCCAATCTCTGGCTCAAGGATGAAGGGGCCAACCCGACGGGGACCTTCAAGGCCCGTGGGGCTGCCGTCGGGGTCGCGGCCGCCGCGGCGCTGGGCGTGCTCGAGTTGGCGATCCCCACCGCGGGCAACGCCGGCAGCGCCTGGGCGGCCTATTGCGCCGCCGCCGGTCTGACGCTCCACGTGGCGATGCCGGTTGACACGCCATTGCCGATCAAGGCGGAGTGCGCGGCCTACGGCGCCGACGTAACCGAGATTGACGGCCTTATCAGCGATGCGGGGCGCTTGATCGGCGAGCGCGCGGCACAGCACGGCTGGTTTGACGCCTCCACCATGCGCGAGCCCTACCGCGTGGAGGGCAAGAAGACCATGGGGCTCGAGATCGCCGAAGCCTTCGACTGGAAGCCGCCGGATGCCGTGCTCTATCCCACGGGCGGAGGCGTCGGGCTCATCGCCATCTGGAAGGCCATGCGTGAGCTCGACGAGCTGGGCTGGCTGAAGGGCCCGCCCCCACGGCTGATTGCCGTTCAGGCCGACGGATGCCGACCCGTTGTGGACGCATGGGAGGCCGGCTCGGCGACGGCCGAGCGGGCGGTCGATCCGCATACGGAAGCCCCAGGGCTGCGCGTGCCGCTGCCTTTCGCCCACGCCCTCATGCTGCAAGCGATCCGCGAGACGAACGGAACGGCCGTGGCCGTCAGCGACGAGGAGCTGATCGCGGCCATGTCCGAGCTGGCCCGCAGCGAGGGCGTTTTCGCCTGTCCGGAGGGCGCCGCGCTGCTGCCTGCGCTCCGCCGCCTGCTCGAGCGCGGCGACCTGGCGCGCGACGCAAGGGTCGTCCTGCTCAACACGGGCAACGCCCTGAAGTACACGGATCTCATGCCCGCAGCTCGCGGGGCTCGCGCGTGAGCGGCGACGCCCGCCCGACGGTGATGGTCACCGAGACGATTGATGCGGTTGGGATCGAGCACCTGGGTGCGTTTGCGCGGGTCGTCACGCCGGCCGTCCCCGACGAGGCCGCCATCATCGACGACGCGGGACGTGTCGACGCAATGCTGGTGCGGGTGGCGCCGATCACGGCGCGGGTCATCAAGGCGGCGCCCCGGCTGCGCCACATTCAGAAGCACGGGGTGGGAGTGGACGCCATCGACCTAGCCCATGCGACGGCGCGCGGCATTCCGGTGAGCGTGACGCCCGAGGCCAACGCCACGGCGGTGGCGGAGCACGCCGTGACGGCGGCGCTGGCGGCGTTCAAACGGCTGGCGGCCCAAGACGCCGTCGTGCGCGCCGGGCGGTGGCGCCCGGCGATGACGGCCCCGGTGCATGAGCTGGAAGGACGCACGGCGGGCGTCGTGGGGGCGGGGCGGATCGGGCGGCGGGTGGTCCGCGCCCTGGTGCACGGGTTCGGCATGCGGGGCCTGATTTTCGATCCCTATCTCACGCCGGCAGACCTGGCCGACGAGGGGATCGCGCTGACGGCCACGCTGTCCGAGCTGCTGGAGCAGGCGGACCTGGTGTCGCTGCACGTGCCGCTGACGCCGGCGACGCGGCATCTGATCGACGCCGAGGCGCTGGCCGCGATGCGGCCGACAGCCGTGCTGGTCAACACCTGCCGCGGGGCAGTGGTCGACGAGACCGCGCTGGCCGCAGCGCTCGAGGAGGGGCGGATCGCCGGGGCGGCCATCGACGTCTTCGCCCAGGAGCCGCCGGCGGCGAGTCAGCTGCGCCAGGCGCCTAACATCATCCTGTCGCCCCACTTCGCCGGTCTGACGGTGGAGTCGAACCGGCGGATGGCCGTGCACGCGGCGGCCGAGATTCGCCGCGTGCTGGCGGGCGAGCCGCCGCGGTGGTGCATCAACCCCGCGGCGCTTGGGGCGTTGACCTAGGGGTTCATCGACCGGGCAGCCGGAGGAGGGACGCAATGGCCACCGCACGCCGCGTCGACCGCATGCGGTCGGTGGCCGCCACCCGGCAATCCGGACTGGTCGTTGTGCTCGAGGACATCCACGATCCCCACAACGCCGAAGCCGTGTTTCGGAGTTGCGACGCGTTGGGCGTGCAGCAGGTGCATCTGGTCTTCGAGCAGGAGGCGCCGTTCAACCCGCGCCGCGTCGGCAAGGTCTCGTCGGCCTCGGCGAACAAGTGGCTGAGTTTCACAGTGCACGGCTCCATCGCCGCCTGCGTGGACGCGCTGCGGGCGTCGGGCCACGTCCTGGCGGCGGCCGTTCCTTCGCCAAGGGGGCGCGATCTGGCGGCGGCCGACCTCACGGCGCCGCGCCTGGCGCTGCTGTTCGGCAACGAGCATCGGGGGCTCTCCGCCGAGGCGTTGGCATCAGCGGATCAGGTCATGAGCATCGCCACAGTCGGCATGGTTCGCAGCCTCAACCTCTCTGTCGCTGCCGCCATTTGCCTCTACGAGGCCACGCGCCAGCGCGCCGCGACCGGCCGCGACTATCGCCTGTCCGCCGACGCCCAGGCCCGGCTCGTGGATGAGTGGCTCGACCGTGCCTGAGACCCCGAGTGGAGCGCGGCGCACGCCCGGACTATGCTCGGTGCGCGTCACGTGTTCCTTGTCGGCGCCGCGCGCCACGAGCAGGAGTCAACCCTCATGACCGGGGATGTGTTCTACCGCGAGGTCAAGCCGGCGCGCTCCCCCCGAGGATCCATCGTGCCGCCGGGGTGCCAAGTCGAAGAGGTAGATGGCCGTCAGGTGCTGCGCATTCCGGCCGACGTGACCAACGTCGAGACGCCGATCATCTTTCCTGGATTCACCGTCGTCATCGAGGGCGACATGCTGACCGTCGAAGGCCCGACCATCGTCGATGCGGCGATCGCGGGCGAAGGCCTCGAAGCCCCGCAGACGACGCTCAATACGTCGAAAGAGGTCGAGGTGCTCGGGCTCTTGCGCGTCGGCTCGGTGCGCGCACGGATCGTTCGCGGCGCCCGTATCGAGTCCCGGGACATCGACGCCGACGTTTCCGTGCGGGCGGAGGAGGCGATCGTCGCCAACCGGGTCGCGGTGCGTGACGGGGCCGTGCGGGCGCCGCAGCTCATCGCCGCGGACGTCGCCGGGGAGAATGCGGCCGACTCGCACGTCGCATGGAGCGACGCGCTGGCGCAGGGCCTCGTGCCGGAGTGGCTGCGCGACAGCTAAGTCGGTGATGGCGACGGATGCCGCGTCCGGCGCGCATGGCTACACCTTGTTCGCGGCGGTCTACGACCAGTGGCAGCAGACGTACGGCCCCGAGTACGCGCATCTCGTCGCGCCGCACGTGCATGCACGGCTGGCGCGCGTGCTGGGCGGACCGCCTCACAAGCTGATCGACCTCGCCTGCGGCACCGGCACACACGCGCTTTTGCAAGCGGGGCGTGGCGTTTCAGTCATCGGCCTCGACCTCTCGGCGGCCATGCTCGCCGCCGCGCGGGCGAAGGCCGCGGCGGCCGGGTCTCCCGTGACGTTCGTGCAGGCCGATATGCGCTCGTTCGATCTGCCCACGCCGGTCGATGCCGTGACGTGTCTCTACGCGTCCCTCAACCACCTGGCCGGTCCCGCTGACCTGGCCCGGACGTTCGCGCGCGTCGCGGCGCACCTGCGTCCCGGTGGAGCGTTTGTGTTCGACGTGAACACGCGCGCCGGATTCGAGGCGCTATGGCGCAATCCAGGCACGGACTGTGCCCCCGGGTTCACGATCCACCGGCGCTATGTCTGGGACGACGAAGGGCCGTGGGTCGAGATGCACCTGACCATCGAGCGCCGAGCAGGCGGCGCCACCGCGCGCGGGCGCGCGGTCCTGCGCGCGCGGTGGTTCGACGACCGCGAAGTGCGAACGGCGCTGACGCAGGCGGGTCTAGTTCTCGCGGATTGCACGCCGTTCAGCCCGTTTCCGGAAGTCGACCGTCCGGGTATCAAGCAGCTCTGGACGGCCACGCGCTCCAGCGGGGACTACAAGGGGCCGAGCTGCGCGTAGCTGGTGGGGTCGTCTACGCCGGCATCAATAAAGCCACGACGGCGTTCGCCGCACTTGCCGCAGACGCCGCAGTGGGCCCCGTCGACCGGGTCGGCGCACGACAGCGCGTGCTGAACGGGCAGCCCGGCGCCGGCGCGAATCACATCGGCCTTGTGCATGCCGGCCAGCGGCGTGAGGACGTGGATCGGCGCGTCGAGCGCCAGGCCGGCTGACTGCTCCAGGCTGCGCAAGAACTCCGGCCGGGCATCCGGAAACGGGTTGCTCGCCAGGATGCCGATGGCGATGTGCGCCAGGCCGTGGATTGCGCCGTAGGTCGCCGCCGTGCTGAGGAGCAGAAGATTGCGGCCCGGGAGGTACCAGTCCTCATCCGGCCGGCTGGCGTCGGGCACGTCCGCGCCGCCGGTGCTCCAGTGCCGGCCGTAGAGCGACCGCGCACCGAGGTCGAGCTCAACCAGCGGTTGAACGGCTGCAGCGCCCAGGGTCTCGAAATACCGCTCGAGGGCGGCTCGCTCGGCGCGTTCCCACTGGAGCCCGGCGCGCACGAACAGCGGCGTCACCCGGTCGAACTCGCGTGCGAGCAAGGCCGTCATGATGGCGCTGTCGAGCCCGCTCACCAGCGCGGCCACCGCGCGCGTCTGCGGCATTGGGTCTTGCTCCCGGTGTGTGCGTGAAGGTACGGCGCCCCGCGTGGAACCCATGCTAGGTTAGAGCCCACTCCGGTCCCTTTCCGCGCGACCACAGCGGTTGCGCTCGAGCGAGTCCCCCATGGATCTTCAAGGCGCCACAGTCGTTGTCACCGGCGGCGCGCGCCGGGTGGGACGGCACGTCGCCGGGCGCCTGGCCGAGCGGGGAGCGAACATCGTGGTGAACTACCGCACCTCGGCGCGCGAGGCCGACGCGGCGGTCGCGGAGTTCCGCGAGCAGGGCGTGGGCGCCCTGGCGGTGCAGGCGGACGTGTCGACGCGCGCGGGGGTGCAGGCAATCCTCGACGCGGCGGTGGATGAGTTCGGGTCCGTGGAGGTGCTCATCAACAACGCGTCCATCTACGGCGCGACGCCATTCGCCGAGCTGGACGAGGCGGATTTCGACCGAAACATCGCCGTCAATCTCAAGGGGCCCTACCTGGGGTGCTGGCTGTTTGGGCAGCAGATGCAGGCGCAGGGCCGCGGCAAGATTGTCAACGTTGCCGACTGGGCGGTAGAACGCCCGTACACGAACTACGCGCCCTATTTCGTGGCCAAGGGCGGCGTCGTGGCGCTCACCCGCGTCATGGCCAAGGAGCTTGCGCCCCAGGTGCAGGTGAACGCCGTGGCGCCCGGGCCTATCCTGATGCCGGCCGACTTCGACCAGGAGATGATCCGCGCGGTGGAGCGAGCGACGCCGCTTGGACGCATCGGTGACCCCGAAGACATTGCGCAGACGATTCGCTACCTCGTCGAGGGAACCGATTTCGTCACGGGTGCCGTGATCCCGGTCGACGGGGGCCGCACCGTCTCGTGAGCTAACGGAGGCCTGTCATGTTTGAGATCGTGAAGCACATCGATTTCTGCTTCGGCCATCGATTGCTGGACTACGAGGGCAAGTGCAACCAGCCCCACGGGCACAACGGCCGCGCGGAGATTCGCCTGCGGGCGGAATCCCTGGACGGTCTGGGCATGGTCGCCGACTTCCGCGACGTGCGGCGCACGGTCGAGGCGTGGATCAACGCCAACCTGGACCATCGCATGATCCTGCAGCGCGGCGACCCCTTGATCGACGCCATCGAGAGCCTCGGCCAGCGCGCCTTCGTGATGGCCGAGAACCCGACCACCGAAAACCTGGCCCGCATGCTCTTCCAGCACGTGCAGCAGCTTGGGTTGCCGGTGGTGGCCGTGACGCTGTGGGAGACGCCGGATTCCTACGCCACATATGCGCCTGCACCGGCGGGCGCGGCGCAGCCGAACGGCGCGGCACGCGCTGCGGTGACGTCCACCTAGCTCGCCGGGGCGCATTGGCATGCGGGCGTTTGCCGGGGCCCATCCGCCGGGCCGACAGCCCGTGAGTGGAGCATGGGCACGCCTGAAGCGTGGCCGGGCGGCCGCGTGCCTGCTGGGGCTGCTTGCCCTTGTCACGCTGGGGGCCTGCGAGCCAGCGGACGATACCGCCGCACCAACTGCCGCGCCCTCGCCGGCGACGACCGCAGCGACGCCCGCGGCCACGCCGACGCCTCGACCAACCCCAGGTCCGACGACGCGCCCGACCTCTGCCCCAACGCCGCGGGCCCTTGCCGATTTCGGTGACGCTCCCGACGGGGTCGCCGCCGGGTATCCCAACCCGCGGGTGATCGGGCGCTTCCCGACGCGGCTGTCCTCGCTCACGGCCGAAGGCCCGGGCGCCCACGTGCGCCGGCCAGGTCTCGACCGGCTCGGATCCCGCGTGACCTCCGAGTCGGATGCCGACGACCAAGAAGACGCCGACGGCACACCAAACCTCGTCAATCGGGACGCGGGCGACGACGGGGTTCTCGGGCTCACGGTGAGCCTCACGCCGCCCCAAGCTCTGGCACGGCTTACCGTCGCCGTCACGCTGGGCCCGGCCGCTCCCACCGGCCCGCGCCGCATCAACGTCTTGATCGACATCGATCGCGACGGCCGCTGGACGAGCCCCGTCGAGTGGGTTCTTCAGGACTGGGAGGTGGAGCTCGAGCCGGGCGCGTCGAAGACGTTTGAAAGTCCAGCCTTCCCGCTGCTGCATGGTCGGGTGTTGCCCGAAGGCGCGTGGATGCGCGTGCTCCTTACCCGGGAGCGCCTGCAGGGTGGGGCCTGGGACGGCAGCGGCAGCTGGGAATTTGGCGAGGTCGAGGACTACCAGCTGGCGCTGCCCGCGATTGCGCGACCGGATGGGTCGCGTCCGGCGATCGCGGTGGTGGCGTGTCCGAACCAAATCGAATGGCTGGAGGCGGTGGTCGTCGTCGAGGCCGCCTGCACCGTGACCAATATCGGCGAGGAGGGAGACTTCGCGGCTCGAGTCGTGCGCACCGCGGGGTCGATCACCCTCCTTCCTGACATGGTGGCAAGCGAGACCCTGCACGCCGGCGCCGCCCGTGCGATCACCTTCGTGCTGATACGCGCCGATGCCGCGACCCGCTGGCGGGTACGCCCACGCACAGCCTCGGTCGTCGGGCAGGTCGAATCGGGCGTCGTGGTGTTCGGAATCGAGCATCGGGATGCGGCCATCAGCGTCGGCCCGAGTGATCGCACCCAGCGTATGTTCGAGCGCGACGCCCAGGAGGACTACTTCGACATCACCAACCTGTCGCCCACGGAGGGTTTCAGCTTCGCCGACATCCAGCGCGTGGCCTTCGGCGCGGCCGCCATCGAGAGTGCCGGCCTCGACATCCTGCGCCGGGCGTACTTCACGGTGGAGGGTTCGGGCGCCCGGGTGGCCGGCGACTACCTGGCCGCCATCATCGAGATGGGCGATCCCATCCCGCAGGATGAATCAGAGCTCGGCTGGCGGGTATCCGTGGTGCTGGAAGCGAACGACGACCCGGATGACAACTGGCGGCCGCGCGTGCGGGATTTCGATCTCTATCAGGGAACGGACCACTGGTACGAGCTCATCTACATTCCGACGCTCGATCCTGTGTGGCGCATCCAGCGCCGGGCCGCGCCGGCCCCGTCGCAGGCCCTGCCCACGGACGCCATTGCCTTCATCGACGGACGGCGCGTGCTGCTGCTTATCCCGCGGGCCGAGCTCGAGCGCGAGGCTTCCGACCTGCGATACCGCGTGATGACGTTCGTGCACCAGCCGGACGATCCGGACGGCACCTCGAAGCCCTCGATGGCCGATGTCTTCCCGCCGCTTGATGAGCCCTTGCAGACCTTTGGTATGCATACGGTGCCGTTCGGGTAGGTCGCGGCGGCCCTCGGCCTTGGGCCGCTAGCACGCGGTCGGCTCTCCACGGGCGGTCGGAAACTCGGCGTGACGTTGAGGTGTCAGCGCGCCGTGCGTGGCGTAAGGTTCGCAGGCACATCCGCAGGGGGCGTTCCGCTGGTGCGCCGTAACATCGGCCGGCGTCGATTCATGGCCCTTTGCGCCACATCCGCGCTGCTCCCCGCGCTGGCGGCGCCCGCAGTTTCCGTGCACGCGGCCGCGGGCTCCGCGACGCCCGTGCCGGACGATGACTTTCCCATCGAACACGGCCGGCACTACCCGCAGGGGAGTGACGAATCCGGCAGCGGGTACGAAGTGCGCAACGTGGGCGACGCCCACTGGTGGGACACGTATCGCCGCCTCGGCGGTGCGGGTGTGCTGGGTCCTCCGCGAAGCGCACCATTCGCCGCTAACGGATTCGAATACCAAGCGTTGCGCTACGGCCTGCTGCAGTGGAAGGCGGCCGAAGGTCGTCTCGTGCTGGCGAACGCTCTCGAGGTCTTGGACCGCGCGGGGCACACCGATTGGCTCTACAGCTCTCGCCAAGTGCCCCGCCCGATCGAGGACGACGGCTCAACATCCTTTCAGCAGGCCGTCGAGATTCGCCTCGGCTGGCTCACCGACAACGCTATCCGCACCGTGTTCGAGGCCAACCCCGACCCGATCGGTCGACTCGCGTGGACGCCGGACCATGCGCGGGAGCGGTGGGGGTTGCCAATGTCCAGGCCGGAGCGGCTGGGACCGTTCGTCGCGCAGCGATTCCAGCGCGGCGTATTGCAGCACTGGATGGATGAAGTGGCGGGTTTGCCGGCGCCCGGGAGTGTGACGGCGGTGCTGCTGGATGAGGTGCTGCGGGACGCCGGCGTGATTCCGGACGCGGCGCTCGATCCTGTCGACTCGACGGAGGCGGTGTGCCAGGCGGACGGGCGCACCGTCGGCGACCAATTGCAGGCTGCCGTCGCCGCTCGACTGGCCGCCGAGCCGGGCAACTGGGCGGTCTATGCAGCGCCCACGGGATCCGCCGCTGAGGTTGCGATTGACGCGGACGCGGTCGTACGGGCGGCCAGTTTGTGGAAGCTGGCCCTGCTCGTCGAGACCTTCCGGCAGCGCGCCGCGGGCTACCTGGACTTCGACACGATGCTCCAAATGAACGCAGATGTGCTGGAACGGGTCGATCCCCCGGCGTCCCTGGCGCCGGGGCAGCGCATCACGGTCGGCGCCGCGCTGCAGCGGGCCATGACGATCAGTGACAACACGACGGCCGTCCTGCTCGGCGATCGCCTGGGATACGCCACCATGACCCACACGCTGGCCGGGCTCGGCCTGCAGGCGACCGACGTGAACACCCGGGAACCGGTGACGACGGCGCGAGACATGGCGCTGCTGCTGGAGGTGGCGCTGGGCGCGCGGCCGGCGAGTTGGGCGCACCCGCTGGCTGACGTGCTGGAGATGCGAGACCTTCTGCTGGGCGAGACGCGCAACCAGCGCATTCCGGCCCGGTTGCCCGCGGGCACGGCCGTGGCGCACAAGACGGGCGATCTGGCGGGCGTCTCGAACGACGCCGGGATCATCTATGCCTCGACCGGCCCCCTCACGCTGGCGATCCTGGCGCGCGACGTTCCGGCACACGGGCGCGCCGAGGCGACGGCAGCCGAGATCGCGGCCATGGTATTTCGGGGCTACGATCCCCAGACCGTGCAAAGTTCCGCCCCGGCGGGCTGAGCCGGCGATCGCTCCAGCAGGGCTTTTGTGCGCGATCCCACGCACGACTGGGTGGCACGGGGAGTACCATTTCGACATAGATATGGATCGCTCCTGGAAATGACCATGTTCGATCGTCTCTTTGGATCCCGCGGCGACGGGCCACCGCCGGAAACGCCCGACGTCAGCCCGCGCCCGCCCGAGCTGCGCGAGCCTCGCCTCCCACCGCAGCAGCGGCTCACCGCCAAATGGCCGGTGCTGCACTACCAGGAGCCAGCCGCATACGACATGACCCGGTGGGACTTCCGCGTGACCGGACTGGTGGAAGACGACGCGCAGTGGTCCTGGGATGAGTTCACCTCGCTGCCGCGCACCGAGCTCGTCTCGGATATCCACTGCGTCACCCACTGGAGCCGCTACGACAACCGGTGGGAGGGCGTTCACGTCCGCGAGGTGCTCAAGCGCATCAAGCCGCTTCCCGGCGCGGACTACGTGATGATTCATGCGGACCCCGGCTACACCACGAACGTGACCCTGGCTGAGCTCGACCAGGACGACGTGCTGTTCGCCGTCAACCACGACGGCGCTCCGCTGCCGCGTGAGCACGGCGGGCCCCTGCGACTGGTTCTCCCGAGCCTGTACTTCTGGAAGAGCGCCAAGTGGGTGCGCGGCCTGGAGTTCATGGATCACGAAGCACACGGCTTCTGGGAGCGGGGCGGCTATCACGTCCGCGGCGACCCGTGGCTGAATGAGCGCTTCGGCGGCCGCGTGCGCATGACCATGCAACAAGCAAGGTCTCGAGCGCTTCGCGAAGGTCGGCGGGTCGTCGAATAGGCGACCGAGTTCGTCCCACGTGCCGGGCCGCCGTACGCTTGTAGCGCCGACCTCCGGGATTTCCTGATGTCCTCCGACGCCACCTACGCCGACCTGGCCCTCGAGCGTTCCGTTGCCCAGGTAGATCCGCTTGTTTCCGACCTGATCGAGCGCGAGCACGCGCGCCAGCGCGACAAGCTCATTCTCATCCCGTCCGAAAGCCTTACCCCGAAGCCGGTGCGCGAGGCGCTCGCGTCGCCGTTCACGAGCATCTACGCCGAGGGCTATGCGGCGGCTGCGATGATCCGCGACCAGGAGACGGCGCTGGCCGACCTCGACCGACAGCTCGCGCGCACCAGGCGGTACGGCGATCGCCGCTACTACCGCGGCAATGAATTCAGCAACTTGGTGGAGGCGCTGGCCCAACGGCGCTGCGCGGAGCTCTTTGCCAACGACCGCGTAGCGTCGGCAGAGCTGCGCGTAAACGTGCAGCCGCTCTCGGGCGCGGCGGCCAACAATGCCGTCGAGGAGGCCCTGCTCGATCCTGAAGACACGATCATGGGGCTGGCCCTGGCGCACGGCGGGCACCTGAGCCACGGCGCGTCCGTCAACCGGTCGGGGCGGCGCTTCAAGTCGGCCAGCTACCGCATCGCAGCTGCCGACGCGCGGCTCGACTACGACGATATCGCCGTGCGAGCCAAGGCCGCCCGGCCCCGGCTTCTCATCGCCGGGTACACCTCGTATCCGTGGGCGCCCGACTGGGAGCGGTTTCGCGCCATCGCCGACGAGGTGGGCGCACTGCTCATGGCCGACATCTCACATCCGGCGGGGCTCGTCGCCGCGGGCGCCTATCCGTCGCCGGTGGGCATCGCCGATGTCGTGACGTTCACAACGCACAAGACGCTGTTCGGCCCGCGCGGCGCGGTGATCCTTTCGCACCGGCGCGACCTGATGCGCGCGATCGATCGCTCCGTGTTTCCGGGGGAGCAAGGCGGACCGCACATCAACAAGATCGCGGCCATGGCGGTCGCCTTCAAGCTCGCCGCCTCGGACGCGTTCCACCGCACCCAGCGGCAGATGACGGCCAACGCCAAGGCGCTCGCGGACGCCCTGGAAGCTGAAGGCGCCGGCGTGGCCTACGGCGGCACCGACACCCATCTCTTCGTCGTGAACCTGCGCCGCGTCGGGGCCACGGGCGACCTGCGCGGCGAGCCCGCCGTGCGCATGCTTGACGCTCTGGGCGTGGTGGCCAACCGGAACTCGTTGCCCGGCGACCGGGGGTTCGCCTCACCCACCGGTATTCGCATGGGCACCCCGTGGTTGACCCAGCGTGGCTACGGCACGGACGACATGCGGGCGCTGGCCAATATCTTGGGGCGCGCGTTTCGCGCCATGCACGGCGTGACGTACGGCGGCCGCAGGACCCCGCGCCACCGCGGACGCATGGGATATGACGACATGCGGTCGCTGAGCGCGGAAGTCCTCGACTTTGCCCGTCGCGGGCATGCCGAGGGGCCGTCGCCCTATGACCCGCCTGCAAGCACCAGCGGCATCCTGGTCGTACGGGGCGCTCGCGCGCTGTCGTTCCTGGACGAGCTTGCCAATCGGCGAGTACGTGACCTGAAGCCGGGCGAGGCGCGCCACGTGGCCCTGGCGGGTCCTCCTGGCAGCGACGCAGTCAGCGCGGTGGTGGCCCGACCCGCCGCCGACCAAACGGACATCTCGGCCTGGATCGTGGTCGACGCCGACCGCGCCGATGCGCTGGCCGACTGGCTCCGGGCGGCGTCCGACGGCTACGTGATCGTCGATGCGGACGAGCCCAGCCGCAAGCTCAGCGGGCCGGTCACGGTTACCGCGGCTGCCGGCGATGCACCGGCGGTGCGGGCGGCGCTGGCCAGCCTTGGGGTGACCAGCGCGCCGCTGCCGGCCCCGCCTGCCGACGACGCCTCGCGCCCCTGGTTCGTGGGCCGGCGCCCGATCCCCGCCGCCGGCAACGGTCCCCAGCCGTTCGACTGGCAGGAGCCCGAGCCGGATGAGCCGCGGCTCACGCCGCTGCACCCCTTCCATTCCCAGGAAGCGAAAAAACTCGTCCCGTTCGCGGGCTGGGACATGCCGGTCTGGTACACGAGCATTGCGGCGGAACACCAGGCCGTGCGGAAGTCGGCCGGGCTGTTTGACGTCGGTCACATGGGCGTCTTCGCCATCTCCGGCCCGGACGCCGCCGAGTTCCTGGACATCGTGGTCACCGGCAGCGCCACCCGCCTGCCCGTGGGCCGCGCGGCCTATACCTATCTGCTGGACGCCAACGGCCATTGCCTCGATGACCTCATCGTCTACCGCCTGGCCCCCGACCGGTTCATGGCGGTGGTCAACGCGGCCAACGCGGCCAAGGATTGGGCCTGGCTCACGGGCGTGAACGACGGCGCCTATCAGGTTGTCGCGGGCGACGGGGCGGCGCGGTTGCCCGTTCGCGCCGCGCTCGTGGACCTCAAGAGCCCAGCGGCCGGCGACGCGGCGCGGCTCGACCTGGCATTCCAGGGGCCAAAGGCGCGCCGCGTCCTGCAGCGGATCGTCGCCACCGACGACCAGCGGCGCGCGCTCGACGCCATGCGCATGAATCACGTCCGCGCCTTCACGCTCGCCGGCGCCGACGTCGAGATCGCTCACACGGGCTACACCGGCGAAGCCATCGGCTACGAGATATTCGTGCACCCGGACGCGGCGCGCACCGTGTGGGACGCAATCCTCGAGGCGGGCGCTGCCGACGGCGTCGTTCCCGTCGGGTTGGGAGCGCGAGACTCCACCCGCACGGAGGCCGGCTTTCCGCTCTACGGCCACGAGCTTGCCGGGCCGCTGGACTTCACGCCGGGCGACGCGGGATTTGGCCGCTTCGTCAAGGTCTATAAGCCGTTCTTCGTCGGGCGCGATCCCTACGTTCGGCGGGAGGCGGCGCGCAAGTCGGCCATCGTGCGCTTCTCGATTGCCGACGAGCGGGTGCCCATGGCGCGGCAGGGCGATCCCGTCACCGATCGACGCGGCGCCTGGATCGGCACGGTCACCAGCGCCACGCGCGCCGCCAGCGGGCGTCAGATCGGGATGGCTCACGTCGGCGCCGCGCACACGCGCCGGCGCAACGAGCTGCGCATCTTTGCCGGAGTATCGGCACGGCGTCCGGGACCGCCGCAGTCACCCGCCGCGCTCGGCCCTGGAAAGCGCTACGCCCTCCCGGCTGTGGCCACGGTCATCGCGCGATTCCGCGCGTAGCGGAGACCGCGCTAGATCAGCAGCGCATAGACGGTTGGCAGTCCCATCGGGACGCGGTGCCAGGTTTGGCTGGCGCGTGGTGACAGCGGCCTACGGCTCGCATCCTCAGGGGTCGTCGGTGGACGGAGTGCGGTGGAGGCGCCAGGAGAGGCAGGCGGTACACATGCACTGCTCGGCCTCGGCGCTGAGGTGGGTCAGGCCATGGAGTCGATCGCCCTCGCGATCGAACTTCGGTAAGAGTTTGGTGAAGTCCCACGCTAACCCTTTCTCGTAGCTTCCCCACGTGGCGTTGGTTACCAAATCAGCTGCCTGTAGCAAACGCGTTCGTGAGGCCCGGGTAAAGAGCGGAACGTCCGCAAGGTTGCGAGTTCGATTCCACTGTGTGCCGTCACGCAGGATCCGGTCGCCCAGCGTTTCAAGCCGCTCGCGATAGTTCGACTCAGCGACGATCACGAGGCCACGCTGCGTGTCCCCCAATTGGTGGCGCCGACTTAGCATGAGATCAAATCGGCTGATCACGTCCTCAAAGGCAACCTCATATGGATCGCGGGGAGCAGCGTGCGCCCTATCCACGACGGTCGCGAACAGTACGGGATGAGGCGAGTCGCTGAGAGCAGCGTATGAGTCCTTCAGGAACTGATAGCGCTGCGCTCCCGTCAGTTGGTCGTACGGCGGGCGGGCGCGTTCACCCTCCCTGACGCGGAGCGGCGACGCGTGGACCTCGACCGAGGCGTAAGTTTCCGGAAAGAAGCGCTGTGCCACTGCATCAAGGTCTTGCTGTAGCCAGTACACGCTGCGCTCAAAGACCGCCAAGCCACCCACAACAACGTGGCTGGTGCCGGGGTGTGTCCCAGCCTCGTCGAGATACAGCAAGTACATGAGAACAACTCCCGCACAGATCATCCCGGACGGGCGACCTGAGCGGTCGCCCATATAGGCCAAAAAAAAGACTCGAAGTTGCAGCCGGCTGGGCGTGAGCCCTGCGAACCTACGGTACCCGAGCAGTCCTGCCAGCCGTCCTGATCGTCCATGGCAGGACGGCGACTGTCAAGCGGCCACGGTCATCACCCGCTTCCGCGGCTAGTGACGATCCGCTAGATCAAGAGCGCGTGCACGGCGGGCAGCCCCGTGAGCGTGCATTGCCAGGTTTGCCCGCTGTCCGCCGAGCAATAGAGCGCGCCGTCGGGACCCGCCATGGCCGCGTTGGGTCCATCGGCCACCAGTGTGTGAGTGTCGATGTTGCCGTCGAAGTGGTCGGGCAGCCCGTCGCGGCAGCGGTCGAACGGCTCGTCGCCGTCGAGCGGACGCCGGTACAAAGCCGCGTCCTGTCCGCCGGGTCCGCGCGCTACGGAGAGCAGGATCGTGGACTCGCTTAGGGCGACGGCTCGGGCGTAGGTGGCGTGGAGGCCTCGGGCGTCCATGTCCCACGAATCGCCGCGGTCACGCGAGATGGCCAGGCCGCGAGCGGTGGCGGCCAGCAGCAGCCCGTCATGGCCCTCGGGAGCGATGACCTGATGCGCGTCGGCGCGAATATCCAATGCCGTCGCCTGCCACGTCTCGGCGTCGTCGTCCGACCGCAGCACGCCGCCCACGTGCACGTTGGCGTAGAGCGCGCCCTCCTCGTCCATGACCATGGACCGAGTTGCCGGCGGTCCGCCCCAGGGCGTGAACCAGTGCTCGCGGCCTTCGGCTTCATCGAAGCCCGGAACCGGCTGGAGCGCCGGGCCGTCGAGATGTCGAAGATACGCGCCGTCGGTTCCCAAGAGAACGCTTGCCGGGATGTAGCCGCCACGCCCGGCCCCGTCGGTATCCATGACGATGGCTGCGGGCGTGGGCACAGCGCATGTAAGTGCGGGATCGCTAGCCGCCGCGGCGGCGGCCAAGGTCAGCTCACCCTCTTGCAGCCGCCAGACCTCGCGCCCGTCGACGACGACCCACGCGTTGTCCGGTCGTCCGGCCAGCGCGCGGATTGACCGTCCGTCAAGCCCGAGCAGCGCGCCGTCGGCCGTGCGCAGACCGTCACGGGTGCCGATTAGGAGTTTCACGGCTAGTGCCTCTGGATCGCTCGCTGCCTGCAACCTAGCAGCATCGGGCCATCCCCTCGCCTTCGACGAGAAACCGTCCCCTCTCCCTGGGTGCTCAGACCGGGTATATGGGTTACAGGTGTTCGGAGACATCGTTTACACATGTGAACCGGGTCCCGCAGGTCGAGCGTTCCGAGGTCGTCCGTCAGGAACCGCATGGCCCAGCAGCCGTCGGTGGCCGTCGGGCGAAACGCCACGAGCTGCCCGCGCAGCGCCACAAACTCGGCCCGCAGGTCACTCACGCGTCGCTCCGCACATGGCGCATCGCCATCCCCCTCCGCACCACGGGACGTGCAAACCATGTCCCAGAACGGGCGGAGACCCTGTCTCCGGTCTGCACAATCGGAGAGCGTGAGGGTGAGGTGCATCGAGGCGCGCTTCGTCCCGACGCCTGCCGTAAGGAAGCAAAGTGACCCACGACGGACGGGCCTGCGCCCATCAGGCCCGGCTATACTTCGGGGAAGCTGGAGGGGTGTCCGAGTGGCTTAAGGAGGTGGTCTTGAAAACCACTAGGCGGCTTGCCCGTCTCGTGGGTTCGAATCCCACCCCCTCCGCCCGCCGCCCCGTCCGGCCCGGTCCGATCTTGGAGGAGTCGCATAGTTGGTCTAGTGCGGCCGCCTGCTAAGCGGTTACCGGGGGTATCCCCCTCGGTCGTGGGTTCGAATCCCACCTCCTCCGCCGGCAGTCTCGCTGCGGCCTAGCGCCGGTTCTTGCCGCCGGCGGAACCCTCGGTTGACCTGCGCCATGCCGACTAGCCCATCGTGGCTGCCGGTGATCTCCGCCGCCCGGGGACGACGCTTGATCGGGCTTGCCGCATCGACGCTTCTCAACTCCCCCACTCGGTCTGCCGCCTGCGATACTATGAATACACTTATTCAGCGCACGCGGGGACGCATCTCCTGGCGACGTCGATCCGCTTGTCTCCCGAAACCGAGGAGCGCCTTCGCTTCCTCGCCGCTCGAACCGGGCGCTCCAAGGCCTACTACCTGCGCGAGCTCATCGAAAACGGCATCAATGACCTCGAGGACTACTACCTGGCCGCCGATGTGCTCGAGCGCGTGCGCAAGGGGCAGGAACGCCTGCATCCGGCCGCGGATGTGAAAGCCGACCTTGCCCTGGACGGTTGAGTACACCGACACGGCGCGACGGCAACTCCGCAAGCTCGATAGAGGCATGGCGCGGCGCGTGCTCGAGTACATGGACGAGCTCGTCACGGTCCTCGATGACCCGCGGCGCCGCGGCAAGGCATTGACTGGACCCATGGGTGGTTTGTGGCGCTATCGAATTGGGGGGTGCCGCGTTATCTGCGACCTTCAAGACCAGGTGCTGCGTGTTCTGGTGCTGCGCGTCGCAAGCCGGGGCCAGGCCTACCGCTAACTCGTCGGCGCCGCCTCAAACCCCGGATTGTCCCGCCGAGACCCCTGCGCGATGAGCCCCATCCGGCCCGGTCCGATCTGGGAGGAGTCGGGTAGTTGGACTGGCGCGGCTGCCTACTAAGCGGCTACCGGGGGTGTCCCCCTCGGTCGTGGGTTCGAATCCCACCTCCGCCGCCGGCAGTCTCGCTGCGGCCTAGCGCCGGTCGTTGGCGCCGGTGGCGGGTGTGCTCGGGCCCTACAGCCAATTCTCCACCTGGAGCCCCGGAACCCGCTGGAAGTGGCGCACGTTTCCCGTGACGACGGTCAGTCCCCGCGCGAGCGCGATGGCGGCGATGCGCAGGTCGGCGTCGCCCAACGGCGTGCCGCGCCGCTCGAGTTCAGCGCGAACTTCCCCATAACGCCTCGCGGCGAGGGTATCGAAGGGAAGGATCGGCAACTCCGGCAGGAGCCTGGTTTCGATCCGACTCAGCAAGGCATCCGCTTGCGGACCCCGCCGGCGCGCGCCATAGATCAACTCACCCAGCGTGATGCTGGAGGTGAATTGCCGGTCAGCCGGCAGGGCGGCCAGCTTCCTGATCAGGGTCATTGAGGGCGAACGCTTTAGCAGATTGCTCAAGACGTCGGTATCCAGCAGGTACATCAGTCCTCGAGCGCCACGTCCCGCCCCATGTCTTGCTCCCGCGCGGCATAGATGTCCGCGACCATCGCCTCGATCTCGCGGTCGTCGATGTCTCCCCAGGCGCCGACCAGCGCCAGTGCTCCCCGCGGCCGCGCCGAGGCCGCCCGCTCGCGCTCGATCTGTTCCAGGTCGTCCACGCTCACCAGCGCCGCCATGGGCTTGCCGCGTCGTTCGATCACGACGTGTTGACCCTGGTATGCGACCGCCGCCATCAGCGCCGAAAGCTCAGCTTTGGCCCGCGCCACGCTGACCCGTCTGTGCATGCTGCGCCTCCTGCGCCCAATACGGCCCACGAACCATCATGACCATGATGGCATATAGGTCAGAATCGGTGCGCTGGGCCCGTGCCAGGTCAGCGCGGTGGTCCTGCGCTGCTAGACAGATATCCGCAGCTGCATCCCCAAGGCGCGGGTGATGCGCATGACCGTGGCGAATGACGGATTGCCCTTCTCTGACAACGCCTTGTAGAGCCCCTCGCGCGTCATTCCGATTTCACGCGCCAGGCGGCTCATGTTTTGCGCGCGCGCGATGTCGTTCAGCGCGGCGCGAATCAGGCTGCCGTCGCCTGGGTCTTCCTCCGCGCAGGCTTCGAGGTACAGCCGGACATCCTCTTTGCTCTGCAGGTGATCTGCCACATCCCAACGCGTGAACGTCTCAGCCATGGATCACTTCCACTCCAGCGCGGGCCGTTTGGTGGACATATGTCAGGCTATAGATCGTCAGTTTGTCGTCATCGTGCCGAAGCGAGAATCGGTTCGACGTTGATGTCATCCGACCTTTTCAGTGCTTGCGCGAGGTCGTAAGCGGCCTGCAGCTGGTACCACACGGCGGCACCGCCGCCGAAGGCCTTGTCCAGGCGGATCGCCATCTCGGGTGAGATCCCGGAACGACCGTTCACGACATCCGACAACTGCTTGCGGCTGACTCCCAGGCGTCTTGCCGCCTCCGTGACACTCAGGTCCAGCGGCGCCAGGCAGTCGAACCGCACCGACAGCCCTGGATGCGGCGGATTCTTCATGGGCATTGCACTGCCCCTTTAGTGATTGTCGACGAGCTCAACATCGCAGGCATCGGCCCCGCGAAATCTGAAGGCGAGGCGTCGGGGCGATTGGCCGTCAGACCATCAGCCCTTCGACGGGCACGAGCCGCTTGGCAACCGGGTCCACGCCCATGAACACTCCCTCGAGCGCCAGCGCGCCAAGCAGGGGCAGGGTTCCCTCTTCGTTGAACAGCACGAGGGTTACGACCTCACGCCCCTCGATCCGCACCCACGTCTGGCCAACGTCCATGAGTCGGACCTCGCCCTGCCCGAACTGAAAGCTCTGACGGGTCAGCGGCTCTACGCCGAGTTCACGCAGCACCGACGCCGGGACGGAGGTTATCGATGCGCCGGTGTCCACCAGCGCATCCAGCGTCGTCCAACGCTCGCGTTCCTGGTCACCGATGCCGATCGAGATGCTGAAGGTTCCCATGGATTGATGGTGTCAGACGGTGGGCAGACCGGCAACCCGGCGACACCGTTCGTGGTGAGCCCTTCGACAGGCTCAGCACAGGCTTTGTCGAACCACGCCCTTCGACAGGCTCAGGGCGAACGACTCCAGTGTGCGTGCGAGATGCAGGGGGCCAGCATCACCTTCTCAACTAACGTGAGTAGGAACTACGCCTACGCCTTGTAGCAGGCCGCCAGCTGCCCCGATCCTTTGTCCTCAAGCGGCGGGTGGTCGTTGTCCCGGCAGAAGTCGTCGGCGATGGGGCAGCGGTCGTAGAAGCGGCAGCGGGGCGGGGGGTCCACCGGCGTGGACACGCCGCCGGCGATTCTGACCGGGGGGCGGGTGACGGTGGGATCGGGGATGGGCACGGCTGACAGCAGCGCCTGGGTATAGGGGTGCTTGGGATGTTGGAGCACGGCCTCGGTCTCGCCCATTTCCACGATCTTGCCGAGATACATCACGGCGATGCGGGAGCACATGTAGCGGGCCACGGCCAGGTCGTGGGTGATGTAGAGGTAGCTGATGCCCAGGCGGTCGGCCAGGCTCTGCATCAGCTGCATCACGCCGGTTCTGATCGAGACGTCGAGCATTGACGTCGGCTCGTCGGCGACGACGAAGATCGGCTCGATGACCAGCGCCCGCGCAATGGCCGCGCGCTGCCGCTGGCCGCCGGACAGCTCGTGGGGAAACCGGAACAGGTACGCCGCCGGCGGGGCGAGCCCGACCATCTCCAGCATGCGGGACACGCGGTCCAGGCACTCATGCGGCCCGCAGGCGTTCTGGACCTTCAGCGGCTCGGCGACGGTGTCAAAGATCGTGCGGCGCGGGTTGAGCGACTCGTAGGGGTCCTGAAAGATCATCTGCGCCTGCCGTCGAAAGGCCTTCAGCGCACTCCCGGCGAGAGTGGTGATGTCGGTTGGCGCTCCGCCGCCGTCGTCGAAGAGCACGCGCCCGCCGGTTGGCTCGGCGAGGCGGACCAGCAGCCGGCCCGTGGTCGTCTTGCCGCAGCCCGACTCGCCGACCAGGCCGAAGCTTTCGCCGCGCGCCAGCTCGAACGAGACGCCGTCGACGGCGTGGACGAAGCTGCGGTTTCGCTCGAACAGGCGGGTGGACACGGGGAAGCGCTTTTCAAGCCCCTCGATCTTGACCAGGGGACGGGTCCCGACGGACGACACCGGCGCGGCGGTGGCCATCAGACGGCCTGGGCGTCCAGAGGGTGCCAGCAGGCGGCCCAGTGGGTGCCGGAACGCACCGTCGGCGGCTCCTCCGAGCGGCAGACGTCGGTGGCGTAGGGACAGCGCGGGTGGAAGCGGCAGCCGGGCGGCGGCGCCAGCAGGTTGGGAGGCTCGCCCGCCAGCATCCCCAGCTTGTGCTTGGGTCCGGTGACGCTGGGGAACGCCGACATCAGCGTCTGCGTGTAGGGGTGAATGGGGTGCTTGAAGACATCCACCGTCTCGCCCCACTCCACGATCCGGCCGGCGTACATCACGCCCACGACGTGGCTGACTTCGGCGATGACCGCCATGTCATGCGAGATATAGATCAAGCTCATGTTCAACTGCTGTTGGACCTTCCGCAGTTCCTTGAGGATGCGGTCCTGGACGATGACGTCGAGCGCCGTGGTCGGCTCGTCCGCGATCAGGAGATCCGGCTCGCAGGCCAGGGCCATGGCGATGCCCGCGCGTTGTTTCATGCCGCCGCTGTATTCGTGCGGATAGCGAGGAATGAAGCTGGGATCGAGACTCACGAGGTCGTATAGCTCCCGGACGCGCTCCATGGAGACTTCGCGGCTTGACTTGATGTGCACGTCCAGGGCCTCGATGATCTGGTCGCCGACCCGGTAGACGGGGTTGAGCGCGTTCATCGCGGCCTGGAAGACCATGGCGATATGGTTCCAGCGATGCGCCCGCATCTGTTCCTCGGAGAGCGGGGCGAGGTCGGTGCCGTTCAACAGCACCCTGCCCTTGAGGATGCGGGCGTTCGCCGGCAGAAGCTTCAGCAGCGCCATGGCGATGGACGATTTGCCGCACCCCGATTCCCCCACCAGCCCGACCGATTCGCCCCGTTTGACGGCGAACGAGACGCCGTCAACGGCGCGCACGTCGCCGGCCCGCGTCGCGTAGTACATGGTGAGGTCCTCGACCGCGAGAACCGGGGCACCAGTGGAGGGAGCGTTCACAGGGTCCGCAGTCGGGGGTTGACGACTTCGTCCAGCGAACGACCGAGCAGGTAGAACGACGAGCACAAGAGGGTGATGGACAGACTGGCCGGGAATATGAGCCACCAGTATTCGCCGACCTGAAGCAGATAGCCGGCGGACTCGGTGGTGTGGATCATCAGGCCCCAGCTCATCCGCACGTCCAGCAGGCCCAGGAAGCTCAGCACGGCTTCCGAGAAGATGGCGCTGGTGACGGTGAACATCATGTAGAGGAATGACAGCGGCAGCAGGTTCGGGACGACGTGGACGAGCAGGATGTGCATCGTCCCTCCGCCCGCGGCCCTCGCGGCCTCGATATATGGCTTGACGACCACGGAGAGCGCCTGGGACTTCAGCACGACGCCCGTACCGCCGAATCCCGAGAGGATGCCGATCAGCAGGGCCAACTCCAGGTGCCCAACCTCGATGAGGACGCTGAGCACGATGAGGATGCTGATCGCCGGCATCATGATCATGATGTCGGCCAGCCGCATCAGCAGCATGTCCACCCAGCCCCCGTAGTAGGCGGCGATCGCCCCGACCATCGTGCCGATGCACACGGTCATGAGCGCCGCGAGCAATCCGAGGAGGAACTCGGAGCGGGTGCTGAACATGAGCTGGCTCAGGATGTCCCGGCCGAGCGGGTCGGTGCCCAGCGGATGGCGCAAGCTCGGGGGCGCGGGCTGGGCAGGCTCGTCGAAGGCATACCCGACGATCGGGTCGTAGGTGCGCTCGTCCCACACCGTGCGCATCAGGATCGGGTGCGCCGCGGCCAGCAGCAGGTAGAAGAGGATAATCCCCAATCCCAAAAGGCCGATGCGCGTGCCGAGAAACAGCGACCAGCTCTGCTTGAGACCGCGGGCCGCCAGTCCAAGACGCATCTTCCACAGCGACGGCGAGGCGGCAACCTGCGTGGCTTCGAGCGTCATCGATACCGGACTCTTGGGTCGAGGTAGGCGTAGAGGACATCGGCCGCCAAGTGCGCCACGAGCACGAATACGCCGACGAACACAAAGGCGCCCACCGCGAGGGGCAGGTCTTCGCTGACGGTGGCCGCGACCAGCGTTTGCCCCATCCCGGGCCAGGAGAAGATGGACTCGATGATGACCCCGCCGTCGATGGCGAAGGCCAGACTGAAGACGAAGCTGGTCACCACCGGCAGCAAGGCGTTGCGGGCGACGTGCTTGTCACGCACGGCCTTTTCCGACAATCCCTTGGCCCGAGCCACCATCACGTGGTCTTCGCGGATGACCTCCAGCATGCTGTTGCGGGTCAGCAGCATGGTTCCGGCAAAGCTGATCAGCGTCAGCGTGGCTATCGGCAGGACCATGTGCTTGACGAGGTCCAAGGCCAGGTAACCGACGCCCGATGCCAGCCACACGCCGACCACCGCCAGAGCGGCGGCGGCGATGCCCCCGACCTGAATGACCGGCGCCGCGGCCAGGCGCTTCTTGGTGGTCACGACGAATACGGCGAACACGGTCACCGACAGGACGGCGACCGTTGCCAGCATGAGATTGAATATCGAGTTCGAATCGGTCGGGGCATCGCGCCACACCACTGGGTCCAGGAATTTGCCAATCGGCAGCCAGCCGGCCTTGAAGGCAAAGAGCCAGATCATCATGAGGCCGAACCAGGGGGTGAACACCGTGTACAGCGCGACGCCGCCTAGCGTCGAGGTGTATTCGACCCAGCCGCCGCGGCGCCAGGCAATGATCTTGCCCAGGGCAAAGCCGAGATAGAAGGAAATCACGGTTGCCGTCGCGAAGAGCACCAGTGTTCGTGGCAGGCGCTCCAGAATGACGTCGCCAACGGTCCTCGGGTAGAGGCTGAAGGAGACGCCGAAATTCCCGGTGACCGTGTTCTTGATATGGACCAGATACTGCTTCCACAGCGGCTCGTCGACGCCAAAGAGCTCCTGGAGGCCTGCGCGGGTTTCCGGCGGGAGATTGGGATTCATCGAGTAAAGGCGGCTGATATCTCCGGGCTGGGCGCTCACCAGAAAAAACACGATCGTGAGAAATACGAACAGCGTCAGCAATATCTGGACGGTGCGACGCAGGAGGTACGACGCCACTCAGATCACCTGCGGATTCCGAACTCGCCCTTCCATGCGGAGAGCGCGCTCACCCGGCCTGGCGCTGGCAGCGCGGTCAAGCGCTATTTGATCAGCACGACGTGCTGGAGCCCTTGTTGCTGGGCCATGCCGCCAAGGACCGAGGTATAGGGGTATTCGACCTTCGAAGGTCGGAATACGTCCACTTTCGGCGTCGTGAAGAGCGTCACGTAGGGTAGGTCGTCAGCGAGGAGCGCCTGCATCTGATAGACGTTTTCCCGCGCGCCCTCGATGGTGGTCTCGGACAGCAAGGCAAAGGCCAGCTCATCGAATTCCGGGTTGGCATAGCCGCCCCAGTTTGACCCGCCGTCCTCGTTCTCGGGCGCGTGGCGGCTGTGGAATATGTTCTCCAGGTAGCTGGGGAAGATGCTGAAGCCCCAACCCAGGATCCACATGTCGAGGTCCTCGGCCACGGTATCGCTGAACAGCCGGTCGACGAGGACGTTGAAACCGACCAACTGCGCCCGGACTGGAATGCCCAGGTCGTTGAGCCAGCGTTCGATCCAGATGGCGAAGGTGGACCGCAGGGGATCGTAGCCGGCGCTGGGCGCGATGATCTCGAGCGCGGGAACCTCCGACCCATCAGGCATTCGCAGGCCCTTGCCGGGCGTGGACACGAAGTCGCCGTCCTCGCTGACCTCGGGCTCCTGCTCGTAGGTGAACCCGGCGTCTTTCAACAGCGCCACGGCCTGTGCAATCCGCTCGGCTTGGTTCAGCCCCTGCCCGATCGTGGACGTCGCGTCGTTGTGCCAGAACGTGTTGCCTTCGGGAACCATGGCGTACATGGGAATCGCTGCGTCCTGCAGGATGGACCGCGTCACGAATTCCTTGTCGATCATGGTCGCCACGGCTTGCCGGAACGCTTTGAAGCTCATGGGGACCTTGCGGGTGTTGAATCCCAGATAGAACACGCCGTTGTCGAGATTGGTCACGACTTCCAGATCGGGTGCCTGCCGGACGCGGTCCAGGAAGCCCTTCTCCAGGCCCAACGGATTGAAGAGGAAGTCGATATCGCCCGTGGTCAAGGCAAGGATCGCCGAATCCTGGTTGCCGTAGATGCTGAAGATCTCCGACTCGAAGTGCGGGCCGATCTCATACTCGAGCATCGTGTCGCCGGCGGCGTCACCGTAGGCAACCTCGGTGTAACCGAGTCTTTCGTTGGTCTCCAAGTACGCGCCGTTTTCGAACTCGCTGACGACGGCGCCCTTTTGGAAGAAAGTCGGGATCGTCTCATTCTCATAGAAGGCGCCTGGTTCCCACTGGGCAAACGCCAGACCGTTGGCGGTGGGCTCGCCGTCGGGCACGTGCGCGAAAAGGGCCTCGATCTGCTGGGCCGCGCCGCCGGCTTGCTTGGCTTCCTCAACGACGGACGCCCAATAGTGCTCGGGGAGAATCGGCATGAACGCCAGGCCGAACTGCCACACGCTGAGGCCCGGCGTCTGTGGATTCCCGTCGGCGTCGGTCGACTTGAAGAAGACCTTCAGCCGATGGCTGTCGAGCGCTTCCACCCGGTCGACGAAGGCTGCGTGAACCAGCTGGGCCCAATTGGCGCCGAGCTGCAAGTCCATGACCGTGTTGACCGTGAAGACGAAGTCATCCGCCGTCAGTTCCTCGCCGTCACTCCAAGCCACGCCTTGCTTCAGCGAGACTTCGGTCGTCCAGAACTCCGTGCCGTTGATCGTCTCCTTGGCCAACGGCGTCGGGAAACCGTCCGCGACCACCGGGACCCAGTCGAACCGTTGCGCGGAGTAGCCGTAGAGCTGCGTGGCATAGCCGCTGATCACGTATCCGGTCCAAACCGACCCGGCCGGCCCGCCCAGGTAGTTCCAGACGTTTCGCGAGATGGGATCCTCGAACAGCCCCATTTTGTAGATGGCCGGGCCAGTGGCTGCGGGGGTTTCAGCGGCCTCCGGTTCCGGGGTTGCCTGGACGATCCGCTCGACTTCGACGACCTTCTCGACCTCAACCGGAACTTCGACGATCTTCTCGACTTCCACCGTGACGGTGACGATCCTCTCGACGGGTGGTGGCTCCTCGGTGTCGCCGCAGGCGAGCGCCGCGATGGCGATGACCAGGACTATGGAGATGAAAGCCAGCCGTCCGCGCAGGAAACTCACCATGAAAGCCGCTCCGCCATTGGAGTCTGGCACCGCGTCCCAATAGTACGGAGTGCGGTTCTGGTCTTGAAATCGCACGTGAAGAACCTTACTCAGCGGCAACCGGCCGCCTGTTTGTGACTGACCCCCGCCGACCTAGACCTAGAATGCGGCTCAAATGAACGAAGCCGCCGCCCGCATCAAGATCAACAAGCTTCTCGAAGCCGCCGGCTGGCGCTTCTTCGATACGGACGGCGGCCCCGCGAACATCCGCCTCGAAGCCAACGTCAAATTCAAGGCCTCCGACCTTGACGCCCTCGGAGAGAACTTCGAGAAGACCAGCAGCGGGTCCATCGATTTCCTGCTTCTGGATGACAGAGGCTTCCCGCTCATCGTCCTGGAAGCCAAGCGCGAGGATCTGAGCCCGCTCACGGGCAAGGAGCAGGCGCGCAAATACGCCCGCTCCCAAAACTGCCGCTTCGTCATCCTTTCCAACGGCAACCTGCACTACTTCTGGGACCTCCAGCGCGGCAATCCTCACCTCATCACCGTCTTTCCCACGCCTGACTCTGTGGAGGGCTATCGCCGCGTCGAGCCCGATTCGCAGCGCTTGGTCGCGGAGACCGTCCGCGACGACTACATCGCCCTCACGCAGCGTCCGGGCTATGAGTCCGAAGCGGCCTGGCGCAACGAAGCCGAGCGCCCCGCCTTCGAGCAGGCTCACAAGCTGCGCTTCCTGCGCGCCTACCAGCTGCGGGCCGTTCATGCGTTGCAGCGGGCGGTGCAGGATGGCAATGACCGATTCCTCTTCGAAATGGCCACCGGCACCGGCAAGACCCTCACCGCCGCCGCGGTCGTCAAGCTCTTCCTGCGCACCAGCAACGCGCGGCGTGTGTTGTTCCTGGTGGACCGCCTCGAACTCGAGGAGCAGGCGCGCAAGGTTCTAGACGCGCTACTCGCCATCGACTACCAGACCGTTGTCTACAAGGAGAACCGTGACGACTGGAATCGCGCCGAGATCGTCGTCAGCACGGTCCAGTCCCTGCTGTTCAACAACAAGTACCAGCGGCTCTTCTCGCCCACGGATTTCGATCTGGTGATTTCCGATGAGGCTCACCGCTCAATCGGCGGCAACGCCCGCGCCGTGTTTGAGTACTTCGTCGGCTACAAGCTGGGCCTCACCGCCACGCCTCGGGACTATCTGCGCGGCTTCGAAGCGCTAGCCCCCGGTGCCCACGATCCGCGGGAGGCCGAGCGCCGCCTGCTGCTCGATACCTACCGCACGTTCGGCTGCGAGAGCTCGCAGCCCACCTTCAGGTACTCGCTGCTTGACGGCGTCCGGGACGGCTATCTCATCAACCCCACCGTGGTCGACGCCCGCACCGACGTGAGCACTCAGCTCCTCTCCGAGCAGGGTTTCGTAGTCTCCTTCGCGGACGACGGGGGTGCTGAAGGGGAGGAGTCGTACAAGCAGCGCGACTTCGAGAGGAAGTTCTTTGCCGGCGCCACCAACGAGCTGTTCTGCAAGACCTTCCTTGAAAACGCGCTGCGTGATCCGATCAGCGGCGAGATTGGCAAGTCAATCGTCTTCGGCGTCAGTCAGGCGCACGCGGCCAAGCTCACGCAGATTCTCAATAAGATCGCCGACCGCATGTTCCCGAGGCGCTACCAGTCCGACTTCGCGGTGCAGGTGACATCGCAGATCGGCGACGCGCAGCAGTTCGCCATCAACTTCGCCAACAACAACCTGCTCGGCTCGGGCAACGTCATCCCGTCCTACCGGACCAGCAAGGCCCGCGTCTGCGTGACCGTCGGCATGATGACCACGGGCTACGACTGCACCGATATCCTGAACCTCGGCCTGTTCCGCCCCATCTTCTCGCCCACCGACTTCATCCAGATCAAGGGGCGCGGCACCCGCATCCATGACTTCACGGACGAGCTGCACGACGATGAGCTTAAGGACGGGATCGCGCAGCCGGAGAAGACCGCCTTCAAGCTCTTCGACTTCTTCGGCAACTTCGAGTACTTCGAGGAGGACTTCAACTACGACGAAGTGATCAAGCTGCCCCGTCCGGGCCAGGCGCATGGCAATGGAAATGGCAACGATCCGGTGGTTCTGCCTGACGGCGTCTACCAATACCTTGGGCCGGACGTCATCGCCACGGTCAAGGAAGAGACCATCGGCCTCCAGGGCATGAAGATCGACCGGATGTATTTCGATCGGTTTGCCGAAACCGTCCGCGCCGACAGACTGATAACCAGCGCCGTCGAAGCCGGGCAGTGGGACCGGGTGATCAATCATGTCAACCGCGAGGTCTTCGACAAACCCGAGGAGTTTTACTCCCTCGCCAAGCTGCGTCATGCCGCCGCCGTGGACCGCCGCCTGACCCTGCGCGAGATTCTCGAGCATGCCCTTGGCTTCGTCCCGCGCCTCAAATCCAAGGACGAGCTATTGGAGGAAGAGTTCGCCAAGTTCGTGGCGGACCACACGCCCCAGCTGCCCGAGTCCGTCCCCGCCATCAAGAACTACTTCAAGGCCTACGCCGCCAACGGCTTTGTCCGGCACACCGTCGACGAGCGCAGATTCGCAAATCTCGCCACGAATGCCAGCTTCTCCGCCAACGATCTGCGCCAGGTCCCTGAGGAGTTCCGCGACCTGGTTCCCCAGTACATTCGGGACTACATCTCGTTGAACCAATTTGTCCCTTAGGGAAATCTACATGGATAAACAGAATATACAGGATAAGGAATTGCTATATTCGGAGTTGACCCGATCTATCATTGGCTGCGCGTTTGAGGTGATTAACGAACTTGGTGCCGGGTTTCTGGAATCCGTGTACGAGAACGCCATGCTGATCGCACTTGCGAGCGCCGGGCATGCCGTACAGTCACAGCAACCCGTCACGGTACACTTCCAGGGCAAGCCCGTCGGCGATTTCTACGCCGACCTTCTTGTCGAGCACAAGGTGATCGTCGAGCTCAAGGCAGTCAAGGCCCTCGCCCCGGAGCACGAAGCTCAGGTCATCAACTACCTCAACGCCACCGGCATCCAAGTGGGGCTGCTCATCAACTTCGGCAACCCAAGACTTGAGTTCAAGCGCTTCACCAGGAGGATTGAACATGGATAAACAGGATAGACAAGATATAATAGTTCATTGCATGATTTACTTAGCCTGCGGCAACTCTTGTATAGTAACTTCTTATCCTGTAAATCCTGTCCATCCATGTTAGACGCACCAACCCGCCGCCGCATCGACACCGCTCGCGACATCCTGGTGGGGAAGGTCCCCGACCCCAAGTCGCAGGTCGAGCAGATCACCATCGCCCTGATCTACAAGTTCATGTGGGACATTGACGCCGAGAGCGAGGAGCTCGGCGGCGAGCGCAGCTTCTTCGTGGGCGAATTCAACCGCTACGGCTGGCCGCGGCTGATGCACGCCGGGCTGGGCGGGCACGCCACGCTGAATCTCTACGCCGAGGCCATCACGCGCATGCCGGAGAACCCCGGCGTCCCGCCGCTGTTCCGCACAATCTTCAACAACGCCTACCTGCCCTACCGCGACCCAGAGACCCTGCGCGCCTTCCTCAAGATCATCGACGAGTTCGAGTACGACCATTCCGAGCGGCTGGGCGATGCGTTCGAGTACCTGCTGTCAGTGATGGGCGCCCAGGGCGACGCCGGCCAGTTCCGCACGCCGCGCCACATCATCGATTTCATCGTGGCGATCATTGATCCCAAGAAGCACGAGACGGTGCTCGACCCCGCCTGCGGCACCGCCGGCTTCCTCATCTCCTCCTACAAGCACATCCTCGCCGAAAACGTGGATGAGCATGGCCACGACACGCTGACGCCGGACGAGCGCGGCCGGCTGGCCGAGAACTTCATGGGTTACGACATCTCGCCCGACATGGTGCGCCTCTCACTGGTGAACCTGTATCTGCACGGCTTCGCCGACCCGCGCATCCACGAATACGACACGCTCACCAGCGACGAGCGCTGGAGCCAGCACGCCGACGTGATCCTGGCCAATCCGCCGTTCATGTCGCCGAAGGGCGGCATCAGGCCGCACAACCGCTTCTCGATCACGTCCCGGCGCAGCGAGGTGCTGTTCGTGGACTACATGGCCGAGCACCTCACGCCCGCCGGCCGCGCCGGCATCATCGTGCCCGAAGGTATCATCTTCCAGAGCCAGAAGGCGCACACGCGGCTGCGCCAAATGCTCGTCGACGACTCCCTGGTCGCTGTGGTCTCGCTGCCCGCCGGCGTCTTCAAGCCCTACTCCGGCGTCAAGACGTCCATCCTCATCCTCGACCGCGCCCTGGCCCGCCGCACCGACCGCATCGCCTTCTTCAAGGTTGACAACGACGGCTTCGACCTCGGCGATCAACGCCGGCCCACCGACAAGAACGACCTACCGCAAGTCCAGGCAGAGCTCACTGAGTACCTGCGCCGTGTCCGCCTGGGCGAATCGCTGGATGACTTCCAGCCCTCGATGGGTCTCATCGTCGAGAAGGAGCGGATAGCCACCGGGGACGATTACAACCTCAGCGGCGAGCGATATCAGGTAGTTGATCTGAAGATCGGTTCATTCCCATTGGTCCGCATTGGGGACGTATGCGTTATGAATCCGCGTAAAAGTCAACTTGCCAATCTCGACCCAGGGCTTACGGTCTCCTTCGTGCCAATGGCGGACTTAAACGAGAATCAGATGACTTTCAATCCGAGCAAGGTCAAAGTGCTTTCTGAAGTCTCAGCCAGTTACACGTATTTTGCAAATGGTGACGTATTGCTGGCGAAAGTCACACCCTGCTTCGAAAACGGAAAAGCGGGACTAGCACTCGATCTCGTGAACGGCATTGGCTTTGGATCAAGTGAGTTCTACGTGCTCCGTTCTGGCGAACATGCGCTGCCCGAGTGGGTATATTTCTGCGTGACGCATTCACAATTCCGGGATTCTGCCGTTGGACAGATGACGGGAACGGGTGGTCTTCAGCGTGTTCCACGAGATTTCGTCGAAGACTTCCGAATCCCTCTGCCACCGTTGGAAGTGCAGCAGGAGATCGCGGCCGAGATCGAGGGCTACCAGAGAGTCATCGACGGCGCCTGCGCCGTCATCGACAACTACCGCGCCCACATCCCCTTGGATTCCTCCTGGCCAGAAACGACTGTTGATGAGTGCTGTGAAGTCAAAGGCGGAAAGAGGCTCCCTAAAGGCGAGTATTTCTCCGAAACACCCACACCGCATCCTTATATTCGAGTATCGGATTTCCATAACCAATCAGTTAATCAAAGTGACCTTAAGTTTATCTCCGATGCGACTCGCCAGCAGATTGCGCGTTACACGATCTCGTCTGCGGACGTGTACATCTCAATAGCGGGAACTATTGGATTGATGGGTACCGTTCCCGAATCGCTCAATGGCGCCAACCTTACTGAGAATGCAGCAAAGCTGGTCCCGGATAGTAGCCGGATTGACAAGCGATTTCTGGCTATCATCGGTAGCACCGGGTTAGTGCAAGAGCAAATCCGGAGCCTTACGCACGCAGTAGGCGTTCCGAAGCTGGCTCTGGCACGAATCAAAATACTGCGGATTCCGATACCGCCTTTAGGCGTGCAGCGGGCGATTGCCGCTGAGATTGATTCCGAGCAAGACCTCGTGAACACGAACCGCGAACTGATCGACCGCTTCGAGCGGAAAATCCAAGCCGCCATCGCGCGTGTCTGGGACATGGACGTGCCTGGATCGACGAAGACATCGGAGACGAAAGATCACCTTGAACCACTTCTGGCAAGGAGTTGACCAATGGGGCAATATTGCACGGCAGAAGTTTGCTTGAATGGACATCCGACCACGCCGTCCATAGAGCTGAGTCCGGAGCTGAGAAGCAAACACTGCTCGGAGTGTGGAGCGAACACTATTGTGCAATGCCCATGCTGTTCGGCAGGACTACGAGGTTACTATGACAGTTCAAGTATCATAGACTTCACGCCCTACAGTCCTCCAAGCTATTGCCACAATTGCGGCCATCCATTACCGTGGACGCAAGAAAAGATATCAGTCGCCCAGGAGCTGGTTGACGAGCTTGAGGGACTCTCGCAGGATGAGCGAAGCACCCTCAAAGAGTCCATTCTCGATCTGACTCGAGATTCCCCGAGAACAGAGATTGCATCCTTGCGATATAGAAGATTAATTGCAAAGTCTGGCAAAGTTGTCGGCCAAGCACTCAACTCGGTCATCGCATCCATCGCAACTGACGCGGCAAAGCAGCTTCTGGGAATATCCTAGATGTTAGTTAATCTGATGCAACCAACTATGATTCTATTTGAAGAGTCTCATAAGCCAGGCGGCGAACGTCTTACAGAGATCGCCGTCCACGGCAAGGTCCTCATCACCCACGGTCCAGCCTATGAGTCTTGGCTGTCTCCGAGCCGCGAGCCAGGCGCATAGCTAGGCCTTCGGTCCTTTCGCAGCGTCAAGATCCCGAGACTATGTGGAGGCTGCTTGACCCTGCCACTGGCTCTTGGGCGGTGATTGGGAAGGCGAAGAGAGCTTCTCAACAATCAGTTGACAGAACCGCATCCCTGGCTCAAGCCGCACCGTAAAGGGCCCGACGTTGGATATCTCCAGCCTGAGTTGGCCGGCGAAAGACGCGTGGACCGTAGGGGCGCTTTGGTGAACTGAGACTCCAAAACGAGCCATAGAGCTTCGCCCTTCGATTCGGGCCGCGAGGTAATTTGGCAGCGCGATCCGTTCCAGCGTATACCCCAGAACGAAATCTCCGGGCTTGACTTCGAACTTCTCGCCAGAAGGAATACTGACTTTCTCTGCATAGTCGTCAAATACACCTTCCGGCGAAATCGCTCCGGGGTCTATTGTGAGAGTTACCCCGCATTTTGGCTTGTTAGGTACTGTGAATACGTTGGCTAGCCGAAGGTCGATGGACGACGTTGATATCTGATCCAACTCGATCATCGGATCGAACTTCAAATGTCCGGCGTCAATTTCACGAAGGATGTCCTGGTCAGACAGGATCATAAATGAATTCGGGGTCGTCTCTGTGAACCTTGAGCCTAGTTCCCGAGGTCAATGTGTCGGAGGGCAGGTCAATGAGATACGATCCGTCTTTAAGTGAACCAATGACATGAATAACAATTCTTCTTTTGTCTAAGTCGACTGCTTCTGCTGGAACGAACGAAGTGTATATGTGCCCGTTGACTTTAAACTGTACGGGAAAATCGATACTTGATTCATCATCGCCTACATAGCTGCACTGTAAAGCTCCCCGTTTCGGCGGAGAAATCCATTCTAGGCTCTCAAGTTGTTCGAGCATAGACACGTGCCTCTTGGTGCTGATTGCTTAGGCTATAGCCTCAAGCACGAATCGTCAATGGCAAGTCCTTTGGAGTGAGCGGATCGAGACGTTGTCTTTTCGATGTGGGCTTGCGGCGCGTCTCACAGCTCGCCTTCGGCCCAAGCACGGATCAGATGGTGCGCGATGGCGAACGCTCCGGGAACGCGAAGTTCCGGGTCGGTTCCGGCCAGGGCATGCAGCACCGTGGCGCGGTCGAACCAGCGCACGGCTTGCATCTCCACGTCGTCGGGGAGCAGCTCGACCGTCAGCGCGTCGGCGTGGCAGCCGATCATTAGCGACGAGGGAAACGGCCATGGCTGTGACGAGTGGTAGCGCACCGCGCCCACCTGGATGCCGGCCTCTTCGGCGACCTCGCGCCGGACGGCTTCCTCGATGGTCTCTCCCTGGTCCATGAACCCGGCCAGCGCCGAAAACATGCGCTGGCTCGCCAGCCGGCCGCGCGACTGTCCCAGCAGGCAGCGCTCGCCGTCCGCGACCACCACGATCACCACCGGGTCCGTGCGCGGGAAGTGCTCCGCGCCGCAATGTCCGCAGTGGCGTTGCTGGCCGGCGCGCAGCGGCGCCGTGGGCTGGCCGCACCGGCTGCAGAACTGATGACGTGCGTGCCAGTCCACATTCGCTCGCGCGTGCGCTGCGATGCCGGCCTCGGCCGCGGGTAGCAGGACCGCGGCCTCGCGCAGCTCGATAAAGCGTTGCGCGCCGCCTTCGGTCAAATCGCCGGGATGCTCCGAGACGTCCACGGCAAAGTGCGCCACGCCGTCCCCCAGCCCCAGCAGATAGCGCGGGGCGTCCACCTGCATCTCCGCCAGCCGCCGGCCCGATAACCAGGCCAAGCGCGTGGCGGCGTCGTCCCGCACCAAGACGTCCAGCCGGCGCAGCGGCAGAAAGAGGCTCTCGGGGTCCTGCTCGCGTTGGGCAATCCAGGCCGGGTCGCGCCGCTCATGCTCGACGCGGTCCAGCCGGTTCCCGCTGAAGGTGTGTGGACGAGTCACAGGCGGCAACGCATGCTGCTAATGGTCCTTACCTCGTGCTGGAGAACGTCATGCCGCGCATCGCCTTTGCCCTGCCGATCAAGCCTGACAAGATCGACGCCTACCGCGAGACCCACGCCAACGTCTGGCCCGAGCTGCTGGCAGAGAATACCGTCGCGGGCCTGCGCAACTTCACCATCGTGCTCTTCGGCCACCATGCCATCGGTCTGCTGGAGTGCGACGACTGGGAAGCCGCTTCGGAATACCTCGGCGCGTCGGAGGCTCAGCACCGCTGGCAGGAGTTTCACCAGGACATCCTCGACGTGGACATGGGCACGGGCCTAGTACCGCTGCAGATGCTCGAGGAGCTCTTCCACCAGGACTGACGCCGCACCGAGTGGCTCAAGCCGCCGGGACGTATGTCATTCTTGATCGCGCGCCTCGGCGCCCCGCCGTATGCGGGCTTGCGCCCGCGACCCATGTGACACGTCTCGAAGGACTCGCCATGCCTCCGTTGCCGCGACCCAACAGCGCCGCCATGACCGACGGCCCGGCCCGCGCCCCCGCGCGCTCATATCTCAAATCCGTCGGCTTCACCGATGAAGACCTGCGGCGTCCCATCGTCGGCGTGGCGCACCAGTGGATCGAGACGATGCCGTGCAACTTCAACCACCGCGAGATGGCCCAGCACGTCAAGGCCGGCGTGCGGGCGGCCGGCGGCATGCCGATCGAGATCAACACGATCTCCGTCTCCGACGGCGTGGCGATGGGCACCGAGGGGATGCGCGCCTCGCTGGTGAGCCGCGAGGTCATCGCCGACTCCATCGAGCTGGCGGCCCGCGGCCACTGCATCGACGCGCTGGTCGTGCTCGTCGGCTGCGACAAGACCATTCCGGCCGGCGCCATGGTGCTAGCGCGCATGAACATTCCCGGGCTCGCCCTGTACACCGGCAGCATCGCTCCGGGCGTGCACCGCGGCCGTGACGTCACGATTCAGGACGTGTTCGAAGGCGTGGGCTCGCACGCCGCGGGTCGCATCGACGACGCCGAGCTGCTGGCCCTCGAGGACGCGGCCTGTCCCGGCGCCGGCGCCTGCGGCGGGCAGTTCACGGCCAACACCATGGCCACCGCGCTGGATTTCCTCGGGATCAGCCCGGCGGGCGCCAACGCCGTCCCGGCCACCAACGCCGCCAAGGCCCAGACGGCGGTTGCCGCCGGTGAGCTTGCCGTCGACCTGCTGCGGCGCGACGTGCGCCCGCGCGAAATCATCACCCGCGCGTCCATCGAGAACGCCATTGCCTCGGTGGCGGCCACGGGCGGCTCCACCAACGCCGTGCTGCACCTCATGGCCATTGCCCACGAGGCAGGCGTCGCCCTTGAGCTGGAGGACTTCGACCGCATCGCGGAGCGCACGCCGATCATCACCGACCTCAAGCCCACGGGCCGCTACGTGGCTTCCGACGTCTATGCCGCCGGCGGTCTGGCGGTCGTCGCCGCCGAGCTCGCGTCGCGCGACCTGCTGCATCACGACGCGCGCAACGTCGACGGTCGCACCGTGACGGAGATCGCCGCCGCCGCGCGGCGCTCGGACGCCGCCGGCGACGTGATCACGACCATTGACGCGCCGGTCAAGGCCAGCGGCGGGCTCGCGATTCTGCGCGGCAATCTCGCCCCCGACGGCTGCGTCGCCAAAGTCTCAGGACAGGAAGAGACCCGCTTCAGCGGCCCGGCCCGGGTCTTTGACGGCGAGGCGGCCTGTTACGCGGCGCTTGAGGCGGGCCAGATCGCTCCGGGCGACTTCGTGGTGATTCGCTACGAGGGGCCGGTGGGCGGCCCCGGCATGCGCGAGATGCTCCAGGTGACCGGGGCGCTGCAGGGCGCGGGCCTGGGCGGCTCGGTGGCCCTGATGACGGACGGACGATTCTCGGGCGCCTCCCACGGCCGCATGGTCGGTCACGTCGCGCCCGAGGCCGCTCACGGGGGGGCCATCGCCATCGTGCGCGACGGCGACCGCATCACCCTCGATCCCAAGGGCCGCCGGCTCGAGGTGGCGCTGTCGGATGACGAGATTGCCGAGCGCCTGGCGGCCTGGACGCCGCCGGCGCCCCGCTACCCCGGCGGCGTGATGGCCAAATACGCCGCGCTGGTCTCGTCAGCGAGCGCGGGAGCCGTCACGAGCGTCTTTACGCCCTAGCCGCCCGCCACCCAGCCGCGGCTGCTACATGGGCGGGTGCATGGCCATCGCCAGGGACGTCTCGATATCCCAGACGGCCTGCGAGATGGCTTGCCCGATCAGGTCCAGCTTGCGCACCTGCTCGATGCGCGCGGACGTGTGCGTCAGCTCCCGCCGGGACAGCAACGCCTGGAAAATGCCGCAGGCCTCAGCCAGGCAGACGATGACGATGTCGCGCGGGTCGGGAATCTCGTCGCTGAACAGCACGCCCATGATCCGCAGCTTCACTTCGCGGTCGGCCTTGCCGTCCACGGCCGGGTAGCGCCGCGACTTGAAGACCCACAGAAAGCTCTCTTCCTGCCGCTGGAGAATGCCGTGCTCGACGAGACGCGCGAGCGAGCGCTCGCGAATCTGGTCGGAATGTCGGGCCGTTTGGTGGACCCAGTAGGCGGCGTCGCGCGTCTCGGTGGCCTGCGCGATCCGGTCGAGGGTCGGGTCGAGCAGGTCGTCGCCGACCGGCGTCGCGTCGACGAGGATGAGCTGTTTCAGGTCGGTATCGATCCGGTTCTCCAACGCCAGGTCCATCAACACCGCGCCGGCAAGGGCGCAGCGCAGCGACCAGTCGGAGACGTGCAGAAACTCCCCGCCCTCGTCGTCGAGCAGCAGCAGCATGATCTCTTCGGCAAATCGCAACACCGTCCACGCTCCTTGTCGCGCTGCATGAGGCTGGCACGTCTGCCGGTAGCATATCGCCTCCAGACGCGACGGTGTCCGAGTTGGGGTCTGCCGGACGCAGGGGGCGATCAAGCTCTTGCGCGCCTCAGCGCGTCGAGGGCGTCGGTCAGCGGCGGATCCGGGCCATAGTGTCCCCTGCCGATAATAAGGACGCCGCAGCGCTCCATATGTATGGCTGCCGATAATATGGCCCGGGGTGCACCCCTATAGATGCTGCTAGTGATAACAAGGAGCCTGGCCTTCTCCATATATATCCGAAGTGATACCATGGCAATGGCACTGCCCCCATGTTGCTGGTTCCGAACATATGGAAAGCTTCGACGCCCGAGAGGGCAGGTCCCCAGTTGAGGAGGCCACCGCAGCCGCCGGCCGGCGAGCTGGCCGCTATGTCGCCCAGCCACAAGGCTATCGGGCGTTCATGCCAACTCCCCTGCCTCCACAGCCGCCCGTGCGTCTGGAGGGTGAGTTACAGACCCTGCTTTCCCACGCCGACCAATCGCTGGGGCGCCTGGATGGCTCGATCCAGACGCTGCCCGACCCGGACCTGTTCGTGTTCATGTACGTGCGCAAGGAGGCCGTGCTCTCCAGCCAGATCGAGGGCACGCAGAGCTCCCTGCAGGACGTGCTGGCCGCCGAGGCCCGTATCCGCTCGCCGGACCGCCCGCGGGACGTTGACGAGGTCATCAACTACGTAGCGGCCATGAACCACGGTCTGGACCGCCTGCGCGAGTTGCCGATTTCCGTCCGCTTGATCCGGGAAATCCACGCCCAACTGCTGCAAGGCGTCCGCGGGTCCCGGATGCAGCCGGGCGAGTTGCGCACCAGCCAGAACTGGATCGGCCCCGCCGGATGCACGCTCAATGACGCCACGTTCGTGCCACCGCCGCATCGGGAGGTGCCCAACGCCCTGGGCGCGTTGGAGGCATTCGTCCACGGCCACAGCGAGTTGCCGGTGCTGATTCAGGTTGGGCTGATCCACGCCCAGTTCGAGACCATCCACCCGTTCCTGGACGGCAACGGCCGCGTCGGCCGCCTGCTCATCACGTTTCTGCTGTGCCAGCGGGGCATCCTGAAACAGCCGGTGCTCTACCTCTCGCACTTCTTCCGGCAGCACCGGAGCGAGTACTACGAGCGGCTGCAGACTGTGCGCGACAGCGGCGATTGGGAAGGCTGGCTGGCCTTCTTCCTGCGCGGCGCGGCCGCGGTCAGCGCCGAGGCCGCGGATACCGTCCGGCGCATCCTCACCCTGCGGGAGGCGCATCGGTCGCTGGTCACGGAACGCCTGGGCCGCGCCGCCGCCGACGGCCACCGCGTGCTCGGCCACCTGTACCGGCGGCCATTTCTCACCGTCGCCCACGTGCCGGAGATCACGGGGACCAACTATCCCGCCGCCAATCGCCTGGTGGCCCGGCTGGTCCGGATCGGAGTGCTGGAGGAAATCTCGGGCAGCCGGCGCAACCGCGTGTTCCGCTACGGCCCGTACTTGCGGGTGCTGGAGAGTGCCGAGGCGTGAGGGCCAAATACCCCGCGCTGGTCTTCTCCGCCAGCGTCGGCCGCCACCGGCACCTTCACGCCCTGGCAGCCCAGGGCGAATGGTGCACAGCAATGAGCGCCGCTGCCGTAGTTCGCACGTCCCGCCCAGCCCTTGGCCGAGTGGGCGACTGCCGGGTCAGCGTCCGGCTACGGTGATGATCGTGAGGAACGCGTCGAGGCTCGTGAGGTCGAACTCCTCGCCGTCCTCGGTAGTCGCGACCATGCGGCGTGTGTATTCGCCGGGCGGCAGCGGCCCGCCGCTCGTCTCCGAGACGAAGTCTTCCGGCAGTGGCATGCCGAAACTCACCGACGGCGGATCGAGGAGAAAGACCTCCGTATAGGACTGGGCGCCATTGTCCAGGGTCAATGAGACTCGGGCGATGGGCTTGTTGAAGCGGCAGCCGGCGCGGTTGGCGCTGTCAGCCGCCGTGCGCAGCCGGTCGTCGAGCGAGCGCAGCACGATGCTCAGGTCGCCGCCAATCTGCGTAACGTCACACCCGCCGATCAGTTCGACCGCGCCTGGAACGTGCAGGCCGAACTCGTAGGCGACCTCGTTGTACCGCCGATCGACGTAGGCGGCGCCGTCGTTGTATTGCCACTGTCCGATCACCCGGATGTGGTAGTCCCCGGGGTCAAGGTCGAGATCGAGCGCGGGATACGTCGGCCCCAGTCGCAGGAAATCGACCATGAGGTTCCCGTGCCGGGTGTACACCTGCGCGAACACCCTGTCCGGCCTGGTCTCGGACTCGATCCTGACGGAGATCTGGTTGCCTGGGACGGCCTCGGGGTAGGCATTGACCCCCGACCAGAGATCGTATTCGTGGCAGACGCGATCGGAGTCCTGTTCGAGGTGCCAGCAGTAGGAATGGGGCGACCCCCAGATCGACTCGCTCGGGTGGACCAGCCACATGACCGGCAGCGGCGGGACCGGCCAACTGTCCGGCCACTCCCGCGTGGTTGCCGGCGCGGCCGCGTCGCGCCCCACCGGCTGCGCTCCGCCGTCCGGGCCGCACGCGATTGCCAGCACTGCCACGCCAAGGGCCGCCAAGCAAGTCTTTAGCGCGCCTGTCATGCGAGCAATCCTAGTCCGTTGGGTCTATGTCAACGGCCATCCATATGTGTCGCTGCCAGAAATTGGGCTGCAGCATTCGTCCATTTGCCATGCTGCCGACAATAGGGAGCCTTCTCGCCTGCATATTGCAGCGTCCGTGGGCCTGGATCGTTGGCGACCGACATGACGGACATCGTGATCGAGTACTCCCGGCCGGGCGATTCGCACGATCAGGCGGCCCATGACCTAGCCAAAGCCCTGGGCCAGGCTGAGTACTTCACGTTTGACGCCGCGTGGCACTTGGAGACGCACACGCTGATCGCGGTCGCGTCCGGCCGTCTGGTGGGGTTTCTTCGCTTCGCCATCCAGGAGATCGGGTCCGACGGCGACCGAGCTAGCCTGACCTTTCATGGCAGGCCCATGCGCGAGGCGTACGTTCTGGCCTTTGGCGTCGCCGAAGACCAACGGCGCCGCGGTGTGGGAACCGCGCTGCAGAACGAGTTGATTCAGCGAGCCACAACCCTGGGCTGCTATCAAGTGCGTTCGCGGAGCAGTGGCAATCGCCTGGCCAATCATGCGCTCAAGCTCTCGCTTGGCTTCGGCGTCCATCCCACCAAGGCCACGGATGCCGCCGTATTTTTCGTGCTGCCCCTGCCGCATGCGGGGCGTACACGCGACGGGGCTCAAGACTAAGGGCCGCAGCTCAGCGCGCCCCGCATCTCCGGCCGATGCCGGCGTGTGGTCCTGGCCTCCCGGACCCCGCCGCACTGGCTTTATCGGTAGGCGCGGAGGTCGTGACCGGCGCCGCGAAACTCTAGTCGTCGCCGTTCAGCGGCTGCCCGTGGGCGTCGAGGTGTCCGATCTGCTCGAGCAGCCGCATGCTGGGCAGCACGTCGTGGATGCTGGTGAGCGGCTCGCGGCCCTCGCGCACGCAGTCTCGGAAGTCGCGGTGCAGCGCCGCCACGCCCTCGTCCAGCTGCCCGTGAGGGTCACCCGTGATGCTGGCCGCGTCGAGAATCTCGGGTGTGCCGACGCCGTCGGCGAAGACCTCGCCATACCCCGGCGGGTTCAGATAGGCGCTGATGCCGTTGCCGTGCAGCTCGATGCGGTAGTAGCGGCTGCCCGCGTGGCCGATGGCCGTGTGCACCGCCAGCGCGCCTGACGTGAAGGCGATGACGGACTGACTGCCGTTCATCCAACCGGTGTAGGCGTTGTCGGGGCGGCTGTGCACGCCATCCAACTCACCGCCGCACACCCAGCGGATGAAGTCGATCATGTGGATGTCGCGGTCGTACATCACGTTGATCCGCAGCGACTCCGGCGGCTGCTGTGAGGGGTGCTTGTGCATGCCCGCCAGCACGAAGCGGATGGGGCCGCGCGCTTCCACGCGTTGCTTGGCGGCGCGGATCAGCGGCGTCCAGCGGCGCTGCAGCGCCACGCATGCCAGCCGGTCGTTGCGCTTGGCGGCCGCGGCGATGCGCGCCGCCTCCGTCGAGTTGGCGCCGGGCGGCTTCTCGACCATGACGTGCTTGCCCGCGTCCAGCGCGTCCACGGCCACCTGACACACGTGGTAGGGCTGCATGATGGCGTAGACCACGTCACAGTCGACCTCGTCGAGCATGCGGCGGTGGTCGGTGTACCGCCGGGGAATGTCGTAGGCGTCCGCGGCGCTGGCCAGCCGCTCCGGATCCAGGTCGCAGACGGCCTCGAGGCTCACGTCGTCCGCAGAGGCGAGCGCGGGGTAGTGGGCGCGCGAGGCGCGCCCCCCGGCGCCGATCATCACCGCTTTGAGCATGGGTCGCTCCCAAACCGTCTGCCGCGCGCAGAGTCTAGTATGGACGGCCCCGCGCCTGTGGAACGCCACCCGTGTCCTATGAGCAGGTCCTAGCGCAGCTGGACCCCGAGGCCATCGCGCGGGACACGCTTGCGTTCGTTCAGGTACCCAGTGAAACGGGCGCGGAGGGTCCCGCCGGCGAGCATTTCGCCGCGCTTTGCGAGCGTGCCGGCCTGGAGGTCGAGGTCGATCACTTCATCCCCGACCGCCCGAACGTCTACGCGCGCCTGGCGGGGACGGCGCCGGGGCGTCCGCTGCTCTTGAACGGCCACCTGGACACTATCCCGCGCGGCGCCAGCGATCCGCCGGATTTGCGGGACGGCTGGGTCATCGGCCGCGGCGCGGAGGACATGAAGGGCGGGTTGGTCGCGACGGTGCATGCCGCGATGGCGCTGCGGCGCGCGGGGGTGCGGCTCAGCTCGGACCTCTGGCTGTCGGGAGTGGTCGGGCATGAGACACCGGTCGGCAAGAAGGAAGGACCCCACCGGCTGGTGGAACGCATCCGCGCCGGCGATATCCCCGCGGCGGCGGTCATCATCGCCGAGGGACCGCACGCCATCTGGACGGCCGGGCTGGGCGCGGCGATGTTCCGCGTCACGCTCAGCAGCGCACGGGGCATCGTGCACACGCTGCACGTGCCCTTCGCCGCGAATCCCGCGCGCTGGGCGGGCGCGATCCTGGAGGAATTCGCCGAATGGGAAGCGCGGTTCGAGGCGGAGACGCCGCATCCGCTCTGCGGCCGCCAGCGCGTCGACGTCGGCCTGGTCGCGGGCGGCGACTACCCAAACCGGCTGCCAACGCCTCTCACGCTGCGGGGTACCCGCCGCTGGCGGCATGGGTTGACGGCGGCCGACATCGAAGCGGAGCTGCACGAGCTATGCCAGCGGATCGCGCGGCGGTCGGGGCTGGAGGCGGAGTTTTCCCTGGACGCGCCCCACGAGCCCTTCGAGACGCCCGCCGACCACCCGCTGGTGCGCGCCCTGGAGGCCGCGGCGCCGGCCGCGACCGGCGCCGCGCTGCCCCGCATCGGCCTGGCGCTGGTAACCGACGCCAACATCTTTGCCAACGCGGCCTCGCTGCCGGTGGTGTGCTGCGGCCCCGAGTACGCCACGGCCCACTCGGACCAGGAGCGCGTATCCGTCGAGCGGCTGCACCAGACGGCCGCGCTCTACGCCCTGGCGGCGATGGAGTTCTGCGGCGTCGAGGGCTAGATTCCCGCTTCCGCGGGAATGACGGGGGCGCTACCCGGCTCCGTCGCGCGGTCTGGCGAATTTGGTCTCTTGATATGCTCCGCGGTGAGGGGTGCGTCATGCAGCGAGCCGAGAATTCGTCGCTGACCAGCGCGGTTGCCGGCGCCCTGAGTGGCCGCGGAGACCAGGCTGCCTGCGCCGGTTTTCGGCCTGGGTCGAGGCAGAATTCCCCGCGAGGCGCCCGCAGGCGCCGCCAAGTTCACGGTGGACGATCCCGTGTCTGAGACGCGCTACCGCATGCGTCAGCCGCTCTGGCGCCGGCTGCTCGATTCAATGCTGTTTGTGCGGGGCGTGTTCGGGTGCGCCATCTTCTTGTGGGTGATCCTGCGCATCACCGGCGTCCTCGACCTCTGGGACCTGGTGACGATCTTGCTGGTTCTCTTCGGACTTTCCACGGCGTATGACGTCGGCGTGCGGCACCCGGTCGGGTGGCTCATTGCTAGCACCGGGGTGGTGGTGCAGGTGACCCACGTGGACGCATTCAGCGGCGGCGCACGGGCAGGGCTATGGATCGCCTACGTGATCGTTGCCCTCGGCATCCTGTGGCGGGCCGGCGCCCTCAGCCCGCAGCGGACGGTGCGATTGCGCGGGTGGCAGGACAGCCGTGTGCCCCTCACCCATAAGGAATCGACGCTGTATGCGCAGGGCGACGTCCGGCGGGGCGAGATCACCTGCCAATTCTGCGACGTCGTCGTTGATCTGAGGCGTGCCGACATCACGCGTCCACCGGCGATTCTGAACGTGTCGTGCGTTGCCGGTCGGGTGGACGTGGTCGTTCCGGCATGGTGGCGCGTTAGTCACAACGTGAGCACCACGCTGGCGCACATCGTCCTCGAGGCTCGTCTGACCGGGCTCAATACCGGTCCCAAGCCCAGTACCTGGGTTTCGCCCATGCGACCGATCGGCGAACTCAAGCAGGGCTTCCGCAACATCGGCGAGCCGGACCCAGACGCCGGCTTCTTGCACCTGCTGGTGCAGGGATCGTCGCGCCTGGGCTCGGTCCGCATCCGGCACGCCTGACGACGCGCGCGACACTCACGGCTAGCCGTCGGGCGCGATGACGATCTCGGTGCGGGCGGGCATGGCCAGCGTCTCGTTGTAGAGCGTCGGCGGCCGGCGCGGCAATGGCGCCGGCGGCTGGCCGGGCGTGCGCGCGGGGTCGTGCAGGGCGCGGCGGTCCCGCCCGCGCACCTCCCACCACCAGTCTTCGGTCGTCAGGGGTTCGACCTCGCGCCGCAGGATGAACTCCGCGCGGTCCCAGTCGCTGAAGGCCGCGTGCGCCAGGAAGACCCGCGAGACCAGGGCGCCGTCCCACGTCTGGAGATCGGGCAGCGCCAGCGGCCCGGCGTCGACCTGAAACAAGCGCTTCGTGGGCTCGACGTTGATCGTGCGGATCGGGAACTCCAGCGTGACGGTCAGCCCGCGCTCACGATCGTGGTAGGTGGTGCGGGCGTTCAACACCTGGCCGTCCCGCACGGCGCGGATGATCTCGTCGGCGTCGCGCGACTCCTGGGCGTCTGAAAAGACGTGCGTGGTGAAGTGCGTTCCTGCAAAGCGGCCGGCGTGCGGTGATGGCTCGGTCGGCTCGCATTCCGTGGACGGTCGCGAGGCGATGGGGATGCCGTGCGTGCGGCTGAGCGCCACCCGGAACTCCTGGCTCGGGACCTGGAACAAGTTTCGGTCGGCGATGGTGTATTCGGCGAGACAGGGCTGGAGCAGGAAGATCTCCAGCGGCGGCGTGTCCTGGTCCTCCCGGATCGTGCACACGGCGTCGTAACCAATGCGCACGTGGTAGGCGTCGCCAGGCGCGCCCACGAACCCGCCGGGATAGCGGAAGAACGGGTCCGGCCGGTGGGGCAGGTGGTCCCAGGTGAAGTGCGAGCGTGCGAAGTCGATCACGGGCGCGCCGCGCTCGAGGCCCGCAGGATGGTGTTGGCCGCCGCGAGCTCCCAGGTTTCGTAGTAGCCGGCGGCCTTGGGGCGCGGCCGCTCGACTGGCTCCCCGGGCGTGCGCCGCTGGTAGCGGTCACGCCCGCGCACGGCAGCCGCCCACGCCAACTCGTACTCGGCCAGCTCGATACTCCGCCGCAGGATGAACTCCACGTGGTCGTCGGCTGCGAAAGCCGCGTGGGCCACGAACACACGGTCGATGCCCGCCCCGTCCCAGGTCGTCAGGTCGGGCAGCGCCACCGCACCGGTGCACACCTGATAGCGGCCACCGCCGGCGTGCAGGTTGATGAGCTTGATCGGGTACTCGACGGTCACCGTGAGGCCGTGCGCGTCGCTGCGGTAGGTGGACCGCGCATTGAGGCGGTCGCCCGCCAGCGAGGCCGCGACGAGCTCGTCGGACGACGCGAGCGCGACCGTGTCGTGGGTGCGCACGTCGATGGCGAACTCCGCGAACCGCGAGCCGATGGGCTGCCGCCGTGTGCCCTCGTCCCGCCAACTGGGTTCGGCGGCGATGGACACCATGCACGCGTCGCTGACAGCGGCGCGGAACTCGCCGTTGGGCACCTGAAACAGGTTGTCGTCGGCGATGATGAACTCGGCGCGGCACGGCGCGGAGAGATAGATGGTGCACGCCACCCCCCGCGCCTCATCGACGATCTCGCAGCTGGCGTCGATCTGCACACGGCTGGTCGTGGCCGCGCCCGGCTCGCCGACGAACCCGCCGGGATAGGCATAGACCGGGTCGGGCTCGGCCCACTCGATGGTCCAGGTGATGAAGGATCGGTTGAAGTCGATCATGCCGACGGCGGGGGAGCCGGGCGCATGCCCCACAGTGGACCTCTCCATGCTGCGGCGTCGGGGGCGGGTGAGGATAGCCCGCCGCTGGCGGGATCGGCTATCCATCGGCGCACGCCGTAGCTGTCCGGTCCCGGATCACGCCACGAGCGGGATGTCCGCGAACGTATCGATCTCGAAGCTCCTCCGGCGCCTTATTGCTCAACGAACGCGGCGGGGAGTCCACCTCCCAAGGTTCCCTTGGTATGGATGCGCTGCCAAGCAGCAGCGCGTGAGTGGCGTGGAATCCGCTGCGAACTGGAAGCCCGAGATCGAGTCGGGCAAGTTACTGCTCGAACATTCGCAGGACACAATAGACACCAAACACTCAGGTGTTCATGGGCGGTGGACTTAAAGCCGGTTCGAAGTGGAGCGTAATCTTTCTCGGTATGTAACATCGCGATCTAAATCCACAGTTCAAGCCACGTTTTCGGTCGGACTAAAGTCCCCCGTGTGCGATCCTTCTTCGTTGTCTCACACTCCCGCAAAGTGGTAGCATGGTGGATATGGAATATTGCCGTGAGAGGGGGGCGTATGCGTGACGCGGAGACCACAGTGCCTATCCAAAGAAGGGGAACCGCCATGCCCCCACGGCGCCCACGTGAAGAGGCGGTCCGCCTCGGCAAGGAGATATACCACCGGGATATCCTGCCTCAGGTCGAGGCTGACCACTTTGGAGAGTACGTCGCCATCGACATTGAGACCGGGGACTGGGCCGTTGCCGACACGACCCGCGTTGCGGTGGAGCGGCTGCGAGCGCGGCGGCCCGATGCTGTCGATGTCTTGTGTGAGCGCGTCGGGTACCGGGCGTTGCGCAGCTTCGGGGCCGGGTCCCTGCGGAGGACTGGGTGATCGAGGGGGTTGTGAATGCCGCCTGTGAAGCAGTGGTTCCCCTGCACCTACAGGGACCAGAGGGTCGGACTCGGGAGATCGAGGCCGTGGTCGATACCGGCTACAGCGGCTTCTTGACGCTGCCGACTGTGTTGGTGGACGAGTTAGGGTTGCCGTTCGCTTACATTGGCCAGGCGCTTCTGGCCAACGACGCTGCAGTCGACTTCGACGTTCACTACGTCACCGTGCTCTGGGACGGCCAACCGAGAGACATCGAGGCCGACGCGACGGGCAGCACCCCTCTCGTGGGCATGCTGCTCCTAGACAGACATGACCTGAGCATCCAGGTTTGGGACGGCGGGCGAGTCCTCATTCAGGCTACGGCATAGATAATGAATATCGCATGGCCGATGGGATGAGCGAACGACTGGACGTTGCCTACTACTATCCCGCGCCCTTTTGGGGCATGGGCGAAGGCGGCTGGATAAAGTCGCTGCTCCTATTCTTCGATAAGGTCTCCATCCTGCTGCCGTGCTATATGTACGGACGGCATCATTCCGCCGACCCCGTGTTGGCCGAGCCGCTGGAAGACCAAGGTTTGCTGGAGGTGCTCGAACCCAACAAGTGGATAGACCAGGACATGACGAAGAAGCTGGCAGAGGCTGTCAGCGGCCTGCTTGCTAACGGTGTGTTCGACAACTTTCCCAGAGAATTCTATTTCCACGAATTGTCTCAGTCCCGCATGGGCTACGGGGCCGATGTTGATCTGGCTGAGTCGCTGATATCGAGACTCCGGGCGAAGGGGCTTGCGAAACTGAGCGAGGATGGCGTCTCGATACCCCTTCACCCGACCGTACGCACGACCATCCTCGTCATCCTCGCCCAACTTGCGCGTTCGGCAGGCAACAAACAGAACCTGGCCGTCCACCCTGCAACCCAAAACGGATGCGCCCTCAAAGACCTCATTGATACCCTATCGAACGAGCGGATGCCTTCCCGCAGCAACGTAGTTGCTCTTGACCTCGAACCTGTCAGCTTCAACCTGGACCCAGTCCCTCTTGACGAACTCCTACAATTCCGAGCCGAGCACCATGAGGCGCACCGGGTTTATATGGGTAACCTGCGAGGGTTCATGACGGAGCTTTCCGACATCGATAGCCTGGAGGATAGAGCGGCCCTTCTCCTACAGCGACGTCAGGAAATCTCCGACGCTGCTCACGAACTCCAACGCTCTACTCGAATAGCACTGGGAGTAAACCTTGCCTCACGGTCCCTGGGAATCGCTGGCAGCGCATGGTCGGCTACGACTGGCGACCCGCTCGGAGCCGTGCTAGCGACGTTGGGGCTAGGCTCAAGCATCGTCGGCTCGATGGCCACGTCCTCGAACAAGGTCACCGCTTACTCCTATCTGTTTCACGTGCAACGCACCTTTGTGGGGTAACCACACGCAGTTCCGCCCTGCCGACGATCCAATGAAACGGCCCCACGGCGGTTCCGGGGGTACCCTGGGCAGCATGCCGCACTTCCGATGCTCGGCATGAACAGCCTCACCGGCGCGGTTTGGGACATCCGCCGCCGCGCGCCGCAGGAGCTCTTTGCGCGGCTGGGCGACATTCCGCCGCTGGCGGTGCAGCTGCTCCACAACCGCGGGTACGGCGACGAGGCGGCGATCCGCGAGTTCTTGGGCGGCCCGCTGCCGCCGCACGATCCCTACCTCATGGACGGCATGGACGCGGCGGTTGCACGCGTGGCGCAGGCGCTCGAGCGAGGCGAGCGCGTGCACGTATACGGCGACTATGACGTCGACGGCGTCACCGGCACGGCGCTGCTGGTGGAAACCTTCGCCATGCTGGGCGCCACCGCGACGCCCTACATTCCCGAGCGCCTGGCGGAGGGCTACGGGCTCAACGGCGACGCGATCGACGCGATCGGCGCGCAGGGTCCGGGGCTCATGGTCACGGTGGATTGCGGAACCGGCAGCGCGGACCTCATCGCGCGCGCGAAAGCGCACGGCGTCGACACGATCGTCACCGACCACCATCTCGGCGACGGCGCGGACAGCGGCGCGGTGGCGATGCTGAATCCCAATCAGCCGGGCAGCACCTATCCGTTTCGGGGGCTCTCCGGCGTGGGCGTGGCCTACAAGCTGGTGCAGGCGCTGGCCGAAGAGTTGCCGGAGCGGCTGCCGTATCCCGAGGAGTTTCTCGACCTGGTGGCCCTGGGAACGGTCGCGGACCTGGCGCCGCTGCGCGACGAGAACCGGGCGTTCGTGGCCGAAGGGCTGGACGTGCTACGGCGCACCCAGCGCCGCGGTCTGCGCGCGCTGGGCGAGATCGCCCGCCGACCCATCACGCGCATCAACGCCGCGGACATCGCCTTTGGCTATGCCCCGCGGCTCAACGCGGCGGGCCGGCTGGCGCGCGCCGATCTGGCGCTGCGGCTGCTGCAGGCCGACCAGTCCGTCGAGGCCGAATCGGTGGCGCACGAGCTTGACAACCTCAACATCGAGCGCCGCCGCCTGACGCAGCTCGTGGTGGACGCGGCGGCGTCGCAGATCGACCCGGCGGAGCCCCTGGTCTTCGCTCTCGGCGAGGAGTTTTCGCTGGGCGTCGTCGGGCTCGCGGCGAGCCGCCTGGTGGAGCACACCGGGCTGCCCGCGTTCGTGGGGGCGTGCGTGAACGGGACGGTGCGGGGATCGGCGCGGGCGCCGGAGGGCGTGCCGCTTTCGGACATCCTGCGCACCCAGGCGGACCTACTCGATGCCTGGGGCGGGCACGCCCGGGCGGCGGGGTTCACCGTGCGGCCCGAGCGCGTGGATGAGTTGCGCGCCGGTCTGGCGCGGGAGCTGGAGCGCGCGGGCATCGAGGCGCCGGCCCAGCCGCGCCTGGAGGCCGACTGCCGCCTCTATCCACGCTCGGTGACCTGGGAAACCTATGAGATGACCCAGCAATTGGGTCCATTTGGCGAGGCGCATGGCGAACCGCGGTTCGTGGTGGAGAATATTGCTATCGACGAGACCCGCGTCGTCGGCTCGACGCACCTGGCGCTGCGCTTTGCGGAGTTGGGCGCCGATGTGGAGGGAATCTGGTTCGGGCAGGCGGATCTGCGCGAGGCGCTGCCGCCCGGTCGGCGCTGCGACGCGGCGTTTCGTCTGAACCTGCGCACGTTCGGCGGCGAGACGCGGCTGCAAATGCTCATCGACGACATCCGCCACACCGCGGCGGCCTAGCGGAGGCGCCGCATGCCCGTTTCCGTCACGGCCACGCTGGCACCGATGGTGACCGCGGATACGCGGTCGATATCGATCGACGAGCTGCTGGCGCGGGTCGTCGCCTATACGCCCCCCGACGATCAGCCCGAGGTCGGCGAGCTCGTGCGCCGCGCCTACGACGCGGCCGAGCGGGCTCACGCGCCGCAGACGCGGCTATCCGGCGAGCCGTTCATTCAGCACGTGCTGGCGGTGGCCATGCTGCTGGCGGATCTGCACCTCGACGCCGAAACCGTCGCCGCCGGTTTGCTGCACGACGCGGTCGAGGACACCAGCCTGAGCCTGGACGGGATCCGTCGGCAGTTCGGCAGCGGGGTGGCCGAGCTTGTCGATGGGGTGACCAAGCTGGAGCGGGTGACCGTGGCGAGTCTGGACGAGCAGAACGCCCAGAACTTGCGCAAGGTGTTGCTCGCGATGGCGCGGGACGTGCGGGTGGTGCTCATCAAGCTCGCCGACCGCCTGCACAACGTGCGCACGGCGTGGGTGTATTCGGCCGAGAAACGCGCCAGCTACGGGCAGGAAACGCTCGAGATCTTCGCGCCGCTGGCCGGGCGGCTCGGCATAGAAGAGTGGCGCTGGCAGCTCGAGGACTACGCCCTCAAGCTCTTGGACCCCGACCGGTACCGCGACCTGGCTCGCTGGCTGCTGGCCGAGCGGCGGGCGCGCGAAGCCGCCATCGCCGAGGTGCAGGAGCAGCTGCGCCACGGACTCGACGACGCGGGCATCGACGCGCTGATCCAAAGCCGCGTCAAGCACATCTACAGCATCGAACGCAAGATCCGGCGCAAAGGGGCCGACCGCGAATCTATCTACGACATTCTGGCCATCCGCGTCATCGTGAACTCGCAGCAGGACTGCTATGGCGCGCTGGGCGTGGTGCACGGCGCCTGGCGTCACATCCCGGTCGAGTTCGACGACTACATCTCGGCGCCCAAGGAAAACGGCTATCAATCCCTGCACACGGCCGTGCTCGGGCCCGACGGCAAGCCGGTCGAAGTGCAGATCCGCACCCGCGACATGCATCAGAACGCGGAGTACGGCGTGGCGGCGCATTGGCGCTACAAGGAGGGCGGGCCACTGGGCCCCGAGGCCTTCTTGGACAAGCTGGCCTGGATCCGGCAGATCCTCACCTGGCAGGAAGACGGCGCGTCGGCGGGGTCCTTCGTGGATGCCGTGAAGACCGACTTCTTCAGCGACACCGTGTTCGTCTTCACGCCGCGGGGAGAGGTGAAGGACTTCCCCATCGGCAGCACCCCGCTGGACTTCGCCTACCGCATCCACAGCGACGTCGGGCACTCGTGCATCGGCGCCAAGGTCAACCGCCGCCTGGTGCCGCTGGATCACGAGCTGGAGAACGGCGACGTGGTGGAAATCCTCACGAGCACGAACAGCAAGGGGCCGAGCCGAGCGTGGCTCTCGCTGGTGCGCACGGCGCATGCCCGCGACAAGATTCGCCGCTGGTTCAAGCAGCATGAGAAGGCCGAGAACATCGCCTCGGGCCGCGTGCTGCTCGACCGGGAACTACGCCGGGTGGGACAGGGCGGGGTCCCGAATGTCCCGGAGGCCGACCTGAAAGCGATCGCGACCTCGCTGGGTTACCTGGACGTCGAGAGCTTGCTGGCCGGCGTCGGCTACGGCGCCACCACGGTGCATCAGGTCATCACGCGGCTGCGGCTTACCCCCGAGGTGGCCGAGCCGGAAGTGCCGGAAACCCCGGAACCCGACGAGCGGCGCGACGTGCAGCCGCTGGTCAACGTGCTGGGCGCCGGCAACCTGCTGACGCGCGTGGCGGCCTGCTGCCACCCGCTGCCGGGGGATGACATCGTGGGGTTCATCACACGCGGCCACGGGATCAGCATCCACCGCCGGAACTGCGCCAATGTGCGCGGCGTTTCCGAGCCCGAGCGCCTGGTGCCCGTGGACTGGGCCGACCGCTTGGTTGAGACCGATGGCGACCTGCCGGTCCGACTGGCGAGCTGCTGCACCCCGCGGCCCGGCGGCCGCATCGAGGGCGTGGCGAAGAATGGCGCGGTGGAGGTACACCGGCGGCGCTGCCACGAACTGGCCGAAGCGTCGGACGCCCGCGTGCCCGTGCGCTGGATCGATGACGACGCGCAGAGCCTGCCGGTCAGCATCCGGGTGGTGGCGCACGACCGCGAAGGCCTGACGCATGACATCACCGGCATCGTTCGTGAAGAAGGCCTCAACATCGCCGCCATGTCGGTGCGCACAAACCGGCAGCAGGAGGCCACGGTGCGGCTCACCGTGGCGCTGCGCAGCGTGGCTCAGCTGGCCCGGCTGCTGCGGCGCATCGAAACCGTCCGCGGCGTGATCGCGGTCTCGCGCGACGGCACGCGGGCGCGGTAGTTAGGGCGGTTGGTGGGGGAGCCGCAGCCTAACTGTGCACGGGGCACGTTGCGCGGGAAATGCCCCCCCCGACGCCACGATCGCCAGCCTGCGTGAGCTTCGCGACCTGATCCTGTAAGCAGAGTCGAGGCGCGCACGAGCGCGGGGTACCTTGTGACGAGTCCGGCGACCGACGCATCACATCATCGGAGAAAACATGGCCGAGCAATTGGCGACCGCGACGTTGGGACGAACGGGTCTGGAAGTGACGCGACTGGGCTACGGCGCCATGGAGGTTCGCGGCGGGCCGCGGGGGCGTGTCACCAACGATGCCGAGGCGGAGGCCATCCTTGCGGCGGTGCTCGACGCCGGGATCACCTATATCGACACCTCCAACGACTACGGGCTGAGCGAGGAACTCATCGGTCGGTTCATTGCCGACCGGCGGGACGAGTTCTACCTGGCGACCAAGTGTGGTTGCGTGGGACCCGCAGGCGGTCCGCACGATTGGACGCGCGAGAACCTGATGCGGGGGCTGGAGCAGAGTTTGGAGCTGCTGCGGACGGACTACGTCGACGTGATGCAGCTGCATGGCGCATCCGTCGAGGAGTCGGAGCGCGAGGGCGTGGTGGACACGCTGAACGAGATGCGCGAGCAGGGGAAGGTGCGGCACATCGCGACGTCGACCTCAGTGCCGAATCTGCCCACCTTCATCGAATGGGGGTCGTTCGATCTCTTCCAGATTCCGTATTCGGCGCTGAACCGCGAGCACGAGGAGTGGATTTCCAAGTCGGCTCAGGCCGGGATCGGCACGGTGATCCGCGGGGGTGTGCAAAAGGGCGAGCCCGGCGAAGGCGGCGGCCGGGCTGATGCCTGGGACAAGTTCGAGCAGGCCAAGCTCGATGAGCTGCGCGCCGAGGGCGAAAGCCGCACAGCCTTCATGCTGCGGTACACGCTGAGTCACCCGGACGTGCACACGATTATTGTGGGAACGAAGAATCCGGCGCATCTGCGGGAGAACTTGGCAACGGAGCGGCGCGGTCCATTGGCGCCGAATGTCTACGCCGAAGCCAAGCGCCGCCTGGACGCCATCGGCGAAACGCCGGACGGCGCGAGGTAGGTAGCGCCCCGGACACGGCGGCGCCACGGCCCGGTGGCCCAGGCTGCGTGCAGCCTGGGAAGCAAGTTGCGGCTCATGCCAGCGGGAAGGTGAACGACTGCCCCGAGCCGTCTCGTCGGGGCTATGAGTCGGGGATGCCTAACCGCGCGGTTCCGGCGACTGATCCGCGTCATGGGCACCGGCTTGGGACACCCCAGGCTGCACGCAGCGCGGGCCACCGAAACAGGCGTTCGACCGGTTGGATTACCCCGGGCGCCCTGCCGACGCCGCCCGGAATCCGCTTCGCGCCGGATCGATATCCGCTGCGCCATGCGTGGTAGACATGGGGGCTGGCGCGGGGACCTGCCGAAGACCGCACCGCGGCGAGCGTCTTGGGGATGAAGTTGTTCCTTGCCAGCGGATTGAGGGAGGCGTGAGCGAATGCGGACCGGGGAGGTCTTCGCCGAGGCGCTGCGCGCCGGCGATGCCGCGGCTGTCAGAAGGGTCCCGAAGACCGACCTTCACGCGCATGCCTATCTAAGCGCTCGAATCGAGAGCCTTGAGCGACGGCTTGGCCACGCTCTGCTGAGACCCCCGCGCCGCATGAACGGCCTCCGGGAGTTTCAGGAGTTCCTGCGGTTGGCCCTCGATCCCCATGTCGGCACCATTGAAGGCGCGGAGCTCGCGGCAGCAGTGGCCGTCGCCGACGCCATCAGCGACGGTGTATCGGTGCTCGAGATGAGCTTCGATATCTGGCCGGCGCCCCTCTACCCTGACGGCCTGCACGGATACCTCCGCTTCCTTCGATCACTGGTGGAGCAAAGCCAAGACCGCATTCGGCTGCGGCCGGAGCTCGGAATCTCGCGACGCTACATATCCAATAAGAAGCTCATGGACCTCACCGCCGAGGCCGTCGCGTCCGCGGTCTTTACCTCAATTGATCTCTACAGCACCGAGGACGCGTGCGCCCCCGAGGATGTGCAGCCGCTCTACGCGCTGGCGCGCGCCCAGGGACTCACGCTCAAGGCGCATGTGGGTGAGTTCGGAAGCGCTGAAGCTGTCCGCCGTACGGTCGAGGTATTGGACCTCGATGAAGTGCAGCACGGAATCGCCGCCGCCGAGTCCACCGGCGTCATGCGGTGGCTTGCCGAAAACGGCGTGCGACTCAACGTCTGTCCGACCAGCAACGTCATGCTGGGCGTGGTGTCCGACATCAAGGACCATCCGATCCGCCGGCTCCACGACCACGGCGTCGCGGTGACGGTGAACTCCGACGATCTCACGGTGTTCGGGCAAAGCGTCTCGGACGAGTACCTGAACCTGTTCCGGGCCGGGGTGTTTACGGCTGAGGAGATGGACGGTATCCGCGTGGAGTCGCTCAAGAGCCGTGGTGCGTAGCCGCTTCGCCTCGTTGCGAGAGCCCCTCCCCCACTTGCCCGGGCCACCGAGACACGCATCAGACCCTCTGGTTCGCTCCACCCCCGAGGCATGCGGCCTTGACCTGGCTGCCTTACTAGAATAGCCTTCTTAGTAAGGCGATTCCTCGGGAACAGCCAATGCGGGTCAAGATCACGTCAAAGCGCCAGGTCACCTTTCCCGCACGTGTGCTGGATGCCCTGGGTCTGCAGCCGGGCGACCGGCTCGAACTCGAGGAAGGCCCGGACGGCTTCCTGTTGCGCCCCGTGCGAGTTGATCCGACCCGCCTCGCGCCGCTGCGCGGCAAGCTCCAACGCGGGATTGGCGCCTTCGATCTTGAGAAGTTCCGGGAGCAACGCCATGACCCAGCGCTTCGGGATTGACACGTCGATCCTCGTCCGTCTGCTGACGGGAGAGCCGGAAGCCGCCTTCGACCGTTGCGTCCACAGACTGAGGGCCCTGGTGGAGGACGACGATGCAGCGATATTCGCCTCGAACCAAGTCATTGGCGAAACCTACATCGCCGTTCAACATCACTACGGAGTCTCGAAGCGGGACGCGCGCGCGGCGCTGCTTGACGTGCTGGGCAGCGGTCTGGTCGCTCCCCAGAATGGCTATTCGGCGCTGACGGCCATCAGGTCGTCGTCGGGGGCGGGCCTGCTTTACCGGTTCATTGCGGACGACTACCTGCGCGCCGGACTGACCACGTTGACCCTTGACGCAAAGATGGCCTCACTACCCGGTGCAAAAAGACTCTGACAGGGAGACCTGGGTCAGCGTCTCACGGTCCGAGGTCCCAGCGATTGATCCGCGTTATCGGCCCCAGCTTGGGGACGCCGCGCCCCGCCAGGTGCGACAGGTCAACCTCCCCGGCCGTGCCGTCCGAGTACCTGATCCACAGGCAGTGCTCGGCTCGGGGCTCAACGTCGGTTGGCCGGATTAGCGCGCTCCGCATAGGGGTCCTTCGGGGTGCATTCGCTTCAGACTTCGCCTTGACGGCCGGCGCTAGCCCCGTGGCAGCGTCTCGTCCGATGGCAACCATTCCCGGGTGACGGCAGCCGGGATCAGGGGGCTGGCATAGCATGGGTAGCCTTACCGTCCGCGGGATCCGACCAAGAGCGTTTCCAGCCCGCGCACAGGGATAGGTTGTGCATCGTGACTGCGTTGACGGGGCCTCACCCGCAAGCTAGGAGGCGCGGGGACCGTCCCGCGCCGAGGCCATGAGCGCCGTCGTCAGCGACACTCGCCGCACGCCCGGGGTCGTGGTCCAGCCGGTGCCCATCGAGGCAGTGCGAATTGGCGCCGGGTTCTGGCGCGACTGGCTCGACCGGCTCTACCACGGCACGCTGCCGACGCAGCATGCACAGTGCGAGGCCACGGGCCGTCTGGACAACATTCGGCGGGTCTCGGGCCGCAGCGACGCGCCGTTTCGGGGCCGCTATTACGACGAGTCCGACGTGTACAAGTGGCTGGAGGCCGCCAGCTGGGCGCTGGCGGGCCGTGAGGACGCAGCGCTGCGGGCGCTGGTGGACGGGCTGGTTGACGATATTGCCGCCGCGCAGCAGCCGGACGGCTACCTCAACACCTATTTCGCCCTGGAGCGGGCCGACCAGCGCTACACGGATCTCATCAACATGCATGAGCTGTACTGCGCGGGGCACCTGATCCAAGCGGGCATCGCCCACCACCGCGCGACAGGGACGGAGACGTTGCTGGACGTGGCGGTGCGGCTGGCCGATCACATCTGCGCCGAATTCGGGCCCGATGCCCGCCACACGGCAGACGGGCATCCCGAGATCGAGCTTGCCCTAGTCGAGCTGGCGCGGGAGACCGGCCAGCGCATCTACGCCGATCGCGCCTGCTTCTTCCTGCAGCAGCGTGGGCATAGGCCGCCGCGTCTCGGCGGCTACCGCTATCTCCAGGACCACGAGCCGCCGGTGGAGCAGCGGGAAATCGCCGGGCACTCGGTGCGGGCGATCTATCTCGCCTGCGGGCTGGCCGACGTCGGCCTCGCGTTGGGGGACCGCGCGCTTTGGGACGCGGCCGAGCGCTTGTGGCAGAACGCCTACGGGACGAAGGTCTATGTCACCGGCGGCCTGGGCGCGCACCACGCCGGCGAGTCATTCGGCGCCCCCTTCGAGCTGCCCAACCGCAGCTCCTATGCCGAGTCTTGCGCGGCAGTGGCCGGGGTGATGTGGAACTGGCGCCTACTCGCCGGCACGGGCGAGGCGCGCTACGCCGATTGGATGGAGACCACGCTCTACAACGGCCTGCTGGCGGGCCTGTCGCTGGACGGCGAGCACTATTTCTATGTGAATCCGCTCGGCGCCGCGGCGGGCCATGCGCGGCAGGCATGGTTCGACTGCGCCTGCTGTCCGCCCAACCTGGCGCGCCTGCTCGCGAGCCTTCCCGGCTACCTCTACGGCGTGTCCGAGGGCGCGCTGTGGGTGCACCACTTCGCGGCGGGCCGGGTGGATGCCGACGTGCCGGGCGCGGGCCGCTTCTCGCTGGAGGTGGACACGGACTACCCGTGGTCGGGCGAGGTCCGGTTCACCGTGCGCCGGGCGCCCGAGGGTCCGGTGGAGCTGCGGCTGCGCGCGCCCGGCTGGTGCAACGCGGCCAGCGTCCGGGTCGCGGATGACGCCGAACGTTCGCTCGCGGCGGGAAGCTACACGGCGCTGCGGCGGGTCTGGGATCCGGGCGACCACGTCACCCTGCGGCTGCCCATGCCGCCCCGCCGGCTCGTCAGCGACACGCGCGTGGAGGCAAACCTGGGCCGGGTGGCACTGGCCCGCGGCCCGCTGATCTATTGCGTGGAGTCGCACGACCGGGAGGGCGCGACGCAGGAAGCCTTCGCGCTGCCCGACGACGCGCCCGTGGCGGCAGGCGCGCGCGACGGCCGGCTGCCGGGGATGACGCTGCTGGACACCGAGGCGGTGGTCCTGGGGGAAAGTCATCGCAGCGGACCGCTCTATCGGACGCTTACCGATGCGGGTCCGCCGCCGTCCGGGCGGGTTCCCATCCGCGCGGTTCCCTATTTCGCTTGGGCCAATCGCGGGCCAAGCACCATGGACGTCTGGCTGCGGCGGCAGGAGGCGAGTTCCAGCTGGGGGCCGGCCGGCCCACCCGCCGGCGGGGCAGGTCGATGGAGTGCGTGAGGCATCGCCCCGGGGCGGCCATGCGGGGACGGCTCCAGGCGCCGCGAGGCTATGACAGCCGGAGGCGCGCGGTGGCATGCTGCGACCGATGCCGCCGTCTGCCGCCCCGCGCGTCTGCTTCGTCATTCCCACCTATAACGAGGCAGCCAACATCACGCCGCTGCTGGAGCGGGTGACCGCGCTGTATCCCGGCGGCGACACTGCGGTTCTCGTCGTGGACGACCGCAGCCCCGATGGGACAGGAGACCTGGTGCAAGCCTTCGCCGCGGCCGACCCCCGCGTGCACCTGCTGGAAGGTGCCCGGCGCGGCCTCGGCCACGCTTACGTGCGAGGCATCCGCCACGCGCTGGACACGCTGGGGGCGGAGGTGATCGTGCAGATGGACGCCGATTTCTCGCACGACCCCGCCGACGCGCGCCGGCTGCTGGACCGTCTCGCGGCTGGCGCCGACGTGGCGATCGGGAGCCGATACATTGCCGGCGGGACCATCGACGACCGCTGGAGCCTGCGCCGGCGGGTGCTGTCGGGCTGGGGCAACCAGCTGACGCGCTGGGTCGTCGGCCTGCGGCACGTGCGCGACTGCACCGCGGGGTTCAAGGCCATCAGGGCCGCGGCGCTGCAGGCCGCCGCCATCGACGACATCCGCGCGCGGGGGCAGGCGTTTCAGGTCGTGCTGCTGCACCGCCTGAGCCGCAGCGGGGGACACATCGTCGAGGAGCCGATTTTCTTCCGCGAGCGTGATCGCGGGCGGACCAAGCTGGGCTCGCGGGACATCGTGGAGTGTCTGCTTGTGATCTGGGGGCTGCGGCTCGCAGACCTTCGCCGCCCGCGGAGCTAACCCGGCCGCGACAGACCTGCGAAACGCGCCCGGCGGATAGGACCGTGCCCTGTCGCGCGCGGATTGATATGAATCTTCGTGGAATTGCCAACAGGGCATTGCAGTTACAACAGTAACGTCCTATCCTTAACACGGTAAATGGCGAGCGCATTCCGCGCCTGCGCTTCACGTATCGGGAGGACCCCTTGGCCGAGCTTCGCCGCGACTCGTGGCCCCCACCGTCCGAGACCTATGTGCAGGAGTTGGAGCAGCACCTGCTGACCGAGTTTGGCGAGCGCAACGCCCGCGTCGAGCGCTTGCGGCGGCTGCGTTTCATGGAAGAGCCGGTCGACATTCCGGCGGCCTACCGAACGACGACGCGCGAGGTGCGCACGCCGCTGGCGCGCGAGCAGCTCAAGCGGGTGGTGGGCAGCTTGACCGCCAACCAGCCGACGATCAGCGTGCCGCTGGCCGATCAGACACCGGCGAGCCGAGCGAACGCCTCACGCCGCGAGCGCTGGACGGCCGCCGCCTTGCGACGCATGAAGAACGACGCCGGGCGCGACATCTTCAGCATGTTCGTCGACGCGCTGGTAGCCGACGGCACCGGCGTGATGAAGCTGGTCTACGTTCCCGAGCGGTGGGTGGGATATCCGAGCCGCGGCGACGCCGGACCCGAGACCGACGCCGCGTTCAACGAGCGCTCGACCCGGTTCAAGCGTGCGGCGCAGTTCCCGCTGGCCTGGCGCGACGTCGACGTGCTGACGTTTTATCCGCTGATGGGCGACGACGGGATCGAGGCCTGCCTGGAGATTTCCGAACGCCCCAAGTGGCTCATGATGCGGCGCTATGGCCTGGTCGAGGACCGGCGCTCAGGGCGCCTGGCGCCAGCGGGCGGCACGCCGTCGGCGGAGGGTCCGGCAGCCGCCGGCGGCAGCGTGCGCGTGGTCGAGTATTGGGACCGCGAGCATTTCGCCTATGTCGTGGATGGCCACTTGGTGCGGCGCGGCCGCCATGCCTACGGCGCGGTGCCATACGTGATGGCGCATGGAAACCAGTCGCCCAGCCGCGACCCGGCCAAGGCCGGTGAGTCGATGCTGGCGTCGGTGGAATACCTCGTGCCGCTGCTCGACCGGCTGCTGACCATGAAGCAGAACGCGGTCCACCTCTACGCCTATCCGACGCCCAAGCTCACTGGGTTTGCGGGCAGCGAGGCCGCGCTGGGCGATGACGGCCGCCCGCCGCCGATCGAGTTTCGGCCGGGTGAGATTCTGCCGTTGTTCCCGGGCGAGGACCTGAGCCTGCTGCAGTGGTCGGGCACGCCGCCCGATCTGGACGAGTTGATCGCCCTCACGCGCTCGATGATCGACCAGGCCGGCGTGCCGACGGTGCTCTTCGGCATCGCGCCCGACGGCAACACGAGCGGCTACTACCTGAACCAGCTGATCAACGCGGCGCGGCTGTCGTTCAACCAGATCACGCGGCACGCCGAGCAGGCGCTGGAGCGCATCGTGCAGCTGGCCTGGCGCCTCGTCGAGCACCGGGTGCGCGAAACGGTGTACGTCTACGGCGATGAGGACGCCGCGTGGCTGGGCCTTTCCCCGCGGGATCTCGATGGGTATTACGCGGTGCGCGCCAAGCTGGAAGCGCTGGCCCCGGCGGACGAAATCGCCCAGGGGACCTACGCCGCCAACCTCGTGGCAGCCAAGCTGGCGTCCCGGCGTTGGGCGATGCAGGAGAAACTGGGTATCGCCAACGCGGCGGAGATGCAGGCGGAGATCCTGCGCGAGGAGATGCTGGACGATCCGGAGGTCCGGCGCGAGCTCTGGCGCCGCGAAGGCGGCGCGGCGGCTGCGGCGGACGTCGACCGCGCGGCTGCGTCATGACGGCGGCGAAGCGCCGGCCGTCGCCCCACGAGTTTCCAGCCCGGTTCCGCACGCTGGCCGAGGAGCACACGGACGCGATCTGCACGAAGGTCATCGAACGCGCGTGCAACGGCGAGCGCTGGGCCACCGAGCTGGTCATGCAGTACGCCTTCGACCGCTCGGCCGCGGCCTCCGAGGACGCGCTCGTAACCCTGCTGGAGGAGATTCGCGCCCGCCTCGCGCACGGCGCGTGAGGCGCTGTGGCGGCGCGTCGGCTACGCGCCGAGTCTCGAGCAGCGGCTGGCGCACGACTCGCACGCGCGGATCCGCCTGATTGCCGGCGGTGAGCGCGCCGGCAAGAGCCGCAGCGCCGCCATGGAGCTCTTCGGCCGCTGCCTCGAAGGAAGCCTCTACTGGCTGGTCGGTCCGGACTATGAGCTCTGCCGGCCCGAGTTCCGCTATCTGGCCGAGGCGTTTGCCGCCATTGGCGCCGTTGACAGCCTGAGTTTCCCATCCGCGGAGCAATGCCGCCTGACGCTGCGCACGGGAGCGCGGATCGTGACCAAGTCGGCCCGCGATCCGGCGCGGCTGGCCGGGGAGGCGCCCGACGCGATTCTGGGCTGCGAGGCCGCCCAGTTGCCGTTTGAGGTCTACTTGCGGCTCCGCGGACGCGTGGCGGAGCGCCGCGGCTGGCTGTGGCTGAGCGGCACGTTCGAGGGCTCGCGAGGCTGGTACGCCGACAAGTTCAGCGCCTGGCAGGTCGTGAACGCCGACGGCGCGGCGTCGTTCTCGATCCCCACCTGGTCCAACCGGGCGCTGTTTCCGGGCGGGCGCGCCGACGCCGAGATCGAGGCGCTCGAAGCGACCTACCCGGCGGCGGTGTTTCGGGAACGCTTCGGCGGCGTGCCCTGCCCGCCCGCGACCCTGGTGTTCCCCGAGTTCGAACCGGCGCAGCACGTGGCCGCCGTAGACGCGGCTGCCGTCCAGACCGTCGAGCTTGCGATCGACCCGGGCTACGCTGGCGCCTACGCCGTGCTGGCGGTGACCGAGGACGCAGGCCGCGTGCGGGTGATCGACGAGGTCTACCACCGCCGCCTGGTCGCCGCCGAGATGATCGCCGAGTGCCGGCGGCGCTGGTGGTGGCCGCGCGTGAGCGGCGGGGTGATCGACATCGCCGGGCGGCAGCATCACGCCAGCGCCAGTCAGGTCGAAATCTGGCAGGCGCTGGCCGGGCTGCGCCTGCGTTCCCGTCCGGTGCGCATCCAGGACGGCATCGACCGGCTGCGCACCTTCCTGCGCGACCCGGCCAGCGGCGAGCCGCGGCTCGCGCTGGCGCCGGCCTGCCGCGCGCTCATGCAGGAATTCGGGAGCTACCGCTACCACGAGGTGCGGGACGGACGCCCCATCTCCGAGCTGCCCATCGACCGCGACAACCACGCCATCAAGGCGCTGGCCTATTGGCTCTACGACCGCTTCGGCCCCGTCGCGCGGCCCCGGCGGACCTATCGGCCCTTCGCGCTGGTGGGATAGCGCCCACCCGCCCGGCGGCAGCGGCGTCCATGGGGATCAACGCGGCGCCCTGGTTCGCCGGCATCTCGGGCGGTGACATGATTCACCACAGGCGGCGAACGCCATATCGGTCGAACCGCGGTTCGATGGAGATGAGCACCAAGTCGCCGGCCAGGGCTTGCGCGATCAGCATGCGGTCGAATGGATCGCGCAGGGGACCCGGCAACGCGCCGGCGCGCCCAGCGTCCGCCACAGTGATCGGCAGCGCGGCAAAGCCCTCGGTGGCGATGGCGCCGGCGATGTCGGCCACGAACTCGTCGGCCACAGGCAGCCGGCCCAGGCGGTGCTTGGTCGCGATCTCCCAAGCCGTCGCCGCGCTTACGAGCGTGTCGTTCGCGTCGTCAACGATGGCGCGTTGGGCCGTGGCCGGCAGCCGCTCGCTGCCCGCGAGCCACCAGAGGAGCGCGTGGGTGTCGAGCAGCAGCCGCAACGATCAACCGCCCTCCCACGCGGCCAGCTCGTCCTCTGGCAGCGGGTCGAAGAAGCTGTCGTCCAGCGCGATCCGGCCCTTCCAGGAGCCGAATCGCGGGCGGGGCTGCGGGCGGCAACTCACGAGCCGCGCCACGGGCCTGCCGTTGCGCGCGATGACGACCTCCTCGCCCGCCTCGACGCGCACGAGCAGGCGCGATAAATAAGTCTTGGCGTCGTGGACGTTCACCTGCACCATTACCGGCTCCGTGGCGAATGTAGTTGACTAACAATATGACTAATGCAGCAGCGGCGCCATGTTGCGACGTGCACGTCGTGATGAGGTACTGCAACGCTGCTAACGACCCAGAGCCGCTGGCGTCCCGGGACCAAGCCCGGAGATACTCCCTGGCACTAATCGGTTCCGGCGCGCTTGTCGATGTCAGGCTCCACTGCCCAACCCGTCCCTCGCGTCATGTTGGTCCGCCAGCGCATGACCAGGCTGGCGGCGAGATGGCGGTGGTCGAACCCTTCGCCGGTCGGCGCGATGCCCGACGGCGGTCACTTGGGGCGCAACACCTGGAGACAAGATGTGGCTCGCGCCGCGGTGCTGGCGCTGCTGGCCGGTCTCATCTATGTGCTCTCATCGGGGGCCCACGCCTACAGCGTGGACGAGATCACCAACTACGCCTCGGCTCGAGCGCTGGTTGAAACGGGCAACCCCGACTTGTCCGGCGAGCAGCCGTTTCCTCGCGAGCAGCTGCTCACGCTGCGGCACCCGTCGATGGACCGGACCACCGGCCGCTATGGCCTCCTTTCGTGGGTGGTGATATCGCCGGCCTATCTCCTGGCCCGCTGGACCGATTCAATGCCGCCGCCGCCGTCGCCGACGTTTCCCCAACCGAGCGCGGTGCGGCCGGTGGCGGCGCTGCTCTACGCACCGGCGATCGCCGCCCTTCTCGTAGGCGCAACGTTCGTGCTTGGGCGCAACTTGGGGCTGCGACCCCGCAACGCCGCCGCAGCGGCGCTGGTGCTGGCATTTGCCAGTCCGGTCTGGGTGTACGCGCAGGGCCTGGCCAACATCCCGCTGGCCGCGCTGTTTAGCGTCCTGGCGTTCGTCGCGGTCACACGCCCGCGAACGGGTGCCGGGCATTGGGCGGTTGCGGGGGGGCTTGCCGGCCTTGCCGCGCTGACGCGGCCGGAATTCGTCATCCTGGCGCCGGCTGTCGGCGTGTTGAGCCTGTTCGATGGGAAGCGAATATCGCGGGCCGGCCTCGCTCGCGCTCTGGCGTTTGCCGCGGCGTGGGCCGTCGTGGCCATCCCGGGCATCGGTCTCTGGAACCTGTATCGAACCGGTGATTTCTTTGACGTCGGCTACCGGTCGGCGTCAATCCTCTGGCAAACGGACCGTGCCTATATCGGCATCTTTGGCGTGCTGGGCAGTCCGAGCTTTGGGCTGCTGGTCTTCATGCCCGTGGCCGCGATCGGGCTGTGGGGGATCCTTGGTGAGCCCTCCCGCCGGCCGGTCTGGCTGGTCATGCTGGCGCTGATCGTGCTCGCGGTGATCGGCTATGGATCGTTTGACGACTGGTACGGCGGCGTCTCGTGGGGGCCTCGATATCTCACGGCAATCACGCCCTTCTTGGCGCTCGGCGTGGGCGCGGCCCTCCAGGCGCCGTCAACGACCTTGAGCATGCGCCTGGTGACGCTGGGGCTGGCTGCGTGGTCGACCGGTCTGTCGGTACTGGGCGTGCTCTTCGACTACCAATCGGGCTGGCGAAACCTCTGGGAGCACGCGGCGCGGCCCGAGCAGATCGAGTGGAACCCCCACTTCTCGCTCATCGGCGCACATCTGCGACTGGCACGCCAGTGGGTCGATGGACTGATCGGCCCCGACCTGTTCGTGGCGCATCGGCTCGGCCCATGGACGATTGCCGTGCTAGCAGTGGGGCTGGTGGTGGTTCTGGGCCTAGCCGTGGCCATTGAGACCCGCAGCGTTGTGATCGGCGGGCGGCGCCGTGAGGACGCGCTAGCGGGACCGACGACGGATGTTCACGATGGCTGATGCGTTGCGGAACGACCGGAGATGGGCCGCCGCGGGCGGACGCTTGCCACGAGAAGCACTGGAATAAAGGTGATCATGGTCAGCGCGACGGCGGCGTCCGCCGCCAGCAACCACCAACGCGGATCGGTGGTGAGAAGCCGCCAAATCGCGGCCAGCTTGCTCAGCGTCGGCTCGGGCGCGCTATAAGCGACGAACTCCAAGTTCTGATCCGGCCAGGCCAACGCGCCGTTGATCCAGAGCCGGCCATCCGCATAGCGATCGCCTTTCGTGGCGCCAACGCGAAGCTCGGCGCCGGGCTCAACGTCAGCCGCTACCTGCAGGGCCAGCAGCTGGCCCTCGGCGGCGGTGAGGGGCGGCAGGAGCTCAATGTCTTTCCAGCGCGGGCAGTCGCCCACGGGGACCCCGACCGACCCTTCGGCAAGGATGCGGTCGGGTGCCTCGAGGGGGGTGACGCGAACTGCGATCGTTCCCGAACGACCGGTTGGCTGACAATTGGACAGCAGCAGCCCAACGCTCTGCACCGGCGTGGCGGGCATGCGGAACTCCTGAACCACAGCTTCCTGCCGGTGGAGAACCAATCCAAAGGCGCCCGCACGCGTGTAGGGGGCCAGCGCCTCCACCAACGGCGCCCGGAAGAGGAACACGACCGCAAGGCCGCCAAGCACGGCCAGCGCCGCGATCGACCCAACGAGCGACCGGCGCCAGCGGCCGCCGAATAGGGGATACGGCGGCGGACGCCCCTCTCGCAAGACGATGGCCGCGCTCAGTCCAATCAGCAGGGTTCCGCTGAACTCCGCGGTTTCTTCGAGCACATACCCCAGCGCCACCGCACCGCCCGTTGGCATCCACCGCCCGATCGCTTCCTGCACGAGCGCAAACACCCAGCAGGCGATCCCGAGCGTCAGCGGCGCGCGGGCCGTCCGGGCGCCTACACCCTTGCGGAGGAAGAGCCACATCGCCAGCACGAACGCGATGACCAGCGGACTCACCAGGACGGGCCACGGAAGGCCCACGCGTCCCGCCTGCTCGAACAGTGAGACCGGTCCCCGCTCTTTAAACTCGGCAAGCTCCTCAAAGGTCAGGGCCGCCGTCGTCAGGGCCAGCGCGGCCCACCCCCCGACAGCGATCCAGCCGGCTGAGCGGCGACGGCTGACGACGCCCGCGGCGAGGGCAAGCAGCGCCACGCATGCCAAGGTGACGGCGGACACCGAGTTCGCAATCGTTCCTTCGTTGTCGGCATCCAACCGGCCCAGCGTGGGGTCCCAGGGCGGCAGCAGCTCCGGGAACGCCAGGCTGAACAGGTGGGTAGCGACATATCCGCCCCACCAGAAGGCCACCACGCCCAGTAGCAGCAGCCATACGGCCCAGCCCGCCAGCCGCAGGGCCCGATTCCGGGCGATGGGGGCGAGTGGGCGGGTCATATCAAGTGGCACTGCCGCGTCGTCGGTGCTCGTGCGGATGGCATCGACCGCTGAGCGTACAGCGAGCAGTCTCATGGCGTCCGGTGCCAGCGCGCTGAGCGTCGCCCTGCGCTACACCGCGGCACGAGGGTACTTAGCCGCCCTCCTTGCGTGCCACCACCCGTTCGGCTGCGCGTTGCAGCTTCGCCTGTACGTCCAGATGCAGCGCATAGCGCGTATTGCGTCCCCTGCCCGTCCGCACCACCGTTCCGCGTCGAACCAAATCCGTCAGGTCGGCGTATGCAGCGGATGCCGACGCGCGGGTCACACGTGTATTCGTCGAAGCGTCACCGATCACCTACCAAAACTGCCTTGGCGCGCGGGTGAAGTTGATCTCGGAGCCGGCGGCGCGGACGGCGGCCTCGCCGCCGTTGCGCTCGACCAGGCTGCGCTGCGCGGCCTTGGCCTCGGCCTCGACCGCCTCTGGATCGACGATCGTGCGCAGCTCGGCCTCGAACCGTTGCAACTCGGCGGCTGACCCCGGAGCTGCCGCCAGGTCGCGGCGCTCCTCCGGGTCGTTCACCAGGTCGAAGAGCTGCGGCGCGAAGCCGGCGTAGTGCACGTATTTGCGCTGCTCGTCGCGCAGCATGAACGCGCCCGACACCGATCCGCTGGCGTGGTATTCGGCGAACGTCGTGCGCGACGTTGGTCCCTCGCCCCGTGCCAGCGGCCACAGCGACGTGCCGGGCAGGTCGGCGTCGGCGGCTTCGAGGGGCACGCCGACGCCCTCGCAGATGGTCGGAAAGGCGTCCACCAGGGAAACGCTCACGTCACGCACCGCGCCGGCCGGCACGTCGGGTCCGGTCAGGATCAGCGGCACGGCCACGGCGCTGTCGTACATCACGCTCTTGCCCCATAGGCCGTAGTCGCCCAGCGTCTCCCCGTGGTCGCTGGTGTAGATCACACGGGTGCGGTCGGCCAGGCCGCAGGCGTCCAGCGCGCCCAGCACGCGCCCGATCTGCGCGTCCAGAAAGGTGCACATGCCCAGATAGGCGGCGATTGCACGGCGCGTGGCCTCCTCGCCTGGGAACTCCGCGCGGGTTTGCACCCGCGCCTCACGGAAGGCGGCCACGTGCGGGTGATCGGGCCAGTCGTCGGGCCGCCACTGGATCGGCAGCGGCACGTCGTTCAACGGGTAGCGCGCAAAGTCAGCCGGGGGAGCGATCAGCGGGAAATGCGGCAGCGTAAAGGAGACGAACAGGCACCACGGCGCCGCGTGTCCTCCGGCTTCGTCACGCAGCCAGGCGCAGGCCTGGTCGGCGATCGCGGCGTCATAGCGCAGGTATTCCGAATCGCCCGCGCCTGCGACGTGGACGTTCTCGAGTTGATGGCGCGCGGGCGGAATGTCCCAGCGGATCGAGCCGAACACGTCGCCGCGTTCGTACATCACGTGCATGGGGATGCGCTGGTCCGGCAGCCCGATGTCGTCGCGGGTGTTGCGGTGGTGCAGCTTGCCGACCGTGGTGACCCGCCGGCCATGGGCGCCCAGCCGATGGCCCCAACTGGCCGCGGCGGCGCCGGTGTAAGGCATGGCGTTGTCCCAGGCGCCGATCTGGTGACCGTAGCGGCCGCTGAGGAAGCTCGCCCGCGACGGCACGCAGATGGGAACGTTGCACGAGGCGTTGGTGAAGCGCGTCCCGCGGTCCGCCAGCGCGTCGAGATGCGGCGTCTGGACCAGCGGATGCCCGGCGCAACCGAGCACGCGCGCGTTGTGCTCGTCGGACATGATGACGAGCAGGTTCAGCGGCTCCATCGACCCTCCGCAGACCTGATGCCTAGCGAACTGCCCTGGCCGCGCCGCCGGGCGGCCGCCGGACCACTAGGTTCACTACGACCACGATCATGGACGGCCGGCGTCGCGCAGCATAGGCAGTGCCGCCTCGCTGAGGTCCGCCGGCCCCACGGCCTCATGCCGCTGGCGAATCCGGGCCAGCAGCGCCGCCACGTCGCTGGCGTCGGGGCGCACGGAGGCCGTCAAGCGCGCCTGGATCTCGCCATTTGGGCTGCGATGGCTGCGGGCCGCCGCCTTCAACTCGCGGTGCGCGTCGTCCCGATTCTCCACGGCGCCACCTGCCGTACGGTGCTTCCCCGACACAGATATCGGAGCAACATCGTAACCAGCAGCACCCGTCCGGTGGCGGCATGTCGGGAGCTGTCGGCATACGGCGTGCCATCGCCCGATGGGTTCGGCTCAAGCCGTCCGGGGTAGGGGCGGTTCGCGTACCGCCCTTCCGGGCTCTCCATGAGGCTTCCCACGCTGCGTGCCGCGTGGGCCACCGAACCGTCGAATCATCGGCCCGCCCCCCCCCGTACTCCACTTGCATACATTACTAGAGTAATGTAGAGTTCCCCATGTAAGCACGCACGTGGATGCGGCCCGCGCTCCGGACCCGGGGCCGCGCGGCTGGGTCTCGTGGGTGTGCGCCACGGTCGGCGCCCGATGTCGCTGGGCCGGCCCGCAGGCGGCGGACGCGCCTCTGAAGGCGGATGGACGCCCGTGCGGACCGGCACCGACGCGCCGGCGCCCCGATCGATGGGCGCCGCATGCTTCCGCGCGGCTGGAAGGCGGCTGGCTGGCGGCATCACCGGCAGGAGTCCGGCCTGGTGCCCCGGCCGCCGCCTTCGGGACCCCCGCACCGCCGGGCCGTCTCCCGCGGCCGCGCGGCGAGCCTTTATCCCTCCCACGACGCCCGTTGGGGCGTGAAAGGAGAGCCGATGGCGATTACGACCGGCGCTTCGATTGGAGACGTCGTCGACACGGTGATCGCCGAAGCGCGCCGGACGCAGATGCACCGCACGGTCATGGAGCCGCTGGTGCGCACCTACCGCGTGACCCGCGGCGCCGGCGACACGCTGGAGATTCCGAAGTTCGGGACGGTCACGGCCGGCGCCCTCACCGAGGGCGTGGACATGACGAACCCGCAGACGCTCGCGACCACCAAGGTCACGATCACGCCCGCCGAGGTGGGCGCGCAGATCGTGATCACGGACCGGGCGCTGCGCACGGCGCAGGAAGACATGGCGCGCGCCGCCGGCCGCGTGTTGGGCGACGCGGTGGCCAAGAAGCTGGACGCGGACCTGCTCGGTCTATTGGACGGCTTCGGCGCCTCGTTGGGCGCGGCCGGCACCAGCATCACCATGGGGCATCTGCGGGCCGCGGTCTCGCGGCTGCACGCCGCCGCCGAGCCGGCCCCGATGCCCTACTTCGCGGTGCTGCATCCATACCAGGCGCATGACCTGGCGGCGGACATCTCGCCCATCGGCACCTACCCGGTGCCCAGCGGCATCTCGCAGACGGTGCTGGAGAACCACTGGGTCGGGCGGGCCTTCGGGGTCGACCTGTTCCAGGCCGGCAACTTGTCCGTCGACAACGGCGACGACGCAAAGGGCGGGGTGTTCTCCCGCGAGGCGCTGGTCCTGGTGATCTTCAAGGACTGGGCCGTCGAGCGTGAGCGCGACGCCTCGCTGCGGGCCTGGGAGCTCAACGTCGTGGCCGACTACGGCTATGCCGAGTACCAGGACGCCTGGGGCGTCGAGATGTACTTCGACGCCGCGGCCCCGAGCAGCTAGGCGCGGGAGCGGTGGTTGGGAGTACCTGCAATCCGTTCGGCGCGGGGTGGCGACGTAGGGGCGGTTCGCGAACCGCCCCTGCCGGGTGGAACGACGGATTGCGGCCCCGACCCCGGCCTCGTCCGTACGGAGGGGCGCCCCTGGTGGGCGCCCCTCCAGGACAAGACGGCCTGGTGGTGAAAGGAGAAACGCATGTCTGGTCCGATCATCTGGATTCAGCGGGAGCGCCGGCCGCGGCTGGTGCACCGGTTTCGGGGCGCGACCGACCAATCGCCGGTGGTGGTGGTGACCCCCGACGCGAGCGAGGCCGCCGAAGCGGCCGAGGCGGCGATCGAGCGCCAGCGCCGGCGTTTGGCGGACCGCGGCAGCGTGTTCAGCGAGCGGCTCGACGAGCAGCGGCCGCAATGGCGCGACGGATGATGGGCGGGTGGTCGTGAGCGTCACTCGAGCGGCGCTGCGGCAGGCGGTTGCCGCGCGCATGATGCGGACGGTGGTCGGCCGGGCCGACGGCGGGTCGACGGTGGCGCTGGCGGACCCCGAGCAGCTCGAGGACGCCGGAGCGTCGGACGACCTGTGGACCGGCGGCTGGCTGCACATCACCGGCGGCGCCAACGCGGGCGCGGTGCGGCGAGTGACGGCCTACGACCCGGCGGCGGGATCGGTCACGGTCAACCGCCCCTTCGCGCGCCCGGTCGACGCAACCTCGCAGTACGAGCTGCTGCGGCTGCTCTCGCCAGCCGAGCTGCAGCAGGCCATCGACGACACGCTGGCGCGCTGCTGGCACCGGACGCTGAGCCCGCTCACCCTGATCGCCGACGGCGACATGGAGGGCGCCGGGACCGCGGCCTGGGTCGCCGTCGGCGCCGCGGTGCGCAAGGTAGACGCCGTCCAGAGCGTCTCGGCGGGCGCCCGGGCGCTCGAGGTGGCCAACCACGCGGCGCACGGACACGCGCGCTCGGCTCCGGTGCAGGTCAGCGAAGGCCAGCAGCTCATCCTCGACGCCGCCGTGGCGGCCGTCACGGGGACCGCCGAGTTGGCGGTCCATCACGTCGCGGCTGACACGGTGCTGGCGTCCACCACCGCCGCGGGCCGGGGCTGGCAGGCTGTGCCGCTGCGCGTCACCGTTCCCGCCGGTTGCCCGGCGGTCCAGGTCCGGCTGGGCGGCGTGGAGGCGGCGGCCGAGACCCGCTGGGACCGCGTGTCGCTGGCCACGCACGACCAGCGGCAGTTTCCGCTGCCGGCCTGGGTCACCCGACGGCAGCAGGTCGTGGAGGTCTGGGAGCGCCGCGGCGGACCGCCGCGCGGCGAGCGCCTCCGCGCGGTCGACTGGTGGCGGCTGACACGCAGTCCGGTCACAACCGGCTCGCCGTTCTGGCTGGAGGTCGGGCAAGCGCCCGCGGGCATGCTGGTCGTCGAGGCGCTGCGCCCCTACCAGGCCCTTCCCACCGACGCGAGCACCACCAACGCGCCGCGAGATTGGGTGGTGGCGGGAGCGGTGGCGCACGCGTACCGGCGCTTGCGCCGGGACGCCCCGGCGGCCGACGTTGACCGCTACGCCGCGCTGCAACAAGAGGCCGCGCACGAATTCCAGGGGCTCTCGCGGCTCTACCAGCCCCGGGTCGTGCGGCGGGTTCAACTCGGGGAGCGGCTCTAGATGCCCCGGTCGCGGCGGGCGCCGTTTCCCTATGACTGCGTGCTGCACGGCACGGGGCTGATGCTGGCGGACGAGGGCGGTCTGGCGTGGCGCGAGCGACGACTGGAGGCCTTGCCGCCGCCCATATCCGGGTCGGCGCGCGCCTACGCGCAGTTTCCCCCCGAGCACGAGGCCGCCTGGACCACCGGCGACCTGACGGGTGGGTATGGGGCGCGCACGGCGCCCCCGGACGGCGGGCGCCAGTACGCCCACGGCTTCGTCGATGCGCGCTTCCCCAACCAGATCACGCTGCCGCCGGACCTCACCGTGGCAGCGACAGGCGCGAGCGGGACGGTGCGCGGTCACTTCGAGCTGCACGGTGTCCTCTATGCCCTGATCGGGTCTGCGGTCTACCAGTCGACCGACGGCGACCGCTGGACGCTCGCGCACCGCTTCGAGGACGGCGTGGAGGCCACGTCGGCGGCCGTGTTCCAGGGCGCGGCGGAGGCGCCGCATGCGTTCCTGGCCGTCGGCGGCGGCCCGTCCGACGGCCCGTATTGGTCGTTTGACGGAATCGCCTGGACCCCGCATCCGGGTGAGGTGGCGGCGCCGACGGCCGTGCTGACGACGACCGACGACGGCGCGACCACCACCGATCAGACGGCGGCGGCCGAGGTGCGCCTGAGCGGTACGGCCGCCGACGGCGCTTGGGTGCTCGTGGGGGCCGACGCACCGTTCGTCAGCCTGCGGCTGGACCCGCCGCGCCGCGGCAACCGGCGCGCCGCAGCGCTCGTGGTTGAGTTTTGGACGGGCGCCGCCTGGGCGGCCGTGAGCGATCTGGTCGACGGCACAAGCGTTGCGCCCGCGACGCTGGCGCGCGCGGGCGAGGTCAAGTTCACGGAGCCAGGCACGTGGCGCCCCTCGCAAATCGCGGGCGTTCGGGCGTTCTGGCTGCGCGTATCGGTGACCGCGGCGCTGGATTCCGGCGCGCGCCTGCACAGCATCGCCGTGCGCCAGCCGCGGAAGGCCGACAGCTTCCAGGTGATCGGCCATGAGCTGCTGCGGGCGTCCTCGGAAACGGGGTCGCCGCAGGTTTCGCGCTCAACGGACGGCGGCCCCGCCGCGACCTGGACGGCCGGCCTGCCGGTTGGCGACAGCGCCCACGCCGTGACGAACCTGCTGTCGCTGGAGGGCGCTCCCTACGTGGTCAAGACGGACGGGCTGTTCCGCGCTTCCCAAACCGGCGGGACGGAGCTCGTGCAACCGTGGCCGCGCTTGGCCGGTTCGGCGGACGGGGACAACGGCCGGGGCGCCGCGGCGTGGCGGGGAGCGCTCTGGCTGCCGCTGCGGGATGGGCTCTTTCGCTTCACGCCGGGCGCGTTCGCGCCGGTGGGTCCCGAGATGCTGGCGGACAACGACTCGCCGGTGCGCGGACACGTCACTGCTTGCGCCGGCGACGCCTACTTCTTGTACGCCGCGCTGCGCAGCGACCAGGGCGTCACGTATCTGATGTGCTACGACGCCGACCGCGGCGCCTGGCACCCGCTGGCCGACCTGGGCCGTCGCGAATGCCGTCACCTGTGGGTCTCGGACCTGCCGGGCCCCAACCCGCGGCTGTACATCGGGCTGGCTGGCGACATCGGCGCGATCATCCTGCCGCGGCACTCCGCCAATCCCCTGCACGACCCGCAGTGCCGCTTTGCCGCGTCGGGCGACCTGCATCTGGGACGGTTCCACGGCAGCCCCGCCGCCCGGCGCACGGCGTTCCTGGGGCTGGTCGTCGACGGTGCGCGGCTGGGGCCGGAGGCGCATGTGGACGCCGCCTACCGGCTCGATGGCGCCGGGGCGTATGCACCGCTGGGTCGATTCGCCACCGCGTCCGGCCAGCGGGTGGACTTTGGCTCGGCGGTGGCCGGCACGTCGATCGAACTGCGCCAGCGGCTCACGTCGCGGAGCGACCGCGCCACCCCGGTGATCCGGGCGGTCACGCTGGCCTACGCGGCGCGCACCGGCTTCAAGCGGGTCTTCGACTTCCGGGTGCGGCTCGCCGACCAGCTCCCGCTGCGCCACGGTGGCCGGGACCGGCGGACGGCGCGCGACATCAAACGGGCGCTCATCGCCGCGGCGGCCGCCGAGCTGCCCGTGGTGCTCACCACCCCTGACGGCGAGGCGCTCGAAGTGCTGGTGCGCGAGGCCGAGGTCCGCGCGGCCGGCCGCCCACTGACCTGGGTCATGCACGTCGCCGCGACGGAATACCGGCCAACCGCCGCCCAAGGCCGACACGACCGCCTGGCCACCCATCGCCACGATCACCTGGCGGCCTACACCCATCGCCAGACGGCCACGCTCTAAGGAGGACGGATGCCAACGACGACGATGAATCTCAACCTCAAGAAGCCGTTGCCCACGGAGCGGTACGACGTTGGGGTCTTCAACGCCAACGCGGACGCGATCGACGCGGCGTTCGATGACGCCGCCGGGCATCGGCATGACGGCACGACGGGTCAAGGGGCGCCGCTAGCCACCGACGCGCTCGCCGACGGGGCCGTGACGGGCCCGAAGCTGGCCCCTGACGCGGTGGCCACCGACAAGATGGCGGATGCGGCGGTGACCACGGACAAGCTGGCCGACGCCGCCGTCACCGCGGCGAAGCTGGCGCCCAATGTCGGCGGGATCGCCCTGACCAACGTCCAGGACGGCGCGGGCCACAACGATCCGAGCGTGTCGAACTACCGCGCCGAGGCGGGCTGGGGCTACCTGGTCAGCGACGGCTCCGGAGGCCGCCGGCGCGAGACGGTGACGTTCGGCGCGGCGTTCGCCAGCGCACCCATCGTTTTCGTCTCGGCCATTGGGGATACCTATAGCCCCGTGGACTCGATCGATGATCTCAACGCCAGCACCGATGCCAGTCGCGAGTGGCGCGCCAATCAGATCTCGGTGACGAGCTTTCAGATCGAAATCAAGAACGCCGAGCGCGGCGGGTCGGGATCCTACAAGTTTGGCTATGCCTGGCTCGCCATCGGGGAGGCGAGCTGATGCGACGCATCGAGCAGCGGGGCAGCCGCGCGACGTGCTGGTTCGCCCCCGAGGCGACGCTGGACGCTGACGGCTCGCTGGCGATTTCGGCAACCTCGATCTGGGCGGGGAACGTCCACTACGCGCTGCCGGCCTATAGCGGCGACGTGGGGACGGGGCCATTCCGGCTCTCTGTCGCTGCCGCTGAGGCCGGCGGGGCTGACTACCTGTTGGACCTGACGCAAGACGCCGCGCCGGCCCCGTTGAGCGGCGGCGTGGGCGCGCCCTGCGTGGCGTGGCGGCGGGCCGCAGGCGAGGAGATCCAGGTGCTCAGGAGCGTGCGCGGTGGATAGCGCGCCGGCGCCGCTGCTTGGCGTGCACTTCTGGAATCCAGCGCGGACGCCGGGCTATCCGGTGCCGACGTTCTTCGTGGAGCACGTCTATTCCCACCCCAACGGCGATCGGCGGCGGCATTGGCTGGAGACGGCGGATCGCTGCCGCGTGCTGCGCGGCGCCGGCCATCGCGTCCTCCTCAAGGTCAAGTACCGCGTCGGCGTCGATCAGCCGCGGACCGCGGACGAGCTGGACGCCTACCTCCACCGGATGGAGTCACTGGCGCCGCACTTTGGCGGTATCGACGTGACGTTCGGCAATGAACCCAACTGGAGGGGCTCCGAGGCCGACGATCCCAGCGTGAGCCCAGCCTGGATGGCGCGGGTCTTCAACGGCGCGGGAACGGAGCCGGGCAATCCCTGGAACGCCCTACAAGTCTGGCGCACACACGCCGGATCGCGCTGCCGCTACTTTGTTACCCCGACGGGGCCGTTTGCGCCGCGCGGCGGGCAGCCGGTCGCCGAGGTCGAGCAATCGCCGTGGGCGCGCTATGGCGCGGAGTTCTGGGAGCATTGCCGCGACGCCGCGCGCGAGGCCTGGTCACGGCGCTTCCAGGGCGTAGCGCTGCATGCCTACGCGCGCACCGGCCCCAACGGCGACGCCCACGGCGGACGGCATGAGCCCTGGCGCGATCCGCGCGACCGGCTGGGGCGGCGCTGGGGCTCGAACGTCCTGGCGACGTGGAAGGAGAGCCTGCGCGCCGTGGGGCTGGCGCGCAAGCCCGTCGTCATCGCGGAGTACAACGCGCGCACCGACGGTCCGTCCTGTTCCGCCTATCCGGCGGGCCTGCTGCCGAACGCCTTTGCCTACGCCTGCGCGCTGTTCGGGCAGCGCCTGGAGGGACTGGCGTGGTTCGTGGATGCGAACGGCGACGGCTATTGGCGCGAGGAAGCCCTGGCCGATGGCGTGGGGCGCATGGCCGAGGCCGACGCGGACTTCCGGCGGGTGTGGGCATGACGAGCGGCGGGCGCTTGTCGCCTGACGGCAACGGCCGCCTCCTGGCCCGCATCGACGAGCGCACGGCGTCGATCTTGCGCGAAGTGGCGCAGCTGCGGACGGACCTGGCGGCGCACGAGGCGGTGACGCGCGCGACCTATGTGACGCGGGCGGAGTTCCGACCCATTCGCAGCGTCATCTACGGGCTCGTCGGCCTGACCCTGACCAGCGTTGGCGGAGGCGTGCTGGCGCTGGTGCTGCGATGACCGCGGAGGTGCGCTGATGGCCTATCTGCCACCGCTCGACGGCACGATCCGGGTCACCGCGGTCTTCGGCGTGGACCGCGGGAGCTATCGCCACGGCGGTCTCGACCTGGCATTGCAGCACGTGTCGGTTCACCGCCAGCCGGTCAAGTCGCCGGCGGCGGGAACAATTGAGGCGGTCTGGACCACGGACCGGCCAAGCACGCGGGCGCCGCTGGTGCGGGACGGGTTTCCCTATGGCAATGCCGTGGCGATGCGCGATGACGCGGAGGTGCTGTGGCGCTTGCTGCACTTCGACGAGCCGCCAGCGGTTGGCGTGGGCGAGCGAGTGGCGGCCGGCCAGACGCTCGGGCTGTGCGGCTCGACGGGGAACAGCACGGGGCACCACCTGCACCTCGACGCCGCGCCGCGTGGGGTGATCGACCCGGCGACCTTCCGCGTGCGCGGGGCGCGGATCAACCCGCTGCGGCCGTACGCGGACGCCTACGCCCGTGAGGTGGGCTTTGACCCCGAGGTGTTCCGGCGGCAGACCACCATTGAGAGCGGCTGGAACCCGTTGGCCGTGAGCCGCGCGGGGGCGGAGGGCATCGCGCAGATCAATCCGCGCTGGCATCCGGCAATGCGCGGGCGCACCTTCGACCCCTTCGCGGCGCTGGACTATGCGGCGCGGCTGATGGCGTCGCACCTGGAACACCGCGGCGGCGACTACCGCGAGGCGCTGGCGGACTACAACACGGGCCGCAGCTCAGACGGCGCGTTTCGCCAACAGGGCTACCGGTACGCCGACAGGATCTTGGAGGGTCTGGACATGGCGACTACGGCAGATCTCGAGGCGCTGCGGCGCGACCGCGACGCCAACCACAACCGCAAGCTGGCAGCGCTGGGGCAGCTCGGCGAGGTCATCCAGGCGGCGCGGCGGGCCGGCCAAGCCGCATTCCGTCCGGAGGACTGGCAGCGAATTTTGACCGCCGAGCGGTTCTACCACGACCCCATGGCACGACCGGGGCAGGCATCCGAAAGGGCGTAGCGAGAAACAGAGACACCCGACCGCCGCGGAGTTCGGCGGGCAGGGTTGGTGAGGCATGACCCCGTACCTGCTACGGGGCAAGAGTTGGAGGCAGCGATATGAAGGGACAAGCGATGACCACAACCTATAGCGTGAAGCTGGCCGTGCTGCGGCGCTTCGCGCGCATCGTCGGCGCCGCGTTCGTGGCGGGCGGCGTGCCTGGAGCGGTGCTCGCCGTCCAGAGTCCCGAAATCTACGAGCTCGGGACGCAACTGCTGGGCGCGGCGGGTGTGGCCGTGGCCGCGGGCGCGCTGGCGGCCCTGGACAAAGCCGTGCGCAGCCGATCTGGATCCTGGTTGGGGATGGTGCGATTGAGCTAGCGGTGAGGCGGGATGCGGCGACTCGGCGGTCCCTACCAGGCCCCTGGCTTCGTGATTGTCCCGTGGGGATCCGACATCGTGGACGGAAACTGCCACTGTGACAGCAGGGAGTGGTCGAGGAGTTGATAGCTGGTCGCCGCGCCTCGCAAGCGGCGGCTCACGCGCTTCTGCGGGTCGATCACGTGGACGGGGAAGTTGAAATCCCGGCGCACCATGCGAATGACATCGACGAAGTCGGAGTCGCCGGTGATGACGAACGCGGCCCGGCAGTCACGCTTCGCGGCGTCGCGTGTCAGATAGGCCGCCAGGTTGGCGTCCGAGCCCTTCTCCTCGGTCTTGACGACTTTGACGAATTGCTGTCCGTCAGGCGTCGTTTGGGCGAGCGGCATCGAGGTCACATTCGACTGAAAGCGACCCTCATGAATGTCCAACCGCGGGATGGTCCGCAGCGCGCGCAAGTAGACCTGCTGCCGGCGGTGTTTCTGGGGGGTAAACCGGTCCGCTCCGAATGGGTGCCGTGAAGTAGCGGATGCGGTGGAGCGTGAACTTGGGCTTGAGCAGGCTGTGAGCGAGAGCTTGGAGGTCAAGCCAGCGCCAGGGCGTGCGCCTGAGAGCGCGATAGTAGAGGTTGAACCCGTCGACGTAGAGGTTGGCGTGCATGCGCGGAACGTAGCAGAGGCCGCCCGCAGGCGGCCTCTATCCCAGCCGGCGAAGCAACTGGGGTGGTTGATTAAAGATAGCAGACGACACACTAGTAAAGTGTCTCGCATGCTAGGTCTGAGGTCGGCCCACCATGTGCCAGGCTGCGGCCGGGTGTCTGTCTATGCACCCGGTCCTAGCGACTGAATCCGTCCACGTCAACACCTCTGCGTGGAAAGCAGCGCAAAGGGGCAACCCGCGGCGGGCGCTCCTCCAGCAGGCGACCGCGGCCTGCGAGTTGCGGGCGGTGATCGCGGGCGCGCTACGGGTCCTGGCTGGGGATGATCCGGATCGGCTAGCGCGGCGGACGGCGTTCACCGTTGCAGCGGTCATGGGAGCTGCGTGGGTGACAGCACGGCGAGGAACGCAAGGGTGACGCTGGTGATGACGGTTGTGATGAGGGCGCTGGCGAGGACGGACGGCAAGACGAATCGACGCCAGAATCGCGGCCGGCGTCCCGACAGCCCCGCCCAGGTGATCACGACCAAGAGCACCCACAGAAAGATGTTGAGGATCACCTCGCCGATCAGCCCCCAGTGCCGCTGGTCCCGCGGGTACAGCCCGTCGATGAAGCGGCCGCTCCAGCCGGTCCGCATGGCCAGGTCGTCCGCGTGGCGCGTCGGCGAGCCACTGACCTTGGCAGTGCCCTCGGGGATCGCGTCACCACCGGTGAGGCCCAGGAATACGTAAGGCGTTGGCCCGCTCAGGACGCCCACGGCCAGGGTATAGACCTTCCCGCTGCTGTCGGGGATGGGCGCGAAATCGAAGGCCACTGTCGCGTTGCTGAAGCGGGTGCCGTGCACCCCGGCGCGGCTCTCGCGAATGGGCCTGTCCGATCCCTCGGGGGTGAGGCGGGCGAAGATCTCGGCCGCCTCGCCCGCTGCACCGCCATCGGCGTAGGCCCAGACGTCGATGCGCCTGAGGTTGTCTTGGTTCGCCCGGAACTGCTGCTCAACCAACGTAATGGGGCCGGTGTAAGACCACGGGGCGACCGTTTCCCAACCGTCGCCCTTGTGGACGCGGTGGGACACCAGCGGGAACGCACTGACCGCCAGCAGTCCGACGGTCACCGCGAGCGCGGCCATGCGAACGCGCCGGCTCACGGGGGCGATGGGGAGGGCGCCGGGCCGCGCTGCCAACATCTCGACCAGGATCACAGCCAGGGCGGCGGCGGCCATGGTTTCGGCACCTTCTTCGACGAAATGCTCCCAGGCGAGAATGGGGATATCGAGCACGTTAAAGGCATCTTGGGCAACGGCTTCCACCAAGAGGACGACCGCCAGCAGCGTTAGCAGCCTCAGCGTGGGATGGCGGCGTTGCGACGTATGGAAGACCCAGCCGGCCGCCGCCAGTGGAGCGGCAAAGAGCGGCACGGCCGCGACCAGCCAGCGCGCGTTTGGCGGTAACTCGGCGGCCTTCAGCCCCGCCAAGTCAAACCAGGCCATGCGTCCCACGAGCCTGTCCTTCAGACTGAAGCCTTCCTCGAGCGCAACGAGCGTGGCGAGCAGCGCCACGCTCAGCCAGCCGAGCACCCACAACCATCGCCGCCTGTTGGAGGGAGGTGGACGGGTGAGTTGCGCGAGTGTCAGGACGGCGACGGCAGCCCAAATGATCGCCGCGTACGAGTTCGCGAGCGTTCCCTCAACATCGAAATCCAGCTGCCTGATCCACAGGGCAGATTCGAGCCACCCCAGCCGGTACGCGTCAGTCGCCGACAGTAGGACCACGACGAGATTGATGGCCAGAAAAACCGCCAGCAGCCGGGTGCGGCTGCGGGGGCTGATTGCGGTGCATCCACGCGCCAGGCGCCTGACGACCGCCGGAGCGTTCGCCGACCGGGACGTCATGGTGGGCCGGCGGTGTCGATGATGGTGGGGGCGATGCGGCGCAGGTCGTCCCAGGGGACGGCGCCGGCGCGGAGGATTCGCGGGCGGTCACCGGTTAGGTCGACGATGGTGGAGGCGGTGCCGCCAACCGGCCCGCCGTCGAGCACGGCGTCCACCGCTTGGCCAACGGCGGTCCGGGCCTCGGCGGCGGTGGTGGGGGGCGGGCGCCCGTGGCGGTTGGCGCTGGTGCCGGTGATCGGCGCGCCGGCGCGCCGGCAGACCTCGCGCGTGGCCGCCATGCCCGGCACGCGCACGGCGACCGTGCCGCGCGCGTCGGTGATGCGGCGGTCAACGTGGGCGTGGGCGGGGATGACCAGCGTCACGCCGCCCGGCCAGAAGGCGGCGCCAAGCTCCTGGAGAAAGGGCGCGGCGGCGCCGACCATCGCGACCTGCTCGGAGGAGGCCATCAGCACGGGCATGCCGGTTCCGGGCGCGCGGCCCTTGATGGCGGCCACGCGGGCGACGGCAGCCGGCGCGCTAATGCTTGCCGCCAGGCCGTAGAGGGTGTCGGTGGGAACCACGGCGACACCGCCGGCGGCGATGAGGCGGGCGCAATGGTCGATGACCGTGTCGGTGGGCTGCGTGGAGCGGCTCACGCACCGCCGTCCTCGCCCAGCACGAACCGCTCGATGGCCAGGGCCGCGCCGTCCTCGGCGTAGGTCGCGGTGACCCAGTCCGCGGCCGCGCGCACGCGCGGGTCGCCGTCGCCCATGGCAACGCCCACGCCGGCCGCCGTGACGAGATCGAGATCGTTGAGGTTGTCGCCGATGGCCATCGTCGCTTCCGGTGGAACGTCCAAGGCCCGTGCGAGCAGATGCAGCGCCTGGCCCTTGCCGACGTCCTGCCCAATAGCTTCCGCGAAACGCGGGTGCGAGCGCGTGATGGCCAGCACGGTGCCGAATCGGGCGTCCATGTCCTCGACGATCGCGGGCACGTCGGCCTCGTCGGCGACGATGACGAGCTTGGTGGTTCCTCGGTGTACGGCGGCGGCGAGGTCGGGGATGAGCCGGATCGGCACGTCGGAGGTCTCAGCGTAGAAACGCCCTTCGGGCGTGGCCGCCTCCATGTAGAGCTCGTCGTCGACGTAGGCGTTGATGTGCCAGCGGCGCGCCTTGGCAAAGGCCACGACGTCGAGCGCAGGTTGAACCGGCAGCACGCGGGCGTGCAGGGTCTCGCCGGTCGCGCTATCGCGCACGAGCGCGCCCTGGTAGCAGATGATGGGCGCAGTGATCTCAAGCTCCTGCGCGAAGCGGCGCGCCGAGCGGAACATGCGGCCGGTGGCGATGGTGACCGCCGTGCCTTGCTCCTGGGCGCGGCCAATGGCCGTGCGCACCCGCGGGGTGACGCCGTGCTCGCCGCTGACGATGGTGCCGTCCAGGTCCAGAGCGAGCAGCCGGATCGCGGGGCCCGCGTTCTGCGGGGCGGGGGGCGGGGATGGGCTCACGTGGGGCGGTGCCGCGGGGTTGATGTCAGGGGATAGTACGCGGCTGGCGAGGGTGTCGGTCGCGGCCGTGCAACCCTCAGGCTGTCCCGCTTACGCTCACGCGCGAGGCGGTCAGAGGGGCAGCCGAGTCGTGTGGCACGCCGATCCTGGCCGGTCGCTTGAGGGTGGGCAATACTCGGCGCCAGCGAGTTGGCCGCCATTGGTGGAGGCGCCAATGACCGCCCACGCCGCTGAGTGAGAGTCGTCATGCCGCAGTACCGCATGCGTGATCGTTGGCGCCGGCTGCGCGCGGCGCTCACCGTGCTAACCGTCGCCGCCGTAGCCGCCCTGACCTTCTCGCCTTCGGCCGCGGCGCTCGACTGCGCGGGCGTCGCCCTCGACGACGGCTGCCTGTTCACCATCACCGGCGGCGATACGCCGGACCCGGACGACGGCTATGCCGTCACCAATGTCGATGGCGTCCCGCTCTGGGACTTCGTCCGCGAGCGCGACCTCCAGGCCATCGGCTATCCCATCAGCCAGCGCTGGGTCAACGGCCCCTTCACCTTCCAGGCCTACCAGAAGGTGATTCTGCAGTGGGACCCCGGCAAGCAGCGGATGAACTACTACAACACCCTCGACGTGCTGGCCAACCGCTATCCGGAGGTGGAGCTACCCAACGTGGCCCCGCACCAGGTGCTTGAGGCGGATCGGGACGCGGACTTCGCCACCATCACCCGGAACCACCTGGCGCTGTTGGACCAGAACGCAGCGATCAAGGAGCGCTTTCTGAGTGAACCCGACTGGCTGAACCTCTACGGCCTGCCGATCAGCTACGAGGAGCGGGAAGTCAACGGCCATCCGCGGGGCCTGCAGATGCTGCGGGCGCAGCGCACGGTGTTCGTGATCTGGAACGTGCCGGCGCCGGGAGTCACGGTGGGCCGGGTCAACCTGCAGAACGTACCGGACAAGGTGAAGCGGCTGAGCAACGTGATCATTCCGGATGCGGCGAAGGTCCCGATTGCGCGTGACGCAGTCGCCGGACCACCCGCGCCCACGACCGCACCTGCCTCCGACCGGGAGGTGTTGGTAAGCCTCTACCACCAGACCGACGGCCCGAACTGGACGAACAACGCCAACTGGCTGAGCGACGCGCCGCTCAATGACTGGCACGGTGTCACCGCTGACTCCACCGGCCGGGTCACGCAGTTGCGGCTCCGCAACAACCAGTTGCAAGGGGCAATACCGCCGACGCTGGAAATCCTCGCCAACCTGGCCGTCTTGGAGCTCAATCGGAATCAGCTCACTGGGGCAGTACCCCCCGAGTTGAGCCGCCTCGGCAACCTGGAAAGGCTTTGGCTAGAGTCTAATCAGCTCAGTGGGACGATCCCGCCGGAGCTGGGGAACCTCGCGAAACTCACTTGGCTCGACCTCGGTTCGAACCAGCTCAGCGGAACGATACCGCCGGAGTTGGGCCGCCTCGCTAACCTGGTGGTGTTGGAGCTCGGTTGGAACCAGCTGAGTGGAGAGATTCCACGGGAGCTGAGCCGCCTCCTCACCCTCGCACACCTCTCGCTCACAAGTAACGAGCTGCGTGGGGCAATCCCGTCGGAGTTGAGCCTTCTCGCCAAGCTGATACACCTGCACCTCGGGGGAAATCAACTCAGTGGGGCAATCCCACCCGAGCTGGGCCGCCTCACCAACTTGGAGAAGCTGTGGCTCTCCGCCAGCCAGCTGAGTGGCGCGATCCCGCCCGAGTTGGGCCAACTCTCGAACCTGAGATCGCTGCGGCTGGGTCAGGACCAACTCAGTGGAGCAATCCCACCCGAGCTGGGGAACCTCTCAAGCCTTAGACAGCTTTTAATCTTCGGTACCCAGTTGAGTGGGGCGATCCCGCCCGAGCTGGCGAACCTCTCAAGCCTTACAGAGCTTTGGATCAGCGATACCCAGCTGAGTGGGGCGATTCCGCCGGAGCTGGGCCAGCTCGCCAACCTCGAACGCCTGGTGCTCGGCGCGAACCAGTTGACTGGGGCAATCCCGCCCGAGCTCGGCCGCCTGGCCAAGCTAAAATGGCTGAGCCTCGGGACAAACCAGCTCAGCGGGGCGATCCCGCCCCAACTGGCCAGCCTCGCCAACCTTGAATACCTGGTGCTCGGCAGGAACCAGCTAGGTGGGGCGATCCCAGCCGAATTGGCCAAGCTCGCCAACCTGGAAGACCTAGATCTCTCGACTAACCAGTTGAGCGGCGAGATTCCGCCCGAACTAGGCCGCCTCACCGCTCTGGAAGGGCTGATTCTCTTTAGCAACCAACTGAGTGGCGAGATCCCGTCGGAGTTGGGCCGCCTCGTCAAGCTGGAATCGCTGCATCTCGCCGACAACCAGTTACGCGGGCCAATTCCGCCAGAACTGGGCCACCTTGCCAACCTGGAACGTCTTTCGCTCCGAGACAACCAGTTGAGCGGCGAGATCCCAGCCGAGCTGGGCCGCCTCACTAAGCTGGAATGGCTGTCCATCGGCGGCAGCAACCAATTCACGGGGTGCATTCCCACGGAATTGGGCCAAGTGCCCGGTGACGTTGCCCACCTGGGTCTGCCGTTCTGCGGGGATAGCTGAAGCTCGCGCATTGCAGCGAGGGGCGCTGGGTTCACACCGGTCCAGACGACCACGCCCGCCAGCCACCGGCGATGGCGACGGTGCATGTAGTAAATTGACGCTGCCTGGCTGATCGGTCGGTGAGTGCCGGGCCGCCGGGCTGCTCGCTGCCCAATGAGGGGCGTCATGCCGCAAGACCTCAGGCGTGGTCGTCGTCGCGGGCTGCGCACGGCGCTCGCGGTGCTGACCATCGCCGCCGTAGCCACGCTGGCCGTCTGGCCGTCGGTGGGAGCGCTCGACTGCGAGGGCGAGACCCTCGACGACGGCTGCCTGTTCACCATCACTGGCGGCGACACGCCCAATCCCGACGACGGCTACGCCGTAACCAACGCGGACGGCGTGCCGCTGTGGGACTTCGTCCGCGAGCGCGATCTCCAGGCCATCGGCTATCCCGTCAGCCAGCGCTGGGTCAACGGCCCCTTCACCTTCCAGGCCTTCCAGAAGGTCATCCTCCAGTGGGACCCGGGCAAGCAGCGGATGAACTACTACAACACCCTCGACGTGCTGGCCAACCGCTATCCGGAGGTGGCGTTACCCAACGTGCCGCCGCACCAGGTGCTGGAAGCGGACTGGGGCGCCGACTTCGCCACCATCACGCGGAACCACTTGGCGCTGCTTGAGCAGAACGCGGCGATCAAGGAACGGTTCCTCAGCGAGCCGGACTGGCTGAGTCTTTACGGGCTGCCAATCAGCTACGAAGAGCGGGAGGTTGACGGTCACCCGCAGGGCCTGCAACTGCTGCGAACGCAGCGGACGGTGTTCGTGATCTGGAACGTGCCGGCGCCGGGGACCACGGTGGGGCGCGTGAACCTGCAGAACGTGCCCGACAAGGTGAAGAAGCTGAGCAACGTGATCATTCCGGACGCGGCGGAAGACCCCGTCACGGAAGACGAGGTGGCGGGGTTGCCATTGTTCACGGTGCCGGCGCCGGAGCCGCTCTCGGACCGGACGGTGCTGACCGCGCTTTATCGCGCGACCGATGGATCGAACTGGAAGAACAACCACAACTGGCTCAGCCAGTACGCTCTCGACCGCTGGCACGGCGTCACTACGGACTCCGCCGGACGGGTCACGGAGCTACGGCTTCCCGACAACCGGTTGCGCGGGGCGATCCCGGTCCGGCTGGGGAGCGTCGCCAATCTCAAAGTGCTGGACCTCAGTGACAACCAACTGCGGGGAACGATTCCGCCCGAGTTGAGCCGCCTCGGCGACCTGAATCGGTTGCGGCTCTCCGAGAATCAACTGTGGGGGACCATTCCCCGGGAGTTGCACCACCTCTCGAACCTGGAGACGTTGGCCCTCCATAGCAACCGGCTGCAAGGAGTGATCCCGCCCGAATTGGGCCGCCTCGCCAACCTGACATTCCTGTGGCTCGGCAATAACCGGCTGTCTGGCGAGCTACCGCCGGAGCTGAGTCGGCTCGGCAAGCTGGAAGTGCTGCTGCTCGCTGACAACCAGTTGCGAGGAACGATCCCGCCCGAGCTGGGGCGACTCGCCAACCTGCAGTGGCTGGCGCTCGCCGACAACCAGCTGCATGGGCCCATTCCGCCGGAGCTGAGCGGCCTGGCCAATCTGCAATGGCTGTCGCTCGCTCGTAACCAATTCGGCGGGACGATTCCCCCCGAACTGGGAAGTCTCGCCAACCTGCAAATCTTGGCGCTCGGGGAAAACCGGTTCAGCGGGTCGATCCCGCCCGAGTTGGGACGCCTCGCCAACCTGACCCAGCTAACGCTCAACCGGAACCAATTGCGGGGGGCGATCCCGCCCGAGCTGGGGAGTCTCGCCGTCCTGCGGCGGCTGGGGTTGCAGCACAACCAGCTGAGTGGTGCGGTCCCGCCGGAGCTCGCCAGCCTCAAGAATCTAACCGTGTTGGAACTGGGGAATAACCAGTTGAGCGGCGAGGTCCCGCGGGCGGTGTTGAGCCTCGCCAATCTCACCGTGCTCGGGCTGGGGGAAAACCGGTTCGCCGGCGAGGTCCCGCCGGAGCTGGCGCGCCTCACCAAGCTGACGGTGCTGGCGCTCGGCGGCAACAGGTTGCGGGGCGAGATCCCGCCCGAGTTGGGCCGCCTTGCCAATCTGACCGAGCTGGCGCTCCAGCACAACCAACTGACCGGAGCGATCCCGTCCGAGTTGGGCAGACTCGCCAAACTGGAACGGCTGGGGCTCCACGAGAACCAGTTCAGTGGGGTGATCCCGCCAGCGCTGGGCAGCCTCGCCTACCTGAAGTTTCTGGGTCTCCGAAATAACCAGCTGACTGGGACGATCCCGCCCGAGTTGGGCCGTCTCGCCTATCTCGGATGGCTGGGACTCCATGGGAACCAGCTAAGCGGGCCGATACCACCCGAATTGGGGAGCCTCGTCAATCTGGGATTCTTAGGACTCCGAGACAATCAGTTGAGCGGAGAAATCCCAGCCGAGCTGGGCCGCCTAACCAACCTGGAGGAGATACGGCTCGGCGGCAGCAACGAATTCACGGGGTGCATCCCCGCGGGGTTGCGCGATGTCGAGGACAGTGACCTCGATAGACTCGGCCTGCCATTCTGCGAGGACGGCTGACGCTCGAGCCTGCCCTCGTAAGCCCCGCGCCCAGAACTGCCCCGCCCGGCTGCGGGTCACACTCGGGAAGGGTCCGCTGGCGCGCGCACCGATCACCCCATGCCCCGCGCCCTGACGGTGCGCCCTCGATCGCCGCCGCGCAGCACGGCCGGCGCAACGGTCCGCGCCGTCATGGGAGCGGTGGGATCGAGCGAGGCGTATAATTGGCGTCCGGCCCATCTTGGCGCTAGGCGCCGCCGAGTCTCAGCGTTGCGGCGACGGCGGGACTTGGCCTCTGGCTTGAGGATCGATTCCGCATGCGGTCACGTCGTTGGCTAACCCTCGGCATCGGCGTCAAGCGCTACATCCTCCTCATCTTCGCGGGCACGGTCATCCTGGCGCTGGCGCTGGCCATGTTCCTGGCCTACATCTACCGCACCATCGACGTGCCGGGGCCGGCGGGCTCGGTGGTCTATTTCATGACCCTGCAGTTCATCGAGCACCCCTTCCGCTCGCTGGTGGTGGGCGGGTTGGGACTGTTGGCGGTGGTGGCGGGCGCGTTCTTGCTTGGACGCACGGTGCTGTCGGTGGTCGTCAGCCCCGACGACAACATTGCCGAGACGCTTTATCAGAATCGGCGTTTGCAGCGCGGTCCGCGGATCGTGGCGATCGGCGGCGGCACGGGGCTGGGCGTGCTGCTGCGGGGGCTCAAGGAGCACACCAACAACATCACAGCCGTGGTGACGGTGGCGGACGACGGCGGCAGCTCGGGGCGGCTGCGGGACGAGTTTGGCTTGGCGCCGCCGGGCGACGTGCGGCAGTGCCTGGCCGCGCTGGCCGATTCCGAGTCGCTGATGAACGAGGTCATGAACTATCGCTTCAGCCGCGGCGGCGGGCTTCAAGGACACAGCCTTGGCAATCTGCTCATCGCCGCGACTACCGAGCTAAAGGACGGAAACTTCGAGCAAGGCGTGCGCGCTCTCAGCGACGTGCTGCGGGTGCGCGGGCGCATCTTGCCGTCCACGCACTCCGACATTCGCCTGGCGGGTGAGCTCGCGGATGGGCGGATCGTGCGCGGCGAGTCGAAGCTGCGGTCGTCCGGTCAGCCAATCTCGCGCGTCTTCATCGAGCCACGCCACGTGGCGGCCAACGGGGCGGCCATTCAGGAACTCCTGGCGGCGGACATGATCGTGCTGGGTCCGGGCAGCGTCTTCACCAGCGTGATTCCGAACCTGCTCGTGGGCAGGCTGACCACTGCGATCCGCGCCTCGCGCGCCGTCAAGGTTTACGTGTGCAACGTCGCCACCGAGCCGGGCGAAACCGACGACTTCGGGCCCGCCGAACACGTCTACTGCTGCACGCGGCACGTCGGACCCGATCTGTTCCAGTACATGCTGGGCAATAGCAATCTGCAGGTGGAGATGCCCGAGGACACCGGCACCCGGCTCGTCACCTGCGATCCGGCCACACAGGTCGAGTTGCTCGATGCGGGGGTGCAGGCGGTGCTGGCCGACGTGGTGGACCCGGCGGCTCCCCATCACCACGAGCCGCACGCGCTGGCGGCGGCGCTGATGGACCTCTACGAGCAGGCGTCGCAGAACAAGGCGTCGCTGGTCGTGCTGGCGGACCCGCGCTAGCGACCGTCATGCCGGCCTCGAGCCGGCATCTGGGTTTCAGTTGCCGTGGCTCATCCGTTGGGCTTGGGGACGCGCCGACGACATCCCTCGCGTGGATTCGGTTCTTGAACGGTCATTCCGAACGCAGTGAGGAATCTAAGGACGCTGTGCTTCCTCCCTGCCCCTTAGATTTCTCGCTCCGCTCGAAATGACAAGAATTGTGGCGCGAGACGCTAAGCGGGCGCGCCGCATGGGACCGGCCGTCCCCCTCACCCTAACCCTCTCCCTCGGCGGGGAGAGGGGACCGGACGGGCGCACTACGTTAAGTTACCTGCCCCCGTATCGCGGTATGGGGCAGACTCTTCGCCGGAATGACGAAGGGTTACGCAGAGTTCTCCTTCTAGGTGAAGGGATCTCGTTGGAGGATTCCTAGACCGTTCGCCGCGCGGTGAAGGCCGCCAGGGCGGCCAGGGCCTCGGCTCCCCAGTCACTTAGCGGCACGTCGGCGAGGCGCTCGCGGGTCAGGGCGTGATACCGCTCCGCCAGCGACTCGGCGTAGGCGCGCGAGCCGGACCGCTCGAGCAACGCCACGATCTCTGCGGTGTCCGGTGGGACATTCGGATCGGCCAGGGCGCTTTGGAGCCGGGCGCGGTCCGCCGGGGCGCCCTCCGTCATCGCGTGCACGATGGGCAACGTCTTCTTGCGCTTCTGAATGTCGCTCTCGACGGACTTCCCGGTCATGTCGGGGTCGCCCCAGATGCCCAGGAAGTCGTCGCGAATCTGAAAGGCCGTGCCCAGGGCGGCGCCTGCGGCGCGAACGCCGGCGCGCACCTCTGGGTCGTTGCCGGCGAATACGGCGCCCAGCTCCATGGCGGTGCCGATCAACGCCGCGGTCTTGCGATCGATCATGTCGAGATAGGCGTCCACGGTCACCGCGGTCTCGTCCTCGAAGGCCATGTCGAGATACTGGCCCTCGGTCATGCGCTGGCAGCCAAGGGTCAGGACTTCCACGGCGTCGCGCGCGGCCTGGGCGTCGCCGGGTTCCCCCGCCCGCAACACGCTGAGCGTGGCCGCGACGTGCATGAAATCGCCGGCGTCGATGGCCATCGCAGAGCCCCAGACCGCCCACACCGTGGGTCGGTGACGCCGCAGGCGGTCGTTGTCCATCACGTCGTCGTGCACCAGCGAGAAGTTATGCAGCAGCTCGACGCCGGCCGCCGCCGGCACGGCGGCCTCGACGTTGCCGCCAAGGGCCTCGCAGGTGAGCAAGCACAGCGTCGGGCGCAGCGCCTTGCCGCGATAGGCGGGCACGGCGTTGTCGTCCCGGTCGACCCAGCCGAGCTGATAGCGGGCCATGGTGGCGAGGGGAGAGTCGGTATCGTCCAGCACGGCGCGCAGCGCGGCTTCCAGACGATCTTGGTAGCGCTCGAAGATCTCGGAAAGCGCGGGCGAGCCGGTGGTCAAAGCGGGTCCCAGGTGACTGGTGAGGCGGCGCGTCGATCGTGCCGCGCGCGACTGGCGGAGGCAAACGGGTCCGGTGCGTTCGTGGGCCACCTTGCGCAGTTCCACCTCCGTCATTCCCGCGGAAGCGGGAATCCAGGTTTCGCCCTCGCGTCGTGGTTCGACAGAGCCTGTCGAATGGCTCACCGCGAACGGCATGGCGGGTTCGCGATACGCTCCGACTGGCGGCGACGATGGGTGAAACGCCCGACCTGGCGCGAGTGAACATTCAAGGATCGACGGCCCTGGTGACCGGGGCAACCAGCGGCATCGGCCGCGCAACGGCTATCGCCCTGGCGCAAGCGGGCGCGCGCGTGATCGTGACCGGGCGCGACAGCCAGGCGCTGGCCGAGGTGCGCGACGCCACAAGCGGGACGGCGGTGGCAGCTGATCTCGGAAGTCCGGCGGACGTCGAACGGCTGGCCGAGGCGGCGCTGAGCGGACCGGCGCCGGTCGAGATTCTGGTTAACAACGCTGGCATCGGCTGGGAGGGGTCCTTCGCCGCGATGCCGCCGGAGAAGATCGACGACCTGGTGGCGGTGAACCTGCTGGGCACGGCGCGGCTCACGCGGGCGCTGCTGCCGGCCATGCTCGAGCGTCGGCGCGGCCACATCGTGATGGTGGCCTCCGTCGCGGGACACGTGGGCGTCCGCGACGAAGCGCTCTACGCGGCCACCAAGGCGGCGATGCTGACGTTCAGCGAGAGCCTGCGCTATGAGGTGCACGACGCCGGCGTGCGAGTGACCACGGTTTCGCCCGGACTGGTGGACACTGATTTCTTCAATCGCCGCGGCAGCCCGTTGCGCCGCCGTCGACCGCGACCAATCCCGCCGGAGCGCCTGGCCCGGGCCATCGTGCGGGCCATCGAGCGAGAGCGCGATGAGGTCGTGGTGCCCGGCTGGCTGCGACTGCCCATCTGGCTGCACGGGGTCTGGCCCGGGCTCTACCGCGCGCTGGCCGGGCGGTTCGGGTAGCGTGGTGGCACCGCCTGTGACATGCCTTGTCAAAGCATATTGGGCAATGTAAGACCAGCGTCAGTAACGTAGATCAGGAATGAACAAGGACCCAGAGCATCTCGGCTTGCTGGACTCGCACATATCGGCCAAGGGACAGACCACCCTGCCGAAGGCGGTGCGCGAGGCCTTGGGGGTGCGGCCTGGGGATCGCGTGCGCTACTTGGTTCTTGACGGCGAGGTGCGCATGCGCGCCGTGCGCCCCATCCAGCGTCTATTTGGCGTGCTTGCTCACGAGGGTCCGCCAGCGACCCTGGACGACATGGAGCGTGCCATTGCCGAGGGAGCGGTAGACCGGTAGGCCGTGCCTCCGTTGACGAACGGTCCTGGATTCCCGCTCCCCGCCTTCGCGGGGACAGGCTTCGCGGGAATGACGGAGGGGGCGCGGGAATGACGGAGGGGCGCGGGAATGACGGGAGTTGTGTGCTTGGATTTGGGACTCTCAGCACTCTGGCCACGGCCTACACTCCCAGCCAGTACTTGATAGGAGACCACCGCCATGGACCTCACGCGTGACGTGCCGCGCAGCCCCTATGACTCGCTTGGTGGCATCGTGTTCTTGCCGCGCGCCATCGACAAGGCGCGCGCCGACGCGGCCGGCGCCCTCGGCGAATACATGTCGCGGCGCGGGTTTTCGGTGGATCTCTTCGAGTTTCTCGGCATCGACGTTGACGGCTTCCACGCAGCGGTGCGCGCGCACGCGACCGACGCCAAGGTGCTGGCCTGGGTCGAGGCCAACATGACCGCGCGGTCGCCCGACGAGATCGCCTCCTGGAACGCCATGATGATGACGCGCACGCCGCCGACGCCGGAGATGGAGGCGTGGTACCGCGAGTTCCTGGCGGACATCGGCCAGGGCCATCGCACCGACCTCACGCGGCATTTCGACCGGCTGGACCTGGACGAGGGCCGCGACGTGCCGCTGGGCGGCCGCCGCTAGGCGATCGTCTTCCCGGAGGGGTCTTGCCGTCATTCCGGCCTTGAGCCGGAATCCAGCAGCCCTGGCGCGATTGGTCGGTGCCGAACAGGGCGGTTCACGAACCGCCCCTACCAAACTTCCGGGTGGCGCGGCCTACTGATCCACCACCGAACCGTCCACGTGCAGCCGTGTGTTCACCTCGCGGGGCACGTAGGGCACCTTGGCGCGCGCGTCGGGTTTGAGCTCCACGCCGATGCCCGGCCGGTCCGGGATGCGGAGATAGCCCTAGCCGTCGTGCTCGGCGATGCCCGTCACCATGTCCTTCTTGGGGAACTCGTCCTCGCCGCTGGGATATTCGACCAGGGCCAGGTTGGGGATGCAGGCCGCGACCTGCAATGACGCCGCCGTGCACACGGGGCTCAGCGGGTTGTGCGGCACCACGCCCACGTGCTGCGCTTCCGCCAGCGCGGCGATCTTCTTCATGGCGGTGATCCCGCCCACCACGCACACGTCCGGCCGCACGTAGCGGGCCGCGTTGCGGCGCAACAGCATGTCGAACTCCCAGAGCGACGTGAGCCGCTCGCCGGTGGCGATGGGCACCGCAGTGTTGGCCGCGACATAGGCCATCTCGTCGAGGTTGTCGGGCATGACCGGGTCTTCGAAGAAGAACGGGTGGAAGGCCTCGATGCCGCGCCCCAGCTGCACCGCTTCCGCCGGCGTCATGCGGCGGTGGATCTCGATGCACAGGTCCACCTCGTCGCCCACCAGCTCGCGGTACTGCCGCACGGCGTCGATGGCGGTGCCGATCTTGCGCGCGTGGGTCTCGAAATACGGCCGCTCGTGCGGCTCGTCGAGAAAGGGCGTGAGGTGCCCCACGGCGGTGAATCCCGCGTCGCGGGCCTCCGCGATGCCGCGCAGCAGCTTCTCACGGGTATCGCCGAAGACATGCGCGTAGACGCGGGCGCGGTCCCGGACCTGTCCGCCGAGCAGCTGATAGACGGGCGCGTCGAAGTGCTTGCCGGCGATGTCCCACAGAGCGATGTCGATGGCGCTGATGGCCGCCATGACCGCCGAGCCGCGGAAGGCGCTCCAGCGGTAGAGGTATTGCCAGTGGTGCTCGATCCGCAGCGGGTCCTTGCCCACCAGGTAGCGGGCGAATTTCTCGATGGCCGCCTCCGAGGCTTCCAGAAAGCCCCACGCGCCGGCCTCGCCCAGGCCCGTGAGCCCGGCGTCGGTCTCGATCTCGACCAGCAAGTACTGGTCGAGCCGGATGGGTTCGACGCGGCGGATGCGCATCGGCGTGACCGCGACGGCGCGGCGTATCAGCTGCCGCGCGACTTGGGCAGGTAGCGCTGGATGGCGCCCGCGAGGTTGGCGAGCGGCATGCGCTGCAACCAGACCTTGCCCGGACCGGTGACGGTGGCGAGAAACAGCCCCTCGCCGCCGAACAGCATGTTGGTCACGCCCTTCACCCGGGTGATGTCATAGGCGACGCTTGGCTCGAACATGGCCAGGTGGCCGGGGTCGATCTTGAGCGTTTGCCTCTGGGCCAGGTCGTATTCCTGCACCTCGCCGCCGATCGCCGTGAACATGGTGCCCGGGCCGGTGAACTTCTGCAGGATGAAACCCTCGCCGCCGAACAGGCCCGCGCCCAGCTTGCGGTTGAACGAGATTTCGAAGGTCACCGACTCCTCGGCCACCAGGAACGCGTCCTTCTGCGCCATGATCGACTCGCCCGCGCCGAGGGTCAGGGCGATGATGTTCCCCGGCGCCTCCGGCACAAAGGCCACCATGTCGCCGCCGGCCCGACTGGTGAACCTGGTGACGAAAGCCCCTTCGCCCGAAACCATGCGGCCCAACATGCCGCCGAGGCCGCCGGAGCCGCCGGTGCTCATCTCGACGCCTTCGTCCATCCAGGCCATGGCGCCGGATTCGGTGAACACGGTTTCCCCGGGCCCGAGTTGCACCTCGAGATGCGGCGTGATCGTGCCCTTGATCTGGTATTCCATCGCGGTCTCCTGGAATCGACGGGACGTAGTCGCATTGTAGGGGCCGCGCGCACCGTGCACGGTAGTAGGAATCATGGACGTGCCACGAGCGCGGTCAATTCCGGCTGGGTTCGCGTGGGTCAACCGACCGGCCGTCTCGGTGCGATACTGCGCGCCATGAGCCATTGCTCTGCGTCGGGCGGCGTTCGCCGGGCGCCCCAAGCTGCGGACGTGCGATGAGGCAGACCGGCGAAGACAACGCCAGCGATCCGGCAAGCCCCAGGCAGCCGGAGCCCGACGGCCGCGACCTCGAGCCGCCCATCGATGAGCCGCCGGGGGACGAGCCGCCGCCCCGGCCGCCCCGCCCTGCGCTGTTCGTGGGCGACATGCCGCTCATTCTGCGCCGCGTCGGCGCTTGGCTGATCGACTTCACCATCACCTTCTTCGTGGTGTTCGTGGCGGCGTCGATTGCCGGCGTGGCGCCGTCCCCGGAGAGTGCGGCCGAAACCGATCAGACCGGTCTTGTGGTGTGGCTAGTGGCCGTGCCGTTTGTGTATCGCTGGGCCATGCAGTCGGCACTGGGATTCACGCTTGGGAAGCTGGCCATGGGGCTGCGCCTGGTGGACCGCGACGGCCAACCGCCGGGGCCGATCGACGTGCTCAGCCGCGAGGCCGTGCAGCTGGTGCTGCTATACGCGTGGCAGGTCGTGCCCCAGTCCGCCGTCGAGGCGGTGCCGATCCTGACGACCCTGCTGATTCTCGGTCCCCTCGGCGACCTCTACACAATGTTCCGACGCCGAGACACCCGCGCCTTGCACGATCTGCCGCTTCGCACCCAGGTCGTCCGGGTCGTGCGGGCCGACGCGTACGGCGTCTCCCGCGGCGGGCCGCGACAGTGGCCGTGAGCCGCCGCCCGCCGCTCAGCCTTGAGGGCGGGGCACGCCGGCATTGCGCCGCGTCCGCCGCGAGCGCAGCGTCGCGGCGTTTCCCTGGCTGCGGCAGGAGTTCGTTATGGCGCGGTTGATCGTGCTCAGTTGCGGCGTTCCCACGCCTCATCCCGGCCGGTGGGGCACGGCGTTCGCCCTGCAAGTCGGCCAGGAGTCCCTGCTCGTCGATTGCGGCCCCGCCGCCACTCTCAAGCTGTATCAGGCCGGCCTGCGGGCCACCGATATCAGCCGGGTGTTCTTCACCCACCTGCATTCGGATCACATGGCCGACTTTCCGTGCTTTCTCATGACCCGATTCGACATGTCAGTCGGGGGCGAGTCGCCGCTGCACGTCTATGGACCGCCGCCGACCGCGGCGTTCGCGCGGAAGCTCATGGGTCCGGATGAAGGCGTGCTGTGGCTCGACGTAGTCGCGCGCACCAATCACCCCATGAGCATCGGGGCCTATCACAGCCGCGGGGGCGCCGGCGACCGTCCGCCGCCGCACATGCAGGCTCACGACATCGAGCCGGGACCCGTCGCCAGCGGGACGGGCTGGTCCGTGTCGGCGGTGGAAGTGCGGCATGCCCAGCCTTATCTCACGTGCCTCGGGTTCCGCTTCGAGACGGACGACGGGGTGATCGTCTTCAGCGGCGACACGCGGCCCTGCGACGAGGTGATCGAGCTGGCGCGCGGCGCGGACCTCCTCGTCATGGAAGCCGTGGCCCTGGCGGGCCGGCAGTGGGACGGCTCCCGCACCGCCGAGTCAGACACCACGGGCTGCGCCACGGTCGCCGCCGCCGCCGGGGTCAAGCGATTGCTCGTGAATCACCAGCCGCCCTGGCTCGACGAGCCGCAGGCACGGACGCAGGCGATCAAGGAGATTTGCCAGATCTACGACGGGCCGGTGCTCTGGGGCGAAGAGCTGTTGGAGGTCCAGATCGGCCCCGGCGCATGACCTCCAGGCCCCCCGCGATCTCACCGGCCAGCCATTGGGCGGCCGAGTGGATCTGGGTGCGGGGGCCGGCGAAGCCGTATCACTGCTATATCTACACCCGCCGCAACTTCGAGCTTGAGGCGCCGCCGGAGACGGCCACGCTGCACGTCACCGCGTCGGACCGCTATGTCCTGTTCGTCAACGGCGCGTACGTGGGGCGCGGACCGGCGCGCAGCGATCCGCGGCGCAAGAGCTACGACTCACACGACGTGGCGCGGCATCTCGTCCCCGGACGCAATACGGTCGCCATCCGCGCCTATCACTTCGGAACGCCCAGAGGCGACGCGGGCGACGACACCGGCTGGGGCGTGTGGAGCGGCAACAGCTACACCGTCGGCGAACGGGCCGGCCTGTGGGCCCAACTCGACTTGACGCAGCCCGACGGCTCGAGCAAGACCATCGCCACCGACTCGACCTGGCGCGTCCGCCCGGCGAAGGCCTGGAACCGCGATGTCGGACTCATCAACAGGTTGGTGGGGAGCATCGAAATCTTCGATGCCGCCGCGGATCCAGCCGACTGGATGGCGCCAGAGTTCAACGACGCGTCGTGGGAGCCGGCCTTCACCGTCCCGCAGCGAGAGCGTGAGTGGTTCCTGCTCGAGGCCAGCGAGCTGCCCAGGATGCGCGAGACCAAGACCTTTCCCACCCGTGTGGTCACGATGGGCGAAGTCATCGACATGGGCCGCGCGGGGCAGACGGACGTGCCCGAGCTGCTCTATCAGGAGATCCACTTCCCGCTCGAGCACGCTATCGCGGTTGACACGGACGCGCTGCTGCGGGGCGACGCCGCCGAGGCCGAGCTTCAGGGCCGCTTCGCCCGGCAGCACGGCGTGCGCACGCCATACGTCATTCTCGATTTCGGACGCCAGATATTCGGGTTTCCGCGGGTGCGCCTGCGCGCGGCCGGTGGCGCGATCCTCGACATGACCTACGGCCAGCAGCTCGTCAACGGGCGCATTCCGCCGGCGCAGCGCTACGGCGATCGCTACATCGCGCGCGACGGTTCCCAAACCTGGGAGGTGGCGGAATACCGCCAGTTTCGCTATCTCCACATCACCGTCCGCAGTCTCTACGACCCGGTGTGGCTCCAGTCCGTCTCCGTCGACGCCTATACCTATCCCGCCGAGCCCCGCGGCGCCTTCGAGTGCTCGGACCCGCTGTTGAATCAGCTCTGGCAGGCCTGCGTCGACACCACCTACCTCAACATGGAAGACACGATGGTTCACGAGAGCTACCGAGAGCGCTCCGTCTGGGCCACGGGTGACGGCAGCGCCGGTTTCAACGTGGTGCTCGCGGCCTACGGCGGGCTGCCGCTCGCCGACCGGTTCCTACGGATGTGGCCCCTCAGCGACCGTGGCGACGGCATGATGAAAATCGCCTATCCGCCCGACATCGCGACGCGGCATATCCACGGGCAGTTCCTGCTGCAGTGGAGCACGCGCGTGCGCGAGCACTACGAATTCACGGGCCGGCGCTGGGTGCTCGAAGACCTCTATCCCAGCGTCCCGCGGCAGATCGACTGGTTCGAGCCCTACCGCGACGCCGACGGCCTGCTGCGCGAGCTGCCCGGCTGGAACATGGTCGACTGGACGCCCATCGACTTTCGCGGCGCCACGTTCATCACCAACGCCTTCTACGTCGAGGGCCTGGAGGACGCCGCCTGGCTCGCCGATCAGATGGACGCCGAGGCGGACGCCCAACGCTGGCGCGCGATTGCCCTTGAGGTTCGCAATGCCCTCCAGCGCGTCTACTGGAACGAGGACGTTGGGCTGTTCGAGGACGCACATTTCCGTGGCGGCCTCACCGGCGTCGTGAGCGAGCTGGCCAATGCCATGGCCCTGCGCAACGGCGTGGCGACCGAGGCCCAGGCGGAGCGCATTGCCCAACGGCTGGCCGACGACGATCCGCGGCTGGCGCAGTCCACGCCGCTCACCTTCGGCTACGTGGCCGACGGCTTGCTCCGGCGCGGTTTCACGCGCGCCGCGCTTGCCATGATCCGGCGGCGCTTCCGCCACATGCTCGCCGCTACGGACAACCCCACGATCTGGGAGCTTTGGTGGCCTTTCACCGGCGGCTATCCCATCTACGACGACGCCGGCCATGCGCTGCGAGAGCGTGAGCATCGCCTGCGTCCGGCCAACGTCCGCAGTCTGGCGCACACCGGCGGCGTGCTCATCGGCTACATCCTCGCCACCCGTGTGCTGGGCATCCGTCCCACGGGTCCGGGGTTCAGCAGCTGCACGGTTCACCCGCGGCTCGGTGACCTCGAGTTCGCCCGCGGAACCATGCCGACGCCCAGCGGCGATCTCCACGCGACTTGCCGCAAGGCCGACGATGGCGTGCGCCTGACGCTTGACGTCCCGGACGGCATCGCCGTCGATGCCGTGCTGGAGCGCGCGCGCGGCGCGCCCCAGGTGCTGGAATGCGACGGCGCCCCGGTCGATGTTGGCGGCGAGGAAGCATCCGCGGCGACCGTCCAGGTGCGCGTGGCATCCGGAACCCACGACGTCGTCCTGCGAGGAGCGTGACATGAGCGACAACTGGCGATCTCTTTCCCTAACCACCGGCGACCCCTGGTCGTTCACCACCGCGCCCTGGATCGAAGAGGAACCGGGCGTCGTGACCAGCCCGCCGCAGCCGGCGGACGACAGCCTGGCGATATCCACGGCGGCCGCCTACCGCGACTTCGAGGCGGAGTTCGACTTCCGCTGGGATATTCAGGGGTCCGACAGCGGCTTCGTCTTTCGGGGACGCCACGCGCGGCACTACTACCTGGTGCACTTTCCCTGCACCGGGCAGCAGTTCCGCGGCGCTCATTTCTGGGCCGCCATATCCAAGGTGGACGCGTCGGGCTGGGCGCGCGTGCTGCGCACCGAGATCGTGCCCGGCATCCCCAGCGAGATCGGTCTGTGGCACCACGCGCGGCTCCTGGTGCGCGGTCCCGAGATACGGCTCTGGGTGGACGGCCGTGCCTTCCCGGTCGTCACCGACGACGCCTACGACGAGCCCGGATACGTTGGCCTAGAGACCTACAACGGGCGGGATCCGGCCGAGGTCAAGGAGTACTTCGGCGATGGCCGCGCGCGCGTCGGCTCGGGCAACAGCTTTCGCAACGTTCGCATTCGCGGCGCGGCGGCGCCCGCGCCGCCCTGGGATTCAGCCGTCGACCCGGGACCGGGTTGGCAGCATCTGGTCCCCGACTCGGCGCACGGCGACTATCAGTACGTCTCGAGCCTGGTGCGCCTGGCCTCGGGCGAGGTGCTCCTCTGCGTGGTGGCCTCGGACGCACACACCTCAGGCACGCGGACCGTCCTGCTGCTGCGCTCGCAGGACGCCGGCCGGACCTGGACCGAACCCGATGTGATGCCCGACGAGTTGCACGGCGTCGCGTTGCACCCGCTCGACGGCGACCGCGTCGCCGGCTTCCTGATGCAGCACGACCCGCCCTTCGAACTGTCGCGGATCGAGTCCTCCGACGCCGGCCGAACCTGGAGCGCGCCCGTGAGCATCGGTCGCGTGCCGTTCGACGACGAGCTCGATGTCGCGCATGCGTATCTGTCGAAGGTCGTCCCGCTGCGCGACGGCACCCTGCTGCGCTTCGGCTACACCGTGGCCGCCGGACCCAGCATGCATGGCGGCGTGACTCGGGACGGCTGGCGCTACGTCGGCGCTCCCGCGCCGGGATCGTTCAGCTACTGCGTGCGGTCCACGGATGAGGGGCGCAGCTGGTCGCCACCGATTCGCGTGGACGGCCCGAACCCGCGGCCCGACATGCTGGTTAATGCCCGCGAGACAGCCTCGGAGACTTCCGCCTGCGAAGTGGCGCCCAATCGCATCCTGGCGTTAATTCGACCGGAGACCTCCCCGTGGATGTGGGAAATGTGGTCGACCGACGGCGGACTTACCTGGGGACCGGCGGCGCGCGGGCATTTCCCCATGTATGCCTGCACCGACGCCATGACCGCCACGGCGAACGGTGCAATGATCATCGCCGGTAGGCATCCGGGCATCGGCGCGCAGTTGAGTCTGGACGGCGGCCTCAGCTGGCAGGCCACCCGCATCGACACGCCGTTCTATGCCAATGGCGCCACGGTGGAGGTCGAGCCGGACGTGGTGCTCTACGTCTACGACGGCAAGTACTCCGATGCCCGTGTCCGCGCTCAGCTGCTGCGCGTGACTTCCCGCGGCCTCGAGCCCGTGAGCGCCTAGGGAACCTCTAAACAAGCAGGAAGACCTTGGTCTCCACGTGCCCCAATCCGTTCGGTAGCCCCTTCGACAAGCTCAGGGCGAACGGATTGGGGCAGCGTCCATCGGCTTGTTCAGACCGTCGCTAGAGCCGGCCCACGACGGCTTTCGCCGCCGATCGATAGGCCGCATCGATCACCCGCTGGACCTCGAGGCCGACCTCTCCCGCTAGAACATGCCCGTCCGGGCGGGCCACACCGGCGGCGAAGTCTTCGATGAGCGGCAGGTCGTGCAGCGGCGGCGCCGGGTGCGTCTCCCGTCGCCGCTGTCCGTTCTGGGTCACGAAGATCTCGTCGCCGCGCGCATACGGCACGTTGACGTAGCCGTTCGTGCACCACACTTCGTAATCCCCGCGCGCCGGATCGATGCCCCAAATCGACGACAGCGTGGCCTGCACCCCCGAGGCGTAGTTGACGATGAGCGACAGCACGTCTTCCACGTCGCCGGCAATGCGTCGCCGGTCGCTGAAGGCCGCCACCTGACGCGCGGGGCCGGCCAGCGAGTAAAAGGTCTGCAGGCGATGACTGCCCAGGTCCATCAGCGGACCGCCGCCGCCCGCGGCGCGCATGAGCCGCCACGACTTTGGATCGTCCAGCGGCGGGTTATACGACGACGACGCGTTGCCGTGCAGCGCCGTCAGTTCACCCAGCTCGCCCGAAGCCACCAGGTCGCGCACGAAGGCATTGATGGGGATGAACTGGTGGTAGTACGCCACGCCCAACAGCGCGCCGCGCAGCTCGGCGCGCGCCACCATCGCCTCCGCCTCGGCCGCCGATGCTGCCATCGGCTTCTCGACCAGGACGTGCAGCCCGCGGTCCAGCGCCGCCAGCGCCTGCGCGGCGTGCAGATGCACCGGCGTCGCCACGTAGACGGCGTCCAGCGGTGCCTGGCGCAGCATCTCGTCGAAGTCGGTGAAGGCCTGCGGTACGTCGAACGCTTGCCGATGATGTTCCAGTTGGACGGGATCGCGGCGGCAGATCGCCACCAGCTCGCTGGACGCGTGCGCGCGGATGGCCGGGGCCACGGCCTTCGCCGCGATGTCTCCGAAGCCGACGATCCCCCAGCGCAACATCACTCGCTCCTCAGCGGCGCCTACCCCGGCGGCAGTCCGTCCCTAAGCTTGCAGTCCCTGCAGCCATCGGTGCGGGCCCACCCTGCGTCACGCCGGGTGCCCCACGTCGTGCCGAGCGCCCCCGTTTGGCATTCCGAGCGCAGCGAGGAATCTCAGACGCGCGACCCCGGTGCCAGCATGAACGACGACCCGCCGGCGAACCGAAACGCTCGCACGAGGTCGGACGCCTTTGCCGCCGTGGCTGGCCGGGTCAAGCCCCGGCGCGGCTCCACATTCGCAGGCCAGCGGGGCCGACCACCAACACGAACAGCGGGTCGATGAACGCCCACAACGTGCCGTTGTCTTGGCCGCTGAAGACGCCGAACCAGTTCCAGAAGTACCAGAGGAACAGCCCCAGCGCCGCGTAGAAGACAATGTTCACTTCCAGGGAGCCGCGCACGTCCGACGCCCCGCCCTCGTCGGCGTCCATGCGCCGCTTCCGCATGAAACTCCCGACCAAGACGATCACCACGCTCACGGCCATGAACCAATTCATGATCTCCCACGCGGTGAACGGCTCGTCGCCGCCCGGGTGATACAGCGGCGTGATGATGAAGTGCACCCCAACGGCCACGGCCAGGATTACCTGATAGGCCGCGACGATCCGTAACGCGATAGATGCCGGCACCGCCATCCTCCCAGCTGCGCACGAGTGCCGCGGCGCCTGATGCCCAAGGTCTCCAGGCCGATACCGCAGCGTGCGCCTGCGCTGCCAAATGTAGTGGATGACGTGCAGCCTGTCTCGCTGCGCATCCGTCGTGCCGCACACCCCGCAGGGGCTGCGTGAGGTTTGGTAGCGGCGGTTCGCGAACCGCCCGGCCCAGCTCGGAGTCGAGTTGTCCGGGGCTTGCGGTCGGGTCGCCGCCCCGGCTAGCGAAGCCCTTTGAACAATACCGTCAGCTGGGACTGTCCGATCGCGCCGCCGATGCGGAGGGCGACGGTGCCGTCGGCGTTGATGAACACCCAGGTTGGAAATGAGGTGAGGCCAAACGCGCGCAGCACGCTGTCGTTCGTGTCCACCAGCACGGGCGGCGTCCACCCCTCGCGCTCGAGCCACGCGTCCGGCGGATAGTTCGACCGGCCCTCGTCGATCGCGGTGGCCACGCCATAGAGGTCGACGCCTTCGGGCTTGCCGCCGCTATTGACCCAGGCTTGGACTTCGGGAACCTCATCCTGGCAGTGCGAGCACCAGTGAGCCAGGAAGACGAGCACCTTCATCCGTCCGTCGTCGACAATGGCGACGCCGCGGCCGTCAAAGTCGCTGCCGCGCACCTGTGGTGCAGGCCGGCCGAGCGCGCTGTCGGGACCTGAGGGCACATAGCCCGGCAACGCGTCGCCCGTGATTTCCGGGTCCCCCACCGTCGCCGTGCCAGCGTCGTCGCCCGGCTCCCCGCAGGCTGCCATGAGGCAGATGAGGCCGACCACGAGCGCAAGGCCGCCCAGCCTTGCGATTCGAGAAACCCGAGTCTTCATGGCGGCGTGCCCCGCACCAAGCTAAGCACCGCTCATAGTAGGCCAAGGGCGCCGCCGCCCATGTGAGCAGAAAGCGACACGTCGGTTCCGTCATCCGCGCGAAGCGTGTCCCCGAGACGGCCGGGAGCGGAAGCCTGATTCCAGCTCGACCGCGGGCGAACCGAGCCCCGCAAGGCGGCGCTGCCCGCGGCGATGACCCGGCAAGAGCCAGTCCGTGCCAAGCCGGGCGCCCGCCATCAACGGTCGCCGAGGACGCACCAGCATGAATAACGGCCGTGCACTATGGGGTGATCGTCAGGGATCGCATGAAGGTGACGGCCCAGCGTGCGGACAGCACCGGCCACCAATCGGTTCGCCTGAGCTGATGAGCCCAGGCCAAGCCGCGATGCATAGGCTCAGATCGATCGTGGGGCCCTGGCCGGCGCGCCCGCGGCTCCGGTCACGGCTGCTCGCGGTGTTCTTGGCGGTGCACGTGGCGCTCACCGTGCCGTCGGCCATTCTCCCGCTCGACTGGGACTTTCCCGAGCCTGGCTCTTGGTTCCGACAGCTGACCCTCGACAGCGAGGGCTCGCTGGCAAATCTGTATTCGGGAGTCCTTTGGGGGACGGTTGCCGCGCTGGCTGCGGCGCAGCTGTTCCGTTCGGCCATCCCCGTCAGAGGCCCGCGGTGGCTCTGGGCGCTCGGCTGGCTCAGCGCGGCGCTGTTCGCGGCGCTGGTTGCGTTCGAGGAGCTCGCCGATCTCAAGGACACGCTTGGGAGGTGGGAAACGCTCGATGCGTTGCTAGCGTCGTTGAACCTGGCGGACCTGCCGACCGAAGTCCGTTGGGCGGCCGTGGTCGCGCCGCTCACCGCTCCGCTGGCAGCGGCGGCGGGCTGGGTCCTGTACGCGTCGCTGCGCCGTCACCCGGGGCTGGCGCTGCTCACCGTGCTGGCGCTGGCGCTCGGGGTGGGCGCGGCCCTCCGCGACGGCTTCGGTGAACTCTACGGGACGACGGGCACCTGGTTGCTGTTGCTCGAGGACGGGTCGGAGCTCATGGCCGGCGCCATCCTGGCCGTGGTCCTCGCCGAGGCGCTCGCGGCGCGTCACACGGCGGGCACTGACGACCGGGAACATCGCGGGCGACGCCATGGCCGTTGGGCGGCCCTCGGGGTGATGGTGGCCCTGCTGGGGGTGAGCATTCCCGCGCTGCTCGCGGAGTACGAATGGGAGGAAGTCGGATGGACGCGCCCAGTCTTCTACGCGGGCCCGGTCTCGCAGCTCGAGCAGCCGTTTCAGACGAACCTCGACCAGCTGACGCGGATCGACATGTGGAGCTGGGTCGATGGCGGGGACGAAACGAGCGCCACCGCGGAGGTTGTCGCGCGCTTGGTGCCACGCGACGGCGGACCGGCGATTTGGGGCCGGGCTGAGGTGCGCGGCCGCAAGCCCGCCCCTGCGATCAACGTCATCAACTTCGCGCCGATCCCCGATAGCCAAGGGAAACGCTACGACCTGATTATCGTCAGCGAACCGTTCCCCCGCGTACACCTCGGGCTCACGGGCGACGGCGCAAGTCCCCTTGGCCAGGTCAGCGTCAACGGGGTGCCGCACCGGCGCCAGCTCGCCATGAGCACCCATGCGCTCGCCACCGGCGGCGAAGTGATCCACGACCTTCTCACGCGTGACCGGCGACGCTTGTTTGTGATCGGCGACATCGTTTCGACGGTGTTCCTGTGGGTGTTCGCCGTCGTGGCCGCGTGGCGCGGACTGTCGGGTTCGAAGCCACGATTCTGGCGCGGCTTTGTCTGGAGCGCCGCCCGAACGAGCGTGCTCACCACCGCGGGCATCGCGGCCATCGCCATCGTCCTGCTCCAGGTGTTTTAGGCCCCGCGCCGCACGTCTGACAGGGGCGGCGCGCACCCAAGGGCCTGGCAGGCCAACGGGGACTGTACTACGAACATTTAGGTTGGATGTTCGGCTCTAGGACATGGGCGCCGGTTGGATTGAGGTGGAATAGGGCTGAGCGATAACTAACCGGTTCTTGCGCTACGACGACCGCCACCGGAACTACGTCGCCGGCGCGTGGTGCGGTGTGCTGGCGGCCCGCTGGAGTTTTTGCAGGATAGTCATTGCGTAGTTCAGCGGGTCCGTCTCGGCTCCCAGCCTTCCGGCTTCCAGCGCGGCCCTCTGTAGAGCACCCAACTTCCTAAAGATCGAATCCAAATCCATCGCGATCCGGCAAGGCATAGCGCAATCGCCAAGAGGACAGCTGCTGGCCCAAGAATCGCGCAAGTCGTCAATCCGACGAGTCGAAAGTCACGGGCAGATGGCGGGGGCGTACCTTGACGCTTCTTCGAAAAATGTAGTACAGGCTCTGGGGGAGGATGCTCTTCGGTGACGAACTGCACTGGATTCCACGCGGCAGATCGCAGGACGTAATACGTTCCGTAGATTCCAATTGAGGCATGCAGAATCGCAGCCAGCAGGGCTTGCTGATAGAGCGCGATCCAAGACAAGCAGTCAGAACCTAGCATTGGCGATCCTCCTCATGGGCGAAAACAGGGCTCACGGACACGCAATCGGCTTGATCAGCACGGTCCACTCCTCCTCGTCCGTGTCCAAGCTCAGGCCCACCTGCCCCTCGGGGATGCCGTGGTATTCCGAGTCCTTCCAGCCTAGTCCCATGTGGACGATCCGGTAGCTGCCGCCCGCGGTGAAGGCATACTCGCGACAGGCGGCGGGCTTGCGCTGCTCTCCCGCCTGACCCATTGCCAGACTTGCGTCTTGCGGCCGGGGTCGGTGAAGATGATGAGGTGCTTGAAGGTGTGCTTGGCGACCTCGGTTTCTATCTTGCGGCGAACGGGGTCCTGGAGGATGTTGTTGTCAACGCTGGAGTCGCGCTCGTAGACGAAGAACCCATCCTTCTCCGCAACGGGCTTGAGCGTGTATTCGCGCTTGTTTACCTGGACGTCTGTTCCAGCCGAGGCTCTCTACAAAGAGACGCGGGAAGTCGAATGCCTGTATGTAAGGGCGCAGCTCTTCAATCGAGACGGCCATCAGTCCGCCCGCTGGAGGAGCCGTGCCGTGGGCAGCGAGGCCATCTGCCGGTCCAGAGTGAGCGTCTCCAGGCCAGCTTGGGAGTAGTCGTTGACGATGAGGCGGTCGAAGAGACCGGGGTCGCTGGCGGCCGAGAGGGCTTCGAGCACCGCCGGGCCGTTCAGGGGAGCTACGAGACCGCTGGTCAGCGCATCCAGAAGCCCGGATCGGGCGTCGGCACTGGCAACGCCGTAGTGGTGCATCAGTGCGGCGTACGCCTCGCCAATGGCCTGGTTGGACGCGAATATCTCGCATCCCCGCTCCTCAACCAGGGCGCCAAGCCGGCGCACACAGTGCTCAAAGTCCTCCTGCGGCTCTCTCGCGACCAATCTGACCAGGATCGAAGTGTCAACTCCGTAGCGAAGGGCCATGCCCTTGCTCCCTTTGGTCTCGGAACTTGCGGATGTCGAACGGCGGAGTTCCGGGCGGGATCTTGTCGTGAAGGGTCCCCAGGCGTGAATAGTGGATGCGACGTGGGCGCAGGACGAACCCGTCGGGTCCTTCCAGCAGTTCCAGCCGGTCCCCTGGCCCCACGCCCAGTTCGTCCAGTACGCGCTTGGGAAAGGTGACCTGACGCTTCGAGGTGATCTTTACAAGCATGGCTCCCTCCTTACGTTCATGGTAAGCAGGTAAGGCGGACGAGTCAATTGGCGTGATCGTGCTGGGCGTCCTCCGCGAACAACCTCAGCAAGCAGATACGCTGCGGCTCCTGAGCCTCAGCGGCGGCGTCCGGCAGGTCGGCGACAGCCTTCTCCAATCGCGGGTCCGCGCTGATGGCGTTCTTCCATATCTGGTAGCCCCGCCCGGACTCGAACCGGGGCACATGGTTTAGGAAACCACCGCTCTATCCAACTGAGCTACGGGGCCAGGTTCGCGTACCAGGGTAGATTGCCCGACAGTCCGGTCGCGGTGCTGCGGTCGGGACGGCAAGACCGCCAGACGACCGAGAAGCGCCTTACGGCACCCTACCGGCGCATTCCGTCAGCGGAAGCGGCGGCTCCCGCGCGATCGGTGCCTGGCGATTGGCCGTCACCGCGGCGGTCGTGTGGCCCGGTACTCCCATGACTACGCGCAACGGCACGCCCGTCGTCAGCATAGATGAGGCCGCGCTCCTCCAGCTCCCTGGAATCGCCGTGCTCGCGGATCACCGGCAAGAATAGGTCGGCGAACTCTTCAAGCTTGACCCTGCCGACGCCGGATATGCGCGCGAAGCTCTCGCGGTCTCGCGGGAAGGAGTTACGCCATTTCCTGCAACGCGCGGTTGCCGAAGATCATGTAGGGCGGGACGCCTCTCGAGCTGGCCAGCTGGTGCCGCAGGTCGCGCAGGCGGTCGAATAGCTCACGGTCGAAGTCGGGCTGGTCGCGGCTTGATCGAGATACGCGCTCGCCGGATCGGGCTTCACGCTCGTCCGGCTTGATGCGGTTGAGCGTCAGCGTCTCGCGCCGGCGCAGGAAGTCATGGCCGGCGGGCGTCACCGAGACGGTCGCGTATTTGTTCGGGCTCCGCTGCAGCAGCCCTTCGTCTTCCAGCAGCCCGACGATTTCCTTGAGCTCGTCGCGGCCGTAGTCGCGGGCGATGCCGTGGACTGAAAGCTGGTCATGGCCCAACTCCAGCACCCGTTTGGCACGCGAGCCCTGCAGGACGTTGATGACGTGGGCGGGGCCGAAGCGCTCTCCGGTGCGAATGACCGCGGAAATCACCTTTTGGGCGATCTCGGTTGCATCGAAGGTCTCTCGCTCGGCCAAGCACACGTCGCAGCCGCCGCAGTCCGGCCGGTCGTAGGTCTCGCCGAAGTACTGCAGCACGAACGCCCGGCGGCAGGTCCTCGACTCGCCGTAGGCGATCATCTGGTCCAACTTGCGATGGCCCCGCTCGCGCTCGACCGGGTCTTCGATCTCCTCGATGAAGCGCGTGAACTTGGCCCGGTCGCCAGCGGAAAAGAACAGCACGCATTCGCTGGGCAACCCATCGCGTCCGGCCCGCCCGGTCTCCTGGTAGTAGCCCTCCAGGGTCTTGGGCAGGTCGTAGTGCACGATCAGCCGCACGTCGGGCTTGTCGACGCCCATGCCAAAGGCAATGGTGGCGACGATGATCGGCGCTTCGTCCCGAATGAACCGCTCCTGCGTGTCGCGGCGGACGACCGGGTCGAGGCCGGCGTGGTACGCCAGCGACGGGATGCCTTGCTGCGACAGGTCGGACGCCAGCGTCTCGGTGCCGTCGCGCGAGAGGCAGTAGACGATGGCCGGCTCATTCGCGTGCTTTCGGAGCAGCGCGACCAGTCCGTCGAAGGCACGGCGCTTGGGACGGACGATGTAGGTCAGGTTCTCGCGGTTGAAGCTGGAGACGAACCGCTGCGCCTGGGGGACCATCAGTTGCTCGGCGATGTCCTCACGGACCTTGGCGGTGGCGGTCGCCGTCAGTGCCATCACCGGAACCTGCGGGAACATCTCGCGCAGGGCCCGCAGGTTGCGGTAGTCCGGGCGGAAGTCGTGCCCCCACTCGGAGATGCAGTGGGCTTCGTCGATCGCGATCAGGCCAACATTGACGGAGTTGAGAAACTCGCGAAAGCCCGGAACGGCCAGGCGCTCCGGCGCGACGTAGAGCAGCTTGAGCCGACCCGCCTGCGCCGCGGCATATACACCGTGCGCCTCGCGCGCCGGCACCGAACTGTTGATGAACGCCGCCGCCACGCCGTTGGCCCGCAGCGCGTCGACCTGGTCCTTCATCAAGGCGATCAGCGGCGAGACGACCAGCGTCAGCCCGTCCATGCACAGCGCCGGCAGCTGATAGCACAGCGACTTCCCACCGCCCGTGGGCATCAGCACCAGCGAGTCCCGTCCCGCCAACACATTGCCAATGATCTCGGCCTGCAACGGACGGAATTCGTCATAGCCGAAGCGAGCCTTCAGAATCTCGAGGATGTCCGGGTCACGCATCGCTGGGTCCCCACGCGGCTTCACTGTCTCGGGCGCGCCCAACGATAGCCTGGGGCGCCGATAGACTCGTCCGCGCGAGCGCCCCGGCGAAACTAGCGGGCGAACAGGAATGTGCCGACTAGGGACAAAGCCGCCGGTCTCGCGCCGGACGCTGGCGGCTAGTGTGTCACGCGGGGGCAGAGTCCCTGACACACACTAGGTGTAGCATCTAACGCTAGAATGAAATGACTGCCCGGGAGGGAGCACGTTGCGTGTCTGAGAAGGCGCGATCGATGATTCTGTTTGCCCGTCCGTCGGCGTTGTGCGGTGCGGCCAGCATCATCGACATCGGCGGAACCCTGGTCCGATACGTCGAATCCAATTCTCCCGGCCAGGCGGACACGCTCGCCTTGTGGTCCGACTGGCTCGCCGTCGGCGACGACATATGGCTTGCGGTTCGGACGTTTGACGAAGAGCACGGAGCGAAGTCCCGATGGCCGGCAACGAAGCTCGAAAACACGGAAGCGGCGTCTCAAGAGGCGACGCAGCTTCCGCTGATGCCATAGAAGAGCAGACAAGCCCTGAGCCGGGCGAGGAAATAGGCCAAAGCCGTTCTGTCGGGTTGGTTGCGCAGATCGTCAAGTCGGAACATGCGCTTTTTCAGGGACCATTGCCGCCGCCTGAAGTCTTGGCTGGCTATGAAGCGACGCTGCCTGGTGCCGCCGATCGGATTCTGGCAATGGCTGAGCGTCAGTCGGCCCATCGTCAAGAGCTTGAGACGACCGTCGCCACCGGTGACAGTCGAAGGCAACTCTATGGACTCCTCGCCGGCACCGTTGTCACGATGTCGGCGCTCGCCTTGGCCGGGGTGCTGGCCTTCTTTGGCCATAGCGGTGTCAGCGCGCTCACCGCGCTTGCACCTATCGCCACACTGGCAGGCGTGTTTGTGTACGGCGACCGGAGCCGTCGGCAAGAGCGAGAACGCCGGCTGGAAGAAACGCTCGCCCCGACGCCAGCAGACCCCGAGGCCACCGAGGACCGGAACAACTCGTAGCTTTCCCGCTTGCCATCTCTAGCGGTGGCGTGACCGTCGCCCTCGTGCAGTAGGGTCTCATGGCGGCTGTCGGCTATGCAGGGGCGGCTGCCAGCGCTGGCGGCTTGCGGTTCAAAGGCCTCGCGTTCGGTCCCTGGTTCGAGCGCCTCGTCGTATTGTTTTCTACCACACGACCTTAGATCGTGATTAATACCTTTATGAGTTGTATATAATACGACTGACAGTAGCAGTGAACAGAAGTGTTCCACATGCTTTTCCACAGACCGCCGCTTGATGAGCACCAAGCGGACGTTTGCGCCCGCGTGGATGAGCTGCGCCGCGCGCTGCGCGGCCAGGTTTCCGAGCAGCGGCGCTGGACCGGACTGCTGCGGCGGGTAGCCTCCGCACGGGCGATTCAGGGCTCCAACAGCATCGAGGGGCTGAACGTCTCGCTGGATGACGCCGTGGCGGCCGTGGGCGGCGGTGAGCCGTTGGACGCCCCGGACGACGTGTGGGCGGCGATCCAGGGCTACCGGGAAGCCATGACCTTCGTCGTGCAGCTCGCGGACGATCCGCACTTCGAGTACGGCGCGTCCCTGATCAAGGGCCTGCACTACATGGTGATGCAGTCCGACCTGGACAAGAGACCGGGCCGCTGGCGGTCGGGCGCCACCTACGTCCGGAGCGAGCCCAGGCAGGAAATCGTCTACGAAGGACCGGACGCCATCGAGGTTCCTGGGCTCATGGAGGAACTCGTCGCGGAGTTGCGCGCACAAGATCCGGCGGTGCCGGCGGTCATCCGCGGCGCGATGGCGCACCTCAACCTGGTCATGATCCATCCGTTCCGCGACGGCAACGGACGGATGGCGCGCGTGCTCCAGACGCTGGTGCTGGCGCGCGAGGGGATGCTCGAGCCGGCGTTCGTGAGCATCGAGGAATATCTGGGCCGGAACACGGCTGCCTACTACGCCGTACTGGCCGAGGTCGGCGGGGGCGCCTGGCAGCCCCAGCGGGATGCCCGTCCCTGGGTCCGCTTCGTGCTGACCGCGCACTACCGCCAGGCGCGGACGCTGCTGCGCCGGGCCGACGAGGCGGAACGCCGCTGGGACGCGATCGATCATGAACTGTCGCGGCTGCTGCTGCCGGAACGCTGCTCCGGCGCCCTGTGGGACGCCGCGCTGGGCTTCCGCGTGCGCAACGCGACCTATCGCGAGTTCGCCGAGGTGAGCCTCGCGGTCGCCGGCCGCGATCTGAAGGCGCTGAGCGATGCGGGGCTGTTGGTGGCGCGGGGGCAGGCCCGTGGGCGGTACTACGTGGCCTCGGACGCACTGAAAGCTCTGGAGGCATCGATCCGGCGCGACCGGACGCCGATTCCCGATCCCTTCGAGGAGGACCTACGCCAGCCACCGCTGCCGTTCGTTGGGGGCGACCGGGCGGGTTGAGACTGCGGGATTCGTGCTGCGACTCACGACCCCGGCCACCCGGCCCGGGTCAGGTGCGAATCAACTGAACCTCGGCGCCCACGTCAAGCTCCGCCCACGCCTGGTCCGCCGTAACCGCCGGCAGCCCGCGGCGCGCCGCCAGTTGCAAGCAGGCGCGGTCGCCCAGCGACAGGCCGCGGCCGCGCGTCGCGCTGCGGATGCCCGCCGCGGCATACGCCTGCTCGGCATCGAACGCAACGACCTCTACCGCCATCAGCCCGACGGCCCGCCGCACCTCCGCCGGGCTGGCCCCCAGGTCCGATAGGCGCGCGCCCACCTCGGCGATGTTGACCGCCGAAGCCAGCGCAGCGCCGCGGTAGCCGTCCACGACCTCCCCGCCAGGTTCGCCGTTCAAGAACGCCAGCATCGCGGAGGCGTCCAGCACGACGCGGCTCACACGGACTCCTCCGCCGCGGCCTCGCGGCGGCGCTCCCGTATCTGCTCGTCCATCAGGCTGACACCGTCCGGCACATAGCGCGCGATCATCTCACGGACCCTGCGGGTCTCCGTGGCATCGCTGACCAGGCGCAGCTCCTCGCCGTCCAGGCGCATGAAGACGGCGTCGCCCTCTTTGATCTCGAGGGCCGCCCGATACTCCGCCGGGATAACCACCCGTCCGCCCGGTCCGACCGTGCTCCGCACCTGCTCCGGCGGCGGATCGTCCGCTGCGGGGCGCTGTTCGCAGGGGCAGACACACTTGAGTTGGATTTCCGCAAAGCCGTCGCGCACCAGCACATTGCGCACGTGCTGGTAGCGGATGTCCAGGTGCTCTTTGATCTGTGTGCGACTGTATCCCGCGCAGAACAGTTCCCGGATTCTGTCCGCAGTGGTTGTCAGGCCCTCAACGACCTCCGCCATGGGGCGCCGTTCGCAGGCACAGTCACAGCCCAACGGCTCGCTGAGTCGGGTCTCGTAGAAGCCGTCGAGATCCAGTTCGGCATCGACGTCCTGGCGGGGGATGCCCAAGCGCTGGACGATTTCATCCCGGCTGTACCCCGCGCGGAACAGCGCCCCGATCTTTTGGGCGGTAGTCGTCAGGCCCTCGATGATCCCCGTAGCAGGAGGCCGTTCGCAGGAGCAAGCACAGCACATCTCGTCGCAGTCGCATACACAGCACGTCATTCGTGATCCCTCCAGACGCTAGACCAGCGGCTTGGCCTTCCATGGACTGGCCAACCCATATAGATGGCAGATACCTATGTAGCATAGGTCAGTGAATCCCCCGACTCCAGCGCCCAATAGACTGGCGCGATAGGCGCGCTGGAGATCGGGCATGGCAAAGCGTCGGCTCGGGCGCGTGGATCAGGCCGCCTCGGTGGTCCTGTTGGGCGTGGCCGGTCTGCGCCGCCACAACCCACCTCAGGCTGAGGTCGACCAGGCCGTGGAGCGCACGGCGTTCTGGAAGACTTGATCGAGATGCATGAGCGGACCGCGCCGCTGCCGGCCAGTCTGCGAGCCCACTATCAGTGGCTCCTCGCACGGGCCGACGCGCCGCCCTCGCTCCTGCTCGACATCGGCGCGGGCCAGGGGCGGCTGCTGGGCGTCGCCCGCGACGTTGTGCGCGGCCGGCTCGTCGGGATCGATCCAAAGCGCCTTGGCCGGTCCCCCGATCATCCAACGGTGCGCGTGGTCGGTGATGGACAGAGGCTCCCAATCGCCGACCGCGCCTTCGACTTCGTCGTCGAAACCGAGACCCTCGAGTGGGTCGACGACCCGGTGGCGCTGCTTCGCGAGGCCGCGCGCGTCTGCACGGCCCACGGCTTGGTCGTGTCGGACGACACCGATTGGGACACCGTGGTGTTCGCGGCCGGCGACGCCGTGCTGGGCCGCCGGATCCTGCGCGCGTTCTGCGACTCAGGACCCAACGGCTGGATCGGCCGCACCGCGCCGTCGCTCATGCGCCGGGCCGGTCTGCGCGGTGTCGAAGTCCACGTCCGCGTCATCGCCGAGCACGAATTCAGGCCCGGCACCCTCGGCTTCTGGCAGGTCCAGGTCATCGACGCATGGTTGCGCTCGATTTCCGGCGTGAGCGCGCAGGAGATCGACGACTGGCGCGCGGACCTGAACCAAACCGCCGACCGCGGCGACTTCCTCTTCAGCGCGAACCGCTACGTTTGCGTTGGGCGGCCCGCGTAGACCGCGGCTGCTACTGCCCCGGCTCGCCTGGCCACCGCCTGCCTTACCTGCTCCCCGGCATTCGACGCGCGTGCCGGCGCGGGGTCTCCACCCTCACCCTAACCCTCTCCCATCGAGGGAGAGGGGACCGGATGTGCCATCCGGCGGTGTGAAGTCGTTCAGGGTGAAGACGCTGGCCGCGGGGACGTCGATTTCCGCCATGGCGGTCTCGTAGCCGGCCAGCCGGTCGACGAGCGTGATGGCCAGGACTACTTCGAGGTCCAGGCCGGCTTCACGCACGCAGCGCGCCGAATGCACCAGTGCCCCGCCCGTGGTCGCGGCGTCGTCCACGATGACGACGCGCATGCCGCGCTGCAGCGGGCCTTCGATGATTCTCTCGGTGCCGTGGTCCTTGCGCTCCCCGCGGATGAGCAGTCCAGCCAGCGGCTGATCGGTTGGCGCGCTCAGCAACATGACGGCGCTCACGATTGGGTCCGCGCCGACGCTGGGTCCCGCCACGGCCGTGGCGTCGGGTGCCCGCTCCTGAATCAGCTGCAGCACCGCGTCGCCCGCCAAACGTGCGCCGACCGGGTCGAGCGTGACCTGCTTGCCGTCGAAGAAGTACGAGCTGGTGCCGCCCGACGAGAGCTTGAACGTGCCGCTGATGAACGAGCGCTCTTGCAGCATGCGGCGCAGGCGCTCGCGATCGGTGCCTGCCATCAGCTTCCCCCCAAGGCGCCGGTTGCGGTCGGGCGCCCACGAGGGGCGCCCCTACACGGAGGCGCGGCGGACGCGCCATGGCGGCGCAAATCGGGCCATTATGCGTCAATGGCCTTGCAACAGGACCTTTAGGCATGAGGAGCTAGCGATATGGCATCCCTCAAGGCGGCCGTGATCGGCGCCGGCAATCACGGCAGCGGCCACCTCCAGATGATCGCCGACGAGCCCGAGATGCGGCTGGTCGGCGTTGCGGACCTCGACGAGCAGCGCCTGGCTGCGGCCGCCGCGTACGAACCCGAAGTCGCTGTCACCGACTACCGCGAGATGCTCGACCGCGCGCGACCCGACGTGGTCTACGTGGTCACACTTCCCGGACAACTCTTGCCCATCGTGCGCGAGTGCTTGGGGCGCGGCATCCACACCTCCGTCGAGAAGTCGCCGGGCAACACCAGCGCGGACACGGCGGCCATGATCGAGGCCGAGGCGGCCAGCACGGCCATGGCCATCGCCTCCTTCAACCGCCGCTATTTCCCGCAGATTCTCGCCGTCAAGCGGCTGGTGCTCGAACGCGGCGGCCCGGTGCACGCGGCGGCGACCTACAACAAGGACCCGAGCGACCGCGTGGTCGAGAACATGCGCCGGGGCCTCATGCCGCCGGCCCTGATATGTGACTCGATCCACCACATCGATCTCCTGCGCTGGCTGGTGGGGGACACGATGGAGACGACCGGCGTCATCACCCACGTCCACGCCGAGACCTATCGCTCCAGCCCCGCGCGCGAGCGGCACAACGCGGTTATCACGTTTGCCAACGGCGCGCGGGCGGTGCTGATGTCGCACTTTGGCGTGGGGACCCGCATCCAGCGGGCCGAGCTGCACGCCGAGGACTTCTCGGCCTACATGGACCTCACGCGCATGAGCCCGCCCGAGGAGGCGCACCAGCCCGAGACGTTTGAGATCTTCGCGGACGGCGACGCGCGCGAAGCGCCGCTGGACCTCACACCCGAGGGCGGCCCGTACTTCAACGAGACGCGCCACTTCGCCGAGTGCATCCTCAACGGCCGCCGTCCCTGGAGCACGCTGGAGGACGCCCTGGTCACGATGCACCTCGCCGAGGCCATCTACGCCAGCCACAAAGGCAGCTTCGACGGCGCCCTAGCCGCGGCGTCCTAACCGGGTCATGCTCCGCGCACGCCCTCCGCTCCCCTCTCGATCCAGACGGGCCGATCGCCTCTCCTCTGCCGGGAAAGAGAGTCTGGTCCCCTCTCCCTTGCGATGGGAGAGGGTTAGGGTGAGGGTGGCAACGCTACCTACGACAGTGACAACCCCTCATCCCACCCTTCTCCCGCAAGGGGAGAAGGAGCCGGACCGGCTCGCTGGCCGCTTGCGACTCTGCCGTGTGGATACGTCATTCGGTGGACGGAGTAGCGTCGTCCATGAACCCTGAATGGCTCCCGCTGCCCGAGCGCTTCGCTCCCGCCCGCGTCACGACCAGCCAGGCCCTGCCGCCGGACTCGCCGGTGACGCTGGCGCAGCTCGACGGCCCGGGCTGCATCCGGCGCATCTTCGTGGCCACCGTGCGCCGGCCGACGCCCGCGCACCAGCGCCAGATCGTGCTGCGCATGTTCTGGGACGGCGCCGACACGCCCGCCGTCGAGGCGCCGCTGGGCGACTTCTTTGGCCAACTTCATGGCTTGCCGCCCTACGCCCTCGACTCGCGCTATCTCACCACTCAGTTCCACGCCGGCTACACGGCCATGTTTCCCATGCCCTTTCAGCACGCCGCGCGCATCGAGGCCGAAGCGGGGCCCGGCGTCGAGGACGCCGGGATCGTGATGCAGATCGACTGGCACGCCTACCCGCCCGAATCGTCGCCGTCGCCGCTGCGGTTCCATGCCCAGTTCCGGCGCGAATACCCCTGCGAGGCCTATGGACGCAACTACCTGCTGCTCGACGCCGTCGGCCGGGGCCGCTTCCTGGGCTTCAACTACGGCGTGGCCGTTCGCGACGACCGCGCGCGCTGGTCGCACGCGGGCGCCGAGAACATCTATGTGACCAATGACGCCGATGCCCCCGAGGGACCCTTCGCCCATCTGCGCGGCGCGGGCGGCGAGGACACGTTTGGCGCCTCCTACGGCGGCGTGCTGCACCAACCGTCAACGCACCCCGACCAAGGCGTGCCCTACTACGCCCAGGAAGACTTCGGCCCGGCCCTCGCCCGGCACACGCTGGCCGCGTATCGGTTCTTCGAGGCCGACGCCCTCCCCTTCGGCCGGTCGATCCAGGTCCGCTTCGGGTCGATGGCGAACGACATTTGCAGCACGGCCTACTGGTACCAGGAACCGCCCAACCGGCCGTTCTTCCGGATGCCGCCGTGGGACCAACTCCTGCCGGGCGCGGCGCTGCCGTTCGACGCGACGAGCGCGCCGGCACGGGAGCCGCGCTGGCAGATCCTCGGCCCGTTCCATCCAGACCACGAAGCCGCGCTGGACGCGGCCGCCGAACGTGCCGATGCCGCTCAGCGTTTTCCCGAGACCGGCTACCCGCCCGATTCGCCCTGGCGCCGCGAAGGACGGCATGTCGCGCGCTGGGCGCCGGCCGCCGACATCCATGGCTTCGTCGATTTCACGCTGGCGTTCCGCCCCATTGCCGCCGAGAACTCGCTCACCTATCCGGCGATCGGGTTGGCGCAAACCTGGCTGCACGTCGACGCGGACGCCGCCGCCACGGTGCAGACCGGCTGGGTCAACGACCTGCGGCTACGCGTCGGCGACAGTCCGTGGGCGTCCCTGGGCCGGCACGCCTACTTTCGGAACCGGGAGCATCGCCTGGCGCTGCGAGCCGGCTGGAACCGACTGCAAGTCAAGCTGGACAACCCCGACGATGGGCTGGCCGGGCAGGCGTGGGGGTCCTGGGTCTTCGCGCTGCGCGTCATCGACGACCGCGGAAGCGAGATCGCGCCGCACTTGGAGCCCGTCCGCTAACCATATTGCCCGCAACTCCTTGCTGACACGCTGCGCCCGCACGTGTCACTGCGTTCGCGGAGAGCCTGTCCATAGGCCCCGAAGTTAGGAAGGGCGCTTCGCGAAGCGCCCCTACGCAGCTTGCCGACACATTCCGAGGTAGGGGCGGTTCGCGAACCGCCCTTTCGCCGCTTGCGCTGATCCTCGGCACTGGGCGGCGGCGCTCAGCCGGGGGCGATGGTCGTCATGTCCCAGCCGCCCAGCCGGCGGATGGGCACCGTGGGATTCGCCAAGCTGGGCTCGCCTGCCCGCAGCCAGGCTTCGATCTCGTCCTGGTGGCCCAGGCGGCGGAGTGCGTTCCATGGCGCCTGACAGTTGGCGCGGAACCATGAGCCCGCGCAGTCCCACACGAAGAGGTGCTCGGCTCCGGCGCCGTAGAGCATTGAGGCCATGCGGCGGTAGTCCTCCGCGCTCAAATCGCGCGGCATCAGGTTCGGCGCCATCAGGCAGCGCGTGCCGCGAACGGCCTCCACGAACGGCTGGATCTGCTCGCCCGACGCCCAGGTGTCTTCGGCCACCGGCAGAGCGAGCGGCGCTGGACTGTAGGGAATCAGCGTGTCGATCAGACCCTCGCTCGCCCAGGTGGCCACGTCCAGGCCGAAGTAGTCGTTGTCGGCCTGGGTGCCCAGCACGCAGACCGAGATGCCGATCCGCTTGCCGTTGCGGGCGGCGCCGGCGGCATCCATCTCGGTGCGCAGCCGCCGCATGAAGCCCGTGAGCACGGCGGCGCGGTGGGCCAGCCAGCGCGGGTCGCGCTCATCCAGGTCGTGCGGGTCCTCCCCGAACTCGCGCTTGAAGCTCTCGATCAGCGGCGCTTCGTAGTCGAGGTACGGCGGTCGCCGGTTGAACAGCAGCGCAATGCCGTCGACGGGATAGGCCGCCACCTCCCGCAGCACGGCAAGGCAGAAGTCCTGGGTTTCCGGAAACGCATAGGACAACCGCGGCAGGGTCCGCCCCTCCCGGTCGATGCAATGGAGCTCCGGATGGCGCTCGAAGTACCCGCCCTTGAAATACCCCTCCATCGAAGTCGGCGGGTAGGTCCAGGCGGCCAGGCGGTAGCCGGCGTGGAACTCCATGCCCAGGTCGTGGGTGTGCCGCAGCGCGACATCCACCGGGTCGACACCGTTGCGCCGCAGCTCGCGAAAGCCCTCCACCAGCAGACGTTCCCCCAGCCGGCTGTAGCCCGCCAGCTCGAGATCAGCGGGATTGCGACCCACCGACGTGGGGTAGTAGAGCTTGTCGCCGCCGCCCACTTCCCAGTAGATGCGCGCGAAGTCCGTCTCGCGGTAGGGCTCGACCTCTCGCCGAATCTGCTCGGCGCTCGTCGTGCGGTAGGTGTAGGGATAGAAGGCGTCGTTGTGCGCGAACAGCCGGCGCGAGGATGAGTCGTGCAGGTCCCGCTCGTGCGCCGCCGCCTCGGCGTCCGACAGCGGCACGAGCTTGACGTAGGCGATCTTGGCCGCGTCGCCCTGGATGGTCCCCGGCCCGTCGCCCGCCGCCACGCGCCGCGTGATCTGCTCGAACACCAGGTCCTGGCCGTCCAGGTTCGCCACGCGCCAGAACAGCTCCTCGAACCGCTGGCGGCGCGTATGGCCGTCGAGCCCGCCCGGCGGATCCCAGCGCAGCATTGAGTAGGTGTCGTCGCCGCTGAGCTTCACCAGCACCTGCCCCAGCCAGCCCTGGTCCTCGGTGGTCGGGTGAAACCCCACGGATATCGCATGCCAGCCGCGCCGGTCGAGGGGATAGCGAATTTCGGGCGACTGCGACTCGAAACCGGCCCACAGCAGAACTCCGCGCAGGTACTCCGCCTCGTACGGCAGCGTCTGCCAGGTGTGCGGCCGCAGATCGGGCGCCAGCGCCGCTGCGGGAGTGACGCGGTCCAGATCGGTCAGATAGATGGGATCCGCCTGATAGCCTCGGTCGGCCAGAAGATCACGCGCCGTTGCTGCCATTGCTAGCTGCCCTCCGTTGAAGTTCGGGTTGGGGCAACCCTCGTGGTTGCCCTCTTAGCGTGCAATCCTATTCGCTGTCCGTGGGCGCGCCGGGACCCTGGTAGAACCCGCGACCCCAATAGACCAGCGGCTGCGCCTGCCGCAGGGACCCGTCGACCACCTCGCCGACCAGAATTGCGTGATCGCCATGTACCGTGGTGCTCATGCGACGGCAGATCACCGCGGCCAGCACGTCGTCGAGAATTGGCAGCCCGCCGCCCCATGTCGTCCACGGCACCCGGTCGAATTTGTCGAGCACGCTCGAGGCGAACAGCTTGGCGATGTCGGATTGATCCGCGTGCAGCAGATGCACCGCGAAGTGATCCCCGGCGGTGAGCGCACCATAGCTGTTGCAGGTCTCGTCCACGCAGACGATCACCGATGGCGGATGGGCCGAATACGACGCCAGCGACGTGACGGTGAGCCCGCGCGGCGATCCATCGGCGGCCGCGCCCGTCACCACCGCGACGCCGGAGGCCAGAGCCGACATTGAGCTTTTGAAGAGCGCCTCGATGTCTGCGGTGGGCAGTCGCGGCACGGTCATCGCAGGGCCCTCATGTCCGACGGGTGACGCGCCGGCGCCACGATACTACTGCGGTAGTGGGCTACCTTGCCTAGCCCCGGATCGTTTCCCTTCCCTGGGTCTCTCGTCCGATCCCCTCTCCCCACCGTGGGAGAGGGTTAGGGTGAGGGGGTCTCCCACCGACCGCGTGCCGTCTGGACCAAAATGACCTACTACTACTGCGCGGCGACCGCCCGATTGTGTATGGTTAGGAAAACCAGAGGCGCCCAGCGCACCACGTAGGGCGTAGGCCGCAGACATTTATCGGCCGAGACGGGGCGCCAGTTCGTGAGCAGAAGGGCACCCATCATCGAGACTTTTACCGCGCTACGCGTTCGACCGGATCTCGTCGACGCACTGGCTGCCGACGAGATCACCAATCCCACCCCCATCCAGGTTGCGTGCATTCCGCCCTTGCTCGAAGGGCGCGACGTCGTGGGGCAAGCCCGCACCGGATCCGGCAAGACGCTGGCCTACGCCATCCCGATCGTTGAAGGCCTTATTGCCGATCATCCGCGCGTCCAGGCCCTGGTGCTGGCGCCGGTCCGTGAACTCGCCGAGCAGATCGGGGCGGTCATCGATACCCTGCTCGATCCGGCGGCCCCGCCTGCGCTGCGCATCGTCGGCGGGCTCAGCTACACCCCCCAGCGCCGCGCACTCGCCCAGGGCGCGCAGGTCGTGGTGGGAACGCCCGGACGCGTGCTGGACCTGATGGAAAGCCGCGACCTGAACGTCGACGATCTCCGCATCTTGGTGATCGACGAAGCCGACCGCATGTTCGACATCGGCATGGCGCCCCAGGTCGAGGCGATCCTGCGCCATGCGCCGGCCGCGCGGCAGACGGCGCTGTTCTCGGCCACCGTGCCGAGCTGGGTGGCACGGCTCACCAAGGGCCATCTGCGCGATCCGTTGCACGCCAAACTCGACACCCGTCCAGAAGATTTGCCCGATATCGACCACGAGATCTGGGTTGTGCCGGCCATGGAAAAGGCCGCGGCGGTGGAGCGCATCTTGCACACGGCGCCGCAGGTGCCAACGATCGTGTTCGGCCGCACCCGGCGCGGCGTCGACCGGCTGCGCAATCGGCTGCGCCATACCGGCCTGCGCGTTGATGCGATTCAAGGCGGCATGCCGCAGCCCTCGCGGATGCGCGTCATGGACCGGTTCCGGCGCGAAGAGATCGACGTGCTGATCGCCACCGACGTGGCCGCTCGCGGCCTGGACATCGTTGGCCTCGCCCAGGTGATCAACTACGACATCCCCGATCACCCCGACATGTTCACGCACCGCACCGGCCGCACCGGGCGAATGGGCCGGGCGGGGCGCTCCGTCACGTTGGTCAGCGGCGCCGACCTGGGCCAACTTGCGTCAATCGAATACTCACTCGAGCGCCGCATCCCGCGGCGCTATTGGGACGATCTCAAAGGCGACCTGGCGCCGGTGCTTGAAACACCGGCGGCGCCAGAGGCGGCATCAGCCGCCAACGGCTCGCGAACGATGCCCGGCGAACGGCTGAGCGGTCGCCCAACCACGTCAAACGGGTCGTATGGCCGCAACGGGTCGGATGGCCGCCGTGGGCCGGATGACCGCCGTGGGTCGGATGGCCGCCGCGGGCCGGATGGCCGCCGTGGGCCGGATGGCCGCGATGGGTCGGATGGCCGAGGACCCCGATCGAACCGCCGCCGGCGCCGTCCACGCGCGGCCGGGGCCCAGCCCGCCAGCAGCCGCTAGCCGCGCACAGCAAGGGCGTGGCGCGCCGCAAGCCGCTGGTCATTGCGCATCGCGGAGACGCCGCGGCGGCCCCTGAGAACACGCTGGCCGCCTTCGCCGCCGCCATCGACGCGGGCGCGGACGGCATCGAGTTAGACGTCCACCCGAGCCGCGACGGGGCGCTGGTCGTGCATCACGACTACTACCTCGACCGCACCACGGACGGCACGGGGCTCGTCAGCGACCACACCTTGGCGCAACTGCGGGCGCTGGACGCCGGCGCGTGGTTCTCGGAGGCGTTTGTCGGCGAGGTCATTCCCACACTTGAGGAGGCGCTGAGCCTCGCCAGGGGCCGCGTGCGCCTGGAGATCGAGCTCAAGGGGTCCACGGGGCCGTTTCTCGATCAGGTGCTCAAGACGATCCGCGCCGCCGATGGGACCGGGTGCGTGGAACTGACGAGCCCGCACGTACCATTGCTGTGGCACGCGCGTCTCCGCGATCCGGCGATTCTGACCGGCATGTTCTGCAGTGCGTGGCCAGACTGGATGGGGCCTGACCTGGGCCAGCGGCAGGTCGTTGACTTGATGGTGCTGGCCGGGGCTCAAGTCGCGCACCTGCCCGCATCCATGATCGACACGGCGTTCGTCGCACGATTGCACGACGCAGGCATGCGCGTGCACGGCGCGAACCTGAATGACCCCGCCGCCGTCAAACGGGCGATTGAATGCGGCGTGGACCAATTCACCACCTCGCGGCTCGAGCCGGCGCTGCGTATGGTGGGCGAAACGTGAGGCCTCGGTGGATGGCTGCTGGCAGCATGAGGCATCGAACCTGCAACTGACCGCAATCGAATCTGCGCCCCGCAGACAAACGTAAGGTTGTAAAGAGGAGGCTGATATGACTCGACGACGAGTGCTGATCGGCGGCGGGATAGTCGGAATCATCGTTGTGGCCGTGATTGCCTGGTGGCTTGGCTCACCGCTCTTTCGCGACACCGTGGTCGACGAGGCCTTTCCGTTCGAGATGCCCGAGGCCGCCGCGATGGAGACCATGACCGAGGTCGAGAAACAAGAACTGGTCGCCGAATTCGAGGCTGCCATGCCCACCTTGATGGATATCGAGGCTCTCGCCGAGGCGGATCGCATGGCGGTCCAGGAGAAGGTGATGACCGCGGCCGCCGCGATGCCCGACACGATGATGGACGAGCCGATGCCCGCCGCGCCCCAGCCGGAAGCCGCACCGCAGCCGGAGGAGTTGCGGATGGGCCAATTCCATGGCGCCGACGACTTCCACCGCGGTTCGGGCACGGCCACGATCTTCCGCACGCCCGATGGCAAGCTCGTGCTGCGCCTAACGGACTTCATGGTCACCAACGGACCGGCGCTCAGCGTGCTGCTGTCCTCGACGCCGCGGCCGGCGTCGAGCCAAGAGTTGGGCAACTACATCGATGTGGGCGCGCTGAAGGGCAACATCGGCAACCAGAACTACGAGATTGCGGACGGCACCGATGTCGCGGCGTTCAACAGCGTCGTCATCTACTGTGTGCCGTTTCACGTAGTCTTCGCGACCGCGACCCTGCCGGCGTAGCGTGCGCCGCTTGCGCGCCGGCCGCCTGCCGACGCGGTTGGCGCGTGAGCCTGCCGTGGTCGGCGCCCTGGCGGGGGCGGCGGCAGCGCTCGTGTTCCTGGTTCCCGCCGTGCCCATGCGCGGGTTCGACGGTTTGCTGGGGTCGCGGGTCGACGGAGCTTTGCTGGCTGTCCACTTGCTGCTTGGCGCCGCGGCGGGGGGCGCGTTCGCGCGCGCGGTCCCGCTGCACCGCCGCGGCGAGCATGCTTCGCGAATCACGCTGGCCCTCATGGCCGGGCTCATGCTGTGGATCATCGGTCCGCTCACCATTGGACCGGCGCTCGACGGCGCGGCGCCCACGTGGTCGGTCGAGGCGGCATCGCGGCACTTCCCCAGTCTGATTGCGCACCTCATGTATGGCGGCGGCGTGGGCGTGTTGCTCGCTGTGGCGGCCCGCGCGGGCGCCGGTCGCGGCGCTGACGCGCCGACGCCATCCCAAAGGGACAAGCAACCGTTGCGCATCGTGATCCTGGGCGGCGGCTTCGCCGGCATGGGGGCCGCGCAACGCTTCGAGGAGTTGCAGCGCCGGGACGAGATGTTGGACGTGACCCTGGTGAGCCGCAGCAATTTCCTGCTGTTCACGCCAATGCTCGCCGAGGTCGCGTCGAGCGGCTTGGACGCGCAGGCAATCTCGGCGCCTATCCGCGTCGCCTGTCCGCATACCCGCTTCCGCCACGCCGACGTCCAGGCGGTGGACACCGGCGCCAAGTGCATCACCGCGCTCCCCGTCGGCTCCGACCGGACCGAGGAGATCGCCTACGACCATTTGATCGTGGCGGTCGGTTCCGTGCCGGCGTTCTACGGGCTCCCGGGGCTGGCCGAGCACGCCTTCACCCTCAAGACCCTCGAGGACGCGGCCCGCTTGCGCAATCACGTCATCGCGGCGCTGGAGACCGCCGAGCAACAGAGCGACGGTGCGGCGCGGCGGGCGCTGCTGACCTTTGTCGTGGCCGGTGGCGGGTTCGCGGGCACGGAGGCGATCGCCGAGCTGTTCGACCTCGTGCGCAGCGTGCGTCGCTACTACCCCGGCATCGGTCGCGGCGAGCCCCGGTTCGTGCTGGTGCATTCGAGCGACCGCATCATTCCCGAACTCAGCCGCGATCTGGGTGACTACGCCCGCGCCAAGCTGGAGCGCCGTGGCATCGAGTTCGTGCTCGGCCAACGCGTGGCCGCCGCCGATGCGGAGACCGTCACGCTCGACGACGGCTCCCGGATTCCCACGCGAACGCTGGTCTGGACCGCCGGCAATCAGCCCAGCCCGCTGCTGCGCGAGCTTCCGTGCGCGCACAACCGCCGGGGGCAGTTGGTCGTCGAGCCGACGCTGCAAGTGCCGGACCTGGACGGCGTCTGGGCCTTGGGCGACGGCGCGCAGGTGCCGGACGTGCGCCAGCCGGGCGCTTTCCACCCGCCGACCGCCCAGCACGCGATCCGCCAGGGCAAGACCGTCGCCGACAACGTGGCGGCCGTCGTGGGCGGGCGCGCGCCGCGGCCGTTCAACTACCGCGCCGTCGGATCGCTGGTCGCGCTCGGGTCCCGCACCGCCGCCGCGGAAGTGGCCGGGCGAAAGTTCTCGGGCTTCGTCGCCTGGGTGATGTGGCGCACGATCTACTTCAGCAAGCTGCCGGGCATGGACCGCAAGGTGCGGGTGGCGCTCGATTGGGCCATCGATCTCCTGTTCCCGCGCGACATCGTGCTGCTGCCCGGGCCGCCTGACGCGGCCGAGCCGGCCATTCCCAAGGATCCTGATCCATGATCGGCTCCGACCGCCTCGCGGCGTGGTTGCTGACGGGCGCGCTGGCCGGGCTGGTGGGCGGCGTGGTGCTGGCCCTGGCCATGCTGGAGCTCGGGATGATGGCCTCCATGGCGCTGATCGTCACCGCCCGCGAGTCGATGGGCGTCGGGTTCCTCGTCCACTTCGCGCTGTCGGCGGTCTTCGGCGTCCTGTTCGCGGCCCTCGTGCGCAACCAGGCGCGCCGTAACGACGCCCTGGTGTTCTGGGGTCTCGCGTACGGCGCGGTCGTGTGGTTCCTCGATCCGCTCACGCTCTACCCGCTCACGGTCGGCGAGCCGGTGACCTGGTCGCTCGCCGCCGCGCAATCGTCGTTCGGGTTGCTGCTTGGCTTCCTGCTCTACGGCGCCGCGACGGGTCTGGCGCTGCTGGTCCTGAGCCGTCCGGTGCTGCGCCGGCCCTCGCTCACCGGGATAGGACTCGGGTCCGCCGCGGGCCTGCTGGCAGCCGCCATCGCGGCCGGTCTGTTGACCGATCAGGGGCAGACGTCCATGTTCGCCGCGCTGCCGGCCGACACGGCCGGGCCGCTGGCATGGCTGGCCGCGCTGCTCATCGGCGCGGTCGCCGGGGCCGGATTCGCGGCGCTGGCCCAGCGACCAAGCGACAGCGCCGGCGCCGGGTTCGTGCGGGGCGCCATGTATGGATTTCTCCTATGGGTCGTGCTGCGGCTGACGATCCTGCCGCTCATCCTGGACGGCGAACTCCCCTGGTCGGTCGCCGCCGCCGCGGCCACGTACCCCGCGCTGCTCGCCTATCTCGTGTTTGGCGGCTTTCTTGGTTTGGGCTACCAGTGGCTGGGAAGGCTCTGGCGCGTCCTCTTCGACGAGGTTGACGGCGCGGACGACGAGGAGGGCGTTGGCGCCCGCGGCCTACGCGCCCTCGGCCGCGGCATCGCCGCCGGCGTGGTCGGCGGGTTGCTCTTCACCTTTGTCATGGTCCAGATCGGCGCGCTGCCGGACGTGGCCGGCTTGATGGGCGGCGACTCGCAGATCGCGGGTCTGGTGATTCACCTCGTCATCGCCATGCTCTTTGGCGCGGCCTACGGCCTGCTCTTCCGGCGCCAGAGCTATGACGTGGGCTCCGCCGTGGGCTGGGGGGTCTCCTACGGCTTCTTCCTGTGGATCCTGGGCCCCCAGATCCTCATGCCCATGCTGCTGGGCGCCACGCCCGCGTGGTCGGCCGCCGGCGCCGCGTCGCTGACCGCGAGCATGGTCGGCCACCTGGCCTACGGCGCGGGTCTCGGGCTGACCTATCACGTCTTTGAAACGCGCCATAACCCCTGGTGGGTGCCTCGCCGACAGGCCGACGAAGCGCGCCTACAACGGCGGCGCGAAGCACTGCAATCCGCGGCCCCGGCGCTGTGGGCGCTCGTGCTGCTCGTGGGGCTGACGCTGCCCGTGATCCTGGGCGCACCGGCCTAGCCGTCAGCCGGCCGCAGGTGCTCGTGAGCGGCACCGCTCCACCATGTCTCCGACCACCTGTTCACCCTCTGTCCGGTCTGGACACGTGGGAGAGGGTTGGGGTGAGGGGGTCCGCCCGCCGGCGACAGCCACGACGCGGCGCAGCGTTCTCCCAGCACGTCCTTAGCCCCTGAGGGTTCTCCCCTGGGATACGCCGTGGGAGAGGGCTCGGGCGAGGCGCCGCACCGGCCGGGTCCGGCTCCCTCTCCCCACCGTGGGAGAGGGTTGGGGTGAGGGGGTCCCGCCCGCCGGCAGCCATGCCGCCCCGCGACCGGACGACGCCGCAGTCAGCCCGTGGCTTGAATCAAGGCCCGCAGGTAGCCCAGGCACCAGGCGCGCGCAAGGTCGTGGTCGGGCGTGTCGCCCAGCACGCCCGGATAGTGGTCGGGCATCACGTAGCCGTCGAAGCCGACCTGGTGCAGCAGACGCATGTGCGCCGCGCCGTCGAAGTCGCCCTCATCGGGGAAGACTTCGTGGAAGCGCGGCACCGTGCCGCGCACGTTGCGGAAGTGGATGGCGAAGAGCTTGCCCTGGGCGCCGAAGCGGCGCAGCGCGGCTGTCATGTCGCCGCCGGACTCCTGGAGGGTGCCCAGGCAAAAGAGCAGGCCGACGCCGGGGTCGGCGTAACGGTCGAGCAGGCGCTCGAGCCCGTCGGGGGTGGCAAAGGGCTGGGCCACGCCGCGGTAGACGGGCAGCGGGGGATCGTTGGGGTGGAAGCCCAGGCGCACGCCGGAGGCGCGGGCGACGGGCAGGATAGCCTCCATGAAGCGGTCGAGGCGGCGCCATACCTCGGGCTCATCGACGCGGGGGCCGTCGGCACCGGGGCCGCCCCAGGTGACGAGGTCGGCGGCATCGAGGCGGGCGGCGTCAAAGGTTCGCAGCACCGCGCCGGCGCGCCCCAACGGCTCGTCGCGGTAGCCGCGCCAGTCGTGTTGGCCCTCGTCGGCATGGGCGATCGCGAAGCCGCAGGTGAGCAGGTCGACGCCGTGGTCCCCCAGCAGGCGGATGGTCTCACCCAGGGCCTCGAGCTCGCCGGCAGCGCGCGCCGCGTCGCCGTGCAGTACGCCGGGGATCAGCGGGCGGCTGAGTTCCATGCCGCCCAGCGTCAGATCGAACTCGGCAAAGCGCCGCAGCAGGTCCCGAAAGCCCTCCGGGTCCACGCGGCCCCCGTTGGCCTCCGCCCCAGGAAGCTTGATCCAGCGCAACGTGCCGCCGTCGACACCCAGCTGCCGCACCAGCTGCAGATACTCGCGGGAGGTGGAGGCGTAGCGGAGGCCGAGCTTGATCATGGGGTCATCGTAGCGGGGTTGGCCGGGCATCTATATGGCGGGCGGCGGGGACGCACCGGCAGCCTGCTCCTTATGACACCACGCCTATCTGATCGCCTGTCCGAGCAGGGGCATTGCGTTAGGCGTCATCCAGTTGATCTTGCGGTTCCAGGTCGGCGATATGCTCGAGCAAGGCGATGCCTCGTGGATTTGGAAGCACTCTGAAATGGCCCAGGTAGATGTCCATATTCTCCGGGACAGTCCAATTGCCGGGCTGACGCTCTCCCGACTGGATGTCCCTTGCGCTGACCCGCACGATCAGCAATCCGTTCGCCTCGAGCCTGTCAACTATCTCCATGGCTTTAGTCATTGTCTTGCTGGTAGCTTCAGTCAGATCCAGCATCTTAAGGAAGCTTAGATTGCCTTCGCGCTTCTCTTCCAGAATGGGCGTTGTTTTCTCGTGGATGCTACGCAGCATCGCGATGTCGCCAGATTGAAGCTTGCTGAGGCTCTGCACGTACTCCTCGTAGTCGTGCTCCCACTCGTCCTCGGTCATCGAGCGGGCCGCGAGGTTTTCGTAGGCCTCCCGAAGGTCAGGCCGCTCCTCTGCCGCGCCGTGCTTCGTTATCTCAATGGCGGCCTGAACTCTCGGCTCCGTTGGGGTGCGCCCGCTTCCGCGCACGCGCCCAAGTGCCGAATTCCAAAGCCTTCTTCCCCTATTCTCGAACCACCGCGCCGCGCGCTGGGTGAGCGCATCCTCCGCGGACTTGGCGAACCGTCCTCCAAGCTGTCTGAGAGGGCTGTCTTCGCCGAAGATTGCGTGGGCGCCCTCGCCGAAGACTTCAATTTCGTCGCTCAGTTCAGCCGCCCTTTGCGCACGGAGCCGGCCTCGCGCGCCGGCCCGCGACTCTGGCACGCGCTGTCGCCAGCGCGGTACTCGTCCACCAAGCGCGCCACTTCTTCTCTTTTGTCTGGCGGAGCCCCGCTTCCCGCGCGACGTCGCTTCTCGACTGTCTCTTCCGCTTCACCGCCTCGTCCATCCGTCAGGAACTGAGAACTACCCGCCCCAGCCTATCCTGGCCTATGCGCCTCAGGCGCCTCCCCCCGCAGTGCCGCCAGGGCTTTCTGGTAGGCGCGCTGAGCCAGGAAGTGGCGCAGCCGCGCGGGCGCCGTGCGGTCCAGCGTCGCGGTGATCCGATCCACCTCCGTCAGGGCCGCCGGGATGTCGGGGCCGCGGCCTTGGTCGATGGCGTCGAGCAATCGCTCGATGGCCGCCGCCAGCTCCGGGGCGCCCGTCCAACTGCTCGTCGTCGTTCCGCCGCTACCGCTCATCCGTTCTTCGCTCCCCTCAGCGTCTCGGACTCGTGCACCGTTCGACGCTTCGATGAACCGAGGCCCTCGTAGGGGCGGTTCGCGAACCGCCCCTACCGAAGCATCCACCGCCGGGCGTGTGCTAGCCAGCCAGCGAGGCGTCGAGCGTGATCTCGATGTTGCCGCGCAGCGCGTTCGAGATTGGGCAGCCCTGCTCGCCTTGGCTGGCCAGCTCGGCGAAGCCGTCCGCGTCGAGGCCGTCCACCGTGCCCTGCACGGTCAGCGCGCTGGACGCCACCATCATGCCGCCGCCGGGCTTGGGCGCGAAGGTCACCGTCGCCGAGACCTCGAGCTGCGTGGGCGGATGCCCCGCCTCGGTCATCGTGTGCGACAGCGCCATCGCGTAGCAGCTGGCGTGGGCCGCGGCGATCAGCTCCTCCGGGCTCGTCTTGCCCGCCGGCTCCTCGGTCCGCGCGGCCCAGGTCACGCCCTGGGTCGCGAATGCGCCGCTCCCGACCGAGAACTTCCCGTCGCCATCGAAGAGACTTCCCGTCCACACCACGTCCGCGCGGCGAGTGATATCAGCCATGGTTCATCCTTTCGCAGCCTCAGCGTTCCCGCTGGGCGGGGTCATGGCCATTGTGCGAAGGCGCCCATCGCCGGGCAAATCACGCGCGCCTCCATTCTCCCCTCGGGCCCGCTCCCTCTCCCCACCGAGGTGTGCAGACCGGAGACTTGGTTTACACCCGTTCGGGGACATGGTTTACACGTCCAGCCGACCTGCCGGACCCGTCCCCCGCCCGCCAGGCGCTACGCTAGCCCCGCCCAGCGTCGCGGTCCCATCCGCCCAGACCCGGAGCGCTTCCCATGCCGCGTCTCACCGGCGGGCAAGCCGTCGTGACCGGTCTGCGCCAGGCCGGGATCACCACGCTCTTCGGCATTCCCGGCGTGCACAACGGCGGTCTCTACGACGCCCTGCTCGACGCCCCCGACCTGCGCCTGGTCGTCACGCGGCACGAGCAAGGCGCCGCGTTCATGGCCGACGGCTACGCCCGCGCCTCGGGCCGCACCGCGTGCGTCGTCACCATCACCGGACCCGGCGTCACCAACGCCTCCACCGGGCTGGCCGAGGCCTATGGCGAGTCCTCGCCGGTCCTGCATATCGCCACGGCCCTTGGCAAGCGATCGGAGCCCGCCGAGACCGGCGAACTGCACGAGCTGCGCGACCAATCGGGTCTGTTGCGCGCGCTGGTGGCCCACCATCAGATCGCCGAGACGGTGGCGGATATCCCCCACGCCATTCAGCGGGGTCTGCGCGACATGGCCACCACGAGGCCCGGCCCGGTGAGCATCGAGATTCCGCTGGATCTGCTCACCTCCAGCGGCGACGTTGCGCTGCCCGAGCCGCTGCACGTGGCCCATCTGGCGCCCGCGCCCGAGGCTGTGGACCAGGCCGCCGCGCTGCTGGCGGACGCCGACGCGCCCCTGCTCTACGTCGGCAGCGGCGCCATGGACGCCGGCCCCGAGATCGCCGCCGTCGCCGAGCGGCTGCACGCCCCGGTGCTCACGGCCCAAACCGGCAAGGGCGCCTTCCCGGAGTCGCATCCGCTCTCGCTGGGCTGCAAGAACCGCCGCGACGACAGCCTCTACGACTTTCTGCGCACCCGTGACGTGGTCCTCGTCGTCGGCTGCCGCCTGGGCGCGCGCATGACCGAGGACGGGCGCATGCCCTTGCCGGACACCCTGATCCAGATCGACCGCGCGGCCGACATGCTGGGCCGCGTGCGCCCCGTCAGCGTGGCGCTGCACGCCGACGCCGCCACGGCGCTCACCGAGCTGCTCGAGGCCCTGCCCGACCAGCCGCCGCCGTCCGACCCGGGCCTCGGCAACCGCCTCGACGAGCTGCGCCGCCTCCCCCAGGACGCCCTGGATGATCCCCGCTCGGCCGCCATCCTCGGCGCGCTGCGCCGCGTGGCGCCCGCGGACACCGTCCTCGTCAACGACATGACGCTGACCAGCTACCACGCGGCGACGCTGTTCCCTGTCGACGTGCCGCGTTCCTACATGTTTCCCATCTACTTCGGCACCCTTGGCTTCAGCCTGCCGGCGGCCATCGGCGCCCAGATCGCCTGTCCCGACCGACCCGTGGTCTCGTTGAGCGGCGACGGCGGCTTCCTTTTCACCTCTGAGGAGCTGGCCACCGCCATGCGCGAGACCCTGCCGGTGGTGGCCGTGGTGTTCAACGACCAGTCCTACGGCGCCATCGACGGCCACTTTCGCAACATCTTCGGCGGTCGCAGCGTCGACGTGCGGCTGCACAACCCGGACTTCGTGGCCCTGGGCCGCGCTTACGGCACCGCCGCCGAGGCCGTGGACCACCCCGAGGCGCTGGCCCAAGCCGTCGGCCGCGCCCTGGCCCGCTCAGGCCCCAGCCTGATCGAATATCGCCTCGAACCCGTCTCCCCATGACGGCGGGTGTCGGTGGCATGCGCGATTCTGCGTTGGGCGGAGTGTGGATTCCCGCTTCCGCGGGAGTCACAGTGGCTGTAGGCGTTTACACGGGTGTGCGCCGCAGGTCTTTGGGAATTCCACCCGGCAACCCGGCCGACCCGGCGCTCCGTGACCGTTAGCTCCCCTCGCGTCCGCCCGTGGCTGCTGCGCGCCGCCCAATTGCTCGGGCTGGCGGCGGTCTTCACCATCGCCGTCCTGGCTGTGGTCTTCAGCGAGCAGGTGCAGGAGCGCTTCGCCGGGCTCGGCTACCTGGCGGTCTTTGTCATCACCATCGTCGCCGCCGCCACGGTGATCCTGCCGGCCCCCGGCGCCGTGAGCGTGGCGGCCTTCGGCGCCGCCCTCGATCCGTGGCTGGTGGGCCTGGTGGCCGCCACCGGCCAGACCCTGGGCGAGCTATCCGGCTACTACATCGGCTGGAGCGGGCGCGGGGTGGTGCAGAACGTGCGCGGCTACCCCGCGATCAAGCGCTGGATGGACCGGCACGGGGTGGCCACGCTCTTCGTGCTCGCCATGATTCCCAACCCGCTCTTCGACGTAGCGGGCATGATCGCCGGCGCCAGTCGGTTCGGCGTGGTCAAGTTCATCGCCGCCTCGTGGCCGGGGCGCGCCATCAAGAACATCGGGTTCGCCTTCGCCGGCGCCCTCGGCATCGAGCTCCTTGGGGGCCTCGGCGCCTGACCCGCCGCGCCCCTATGCTCCGGGCGCCTCCGTGGCCGTCCCGGGCTCGTCGCCGTCAGCCGCCACGCGGCGCCTCAACTCGTCATAGGCGAAGAGCCCGATGGCTGCCAGGAAGAGCAGCACCACCAGAAACCCTATGCCCGCCAGCAGGCCTGTGATTACCCGCATCGTCGACCATCCATCCTCACCGCAGCTTGCGTCGCTGCCAGTATATCGCCGCCGCGCCGCGCAGCAGCGCGGCCCCTTTCCAATACGCCCGTAACCTTTGCCGTGCTTCATGTATCACCAAGGCTTTGCGGCCGCGCGACTGGCCGCCGGCCGACGTGCCGCGCTCGTGGGGCCCCGCAACCGATGCCGCCCCACCTTTACGCGGTCCTCCGGGCCCGGATCTCACTGCCTCCGGCGCCGCTCCGTGTCTCGCCGAGATGCGGGTGACGCCGGTCCCGCACGTTGCTTCCACCGGTGCCTTTGCCGCATTCTCAAATGCCTCTGCCTCGTGCCTTAAGAATAGTCCCCGTCACTTTGGGCATTTTTGCTGCTAACAGGTTTGGAGGCCTGTTGCCTCTGCCCACCGCCTACGGCTACTCTGTACCCTCACATCGCGCTGGGAGCCCGTCAGGCGTTGGCCGAATCCCTCACCAATCGCACCTGGGAAGCTGCCCTCGGCGTGCTGCAGCTTGAAGTCCCCAAGGCTGAGTATCTCGCCTGGTTTCAGGGTGCGCGCCTCGTGCAGGCGCGCGACGGCGAGTTCGTAGTGGCTGTGCCCACCGTCTTCGCCAAGGAGATCGTCGACCGCCGCTACCGAGACGTTGTCACGCGCGCCGCGTCCAAAGCTTCCGGGCGTGACGTATCCGTTACAATTGTTGTAAGCCCGGCCGCCACTCCCGACACGCCGCCGGCCCTCGCGGATCCTCCGTCCAAGCCGGCCGCGGCGAGCCCTGCCGTCGGCCTGCACCCGCGCCTCACCTTCGAGCGCTATGTCGTCGGCACGTCGAACCGCCTGGCCCATGCCGCGGCCTTGCGCGTCTGCGAGGCGCCTGGCCAGGTCTACAACCCGCTCTTCATCTACAGCGGCGTGGGTCTCGGCAAGACGCATCTCCTGCATGCCATCGGCCACGCCATCGCGGCGCGCGATCCCGCGGCGCGCGTGCTCTACGTCCCGTGCGAGACGTTCACCAACGATCTGCTCCACTCCATCCGCACCGAGGACCGTGGCGTCCGCGCGCGGCGCTTTCGCGAGCGCTACCGCTCGGTGGACGTCCTCCTGATCGACGACGTCGAGTTCCTCTCACGCACCGAGACCTCGCAGGAGGAGGTCTTTCACACGTTCAACGCCCTCTACGCACGCGGCCGGCAGATCGTCCTGAGCAGCGACCAGCCGCCGTCCGAGATCCCCCGCCTGTTCGCCCGCCTGCGCAGCCGCTTCGAGTCCGGTCTGGTGGCAGACCTCCAGGCACCGGACCTCGACCTGCGGCGCGCGATTCTCGAGACCATCGCCGCCAGCGAAGGCACCCGGCTCCCGGCCGAGGTGGCAGACTTTCTGGCGCACCGGGTGCGCCGCAACATGCGGGAGCTCGAAGGCGCCCTGCGCCGCACGCTCATCTACGCCGAACTGAGCGGGCTGCCGCTGAACCCCGAGACGGCTGCGCACGCGCTCGACGGCCTTGGCGCCGCCTCCCACCCGCGCCCCATAGCCGCGCGACACGTCGTCGACTGCACGGCCACGCACTTTGCGGTTCCAGTCGCGGACCTCTCCGGCTCCCGGCGCGACGCGCCCACGGCTCACGCCCGCCAGGTCGCGATGTACCTGCTTCGCAACGACTCTTCCCTGTCACTTCCGGAGATCGGGCGCACCCTTGGCGGCCGCGACCACACCACGGCGCTCCACGGCTGCCGCAAGATCGAGCGGCTCCTGCAGCTCGACGACCGGCTCAAGAACGACATCGAGACTATCCGCGCTCAACTCGCCGACATCGCATAGCTGCCCAATCCCTCCAAGCGGTATTGGAGACACCTGCGCGACCCCGCAGCACTCGGGAACACCGCCGCCAAACAACCCGCCATTCCGCACACCTGATTCCTTTCCAATGGCGCCTCCCCTGCCGCTCAGCAGCAGCGCCGCCCCGAAAACCTGTGGACAACCCGTTACAGCCTGTGGATATCTCATGCGCTTTGTTGATACATCGCCTCCCATTCAGCCTCGCAACGCAAGGCGCGGTGGCTGTCCACCGTTCCCCACAGCGCATGCACGGCGCGATCTCAGCACCGGCGTGGCCGGGCGCTTCTACTCCATGAGTCTGTCGCCGCGGCTATCCACGGTTTCCCCTGACCGACGACTAGTGCTACGAGAATTGGTATAGATCAGGAACATAGAGACGGAAGAGGCCTGTGGATTGACAGCCTGTATTCGTGCGATTGCGAACCAAAAGGGCGGCGTGGGGAAGACCACAACCGCGGTGAACCTGGCGGCCGCGCTCGCGGAGCGGGATCACCGCGTGCTGCTCATCGACATCGACGCGCAGGGGAGCACCACCCGCCTTCTCGGCAGCGGACCGCTGTCGCCAACGATTGCGGATGTGCTGACCGGCGACGCGTCTCTGGAAAGCGCCACGGTGATGACCGGCCGCCGTGGGCTCATGCTCATGCCCGGCGACCGGCGCATGGCGGCCGTTGCCCTCGGCGATGGAGACGGTCTGCGGCGCTCGCTCGCTGGAGCGATGGAGGCCTACGCGGACATCGTGATTGACTGCCCGCCGTCGCTGGACGGAGCCACGATGCTGGCGCTGCTGACATGTGACGAGGTCATCGTGCCGGTGCAATGCGAATACCTTGCACTGGAGGGGCTGGCCAGCCTGATGGACACGGTGGAACGCACGGGGAGCCTACGGGAGCGGGCGCCGCGGGTTCGCTATCTGCTGACAATGTTCGACCGCCGCAATAACCTGGCGTGGGAGGTGGCGCGCGAGGTGCGAGGTCATTTCGGCGAGCAGGTGGCCCAGGCCGTGATTCCCCGCAGCGTGCGGCTGGCGGAGGCGCCTGGGTTCCGGCGCACGATCTTCGAGCACGACTCCGCGGGGGCGGCTGCCGCCGCTTACCGAGCCTTCGCCGACGAGGTGGCTGGGCATGGCGCCTAGACGCGCCCTGGGTCGCGGGCTGGGCGAAGTTTTTGCCGATGCATTGGGGTCGCGGCGCACGCTGCCGCTGACAAGCATTGCGCCCAACCCGCGGCAGCCACGGCAGGGGATCGGCGTCGCCGACCTTGAGGGGCTGGCGGCGTCGATTCGCCGGTATGGCGTGCTGCAACCCATCGTGGTGAGCGAGCGTGCCGACCATCCGGGCCGCTACTACCTCGTGGCGGGCGAGCGGCGCTGGCGGGCTGCGCGGATGGCGGGCCTCACCGATGTGCCGGCCTCGATTGTGACCGTCGACGATCGCCGGCAATTGGAGTTGGCGCTGGTCGAGAACCTGCAGCGCGCCGACCTCAGCCCACTTGATCGCAGCCAGGCCTATCGGGTTCTGATGGACGACTTCGGCTTGACCCAAGAGGCGGTGGCAGCCGCGCTGGGCGTGAGCCGCCCGTCCGTGGCCAACGCCCTGCGGCTGCTCAGTCTCGATCCGACCTGCCTGCGCGAGTTGCGAGAGGGGAATATCACCGAGGGCCATGCGCGCGCCCTGCTGAGCGTGACCGATGCCGGCGCCCGGATACGCCTGCTGGCGGCGATCAAGAGCCAGGGGCTGTCGGTGCGTGAGGCGGAGCGGTGGGAGCTGGCGCCGGAAGACGATGCCGAGTCACGGGAACTCGGGCCATCGAAGGAGGGCGGCGGGTCCGCTGCGCGCGGGGCTCCGTCGGTGAAGGATGACGCGTGGAGCCGCGAGGTTGTGAGCGTGCTCGAACGGATCCAGCGCAACCTGGGCACCCGGGTGCGCCTGCGCGGTGGTGAGGCGCGGGGCCGTATCGAACTGGAGTACTACAGCGAGGAAGAGCTGGCGCAGCTCATCGACCGGCTGACCGCGGTCTAAGATGTTTCACGTGAAACATTGCGAACAGCCCGCCCGTCGTTCCGAGCGAAGCGAGGAACCTCAGACGTCCGCCCCTGGGCGTGGCGCGCCCATCACCGTCATTCCCGCGAAAGCGGGAATCCATCCGGACGACGCCAGATCTGCCAGATGGGCAATCCGGGGGGCCGATGTGGCTCGCGCAATCCACCGGCCGGGCGGCTCCGGGCCTGGGGGAAAGGGGTAGCTGCCGTGTCCTCACGAAGACGGTCCACGCGGCGGCAACGGCGGCAGCCGTTGCGCCGGATCCCGGTTGCCGGGATCCCGGAGGCGCCCGACGAGGCGCGTACCGAGCCGGCGGCGCGGCCGCGCCGCGGCGAGAAGCTGCCCCTGCCGGAGCTCCCCCTCCTGCGACGTGACCTGGCGGCCGGCCTGACGATTATGGGTGTGTTGATCCTCGGACTGGTCGTAACGTCGCTGGTGCTCTAAATCCCGCGGAACGCCGGCCCGAACCCTCAATCATGGGAGCCGGCGGTTGGTAGGGGTGATTCGGTTTGGTAGGGGCGCTTCGCGAAGCGCCCCTACGAGGGTGCCGCCCCGCCGATCCGCTCGGCGATTGGAGCCCAGGCAGGTCCCCGGATATCCGTCACCCCGGCGAAAAGCCTGCCCCGTACTCGACACGGGGCCGGGGTCCACGGCTCCCGGCACTCCCGTCCAGGTGACGGCCTGCGGGCGAGACCGACAGAGGATCACAGGATCGCGCCCGAAAGCGGCCGTGCGGCGGCATGCTTCGGGGCTCGGCCCTGTCTCCGGCTCGCTTATCCCCTCCCGATAAAGGGCTGCTGTAGCGGCAGCACCGTGGCTTCGAGCAGCTGAACGTCGGGGGGCAGCGCCGCCATGGTCACCGCGACTTGGGCCACCGCCTCCACGCCCATCATCGGCTCGCGGTTCTCCTCCGAGTCGATCTCGTCGCGCCGCTCGACGCGTGTATTGCCCGGGTTGATGCAACACGCCGAGACGCCATGCTCGCGCCCCTCCAGCGACGTGACCTGGGTGAGCCCCCACAGGCCGAACTTGCTCGCGCTGTAGGCCGCTGACTCGGGCCGCACCCGCTGCGACGAGATGCTGGCGATGTTGATGATGCGGCCACGGCCCTGAGCGCGCATCAGGCGCATTGCCGCTCGTGTGCACAGGAACGCGCCCGTTAGATTCGTCCCGATGACCGTGTCCCAGGCAGCAAGCCCCAGTTCGTGCAGCGGCGCCGGCAGGGAGAGACCCGCATTGTTGACCAGGACGTCCAGCCGCTCGAAGCGCGCCGCGGCCACCGCGAAGACCCGTTCGACGTCAGCTTCGACCTGCACGTCCGCGGGCACGCCCACCACGACGCCGCCGTAGGCCTTCAGCTCGGCCACGGTCGCCTGGAGCAGCGCCGCGTCGCGCGCCGTCACCAAGACGTCGGCGCCGGCCATGGCAAACGCGCGCGCGATGCCCTTGCCGATGCCGCGGTTCCCGCCCGTCACAATCGCCGTCTGGCCCTGCAGCACGCCCTTTGCCTCAGCCATCATTCCCAAGCACCTCCTGGACCCGCCGTCATTCCCGCGCGCCCCCGCCAGCATCGCATCGCACGCCGGCCGGCGGGGGAACAGGCGCAGGGCAACCCGTGACTCCAGAAGGCCGCAATAGCAGTCCGGCGAGGGATCAGCCGTTTGCCAACGCGGGTACTAAGTCGCCGGCGGGCGCCATGGAAGGGTTCAGGAGGGCTCTGCGGCCATGGCGGCGAGGCGCTGCATGGCCGTTGGCGCGGGACCCGTATCTAGGCGCTGACGGATGGCTTGGGTGCATTGCGCCGGGCTCAAGACGGAGGTGTCGACCTCGAGGTCGTAGATGCCGGGGTCGTGCACGGCCCGCTGCCAGCGCTCCGCGCCGGGCTCGGCGAATCCATGCGATCGGCTCTCGCCCCACCCCGTCACGCGACGCCGCTCCAGGATGACCTCGATCGGGCAGCGCACGCCCACCAACAGCACGGGCAGGCCGCGCAGCCGCCGGACGCTGGCGGCCAGGATTCCGCGTGGGACGGAATAGTCGTCGTGGTGACCGAAGTCGGCAACGACGTTCAATCCAAGGCGGCTGTGGGCGGCGATGGACTCGTAGAGCGCGGCATAGAAGGCGACCACCAGCGGCTCAAGGGCCGGGCGCTCGGCCCCGGGGCGAAGCCCGATCCCGGGCGAGTAGCGCTGGGGCATGACGCCGGACATGTGGGCGTCCACGCCCAGGTTCATCCAAGGGCTGTCGAAGGTCTCCTGGATCTCGGCGGCAATGCTGGACTTCCCCGATCGCGGCGCGCCATTGAGGATGACGATCTGTCCCAGGGAAAGCCGATCAGCCACGGTCACGCAGGCCACACGCAGCGAAACCCGACGTTGCCCGCGGAGCTGTCCGGCGTGTTGGCGCTGCGCGCGGCGACGCGGTAGCGGTTGCAGTAGGAGCGATGGCACAGATACGAGCCGCCGCGCAGCACCCGCGCGGAGCCGCTGGGCGGGCCTTCGGGATTCAGCCGCGGGCCCTGGACGTGAAACGTCGGGTGGAACCAGTCGCTGCACCACTCCCACACGTTGCCCGACGTATTGAACAGGCCGTAACGGTTCGGGAGGTAGGCGTCCACCGGCGCGGTGGCGAGAAACCCGTCGATCAGCGTGTTGCGCGCTGGAAAGTCGCCCTGCCAGATATTGCAGCGGTGCTCGCGGCGGGGCGTAAGCGTGTCGCCCCAGGGATAGCGCCGCTGCTCGAGCCCGCCGCGCGCGGCGAACTCCCACTCGGCCTCCGTCGGGAGGCGGGCGCCCGCCCAGTCGGCGAAGGCCGCGGCGTCGCTCCACGACACGTGCACCACCGGATGGTCGCCCCGCCTCTCCAGCGTGCTCCCCGGACCTTCGGGATGTCGCCAGGTGGCGCCGCTGACCGGCACCCACCACGGCGTGGCCTCGGGGCGCCGGGGATGCCGCCGCTGGACCTCGTCAGATACAAGCAGATGGAACACGAAGGACCAGCCGAAGCGCTCGGCCTCGGTTGTGTACTGGGTCGCGTCGACGAAGGCGGCGAACTGCGCGTTGCTCACGGCGTGGGCGCCCACGGAGAACGCGTCCACGGTCACCCGCCGGACGGGCCCCTCGCCGTCCTCCGGAAAGCCGGTCGGATCGTTGGAGCCCATCAGAAACGACCCGCCGGGCAGGCGCACCGTGTCGGGCGGCTGCCGCACGGCGCCGGATTCCCCCTCATCCCCTCCTTCTCCCACAAGGGGAGAAGGGGCCGGGCGTGCTCCCGCGCGCGGGCCTCGCGCCCCCGCCGCCAGTCCTCGCTCCCGCGTTTCTGGCCCTTTTGCCCATCTCGACGCGTCGGACCCCCGCTCTCCTGGTGAGACCTTTGCATAACGAGGCAGGGGCGGTTCGCGAACTGCCCCTACTGGTGGATGAACGGGTTCAGCGGCGTCTAGATTCCCGCTTTCGCGGGAATGACGGGCTGGCGCCGGCCCGGCCGGGTCCGATCGCCGCGCCCTGCGCGGCGAGGCCGGCCCCCTCTCCCCTTGAGGGAGAGGGGTGGGGTGAGGGGGAGAAACCTCCTGCGGGTTGCACCGCACGCCCGCCGCGCGCCGCGCGGCGCAGCAGGGTGCCGCCGTGGGCATCGCCTCGTCCGTCATACGGCCCCTCGTGTCGTTGCGGCGAGAGCGGCCCACCCCGGCTGCATGTTGGCCGCCGGCCCGGGCCGCCTGAGCGTCGAACGCGCGCCTATCCGTTGTCTCCGGATCCGCGCGAAGGGTCCGTCGGCCCGACCACGGTCAGGACCACGGGGCCCCCGGCGTCGTCGAATCCCAGGCGCAGCACATCGGCGTCGAACTGCAGGTCGACGAAGGCCAGGCGCTTGAGCAGCCGGGCCTCGCCGTCCGGCTGGGCGGCTGCGGCGGCCAGCTGCTCGATGGCCGCCGGCCCGCCGCTCTCCGGCAGCGCGCCGGGGAGCGGGTCGTCAGCCGCCGCGGCGCGGGCCAGGTGTGCGACCAACTGCGCCACCTCGGTCCCCACCCGATCCGCCAGCGCCGCGAGCAGGAAGGACGGGGTAACCGTGTCGAGGGCGGTGGCAATCGCCATCACCCGCGACATCCGCGGCGGGCGCCGCTCGCCCTTTTCGATATGACTCAAGAAGGAGTGCGAGAGGCCGCACTGCGCCGCCAGCTCGCGATAGGACAGCCCGCGCGCCATGCGGGCGCGGCGCAACGCTTCAGGGAACCGCAGCCCTGCTTCTGGGTCCGCCATGGCGGCATTGTACGCGGACGGTTGACAGCCGGTCACCTGTGTCGTACTCTTGTCGTGTACAACACCTGGCCTGGTCCTGTTGACCAGCCGGCCCGCCCCGAAGGAGCCCGCGTGCTCGAGGTGCAAGTCGACGGCCCGGCGGCCGTCGTCACCGCCCAGTCGTCCGGTCACGCCGACAAGGCCCGCCATGCCGTCCCAACGGCGGCGCTGCGCGCCGCGATCGCACAAACGCGACCGGAGCTCCGCCTCGAAGCGTTCGAGCGCTTCGAGCATGCCTGGGTGGGCCAGGTGATGGCGGCCGTAACCGATGCCCAGGTGTCCCCCGGCATCCGTCGCTACATCAGCCAGGCATTCGACGACGAGGCCCTGGCGCGCGGGCTGCTGCTTCAGGGGCACTGGCACTGTCCCCGCTGCGGCACGCCGGGCAGCCAGTGGTCCGCCGGTTGCCGCGTTGCCGCCTGTCCGCAGCCTCCGCCGACCAGCGACGCGCACTGGGACCATTGCCGGGTCGCCACGCGTGATGAGCTGCTCACCCTGATGGTCAGTGAGGGCTATCAGCGCGCCGGACCGCTTGCCTCCGGCGCCGATGTCGAGGCCCTGGATGCCGAGTGGCAAGCCCTGCTGCGGGGCGCGCCGCCCGCGCTGGCCGCCGAACTGTCCCGCTGGGCCGGGCGCATCCACGAGGCCTACGCCGCGCGCACGACCGACGCGCTCATGTTCGCGGCGCGATTGGGCCACGCAATCAGCTTCGCCGACGGGCTCGACCCGGAGCGGCAGCTCTCAGCCGCCCTGTCCGCCGCGGGTTACGCCACCGTCACGCCAGCCGCATCCCTTTCCAAATAGGAGATTCCATGAACGACCCCGCCGCCGAGCCGACCGCCGCCGCACCGCCCGAGACCACCGCCGAGCCGCCGCGTGACTTCGAGGCCGCGGTCGAACAGGAGGTTGCCGCCCGGCTCGACGCGGTCGAGCGCCGCTGGCAGTCCAAGAAGGACCGGGAGGTCCATCGAGAGCGCCTGCGTTCGCAGACGGCTGCCACGGAGACGGACGACGATCTCACGGCCTGGGTGGCGGATGCGGACCCGGCGGACGTGGGCCGCTGGCTCAACGCCAAGCTTGCGGAGTCGCCCGACGACCCGCCCCCGGCCGCGCCCGACGCCCCGCCGACGGACGAGTACGTCCTAGGGCCGGCGGGTACCCAGGCGCAAGCCGCAGCGCGGCAGCAGCTCGCCGAGGCCCGCGCGGTCGAGCCCAGCCCCGATCTCGCGCCGTCCATGGCCGCGCCGCAGGACGCTTTCCAGTCCATCGAAGCGCGGTTCGCCCGCGGCGAGATCGGTCTCGACGCCTACGAAGCCGCCCGGAAGCGGCGGGGCCTGGACTAGGCTCGGGGTCGCAGGGGCGGTTCGCGAACCGCCCCTGCCAAACCTCCCGCGGCGGTGTGGTTCTCCGAAGGTCTGGCCGGGGTCCACCGAGGGCGTTCCAGCCGTGGGGCCGAGGGTGCGCGCTGGCTATACTCGCGGGCGCTTGCCCGACTGGCCCGGCGAATGGCTGTCCCACCGGTTATCGAATGGCGTGACGGCGCCGTGCGCATCCTGGATCAGCGGCGGCTGCCCGATGCGGTTGAGGTGTTGCACTGCACCCAGGTGGCGCAGGTTATGGAGGCCATTCGCACCCTGGCCATCCGCGGCGCGCCCGCGCTCGGCCTGGCCGGGGCTTACGGCGTCGCCCTCGGCGCGCACACCTACGCCGCTGAGGCCGACGGCCCATTCGCGGACCACCTCCACCGCGTGGTTGGGGACATTGCCGGCACGCGCCCCACGGCGGTGAATCTGGCCTGGGCCGCCCGCGCGGTCCGCGCGGCGGCGGAGCCCCACGCCAACGACCCGGTGGCCGGGGCGAGGGCGGTGCTCGCAGCGGCGCACGCCCTGGCCGAGGACAACGACCGCCGCCACCAGCAGCTCGCGGCCCATGGCGCCAGTCTGATCGCGCCGGGCGCCCAGGTGCTGCACCACTGCAACACCGGCCCGCTGGCGACCGGCGCCGGCTTCGGCTCGGCCCTTGGCGTCATCCAGGCCGCCCACCGCCAAGGCGAGGTCTCGGTGTGGGTGAACGAGACTCGGCCCCTGCTACAGGGTGCCCGCCTGACGACGTGGGAACTGGAGCAGTGGGGCGTTCCTTACACCCTCATCACGGACAGCATGGCGGGCCATTTCATGCAACATGGCGTCGTTGACGCCGTGCTCGTCGGCGCCGACCGCATCGCGGCGAATGGGGACGTGGCCAACAAGATCGGCACCTACACCATGGCGCAGCTCGCCCGGGCGCACGGGCTGCCGTTCATCGTCGCCGCCCCGCTTTCGACCATCGACTTCGCCACCGCGACCGGAGCCGATATCCCCATCGAGGAGCGCGGCGCGGATGAAGTGCGCGGGCACGGCGCCGCGCGCTGGGCGCCGGGTGACGCGCCGGTGGCCAATCCGGCCTTCGACGTCACGCCGCACGAGCTGGTCAGCGCCATCGTCACCGAGCGCGGCGTCGCGCGCGCCCCGTTCACACGCACGCTGGCCGCCTGGCGGGCGCCCGTCGAGGCGGCCGCGTAGTGGCCGGGAGACAGCTTCACGGTAGGCCGTCAGTTGAGGTCTGGATTCCGGCTTTCGCCGGAATGACGGTTCCGGGGCAACACGAAGTTTCCCCCCTCATCCCATCCTTCTCCCACCAGGGGAGAAGGGGCCGAACCGCCACGGGGCAAGGGAGAAGGGGCAGTGCCGCTATGGAGAGGCCGCTCGCTCCGGCTCCCTCTCCCTCGATGGGAGAGGGTGGGGGTGAGGGTGATCCGGACGGCATAACCACCCGCGCCATCGGACCCAGGAGAGCCTAGCCCCATGCCTCCCAGCTCTCCGCGTGCCCGTGTCGGCGTCATCGGCGGCAGCGGCTTCTATCAGATGCCGGGCCTGGAGCAGCGCCGCGAGGTCGAGCTCGACACCCCCTTTGGCGCGCCCAGCGACCGGCTCGTCGTGGGCGTGCTCGACGGCGTCGAGGTTGCCTTCCTCCCGCGGCATGGCCGGGGCCACCGCATCTCGCCCAGCGCGCTCAACGTGCGCGCCAACATCTGGGCGCTGAAGTCCCTCGGCGTCGAGTGGGTGCTGGCCGTCAGCGCCGTCGGCAGCATGCGCGAACAGCTGCGGCCGCTTGACGTCGTGATTCCCGACCAACTCATCGACCGCACCCGCGCCCGGCCCTCGACGTTCTTCGACGAGCCCGGACTGGTCGTCCACGTGGGGATGGCCGACCCGCTGTGCCCGCACGTCATGGGTATCGCGGCCGCCGCCGTTGCCAACGCCGGCGGCACGGTGCATCGCGGCGGCGCGTATATCTGCATCGAAGGGCCGCAATTCTCCACCCGCGCCGAGTCCGAACTCTACCGATCCTGGGGCGTGGACGTGATCGGCATGACCGCCATGCCCGAGGCCCGTCTCGCCCGCGAGGCCGAACTCTGCTACGCCGTCATGGCCATGGTCACCGACTACGACGTGTGGCACGAGAGCGAGGAGCCGGTCACGGCCGCGATGGTGGTCCGCAACCTCACCGCCAACGCCGAGCTGGCGCAGCGCGCCGTCCGCGCCGCGGTGCCGGCGGCGGTGCGGCAGCCCCGCGACTGCGAGTGCGCCTCGGCCCTTGCCGCGGCCATCGTCACCGCGCCGGAGGCCGTCGACCCTAGCGCGCGGGATCGGCTGGGGCTTCTGGTCGATCGATATCTGACGCCGCCGCCCCCGTCGTGAGCGTCGTCATCGTCGGCACCGTCGGCATCGACGACATCGCGACGCCGACCGGCCAGGTTTCGCGGATCCTCGGCGGATCGGCGACGTACGCCGCGCTGGCGGCGCGCCTCTTCGCGCCAACCGCGCTGGTCAGCGTCGTGGGCACGGACTTCCCCCCGGCCCATCGCCGGACCCTCGAAGAGCGAGGCATAGACCTTTCCGGCCTCGAGGTCGCCGAAGGCCGGACGTTTCGCTGGGGCGGGCGCTATCACGACGACCTCAACACCCGCGATACTGAATTCGTGGAGCTCAACGTCGTGACCGACTTCACGCCGCGCATGCCCACGGTCGATGCGGACTTCGTCTTTGTCGGCAACATCGAACCCCGGGTGCAGCTGAGCGTCCTGGACCAAATCGAGCAGGGGGCGTTCGTGCTCACGGATTCGATGGATCATTGGATTCGCGACCGCTCATCTGAGCTGGCTGCCGTGTTTCGGCGCAGCTCGATGGTCGTGCTCAACGACCAAGAAGTTCGGATGTTCAGCCGCGAGCCCCGCGTGCCGCTGGCGGTTGCGCCCATCCTGGAGCTTGGCCCGCAGGCCGTCGCCGTCAAGATGGGTGAATACGGCGCGGTGCTGGCGCACGGCGCAGACTGGTTCTTTGCGCCGGGCTATCCCCTGCCGGACGTCGTCGACCCGACCGGCGCCGGCGACGCCTTCGCCGGCGCCATGCTCGCCAGCCTGGCCGAGACCGGCGATCTCAGCGACCCGGCCCTGCGGCGCGCAATCGTCTATGGCAGCGTCGCGGCGTCGTTTACAGTTGAAGCGTTCGGCGTCGAGCGCCTGGCTGCGCTCACGCGCGGGGATGTCGAGGCGCGTTACGCCGAGTTCAAGGAGTTCGTTGCGTTTTAGACGCCGCACGGCGAACCTACGCGCGCGACAGGGAGAATTGCATGGCCGCAACGCATAGCTCGTTCGAGATCGCGGACGCCGGGCTTGCCGGCCTTGGCGTCCGCCGCGTTCGCTGGGCGGATCAATCCATGCCGGTGCTGGCGAGCATTCGGGAGCGCTTCGCGCGCGAGCGTCCCCTCGACGGCCTGCGCATCGGCGCCTGCCTGCACGTCACCACCGAGACCGCCAACCTGATGCGCACGCTGCAGGCCGGCGGGGCGGACGTGGCGCTGTGTGCCTCAAATCCGCTCAGCACCCAAGACGATGTTGCGGCTGCCCTGGTCCATGAGTACGGTGCCGCCACCTACGCCATCAACGGCGAGGATTCCGAGGTCTACTACGACCACATCGAGTCCGTGCTGAACACGCGCCCGCATTTGACCACCGATGACGGCGCCGACCTGGTCTCGACCGTGCACACGACCCGCACGGACGTGATGGACGACGTGCTGGGCGGCACCGAGGAAACCACCACCGGCGTCATTCGCCTGCGGGCCATGGCCGAGCAAGGCGTGCTGAAGTACCCCATCGTGGCCGTGAACGAGGCCATGACCAAGCACATGTTCGACAACCGCTACGGCACGGGGCAGTCCACGCTGGACGGCCTGGTGCGCGCCACCAACATCCTGCTGGCCGGCCGAAGTGTGGTGGTGGGCGGCTACGGCTGGTGCGGGCGCGGCCTGGCCAGCCGCGCGTCCGGCATGGGCGCCCACGTGATCGTCACCGAGGTCGACCCCGTCCGCGCGCTGGAAGCCCTGATGGACGGCTACCGCGTCATGCCCATGCAGGAGGCGGCGGCCGAGGGTCATATATTTGTGACCGTCACCGGCGACAAGCACGTGATCGACCAGCCGCACTTCGAGGCCATGCGGGACGGGGCGATTCTGGCCAACTCGGGGCACTTCGACGTCGAGATCAACATCGAGGCGCTGGAGGACATGGCCGTGCAGGTCGACGAGGCACGGCCCTACGTTGATGAATATCGGATGTCCGACGGGCGCCGCATCTTCCTGCTGGCCCAGGGCCGGCTCATCAATCTGGCGGCCGCCGAGGGGCACCCGGCCAGCGTGATGGACATGAGCTTTGCCAATCAGGCGCTGGCGCTCGAATATCTGGCGGCCAACGCCGGGGACCTTGCGCCTAACGTGTACGACGTAGCTGGAGAGATCGACCACCTGGTCGCCGCGCTCAAGCTGGAGGCGATGGGCGTGGCCATCGATACGCTGACCGAGGAGCAGGCCGCCTATCTGTCCGGCTGGCAGGAAGGGACGTAACCGATCCGCTCGCGTCATGCCCGCCGCCCAGTCCGTCATTCCCGCGAAAGCGGGAATCTAGGCCCAGCTAACCTGGAAGCCACACCGGGTTCACCCCGAACATCCTGCCCTACCCTCGGTATGCAAAGGTCTCCGCAGGCGGGAATCTATCCGCCATCCAACCTGGAGCCGTGCGGAGTGGTGGCGGGTCGAGGCCGTCACCCTCACCCCAGCCCTCTCCCTTCAAGGGAGAGGGAGCCGGACGGCCCGAGCCTGACCGGTAGAGGCAAACGCCCGCGAGGGATGACGGTCCCATCCCGCGGCCACATTCCGTTTCGACCACAGGCCCTCACGCCCCGCCATTGGGAGAGAGCATCTTGAGCAGTACGTTCATGCAGGCGCCGCGCCTCTTGTTTACCTCGGAGTCGGTGACCGAGGGCCACCCCGATAAGCTCTGCGACCAGATCTCCGACGCCGTGCTCGACGCCTTCCTGGCCGCCGACCCGGAGAGCCGGGTCGCGTGCGAGGCCGCCACGACCACCGGCTTGGTGCTGGTGCTCGGGGAAATTACCTCCAAGGCGTCCTTCGTCGACGTGCCCCGCATCGTCCGCGACACCGTGCGCGAGATCGGCTACACGACGTCCGAGGTCGGGTTCGACGGCGAGACCTGCGGCGTGCTGGTATCGCTCAACGAGCAGTCGGCCGACATCAAGATGGGCGTTGACGAAGCGCTTGAGGTGCGGGCGCTGGACGGCGACTACGACGAGATCGAGGGCTTGGGCGCGGGCGACCAGGGAATGATGTACGGCTTCGCCTGCGACGAGACGCCGGAGCTGATGCCGGCGCCGATTGCGCTGGCGCATCGCGCCGCGCGGCAGCTGGCCCAGGTGCGCAAGGACGGCACGCTGGACTGGCTGCGTCCCGACGGCAAGACCCAGGTCACGGTGGAATACCGCCACGGGCGGCCCGCGCGCGTCGATAGCGTAGTCGTCGCCGCGCAGCACGATCCCGAGATCGACAACGACGCCATCGAGCGCGCCATCGAGGAGTGCGTCGTCCGCGCCGCGATCCCCTCCCGCCTGCTTGACTCCGCCACCCAAATCATCGTCAACGGCACCGGGCGCTTCGTGGTGGGCGGGCCCACGGGCGACGCCGGCCTCACCGGGCGCAAGATCATCGTGGACACCTACGGCGGCATGGCCCGCCACGGCGGTGGGGCCTTCTCCGGCAAGGACCCGACCAAGGTCGACCGCTCCGCCAACTACGCCCTGCGCTGGATCGCCAAGAACGTCGTCGCCGCCGGGCTCGCGTCGCGCTTCGAGGTGCAGGCGGCCTACGTGATCGGCAAGGCCGAGCCGCTGTCCCTCAACATTGAGACCTACGGCACCGGCACGGTCCCTGACGATCGCATCGAGGCCGCCATTCGCGACACCTTCGACCTGCGGCCGGGCGCCATCATCCGCGACCTGGACCTGCGCCGCCCGCTCTATCGCCAGGTCGCCGCCTATGGCCATTTCGGGCGCGATGACCTGGACGACGTCCCCTGGGAGCAAACCAACCGCGCCGCCGACCTGGCCCGCCAGGCCGGGGTGGAGGCCAAGGTCGGGTAACCGCCGCGAAGACAGCCCATGAGACTCCACTACTACCCGGAAACCGACAGCCTCTACGTCGAGTTCAAGGAGGGGCCGGGCGTGGAGATGCGCGAGGTCACGGACGGGCTCAACGTGGACCTCGATGCCACCGGCGAAGTCGTCGGCTTTGACATCGACCATGCGTCCAAGCGCTTGGACCTCTCGACGCTCGAGACCGAGGCCCTGCCGCTGCGCTCCGTCAAGGCAAGCTGACCACTGGCGTGGAGACGGACGCGGTAGCCGGTCAAGGTTCAGTCGCTAACGCGTGACGCGTTGGAGCCGGCCACCGGCCCTCAATGTTTCACGTGAAACATTTCCCGCCCGGCGGCTGCCGCTCCCTATACTTGACACGGTGTCACTAGGCGCACGAGCGATTCACGACCAAGGCAGGCGAACGGCCGCGGCAAAGGGGCCGGAGACTCGGTCGGGCCCACCGAGGACCATGAGCGCCGCGCTGCGCCTGGGCGGGACGCTGGCGCTGGCGGCGTTGCTCGCCCTCGGGATCGTCGGGCCGGTCGGCTTGCTGGCGCAGATGGCGTCAGGGTTCGACGCCGTGCGGGTGGTGAGTTCCGTGCGGGTGACGGATAGCGCGAACCCGATGCTGAACCACAACATCCCCCGGCTCGAGGTGGACGTCGGCGGGCAAACGCTTACCGCCGACTTCGCGGCGTTCTACGAGTCCAGCGGCGGCTTGACGCGGTGGGGGCTGCCGACCTCCGAGGTCTTCGTGGAGGAGGACGGCGCGCTGACGCAGTACTACCAGCGGGGCGTGGTGGACTTCCATCCGCGGCCCGATCTTGGGGGCATCTACCTGATGGAGCGGCGGCTGGCCTGGGACTACTTCGGCGGCGGGATCGGCGGCAGCCAGGACCTGGGCGTCGAGCCGGGAACCACGAACCACAACTCGGGCGAGCTGCACGGGCCATGGGGGCACAAGATCTCCAACTTCTCCGTGGGCGGCGTGCGGACCGGGTTCCTGGACTTCTTCCGGGCCTACGGCGGCGTCGACGCGTTCGGCTTTCCGAAGTCGGAAGCGCGGATCGATACGAACAAACCCGGAACGCTGCACATCGCCGCGGCCACGACCGGGTTCATCCGGCAATACTTCCAGGCGGCGGTCTTGGAGCATCACCCGGGGGCCGGCGTGCGTCTGCGGCTGCTGGGTGACGATTTGCGCAACCGCCTCTATCCCAACGACTCGTGGCGGCAGATCACGGCGTTCAACGCCGCGGCGGCGCTCAGCGACGGGCAGACCTACGCGGTGGAAGTCGTCGAGGTCGCTCCGCCGCCAGCGGCAACCCCAACGGCGGGGGCGGCGCCGGCCGCGACTCCCGCCGCCACGCCGGAGGCGACGGCACCGAACCTCACCAGCGAGCTGGTGGTGGTGGGCACTGCTGACCAAGGTCTGGCGGTCTACGACGGCGCGTGGCACAGCATCCAGGCCGAGGACACGGACCTAGTGGATGACCGCATTCAAGCGGTGCATGTGGACGGTGACGGCCAGATATGGGTCGGCACGCCGATCGGGGCCAGCCGGATCGGGCGGGACGGGGACGGCGAGGTTTTCACCCGGGATACCACCAACAGAGGTCTGGGCTCAAACAACGTGCAGGCCATCGCTGGGCGCCGCGAGAGCGACGTGCTCTACCTGGGCCATCCGAGTCAAGGCGTGAGCGTCCTGGCCGGCACGCAGTGGGACCGGCTGCGGCCGGACAACTCCGAGCTGCCGGACCTTGACGTGCGCGACATCTTCGTTGTGGACGAAAGCCTCGGGCGGGTGTGGTTCGCAACCCGCCAAGGCGCGGCCCTCTACGACCAACAGACTGATACCTGGCCCCGCTTCATCACCCGCGCGATGATTCCCGAAGTGATCCGGAACAACGTCACGGCGGTGACCGTCGACACTCGTGGGCGCCTCTGGCTGGCGTTGCTCAACGAGGGCGTCGTGCGCTCGGCGAATCTCGTCACGTGGACCCTCGTGGGGACGACCGAGGGGCTTGGGAGTGATGAAGTGCGGGATCTGCTCGCCGCATCCAACGGCGACGTGTGGATCGCGACAGCGAACGGCGTGAGCCGCATCGTTGGTGCAGCGGTCAGCACCTATACGACGGGCAATTCCGCTCTGCCTGCCGATGGCGTCCACGCGCTGGCGGAAACGGCCGACGGTCGCGTGTGGGCCGCGACGGACGGCGGGGTTGGGGTGTTCGACGGCCAACGGTGGACGGCGTTCAACACGACCGACGGGTTGTCCAGTGACGCCACGACCGCAATCGCGGTGGTGCCGGCGGCCCCTGGGACGTAGGACCGCCGCAGGCTGGCGTCAGGTGGGGGCGACGACGCCTCAATACCAAGACAACTGGTTGACCCTACGCGGCGACGCGGCCTGCGCACTACACACGTCGTCGATAGGCCCGGCCTCGAGATGCAAACCTGATGACGCGCACAAGCTCTTGGGCGTCATCGACCGCGTAGATGATGCGGAACCCGCCGACTCGCAGCGATCGCAAGCGAGGCTCCCCGACGACCGCCTTCGATCCGCTCCCAAGTGGGTCTTCAAGGGCCTTTTCGATGGCCGCTTCCACGCGCGCCCGCAGGCGAGTGTCCTGACGGGCGAGGTACCGCGCAGCCTGACGCTCGATGACCGCGCGGTACGGCACGCAATGCTAGGCGTCAGGCGTGGACGTCGAAGCCTTCCACGGCAGCCACTCATGCGCGGCAGGATTCGCAAGGATCGTCCGAGCTTCCGAGATGGCCTGTTCCTCTGTTAGATCGCCCTGGTCCTCGAGCGTCCACGCAAACGTAAAGGTCGTCGCCGTCGACTTGGTGGTGGGCGGAGCAAGGCGCCCCACAACACTCGCCTGGTCGGCCACACGGTGCTCGTTACTCATCGTCGTCTCCCTCATGCCCAGCCACTTCGAGCGGAACAAGCTCGAGCGGCACCGTTGCCTTCTCATCGCCATTGACGAGGACGACAAAGGCATAGTCCCCGTACCTCTGTAGAACCGTATTCTGGATGTTCAGCACGGTAACGATCCTTGCGCGCTTGCCCGGGCCTGCGTTGGGCACGGACACCTTGGCCGTCCCTACCTCGAGCACTCTATTCCCGTCGGCGTCGACCAGCGAGACTTCAAGATGCTTCTCCTGACCATACTCGACAGGGCCAGCCTCCAACCGCAATACGAGCGACATTGCCGGGTGAAGCGCCGGCAATGTTGGCGCATTGATTTGGTTGAATTCGCCCAGAATGTTGAGCTTACCCTCTTGCGAGATGTTCGCTGAATCTGCGAGCGCCGCCAGCGTCACGTCCACGTAGCCACCTGTTCAGATGCCGGGCGACGAGCGAAATGCCGCGTCGCCGGATGGACCCCAATCTGCAATTCGCCCGCAGGGTGACACGGATTATGTCGGGAGAGGGGGCGACCGGCAAGAGGGCTACCTGTGGCCGCCGGGCGGCTACAAGTTCTGACGCGGTTCAAGCGGACCCCCACGCGACGCGGGCGGGGGCTAGCTGCGGCCGGGCTGGACCTGGCGGCTCTGGCGGTCGCGCAGGCGAGCCAGGCGCACGAACTCAAGCGTCATGCGGCGAGACTCCGCGGAGAGCACGAGGTCGTCGGCGAGGTAGTGGCTGAGGCCGACTTCGAACAACAAGTCGTCGACCTGCGGCTCGCTCATGCCGTAGCCCTCGCGCAGTACGGCGACCACGTCCGGAGCGCCGGCCGGGCGCTTGCCGGTCTCGAGGGCGCTCACCAGGCCGGGTCGCACGCCGGCGCGGCGCGCCACCTCCCGTGAGGAGAGCCCCTGGCCGCGCCGATAGTCACGCAGCCGTTCGGCAAGTAACGCGGCATCCACATTGAGAGTGCCGTTGACCGCGTCAATGCCGCCTGGCGCGAGCGACGCACTGACCGTTTGCGAGATCGAGCGGATGGCCGACTCGGCGAGGCGGGTAATGGATTCTTCCGCGAGGTGGCGCCGGGTTCGGGCCAGATCCTCGGGCACGTAGCCAGCGAGCACGAGAAGCTCGCGCGGATCAACGTCTAGCCCGCCAGCTATGGTGACAAGAGTGGCGACGGTCGGGCTCTTGTAGTCGCCGCTCTCGAGGCGGGAAAGGTAGGACGGTGCCAGCCCACAGCGCCCGGCGAGCTCTGCCTTGGATAGCCGTCGCTGCTCGCGGAGCTGACGGACGGCTTCAGCGATTCCCATGAGGGATGAGCAATATATCCGGCATGCGGAAAGACGCCAAGTCACTACGGTAACGACTATGCCTACAGAAGGCAAATCAACGGCCGGCCCGCAAGCGCCGCGCGCGCTCACGCAGTGCTCCGAGAGGCGTATTCGTCAGCACCCGCCAGCCCGGAGGAGGGTAGCCCAGCTTGGCGGCGAAAGCTGATGTCCATGCAACAGCTCTTCGACTGGGCAAAGAACCGCCGAAACTGATCGCTAGGCGGTCAGCCGATGGATCAAACCAACGGTCACGTCCCGCAGACTGGCGACCTCATGACGCGCCGCCGCACCACGGGGATCCGGCCGTGCGCTGCGGTTGACCCAAACGCTCGCTATCCCGCAGGTGCCGGCGCCAAGAATGTCGTTCCTGAGACTGTCGCCCACAAACACGCAATTGAGTCCAGCGATGTTCAGGGTCTGCAACACATGGCCAAAGAACGCCGGCGAGGGCTTGCCGCAACCGAAATCACTTGAGACGAAGACCTGCTCCAGCAGTCCACCGAAGCCCGCCCCGGCGATCTTTCGCATCTGATTGTCCAGCATCCCATTGGTGACGACGGCCAGGCGGCACTCCCGAGCGAGACGCCGCAGACAGGGCACGGCGTCGGGAAAGACTTCATGGGTGTCGGCGCGAAGGGCCGGGAACGCGTCGGCCAACTGCTGCGCGAGATGCCGGTCCCGTATCCCAAACCGGTCAAGTGCGGCTTGCCACGAGCCTAGCCGGTAGGCCGCTCGCCATGACCGCAAGTATTCGAGCTCCGGGGCATCGCCGGGAAAGTCCGACCACAGGGCTTTCCAGGAGCTGATGCCGACCCGCTGGCAAAAGGCGTGAACCGGAGACGCGCGCCACAGCCGCCGCGCCTCCTCGCGCAACGCATTGGCAAGGTCCGTGGCATCGACTCCGTACCTGATGGTGGCTGTACGGCCGGTGTCGACGATGCACCGCATGGCCACGGCCTCTTCCGGCATGAGCGTCTCATCGAGATCGAACAATACGGCGGGGGTATCACGTCCATACGGATGAACCCGAACGTCACGGGTGGCCAAGGCTAGAACCTGGTGCCTTTCGTAGGTCGAAGGTCGTCGGCTAGCGTGACCAGCGGCCCGCTTCAGCGATGCGCACGCACTCCGGCATCGGCGCCAGCACGACCTCGCACTGCAGCAGGTTGGGGGCGTAGGAGCCGGTCTTGACGGCCGGGGTGGCCATGCGCGTCGACTCGCGCCAGAGCGCGTTGCTGGGGCAGCTATCGGTCATGACCCGGCCGCCGGCGTCCTCGATCTCCTGGGCGTAGCCGAGGCGGCGCGCCTGGGCCTCGATGGCGTAGGACATGGAGACCAGCAGCGTCACGCCTTCGCGGACGTGCTTGCCGCGGAGCTCCTTGGCCAGCTCGACCACTTCCTGCAGGGTCGCGTGGGGACAGCCGAAGTAGACCAGGTCCACCTCGTCTTCGGTGGCCGTGGTGAGGGAGTCGTAGACCGACGCCAGCTCCGCGGCGCCGAAGGTCAGCGTCTCCTCGGGCTCCTGTCCCTTTAGCGCGGCATCCAGCGTCGGCGCCTCGGGCGTGACGCCCGCGATGTGCAGCATCGGCGCGCCGCCTGACGTGGCCAGCGCGGCGCAAAGCTGGCGCGCCGACTCGATCCGCGGCGGCGACAGCCCGACGAACGCCGGAATCCGCAGCCCGCCGACCTTGCCGGCGAAATAGCCCAGGCAGCCCCAATCGGCGTCCGAGGTGAGATCGACGTCGACCTCGATCACGAAGTTCGCGCGGCGATTCTCGGTCTGGAGCACGCCAAACTCGGGCACGAACCCAGTCGCCATCGCGGCCGCCGCGCTCTCGTTGCCGTTGCGCGTGGTGCGCGCGGCGAGGAATGAGTTCACGAACACGACGGCGTGCGACTCCGTCCAGGCGCACACCTGGCCGCTGAGCGGCACGTTGCCCACCAGGTAGGGCGCGCAGGTCCAGGTCATCGAGACTCCCGCCTTTCGCCCCAGGTCCAGCAACTCCTGTTGGGCCGGAACCTGCCGCAGGTCGGGCTGGAACTGATCGAGGCGCTCGAGGTCCATGAAGCTGGCGTGGGCCGTGGCGGTGACCCCGACATCGTCGATGAGGCAGCCCTTGGTGTAGTTGATGTAGCCCTCGATGAGCTCGAAGGGCAGCTCGCCGAGGGTGCGGTTGGGAACGAAGAGCCCGCCCGGCAGCACGTTGTCGACCTCGATGAGGCGCTCGGCGCCTACGGCTTCGCCCCACTTCACCAGCAGGCGCAGGTGCTCGGCGCGCGAGTCCCCGCGGGCGCCGTTCAGCATGGACTGCTGCTCGGGCGTCAGATCGATGGCCGTGCGCGCCGGGGCCGAGGACGTGACCTCGCGCCGCGGCGCCGCGGGCCGGTCGGCAACAACCTCGACGACCCCGCGGTCGGCGTCCACGCGCACCATGTCGCCGGTCTGCATGGCGGTGAACGGGTCCACGTCCAACTCGGTCACCAACGGCAGGCCGAGCGCGACGCAGGCCAGGGTGCTCAGCTCGTCGAGCTCGGTGTTGACGAACGCCAGCGGCGCATTGCCGGCCATCTTGGCGAGCCGCAGCATGAGCGAGGTGCCCGAGCTGCCCTTGGTTGAGCGGAAGACCAGCACCTTGCCGGCGATATTGACGCCTTCGAAGGGGCTGCCGACCTCCACGATCTCGCCCGACGCGGGGTCGAAGCCGCCCCAGAACGAAATGCGGGTGTCGGCCACCAACGCGGGACCTTCGGCCACGCCGCCTACGATCTCGCGGCAGCTATAGGTGTGCGTCGGCATGGGGTGGCTCCCGGCAGGGGTGGCTGGTTAGTTGTAACAGGACGGGCAGGGGCCGCGAAATGCTTCGTGTCAAATAGTATTGGACATGGTGGTGGGGCTCTGTCTAGGGGCTGGCGGGCTCACTCGGTTCGCCCGTCGGCGGGCCGCGGATGGATTCCCGCTTTCGAAGACCTTTGCATAGCTGTGTCGACACCCCACGCGCAAGCCTCGGATCACCCTCACCCTAGCCCTCTCCCTTCAAGGGAGAGGGGATAAGGCCCGCTCTCCCGCCTCCGCTGGAGGGGTTACGCAAAGGTCTCCTTTCGCGGGAATGACGGACTCAGACTGACCCACGACCTCCAGCTTGAGATACGCCAGAAACCCTGCAACCATGGAACGTGGCGTCTGCCATCGGCAGGTCGGCAGCGTGCGGCTGCAGTTCATGCGGCAACCGGCCGGCGGCCTGGCTTGGAGCGGAACATAGTGTTCGGCCATGGTGACATTGATGCCTGACAAAGACGACGATCCCGCCCGACGCGAGGAGCAGCCCTACGCCAGGGCGACGGGTGAGGGCGCTGGTGAGGGGGTCGCCGAAGCGCGGGAAAGCGCAGTCACGATCGAGCAGTACGAAGGCGCGAATACCTGGGGCGACCTCAAAGGGATCAGCGTCAGAAAACTGGCCGAGGGGTTGGTACGCATCGAGCGAAGAGTCGCCGCGATCGAAGAGCGGATGGCCACCAAGCAGGACTTGGCAGGGATGGCCACCAAGCAGGACCTTGCGGGGGTGGTCACCAAGCAGGACCTCAATGACGCGATGATGTCTATTCTCAGATGGAACGTCAGCCTTATATTGGCGGGCATCGCCATCATGGCCGGCGTGACTATTGGGATTCTTCAGGTCGTCATAGCGAATCCCCCTCAGTAAATCCCCCGTGGAGCGCGCCGTGCGCCAGGGGCGATAGCGTGTCACGCGCAACCGGCGGGCGGCTGCCAGCGGGCCTTCGCGGCCGGCCATTCGTCGTCCAGGATGGTCATGAAGGCGGCGTCGGCCCAGCGGTCGTCGATCTTCATGTGCCGGCGGATGACGCCGTCCAGGCGGAAACCGGCCTTTTCGTAGGCACGGATGGCGCGGCGGTTGGACGGCTCGGGGTCGATCGCGACGCGGCTCACGCCCTTCGTCTCGAATAAGTACTGCAGTAGGGTGCGAATGGCCTCGGTTCCCAGACCGCGGTCGCGGGCCCCCGGCTCGCCGATGAAGATGTCGATACCGGCCGACCAGGTGACATCGGCGTACGAGTAGGAGTACTGAATTTCGCCGATGGCGCGGTCCTCGGCTTCGATGATGAACTTCCACGCGGGGAGGCCCGACGGCTCGAGGTATGTCCGCCGCGCCTCGTCGAGATCGGCGGGCGGGAGGCCGTAGAAGGCCACGACCCCCGGATCGCTTAGCCAGCGCATGAGGGTCGGCAGATCGTCGGGGGTGATGGGCCGCAGGCGCAGACGCGGTCCTCGGATGGGTTCGTGGTCGGTGGGGTCGGGCAGGGTCATGGCGGCGGGGACAATGGTTCAGTTGGAACATCATCCGACATTAGGTGGAGGGATTGGTGGGGATTGGCCAGCGGCCCCTCACCCCAGCGCTCTCCCGCGGAGGGGAGAGGGAGCGGACCCGACGGCTGGGCTCTCCCACATCCTCGCCCACTCTCAAGGGCGGAGAGGGTGAGGACCGAGCGATGGCCCGGGAGCGCTGGGGGCGCACCGGCGGTGCCGGGCTGCCCGCCAGGGGCAGGCGGACTACAGTTGGGGCGCTGCTAGACTCCGAACCTGCCGGTGCGGCGTCGACGCCTCGGCGTGAGCAGGTGCCATGACCGCCTTCTGGCTCGTTCTGATGGGATACCTGATCGGGTCCATTCCGATCGCCTATCTCGCCGCCCGCCTGCGCGGCCACGACCTGCTCGGCGAGGGAGCGGGGGGCGTGAGCGGCTCGGCCGCCATCGAGCGGCTGGGGACGGTGCCCGGCGCGGCAGCGGGGTTCGCGGATGCGCTCAAGCCGGTGCTGGTGGTGGCAGTGGCGCAGCGATTCGAGTCGTATGAAGTGTCCTCCGCCGCGGGCGTGGCGGCCGTTTGTGGGCACATCTGGCCCATCACGCTGCGCTGGCGCGGCGGCCGGGGCATCGGACCGGCCGGCGCGCTGCTGGCCGCGCTGGGCGCCTGGCAGATGTGCCTGGCGTTCGCCGGCCTGGTACTGGGGCGGGCGCTGCTGCGAGACTCGGCGCCCGGCGCGATCGTGGGGTTCTTTGCGACGGCGGTGCTGCTCAGCCTGACGGGTCAGTCGCTGACCATCGGTGTCACGGCGTGGGTCGTGGTGGGCGTGCTGGTGCTTGGCCGGTTGATCGGCTATCGCAAGGTACGGACCGACGAGGACGTGGGCTTGGCCCGGCTGATGGCCCGCCGCTTCCTCCTGGACCGTGACGAGCGCTGACTTCCGGCGGCCGGTCGCGGTCGTCACTGATTCCAGCGCCTGCCTGCCGGCCGACGAGGTCGAGCGGTTGGGTATTGGCGTGGCGCCCACGATTCTGGTCTGGCACGGCCAGGAGCTGCGCGACGGCCACGACATCTCGCCGGCGGAGTTCTGGCAGCGTCTGGCGACGGACCCCGAACTCCCCACCACCAGCACGATGTCGCCGGGCGACTATTTGGCTGTCTTCGACGCTGCGGCGGCCTGGGCCCGCGCGGCCGTGTGCGTGTGCCTGCCGCGAACCCTCTCGACGATGTCCGACGCAGCCCAAATTGCCAAGCGGCGCATTGCGCACCGACTACCGGTCCATATCGTCGAAGCGGGCGGCGCGGGCATGGCGGCGGGGTTTCCCGCGCTGTTGGCCGCCCGAGCCGCGGCCGGAGGCGCCGCGGCGGCCGAGGTGGTGCAGACGGCCGAGCGGGCGGCCGCGCACAGCGCAATCGTCGCGGTTCTCGATTCGCTGGCCTACGTCGCCCGAGGGGGTCGGGTCCCCGGAGTGGTGGCGCGTGTGGCCGACGCCCTCCCGTCGACGTTCGTGCTGCGGTTCGGCGGCGGCGCGGTGGGCGTGCGGGCGCGCTTCGGGTCGCGCGCGCGGGCGGTGCGGGGCCTCGTCCAGCAAGTGGCGAAAGCCACGAACGGCGCTGCGTATGTTGGCGTCACGGTGCACCACGGCTCGGACGAGGCCGAGGCACAGGCGCTTGCCGCGCAGGTGCGCCGCGACATCCGGCCCGACGAACTCTTCGTGACGGGATTCACGCCGGTGATGGGCGCGCACGTCGGGCCCGGGATCATCGGCCTGGCCTACTGCGCGCTGCCGGCCTGAGGGAGGCCATTGCGTAGGGATTTATATACAAAAATTTCCGATAGAGCAAGGAGCTAGATTAAGACTCGCCAAGTGATTACGATAAGGATGGCTGTTTCGGATCTGATTGGTGACATCAAGGAATCTCGGCGACTATTAGCGAAACATGCGGCGGAGACTACGCCGGAATTCCTTAGTCTTTAGCGCCGCATGTTGTATGTGCGAAGTTTGTGTTGATAGGATTCTAGTTGTTCTAATGTTATATCTGTGGTATACTGGCATTGATCTACGGGTAAACCTGAAGCAGGTGACGCATGTTGAGCGTGCATGATGTCGCTGCCTATATACTGGAGAAAGAAAAACACACTGGAGCAATGAAGCTCCATAAGCTGCTGTATTACTGTCAGGCATGGCATTTGGTATATCGTGACGAGCCGCTATTTGATGAGAAAATTGAGGCGTGGCGTGATGGGCCTGTCGTACGTGAGGTCTACGACTTACATAAGGGAAAGTTTGCGTTACGTGAGTGGGATGTAGGAGACGGAGAAGAATTAGGCAAGTCTGAACGAACATTGGTCGATGCAGTGTTGAAAGTGTACGGCAAGATGTCGGGGCAACAATTGAGTGATCGAACGCATGCTGAAGCGCCATGGACTAATGCACGTTTAGGGTATGCACCGAATGAGCGATCTGACGAAGAGATCAGCTTGCATGATATGTACCAGTATTATGGCGCTCGTGTAGGTAAGTCATAGGCGATGCGTTGGTGGCGGCGTGAAGAGGGCGAGCCGTTGATTGAGATTGTTGATGTAGATCCGCCGTTAGATCGTCGCGTGACGACGCTTGAAGAGCATTCGAAGATGGTGGTCACGTTTAAACATGTGGCGTTTTTGGTGGTCGGGTTGGGGAGCGGGACAGGCGCATGGTTGTTATCGCGATTGATTTACGATGCGATTGTGGATCGAGGACCGTATGGATAATTAAGTAAGGCATGGGTTTAGATTTGGCTACTTTGGTATATAGGTCCCTTTGCGTAACCCTTCGTCATTCCCGCGGAAGCGGAAATCCAGCCCCCGCCGAACCTGTTCACCCACGCGTAAGGGCGGTTCGCGAACCGCCCCTGCCTCGTTATGCAAACGACTCCTTCAAGGGAAAGAGGGCCGGACCCGGGTGGGCCGCCGGTTTGTCGGACGAACCGGGTCGACCGCGCTAGAGCGACGCTCCCGTTCCGGCGATGAACAGGCCCGCATCATCGTCGTCGGGCGCCGCGTCCACGATGTCGTCCAGCGTTGGCGAATCGCGCTTGGGCAGGGTCACGTCTTCGGCATCGAGAAGGGCGTCGATGAGATTGATGGCGAACCAGGCGTCGAGCCCGTCCATCGTGAACGCCTCGGGCACCGCGCGGGCCGTATCCCGCATGATGCCCAGCCCGTCACTGTAGGGCTCGAACGAGACGATGCGCTCCAGCCGAACCCGAAAGCCCTTGTCGCCGCCCTTGAAGTAGATGTGCTTGGTGGTGATTCCCAGCAGCCCATGGTCGGTGCGTTCCATCTCGGTCGATTCGACGGCGCGTCCCCGGAACGCGCCCGGACGCACGTAGACGCCTTTGGCTACGCGAACGCTCGCGCCCATGGACTGCCCGCGGAACTCGCGGCGCGTGACCTGCCGCAGGTACCCGACGTCGTCGAACATCCAAATCAACGCCTCGCTCTTCATCAAGTTGAAGGGCAATCGGCCGAACTCCGCTCGCGCCGCGCGGCGGTCGTACCGCGGCACCACGCCCTGCTCGCCGATCGCGTTGAGCAGCGCCGATCGGCGGAAGATCTCGAAATGCCCCCGGCAGTCGAGTTGGCCCGCAGATAGATTGAAATGGTTCCGATAGCGATTCAGCCCGCGCCGTTCGTGGCTGGAGATCACGCGGTCTTCCATGGCCGTCTCGACAGCGTCGCCCCAGCCGTCCGCCAGCGTCTCGGTCAGAGCCGCGTCGGACATGGCGATGAACCCTGCCGAGGCGGTCTCGCGAAGCTTGGCGGACAGCGTGTCCAGGCCGTCGCCGCGCAGCGCCGCGCTGATGCACAGGTTCCGAATCTTCGTCTTGGCGCGGGCGTGCCGCTCGGCGCAGGCGCCATGCTGCCGGCGTAGAAAGCCCGCCGACTTTCCGCAGAACCGACAATCGCCCATCTGTCGGCCTCCGTTGCCCGCATGGGTGCGCGGGTCTCAAGGACCGCCAGTATCCTACGCTGGCGCGGCCGGGTGTGGACTGGCGGCCGGAGCGATCAGACGAACGTGCGTACACTCGACCGCACCGCGCATGCACCGGGGGCCGGCTCGCTGGATTCGAAGCTGCGCGCGCAGCTGCTTGAGATCGGGCGTGCGGGCATTGCCGCCGTGGACCCGGCGGCGGCGGTGAAGGCCATCGTGCGCACCGACGCCGCGGCGCTCCACGTCGGCGAGGCGGCGCTGCCGTGGTCGGCAATCGACCGGGTTCTGGTGCTGGGCGCCGGCAAGGCGAGCGCCAGGATGGCCGGCGCCCTCGAGGAGCAGCTCGGCGATCGCCTCAGCAGTGGGCTCGTGATCGTGAAAGACGGCCACGGGGCGCCGACGGCGCGTGTCGAGATCGTGGAAGCGGCCCATCCCTACCCCGACGAACGGGGCGAGCGCGCCGCGCGGCGGCAGCTGGAGCTGGCGCGGCAGGCCGGACCGCGCGACCTCCTGCTCTGCTGCATCTCGGGCGGCGGGTCGTGCCTCACCCCAGCCGCGGCGCCGGGCATTGAGCTGGAGGCGCTGCAGGAGCTCACCGACCATCTGCTGCGCTGCGGCGCCACCATCAATGCCATCAACGCCGTGCGCAAGCATTTGTCGGTGATCCACGGCGGGCGGCTGGCGGCGGCGGCGCATCCCGCGCGCATGGTGGCCCTGATCGTGAGCGACGTCGTGGACAATCCGCTGGACGTGATCGCCTCGGGGCCAACCGTGCCAGACCCCACCACCTACGCCGACGCGCTGGGCGCCCTCGACGCCTTCGACCTGCGCGCCACTGTGCCGGTGCAGATCCGCGAGCACTTGGAGCGCGGCGCCGCCGGGGCGGAGGACGAGAGCCCCAAGCCCGGCGACGCGCGGCTCGCCGCCGTGCGCAACGTGATCATCGCCGACAACGCGCAGGCGGCGGAGGCCGCCGTGCGGTCGGCGCGGGCGCGCGGCTTCGAGGCGCTGCATGTGACGTCGGCGGTTGAGGGCGAGGCGCGCGAAATCGCGCTCGCGCTGGCCGGCACGGCGCGGGACATCGCCCGCCATCACCGGCCGGTGGCGCGACCCGGATGCGTGATCTTCGGCGGCGAGACCACCGTGACGGTGCGCGGCGCGGGCAGCGGCGGGCGAAACCAGGAGATGGCCCTGGCCGCGGCCAGGGCCCTGGAAGGCACGGCGAACGCGGCGGTGATGGCCCTGGCCACCGACGGATCCGACGGCCCGACCAGCGCCGCCGGAGGCTTGGTAGACGGCGGGACGGTGGCGCGCGGGCGCGCCGCAGGCGTCGACGCCGCCCGCGCGCTGGCCGACAACGACTCGCACGCCTTCCTGCAGGCGTCAGGCGACCTGATCGTGACGGGGCCGACGCACACCAACGTCAACGACCTCTATTTCGCGGTTGGCTGGTAGGCAATGTCGCAAGAACCCGCGCCCCCGCCCGACGTCGAATGGGTCAAGGTCTCCGGTCCGGAGGCGCTGGCGCCGCTCGACCGGCACTGGATCCGCTACCTGCGGGTGGCGCTGCTGGCCGCAGCCGTGTTGATCGCCTGGCGCATTCTGGCCTGGCAGGAAGACTCCTACCAGCTCGCGGCGGCGGCCGCGCCGGCGGCGCCGATGGTGCCCGGGATGATGGCCACGGCGCCGCCGGTCGTGGAGACGCCCGCCCCCACGGCCACCGTGCCGGTGGTGGTGATCTCGCCCACGCCGACCCCGACGGTTCCACCCACGCCCACGCCGACCCCGCCCCCCACGCCGACGCCCAAGACGCACCGCGTCCGACCGGGCGACTATCTGTCGGTGATCGCCGAATTCTACGGCGTGACCATGGACGAGATTCTGAGCCTCAACAGCATCCCCGACCCCAACAGCCTGCTCGTGGGGCAGGTGCTCATCCTGCCGCCGGACGCCAACGTGGATGCCGTGTTGACGCTCCCGGCTACCTACGTCGTCCAGCCCCTCGAAACGCTCAGCGACATTGCGGTGAAGCTGGGAGTGGAGATCGGGCAGCTGATGGAGGCCAACGACATCGCCGATCCCGACATCATCTTTGCCGGGCAAGAGCTGAATGTGCCGGGCGGCGGGACGTGAGCCGGGTAGGATTGTTGCGCGTGGCGGACACCCGTAGACTGGCGGGGCTCGCTGAGCGGCAGTCGGCGCCTGCCCTGGCGTCGGAACTTCAAGCCTTACCCACTGAAAGCTAAACGTCGGCGGTCACGCCCGCCGGCCGGGGCCTTGAGCAAGAGGAGACGCACTTAAGATGGCAGCGACAAGCGACGAAGCGCCACCCGTCAACGAGTGGCAGCGCGTCGGCGGCCGCGCCGGCGGCACGATTACGGCGATCGCCGGCGCCGATCAGGCCGAGGGAGCGCGGCGGCTCTTCGCCGGCACCATGTCCGGGGTCTACGTGTCGGACGACGGCGGCGACTCCTGGCGGATTTCCAACCGCAATCTCACCAGCCCCTATGTGCAGGCGCTGGCCGCCTCCCCGGCCGTCAGCGAGGACGGCACCGTCTTCCTGGGCGTGGTTGGCGGCGGCGCGTTCAAGTCGTTCGACCGCGGCGACACGTGGAACCAACTCGCCTTCTGGAGCACCATGCCCAACGTGGTGGCGATCGGGCTGTCGCCGGCCTACGACATGGACCGCATGGCGTTCCTGGGCAGTGATGCCGACGGCGTGTTCCGTTCGACCAACGGGGGCCGCAGCTGGAACCCGTCCAGCAGCGGGCTCACCGGGCTCTCGGTGCAGGCTGTCGCGGTCTCGCCGAACTTCACCAACGATCAGACGATATATGCGGGCATCGTGGACGGCGGGCTGTGCCGCTCGACCGACGCGGGGCGGACGTGGACGCAACTGGGCAAGTCCACCGTGGGCCGGGCCACGGTGCAGGCCGTGGCGCTGTCGCCGGCGTTCAAGGACGCCCGCGTGATCGTCATCGGCACCGAGGAGCACGGGCTCTGGCGCTCGGCAGACGGGGGGCGCCGCTGGACCGCCATCGAGGACCTGCCGTCGCAGTCGATCAACGCCGTCGCCATGTCCCCGAACTTCGCCGACGACCAGCTCGTCGTGGCCGGCACGGGGGACATCGGCGTGCTGCTGAGCAAGGACGGTGGGGAAACCTGGACGACGCACACGGTCGGCGAGCATGTGGGCGCCGTGCTGAGCGTGTCCGTGATGGCCGACGGCGGCACGCCGACGATCTGGGCCGGCACCTACGAGACGGGCCTGTATCGGTCGGGGGACCTGGGCGCGACCTGGGAGGCGGCCAACAACGGCATCACCAGCCAGAACTGGGTCGCGCTGGCGCTCAGTCCGGCCTTCGCCCGCGACGGAACCATGTTCACCGGGGGAACCGGCACCGGGGTGTTCCGCTCGACCGACGGCGGCGAGTCGTGGGCCCCGGTCACCGAGGACTACGTGGACGCGGACGTGACGGACTTCGCGATTTCACCGAACTATCGCCGTGACCGCATCGTGTTTGCCGCCAGCAATATCGGGCTGCTCCGCACGACCGACGGCGGTGAGGACTGGCGCGAGATGGACCGCGGCATCGACACCGACGAAATCCGCGCCGTGGCTGTGTCGTCGTCCTATGGCCGCGACCGCACGGTCTTCGCGGGCGGTCCGTTGGGCCTCGGCTACAAGAGCACCGACAACGGCAATTCGTGGAAGCAGATCGACTACGAGTTTGACGGGGAGACCATCGCGGCCATCGCCACCGGTCCCGACTTTGCCAATGACCAGACGGTATTTGTCGGGACGCTGGGCGAGCGCACGGCGGCGGTGCACGTGAGCACCGACGGCGGGGCCACCTTCGAGCGGTTCGTGGAGCACGATTCCGCGTCGCCCTGGATTGCGCTCGGTATCCCGGTCTCCTACACGCTGGACGATCGCTGGTGGATGTTTGCCACCGCCGGCCAAGTGTTCAAGCCGGCGGAGCGCTTTTCGGATATCTGGAGCGGGACCTATCCGGCGAGCCGGCGCTCGGCTGTGCTGGCGGTTGTGCCTGCACCGCTTGCGGGCGACCAACGGGTGTTTGCCGCGACCAGCGCCGGGGTCTATCGCAGCGCGACGGGTGGCGCGTCGTGGGAGGCGATTAACACCGGCTTGAACAACCTTGCGGTGCTCACCGTGGTCGCCTCACCCGATTTCGCCACCGACCACACGGTCTACGCGATGGCGCTGGGCGGCGAGATCTGGCGCTGGATCGATTCGCCGCCGGAGGCGGAAGAGGAACCGGAAGGCGAAGCCGAAGCCGACGAGGAGTAGGCGGCGGGTGTGGGCGAGGTGAAGACAGGCGCCTAGAGCCCCGGCCGCCCGCGAATCGCGGTGGCCCAGGCTGCGCGCAGCCTGGAATACTCAGCCGCGGACGGTCCCGCGCTGCCCCGTGGGCGGAGCACCGGAGAGGCTCTTGAGCCGTGTGGTTGGGAGTCTCCGGAGCGTCTGATTCCGCGGGTCGACCTCAATGCCCACGGATTCCAGGGCCGTCACCCCGAGCAGCGGCTCGGCGTCCGCCTCGCCGAATACGATCGTCGAGCCCACGACCTCTCCCATGAACTCGATATCCCCAGTGGTGATGTCCAATCTGACTTCGCTGCCATCTGCCAGCCCGTAGACCCGCTGGCCTTTGGGCGTGAGACCAATGGATTCCAGGCACGGTCGGGGTACGAGAGAGTCGATTGCGCCAGTATCGACCAAGAAGAGCCCTTCCCAGGTTCGCGTTGGCTCGGCCGGGTTCCGAATCACGGCGGTCACTTGCGTGATTCCCACTTCCGTCCCCTCTCCGCGTCTGCCCGGTAGCCTGCCTCATGCGACCCTGTGACTCGACGGCCTTGGCAAGCACGCCCGAGACGATTGTGACGGCCCCGTCTCTGCGGCGCAAAGCCAGCCCGGGACATGATCCGCGGCTGAGAACCGAAGGCCGGACCCGCGGTGGTGCTGCGGCGCTCTAGATTCCTCGCTGCGCTCGGAATGACTGAGAGGGCCGCGGAGCTCGCCGTCGAGGTTGGGGTGTAGCTCTAGCCGGCGATCGAGTAGAGCCAGGTGCCCAGCACGAGACTCAACGCGGCCAAGGCAAGCAGCACCGTGAGCGCGGTGCGGGAGACGCGCCAGGAACTCGGCCGCTCAATCATTACGCAGTGGCCCTCAGGGATCGGGACGGATTGGTCATCGCACTGTAGGCATGCGGGGCGGCCGTAGCAAGGGGGGCGAAACGACCGGCCGCGTCCTCGGTCGACCGCCAGGATTAGTGAGCCGCGGGGTTGCGTGGCCGGACGGCGTGTGTGCGGCTTGTCCCCCCGAAGCGTGGCGTGATGCAAGCTGGGATGGATTCCCGCTTCCGCGGGAATGACGGGGTCAAAGTGATCCGCTACCCGGCGCCGCACCGCGTTGTTGGGCCAGAACGCCTTTGCTAGACTTGCCCGGCTCGCGAGGGTGTGAATGTTTTCACAAAGTCCTCTGATCGGACTGAGTCACGATGGGGCTGGTGCGCGCGGCGGCGCTGGCGCTTCAGTTCGGCTCGCTGGTCGGGGCGATGTTCATCGTCGGCATCCTCGGGGGTCGGTGGCTCGATGAGCGGTTGGACCTCAGCCCGCTCTTTTTGCTTGTGGGATTGATGCTCGGTCTCCTCGGCTCCGGCTACGTCTTCTACCGCATCGCAACCGCGCTGTCGCGCGGGGACGGCTAGCGCATGCACGGCGAGAGCCCGCTCCCGGACGCGGAGGTCAAGTTCGCCGAGGATGCCGCCGACGTCTCGCCCCACATCAGCGCGGCGGCCGAGCCGCTGGGCCATTTCGGGCCGTTCACCTTCACCAACTCCATGCTGATGATGTTCGTCACCATGGCCGTGCTGCTCGTCGTGGCCTGGCTGGCGGCACGGCGGATCCGCCAGGATCCGGAAGCGGCGCTGGTGCCCCAGGGCCTGCAAAACGTGGCCGAGGCCGTGGTCGAGTTCCTCGACGACCTCGTGCAGTCGATGGTCGGCGGCCGCTACGCGCAGCACCTGCTGCCCATCGGGGCCACGTTCTTCATCTTCATCGCCGTCGCCAACTGGTTCAGCCTCCTGCCGGGTATCGGCACGATCTGGCTGCGCGTGGAGCACCAGGGACACCTCATCGCCGCGCCGATCTTTCGACCGGCAACCGCGGACATCAACATGACGCTCGCGCTGGCGCTGGTGGCCTTCCTCGTCATCCACATCTCGGGCATCACGGCGCATGGTCCCTTGGGGCACATCAAGGCAATGGCCCAGGTCCCGCTGCTGGCGCCGGTGTTTATCATCATCGAGTTGTTCGTCGTCATTTCGCTGTCCTTCCGGCTCTTCGGCAACCTGTTTGCCGGGGAGGTGGTGCTCAACGGGCCGGTGCTGGCGGGGTTCGCCCTGGGGCACATTCCCCTCATCGGGGTCGTGTTCCTGGTGCTTGAGATACTGTTCGGGCTCATTCAGGCCGTGATCTTTTTCGTGCTCAGTATGGTGTTCGCGGGACAAGCCGTGGCTGAGTCGGCTCACGAGGCGCATTAGACGCCGCGAGGAGGGGTTGGACGCATGGAAGAAGCTGCAAACCTGGCGCCGCTTGGGGCTGGGTTGGCAATCGGCATCGGCGCTATCGGGCCGGGCCTGGGAATCGGTCTCGGGGTGCAGGCGGCCATGAACGCCATCGGCCGCAATCCGGAGGCCGCGGGCGACATCCGCAATACGATGATCGTGGGTCTCGGCTTGGCCGAGGCCATTGGCATCTACGCGTTCATCATCGGCATCCTCTTGGCGTTCGGCTAAGGCGGCGGCCGCTGCAACCGTAGGCGGAGGCGACGCTGATGGACGGGTTGATCAACTCATTGGGGATCAGCGGCTGGAACATTCTCTTCCAGCTGGTGAGCTTCTTAATCTTTTTGTATCTGATGCGTCGCCTGCTGTTCGGGCCGATCACCGACATGCTGCGCCGGCGCCGCGAGCGGATCAGCGAGAGCCTGCAGGAGGCGGAAGCTCTGCGGGAGCAAGTTGAGCGCGAGCGGCAGGACTTTCAGGCCGAGCTGGCCGGCGCCCAGGCGGAGGCGCAGCGCATCCGCGACGAAGCCGCGCGCAGTGCCGAGGTGCTGCGTGCCCGTGAGGTTGAGCGGGCGCGCGAGGAATCGGAGCGGCTACGCAGCGATGCTCGCGCAGAGATCGATCGGTCGCGCGCGCAGGCTAGCGAGGAGCTTCGCCGCGAGACGGCGGAGTTGGTCCTGGGCGCCACGGCCCGCGTGCTCGATCGCTCCATCGACGATCCCGAGCACCGCCGTCTGGTGCAGGAAGCCCTGGCGGACGTTGATGGAGGCGCCAGGTGAGGAAGGGCGCAGCCGCGCGCCGGCGCCGCGCCCGCACCTACGTGCAGGTGGTGGCCGCCGCGGCGCAGCGCGACGAATCCTGGGACGCCTGGGAGCGCGACCTGCGCACCCTGCGGGCCATCGCGGCCGACGACTCCGTACGGCAGTTTCTCGAGAGCCCGGCGACGCCGCTGGCCGAGCGGCTCGACCTGGTGGACCGCGTGGCTCGCCCGTCAGTGAGCGTGCACGGCCTGGGGCTGCTGCACGTGCTGGTGACGAGCCGCGACGTTGACGCGCTGCCGGAGATCGAGCGCGGCTTTCTGCGCATCGCGGACCGTGAGCGCCGCTTGGACCGCGTGCACGTGACCACCGCCGCGCCGCTGCACGACGCCGAGACCGACGAGTTGCGGCAGCGGCTTGCTCAACCGGACCGCCGGCTGCATCTCACCACCACGACCGATCCCGCCCTCCTGGGCGGCTTCGTCGTGCGACGCGGCGACAATGTTTTGGATCTGAGCGTGCGCGCCCGGCTGCAATCGCTGGGCCGAGCGTTGCGCTAAGCGCGAGGAACGCGAATGTCTATCAGCCCGGAAGAGATCGCTGACGCCCTACGGCGAGAGATCGAGGGATTTCAGGCCAGCGCGCAGCAGGCCAACGTGGGCAACGTGCTCGAGGTCGCCGACGGCGTGGCGCAGGTCACGGGCATTTCTGAGTGTCTGGCGGGTGAGCTGCTCGAGTTTCCCAAGGGCGTGATGGGCATGGCGCTCAACCTCGAAGAGGACACCGTGGGCGTGGTGATCCTGGGCGACTACCTCGGGATCGAGGAAGGCGACGAGGTGCGCACCACGGGCCGTGTGGCCGAGGTGCCGGTGGGCCCGGAGCTTCTCGGCCGTGTGGTCAACGCGCTCGGGGAAGCGGTGGACGGCAAGGGGCCGATCGTCGCCAGCGGGCGGGACGTAATCGAGAAGGTGGCGCCCGGCGTGGCGCTGCGCCAGGACGTGGACACCCCGGTGCAGACGGGTATCAAGGCCATCGACGCCATGATTCCGATCGGGCGCGGGCAGCGCGAGCTCATCATCGGCGACCGCCAGATCGGCAAGACCGCCATCGCGCTGGACACGATCATCAATCAGCGGGGCGGCGACCTGAAATGCATCTACTGCGCCATCGGCCAGAAGGAAAGCGCCGTGGCGCAGGTGGTGGCCTTGCTACAGGAATATGGGGCGCTCGAGCACACCATCGTCGTGGCCGCCACCGCCAGCCAGCCCGCCGCCCAGCAATACATCGCGCCGTTTGCCGCCTGCACGATGGGCGAGTACTTCCGCGATCGCGGCGAGGACGCGCTGGTGATCTTCGACGATCTCACCAAGCACGCCTGGGCCTATCGGCAGGTGTCGCTGATATTGCGCCGGCCGCCGGGCCGCGAGGCCTATCCGGGCGACGTGTTCTACCTGCACTCACGGCTGCTTGAGCGGTCGGCCCGCTTGCACGAAGACCAGGGCGGCGGCTCGCTCACGGCGCTGCCGATCATCGAGACGCAGGAAGGGGACGTGAGCACCTACATCCCTACCAACGTCATCTCGATCACCGACGGGCAGATATACCTTGAAGCCGACCTGTTCAACGGCGGGATTCGTCCGGCCATCAACGCCGGGCTCTCCGTGTCGCGGGTGGGCGGCGACGCGCAAATCCGCGCCATGAAGCAGGTGGCAGGACAACTGCGACTGGGCCTGGCGCAGTACCGTGAGGTAGCGGCGTTTGCGCAGTTCGCGTCGGACCTGGACCGCGCCACGCGCAACCAGCTCGAACGCGGGGCGCGGTTGACCGAGCTGCTCAAGCAGCTGCAGTTCGTGCCGGCGCCGATCGAGGAACAGGTGTGCATCATTCACGCCGGCACCTCCGGCGCGGTGGACGCGGTGCCGACCGACCAGGTCGCCAAGTTCGAGCAGGAGCTGCTCGACTTCTTGCGCTCGGGACAGGCCGAGCTCTTGGACCGCGTTCGTGAGACGCGCGAGCTGAGCGACGACGACGAGGCCACGCTGGACGCGGCGATCGCCGACTTCGCGGCCAACACGTTCTCGGGCCGCGCCGCCATGGCCGGCCGCTAGCCGATGGCCAACCCGCTCGAGCTGCGGCGCCGCATCCGCAGCGTCGAGAACACGCGGCAGATCACCCGCGCCATGCAGCTTGTGGCGGCCTCGCGCATGCGCCGCGCCCAAGACGCGGCGGACGCCGCGAGGCCCTATGCGCGCGAGGTTCTTGAGATGATGCACCAGCTTGTGGCGGCCACCGGCGACGACCTGCTGCCGCCGTTGCTCCGGCCGCGGCCCGTGGAGCGCTCGGCCTACGTGGTGATGACGACAAATCGGGGCCTGTGCGGCGCGCTCAACACCAACGTCGTCCGGCGGGCGATGGAAGACATCGAGCCCGTCCGGGCCAGCGCGGAGGTGTCGGTGATCGTGATCGGCCGGCGCGGCCGCACCGCCCTGGCGCGGCTCGTGCCCATGCTCGCGGCCTTCACCGACATCTCGGACCGGCCAACCTCGGCCGACATCGTCCCGATCGCCCGAATGGTCATCGACGGCTATCTGGCCGGCGACTTCGACGAGGTGCAGCTCGTGTACCCCGAGTTCGTGAACACGCTCACGCAGCGGCCGACCTCAGTGCGCTTGCTGCCCGTCGTGCTCCCGGAAGACGCCGAGCCCCGGGATGCCGACGTGATCTTCGAGCCCGACCCGGCGTCGGTGCTGGAGGCCCTCGTGCCGCGCTTCATCGAGACGGAGCTCTATCAGAGCCTGCTCGAGCTCACTGCCAGCGAGCAAAGCGCGCGCATGGTGGCCATGCGCGCCGCCACGGAGAACGCCAGTGAGCTCATCGACGCCTTGGGGCTCACCTACAACAAACTGCGGCAAGCCAAGATCACCAGCGAGATCATCGACATCGCCTCCGGCGCCAACGCGCTGGCGCAGCGCGCGTGAGGAAGGATTAGGAATGGCGAGCGGACGCATCGCACAAATCATTGGGGCCGTCATCGACGTCGAGTTCCCGGCCGGTGGGCTGCCGGCGCTCTACAACGCGCTCGAGGTCGAGGCCCCCGACCGCGACGACCGCGTGGTGCTCGAGGTCGAACAGCATGTCGGCGACGGCCGGGTGCGGTGCGTCTCCATGCGCCCGACCGAGGGCCTGAGCCGTGGCATGGCGGTGGCGGACCTGGGCGGCCCCATCTCGGTGCCGGTCGGCGCGCCCACGCTGGGGCGGGTGTTCGACGTCACCGGAGAGCCCATCGACGGCAAGGGCGAGGTGGTCACGGAGGAGAGATATCCCATTCACCGTGCGCCGCCGCCGCTCACCGAGCAGACGACGCAGGCGGAAGTGTTCGCCACCGGGCTGAAGGTCATCGACCTCATCGCCCCCTTCACGCGCGGCGGCAAGACCGGCGTGTTCGGCGGCGCGGGCGTCGGCAAGACGGTCATCATCATGGAGATGATCAACAACATCGCCGTGCAGTACGGCGGCTATTCCGTGTTCTGCGGCGTCGGCGAACGCACGCGCGAGGGCACCCAGCTGATTCGCGAGATGACGGAGGCCGGCGTCATCGGCAACGCCTGCATGGTGTTTGGGCAGATGAACGAGTCGCCCGGCGCGCGCTTGCGGGTGGGCCTGGCGGGCCTGGCGCTGGCGGAGTACTTCCGCGACGAGGAAGGGCGCGACCTGCTGCTCTTCATCGACAACATCTTTCGCTTCACCCAGGCCGGCTCCGAGGTTTCGGCCTTGCTCGGGCGCATGCCCTCGGCGGTGGGCTATCAGCCGTCGCTGGGCACGGAGATGGGCGAGCTGCAGGAACGCATCACCTCGACCACCAAGGGCTCGATCACGTCGCTCGAGGCGATCTACGTGCCCGCCGACGACTACACCGACCCGGCGCCCGTGACCACGTTCGCGCACCTGGACGCCACCATCCGCCTGGAGCGCTCCATCGTGGAGCGCGGCATCTACCCGGCGGTGGACCCGCTGACCAGCACCTCGAAGATCCTGGATCCCCGCATCGTGGGCGAGCGGCACTACGACGTGGCGCGCGGCGCGCAGCAAGTGCTGCAGCGGTTCAAGGACCTGCAAGACATCATTGCCATCCTGGGGATCGAGGAGCTCTCGGAGGAGGACCGCCTGACAGTGGTTCGCGCGCGCAAGATCGAGCGCTTCTTCTCCCAGCCCATGAACGTCGCGGAGGCCTTCACGGGCCAGGCCGGCGTGATCGTGCCGGTCGAGGAGACCATCCGCGGGTTCGAGGAAATTCTCGCGGGCGAGCATGACGAACTGCCCGAGCAGGCGTTCTACATGGTGGGGACGATCGATGAGGCCGTGGCGAAGGCCGAGCAGCTGGACGCCGAAGGCTAGGCCCGCCGCCCGCAGTGGTCGGTCCGACCCCCCTCTCCCTGGGACGGGAGAATGGCTGGTCCGATCCCCTCTCCCTGGATGAGAGAGGGATAGGGTGAGGGTCGCTTCCGCCTGCTGGACGCCGCATGGAGCAACATGACCGACGACATGCTGATCCGCCCCGATGGGCTGCCCGAGGGCGCTCTGATATTCTCGACGAGGAGGCGTAGATGGCTGGGTTGACCCTCACCGTCGTTTCGCCAGAGCGGGAAGTTCTGCGCGAGGACGATGTCGAAATGGTCGTTGCGCCCGGAATCGACGGCGAACTCGGGGTGCTGCCGCGGCACGCCCCGCTCGTGACCCAATTGCAAGCGGGCACGCTGCGCTATCGCAGCGGCGGCGATGAGCGCTTGCTCACCATCCTCGGCGGCTTTCTGCAGGTCATGCGCGACACGGTCACGGTGCTCGCGGACGGCTCGGAGCGGTCCGAGGAAATCGACATCGAGCGGGCCGAGCGAGCCCGCGCGGAGGCGATGCGCGAGCTGGAAGCGGCGCGCACGGGCGGAGACGACGCGTCCGTGATCAGGGCGCGGCTGGCCTTGCTGCGGGCGCTGGCGCGCATCCGCACCGCGCAACGGGCTGGGCGCGGCTAAGGCCGGCCCCGTGGCCGCAGCCCTGGCCAGCGCCGCAACGACCGCGCCGGGCACGCGGGTCGCCATCACCGGCGGCCGGTCGCTGCGCGGCGCCTACCGGGTTCCCGGGGCCAAGAACGCCGTGCTGCCCATGATGGCCGCCTGCCTGCTCACGGACGAGACCTGCGTCATCGAGGACATCCCGCTCATCACCGACATCATGGTCATGGCCGAGCTGCTGCGCGGTCTCGGGGCGCGAGTGGAGATTGACACCGAGCGGCGCTCCGTCGCCATAACGGCCGGCAGCGTGCACTCGACCCGCCCCGACCCACGCCTCGTGCGCGCCATGCGCGCGTCGTTCCAGGTCACCGGGCCGCTGCTCTCGCGCTTTGGCCGCGTGGACTGCCACGCGCCGGGCGGCTGCCAGCTCGGGACGCGGCCGGTGAGCGTGGACATCGAGGGCTTCGAGGTGATGGGGGCCTCCATTGCCCTGGGGGGCGGTGTGTATCACGCCGAGGCCGATCCGCTCGTCGGGGGCCGCGTGTACCTGGACTACCCGAGCCACACCGGCACCCAGAATCTCTTGATGGCGGCCACGCTGGCCAGCGGCTACACGACCATCGTGCACGCGTCGCGCGAGCCGGAGGTGATTGCGCTGGTGCACTTCCTGCGCAGCATGGGCGCCGAGATTCATGGCGAAGGCACGAGCACGATCGGCGTGCAGGGCCAGCAGCGGCTCTACGGCACAGTGGCGCGCGCGATTCCCGACCGGATCGTGGGCAGCACGATGGCGGTTGCGGCCGCCATCAGCGGCGGCGACGTGGAGCTGGTCAACGTGCGTCCCGACCACCTGCAGCCGGTCCTGGTCAAGCTCGCCGCCATGGGGGTGGCGCTGCGTGAGACCAACCGCTCCGTGCGCGTGATGGGCAGCCCGATGCTCAGCGCCACCGCCATTCAGTGCATTCCGTTCCCGGGCTTTCCTACTGACGTGCAGGCGGCCATGGGCACGCTGATGACGCAGGCCCATGGGATCAGCTCGATCATCGAGCGTGTGTACGACGGCAACCTGGGCTACGTCGAGCAGCTCCAGCGGCTGGGCGCGGACGTGGTGGTGGACGGTCCGACGGCGCGCATTCGCGGTCCAACGCCGCTCACGGCCTGCGAGGTGCGGCTGTGGCCCGATATCCGCGCCGGGGCGGCGCTGCTCCTCGCGGGGCTCGTGGCGCGCGGAACCACGGTGCTCGATAACGTGGAGGTCATTCGGCGCGGCTATCAAGACCTGCCCGGAGATTTGCGGGACCTTGGCGCCGATATCACGGTTGAGCGCCGCCCCCGTCCGGCGGCAGCGGCTACGGCCGGCTAAATGTTCCGATCCCTAAGCTCACAACGGCTTGGGGTTGACCTTGGCACCGCCAACGTGCTGGTCTTCCTCGTCGGCCAAGGCGTCATCATCGACGAGCCGTCGGTCGTGGCCCTTTCGGTGCAAGACCGCCGCATCGAAGCCATCGGGCACGCGGCCCGCGAGATGGTGGGGCGCACGCCCGGCAGCTTGCGCGTCATGCGCCCGCTCCAGGACGGCGTGATCGCCGACTATCTGGTCACCGCGGCCATGTTGCGCTACTTCATCGAGCGCGCGGCGGGCCGCCACCGCCTGTTCCGGCCCGAAGTCATGGTCGCCGTGCCCACGGGCGTCACCACGGTGGAGCAGCGGGCGGTCATGGACGCGGGCATCGCCGCCGGGGCCAAGCGCGTGCATCTGATCCCGGAGCCGCTGGCGGCCGCGATCGGCGCCAACGTGCCCATTTCCCATCCCTCGGGAAGCATGGTGGTCAACCTTGGCGGGGGGACGACCGAGATTGCCGTCATCTCGCTCAACGACATCGTGGCCGGCTGCTCGGGATCGCTGCGCGTGGGCGGCAACCGCCTCGACGAGGCCATTCGCACCTACATCAAGCGCAGATACAACCTCATGACGGGCGATCGTACGGCCGAAGCGATCAAGATGCGCATCGGCAGCGCCACGGTGCTGGAGCCGGCGGAGACTATGGAGGTGCGGGGGCGCGACCAGATGCAGGGCCTGCCGCGCACCGTGACGATTACCTCCGACGAGATCACGGAGGCCATTGCGGAGCCCGTCGATCAGATCATCCGCGGCGTCCGCAGCGTCCTCGAGTCCACCCCGCCCGAGCTGGCCGCCGACATCATCGACAAAGGGCTGGTCATGACCGGGGGCACGGCGCTGCTGCGCAACCTGGACAAGCTGGTGGCGCGGGAGACCGGCGTGGCGGTGCACGTGGCGGAGACGCCGCTGCTCTGCACGGCTCGCGGCACGGGGATTGCCCTGGAGCACTTCGACGTGCTGCAAAAGATCGTAATCTCGCACCCGTAGAGCCGGCCCAGCGAGGCGGATATGACCCTCATTCTGCAAACGTTCCCCATGCCCCCGGGTCCGCAGGCCGATCTTGAACGCGACTATGAGGTGCGTCAGGCGATCTTCGCCGACGGCGACGAGTTGCGCGCCGCGGCCGTGGGCAGCGTGGCGGTGATCGCAGGCACCGAGCCGTGGTCGCGCGAGCTGCTCGAAGCCAACGCCGGCACGCTGCGGTGCATCTCGCGCGTGGGCACCGGCGTGGACAGCATCGACCTGGACGCCGCCACCGACGCGGGCGTCGCCGTGCTCAACGGCCCCGGCGAGATGTCGCAGACGGTGGCCGAATATGCCGTCGGCATGATGTGGACGCTGGCCCGCCGCATCTTCGACGCGGACGCCTCGGTGCGCACCGAGGGGTTTGCCAAGCGCATCGTGCTGCTCGGCAACGACCTTGCGGGCAAGACGGTGGGCATCGTGGGGTTCGGCGATATCGGGCGCCGCGTGGCGGCGATCTGCCAGCAGGGGTTCAGCATGCGGGTCTTGGTCCACACGGCCCACCCGGACCCGGCGCGGCTCCAGGCAGCCGGCATCGACGGCGCCTTCGTCGACCTCCCCGAGCTGCTGCGCCAGTCGGACTTCGTCACGCTGCATACGCCCGTGACGGCGGAGACCACCGAGATCATTGGGCGCGAGGAGCTCCAGCTGATGAAGCCCGGCGCATTCCTGATCAATAGCTCCCGCGGACGCCTGGTGGACGAGGCGGCAGTGGTCGAGGCGCTGCACGACGGGCGCTTGGGCGGCCTGGGGTCGGACGTGTTCGCGGTCGAGCCGCCACCCGAGGACCACCCGTTCTTCGACACGCCGCGAACGATTCTCACGCCGCACTTCGGATCGCATAGCCACGAGTCGATGTTCCGCATGAGCGACCGCGCCGTGCGAAACCTGCGGGAATTCTTGGACGGCGGCCGGCCCGAGCGGACGGTGAATCCAGAGGTCTACGACCGCCTGGCTCGCTGACCGGCGCCCGGAGGCCGGCGACCGCGGGCAGCTTGGCGCCGCGCGGCACGGTCGCGTTTGAGGCTGCACCGCGGTCGGGTGACATAGAAGCGGGCTCGCACCTGATGATGCGAGCCCGCAGCGCGATACGTGTCCGTGATCGCGCCCGGTCGTCTGGCGGGCCCGGCCTCTTTCACCGCACGTGAGCGGTATCGCGGACGGGGAGAGTCACTAGTCAGTGGGATACGTCCGGGCCCGGCACGACCTGCTGCCCCGCGACGAATCGACCGTCACGCCGCGGGGCGCGCCCTGTCGATTTGCCAGCGTCCCATCTCGACGCGAATGTCTCGCATCACGCCACCTTTGGCGATGTTGGCCTGGGCGCCAGTGCCGCTGTGCACGGTCCAAGCCACGAAACCGGCAACGCTTCACGCGCTGCTCCACTAATTGTATACGATCCGCCGTCGGCGTGCCAGCGGGCGTCGGTGTTTTGGTGGCGGGTGCGGCGTGTGCCGGGGACCGGAGTTAGGCAGGATGTCCGATAGCGTGGAGGAACTCGGCGCGCGTGGCGGGATTGTTGCGAAACGCGCCGCGGGTCACCGTCGTCACCATGCGGCTGCCGGGCTTGCGCACGCCTCGCATGGTCATGCAGAGGTGCTCGGCCTCGACCATCACCGCAACCCCCGAGGTGTCGAGGACACGCTCGATCGCATCGGCGATCTGGCACCCAAATCGCTCCTGCACCTGGAGCCGCCGCGCCAGGTGCTCGACCACGCGCGCCAGTTTGCTGAGGCCGACGATGCGATCGTTGGGCAGATAGCCGACGGCAACCGTGCCGAAGAAGGGCAGCAGGTGATGCTCGCAGAGCGAGTGGAACTGGATGTCCCGCACCACCACCATCTCGTCGTGCCCATGCTCGAAGGTGACCTCGAGATGCTCGTCGGGGTCGGTCCGGTGACCGTTGAGCAGCTCGTCATACATCCGCGAAACTCGGGCCGGCGTGTCGCGCAGGCCGTCGCGGTCCGGGTCCTCGCCCACGGCCGTGAGAATCTCGCGCACGGCGGCCTCGATGCGCGCGTGGCGCTCGGCGAGCTCCGCGCGGGTGGGCATTGGCGCCTGGGCGCCGTTGGTGGATGTGGTCATGCGTTCATCCTGTGGATGTGGTGGCCGTGGAGCGCGGGCGCGTGATGGCGTCGGGTGGGTCATAGGGTCCGCCGAAGCAATCGGCGCCGCTGCCCGGCCCGACGCTGCGAGTATACGCAGCAGCCTTGCCGGGTCACGAAGCTTCCTTACGCCTGCGGCTGGGTCGTGAGGTAGGGGCGGTTCGCGAACCGCCCTGTCGCACGGCGAGCCTAGGAGGGGCCGCCGGTGGGGCGGTCAGGCGAGGGACAGACGGCGCCAGTCGGCGCCGAGGATCGCATCCGTCGCCTGGATCAGGTCGCTCGCGGCGTGCACCCCGGCGGGGACGGGCTGCCCGCCGCGGTTGAGCCAGATGACCGGCATGCCGACGGCTCGCGCGCCGGCGACATCGTTGACGAGGTCGTCGCCGATGAGCACGCACTGCGCCGGTTCGGCGTCCACCGCTCGCACCGCTGCCGCGAAGATCGCTGTATCCGGCTTCTCCACCCCCTCGGCGGCCGAGAACACGATGGGGTCGAGGTGCTCGGCCAGGCCGACCTCGGCGAGCAGCAGCGGCAAAAGGTAGCTGAAGTTGCTGAGCACGCCCACGCGCAGACCCTGTGCTCGCAGCCGGTCGATGGCTGCCCGGGCTTCGGGAAATGCCCAGGTGCCGAACGCCTCGACGAGCAAGGCCGCGATGGCGTCGATCGGCATCGTGCACGCCCGCGGTCCGCCAAGGATGTCGCGCACCACGATGGCCGCGTCGCGGCGCAGCACGGCCAATTCCGCCGCCGTTCGGACCAGGGCCTTCCGCTCGCGGTAGAGCACCGTCTGGGCGCGCACGGCGGCCTCGATGCGTTCGAGCGGCGCGTCCACGCCCGCGGCCCAGAGTCCCTCTGCAACGACCTGCGTCGGCGAGCGCGCGGGCTTCCAGGAGATGAGCGTGCCGTGGGCGTCGAAGAACACGGCGGCGGGCAGGTCGCGGGCTGGGGGCATCGGCGCCTCGTCCGTTGGCGGCGGCTGAGCGTAACCAGCCGGGGCGCGCCCGTCATAATCGGGCCGCCTCACCCAAGCTCGGGGAATCGCCGCGCTCATGCGTCCTTCGTCCGTCAAGGCCGTGACCTATGGCGTGATGTGGGCGTTCTTTCTGCCGCTGGCGGCGTCGCAGGTGCTGCAGCAGGTGCGGCACCCGCTGCTCGACGCGGGCATCGCGCGCGGGCTCGAGCCGGCGGCTTCGCTGGCGGCCTTTGGCGTGGTCAGCGGCGTCGTCCAGATTCTGGGCGCCGCCGGCATCGCGGTGCAGAGCGCCTATCTGGTGCTCGTGCGCGGGCGCCGGTCCTACGTCTTCATGCGCCGGTATACCGGGGTCTACACCCTGGGCATCGTGGCGCTCACGCTGGTGACGGCGCTGCCGGCCAGCGGGCCATGGTTCTTCGAGCAGCTGATGGGCACGCCGCCGGCGCTGACGCCGCGCGTGGTGCAGATGATGCAGATCGCCGCCCTGGTGCCTGTCTTCAATCTGGCGCGGCTGTTCTACGTGGCGCAGCTGGCCCATCTGCGGCAGACGCGCGTGGTCTGGGTGGCGCCGGCCGTCAGCGTCGCATTGCTCGCTGTCTTGGCGCTTGGCGTCATCCCAAACGTTTCCGTGGCGGCCAGCACGGCTGGCGCGGTTGTCTGGCTGGTGGTCGCCGTCGTCGAGGCGCTGGTGCTCGGCTGGCTGGCGCACCGCGCCTCGCGCCGCGCGCCTTACGGCGAGGACCCGCACGGCCAGCAGCCCCTGGACGCGCGCTATGTGACCTGGTTTGTGCTGCCGCTGATCGCGACGCAGTTCTCGCTGGCGGCGGGGCTGCCGCTCACGAACGCCGGGCTGCTGCGGCTGGCCGAGCCGGAGACGTCCGTGGCGGCCTTGCGCGTGGCCATGAGCCTCATCATGGTCAGCATGGCTGCGCTGGCCACGCTGCGGCAGGTGGTCCTGGTGATGGCGCAAGACCCACGGGACCATGCCCGCGTACGCGCCTTCGTCGTCGCCGTTTCGCTCGGTCTGACCGCGCTCATGGCGCTCATCGCGTTCACGCCCGTGGGCCGGATCGCGCTCGAAGGGGTGATCGGCGCGCCTCCCCACGTGGCGGCGGCGGCGCTGCCGGCGCTGCAGATCTTCGTCGCCGTGCCGCTGGTCATGGGGCTGCGGCAGTTCTACTCCGGGCTCACCATGCACCAGCGCCGCACGTCCCTGGTGGCGCTGGCGGCGGGCGGACGTCTGGTGCTGATGGCGGCCCTGCTGTTCATCGCCGCGCCGGCCGCCGGGCTCGCCGGCGCCTGGGTGGGCGCCATGGCCCGCACGGTGAGCATGGTGAGCGAGTCGGCGGCGGCCTACGCCATCGGCCGGCGCTACGTCGGCCTGGCCGCGGCGCCGCCACGACCGGCGGTCGCTCCGGTCTCAGCCGCCGCGGTCGTCCCGAAGCGCTCGAATTAGCGCCTCGTTGCGGGCGGCGACGTAGCGCTCGAACTCGCCGGGCTCCCACGTGAAGAGCCCCTGGCCCTCGCGCGCGCCCGTGTGTCCGGCGGCCACGGCGTCCTCCAGCACGGCGGGCGGCTCCGGACTGGAGTCGAGGTCCGGCCCCAGATAGGTGAATATCTGGCGATACACGTCCAGCCCGGCCATGTCGGCTTGGCGCATGATGCCGAGCACCGGGATCCGCCGCCCCAGCACGCCCTTCATCAGTTGGTCGATCTCATCGGCGGTGGTGACGCCCTTGGCGATGAGGCTCAGGGCCTCGCGCGCGAGCGCGAACTGCAGCCGGTTCACCAAGTAGCCGGGGAGCTCCTTGCGGACGGCCACGGGCCACTTGTCGAGCGACTCGAGCAGCTCGCGCAGACCGTTGATCGTCGCCGCGTCGGTTAGCACGCCCGGGGCGATCTCGACCGTTGGGATCAGGTGCGGCGGCAGCATCCAGTGGGCCAGCGCCACGCGCTCGGGGTGGGCGCAGCCCTTGGCGATGTCGCTCACGGCGATGCTGGACGTATTGCTGGTCAGGATCGCGGGCGCCGGACAGTGCCGGTCGAGTTCGGCGAAGACGGCCTGCTTGACTGACAGGTCCTCGGCCACGGCCTCGGCCGCAAACTCGGCCCCGGCGGCTGCGTCGGCCAGGGTTTCGGGGGCGCGCAGCCGGCCGACGATCACGTCCACGTCGTCGTCGCCGATCACGCCGGCGCGCACCAGGTCGTGGGCGTCCTGCCGAGCCTCGGCGATCGCCGCCTCGGCGCGACCCGGCGCCGCGTCGTAGAGCGACACGGTGAAGCCGCCGCGGGCCAGCTCGAGCGCGATCCCATGACCCATGCGGCCCGCGCCGACCACCACGGCACGTCGTCCATCGCCCGCGTTCGAATCAGAAGTCACGATTTCATCCCCCGCTGCGTTCCGCATGTGACTGAGGATAAGCCCCCGCGGGCCAGGGATATACTTCCGACGTTGGCCGCATGACATCCACTGACACCACCGGAACGCACAACGCGGCCGGAGCGACGGACGGCCTGCTGGGCCCCGTTGCCGCGGCCTTTGCGGTTGGCTCTCGTCCCGGAGTGCTCGGCTTGGGTCTGGCGGCGGGGGCGGGGGTCGGGGCGCTGGGCGGCAGCGCCGCGTCGCTGGCCTATATCCGCTCGCCAGCGGCCGTGCCGTTCGTCGTCATTGCGGCTGGGCTTGTCGTCGTCATCTGGTCCATCGCCGCCGGCGCCGTGGCCGCGGCGGCGAGCGAGCCCGACGCAACGCTCGCGGCAGGACTGCGTCGGTCGCTCCGGCGCACCGTTCCCCTCGTCGTGGCGGCTGTCCCCGCCGCCCTGATCGTCGGCGCGCTGCTCGTGGCGCAGGTGGGCGTGTTCGCCCTCACGCAGATGGGCGCGCGCGGGCCGCTGGGTGAGCTTCCCGCCCGGCCGTTGGCACTGATCGCGCTGGTGTACACGCTCATCTTCTTCATGAATGTCCTTGTGATCGTTCCCGCCGGCGCCGCCTTGTGGCTGGTGCTGCCCCACGTGATGCGGGGCGCTGGTCCCATCGAGGCGCACGCGCGGGTGCGGGACGCGTTTTGGGCGCATCCGCGCACGGTGCTGCGCACGTTGGTCGGCGTGATCATCATGGCCAGCGCCGCCGCCGCCGCCCTGTTGGGATTGGTGGCGCTGGGCCTGCTGGTCGCGTCCTTCGCGCAGATTCTCGGCGCGGGCGAAACGTTCCTGCTGCGATTCTCCGAGCCGCTGGTGTCGGACATGTTCATGACGGTTACGGTCGACAACCTGGCGGCCGTGGTTGTCATGGCAACGGGTTTGGGGGCGGCGGTGGGCGCGGCCACCGTTCCGAGCGGCATGTTGGGCATCGCGGGCGGAGCCTATCTCGCGCGGCACGTCGACGAAGTCGAACCGACTCAGACCGCCTAGCCGCAGGCGCCGAAGCCGCAGGCCGGGCAGACGAGGCACAGGCCCTGCGCTCGCAGCGGCGCGGTGCAGTCGGGACAGACCGGCGCGGGCCGCCGCATGACGGGAGGCGGCGTCGGCGGTCGTGGGCGGACATCTCCTATGCGTGGCGGGGAAAGGGTCGCCGACGGTAGTTCTTTGAGGGGGGACATGGCGACAGTATAGCAGCTTGTTCGGTATTTGTCTGGTATCTGCGTGAGAGGTCGCGCCGCATCCGGCCGGGGCCGTCTTAGCCCAGATCAGAGGCGACCACCGATTGACGAGCGATGCGCATCAGCCCGCTGGCAGCCTGACGATGCGTACACTGCGGCTCCCGTGAGTGGCGGGCGGGGCCTTTTACTCGCATTGGCCCTGGAAGCGACTTGATGGGCGATTTCGGGCGAAATGTATAGGCACCTGATGTGCGGTCGTGGGCAAGGGCGCCGGATGGCGCTGGCGGCCGTTGTCGCGGCGGCTGCCATGCTGCTCGCGCTCGCCCCCCAAGCCCGCGCCCTGGAGTGTGCGGGAGTCGACGTCGGCGATGGGTGCCTCTTCACGATCACCGGCGGCGACACAGCCGAACCCAGCGACGGCTACGCGGTGACCAATATCCTCGGTGTGCCGATGTGGGACTTCGTGCGCGACAAGAGCGCGCAGGCGATCGGCTACCCCATCAGCCAGCGCTGGGTGAATGGCCCCTTCACCCTACAGGCCTTTCAGAAGGCGATCCTGCAGTGGGACCCCGTCAAGCAGCGCATGAACTACTACAACACGCTGGACGAGCTGGCGAATCGGTATCCCCACGTCGAGTTGCCCTTGGTGCCGTCCCACCGCGTGCTGGAAGCGGACCGGGGCGCGACCTTCGGCGCCATCATCCGGAATCACCTGGCGCTGCTGGACCAGAACGAGGCGATCAAGACGCGGTTCCTAGCCGAGCCCGATTGGCTGAATCTTTATGGGCTCCCGATCAGCTACGAGGAGCGGGAGGTCGACGGCCAGGCGGGAGCGGTGCAGATGCTGCGGGCGCAGCGCACAGTGTTCGTGGTCTGGAACGTCCCCGCGCCGGGGACGACGGTGGGCCGCGTGAACCTGCAGAACGTGCCCGACAAGCTGAAGCGGCTGAGCAACGTGATCATCCCTGACGCCGCCAAGGCCCCGGTGACGCGCGAGGCGGTGGCTGATGTCGTAGAAGCACTTCACAGCCTGGAGATGGGATCCCAGCCGCTCTTTGAAGCAGTTGCGGGCAAGTCCTGGGTCCGGGATGGCATCAACGCGGATGAGCTAACTGTGGTCAAAGAACTGACGTACATGGCCAGTAGAGACGAAGCTCGGGCCTTGAGCGTCATTCAGATGCCATTTCTCGAAACTGTTGAAGCGGCTGACGACTCGGCGGTCACCGAGATGGCGAGTTTCCACCACAACTCGGACCCGGACCTCATGGGCTTCTTGAACCATGTCCTATCGCACCCGACGCTGAGCGGCGGTGTCAGGGACGAGCACGTTCCAGCGTTAACGGCACTGCTCACCAAGGCATATCACGCCGATCAGGAGACGCGACACTACCTGTATGGCACGTTGCTGAATCCCGAGGCAGTCATCGTTGAGAAACGCGCCGTGAGGCTTCCGCTTACAGGAGACGTGCTCCTGGCGGTAGTTCGAACAAAACACGGCGCAGCCGACACCATGGAATGGCTAGAGCGGGCGCTTCGCAGCCACGAAGGTTTTATGGGGGTGCCCCTCCCCAGCAACTATGTCTCCCTGCTGATCGCGGATGTCAGCGCAACGGGATCGCATAGGGGCCTTCTCTCAATCCATGATTCAATTCGTGAACCTGGCGGGCTGGTCACTCATGTGGCGGCGTTCATGTACGCGAACGGAGGTTGGCCATGGATGGGTCAGGGGGTCGGTTCGTTCTTGCGGTGGATCGCGCTGGATAAAGGCCCGCCCTACTTCGACTTCACGATTGGCGTCGACTCTTGCGAGTCCGCCCGCAGCCTATCCGAGCTCGAACGGAAATCAGGGTCGGCAATTGACTGGAGATCGATCTGCCACGCCCGGATGGGGTTCGCCCTGTTTCACGACCTATACAACGTCTTGGGGGAACAAGAGTTTCGAAGAGGCCTTAGGGAGCTGTACCTGAAGCGGGATCGACATTACATGGAGTACGAATGCCTGGGGGCAGAGGCGAGTGTTTGCTTTATGCGGGCCGCGTTCGTGACCAGTGCCCCCGATCCGTCAGTGGGGGGCGTAGCCTGGCATTACATTCACCGCTGGTACTACGGCCTGTAGGGTGCCGGTCCCTAACCGCCGAGGCCTGGTTGACTCGGGACTGTCGGTGCAGCCGAGGTCGAATGACTGAGACTCCTCGCGTTCGCTCGGAGTGACAGTGAAAGTGCACTCGGAGTGGCGGTGGGGGTGCGCTCGGATGGACCAATGGCTTGCGCGCGGGGGTCGATGGGGATGCGCTTGGAGCGACGCGGGTGGGCGCGCGGCCTCCGCGAGTCCGTGGCCACCGGATGAGGGCGGTTCGCGAAGCGCCCCTACATCACGGCGCGGAAATCGGATCACCGGCGTCCCCGCCTATACTGCGGCGCTCCCTCCGCTGAGGATCAGTCTCCATGTCTGGCGTGACAGTGCGCCTGGCCGATCTGGTGGCGATCAACAGCGTCAACGCCAGCCTTCCCGGAGGGCCGGGCGAGCAGGCGATGGCGGACTACGTCGCGGACGCCGCGCGCGCCATGGGCGCCGAGGTCGAGCTGCACGAGGTCGAGCCGGACCGCCCAAACGTGCTGGCCCGCATCGACCGTGGCCGCCCGCGCACGCTGATGTTCGAGTGTCACCTGGACACGGTTGGGCTGGCGCCGATGCCCGACGCGCTGAATCCGCGGATCGAGGGCGGGCGGCTCTACGGGCGGGGGTCGGCCGACCCGAAGGGCTCGCTGGCCGCCATGCTGAGCGTCCTCGAAAGCGCGGCCGCGGACCCGGCGTTTCCGGTCAATCTCTGGCTGGCGGGGTCGATGGACGAAGAGATCACCATGCGCGGGTCGCGGGCGCTGGCCGAGCGCCGGCCCGCGGTTGACGGGGTGATCGTGGGCGAGCCCACGAACCTGCAACCGATCGTGGCTCACAAGGGCGTGCTGCGCTGGCGCGTGCGCACCGCCGGCGTGGCGGCGCACAGCGCGACGCCGGAGCGCGGCCGCAACGCGATCTTCGACATGCAAACGGTGATTGGCGCGCTTCGCGAAGGCATCGAGCCGGGCCTGGCGCAGGCGATGCATCCACGTCTCGGCTCCGCGACCTGGAGCGTGGGCACGATTCAAGGCGGCGAGGCGGTCAACGTAGTGCCGGACGCGTGCGAGATCGACTGCGATCGGCGGCTGCTGCCCGGTGAAGAACCCGACGCGATTCTTGCCGCGGTGGATCGCCTGTTGGACCGGCTGCGTCAGGCGGACGCCGGCATCCGCGTCGAGCGCGAGGCGCCGTACGTCCACGTGCCGCCGATGGAGACGGCCGCCGACGAGCCGGTGGTGCGGGCGACCGTGCGCGCGCTTGAACAAGCTGGCCGCGACCCCACCCTGGCCGCCGTCGCCTACGCCACCGACGCCTCCATGTTGGCGAGCCTTGGCGGCCTGCCGGCCATCGTGCTGGGACCGGGCGACATCGCGCAGGCGCACACGAACAACGAGTGGATCGAGCTGGCCGAGCTCGAAGCGGCGGTGGGCGTCTATCGCGGGATTTGCGAGGCCTTTGCCGATGCGGCCTGATCGCCCGCGGTCGCCATCTACAATGCGGTCCGCTCTGACGACCCTCACGATGCCATGCCAATAACGGCGGATGTTTGCGTGCTCGGCGGCGGTCCGGGCGGCTATGTGGCGGCCCTGCGCGCCGTCGCGCTCGGCGCCAAGGTCGCGCTGGTCGAGGCCGAGGAAGTCGGCGGCGTATGCCTGCTGCGCGGCTGCATTCCGTCCAAGGCCCTGCTCCGCAGCGCCGAGGTCTACCAGCTCGCGCTCCACGCCGGCGCCTTCGGCGTGAACGTGTCGGGCGTCGAGGCCGACTATCCGGCCATGCGGGCGCGCAAAGACCGCATCGTCCGTCAACTCGTGCGCGGAGTGGGGGGCCTGCTTGACGCGGCCGGGGTCACGGTGGTGCGCGGCTACGGAACGCTGGCCGGCGCCGGCGTCGTCGAGGTGGATATGGGTGACAGCGGCGACCTGGTGCTGGCGCCCAAGGTGATCATCGCCAGCGGCTCTTCGTCCGTGATGCCGCCGGTTCCGGGCACCGACCTTCCGGGTGTGATCGACAGCGATGGGGCGTTCGAGCTCGAAGAGCCACCCGAGCAGATCGTCGTGGCGGGCGCGGGCGCGGTTGGCGTCGAGTGGGCCACGTTGTTCGCGCTGCTGGGCAGCGAGGTCACGCTGGTCGAGATGCTGCCGACGGTGGTCCCGAACGAAGACGCCGACGTGAGCGCGGCCTTGCGCAAGATTCTGGTGCAGCAGGGTGTGACCGTGCGCGACGGCACTCGCATCGAGTCCATCGCCGAACGCGAGGGTGGGCTGCGAGTGAGCCTGGGCCGCGACGGTGAGACCTCCGACGTCGACGCCACCCACGTTCTCATGGCCACCGGGCGCCGGGCCAACGCGCTGAACCTTGGGCTTGAGCGGATGAGCGTGACGCACAGCGCCCAGGGCATCCCCGTGGACAGCGCCATGCGCACGAACAATCCCGACATCTACGCCGTCGGCGACGTGACGGGTCAGCGCCTGCTGGCGCACGTGGCGTCGCATCAGGGCGTGGTCGCGGCGGAAAACGTCATGGGCGGGTCAGCGGTCTATCACGATCACGCGGTGCCCGCCTGCACGTTCACCCATCCCGAGATCGCGAGCGTGGGGCTCACCGAAGCCGACGCCCGCGCGCAGCACGGCGAGGTGCTTGTGGGGCGCTTTCCCTTCCAGGCGCTGGGCCGCGCCCGGGCCTTCGGCGATACCGACGGCTTTGTGAAAGTGGTGGCGGATAGCGCGCAGCGGCTGCTGGGGATGCACGTGATCGGCCCCGGAGCCAGCGACATCATCGCCGAGGGCGCGCTGGCGCTGCAGCTCCAGGCCACGCTGGGCGATCTGCGCGAGACGATTCACGCGCATCCGACCTTCCCCGAGGCCACCGCCGAGGCAGCGTGGCAGGCCATCAACCAGCCGTTGCACCTGCCGCAGCGGCGCGCCCGTGCGCGGGCGTCCTGAGTTGGATTCCCGCGAAGGGGGGACCTTTTCGAAGCCCGTGCGTCATTTGCCGCGTGCCCCCTCAACCTAACCTTCTCCCACCAGGGGAGAAGGGACCGGACCCGTACCAGGATGAACTCTCACCGATCCCCTCTCCCTTGAAGGGAGAGGGCTAGGGTGAGGGTGACACCCCGGGCCATGGCAGACCTGCACCCCGGCCTTCTTCGATGAGGGAGCGGCGGGCGCCGGCCGTCGTCGCGTCGGGCGAGGTCATGGTCGAACTGGCTGGCGCCAAGCCGCTGGCGCGCGCGGCCACGATCAAGCGATCGAATTCCGGCGATGTGCTCAACGTGGCCGTGGTGCTGGGCCGGCTGGGTCTGCCGTGCTCCATCCTTACCAAAGTCGGCGACGATCCGTTTGGCGACTATCTGCTCGAGGACTGGACCAGCCTGGGCGTCGACCTGCGCTACGTCACGCGCGGCGGCGGTCCAACCGGCCTCTATGTCGCGGAGCACGCCGCGGACGCCAGCTACCAAATCTGGTACTGGCGGAAGGGCAGCGCGGCGTCGACCATCGCCCCCGCCGACGTGGACCGGGTGGACCTGGATGGCGTGCGGCTGGTGCATTTGAGCGGCATCTCGCAGGCCATCTCCGCCTCCTCGCGCGCCGCGACGCGGCGCCTGGCGCGGCGTGCCCGCGCCAACGGCATCCCGGTCTCGCTGGATGTCAACTACCGCCCGCAACTCTGGTCGCCGGAAGAGGCGGCCGAGGCGATGCACGAGGTGCTCCCGGATGCGGATGTCGTGTTCTGCGGCGCCCCCGACGAATCGACGGCCGTGACGGGTTACCCCGACCCGGCGGATGCGGCGAAATACTTTCTGGACCAGGGGGTGGACACGGCGGCGATCACCATGGCGGAAGACGGCGCGCTGGCGGCCACGGTTGACGAGACCGTGCGGCTGCCGCACGTGGCGCGGCGAACCAAGGGGCCCCAAGGCGCCGGCGACGCGTTTGTCGGCGGCTTTCTGGCGGGGCGCCTCGCGGGCGCGGGCGTTGCCACCTGCACGCGCTTCGGCACCCTCGTCGCCGGCCTCAAGGTCGAAAACCCGGGACCACTGCACGGCATTCCCCGGCGCCCCGAGATCGTGGCGCGCGCCGCTGAGTTGGGGTGGGATGATGTGCTGCAGACGTTGAACGCGCTGGCGGCGGATGCCGGCGGGCCAGACCCCGACCGGAATGAATCGAAGGTGACGGGATGATCGTGGTGACCGCGTTTGAGATTCCGGGCCGGGAGATCACCGAAGCGCTGGGGATCGTGCAGGGGAATAGCGTGCGGGCGCGCGGCATCGGCCGCGACATCGTCGCCGGGTTCCGCAGCATCAAGGGCGGCGAGATCCGGGAGTATGCGGAGCTGCTGGCGCAAGCTCGGCTGGAGGCGTTTCAGCGGATGGTCACGCACGCCGAGGGGTTGGGCGCGGACGCCGTCGTAGGCGTGCGCTACAACACGGCCGACGTGATGCAGGGCGTGGCCGAGTTGTTGGCCTACGGCACCGCCGTGCGGACGGCGGCCAAGGACTAGCTCGCCGGCAGGTCGGGCTCCGGCGGCCACCGACGCTCGGGCGCATCGCCCCCGCGCTCGTAGGCCAGCGCGACGCGCACGGCCGTCCGCTCGCGGTACTTGGGGGCGACGATCTGCATCCCCACGGGCATGCCGTCGGCCGCATAGCCGCACGGGAGGCAGACGACCGGCTCGTGCGTGCCATTGAAAACCCGCGTCACGCGCCCCATCCAGTTGTAGTCGGTGAGCGCCGCGGCAATGGGAATGGGTGAGCGCGGCAGCGCGGGGACCGCCAGCACGTCCACGTGGCTGGTCGCTCGCCGGTAGGCGGCCAGCGCGTCGTCTCGCTGCGCCCGCAAGCGGCCGAGCGCGACGGCCGGCCCCTCGCCGTCCTCCTGGTGGGCGTCCATCCAGTGCGCCAGCCGCTCGCGGACCGGCGTCCCGACCCGGCTCATGTCGCCGCCCGTGGCTCGCGTGATCGTGGCGTGGGCTTCGAGGATGAGGATGCCCAGGTGCGATTCGATGAGGTCCGGCAGCGACGGCAGCTCGACGGCGACCAGTTCCGCGCCGAGGCGCGCCAGGGCGTCGATGGCGCCCCGCACCAGGCGGTCGACGTCCTCGTGGAGGTCGTCGAAGAAATAGCTCGACGGCACGCCGACGCGCAGGCCGTCCAGTCCCGTATCGGTGCTGCCGACAAGGTGGGTCAACCGGTGCGCCTCATGCACGAGCGCCTCGTCGTCCGGGTCGACCATGCCGCGCAGCAACAGCGCGGCGTCGAGGGTGGTGCGGGCCATGGGCCCCGGCGTGTCGAACGTGGGCGCCAGCAGCCGCACGCCGTCGAGGCTCACGCGGCCGTAGGTGGGCTTGATGCCGACGATGCCGCAGGCGGCGGCCGGGATGCGAATGGAGCCGCCGGTGTCCGATCCGAGCGCGCCGAACACCATGCCCGCCGCGACCGCGATGCCGGACCCGCTGCTCGAGCCGCCACTGACGAGATCAGGGTTCCACGGGTTGCGGCCCGGACCGTATTGGGAGATCGCGCCGGTGGGGTGCAGTGCCATCTCGTCGCAGTTCAGCTTGGCGATGGTGACCGCGCCGGCCCGCTTGAGCTGGCGGACCAGCGTGCTGTCGCGTGCCGCGACATGGCCGTCGAAGACGTGCGATCCCACCGTGGTCGGAACGCCCGCCACGTCCGCCAAGTCCTTGATCCCGATAGGGACCCCGTGCAATGGCCCGCGGTAGCGGCCGCCGACGATCTCCCGTTCCGCCTGGCGAGCGGCCGCCAGCGCCTGATCGCCGAGGATCGTCACCGTCGCGTTGAGGGCGGGGCCGAGACGTTCCGTGCGCGCCAGGCAGGCGCGGGTCACCTCGACGGGGCTGACCGCGCCGCTTGCGATGCGCTCACCGATCTCGACCAGGGTGAACTGCCACAGCTCCGTGGCGTCAGCCACTCGCGTCGCTCCCGGGCGAGTCGTCCCAGCCGAGCCACGCGGTATCAGGCACCGCGCGCACCCGCTTGTCGGGCGGTGCGTTGGCCGACGGATAGCCCAGGTAGATGAACCCGACGAGACGGTCCGTGGCGCCCAAGCCCAGCGCCTGGCGGGTGGCCGCGTACTCGCAAATGGCGCCGGTGCGCCACTTGGCGGCCAGACCCTCGCCGTGGGCCGCCAGCAGCATGTTTTGCACCGCGCAGCAGCAGGCGGCGTAGTCCTCCAGGTCGGTGACCGGGTCGTCGGCCCGCGGCTGACTGACGACAATGACGACGGGCGCGCGCAAGAACTTCGCGCGGGCGCCCTTGATCTCGCCGGCGGCGACCGGGTCGTTGGCGTCGATCTCGGTGCACAGGCCGTCGCTGATGGCCTCGCCGACCGCCTGGCGCGCGTCCCCGGTGATCACGTGGAACCGCCACGGTTCGGTCATGTGGTGATTCGGCGCCCAGACGGCCAGGTCCAACAGCCGTTGGATCGTGGCCCGCGGCGGCACGTCCGCCGTCAGGGCGTTAATGCTGCGACGATCGCGCAGCGCCGTAAGGATATCCACGGCACCTCGAATGCTTGGGGGTCCCCGTCACAGGGTCATGGTATCGGTTCGCACCGCGCGCGCGCGCCGGCGGTACTCTGGGGGCGGCACTTGACTGGCCGGATCTAGAGGCAGGCGGCGGCAATGCAAATCGGCGTCCTCACCGGCGGCGGCGACTGTCCGGGGCTCAACGCCGCCATTCGCGCCGTGGTGCGCCGGGCGACGCGCCTCGGCTGGACCGTGCTCGGCTTCCGCGACGGCTGGGCGGGCGTGCTCGACCGCGAGGCCGAGCCGCTGACGATCGAGGCCACGGACCCCATGCTCGACGTGGGCGGCACCATGCTCGGCTCGTCGCGCACGAACCCGCTGCGCGACCCTGAGACGCTCGCGCAGGCCCGCGCGGTGTTTGGCGACTGCCAGCTGCAGGGACTGGTCGTCATCGGTGGCGATGACACGCTGTCCGTGGCCGGCGTCATGGCCGCCGAGGGCGCCGCCGTCGTCGGCATTCCCAAGACGATCGATAACGACGTCCCGGGCACCGATGTCTGCATCGGCTATCACACGGCCGTCACCACCGTCGCCAACGCCGTGGCGCGCGTACGCACGACGGCGGTTTCCCATCGTCGCGTGGTCATTGTGGAGACGATGGGCCGGGACGCCGGCTGGCTGGCGGCGGAGGGCGGGCTGGCCGGCAGGGCCGACTACATCGCCGTGCCCGAGCGACCCATCGAGCTCGCGGCCCTGGTGTCGCACGTGGAGCGGCGCGCCGCCCGCGGATTGCTCTTCAGCGTGATCGTCGTGGCCGAGGGCGCCGAGATCGCCGGCCTGGAGGTCGGCCCGGCGGAGATCGAGGCCTCCGACGAGTTCGGCCACGTGCAGCTCTCGACGCGCGGATTGGGTCACGCGGCGGCCTACGCGCTGCAGCGCGCCCTGGGCCGGGAGGTCCCCGCGGTGATTCCGGGGTACACGCAGCGCGGAGGACCGCCGACGCCGTTCGATCGCGTCCTCGGGACGCGCTGCGGGGTTGCGGCCGTTGACTACCTGGCGGCCGGTACCCACGGGATGCTCACCGCCTTGCAGCGCAACCGCATCGTCCCGGTGCCCCTGGCCGACGTGGCGGGGCGCACGCGCCGGCTGGACGCGAGCTATCTGGCCTTGCTCGACCTGTTCGACTAGCGCGGGTTCGTATCTCGGCGCGGCGCGTGCGAGAATCCCTAACCATATCGGCTCGGCAGAGCCCATCGTCCGAACGCCCCTAAGCCGCCGGCGGATGGCCCCGGCCAGCGGCGCCAACGTACAGGGGCGCGGCTGCGAAGACCATGACCGTCGAAACACCCTCCATCGAGGACACCTACCGCGACCTTCGGTCCAAGCTTGCCGACGTGGTACCGGAGCCGGAGTTGGCGCTCAAGGCCGAGTTGGCCTACCGCATCAATCGACTGAAACGCGAGCGCGGCGCGGTGATCCTGGGTCACAACTACATGGAGCCGGCGCTGTTTCACTCGGTGTGCGACTACACCGGGGACTCGCTGGAGCTCAGCCGCATCGCGGCCACCACCGAGGCGGACCCCATCGTGTTTTGCGGCGTCCGGTTCATGGCCGAGACGGCAAAGATTCTGAATCCCGATCGCACGGTGCTGCTCCCGGCACGGCGCGCCGGATGCTCGCTGGCGGCGTCCATCACGGCGGCGGACGTGCGGGAGCTGCGCCGCCGCTATCCGGGCACGCCCGTGGTCACCTACGTGAACACCTACGCCGACGTGAAGGCGGAGTCCGACATCTGCTGCACCTCCAGCAACGCGGCGCAGGTGGTGGAGTCGCTGGATGCGGAGCAGGTGATCTTTCTCCCCGACGAATACTTGGCCCGCAACGTGGCGGCGTCCACGTCCAAGCAGATCGTGTTTCCCAGCGCGCAACCGGTGCCGCAGGAGCGCCGCGCGGCCGACGCGTCCCAGGGCCTGCGGTACGAGCTCGTGGGCTGGCATGGGCGCTGCGAGGTCCACGAGCAGTTCACCGTGGCGGACATTCGCAACGTGCGGGCCCAGTTTCCGGACGTGGTGGTGCTGGCGCACCCCGAGTGCAGCCCCGAGGTCGTCGCGGCGGCTGATTTCTCGGGGTCCACGGGCGCCATGTCCCGCTACGTCACTGAAACCGATGCGCCCCGCTATCTGCTGCTGACCGAATGCAGCATGGGCGACAACATCGCCGCCGAGGCGCATGACAAAGAGATGGTGCGGCTGTGCTCCGTGCGCTGCCCGCACATGAACGAGATCACGCTCGAAGAGGTCCTCGCGTCGCTGCGCGAGAACCGCTACCGCATCGAGGTGGACCCACGCGTGCGCGTACGTGCCCGACGGGCGATCGAGCGCATGCTCGAGATCACCTGAGCCGGCGCCCGCCCCGAGGTGTCATTTCGAGCGGAGCGAGAAATCTAGGACGCTCATCTTCAGGGCGGCGGATGCGATACCGGCGGCCCGAACCTAGATGCCGGCTCAAGGCCGACATGACAGCGGCCCGGTGGCCCAGGCTGCGTGCAGCCTGGGAATGCGCTCCCGCCACACGCCCCGGGTTTCCCCACCGGTCATTCCGAGCGGAGCGAGGAATCTAGGACGCTCATCTTCAGGGCGGCGGATGCGATACCGGCGGCCCGAACCTGGATGCCGGCTCAAGGCCGGCATGACGGCGGCCCGGTGGCCCAGGCTGCGTGCAGCCTGGGAATGTGCTCCCGCCACACGCCCCGGGTTTCCCAACCGGTCATTCCGAGCGGAGCGAGGAATCTAGGACGCTCATCTTCAGGGCGGTGGATGCGATACCGGCGGCCCGAATCTAGATGCCGGCTCAAGGCCGGCATGACAGCAGCCCGGTGGCCCAGGCTGCGTGCAGCCTGGGAATGCGCTCCCGCTGCACGCCGGCACACCGGGTGTCAGCCCAAATTGCCCGCGAGCATCGCGCTTGCTCGGGACGGGACAACCAAGCCGGCGTCCGCCCGGGCTGGGGCCGTTAGCTCGCCAGGTACTCGCGCAGCGGCCGCGCCGCCTGTGAGCGCTGCAGCTTGCGCAGGGCTTCGACTTGCAGCTGGCGGATGCGCTCGCGCGTGAGCCCAAAGTGCGCGCCGATCTCGTCGAGCGTCCAGGGCTCATTGCCATCGAGCCCGAAGCGCAGCGTCAGAATGGTGCGCTCGCGGTCGGGCAGGATGGCGAGCGCGCGGTCGACGTCGTCACTGAGCGATTCCACGAGCAGGCGGGCGTCGGGCGCGTCGGGTTCCGGGTCCTCCACGAAGTCCGACAGCGGCTCTTCGCCGTCCTCGCCCACCGGCTGCTCGAGCGACATGGGCGAGCGGCCGGCGCGCACGATCTCGACAATGCGGGTGGGATCGAGCTTCAGCACATCCCCCAACTCCTCGGCCGTCGGGTTGCGCTCCAGCTGCGTGGCGAGGTCCGGCGTGATCCGTCGAATCTTGCGCAGCGTCTCGACGACGTGGACGGGCAGCCTTACCGTGCGCGAGTCGTTGGACAACGAGCGCGTGATCGCCTGCCGAATCCACCACGTGGCATAGGTGCTGAACTTGAAACCGCGGCGCCAGTCGAAGCGGTCGACGGCCTGCATGAGGCCCAAGTTGCCCTCTTGAATCAGATCAAGGAGCGGCAGGCCGCCGGTGGCGTAGCGCTTGGCCACGTTGACGACGAGGCGCAGGTTCGCTCGGGTGAGATGCGTGCGGGCTGACGCGTCACCCGCCTCGACGCGCTTCGCCAGCGCCACCTCTTCGGCCGCCGTGAGCAGCGGCACGCGGTTGATCTCATTGAGATAGAGGCGCAGCGTGTCTTCCACGCTCTCGCCGCCGCCGAGTTGGGGGGACGGAACAGACTCGGACGCCCAGCCCGTGTCTCTGCTCGACGCCGTCTCGTCGCTCGGGGCGCGCTCACGCGGCTCGAGCTGGGCGAGCGCCTCTTCCCAGGCGCTCGGTGCGGCGGGTCCTATCACGTCACTCGCGGGTGCCACCGAAGGTTCCTCGGTTCGCAGCGGGTGCCCGCAGGTGGCGGGCACGGGTCGTTTCACCAAGGCATTCTACACGTTTTTACAGATATTCCTGCACTAATTGTGTAAATTCTAACCGTTCAGCCGCAAATTGCAGTTGTTGGCCCCGTGGCTACGGTGATAGGTTCGATTGGCTGGACCACCGCAGGGCGAGCCATTTGCGCACGGTAAGCCCCCGCGACGAAATTCTGCGGGCGCTCAAAATCGGCGGGGCCATGTTTGCGCCCGATATCGCCGATTGCGTCGGGACCGGTACGTCCGCCGTCCGGCCGCACCTGGAGGGCCTCACGGCGGACGGCCTCGTCACGGCGAACCCCGTGCGTGGGCGCCCCGGCCGACCCCGCTATCGCTATCACCTGACGGAACAGGGCCACGAGTCCTTCGAGCGCACCTACGACGATCTCGCGTCTTGCATGGTCGACGCGGTGCTGGAGCTCGGCGGCGAGGACCTGCTGCGCGCCGTCCTGGAACGCCACACACGCCGGCAGCTCGACAAGTACATCCCGCGGGTGCGCGGCTTGCCCTTCGATCTCCGCGTTCAGGAGGTGGCCCGCATCCTGGATGAGTGCGGCTATATGGTGGAGCTCGAGGCCACCGACGACGGCTACCACCTGAGCGAGCACAACTGTCCGGTCGCACGCGTGGCCGAGGGCTGCACCGCCGCCTGCGAATCCGAGCTGCGGTTCATCCGCAAGCTCGTGCAGGCCGACGTCGAGCAGCTGGTGGTCGCGCCAAAGGGCGACCAGGCATGCTGCTATGCCATCCGACGATGAGGACGGCCGCCGCGGCGTAGACGCTGGCGGGCGTCTTTACCTCGATCACGCGGCGACGACGCCGGTCGATCCCGCGGTCGTGGCCGCGATGCTGCCCTACCTGTCGGCCCACGCGGGGAATGCCAGCAGCTTGTATCTGGAAGGCCGCCAGGCGCGGGCCGCACTTGACGACGCCCGCGAGCGCGTGGCCGCGGTGCTGGCGTGCGATCCGGTGGAGGTGATCTTCACCGGCAGCGGCAGCGAGGCGGCCAATCTCGCGATCCGCGGCGTGGCCTGGCGCGCGCGCCAGGACGGGCGGCGCCACCTGGTCACCAGCGCCGTCGAGCACCATGCGGTGCTGCACACCGTGCAGCAGCTTGAGCGCCGGCACGGCTTCGCGGCCACCTACTTGCCGGTGGATGGAGCTGGGCGCGTGGATCCCGACGAGGTGCTCGCCGCCGTGCGCGACGACACGGCGCTGGTGTCCGTGATGTACGCGAACAACGAGGTGGGCACCGTGCAGCCCGTGGCCGAGATCGCCGCGGCGCTGGCGGACCACCCGGCGCTGATCCATACCGACGCCGTGCAGGCCGCCGGCAGCTTGAGCCTGGCCGCGCCGGAGCTCGGCGTGGACCTGCTCTCGCTGGCGGCGCACAAGGTGTACGGCCCAAAGGGCGTCGGTGCCTTGTACGCGCGCCGGGGCGTGCGCCTGGCGCCGCAAATCGTCGGCGGGTCCCAGGAGCGGAACCGCCGCGCCGGGACCGAGAACGTGGCAGGGGCCGTGGGATTTGCGGCGGCGCTCGACCGGGCGGACGCCGAGCGCGAGGCCAGCAACGCCGCGAACGCCGAACGTACGGCCATCCTCATGGAGGGCCTGACTCAGGTACCGCAGGTGCGCCTCACCGGGCCGGCTGAGCGCCGCCTGCCGAACTCCGCCAGCTTCGTGGTCGAGGGCGTCGACAGCGAGGCCCTGCTGCTGCGGCTCGACGCGGCGGGGATCGCAGCCTCCAGCGGCTCCGCCTGCACCTCGGCGTCGCTGGAGCCGTCCCACGTGCTGCTGGCCATGGGCATCCCGGCGGACATCGCGCGCAGCAGCCTGCGGCTCACGACGGGGCGCTCGAATACCGTCCCGCAGATGCGGCAGGCGGTGGCGATCATTGCCGAGGCGATTGCGCGGCTGCGGCATACAGCCGATGCCACCGCCGCGATGTCGATGGCGTAGACTTCCGATGAAGCGCATTGCCTGGAGGGGCGCGGGATGATGGATTCGCTGCCGATGGCCGGTCAGCCGGACGTGCTGGCGATCACCGCGTCGGCGGCCGCCCAGTTCGACCGCATGCGCGCCAAGCGCAACAAGCCCACTGCGGTGCTGCGCGTCCGCGTGGTACCCGACTCGGGCTGCGGCGACTTCCGCTACGCCATGGGGATCGAGCCCCGACCCCGGGACGGCGACATGTCCATCGACGCGCACGGCATCACGGTCATCGTCGACGCCACCAGCGTCGACCTCCTGCGGGGATCGACGCTCGATTTCAGCGACGCGCTGATCGACGGCGGTTTCAAGCTGCTCAATCCCAACGCCCAAAGCGCGTGCGGCTGCGGGCAATCGTTCACCACCAGCGGCCGCGCCGTGGCCAGCGAGCACAAGCGCGGAGCGCTCGCGCTGTAGGCGTCGTTTCCACGCCGGTCAGCGCCAGGCTCTACGTCTGCCGTCACTGCTCCCAAGCGGGTTACAGAAATGCATGCGCAGACAGCACCGTCTGCCGATATGACCGTTCGCGCCAGCATGACCACCGCCAAAGATCAGGGGAACATCTAGGCAACCACCCCAGTCTCTTCGGCGGCTGGGATAGGGGCCGCCTGCGGGCGGCCCCTCTTCATTTTTCCGAACGCTTGGGATCCAGGGCTGACCGTGGCTGCGGCCAGGGTGATTTACCACCGTCGGCTTTGACCCCGCGGCAAGGCGCGCTACCATGTGTCAGCGCGCTCTGTGCGCGCGTAGCCAGGTCAATGTTGACCTGGGGCATTCCCGCGAGGAAGGGGGAAGGCATGACCCACTATGTTGGTCCACGAGCGACCATCTCTGCCCGCTCGGGCGAACAGCTATGCCCGCGCTGCGTCGGCCGTGGATTTCGCCGCTACGACGGAGGCGGGCGCCCGCTCGCGCGCGCCAGCTACGCCAGCGCTACGTTCTGGCGCTCATGCTCCCAATGTCACGGCACCGGCCACCTGCCGGATGGAGTGACGCCGCTGGCGGCGTAGACGCTCTCGTCACGGGAATCAGCGAGCGCTCCGGCTCCGGCCGGAGCGCTCGTCGCTTAACGATGCGCTCGGGCTAGAGCGAGATTCCACCGTCGATCACCAGCACCTCGCCGGTGGTGAAGCTGGACTGCAGCAGAAAGATCACCGACTCGGCGACGTCCTCCGCGACGGCCGCCCGTTGCAGCGGCGTCTGTTGCACCGCGGCATCCAGAAACTCGCGCCGGTCGTCGACCCAGCGCGTGTCGATAATCCCCGGCGCCACGGTGTTGACGCGCACCTCGGGCGCCAGCGCGCGCGCCAGCGACCGCGTCATGGTGTTGAGCGCGCCCTTGGACGCGGCATAGGGAATTGAGCTGCCGGCGCCGGTGATGCCCGCCACCGACGACACGTTGACCACGGCGCCAGCGCCGGCCGTGCGCATGTGCGGCGTGCAGGCGCGCGTGGCGTAGAACGCCCCCAGCAGATTCACGCCCATCACACGCTGCCACGACTCCTCCGTCAGCGCGTCCAGATCGCCATGCGACACGAACACCGTCGTCCCGGCGCTGTTGACCAGGTAGTCGACGCGGCCCAGCGCCGCCGCGGCCTGCTCCACCATGGCGACCACGGCGGCGTTCGACGCCACGTCGGCCTGCAGCGCCAGCGCCTCGACGCCCTCGGCCTCGCAGTCGCGGGCGGTGGCCGCCGCCTCGTCCGCGGAACGGGAGTAGTTGACGGCGACGCTCACGCCCAGCCGGGCCAGGCCGAGGGCGGTGGCGCGCCCCACCCCAGTCCCGCCGCCGGTGATGATTGCCGCCCGACCCTCGATGGACATGCGCCCCTCCAGCTGTTGGCCTGTAAAGGCGCTATTGTGGCACCGCACTCCACGGAATAAATGCCGAGCGCCAGCATGGAATCCACGCACACCCTCAAGACGGGCGAGCGGCTCGACGTCACCACGCTGGGTCCCGGCGAGGGACGCGGGGACACCGCCGCGAATCGCGAGCTGTGGTGGTTCATCGTCCAGCCCTTCGACCCGTGGACGTCGCCCGGTGAAAACGAGCTCGTAGCGCGCGCCCTCCGCGGCGCGGTTGACGACTCCCTGCACGACGTCCTGATCGTCGGCCGCATCGACGGCGAGGTCGTCGGCACGGTGTGGCACGGCACCAGCAGCAACACGCGCGAGGTCGGCGGTTACGGTTTCGTGCGCACCGACCCCGCCCATCGCGGCAAGGGCGTGGCGCAAATCCTCACGAATCTCTCGGTCGAGCAGTTTTGGGCGGACGGCGGCCGCGCGATCTATCTGGGGACGGTTGCGCCGGACGCCGCCCACGTCTACGAGAAATTCGGCTACCGGCGCTATAACGGCATCGCCATGCGCGCGCTGCGCCCCGGGCTCGACCCGGCGACGTTCGACGACGACTACTTTGCGCATGACGGGGCGCCGCTGGCGCGCGACGCGGCCTTCGGCGATATCGGCGCCTATCCGGCCCTGATGCTGTCGCCGGAGCCGCGCGATTGGCGCATCCGCGACTTCACCGAGGCCATCTTCTACGACCCGCCGGAGGTGCAGTCGGGGTCGTGTCTGCGCCCGTTCGTCAGCTCGATGCTGCGGCGGGAGACCCACCCGGCCAACCGGTTCAAGGTGCTCGTGACTCGCCGCGATCGCATCGTGGCCGCCGCAGGACTCTTCACCGCCACGGCTGCGCCGCTGGACGGCAGCGCGACCCTGGAAATGCTGTGCCATCCGGCCTTTCACGGCGAGCTGTCGTCGTTCTTGGGCGCGGTGCTGGCGGAAGGCCGCGAGGCCGGGGTGCGGACCGTGCGCGCTTATGCCTCAGGCGACAGCCGCAGCGCCGCGCTGGGCGCGGTGGGCTTCACGGTCGAGTCGACGCTGACGGGCCACCTGCGCTGCGGCGACCGCGCCGTAGATGTGACGGTCCTGCGGCGCAACTTGGCGTAGCTTCGGCAGCGGTAGGGATGAAGTTTCACGCGGTCGGCGACGAGAGCATCCTGCCGCCGCCCGGCCGCTTGGTCACGATGGTGGTCGACGGGGCGGAGGTGGTGATCGCCAACGTCGATGGCGAATTTCATGCCGTCGGCGGCATCTGCGAGCACGCGGGCGGGGCCCTGGGCACCGGCTACCTGGTCGGCTGCCAACTCACCTGCCCCCTCCACGGCTGGACCTACGACGTGACGGACGGCTGGCTCATCACGCCGCCGCTGGGCCGGCGCATCGAGTCCTACGTCGTGCGCGTGCGCGACGGCCAAATCGAGGTGGCGATGCGGGAAGAGAGCTGATCGGGCCGGGGGCCGTGTGCTCTCTTGGGCGTTCCCCCTCAACCGCGTGTTGCGGTACGGGGCAGGCTCTAACCTCCTCTCACCAGGGGAGAAGGGACCGGACTTCCGCGCCTGGGCGCCGTTGGCGATAGCCGGCCCGGTGGCCCAGGCTGCGTGCAGCCTGGGAGCTTCACCCGCGACCGACCCCACGCTGCACGCAGCGCGGGCCACCGGTACCTGTCATTCCTGTGTGTCCAGACTGCGGGCGGGACTCGGTAGAGTCCCGAGCACCCGGCGGGGGTGACTCGGTCATTCCGTGGCTGCCGTGAGGCAGGCCTGGCGCTCGAAGCGTCCCCCCGCCGGCCAGTGCTCAGGGCGGCGGGGGTGACTTGATAGGAGATCGTGGCGCAACGGCCACTCCACACAGGATCGTCCCCCACGCCGCCAACTGAGCGTACCGCGAAGGAGGACGGGATGGAGCGGTGGATCGTGGGGGTGGATTGTCATGCGGCGACGCTGACGGCGGTGCGGGTGGATGCCATCGGGCGCCCGCAGGGCGAGCGGACGGTGCCCAACACGGGCGCCGGACAGGCGCGGTTGCAGCAGTGGGCGGCGGCCGCGCCGGGCGCGCGGGCCTGGGCGGTGGAAGGGGCCAGCGGCCATGGGCGGGTGTTGACGCGGCGGCTGCAGCAAGCGGGCGAGCCGGTGCACGAGGTGCCGGGCTGGGTGACGGCGCGGGAGCGGCGGCGGAGCGGGCGCCGGGACAAGAGTGATGGGCAGGATGCGCTGGCGGCGGCGCGCGCGTTGCAGCGGGAGCCGGGCTTGCCGGCGGCGCGGGTCGAGGACGGGGCCACGGTGCTGCGGCTGCTGGCGGACGAGCGCGACGACCTGGTACAGGAGCGCACGCGGCTGAAGAACCGGCTGCGGGCGAGCCTGCGGGCCATCGGGGCGGAGGTGAGTGCGGCGGTGGGCGCGCTGGGGCAGCCGGCGGGGGCGCAGCGGGTGCTGGCGCTGCCGGCCGACGATCCTGATCCCGTGCAACGGGCGCGGCGGGCGCAGGCGCAGCGCCTGGCGCGGCGGCTGCTGCGGCTGCACGCGGACGTGGCCGAACGGACGCAGGAGCTGACGGCCCTGGTGGCGCAGATCGGGACCTCGCTGACGAGCAGCCCGGGCTGCCAGGCGATCACGGCGGCGCGGCTGCTGGCGGAGACGGGCGACCCCCGGCACTTTGGGCGGGAGGCGAGCTACGCGCGCTTCTGCGGCGTGGCGCCGCGCGAGACGTCGAGTGGGCCGCGCGTGCGGCACCGGCTGGATCGGCGCGGCAACCGCCAGTTGAATGCGGCGCTGCATCGCATCGTGGTGACGCGGGCGCGGATGCCGGGGAGCGCGACCCAGCAGTATCTGGAGCGCCGGCTGCGGGAGGGGAAGAGCCGCCGGGAAGCGCTGCGGGCGCTGAAGCGGCACCTAGCCCGGTCGATCTTTCGCACCATCAAACGCGACCTGGCCAGTGGACGTACCTGCTTCGCCTTGACATAGGAGCGTCGAGACGCAGGCGAGGAATCTGCGGCCGTCGCGGCGACTTCGCCACTGCCCCGCCGTCATGCCGGCCTTGGGCCGGCATCCAGGTCTGGGCCGCTAGTCCTTCATCCCCGGCGCTGAGGACGAACGTCTTAGATTCCTCGCTACGTTCGGAATGACCGACTGGGTGCGGAAGGACGGCCGAGGACCGGCTTAGGCGCGGGTCAACCGGATTCGGACGGGTAGGCCGTTCAGCGTGGGGCCGGCGTGGGCCGCGTCCGGCGGGACCTCACCGTCGTTTACTGCCGTCGCCAGCACTTCGCCGGCGATCCAGGTCTGGTGCTCGGCCAGTGTCTGATCTACTGCGTCGACGCCGGCGATCCAGAGCCGAATCCGATCTGAAACCTCAAGACCGGCCTCGCGCCGCAGGCCCTGAGTGGCGTGCACTAGCTCGCGCGCCAGGCCGTCGCGGGCCAGCTCGTCATCGATATCGGTCGTCACGGCCACGATCACGCCGTCCTGCTCGGCGACGCCAAAGCCCTCGCGAGGCGTGCGGCGCACGTTCAGGTCGTCTGGAGAGAGGAGTTCGACGATGCCGTGCACGTTGACGGTCAGGTGGCCATGTTCATCCAGTTGGCGCACGGCTTCCCCCGCGTCTCGGGCGGCCAGAGCGGCGGCTAGCTGCTTGACGTGCGGGCCGAAGCGCGGACCCAGCCGCCGGTAGTTGGGCTGGACCTGGTAGTCGACCAGTTCATGCTCGGACGCCATGCGCTCGAGGCTCTTGACGTTCAGCTCGTCGAGGACATGCGGCTTGAGCGCCTCCACCGCCTCCCAGGCGACGTCGTCGGCCACCTGGACCAGCGCCGTCCGCAGCGGCTGGCGCAGCTTGACGTTGGCGGCGTTGCGCGCGGCCCGCCCGGCGCGCACGACCCGCTGCACCTCGGCCATGGCGGCGTCCAGCCGCGGGTCGCGCCTGTCATCGCGCGCCTGCGGCCAGTCGGTCAGGTGCACGCTCACCGGGGCGTTGGGGTCCACGGCGCGCACCAGGTTCTGATAGATGTCCTCTGTCCAGAAGGGCATAACCGGCGCCAGCAGGCGCACCAGCGTGGTGAGCACCTCGTACAGCGTCTGGTAGGCGGCGCGCTTGTCGACGTCGTCCTCGGACTTCCAGTAGCGCCGCCGGCCGCGCCGCACGTACCAGTTCGAGACGTCCTCGATAAACCTCTGCGCGGCTCGCACCCCGCGGTGCACGTGGAAGCTGTCCAGGGCCTCGGTCATGGTGTCGATCAGCGACCGCAACCGCGACAGGACCCAGCGGTCCAGGTCCGCACGCTCGTCGAGCGGCACCGGCGGCTGCGACGGATCGAATTCGTCGAGGCGGGCGTAGGTCACGAAGAACGCGTAGACGTTCCACAGGGTGAGCATGCGCCGCTTGACCTCGCCCGCCGGTCCGTAGCCGAAGTTGATGTTGTAGAGCGGGTTCTGCCCGGCATAGAGCCAGCGCATGACATCCGCGCCCATGCGCTCGGCCGCTTCGCCGAAGTCGATGGCGTTGCCCCAACTCTTGTGCATGGCGCGGCCGGTCTCGTCGTTCAGCTTTTCGTAGACGAAGACCGCGCGATAGGGCGACCGGTCCTCCAGCGTGACGCTCATGAAGAGCATGGAGTAGAACCACAGCCGGATCTGCTCGCGCATCTCCGTGATGAAGTCGGCGGGATACCAGTTCTGGAACTCGTCGCTTTGCTCCAGGTAGCCCAGCGTGGAAAACGGGACGATGCCGGCGTCCAGCCAGGCGTCGCCAACGGCATCGATGCGGCGGACGGGCGCCTCGCAGGCCTCGCAGCGGATGACCACGCGGTCGATCCAGGGGCGGTGCAGCTCGCGCAGCTGGTCCAAGCCGGAGACCGCCCGCTCCTCAAGCTGGGCCTTGGAGCCGATGACCGTGAGATGGCCGCACGCCCCGCAGGGATAGAACGGCAGCGGCAATCCCCAATAGCGCCGCCGCGAGATGTTCCAGTCGCCCATGTTGCGCAGCCAGTCGGCCATGCGCGCCCCGGCGTATTCCGGCACCCAGTGCACGGTGGCGGCGGCGTCCAGCATCGGCTGGCGCACCTCGTCGGCGCGGATGAACCACTCGTCGTCCACCCGGAAGACCAGCTCTTCCTGGCAGCGCCAGCAGTGGGGATAGCGGTGCTCGAAGCGGTGCGCCCGGTAGAGCAGCCCGCGCGCGCGCAGGTCGGCGATGACGTCGTCCGCGACCTGGCGCGCGTCGCGACCGGTGAGCCAGTCGTAGCCGTCCACGTAGACGCCGTTTTCGTCGATGGGCACGAGCACCGGCAGGTCCAGCTCCTGGCTGAGGCGGAAGTCGTCCTCACCGGCGCCGGGCGCGATGTGCACGATGCCGGTGCCCTCGTCGGCGCCCACGTCCTTCCAGGGGATGACGCGATGCGCGGTGCCGGCGACGGCGGGCAGCTGGTCGAAGGGCCCGCCGTAGGTCCAGCCGAGCATGTCGGCGCCCTTGACGCGGCCCACGACCTCATGCGCGTCGTCGCCAAGCGCCTCCGGCACCGTGTCTTCGGCCAGGAAGTAGCGCGCGCCGTTGTTCATCCCGACCTCGACATAGGTCAGCTCGGGATCGACGGCGGCGGCGACGTTGGCCGCCAGCGTCCAGGGCGTGGTGGTCCAGACGAGCAGCCAGGCGTTTTCGTGTCCGTGAAGCGGCAGCCTTACGTACAGCGCGTCGTGGGTGATCTCCTGGTAGGTGTCGATCAGCTCGTGCTGCGAGAGCGCCGTGCCGCAGCGAGCGCACCAGGGCATGGCGCGCTGGGCCACCTCGATCCAGCCGCGCTCGTGACAGCGCCGCAGAAAGCTCCAGATGTGCTCGATGTTGCTGTCGGAGTGGGTGTAGTAGGAGTCGTCCCAGTCCATCCACTGCCCCAGGCGCGCGGACTGCGAGGTCTGGACCGCGGAATAGGTGGCGACGCGCTCGCGGCAGGCCTCGGCAAAGGCTTCCAGCCCGAACGCCTCGATGTCGCGCTTGGTCTCGAACCCGAGCTCCTTCTCGACCTCGACCTCGAGCCATAACCCCTGGCAGTCGAAGCCGTTCTGGTAGCGCTGGTGGTAGCCGCGCATGGCGCGGTAGCGCTGGTAGACGTCCTTGTAGGTGCGGCCCCAGGCGTGATGCACGCCCATGGGGTTGTTGGCCGTGATGGGCCCGTCGATGAAGGACCAGCGCGGGCCGTCGGCGTTCTTGGCGCGGAGCTGGTCGAACGTGCCCTGCTCCGCCCAGAAGTCCAGGATGCGGCGCTCCATGGACGGAAAGTCCAGCTCGTCCGGCAGCGGCTGGAAGGGCGAGCCTTGGGCCGATGCTGTGTCGATTGGGCTCGTTCTGGCGTGCCCTGAACTGGCTCCTACAGGCCCTGAGCTCGCTCCGTCATTCCCGCCCCCACCTCCGTCATTCCCGCGAAAGCGGGAATCCAGCGGGGTCGAGGCAGCGTTGGTCGAATCGTCGCGGGACATGCCGTCAGTCCGCCAGGGCGATTTCGAGACGCCGGTTGATGCGTCCCTTGTTGACCGCGTTGACGATGCGCACCGGCCCGATCTCAGCGGTGTTGGCCACGTGGGTGCCGCCGTCCGCCTGGCGGTCCAGGTCCACGATCTCGACGATGCGAATCTCGCGGATGTGCTCGGGGACCAGGTTCACGTGGGTGCGAATCAGGTCCGGCAGGGCGAAGGCCTCCGCCCGGGGCAGGGAGTAGACCTTGACCTCGCGCCCGGCGGCGAGCGACTGGTTGAGTTGGTCCTCGATTTCCTGCTTGATCTCGTTGATGCGCACGCCTTCCAGGGCGAAGTCCATGCGCGCGCGGTCGCCGCCGTCGGCGATGTTGCTGCCGGTTACGTCGGCGTTCCAGCCGCGCCACACGATGCCCGAGAGCGCGTGCAGCGCCGTGTGCAGCCGCATGAAGCGGAAGCGCCGCTCCCAGTCCAGGCTGCCTTGCACCCGGGTGCCGGGCTCGGGCGGCTCGCCCTCGACCGCGTGCGCGATGTCGCCGGCGCGCCGCTGCACGCGGGTCACCGGCCACACCTCGGCCCCGGCGCGCAACTCGCCGGTGTCGCCGGGCTGCCCGCCGCCCCGCGGATAGAAGGCGGTGCGGTCAGGCACCACGCCGTCCGGGCCGGCCCGCTGGACCACGGCCTCGAACGTCCGCAGATAGCTGTCGGTCGTGTAGAGCTCCTCGGTTGCCATCCTCAGTCGCCTTCCTGTCCTAATTTCCCTGCGTGCGGCGCCGCAACAAAAAACCCGCCCCTTCCGGGACGGGCTCGTCACCCGCGGTGCCACCCGCGATTGTCCGGCCAACGCCGGACCACTCAATCGCCGCCCGCCGTGGCGGACGACCACGCCGCTAACGGGGCGCTACCCCGACCGGGTCTACTAGCTCGCCGCGGCGAGCGTTCGGCCGGCAGCTCGGGAGGGATGCCAACGACGGCGGCTCCGCACCCGGCTCACACCCACCCGGGCTCGCTCGGCGGTCCGATCGCCGCGACGTGTCTCCGTCAACGCCGATGATTCTTCACGGGTGAGTGTCGCCGGGGATTTGGGGTGGGTCAAGGGGTTGGCCCGACCGGTAGTTGGTCGTTTCTTGCCGATTGGCTCAAAGACAACCGGCGGGTAGCGCAGAGCCACTTCCCGCGGGCTCGGCTGCCAGACTCTCAGGAGGGGTTGTCGGTTTCCGCTGCCTCGGCTGTCGCCGCCGCAACCTCCCCAAAAACCCGGCGACCTTCGTCGGTGAGCGAGAATGCCGCCTGGCCATCGGGTGTTGAAGTCCTCTCGACCAGATTGTCGAACACGAGACCTGCGGATTGTGCGCGGCGCTTCCACGCACTCACCATTGGGCCGGGTCTCTTGCCCGGAAGCAGTAGCGCGATCTCCCCTGTGGGGAGGTGTAGTTGCGTGAGCAGCGCATGCAGGATTTCTGGTTCAAGTATGTCTCCCACTGTGGTCGTCTTTGCCCGCCGGCGCCTCGGCCTAGGTGGTGCCTTGGGCGTGACGAGTTCGATTAGTCGGTTCACTTCGTCAAGGCGAGCTTGCATCTCCTTCCGACGCGCGTGAAGCTCTGCCAACAGGTCTTGCGTCATGGGCCTTCTCCTTCAGACTTGCTAAAATCGACTTGAGTGAGGGCGTGGCATGGGAGAGGGGTCTGGCCCCTCCCCCAGTTCGCTTGCGAACCCGTTGGTCCGCGCGGCTCCAACCACGCTTAGCCTTTCATGGGTTCTGCCCTCCTTCGGTGCGAGGGGCGCGGCGCTCGGCTTGGAAGACGTAGCGCCGCGCACCCTCACTCACACCACAGACTACGCCATGTCCATTGATGCCGCAAAACCGCTGCACTGTGTAACCTCGTCTGCGTTTCTCACTGATCACGCTTTCCAGTGCCAGCCCGAACGGCATCGCGCGGGGAGGCAGATCGTCGCGTGCATGAACCAGACAGCGCACGGGGCATCCCGGTGATGAATGGCCTTTCTGCTACGTCGGCGCTGTCTGGCTATGGAATCTGGCGGCCGCCGCAGCGGCGATTCTCGAACGACGCTCAGGGAATGCCGTTCTTGCTGCGAGGCGGCCGCGTTTTGCGGCCGGCCTCGTTCTGCCGCGCGTCGGGTATCTCTCCCGGCTCCTCAAAGGTGTTAGGGAACTCCGACGGTATTGACACGCTGTCAATGTCGGGGCGACCCTGATACGCCGCCGGTTTCGATCCTTCTGTGATTGCGGCGGCCGGTGTCGCGCCGACACGCATCCACGGCGAATTAGCACGCCTTCAGAACGCATTGGCACGCTCTCAGGACGCGTTAGTGCGCGTACGGAACGCATTGGCACGCTCTCAGGACGCGTTAGTGCGCGTACGGAACGCATTAGTACGCTCTCAGGACGCATTAGTACGCGTACTGAATGCATTAGTACGCTTTCGGAACGGCTAAGCACGTGTTCGGAACGCATTAGCACGGTTTCGGGGCGCATAAGCACACTTTTGGAACGCACAAGCACGTCTTGGGTACCGCGCGGCAATAGAAGATTGCAAATTCGTCGCGCTGCCATCCGCTTCTGTTAATAGGCGGCCGACGACACTTTCGTTTGCTGTTTTCCCGCATTTCAGCCTCTCGCCTCAAAGTGACTCACATCCCCACTCTGAGCTTCGGGCTACGAACGGCGCTCACAACTGTCATGCCGAGCAGCATGAGCAGTCCAGAGTGCCCAACCTCGCGCCCCCGGAACGACGGTGGCCCGGGCTGCCGGTGCCTCATCCCCAGCGTCGGGGTCGCGCGCTCTAGACTCCTCGCTGCGCTCGGAGTGACAGCTGGGCTTCAAGGGCCTTCCCGTGGGTGTGGCAGGTTGGGCGATCCAGAGCGTTCCCCCGTCGCACCGGCACTCCCTCGTCACCCCGGCGAAAGCCGGGGTCCAGATCCGCCCGGCACGCCCGACACTCCGCCTAGATTCCGGCCTCCGCCGGAATGACGGACGGAGGCAGGCTGTTGATCGGGGTGTCCCTGCGCGGCCTATAGTTCCTGCGCGGGCATAGGCCAGGGAAAGACGACATCCCATGCAGCCATTCGAGCTCTCGGCCGAGCATCTGGCCGCGGTGGAGCGGCGGCGGCGGATTGTGGTGCGTTATGACATCACCGGTGATCCCAAGGATTTCGTGGGCGAGCCGCCTCCGCCGGAGCAGCTGGCGAAATGGTGGGACGCGCAGCTGAGCCTGCAAGACATGCCCGGCACGCAGATCGACTCCATCATCTGGTGGTCCGAGGGCGGCGTCGAGGCTTCGTTCAAGAGCGACGTGCGCCCCGTCGGCGAGTGGATCAAGGGCTGGGTCGAGGCGGGCGTCGAGATTCCGTCGCTGGCGCTGGAGCAGTCGCAGCGCCGCGGCATCGAGTCCTTCTATCAACTCGCCATGAACGGCTACGACGTCGGCTGGGACGGCACGAAGGTCGTGCCCGCGACGATTCCGGTGAAGGCCGCGCATCCCGAGTGGCTGCTTTGGCCCTACGGCCATGTCGAGAGCGGCTATATGAACTACGCCGTGCCGGGGGTGCGGGACTACATCACCGAGATCGTGCGCGAGGTGGCCTGGCGCTTCGACCACGACGGCATCAACCTCGATTTCGCGCGGGTGGACGTGCTGTTGCCGCCGGGGCATCAGTGGGAGCTGCGCGAGCACCTCAACGACCTGATGCGCACGGTGCGCGCGGTGCTCTTGGAGCGGGCGCGGGTGCGCGGGCGGCCCTATCTGCTGAGCGTGCAGATTCCGCCGGACGTGGTGAGCTGCCACTACACCGGCATTGATATCGAAACCTGGGTGCGCGAGGGCCTGGTGGACATCCTGATCCTCGGCTGCCGCACGTTCGACGTGGACGTGCGCGACTTCCGCCGTCTGACCGCGGGCCACCCCGTCAAGCTGTATCCGTGCATCGACGCGCACCATTCCAGCGACGGCTATTTCCACCCGTCCCTGGAAGTGCAGCGCGGCGCGGCGGCCAACTGGCTGCACCAGGGCGCGGATGGCGTGTGCACCTTCAACTATCCCGACCGCACGCCGGAATCGGCCCGGCGCGCCGGCACCTACAACGAGCTGATGGAGACCGACTACTGGCGCGGGTGCATGCGCGCGCAGCGCGAGCTGGGCACGTTGGAAACGCTGCGCCGTACCGACAAGGTGTTCTTCACCGAGCGGCGGGGCGGCGGACACTTCATGATCCCGCCACCGGAGGACTGGAGCACGCCGCGGGCGATGTCGCTCAACACCAACCTGCTGGCGCCTCTGCCGGCGCTGCTGCCGAATATCCCCACCGGCACGCCGCAGCCCAAGGACACCTGGCCCGGGCCGCCCAACCAGACGAGCGACTATCGCGACGGCAAGGTGGACACGTTCGTGCGCCTGTGGGTGGGCGACGACGTGCATGCGGAGGCTGACGCTGTGCGCTCGGTCACCGTGCGCGCGGTGCTGTCCGACGACGACGCGTCAGACGGCGACCGGCTCGATCCGGTGCTGCTGGCGACGAAGTACCGCGACCTCTACAACCGCCCGCCACAGTCGGACGTCGTGGAGCGCATCGAGCTGCGGGTCAACAACATCCTGCTGCCACCGCCGACCGTCGAGGACGGCTGGCTAGTCTTCGAGGCCAAGCTGGCGTGGCTGGCGCATGGCGAGAACCTCGTCGGCGTCTGGGTCAACCCGCCAGAGGCGAACGCCGAGCGGCTCACGCTGGAGAAGCTGGAGATTCACGTCGGCTATCGCTAGCGCACCGTGAACGTCACCGGATCGGAGATCGTCTGGTTGCCCGCCCGGTCCGTGGCGATCGCCCGCAGCGTGTAGATCCCCGGCTCCGCCGTCCAGCGCAGGCGGTACGGCGCGCGTTGCACCTCGCCGATCACCTCGCCGTCCATCTCGTAGGCCACCGCCGCCAGTCCACCCGCGTCCTGCAACGCCGCCCGCAACTCCAGCACCCCTGCTGGACGCTCGTCGCCGTTCGCGAGGCCCGCCACCGCCACGGCCGGCGGCGTGTTGTCCACCACGATCCGACGGAAGACCAAGTCTTCGCGCCCATTCGCCGCGCGCACCGCCAGGCGCAGCGTGTAGGGACCGTCGGACAGCTGGCTCGTGTCGATCGCCCGCAGCGGTCCCTCGGTCACCGGGCTCACGCCGACCGTGCCAATGCGCACCCAGCTCCCGGGCGCCTCCCCGCCGCCGTAGCGCACCTCGAACTCTGCAAACTGCGGTCCCGCCGCCGTTCCCTGGATTTCCAGCACGCTCCGCACGCGCTCCCCCGGCGCCGGGCTCGTTATGGCTGCTCGCTCCGACGCCCCCGCCGGCGGCGCCGCGGCGACGAAGGCTTCGGGCGGCAGCCGCAGCGGCGAATCCTCCGGCAGCGTCCGCTGCCACGCCTCGGCCTCGGTCGGCAGCACCACGAACACCTGCTCCTCAACCTCGTCGCGTGGCGTGTCCGGCGTGGCGAGCAGCCCGCTGGGCTCGTGAATCTCAAACGCCTGATGCACCATGTCCCGCTGCGCCGGCACGGTCCCCGCGAGGAAGAACTCCTCCCGCGTCTCCGGCGTGAACGGCGACGGCAACAGGCCCGACAGCGGGTCGATCTCCTGCACCACCACCGTCGCCGGCTGCGGCCACGCCGTTACGGGCTGGCCCTCCAACGCCGCCGTCATGAACCGCTGCCAGATCGGCGCCGCTCCCCGCACCCCGGTCACCTCGTCCATGGGCGTCCCGTCGGCATTGCCCACCCACACCCCCGCCACCAGTTGGGCCGTGTAGCCCACCGTGAGCGCGTCGCGCGTATCCTCCGTCGTTCCCGTCTTCGCCGCCGCCGGGCGGCCGGGCAGCTGCAGATTGCGCCGCACCTCACCAAATCCGAGCACCCGCGCCTCGTCGTCGCTGAGGATCGACGTCATCAAGAACGCCAGCCCGGGGCTGACCACCTGCGTTGCCGCGATCCGGCTCGGAGCCTCCGCAGCGTCCGCGAGCACCCGCGCGCTGCAGCCGTCATCCCCCAGCTGCTCGATTACTCGGCCCCGCGCGTCCAGAATGCAGAGGATGCCGGTGGGCGCCACCGCCCGACCCTCGTTGGCGAAGACGCCGTAGGCGCTCGCCAGTTCCAGCAGCCGCACTTCATTCGAGCCGAGCGCCAGCGCCGGGCCGATGCGCGACGGGTCGGTCAGCGTCGTGATTCCCAGCTCCTCGGCCAGCGCCACCGTGGGCTCGAGCCCCGCGAACAGCTGCGTCCGCACCGCCGGGATGTTCAGCGAGCTTCCCAGCGCCGTCCGCACGCTCACCGGGCCGCTGAACCGCTCGCTGTAGTTCCGCGGCGCGTACGGCTCCTGCCCCACGATCGGCACGATCGTCGGGATGTCGAGCAGCATCGTGGCCGGCGTATAGCCCTGCTGCAGCGCGCTGGCATAGGTGATGGGCTTGAACGACGACCCCGGCTGCCGCGGCGCCAGCGTCACGTTCACCTGGCCGTCGATCGCCGCGTCGTTGAAGTCCAGGCTTCCCACCATCGCCAGAATCTCGCCCGTGCCCGGCCGCAGCGCCACCAGCGCCGCATTCGTCACCGTCCTGTCGGCCAGCGTGGCGACGTGCTCCCGCGCCGCCGTCTCGGCGTGCCGCTGCAGGTCCAGGTCGAGCGTGGTGATGATGCGCCAGCCCTGCCAGCTCACGTCCGGCCCGTAGCGCGCTTGCACTTCATCCACCACGTAGCGGAAGAAGTGGGGCGCGAGCAGCTCGGCCGGCTGCGGCGGCATGATCGTGATGACCTCGCGCCGCGCCGCCTCCACCCGCGCCGGCGGCGCCAGCCCGGTTTCCTCCAGCCGGTCCAGCACCCGCAGTTGCTCCCGCCGCGCCGCCGCCGGGTCCACGTGGGGATTGTCCGTGGACGGGGAGCGCAACACCCCCGCCAGCAACGCGGCCTCCGCCAGCGTCACCTGATCCAGCGGCTTCCCAAAATACGTGCGCGCCGCCGCCGCCACGCCGTAGCTCAGGCTCCCGTAGTAGTTCTGATTGAGGTAGAGGCCCAGAATCTCGTCCTTCGAGAACCGCTCGCTGAGCTGCCAGGCCAGCACGGCCTCTTTGACCTTGCGCTCCACCGTCTCCTCGGGCGTCAGCAGCACGTTCTTGACCAACTGCTGCGTGATGGTGCTGGCCCCCGAGACGATCTCGCCGCCCGTGAAGTTCTGCCAGAGCGCGCGCACGATGGCGCGCAACTCGACCCCCGGGTTCTCGTAGAACGTGGCGTCTTCCGCCGCGATCACCGCCGCCTTCACGTCGGCGGGAATGGCCTCGGGCGGGACGAGCGTCCGCCGGCCCTGGCCCAGCAGCTCGCCCAGCGGACGGCCGCGCCGGTCGACGATCGTGGTGGTTTGGAACAGTCCGCTGCCGACGTTCAAGATCTCGTCGACCTCGGGCACGTCCGTCAGCAGCGTGCCGGCGGCCGCCGCGGCTGCGCCCACGCCGCTTGCCGCGATCACCGCGAGCACAAGCGTGGCCGCGATTGCCGCTGCCGCCGCACCGCCCGCGAGCAGCCACACCCACGCCGCGACCGCTGCGCGCGAGCGCCGCGGCCGCATCAGCGAACTCCGCGCAAGCCTCGCCCGCGCGTCGGGATTGACATGGCGGCCGGCGGAGGGCCGCATCCGCGAGCTACGCACCCGCACCAGCCTCACTCTCGTAGACCTTCATTCTAAGCGTGCGCTTTACGGTCTCCCGTTACGCCGGGCCGCTGCCGCCGGGACTTAAGCTGGCACTCGCTGTGGGCGGCGATCGAAGGGATCAGCTGCATCAATTGAGGCCGCGTGAATGACCGTTGATGGGGCGGTCATCCCGGGATTGCTGCTGCTGGCGGCGGAACTCGTCGCGCTTGCTGCCGTGGGCTACGTCGTCGCCCGAACCGTGCTCCGTCAAAGCGACGAGCGCATGGCGCTGGCGCAGGGCCTCGTCATCGGGCCGGCGCTCTGGGGCCTCATCGCCAACGTTGCCATGTACCCACTGCCGGGGCTGGCGGGACTGCTCGCGGCGTGGGGGATCGCTCTGGCGCTCGGTGTGAGCCTCGTCTGGCGCGCGCCCCAACCCATTCGACCGCAGCTCCGCACGACGGCGGGCTTCGTGGTCGCGGTTCTTGGGGTCTTTTGGGTCGCGCTGGCCTGTCGCCAGATGTTGTCACTTGCCGACTGGCAACTCCATCTGGGACTGGCGGCGTCAATCCGGGCCGGCGGGTTTCCGCCGGTCCTGCCCTGGGAGCCGGGAATGCCCGCGCCGTATCACTACGGTTTCGACATGCTGGTTGGCCTCTTGGCTCCGCCAGTCGGGCCCGACCTAGCGTTCGTGACGGAGCTGCTGGGCGCCTACGTCTGGATGAGCCTCGCCCTGACCGTGGTGACGCTGCTGCTCCACCGGGGGTCATGGGTGGTCATGCTGGCGCTCGCGCCGCTCCTCCTCACTACCGGCAGCTCGACGCTGGGAAACGTTGGGACTACGGCGGACATCCTGAGGATTCCCCTCCCGACGGGAGTGCCGGCGGCCCCCATGCCCGCATCGCTGGGTGAGATCTACTGGCCGCCGTCCCAATTTCCTTGGCCAAACCGCCACGAGGTGCCTCCCGGAAATATCTCGTGGCCCAGCTTCCCACTCGCGTATGCGCTGGCCTTCATCGTGCTGGAGCGGGCGGCCGCTAGCAGCCGGCGCTGGTCATGGCGGTCGGCCCTGACACTGGCGGTGCTGCTGGGGTTCCTGGGGCTCGTATCCGAAGCCGTCGCCCTGGTTGCGCTTGCGCTGTGGGCGGTTCTGGAAGCCGTGCCCGTCCTGAGAGGCTGGCGAGGGCGCACCGATCACGCGCAGGGAGTGCTGCGCGCGGCCGCGGGGCCGGTCATCGCGGCCCTCCTGCTGGCTGCAAGCGGCGGTGTCGCCACGAGCGCCCTGACCGGCGCGTCGGGCGGCGGACTCTCACTTGTGTGGCCGGACAATCTGGCCCGCGGCCAGCCGCTGGGAGCATTCGGGGAACGGCTCGGCGCCGTTGGCCTCCTGAGCCTCGGACCCCTCGCCGTTGCGGCTATCGCCGCCTCGGTGGCCTGGCGCGATCGCTTCACGCTGGCGCTGGTCGCCGCGAGCGGCATATTCGTGCTCGCCGCCCTCACGTTGCACTACGAGCTTTCTCCAGTGGACATCACCCGCTTGAGCGGGCACGCGCGAAACTTCGCCCTCCTGGCGCTCTTGGTCGCGTTGAGCTCCCGCATTCCTACCCTGCGGGCCCGCTGGCGCTATGCCGCCGGCGCGCTGGTGTTCGCGCTCGTCACCTGGCCAACCGCGATTGCGCCCGTGCATGGAATTGGCGTCGCGCTCAGTCGTGGCCCCCACCTTGCCAACGCCGAGTTGGAACCGCCGGAGTTCCGCGAGTGGTTTCTCGGGCGCTATGCGCTGGGACGCTTCACCACCGAACGATTCATGACCGAGCCGGTGGCTGACTACGTCCGCGACCACACCGCGGCCACGGCCCGCATCCTCTCACCCAGCCCGGGAACCCTGACCGTCGCCACGGGCCGCCCCAATGCCTCGGGCTTTACAGCGTTTCCCCACCTCCTCGCCTTCACGGGTCCCGCGTATACCGATGCCATCCGCCTGCTCGATCCTGCGGCCATCCAACACCTAGGCTTCGACTATGTGCACGCGACGGATGAATGGCTGGCCAGCCTTCCACCCCGCGCCTTACGCCGCCTTGAGGATCCCGCCTTCTTCGAGCTGCTCATCCGTGATGGTCCTGACGCTCTCTACCGCGTGCGGCCGGCATTCGCGCAACTCGACGCGGACCCTGAGTCCTTCGAGGCGCTGCGGCGGGCTGTAGCGTCGTCCGCCTCGGTATATCTGTCACCGACGATGGATCCGGAGAACGCCGCGCGCGCGGCTTCGACGCTCGCTCACGCCCAGCTGTACGGCGAGGTGGCATGGTCACGCCTGCATCCGCTGAGAATCCCGGTGCGGACCGCACCGCTGGGCGGGCGGACGCCCGACCTGGTTGTCGCCTCGGCACGGCTGGCACCGTCCGCCTTTCCCCTCCCCGCCCAGCGGGTGCCGGTGTGGGGGAATGACGAGATCGCCGTCTACGCGCCGAGCGGTGCCATCGGCCCAGTTGCACCGGCGCGGGTCCCCACATTCAGCGTCCGCCTGTCCGGCGTGCGCGTGGGCGACGGACGCATTACCTTCACCGCCACCTTCGCTGACCGCATGCCCGAGCGATGGTCCGGCCAAGACTGGCAAGTCATTCCCATGGACACCACCGCGCCGTGGGCCTTCCCGCAACTGTTTCACCACGACGGGCGCACGCGCGAGGCCGCGCAGTGGTATTACGGCCAAGTTACCCCCGGCTTCGGCCTCGCGAGTTTCGTCTATGAACTCGACGCTCGCGCGAGCCGGCTGAGCCTGCAAGGTGCTGACGGCGGCTTCACCGCTGTCCAGGCCTCCGAACGCCCGCTGGAGCCCGGTGTATGGACGCTGGCCGTCCGCCTGCGCTACGAATGGTCCCAAGACCTCCGGCGGGACGTGGCGGTCATCCCGGTCATGCAAATCGTGATCGCTGACGCCGGCGATGCCTCGTACACCGTCTACGAGGGCGCCCTGAGCGTGAGGCCGGCCCCGTAGGTCACACAGCGTTGCTGGGACTTAAGCTGGCACTCGCTGTGGACGGGGATCGAAGGGGGCGGCTGCGTCAGTTGAGGCCGTGCGCATGACCGTTGATCAGGCGGTCATCCCGGGGTTGCTGCTGCTGGCGGCAGAGCTCGTCGCGCTCGCCGCCGTGGACTAGGGCCTGTTCACACTAAACGCTGAATAGCGTATCATGCCGGCATGGAACTCACTCAAGCGCAGTACGAACGGATCGCACCCTGCCTGCCGGTGCAACGCGGCAACATCAAGATTTCGAACTTGCAGGTGCTCAACGCCATCCTGTACGTCGCCGAGCATGGCTGTAAGTGGCGCGGATTGCCGCGTCGGTTTGGCAGATGGCACACCGTCTACACGCGGATGAATCGCTGGTCCAAGAACGGGGTCCTCGATCGGGTATTCGAACACCTGCAGCGCGAACAGATCGTGCGCATCAAGCTCGAGGCGGTCTCGCTCGACAGCACCAGCGTCAAGGTTCATCCCGACGGCACGGGGGCGCTAAAAAAAACGGACCCCAGGCCATCGGCAAGTCCCGTGGCGGCTGGACCACCAAGATTCATATGGTTGCCGCGGATGCTCGCACGGCCATGACCTTCGCCCTCTCGCCCGGGCAGGCCCACGACGCCCCGGAAGGGCGCAAGCTCCTTCACCGCCTCGGGCCGCGGCCTGGGAACCTCGCGGTGGTGATGGACCGGGCCTACCAAGGCAACGAGACGCGCCAACTGGTCTTGGCGTTGGGGTTTACGCCGGTGGTTCCACCACTCCGGTCGCGGGTCGATCCATGGGCCTACGACAAGGAGCTCTACAAGCGGCGCAATGAGGTCGAGCGCCTGTTCCGGCGCCTGAAGGGCTTTCGCCGGATCTTCTCGCGCTTCGAGAAGCTCGACGCCCTCTTCCTCGGGTTCATCCTCATCGCCCTCATAGTCGATGCGCTGCGTTAGTGTGAACAGGCCCTAGGTCATCGTCCGTGCGGTGCTGCGGCAGAACTGGCAGGAGGCTGCCCTTCCCCGGTGCTGCGCCTGACGATCGCCGAGGACGGCGCGGTGACCTATTTGGTCTACGAGAAAGCCCTCAGCGTGACGCCGATTCCGGAGGCGAACGCGGCGCCGTCATGCGGCCGCCGTCCCGTCCTCAAGTACCCTCGCCCCGCATGGCGCCGCACGCGTCCGTTCCAGATGGGCGGGCCGTGGTTGAGATCGGGAGGCCGTGGTGAGCGATATCCGAATCGGACTGATTGGATTCGGCGCATGGACCCGCAGCGCCTATGTCCCCGCGCTGCGGCTGGACGGTCGCGCGACGGTCACGGCGGTGGCGGCGCCCAGCGCCGAGACGCGCGACCGCGCCCTTGCGGAGTTCGGACCGGGGCTCGCCGTGTTTCCCTCAGCGCCTGAGCTCTTGGCCGCCGGCAACCTGGATGCCGTCACGGTCGCCGTCCCCGATCTGGCGCACGAGGCGGTGCTGGCCGAGGCGCTCGCGTCGGGCCTGCCCCTGCTGTTCGAGCCGCCCGTCGCCTCGGACCGGTCCGGCGTGGAACGGATGCTTGGCGTGCTCCGCACCGCGCCCCAACTCGTGCATCCTGATTTGGAGCTCTCCTACCTGCCCGTCGTCGCATGCCTGCGCGAGACGCTGGACGCCGGCGTGATCGGCCAGCCCCGCACCGCCAACGTGCGGCTCCAGGCCGGGTGGGGCCATCCACCGCGCCACGCGCTGAGCGTGGTGCACATGCTGGCCGGCTGGTACCTGGACCTGCTGGACCGCGTGCTCGGCTGCACGGCGCGCCGCGTGCTGATGCTCAATGGCCAAGACGCGCCGGGGCTGATGCAGCAACGCGCCATCGCCCACCTGGACTATGGCGACGTGCTGGGCACGTTCCACGTCAATATCGGAGCGGTTGGGCCGCTGCGCATCGACCTCGAGGTGAACGGGGCCGACGGCGACATCGTTTGCGATCCGCTGGCGGGCGCCTGGCGTCTGCGCACGCGGGAGTTCCCCCACTGGCGCCTGTCACACCAGCCGGCCCTGGAGCCACCAGCCGGGTGGCCCGGCGTCCATGAGTGCCTGCGCGCGTTCCTGGATGCCGTGGAACAGGGTGCGTCAAGCACCGACATGCGCGACGCGATCATCCGGCAGCACGAGGTCGGCCTGGCCGCCGATCGCTCATGCGAAACCGGCACGTGGGAAGACGTCCGATCAACCTGACGCCACGCGCCTTCCGTCATTCCGCCCCATCGTCAGTCCGAGCGCAGCGAGGAATCTAAGACGCCACTCACGTCCACGGGCGCCCACCAGGGGCGCCCCTACGCCGAGAGCCAGAGCGATCACTCCAAGGCGACCGCAGCGCTACGCCGTCGGCGCTTCGTCCGCCGCGAGGGCCTGGTCGAGGGCGGCCCGATCTTCGGGCGGCAAGTCCAGATCCAGCGCAAGCTCGCGGGCCGCGGGCGACATCTTGCGCCAGGTTTTCTGCACGATGTCGGCGATCTTCGCCGCCGGATGCCGCGCGCGCAGGTCCGCAAACTGCGTCTCGAGGAAGACCAGGCAGAGACCGTCCTCCAGCGTTTGCGCCTCGGGGTCGCGCTTGAGGTTGTGCTTGCGCACGAGCTGCTGCACGCGCGCGATCTCGTCGGCGCCGAAGCCGGCCTCGCGCAGGACCCGGCCGGTCTCGGCGGCGTGCATGGCCTGCAGCGCCGTGCGCCAGCGCAGATAGCCGTGCCGGCCGCTCGGGTAGGCGTCGCGGGGGATCGTCCAACGGCGGATGTGGTGGGCGCGTGCCGCCAGCAGCAGCGGCTCGCTGGCATCGGGACGCAGGCGGCGCACCCAAGCCGAGAGCATCGCGGCGTGCGTCAACTCCTTGGGCCGGGGCTCGCCGTCGACGGTCAGCGTGTGCGGGTCGTCGCCGTTGGCCGCATCGATGCGCCGGATGGCGTCGCGAAAGCGCTCGGTCTCCACGGACGGATTCTCGCACGGGCTGTCTCGCCGCGGCTCGGGTATCGTGCCGAACGATGAGCGGTCAGTCAGCGGACGTCGTGATTTGCGGGGGCGGCGTGCTGGGCGCCGGCCTGGCCTACGAGCTTGCCGGGCGCGGCGTGCGGCCGCTGCTGATCGAATCGCGCGCCATGGCGTCCGGAGCCAGCGGCAAGGCCGCGGGCCTGCTTTCGCCGGCATCGGACGCGCGCGCCGTCGGGCCGCTGGGACCGCTGTGGCGCGCCAGCCTTGCACGGCATCACGAGCTTGCACAGGAGTTGGAGGCCCAGGGCGCGGCGGGCTACGGGTTTGAGGAAAGCCCTTCGCTGCTCATCACCGCCGACGCCGCCGAAGCACAGACGCTGCGGGCGACTGCGCCTGCCCAGTGGTTGGAGCCCGACGAGGTTCGGGCGCGCTGCGCCTGGATCGACGGGCCCATCGAGGGCGGCGTGCTACGCGAGGCGAGCGCCGAGATCGAGCCCGCCGCCTTTACCCAGGCGTTGATCCAGGCCGCTGAGACCCGCGGCGCACGCGTTGAGCATGCACGGGTGAGCGGGCTGAGCCTCTGCGGCCGCAGCGTCGCCGGGGTGCGGCTGGAAAGCGAGATCGTGCGCACCGAAACCGTCGTGCTGGCCATGGGTCCCTGGACCAGCGCGGCCGCCGAATGGATCGGGAGCCGCGTGCCCGTCTCCCCGCTGAAGGGCCAGATTCTGCGGCTGCGACTGCCGCCCGCCGCGGCCGAAACGCGGTTCTCGGACACGGACGGCAACTACATGGCGCGCAAGGCCGACGGCCTGGTCTACGTCGGCACCACCGAGGAGCGGGCGGGATTCGACGAGACGCCCACAGCCGCGGCCCGACGCCGCATCCTGCGCCAGGCCGGCCGCTTCGTCTCCGCGGTGTCACAGGCGGAGGTGGTGCAGCAGACGGCCTGTCTGCGCCCGCTCTCGCCCGACGGTTTGCCGATCCTGGGCGCGGCGCCGAAGCTGCCCGGCGCATTCATCGCCACGGGGCATGGACGCGCGGGCTTGCTGCTCGGCCCGGGAAGCGCCGCCGCCCTGGCCGCCCAGATCACCGGCGAATCCCCCACCATCGACCTGACGCCCTTCGACCCCGCCCGCTTCGGCTGATCGACGCCGGTCTTCCGCCGCGGGCGGCGGCTGACTGGGGCGCTCCCACGCTGCGCGCAGCGTGGGCCACCGGACAGCGACACTGCCCGGTAGGGGCGCCCCTCGTGGGCGCCCGGCTCGTAGCGCTTCCGCGCCACGCGCACCCTGGGCTGGCGGAGGTGCATGGGAGTCGAACCCACCTAGGACGCTGACCAGCGCCCCACAACGGTTTTGAAGACCGCGAAGGCCACCCGGCCCCTGCCACCTCCGCCGCCACGCTAGCAGGTGCGCCAGGACCACGCTTGAACTAATGCGGGGGGTGCGGGCGGCCTTGGGTTCTGGTCAATAGGGAGCCGCAAGTCCGGCGATCATCGGAAAGTGCCGCACGTTGGTCGTGAGCAGTTCGGCCTCCAGGACCAGCGCCGTGCCGGCGATGAGATAGTCGACGTCGTCAATGCCCCGGTACGCCCTGCGGTACCGGCGCGCCAGCGCCGCCGCCGTTCGAACCACGGCCTCGTCGATGGGAACCCAGGCGAGCACGCCAAAGAACTCTTCGAGCATGTCCCGCTCGTCCAGACGTACCCCGGCCAGCAATTCAAACCTGACAACCTCACTGGCGGCGATGTTTTCGCCAGCGGAAATGAAGTCTCGCAGGAGGGTAGTCGCCGCCTCGGCGCCGCGCAGATAGTCGACGGCCACCGACGTGTCCAGCAGCTTCATTCCAAGCCGAGCTTGCGCAGTCGCTCATTCAGATCGCCGCGGATGGCGTCCACGTACTCGGCGCCGGTGAAGCGGCGGTCGGCCCACAGGCCGGCGGTAACATCGAGCGCGCGCAACTTGTCGGCCGTCGACATGGCCCCAAAAGTGTGCCGCACGGCGCGCCGGATCAATTCCGACCGCGAGGCGCCGGTGGACCCGGCGGCCTGATCCAGAAGCGCCAACTCCTCATCGCCGAGATATACCTGCGTGCGTCCCATGGCGCTAGTATACACCACATGGTGTTAAACAGCACCGGATCGCCCAGCCGCCGCAGCCGCCGTCAGGTCGTCCTCCGTGATGGCCCTTGACCGGCTGTTCGCTATTTGCGAACATCTCCTATGCTGCAGGCCTTGGAGATCGAGTGGTCGACCAAGGCCGTAAGGGATATGCGCCGCCTCACGACCCGGGACCGCGAGCGGATCATCGGCAAGATCGAGCAGTACGCGGGCGATCCGGCCTCGCTGGCCGCGCAAGTGACGGCGCTGACAGGCAGTGGGTATCTGCGACTCAGGGTCGGCAACTATCGAGTGATCTTCGGTGTCGATCACGAGGAACGGTCGCACATGCTGGTTTTGAGAGTCCGGCACAGGAGGGAGGCCTATGGCTCGTGACGCAACCGTCACGCTGACGCGGACGGTGTATGACGCGCTGATTGCTCGGAATGAGGAACTCGAGGACCGGCTGGCCGCGATTGAAGCGGACGACGGGAGCCGGATCCCGCATGCGGTGGCGCTTGCCATCATGCGCGGCGAGCGTCCGCTGGTCGCGTTTCGGATCCATCGCGGCCTCACGCTGCGCAGGCTTGCCGAACAGACGGAGATCGCCGCGAGCTACCTGTCCGAAATCGAACGCGGACGCAAACCGGGCTCTGCAGCGGCGCTGTCCCGCATCGCCGCCGCGCTTGACACCACCGTCGACGCCCTGCTGAGTGACGCAGCGCCGGGTTGAGACTTTGACCGCCGTGGCCGAGGCATGACCTCCGACCGCCCCAACATCCTCTGGTACTGCACCGACCAGCAGCGCTTCGACACGATCGGCGCGCTGGGCAACCCGCATGTCCGCACGCCGCACCTCGACCGCTTCGTGGCGCAGTCGGTGGCGTTCACGCATGCCTACTGCCAGAGCCCCATCTGCACCCCCAGCCGCGCCAGCTTCCTCACCGGCATGTATCCCAGCCGCGTGCACAACGCGCGCAACGGCAACGCGGTCGTGCCCTCGGAAACCGCCGAGCGTCTCGTCACCCGCGCGCTGGCCGCTGCCGGCTACGACGGCGGGCTGGTGGGCAAGCTGCACCTGGCCGGCGCGGCCACGGCGCAGGAGCCCCGCGTGGATGACGGCTACCGCGTCTTCGAGTACAGCCACGCCCCGCGCAACGACTGGCCGCTGGCCGAGCACGACTACGCCCGCTGGCTGCATGACCAGGGCCATGATCCGGCGAAGGTGCTGAGCGCGCCGGCCGGCTACGGCGGGCTGATGGCGCCGACGCCCGAGCGCGACAATGTGCCGCCAGAGCTGCATCAATCAACCTGGTGCACGGAGCGGGCCATCGCCTTCATCACCGGCGACCGCGCGGCTGATACTCCGTGGCTCCTTTCCGTGAATCCCTACGACCCCCATCCGCCCTACAACCCACCCTGGGAGTACTACCGGCGCCACGACCCGTCGGCGCTGCCCGGCCCGCTGTTCCGCTCGAGCGATCTGGAGACCCAGGGCCGCTTGACCCGCGCGGGCGTTGACTTCCAGAGCGAGTCGCGGCGGCCCGAGGCGTTCCGCGCGCGCGAGGTCCAGGCCGCTTACTACGCCATGATTGAGCTGGTCGACGCGCAGTTCGGTCGGCTGCTGGACGCCCTGGAGGCGGCGGGCGAGGCCGAGCGCACGGTGGTCATCTTCACCAGCGACCACGGCGAGTCGGCGGGGGACCACGGCCTCCTCCAGAAGGGTTGCCGCTTCTTCGACGGTCTCACTCGGGTTCCCCTCATCTGGCGCTGGCCGGGCCGCTTTACCGCCGGGCGGCACAGCGACGCCCTGGTGGAGCTGACGGACATTGCGCCCACCCTGCTGGAGATCGCCGGGCTGCCGGTGCCCGAGGAGACGCAGGGCCGCTCGCTGCTGCCGCTGCTGCAGGGCGCGGCGCCCGTGAATGAACATCGGTCCTACGTGCGCTGCGAGTATCTGGACGCCGTCGATTTCCCCGGCCAAAGCCGCGCCACGATGTATCGGGACCGCCGCTGGAAGCTGAACGTCTACCACAATCACGGGCTGGGCGAGCTCTACGACATGCAGGCCGATCCGCACGAGTTCGACAACCTGTGGGACAGCCCGGACCACCGGGACGTGCGCGACGAGCTGTTGCAGGCAAGCTTCAACGCCACCGTCATGGCGCTGGACCCCGGACCGCCAAGAGCCTCGGCCTACTAGCTACGGCCGCGGCGCCATGACCACCAGCAGGCGCGCGCGGGCGTTGGTCTCGTTTGTCACGCCGTGGTCGGAGCCGGCCGGCGCCCATACCGCGTGTCCGGGGCCGACGGCCTGCCGCTCGCCGTCCACCTCGAAGGTCGGCGCGCCGTCGATCACGTAGTAGACCTTGTCGGACGCGGTGTGGGCGTGGACGCGCTGGGCCTGCCCCGGCTCGAGGCAGTAGACGTCGCAAAACATCCGCTCCGACTCGAACAGGTTGTTCTTGGCCATCTTGGCGGCGGCAAACCCGCTGTGGCGATCAACGTGATGGACGTGCATGGCGACTCCCGGTGGGAGGGGTATCGAGCGGCAGCGTAGCGCCGGCGGCGCCTGCCCGTCGGCTAGGCCGCCGGCAGCTCCGGCCCGGCGGTGACCAGCGTGTAGGCGTCGGGATCGAGGAGCCGCGCGGCCGCCTGCTGCACGTCGTCCCCCGTCACCGCCTCGACGATGTCCGGATAGCGCGCCAGGTAGTCGAGCCCCAAGTCATACGTCTCTATCGTCAAGAGCATGCCCGCGATGCCGCCGTTGCGCTCCAACCGCAGCGGCAGCGAGCCGACCATGGCTTGCTTGGTGAGCCGCAGCTCCTCCTCGGAGGGCGGCTCGTCCTGCAAGCGGCGCGCTTCCGTGAGCCCACTGGTGACCGCCTTGGGCACGTTGACCGGGTTGACGCCCGCGCGGATGGTCCAGGGCATGCGGGCGTGGCCGGCCTCGGCGTGGCTGGTGGCGTGATAGGCGAGCCCCTGCGCGTCGCGCACGGTGGCGCCGATGCGTCCGCCGAGCCCCAGCTGCCCGAGGATGTAGTTGCCCATCATGACCGGAAAATACGCGGGATCGAGCCGTCGCACGCCGGGCCATCCGAGCGTGAACTCGGTCTGCGTCTTGCCCGCCATGTCCAAGTCCTCGCGCACCCCGCCGGCCTTTGTTGCGGCTGTGTCGAAGGCGCGAATGGCATCGCGCTGACGGCCGGCGGCTCCGGGGGAGGGGCCGCGCCAGTCGTCGAAATACCGCGCCGCCAGATCGCGCACGGCGTCGGGCGTCACGGCGCCGACCACCGCCAGCACCAGCGACGCCGGGTCGTAGGCCGTGGCGTGGAAGTCCCGCAAGGCCGCAGGCGTGAGGGCGCGCATGGTGTCGGCGTAGCCCTCGTCGGGACGGCCGTAGGGATTGGCGCGGCCGTAGAGCAACTCGCGGAAGCGCCGGTCGGCCAGCGCGCCGGGGTTGTTCTCGACGTGCGCGATCCCGGTGAGCGCCTGGTCGCGCAGGCGCTCGACCTCGTCGTCCGGGAAGATGGGATGGCGCAGGCCGTCGGCGGCCAGCCGCAGCAGCAGGTCCAGGTCCTCCGCCAGGGCGCGGCCGCTGAAGCTGCCGTGCTCGATGCCGGCGCCGAAGTTCAGCGCCGCGCCCACGTCGTCAAGCTCGGCGCTGAACTGCATGAAGGACCGCGTGGCGGTGCCGCGGTTGAGGGCATCGGCGGTCAGGCCGGCGAGGCCGCAGGCCTCCTCCGTTTCCAAAATGGCCCCGGCGGCGTGCTGCGCGGCCACGGCTACCGACGGCGACGACGGGTTGGGATAGACCAGCAGCACCATGCCGTTGGCCAAGGTGTCGCGCGCCACCGTGTCGGGGCCTAAAGACCGCCCGCCCGTCGGAGCCTGGCTCATATGTGGTGCGCCGCGGCCTCCTCTCCCTTGATGGGAGAGGATTGAGGTGAGGGTGATCGGGTCCACCAACGGAATCGTCCGCCGGGAACCGCATCGCAGCGGTTCTTCAGCTTCCCCCTCATCGTCATTTTCTCCCGCCAGGGGAGAAGAAGTTTATGCGACAGGCGCGTCATTGCGGCGCGTGGCGCGTCTGCGCCGGACCTTCGGGAATGAACCAGCCGGTGGTCCGCCGCTCCGGACGCAGATAGGTTTGCGCCGCGCGCTGTACGTCCGGCGGCGTCACCTCGGTGAGGCGCTCGGTGAAGGTCTGCGCCGCGCGCCAGGTATGCGCGATATCCAGGAACCCGAGCCACATCGCCTGCGCCGTCACGCCCTCCAAGCCGATGGCCTGCTTGGCGCGCGCCTGGCGCACGGCGCGGGCGAGCTCGGCCTCGTCGGGTGCATGATCCTGCAAGTCCTGGATCACCGCCGACACCGCCTCGGCGATGGGTTCGCGGTCGCCGTTGGGCTTGAGGATGACGGTGATGCGGTGCAGGGTCGGGTCGATGTTGAAGCCGATATCCGTGCCGACCGCGGCAGCCAAGCCCGAGGCCACGAAGCGCCGATAGAGCCGCGACGTGCGGACGATCCCGCCGCCGCCGAAGGGACCGCTTTTGGGCCCGGCGAGCAGCGCGTCGAGTACGAGCAGCGCGGGGAAGTCGGCGTGCGCGAACTCCGGGACCCTGTGGCCCACGGTGAGGATCGGGAAGGGACCTGGATGCTGCACATCCACCTCGCGCGGGCTCGTCGGCTCCGGCTCGCGCACCTTCAGCGGCGGCGGCAGCGTGCGCGCCGGGATATGCCCAAACGCGCCTTCGAGCCGCTCGAGCACGTCGGCCTCCGCGACATCGCCCGCGATAACCGCCAGCGCGTTGTTCGGCGCGTAGTAGGCGCGGTAATGCTCGTAGAGCTCGTCGCGGGTCATGCGGTTGAGATCGGCCTTGCTGCCGATCACCCCGCGGCCATAGGGATGGGTGGTGAAGGCGGCGGCCTCGAGCGCCTCGGTGAGCAGGAACATGGGCTCCGCCTCGTGGCCCTCTCGCTCGGAGATGATGACGGTGCGCTCGCTGGCCACGTCGTCGGGGTCGAAGACGGCGTTGGCCATGCGGTCGGATTCGATTCTCAGCGGCAGGTCCAGATGCTGGGACGGGACGGTCTCGAAATAGGCCGTCGTATCCTCGGTGGTGAACCCGTTCCAGGTGCCGCCCACGCCGTTGACCAGGCGGCCGATATCGCCGGGGTTGAGCGTCTCGGTACGCTTGAACAGCATGTGCTCGACCCAGTGGGAGGCGCCGCTCATGCCCAGCGGCTCGTTGCGGGCGCCCACGCGGTACCACATGACGAAGCTGACCAGGGGAACGGTGTGACTCTCGCGCAGCAGGACCTGAAGTCCGTTGGAGAGGGTGTGCTCGGCGACGTCGTCCATGAGGTGGGATTGGCGCCGACGGCGCGCCGACGGCGATGCTAGCACAGCGGTCTCTGCCGCCGCCCACGCTTGCCGGAGGCCGATAGTGGACCACCCCGGCTCCGTCATTCCCGCGAAAGCGGGAATCCAGATCCGGCCCGCCGCCGGCGAGCCACCTTTGTCGCGTCATTCCGGCGCACAGCCTGCCCCGTACTCGATACGGGGCCGGAATCCAGTTCCCGCTTACCTGCACCCTCACCCCCTGGTCAAGCCAGGGGCAGGCTCTAACCCTTTCCCATCAAGGGAGAGGGGATCCGACTGCGGCGGCCGAGCGGGGAATCGCCTAGTACCGATCAACCTGACCGACCACCCGGGATGTCGCCGGTGACCCCGGCCGAGTTCGAGGCGACCGTGCGCGAAGCGATCGCCGGCATTCCGGCGGGCTTGCGCAGCCGCCTGGAAAACGTCGAGGTCGTCGTCGCCGACTGGCCCACCGAGGACGAGTTGGAAAACGCGGGCGTGCCGCCGGGCTACACGCTCTTCGGCCTCTACACCGGCGTGCCGCTCACCGAGCGGACCTCCGGCTACCACATGGTGCTGCCGGACCGCATCACGATCTTCCAAGGCCCGCTCGAGGAGGCCTGCCGCGACCGCGACGACCTCCGCGAGGAGATCCGGTCCACGGTGATCCACGAGTTCGCGCACCACTTCGGCCTGACCGATGACGATCTTCATCGGCTGGGAGCCGGCTGAATGGCCGCCGTGACGCTGCGCTGTGCGGCATGCGCCGTCGAAGTTCCGTTGGAAACATCGGAGCTGGCCTGCCCGCGCTGCGCGGGACCGCTCGACGCCGTCACGGACCTGCCGCGGCTGACCCACGACATCGAGGCGCTGCTCGACGAAAACGCCCCGGGCGTGTGGCGTTATCGGCCCGCGCTGGCGCTTTCGAGCGACGTGCCCGTCTTGTCGCTTGGCGAGGGGCGCACGCCGGTGGTGGACCTCGCGGCCTGGGGCAGCGCCCACGGGTTGACCCAATGCCGCGCGAAGCTGGAATTCATGGCGCCAACCGGATCGTTCAAGGACCGCGGCGCGGCGCCGGTGATCGCGTCGCTCAAGGCCGAAGGCGCGGCCAAGATCGTTGAGGACTCGTCGGGCAACGCGGGCGCCGCCATGGCCGCCTATGCCGCGCGCGCCGGGGTTGACGCCGACATCTATGTGCCCGCCGCGGCGCCGGCGGGCAAGATCGCGCAGATCGCGCAGTACGGCGCCGCCGTGCATCGCGTGCAAGGCACGCGCGAGGACGTGGCCGCCGCGGCGGCCGCCGCCGCGCAGGCGCCCGGCGCGGCCTACGCCTCGCACAGCCGCCATCCGGCATTCGTCGAGGGCGCGAAGACGTTTGTGCTGGAGCTCCTGGAGGACGGCGTGGACGCGCTGCCGCGGCACTTCGTGTTTCCGGTGGGCAACGGCGGCCTGATCCTCGGCGCGCACAAGGCGTTGACGGAGCTGCGGCAAGCCGGGCTGCACTTCCGGATGCCGCGGCTGCACATCGCCCAGGCGGCAGCCTGCGCGCCGCTGGTTCAGGCGTTCGCTACAGGCGCCTCAGCGCCGGTCGCCGTGGAGCGCCGGCCGACCATCGCGGGTGGGATCGACGTCGCCGCCCCGGCACGCGGCGCGGCCGTCCTGCGTGCCGCCCGCGCCACCGGTGGCACGGCGCTGGCGGTCAGCGAAGACCAGATTGCGGCGGCCCGCGCCGCCTTGGCGCGCCAGGAAGGCCTGTTCGTGGAATCGACCTCAGCCGCCGCCTTCGCCGCGGCGGCAGAACTGCGCGCCCAGGGCGCCATCGCCGACGGCGACACCGTCCTTATCCCCGCCACCGGCAGCGGGCTTAAAGACCCGCCGCAACAATTGGCCTAAACGGCTGCCCTCGGCCTGGTAGTCAGGCGGCGCCGCGTTTGGCCCGCGATGCGCGGCGCTTTTTCTTGGCTTCCGGGCTGTGCGCGGCCTCATGCGCCGCGATTAGTTGGTCGGGCGTCACCTGCGCCACGGCCTTGCCGATCACGTCCAGCGCCGCATCGTCCGCGCGCCGGAAGCGCACGCAGGACTTGCCCATGTTCAGCTTCTTGCCCGCCGCCGCATACGCCGCCACAAACCAGTCCGTGAGCTCCTGGCTGGCGTAGAGCGCGTGCATATAGACCGAAATGTGGTGCTTTTGCGCCGCCAGCGCCACGCTGCCGAGCGCCTGGCCGTTGTAGGTGTTGGGAAACCGCTCCAGCGGAATCGCGTAGCCGATCATGCCGTACTGCATGGTCTCCTCGAACCCGTCGGGCAGGTTGGCCAGGATCACCTCGCGCACGCGCGCCACGTCCGCCCGCCGATCGTCCGGCAACTCGGCCAGGTATTGCCCAACCGTCGTTGCTCTGCTCGAGACCATGCGTTCGTTACCTCCAGCTCAGGCGTGCGCCGCCGCGGCCGCTTCGCGCGGCAGCGCGCCGCTGTCCTCCTCGGGGTATTGCTGGAAGAGCCGGCCCCACGGTCCGCGCAGGGCTTGGGCCGCTCGCCGGCGACCGTGGACGTTCCACCAGTAGACGTCGTGATAGGCGCGGGATGCGGCGTAGGACCAGGGGGCGATCACCGTGCGCAGCAGCAGACGCTCCAGGGGCTTCAGGGGACCCCAATAGATGAGCTTTTGGCCGCGGCTGGCGAACGTTTCCCGGGCGGTGCGGGCCTGCCAGCTCACGGCGTCCACGTCGACGCCCACCACCTCGATCTCGCGCGCATCGGCGGTGCCCAGTCCATGCTCGTGCGCCAGGCGCAGAAACGGAATCTCAAACGGGTCCAGGCCCATCAGCCGGGCGATGGTGGCGTCCACGGCGACCTGATCGGCGCCCGCCAGCATCAACCCGCGCTCGTGGACCTGCATGCAGCGCGGGCCGGGGCCCTCGCCGACGAACGTGCCGTCCACTACCGCGAAGATGCCCTTGTGGATCTCCTGCTGAATCGTCAGCAGATCCACCAGCGTTTCGTGGATCGTGGCGTGGCAGAAGTGGCGTTTCTCGAAGAGCAGCCCGCCGAACGCGTTCTTCATGGCGCCGGTGATGGTGGTGAAGACGTGCGTCTTCATGGTGGGCAGGTGGATGACGTTGGTGCCGATGAGGCGTTCGGGGATGCGCACGCCCTCGGGAAACACGTCGTGCAGGGTGAGCAGACGGCCGCGCGGCTCGTAGCGCACCCAACGTTCGTCGTCGTAGAGGTGCACGTTGCGCACGCCGTGCGCCGCGAGCACCGGCCGGTGCTTGTTGGCGCGTTCGCCCACGCGGGCGTCCACCACCACGGTGCGGTTGTGAGCGCCGAAGACGGTGTCCGCGGGGAATCCGTCGGCGAGCAGGGTGCGGGTCACGCCGTCGAGCTGCCAGGGCGCGGTGGAGCAGGCGGGATACCAGTGGTGCCACGAGATGTTGATCTTGAGCGCGGTCTCGGCCGCCGGGTCCAGGTGCTCGCGGTAACCGGCGCGGCGCATGGCGTCGGCGACGTCGTCGAGGACTGTTTCGGGCCGCGTGCGAACGAGGGCGACGGTGGTCACGGCAATCTGCTATCCAGCGTAAGGCGCGGCGTTCGGCACACGGTAGCGCAGGAAGACCTCGCCTTCGGACTCGGTCACGCTGAGCAGGTCCAGCGACAGCACGTCCTCCGGCGCCAGCGCGCGCTCGCCTTCGACGGCCGTTCGCGGCCGGGGCTCGCCGATGATCGACGGTGTCACGGTCATGAAGAACTCATCCACCAGGCCAGCGCGCAGCATGTGGGCGTTGAGAATCGCTCCCCCTTCGCACACTAGGCGCCTCACGCCGCGCTCGGAGGTCAAGTAGGCGGCCAGGGCCGGCAGATCAACCGCCGCCGCGCCCAGGCGCACGATCTCCGCTACCTGGGCCAGGGCCGGTGCCACGACGGCGGCCTCATGCGTCACGACGATGGGCTGGCGCGGGTAGCGGCGGTGTTTGAAGACCCGGTCCGCGGGATCGATGCGCGCCGAGTTGGAGACGATCACGAAAAGTGGAGGCTCTGTCAGGCCGCGCCGCTGCCGCAGGCCCCGCAGCTCGTCGCCCCACAGGTAACGGTCCAGCCCCATCCCCAGCGTCCGCGCGCCGTGCAGCACCGCGTCGAAGTGTGCGCGAAAGCGGCGAAACGTGCGCAGATCGGCCTCGCCGCTGATCGGCCAGTAGGCATCGGTCGGACCTTTGATGGCGCCGTCCAGCGTCATCACCATCTGGATCGCTGTGTAGGGACGGCGGGTTCCGACAGGCAGCACGAGGTCGTCGTAGACGCCGGGCAAATCCTGCGCGGGCACCTCAGACCTCGGCCGGTGCGCCGTCGGCGTAGCGCAGGAGCTCAGGCGGCGCCGCCGGCCCGGCGGATTCGAGCGCCCGGGCCGCGGCTTCGTCGAGCACGATGCCCAGCCCCGGCGCGGTCGGCGGCAGCGCGTGGCCGTGCTCGATGGTCAGATCGCCGTCGAACAGCGCGTCGATCTCCGGGGGGAAGGGCCAGATGACCTCCTGAATCGCCGCGTTGTGCAGCGCGAAGTCCAGATGCAGGCTGGCCATGGTGTTGACCGGGCTTTGGGGGTTGTGCGGCGCCAGCTTGATGAGGTGCGCGTCGGCGGCCACGCCCATCTTCCAGACCTCGGTGAGGCCGCCGGCGTGCGCGATGTCGGGCTGCAAGTAATCGACCAGCTCCTCGTCGATGACGGGCTGGGCGTCCCAGCGGTGAAGCAGCCGCTCGCCGGTGGCCAGCGGAACGTTCACCGTCCGCCGTATGCGCCGCAGCGGGGCCACGGCTTCCGGTCGGGTGGGCTCCTCCAGGAAGAAGGGGTCGAACGGTTCGAGCCGCCGCGCCAGGTCGATGAACTCGTCCGGCCGCAGTCGTCCGTGGGTCTCGATGAGGAGATGAAACGCCTCGCCCACGAACTCGCGTGCGGCCTGGACGATGCGCTGCGCCCGGCGCGTGGCGGCGGGCACGTCCATGCCGCGCTGCTGCTCGTCGGGACTCACCAGCGGCAGGAACTTGGCGGCGGACCATCCCCCGTCGAGCAGCGGGCCGAATGCGTCGGGCGCCTCCTCCGGTGAGTGCATCTGGCAATGGGTGTAGAGCGCGACGCGGTCCCGCACCGGACCACCCAGCAACCGGTGGATCGGTAGACCGAGGTCCTGCCCGGCAATGTCCCACAGGGCGACGTCGATGCCGGCGAGCGCGCCCATCTGCACCGCGCCGCTGCGCCGCCGGTCGCTCAGAAACACCCGGTGCCAGAGGTATTCGCGCCGCAGCGGGTCCTCGCCGATCACCAGCTCGGCAAAGTCCCGCAGCGCCTCGCGCACGGAGCGCTCGCGGCCCATCAGGGTGGCCTCGCCGAGGCCGGTGAGCCCGGCGTCCGTGCGCACCAGGACATAGACATAGCTGCGGCCGGCCTGTGGAACGATGACGCTATCGACGGCCGTGATGCGCATGGCTAGCGGCTATTGCCTCGCGACGTTGGCCGGTGCGACCGCTGGATTGTAGGTCTCGACGAAGAGCATCTCGGACAACCATCGGCGGAATGACTCGTTGTCGCTGAACTGCTTGAAGAACTCCGTGTGGTCGGCGATCAGCTCGGTCATCGCTCGCCCTAGGGCCTTGTCGTGCTCGATGCGCGCGTTCTGAGGATCGGAGTTAGCGATCGCGTTCTGATACGCCTGATCCGCGGCCACCTTCGCCGGCAACTCCTCGGAGATCAGCCGCTCGATCTTGTCCTGATCGTTCCACTCGATGTTGCCGAAGCGGTCGTTGAAGTCCCTGATGATGTTGGAGAGCCGCTCCATCTCCGGGTCCGGTCTGTGCCCTCCACCATCAGGAGGAACCGGCTCGATCTCCGCATCCTCGTCGGGCAGCTGGATGTCCTGCACGGCTTGCTTCTCCACCCGGTAGCTGTCCATGTCGATGGCTTCCAGAATCCCCTTCGACAGGTCGTCCTCCACGGGCGCCGGCAGCTTGGGAACCAGGAACGTCAGGAAGATGGAGAGCTTCTCCCACTCGGCGTTGGTGAAGGGAAGGATGGCCGCCAGGAACCCATAGGCCCGCAGGAACGCCTTCGCTTTGCCCTTGAAGTCCACCTGCCCGTCCTCGTCCAACTCCTCGCGGTAGACGGCGACACACGCATCGAGGATTGGGTCGAGTCGGACGCGGTCGGCGCCCGCCAGATAGAGCTCGACGAACTCGTCGAGCTGCGCCGGTCCATAGACCTGATAGCCGTCCAGCGCCGCCGTGAGGTCGTGCAGCTTGTCGGGATCGGTCTCCTCGGCGAGAACCGTCGTCCGGTAGTAGGTGGCAAAGGCGGCTTCGATCGTGTCGGCGTCGTTGGTGAAGTCCAGCACGAAGGCGTCGTGCTTCTTGGGGTGCGCCCGGTTGAGGCGTGACAGCGTCTGCACCGCCTTGACGCTGGACAGAACCTTGTCCACGTACATCGTGTGCAGCAACGGCTCGTCGTAGCCGGTCTGGAACTTGTCGGCGCAGACCAGGAAGCGATAGGGGTCCTCCTGGATCTTCTCGGCGATCAGGTTCGACGAGAAGCCGTTGAGGGACGCCTCGGTGACATTCGCCCCGTCGAACTCGTGCTCGCCGGAGAAGGCGACGATGGCTTGGTACGAGCTGTTGCGCGCCGTCAGGTAGGCCCGGATGGCGTGGTAGTAGCTGATGGCGCGCGCGACGCTGCCGGTGACCACCATGGCCCGCGCCTGCCCGCCGATCTTCTGCAGGCCGGCCACCTGCTCGTGGTAGTGGTCCACCATGATCTCGGCCTTGAGGCGGACGGCGTGGTCGTGGTCCTCCACGTAGCGCCGCAGCTTCTTGCCAGCCCGCTTGGTGTCGAATTCCGGGTCGCCCTCCACCGTCTTGACCAGCCGGTAGTAGCTGTCCACCGGCGTGTAGCGAGCCAGCACGTCGATGATGAATCCCTCCTGGATCGCCTGCTTCATGGTGTAGGCGTGGAAGGGCGCGTGCCGGGTGTGCTCGCCCTCGGGAACGGGCGTGCCGAAGATCTCCAGCGTCTTGTTCTTAGGAGTCGCGGTGAAAGCGAAGTAGCTGGCGTTGGTCAGCAGCTTCTTGCTCTCCATGATCCGGTTGATGTGGTCCTCGGTGGTTTCGTCGTCTTCCGCCGCGCCGGCCTGCCCCAGCGCCATGGACACGGCCGCCGAGGTCCGCCCGCCCTGGCTCGAATGGGCCTCGTCGATGATCAGGGCGAACGTGCGCCCGCGGTGCTCGCTGCCGATCGCGTCGAGGATGTGCGGGAACTTCTGCACCGTGGTTATGACGATCCGCTTGCCTTCCTGGAGCAGACGTCGCAGACGGTCCGACCGCTCGGCATGGCCCACGATGGCGCCGACCTGAGCGAACTGCTTGATCGTGTCCCGGATCTGCTTGTCCAGGATCCGCCGGTCCGTGACGACGATCACCGAATCGAAGAGCGACCCGCCGTCTCGCTCCAGCCCGATCAGCTGGTGCGCCAGCCACGCGATGGAGTTGGACTTGCCGCTGCCCGCCGAGTGCTGGATCAGATACTTGTGGCCGACGCCTCGATTGGACGCGTCGTCCAATAGCCTCCGCACCACGTCCAGCTGGTGGTAGCGGGGCCAAATTTGCTCCCGCTTCTTGCGCCCGGTCTTCGCATCCTTCGACTCAATAATCTGGGCGTAGTTCTCGATGATGTCCGTCAGCCCCTCGCGCGTGAGCACCTGTTTCCAGAGGTAGTCGGTCTTGAGTCCGTTGGGATTCGGCGGATTGCCCGCGCCGTCGTTCCAGCCGCGATTGAAAGGCAGGAACCACGACGCCTTGCCCTTGAGCTGCGTGCAGAACCGCACCTCGTGGTCGTCCACGGCGAAATGGGCCAGGCAGCGCCCAAGCTCGAAGAGCCGCTCGCGCGGACTGCGGTCGCGCTTGTACTGCTCCACCGCGTCGTCCACCGTCTGCTTGGTCAGGCTGTTCTTCAGCTCGAAGGTGGCAACCGGCAGGCCGTTGATGAACAGGCCCAGGTCCAGCGAAAGCTGAGTCTCGTCCCGGCTGTAGCGCAGCTGCCGCGTGACGCTGAAGCGGTTCTGCCGATTGAGGACCCTGGCACGCTCGTTGCCAGGCGACGGCGTGCCGTAGAGCAGGTCAATCTCGTGCGGCCCGCGCTTGATTCCCTTGCGCAGCACGTCGATGGTGCCGCGCTTCGTGATCTCGCCTTGCAGGCGGGCCAGGAATCTGCGGCGCGTCGGGCCGTCCTGGCCCAGTCGCAGCGATGCCGCCACCTCGGGCTGCGTGGCGCGGAGGAAAGCGGCGAGTTGCGCCAAGTCGAGGCAGAACTCCCGGTCGTAGTCCTGCGGGTCGCCGCAGATCCAGCCCGCGCCGTAGCTCGGCGGACGCTCACGCGTCGCGTCGCCCGCCACATCCGCCGACGGATCGCCGGCGCTGTCCGTCAGCGCCGTGCAGATGAGGCTCTCGAGCCCTCGCTCGCTGGTGTCGGTGGTCGAAGCAATCGCCCGGCCCACGTGCTTTCGCCCGGGTCGATAGAACGCGCCTCGAGTTACGTTAGACCAGTCCAGAACCTCGGGGATGTCTGCCGTGTTGATCTGGTCATCGGGGAGCTTCTTCAGCGCCGATATCTGAGATCTCTGCCTCGGCGTCAGCTCAGGCACGTCCTGCTTCATAAGACCTCCTTTCATGTGGTGTCGCTGGGCGGGCGCTGATAATACGCCCAGCATGTTTGCCGGCGCCAGCGCTCGAATCATCCTCATGCCAAGTGTGAACGACTAGGATGAGAATTCCTTCTATCATGCCAACCGTTCGCCATCGCCGCTCATACGGATGTTGGTCCTCGTATGTTGCGGCGAGCGGATCGTTGAAAACGAGAATTGCAGTCTCAAACTCTATGCCGTGAATCCGAAGGTTCGCCCTGCTCTTGTCCTGATCCCATTCCCAGATCAATGGCTTTGACCCAATTCTGTTGAAGTATAGCCACGTCAGCGAGCGAGGTTAAGCGCAGCTAGCACGACGAGATTGAATCTCCTGATCTGGATTCCATGATCAAAGAGTGTCTTCAAGGCTGCTCACGGGCACGGACGCTCTCAGGGAATCAGCCGCGTGTTGCAGGACAGCCCGTACCTTCCATTCATCCACCGGCTTGAACCACTCCATGAACTGTTCGATTGTGGCGCCGCTCTCCAGGTTCTCGAAGAGGGCGTACACTGGCAAACGAGTGCCCTTGAATACCCAGTTGCCGCTCACCTTGCCAGGCACGCTTTCCACCGCCGGACACGTATCCCAGTCCGTCATACGTTCGCCTCCCATTCCGTGGCCAGTGGATCTACCGCCTCGTCAGGGCTGTACGGGGCTTCGTCCTAAACGCAGTGCAGCCTCACGACCTTGAGCTCGCCCTCGTCGCCAAAGTGGGAGATCACGGCATCCTTGACCATCGCCTTGAGGTCCGCCCAGTCCTCCCCCTGCGTGAAGATGCTGTAGCCCAGCGCCCGAGCGTCGAAACCACCCTCCACAGCCTCCGTCACCTCGAAGATGATCTCTGCCGGCGCCTTCATGGTTCCTCCAACGCTCACGAGCCCAAGGCCTTCCGTGTCCTTAGCCGCATAGCAGATGTAGCTCGCAGTATAGAGCGGCCGCCCCCGGCTCAAACGGCGTCGGCACGAGCAAACTCGCTGGCGACATCCTCCGCCGCGCCATCTTCCTTTCTCCCGTCCGAGGTGTCGGGCTCGTCCGGCAACCGCGCCGCCGCCTCGCGCACGTCCAGCTTGCCCGTCACCACGTCGGCAATCAGCCGCGTGCGGTATTCCTCGATCAACTCGATCTGCAGCCGGGCGCGGTCGATGGCCGCGTCGACATGCGCGGTTTTTCGTCCGACCTCTGCGAGTAGCCGCTTTTGTTCGTCTCTGGGTGGCAGAACAACCGTGAAGCGCTTGATATCTTCACACGTCAACGCAGCCTTCGTGCTGCCAGAGGAACCGCTGATGGCACGAAGCTCGCTGTAGGCTGCGGTCAGGCACATTTGAAGGTAGTCTGGTGACACCCATGCCGTCTTCGGCGTAATGAACGCCATATGCTGATTGATCGTCGCGTCTATGGAGAGAACAGCTGACATTCCCCTGGTCTTACCTTGCCCTGTAATTCCGACCAAAATGCTGCCGGGATGCAGGCGTGGCAAATGGCATTCACGTAGTGCCAAGTCCGTAACGAATTGATCAGCCTCGGTGATAGCAGCTTGATTGACGCTGGAACTATTCAACCAAGGATGAATCCCGTCGGTCCAGTAGGCAGCATTGCCGCGTGAAGGTGTGGAACCGTTGCCAACTTTCGAGAAGTGTCCGATCCGTCGCACCTCCCAATGCTCCGGCACGTCGCCGAGCCACTCGACGCCGGACGGCTTGAGGGGGACGTTGGGGTCCAGGCCCCGGGTCACGGCCTGGTTGATGACCGCCTGCTTCTCCTCCTCCAGCAGCGCAATCAGCTTCCGCTTCGCACCCACATACCGCCGAATCCGCCGGTCCACATGGTCCAGATAGCGGACGATGGCGCGCTGTTCAGGAATGGGCGGAACGGGAAGGTGGCCGTTTGCGTACTTGTCGGCATTCACGTTCTCGATGGTCGAAGAGATGGCCATTAGTCGCAAGAATGCATTAAAGACTCCTGTCTTAGTGAATAAGAAGAGAAATCTGGGTATGACATCGGCGTTTGGTACGAACCGCACCAAATATCCAGCATAAGCACATTCGCCATGCAAATCAGACAAATATAGGAAGCTTCGACCAACCGTTCCGCTCCGGGACAGAAGAATATCTCCGTCCCCTAATATATATTCGGTGACAATCTCTCTAGGTAGAAACACCCCTCCCTCAAGAAGTCGGCCATCTTCGGAAATGTCAGTCGTTCGCAGAAAGCGCACCCCCTCGTCCTCGTACCGACTAGCAGCGATATTTGCACCGTACAGCGAGTAGCGTGAGCAGACTTGCTTCAGACGTCGCACCTCCCAATGCTCCGGCAGGTCGCCGAGCCACTCGACGCCGGAGGGCTTGTAGGTAGGGTAGACAGGAAGGCGTGCACTATGGACGTCACGCTCCTCCGCCTTGCTCTGCAGGCCACCTGTGCCATGTTGGGTTCCGTTACTAACTAACACTGCTCGGCTTTCGATTTGTCACTTGCTCAAGGCGTCGCATCAACTGGCTTTTAAGGTCCGTCAAATTACTGTATTCCGGACAATTGTAGGCGGCCAAATCGAAATGCAATTCTGTGTCACTGCCACGATACATAATTACCTTTCTGTTTAGGGCGTGCGCGTATCCGATTTCGTAATAAACGCTCGGCCGAGCGCCAGTCAAGTCTGCAATGAGGAACTCTGACACCCTAATCCGCTCTGTTATCTTTCTGGTGATTACGCCTTCATGTTCTATGTCGTCTGCCCTGACTGCTTCTATATCAAACTGGGCAAAGCATTCCTTGATAGTGTTGTAGATGTCCTCAAGCTCCGGTTTAGTGGGGTTGATTTGCATCATAACGAATGCTGTATCTGGTTCGTACTCAGCCGTGGCTTGCGGATTGGCACGCCACGTTTCGGTTGCTAAAGCCGGAGATACATCGAGAAGTTCGGCTAATCCGGCCAGATTGGCGATGTCTCGTGCGAAGCTCTTGCGAGCTAGAATTGGTGGTATAGGATCAGTGTCGGATTGGCCAGCAGGCTGAACACCCAGGACTAGCCCCTCGTCATGCAGAACCTCGGCATCCCAAGTGCGGTATTCGCGCAAGCGCAGGGACGCGCGTAGGGACTTTGCCCAACTGCCGAGGTCTCTCGTGTCAGCTTCGGATAGTAGCGTTGAGTGCTTTATGGAGTTAGCGATGGTGCGAATCATTTTAATCAAGACAGCTAGCAACTCGGTCGAACATTGTTGCTGGGAATCATCCAGCTGCGACCAATAACGGTCCGATCTTTGGATATTGGGAAAGGAGAAGTAATCGTCCAAATCTGGAATGCTAGCAAAGAATTCATCGCAGTCTTTCGCCAATTGGTGAATGCTCAGGCTAAGGTTTTGAAAGTCCAGCGTCATAGTGTCTCCATTGTAGAGTCTAAGGCTGCGCAGGCACTCTTACGTCGCGACGATCTCGCGTATCAGGCCTTCGGTCTCGCGGTCCAAGGTCATAATATCCGCCCGTATCTCGCCCAGCGACCGCAGCGGCTGGGGCTTGTAGAAGTAGCGCGTGAAGCTGATCTCGTAGCCGATCTTGACGCTTGACGGCACGTACCAGGCGTCGGGCGCGTAGGGCAGCACCTCGCGGCGCAGGAAGGCCCCGATGCCGCCCTCCCCAGTGAGCAGGATCTGCTCGGTGTTGCGCAGGTCGGAGTCCGGTACATCGCCGAGCCACGGGGCGGCGCAAGGCATATAGGCGTGGGAGGGTTTCAGCACGACTCCTCAGACGGGCGAAATTGCCAGTCTCGCGCAATGGCACAGTCGCGCAGGCGCGACGCTTTCCTTCTGACCTGATTCCTGCCGAACTTGCTGAAGTCGATCAGCATATGCTCCGGGAAAGTCTCCGGGTCGGGATGGACCGGTAGTTCTAGATTGGAACATTCATTGGTCGTCACTGATAGAACACCGATTGGCAGTAGCCTGCTAGGGTCTTTGATGTAGTGATGCCAGGAATCTTCCGCTGTGATCTGGTCGCCGTCATAAACGGACAGTTGCCCGTGATCATGAACGCTGGGTCGGAAGGCTTGTGAAGAAACGGCACCGTTTTGGAGCCACCAGTCAGATTTGATTATGCGGTGGAGCAGGGTGTCCCCGGTCATTCCAGCCCTGCGGACATACGGCGGATTTCATTGGTGAACCAGATCCAGCAGGCGGGGTCGTTCAAGTCTAGCGTGCGGCCTTCCTCGCCGTCGGCGTCGTCGGATTGCTTGTCGTAACTGAGCCAGTGGCCGCGATGGGTGTTCAGGTCGATTTCAAAGACGACGGAACGGGCTCCCAACGACCATTCGGCCTCAATGCCGCCTTCCGGGGTAGGGAAAAGATGGGGTAGGGGCAGGTCATCTGGAAACAGGCGTTCGAAGCTGTCGGATAACCAGTGCAATCCGGCGGGTCCGGGAGCATTGCCGCTGCCGTCCAGCCACCCGTCTTGCATTGTCCGAAACTCGTCTAGCCGAGCTGAAACGTCCAGAGGATCTAGAGCAAAGATATCCTCGATCGACTCTAGCCGGACCAGGACGCCTTGTCTGTCGTACTTTCCAATACCCCGAATCAATGCCTTGCAATTATCCCTGTAGCCGTTGAATACCTCCATTACGACTTCCTGCTGTTGGTCGTGCATTGCTGAAACTATCTTCCTTCCACTCAACAGCTGCAGTTCAAATGACATGCGGTCCTGATCTGCCTCTGGGATGGCTGCTCGAATTCGCACTTCATCGGTCATTTCGCTTATTTTAGATGCCAGGAGAAGCTTTCTCCGTGATTCCTTGGTTAGTCGAGCGGGTATCGTGCGCTTCGGTGAAGTGAATTCGATTGATTCATCTTCGCGGAGTCTGCGACCTATTCGGTCAAAATATCTGAGATACTTCTCCGGCAGGTGATCTGTTGGCTCGCTGCTATGTTCAGCTGCGGCAATGGCGTCAATGATGGAATCGCGCGCTTCTATGAAATACTGGTCAAACGCTTCGGGCATGCCTGGAAATTGAATGGTGCCCGTGGACTGCTCAACGGGGAATTCGACATTGATTACGGGAGTTGCACTTGCTTTTTCGATATGTGTCACTACAAAGGAGGTGCTATCAGTAAAGCCTTTGGGGGATCGGTGTCGCTCGGGATTTCTTTCGAGATAGCGCCACTTGGCAACCTCGACTACCATTTCCTGGAGCACGGAAATCTCGGCGAGCAGCTCGAGCGGGATGTTGCCCTTGTCAAAGCGGGGACCGACCAGACGAGGCTTCAAGAATTCGGTCATAGAATGCACCCCGTTGGCTCAGACGCCAACAATCTCCGCCAGTAGGCCCTGCGTTTTCGATTCCAAGGCAATGATATCCGCCCGTATCGCCGGCAACGACCGCAGCGGCTGGGGCTTGTAGAAGTAGCGCGTGAAGCTGATCTCGTAGCCAATCTTGACGCTTGACGGCAGGTACCAGGCGTCGGGGGCGTAGGGCAGCACCTCGCGGCGGATGAAGGCCTCGATGCCGCCCTCCTCGGTGAGCGGAATCTGCTCGGTGTCGCGCAGGTCGGCGTCCGGCTCGTACTCGACCACGGCGGGCTTGCCGCCCACGGTAGCCGGGAACAGCCCGCGGAGCGGGTCCGCCTCGACGCCTCGCTTGTGAACCTTCTTGATGACCGGCGGCGCGTCGTCGGAGCGCTCGGCGGTTGCCTTGAGCTCCTTGATCTCCTTGGCCTTGTAGACCCTTTCGGGGTCGACGCCTTCCAGCCGCAGCGGCCGCTCGACGGTCACCTTCCAGTAGCCGAAGGCCTCGTTGGGGAAGATCTTCGACTGCTCGGTTTCCTCGAAAGCGAGGAAGGCGTCGCAGATGCGCCCGATGTCCGGGTCCGACAGCGCGCAGTTCTTCGCGCCCAGGTTCTTGCGCAGCGGCTCGAACCACTGGGTGGCGTCGATGAGCTGCACCTTGCCCCGGCGATGCGCCGGCTTGCGGTTGCCGAGCACCCAGATGTAGGTGGCGATGCCGGTGTTGTAGAACATGTTGAGCGGCAGGGCGACGATGGCTTCCAGCCAGTCGTTCTCGATGATCCAGCGGCGAATGTTGCTCTCGCCCTGCCCCGCGTCGCCGGTGAAGAGCGAGCTGCCGTTGTGCACCTCGGCGATGCGGCTGCCCAGCGGCGTGTCCCGCTTCATCTTGCCGAGCATGTTGGCCAGGAACATCATCTGGCCGTCGCTGGAGCGGGTGATGAGGGAATGGTCCGGGTCGCCCTCGTGCTCCACGAGGAAGCGCAGGTCCGTGAGGCCGGACTTGCCGCCCATGCGCTCCAGGTCGGTCTTCCAGCTCTTGCCGTAGGGCGGATTGGAGAGCATGAAGTCGAACTCGCGGGCGGGAAAGGCGTCGTTGGACAGGGTGGAGCCGAACTGGACGTTGTCCGCTTCGACGCCCTCGCCCTTGAGGATCAGGTCGGCCTTGCTGATGGCGTAGGTCTCCGGGTTCACCTCCTGGCCGTAGAGGTGCACCGAGACCTCCTTGCCGCGCTCGCGGGCCAGCTGCGTCAGCGTCTCCTCCGCGACCGTCAGCATGCCGCCGGTGCCGCAGGCGCCGTCGTAGACCAGGTAGGTGCCGGACGCGACCTGATCGGCCACCGGCAGGAAGACCAGGCGCGCCATGAGCTGCACCACGTCCCGCGGGGTGAAGTGCTCCCCGGCCTCCTCGTTGTTCTCCTCATTGAAGCGCCGGATCAGCTCCTCAAAGACCGTGCCCATGCCGTGGTTGTCCAGGCCCGCCAGACGCACCGTGCCGTCGCCGTTCAGCACGGGCCGCGGGCTGAGGTTGATCGAGCTGTCCAGGAACTTTTCCACCAGGAAGCCCAGCGCGTCCGCTTCCACCAACGTCGGAATCTGGTGGTGGAACTTGAACTTGTCCAGGACTTCCAGGACGTTGGGCGAGAAGCCATAGAGGTAGGTCTCGAAGTCGGACCGCAGCCGCTGCTGCTGGCCGCGGGAGGTCAGATCGCGGAGGCGAAAGGGTGACGTGTTGTAGAAGGCCTCGCCGGCGGCCTGCCGCAAGGCGGCGTCCTGATTGGTGATCCCGGCCTCGTCGAGCCGCTCCTTCATGCGGAGCACGTCCTTCTTGGTCGGCTCCAGGACGGCGTCCAGGCGGCGGATGACCGTCATGGGCAGGATGACGTCGCGATACTTGCCGCGCACGTAGACGTCCCGCAGCACGTCGTCCGCGATGCCCCAGATGAAGCTGCTGATGTTGAGAGCGTTCACGCGCTTCCCCCGCTCCGAGCACGGGACCGTCGGTAGGTGGCCGCAATGCCGCCAGCCAGGCCACGGCGCTGCCCGGCAATGGTGCCACGGGCCGCCGCCCGCGAGAACTCCGGCCTACCGCTTCTCGGTCAGCCGTCCGGACAAATACTTGTGGATCACGCTGGACAGCAGCGTCTGATAGGGAATCCCTTCTTCTCTGGCCCGCGAGTGAGCAAGATTGAAATCGCGCTCGGTTACCCGCAAGTTCACGCGCTTGGTCTTGTTGAACGTGTTGCGCGCCACCTCACGCGCCGCCTCGATTTCCTCCTCAAGGTTGGGGACGGAATGCCACTCTCCCCGCTCAAAGGTCTGCAGGAGAGCCTGCTCCTCTTTGTCCAACTGGAATTTCTTCACGTTGTTGGGTGCCTCCTCAAGTAATCTCGCGTCGCCTTGCGACTGGGCATAACCGTCTTCAGGAAGTGCTTTCCGTCGGTCTGGACCACGAAAGGGACAACGTAGGCGTATTCGTTGAGATTCACTATGTACATGCGCTGTTCCGGGTAGCGATCCTCGTTCGGGTGTTCGAGCACGTCCATCAGGCCGCCTTGCTCTATGGCAGCGACAACGCTCTCGAATGAGACTCCCCGCTGCTCGATGAGCTGTCGATTTTTCTCTGTGCTCCAATCGAAGCCGGCACCCATGCGCCAATCATCGTACGATGTGTGCGTTTCGTCAACACCATGGGTCTATCCAGGCGCAGACCACCCCGTCACGTCGGCGAACGGCACTTACGCCATAGATTGGCGGCATGTCTGCCTCATGTAGCTTGGACCCGGCCTCGGTCGGGCTTGCTGCTGGCGCCGGAGCGGTGCTATGGACCGTCTTCACCGAAATAGTTTGAGTGATTAGGAAAAATGTTAGCTTTGTCAATATCCGTCGTCCCCCCAAGCTGAGCGCCACGTGAGCGACGTCCAACCGGGTCCACCCGAGGTCCCGTCGGAGCGCCGGCAGCGGGCCCTGGTGATCCTGGCGGTGGTGGTCGGCGTGATGTTTGCCGCGCTCGATCAGCTCATCGTGATCACCGCGATGCCCCGCGTGGTGGCCGATCTGGGCGGGCTGGCGGACTTCGCCTGGGTGTTCACGGGCTACACCCTCATCTCGACCGTGAGCCTGCCCGTGTGGGGCAAGCTCTCGGACGTCTACGGGCGGCGGCGGCTGTGGTTGGTCGGGCTGGCGCTGTTCATGATCGGCTCGGTCTCCGCCGGGGCGAGCCAGGAGATCGTGCAGCTCATCCTGTCGCGTGGCGTGCAGGGCCTGGGGGCCGGCGCCCTGATGGCGCTGGGGCCGGCGTTGATCGCGAGCCTCTTCCCGCCGTCCGAGCGCGCCAAGTGGCAGGGCGCCCTGACGGCGCTGTTCGGCCTGGTGGTGATTGCCGGGCCCACGATCGGCGGCTGGCTCACCGACACGTTGAGTTGGCGCTGGGTTTTCTACGTGAACCTGCCGTTCGGCGGCCTCGCGGTCCTCGCCGCCTGGTTCGGCCTGCCGGCCGCGCGGCCGGGCGTGCGGCCGGCCATCGACGTGGCGGGCGCGCTGGCGCTGCTCGGGGCCGTGGCGCCGCTGCTGCTGGCGTTCTCCTGGGCGGGCGGGCGCTATCCGTGGCTGTCGGCGCCCATCGTCGGGCTGCTGCTGGGGTCTGCCGCCATGCTCGGCGCGCTGGCGATGCTCGAGCGACGGGCCGCCGATCCCATGATCAACTTGGCGTTCCTGACCAACCGCGTGTACCTGGTGGCCATCGCCGCGACGTTCCTGGCCAGCGCCGGGTTAATCGGCGCCGTGCTCTACATTCCGCTCTTCGTCCAGGCCGTGATCGGCACCAGCGCCACGAACTCGGGCGCGGTGCTGGTGCCCATGATGCTGGCGTTTGTCGTGAGCGCCGTCGCTGCGGGGCAGATCATGTCCCGCACCGGTCGCTACAAGGCGCTGATCCTGGCGCTGTTCGCCGTCGGCATCGTGGGCGTTGGCCTGCTGGCCCGCATGGACGCCTCCACCACCGAGCTCGAGGTCGTGCGCAACATGGTGATCATGGGGTTGGGCATTGGCGGGCCGTTCTCCGTGCTGGTCGTGGTGGCGCAGAACGCCTTTCCCGACCGCAACCTGGGCGAGGTGACGGCGGGGTCGCGCTTCTTCAGGCAAATGGGCTCGACGATCGGCGCGGGGCTCATGGGGTCGCTGCTGAGCGTGTGGTTTGCCGCCAACGTGCGGCAGGGGCTCCCGGCGCAGGTTCGCGACGCGCTGGGCCCGGAGCGCGTGGCCGAGGTCAGCAATCCGGAGGCGCTGTTCGCGCCCGAGGCCATGGCCTCGCTGCGGGATTCGCTGGCGGTGCTCGGCGCCGAGGGGGCGGCCGTGGGCGAGGTGCTGCTGGAGACCCTGCGCCTGAGCTTGGCGGACGCGTTGCGCGGGCTGTTCGTGATCGCGGCGGTCCTCATGGTCGTCGGCTTCGCCATCGCGACGCTCTTGCCGGAGATTCCGCTGCGCACCACGCGCGACGCCGATCTGGCCACGGGCAGAGCCGATGCCGCCGCGCCAACCGTGCGCGGCGGGTAGAGATTCGAGCTAGCCCCGCCCCGTCACCGCCACCAGCAGGACCGCCAGGGCGAACGCCGCGATGCCGATCGCCGTCGCCGCCGCCGTCCCGGCCATGATGGGCCGGAGCGAGCTGCGTGACTGCGGCCCGGCGCTCAACGCCAGATATCCGGCGAGCGCCACCACGACCGCAATCGTGACCCCACCGGCGGCGCGGTGGTTGTCGATCAAGAAGTAGACCGCCGCCAGCACGGCCCCAAAGGCCGCCATGCAGACGACGGCGAGGCGCCCCAGGCGTGCTTGGAACCGCACCGGCGCAGCATACGTGACCGCCGGCCGGTTGCCGGATGGCCGCGTACGTGCCAACGTTTCGCGAGGTCAATCGCCCAGGGGGCATCCCGTGACCGGAGCCGATGCGCTCGTCGCCATCCTGAAAGCCGAAGGCGTCCAGCAGGCGTTCTGCTATCCGACGACGCCCATTCTCGAAGCGCTGGCCCGCGGCGGGGTCCGTACGCTGCTGGCGCGCCAGGAGCGCGTGGCCGGCAACATGGCCGACGGCGTGGCGCGCTCGACCGGTGGGCGCCAGCTGGGCGTCTTGACCGTGCAGCAATCCGCCGGTTCCGAGAACGCCTTCGCTCCGATAGCCCAGGCGTATACCGACTCATCGCCGCTGCTGTTCATTCCCGGCCACTCGGGCCTGAAAAAGGCCGGGATCCCGCCGGCGTTTGACGGCCTGGTGCACTACGGGGCGACCACCAAGCTGGCGCTGCAGCCGACGTCAGCGGACCAGATTCCGCAGCGCGCCCGCATGGCCATCGCGGCGCTGCGCTCGGGACGACCGGGTCCGGTGATGCTTGAGATGCCCGTGGACGTGGCCGCCGAAGAATTCATGGGCCCCATCACGCATGAGCCGGTGCGCCCGATCAAGAGCGCCGCCGATCCGGGCGCCGTCGACGAGGCCGCGGAGCGCCTGCTGCGATCCGAATCGCCGCTGATCTGGGCCGGCCAAGGCGTGCTCTACGCCGACGCATCCGCCGAGCTGCAAGCCGTCGCGGAGCTCCTGGGCGCGCCCGTGATGACTACCCTGCAGGGCAAGAGCGCCTTCAACGAGCGCCACGAGCTGTCAGCCGGGGTGGGCGCCTACGTCGAAACCGGCATGGTGGCGCACTACCTGGCGCACAGCGACACGCTGTTGGCCGTGGGCAGCAGCCTGAGCCTTGGGCCCTTCACGCCGCAGATTCCCGACGGCAAAACGATTATTCATGCGACCAACGACCCGGCGGACCTGCACAAGGTCTACCCCGCGGACGTGGCCATCTGCGCCGACGCCAAGCTGTTTCTGAACCAGCTGGCCGAGGCCCTGCGGTCGCGCGTGGGCGAGCCGCAGCAGCAGCTGCGGAGGAGCACGGCCGCCCGGCTGATCGAGCTGCGCAGCGCCTGGCGCGCGGATTTCGCTGCCGAGTTCAACGACGAGCGCGACCCCGTCAACGGCTACCGTCTCTTCGGCGAGTTGTGGAGCCTGATGGACCCCGACACCTCGATGATCACCCACGAGTCCGGCGCCTGCCGCGACATTCAGTGCGTGTTCTACGAATCGACCGTGCCGCACAGCTACCTCGGCTGGGGGCAGTCGTCGCAGCTCGGCTTCTCGCTGGGCCTGGCCATGGGCGCCAAGCTGGCCAATCCCGACAAGCTCGTCGTGAACGTGATGGGCGACGGCGCCGCCGGCATGACGGGCATGGACTGGGAGACGGCCGCGCGGGAGAACATCCCCATCCTCAGCGTCATCAAGAACGACGCCATCTTCAGCGGCTACGACCGGAACATCCCCACCGCCATCGAGAAGTTCAGCCTGGCCACGCTGTACGGGGACTACGCCGGCGTGGCCGCGGCGTTGGGCTGTCACGCCGAGAAAGTGTCGGCGCTGCACGAGCTGCGACCGGCGCTGCAGCGCGCCATCCGCGCGACGCAGGAGGGCCAGCCGGCCGTCGTGGACGTGACGACGGCCGAAACCCGGCGCCTCTCAACCCCGCCGCCGGAGCGCAAGACGATCTAGCGGGACTTTCGGAGCAGGTCGCGCGGTTCTTGCTGGCCTTAGCCCGTCAGCTTGTCCCGACCGGGGATCAAGCGAACACTGCTATGCGGATCCGTGGCTCCAGCGGGTGGTTGCGGCAACTCGGTTGTCCGACTTGCGGGTGCCCCCTTCGCATCGCCTGGAGGCCTTGCGCGGCGACCGGGCCGGCCAATACAGCATCCGAATCAATGACCAATGGCGGGTGTGCTTCCGCTGGACCGAGTTAGGCGCGATGGAGATTGAGATCGCGGATTATCACTAAAGGAGGGCGTCGTATGGACACCATGGCCCCGATCCATCCGGGAGTCCATCTGGCGGAGATGCTGGGAGAGCTGGGGATCACGCAGTACCGGCTGGCGCAGACGGCGGGTGTGTCCCCGCGGCGTATCAACGAGATTGTCCATGGACGACGGACCGTCACGGCTGATACGGCGCTGCGGATTGGCAAGGTGCTAGGGATGACGCCCGAGTACTGGCTGAATCTCCAGCGTATGTATGACCTGGATATCGCGCGAGCCTCGACTGACCTGAGCGCGATCGAATCGCTGGTTCCCGCAGAGGCGTAGCTCCTCCGGCGGCGGGCTAGGGCGGGCGTCAGGGCCTACGGGTCAATGGACCGTCCGCCGGACATGGCCGGCAGGATGGTCAGGGTGTCCCCGTCCGCCAAGGGCGAGTCTAAACCTTCGAGCGTGGCGACATCCTGCTCGTTTAGAAACAGGTTCGTCGCTGCGAGCACGTTGCCGCTGGGCGGCGTGAGGGATTCCCGCAGCGTCGGATAGACGGCGAAGAGCGCCTCGAGGGCCTCGTGCACCGTGCCCGCCTCGACCTCAGCGCTCCGCGCCCCAGCGGTGTGGTGCCGCAGCACCTGGGGAATGCGGATGGTGACGGTGGGCATGAGGCGGCGGAGGTGCGGGCTGGCGGGCGCATTCTGCGAGAGGCAGGCCGTCCGTGGCAATGCCGGCGCGCCCCTTTCGGCCGCGCGCGCCTGCGCCTACGATTAGGGGGACCCGTCCGCTCAGTGAGACTTGCCATGCAACCCAAGGTCATCGATCCCAACGAGGTCGCCGCGGAGCACGTGTATCCGGACGCCCCGAGCAAGGTCGTCAAGCGCAATCTGGTCACCTTCCGGGACGACGCGCCGAACTTTGGCATGCGGCTGTTCGAGGTCGAGGCCGGCGGCGCCACCGATCACCACCAGCATCCGTGGGAGCACGAGGTGTTCATCGTCAGCGGCAACGGCCACCTGCTGACGGACGACGGGCCCAAGCCCTTCGAACAAGGCCAGGCGGTCTTTGTGCCGCCCGACGCCATGCACCAGTTTCAGAACACGGGAACCGCGCCGCTGCAGTTCTTGTGCATGATTCCCAACAGCGGGGACTGCCAGTAGCGCGGTCCGACGGCAGAGGCGCCCCCGAGGGAATTCGAATCCCTGTCGCCACCTTGAAAGGGTGGTGTCCTAGGCCTCTAGACGACGGGGGCCGTGGCGCGGGCGGATCACTCTAGCACCGGAGGTCAGCGCCGCCAGTCGTGCAGGACGCCCCTGTGACGCTGAAGGAGCGCCGCAACTGAAGCATCGCAAACGACGCCGCGTGTCCCCAGGGTGCGGTGCGGCATGACCGGCCCGCTGATGGCACGTCCTCCCGACCCAGCGCGGGTGCTGCGGTCGAGACTCGAAGCTGTCGCCGACCCGGTGCGCGCCGAGGGTGAGGCGAAGTACCTGAAGCTGGAGCGGCGGCGGGTGATCGGCACGTCGATGCCGGGCGCCGAGCGTGTGCTGACCGGCTTCGTCGGGGACATCGGGCTTTCGTCCGACCTCAAGATGCTCGACCGGCTCTTCAGCGCGTCGCTGGAGGAGGCGTGGTGCGCAATCTGGATGCTGGCGGCGCAGCCGGCGTTCAGCGCTGAGACCTGGCGGCCCACCGAGGCGTGGAGCGGTGCGCCGGACACCTGGGCGCTGGCCGACCCGATCTCACTCCTTCTGGTGGCGGGCCACCTCGAAGCCGGCGTCATCAGCGAGGACCTGCTGCGCGCCTGGGCCGCGCGCGAGTCGCCGTTCTGGTACCGGCGCATCGCCCTGGTGGCAACGGTGTCGCTCAACGACGGCCTCGGGGGTCCCACGCAACGGCGGCTGCGGCGGATCGGCCGCGTGCCGCCCATCGGTGAGAACCCGCGGCCGCAACTCACATTCGACCTGCTGGAGGCCAGCATCCACGACCGCCGGCATTTCATCCGCCTCGGCATCGGCTGGGCGCTGCGGCCGTTGTCCGCGGTCGACCCCGATGGCGTGGCGGCCTTCGTCACGCGGCACCGATCGCGGCTCACAAAGGCGATGCTGAACAAGGCGCGTTTGGACGACCACGGGCGGCGCGCAACGTGATTGCGCTCATTCCCGACACGGACGGCGGCGACGTCGTGACCACCGCCGCGCCCACGCCAGCGCGACGCTCGTACCCACCGACATCGCGCCCGCGAGCAGGTTGAACAGAATGTCTACCGGGTCGAAGACGCGGTTGGGCAGAACCGCCTGGATGCCCTCGTCGAGCAGGCCCAGCACCGCCGTCGCCAGGATGGCGAGCAGCGGCGGCAGCGGGACGCGGCGACCCTGGCTGGCGCGCTCGGCGAGCGCCGCGTGGATGAAGACGCCCACCACGCCGTACTCGATGAGGTGCGAGCGCTCCTCGGGAGTCACCATCCTGAGCAACAGCAGCACGTAGGCAGCCGTGACACCCAGCATGACGGCGATCTCCAGCCCGCCCGGCCGTGCCTTCAGCCCAAACGCGACGATGGTCGCCCCTACCAGGAGCATGGCCAGCCAAAACGAGGCGACATCCAGCAAACCGCGCTCGCGCAGGGCCCAAGCCAGCGTGTTGGCGAGGCCGAGGGTGGAGTAGATCGCCGCCACGACGGCCAGCGTCCACAGCCAGAGGCGCCGCTCCCGGCGGGATGAGAAGAAGGCCATGGCCGGAACTGTATCGGGCCGCGGCGCCTAGCTCAGCGGCTATCCCCAGCATCGCTAGACTGCCGGAAAGTCCTCACTGCGTAGCCAGGGCTGGGGGAACACGCAATGGACCACGGGTGGCGCGCGACATGATCTCGCTCATCCTCGACACGGACATCGGCGACGACGTGGACGACGCCTTTGCCCTGGCGTTCGCCGCGCGGCATCCGCAAATCCGCCTGCGCGCGGTGACCACCGTGCTGGGCGACACGCGCTGGCGGGCGGCCCTGACGCTGCGGATGCTGGACGAGCTGGGCGTCCACGGAGTCCCCGTGGCGGCGGGCGAGCCGGGCGACGGCATTGAGGGCATCACCCTCTCCGGCGATGTGGTGATGCCGTTGGGCAGCGACGATCCCCGCCGCGATCCCAGGTCGGTCGTCGATCTCATGGCCGACGTGATCGCCGCCGCGTCGCCGCCGGTGTGGCTCGCCACCATTGGCCCGGCCACCAACGCCGCCGAACTGCTGGCCGAGCGGCCCGAGGCGCTGGACCGCCTGGCCGGCGTGGTCATGATGGGCGGCCGGGACGATCCGGCGAATCCGCGCGAGCACAATTTCGGCCTCGATCCCACCGGCGCAGCCGCCGTGTGCAACTGCGGCCGGCAGGTCCGGGTGGGCGACTATCTCGTCACGTCGCAAGCGCAGCTGCGCCGGGACGACCTTTCCCGCGTGCGACGCGCCCCCGGCATCGGCGCCTCGCTGAGCCTGATGCTCGAGACCTACCTGGACCGGCGCGGCCGCGATTGGACCAGCATGTACGACCCCGCGACGCTCACCCTGGCACTTGGCGAGGACTCCCTGCGCCTCGACCCAACGCCCCGGCGTGCCGAGGTTGCGGCGGGTCAGGTTCGCTTCGAGGTCGCGAGTAAGGCTTCGCAGTTGCGCGTCGCCGCGTCGATCGACGCCGCGGCATTCCGTCGGGCGCTGCTCGACGCAATCACCCGCGGCGGATGAACCTGCCGACTAGCCCCGGCCTGGCGTCCGACAGCCCTCAACTCCAGCTCATCGAAGCCGCGCACGCCGTGCTGGCGCGCGATGCCAGGGTCGTGGCGGCGTGGGTCGGCGGGAGCATCGCGGAAGGCACGGCGGACCGCTGGTCGGACGTGGACCTGCGCCTGGCCGTCGCGGAGTCCGATAAGGCCGAGGTCATCGCCGCCATGCCGGCAATGCTGGCGGAGATCCACCCGGTGCTGGGATGGCTCAGCCGGGGCCTGCGCGGCGAGCACCTCGTCATCGTCTCCTTCGAAGGACCGGTGCGCGCGGATCTGGAAGTCACGACGCCGGAGGCTCTGCGGGGGCCGCGCAGCGAAGCCGTGGCGCCCCTGATCGATCCGCGCGATCTGGTCGCGCGGTTTGGCCGCATACCCTTCGCGCCGCGGCAACTCACGCCGGCGGACGTGATCGAGCGGGAGGCGGCGCAGGTTCCGTCCGAGCTGGGACGGTTGCAGCGGGCCATCGAGGAGCGATCAATCCTGGCGGCGATGCAGGCCCAGGCCAACCTGCTGCAGTCCGCCCAGCGCCTGCTCCTCCTGCTGCGCGACCCCGCCGCGGCCGGCCGCGCCGGTCCCAAGCACGCGGCGGAGGTGCTGACGGCGGCGGATATCGCACCGCTCTTGGCCCCGCTGAGAGCCTGGAGCGCCGCCTGGCCCGATCCGGACGCGGACTCGATTGAGCCAACCCTTGCCATCTTGCGTCCGCTCGCGGCGGAGGTGCAGGCGCGGCATGGGAGCACGGTGCCGCTGCACCCAACGCCGCCAGACCCGGAGAGCACTCCGGCTGGCCTGAGCTACTACAACCGTGGCGAGTTGACCGCGCAGGGGGCGGTCGAGGTCGCCCGCGGCCTGCTGGTGCAAGCGCCCGTCGGCGCCAACTACTACAACCGCGGGCTGTACACCGGGCTGCTCTGGGGATATGCCATGGCGTCGCAGATCGCCGCCGACCTGGCCCGCGTGCGTCCGCGCACGCCGGAGTTGGCAACCCAACTCGCGCCCGCCGACGCGGACGTGCTCGAGGCCGCCGTGCGGCCGCTGCGGCGTGGCGGCGTCGAGGCCGTCAGCCTAGTCGCGGCCAACGTGGCGGCGGCGTATTCGCGCTTCCTCGAACGCGCCTGCGCGGCTCTGGAGTTGTCCTACCCCCAGCAACTCGACCACGCCGTCAACGCGTATCTGTTCCGTGAAGGCGCGTTCGCCTACGACATCGTCGGCGCTCCCTGCCGTTCCGAGCCCCGTCCCCCGTCTGGCATTCCGAGCCGATCCCCGTCTGTCATTCCTGTGTGTCCAGACTGCGGGCGGGACTCGGTAGAGTCCCGAGCACCCGGCGGGGGTGACTCGGTCATTCCGTGGCTGCCGTGAGGCAGGCCTGGCGCTCGAAGCGTCCCCCCGCCGGCCAGTGCTCAGGGCGGCGGGGGTGACTTGATAGGAGATCGTGGCGCAACGGCCACTCCACACAGGATCGTCCCCCACGCCGTCAACTGAGCGTACCGCGAAGGAGGACGGGATGGAGCGGTGGATCGTGGGGGTGGATTGTCATGCGGCGACGCTGACGGCGGTGCGGGTGGATGCCATCGGGCGCCCGCAGGGCGAGCGGACGGTGCCCAACACGGGCGCCGGACAGGCGCGGTTGCAGCAGTGGGCGGCGGCCGCGCCGGGCGCGCGGGCCTGGGCGGTGGAAGGGGCCAGCGGCCATGGGCGGGTGTTGACGCGGCGGCTGCAGCAGGCCGGCGAGCCGGTGCACGAGGTGCCGGGCTGGGTGACGGCGCGGGAGCGGCGGCGGAGCGGGCGCCGGGACAAGAGTGATGGGCAGGATGCGCTGGCGGCGGCGCGCGCGCTACAGCGGGAGCCAGGCTTGCCGGCAGCGCGGGTCGAGGGCGGGGCCACGGTGCTGCGGCTGGTGGCGGACGAGCGCGACGACCTGGTACAGGAGCGCACGCGGCTGCGGAACCGGTTGCGGGCGAGCCTGCGGGCCATCGGGGCGGAGGTGAGTGCGGCGGTGGGCGCGCTGGGGCAGCCGGCGGGGGCGCAGCGGGTGCTGGCGCTGCCGGCCGACGATCCTGATCCCGTGCAACGGGCGCGGCGGGCGCAGGCGCAGCGCCTGGCGCGGCGGCTGCTGCGGCTGCACGCGGACGTGGCCGAACGGACGCAGGAGCTGACGGCCCTAGTGGCGCAGATCGGGACCTCGCTGACGAGCCGCCCGGGCTGCCAGGCGATCACGGCGGCGCGGCTGCTGGCGGAGACGGGCGACCCCCGGCACTTTGGGCGGGAGGCGAGCTACGCGCGCTTCTGCGGCGTGGCGCCGCGGGAGGCGTCGAGCGGGACGCGCGTGCGGCACCGGCTGGATCGGCGCGGCAACCGGCAGCTGAATGCGGCGCTGCACCGCATCGTGGTGACGCGGGCGCGGATGCCGGGGAGCGCGACCCAGCAGTATCTGGAGCGCCGGCTGCGGGAGGGGAAGAGCCGCCGGGAAGCGCTGCGGGCGCTGAAGCGGCACCTAGCCCGGTCGATCTTTCGCACCATCAAACGCGACCTAGCCAGTGGACGTACCTGCTTCGCCTTGACATAGGAGCGTCGAGCCGCAGGCGAGGAATCTCAGATGCTCCACCGGGGCCGCCGGGACCGGCACTCTAGGAAAGCTCTGATTTAGTCCCAGGTCGCGGCCTGTCGGCAAGGCCTATGCTCAGGAGCAACGGACAGCTGGGGAGGGCCCCGATGCACGCGCAACGCTCATTTGCCGACGTGGAGTATGACGGCCAGCCGCGCCAGACACGGCGGGAGCGCTTTCTGCAGCGCATGGACGCGCTGCTGCCCTGGGCGCGGCTCGAAGCGTGCATCCGCCCGGTCTACCCCACCGGCGAGCGCGGGCGACCCCCCTATCCGCTGGCCCTGCTGCTGCGGATTCACTGCGTGCAGCTGTTCTACAACCTCAGCGACCCGGCGATGGAAGACGCGTTGTACGACAGCGTGGCGGTGCAGCGGTTTGTGGGGCTGACCGCGCGGGACCCGCGGCCCGATGAGACCACGATCCTCCACTTCCGGCACCTGCTGGAACGACACCACCTGGGCGAGGGGCTACTGGTGGAGATCACCCAGCACCTGGCGACGCAGGGCCTACGACTGCGCGAAGGCACGATCGTGGACGCGACCATCCTCGACGCGCCGGCGTCGACGAAGAACCGCGCCCAGGCGCGCGACCCGGAGATGCATCAGGTGAAGAAGGGCAACCAGTGGTACTTCGGGATGAAAGCGCACATCGGGGTGGACGCCGCCACCGGGCTGGTGCACAGCGTGGCGACGACGGCGGCCAACGTGGCGGATATCACGCAAGTGCCGCAGCTCCTGCACGGCGCCGAGACGCGCGTGTGGGGCGATGCGGGCTACGCGGGGGTGGCCCGGCGCCCCGAGCACCAGGGCCGGTCGGTCGACTGGCAGGTGGCCCTGCGGCCGGGGCAGCGGCGGCGCTTGCCGCCGGACAGCGCCGCCGCCGAGGCGGAGCAACGCAAGGCCTCGATGCGCGCGAAGGTGGAGCATCCGTTTCTCTATGTGAAGCGCCACTTCGACTACACCCAGGTGCGCTATCGGGGGTTGGCCAAGAACCGCACCCGGCTGTGCCTGTTGTTCGGCTTCGCCAATCTGCTGCTGGCGGAGCGTGCCGCGCCGGGCTAAGCGGGAGCCGTGCGCCCTGCGCGGGGACGATGGCGCCCCCCGCACCCCATGACGGGCGGATCAAGCCCGCGCATCGGCCCAGGCGACGATCCCGGCACCGCACGAACGCCCTGGCGCTCAGGTGCCCCAGTTGTTCAGAGGTTTCCTAGATTCCTCACTCCGTCGGGAATGACCGAGGTGGTCCGGAATGATGCAGGTGGTCCCGGAATGCCCGTCGATCCACCGCCGGTTGGGTGTCCATAAGGACTCCCCGCCGTCAGGCACAATGAACGTCGCCGACTCGCATCCGAAGGCTGGCCCGTGAAGATCTCGCAACGTGTTCAGAATTTGGCCGAATCGGGAACCATCGCCGTGAGCAACAAGGTTGCGGCGATGCGCGCGCAGGGCATCGACGTCGTGAGCCTGGGCGCCGGAGAGCCCGACTTCGACACGCCGGACCACATCAAGGCGGCCGCGGCGGCGGCCTTGAACGGCGGCGAGACCAAGTACGCCAAGCCGGCCTCGGGAGTTCCCGAGCTCAAGCAGGCCGTCGTCGCCAAGCTGGCGCGCGAAAACGGCCTCACCTACACCCCGGAGCAGGTGGTGGCCAGCGTGGGCGGCAAAGAGGCGCTGTACCTGGCCTTCGCCACCCTCCTCGATCCCGGCGACGAGGTCATCATCCCGGCGCCCTACTGGGTGTCGTACCCGGAGCAGGTCAAATTGGCCGGCGGCGTGCCGGTCTTTGTCAACGCGGGGGCGGACGCCGGCTTCAGGATCACGCCGGAGCAGCTGCGCGATGCGCTCACGCCGCGCACGCGCGCCCTCGTGTTCAACTCGCCCAGCAACCCCACCGGCGCCGCCTACTCGCCCGAGGAAACCGATGCGCTGGCAGACGTGCTGGCGAGCACGGACGTGGTGACCTTCAGCGACGAGATGTACGACCGCCTGATGTTTGGCGGCCGCACGTTCAAGAGCTTCGCCGCCACCTCCGCCCACGCCTACGACCACACGATCACGTTCAACGCCGGCTCCAAGACCTACTCCATGACCGGCTGGCGCATCGGCTACGCCGCCGGTCCGGTTGATGTCATCAAAGGCATGGCCAAGCTCCAGTCGCAGACCACCAGCGGGGCGGCCACCTTCACCATGCACGCGCTCGCCGCCGCCCTGAACGGCGACCAAGCTTGCGTCGAAGAAATGCGCGTGGAGTTCGAGCGCCGCGGCCAGTTCCTCAGCGACCGCCTCAACGGCATGGACGGCGTGGTCTGCCCCGAGCCGGGCGGCGCCTTCTACGCCTTCCCCGACGTCTCCGGCACGTTTGAAGCCAAGGGCGTGTCCGGCTCGACCGAGTGGGCCGGCCGCCTGCTCGAAGACGCCCACGTCGGCGTGGTGCCGGGCAGCGACTTCGGCGCCGACGACTGCGTGCGCCTCAGCTTTGCCACCAGCATGGCGGTCCTTGAAACCGCCCTGGACCGGATCGAGGACTTCCTCGCCGGAGACGACTAAGCCTGCGGGTCCCGCCTAGGTGTAGTGACCACAGAGTTGACGCGACACCCGGCATCGCTTCGGAGTGACGCCGGGAACAGGGCGCGACCGCAGCCGCCCGTCTGGACCCGGCGCTGGAGTGCGGGTGCTCAAATCGCTGGAAGGGGCGCGCCTGGCCAGTCGCCCCCGGGCCGCAAGTCCCTCACCCGTCGCTCCGCCAATGGCCCACCCGCGTCCTCCACCGCATTCCTGGATGTGTCCACCATCTCTCCGGCCGGGTGTCCACGGAGTCCCCGGTCCGCACACCGGCGAAGGGGACCGGAAGGGAGCGGGCGGTTGCCGGGGCGGCGGGGGCGGGGCATGCTCGCGGGCAGTGCGGGGCGCAGGAGGGCGACGCGAGTGACGGCGGAATTTCAGGGGCCGGTGGAGCTGTGGGTGGATCGGTTGCCTGCGGCGGAGGGGCCGGCCATGGATGCGCAGGGGCGGCTCTATGTGGCGGACACCACAGGGAGCACGCTGTGGCGGGTGACGCCCAGCGGCGCGTGCGAGCCGTTTGCGCGGCTGATGGGACCGAACGGATCGGCGGTGCACTGGAATGGCGATTGCTATGTCACCGACCTGCTTGGCCGCCGGATTGCGCGCTGCACGCCGTCGGGGCAGGTGTTCACGGTGGTGGACGCCTTTGAGGGCGGGTCGCTCGGGACGCCCAATGATTTGACCTTCCATCCCTCGGGCGCGATCTATTTCACGGCGCCCAAGGGCCACTACGCCGAGAAACCGCCGGCGCCCGGACGCGTCTACCGGCTGGATCCGGGCGGAGATTTGCAAGTGGCGGCGGAAGTGCCGTGGCCCAACGGGGTGAACGTGAACGCCGACGGCTCGGTGCTCTATCTGGCTGATTCGCACACCGGCGAGGTGCTGACGCACGACATCCGCGCCGACGGCACGCTGGCCAACCGCGCCGCGCTGGCCGATCTGCGCGAGGGGCAGGACAACCTTTGGGCGGTGGACGGCATGTGCCTGGACGTCGAGGGGAATATCTACGTGGCGGTGTATGGGTCGTATCGCGTGCGGCGCGTCACGCCGGACGGGCAGATCGACCTGGATATTCCCGTGGGGCATGAGAAACCGGCGAACTGCTGCTTTGGCGGGCCGGAGAACGACGAGCTGTTCATCACCTGCCGCGAAGGCGCCGTCTATCGGGCCAAGATCGGGATTCCGGGGCTGCCGCTGTTCGGGCCCTGAGGCTGGTCGGCGGCGGCCCATTCGTCGTCCAGGAGGGTCATGAACGCAATGTCTACCCAGCGGCCGTCAATCTTCATGTGGCGGCGGAGGACGCCGTCGATGTGGAAGCCCGACTTTTCGTAGGCGCGGACGGCGCGGCGGTTAGACGGCTCGGGGCAGATCGTCACCCGGTTTACGCGCTTTGTCTCGAACAGGTACTGCAGCAGGGTGCGGAGGGCCTCGGTGCCCAGGCCGCGGTCGCGGGCCTCGGGCTCGCCGATAAAGATATCGATGCCGGCGGACCACGGCGCGCTGGGGCGGTCGTGGAAATACTGGATCCCGCCGATGGGACGGCCGTGGTCCTCGATGATGAACACCCAGCAGGGGAGGCCGGCGGTTTCGCCGTCGTCGCCTCCAGCCTCCGTGACGTCGGCGGGTGGGCGGCCGAAGGCGGCTACGACCTCGGGGTCGTTGAGCCAGCGGTCGAGGGTGGATGAATCGTCGGGCGTGATCGGCCGCAAGCGCAGCCGCTGGCCCTGGATGGGTTCATGGTCGGTGGGGTCGGGGGTGGTCATGTGGTCATGGCAGGCGGTCGGAGTGCGATGGTTTGTGTGGAACATGATCGGCTATCGGTTGAGGCTTTGGGCAATTGGCTGACGGCCCCTCATCCCAACCTCTCCCACAGGGCCGAGAGGGGGCGGAACCCAGCCGGCTTGATACATTCGTCCGGTAAGCGTACGATCAACTATCAAGACGGTCTGTGATATGGACGAAAAGGCAATGACACAAGTTGCGGAGGAGGCTGTGTCGGCGGCGCCCCCGAGCGAGCCGTCGGCGGATGACGCCGTCCAGACCGCGCGGCAGCTGCTGGTGCTTGGGCGGCGCATGTCGCGCATTGCCATGCGGCTGGCCGCGGCCCGTGCCGATGAGCTGGACCTCACCATGCCGCAGCACCAGGCGCTGCGAGCCTTGCGCCACCGCAGTTGCCGCATGAGCGATCTCGGCGGGCGGCTGATGGTCAGCAAGCAATGGGCCTCGCAGAGCGTCGATTCGCTGGTCCGCGCAGGGCTGGCGACGCGGCACGAGGACCCGGACGACCGCCGCCACGCCGTGGTGCAGGCCACGTCCCAGGGTCTCGAGCGCCTGGAGAGCCACGAGCAGGCCCTGGCCGCCTTCCTGGCGGGGGCGTTGGAAGGGATGCCCGCCGACGCGTTCGAGCGGCTGGATGAGGCGCTGGCGGAGGTGAACGCGCATCTGGCGCGGCGGCGCGACGAGGGCTATTTCCGCTCGCTGAGGCAGGCGGGCAAGCGTGAATCTGGAGACAAGGCATGACGAGCGGAACCCCCTCACCCCAACCCTCTCCCTCGGGGGGGAGAGGGAGCGGCCCCGACGGCCGGACCCCCTCACCCCAGCCCTCTCCCTCGGAGGGGAGAGGGAGCAGGGCCAAAGGCCGTGGACGGGCGGCGCAGGGGTCGAGCCAGCAGGTCTTGCGGCGTCTGGCCGCCTACGCGCGGCCGCATTGGCGGCTGGCGACCGCGACGCTGTTCGTCACCCTGCTGGCGACCGGGGCGGATCTGGCGATTCCGAGGCTGCTGCAGGAGGTAATCGACACCGGGCTGAAGGATGGGCTGATTGCGGCGCTGATCGTGCTGGCGGCATTGGTCGTGGCGCTGACGACGGTGAAGGGCACGGCGCAGTTTGGGCGCCAGTTTGCGTCCGAGTGGCTGGGCCAGCGGATCGTGTTCACGATGCGGAATCAGCTCTATCGACACGTGCAGAGCCTTTCGTTTGGCTATCACGACCGCGCGCGCACGGGCGAACTGATGTCGCGGACGACGAGCGACGTTGAGCGGGTGCGCCGCTTCGCGTCCATGGGCGTATTCCAGCTGGTGCAGATCGTGCTGCTGCTGGGAGGGGCGGCGGTGATGCTGATGCTTATCGACTGGCAGTTGGCGCTGCTGGCCCTGGTGACGGTGCCGGTGATGGCGGTGATGGCGGTCGGCTTTGCGCGGCGCATCCGACCGCTGTTCCAGGCGGTGCAGGAGGCGTGGGCGGACTTGAACGCGGTGGTGCAGGAAAATCTGGCTGGAGCGCGGGTAGTGCGCGCCTTCGCGCAGGAGGGGATGCAGCGGGCCCGGTTCGAGCCGGTGAATCGGGCGGTGACGGACCGCAACGTGGAGGTCATGCGGCTGTTCGCGATGCGGATGCCGCTGTTCACGGCGGTGCTGGGGCTGGGGCAGGTGGCCGTGCTGTGGTTCGGCGGCTGGAAGGTCATCGAGGGCCAGGCCACGATCGGCACGCTGGTGGCGTTCAACGGCTATCTTCTGTTGCTGATGATGCCGGTGCGCATGCTGGGCATGACCATCAACAGCTTTGCCCGCGCGGTGGCCTCCGGCACGCGCATCTTCGAGGTGCTGGACGAGCACTCCGAGGTGCAGGAGGCCGCGGACGCGGTGGTGCTGGACCACGCGCGCGGCGAGCTGCGGTTCGAGGGCGTGGCGTTCGAATACGAAGGCCAGCGGGTGCTCGAAGACCTGACGTTCCACGTGCGCCCCGGCGAGGCGCTGGGCATCGTGGGCGGCACGGGCTCGGGGAAGAGCACGATCATCAATCTCTTGCCGCGGTTCTACGACCCCTCGTCCGGGCGGGTGCTGGTGGACGACCTGAACGTGCGGAACGTGCGTATGGCGTCGCTGCGGGCGCAGATCGGCATCGTGCACCAGGAGCCCTTCGTCTTCGCGACGAGCATCCGGGAGAACATTGCTTACGGACGGCCCGGCGCGACCGACGAGCAGGTCGAGGCCGCGGCCCGCGCCGCGCAAATTCACGACTTCGTCGCCGGTCTGCCGCGGGGCTACGCGACGCAAGTGGGCGAGCGCGGCGTGACCCTCTCGGGCGGCCAGAAGCAACGGATTGCGATTGCGCGGGCGCTGCTTCTAGACCCGCGGATTCTGGTGCTGGACGAGTCGACGTCGAGCGTGGACACGTGGACGGAGCGGGCCATTCAGGAGGCGCTGGGAGAGGCACAGCGGGGCCGCACGACGCTCATCATCAGCCAGCGGATCCGCAGCGTGCGTGACGCGGCCGAGATCATCGTGCTGGAGCAGGGGCGCATCGTGCAGCGCGGGCGGCATGAGGCGTTGGTGGAGCAGGAAGGGCTCTACCGCGACATGTGGCTGACGCAGGAGGCGGAGGCGGAGCAGCTGCGCGATGAGTCGGCACGAGTTGGCGCGCAGGAAGGGGCGGACTGATGGGCATGGCCGGACGCATGATGCTGGGAAGCATGGGCGAGGACGCACGCGCCTATGACCACCGGATCGCGCGCCGACTGCTGGCCTATCTGCGGCCGCACCGGCGCCAACTGGCGGTGGTGCTGGTGCTGGTGGTGCTGGCGGCGGGAGCGGCGAACGCGGGTCCGCTGCTGCTGAAGATTGGCATTGACGACGCGATCTGCGGCGGGGCGCAGCCAGAGGTGCGGCAAGAGGCGCAGCCAGGGATGCAGTTCTGCGACACGACGCAGGGCAACGGCGAGCTGCTGGCCGTGGTGGGGCTGGTGTACATCGCGACGCTCGGGCTGATGTGGGGGCTCAACTACTTCCAGGTGCTGCTGACGGCGGCCATCGGGCAGGCGAGCTTGTGGCAGCTGCGCAACGACATGTTCGCCAAGCTGCAGCGGCTCTCGATCTCCTATTTCAGCCGGCATCCGCTGGGGGCGGTGATGTCTCGCATCACCAACGACGTGGACGTGATCAGCGAGTTCGTGACGCTCGGGGTGACGTCGCTGGTGGGCGATGTGGCGATGCTGCTGATCATCGTGGGAATGATGTTTGGGCTGGATTGGCGGCTGGCGCTGGTGAGCCTGGCGGTGCTGCCGCTGATGTGGCTGGCGAGCCGGTACTTCAGCCGCTGGGCGCGGTCGGCGTTCCGACAGGTGCGCTCGACCGTGGGTAACGTGTACGGCGACTTGCAGGAGAGCATCGACGGGGTGCGCACGGCGCAGTCGTTCGTGCGCGAGGACCGCAACGCGGCGGCGTTCGAGCGGACCAACCGCCAGAACGTGGATGCGAGCGTGCGCGCGGGCGCGATCGTCTCGGCGTTCATCCCGGTGGTGGACACGATCTCGGCGCTGGCGACGGCGCTGGTGATCGTGGTGGGCGGGATGTTCGTGATCAACGGTGAGATGGAAATCGGGACGTTGGTGGCCTTCATCGCGCTGATCGCGCGGTTCTTTACGCCCATCCAACAGCTCTCGCGCTTCTACAACCAGTTGCAGTCGACCATGGCGGCGGGCGAGAAGATATTCGAGCTGATCGACGAGCCGCTGGAGGTGGACGACCGGCCGGATGCCAGCGCGCTGCCGCAGATCGAGGGGCGGGTTGACTTCGACGCCGTGACCTTCGGCTACAACGGCACGGACGTGCTGCACGACATCTCGTTCGCCGTCGCGGCCGGGCAGCGCGTGGCCCTGGTTGGCCCGACGGGCGCGGGCAAGACGACGACGGTGAACCTGTTGGCGCGCTTCTTCGAGCCGGGTACCGGCGAGATCCGCATCGACGGCGTGCCGGTGAGCACCGTGACGCAGGACTCGTTGCGGGGCCAGATGGGGATTGTGCCGCAGGACAGCTATCTGTTTTCAGGGACGATTCGGGAAAACATCGCCTTTGCGCGGCCCTACGCGACCGAGGAGCAGATCGTTGAAGCGGCGGAGGCCGTGGGGGCGCACGACTTCATCGAACGGCAGCCGGACGGCTACGACACGGACGTGCGCGAGCGCGGCGCCCGGCTCTCGGTGGGGCAGCGGCAGCTCATCTGCTTTGCGCGGGCACTGCTGGCGGACCCGCGGCTGCTGATCCTGGACGAAGCCACGTCGAGCGTGGACGCCCACACCGAGCAGATTATCCAGCGCGGGCTCGACCGGCTGATGGACGGGCGCACGTCGTTCGTCATCGCGCACCGGCTCGCCACCGTGCGCGGAGCGGACCTGATTCTGGTCTTCCAGGACGGCGCCATCGTGGAGCGGGGGTCGCACGCCGAGCTGCTCGAAGCCGGCGGGCTCTACTACCAGCTCTACACCACCGGCTTCCCCGGCGACGAAGCGCCGGAGCAGACCATGGCCACGGAGGCCACCGTCCTCAACCGACGGATGTGGATGTAGGCGGCGGGGAGTTGCGAGGGTGGTGACGCCGGCAAACGCGGTGCGTCTGCGAGCGGCCACGGTGGCGGACGCAGAGGCGATCGCGGAAGCCCACGCGCGCGCATGGCAGACGGCGTTTCGTGGGATCGTGCCGGACGAGCTGCTCGACGCGCTGCGCCCCGAGGTGAGCGCCGACCGCCACCGCGAGCGCCTGACGTCGGAGAATCCTGCCGGCCACCCGTATGTCGTCGCGGAGTGTGATCGCACGGTGATCGGGTTTGTGGGCTTCGGCGCCACGCGCGACGAGGACGCGGCCCGCGTGGGTGAGGTGCGGGCGCTCTATGTGCACCCGGCGCATTGGCGGCGGGGCGTGGGTCGTCGGTTGTTGCACGCCGCCATGGAAGAAATGGCCGCCGACGGCTTCGACACCGCGACGCTCTGGACGCTAGCGGACAGCGAGCAGTCGCGGGCGTTCTGTGAGGCGCTGGGATGGTGTACGGACGGGGCAGTCGTGGAGTGGGAGGACTGGGACGGCGTACCGCTGGTGCGCTATCGGACACGGCTGCCGATGTCTGATTCGGGGTCAGACCCAGGTTCGTAACGGCCGCAAGGCGACGATGCTCGGCGCGGGACGGGTGCCGCCAAGCGGCTGCGCGTTAGGCTGCGGCCTCTTTGTCCCCTGCGGCGCGGCGGCCGTTCATGCCCGCGAACAGGCCTTCGATAACGCCTTCGATCCGCGCCACGCGCTCGCTGAGGAGGTCGATCCGGGTCTCCAGAGCCGCGAAGCGGGCCTCCAGGGCCTCGAAGCGAGCTTCGAAGCGGTCTTCTAGCCGGTCGATTCGGGCATTGATACGGGCCGTGACGGTCAAGATCAGACCGCCAAGCCCGACGAATAGCGCCGCGCCCACGCTTAGAATTCCAATCAACTCTGGGGTCATGCGTGGGCCATTCGGCAGGCCGCTGACGGCGGCCTGTGGCGACTAACTATAGCGCCACCGGCAGGGCGCGCTCGATTCTGTTCCGGCGACACGCCGGAGCTATACCGCAGGCGTCGGCACGGGTTCGTAGAGCTCGATCGTGATGCCGTCGGGGTCGCGCAGATAGACCGTGGCGCTGCCTTCGAACTCGCCGGCGGTCTGCCGGACGGGCGCGTCGTGCCGAAACGTCGCCCCGACCTCTTGCAGCCGGGCGTAGGCCGCGTCCCAGTCGTCGACGGTGAAGCACAGGTGCGCGTTGCCGGCGTTGTAGGTCTCGAGGTCGACGCGGCCCGGCGGCGGCTCGAAGTAGCGCAGCAACTCCAGCTCGACCTCGGTACCCGGCAACCGGAATAGCGCGATCTCCAGGCTGCAGCCGGGGTAGCCGATGATCTCGCTGATATAGGGCTCGTCGTAGCGGCGGCGGAAATGGGGGCTCTCGCCGAGCAGGGCGCTGTAGAACGCGACCGATCGGTCCAGGTCCGACACGGTGAATCCCACGTGAGCCACGCTGTTTACAGGCATGCGAGCTGCCTCCCTTTCCACCTAGACGCCGGGGTTCCGATAGCGCACGTGCGCTTCGAGCTTCTCGATTTGGACGGGCTGGGGGCCGGGCGTGCCACGGGCGAGCCGCACGCCAACCAGATTCTCCCCCACTGCAAACTGCTCCGGCTGGGCCGGGTAGACGAGCCAGCCGTCCTGAATCGAGGGCGGCCCGAGGCGCAGGTTGTTGAGGCGGACCTCCACGCGGTCGGCGATGACGCGGGTGGGGGGATCGTTCATCAGGCTGCGGTCGGGGTGGCCGATCTGGGCGATTTCGACCGGGTCCATCCGCTCGCTCGCCGGCAGCGACCGGGCCGCGGGATCCGAAAGCAGCAGGCGCACGTCCACCGCGGCGAGGTGTTCGGCCTCGCCCGCCAGATCGTCCGCCACGTTGAGCGTCAGCAGGGTATCGGCGGCGCCGTCCCAGGCCAACGGGGCGGGCAGCGGCGCGAACATGTTGCTGTTGAAGTACATGTTGCGCGGCGTGTACCAGGCCTCTGGGTTGGGGATGACGATGGGGCCGTGGCCGCCGCCTCGCCGCTGGATGACGAAGGTCTTGTCCTTGCGCTGGAAGCCGTCGGGCTCGGCCAGTTCGATATAGGCCGTGCGCTGGGCTTCGGCGGCCGGCCAGTTCAAGGCTTTAAGGCCGATGCGCTCGGCCGACTCCAGCGTGCTGTGCTCCCAGTTGAAGGTCTGCACGCCGTCGGCGCCCTGGTGGAACCAGTTGGCGAACACGCCGCGGAAGACCTCGATCGGCGGCCACATATAGCCGTCGGAGGAGTGGTGGTCGTCGATGGCGGGGTAGAGCTTGATCGGCGTTCCCGCCGTGATGCGGCGAAACGCAGGGATGTCCACGTCAAACGAGCGACAGCCCATCACGATGAGGTCGACCAGCAGCTCGCGCGCCCAGGACTCGATATCGATGCCGTCGAAATGGCAGCCCATGAGGTTTTCGGGCACGCGCACGGCCAGCAGCAGCGGGCGGCCCCGGGCGCGCGCCACGTCCAGGGTCATGCGGCGCACCTTGCGCATGAAGTCGGTCAGCCGGTGCCGCAGCTCCCACTGCCGCCCCCAGGGCAGCACCAGCGGAATGCGGGCGAAATCGAGCGTGATGCCGTCGAAGTCGTAGTCCTCGGCGACTTCGCGCAGGATCGCGAGCTTGTAGTCGTGGACCTCGTCGAGGGCAAAGTTCCAATAGCCGTTGGCGTTCCAGGTGTTCATGAGCAGCTCGGGATGCTGCTCTTTCATGGGGATGGGGCTCACCGGCCCCAGGTCGTTGTCGGAGCCGTTGATGCGGTAGAGGTAGAAGTTCTCGAGGCCGCGCTGCCGGGACGCCTCTAGGAAGACGCGCATGATGTTGATGCCGTCGTCGGCCCAGCGGCGGAAGCCGGGAGCGTCGATCAGCGGCTGGGTGCGGCTGGGAAAGGGGGCCTGATGCCCTTCGTTCCAGTCCCACCACATGCTGTCGAGGTGCAGCGCGGGGTCGTCGGCCCACTCGAACTTGAAGGCCAAGAGATCGTCGATCTCCTTGGCGGGGAAGTTGGCGCCGTCGCCCATGATCACGTCGAAGTGGACCACGATGCGCCGGTGGCGCTCGATGGCCGCGAGGTGGTCGGGCGAGAGCGTCACGCGGGCGTTCCCCGGCGACGTGAGCGGCTCAGACATGCGGCCCCTGGCGCGCAGCGAAGCCCCTTCACGGTGCGCCGCCGCCGTCCCGCCGTCAACCGCGCCCGGAGCGTCCGAGCCACCGGCCGCCATCGGATATCCTGGCAGCCAGGCGGGAGGCGTGGCTCGTGGATGGGTGCGCCCGGAACCGTCCCGCGCGCCGAGCGGGATCGATCGGCCGGAGGCGACGATGCGAGAGGGATATTTTCACCGCGTCCAACGGGAGACGGCGACGCGAGTGTGGGTAAACAATCCGACGGCGGAGGACCTGTGCGCGTCCATTGGCGCCGGGGCGGTCGCGGGGACCACGAATCCAACCTACGGCTCCGTCCTGCTCAAGCGCGAGCCCGAATACGTCGAGCCGATCATCGACGAGGTGTTTGCGGTCGAGTCCGACCTCTATCGGGCGGCGGACGCGATCTATCAGCGCATCTCACGGCGGTTCATGGAAGGCTTCCTGCCGCAGTGGGAGTCGAGCGGCGGCGCCTGGGGTTTCGTGACCATGCAGGACGACCCTCGCCTCGATGAAGACCCGGACCTGATCGTGGACGCCGCCCTGCGGCACCGTGAGGTGGCGCCGAACTTTATGGCCAAGATCCCGGTGATCGAGTCGGGAATGGAGGCCATGCGGCGGCTGGTGCACCTCAACATCCCGATGTGCGCCACGGAGTGCTTCGCCGTGTCGCAGGCCGTGACCATGTGCGAGACCTACGAAAAGGCCGCGGATGCCAGCGGCAACGCGCCGCCGTTCTTCATCACGCATATCACGGGCATGCTGGACGCGGAGCTGCAGGCGCAGGTCGCGGAGCAGGAGATGGACATCGCGCCGGAGTTGCTGCACAAGGCCGGCACGGTCGTCGCGCGGCGGCAGTACCGCGTGCTGAAAGAGCGAGGATTCCGCACGCTCATGCTGGGCGGCGCGGTGCGTGGGACGCACCACTACACGGAGTTCGTGGGCGGCGACGCGCACGTGACGATGAACTGGTCGACGTTCGACGAGTTGATCCAGGAGGACGGGCCGGTCGTCGACCGCATCCACGCGATCGACGCGCCCGCCGACATCGCGGAACTGCGGGAGAAGATCCCGGATTTCCGCCGCGCCTTCGACGACGACGGCCTGACGCCGCCCGAGTTCAAGGACTATTCCGCGCTGGTGCGGTTCCGCAACTACTTCATCGACGGCTGCGAGCACCTGGACGCCGAGATCGCCAAACGGCGCTCAGCCGCGGCGGTGGCTTAGGGGCGATCCAGCGCGGCGCGGAGACACGGCGCCGATGCGCCGTCGTCTGGCGTGGAGCATGCGGTGCAAGGCCGGGATGGTGCGGCAGGGGAGTTGGCGCGGGAGGACGGAGCGCAAGTCGAGTGCTCGCTGCACGCGGCGTGTTGAAGGGAGATCGGGCTGATGGTTGGGGCAGTGCTCGCGCTGATAGGGCTCGCGCTTGGACTGATACAGAACGTGCTCGCAGTGCTGCTCCAGGGGCTGAGCGCACTGGTTCTGGGGGCGATCGGGCTGATACTGGGGACGCTGGTACCAGGGTTGCTCCGAGGCATACGGGCGGTGGCCGCACTGCCGGCCAAGGGGGTGCGCGGACTGGTGCGGAAGGTGCGCGGAAAGGGCCGGGGCAGCGGACCGTCGAGGAGCACTGGGGACGAACCCCGCGGATCAGCCGGCGGCGGCCCCGAGGATGCGCAGGGTGACCGCCATGGCGTCGTCGAGCCATGACTCAAGGTCGCGGCGCAGCTGCTCGCCGGCGTCGGCTTCGCTGAAGGTGAACTCCGAGTCGATACAGTGCACGAGCTCTCGATCCACGTGCTGCTGATCAGCGCTGTGGTCGTCGGCTGAGGCCCGATGAAGAAGCTCGGCGAATGCGGATACAGCCATAATCCCGGAAACAGGCAAGCCGTAATGATGCAACGAGACGACCATTCGCAGCCGGTCTTCGTCTAACGTAAGGTCTGATCTGATCCAGTATTTGTTCTCTGATTGGTTGGGCCAATAGTCGAGCCTGCGCGCGGTTTGCAAGATTTGGTAGCTCCACCAGTGGCCGCGGGCCGGGACATCGTGGGAGCCGCCGGACACCACTCGCCAAGAGAAGGGCACGCGCAGCGCATCGAATTCGTCTTGCGCCTCGCCGAGCCGGGTCTCGATGGCGGCGGTCATCAGCGGGATCAGGTCTTCGGCGACTTGGTTGACTTGGCGGCGCTGCTCAAGGATCTCGGCCCGATGGCGCTGCCGCCGTGCGGCGACGAGGGCGGCGACATCGCGAGTGCGGCTGGCGGCGCCGGCGGCGGGCATCTGCTCGGCGGCGGCTTTGGCGGCGTCGGACACGGCGCCCAGTAGGTCCTGGCGTAAGCGATGGCTGAGCAGCTTGATGAACGGTTCGAGGCGCCCGGCGTCAGCCTGCTCCAGGGCATCCAAGTAGGCCTCACGGTCGTCGCGGCGGATGTGGAGCGGGAAGTAGCCTCCCTTGACTAGCACCATTGACGCCAGGAGGCGCGCGACGCGGCCGTTGCCGTCCTGGAAGGGATGGATTTGGACGAAGCGATGATGCAACCAGGCAGCTTTGACTACCGTGTGTTCGTCCATCTCCTCGAACAGGCGGATCAGCTCGTCCATCTGCGAAGCCACCTGCTCCACGGGCGCGTATTCGTGGATTCCACCGCCAGGCAATAGCGGATTGTTTGGCTGGGTCTTGTAGGTGCCGTGCTGGAGCGGAATTTCCTTTTTATTTCCGAACTGGTCGACAGCTGTGAAAGTTGCCTGCGAGGCCGTGACCAGTGCATGGAGCTCGCGGATATAGCCGGTGGTAAGATCGCGTTGGGTTTGACCGATGTAGTCCATGATGAAGTCCAGACCGCGGAGGTGGTCACGCAGCATACTGAGTGTCGAATCAGGGACCGATTCGCCAGCGCGGTCGACCGTGTCCCGCGTGAACCCGTGCGTCACAAGGGTCTGCGTGAGGCCGCGGTCGAGCTCGTAGAGGCCTTCAATGATGCCGGTCTCCACAGCTATATCACGCTTTAGACGGTTGACAAACCGATCGATAACGTTGCGGTCAAGTTCAAGCTTAGTATGATCCCATATACTGCGGATGGTATCGAGACGTGCGAGATTTACGGTGGTCTCATGGTCGGCGACAGCGCCTAAGGACGTGATGGGGCGCCAGGAGGTCTCTTGCATGGTCTTTGACGCGGCGGGCGAGTGGGCGAATAGTGTAGCGACCATGACGCGACGAACAAGGCACTAGGTATGACGACTGACGAGCACGCGGGGAACCCGTTCGCGGTCGAGGGCCGCTGGTATCGCGGCAACCTGCACACACACTCCACCAACTCCGACGGCCGCAAGTCCGTCGAGGACGCGGTGGGCTGGTACCGCGACAACGGCTACGACTTCATGGCGCTCACCGACCACCGGGTGCTGAGCGACACGTCGGCGCTGACGACGGACGACTTCATCACGATTCCGGGCATGGAGATGCACGGACCGGATCCATGGTTGGGCATCAACTACCACATCGTGGGGCTGGGGATGCACAGCTTCGAGCGATCCGACGACACATGGGGCCCGCAGGAGGCCATCGACCGCGTGAACGCCGACGGCGGGCTGGCCATCCTGGCGCATCCCTACTGGCTCGGGCAGACCGCCGCTGACATGAGCGAGCTGGAAGGCTTCGCGGGGATGGAGGTCTTCAATTCCATCACCGACCGCGACCGGGCCAAAGGGCTTTCCGCGGTGCACTGGGACGATTATGGGGACACGCTGGGAATCACCTGGGGCTTCGCCACCGACGACACACACTGGATCATGGACGAGGAGGGCCGAGGCTGGGTGATGGTGCGCACGACCGACTTCAGCCAGCGCGGCCTGCTCGAGGCCATGCGCGCGGGACATTTCTACGCCTCGATGGGTCCCGAACTGCACGACGTGCAGATCAGCGACACCCACGTGCGGGTGCGCTGCTCGCCGGCGCGGCGCGTGAGCCTGGTGACGGCCCGGGCGGGCGGAACCAGCCGACACGCGGACGGCGGCGAGCCGCTGACCGAGGTCACGTTCGAGCGGCGCGAGGCTCCGGCGTACCCCGAGCGCTACATCCGCATCGAAGTCGAGGACACCGAGGGGCGCGTCGCCTGGTCGAACCCGCGGCCGGTCTGAGGCGCGGCGAGCCTCAAAGTCTTGCCCGAGAAGGACGGCACCACATCAAGCTCTTCCTGAAGATTGCGCTGTTCACCGTGGTGGTGCCGGGCACGGTCGCGGTGCTCGTTCCGTTCCTTCTCGGCGGTGACCGGACGGTCGCCGGTGGGGCAATGCTCGGGCTGGCCGCGTGCCTCTTCGCGCTCGGTGTTGGGCTCTATCTGCGCGCTGTGTGGGACTTCGCGGTGCTTGGCAAGGGAACTCCCGCCCCAATCGACGCACCAAAACGGCTTGTCGTCCAAGGGATCTACCGCTACACGCGCAACCCCTTGTACATCTCGATGCTGACGGTGATCGCCGGGTGGGCCGCCCTCTTCGGAACGGCGGTTCTTCTGGCGTATGCGGCCGGACTGTTCGTCGTGTACTCGCTGTTCATACGCCTCCACGAAGAGCCGCGCCTGGCGCGCGAGTTCGGCGATGAATACGCGGCATACGTGGAACAAGTCGGCCGCTGGCTGCCCCGACTTCCCCGCCGGAGGGTCAACTAAGCCGGCGGGCCTGCCGCTTGGCGCCTTCCCGTGCTTGCTGCCGGTCGGGGCTTCGCGAAAAACCGCTACGAAGCCGCGCTGCGGGCGATGGCGATTAAGTCCGACGCCTTGAGACTGGCGCCGCCAACCAGCGCCCCATCCACGCCTTCCTGCGTAAGAAGCTCGCGCGCGTTCGCCGGGGACACGCTGCCACCGTAGAGCACGCGCGTGCGCTGGCCCGCCGCGGCGTCCAGCGCGCCGCTCAGGGCCTCGCGGATCCAGCCGATGGCTTCCACCGCCTGCTCGGGGGTCGCCATGCGGCCCGTGCCGATGGCCCACACCGGCTCATAGGCCAGCACCAGCGGCTCGGCGGCGGCGGAATCGAGCCCGTCAAGGGCGGCCCGCACTTGCGCCGTGACGGTCGCCCGCGCTCCACCGGCGTCGCGCACGGGCTCGGTCTCGCCCACGCAAACAATCGGCGTGAGACCGGCGGCGAGAGCCGCTTGGAGCTTGCGGTTCACCATCTCGTCGGTCTCGCCGAAGTCGGCGCGCCGTTCCGAGTGGCCCACGATCACCACTTCCGCCACGCCGGCCAGCATCGGGGCCGAGATCTCACCGGTGAACGCGCCCGCGTCGACCCAGTGCATGTTTTGCGCGCCCACCCGCACCGGCGTGCCGGCCACGGCGCGCGCGACGTCGGTCACCGCGATCGCGGGCGGGCAGAGCACGAGCTCAACGCCGGCCGGCGGCTCGGCGCGGATGATCGCGCGGGCCAACTCGACGGCCGACTGCGGCGTCGTGTGCATCTTCCAGTTACCGGCCACGAGCGGCCGGCGCTGGTTCGGCGTCACTACCGATCGATCCGGTTGGCGCCCTGCTCGGCCACCAGGTTGCACGCCATGAGGTAGTGGTCGATGGACTCGCCGCAGTCGGCCCAATAGCCCTCCAGCAGGTCATGCGTCATCTCGCCGCGGGCGAGGTAGGCGTTGTTGAGGTCCGTGACCTCGAGTTCGCCGCGGGCTGACCGATCGAGCTGGCGCACAAGGTCGAAGGCGTGCTCGTCGTAGAAGTAGATGCCCGTCACCGCGAGGTTCGAAGGCGGGTGCTCGGGCTTCTCGACGAACTGCACGATGCGGTCGCCGTCCAACTCTGCGACGCCGTAGGCCTGGGGATTCTCAACCTCGGTCAGCAGCACCTTGGCGCCGGCCGGCTGGGCCTCGAAGCTGCGCGCGGACGCCAGGATGTTGCCGCCGATGATGTTGTCGCCCAGGATCACCAGCATGCGGTCGCGGCCGACGAACGGCTCGGCGAGGCCGATGGCTTCCGCAATACCGCCGGCGCCCTCCTGGTAGGTGAACCCCAGGTGCTCGATGCCGAAGGCGCGGCCGCTGCCGAGGAGCTGCAGAAAGTCTCCGGCGCTTGAGCCGCTGGTCACGATCAGGATCTCGGTGACCCCGGCGTTCACCAGCGTTTCGATGGGGTAGTAGATCATCGGCTTGTCGTAGACGGGCAGCAGCTGCTTGTTGGTGACGCGCGTCAGGGGATCGAGGCGCGAGCCGGTGCCGCCGGCCAGAATGACGCCCTTCATGCGCCGCGCTCCGTGGCGCCGTCGCTCGCCAGCACCGCGGCGGCAAACTCCTGCGGGTCGAACACGGCGAAATCCTCGGGCCGCTCGCCGGTGCCGATGAACTTGATCGGCACGCCAAGCGCGCGGGTCACGGCGAACGCCACGCCGCCTTTGGCCGAGCTGTCGAGTTTCGAGACGATCACGCCGGTCACATCCACGGCTTCGCGGAACCCGTGAGCTTGGCGCAGGCCGTTTTGCCCGGTCAAGGCGTCCAGCACCAGCAGCACCTCATGCGGCGCCCCGGGTACCTGCCGCGCCGCCACGCGGCGCACCTTGGTCAGCTCGTTCATCAGGTTGAGATTCGTGTGCTGACGCCCCGCGGTGTCGGCGATGACGTAGTCGACGCCGCGCGCCTTGGCGGCGTCCAGGGCGTCGTAGACCACCGCCCCTGGGTCGCTGCCCGGCTGATGCGCCACCACCGGCGCGCCCACACGGTCGCCCCAGATGCGGAGCTGGTCGATCGCGCCGGCGCGGTAGGTGTCGGCCGCGGCCAGGAGCACGGAATACCCGTGGCTCTGGAGCAGCGTCGCCAGCTTGGCGATGGAGGTCGTCTTGCCCGCGCCGTTGACGCCCACCACCAGCACGACCTGCGGCGGCTCGCCCGCCGCAAATTCGCGCTCGCCGCTGCCGAGTTCGGCGGCCAGGCGCTCGCCCAGCAGTTCCCGGGCGGCCGCGGGATCCTTGATGCGCGCGTCTTGCGCGGCGTCGGTCAGCGTGTCGACGAGCTCCAGCGACAGCTCCGGACCGATATCCGCCTGGATCAGTAGCTCCTCGAGCGCCTCCCAGTCACCGTCGGCCAGGCCGCCGCGGTCGAACCAGCGCCGCAGGCCGCCGCCAAAGCGACGGCGGGTGGGCGCCGCGCTGGTCTCGACGGACGCTTCCTTCCCTCGCCGCAGCCGGCGCAGGAGCATTCCTAGCTCCCGGCGTGCGCGCGGGCCGCGCGTCGTGCGACGATGGAGCGGTACACACGGACCATCGACCACACCAGTGGGAGCGCAACATGTCGCATGGCGCCCGAGTCTCCATCGAATACTGCCGGCAATGAAACTATCTCCCCCGAGCCGTCCGTGCGACGGAGGAGATTCTGACCGAGTTTGCGAAGGACGTGGCGGAGTGGACGCTGATCCCCTCCAGCGGCGGCGTGTTCGAGGTGAAAGTTGACGACCAGCTCGTGTTTTCCAAGCGCGCGTTGAAGCGACACGCCAAGCCGGGCGAGATCTACCCGCTGGTCAGCGAGGCGCTGGCCGGGTAACGCCCGCGGACCGCGCCGCGGCGGCGGAGCGACGACCGGACTGTCAATCGGCGGCGTAGGCCGTATCCAAGAACTCGGCCAGGTGCATGACCTGCAAATCGAGACCCCGGCGGCGTGCGCCGGTCCGCAGGTGCAGGATGCAGCCGGGGTTGCCCGACACGATGGTGCGAGCGCCGGTGGCCTGGATCGCGTCGAGCTTCTCGTCCAGGATTTGGAGTGACACCTCGGTATCGGTGGCGCTGTAGAGGCCCGCGGCGCCGCAGCAGACCGTGGGGTTGGCCGTCTCGACCAGCTTTACGCCGGGAATCGCGCCGATGAGGTCGCGGGGCTGCTGCGAAATGCCCTGGGCGTGGACCAGATGGCAGGCGTCCTGGTAGATCACCTCGCGCTCGACCTCGGCTGAGCCGCCGGGCGCCTCGATCTCCACCAGGAACTCGGAGAGGTCTCGGACCTTGGCGGCGAGGGCATGCGCCCGATCGCGGTAGGCCGGATCCTCCGCGAGCAACTCGCCGTATTCCTTCAGGGTCGAGCCGCAGCCGGCGGAATTCACGACGACGGCGTCGTAGGCGTCCGCTTCGAAGGTGTCGATGTTGCGGCGCGCCAGGGCGCGGGCGGTCTCACGCGCGCCGCCGTGCACGTGCAGCGCGCCGCAGCACTGTTGGTGCTCGGGAAGGTGAACGTCGCAGCCGGCGCGCGCCAATACCCGCAGGGACGCCCGGTGCGCTTCGGCGAGCGCCAGCGACATGATGCAGCCGGTGAGGAAAGCCACCCGATGGCGGCGCTCGCCCTCGGCGGGGACGAAGCGCAGGTCGCCAGCCTGCAAGAAGCGTGCCGACATTGGCGGCGACATCTCGTCGAGCCGCGCCAGCGGTGGCGCGAGCGCGTGCAGCAGGCGGCTGCGGCGCACCAGCCACTGGACGCCGCTGCGCTGGTAGAGGCGCAAGCCCTGTCCCAGCAGCCGCAGCGCGCCCGGCCGGGTGAAGACGTGCCGCAGCACCGCGTCGGCGATGCGGCGCGGCCGCGGCAGCAGCCCGGCCTGCACCGTCTGCGCCCGCACGTCTTCGATGATTTCGCCGTATTTCACGCCCGAGGGACAGGCCGTCTCACAAGCGCGGCAGTCCAAACAGCGGAAGGTGTGCTTCAGAAATGTGGGACTGGCGAGCGACATGTGGCCCTCGGACACGGCCTTGGTGAGCTGAATGCGCCCGCGGGGCGAGTCCATCTCCAGCCGCAGCACGCGGTAGGTGGGGCACTCGTTGAGGCACAGGCCGCAGTGCACGCAGGTGGCGATGGTGGCGGAGTCGGGCGCGTCGTGCTGGCTGAAGCTGACGCTCGCGGTCGGGATGGCGGCGCTCATGCGGCGTCCGCCAGAAACCGCCCAGGATTGAGCGTGCGGTTGGGGTCGAACGCGCGACGCAATTTCCCTGCCAGCGCATGCGCGCCGTTGGCCGGGTCCGTCCCCCAGACATCCAGTCGGCGCTTGACGGCGGCGGGCGTTGCTTCAACCACGACGGACGCATTGAACATCTGCGCGGCGCGGCGCAGGTCGTCGACCGCGCGGCAGATCGCGTCGCCGTCGCCAGCGGTCCAACGCACCCGGCCCACGCCGCTCACGGCGTGCGCCTCCGCGCGCCACTCCAGCCCGTGCTCCGCGGCGATCTCGGCCGCCGACCCGAGCAGGGATGGAATCTGCGACGAGAGTGCGCTCATGCGACACACGGTATACGGCGAGCCGTCCACGGGCGGTTCCGCCACGGCCACAGCGTCGCGCCAGAAATCGCGCTGGGCGATGCCGTCGAGGTGTCGGGGCGCGGCGCCGTTCGGCGCGAGGGCCTCGTGGACCATCGCGAACTGGGCGGCAACACCGGCTTCGGTGCCGCCGATGCGTACCGCCAGCACCCAGGCCTGGTCCGGCGCCTCAGCCGCCGCGATGAGCCGCCGATCCACGATGTCAACCGCCGTGGGCGCCGCGGGAAGATCCACAATCGCTCCAACGGCGGCGCCGGCTTCCAGCACCGACGCATAGCCATAGACCGCGGTGCGCTCATGAGCCGGCAGCGGCGCGACCTTGAGATTGACCCGGGTGATGAGTCCCAGCGTGCCCAGCGCGCCGATATGGGCTTTGTGCAGGTCGTAGCCGGTCACGTTCTTGACCACCATGCCGCCCGATTTCGTGATGGCGCCGTCGGGTCCCGCCGTCTCGGCCCCAATCACCAGGTCTCGGAACGAGCCCGAGGCTACCCGGCGCGGACCCGACGTGTTGGTGGCCATCAGACCGCCGAGCGTGGCGGATGCCGCGAATGGCGGGTCCAGGGGCAGGTGCTGCCCTTCCGCGTGCAGGCGCGCTTGCAGGGCGGCCAGGCTGATGCCGGCTTGGACGCCCAGCGTCAGGTCCGCGGGCGTGTAGGCCACGATCTGATCGAGCGCGGTCGTGTCGAGCACCACGTCGACGCGCTCGGGGACGTTGCCCAAGCCCATCTGAGCGCCGGCGCCACGCGGGACGACCGCGGCGCGGAGCTCGTCGCAGCGCGCCAGGACGGCGGCCGCTTCGTCGGGGTGCGCGGGGCGCACGACCACGGACGGCTCAACCCCGTCCACAGCCATCGCCGCAAGGCCGCTGGTGTGGATGCAACTGGGCGCTACCTCGCGCGCGAGCGCGGCTGCGATCTCCGCGGCCGGGGGCGCGGCCGGCGCCTCAGCTTCAAGTGCCATGATTGGCAGTATGGGGCGCGGCCAGAACCGGAACAACCGCCGGGGCGCGGCATGATCGTCGCGCGCACGCGGGCCGAGTTGGCGGCGGCGCGGACCGCCCTGCCCGCGCTTGTCGGCGCCGTGCTCACCATGGGCGGCTTGCACGACGGGCACACGGCCCTGCTGCGGGCGGCGCGCCGCGAGTGCGCGGCGGTCGTGGCCACGCTGTTTGTGAATCCCAGCCAGTTCGAGGCCGAGCAGGACGCCGCGACCTACCCCCACGACGAGGCGGCCGATTTGCGGCGGTTTGCCGACGAGGGCGTGGACGTGGCGTTCGTCCCGCCGGCCCACGAGGTCTACGCGCCCGGGTTCGCCACCCAAGTTCGCGCGCCGCGCCTGAGCGCGGTTCTCGAAGGCGCGAGCCGGCCCGGGCACTTCGACGGCGTCGCCACCGTGGTCACCCTGCTGCTGAATCTCACGCGCCCCGCGCGCAGCTACTTCGGGCAGAAGGATTGGCAACAAACGCGCGTCGTGCGGCAGGTCGTGGACGACCTCGCGCTCGGCGTGGACCTGCGCGTGGTCGGCACGGTGCGTGACGCCGCGGGCCTGGCCCTGGGCACGCGCAACGTGCGGCTGACCGGGGAGGGGCACCGGGCGGCCCGGGTGCTCTATCGCGCGTTGACCGCTGGCGCCAGCGCCTGGGGTCAAGGTGAGCGGCGGACGGAGCGTCTGGAGCAGGCCATGCGCCGGGAACTGAGTGCCGAGCCTCGGGTCCGCGTCGATTACGCGGCGGCGCGCCATCCCCTCACGCTGGAGGCGCTCGAGCCCCAGGTCGACGCGGTCGCACTGCTCGTGGCCGCGTGGGTTGACGAGGTGCGCCTGATCGACAACCTCGTGCTTGGCGACGGCCTGGTCGATATCGATCCCGCGCCGCTGCTGGCCGACGCCGCGCATGGAACCGGCGGCGGCCCTCCGGCTCTGGCGTGACGGTCGAGTCCAAGGCGCCGCCGGCCGCAACGGTCGGCACGGCGGGGCACGTCGATCACGGCAAGTCGACCCTGGTGCACGCGCTCACCGGCATCGATCCGGATCGACTCGCTGAAGAAAAGGCGCGGGGGATGACCATCGACCTGGGCTTCGCCTGGCTCACCCTGCCCAGCGGGCGCTCGGTGAGCCTGGTGGACGTGCCCGGGCATGAGCGATTCATCCACAACATGCTGGCCGGTGTTGGCGGGATCGACGCCTGTCTCTTCGTCGTGGCCGCCGACGAAGGGGTGATGCCGCAGACCCGCGAGCACCTCGACATCGTGACGCTGCTGGGCATCGACCGCGGCGTGGTCGCGCTGGCCAAGACGGACCTGGTGGACGAGGAATGGCTCGATCTCGTGGAGGGGGAGGTGCGCGAGGTGCTGGCGGACAGCTCGCTGGCGAAGGCGCCCATCGTTCCGGTCTCCGCGCGCTCGCGCCGGGGATTGGGCACGCTCCTTGACACGCTGGACGAGCTCCTGGCGCAGCCGCAAGCGCGCACGCATACGGGCGGGCCGCGGCTGCCGGTGGACCGGGCCTTCAGCCAACGCGGCTTTGGCACCGTGGTGACCGGCACGCTGGCCGGCGGGCCGCTCGGGGTGGGCGACGCCGTCCACCTCTATCCGGGCGGCGAGCGGACGCGCGTGCGGGGCTTGCAGACGCATCGCGCGGCGGCGGGGCGCGCCTGGCCGGGGCGGCGCGTGGCGGTGAACCTTGGGGGCGTGGCGCCAGCCGACGTCCCGCGCGGCACGGTCGTCGCCGCGCCGGGCGCCGTCACCGAGACACGGCGGGTGGACGCCACGCTGCGCCTGTTGCCGTCGGCCCCGCGCGCGCTGAAGCCGGGGGAGCGCGTGGCCTGGCATTCCGGCACCGCCGAGGTGGTGGCGGCGCTGCGCTATCTCGAGGCCGGCCCCATCCAGCCGGGAGCCGCCGGCTGGGTCCAGTGGCGGCTCGGCGCGGCGGTGGCCCTGCGCAAAGGCGACCCCTATGTGATCCGGCGGCTCTCGCCGCCCATGACCATCGGCGGCGGTGAGATCGTGCGCGCGGCGGCCCGCCACGTGCCCAGGGGCGATCCCGGCGCGCTTGAGGCTCTCGAACGCGCCCGGCGGGCGGCGCCGGGGGAGCTGGTCGCCGCTGCGGTGGACGCCGCCGGGCCGCTGACGCCCGCGGAAATCGCCCGCCGCACGGAGTTGGCCCTGGACGTCGTGACCGCGAGCGTGGACGACGTCCAGGGCGAAGACGGGCTTAACGTGATTGGCGGCTATGTTGCGACGACGGCCGCCATCGAGACGCTGAACCGGCGCATTCGGGCACTGGTGGCGCCGCGCGCCGGGCGCCCGTCCGTGGCCGGCGGCCTGGCGCGGGCCGTGATGCCTCAACGGCTGGGAGCCCCCGCGCCTCTCGTCGCGGCGCTGCTCGCGCAAATGGCGACAGACGGGCACCTCGTCCTCAAGTCTGGGCGGGTCCTACCGCCTGGATCAGCGCCGCCGCCGGACGGGCCGGAGGCTGCCCGCCTGCTGGCCGCGCTCGATCAGGGCGGCTTCGCCCCACCCGATATTCCCACGCTGGGAGCGTCCCGCGAGCTGCTGGACGCCCTGACCGCGGCAGGGCAGCTCGTGCGCATCACCCCGGCGTTCGGCCTGACGCGGGAGGGCTATGCACGCTGGCGGCGGGCTATTGGCGAGGCATTCGCGGCACACGAACGCGTGACGGTGAGCCAACTCCGCGACCAGCTCGGTACAAGCCGCAAGTATGTGCTGGCGTTCCTGGAACATCTGGATGCCCGCGCCGTCACCCGGCGCGTCGGCGAAGCGCGCATCCTGCTGGACCGTAGCTGGCTGCCGGACTAGGGCAGTGGGTGCCGCAGTCTGCCCCTTAGATTCCTCGCTTGCGCTCGGAATGACGACGTGGGGCGCGGGTCAGGCGTCCGGCAGCGCGGCCACCCCCGGAAGCTCACGGCCCTCGATCAACTCGAGCGTGGCGCCGCCGCCCGTGCTGAGATGGGCAAAGTCCCCCGCGCGGCCCGAGGTCTGAGCGGCCGCGACGGCGTCCCCGCCGGCCACGATCACCTGGGCCGGCAAGTCCGCCAGGAGCCGCGCCAGCCCCAGCGTGCCGCCGGCGAACGGAGCGAGTTCGTAGACGCCAACCGGCCCGTTCCAGAGGACGGTCCGTGCGCCCGCGAGCGCCTCGGCATACGCGGCCAGCGACGCGGGACCAATGTCCAGAATCATGGCGTCGGGCGGCACTTCATCCAGCGCCACGGTTTGGGGCGCCGCGTCGGCGGACGCTTCGCGCGCGCCGACCGCATCCACCGGCAGCACCAGTTGGCAGCCGGCCGCTGTGGCGGCGGCGCGAATGCGTGTGACCGCGTCGGTGGCGCTTTCCGCCCGGGACCGACCGATGGCGACGCCGTCCGCTGCGAGAAACGTGTTGGCCATCGCCCCGCCGAGGATCAGGATGTCGGCAGTGGCCGCCAGCCGCTCGAGCAGCGCGATCTTGTCCCTGATCTTGGCGCCGCCCACGATGGCCGCGAACGGCGCCGGCGGTCCCCGCACGATTGGATCGAGCGCCCGCAGCTCGGCCAGCATGAGGTGTCCGGCGGCGGCGGGCAGAACCTGCGCCAGCCCGGCGGTGCTGGCATGCGCCCGGTGCGCGGTGCCGAACGCGTCGTTCACGTAGCAGTCGGCCAGGCGCGCCAGCGCGCAGACGTGGCCCGGATCGTTGGCCTCCTCGCCGGCGTGGAAGCGCACGTTTTCGAGTAACAGGACCTCGCCTGCCGCGAGGTCACGCGTCATGCGCTCGACGTGGGCGCCCACGCTGTCGGGGGCCAGGCGCACCGGCACATCCAGCGTCCGCGCCAGGTAATCCGCCACCGGCGCCAGCGACAGCTCGGGCCGGACGGCTCCGCGCGGGCGGCCGAGGTGCGACGCCAGCACCACGCGGGCGCCGCGGTCGCGCAGCTCGCGGATGGTCGGCAACGAGGCGCGGATGCGGGAATCGTCGCGAATCGCGCTCCCCGCCAGCGGCACGTTGAAGTCGGCGCGGACGAAGACGCGCCTGCCGCGGACGTCAAGGTCGGCCAGGCCGCGCTTCATGCGGCGGTCGAATTGGCGACGGGCGCCACCGTGCGGGTGCGGCTAGACGGCGGCGGCCGCTGGCGTCTCGGCGGCGACCAGCGCCGCGGCGTCGGCCACGCGGCAGGCATACCCCCACTCGTTGTCGTACCACGCGGCGACCTTGGTCAGGTCGTCACCGATCACCATGGTGCTCTCGGCCTCGATGATCGACGAGTGCGGGTCGCCTCGCAGGTCCACCGACACCAGCGGGTCGTCGTTGATCGCCATGATTCCCCGCAGCCGTCCGTCGGCCGCGTCACGCAGCGCGTCGTTGACCTCCGCCTCGCTAGTCGAGCGCTCCAGGTGTGCGACGAACTCGACGATTGACACCGTGGGCACCGGCACGCGGTAGGCCGCGCCGTGCATGCGGCCGTCGAGCTCGGGGATGACCAGCCCGATGGCCTTGGCGGCCCCGGTTGAGGTGGGAATGATGCTCATCGCCGCGGAGCGCGCCTCGCGCAGATCGCCCGCTGGGCCGTCAACCAGCGCCTGCGACGCGGTGTAGGCGTGCACGGTGGACATCAGGCCCTTGCGCACGCCGAAGGCGCGGTGCAGCGTGTCCAGCGGCGGCGCCAGGCCGTTGGTGGTGCACGAGGCGTTGCTCACGATGCGATGGGCGGCGGGATCGTAGCGGTCGTCGTTGACCCCCATGACGATGGTCAGGTCTGCCCCTTTGGCGGGCGCGGTGATGAGCACCCGGTCGGCGCCGGCGTCCAGGTGGAGCGCGGCGCGCTCGCGCTCGGTGCCGACTCCCGTGGCCTCGATGACGAGTTGCACGCCCAGCTCGCCCCAGGGCAGCCGGTTCCATTCTCGCTGCGACGTGGTCGGAATGCGGCGGCCGTTAACGACCAAGACCGAGCCGTCCACGGCCACCTCTCCCGGGAAGCGGCCATAATTGCTGTCGTAGCGCAGCAGATGCGCCAGCGTCTCGAGGTCCACGAGCTCGTTGATCCCCACGACCTCGACCTGCGGCTGCCGCTCCAGCAGCGCGCGAAATGCTTGACGGCCGATCCGCCCGAACCCGTTGATGGCTATGCGCACGTCGTGCCCTCTCGCGCAGCGCCCGATCGCATGTCGAGTATAGGTGCGGGCTGCCGGCAATGCCCTGCAGCCCAGTCCGAATGCCCCCAAGATTCGGCTTGACCGGGCCGGGGTGAAAGGGCTGGGACGCTCGCTGGGGCGCCGCAGCGCCGACGGTTCGGACGGCGGAGTGGGCCTGACCTAGAATCGTGCTCGCCGCAGAGCATCCCGTGCCCAGATGGCGCCGCGCCCGCCGGGCGCGGCGCGCGGAGCCGCCATGTCGAGCATCGAGGCCGCGTCCCCGCCCGCGACGTCGATCCCGGACGCCGTGCCGGACCGGGACGCCGTGATGGCGCGCGCCTCCGGCGAGAACTTTCCCGTGGCCCTGTGGCTGCTGCCAGAGGCCGTGCGGCGTCACCTGCTCGCCATCTATGGGTTCGCCCGGCTGGTGGACGAGTTGGGCGACGCGGCCGACGGCGACCGCCTGGCCCTGCTCGACTGGCTGGACGACGAGGTGTCGGCGATCTACGCCGCGCGGGCTCCGGCGCACCCGGTCATGCGCCGGCTGGTGGCTACCGTCCGCGCCGCGGATATCCCCGACGATCCGTTTCGCCGCCTGATCCAGGCCAACCGCCAGGACCAAACGGTCCACGCTTACGAGACCTTCGAGGAGCTCACGGGCTATTGCGAGCTCTCGGCCAACCCGGTGGGCCGCCTCGTGCTCCAAGTCTTCCAGGCGGCCACGCCCGAGCGCGTGTGGCTGTCGGACCAGGTTTGCACCGGCTTGCAGCTCGTCGAGCACTGGCAGGACATCGCCGAGGACCAGGCCGCCGGCCGCGTGTACGTGCCGCGCGAGGACCTGGTGCGCTTCGACTGCCGGCCCGAGGATTTCGGGTTGGGAGTGGTCACGCCCGAATTTCGCCGGCTGATGGCGTTTGAGGTCGACCGCGCCCAGGCGCACTTGGATCGCGGCGCCCCCTTGAGCCGGCTGCTGCCCGGCAGGTTCGGCCTGGCGATTGCCGCGTTCACCGAAGGGGGGCGGGCCGCGCTACAGGCGATTCGCGACGCCGACTACGACGTGCTCGCGCGGGCGCCTCGCCCGACGCTGCGGCACAAGGCGCGCGCGGTGCGCGCCCTGGCGGGTCTCTGGATGAGCTGGTAGCCGGTGGACGTCGAGACGGCCTACGCCGTCTGCGAGCGGATCACCCGCACACGGGCCGCGAACTTCTACTACGGCATTCGCCTCCTGCCGCCGCCGAAGCGGCGGGCGCTCAGCGCCGTCTACGCCTTCGCGCGGCAAATCGACGACATCGGCGACGGCGGCTTGCCGCCGCCGGCCAAGGCCGCCGCGCTGACGCAAGCGCGGAAGCGACTTCACGCACCGAGCAACGGCGCCGAGGACCCGGTCATCACCGCGCTGCGCCACGCCGCCGACCGCTTTCCCGTACCGCTGGACGCGTTTGGAGATCTGATCGACGGCGTGGAGATGGACGTGCGCGGGACCACCTACGAGACCTACGAGGACCTCGTTGTCTACTGCCGCTGCGTTGCCGGCAGCATCGGGCGGCTCTCCCTGGGCGTGTTCGAATCGCGGGACATGGCCCGGGCCGAGCCGCTGGCCGACGCGCTGGGCGTGGCGCTCCAGTTGACCAACATCCTGCGCGACGTGCGCGAGGACCTGGCGCAGGGCCGCGTCTACCTGCCGCAGGAGGACTTGACGGCGTTTGCCTGCGAGCTGCGCGCGCCGCTCACGCCGACGCCGGCATTCGCCGCGCTCATGCGCTTTCAAGCTCAGCGCGCCGCGCGGCAGTTCGACCTGGGCTTGCAGCTGCTGCCGTTGCTGGACTGGCGCAGCACGGCCTGCGCCGCCGCCATGGCCGGCATCTACCGCCAGGTGCTGCGGCGCATCGAGCAGGACCCGGCCGCCGTGACCCGCGGGCGGGTGTCGCTGTCCACCGGGGCCAAGGTCCGGGTGGCGCTGGGGAGCTTGCTCCTCGGATGAGCCGCCACGTCGTGGTGGTCGGCGGCGGACTTGCCGGATGTGCGGCGGCGCTGACCTGCGCCGACGGCGGGGCGCGCGTGACGCTGCTCGAGGCGCGCCGGCGCCTGGGTGGGGCTACCTTCTCCTTCCAGCGCGACGGGCTGTGGCTCGACAACGGGCAGCACGTGCACCTGCGCTGCTGTACGGCCTACCGCGCCTTCATCGACCGCATCGGCGCCGCCGGCATGGTGACCATGCAGCCCCGCCTGGCGATCCCGGTGATCCGGCCGGGGCGTGGCGTGGCCTGGATCAGGCGCGCCAACCTGCCGGCTCCCCTGCACCTCGCCCGCAGCCTGGGCGCCTACCGGCATCTGTCGCTCGGCGAGCGTCTTCAGTTGGGGCGTGCGTTGATTGGGCTCATGCGCCTCGATTTGCGAGACGCCTCGCTGGACGCCCGCACCTTCGGGGACTGGCTGAGCGCACACGGCCAATCGGAATGCTCTTTCGAGGCCCTGTGGGACCTGATCGTGCTGCCGACGGTGAACTTGCCGTCGGCGGATGCCTCGTTAAGCCTCGCGGCCATGGTCTTCAAGGTCGGTCTGCTGCGCGATCGGTCGGCAGCCGACATGGGCTACACCACCACGACCCTGGGCCGCGCGCATGGCGACCAGGGATTGCGTGCGCTTCGGGCGGCGGGCGTGGAGGTGCAATTTGGCGAAGCCGTCTCGGAGGTGCTGGACGAGTCCGGGGGCGGGCTGCGCGTGCGGCGGCGAGGCGCGGACCTGGCGGCCGACGCGGTGGTGCTGGCGGTGCCGCACCCGCAGGCGGCGCGCCTCGTGCCGGCGGCCGCCGATCCGGACGCGGCGCGCTTCGCCGAGTTGGGCGTCGTGCCAATCGTGAACCTGCACGTGATCTACGACCGGCCGGTGATGCCCTATCCCTTTGCGGCCGGCGTGGGGACGCCCGTGCAATGGGTGTTCGACCGCACGGAGGCCGCGGGCCTTTCCGAGGGCCAGGCGCTGGCCGTCTCGCTCTCTGGGGCCGGCGCGTACGCCCAAATGCCCACCCAAACCTTGCGCGAGCAGTTTCTCCGCGAGCTGGCGCGGGTGTTTCCCGCCGCGCGCGGGGCCCAGGTGCGCGGCTTCTACGTCACCCGTGAGCACCAGGCCACTTTTCGGCAGGCCCCGGGCAGCCTGGCGCGGCGCCCCGGTCCCCGGACCCGTCTGCCGAACTTGTTCCTGGCCGGCGCGTGGACCGACACCGGATGGCCCGCAACCATGGAGGGCGCCGTGCGCAGCGGCAACCGCGCCGGGCACGAGACGCTCACGGCGCTGGGCTTGACAACGCCGGTCCCGGCGTAGGCTTTCCGCAACAGCCGACCGACCCACCCCATGGCCGCGGTGGCGGCCAGCGGCGTGCCGCGCTGATATAGTCTGCGAGCGGCGGACCCCACAACGACAGGAGCGGTGTCGTCACGTGATTCGACGCGTCCCGGACGCCTCGTCGAGACCCGGCCGCGCCCCTACGCCTGCAGCAGCGCCTAGCGACGCCCGCGACCGCGCGCGCGCTGCGCTGGCGAGTGCCCGCACGCGGCTGCTCGAGGAGCAGGACGCGCAGGGCGTCTGGCGGGGCGAGCTTGGCACCAACGTGACGATTGAGGCCGAGGACCTGTTCCTGCGCGAGTTCCTGGGCATCCTGGACCCCGATGTCTTGCACGCGACGGCGGCCTGGATCCGAGCACAGCAGCGTGACGACGGCACCTGGGCCAACTTCCACGAGGGGCCGTGCGACCTCTCGACCACGGTCGAGGCCTATGTGGCCCTGCGGCTGGCGGGCGACGCCCCCGACGCCGATCACATGCAGCGGGCCGCCGCATCGATCGTGGCCCACGGTGGACTCGAGGCCACCCGCGTCTTCACCCGCATGTGGCTGGCGCTGCACGGCTGGTGGGACTGGGACGACCTCCCGGCCATTCCGCCCGAAATGATCTTCCTGCCCGCCTGGGTTCCGCTCAACATCTACGACTTCGGCTGCTGGGCCCGGCAGACGATCGTGGCGCTCAGCATCGTGCGTGCCTACCGGCCGGTCAGGCCCGCGGGCTTCGGGATCGACGAGTTGCGCGCCGGGCCGGCCCCGCCGGCCAGCGCGTCGCTGCGCACGTGGAAGGGGTGGTTCACCTGGATCGACCGGGCGCTGCGGCGCTACGAGCGGCGGCCGCTCGGCTGGCTGCGCGCCGCCGCCCTGCACCGCGCCGAGTCCTGGGTCATGCGCCGGCAAGAGGCCGACGGCTCCTGGGGCGGCATCCAGCCTCCGTGGGTCTACTCCATCATCGCGCTGCGCCTGCGCGGCTACGGCATGACCCAGCCGGTCATCAAGCACGCCCTCGAGGGCCTGGAGCGCTTCACGATTTGGGACGGCGGCGTGCGCCGCCTCGAGGCCTGTCAGTCGCCCGTCTGGGACACCGCGCTGGCGCTCGTGGCGCTGGCCGACGCTGGGGTGCCCTCCGACGCCCCGGCATTGCAGCGGGCCGGGGCCTGGCTGGTCGGCGAAGAAGTGTCCCAGAAAGGCGACTGGGCGATCCGCCGCCCATATCTCCACCCCGGCGGCTGGGCCTTCGAGTACGAGAATCGCAACTACCCGGACGTCGACGACACCGCCGAAGTCATTCTGGCCCTGCGCCGTGTCGATGTGCCCGCGGTCAAGGGAGCGATCGACCGCGGCGTCGCGTGGACGCTGGGCATGCAATGCGCCGACGGCGGCTGGGCGGCCTTCGATGCCGACAACACCCGCACGCTGTGCCGCGCGCCGGCCTTCTGCGACTTCGGCGAGGTGATCGACCCGCCCAGCGCCGACGTGACGGCCCACGCGATCGAGATGCTGGCCCTGGAAGGCAAGACCTACAACGCCAGGGTTCAGCGAGGGATCGCGTGGCTGCGGGCCGCCCAGGAGCCTGACGGCTCATGGTACGGGCGCTGGGGCGCCAACTACATCTACGGCACCGGCGCGGCGGTGCCGGCGCTGGTCGCGGCCGGCGTCTCGCCCGACGACCCGTCCATCCGGCGTGCCGTGCACTGGCTGGCTTCGCGCCAGAACCCCGATGGCGGCTGGGGCGAGGACCTCAGGTCCTACGACGATCCCGCCGGGTGGTCGGGCCGTGGCGCCAGCACAGCCTCGCAAACGGCCTGGGCCTTGCTCGCGCTCGTGGCGGCCGGCGACGACGGTTCCATGACGCGCCGCGGCGTCGCCTACCTCGTCGATACCCAGCGCGACGACGGCTCGTGGGACGAGCCGCTGTACACGGGCACCGGCTTCCCGGGCGCGTTCTACATCAACTATCACCTCTACCGGCTGATCTTTCCCGTCATGGCGCTCGGCCGCTACGTGAACGGCTGGCACGCCGGGCGGCTGACGCGATTCGTGCTGGACGGCGCCGATGGAACGTCGTAGCGTTCACCTACTAGCTCCGGGACACTAGGCGCACACATGGGCGTACCGCTGCGACAGACGATCAGCGTTGCTCGCTATTTGATGACGCAGCGGCTGCGCGGGCGCGAGAAGTTCCCGCTGATCGTCGAGCTCGAGCCGCTCTACGCCTGCAACCTCGCCTGCGCCGGCTGCGGCAAGATCCAGCATCCGGTTGAGACGCTGCGCAAGCGCATGCCCGTCGAGCAGGCCGTGGCCGCCGTCGAGGAATGCGGCGCCCCCATGGTGTCCATCGCCGGCGGCGAGCCCCTGGTGCACCCGGAGATTCACAAGATCGCCGACGAGCTCGTGCGGCGGCGAAAGTTCGTCTACCTCTGCACCAACGCCTTGATGCTCGAGCGCAAGCTCTCGCTCTTCACCCCGTCGCCCTACTTTGCTTTCGCCATCCACATCGACGGCCTGCGCGAGCGGCACGACGAGTCGGTGTGTCAGGAAGGCGTATTCGACAAGGCGGTGGAGGCCATCAAGGCGGCCAAGCACGCCGGCTTCCGGGTCACGACCAACACCACCTTCTTCACCCACGACACGCCGCAAAACGTGCGCGCGGTCCTAGACTTCCTCAATGACGAGCTGGAGGTGGATCACATGATGATCTCGCCCGGCTACGCCTACGAGAAGGCCCCCGACCAAGAGCACTTCCTGCCGGTCGAACAGACCCGGCGACTCTTCCGCGAGGCGTTTCGCGGCGGCGGGCGCAAGCGCTGGCGGCTCAATCACAGCCCCCTCTTCCTCGACTTCCTGGAAGGCAAGGTCGACTACGACTGCACGGCCTGGGGCATTCCGAGCTACTCCATCTTTGGCTGGCAGCGGCCCTGCTACCTGATGGCGGACGGCTACGTCGCCACCTACAAGGAATTGATCGAGACCACGGATTGGGACAGCTACGGTCGCGGTCGCGATGAACGCTGCGACAACTGCATGGCGCACTGCGGCTATGAGCCAACCGCCGTGGCCGCCACGGCCAGCTCGCTGCGCGAGTCCCTGCGAGCGTTCGGGTCGGCGCTGAACTAGCCCGCGGCTTCCCAGGCGTCATTCCGAGCAGCGCGAGGAATCTAAAGCCCGCGACCTCGCGCGCCGGACAGCGACACCGCCGGCCCGGACTTGCATGCCGGCGTACAGCCCCCCGCCCGACGGGAAGCCCTCAGGGTGAAGGCCCCTGCCCGGCGCCCGCCTGGGGCGGCGGACCACCGACCTGCCCCGCCCCGCGCCGGAACACGAGCCACGACACGCTGGTTGAGCTGGCCGCGGTGATGAGCGCGCCCAGGAGAGCCCAGCCGAAGCTCTCGACGTAGATCGGCGGGATGATCTGCCCGGCCAGCCAGAACATGAACGCTCCCACGAGGAAGTGTCCAAACCCCAGCGTCAGGACCATGAAGCAGCAGGTGAGCGGGAGCGTGGCCAAGTACATCAGCGGACGAACGTAGACGTTCAACCCCGCCAGCACCGCCGAGAACGCCGCCGCCGTCGCCCAATACATAAGCGAGCCGGTCTCCGGCAGCCTGATATACGGATCGAGGAGGAGCCCTGTCAGCAGCACGCCCAGAAAGGCGCCGCCCCAATGCACGGCGAACTGGTGGACCGTGCGCTCAAAGTTCCAGCGCACCCGCACCGGCGGCGTGGCGCTTACGGCGCGCTCACCGACGGGTCGGCGACCTTGACCAGCACCTTGCCGGTATTCGCGCCGGTGAACAGACCCAGGAAAGCCGCCGGCGCATTCTCCAGTCCCTCGACGATGTCCTCGCGGTACTTGAGTCGCTCCGCGTCGATCCAGCCCGCCAGCTCCCGCAAGGCCGGGTCTTGGCGGTCGAAGTAGTCGTTGGCGAAGAACCCCTCCATGCGGGCGCAGGCGTGGGCCAGCGGAGTCGAGTGGCGCGGCGCCAGCTCCGGCTCCTCGAGGTTGTATTGCGAAATGAAGCCGCACAGCACGACGCGGGCATGCATGCGCAGATGTTGCAGCACCATGTCCAGGATGCGGCCCCCGACGTTGTCGAAATACACGTCCACGCCGTCCGGGCAGGTGCGCTTGAGCGCGGTTGCCAGGTCGTCGGCGCGGTAGTTGATCGCCGCGTCGAAGCCGAGGTCCCGCGTGAGGTGGCGGCACTTGGCCTCGGTGCCGGCGATGCCCACCGCGCGGCAGCCCTTGATGGCGGCAATCTGACCAACGGCGGAGCCCACGGCCCCCGCGGCGCCCGACACCAGCACGGTCTCGCCGGGGCGGGGCCGGCCAACCTCGAGCAGGCCGAAATAGGCCGTAAGCCCGGGCATGCCCAGGATGCCGACGCCGGTGCGGATGGGGGCGATTGCCGGATCGATGACGCGCAGCTTGTCAGCCGCCAGCGTGCCGTAGGCCTGCCAGCCAATGCGTCCCACGACGATCTGCCCCTCCGAGACCGCGGAAGACGCCGTCGCCGCTACCTCGCCCACGACCTCGGCCGTGACGACCTCGCCGACATTGGTGCGGGACCCGCGAATGGCCCAACGCATGTAGGGGTCGACCGAGAGCCAGAGCGTGCGCACCAGCGCCTCGCCGTCGCCCGGCTCGGGGATGGGCGCCTCTTCGAGCCGAAAGTTCTCGGCGGTGGGCATGCCAAAGGGCCGGCTCGCTAGGACGAAGCGCCGATTCAGCGGTGGATTCATGGGAGCGTCCGCGCTGCGCGGGCGTGTCATGGTACCCACGTTGGCCGGGCCAAGTGCATATAATCTGCATGAGCGCTGCACCGGCGCTCCAACGGCCACGGCTAGCATTTCAATGGGCTGATGCGCTCGGCGCATCCAGGGAGGACCATTGTGAGCGGGTTGCTGCATGTCGCGAGCGCGAGCCCTGCGGCCGGTCGCGGCAAGCCGCCGGCTGGCCGGCTGCTGCTGCGCGACGCCCGCCCGGCCGACCGACGCTCGGCGGGGACGCTGCTGCGCGAGGCGCTGACCCCACAGCTCGCGGATGCGGTGTTTGGCCTGGGCGACGGCGGCGCCTCGCGGTACTTCGAGCGGCTGTTCCAACACCAGGGCACCCTATGGAGCCATGACATCACCACGCTGGCCGAGCTTGACGGCGTTGTCGTGGGCCTGGTGTCCCACGCGCCGTGGGCGGTGCTGTCGCAGCGGCGCCGCGCCACCCTGTGGGCCTATCTGCGCGCCTACGGACCCTGGCGGGTGCTCAAGCTGCTTCCGCGCATCCGAGCCCTGATGCGCGCAAGTCCCGTGGTGCCGCCGGACCACTGGTTCATACCTTGCCTGGCGGTTGCGCCCGAGCACCGCGGGAACGGCGTCGCGCACGCGCTGCTGCAGGACGTCTACGAGCAGGCGCGGGCGAGCGCCCCGGCATGCAGCCTCTACGTGCCGACGGGCAACCTGACCGCACGGCAGTTCTACGACCGCGCGGGCTACGTGGAGCGCGCCGGCGCAGCCTCGGAGCCACTTCGCCGCTTCGCCGGCGTTAGAGGACGTGTACGCCTCGAGCGGCGGCTGTCCGCCGGGGTTTCCGCGTAGCGGCGTCTCGGCGAGCACGCCCAAAACCTCGCCTTGTCGGGCAGTCGCCGCAGATACGTGACGGCGGTCTCGAGCCGTGGTGGGCTCCGGGCGCACCCGGTCCCGCTAGGCGGGACTAGCGCCCGCGGGTCGCAGGCCTCCAGGCCATCTTCATGTAGCGCTCGCCCTGCTCAAGCTCGTCGAGCATTTGCGTCAGCCGCCGCAGCTTGGTCGTCTCGCGCTTCGCCCGATCTATCCAGCCGAGGTAGTCGTTGCGCTGATACGGCGGCCGGCGTCGATACGCCTCCATGAGGCCGCGTTCGAGCAACGCGTGCTCCACGAACGCCGGCATCTGGTTCAGGGGACGCTTGAGCGTCGATGGCGGCACAGGCTCTCGGGATCGTGAGCCAAGGACGCCCATGGTACGCGGCACGCCGCCGGCTACCACACCCAATGGTGTGCGACGGGTTGGCCCCGGGCCGGTCGGACCAAGGCCCAACATGCCGCCGTTCGGGCCCTGCCTGCGTCATGTAGAGCGCTCGCCGCTCTTGGTGGCACCCCCATCGGACTCATGCGCGGTCGCTCAGGTCGGTAATATGACCGTCCCCGTTTTGCCGGCGGACCCCAATGACCATCGTCCGTCTCCCTGGCGCAGGGGGCTCCCAGAGCCCGCACCAGTTCCCGCGACGTCGGGTATTTCAGCTTGGCGCCGGCGCGATGCTCGGCGCGTTGAACGTGGGGCCGGGCAAGCTGGTGCCCCAGCAGCGGGGACCGTGGCTGGTCTTCGTGTCGGAGCATCGCGCCGACCGCGGGTTTGTGGTTGAAGACGAGCGCCAGGCCCAATTCGCGTCGGCTTACGGGAATCTTGGCGGCAGCGCGGTCGCGGGTCCGGCCATCAGCTCGAGATTTCGGGAGGAGCCGGGCGGGCCGGTGTGCCAGGTCTTTGCGCGCCTGGCTCTGCACGCGTCGACCGGGGCGCGCCCTCTGCGGCCCGCGCCGCTGCTCACGATGGCGAGCGACCGTGGCTTTGACGATTTCCTTCAGCACCAGCACGGGATACCACCCCCGTTGACCGGCCGCGCGGCCACGGGTCTGGCGGTGGACGGTGAATTCGCGGCAGCGTACGACGGCCTGGGCGGCTGGCCCGTCCTGGGCGCGCCGACGACGACGCCCATGCGCGTGGAGGAGGCCGCCGTCCAGCGATTCGAAAATGGCGTGATCGCCGTTCGCGAGCAAAGCGGCGAGCCCCAGAGCGCGGAGCTTGCTCCCGTGCCGCTCTACCTCCAGGCGGCGGGCTACTTCCCAGGAATCCCGTTCCTGCCGCGTGCGCTTCCGGTGTATCCAATGGAAGCGCCGCCGGTGGTCCGCCATGGCGACCCGACACAGCCGTACGTTTTCATCACGGTCGACGACTGCTGGGACCCCGACTTGACGGCGCGCTGCCTCGATATCGCCCGGGATGAGCGCATCAAGATCACTTTCTTCCCCGTCGGCGCGCAGCTTTCCCAGGACCCGGCCCTCTGGCGCCGCGCCATCATCGAGGGGCACTCGATCGAGAACCACACCCAGTGGCACCTGCCGTTGCCGGAGTTGAGCGATGCCCGGATCCGCTGGGAGCTGGACGAAGCCGGCCGTCAACTCAATGCCGCGTTGGGCTACGAGTATCGTCAGCGATTCCTGCGGCCGCCGGAGGGCGCGGGCATCCCGGGCGCTCGGAGCCGACTGGTGCGCATCACGCAGGCGGCAGGACTCCACATCGCGATGTGGACGGCCGATTCCAAGGGCTGGCTCCGCCCGTGGGATGACAGCGCTCGGGCGCAGGAGTTCGTGTTCGGCAACCTTTCCGACCATCTGACGCCCGGTGCGATTCTGCTGCTGCACGCGCTGGAGAGCGACCTGGCCGCGCTGCCGCGGCTAACGCGCGAAATACACAGCGTCGGCCTTCAGAGCGTGAATCTCCGTGACCAGTTGCACCTGCCCGGCGCCAAGGTTCCGGCCGACCATCCGTTGTCGTCGTGTCCGGAAGCCCTCCCCGATGCGGCGGCGTGGTGCTAGCGCCGCAACGCCGCCGATGGACTGACCATTGGCTCTTGGGCGTTCCCCCGCACGGGCGATACCGGCAGCCCCGCACCTGATCGAGGGCCGTCAGCCGGCGCGGAATCCCCGCAGCCGCAGTGAGTTCCCTACGACCGACAGCGACTCTAGGGCCATGGCGCACGCGGCGAGCATGGGGTCGAGTTGCAGGCCGAGCACTGGATACAGCACGCCGGCGGCTATCGGTATGAGCAGAATGTTGTAGCCAAACGCCCACGCGAGGTTCTGCTTGATCGTGCGCAAGGTGCGGCGGCTCAGGCGTACGGCCGTGAGCACGCCGCGGAGGTCGCTGCGCACCAGCGTGATATCCCCCGCCGCCATGGCAATGTCGGCGCCGGCCCCCATCGCGATTCCGAGATCGGCTTGGGCCAGCGCGGGGGCGTCGTTGATGCCGTCGCCCGCCATCACCACCGTCGCGCCTTTTGCCTGAAGCTCGCGGACGAGGGCCGCCTTGCCGTCCGGCCGCACCCGGGCGCGGACGTCGTCGATCCCAACCGCGCGCGCCACGGCCTGCGCCGTCTCGGGACGGTCGCCGGTGAGCATCAGCACGCGCAGGCCCAGGCGGCGCATCGCGGCCACGGTGTCGGCCGCTTCCGGCCGCACCGTGTCGGCCACGGCGAGCACGCCGGCGAGTTGTCCGTCGATCGCCGCGTACAGTGGCGTGCGGCCCTGCGCCGCCAGCGCCGTGGCCGTCGCCTCGTCGGACCCGAGCGGCACACCGGCCTGCGCCAGCATCTCGGCCGTGCCAACCAGGACTGCGCGCCCCTCCACGACGGCTCGCACCCCGCCGCCGGTGATCGAGTGGAACTCGGCAGCCCACGGAATGGCTAGGCCACGAGCGTGTGCGCCGCGCACGATCGCGCGGCCGATGGGGTGTTCCGAGTCGGCCTCGGCGGCCGCGGCCAGGCGCAGGAGCTCGGACTGTGGGACGCCGTTGCGCGGCAGGACATCCGTGAGCGCCGGCTCGCCCTGGGTCAGCGTGCCGGTCTTGTCCAGCAGCACCGTGTCGATCTTCCCCGCCGCTTCGAGCGCCTCCCCGCTGCGGATCAATACCCCTTGCTCGGCGCCCCGCCCGGTTCCCACCATGATGGCGAGGGGCGTAGCCAGTCCGAGCGCGCACGGGCAGGCAACCACCAGCACCGCCACGAGGCTCACCAGCGCGTGCGCCGACTTGGGATCGGGTCCGATGGCGGCCCAGGCTGCCAGGGTGGCGAGCGCGATCAGGATCACCGCCGGCACGAACCGCCCGGCCACCCGGTCGGCCAGGCGCTGCATCGGCGCCTTGGTCGTCTGGGCCTGCTCGACGAGGCGGATGATTTGCGCGAGCACGGATTCGCGATCCACCGCCGTGGCGCAGACGCGCAGCCGCCCCGTGGTGTTGACGGTCGCCCCGACGACCTGGTCGCCGGCGGCTTTCTCGATCGGCACGCTCTCGCCGGTGACCATCGACTCGTCGACCGCCGACGCGCCGTCGAGCACCTCGCCGTCAACCGGGATCTTGGCTCCCGGCGACACGTGGACGACGTCGCCAACCTGGATGTCGGCCAGGGGGACCTCGACGCGCTCATCGGCGCGCTCGACCAGCGCCGTCGCCGGGCGCAGCTGCATGAGCCGCTGGATCGCGGCCGACGCCTGGCCCTTGGCCCGTGCCTCGATCCAGCGTCCCAGCAGGACGAGGCCGATGATGATCATGGCGGTGTCGTAGTGATAGAGAGCCGCGCTCTCCGCCAGAAGCGCTGGCCAGAGCGTGAGCACCAGGCTGGAGCCGTAGGCCGCGCTGGTTCCCACGGCGATGAGTGTGTTCATGTCGGCGCCGCGGCGGCCGAGGGCGGTCCACGCCCCCCGATAGAAGCGCCAGCCGGCCACGAACTGCACCGGCGTTGCCAGCGCCAACTGCACGACCGGATTTGCGAGGACTTCGGGCCGCCAGAGGCCGGGAATGTAGGTCGCGCCCGCCCATAGCACGAGCACGCCCAGGGTCAGGGCCGCGGCGGCCTGCCACGCCAGCATCCGCTGCTCGCGGCGGCGAGTGTCGTCCCAGGAGTCGACCTCCCGCTCGTCCGCGCCTGCCGCTGCCGCCGGTTGGACAACCTCGTAGCCCGCCGCCGCGACTGCGGCGCTGAGGTCGCGGCGACTTGCCAGACCCTGGATCGCGCGCACGTGGGCGCGTTCAGAGGCCAAATTGACGGTGGCGTCGAGCACACCCGGGGCCTCGTGCAGCGCCTCTTCCACACGCGCCACGCACGAAGCGCAGCTCAGCCCCCCGAGCTGCAGCTGCGTCTCGGTGGTCGGCACCGCATAGCCAGACGCCTCAACCGTCGCCGCCAGCGCGGCGGGGTCCGTCTGCGACGGATCGAATCGCACCGCCGCCGTCTCGGCGGCGAGGTTTACCGTCGCCGCCGCGACTCCGTCCGCGCGGGACAAGGCTTCCTCGACGCGGCCCACGCACGAGGCGCAGCTCATGCCGCCAATGGGCAGCGTGATCGCCGTGATATCGCGCGCCGGCGCGACGGTGGTCATGCCGACTTCCTGGTCGCGGCTGCGTGGTGCGGCTGGTGAGGCGGCAGGCCGCCGCTGACGAGCGCCTCGGCGACGCTCTCGAGCACCTCGCCCGTGGACGCGACGCGGCGCAAGTGGCCCGTCCCCTTCACGACCTCCAGGAGCTCGCGGATCACCCGCTCGCGCTCATCGGGGTCGTCGCCCCGGATGGCGGCGGTGACGCAGGTCTGGAGGTGCCGCTCGAGGATGGCGGCGTTGACCTTCTCGATGGCGCCCTGGATGGCCAGCGTCTGCTTGAGGATGTCGATGCAGTAGGCCTCGTCCGCGAGCATGCGCTCGACCCCGCGCGCGTGCCCCTCGATTGACTTCCAGCGATTGATCAAGCGCCGCGTCGCCTCGTCCATGCCGTCGTCCTACCCTAACCCCACCCCAGGTGGGGTGGTCTCCAATCCTACGCCGCCCGGCGGCTTCAGTGCAAAACCGACGCCCATCCCGAACGATGATGATCGCCATCGCACCCCTCAGACGGGGCGCCTGGCTATCCTTGGACCGCGGCGCGACGCATGCACCGATGCGCGGAGGGACACCCGATCGACCAGGCGCTCTGGATAATTGCGCTGGTCGCATTCGCCGTGCTGGGGGTGCCTTGGGCGCGGCTGGCATTTGGCCGGCTGACCACTCGCGGCCTCGCGCTCGCCGCCCCCATCGGGTTCTTCCTCTTCCACTACCTGGCTTGGGTGGGGCTTTTCAGCGGGTGGTTCCGCAACGGCCAGGGCTACGCCTGGGCGGTGCTCGCGGTCTTCGCGGCGGCATCGGCGGCGCTGGCCTGGGGCATGCGGGCCGAGCTGCGCGCGTTATGGCCTCGGCGATGGGTCTGGGGCTGGGGCGTGGCCGTGCTCCTAGCCGCGTATGGCGTCGGCCTGGGAATGCGCTGGCTCAACCCCGAGATCGCGGGCACCGAAAAGCCGATGGACCTGGCGCTGCTCAGCGCCACCATGCGCAGTGCGGTCTTCCCGCCCCTCGATCCGTGGTTCGCGGGCGAGCCGATCAACTACTACTACCTGGGCTACTCGATGGGCGGGGCGTTGGCGCACCTCGCCGGCATGCCCGCGGCGGTGGCCTACAACACCTATCTCGCGACGTTGCTGGCGCTGGTGGTCCTGGGGGTTGGCTCCGCGGCCTATGACCTGGCGTCGCTGCTCGGTGCCGGGCCGCGCCGCGCGCTGCGAGCGGCGACGGGGTCGGTGCTGGTCGGTGTCATCGCCGGCAATCTGGCGATCGCGCGCGCCGTCGTAACCGAGGAATTCCGCGGGCAGACCGGGTTCTGGCAGGGCATTGGATGGAAGGCCTCGCGGGTCATCGAGCAGCAGCCGGTCGACGGGGTGCCCGACAAGACGATCAACGAGTTCCCGGCGTTCTCGTTCATCCTCGGCGACCTCCACCCGCATGTGATGGCCCTACCATTCACGATCGTCGTCGCCAGCCTCGCGCTGCAAGGCATGGCGGCCTGGTGGCGGGCCGACGCTGACCGAGGCTGGACGCCGTGGGCCGGCACGCTGCTGACGGGTGTGCTGGTCGGCGGCCTCTACGGCCTCAACGCGTGGGATTTTCCGACGTATCTAGTCCTCGTCATCGGCGCGGCAATCCTGGCGCACCTTGGCGGTCCCGGGCCGCGCGCCTGGGGCCGGCTGCTGGCTCACGCCGCACTGATCGTCGCGGTGGCCGCCGCCGCGTGGCTGCCCTACAGCCTGAACGTGGAGCTGCTAAGTGAGGGGCTTGGGGTCGTGCCGACGCGCACCCTGGCGCTGCACTTTGTGCAAGTCTTCGGCCTGCTGGCATTGCTCGCCGTGGGAGGGCTCACAGCCTTGCTGGCGAACGGCTCGCGGACGGCGCGCGCCTGGCTCGGCGGCGGTGTCGTCGCGGCGGCGCTGTCCGTGCTGGCGCTGCGCGGCGAGATCGTCGGTGTTCTGGTCGTGGTGCTGGCCCTTTCGGGGGCGATAGTGATGCGCCGACAAGCGGCGCTGGGGCCATTCGCGCTGAGCGCCCTCGTGGGGGCGGCCTTCGGCCTCATGCTCCTGGTGGAACTCGTGCACGTGGACGACTTCTTCGGCCCGCCGTACGTCCGCATGAACACCGTGTTCAAGGTGCACTATCAAGCGTGGGCGTTGCTGGCGATTGCCGCGGGTCCCGCGCTGCTCGTCACCTGGCGCCGACTCTCGGACGCCGGCGGCCCGGGGTGGGCGTTCATTCGCGCCGGCTACGCGAGCGCGGTGGCGCTGTTGCTCGTGCTGGCCTTGAGCTATTCCGCGGTCGCTCTGCGCGACAAGGCGGCCGACAGCCCCGTCAGCGGCACGCTGAATGGCCTGGCGCAGGCCGAGCGGAACCGCGCCGACGATCTGGCGGCCGCACGCTGGCTGGCGCGAAACGCGGGGGACGCGGCCGTCGTTCTGGAAGCGCCGGGGACTCCGTACAGTGAGGAATCACGCATCGCAACTTGGTCGGGCGTGCCGACGGTGATCGGCTGGACGCAACATGAACAGCTCTGGCGAGGGAACATTCCGGCGATCGGGGAACGCGCCGATGACGTGGCGCGGATCTACTCGACGTCGGATGCGGCCGAGGCCCTGCGTCTCATGCGCCAGTACGGCGTGACGCACGTGGTCTTCGGCCGCATCGAGATCAGAAGCTATGGCGAGGCCGCGGCGGATCGCTTGGCCGCCTACCTTCAGCCGGCGGCACAGTTTGGCGCCACCACGATCTTCACCGTCCCGGCGGCATCGTGATCGGCGAGCAGACCCTGGACGCTGGGAGATCGTCCGAAATACGCGCCTGGCTGGCGGGTCCGGCGGGCTTTGGCCTGAGCCGCGGCGAGGTCCTGCTCTATCTGGCGATTCTGGCGCTGGCGGCCGGGCTGCGCTTCTACGACCTGGGTTCGCGGACGTTCCACCACGACGAGGCGATCCACGCCAAGGAGTCCGTGGAGATGATCCGCGGCAAGCAATACCGCTACGACCCGGCCTATCACGGGCCGTTGCTGTACTTCACCAACACGCTGCTGTTCCTGGCCGTGGGCCACGACGACGTGACGGCGCGACTGATCCCCGCCGCGGTCGGGGTGGCGGCAGTGGCGGCGCTTGTCTTGCTGCGACCAGAGCTGGGCCGCATAGGCACGCCGCTGGCCATGACCGCCATGACGCTATCGACGGCGTTCCTGTACTACTCGCGGTTTGTTCGCAACGACATCTACGTCGCGCTGTTCACGCTCCTCCTGGTGGGGGCGCTGGTGCGCTATCTCGCGCATCCACGCCGCCGCTGGATCTATATCGCCTGGGTTGTGCTGGCGCTTTCTTTCGTGACCAAGGAGAACACCTACATCCACGGCGTGCTGCTGGTCGCATTGCTTGCCTCGTTCGGCATCGTGGCGTGGGCCGCGGCGCGACGCCCGTCACGGCAGGCGTCGCCGGTGGTCGGCACGATCCACGCGGCCATGACCTACCTGCGCCGCGACGCCGAGCACCTCGTGTACGGATTCCTCATCTTCGTCGTCATCGCCTTCATGTTTTACACCTCGTTTCTGACCAACCTGACGGGCTTTCGCGATGCCTTCGTGGACTCGGTGCGGTATTGGACGGAGGTCCACGAATCCGAGCGCGTGAACCAGCCGTGGTTCTACTACCCAATGTTCATGCTGGTGTACGAGCCCCTTGCGTTGCTCATCGGCACGCTGGCGCTCACGCGCCTGTCCAGCGCGCGCACGCCGCTGCCCTGGATGCTTGCCCTGTGGGGCGTGGTTGGCATGGGCATCTATTCGACGCTGGGCGAAAAGGCTCCATGGCTGGTGCTGCACGTGATGTGGCCGTTCCTGGTCCTGGCAAGCTGGTATGCGGGGCGCCGGCTGGAATCGGATCAGCCGCGCGTGCTGCGCGCGGCCATGGCGGTGATGGTGATCGGCTTGCTCGCCTGGACCGTGCGCTTCGCCGTGCCGACCACCTACGAACGGGGCGACGTGCCGATTGATTTCGTGATGTATACGCAATCGGCGCCGGACGCGCTGAAGGGTATTGCCGCCATCGAGGCTTCCGGCCAGGTCACCCGCGAAGCGAACTATGTCCGGGCGGTGGTGGAGAACGAATTCGCCTGGCCGCTCGCCTGGTACCTGCGAAACTACCCCAACATTGCGTATGAGAAAGAGGTCACGCTGGACGAAGCGCTGAGCGCACCGGTGGTGCTGCTCAAGAAAGACACGGCGGCGCAGCTGCGGCTGGATACCCAGGGCTATTCGGCGGAGACCTTGCCGCTGCGCCGCTGGTTCCCCGAGTTTGCCTATCGCGGCTGGAAGATCGGATTCCTGGGCCAGTTCTTGAACGACCCCAAGGCCCGCGCGACGTTCTGGGATTGGCTCGTCCTGCGGGAAGAGACGCCGATACCCATCGGCAGCTACGACTACGTCCTGCACATTCGCGATGACATGCGGCCCCCACAGCCCGCACAACCCGTCGGCGAGGTGCCCCAGTGAGGGTGGCCATCGTGGGGGCCGGGATCACGGGGCTCACCCTGGCCTATCTGCTCGAGCAGCGCGGCCATACGGTGGAAGTATTCGAAGCCGGCCGGGCGCCGGGCGGCGAACTGGCGACGGTCGAGGTCGGCGGCGAGCCGGTCGAGCGCTTCTATCACCACCTGTTCACCCACGACCGGTTCATGATCGAGCTGTGCCAAGAGCTCGGCATTGCGGACCGCTTGCACTGGCACGAGCCGCTGATGGGGTACTACGCGGGCGGGCGGGTGTATCCGTTCACCTCGCCGCTCGATCTGCTGCGCTGCGGGCACCTGTCATTGCTGGCGCGCATGCGGCTGGGGCTGGGGACGGTCCTCTTGCAGCGGCGCCGCAGCTATGCCGCGTTCGAGGATCTGACGGCCGCCGAGGTGATGCCGCGCTACACCGGCCGCGAAGGCTTCGAGAAGATCTTCCAGCCGCTCCTGCGGGCCAAGTTCGACCGCCACTGGGAAAGCGTGTCCATGGCTTGGATGTGGGCCCGCCTGATGTCCCGCGCCCGCACCCGCACCCCCGACAAGCGCCGCGAACGCCTGGGCTACTTCCGCGGTGGATTCCGCGTGGTGGTGGACGCGCTGGCGCGCACAATCACCAGCCGCGGCGTGGCTCTCCATCTGCGCTCGCCCGTCGAGACGGTCACCATTGGATCGGCCGGGGAGCCGGCGCTGCGAGTCGGCGGGCAGGCCGTGGAAGCCGACGCCGTGGTGGCGACGGTGGGGCTGCCCATCATCCGGCGCATCCTGCCCGAAGCGCGCCGCGACTTCACCCACACTCTCGCCGCCACGAACTACGTAGGCGCGTGCGTGGTCCTCATGGAGATCGAGCAACAGCTTTCGGAGTACTACTGGACCAATATCGGCGACCGAAACCTGCCGTTCGCCGGGCTCATCGAGCACACCAACATGATCGACCGCGAGCGCTATGGCGGGCAGCGGCTGCTCTACGTCAGCAACTACCTGCCGCCCGAGCACGAGTTCTTCAGCATCGACGACGACGCCTTGGTGCAGCGGTTCGTCGAGCCGATCCAGCGCGTCTTCCCGCGGTTCGCCCGCGAGCAGATCGGGCGCGCCTGGGTCTCGCGCGATCCCGTGGCGCAGCCGGTGATCGCGGCCGGCTATCAGCGGCGCAAGCCGGCCTATCGCTCGCCCATTCCGGGCTTCTACATCTGCAATACCTCGCAGATCTATCCCGAGGACCGGGGCACCAACTACAACGTGCGCATCGCCCGTGAGTGCGCCGCGGTCCTCGATGGCGACGAGGCTGAGCTGACGCGCGCAGAAGCCTAGGCGCGGGATGTAGGGGCGGATCGCGATCCGCCCTTCGTCCGCGGGCACACGGTTTGATGCGACCTGGAGGGGCGCCCCTCGTGGGCGCCCGCCCCTCGCGGCAAGGGTGCAAGGGTGGCTCCAAACGGTCGTTCGCGAACCGCCACGTCGTGTGCCCGGCCTCCTCTCCCTTGATGAGATCTCGGCGTAACCCCTCCGTCATTCCGGCGCACGCCGGAATCCAGGCCCCGCCCAACCTGGACTTGCCCCGGGGGTCTCCCTGGACTTCCTGAGGCAGACCGGGTTTTTCAAACGTCTCTTGATGGGAGAGGATTGAGGTGAGGGTGATGGGTTCTACCAACGCCAACATGCGCCCGCGCCCAGCCGCTGACCCGTCAGCCGTCCTCCAGCAGCCGCAGACGCCCGGCTCCGCCCAGTTCCGGCACCGCAGCCGAAGCGTCCAGCACCGCGCAGTAAGGGACGTCATCCGACAACCCCACGAGATCCAGGACCTGTGCACTCTGCGACTCCGCCAGCGCCGCTCGCGGGTCCGGCTGGCCCTGCGCTACCCGCAGTGCCACGATCGCCGCCTCGTCAAGTTCCACCTCGGGCCGCAGCTCCAGGATGCGCGCCACGATGGCCCCTGCCGTGTAGACGTCGTCCAGCGCCAGGGAGCCCTCCTTGCCCGCGCACACCAGCGTCATCGAGCCGCCCGCCGCCGCTCCTTCCAAAAGGCGTCGCGCGACGGCGCTTCGGTTGCGCAACGCGCCCACATACGTCCGCCGCGCGGTCGACCAGCGCCGCATCGCATTGGTGCCATTGGTCGTGACGAAGAGCACCTGTCGGCCCGCATAGGCGCCGGCGGCCACTTCCCGCGGTGAGTTGCCAAAGTCGTAGCCTTCGGGCTTGAGCCCGCCCGCCTCGCCGCCCAGCAGCACGTCCCGCCCCAGGCGCGCGGCCGCCGCGCGTGCCGCCGCATGATCGGCGGCCAGCCAAACCTCCGGATCGCCCGCCTCGGCCAGCGCCACCAGCGTGGTGGACGCCCGAATCACGTCAACCACGGCGCACACGCCCGCCGGATCAGGCTCGCTGAGCTCCGGCAGCAGCGCCACGCGTAGCCGCGACACCATGGAGGCGGGGGTATTCATCGGCCGATGCCAACGGGGCGCGGTCTGGAATGGTGCATGTCTCCCGAAAGTAGCGGATGAGGGGCCATGGCGTGACGTACGACGCGTGGGGCGCCGATCAACGTGCGCGATCGTTGATTGATGACGAATCGCAGGATCGATAGCTTCAGCGCGGCGGTTTATGTAGTATTCACTACGAAACGCTGCCGCGCGCTCTGCTTGGCGGGGAGCTGGCATGCTACTTCCTGGCGTCTGCGTAGTCGGCACCCCACCCGCACCTGGAGGCGAGCGTCAATGCTGAGTTCTGCCGCCCGTATTCTCGTTCCCTCCGTTTGGCGGCCTCCGATGCGCCGGCGCATTGCCCAGGGCGGAGTGTTGCTGCTTGTCATGGGCTGTCTGGCCCTTGCCGCGTTCGCATGCGGCGAACCCGAACCGGCGGCTACACCCACCCAAGCGGCTGCACCTGCCGAAGCGGCTGCACCTGCCCCAGCCCCTACCCCTACCACTGCTCCGACCCCCACTCCGACCCCGACCCCCACTCCTGCCCCGACTCCGACGCCCACCCCGACGCCCCTCACGGAGGCCGATGTCCTGGAGCGCGCCGGGGCCAAGATGGCTGGCCTCAAGACGTTTCACTTCGATTTGACCCATGAGGTCGGCACCAGCGAGTTCTTGCCCGGACTGAACGTCGAGCAAGTGGCGGGCCAGCTGGAGATTCCCAACAAGCTGAGCGTGGAGTTCTCAGGCCTGTTCGGCGACATTCCCATCCAGGTCAAGCTCATCGTTATCGACGACGTCAACTACATCACGAACCCACTTACGGGAGTCTGGGCGGAGGTGCCCGCAGCGAACTCTCCAGTCGCGTTTTTCAGGCCGCAGGAGGGGATAGCCGCGGTAATGTCGTCAATCACTGCCAGCTTCGACGGCCCCAAGGACGACGTCTACAGGCTCTCCGGGACCCTGCCCGCCAGTGCGTTCGCGGCACTTATCGGCGACACCGTTGAGGACTCCGTCGTTGACGTGACCATCGAGGTCCAAGCCGACGACTTCCAGCTGACCAAGATACGGTTCGCCGGTCAGGTCAGCCCCCTGGACGACCCGAGCGTCGTGAGGGTTGTTGAGCTGTCGCGGTTCGACGAGCCGGTCACAATCGAGGTCCCCGAAACCGCCCCCTAGGAGACCGTGTTCCACGGAGCACGGCCCCGGGCTAAGGCCATGGGCGCATGCCTGGACGGCACTAAGGACCTACGGTGGGCGGGTTTCGCCGCACGCGGGATCATGGTGGTGGGCGTACCGGGATGGCCAGATACTTCGCGGCTGCGGCCGACAACCTGGCGGCGAACCTGGGGTCATGCCGGGCGCCCCGGGCCGTTCAGCCGGATGACCTGCATGGGGCGCACTGCGCCCAAAACGGCCTGGCGGGAGGTGCGAGCCCCGCAAATCCCTCCCGGACTTGTCCCAAGGGTGCCCAAGATGTCTGCCATCCCACGCAAACGCCGCTAGCGGCCGCTCGATCAACAGTGCCGCGCCAGCAACATCCCATGCCGCAGCAACCTGCGAGGGCGTAGCGTGCGCCGCGTATCGCCGTACATCGCGCTAATCCCCGTCTGTTTCGGGGTATTCGTCGCCGCCGACGACCAGACGGTGATGGTCACGGTTCTGCCGGACATCATGCTCGATTTCCGGATCCCTCCAATCGAGCTTGACTACGCGTCGTGGACCATCACCGCCTACCTCCTCGGCTACGTGGCCGCCATGCCGCTGATCGGCAGCATGTCGGACGCCTTCGGCCATCGCCGCATGTTCGCCGTCGCCACGGTGTTCTTCATGCTGTGCTCGGTCGTGGCCGCCCTTTCGCCCAGCCTGCCGTTCCTGATCGGCATCAGGGTCTTCCAGGCCGTCGGCGCCGGCGCGATGCTGCCGATCGCGATTGCAGTGGTCGGCGATCTGTTCCCCCGGGGTGGCAGAGGTCTCGCGCTGGGCATCGTTGGCGGCTCAGCGGAGGCGGGGGGCGTCATCGGCCCGCTCTGGGGAGGCCTGGTCGCGCGCTACCTTGACTGGCCCTGGGTATTTTGGATGAACCTGCCGCTGGGCGTGATCGTCCTGATCGCTCTGTTCCTGCTGCTGGGCCCCAGCCCGAGGTTCAAATCCTCGGTGGACTATGTGGGCGGGTTTTTTGTCGCCGTGGCGCTGGCCTCACTCACGCTCGGGCTTTCACGCATCGATCGGCTGGACCTACCGATGCTCGGGTACCTCATGCTCACGGGGGCAGCCTTGATCGCCTTTGTCTACCGCCAGCGGACGGCAGCGGTCACCCTGCTTCCCAACTCCATGTTCCGCAGCCGTACGGTCATCATGGCCAACCTCAGCCATTTGATGGTCGGCGTGGCGCTGATCATCGGCATGGTGACCATTCCAATCATGACCACGTACCTGTTGGGCCAGTCCCCGCTCGAGGGCGGACTCAGGCTCATGCGCATGACGGTAGCGATGCCATTCGGGGCAGTGATCGGCGGGCTCGCCTGCCAGCGAATGGACTACCGCATACCGAGCGTGCTTGGCCTCATCCTCGTGGCCATTGGCTACGGCCTGATGACCACGTGGGACCTGAGCGTTGCAGATCCCCAGTTGACGATCCACCTTGGGCTTGCAGGCCTCGGTTTCGGTCTGCTGATCGCTCCCATAGCCCTGGGCGCTACCGAGCCCGTGAGCCAGGGCGACCGTGGCGCCGCGGCGGGCACGGTCACGGCGATGCGGCTGGTGGGCATGACCCTCGGCCTCGCGGCGATAACCGCCTGGGGATCCCAGCGATTCTCGATTCTCGTTGCGGGCCTCCCAATGCCCGTCCCACAGGAAGGCGAGGCGATCGAAGTCTCACGGCAGCGGGTTTCCGAGTTCCAAGAGACCGTCACCAACATCGGCATGGACGTGTTCGTCACTTTCTTTATGGTCGCGGCCGTCGTGAGTGTCGTCGCCATCCTCCCCGCCATCCTGATGACCTGGAGCCGCACCCGGAGTCGCGACGCCGAAGACGTGATCACGGGCGACCTGGAGCCGAAGGCGCCCCAGCACCCGCGGACCGCCTGACTGACACAGACTGCGGGGGGCAGGCCCCCTAGTAGACCTCAGCGCGCAAGCCAGCTCGAGACGAGGCGTACAGGCTCGCAGAGGTCCCCACTGCCTTTTCTATATTGGCCAGTGTGGGTGCGGCGCCGCCAGGGATAGCACATGGTTCCCGCAAAAGCGCGACGACGGGGCTATCGCATGACGACGTACGACCCGCGGCGTGCCCTCGAGTTGCTCAGGCTCGGCACGCAGCAGCGGCGCGCGCGCTTTCGGGAGGGGCAGGAAGAGGCCGTCCGGCACGTCGCGAACGGGGACGGACCGCTCCTCCTCGTGCAGAAGACCGGCTGGGGCAAGAGCAACGTCTACTTCATCGCGGTCAAGCTGCTGCGCGAGGCCGGACTTGGACCGGCGCTGCTGATCTCGCCGCTGCTGGCATTGATGCGCAATCAGATCGAGGCGGCGGAGCGTATGGGTGTCAGGGCAGTCACGATCAACTCCGACAACAAGGACGAGTGGGAAGTTGTCGAGGTACAGATTCGCCGTGACGCGATCGATGTTCTGCTGATCTCACCCGAGCGTCTGGCCAACGAGCGCTTCGTCGCCGACGTGCTCGCACCCATCGCGGACCGAATCGCCTTGCTGGTGATCGACGAGGCGCACTGCATTTCGGATTGGGGCCACGACTTTCGCCCGGACTACCGGCGCATTGAACGGACCGCAAGAATGCTCCCGCCGAACCTGCGGCTGTTGGCAACCACGGCCACGGCCAGCAACCGGGTGCTGGAGGACCTGCAAAACGTGCTGGGAGGCTCGCAGGACCGGCTGGGCCCCTCCCTAACCGTGCAGCGGGGCGATCTAAACCGGCCGTCGCTGCTGCTCCAGACTATGCGCCTGCCCAGCCAAGCCGAGCGCCTCGCATGGCTGGCGGAACGGCTGGGCGAAGTGCGTGGCAGCGGAATCATCTACACGCTCACGGTGCGGGACGCGGAGCAGGTGGCGGCCTGGCTGCAATCGCGCGGGTTTGCCGTGGAGGCCTATACAGGACGGACCGGGGATCGCCGGCCCGAGTTGGAGCAAGCGCTGCTGGACAACCGGGTCAAGGCACTTGCTGCCACCACGGCGCTCGGCATGGGGTTCGACAAGCCCGATCTGTCGTTCGTGTTCCACTACCAGGCGCCGGGATCGGTGATTCACTACTACCAGCAGGTGGGTCGCGCCGGGCGGGCGCTGGACGCGGCCTACGGCGTGCTGCTCAGCGGCCGCGAAGATACGGAAATCACCGACTACTTCATTCGGACAGCGTTCCCGACACCAGGTGAGGTCGAGGAATTGCTGGAGGCGCTGGGCCAGGATCCCGACGGGCTCACGATTCAGGAACTGATGTACCGGGTGAATCAAAGCCGTGGGCGCATCGATAAGGCGATCAAACTGCTATCGCTTGAGTCCCCCGCGCCAATCGCCGTCGCGCCCGACGGCAAGAAATGGCAACTGGTCGCCGCTGAGTTGAGCGGGGCCTTCTGGCAACGGGTCGAGCGGCTGACGGCATTGCGGCGCTCGGAGCAGGCACAGATCCAGGGGTACGTGGATTTGACATCGGGGCACATGAACTTCCTGATCGAGGCCCTGGACGGCGATCCCGGAACCGTGACGGAGCCTCGGCTCGCGCCGCTCCCACTGACCTTCGATCCCAGACTGATACGGGAAGCCGTTGCATTCCTTCGCCGCGCCAGTCTCCCGATCGAGCCGCGCAAACGCTGGCCGGCCGGCGGCCCGCCGAAATCGGGGCAGAGCCTCAAGATTTGCGAAACCCTTCAAGCAGCACCCGGAAGAGCGCTGTGCCTGTGGGGAGATGCCGGCTGGGGCGACCTAGTGCGGCAAGGGAAATACCGCGACGAGTACTTCGCGGACGATCTGGTGGACGCCTGCGCGAGGCTGGTGCGAGAGTGGGGCCCGAGACCGGCGCCGGCGTGGGTCACGGCCATCCCGTCGCGCCGTCGCCCTGAACTCGTGCCAGACTTCGCTGCACGGCTGGCGCGCGCGTTGCGCCTCCCGTTTCACGTCGTGCTGGAGCGCACGACAGAGCATGAAGAACAGAAGGAGATGGCGAACAGCGCCTACCAAGCCCGCAACGTGTGGGAGTCGATGGTCGTGCGCGGTACGCCGCCGGCCGGCCCCGTGATCCTCCTCGATGACATCGTGGACTCACGCTGGACCATGACCGTGGCGGCGTACAAGCTCCGCTCCCGCGGGAGCGGCGAGGTCTTTCCCCTGGCGCTCAGCCTGGTTGGCGGCGGTGCGTGACTACCGAACTCTCGGCCAACGCACAGGCCATCCTCATGCTGACGGCCCTGCTGATCGTCGGACGACGTACCCCGGCGGCGGAAGTGTTGCTGCCCGGTGAGTACCGGCATCTCGCCCAATTCCTCCATGAGAATGGCCGGGAGCCAGCCGATCTACTGAGCCAGGACGCCTCTGATCTACTTCGCGACGACAAGCAGCCGGTCGACGCCGACCGCCTCACTCGACTCCTCGACCGAGGCTTTCTGCTCAGCCAGGCAGTCGAGCGCTGGCAGCAACGGGCGATCTGGGTGCTGAGCCGCGCCGACGACCAATACCCCCAAAGGTTGAAGGCGCGTCTGGGAGACCATGCGCCCGCCATCCTCTACGGATGCGGCGACCGGGACATTCTCGAAACCGGCGGCCTGGCCGTCGTCGGCTCGCGGCATGTGGACGACAGAATCCGCGACTACGCGATCGGGATCGGTGAGCTCGCCGCCGGTGCCGAATGGTCGCTGGTTTCCGGCGGCGCGCGCGGCATCGATCAGGCGGCGATGCGGGGCGCGCTCGAAGCTGGAGGACGGGCCGCGGGTATCGTGAGCAACGACCTCCAGCGGGCGGCGCTGCACCGCGAGCACCGCGATGTCCTCATGGACGGGCGGCTGGTGCTGGTCTCGCCGTACGACCCCGCGGCCGGCTTCAACGTCGGCAATGCGATGCAGCGCAACAAGCTGATCTATGCCCTGGCCGATGCGGCGCTCGTCGTGAGCTCGGATTACAAGAAGGGCGGGACTTGGGCCGGCGCGGTTGAGCAACTCGATAAGTTGAAGCTCGTGCCGGTCTATGTGCGGTCAGACTCGGACAGGGGGATTCAGGCGCTCATCGACAAGGGCGCCCACTCGTGGCCGGATCCTCAAACGCCGGAAGCGTTCTGGGAAATGTTCCAGGACAGGCCCGATCCGTTGGCGCCTTCGCCTGGCCAGCCCGAGCTCCCCATCGACGTCGGAGGCAAACCTAGGGAGCGCGATCCCGTGCGCCCGGAACCGGCGGCACACGACGAGCCGCCCGTCTACCGGCCGGTGACACAGGCATCTCTCTTCGACCAACCCGAATAAACCGCTGGCGACTGTCCCGGTGTGTATGAGGCGTCGCGGACAGTAGCCACCCTTTGCCGGTGCCGTACGCTGGCGGGCCAACGAGAAGACGCCTAATTTAAGGGAGTGCCGTGGCGGCGGGTTGGCGTTTGGGATTGCTGGCGGCGGCCGGGCTGGCCGTGGCGGGCGGCGTGGCGCTGGCGGGGCGCGGCCGGCGGCCCACCCTGGTCAATTGGGCGCTGACGCACCGCTTGGCGCTGCGGCTGGCGGACGCGCAGGGCGAGCCGGCGTCTTCGGCAGAGCTGACAGCCACCTACACCGGTTTGGTCGCGCGCAGCTATGCCGCGGTGAGCGACTACACCCGGGAGCCGATCCCGGCGGCGGTGGACACGGTGCGGGTGCTGCGGCGCGTCGAGTGGATCAGCGCCAATTTGGCCAACTTCCGGCGCATCCTGCGGCCGGTCATCGACGCCTATGAGCAGGGTCAGGCCGGCGGCGGCGTGAGGGCGCGGGCGCTGGGCGCCGCGACGCAATACGGCGTCTCCACGCAACTTGGGGTGCTGCTGGGGTTTCTGGGGCGTCGGGTCCTCGGTCAATACGACATCCCGCTGCTCGACCCGAATCCCGGTCCCGCCTCGATCTATTTCGTGGACGCCAACCTGCGCGCCGTCGCGGCCCGCGCGGCGGTTCCCATCGACGACCTGCGGCTGTGGGTCACGTTGCACGAGGTGACCCACGCGTTTCAGTTCCACGCCGGGAACCCGGCCTGGCTGCACGGCTATACCTCCGGCCTGCTCGAGGACTATCTGAATGAAGCCGTCGCGATGCTGGGGCGCCAGGGCGAGCTGCAGGCGCGGCTAGGCGCCGCGGTGCGGGATATCCAGCGCGGCCGGCTGAGCCAATCCGGCTGGCTGCGCCTGGCTCTGTCGCCGCGCCAAGTGCACACGCTGGAGCAAATCCAGGCGCTGATGACCGTGCTGGAGGGCTACTGCAATCACGTCATGCACGCCACCGGTTCGCGCCTGATTCCGGGCTACGCACACCTGGCGCGGCGCATGCGGGTCCGCGAGCGTGCGCAGGGCAGCTGGGTCAGGCTGCTGACGCGGCTGCTCGGGCTTGATATGAAGCTGGAGCAATACCGCATCGGGGAGGCGTTCGTCGACGAGGTGGTGAGGCGCCGCGGGGTGACCTTTGCCAGCCGCCTATGGCAAGGACCGGCGCAACTGCCGACCCTGGCGGAGACGCGGGACCCCGCGGCCTGGATGGCCCGCGTCGAAGCGGTGAGCCCGACGGAACGACCGTTAGAGGTCAGTCCGGTTCCTTCGTCCCCTACCGGTCCCGTCCCCGGTTGAGTCCGGTTCCTTCTCCCCTGGTGGGAGAAGGTTAGGATGAGGGGGATAGCCGCCGGATACGGTCGCCGCCGCCGGACACCTTTGGCGCGCGGCGTCCCGGCCGGTAGACTTCCCGCACCCGGGTAGTCCACGATCCCGGGTCCGCCCATCTGGCAGAATTTGCCAAGCGGCCGCGACCGGCGGCGCGCCTGGAGGCTTGCAATGGCAGTCACGCATTCGATCGACACGCCTGGGCGCGTCATTCCCATCCGCGAGGAAGAGTTTGACGACTTCGACACCGAGTCGATGGCCTTCCTGCGCCAGCAGCGTGATCCGGACTTGTTCACCGGCTTTCGGTTGAAGCAAGGGGTCTACGGGCAGCGCCAGGCGGACGTCCAGATGATCCGGGTCAAGCTGCCGTTTGGCGGCGTCTCCGCCGATCAGCTGGACGCCTTCGGCGAAGTGGCGGAGCGGTTCGTACCGCTGAAGAAGGGCCACGTCACCACCCGGGAAAACATCCAGTATCACCACGTGCCGCTGCCGTTGGCGGCGATGGCAATTCGCGTGCTGGGCGACGCCGGGCTGTCGAGCCGGGAGGCCTGCGGCAATACCGTGCGCAACGTGACGGGCGACCCGTGGGGCGGTATCTGCGATGACGAAGTCTTCGACGCCACGCCCTACGCCGGCGCCTTCGTGCGCTATTTCGTGCGGCATCCGCTGACCCAGCTCCTGCCGCGAAAATTCAAGGTGGCCTTCACCGGGTCCGAGACCGACCGCGTCGTCACCGACATTCACGATCTCGGCTTCATCTCGCAGATCCGGCACGAAGACGGCAAAGACGTGCGTGGCTTTCGGATGGTGACCGGGGGCGGGCTCTCGATCATGGCCAAGCGCGCGTTCGTGCTGTACGACTTCGTGCCGCTCACGGAGTACCTGCGCATTTCCGAGGCCGTGCTGCGCATCTTCGAGCGCTCCGATGATCTGCGCCGGAACCGCGCCAAGGCCCGCATCAAGTTTCTGGTGCATCGAGTGGGCATCGAGGCCTTCCGAGAGATGGTCGAGGAGGAGCTGCAGGGCGACTGGGCGCAGCGCACCTATCCGCTGGACGATCTCGTGTACCTGGACGACGAGGCCGCCGACGCGCCGGCGCTGACGACGGACGAGCCGACGATTGCCGAGGCCGACCACGACATGTTCGAGCGGTTCATGCGCTCGAATGTGCAGGCGCAGATCCAGGATGGCTACGCCGCCATCGAGGTCAAGATCACCCGCGGCGACCTGTCGCCGGAGCAATTCCGCGGCCTGGCGCGCATTCTGCGCGAGCACGGGTCCGGACGCGCCCGCACGACCCCATGGCAGAACGTCGTGCTGCGCTGGATTCCGCAGAATCGCGTCTACGACGTATGGCGTGAGCTCTACGCGCTGGACCTCGGCAACCCGGGCGCGCTCGAGATCACCGACGTCGTGAGCTGCCCCGGCACCGACAGCTGCAAGCTGGGCATTACCTCGTCGATGGGCCTGAGTCGCGCCGTGCAGGGCAAGATCGAGGAAATGAACATCCAGGACCACCTGACGCGGCAGATCCTGGTCAACATGAGCGGCTGCCCCAACTCCTGCGGCATGCACCACGTGGGCAACATTGGCTTCCACGGCGCGGCGATCAAGAGCGGCGGCCGCCAGGTGCCCGCCTATCACGTCTTCGTCGGCGGCAACCGGCGCGCCGGCGAGCCCATGAAACTCGGCACCCTCTTGCGCACCCGGCTCCCGGCCAAGCGCGTGCCGCTGGCCGTCGAGCGCCTGATCCTGGACTACGAAGACAACCGCGAGGAGGACGACGAGCCGTTCAACGAGTACGTCGACCGCCTGGGCAAGCTGTACTTCAACGCGCTGCTCAAGGACCTTTCGCTGCCGCCCGAGTTCACGGACGACAACCGGGAGCACTTCGTGGACTGGGACCGCGACCGCCTCTACGTGCTCGAGCGCGGCGAAGGCGAGTGCGCGGTCTAGCACGGCCCTCCTCCGCAATTCAGGCGACATCTGAGGTTGGCGCTTGGCCTGGCGCCTTGGTGCGGTGGACGCGGCGTATTCTTGATAAAGGCGATCAACTATGTACACTTGCCCGCCCGTGGAGACCGGGACGTAACTGATGGCGGTGGCCACCCGCGCCGTGGCAGATCTCGGCCTGCAAGACACGCAGCCGACGGTCCTGCCGGATGAAATCGAAGCCGCGGCGCTGCGCCTCGAGACGGCGGCGCCCGAGGACATCCTCCGCTGGACGGTCGAGCGCTTTGGCCCCGATGTGGCGGTCTCGTGCTCGTTTGGCGGGCCGAGTGGGATCGTGCTGGTGGACATGCTCGCCCGCTTGGCGCTGCTCGACCAGGTCGACGTGTACGTCGTCGACACCGGATTGCTGTTCGACGAGACCCACGCGCTGCGGGCGGAGGTCGAGCGGCGCTACGGGTTCACGGCCACGGTCTTCGCGCCGGCGCTGAGTCTGGACGCGCAGGCTGCGGCCTACGGCGACGCCCTGTGGACGCGAGACCCGAACGCCTGCTGCGGCATGCGCCGCGTGGCCCCCAACACGGAGGCCCTGCGCGGGCGGAACGCCTGGGTCGCCGGGCTGCGGCGCGACCAGTCGGCCACGCGCACGAATACGCCGGTGGTGGGGTGGAACGACCGTCACAACCTGGTCAAGGTGGCGCCGCTGGCGACCTGGACCGAAGCCATGATCTGGGACTACGTGCGCCGCTACGACACGCCGGTCAACGCCCTGCACGCCGAGGGCTATCCCAGTCTCGGCTGCACGGTGTGCACGACCCGGACGAATGACGGCGAGGACCTGCGGGCCGGGCGCTGGCGCGGCTCCGACAAGACCGAGTGTGGACTGCACTGGCAGATCTGATTCTGCTCCCGCCACGACGCTTCTCCAGCATGAAAGGACGCCGCCCCACTTGAATTCTCCTGGAGTCACCATCTGGTTCACCGGCCTTTCGGGCGCCGGCAAGACCACGCTGGCCAATCTGCTGGCGCCGAAGTTGGAAGCCCACGGGCATAGCGTCGAGCAGCTCGACGGCGACGTGGTTCGCACGCACTTGAGCAAGGGGCTGGGGTTCTCGAAGGGGGATCGCGACACCAACGTCCGGCGCATTGGCTGGGTGGCCGCCCTGGGAACTCGCCTGGGCGGCACGATGCTCGTCTCGGCGATCTCGCCCTACCGCGACGTGCGCCGTGAGGTGCGCGCCATGTCCACCGCGTTCTTCGAGGTCTACGTGCATTGCCCGCTCGATGAGCTTGTACGGCGCGACCCGAAGGGTCTCTACAAGAAGGCGCTGGCTGGGGAGATCGCCAACTTCACGGGCGTCTCGGACCCCTACGAGGCGCCGGAGCAGCCGGAGGTGCTGGTGAACACCGCCAACGAAACGCCGCAAGCGTCATTGGAGAAGATTCTGGCCGCGCTGGAGCGCCATGGATATCTCGCCGGCGGCAATGGGGCGGTTACGCCGATGCAGGCGCAGGCCGCCCTCCCAGGCTGCACGCAGCCTGGGCCACCGGAGCGCACGCCCACGCCTGCTGGGGCCGACCGATGACGGCCGTCACCGCGCCGGCGGCCGTGCGTCTGGGCGAGCGACAGCTGAACGATGTCGAGTTGCTGCGCGTCGGCGCCTACGCCCCGCTGACCGGATTCATGACGCGTGCCGACTACACGCGCGTGGTTGACGAGATGCACCTCGCCGACGGCGCGCCGTGGTCCATGCCGATCACGCTGGCGGTCGACGACGCAATGGCGGCGGCGGTTGCGGAGGGCGATTCCCTGGCGCTGCTGGACCAATCCGGCCGACTGGTGGGCCGTCTCGAGGTGCGCGAGAAGTTCGGCTACGACAAGCGTCGCGAGGCGCAGCAGGTCTACCGCACCACCGACGAGGCCCACCCCGGAGTCGCGGCGCTCTACGCCCAAGGCGACACCCTGCTGGGCGGTCCGGTGCACCATGCCGGCGCGGTGCCCACGGATTGGTTCGCCGAGTTCCGGCTGACCCCAGCCGAGCTGAAGGCCGAGTTCGCGGCGCGCGGCTGGCGCACCATCGTCGGGTTTCAGACGCGCAATCCGGTCCACCGGGCGCACGAATACATCCAGAAGGCGGCGCTGGAAACCGTGGACGGGCTGCTGCTCCACCCGCTGGTCGGCGAGACCAAGGACGACGACGTGCCCGCGGACGTCCGCATGCGCTGCTACCAGGTGCTGCTCGAGAAGTACTACCCGCGCGATCGCACGATCCTGGCCGTGCTGCCGGCGGCGATGCGCTACGCGGGCCCCCGCGAGGCGGTCTTTCACGCGCTCGTCCGCCGCAACTACGGCTGCACCCATTTCATCGTGGGGCGCGACCATGCAGGCGTGGGGAACTATTACGGCAGCTACGATGCCCAGCACATCTTCACGGAATTCGATCCCGGCGAGCTTGGCATCACGCCGCTATTCTTCGAGCATGCCTTCTGGTGCCGCGCGTGCAGCGGCATGGCCACCACCAAGACATGTCCCCACGAACCATCCACGCGCACGTTCTTGAGCGGGACCGCCGTTCGCGAGCTGCTGCGGGCGAATCAGGCGCTGCCGGTGGAGTTCACCCGCCCCGAGGTGGCGCGTGAGCTCATCGCGGCATACCGCCAGGACTAGCCGAGGACCGCGCACCGACCGCCGACGCGCGCGGCGCTTGCCGCAGTGAGCCGCGCGGGGCTGTCCGTGTTGCGCCTGGCCACGCGCGGGACGCCGCTGGCGCGCGCCCAAACCGCGCTCGTCGTCGCCGCGTTGCAGCGCGCCCATCCCCACCTGCGTTGCGAGACGGTGGTGGTGCGCACCACCGGCGACGCCGATACCACGCGCCCCATTGCGGCCCTCGGCGAGCGCGGCGTGTTCACCAAGGCGCTGCAGGACGCCCTGCTCGAGGGACGGGCGGATGCGGCGGTGCACAGCTACAAGGACATGCCCACCGAGCCCGTGCCGGGCCTGACGATCGCGGCCGTGCCCGCGCGCGGGGATCCACGCGAGGCGCTCGTCGCGGGTTCCGTGCGCGCGCTGCGCGACTTCAAGCCCGGCGCGACCATCGGCACCAGCAGTCCCCGGCGCTGTGCGCAGGCATTGCGGCAGCGCCCGGATTTGAACATCGTGCCGCTGCGCGGCAGCGTGGGGTCACGCGTGGCCGCCCAGCAGCGCGGTGACATCGAGGGGACGATCATGGCCGTTGCCGGGCTGCAGCGCGCCGGACTCGCCGCGGCGATCTCCGCCGTGCTCGAATCGCCGGCGTTTCTGCCCGCGCCCGCCCAGGCGGCGTTGGCGGTCGAGACCTCGGCGGACCGCTCCGAACTGATTGCGCTCATCGAAGGAATCGACGACGCGGCGGCGCGCACTGCCACCACCGCCGAGCGGACGTTTCTGCATGAGCTTCAAGGCGGCTGTTCGTTGCCGGCCGCGGCGCTCGCGACCGTCAGCGGCGGCGACCTCGTGCTGGACACCGCGGTCTACGCGGAAGGCAGCGTGGTGCACACCCACCGTCGCGGTCCCGTTACGGAAGCGGCGGCGCTGGGGCGCGAAGCGGCGGCCGAGACCGTGGCCCGAGGCGTGACGTGACCGCGCAGCCTGGCACGGTGCACTTGGTGGGGGCCGGCCCAGGCGATCCGGGACTCATCACCGTGCGCGGGTGGCAGATTCTGCAGAGCGCCGACATCGTGGTGTACGACCGCCTCGTCGCGCCGGAGTTGCTGGCGTCCGTCAAGCCAACCGCGGTGCGCGTGCCCGCCGGCAAGGCCCCGGGCCGGCGCGGGCCGTCGCAAGCCCAGATCAACGCGCAAATGGTTGAGCATGCGCGGGCCGGGCGGTCGGTATGCCGCCTCAAGGGCGGCGATGCATTCGTCTTCGGACGCGGCGCGGAGGAAATCGCGGCCGTCGAGGCGGCGGGGATTCCGTGGGACGTCGTGCCGGGCGTGACTTCGGCAGTTGCCGCGCCCGCCGCTGCCGGGATTCCGCTGACGCATCGCGACTGGGCCTCCACGGCGACGCTGGTGACGGGCCACGAGGGCGAGAGCAAGGACGGCGCGCCGGTCGACTGGGCCGCCGTGGCCGCCGGCGGTGGCACGATCGTCATCCTCATGGGCGTCGCCACCCTGGCAACGACGAGCGAGCGGCTCATCGCCGGCGGACGCTCACCGTCGGAGCCCGTGGCCGTCATTGAGCGGGCCACGCGCCCCGATCAGCGCGTTACGGTAGGCACCTTGGCCGACATCGCCGACACTGCCGCGCGGCTGGCCGTGCGCAACCCGGCGGTTATCGTCGTGGGTCCGGTGGTTCGGGCGTTGCAGGGCAGCTCGGAATGAACCGTCAGCCGCGCGTCGTGGTGACGCGGCCGCAGGACGCCTCCGACGACCTGATCGACCGACTTGAACAACTCGGCTTCGAGGTCGTGCACGTGCCCGCCATCGAGATCGGCCCACCACGCAGCTACCAGGCGCTGGATCGCCTGGTGGCCGACCCCGCGCAGTCCGACTGGCTGCTATTCACCAGCCGCAACGCCGTGCGCTATTTCGCGCAGCGCAGCCGGCGCCTGCGGCGGCCCGGGGCCGTGCCGGAGGGTGTGCGGGTGGCGGTCGTCGGGCCGGCCACGCGGGCCGCCTGCGACCGCGCCGGGATCAGCGTGGACCTGGAGTCGTCGGGAAGGACCGGCCACGATCTGGCGCAGGAGGTCATGGCATGCGCGGAGCCGGGCGGCGCCGCGATCGTCGTGCAGGCCGAGGGCGGGCGGACGGACGCGACCGAGCTGCTGTCAATGGCCGGATTTCAGGCGCGGTCGGTGGCGGCTTACCGCACCCGCAGCGCCAGGGTGCCGCCGGCCGTGGTGCAGGCCATCAAGGACGGTGAGGTCGAAGCGCTGGCGTTCGCCAGCCCGTCGAGCGTCGTCACCTTCGCCATCGCGCTTGGCGGCCTGAGCCAAGCGGCGGCGTCGGTGCACATCGCCGTCATCGGTGAGACCACGGCGGACGCGTGCCGGCGCGCCGGACGCGCCCCGGACGTGGTGGCGCGGGAGTCCTCCGGGGCGGCGCTGGCGGAGGCCGTCGCCGGGGTGGTTCAACCGGCGGGCGCCGCCTGATGTCCGCCGGCGGGCGCCGACCCGACGCGTCGCGTCCCGACCCGTGGGTGCCGCCGGTCGTCCGCCCGCGCCGGCTGCGGGCCACCGCCTCCCTGCGCCGAATGATGCGCGAGACGCGGCTCTCCGTGGATCAGTTCATCTATCCGCTGTTCGTCGCCCCCGGAAACGACCGTGTCGAGGCCATCGACGCGATGCCGGGGCAGTTTTTGCGCTCGGTCGATCGCGTGGTGGACGAGGCCCGGCACGCCGCGGACCTTGGCATCCCGGCCGTGCTGCTGTTTGGCCGCGCCACCGCCAAGGACGCGCGGGGCAGCGAGGCGTCGTCGCCGAGTGGCGCCGTGCAGCGCGCGGTGGCGGCCATCAAGGCCGAGACGCCTGAGTTGACGGTGATCACCGATGTCTGCCTCTGCGCTTACACCGACCACGGCCACTGCGGCATCGTCGTCGACGACCGAATCGACAACGATCGATCGGTGGCGCGCATCGTGGAGACGGCCCTTTCGCATGCGGCTGCGGGCGCGGACCTGGTGGCGCCCTCCGACATGATGGACGGCCGCGTGGCGGCCATCCGCGCCGCCCTCGATGCCGCCGGACACGCCAACGTCGGCATCCTGGCCTATGCGGCCAAGGCCGCCAGTGCGTTTTACGGACCGTTTCGCGAGGCTGCCGATTCAGCGCCGGCGTTCGGCGACCGGCGGTCCTATCAACTGGATCCCGCGAACGCGCGCGAGGCGCTGCGCGAGGTCGAGCTGGACGTGGCCGAAGGCGCTGACATCGTGATGGTGAAGCCGGCGCTGGTGAACCTCGACATCGTGGCGCGGGTGCGCGACCGCGTCACGGTGCCGGTGGCCGCCTACTTCGTGAGTGGGGAATACGCAGCCATCAAGGCCGCTGCCGCCCAGGGCTGGCTCGACGAACGCGCCGCGGCGCTCGAGGCCCTCACCGCCATCGTCCGGGCCGGCGCGCAGCTCGTCGTGACCTACTTCGCGCCGGATGCGGCCGTGTGGCTCCGCGACGACGAGGCGCACGGCTGACCGGGAGCGCCTGGCGCGGCGTCGCCATGTCGGTGGCCGCGGCCTTGCTGTTCATGTGGAGCGGCGCCCTCACTCGGCTCACCGTCCCCGCGTCGCCGGCCGTTGTGACGTTCGGACGTCTGGCGGTGGCGGCGGCGGTGGTGCTCATCTTGGCCATGGCGCTGCGCCGGCCGCTGCGTCCGGTGCTCAGCCTGCGGCACGCGCTGCTGGGACTGATCCTCTTTCTGCATTTCTATCTGTTCACGGTGGCGGCGCAGACATCGACGGTCGCCCACGCGCTGTCCATCGTGTATACGGCCCCGGTGTTCGTCGCCGCGGGTTCGGCGCTGCTCCTGCGCGAGCCGCCCTCGCGCACCCAACTGGCCGGCGTCGCCGCCGCCGTGGTGGGGATCGGCATCCTCGTCGGCTTCGACCCTGCTGAGTCCGGCGCCTCGCTGTCGGGCGACCTGGCGGCGCTGGGATCGGCGGTCACGCTGGCGGCCTACGTCCTCGCGGGACGCTGGCTGCGCCGGGCGAACCCGCTGGAGACCTACGTGACGGGAGTCTACGGCTGGGCCGCCCTCGTGGCCCTTCCGGGCGCCGCGTTCACACTAGACGCCGCGGCTCTCGGCGAAACCGCGCTGTGGATCGTGCTCCTCGGGATCGGGCCGCTGGCGGTTGGGCACACCCTCATCAACGCCGCCTTGCGCCGGCTGCCCGCCACCGTGCCCAACGTCATCGCGGCGCAGGAAGTGCCGGCTGGGGTTCTCATCGGCGTCTGGTTGGTGCAGGAAGTGCCCGGTCCGGCGACACTGATCGGCGGCCTCATCGCACTTGCCGGCGTCATCGCGGTCATCGCGGGCACGCCGCAGACCCGCAGCCGCCCGGCCTCGCCGACCTAGGGCGCGAACCTCAGCGTCGCCACCGCACCGGGTCCGTCGTCGCGCGGCGCGATGGCGACCGAGCCCTCCAGGTTGCGCTCCGAAAGGTTGCGCACAATGGAGAGTCCAAGTCCGCGATCGGATTCGAGATCGAAGCCCGGCGGCAAGCCGCGTCCATCGTCGGCGACCGCCACGACCAGAGTCTGCCCGTCGACCTCGGCGGTGACCTGAATGTGACCGGACGCCCGGCCGTCCAAGCCGTGCTGCAGCGCGTTCCAGAGAAGCTCGTTGACGACCAGCGCGAAGACCGACGCCTTATCCGAGGCGATCTGCGCCGGCGCGGCCTCGACGCGAACCTCCACCTGCCGGCCGCTGACCGCAAGATCGGCGCGCATGAGGGTCACCATGGCCTCGATGATCTCGCCCACGGACGCCAGCCCGATGTTCTGACGGGACAAGAGGTCGTGCACCTGCGCCATGCCCGCGATGCGTCCGGCGCTGAGCTTGAGCAGCTCGGCCGCCTCGTCCGTCTGCGCGCGCCGCGCCTGCATCTCAAGCAGCGACTTGATGGTCTGCATGTTGTTCTTCACGCGATGGTGCAGCTCCTGCAGCAGCAGCGACTTGCTGGCCAGGCTGCTGCGGGCCTCCTCGAACAGGCGCGCGTTTTCCATGGCGATGGCCGCGTGATTGCCGAAGGTGAACGCCAGGTCGACCTGTTCCTGGCTGATCTCGCCGGGCTGCAGGCTGTAGAGACTCACCGCGCCCAGCACGTCGTCGCCGGTGATCAGCGGCACCGAGAACATGGCGCGGTAGCCCTCCCGGCGCACGAGGTCAGGAGGCGCTGACAGGAGGTCGCTGTTCATCGCGTCGGGCACCACCACCGGCGCGCGGGTCTGCACCGCGCGGCCCACCGCCCCCTCGCCCAGCGCCAACCGATGTTGCGCGTACTCCGGGCCGAGATTGAACGAGGTGATGATGCGCAGCTCGTCGTCCGTCACGCGCCAGATGGCCGCCTTGTCCATGCCCGTGAGCTCGGCGGCTTGGCGGGCGATCTGCGCCAGCACCGACTGGAGATCGAGGTTCGAGGCCAGCGTGCGCGCGAGATTCTGCACCGACGTGAGCTGCTCGACCTTGCCGTGCAGCGCGTCGTCGGTTTCACCATGCAGGCGCGCGTTCTCCACCGCGATGGCGATGTGGCCGGCGGTGATCTCGGCGAACCGAATCTCCTCGCGGGCGAAGTCGCGAAACTCCGTTGAGGTCACGTTGAGCACGCCGATCAGCCGGTTGACGGTGAACAGCACGATGGGCACGGCCAGAAAGCTACGCAGCCGCTCCTCCCCGAGGCCGGGGACGTATTTGAAGCGCGGGTCGGACCAGACATCGCGCACGGGCACCGGGCGGCCCACCTTGGCGGCCTCGCCGACGATGCCCTCGCCGATGCCCAGCGTGAGCTGGCCCACGGCCTCGGGGTTGAACGAGCGCGTGCCCCGCAGGATGAGGCGGTCGATGGCCGGGTCGTAGAGATAGATCGTGACTTCGGGCGAGTCCAGGACTTCCCCCACCGACTCGACCGTGAGACGCAGCACCTCTTCCAATTCGAGCGACGAGTTGATGGCCGCGTTGATGCGGTCGAGCCCCTCAATGGTCTCGGCGAGCTGACGCTCGCGCTTCGTGGGACTCGAGCTGAGGGCCACCACGGAGCCGTGGCCCTGGATCAGAGCCTCGACGACCAGCGCTTGCAGCTCGGCCAGGCGTGCCGCGGCATGAAGCCGCTGGGAGGCGTCGAGTCGGGCGAGGTAGGCGGTCGCGGTGTGCCCCAGGCGCTGGACAGCGGTCGAGGCCAACACCGCCGCCGAGCTCCCATGACTGGCGGCGTCCGCCCCGGCGGCGTGCAGGTGCTGGCGAAACTCCAGGGAGGCGCCCAGGCGCAGCGCTAGGCGGGCCAGCTCGTAGGGCGGCGCCGTGAGACGTCCGCCTTCGCGGTCGGCCAGCCACAGCGCCAATCGCTCGGCGTCAACCATGTCGGTGCCGGGCTCGGTGGGCGGTGGCCTCATGGCCGGCGTGGCTGAAGGGCGCTCGGCTCGTCAGCGGCCGGCGGCGCCGGTTTGGTCACGCGCGGATGGCGTGGGAACAACCGTGAATGGCGAGTTGCGGGGCGCGGCGGAGCCTCTCGACGCTCGGCGGCGGGTGCGGCGACCCCGCGCCGTGGTGGACGCCGCTGCCTCCGTGCGGCAGCCGGTGGCGATAAGCGTGATGCGCAGCCCTTGCGTCATGCGCGGGTCGATGACCGAGCCGAAGATGATGTTGGCATCGTCCGACACGACGTTGGCAACGGCCTGCGCGGCGGTATTGAGCTCGGCAAGCGTGACATCCTCGGACGCAGTGACGTTCAGGAGCACGCCCCGCGCCTCCTCAATGCTGGTGTCGAGCAGCGGGCTTTGCATGGCCTCGGTTACGGCCTCGATCGCCCGATCCTCACCGGCGGCTTCGCCGACCCCCATCAGCGCCGGGCCGGCGTTGGTCATCACCGCGCGCACGTCCGCGAAGTCGACGTTCACGATCCCGGTCGTGAGGATGAGGTCGGTGATCCCTTGCACGCCGCGTTGCAGCATCTCGTCGGCCAGCACGAACGCTTCGCCGATGCCCATGCGCGGATCGGACATCTGCAGCAGCCGATCGTTGTGGACCACGATCAGCGCGTCCACCCGCTCGCTGAGGGCCTGGATGCCGCCGGTCGCGATCTGACCTCGCCGCGTGCCTTCAAAGGTGAACGGGCTCGTGACGACGCCGACCGTGAGCGCTCCCTGCTCCGACGCGATTTCGGCGATGGTGGGCGCGGCGCCGGTCCCCGTGCCGCCGCCCATGCCGGCCGCGATGAACACCATGTCCGCGCCTTGGGTGGCTTCGGCCAGCGCGGTGGCGCTCTCGTTGGCCGCCTTCTCGCCGCGCCGTGGGTCGCCGCCCGCTCCGAGCTGCTGGGTGGTGTGCGGCCCGATCTGCACGATCTCCGGCGCGAGCGAACCGCGCAGGGCCTGGGCATCCGTGTTGACCGCGACGAACTCCACGCCGTTGAGCCCAGCGTCGATCATGCGGTCCACGGCGTTCACCCCGGCCCCGCCCACGCCAACCACGCGAATCTGGGTGAAGCCGGTCGCCCGCCCCGGCAGTGGGGCCTCACGCGCCAGGATGCGCGGGACCAGGCCCGGCGGGCGGTTGGTCGCCTCCATGCGCGCGGGGTCGAATCCGCCGCGGTCGCTAGGCGGCACGCGCACGCACCTCGTCGGCAAGGGCTTCATAGGCGTCAACCGCGCGGCGCACTCCGGGGCCACGCGCACCGGCCGTAAAGATCGACAGGCCGGCGCTCGACGCCTCAAGAATCTTGCTGTTCGTCGGAATCTTCGAGGCGAACATCTCCCCGGCCCACTGCTCGTGCAGATACCCGGCCACGTGCTTTTCCTCGCGCAGGCGCCGGTCGAACTTGTTGAGCACGATGCCGAGCACGCGCAGCTTCGGGTTCACGATGGTCACCTCTTCGATGCTCTCCGTGAGCATCTGCAGGCCGCGCAGCGAGAAGAAGCGCGCCTCCGTGGGGATGATGACCCACTGCGCGGCGACCAGCGCATTGAGCGTCAGCACGCCGAGCGACGGCGGCGTGTCGATGAGCACAAAGTCGTAGTCCTGGTCGAGCCGCATCAGGTGCTCGCGCAAGCGCATTTCGCGGCCCAGCTTGGTCTGGAGCTCGGTCTCCACCGCTGCCAGCTCCGGCGTTCCCGGCACGATGTCAATCGCAACGTCCGTGGCGTCCTGCACGCGGTAGCGCGGCAGCTCGGCGTCACGATGCAGCAGCGAGTCCGCCAGGGAGGGCGCAATCGCCTTGTCGATGCCGAACGAGGACGTAAGGTTGCTCTGCGGGTCCGTGTCGATGGCCAGGACGCGCAGGTCGTGGCGGGCGAGCGTCACGGCAAGGTTGGCGGTGGTCGTGGTCTTGCCGACGCCGCCCTTCTGATTGGCAACGGCGATGGTGACAGCCATGGGCGTCTCCGAGCGATGCCGCCCACGGGCCCCCACGGCAGGCAACGCCTCCGGCGATGGTAGGCGTCGCCCGCAATTGAGTCAACATAAACTTGACCTCGGCCGCCGATTCGCTCGCGTGCGACGCGCCGAAATTCCCGGCCCTGCCCCCTTCCGCCGCAACCCCTACCTGCCGGCAGCGACGAATTCACGGAACGATTTGGACTCACCAGGCGTACTTCTCTATGCGAATCCCTGTGGAGAACACGACATGAGGGCGGCTTATGACTGATGAACAGGCTGTTCTGCGCTGTCAGGACGGTGATCGCGAAGCGTTCCACCACTTGGTGGAGCGCTATCAAGACCTGCTCTATCGCACGGCCATGCTGATGACCGGAAGCCGGGCGCTGGCCGAGGAGCTGGTCCAAGGGGCCCTGCGCTCGGCGTGGCGGGGCATTCACGGCTTCCAGCACGGGTGCCCGGTCAAACCCTGGCTCATGCGCTGCCTCGCCCGCGAGGGCATGTTCCAGCGCCGCCAGCGGCCGCCGGCGGACTCTTCCCATCCGGTCGAACCAAGTGAGGTGCAGCCAGAGCGCCAGGCGATGCGGCAGGCCCTGGCCGGCCTCGATGCGGACCAGCGACACCTTCTGGTCTTGCACTACTTCGCCGATCTGACCGTCCCCCAGCTGGCCAGGGCCCTCGACGCTCGGGAGGACACCGTAAGCACCCGGCTTAGCCGCGCGCTCGCCCAATTGCGCGAGCTGCTCGAGCCTCGCAGTGCCCAGGAGGCTGCTAACCATGGCTCCTAACTACTCGTCCGACCAAGACTTGGGAGACGCGCTGCGGGAGTATTTCGCGGCGGAAGCTCCCTCCCTGCGCGCGCCCACGGACCTGTGGCACACCCTGGAGGGGCGTCTCGAAGACCCCCGGCGCATCCCGCGCATACGACGCAAGGTCCTGGCCGCCGCCTCGCGCTACTGGTTCCCCGTCATGGCCACCGGCGGCGCGGTCGCGGCGGGAGCCGTGCTGGCGGTCTGGGCAACTTCGGCGGGCCTCGATGGCGGGGAATCGTACGACGCAGCCATCGCGGAAGCGACGGCAGCCCCGAGGCCAGCCGCGACGTCAGCCCCGAGGCCAGCCGCGACGTCAGCCCCAAGGGTGGTCGAAAAGATGGTGATCAAGGAGGTTCCTGTCGAGAGGATCGTTACCCAAGAGGTGATCAAGGAGGTCGCGGTCGAGAAAATCGTCGCCCGGTCATCGGCAGCGGCGGCGACGGTGGCGCCCGCTCCCACCGTCAGGCCGGCGGCCACCACCTTCCAGGACAACCGGCGGCAGCCGGTGGTGGCCACCGCCGACGACGCGGTCTCGACCTTCAGCCTGGACACCGACCGCACCTCGTACCAGGTGGCGCTCAATTGGGCCCGGCAGGGCTACGACATCGAGCCCGACTCGGTGCGGGCCGAAGAGTGGATCAACGCCTTCGACTACCAGTACGCCCCGCCGGCCGACGCGTGGGGGTTCGCGATCACGAGCGATCTGGTCGCGCATCCGCTGGACGAGGGCAAGCACCTGGCGCGGCTCGGGTTCCAGGCGGCGGAAGTCCCCGACGACCGGCCGCTCAACGTGACCCTGGTGCTCGACGCCTCGGGCTCGATGCGGGAGGGCAACCGGGTGGACATCGCCCGCGCGGCGGCGGAGACCATCCGGCAGAGCCTGCGCCCACAGGACCGCGTGGCGGTGGTGCACTTCACCACCGACGTGATCCACGACCTCACCGTTGCGCATCGAGCGCCGGACGACTCAGCCGTCGAGCGGTCCATTTGGCGCCTCGCGCCCCACGACAGCACCAACGTCCAGGCGGGGCTCAATCGGGGCGTCCAGCTGGCGAACCGGGCGCGCCTTGAGCGACCCGACGCCTACAACTACGTCATCCTGATGTCGGACGGCGTGGCCAACGTCGACGCCACCAACCCGTTCGCGATCCTGGAGTCGGCCTATGACCGGGACGCGGGCAACCCGTTGCGCCTCATCACGATCGGCGTGGGCATCCACAACTACAACGACACGCTGCTGGAGCAGTTGGCGCAGCACGGCAACGGCTGGTACCGCTACCTCAACGACCCCGTCCAGGCGCAAGTGACCTTCAGCCGGGAGAACTGGCTGGCGCTGTCGACACCCTTCGCGGATCAGACGCGGGCACAGGTCACGTGGGACCCGGAGGTGGTCAAGACGTGGCGCATCGTCGGCTACGAGAACCGGGTGACGTCCGATGCGAGCTTCGCGGAGGACCGCAAGGAGTTCGCGGAGCTGCCGTCGGGCGCGGCCACGACGGTGTTCTACGAGCTGGAATTGCACGACCGCTTCCGCGGTCGCGCGGCGGCGGATCTGAAGCTGGGCCGGGTGGAGCTGCGCTGGGTGGTCCCGGAGACGGGCCAATCGCGCAGTCAGCAGGTGGAGGTGACGGGTCGCGACATCGGCTTCGACAGCTTCGAGGCTGACCCGTTGCTGCGGCTGGGTGCCATCGTCGCGCTGTCCGCCGACCGCTACAGCAGCCTGCCGGGGGGTGCTGACGATGGCGCCGCCGGGGTGTCCAACGACCTGGCGGGTCTGCACGAGCAGCTGCGGACGCTGGCGGGCCCGCTGGGTGGGCTGGACGCCTACCAGGACTTCAGCTTCCTGCTGGAGCGCATGGCGGAGCGCGCCTACGCGGTGGCCCCGCCGGAGGCCCCCTCCGGCTACAGCCGCTAGCCATACGGCGCCTGCCGGTCATCGCGACCGGCAGGCGCCGTAGCTCGTGCCGTGTTTGGTGAGCTCGGCGCGTGACCTACGGCAGCGGCGAGTAGTCCGTCGGTTCTAGGAACCGGTTGTGGATGCGCGCCACGATCTGCCCGTCGGCCTCCGTCTCGGCTCTGAGCCGCTTCCAATCGGGGTCGTCGATGAAGCTGCCCCACTTCCGCTCGCGGTCGGCCATGTCCGCAAACCGCGTCAGGTAGACCAGCCGGTCGCTGCGGCCCACGACCTCATGCCAGAACCCGACCACCTCCACGCCGTGCCGTTCGAAGAAGCCCAGCGTATGCTCCCGGAAGCGCGCGTCGATCACCGGCATGCGGCCGGGAAGAATCTCGTAGATTCGCAGTTCGTACAGCATGGTGGCGGGACCTCGGACGGCGAGCGCGCGGGAGCGTAGCATGGGAGCCGCAAAGGGCCGTGCCGGGCCGCGTCAGAGGGGCGCAGGGACATGTACGTCATCGTGGTCGGCTGCGGCCGCGCCGGTGCCGAGATCGCCGCCCGCATGGCCGCGTCGGGCGATTCGGTCGTTGTCGTCGACCGCGACAACGACGCCTTCCGGCGGCTGCCTGACCACTTCAGCGGTTCCACCGTCGTCGGCCCCGCCATCGACCACGGCGTCCTCGAGGCCGCTGGCGTCGCCCGCGCCGACGTGCTCGTGGCCGCCACCTACGGCGACAATTCCAACATCACCGTCGTCCAACTCGCCCGTCTGAAATACCACGTCCCCCGCGCCATCGCCCGCGTCAAGGACCCGGTGCGCGCCCGCGTCTTCGCCGAGCAGGGGATCGAGACGATCTGTTCAACTGACATCATCGCGGGCGCGGTCATCGACCGGCTCGCGGATCCCTCGGCGGCCTAGCCATGTTCATCATCATCGCCGGCGGCGGCAAGGTGGGCGCCGCGCTCGCGCACGACCTGCCGCCCGAGGGTCATGAGATCGTCCTCCTCGAAAAGAACCGCCGCAAGGCGCAAGACCTGGAGGATGAGCTGGGCGCCTCCGTCATCCCCCACGACGCCTCCGAAGGCCGCTGGCTCTCCATGGCGGGCGTGGCGCGGGCCGACCTCGTGATCGCTGTCACCGGCGACGACGAGGACAACCTGGTCATCTGCCAGCTGGGCCGCACCCTCTCCCACGGGCGGGCGCGCACCATCGCCCGCGTCAACAACCCCAAGAATCAGGACGCCTATCGCCTGCTGAGGATTGAGGTCATCGTCAATGCCACGGACCTCGTCATGAGCATGATCGAGCGCGACCTCGGCGCGGCGTCCGTGGTGCACCTCATGCGCCTGCGCTCCTCGGGCCTCGAGCTGGTCGAGTTGACCGTGGCCGAGGAGTCGGCGGCGGACGGGTCGCCCGTCGCCGCCCTCGGACTGGAGGAGCTCGGAGCCCGCATCGCCGTCGTGCAGCGCGGCGACGCCGCCCTATTCAAGCTCTCGGACCTCGTGCTCGTGCCCGGCGACATCGTGGTCGCCGTGGTCGACATCGCCAACGAGAACGCCGTCCGCGCCCGCTTCGCCGCCGCCCACTTCTAGACCGCGCGGCCTAGGCGCCCGATCCCTGTTCCGCAGGAGATAGGGCCGGGGTGCGGGATTCCCTCGCCGCCATTACGCGGCAAGAGTCTGCTCCGACTGCGATCGGGAGACTGGCTGTCAGTCGACCCCGCACACCACCGCTCGGGGAGCCGGACTGTCTACGCGGGCGCGGGTTCCTCTGGCGGCGCTTCCGCGGCTTCGCCTTCCTCGCCCGGTGGTATCTCCAGCTCGTCCAGAGCAACTTCCTCCTCGACCTCGTCGACTTCCTGCGCCCGCAGCACATGCACCCCCACCACTGGATCCGTGGGATCGCCCACCGGCGTATAGGTGCCGTCCGTCGCGCGCAAGTCAGCCACCACAACCTCGTCCCCTGGCGCCTCCAGGCCGGACACGTCGACCACCAGCGCCGATGGAATCTCAGTTGGCAGCGCGGCGATCTGCAGCGACGTCAGCGATTGAATCACCGCCATGCCCATCATCGCCGCGGCCGGCGCCGTCCCTTGCAGCTCGATCGCCACCTCGACGGTCACCGGCTTGGTGAGGTCGACGCGCCGGAAGGTGGCGTGCAGTAGACGATCGGTAATGGCGTCCAGCTCAAACTCGTCGAACAGCACGGCTTCGGTTGCGCCGTCCCACTCGAGATCCAACAAGCGGCCGTCGGCGCCGTGCCGCACCAGCGTGGCCAACTCGCGTTCATCCACCTGCACGGAGGTCGATGGCTGATTCGGACTGACCAGATTGGCCGGAATCACTCCCGACCGCCGCAGGCGCTTGACCGCTCGGCCGCGCACCGTGCGGCGCGAGGCCTGGAGGCGTGGACGTTCAGGCACGCAACATTTCCTCGGGGGTTGAGTCGGCAATCTCGCCGCGACCGGCGCAAACCGCGCCAGCGGCTCACGCGCGACCCGCGCAGACCCTGAGTCTAGAAACGCCGTCGCCCCGCGTCAACGCCAAGCCGCCGGCAGCGGACCGCGTTCGTCGCGTCGTTCCGAACGCGCTTGAAGGTGGACTCGGATTTGACGCCCAACCGGTGATCCCGGAAGACCTGGGCCGGGATAGCAGTCCGCCGTCAGACGGTGACCAGCCGCCGCTCGCGGGCCACTTCGCGGCCGCCGAGGTACACAGCCAGCGGGTCGGCCACGCGGCAGATGTTCTCGGCTGCGTCGCCCTCGACCACCAGCACGTCGGCGGCGAGGCCGGGCTTGAGCGCGCCGGTGACCTGGCCGAGCCCGATGGCGCGCGCGGCGGCGTAGCTGGTGAGGTTGACGGCCTCGGCCGGTGTCAGATCGAGCACGCCGACGGCGGCGATGACGGTGAGGGCGAACTCGTCGTGCGCCGTGGTCATCACGCCGGCGTCGCTGGAGACGACCATCGGGGTGCCGCTGGCGCGCATGGCGCGGTGGTAGATGCCGCGGGTGCGCAACTCCTCGCGGCCCGCCTCGGACAGCTCGTCCAGGCTGGCCAGTCCGCGCACCACCTCGCGGGTGCCCGCGCCGATCGTCATGTGCACCGACTGCGTGGCGGGCGACACGCGGGCCGCCGCCTCGGCGTCGAAGCGCAGAGTTCCCAGCGCGCCGGATTCGTCGAGCCACGAGCAGTGCTCCAGCGTGTCAACGCCGGCATCGATGGCCAGGATGCAGCCGGTGGTGCCCAGCACGTGGGCCGCCACCTGCTTGCGCAGCCGGTGGGCGTCGTTGACGAGGGCGCGCAGCTCGGGCTCCGAGTATTGGGTCATGCCGGGCGAGGTGCCGGGCGTCATCATGCCGCCGGTGGCCATGACCTTCACGAAGTCGGCCCCGGCTTCGACCATCGTGCGCACGGCCTCCACCACCTCGTCGCGGGTATCCGCGCGCAGGCCGCACCAGTGCAGGTGCCCGGCCGTGGTCGTGATGGGGGCGCCGCACACCAGCAGGCGCGGACCCACGATGTGCCCGTCGTTGATCGCGTCGCGCACGTCCATGTTGAGCGTCAGGTAGCCGCCGGTATCGCGCATGGTGGTCACGCCGGTCGCCAGCCCGCGCTGCGCGTTGCCGATGGCGGTGGCGATGCGCTCGGCGTCGCTGGCGTGCATGTGGATGCCGCGGGTGGTCGGGTGGTCCGGTCCGGCGGTGAATTGCAGGTGGACGTGGGCGTCGATGAGCCCCGGGAGCAGGGTCGAGTCGCCGAAGTCCACGATCTCGGCGTCGGCGGAGTCGGCGCCGGGCGCTCCCACGGCGGCGATCTGTCCGTCGCGAATCGTCACCGCGCCGGGCCGCTGCGGCTCGGCCCCGGTGCCGTCAATCAGCGTGGACGCGCGCAACACGAGGTCGGGCATGGCGTAATTTCCTTCCTGGCGGCACGGTGCGGCGTTCTGGCCGCCCGCTTCCGCGTCGAGCATGGCGAGTGCATGCTAAGGTGCCGGACCAGGTGTCGGCATCCCCTTGGCATCACTCTATGAACCCCGCCGTCGACATCACACCCCTCCTCGACCGCGTCGCCAAGCCCGCGCAGTACGTCGGCGGCGAGCTGAACGCTCGGCGCAAATCCTGGCGCGAGGCGGCGACGACGTTCGCGCTGTGCTTCCCCGACGCGTATGAGATCGGGATGTCCAACCTCGCCATGGGGGTGCTGTACGAGCAGGTCAACGACCACACGCCCCACCTCTGCGACCGCGCCTTCACGCCGTTTCCGGACATGGCGGACCTCATGCGCGAGGCGGGGCTGCCGCTGTTCGGCTGGGAGACGCGGCGGCCGCTGGCCGACTTCGACATGCTTGGGTTCTCGCTCAGCTATGAGAGCGGAAATACCAACGTCCTCGAGATGCTCGATCTGGCGGACATCCCGCTGGAGAGCCATGAGCGCGGCCCGCACGACCCGCTGATCCTCGGCGGCGGCTCCGCGCTGATCAACCCCGAGCCGATGGCGGACTTCTTCGACCTGATCGCCATCGGCGAGGGCGAGGAGATGCTGCCGCGCCTGCTCGACGCCCTGGCGGCCTTCGACCGCGACCGCCCCGATTGGCGCCGCGAATTCCTGATCCACTGCGCCGCGACCATGCCGGGCTTCTACGTCCCTTCGCTCTACCGGCCGCAATATGCGGGCCACCAGTTTGTCGGACACGAGCGGCTGCATGCGGACGCGCCGGCGCAGATCGAGCGGCAGCTCGTGGACCTGGACGCCGTGCCCGCGCCGTCCCGCCCGGTCGTGCCGCTCACCGAGGTCGTGCACGACCGCGTCGCCGTCGAGCTGGACCGCGGCTGCGCGCGCGCCTGCCGCTTCTGCCAGGCGGGCTACATCTACCGACCCGTCCGCCGGCGCTCAGCGGAGGGCGTGGCGAAGGCCGTCGATCAATGCCTGGCGGCCACGGGGCAGAGCGACGTGTCGCTGCTCTCGCTCAACGCGGTGGACTACGACGGCCTCGACGGCCTGATCGGCGACGTGCAAGACGCGACACCCGACTACCTGCAGGTGAGTATTCCGTCCACCCGCGTCGAGAGCTTCAACGTCGACATCGCGCGGGCGCTCCAGCGCGGCGGCAAGCGTGGTGGCAGCCTGACCTTCGCGCCCGAGGCGGCGACCCCGCGCATGCGCAAGGTCATCAACAAGGAGATCACGGACGAGGAGCTGCTGAATACGTGCGAGATGGCGTTCGCCCAGGGCTTCCGCACCATCAAGCTCTATTTCATGATCGGTCAGCCCACCGAGACGCTGGACGACGCGCGGGCGATTGCGCATCTGGCCAACCGGGTCATGGGCGTCGGGCGGCGCCATCATGGGCCCAAGGCCAAGGTCAACGTCACCGTCTCGACCTTTATCCCCAAGCCGTTCACGCCGTTCCAATGGCATCCGCAGGACCGTCCGGAGGCCATCCGCGCCAAGCAGCGGGCCTGCTTCGAGATCGTGCGCGACCGCAGCGTGCACCTGATGTGGCACGACACCGAGGAAAGCCAGGTCGAGGCCCTGCTGGCACTGGGCGACCGGCGTGTGGGGCGCGTGATTCGCGGCGCCTGGGACCGCGGCTGCCGCTTCGACGGCTGGACGGAGCATTTCAGGCCCGGCGCCTGGTTCGACGCCGTGGCGGACGCCGGCGTCGACCTGGACGAGGTGATCTACCGCCACCGCGATCCTGACGAGCCCCTCCCCTGGGACCACATCGGCATCCACGTGAGCAAGCGGCTGTTGCAGCGCGAGTACGCGCGCGCTCTCGCCGCGGCCGAGCCGCCCACGCCAAGCCTGGCGGCCGCGCCGGCCTGATCCGGGCCTGAGTGCTGCCGGCGCCAACCCGCCGCCGATGACCGCCGCCGACACCATCGCCGCCATCGCCACGGCGCCGGGGCCGGGCGGGATCGGCATCGTGCGTCTGAGCGGACCCGAGGCGCGCGGAGTGGCCGAGCGGGTCGTGCGGTTCCACGAAACGATCGAGCGCCCGCGTCCGCGCTTTGCGCACCGCGTGGACGTGATCGACCCAGACCCGCCGCATGTCGTCCTCGACGACGGGTTGCTGCTGTATATGCCAGGGCCGCATTCCTATACCGGCGAGGACGTCATCGAGTTCCAGGGCCACGGCGGAGTCCTGGTGACGACCCGAGTGCTCGACGCCGTGCTCGGGGCCGGGGCCCGCCCCGCGGACCCGGGCGAGTTCACCCTGCGCGCATTTCTGCACGGGCGGCTGGACCTGGCGCAGGCGGAAGCCGTCGCCGACCTGGTGGCGGCGCCGACGGCCGAGGCCCTGGCCGCCGCGGCCGACCAGCTCGCCGGACGCCTCTCCAGTTCACTGCGCGATCTGCGGCGCGCCTGCGTGGACCTCATGGCGCGGCTGGAGGCCGAGATCGACTTTGCGGAAGAGGACGTGCCGCCGGTGCCGCGCGACGAAGTCCAGCGCACGCTGGAGTCGATGGACAAGAAACTGGCGGCGATCCTGGCGAGCGCCGATCGCGGCCTGCTCCAGCGGCATGGCTTCCGCGTGGTGCTCGTCGGCAGCCCCAACGTGGGCAAATCGTCGCTGATGAACGCCCTGCTCGCCACCGAGCGCGCCATCGTGACCGAGGTTCCGGGCACCACCCGCGACGTGGTTGAAGAGTCCTTCAACCTGGATGGGATCCCGGTGCGGCTCAGCGACACGGCCGGCCTGCGCGCGACTGACGATCCGGTCGAGCGCATCGGCGTGACCCGCAGCGGCGCGGCGCTGGCCGCGGCGGACGTGGCGGCCCTGGTGCTGGACGGTTCCCGCGCGCTGTCTGAGGCCGACCGCGATGCGGCGCGGCGGGTGTGCACGGCGGGCAAGACCGCCATCGTCATTGTCAACAAGAGCGATTTGGCGCCCGCAATCACCACCGGCGACGCGGAGCGACTCATCGACGCGCCGGTGTGCCGCACCAGCGCGATCAGCGGCGACGTCGACGGCGTGCGCGCGGCGCTCCGCACGCTCATTGGCGACGGGGCGCCGAACCCCGACCTGGGCACCGTGGCCAGCCTGCGCCACAAGCAGGCGCTGGAGCACGCGCGCGCGGAGTTGGCCGGCGCACGTGAGGCGGTGGCCGGGGGATTGCCCGCGGACTTCATCGCCATCGGCCTGCACGGCGCGGTGCACGCACTGGGCGAAGTCACGGGTGAGTCGGCCACCGAGGACCTGCTGGACGCCATATTCGCCAAGTTCTGCATCGGGAAGTGACCATGGCGGTGGAGCGGGCCCGTCCTGGATTCGAGGAACCACGACCGCAGCCATGAACCGCGTATATCTCGCCGACAATCTGTCGATCCTGCCGGGCCTGCCGTCGGGCGGCATCGACCTGATCTACGTCGATCCGCCCTTCAATACGGGCCGCTCACAGACGCGCACGCAACTCCGCACGGTGCACGACCCGGAGGGCGACCGCACCGGCTTTCAAGGTCGGCGCTATCGCACCGAGCGGCTCGGCACGCGGGCGTTCGACGATGCGTTCGAGGACTACCTGGGCTTTCTCGAGCCCCGCCTGGTAGAAGCCCATCGCCTGCTGGCGGCGACCGGGTCGCTCTATCTGCATCTGGACTACCGCGAGGTGCACTACGCCAAGGTCCTCCTGGACGGAATCTTTGGGCGAGAGTGCTTTCTCAACGAGATCATCTGGGCCTACGACTACGGCGGCCGCACCAAGAAGAAGTGGCCGCCCAAGCACGACAACATCCTGGTGTACGCCAAAGACCCCGAGCGGTACTACTTCAACACGGACGAGGTCGAGCGCATCCCCTACATGGCGCCCGGGCTGGTCGGTCCGGAAAAGGCGGCCCGGGGCAAGCTGCCCACGGACACTTGGTGGCACACCATCGTCCCCACCAACAGCAAGGAGCGCACCGGCTACCCGACGCAGAAGCCGGTGGGCATCGCTCGCCGGATCATTCAGGCCTCGTCAAAGCCGGGAGATACGGTGATGGACTTCTTTGCCGGCAGCGGAACGGTGGGCGAGGCGGCGCGCGCGCTGGGGCGGCGATTCATCCTGATTGACGACAACCCCGAGGCGCTGGCGGTGATGGCGCGGCGCTTCGCGGAATATGCCAACGTGACGTTCATCGGCTCTGACAAAGCGCTCCGTCGCGACACCCCACGGGAGGCGTCGCTCACGGGCTGAGAGGCGCCGTGAGGCGGGCGAATCTACGCTCCCCGCGGCGTCGGCGACGAGGGCTCTAGATTCCTCGCGGCGCTCGACGCTCCTATGTCAACGCGAAGCAGGTACGTCCACTGGCCAGGTCGCGTTTGATGGTGCGAAAGATCGACCGGGCTAGGTGCCGCTTCAGCGCCCGCAGCGCTTCCCGGCGGCTCTTCCCCTCCCGCAGCCGGCGCTCCAGATACTGCTGGGTCGCGCTCCCCGGCATCCGCGCCCGCGTCACCACGATGCGATGCAGCGCCGCATTCAACTGGCGGTTGCCGCGCCGATCCAGCCGGTGCCGCACGCGCGGCCCACTCGACGCCTCGCGCGGCGCCACGCCGCAGAAGCGCGCGTAGCTCGCCTCCCGCCCAAAGTGCCGGGGGTCGCCCGTCTCCGCCAGCAGCCGCGCCGCCGTGATCGCCTGGCAGCCCGGGCTGCTCGTCAGCGAGGTCCCGATCTGCGCCACCAGGGCCGTCAGCTCCTGCGTCCGTTCGGCCACGTCCGCGTGCAGCCGCAGCAGCCGCCGCGCCAGGCGGTGCGCCTGCGCCCGCCGCGCCCGTGGCACGGGATCAGGATCGTCGGCCGGCAGCGCCAGCACCCGCTGCGCCCCCGCCGGCTGCCCCAGCGCGCCCACCGCCGCACTCACCTCCGCCCCGATGGCCCGCAGGCTCGCCCGCAGCCGGTTCTTCAGCCGCGTGCGCTCCTGTACCAGGTCGTCGCGCTCGTCCGCCAGCAGCCGCAGCACCGTGGCCCCGTCCTCGACCCGCGCCGCCGGCAAGCCCGGCTCCCGCTGCAACGCGCGCGCCGCCGCCAGCGCATCCTGCCCATCACTCTTGTCCCGGCGCCCGCTCCGCCGCCGCTCCCGCGCCGTCACCCAGCCCGGCACCTCGTGCACCGGCTCGCCCGCTTGCTGCAGCCGCCGCGTCAACACCCGCCCATGGCCGCTGGCCCCTTCCACCGCCCAGGCCCGCGCGCCCGGCGCGGCCGCCGCCCACTGCTGCAACCGCGCCTGTCCGGCGCCCGTGTTGGGCACCGTCCGCTCGCCCTGCGGGCGCCCGATGGCATCCACCCGCACCGCCGTCAGCGTCGCCGCATGACAATCCACCCCCACGATCCACCGCTCCATCCCGTCCTCCTTCGCGGTACGCTCAGTTGGCGGCGTGGGGGACGATCCTGTGTGGAGTGGCCGTTGCGCCACGATCTCCTATCAAGTCACCCCCGCCGCCCTGAGCACTGGCCGGCGGGGGGACGCTTCGAGCGCCAGGCCTGCCTCACGGCAGCCACGGAATGACCGAGTCACCCCCGCCGGGTGCTCGGGACTCTACCGAGTCCCGCCCGCAGTCTGGACACACAGGAATGACGCGAAGAGGCGCGGCCAGCATGACGGTGAGCGCGACGACGACCCAGAAGGTGGCCGCCAACTCGGGCAGGAAGAGGCTGCTATCGACCATGCCGTGCACGAGCGTCGCCAGCATCGCGCCGCCCAGGCCGTAGACGAGCGCCTGGTTGCCGGGCGCGCTGCGACGCAGGGCCCTGTGCCAGGTGCGGGCGTAGACGGCCAGCACCGCGGCCACCGCGACCAGACCGGGAATGCCCAGCGTGAGCCAGGTGTCGAGGGCGATGTTGTGCGCGTGGGAGATGTTGGGCTCCGCCCAGGCTTCGGGTCGGATGTAGTCCGGGTAGTGGTAGAGGAAGTTGTCCGGGCCCACGCCGAGGATCGGGTTGTCGGTGAGCATGCGCCAGGCGGAGTCCCAGAGCAGCGGCCGCGCCGCCGTGGCGGCGTCGGACGGGCGCATGAGTTGCGCGAGTTGGTCGCCGCTGGTGGTGACGATGGCCGCCAATAGCCCGGCCGCCACCAGGCCCGCCGCGAGCAGCGGCGCTGAGGCACGCATGCGACGGAGGACGGGGCCTGGATTCCGGCTTCCGCCGGAATGACGGATGGTGCTGTGCCGCCAGATGGGGACCAGCGCCACCGCCAGGCCGGCCAGCGCGCCGATCCAGGCGCCGCGGCTGAACGTCAGCACTAGGACGGCAACGAGCAGCGCCGCCGCCGCCCACGCGGTTGTGCGCAGCCGCGGTCGCGACGAGGCGGCTAGTGCCAGGCCGACCGCCACGGGCAGGGCGCGCTCGAGAATGAGCGCCAAGTTGTTGGGCGAGCCGAACAGGCCGCGCAGCCGCGGCGGACCGGCATCGGTGACGACGGCCCCTGCCGGGATGAGCAGGAGTGCCATGGCCGCCGAGACCACGGCCCCGAGCACGAGCGCGACGCCGAGGCGCTGCGCCATGGCGCGATCGCGCGCCACGCTGAGCAGGACCAGGAACAGCAGCGCCGGCTCGACGATGACCGTGCGCAGATCCCGCCAGGCGACTCTGGGGAAGTCCGCCGCCACCGTGGCGGCAATGCCCGCGCCGATGACGGCGAGCGGAAGCCAGAGCCACCAGCCCCGGACCGGCGGCCAACGGCGCTGCGACAGGGCGCGTGCGGCCCAGGCGATGATCAGTACGACAATCAGCGTCTCGCCGACCGGCCGGTCGTAGATGCCGGTGCGCGCGATCACGCCGACGAACGGGATCGCGGCGACCGCAACGATGGCCACGTGGCGCGGCCGCGCCAGTGCCAGGGCACCCAGGGCTGCCGCCAACACCAGCCGCGCCAGCGTCCAGGCGGACGTTGGCGCGCCGTCCGGCAGCAGCACGAACACCGCGGCCAGGGCGCCGGCGACAACCTCGCCCGCATATAGGCCGGCTGGGAGCCGCAGGTCCAGCGCCGTCGTCGGTGGCGCCCGTGCGGCAATGGCCCGCACGGCGCGACCGCCGACCGCCCACACGAGCGCCGCCAGCGCCAGCGCCCAGGTGGCGGCAACCGCGGCGTAGGGCCAGAGCGGCCGCCCATTGCCCACCAGTGCGCCGTCGACGATCACCAGCCCACCCGACGACCCCGGGTCGCGCTCGGCCATCACCGTCAGCTCGAGCACGTGCGGGCCGTTGGAGAGCCCGCGGGCGATGGGGATGCGCGCCAGGCGCTGGACCTCGGGCGCGTAGAGATTCAGGATCGCCTCGCCGGCGGCGTTGCGCGGCAGGGCGTCGGCCAGAGCGCTGTGGCCGTCGATATGTATCCGCGCCTGTCCCATGTCGGGACCGCGCCGCGTCAGCAAACCGACTGAATCGCCTTCGAACCGCAACTCCAGCCGGGCATCGGGCTGCCCGGTCTGGCGGTGAAGCCCCAGTGACGCCCAGTCGCTGGGCAGTCTCGGCCAAGGTCCGTCGAAGCTGAAGGCGGCGTGCGTTTCCTGGTGCAAGCCCACGCCGGCCGTCGCGAGACCCGCCTGCGCCTCTTGCAGTGCCAGCAGCGGCGCGCGCGGCGTCAGATCCTTGTTGAGCAGCCCGAAGAACGGCGTCGGGTCGTCGGGATGGGTGTCATGCGGCCAGCGCGAGGCCCAGATGATGATGGTGGGCAGCCAGGGCCACTGCTCCCGCGCCCGCCGGATGCCGTCCACGGTCCACGCCGCCTGGTCGGCCGCCGAGTGATTGCCCCAGATGCCCTGGTTGCCCTCCCAGCCGGGGGGCAACGACATCCAGCCGTACTCCGAGGCCCAGATCGGCGTGCCGGCGTCGCCGTGGGCCTCCATGATCTCGCGCCAGAGCACGGCGCGGGGCAAGTTCGTCCGCGCCGGGTCGATCCGCGGATCGCGCGGGCCGGTGAACAGGCCGTAGGACATGCTGGAGGCGATGTCGAACGCGCCCTTGGCGCCCAGTTGATAGAGCCGGTCCAGGAACAGCAGGTCGCTGAGGTTGTCGGGACCGGTTTCGATCGTCGGCGCCAGCCCCGCCAGCACGATCACCGCGTCGGGGTTGGCTTCTCGAACGGCCGTGCCGACCGCGCGCAGCATGTCGAGGTAGGCGGCGGGGTCCGGCGGCCGGCCACCCCATTCGCCGAACAGGTTGGGCTCGTTCCAGATCTGGAAATACCGCACCTTGCCGCGGTAACGCGCCGCCACCGCGGCGGCGAAGTCCGCAAAGTCGTTGAAGTCCGCGGGCGGCATCTGGATCGACGGGTTTGCCTGCGGGTCGAATCCGGGCGTGGCCCACGGCGGCGGGCGGTCGAGCCGGGCGAGCACCTCGATGCCGAAGCGATTCGCCAGGTTGACAATCCGGTCGTACTTGGCCCAGGCATCGGCGCCGCGGTTGTCGATGTGCTCGCCCTTGGCGAGGGGTTCAATCTCGACCCACTGAATCTCTTGCCGAATGAGGCCAATACCGGCGTCGGCCAAGAGTTCCAGCTCGCGCTCGACCTTCGCCGGATCCGCCTCGCGATGGAGGAAGGTGTTGGCGCCGATCGCCGGTGCGTCCGCGTGATGCAGTTCCGGTAGCGCGGCGAGGCCAAAGGTCGCGCCGCGCTCGGTGAGGACGGCCCATCCAAGGAGACCGGCCGTGACCACGCCAACTACCGCGAGGACGAGGACGGCGAGGGCGATCCGCCAACTACGCCGGCGCCGCATCAGTGACCCGGCATCGGCACCGGCGCTAGAGGTCCGACTGGCCGGTGGCCGCCTGTTGCACGGCGCGGTACACCGGTCGCGGCGTGAAGTCCGGGTCGACCATGCGGAAGTAGTAGGAGGCGTCGTCAGGCCCGAGCGCCGCGAAGGACCGTCGGAAGAACCAGATGCCGAAGACGCCGATCCAGGGCCATTCGCGCAGGCCGTAGCGGACGCCGTCGACGGTCCAGGCGGCCTGCTGCGACTCCTCGACGCGGCGCCAGGTGGCCTGCGAAGCCTCGAGGTCGGGCGGCGCGGCGTTCCAGCCGTAGGCGCTCAGCCAGATGGGAGCATCGCTGCGGCCGTATTCCACCATGAGGTTGCGAAGCAACTCGACGCGGCGGAAGTTGAGCACGCGCGGGTCCGCCGGCGTGTTCGGGGGGTATTGCATGCCGAAGGCCGCCGCCGCCTGAACGTCCAGCGCCTCCGCGGCGCCATGATCGTAGGCCTGCCGGAGATAGGCGAGGTCGCTGATCGCCCGCGGATTGTTTTCCAGCGTGGGCGCCAGTTGCGCGCCGGCGACGACGAGCCGGTCATCGACCGACTTCAGCGCGTCGTACGCCACGCGCAGCAACTCGGCATAGGCCGCGGGGTCCGGCGCCGCGCCCCCCCAGTTGGCCGCCAGGTTGGGCTCGTGCCAGATCTGGTAGTGCTGGACGCGGTCCTCGTAGCGCTCGGCGAGGGTGCGCAGGAAGGCGGCGAAGTCGGCCAGGTCCATGGGCGGAGCGGTTGGGCTGTCACGGCCGGGCCGGGCCCACTGCGGCGAGCGCTCGATGCGGGCCACCACGGCGATGCCATGGTCCTGGGCGCGGTCGACGATGTCGTCGAACCGCTCCCAACTGCTCTCGCGTCGCTGGGGATTGACGAACAGATCTTGGCCGAGGGTCTCGACGGCGTCCCAGGCGATGCGTTGGTAGATCCAGCGGACGCCGGCGTTGCGCAACATCTCGAGGCTATGGCGGCGTTTCCAGCCCTCGTCTTCCAGGTCCAGGAAGACGTTGGCGCCCCAGGGCTCGACATTGGCCAGGGGCAGCGGGCTCGGCGCCGACCGGCGCACTGGCTCCGCGCCGCAGGCGGCCAGCAGGGCGGCGCCCATGAAACCGGCGGCGCCCCGCACGACGGAGCGACGGTCAAGTACGCCCGTCATGACTCGGGCTCGAGCCCCAGATGCACCAGACATTCCCGGCTGATCTGGGCACTGGCGGCCGGATCGCGCAGCGTGAGGTCCTGATCCACGACCAGCCATCCCTCGTATGCTCCGTCCCCGAGGATCTCCAGGATGCCTTCCACGTCCACGTGGCCGCCCCCGAGCTCGGGGAAGCCCCCCAGGTTCGCGAAGGCGGGCAGCGTGCCGCCCTGCGCCAGGTGGCGGTCGCGGAGGTCTGCGTCCACATCCTTGAGGGTGACATAGGCCACGCGCTCGATGCGGTCGCGGATGAAGGCGCGCGGATCGGTGCCCAGGTAGAACAAATAGCCAACGTCCACGGCCAGCATGAGCGACGTGGGGTCGGTGAGCGAGAGCAGGCGATCGATCTCGGCGCTGGTTTCGATGTGCGACCCGAGTTGATTGCGAAACACGATCTGAAGCTCGAACTCGCGGGCGCAAATGTCGGTGGCGCGGGCGAGGCACTCCGCGAGATGGCCCCATTGGTCCGGCTGCAGTTCCTCGGCGGGATCGCCGCGCCCCGCCGCCGCCCAGCGCTCCGGCACCGCGTGGGCGGCCGCGACCACATAGGCGGCGTCGAGATTGGCCAGGAACTCAGCCACGCGTCGGAGCTGATCCAACTCGACGTCGTGGTACTCGGGTGCGAACCAGTTGGCGGCGAACCGCCCGCCGATCAGCGGCAGGCCGACATCCGCGACGATGCGTCGGGCCAGCGGCCCGTCGCCGGCCAGGTCGCTCGCGCCGCCCTCGAGGCCGGCGTACCCGGCGTCGCGGGCTTCCTCGGCGACGGTGCGGAATGGTGCGTCACCCCACATGGTGGCTGCAATGCCTACGCGCACGGCGTCGCGCGGCTAGGACGGGTCGTCGGGTTGACGCCCCGCGCGTCCGCTCAGCCGCTCCCCGGGCAGCGCCGTGAGACGCTCCCGCCGGGCGGGCGGGTCCGGCGGCTGCGGCGCCACCGGCGCTGGGGCGGGCGCTGGGGCGGGCGCTGGGTCGGGTGCTGGGGCGGGTGCTGGAGTGGGCTCTGGGGCCGGGGCGGGTGGGGGCTTTCGGGGCCGCGGCGGCGCCGCTCGACGCGGCAGGGTGTCCTCGTCAGGCCGATCCGGAACTGGCGCCCGGGCCGTTTCGCCGGGCGCGGCGCGGCGCGCCGTGGGCCGGCGGCGGTCGCGGCGGGGGCGCTCGCGCTGCACCACATCGGCGAGAAGGTCGTCGAGCTCCAGCGTCTCGTCGGCCGCGGCGGCCAACGGCTGGCTACGCCCCGCAGCGCTTGCGACAACCTGGACCCGCACTCCGCGGCGTTGCACGGCTTCGATCAGCGGCACGAAGTCTGGATCGGTCGTCACCAGCGTGAGACGGTCGATGTACGGCGTGAGGTCCAGCGCGTCGACGGTCATCTCGACGTGAACGCTGGCGTACAACGTCCCGTCGTCCCGCCGCCGCAGTCGCTTGGTTACGAGCTTGTAGCCGGCCTGGGACATCCCGGCGAGGTCCGGGAGCGGCGTAGGTTGCCCCTCGTGCTCCGTGCCATAGGCCGTGGCGCGCACCAGCGAGGTGTCGTCGGTGAGCCGATCACGCAGCTGCTCGAAATCGATCTGCCCCCCGCCGTTCGCCGCGATGGCTTGGAGGGACGACAGATCGATCAAGACGGCAGATTTGTTTGCTGCGGCCACCACATACTCCCAGCGCGGACCCGAACCTGCCTAGATGATAGTGGACCGGGGGCGATGGGCCGTGGGCCGGTTAGCCCGCACGGGTGCCGCGGCGTCGCGGGCGTCCGGCGCGGAGCAGATCGCCGACAAAGATCCATCCGGCGACGCGGCCTCTGGCGTTCACGAAGTAATAGCCGCGCTGCCGCCGCTGGGCGTCGTCGAGCACGTCGTCGAGCGGCGTGTCCGGCTCCAGCACGTCGGCCGGGTCGATTTCGCGCGCGAGGTCGTCCATGCGCGTGGTCACCCGCAGGAACGGCGGCACCGTGGCGAGGTCGCGCGTGGTAACCATGGCGTACACGTCGCCGGAGGCGTCCGCCACGGGCCAGACCAGGGCCGCGGTCTCGGTTCGGACGACGTGCTCGACGTCGGCGACAACCGCGTCGTGGGCGAACGGCGCCTGGCTGAACGCGCGCGTCACGTCACGCACCGTCATCGTGCTGAGCCGCCGCCGCCGCGCCGCCTCACGATACGCGCTGCGCGCGGCCGACCACAGGAACCAGCCGATGAACACCGCCCACAGCGCCTGCACGCCGCTGGCGCGGAACGCCACGAACTGCACCACGCCAAACAGGACGAGGAGGATGCCAAAGCCGGCGCCGGCCATGCTGGCCACGTGCGTGGCGGTATGGACGTTTTTCGTGACGCCCCAAACGACGGACCGCAGCACGCGGCCGCCGTCCAGCGGGAAGCCGGGCAGCAGGTTGAAGGCGGCCAGATAGAGATTGATCTCGCCGAGCCACTGCGCGGTGACGCGCGGCACGGTGGCCGCCGGCAGCGCCTGCGCCAGAGCCAGGAACGCGCCGCCGATCACGGCGCTGGCGAGCGGGCCGACGATGGCGATGGCGAACTCTTCGCTTGGGGCGCGCGGCTCTTGGGAGATCTCGGCCACGCCGCCGAAGACGAACAGTCTGATCCGGGGCACGGCGATGCCGCGGCGCACGGCCACCAGGGCGTGGGCCGCCTCATGGGCCAGAATCGAGACAAAGAAAACGACGCTGGCCAGCAGCCCGCCGGCCCAGTAGCTCGCCTGCGGTCCGGGCGGGGGCGGCGCGACCCCCGCGCTGCCGGCGGCCTCGAGCAGCCGCGAGGGAATGACGGAAAGCGAGGTCAGCCAGGCGATGATCACAAAGATGATCAGCCAGCTTGGGTCCAGCGAGATGGCGGTGCCCCCGATTCGCAGGATCGTCCAGCTCCGCGACTGGGCGGCGCGCGGCCCGGTTCCGCGCCGGGGCGAAGCCCCACCCATGGGCGACGGGTTGTTAGTTCCCAGCGGTGAGCCCCGGCGTGATGATGAGCGAGGCCACCAGCAGGATCACGGCGATAACCGAAATCACGGCCCAGATGCGGGCAATGGTGAACCAGCGGCGCACCCGGCGCCACGGCCGCCACGACGATGCGGCCGGCGCTCGGCGCGGTCGGCGGCGGCGACGCCGACCGCTCATCGCAGCGTTGGAGCGCGCGCCATGGCGACTCAGCCGCTGCGGGCCGACGCGCCGGTACGGGCGCGGCCCGCTTTCGCGGGCGGGGCGCCCACGTGCACCGAGGTCAGGGCGCTGATGTCGTGCCACGCGTTGGCGGCCAGGCGCAGCTCTTCGGCAATCGCATCGGCGAACGAATACACCTCGACGCGCACGCCGTGCTCCCGCAGGTATTCCACCATCGGCACGTAGTCGCCGTCACCGGACATGAGGGCCACGACGTCCATCGTCGGCAAGCGCCGAATCACGTCCACGACCAGGACCAGATCGAGGTCCGCCTTGCGGGTGCCGTCGGAAAAGACCTTGATGGGCTTGGTGACGATGTCATAGCCCATGTCCCACACGGGGGCAACCGAGCGTTGGTGTTCGAGCCGGCCGTTGAAGTCGGCGTAGATCGGGCAATAAGCCCGCGCGTGGACGATGCGGCGGCCCTCGCTGACGTGGGCCAAGAGTTTGGCAAAGTCCACTCGAATCGGGTCGTCCGAGCCTCGATCCGTCAGGTTGGCCGTGTCCAGGAACACGCCCAGGCGCAGCTTGGGGCCATAGTCCGACGCACCATTGGGCGTGTGCAGGGCGCCGGCCGCCCGCACGAGGGCCTTGGCGGCGGTGGCAAGGTCCCGCTCGGCGGTGCGCGGCGCCGACACGGCGTCCTTCAACTCGTCCATCAGGGCACGCAGATCGTCTTCCGCGACCTGGCCCTCAGACGCGGGATCGGGCGCGAAGTCCTCGGGGATCGGTGACAGCCGTTTCATGATGCTTTCGTGGCCTTTCGTCGTCGCGGCGACGCCTTGGCTTGGCGTTTCTGGTCGAGCATTTCCTGGAGTTGCTTCTCGATGCCTTGCTGACGCGCCTCCTCGCGGTCCGCGGCCTTGCGGCGCCGCCTGGCAATGTCCCCGATCTCGCCGCCCGCCTCCAACGCATCCCAGAGGGCGTCGATGGCGTCGCTGTTCCCGCGGATCTTCAGATTCGATTCAAACGTCACGCCGATCATCTCTTGATCGAAGTCGTTGAGTTTCTTCTCCAGCGCGTCCAGCCGCGTGGTGAGCTGAAAGACGCGGGCGTCCAGGTCCTTGTCGTCGCGCTTGTAGGCGCGCTCGATCTGGACGACCTGACGCCGCAGCTCGCCATAGTTCTCGAGCAGACCGTTGAGGTTGCGCGCGATCCGGCGATGGTGCGTCAGATGCGAGGGCAACTTGCCGTTGGCCCCGCCCGCGGGTTCGTCGGCGGACGCCTCGGCCGCGGCGGCCTCGCCTTCAGCGGGCGCTGGCGTGGTGGGTTTGCTACTGCGCGAGCGACGGGCTCGGGATGTGCGTGTTGCCATTGGCTAAAAACTTCTCCATGGATCCAGGGTCAAGATTGCGGCCGATAACCTCGAAGCGTGCCGGCGTCGGCCTGAACGTCCGGATTTCCACGCCGCCCATCACAACGTCGACGAGCACCGTGACGTTGCTCAGGCGCACGATGCCCTTCGCGCGGACCACGTCACCGAAGGCGCCGCGGGCGAGAGCGGCGAGCCAGCGGTCCAGTTGGTCGCGCGAATGTGGCCGGGGCTGGAGGGTGGCGCGCTCCAGTCCAAGCGTCGAGAGTTCGGGCTGCGTTCCGTGCCCGTGGGCGCCGTTCGCCGCGGTGGGGGCGGCGCGCGGCGCGGCGATGGCGGCCAGGACGAGATCGGGATCGATGGCCGCGTAGCTGGTCACGGCCAGGGCGGCGTGGGGGTTGAACTCACGGGCGGCATCCCGCGCGGTCTCGATCTGCTCCGACGTCGCGATGTCGGCCTTGTTGATCGCCAGGACGTCCGCCACGCGCATCTGATCCACGTAGAAGTCGCCGAAGGCTTGGCGCGCGACCGCGTACCGCGCGGCGTCGACGACCGTCACGACCGAATCAACTTGGGCGATCTCGCGCACCGCATGCTGGGTGAACACCTGGCCAAGCATGTATGGCGCGGCCAAGCCGGTGGGCTCGACGATCAGCCGCTCCGGCGCCACCTCGCGGCCGATCTGCACCAGCGCCGCCAACAGATCGCCGCGAACCTCGCAACAGATGCAGCCCCCGGTGAGCTCGCGGACCTTGATGTCCGTCGACCGCAGCACGTGCTGATCAATGCCCTCCCGCCCAAACTCGTTGACGAGCACGGCGGTGCGGCCCAGGGACTGAAGGCGTGGGATCAACCGGCGCAGCAGCGTGGTCTTGCCGGCGCCGAGAAATCCGTAGACGAGCGTGACTTTCACAAAAGAACGGGAGCGGGCGTACGAGCCTGAAAACGCCGCGATTCCCACTGGTGGGACCCATGGTCACCCATGGGAAGTCGCTGGGAGCTGGGCGTCAATGCCACGTCCAAGTATGGCACGGCGGCGATCACCCCGGTGGAATGGCCTCGGGGCACCGGGCCTATAGCTCCTCCATGTCGCGCCAGTTGGCGCCCACGCGCGCGTCGACGACGAGGGGCACGCGCAGCGGATACGCCTGCGTCATGCTCGCCGTTGCCAGCGGGACCACGGCGTCGAGCTCGCCGTGGGGCACCTCCAGCACCAGCTCGTCGTGAACTTGCAGCAACATCCGGGCCGACAACGCATGCCGCTCAAGTTCACCGTCCAGTTGGATCATGGCGATCTTGATGATGTCCGCCGCGGCGCCCTGGATGGGCATGTTCACGGCCACGCGCTCGGTTGCCGCGCGCTGGTGAAACGCACGCGCCCTGAGCCCCGGCAGATAGCGGCGCCGCCCGAGCATCGTCTGGACGTAGCCGCGCTCGTGGGCCTCGGCGATGGTGCGATCCATGTAGGCCTTGACGCCGGGATAGGTCGCGAAATAGGTGTCGATGAATGCCTGCGCCTCCTCGAACGTCATCTCGGTGCGCTGCGCCAGCCCTTGGGCGCTGATGCCGTAGACGATGCCGAAGTTCGTGGTCTTGGCCAGGCGGCGCATGTCGGAGGTCACGTCCGCGATCCCCACGCCGTAGAGACGCGCGGCGGTTGCGGCGTGAATGTCCTGCCCCTCCTGAAACGCGGTGCACATGGCCGCGTCCTCGCTCGCGTGGGCCAGCACCCGCAGCTCGATCTGTGAGTAGTCGATGGCGAGCAGCGCGAGGTCGTCGGCGCCGGAGACGAAGGCCCGCCGGATCTCGCGTCCGCGCTCGGTGCGGATCGGAATGTTTTGTAGATTCGGGTTCGCCGACGAGAGCCGTCCCGTGGCGGCCACCGCCTGATTGAAGCTGGTGTGGAGGCGCCCCGTATCCGGGACGACCAGATTGGCGAGCGCGTCGGCATAGGTCGACTTGAGCTTGGCGACGGCGCGGTAGTCCAGCACCCGCCGCACCACCGGGTGCGCGTCCACCAGGCCCTCGAGCACGCCCATGGCCGTGGAGTATCCCGATTTGGTCTTGCGGCCCGCCGGCAGGCCCAGTTTCTCGAACAGCACGGGCCCAAGTTGCTTGGGCGAGTTGATGTTGAAGGGCCCACCCGCGTCCGCGTGGACGGCCGCCGCCAGGGCCTCGATCTCGCCTTGCATGGCTTCGGACAGGTCCCGCAGCGCCTGCACGTCGATCGCCACGCCCCGGCTCTCGATGTCAGCCAGCACGCCGGCCAGCGGCATCTCGACCTCGCGCAGGATGTGCGTCAGGTCGTTCGCGTCCAGGTCGTCCTCCAAGCCGGGCGCCAGGCGCAGGCATGCGTCGGCGCGCGGGGCCAGGGCCTGCGCGATCTCCTCCGGCGACAGGGTCTCCAGCGTGTTTGGCGGCGGGGCGTCGACCATCGGCGGCGCCAGCGTCTCGCCGAACCGGCGAAACACCAGATCGTCGATGGTTTGGGGCGTGGCGTCGGCGTCAACCAGATAGGCCGCCAGCAGCAGGTCGAGGTGCACGCCGCCCAGGTCGAGCCCACAGCCGGCAAGGCCGCGGCGCAGCAGCTTGGAGTCGAAGACGACCTTGGCGTGGTCGGGGGAGGCCAACCAGGCCTGGAGTTGGCGCAGGAGGTCCGCAGCGTTCGGGGCGCCGGGAACGTAGACCCAGGCATCGTCCCAGGCGACGCCAAGGCCGCAGAGATCGGGGCCTGAGCGGGTGTCCCGCAGCAGCGGGAACACGCCGGCTCGCTCGACGGTGCGCAGCCGGTCGGCAAGCTCGCCGGCCGCCGCGGCTGTGGCGACGATTTGCGGGGCGATGCGGACGGCCGCAGCCGTAGCGTCGGCGGCGGGCTCCGCGGGGCTGAAGGGCAGGCGTTCCAGCAGCGTGCGAAATTGGAGTTCGTGCATGAGCGCCGTGGTCGCCGCCTTGTCGGGCTGCCACAGGCGCGCCCGGTCCTCGTCGAACGCGACCGGCAGATCGGTGACGATGCGCGCCAGCTCGCGCGAGAGCTCGGCCCGGTCCCGCTGGTGCTCGAGCCGGCGGCGCGCCGCCGGCGGCACGTCGTCCAGGTGCGCGTAGATGTCGTCGATGTCCGTGAACTGCTGGAGGAGCTTGGCCGCGGTCTTTTCGCCGATGCCCGCGACGCCGGGGATGTTGTCGGAGGCGTCGCCCTGCAAGCCCTTGAAGTCCACGACTTGCTCCGGCTGAACGCCCCAGCGTTTCTGGATCGCCGCTTCGTCGTAGATCACCGGCTCGCCCGTGCGCGGGTTGCTGCTGAGCACCCGCACGTGCGGCGTCACGAGTTGGTAGGCGTCGCGGTCCCCAGTGACGAGGAACACCTCGAAACCGGCGCGCTCCGCCTGCACCGCCAGCGTGCCGAGCAGGTCGTCGGCCTCATAGCCCTCGAGCTCGTAGGCCGGAATGCCGAAGGCGTCGAGCAGCTCGCGAACGCGCCCGAACTGCACCACCAAGGCATCGTCCGTCTCGGGTCGGCCGGCCTTGTAGTCCTCGAAGAGCTGGTCGCGAAAGGTCTTGCCCGGGAGATCGAAGGCCGCGGCCGCGTGCGTCGGCGCGAGCAGGTCGACGATCCGCAACAGGGTGGTCGTAAAGCCGAACACCGCGTTGGTGGGCTCGCCGGAGGCGGTGGTGAAGTGCTTGGGCACCGCGTGATAGGCCCGGTGCAGCAGGGACGCCACGTCGAGGACGATCAGGCGGGGGCGTTGCTCGGTCGCCATGGGCGGCAGTGTACGCAGGGTGGAACCCGGACGGCTGGCCTCCGGCTGGGGACGGACGGTGGCGTTACTCGGGGCGGAACAGCTCGAGCGAGAGGTGCGGCGCGCGGCCGCCGCGCCGCAGGTTCACGATCTCCGCGATGATGGCCAGCGCGATCTCGGAGGGCGTGCGGCTGCCAATCTCCAGGCCGATCGGGGCGTAGACGCGGTGGAATTTGGCGGGGGAAACCCCTTCCGCCAGCAACGTCTGGTGCACGATGTGCACGCGGCGGCGGCTCCCGATCATGCCGATGTACGGCGCGGGCGTGTCCAGGAGGAGGCGCAGCGACTCCTCATCGAAGCGATGCGCGCGCGTCACGAGCACGACGTAGGTGACCGGATCGACGCGCAGCTCGGTGAAGAACTCGTGCAGTGGCTGCACCACCACGCGGTCGGCGGTCGGAAAGCGCTCGCGGTTGGCGTAGTCGGCACGATCGTCCACCACCCAGGTCTCGAACTCCAGCACGTCGGCACAGCGGGCCAGCGGTTGGGCGATGTGCCCGGCCCCAGCGATGACAAGGCGCGGCGTGGGCACGACGGGGTCGAAGAAGACCTTCACATAGGCCGAAGCCCGCCGCGATGAGGCGCTGCCGTCGGGCGCGTAGGTGCGCGTGACCGGCTCCCCGGCCCGGAGGGCGTCGGCCGCATCGCGAACTACTGCCGCATCGAGCGCCTCGGACCCGACCGTGCCCATCAGTCGGCTGTCAGGCTCGCAGCGCGCCTTGAAACCAATGTCGACGCCGGGCACGCCGCGCACGCCGGCCACGTAGATGAAAACCTGTGGCGTTCGCGAGGCGATGGCGCGCAGCGCCACCGCGGCCGCGTGCGTGGTCATGCCACTGCCGCGGCGGAGGCCTCCCATGCCTCGATCAGCACGTCGAGCGTGCCGCCGCACACGTCCCCTTCCCCGCGCACGTCATCGACGAGGTCGATCTCGATGTTGCGCGCGCGGCCGTCGGCCAGGGTTCGCCGGGCGCTGGCCCGCACGTCGGACTCGACGCAGCCGCCGCCGACGGTGCCCCAGCTCGATCCGTCCGCGAAGAAGAGCATGCGCGCGCCGATGCGCTGCGGAGTCGAGCCGCGGCTGCCGACCACCATCGCCGCGGCGACGCGCTCGCCGCGGTGGGTGCGTTCCAGGATCTGCCGGAAGAAGGGCTCCATGAGCGTAAGTCTAGCCGAGCGCCGGCCGCGCCGTCCCCTGGTCGTTCGGCGCCCGCCTGGCGGCGGGCAACCGCAGGGATTGCCCTTCCGCATTGATTCGTGCGACGCGTGTGCTAGCGTCAAATGGCCGCGACGATCACCGTGTGGAAGGCTCTGGCTGGGATCGCACTCTCGCGTGCGCTGACGGTGAATTTGGCGCCGTCCCATCGCGACGGTCTGGTGTTGCGCTCCCCCGTGCTGACGGCCTCGGGCACCTTTGGGTTCGGGGACGAATACCGCGACCTCGTCGACCTGAGCCGGATCGGCGCGATCGTCACGAAGACGGTCACGCCGGAGGCCCGCGAGGGCAATCCGACGCCGCGCACCGTCGAGACCCCCGCCGGCATGCTCAACTCGATCGGCTTGCCGAATCCAGGCGCCGTGGACGTGGTGCGCGAGAAGACGCCCATCTGGCGCGAGCTGCCGTGCGCCGTGATCGTGAGTGTGTCCGCGCATGAGCCGGCGAGCTGGACCGCCCTGGCGGGGGCCTTCGACGGGATCCCCAACGTCCGTGCCATCGAGGCGAACCTCTCGTGCCCCAACGTCGCCGGCGGGCTGGACTTTTCGGCCACGCCGGAAGCCGCGGCCGCCACCGTGGCGGCGGTGCGCTCCGGCACGGAGTTGCCGGTGATCGCCAAGCTGTCACCCAACGCCGGCGATATCCGGCCCATCGCGCGGGCGGTGGAGGACGCGGGGGCGCACGCGATCTCGTTGATCAATACGATCCTGGGACTGGTGGTTGACGTGGACCGCCGGCGTGCGTTCCTTGGCGCCGGCAGCGGCGGCGTATCGGGACCGGCGATTCGCCCCGTGGCCCTGCGCTTCGTGTATGAGGCGCGGCAGGTCGTGAGCGTGCCGATCGTGGGCATCGGGGGGATCGCCTCGACGTCGGACGCGCTGCAATTCCTGTTGGCCGGGGCGGCGGCGGTGCAGGTGGGGACGGCCACGTTTCGTGAGCCGCGCACGGCGCCGATGATTACCGACGGCCTGGCGGCGTACGCCGGCGATCACGGCCTGACCTCGCTGCAAGAGATCGTGGGCGCGGCGCAGCCAGCGTCCCACGGCGCAGCGACCGCAGCCACCCGTCATTCCCGTGCTGGGACCGATGGGCGCGCTATTCCCTCTCCCTTGATGGGAGAGGGTTAGGGTGAGGGTGACGCCCCACCGCGCATTGCCCCCTCGTTCTCACCTTCTCCCACACCAGGGGAGAAGGGACCGGACGCGGGAATTCGCCGGCGTCCCCGCCGTCAGCGGCCGAAGTGGATGTGGAGGACGTCGCGGTCGGCCAGCGGATGGTCGCGCCCGACGCGCTGGAGCCGGCCGGCGGCGCGTAACGGCGCCAGACCGCCGGCGGCAATGACCTGGTCGCACGGCGCCACTTCGGCGCCGATGAAGCGCTGCGCGAAGTCGGTATGAATGGTCGCCGCGGCCTCCAGGGCGGTGCCGCCGGTCGGCAGAAGCCAGGCCGTGGCGGCGGCCCGATTGGCCGTGTAGAAGATTTGCAGCGCAGCCGCCTGCATGACGGCAGCGCCGACGCGGTCCGCGGCCGTGCCCCGCAGGCCCAGGTCGTCCCGGAAGGCATCGGCGTCGTCAGGCTCCAATTCCCAACAATCAGCCTCGGTCTCCCCGGCAACGACGGCGCAGCCGGGGAGGTTGTCGGTTGCAGGCGCTGCGGCGCGCGCGTCGCCGTCGGCAACGTTCATCACCAGGGCGCGCGGTTTGGCGGCGAACAGCCCAAAACCCCGCAGTTCACGCCGGTCGTCGGGCGTCAACGCCGCAGGATCGAGCACCGCGGACGCCGCGAGTTGCTGGCGTGTGCGGCCGAGCAGCTCGAAGGTGTGCTGTGCCTCGCGCCGCTCAACGCGCGGGCCGCGGGTGGCGCGCTCGTGGGCGCGCGCGGCCGCGCGGTCGAGGACATCGAGGTCCCAGAGTGCAAGCTCGGTTGCGAGATCATCGGCGCTGCTGCGCAGGGCAGTCTTCACATCAGCCCCAGTTTCTCGATGTATGACGAACGCCAGGACGTCGGCGGTTCGCAGCTCGCCCACCCAGGCGGGATTGGCATCGGCGCCAAGCCCCAGCCCGTATCCGGGAAAGTGCCACAGCGCGAGTTGGGCCTGGACCACCGACTGCGACGCCATGACCTCGGCCAAGCGCTGCAATCGGTGGTCGGGTAGGCGCAGGGTGCCGATTCGGCGCGGCAGTCGGTCGCGGGACTCGACGACCTGCGGGCCGACGGCGGCGTCGAACACCAGGTCGATGCCGCTGTCTGGACCGCCGATCAGCGCGACGGTCGGCAGCATGTTGCTCCTCTCGACCGGCGCGGCCGCAGGCGCGGGGTCCATTGGTATAGTAAGGCGGTAGGTGACCGTAGCCTGCCCCGCTTCATCAACCTCAGGTTGGGCCATGCCCGCACCCAAAGAACTCAAACGTCAGCGTGCACGCGCAAAAGGCGTGCGGCGCGAGCAATTCAGGCGCACCCGCAACGCGAGCGTGCGCTCGGCGGTGCGGCGCCTGGTCAGGCGCGCGCGTACGGCCATTGACGAGGGCGACGCGGCGGCCGGAGAGGCCGTGCGGGCTGCTCAGGCGGCGCTGGACAGCGCGGCGCGGCGCGGGATCGTTCCGCAGAACGCGGCCGCGCGACGGCTTGGGCGGCTGGTGAAGCGACAGCGCGCGGTGGAGGACGCCGCCTAGCGTCGCACCGGCGGGGTCGCCAGCCGCGCCGTCAGAATCTCGAGCAGCGCGTCTTCGTCGCTGCCGGTCGATTTGAGCGCGCGATCGGTGCGCACCACCTCGCCGTACATGCGCTCCAGCAAACGCGGCGACGTGCGTCGGGCCTGCGCGTGCAGCTCACGCGCTCGAAAGGGTGGCACGCCCGCACGGCGCGCAACTTCCTTGGTATCGCCGCCCGCGTCGTGCACGGCCCTGGCCGTGGCCAGCCGCCGCAGGGCCGTGCCGATGTCGGCCAGGATCATCTGCTTGGGCGCCCGCAGCCCCAGCAGATCGTGGAGGACGCCCAGCGCCCGGCGCGGCTGCTGCGCCGAGACGGCGTTGATGTAGTCCCAGCGCCGGTGCTCGCCGATCGTGGCCGAGGCCGCGTCCACGTCGTCCATGTCCAGCCTGCCGCCGAACCCCGCGTAGGCGGCCAGTTTGTCGACCTCGCACGCGAGCAGACCGGCGTCGGGCGTGACGATCTCCACCAATCGCTCGGCCGCCGCATCCTCCAGACGCACGCCCTGGCGTTGCGCCAGCCGCTGCGCGAACTGCGCCGCCCGCCGCTCATCCAGCGGACGCACCTGCCGCACCTGCACTCCGGCCGCCTCGAGCTTCATGAACGCCTGGACGCGCGAGCGGCTGCGGCGGTCGCCCAAGTCCAGATAGGCCAGCACCGCGAGATCGCACGGCGCATCCGAGCCCGCGCCTGCAAAGGCAGCCAGCCAGGGCATGACCTTCTTGTCGCCGGCGACCAGCGCCTGGGCGTTGCTCAGCAGCACCTTGCGGCGCCCACCGAACATATCGATCGCGCTGCATGCCTGGGCGACCGCGACGAGTGACGTGTCGGCCCCGTCGAGGCGCGTGAGCGACAGGTCGTCAGCCTCGGCCAGACCAAGCGCGATGCGCGCCTCGTCGTGAATGCGGGGCTCACGCGCGCCAAGGAACACGTAGAGCATCCGCGCGGCCTCCCCACACCCGCAACGCTCAAGGGTACGGCGCGGCCCGGCGTCCCGGCGAACGCCGTTCAGACGTTGACACCGGCAGGCGGCGCGCCCATGCTGGCACGCCTAGAGCAATCCGCGGCGGTGGTTAACGAGGGGGTAGTCGTGGCGACGCAGGCGACGAGCGGCCGCATCGATCGGGAGTTTGTCGACGCCAATCCGGGATCGAGGGCGCTGTACGCCCGCGCTCGCCAGGTGATCGCCGGCGGCGTAACGCACGACGTGCGCGTCCACTCGCCGTTCCCCGTGATGGTCGAGCGCGCGGAGGGCTCGCGGAAGTGGGACGTCGACGGCAACGAATACGTCGACTACACCATGGGGCACGGCGCCCTAATTCTGGGCCACGCGCATCCCGTCCCCACCCAGGCCGCGATTGCACAGCTCAGCCGCGGCACCCACTACGGCGCCAGCCACGAGATTGAGACCGAATGGGCCGAGCAAGTCTGCGCCATGGTGCCCAGCGTGGAGCGCGTGCGCTTCACCGGCTCCGGGACGGAGGCCACGCTCATGGCCATGCGGCTGGCCCGCGCACACACCGGGCGCGAGCGCGTCGTGAAGTTCCACTACCACTTCCATGGCTGGCACGACTATGCGCACGTGGCCCAGTCGGATCCCCTGGACGTGCCGATGTCCGCCGGCATCCCCCAGGCCGTGCAGGATACGGTGACGGGCATTCCAACCGACCTGGACCGCGTGCGGGAGGAGCTGTCGAAGGGCGACGTGGCGGCGTTGATCGTCGAGCCCACGGGCGCGGGGTGGGGCGCCGTGCCGATGGAGCCGGCGTTCGTCAAGGCCCTGCCGGACCTGTGCCGCGAGCACGGCACCGTCTTCGTTTTGGACGAGGTCGTCACCGGGTTCCGGCTGTCACCGGGCGGCTATCAGGCGCTGCACGACATGCGCCCGGACCTGACGACGATGGCGAAGATTCTGGCCGGCGGGCTGCCCGGCGGGTGCGTCGGCGGCCGCGCGGACATTCTGATGAGGCTGGAGATGCGCGGCGATCCGTCGTGGGACCGCGGCCAGCGCATGGCGCACCCCGGCACCTTCAACGGCAACCCGCTGTCGGCCGCCACCGGTCTCGCCGTGCTGCGGCATATCGCCGACGGCGCCGTGCACGCGCAGATCGACGCCACCACGGCTCGGCTGCGTCAGGAGGTCCAAGACGTGTTCGACCGGCACGACCTGGGTGCCATCGCCTACGGCGAGTCCTCCTACTGGCATGTGAGCATGGATGGGACGCCCTCCCGCGGCGGGATGTCGGGGAACGATGGCGCCGCCCTGCGCCGGGCGCTGCACAGCCACGGGGTGCACATCATGACCAGCGGCGGCCTGGTGTCGAGCGCGCATACCGACGAGGACATCGACCGCACGGTCGAAGCCTTCGAGGCCAGCGTGCGCGACCTGGAGGCGGACGGACTGGTGCGGAGCTAACGGCAGCCCGGCCAACCTCAATACGTAACCGCGGTTGGCTCCCCGGGAAAGCCCGCGGGCGGTGCGTTGGCCGCGCACACCGACGACCGAGGGCGGTTCATGCACGCCCATCGATAGGCCATAGCGCCTGATCCGTTCCCGTGTGGAAGTCATCACTCCCGGAGGCGGACAAGTCGTGATACTTTCGGGCCGTCACGCGCTGGAGTCCCAGGCGCGTCGCGGGTGCACCATATGGCGGACGACACCATTGCCCTTGAACTTGAGGGCTCGGGCTTTCTACTGGACGACTTGGATGCGATCCAGCATTTCCGCGGCTTGCTGCGCGAACTGGCGGTTGAGGCGGCGGGCGGCGCCGCGATCACCTGGGAACTGCGCCGCTTCGGGACCGGCAGCCTCGTCGCCGAGGTGCAGGGAATTGCCGAAGACCAAGACGCCGTGCACCGGGTCGCCGCTGCCTATGACTGCGTTGGGGCTGCCCTAGCCGTCGGCGATCCCGTCCCGTACTCGGACGCCGTCAGTGCGCACGCCGACGGGCTGACCAGCATGATCGATGGACGCGTCGAATTCCTCCGCTTTCGAACCGGTGGGCGCGTCCGCGAAGTTCGCCATGCATCGACGACAGCGCTAGGGAAGCCGCTCCCACGTCTCGAGTCGTTCGGTGCCATCGAAGGTGTGGTGGAAACTTTGGCTCGGCGTCCCGGGACGCGATTTGTGGTGTATCCCGACGGCGAAGTGGGCGGCGTTTCCTGCTACGTCACGGCCGAGAATGAGGCGAGAATGCCGGAGTTCTGGGGAAAGCGTGTCCGGGTCGAAGGTCTTCTGCGGAGAGACAGAGAGACGGATATGCCCCTGTCCATCCGCGACGTGACCTATATCGAGATCGTCAAGTCGCCGGTCGAAGAAACCGAGGATCTGTGGGGCGTCCTTTCTGCGGCCAGCCGGAAACCTGAGGAAATCATGCGGGCGGAATGGGATGGCAGCTAGCCGCCCGCTTGTGTACTGGGACGCGTGCTGTTTCCTGTCCTATCTCAGCGGTGACCCGTCCCGATTGGTGTTGCGAACACTCATGGAGGACGCGAAGGCGGGGGGGATTCTGATCGTTACGTCTGCAATCTCCATCGCAGAAGTTGCCTACCTTGCGCCGGAAGGGCTGGGCCGGCCTCTCGATCAGGCAATCGAAGCCAAGATTGAGAGGATGTGGCGCTGGGTTCAAGCGATCCGCATCGTGGACACGCATGCTGGAATTGGCCGACGAGCTCGCGACTTGCTGCGGCACGCGCTGGTGCACGGTTGGGAACGAAATGCCCGCGATGCGATTCATCTGGCGTCGGCGCAACATGCCGGTGCGGTGACAGTCCATACCTACGACGCGAAGTGGGATCGCTTTTCACAGCTCATCGGGAGGACTGTGGAGCTTCCCAACTCCCTGTACGTGACGCAAGCTGGGCCGGGAACAGGCACGAGCTAGCGGCAGCCCAGCCCGGCCAACCTCAATACGTAACCGCGGTTGGCTCCCCGGGAAAGCCCGCGGGCGGCGCGTTGCGGTTTCCGGGCAGGGGCCAGCCCTGGCCGCCCATGGTCCGGTATTCGCCGGACTTGCCGCAGAGCCAGAAGAACATTTCGGCAGCGTCCAGGCATTCCTGGAATTGTTGCCGCGGTCCTGGGACGGCGAACGTGTAGTCGGCCAGAGCGAAGTCGAAGTCCGGCTCCACGATCCAGTCGCGGGCCGGCGGCGAGGTGCGCCAGTAGTTGTACTTGAGGAGATTGCGAACCCCCCGCGCCGTCGACGCGGACCGCCGGTGCCAGATCGAGTAGACGGTGAGGAAGATCGAGCCGGCGGATGCGGCCGTCTTGACGCTGTGCCGCATGTTGCCGTAGTGCCCCATGAAGCTGGCGTGCTGGAACTGGTAGTGGGAGCCCGGCAGCACCTCGGTCGGCCCCATCTCGGGTGTGCAGGCCTCGGGGTAGTAGAAGACTTGCAGGTAGTGGAGATCGGGTCCATAGCGTGATTGGCCGTCGCGGTGCCAATGCTGCGCCGGCTGGGGCATGTGGACGCGGTGGTTGCTCATCAGGACGGGCGTGGTGAACCCCGCCCCCAGCAGTGAGCGGATGGCGCCGGCGGCCGCGGGGTTGAGCGTGACGTTCTCGATGAACCAGTCCTCGGCCAGGATGTCGGTCGGCTCGTAGTAGGTGTCGTTGTCGAGGAAGGCCACCGACCGCTGATTGATCTCCTCCGGCACCACGCCGTCGAGCAGGAGATAGCCGTTCTTGCAGAAATCGAGCACTTCGGTGTCGGTCAACGTCGGCTGGATGTGGGAGGTGTCCATCAGGCGCTCCGAATCTTCTCGAGCACGAAGTCAGCGCCGTAGGCGTAGGTGCGCGACTCGTCGAGCAACAGGGCGAGGTTGGGAAAGTCGATGATGCGCCAGCCGTCGCGGATGGCGTCCAGGACCGACTGATAGGGCCAGTCGTCGGGATTGTCCGGGCCGTCGGACAGCTCGCCGTCACGGACCATGCGCATGCCGATCACCTGGGAATTCAAATCGGTGCCGGCGGCTTGCAGGTACAGCAGGTCCTGCCGCGCCCGGCCCGCGGCCGCCACCTCGTCCCGAATGGCCGCGAGCGTGGACTCCTGCAACGTTCCGGCGCGTAGCTCGGCAATGGCCTGATCGAGCTTCGAAGCGATGGCTTCAAGCGACATCGCGATCTCCCGGGAGCTTGTCGTCGAATTATCCCCCAAACGGTACGGGTTCGGGCAATTGCGCCGCGGCGGGCACCAGCCCGGCTTCCTTGGCCAGATCGCCAGCGAGCACGATGGTGATGTCGCCGGGGGCGGCATGCGGCACGTCCACTTTCCAGAGCTGGAACGCGACGCGCTGGCCGCGCACCACGACGACCGAGTCCAGCTCGTGCACGCCCATCGGCAGGCCGTAGCGCGTGATCCAATCCGGCACGGCGCGGAACCGCGTCAGCAGGGCCGGATACGGCTCCAGGATCGCGAGATGCCGCGCCAAAATCTCGCTCCACGCCAGGCCCTGGTCACCAACCCACTCGCGGCTGAGCGGAATCTGCCGGTAGGCATCCAGCCAGGCATCGAATCCGGCGGCGCTGAGCGAGTCGAACACGTTGGCCAGCCGCACCTCGCCCGTCGCCGGATCGCGCTGCAAGAGACTCGCCTGCGTGGCCTGATAGAGGAATCCGCCACGCTTGAACCGGCGGGAGGCGGGATAACCCAGCGCCTCGACGCCGCCGAAGTCTTGAAACGCCGTCCAAAACGCGGCGTCGGCGTCGTCGACGATGGCGAAGCCACCCCGCCCGCTGCCGGCCTGGGTGTAGAAGCGGCCGCCCGGCACCGCGACCTCGGGCGGCGCGTCGGGGAACACGATGCGGCTGATCGAGCGGGCGTCGCTGAGGTACAGCGCGCCGTCCGGGCCAGGCGTGACGTCGGTCTGACACGGGACGCCGTCCCAGGATTCGATCGCGGTCAGCTCGCGATAGGTTGGGTCGGTGGCCTCGAAGCGCATGAGCTCGCCGGTATTCCAGGCACACATGAACAGGCTGCCGCGATGGAAGGCAATGCCCGTGGGTGCGATCGTGTCGCTGAAGCGCCACAGCGGGGCTGTGAACCCGTCGTGCGGATCGTTACATAACACCAAGGGCCGCCAGCCGTAGTTGGCGCCGCGCTCGATGCGGTTGACCTCGTCATCGCATTCCGGGCCGTTTTCGGTGGCGAAGATCTCGCCCGTGCCGGGGTGGAACGTGAAGTCGAAGCTGTTGCGCAGCCCCAGCGCCCAGATGCGGTCGTCGTTGCCCGACGCGGGGTTGCCGTCGTCGTAGAACGGGTTGTCGGAAGGCGCGCGTCCGTCCGCCGCGTCGAGGCGCAGGATCTTCCCCAGCGGCGTGTCGAGCCGCGGCGCCAAGCTTGGGTCGCTGTTCTCGCCGAGGGTGACGTACAGGTAGCCGTCGGGGCCGAAGTGCAGGTTACCGCCGTTGTGGAAGGCAAAGCCGGTGGGGTTGGGTTCGTCCAGCAGAATGGTGGGCTCGACGCCGCGGCCGCCGACCTCACGCACGCGCACGATGCGATGCCCGGCCGTGTCGGCGCGGGTGTAGTAGACGTAGACGTAGCCGTTGTCCGCGAAGTTCGGGTCTACGGCCACGCCGATCAATCCGCGCTCAAAAAGATCGTCCACCTCGAATACGGCAAACGGCTCGTCGCGCAGCTGCCCGTTCTCCACCACGCGCAATGCCCCGGACTTTTCGGTGTAGAGCAGCCGGCCATCGGGGGTCCACGCCAGCGCCACCGGGAAATTGGCCGCCGCCACCACCGGCTCGACGCGGAAGTGCTCGGGCAACTCCACCGCGCGCGTCGGCGCCGCGCCGCCCAGCACGACGCCAACGGCGAGGGCCGCAACGATGAGCGCGCGGCCCGCACGCCCAAACGGCGCGCGCGTCGACAGTGCTGTTGGTACGGAAAGCCAAGACATTGGGGCGGATGCTAGCACCGGCGACCCGCGTCGCGGGCACGCTCCGCTGTGTGGGTTGTGGGGCGCCCGGAGCAACGTCGCGGGTACCGGAAGTGGGTGGCCGATTCCGACGCGGGTGGCATTTCGCGGTATGGCATTCTCCGAGCGCTTGCCCGCCAACCGGATTGCCGGTGTCTCGCCGCGTGCTGCGATCGCCCCTGTTTGTTCCCGCGGTCCTGATGGCCGGCGCGCTGACCGCGTTCTACGGCCTCAGCGCCGTCCCCAAGGTTGCCGGGGGCGACTGGGGCCAGTTCCAGACCTTTGGCTACCTCGGTGGGATTCCGCACGCGCCGGGCTATCCGTTGCTGACCGGCAGCATTCACCTCGCCACCCGCATCACGGGATTTGCCGAGCCGGCCCATGTGGCGAACGTCGTCAACGCATGTTTTGCAGTCGCCGCGGGGGTGGTGCTGTTTGTGCTGACCGCCGTGCTCGCTGGCTCGCGTCTCGCCGGCTTGCTGGCCACGGTCGTCTTCACGACCGGATTCAGCATCTGGGCGCAGGCCACGCAGGCCGGGACGATGAGCCTGCAAACGCTGATCGTCGTCGTGCTCATCGGCGCCTTGGTCGCCTACGACGACAAACCGTCGGTGGCGCGGCTGGCCGCGGTGGGGTTTTCGACGGGGCTCTCGCTGACCAACCACGGTGTCAGCGTTTTCATGCTGCCCGCCACGGTCGCCTTCGTCGCCAGCCGGCGCTTTGAGGGCATCGCCCGGCCGCGGACGCTGGCGGCAGCTCTGGGAGCCGTCGGCCTTGGGCTGCTTCCGTGGCTCTATGTGGTGCGAGGGTTGTTTACCCCTATGCCCAGGGGGCTTCCCGAACACCGCGCGCTCCTGACCCTGGAGGATCTCGTGCGCTTGGTCCTCGATCAGCCGCTCACCCTTGTGGGCGACGTCGGGACGATCACCAAACCCATCGACACCGGGGGCCTGACGTTCTTGGACAAGTGGCCCCTGCTAGCGAACGACATGCTGCGCGAGCTTGGGTGGGGTTGGCTGGCGCTGGCGGTGCTGGGGTGGGTGGTGCTGGCCCGCCAGCGCGCGCGCCTCGCCGCCTGGCTCGCCTGGACCGGTCTGACAACGATCTGGTTCATCCTGGCCTCAACGCCGATCTTCGACAGCGCGCGGTACTTTGCGGTGGTTTATGCCCTGCTCGCGGTTTGTCTGGCGATGGCCGTCGGTTGGCTGCTGCGATGGGTCGAACCGACCGTCCGGCGCTTCGCGCCGACTTGCGTACGCTACGCCGCGCTTGCGGCCGGATTTGTCGTGGTGCTTGTCGCCGGCCTGCGGATACAGCAGCAATTCACCGGCCCGGCGCGCAGCAGTGTCGTGGAGCTTCGCCAAGATGCCGAGGAACAAGCCACCGTCGGCCTGGGCATCATGCGGCAGATGGCGCCCGGCAGCGTCTATATGACGAACTGGACCTCGTCTTGGTACTCGCGATACGCCGCGGTCCGAGAGGGTGACCGCGGCATTCGCATCCAAACGACGGACTACTGGACTATGGGCTTCGAGCAGGCGGCTGACATCCTGGCGAGCGGTCGGCGGCTCTATCTGCAGCGCTCGACGCCGGAATACGAGGCCGCCTTCAACGTGGTGCCGCGGTGGGGTGTGGTCTACGAGGTGTTGCCCGCCTCGCCGTCCAAGCGCGGAGCCTGAGGGGCGCCGCCAGTGTTACCCGGACGGAGCACACGCTAGAAGTGCCAAGGGCGATCGACTAGAAACTTCCACCAAGCTGTTGGAGCGCTTCGGGCAGCGTGATGCACGGCACTTTGTGGTACCGGCAGATTCCGGGCATCGATCGATCCCAACGCTTGGTTGGAATGCCCGAGAACGTCCGGCCTTCATACGTTACAACGGTCAACCCCCGGGCCTTGGCTTCGGCAATGACCCACGGGTCGGCTCTATCGCGAACGGCAGGATTCGGAAATGACGCATACAGTTCAGCTGCCAGTTGCTGTACCTCGGGAATCGGATCAACAAAGCTTCCAACCCTCTGCTTGGACCACTTGTGTACGTCATCATCTTTCTCTTTGATCTCGTTATATACTGCTCGCGGGCTAATGATGTGACCGCAGTCGAGACTCTCGGCTATGAGATCCCACACACTAGGAAATATCGAAGGCGGATAGTGATCACGCCAGCCGTTAATATACGCGCTTGTGTCGAAGACAAGCAAGATGCCTAAGCGCCGGCCCGCTCGGACGTGCGCTGGCGAAGCTTTGCGAAATTATTGACCTTAACGCCGAGTAGACCGGAGGCCGCCGGTGAGCTAATGGCCTGAACGTCGAGGGCTGAGAACACGAGATCGATAAACGCTGCCCCAAGGTTGCCAACAATGTTTGTGTAGTAGTTGCCTCCGCCAGATCGCTCGCTTGCACGCGCCGCTCGCTCGTCAAGAGCCTCGAGCACCTCGTCGACGGCGGCCTGGGTCGCGAGCCGGAGTCGAGCGATGCGGACTGCGGCCGCTCTTGGAGTGACACCGTACTGAAGCGCGATGTCGTCGACGGACTCAAGCAAGTCGTCGGTGGAATACTTGAAGTCTGCAGCGAAGGAGTTGCGCGGCATGAGGATGGTGCTCGCGAATTCATCAAGCCGCGCTTCTGCCACAGATAAGGATTCAAGCCCGGCACGGGCTCGAAAAAGATGTCCAAGCTCGTGAAGGACGGTGAAGGCACGTGATCGCGGATCATCCTTTGTGTTCACGACGATCATGGGCACCGTGTCATGCATAGCCGCAAAGCCGCGCATCTTCTCCAGTCGCATAGAGCCGTCCTGCATGACCAAGACGCCAAGGCGTTCGACGGCCTGAATCCACGCCCACAACGGGGTATATCCATCTGGATCCTGCCACTCTCTCTGACGATCCAATTCCACGCCCAACATGGTCCGTGCCCGTGCGCCTAGCTCAGCCGGATGATCCGAGGCGCCGATCTCCAGGGATAGCCATGGCGATTCCTCATCCAAGAGGTCATAGAGTTCGGCCGCGGCGTCCTGCCGTTCACGAACAAGGCGCGCTAGGGTGAGCATCTCGTATTCCCACGGCAGCCTCGGAGCACCAGGCAATTGGCGGAATTGGACTTCCGGCGGCTCCTCTGCGGGTGGCTTCTCCACAAACAGCGCGGCCAGCGGCCTTCGGTATGCGGACGCTGCCTTCTCAGCCTGTCTGAGCGTTAGGTACCCCTCGCCGGTCTCGGCGCGCTCGAGCTTTTGGACGCTGACGGAGACCTTCCGGGCTGCCTCGTCGAGGGAAAGGCCCATCGACTCGCGCGCCCAGCGCAGCGTTTCCGGCGGGACTAGCGCCGGCGGTGATTGGGGCATGGCGAATCGAGCGAGGCGGTCAACACTCTGCACTGTACCCCCGTGGTACGTAGAGCGGCGGTAATCCGCGTGCTCGACGCGCGGTTGGCGCCTGCGCATACTCAATCCCAACAGCACGGTCGACGGGAGATGCCCATGCATCCAGCGACGCCGCCGGAGTTGCGCTCGGTGCGGCAGTGGGCCGGGCGCTGGATTTGGGTCGAGGGCGAGCGCAAGCCCTTCCATTTCTTCCTCTATGCCCGGCGCACGTTCAGCCTCGAGCAGGCGCCCGCGGCGGCGCGGCTGCGCATCAGCGCCTCGGACCGCTACGCGCTCTGGGTAAACGGGCGGTATATCGCACGGGGACCGGCGCGCAGCGACCCGCGGCGGAAGAGCTATGACAGCCACGACGTGGCGGCGCACCTGCGGCCCGGCGCCAACACCATCGCCGTGCGGGCCTATCACTACGCCACGCCTCGCAAGCGCGACGGCTGGTCGAGCTGGAGCGGCAACGCCTATGGCGTCGGCGAGCGCGCAGGCCTGTGGGCACAGCTCGAGACCGAAGATCACGACGGAGCCACTTCAACCATAGGCACCGATGCCGCCTGGCGCGTGCGTCCGGCGAACGCCTGGGACCGGACGATCAAGGCAAACCACGCGCTGCTGGGTCCGCCGGAGGTCTATGACGCCGCCGCCGACCCGACCGACTGGATGCAGCCGGAGTTCGATGACACCGACTGGGACGCGGCCTGGGAAGTCCCGACCAGCGACTACGACTGGGTGCTGCTGGAGGCCCGGGAAACGGCGTTGCTGGACGAGCGCGAGGTGTTTCCCATGCGCGCGGCGGCCACGGGCGAAGTGATCGAGGAGAGCCGGGGGGCCGTCCGCGACCTTCCCGAGCGCCTGGTGCAGGAAGTGCACTTTCCGCTGGAGCACGCGGTCATCCAGAACGCCGACGCCCTGTTGCGCCCCGACGGCGTGAGCGAGCTGCGGGGCGTGTTCGCTCCGGGATACGGCATCCGCTCGCCGTTCATCGTGCTGGATTTCGGGCGGCAGCTCTTCGGATTCCCACGAGTCCGGCTGACGGCGCCTGCCGGGGCCATTGTCGACATGACCTACGGCCAGCAGCTCATCAACGGCCGCATCCCGCCCGGAGCGCCCTACGGCGACCGTTACCTGGCCCGAGAGGGCCGGCAGGTGTGGGAGCCGGCCGAATACAAGCAGTTCCGCTATCTGCACCTGTGCGTGCGCAGTGCATATGGGCCGGTGCAGATCGAGTCGGTATCGGTCGATGAGTACGTGTATCCGGCTGAGCGGCGCGGCGCGTTCGAGTGCGACGATCCACTCCTAGGCGCGCTGTGGACCGCCTGCGCCGACACGGCCTATCTCAACTTCGAGGACACGCTGGTGCACGAGGGGTTCCGCGAGCGGGCGATCTTCAACACCGGCGATGGCAGCCACGTGATGCACATGTGCTTTGCGGCCTATGGCGATCTAACGCTCACCGACCGCTTCATGCGGCTGGTGCCGTTGAGCAACCGCGGCGACGGGATGCTGCAGATGGTGTATCCGCCGGAGAACCCCCAGCGCTACGTGGTGGCCAACTTCCTGTTCCAGTGGAGCATCCGCGTGCGCGAGCACTATCTGCATACCGGGCGGCGCTGGGTGCTGGAGGAGCTGTACCGCAGCGTGCCGCCCCAGATCGACTGGTATGAGCCGCACCGCGACGCCGACGGGCTGCTGCGCGACCTGCCGCTCTCAAACACGCTCGACTGGACGCCGAACGACCTGCGCGGCGCCAGCTTCATCACCAACGCGCTCTACGTGGCCGGGCTGGAGGACGCGGCCTGGCTGGCCGACCGGGTGGGCGTGGCCCGCGACGCCGAGCGCTGGCGACGCATCGCCGCCGATGTGCGCCAGACGCTGCGCTCCAGATTCTGGGACGAGGATCGCGGGCTGTTCCACGACAGCGACCAGGCCCGTGGGGCGGACGGCGTCTACAGCGATATTTCCAATGCCTACGCCATCCTCTACGGCATCGCGCCGCCCGAGCGCCGAGCGGCTGTGGCGCGCGCGATCGTGGAGCGATACGACGACCTGGTGCAGGCCACGCCGCTGTTCTTCGGCTACGTGGCCGACGCGATCCTCGGCGCCGGGCTGGTCGACGAAGGGCTCGATCTGATCCGGCGGCGCTTCCGACCGATGCTGGAGTCCACGGACAATCCCATGATCTGGGAGCTGTGGGACCCGTTCACCGGTGGGCACCGCATCATTGAGGACGCCGACTACGCCCAACGTGACGATGAGAACCGCGTGCGGCCCATGTCGACGCGGAGCCTGGCGCACACCGGCGGCATTCTGGTGGGCTACGTGCTCTCGACTCGGGTGCTGGGCGTCACGCCCACGGCGCCGGGATTCGCAACCTGTCGGATCGCCCCGCGGACGGGGTCACTGCCGCGCGTGTCGGGCGCCTTCCCGACGCCTCACGGCGACATCGCGGTGCGCTGGCGGCGCACGCCGGACGGGCAAGCACTGACCGTTGACATTCCGCCCGGCGTCGAGGCCGAAATCGTGCTCGAGCGCGCGGTCGATCGATGCGAGACGCTAGTCTACCGCGAATCCGAGACGCCGCTGGACGACGCGGAGGCCGTGGCCGCGGCCGGACTGGTGGTGGACGACGCCACGGTGCGCACGACTGTGCGCTGCGGAATGCACTCCTTCGAGTTGCGAGCGGCGCGGTAGCGCCGGCGCGTCAGCTTGCGGGCAGCCGTAGGACCCATGGAGTGCAGAGTCCCGCGCTATCTCTCGCAGCCCACGCCATCACGATCCCCATCAAACCGGTGAGGATCCGACCCCACGACCAAGCGATTTCTGTAAAGGAGCGCGCCACAATCAAGGTCGGGCGGCGCGGCATCGCGAGGTCACCGTGGAACTGTGTAGATGGTGGGGAAGGTGCCGTCGGCGGGGCCGCTAGCGGCGGTCGCGCAGGTACCACGCCTTGAGCAGGGGGCCACCAGCAGCGCGACCAGCGAGATGGCGAAGATCAGGTAGATCAACTCGCGCAGGCCGAGGCTATCCGGCATGTCGGGCCGTCTACCAGATGTGGTGGATGGGCGTCATTGCAGTCTTGCGTCTACAGCGCGCAGCCGATGCCATCACAGTCGCCGTTCCGGCAGTGCGGCAATCTCGGGAAACCGGCGTCTGCATACAGGGCAGACGACAACTGTCCGCCCGGTGCTCTCGGCCTTCTGGTAGGCATGTTGCGCTGTGCGAAACCCTTCGTGATACCAGCCGGTGGGGGCGTGGTGCTGCTTACGCCGCCATGCTGTTTCACGTAGCCGCAGGATGTCTCATGAACGGAGGCGTAGTTGTGGACTCGGTTTTTATAGACGATGTAAGACACGGCTAACCTCCTCGCCAGGGTCGCAGGCGACTGTCACTCGCAGAATCCTTCGAGCAACCTCTGCATATCCGGGAAGTAGCCTGCGGCTTCCTCAATAAGCTGACCACCCTCCTCGATCTTGTCTGCATCGAAGTTGTCAATCCCTTCTATCAATGCCTCTGCACTGTCAATCGATTTGCGAGCCATACTCGAACTCAGGCGATGGATCTCCTGGGCTTGCGTGGAGTTAGGTGCATCAAGATCAAGGATATGCTGCGATCCGATCATAAGTACAGCAGCTTGGACGCCAAATGCAATCCTGAAGTTATCAGTGAAGAAAAGCAGCGGGTTTTCTCCGCCGAGCATGAGCAAGTCGCCTAGTGCTACAGCCGCATCTCCTATGATCGCCAATTGTTCGCTCAACCTAAGCATATATGCCGCCTCAGCCGCCGTTGGGCAAGTCCCTGGCGTCGGCGCGGGTGTGCCGGTTGGCGTTGGAGACGCAGACGCCAAGGTCGTGGCATCGGCAACCGCAGCCGTCGTGGATGCTGGGAGCCGCAGGGTCGCACCCGTGCGGATCAGGTTTGGGTCTTCGATGTCGTTCGCGTCGATCAAGTCGTCCACCGTCGTGCCGAACTGCTGGGCGATGGACCGCAAGGTGTCGCCGGACTGCACGACGTACTCGGTCGGTGCCGGTGTGGGCGTGGCAGTGGCCATCGCTGCGGCCGTTGGCGTGAAAGGCAGCTCCACGGGGTGCGCAACCTCAAAAAGTCCGCTTGTGGAGTAGTTGAGAAGCCGCCCCTCCGGACCTTGCTCGATTACAATATAGTCCTCTTTGAAGACGAGAATCTTGAATCGCCTTCCTGCCGTCACAGGAGTTTCCGATAGCTCATACGTCGAGATATCACCATCCTTTGTGATACGTTGCATGAACGGATCTCCCTGATCTATATATACCGTTAGAATGCCTGACAAAGGACCACTCTGCTCGCTGATATATCGTCCGATGATCTTCTGGGCATCAGGCAAGGGTTCGGCTAAGAGACGCTGCTCATCTTCAGTAGTCAACCCGTGGATAGAGATGCTGTCGAGCGTGGAACCTTCGAACCTGACCAAGCCCCAACTCGACCCCCTATCAGTATCCATCCCATCGATGTAATAGCTAATGTCAAGTAGCTCGTAGCTTAGATCGTCGTTTCTGATCTGCCATGATACTTTATTGAGTAACGATTCAGGCACTTTCTCATCAAGTACGACTTTTAGTATCAGCTTATTTGCCAAGGGATTGGCGCGTTTTACAATCGCCCAGTCGGCCTCTGGTGGCGACGTAGGGCTGGGTGTCGGCTGGGGCGTAACGGTTGGGGCAGTGGTCGGATCCCGCGACGGCGTTGGAGGCTTGGCGACCGACGCGCTTGGCGCGGACGTATCGGGCTCTGCGGTCACCGTCATCCAGATACCGATTCCGATGACAACCGCGATCACGAGAATGATTAGACCGAGGCAGCCCCGGAGAAAGTCCTTCACAGGACTACGGCCACCCTAGTTCCCATCGTCGAGTCGTCACAAACTCCAGCGCACATAGGCCGGGCGACGGGTGACCATGCCAATAAATATGTCACGCAATTCTCAGATAGGCGGCGATCCTAGCACAGCCCCCGCACCACAAGTTGGCACAGCGGGTAACATGCCGCCATGACCGCACGGAACTTCGGGCGACGTCTCCCCTTCGCGCTGCTAATGGCGCTGTGCGCGTTCCTCCTCGCAGGCTGCATCCGCGTCGAGGTGACCTTCACCGTGAACGAGGACGGCTCCGGAGCAGTCGACACGGTGGTGGCGGTCGACGAAGCTCTGCTCGCGCTTTCCGATGAATCCGTAGCGGACCTTGCTCCAAACATCGACGACCTGCCACCGGGCGCGGTCGTCGATGAGTACCACGAGGACGGATTCGTCGGGCAGGTCGTGAGCGTGCCGTTTCCCGACATGGTGCTGGCCGCGGATTCGCTGAGGGGCGTGAATGAGGCGACCGAGGGCTGGGATTGGGGGTTCGCGCGCGAGGGAGACAGCTGGCGGTTCACGATGGCCGTCTCGCCGCAGGGTGAAGAACTGGCCGGCGAGAACGGAGATTTTGCCGCCGGCCTGGCGACCGCCCTCGTCGAATCCGCCGAATTTCGGGTGCGCGTCTCGCTGCCCGGCGAGATTGCGGAGCACAACGCCGACCGGGTCGAGAACGGCGCACTGGTGTGGGACCTCGACTTCATGAGCACCGAGCCGCGCACGCTCAGTGCCCGCAGCCAGACGGCGGGCGTCGGGCCGGTCGTCGTGGTCGTCGCGGCCGGGGCGGTGGTTGCCGTCGTGATGCTGGCCACGCTGGCAGCGCGGTCGGCCCTTCGTGCCCGCCGCCGGGTGTAGGCTGCGCGGCCGCACCCACGACTTCGAGCTGCGAGCCGTGCCTTAGATCCGTCCAGTTAGCTCCCGTACCCCGCCGTCTGGTGGCGGGTGTCGTAGCGGCCGGGGTAGCGGACGGGGAGCTCGCCGGATTCGATCATTTGTATGAGTGGCGAGGCCATGGTCTTGAGCGGCAGGCGCACCAGCGTGCGGGTGCGGGCTGACTCGTAGATCGCCATCAGCGCTTCTTGGGTCTTGATGGCGAGATGGGCGTCGCCGCGATGCTCCTCGAGGTTGCCCGCGGCCCAGGCCGCCAAGGCGTCGATCTCGCGCAGGCGCGCGTCATCGTAGTAGTCGCCGCCTGCGGGGATGTCCCGCGTGCGCCCATCCCCGCCCGCGATCCGCACCGCATAGTCCGAGCCGCGGCCGTCCTGGGAGACGATCAGCAGGCCATCGGTGCCGACGATGAGGTGGGTGTGCGCTTCGAGGCCGGGCGCCGCGGGCGTCTCGCTTTCCAGGGACAGGCGCATTCCGCCGGCCAGGCCGACGACCGCGGCGGCCATCTCCTCGCTGGGCCAACCGCGCTCCCAGCGGTCAGACTCGCGCTGCACGTTGCCCAGCACCCATTCCACCTCGGGCTGCCCCAGCATGAACAGCATGCGGTCCAGAGCGTGGGTGAGGTGGTTCGTGATCCCGCCGACGGTGCAGCCCACGCGGGCGAAGATGGGAGTGCCGATGTCGCCCGCCGCCACCGCGTCCCGCGCCTGCTCGTAGGCCCGCAGCCAGCGGCCCTGATGCCCGATGGCCAGCTTCACGCCAAACTTGTCGCAGGTCGCCAGCATGGCGCGCGCCTCGCCCAGATTGCCGGCCATGGCCTTCTCGCACAGGATGGCCGTGGGCGCGTAGCGGCTGGCGGCGAGGATCGTGAGCGGCGCGTGGGTCGCCTGCGGAGTCGCAATGCTGAGGATGTCGGGCCGTTGCTCACGCAGCATCGTCTCGAAGTCGGTGTAGCGGGCCTCCACGTCGTGTTGGTCGGCCAGCGCGTGGCAGCGCGATTCGATGGCGTCGCAGATCGCCACCAGCTCGGCGCGGGCGCTGGCGGCATAGCCGGCGGCGTGCTTTCGTCCGATGCGGGCGCCGACGACGGCCGCGCGCAGCGGGCGGTTCGGGTCAGGCGTCGCGGCCACGGCTTAGATCTCCACCGGGGGGTAGACGTCCGGACGGCGGATGTCATAAGCGCCCGGATAGCGAATCGGCAATTGGCCGTCCTCGATCATCACTTCGAGCGGCGAGCGCCGGGTGTGGAGCGGCAGCGTGACGCGGGTGCGCGTGCGCGCCGACTCGTAGATGGCCATGAGGGCTTCATGCGAGGGCAGGGTGCGCGCGATTGATTGCTCGTGCTCCGGGCCACCGTCCAGCCACCCTGCCAGCCGGTCGACCTGAGCGATCCACGGGTCCACGTCGGGGAAGTCGGACGACGGTATATCCAGGTCGGCGTGCGCGCGTGACACCAGGCGCAGGTCGAATTCCTCGCGGCCATGCGCTTGGTGACTGGTGACGCGCAGCGTGCCCTCATCGCCCGCCAGCACGAAGCCCCAGTTGCCGACCGTGAGGTTGGCGCCGATGTCCACGTCGAGCACCAGGCGCGCACCGCCTTCGAACGCGATCACACCCATGCACAGATCCTCGACGGGCAGGCCGCGTTCGTACCGGTCCGTTTCCCGTTGCACCTGGCCCACGGCCCAGGCGACCGCCGGATCGCTCAGCATGAAGCGGATCAGGTCGACGACGTGGGAGGCCTGATTCAGCAAGCCGCCTTCCTGCACGCTCACCGTACTGGCGAGGGGTCGTCCGATTGCGCCCTGGGAGATGAGCCGGCGCGCATGCGCGAACTGCGGCAGCTGGCGGCGCATGTGGCCGATGATGAGCTTCACGCCGTGCTCGTCGCAGGCCGCGGTCATGGCCTCGACGCTGCCCACGTCCGGCGCCATGGGCTTCTCGCAAATGATCGCCTTGGGTCGAGCCTCGGCGGCGGCGATCACCATTGGTGCGTGGAGTTGGCAGGGCGTGCAGACGCTCACGATGTCCAGCGCCTCATGCTCCAGCATGGCCTCGGCGCTGGTGTAGCGGCGCGGCACGTCGAAGCGCCGACCCACCTCGTCCACGAGCGCGGCGTCGAGATCGGCGATCGCGGCAAGCTGCGTGGCGGCGCTGCCCGTATAGCCATGCGCATGCCGGGCCCCGACGCGAAGCCCCACGATGCCGGCGCGATACATCGTCATCGCCCTTGTGCAAGCCGCCGACCGGCGGTCATGAGCGCAGAATAGCGTCAGCACAAACCGCTGACCACCAGCGGGCCGCTGCTATCCTGCCCAAGGGTGCCTGCTCTGGAATGAGCCGGGCCGCCCGCGCTTCCGAGCGGCGGCTCGCCTTGGCCCTTCGGTCAGCCCCCCGAGGCTTCCAGCACGTGGCGAACCCATCCCCATCAGCGGGCGCTCAGCGCCCACGCCGTCCGCCGCCGCGCATTGCCGCCGGGCGTTGCTCGCGGCGAGCTATCTTGCGCGCGCTGCCGCTTGCCGTGGCGGTCGGCATGGCGGGTTGCGAGACGGTGCCGCCGCCCGCGGACCTGCCCCCCGTGACCCCCCTCCCGGTCGAGTTTGTAAGCGTGCCGCGGTTTACGCCGACGCCGACCCCAATCCCGAGCTCGACGCCGCCCCCGCGCCCGACGGTCGCCGCGCCGGAACGCACGCCCCTGCCGGCCGGCACGACGATCCGGTTCGCGGGCTGGGGCACGCCCGCCGACCTGAGCGCGCTGCGCCAGGCGCTGGCGGCCTTCGAGCTGGCGCAACCCGAGGTCGATCTGGTCGTGCGGCTGGACAACGCCTTGGCCGGCGAGAGCATGCGCAGCGTCTTGCGCGACGGCATCGAGGCGGACGTGGTGCGGGTGGCGGCGGACGATGTATTCGACCTGACGGCCGACGGCTTGCTGGCGCCGCTGGACGACTTCGTGGCGCGCGACTTGGACTTCGAGGACCTCGCCCCCGCTGTAACCACGGCGCGATCCGGGCCCGGTGGGGAGGTGGCCGCCCTCAGCCTGGGCGCCGCCTATCTCGGAGTGTTTTACAACGAAGCCCACCTGGAGTCCGCGGGTGTGGAGCCGCCGTCAAGCTGGGAGGACCCGTGGTCGATAGCCGAGTTCGAGTACGCCACGCGGCGTCTCACCGCGGCCGATGAAGACCGCGTCGACCGCTTTGGCCTCGCCGCCGTGCCGTGGTTGACTCGGGCCGCTCTGGCTGGCGCCGCCGGGCTGAGCGGGGCGGAGGCGTTCTTTGCTCCCGATCAGACTCGATCAACCATGCAGTCGCCCTTGCACGCGCGCACCCTGCGGCGCATGGCGCGCTGGCGCAGCAGGTCAAGGGTCGAGCTGGGTCTTGAGGAGCGCTTTGCGGGGCCGTTCAACGGCGGGCTCGTGGCGCTGTATGTCGATGCCAGCGACTTTGCGCCGCTGGTGCGGCCGGAGGTGCGCTGGGGCGTGGCGCCGCTGCCCGCCTGGAGCAACGGCCCCTCGCTGACGGAGGGCGTGGAGCTCTGCGTGGCCGTCAACGGCGCCAGCGAAGATCTTGAGCCAGCCTGGCGTCTCGTCCACGCCTTTCTGGAGCCCGAAGCCCAGCGCGCGCTGGCGCGCACCGACGCCGCCGTGCCGTTTCGCCGCTCAGTGCTGCGCGAGCCGGCCTTTCTCGACCCCAACCGGCTGCCGGTGGACCGCACCGCCTGGAGTGGCGCGGTCGGTCATGACCTGCAGACGCCCTCGAATCCCGGATCGAAGGCGTGGCACTTCTTGACGGCCGCCCCTATCGAAGCGGTGCGCCGCGGTGCCGCCGACGCCGACACGTTTCTCGAACAGGCCGATGACCTCATCACCCGCCAACTCGAGGCGCACGAGTGGTCGGTGGCGAAGGACGTTCCGGGCTACCGCCGTCCGCCGTCGCTGGGGAACGTGCTGCTGCGCGAGTTCGACGAGCGCCGGGAGCAGGAGCGGGGCAGCGACGCGGCGCCCTAGATCGAGGCTCGGTCAGGCGGCCTCGCAGAGCGGCAGGCGGAGCTTAGCAATGTCCCGTTCCGCGACATAGTGCAAGCCATTGGGGACGCACCCTACGAATTGATTGCCAATGACTCTCACTTCTTCCAAGTTGGCGAGGAACCCTAGTTCGAGCGGGATCTTCCCGGTTAGCTGATTGAATTCGAGCGACAACCGTTCCAGGTTGCGGAGGCGGCCCAGTTCGGCCGGGATTTCGCCTCCCAACTGGTTTGCACTGAGATCCAACACTCGAAGTTCGGAGAGGTTGCCGAGCGCGAGCGGAATCTCCCCACTCAAGAGATTGTCTTCGAGCCACAGCAACCTGAGGGAGGCGAGGCGGCCCAATTCGTTTGGAATCGCTCCGTTCAGATGGTTCCGCTCGAGCGAAAGAAGCACCAGATTGGCGAGGCGGCCCAGCTCGGGCGGGATCGGACCCTCCAATTGATTCTCGTGGAGATCCAACCCCCTAAGGTTGGCGAGGTTGCCCAGCTCAGGCGGTATTGATCCAGTGAGCTGGTTGTAGTGGAGATCTAACTCCTCGAGATTGGCGAGCCGACCTAGTTCCGGCGGTATCCCCCCACTTAGATCATTGAACGTGAGCGACAGAAATCTCAGATTGGAGAGATTTCCCAGCTCGGGCGGAATCTCTCCACGCAACCGGCTCCCGTCGAGTTCCAGCCGATCCAGATTGGCGAGCCGACCCAGCGCGGGCGGAATCGGTCCTTCCAGGTGATTGTCGCTGAATTCCAATGCTCTCAGATTGGCGAGGTTTCCCAGCTCGGACGGTATCGGCCCGGCCAGCTTGTTGTGATAGAGATTCAACTCCTCGAGATAGGCGAGGCGTCCAATTTCTGACGGCAGCTCGCCTCTCAGTTGGTTTTCCCGGAGATTCAGCCCCGTGACCCGCCCGCAGTCGGTGGTAACGCCGTGCCAGGTGAAGAGTGGCGCCTCAGTAAGCCAGTTGCGGTTGTTCTTCCAGTTTGGCCCGTCGGAGGCGTGGTAGAGCGCGACCAGCGCGGCCTTGTCAGTCGCACTGTCGGCGACTCCGCAGAATGGAAGACCGAGTTCGCGGAGGTCACCGCGCCATTCAGTTTCGAGGTCGTTCCGCAGGAAAACTCCCCACGCCTCGGGGATGCACCCACTGATTAGATTGCGCCCGCCGAGGATCGGACTATTGCCGAGGTACAGATGTTCCAAGTTGGACAGTTTCCCCAATTCCGGCGGAATCTCCCCGCCTATCCGGTTATTGTCGAGCCACAGCACCTCGAGCTTGCCGAGGTTCCCCAGCTCGGACGGAATCTCCCCACTGAGTTGATTAACGCTGAGCCGCAGCGTCTTCAGGTTGGCGAGTGCCCCAAGTTCGGGGGGTATCTCCCCACTGAGCCGGTTGCGTTCGAGCCACAGTGATTCGAGGCTGTCGAGGTTCCCGAGGGCCGGCGGTATGTCCCCGGTAAGCTGGTTACCCTCGAGAAGCAGCGATTTCAGATTGGCGAGGCGGTCCAGATCCGGCGGTAGTGGTCCGCTCAATCGGTTGCCGCGAAGGTCAAGCACTTCCAGCTCGGCGAGGTTACTCAACTCCGGCGGTATCGTTCCCGTGAGCTTTTTTTGAACAAGCCTTAGCTCGACGACGCGACCACGGTACGTGGTGACTCCAGGCCACTTGAAGAGCGGCTCGTCGCTGAGCCAGTTGAATCTCCCGGTCCCGCCCGACCAGTTCGCACCATCGGTCGCGTGGTAGAGCGCGACGAGTGCGGCTCTGTCGATCGAACTGTCGCCGGCGCCGCAGAACGACAGACCGAGCTGGCGGAGATCGGTGTGCCAACTTGTATGTAGCTCGTCACTGCGCAGGACCGTAGCCAACTCCTCGGGAATGCAGCCCGTGAGTTGGTTGCTGCCGCCGAGCTCCAGCCTGTGCAGGTTGGAAAGGCGACCCAATTCGGTCGGGATCACTCCACGCAGGTGGTTGTCATGGAGCCACAGCATTTCGAGATTGGAGAGGATGCCCAGTTCTGGCGGTATCTCCCCGCCAAGCCGATTGCCATTGAGGGACAACTCTTCCAATTTGCCAAGGCGGCCCAATTCGGGTGGGATCTCTCCACTCAGGATGTTGTCACTGAGCGACAGCCCTTTCAGATTGGAGAGATTCCCCAGTTCGGGTGGAATCTCCCCGGTCAACTGGTTGAATCCGAGCGTCAGGTGCTCCAGATTGGAGAGGTTGCCAAACTCGGCTGGGATCGCTCCTCGCAACTGGTTCCGCCCGAGCGAAAGCCGAACGAGGTGGTCAAGACGGCTCAACTCGTGCGGAATCTCCCCCACGAGTGAGTTTTCCTCAAGCCTGAGGTCGCTCACGCGACCGCTGTCGTCGGTGGTCACGCCGTGCCAGGTGAAGACCGGCGCTTCGCTGAGCCAGTTTCGGTTGTTCGTCCAGGTGTGCCCGCGGGTCGCGCGATACAGGGCTACAAGTGCGGCCCGTTCGGCGGCGAGCGTCTCAACTGGGGCAGTCGTCGGCGCTGGCTCAGCGGTTTCAGGCGTTCCGGCAGGCGCGTCGCACGCGGCCGCCCCGAGCGCGAGCAAGAGTGCGAGCGCAATCAGGGACACCATGGACGTGCGCCACGTCGAACGCCCGGCTCTCACGAGTCCGCCTCCAGCGTGCTCAGGACGTCGGCTGCTAGCTACTTCTACCGGATACTACGCGCGGTATCGTTGGATCGTTCCATGTCCGCGACCACCTTTGGGTCGGCTGGGTGTCCGCAGCGGCCTGACGCGGCCTACTCTCGAACGCGCTCGATGGTGACGGCGGCTTCGGCGAGGATGGAGCCGGCGATGGCTACGCTGGGCTTGGCGATGCGCACGCGCACGTGGGTCACGCGGGGGAACTCGGCCAGCACGCGCGCGGCGATGCGCTCGCCCAGCGATTCGAGCAGATTGCGCGGCGGGCCCAGCATCACGTCCTGCGCGACGGCGTAGAGCTCGCTGTAGTTCACGGTATCGCTCACCCCGTCGGATTTTCCGGCGGCGCGCAGGTCGGCGTGCACCTCCATGTCAACCACGAACCGCTGCCCCAGGGTGCGCTCCTCGGCGCGCGCGCCGTGATAGGCGAAGAAGAGCATGCCGCGCAGGCTGATGAAGTCGCCGGTCATGACTTCCCACCTGTCCGTGTGCGAGCGATGTGGTGCAGGACGATGGCGCCCGCGACCGCCACGTTCAGCGATCCGATGCCGCTGCGCAGCGGCACCCGCACCATCGCATCGCACGCCTGCCGCACGCTCGGCCGCATTCCACGCGCCTCGTTGCCCACGACGATGCAGCATGGCGCGTCGTAAGCCAGGTCGTCGAACGGCGTATCGGCGGCGGCGTCGAGCCCGATGATCCGCACGCCGTCGGACCGCAGATACTTCAGCTCCCGCGCGAGATTGGTCACGGTGACCACCGTCGAGCGCAGACTCGCACCGGCCGAGGCGCGAGCCAGCCCGCCTATCAGCGCCGCACTGCGCCGCACCGGCACGATGGCGCCGGCCCCGCCGCAGGCCTCGAGCGTGCGGAGCAGCGAGCCCAAGTTACCCACGTCCTCGACCTGATCGGCGGCCAGGATCAGGGGCGGTTGCGCGCGTCCCGCTTGGGGCTGCAGCAGGTCACGCACCCCGGCGCCCACAGTTGGGGTGACCGTGGCGACGACGCCCTGGTGGTTGCCGCCGAACGCCAGCGCGTCCAGCTCGCCTGGGTCCACGAAGGCCACCGGCACGCCGCCCGCGCCCGCGAGCTCGCGCAGCTCCGCCGTGGACTCGGCGGCGCTCCGGGCGACCAGCAGCCGCGTCAGCCGGTAGCCGGCGGCGAGCGCTTCGCGGACGGGGTGTCGGCCCCAGATGGCTCCGGCGCCGTGCCGGTCGAGGTCGTGCGCCGCCAAACCGTGCCCTCGGGGGTGTCTTCCAGGACCACGTCGAGGTCCGCGAGACGGTCGCGAATGCGGTCGGCCAGCTCCCACTGTCGCGCCTCCCGCACTGCGCTGCGAATCTCAACCAGCAGCTCAATGTACGGTGCGGCGGTCGCGGCGTCGGCCGCTGGATCGAGCGCGGCAAGGCCTCCCTGTAGTGCCGACTCGATGTACATCGCGGCCCCATCCCGCAACTCAACGCCAAGCACGCCCAGCAATTCCCGCAGGCATGCCTGGGCGTAGACCACGACGCTCGGCGACGCAATCGGCGCGGCGCGGTTGATGGACCGCCCAAGCTCGAACAGCGCGCCGATGGCGCGAGGGGCGTTGAAGTCGTCGTCCATGGCCGCCTCGAACTCGAGCCGGGCGCGGCGGCATGCGGCGACGAGCGTCTCCGTGTCGCCTGACGGCTTTCCGCCGCGGGCGCGCATGATGCCGTGCAGCCGCTCGTAGGCGGCTGCTGACGGCCGCAGGGCCTCCATGGAGAAGCCCATCGCCGTGCGGTAGTGCACCGACAGGAAATAGAGCCGCAGCACGTCCGGCTCCATGACCTCGAGCACCTCGGCCAGGGTCGTGTAGTTGTCCGCCGAGTGGGCCATCTTTTCGCCGTCGATCTGCAGCAGCCCCGTGTGCAGCCAGTGCTGCACGAATGGGGTTTGGCCGCTGCCGGCTTCCGCCTGCGCGATCTCGTTTTCGTGATGCGGAAAGATCAGGTCGGCGCCGCCGCCGTGGATGTCGATCTGGCTGCCAAACGCCGTCTGGATCATGGTCGAGCACTCGATGTGCCAGCCGGGACGCCCGCGACCCCAGGGGCTGTCCCAGCCGATCTCGTCCGCCGGGGCCAGCTTCCACAGCGCGAAGTCCCGCGGATCGCGCTTCTCCGGGTCCACCTCCACCCGCGCGCCGGCCTCGACGCCCACGTCCTCCGCACGTCCGGACAGCGAGCCGTATTCCGGGAAGGCGGGCACCGAGAAGTACACGCCCTGCGAGGTGGGATAGGCAAATCCGCGGTCGATGAGCTGCGCCACCGCCGCCACGATCTCCGCCATGGAGCCGCTCACCGTCGGGTATTCGTGGGCATGGCGCACCCGCAGGCGGTCGAGAACGTCAAAGTACGCCCGCGTCTGCGCTTCGGCGTAGGCCAGCGGGTCCTGTCCGGCGGCCCGCGCGCGGTCGATGATCTTGTCGTCGATGTCGGTGAAATTCTGGAGATGCCGGACCTCGTAGCCGCGGTACTCCAGATACCGCCGGACCACGTCCATGTGGACGAACATGAAACCGTGCCCGACGTGGGGTGGGGCCTTGGGCGTCATGCCGCAGACGTAGATGCGCACCGGACCGTCGTGCGTGCGGAACGGGCGCTTCTCTCCCGTGCGCGTGTCCGAGATGTGGAGCGTCACCGTGGATGACCGTGGGCGAGCCGGCGGCGAATTCTACCGATGGCGCCGCGCCAGAAGGACCACGGCGTGGCAGGCGATGGCGCGGCCTTCGCCCACGGCGTCCAGGCCCTCGTTGGACGCGGCCTTGACGCTTACGCGATCGACTCCGATATCAAGGCTCTCGGCCACCCGCTGCTCGATGGCCGGCGCGTGCGGCGCAAGCTTCGGCCGCTCCAGCAGCACCGTGGCGTCGACGTTCAGCGGTTCCCAGCCGCCGGCGCGGGCCAACGCCGCCGTCTCGCGCGCGAACCGCGTGCTGTCGGCGCCGCGCAACGCGGGGTCGCTGTCCGGGTAGCGCCGGCCGATGTCGCCCGCCTTGAGCGCGCCCAGGATCGCGTCCACGATGGCGTGCAGCAGCACGTCGGCGTCCGAGTGCCCCACGGCCCCATGCTCCGACGGCACCCGCACGCCGCCGAGCATCAGCGGCCGGCCGCGCTCGAGCCGATGGATGTCGTAGCCCTGGCCCACGCGCAGCCCGGGCACGGTCTCTGACGCCTCCGCCGTGCTTACCAGTAGTCCTCCGTGATGACTTGCGACTCGCGGCCGGTGGTGGGAAAGCCCTGGTTCGCGAGCACTTCCTTCACATCGCTGATCATGCCCGGATTGCCGCACAGGTACGCGGCGCCGTCCGCCACCGTCAGGCGCTCGCGCACTTGCTCACGGGTCTCGGCGGGCAGGTAGGGCGGCACTCGACCGATCGCGGGCTCGCCGCAGAGCTGCCGCAGCACGTCGTTGAGCCGTCCGCGGCCCATGTGCTCCTCGTACCCCGGGTCTTGGGTGGGACGGCTGATGACCGGCACGTAGAGCAACTCGAAGCCGACGTCGGCGGCCAGCGCCTCCAGCTCGGCCCGATAGCCCAACTGGTTGGCGTAGGACACCCCGTGCAGGATCGTGAGGCGCCGTGGGGGCGCTTGGCCGTTCCGCTGATAGTCATGCCAGTAGCCGCGCGCCATCGAGACGAACGGCGCGAGCCCCGTGCCGGTCGCCGCGCACACCAGATCGCGCTGCGTGGTCCGTGAGGGCACGAAGCGGCCGGCCGGGCGCGGCATATACAGCACCTCATCGCCCGGCGCGTGGCGCCAGAGCGCGCCGGTGAAGATGCCTTCGCGATTGCTGCCGTCCTCGTCCGCGTCGCGGACCAGGATGACGTAGAACTCGAGCGACTCGCGCTCGAGGGGCATCGACGCAATGGAGAACTGGCGCGGGCGGGGGTCGTCCGCCGGTTGGTCCCAAAACGCGAGTTGCGTGTACTGGCCGGCCTCGAATTCAGGGAACGGCTCACCGTCGGGGCGCTCGATGGTGAAGAGCGCGAGATCCGGGTCTTCAAGCAGCTGCCACGAGGCCAGCCGCGCGCGCTCCATGCGCTCGCGGATGTCGCGGCGCCGGCGCCGTGGAGTGGCCGCGGCCTCGGTCACTGCTGTTGAGCGTGCGCGGGCATGGCGTCAGGATAGCCCGCCCCCATCCGTCATTCCCGCCCCAGTCCCATTCCCCCTGAGGGAAAGGCTAGAGCCTGCCCCGTACTCGATACGGGGATGCCGGGCCCCACCGTCATTCGAGTGAATGCGGGAAGCCGCCGTCCCGACGGCAACACGGGCCGATAGCCTTCATTGACAGCGGCATGCGCACGCAAATATAATTACATCTTATGTTTAGCGTACGCTAACGCCTAAAGCGCAATCGGCGGCTAAGCTGGCGACTCGGGAGGCACCGATGAGCACCGACGACAAGTCGACCTCGTTCTTCAAGATGCTTGCTGGATGCGTACCGTCCGAAGAATACCTTCAACTCGTGGTATCGCGCGCCCTGGAATATCAACAACATTCGAAATCAAAACATCCTTCGCTGAAACGGCTGAGGACGGCGATCAACAACAGCGGGCTGGAGATTGAGGGTTGGCGCAGCAAGGCGGCAGCCAGCGCGCCAACGCCGCGCCTTGTCGCCCCCGTATCGGGACTTATGCCGCATTCCGACGACCTTGCCGAAGCGGTATTCAGCGTTTGGGCCGACTCTCATGAAGGTTTGCGCATGATAGCCGCCGACTGTCTTGATATTTCCGGCCTGCCGTCTTCCGGTCCGGCGGACGACAATGACGGGATTCCTGCTATATGGGATCCGGTGATGTTGAACATCGAGGTCGAAGACGTCGTAAATATTCTTTACAGAGATGATATCTACCTCATGCTGTGTTTTCTGTCGGGATTTCTGCCCTATCAAGCCGACGATGACGCCGCTGACGATGAGGAGGCTAAAGCTGAAGAGGTCGCGTCAATTGAAGGCACGGTGTTCGCGGAGTGGATCAAGCACTTGCAGTCGCTTCCGGAAGACGCGCCGGAATGGGACCGGATTAAAGGATTCGAGCGGTCGCTTTCGGACATTATCCAAGCGAAGGATACCGAACACCTGCGGCTGGAAATGGTCGACATCGACATCGAAGAAATCAAGACGCGTTTCTCGGAAGAGCTGGAATACCTGGAACGGAATATCGAGTCCTGGTCGGCGCCGAGGGTCCCACATTCGCAGGTCGACCCAGTCTTTGATCTTGTCGGTCGCTTGCTGGAGTCGTTGGAGGAGTATCAACCGCTGCGCCAGCAATCCGCCAGCAGAGGCGAGGAGGAGGCGCGGCGCGCGCAACGGGACGAGTTGGAGCCGCGATTGCTGCGGCTGATTGACGACATCGAGGCGCGCATGACCGGCGGCGAGGTGCCGTCCACAGAGGCCGCTCCCGAGACCTAGCCGGAACGTAAGCAGCCCACCAAGTCGAAGCCAAAACGTGCTAAATCGCGCGTGTTCGCCGCGCCAAAGGCTGAGACCAGCGGCAAATCAAACGTGTCGCTTCACCGCAAGGCAAGTGAAATGAGTGCGAGCGGCCGTCGTGGACCTGCGGGACCCCGCCTAAATGTGTTCACCATGTCTCCGAACACCTGTTCACCCTCTATCCGGTCTGGACACCTGCGGGGAGAGGGGGCCCGGATCTGTGGCGGGGGAGGGTGCTCGATCGGCGTCGCCCGTCACTGCTGTTGAGCGTGCGCGGGCATGGCGTCAGAATAGCCGGGACCCGCCGCCACTCGGGTCTGCGCGGCGCTCAGGTCCGCGGGCCGCGTGATCTTGATGTTGCCGGCGTCGGACTCGAAAACGTGGACGGGCACGCCCTCGTGCTCCAGCAGCGCGACGTCGTCGGTGAAGACCGCCAGGCGGTCGCGGTTGCGCCGGTGGGCCTGCAGCAGGGCGTCCAGGCGTCCGGTCTGGGGGGTCTGGGCCAGCCACACGTGCTCGCGCGGCAGCGTGCGCTCCACGCGGCCGGCGGGCGTCACGAGCTTCACCGTGTCGACGGACGGGACGGCGGCCACGGCCGCGCCGTGCGCCCGCGCCGCCTCGATTCCGCGCGCGATGATGGCCGGGGTCACGAACGGACGCGCCCCGTCGTGGACGGCCACCAGCGCCGCGCCGCCGTCGGCGAGCGTCTCAAGTCCGCAGAGGACCGACTCGGCGCGCGACGCGCCGCCCAGCACTACGCGCGCAACTTTAGTCAGTCGCGCCGCGCGAATGACCGCGACGATCTGGTCGCGGTTGGCCGGGCTTGTCGTCACCACCACATTGCGAATCTCGGGCGCGCGCTCGAAGGCCCGAAGGCTCCAGACGATCAGGGGCGCGTCGCCCAGCTGCGCCAGCAGCTTGTCCTGTCCGCCCATGCGAGTCGCGCCGCCGGCGGCCAGCACCACCGCGTCCACGGGGCCGGCGGTCATGCCAGCGCCAGCGTCAGCGCTTCGGCCAGGTTGGCGGCGCCCACGCCCTCGGGCGCGCCGTTGCGGGCGCTGGCGGCCGGCACCAGGCAGCGGGTGAAGCCCAGGCGCTGGGCCTCGCGCACGCGCACCGCGGCCGACGGCACCGAGCGCAGCTCGCCCGAAAGCCCGATCTCGCCGATGGCGGCCACCTGTGTCCCGGTCGCCACGTCGCGCGCGCTCGACGCGATGGCGATGGCGACGGCCAGGTCGACCGCGGGCTCGCGGAGGCGCAACCCGCCGACCACGTTCAGATACACGTCGTGCTGGCCGAGTTGGACTCCGGCGCGGCGGCCGAGCACCGCCAGCAGCATGTGGAGCCGGTTGAGGTCGAATCCCGTGGCGAGCCGCTTGGGCAGGGCATAGGCCGTCGGCGCCGCCAGGGCCTGGACCTCGACGACCAATGGCCGCGTGCCTTCCAGCGGCACGGCCACCGCCGAGCCCGGCGCGCGGGCGTCGCGCTCGGCGAGGAACAGCGCCGACGGATTCGGCACTTCGCGCAACCCGTCGCCGCGCATCTCGAACACCGCCACCTCGAACGTCGGCCCGAAGCGGTTCTTCACCGAGCGCAGCAGGCGCTGCGCGTGGAAGTCGTCCCCTTCCAGGTACAGCACCGTGTCCACGATGTGCTCGAGCGTGCGCGGCCCCGCCACCGTGCCTTCCTTGGTGACGTGCCCCACCAGCAGCACCGGCGTCTGGGACGCCTTGGCGAACTGCATGATCTGCACCGTCGCCTCGCGCACCTGGCTCACGCTGCCGGGCGCCGCGCCCAGACCCTCGACGCGCACGGTTTGAATCGAATCCACGACGATCAGACCCGCGCGCAGGCGCTGCGCCTCACTCAGCGCCCCGCCGATCTCGGTATCGGGGTAGATGTGGATGGCGCTGGATTCGAGCCCCATGCGCCTGGCGCGCATGCGGAGTTGCTGCGGCGACTCCTCAGCCGCCGCGTAGAGCACCGGCCGCCGGTCGGTGCCCAGCGCGGCGGCCGCGCGCAGCACGAGCGTGGATTTGCCGATGCCGGGGTCGCCGCCGATCAGGATCAGCGCGCCGTCGACCAGGCCGCCGCCCAGCACGCGGTCGAATTCGACCATGCCGGTCGAGCGGCGCACCGCGGCGTCGTCCTGGACCTCGCCCAGGGGTACGGCGGCAACCGCCGCGGAGGCCGGCGCCGCGCTGGGCGCACGGTGCTGGATGATGCTGTTCCAGCCGCCGCATGCGCCGCACTGCCCGCTCCACTGCTGATGGCGTGTCTCGCAGGCCTCGCAGATGTAGGTCGCGCGAGCCTTAGCCATCAGGGCTAGCGCTGTGCGGGATGGAGGGCGTTGGCGCGCCGGCGCCGCGGCGCGCGGGCCCGATCAGGCGCTGACAGGGGCTCGGGTCGAAATGTCGAGCTCGTCGCCGGCACGGTCCACGATCACTTTCGAGCCGGTTGCGAAGGCGCCGCGCAGCAACTCCTCGGCCAACGGGTCCTCGATGAGGTTCTGGATCACGCGCCGCAGCGGGCGGGCCCCGAAGTCCGGGTCGTAGCCCTTCTCGGCCAGCAGCGACTTGGCGCCGGGCGTGACCTCCAACTCGAGCTCGTGCTCGGTCAGCTGCAATTGCACCCGGCCAAGCTCGAGGTCCACGATGGCCTCGACGTCGTTGCGCGTCAGCGCGTGGAAGACCACGGTGCCGTCGACGCGGTTGAGGAATTCCGGCCGAAACAGCTTCTTGAGTTCCGCCAGCACCTTGCTCCGCATGGACCTGTAGCGGGCCTCATCGGCCTGCTCGCCCTCGTCGGAGTGGAATCCGAGTGCGGCGCCGCGCCTGATGTGCTGCGCGCCCACGTTGGAGGTCATGATGATGATGGTGTTGCGAAAGTCCACCGTGCGGCCCTTGGCGTCGGTCAACCGCCCGTCGTCCATGAGCTGCAGCAGGATGTTGAACACCTCGGGGTGCGCCTTTTCGACTTCGTCGAGCAGGATCACCGCGTAGGATCGGCGGCGCACGGCCTCGGTGAGCTGGCCGCCCTCTTCGTAGCCCACGTAGCCCGGCGGCGCGCCCACGAGGCGCGAGACCGCGTGCCGCTCCATGTACTCCGACATGTCGATGCGGATCAGGGCGTCCTCGCTGCCGAACATGAACTCGGCCAGCGCGCGGGCCAGCAGCGTCTTGCCGACGCCGGTGGGACCGAGAAACATGAAGGCCCCAATCGGCCGTTGGGGGTCTTTGAGCCCGGCGCGCGCGCGCCGCACCGCGCTGGCAACGGCGTGGATCGGCTCCTGCTGACTGACGATGCGGTGCGCGAGCACGTCCTCCATGTGCAGCAGCCGCTCGGATTCCTCTTGGCGGATGCGCGTGACCGGAATCCCGGTCCACATGGCGACGACCTGGCCCACCTCGTCCTCGCCGACGTTGGGCGGTCCCTCGCCCTGCTCGGACGACCAGGAGGCGCGCGCCTCGTTCAACTCAAGCCGCAGCTGCTGCTCGTGTTGCCGCAGCTCGTTGGCGTCCTCGAAGCGCTGCTCGGTGATCGTGCGCGCCTTGTCGCCGGCGATCTGCTCGAGCTTCGTTTCCAACTCGCGAATGGCGCGCGGGGGCATGCCGTGGCGAATCTTCACCTTCGCCGCCGCTTCGTCCATCACGTCGATCGCCTTGTCGGGAAGGAATCGATCCGTCACGTAGCGCCCGGCCAGCTCGGCGGCGGCCTTGACCGCGTCGTCCGTGATCCGCACCCGGTGGTGTTCCTCGTAGCGCGGGCGCACGCCGGTCAGGATCGCGATGGTCTCGTCGATCGACGGCTCGCGCACCGTGACCGGCTGGAAGCGGCGCTCGAGCGCCGAGTCGCGCTCGACGTACTTGCGGTACTCGTCCAGCGTGGTGGCGCCGATGACCTGCAGCTCGCCGCGGGCCAGCGACGGCTTGAGGATATTGGCGGCGTCCACCGCGCCTTCGGCCGCGCCCGCCCCGACCACGGTGTGCAACTCGTCGATGAACAGGGCGCAGTCGCTGGCCGCCTTGAGCTCGTCAATGACCTTCTTGAGCCGCTCCTCGAACTCGCCGCGGTACTTGGTGCCGGCCACCAGCGCACCCATGTCCAGCGTCAGCAGCCGCCGGCCGCGGAGTGACTCGGGCACGTCGCCCGACACAATCCGCTGCGCCAAACCCTCCACGATGGCTGTCTTGCCAACGCCGGGGTCCCCGATCAGCGCCGGATTGTTCTTGGTTCGTCGGCTCAAAATCTGGATCACGCGCTCGACTTCGTCGTGCCGCCCGATCACCGGGTCCAGCTTGCCGGCGCGGGCCGCCGCCGTGAGATCGATGCCCATCTGATCCGCCACGGGCGTCTTGGAGGTGCGCTTCTGGCCCTCCCCGCGGCCGCGCTCGGTCGGGTTTTGGCTCACCAACTGCACGACCTGCGCCCGCACCTTCTCGAGGTTCACGCCCAGGCTCTCGAGCACGCCGGCGGCGATGCCCTCGCCCTCGCGCACCAGCCCCAGCAGCAGGTGCTCGGTGCCGATGTAGTTGTGGCCCAGCCGGCGCGCTTCCTCGATGGAGAGCTCGATGACCCGCTTGGCGCGGGGCGTCAGGCTGATATCGCCGACCACCATGCGCTCGCCGCGGCCGATGATGAACTCCACCGCGTTGCGCACCTTGTTCAGCTCGACACCCAGGTTAGTGAGCACCTGCGCGGCGATGCCCTCGCCCTCGCGCACCAGCCCCAGCAGCAGGTGCTCGGTGCCGATGTAGTTGTGGTTGAACCGCGTGGCCTCGTCTTGGGCGAAGACCAAGACCTTTTTCGCGCGCTCGGTGAACTTATTCAGGCGGTCGTTCACCCGTGATCTCCCGCAGCGGCCCCGGTGTCAGCCGTGGGCGGTGTCCAAGCTCCCCATTGTCGCACTATCGCCGACCTCGGTGGGTAACGGCGACAACCGAATCCGCCGCCGCCCGGCGTCGATGCTCAGGATTTGGAAGTTGCCGAAGTCGCCTTCGCGCATCGAGTCCAGCGCCGCGTCCCCCAGATCGGAGGCGTGGGCCAGCCCCTCGATGCCATCCGTCAGGCGCACGAAGGCTCCAAACGGCGCCAGCTTGGTCACCTCGCCCTCGACGATCTCGTTCACCCCGTACTTGGACTCCAGCGACTGCCACGGGTCCTTGGTCGCGCGGCGCAGGCTGAGGGCGATCTTCTTGTCCTCGCGGTCCAGCGAGAGCACGTAGACATCGATCTCCTGGCCCGGCTTCAGAATCTCCTCGGGGCTTTCCACCCGGCTCCACGACAGCTCGGAAATGTGGGCCAAGCCGTCCGCGCCGCCCAGGTCGACGAAGGCGCCAAAGCTGCAAATGTTGCTCACGATGCCCTGCCGCACCTGGCCGACCTGAAGCTCGTCCAGCAGCACCTCGCGGCGGCGCGAGCGGACCTCGCGCTCGGCCACGCGCTCGGACAGGATGAGGCGATTGCGCCGGCGGTCGAGCTCGATGATCTTGACGTTGATCTGGCGGCCCACCAGCTCCGCCAGCCGCGCCGCCAGCTCGTCCTCCGTCTCGTCGCTGGCGCCGCGCCGCAGGCTCGTGAGCTGTGACAGCGGCACGAAGCCGCGCGGCCCCACGTCCACGAGCACGCCGCCCTTGTTGTATTCGAGAATTGTGGCGTCGATGATCGTGCCGTTTTCGAACAGCTCCTCGGTCGCCCGCCACACCTTTTCCTGCTCGGCGCGGCGGAACGACAGCATGGCTCGGCCGTCGCCTTCCGGCTGCACCACGTACACCAGCACGGTCTCGCCAAGCGAATGGACCGGGCGCGGCTCCTCGAGCCGGGTGTCCCACTGCTCGCGCTCCGGCACGAAACCTTCGGCCTTGAGCCCGATGTCCACCAGAATCTCGTCGGGCTCGATGCCCACCACCACGCCTTCGAGCACGTCGCCGCGGCCGATGCTCGGCATCTGCGCGCTTGCGTCCTCCAGCAGGGCTTCCATCGACTCGAGCGCTGGCATCTCGTCCAGCGGCATGGTCTCCGCGACGGCGCCCGCGGCCGGCGCGTCGTCGGTTGTGGTCAAGGGCGCACCTCTACTGGTTCGATACCGAACAAATTTCGCAGTGGACCCGAGTATAGCAACGCCTCTCCCGGTTTCAGGTGAGCTTGCGGCTATCTCGACCGCGCGCGGCGATCCGCGCACACCGGTCCGCTCAGGGCATTTGGAATCCGCCGTCGTAGCTGATGTTCTGCCCGGTGATGTACTCGGCTTCCTCCGACAGCAGGAACGCGGCGATCGTGGCCACGTCCTCGGGCTGCTCCGCGCGGCCCAGCGGAACCAGCTTGATCATTTCGGCAAACACCTCGCCGGGCTGCCGCCCCTGGCGTGCGCCCTTGCCACGGTCGATCTGCTCCCACATGTCGGTGTCCACGAGCCCGGGGCTGATGGCGTTGACGCGCACCTGATGCTCGCTCAGTTCCAGCGCCAGGTTGCGCGTCAGCCCGTGCAGTGCGGTCTTGCTGGTGCTGTAAGGCCCCAGCCACAGCGATGGCCGGCGGGACGATGCCGAGGAAAGAATGACGATGCTTCCCCGCCCGCGCGGAGCCATCACCCGCCCCACGGCTTGGGTGAAGAAGAACGCGCCGTCGAGATTGACCGCCATCACCCGCCGCCACTCCTCGGGGGGCACCTCCAGCAGCGGCCTCACCGTGATGATGCCGGCGTTCGCCACCGCGCCCGTCAGCCCGCCCAGGTCCGCGTCCACCATGTTCACCCACGCTGAGACGGCCTCGGGGTCGGTGACGTCCAGGGCGTCGCCGCGCGCGCGCCCGCCGGCCTGCTCGATCTCCGCCGCCACCTCGGCCGCGCTGGCGCCGTTGATGTCCGAAACCGCAACCGCCCAGCCCTCGCGCGCCATCCGTAACGCGATCGCCCGGCCGATGCCGCGTCCGGCACCGGTGATGGCAAGTGCCCCCGCCATGTGTCCCCCCTGCGTGTAGACCTTGGGTCCCGGCTCGGCGCCGCCCGCGCTCTGAGACCTACGCTAACCCTCGGCGCGGCGCCTTCGGTTTGCCATCCTACGCGCCGCGCTGAATTGCGGCAGGAGGGCGGGCAGGTCCGCGAGCGTCGCGCGGCCGTCAGGTCTTAGGCAGACCCCGGCACGACAAACGTCACCCGTGGAAGCAAACGCTCGTCGAACTCCGCAAGCCGCTCCGGCCCCAACTTTTCCAGCGCCGCCAGCGCACGGGCCGCGTCCCTCCGCAGCGCCGTCACGTCCACTCCCAGGCACACCGGCTCGAACGGCTCAAGGCGCGCCAGGCCGTAGCGCAGCAGGTTGCAGGCGCCGCGATGGTTCCCGCGCGAGAGGTGATAGCACCCGACGCCGACTTGCAGGACGCCGCGATAAAGATCGCGCACGGGTCCGGCTTCGGCCCTCCAGGCGTCTTCCAGCACCTCGTGCTGGGCGTAGAACTCTCGTTGATTGAACAGCTCCGCCCCGCGCCGCAGCGCCGCGTCCGGCGGACCTTCGCAGCCGCAGGGCACGGAGGCCTCGCCGCACACGCCGCTCTCCCCTGGCCTCGCGCCGGTGTGGCCCGGGCCGCGCGCCGGTCGGTTGGCCCCGGCTTGCCGGGCCAGCGCCGCAAACTCGGCCCGCAGGTCACTCACGCGTCGCTCCGCACATGGCACTCCCCGTCCTCCTCCGCGCCACTGGCTGTGTAAACCATGTCCCCGAACGGGCGTAAACCCGGTCTCCGGTCTGCCCAATGGGCGAGGGTGAGGGTGTCAGCCGGCGTCCACGGCCTTGTAGCAGTAAGGATGGTGCGGCGTCGGAATCAGCCCGGTCGCTTCCAGGAATCCGCGCGCCACGCCCGGCCCCATGAACGCGAAGGTCTGCTTGAGGACCTTGATCTTCGCCTCGGCGTCGTCCGGCAGCTGCCGCAGAAACGCCCCCAGGTCGCCATGCTCCGCCTGGAGCTCGAGCACCGTGCGTGCGTTGGCAATGGCCGCATCGATCTTCTTCGCGCTGCGGACCACGTTCGGGTCGTCCATCAGGCGCGTCACCTCGGTCGGTCCATAGCCGGCGACGGCGTCGATGTCGAACGCGTCGTACGCCCGACGTAGTCCCTTGCGCTTATTCCAGATGAGCGTCCAGCTCAGTCCCGCGTGAAAGATCTCGAGCATCATGCGCTCGAAGTACTCGCGGTCGTCAGCCGGCGGCTCGCCCCAGACGTCATCGTGGTAGGTCGTCAAGTCGGGGTTGCGTTGGGCCCACTCGCAGCGCAGTGACTGTCCCGCCGCGCGGCGCAACCCCGCGTCGGCCATGTCCTCGGGGGTCACGGGCTTGCGCAGCTTCACGCGGCGCGGCGGCACGACCGAATCCGACTGGCGTCGGGATGCCATACAGCCTCCTCGGCGGACATGTCTTCTGACTCCGAGGGTAACGACCCCCGACGCCCCCGGCTACCTACCGCGCGGCGCGGACCCGGTGATAGCGCTTGCGTCCGGCGCGTAGGAGCAACCCTTCTTCCGGGACGTGCGACCGGTCCACGACGGCCTCCGGGTCCACGGCGCGCGTGTCGCCAACGTACGCGCCGCCTTGGGCGACGAGCCGACGTGCTGCGCCCCGCGACGCCGCAAGACCGGTGCGCACGAGCAGCTCGACGAGCGGGATCCCTGCCTCCAGCTCAGCCGCGGGCACCATGCTCGCCGGAACGGCTCCGGCATCGCCCTCCGCGGCCGCGAAGAGCGCCCGGGCCGTTTCGCCTGCGGTGTCGGCTGCCTCGCTGCCGTGCACGGTCGCCGTCACGTTGTGCGCCAGCGCCTGTTTGGCGCGCCGGATATCCGGTCCGCGCAGGTCGCTCAGCTCGGCCACCTCCGGCGTCGGCAACGTCGTCAGCATGCCGAGCGCCTGCGGCACGAGCGCGTCGGCCAGGTTGATCCAGTATTGGTAGAAGTCGAAGGGTGGCATGCGATCGGCAGCCAACCACACGGCGCCGGCGGCGGTCTTTCCCATCTTGGCGCCGTCCGCCGTCGTCAGCAGCGGGGCAACCAGCCCGAAGGCTTGCGTGCGTTCCACGCGGCGAATGAGGTCGACGCCGGCCAGGATGTTGGCCCACTGGTCGCTGCCGGCGATCTGCAGCGTGCAGCCGTACGTCCGCTTGAGGTGCAGGAAGTCATACGCCTGCAGCAAGCGGTAGTTGATCTCGATGAAGTTCAGATTCTCGCCGGCGTCCAGCCGCTTGCGGTAGGTGTCGGTCGCGAGGATCTCGTTCATGCTGAAGTAGCGGCCGATGTCGCGCAGGAACCCCAAGTAGCCCAACTCCGCCAGCCAGTCGGCGTTGTTGAGGATGATTCCGCCGTCGGGACCGAGATCGACGAACCGCTCGAGCTGAGTGCGAATCGCGGCGACGTTTGCCGACACCTCCTGCTCCGTGAGCAACGCACGCGTGTCCAGGCGGTCCGATGGGTCGCCGATGAGCCCCGTGCCGCCGCCCGCGATGAGGATCGGCCGGTGGCCCGCTTGTTGCAGGTGGTGCGCCATCATCAGCGTCACCAAGTGGCCGGCGGTGAGGCTCGCCGCACTTGGATCGAATCCCACGTAGAAGGTGAGGGGCCGTTCCAAGGCGCGACGCAAAGCGGCGGCGTCGCTCGCAGCCGAGATCAGGCCGCGTTCGTCGAGGATGTCAAAGGCGTTGGCAGGCATGGTGAGACTCGCAAAGGAAGGCGCCTCAAGCGGGCGCCGGGAGCGCCGAATGGCGTGTACCACCGCGGTGGTCACGCGAAGCCGGCGGCGTATCGCTAGGCGACGACCGCCGGCCGCCTATATGCCCGGCGCATGCAGGGCTCCTGGGCGCTCCAACCAACCATGGACGATGCTAGGCGGCGGTTGCCCGCGGCGTCAAAGGTGCTGTGCGCACTGCTCGCCCCAGACGTCCTCAGCGAGCGCCCGTACGGTTTCACTGCCCGCCTGCACCGCAGCCAGGCGGGCGTTTTCCATCCGTTCGAGCGCCGACTGCGGGTTCGCGGCCCCGTCGGGACCCATCAGCGAGCTCCAGGCGCTCGCCTCGGCAACCACGGCCCGAATCTCGGCTTCCAGACAGTCGGTGTCCGACGGGACGTATTGCTCGTCATGGAAGTCGGCAAGATGCTGAAGCTCGTGCGCCAGGACCGCTGCCACGGCTTCGCGGCGCTCGGCCAGGAGTTCCCGGCTGACGGCGATGCTGGATGGGGGTGTGAAGGAGGCGAAAACTTGATTCGAGAGCGACCGAAACCGGATCGGGGCCGAGATCGCGGCGGCGGCCTCGAGTCCGGGCGTGGCGGACGGGACGCTCTCCAACAATCGCAGCGCCTCGGCGAGCACGTCGTCGACGACGTTGTACACGCGTTCGGTCGCGCTGGCGGGTAGGGCGTCCACAAACACGGGCGCACTGTCCTGCACGTCCAGCATGCGGGTGTCGTCATGGGCGTGCGGCGTGGCGACCGGCGAGTCGCCGAGGAGCAAGTCCTTGTAGTGGTCACCGCTGTTCACCAGCACCACGGTGCCCACGGGCGGTCCCCCCTCCACCTGTTCCACCCAGTGCTGCAAAGCCGTGCGCTGGAAGCGCTGCACCACAAACGGGCCGAAGGCCTCTGGGTGCGACATGGGCAGGCCGTGGAGCTCGATGCTGGCAGGCACGCTGTCGGGCTCGATGGGATTGGCGAGGAAGGCCTGGGTGATCGCCGGATCGGTCATCCAGCCCATCCGTGCGGCTTGCGCCGCGGCAAAGGTCTCGGACTCGTCGAGTTCGCTGCGCGGAATCGAGCGCGCATGGAGTGCGTCGTCGTGCCCGGCCTCGCGCAAGAGCTCGTAGATGTTCGCCAGCTGGACCTTGTCCTCGGCCGGCGACCATTGCATAAGGGCGCGTTGGGTGAGCTGATAGATGAACCCGCCCGGGCCGATCCAGGGGCGAGAGGAGGGATATCCCATCACGTCGAGCCCGCCGTAACGCTTGAAGGCGTCGAAGAACCGCGGCCCGTCGGCAAAGTTGCGCACCCCGAAGCCCGTGCCGTCCTCGCCCAGTCCCGGATAGAACCATCCTGACGGCACGGCAATCGCCACCGGCAGCGCGGCTGCGTCGTCGTCGGGCTCTTGCGCAGCGGCGGTGCCCGATGCCGCCAGCGCGGCGATGAGGGCGAAGCCAAGCGCGGCCGCCCGCACCCGCCGCAGCCAGCCGCGTTCCGAATGCGCGGTCATTTGTTCCGGCACGGACTGCATCCCTTGGAGTCCCTGGGCGCACGGGCGGGCGGCGCCGCTCGCGTACTGTAGATTGCCAGAATGACCGCGAATGTGACGCGACCAAAACTCACGCGGTATTCGCCCGGCGCCGGCTGAGCCTGCAAGCTCAGCCCAACCGAGCTGGCGCACGTGATGCGCCGCATGCCGCCGATGGCCAGCGTCGACCTGCTGGTTGACGCCGCCACCTTCGATGACGCCGCCGTCTATCGGCTGCGTGACGACCTGGCGATCGTGGCGACGATCGACGTTTTTACCCCCATCGTCGACGACCCCTACGACTTTGGCGCCATCGCGGCGGCGAATGCGCTCAGTGACGTCTACGCGATGGCCGCCACGCCGTTGTTCGCGCTCAACCTTGCCGGCTTTCCACGCGACACCCTGGCGCTCGACGTGCTCGCGGAGATCCAGCGCGGCGGCGCCGACACGGTGCTGGAGGCCGGCGCGGTGGTCGCCGGCGGGCACTCCGTCGACGATCCGGTGCCCAAATTCGGCATGGCGGTCATTGGCACGGTGCATCCCGACGCGCTCATCACGAACGCGGGGGCGCGCCCCGGCGATCTGCTGGTGCTCACCAAACCCATCGGGACGGGCATCATCAGCACCGCGCTCAAGCATGAGGCCGCGCCTCCCGACGCGCTGGCCGCGGCCGTGGCCAGCATGCGGACGCTGAATCGAGCGGCGGCCGACACCGCGGCCAAGTTCGGCGCCCACGCCATGACCGACATATCGGGATTCGGGCTCTTGGGGCATCTGCGCGAAATGATGCAGGCCAGCGGCTGTTCGGCCACGGTCTTTGCGGACCAGGTGCCCGTGCTCCCGCGCGTGCGCGAGCTCATCGCCGCGGACGAGGTGCCGGGCGGAACCGAGCGCAACCTGGCCGCGCTCGACGGTGAGGTGACGTGGCTGGCCGAGCTTCCCACCGCCGAGCGGCTGCTGCTCGCCGACGCCCAGACGAGCGGCGGGTTGCTCATTGCCATTCCCCCTGAGGACGAGCACGCGTTCCGTCAGGCGCTCACCGCGGCGGGAACGCTGGCGGCGGCCACGGTTGGTCGGGTGGTCGCGCCGCGCGGGGCGCCGCTGCACGTCAGCCTGTCGCACCTGGAGCCCGACGTTGTCACCCGCTAGCGACGCGCGAGTCATCCTCTACACCGGCAAGGGCGGCGTGGGCAAGACCAGCGTCGCCGCAGCTGCCGCGCTGCGCTGCGCAGAGCGCGGCGCGCGCACCATCGTGCTCAGCACCGACGCGGCGCACAGCCTCGGCGACTCCCTGGACCTGCCCCTGGGCCCCGAGCCGGTCAAGGTGGCCGAGCGGCTCTGGGCGCAGGAATGCGATATCTACTACAACCTCGAAACCTATTGGGGCACCGTCCAGTCCTGGTTTGAGGCGCTGCTGACCTGGCGCGGCGTCAGCGATCTCCTGGCGGAAGAAATCGCCGTGCTCCCCGGCATGGAGGAGCTCGCGAACCTGCTCTGGATCACCCGCCACGTCGAGTCCGGCGACTTCGACGTCGTGATCGTGGACTGCGCCCCAACGGGTGAGACGCTGCGTCTGCTGGCGTTCCCCGAGGTCGGTCGCTGGTGGATGGACAAGCTGTTGCCGATCAACCGCCAGCTCGCGCGCATGGTTCGCCCGATGGCGCGGCGAGTCACGGATCTGCCGCTGCCCGACGACTCCGTCTTCGTCGCCATGGGCGAGCTGGTCGAGGAGCTGGAGAAGCTTCGGGCGCTGCTCACCCGTCCGGGCCAGTCGACCATAAGGATCGTGGTCAACCCGGAGAAGATGGTGATTCGCGAGGCGCAGCGCAGCTATACCTACCTGACCCTTTACGACCACATCACCGACGCCCTGGTGGTGAACCGCCTCGTCCCCGCGTCGGCCACGGGCGACTTTGCCGCGAGCTGGCGCCGCATGCAGCAGCGCTACATGCACGAAATCCACTCCATGTTCGATCCCCTGCCAGTCCTCCAGATTCCGCAGTTTCCTCAAGAAGTAGTCGGGCTTGAACGGCTGCGGGCGATGGGAGAGCTGATGCACGGCGACCATGATCCCGCCGCCGTCCTGGTGCGCGAGCGGCCGTATCACATTGCCCAGGTCGACGGCGAGTTTGAGTTTCAGATTCCGGCGCCCTTCATCGACCGCAGCGACGCGGCGCTGATCCGGCGCGGGGACGAGTTGGTGGTTCGCATGGGCGCGGCCCGCCGCAATATCGTCCTGCCGCGCGCCCTGGCCCGCATGGAGCATCAACGGGCGCGGCTTGAGGATGGACAGCTGCGGATCAGGTTCGCGCCGCGCGCCTCGGCGGAGCCGCCGTCAGAGGCCGCCTCACCGCCCTAGCGAGTCGTCACGGGTCTTGAGGACGGAAGCGGGACGCTACTCTGCCGCCGCTTACGAGCCAGGCACCCGGGCGGTGTGCCGCCTGGGTGCCTGAATTCCCCCGTTCGCCAGTCCGCCGAACCGGGTATGGGCTACGTGCCCGAGGCGTAGTAGCCCAGGAGCTGCTGAAGCTTCGAGAGGCTGAGAATGGAGATCAGCCGCTTGCGTCCGCGCGCCGGGGCCAGGGCGCCCGCGCGCCGCAGCGTGCTGATGGCCAGGCTGACGCTCTCGCGCACCGTGCCCAGACGCTGGGCCAACTCCTCGTGCGTCATCTGGAGGTCGGTTGTGCCCTGACGCTCGGCCATTTGCAGAATGGCCAACGCCACCGCATCGGCCACGCTGGCGAGCGCGGTGTGACTCGCCCGTGTCTCAACCTCGGCCAGGCGCCGAATCTGGGACCGAACGAGCTCGACGCCAAAGCTCGGGTACTTGCGGAGCAGGCGCTGCAACGCGGCGCCATCGAGCCAGGCCACGTGCGCGGAAGCGTCGGCCTCGATGAAGGTGCGATCGTGGGTCTCGCTGGGGAAGAGATTCTCGAACCAATCGCCCCGGCGGAGCGAGGCCGTCGCAAGCTGTTTGCCCTTCGGGCTTAGCCGCCAGACGGTGATCTCGCCGTCGCACACGATGCCAACGCGTGGACGGTCCACCGCAAGGTCCATCACGAGATCGCCGGCCCGATAGGCCGCCGGGTGCGCGCCTTCAGCGCGCAGATTTGCCATGAGCCGGGCAGCCACGGTCCGGTCTACGTCAGTGTCCGACGTCATTGTCGACCACTCCTCCGCTTGGCACGGGCGACGTCCGCCACGTCATTTGAAGCATAGGCCGCCGACCGGAGCGAATCATGAGAATCGGGTGAGGAACACCCGTGCGGCGTTGAGACCTTTTGGTCAGATGTGGTAGCGCACGTCCGCGCGCCCGACGGGCACGTCCTCCCGGCCGTCCGCGGGGAGACGCACTTCGAATTCGGCGCCGCCAAGCGCGCTGCGGCCCGCCTCTACGCTGCCGCCATGCGCTTCGGCCACGCGCTTGACGATGGTCAGGCCCAGACCGGTGCCGCCGGTGGCCCGCGATCGCGAGGGGTCAACGCGATAGAACCGATCGAAGATGTGGGGCGCGTGCTCCGGTGGGATTCCGCACCCGTCGTCCGCCACCACCAATCGCGCCGTGCCATTCTGCCGCCGCACGTCAACCTCGATACGGCCCGCGGGGTCTGTTGCGGCAATAGCGTTCTGCACCAGATTGCGGACGGCGCGCTCGAGCTTGTCGACGTCCCCGGCTATGAGCACGTCGCCGTCGCCGTGCACCCGCAGCTTGCGGCTGCCCGCCAGTGGTTCGAGGTCGTGGACGGCTCGCTCGGCCAGGGCGCGCACCTCCACCGGTTCGAACCGCATTTCCGTCGCGGCGTCCAACTCCGCGATCGCCAGGAGATCGTCCACGATCCGCTGCATCCTGGTGGCTTCACGCAGGATCGCGCCCGCGGCATGGTCCACATCGCCGGCGGATGCGCTGCGGCACAGAATCTCGGCGTTGCCGCGAATGACCGTGAGGGGCGTTTTCAGCTCATGCGATGCGTCGGCCAGGAACCGGTGTTGCGACGCCACCAGCTGCTCAATAGAGTCCAGCATCCGATTGAAGGTTCGGCTGAGCGTCGTGATTTCGTCGCGGCCCTTGCCGACCTTGATTCGCCGACTGAGGTCCCCCACCCGACGAATCGCCTCCGCCGTGCGCGTAAGGCCGGCAACTGGATTCATGGACTTGCGCGTGAGATACAAGCCGCAGAACAGCGCCACGAGGACCACGGCGGACGACCCGCCAAGCAGGTACGCGCGGAATCGATCGATGAAGCCTTCGGCGACGTCGACCGAGAGTCCCGCCTGCAGCACCCCCCGGACCTGGTCGTTGATGACGATGGGCGTGGCCAGGATGCGCAGGCGGGCGCCGTTTTCCAGACGCACGTTCTCGAATTGCTCCTCCAACGTGCGGAGCGCCTCGTAGACGCCGGGCGTCACCGGAAGCCGCCACCCATCCAGATTGGCTGACGTTACTTCCGGCACGCCGGCGGGGTTGACAATCTGGTGAAAGATGCCCGACCGCGCCAACTCCTCCGATGAAACTTTCGGCAGGGTGCCGAGTGCCGGCTCGGTGCCCACGATCGGTGTGCCGGTGTCGGCAAACGCCAGGATGAGCTCCGCGCGGCTGCGAAGCGCACGGTCCACCTCGCCCCTCACGCTCGCCGCCAGGATGACGTGCAGCAGCAGCCCAAACCCCATCACAGTGGCGACGACGAAGCCTACGTACCAGAGCGCCAGCTTGAGTCGGATGCTCATGCGCCGCCTCGCCGCAACACATAGCCAACGCCGCGCACCGTGTGGATCAGACGCGGCCGGCCATCCGCCTCAAGCTTGCGTCTGAGGTAGCCGACGTACACGTCCACCACGTTGGACACCGCGGTGGGCTCAAAGCCCCACATGCGATCGAGCAACTCCCCGCGGGTGAGGACGCGGCCCGGTTGTTCCATCAGAACCCGCAGGAGCTCGAACTCGGTCTGTGTCAGGCCCACGGGCTCGCCCATCCTCGTGACCTGTCGCGCCGCAAGGTCCATCCGGACGCCATCGAAGCTGAGCACCTGGCGCTCGGCCGGCCCATGACGGCGTAGCAGCGCCCGTACGCGGGCCACCAGCTCTCCAAAGGCGAAGGGTTTGGGCAGGTAGTCGTCGGCCCCGGCGTCGAGGCCGCGAATGCGGTCCGCGACCCGGTCGCGCGCGGTGAGGAACAGCACCGGAACGTCACTGGTCGCCCGCACCCGCTCGAGCACGTCGAACCCATCGAGTCCCGGCATCATCACATCCAGGATCACCACGTCGGCCGCTCCCGCATTTATGGCCTCGAGCGCCTGCGTGCCGTCCGAGGTGGCGCGAACGTCGAAGCCCTCGATGCGCAAGCCGCGGCGCAACATATCCAGGATTCCGGGGTCATCGTCAACCGCCAAGATCCGAGGATTGGATTCGGTTGCGCTGCGCTTCATGCCGGCAGCCTATCTTGACGGAGGCACGGCAGGCCCCGAGCGCTGCTCGATCTCACGGCCACGCGGCATTGGCGCCATTTCACCCCGCATCCAACGGCAGCGGTCCCTACAGCCGGTGGCGCGGCGCCCGCAAGCCGCATATCCAGCGCGTCGCGGCAATACGACGGCGGCGCCGTAGTGAAGTGACCCGAGTCTCAACCACGCACGAGGTCCGTTTCCACGACGCGCCGCAGGATGGCAACCGCGTCGAGTTGCTCCGCCGAGTCATCGATCCGCGCGATCTGGATGACGATGCCGGCTACCCCGTCGCGGACGGCGGCGGTCAAGCGGGCCTCATAGATGTCGGCGCCGCTCGCCACGCGGGTGCGCGCGGCGCCCGATGCCGCTCCGATGCCCGGGGACGGCAGCAACTCGAGCTCGGTGACATTGGCCGCGCGAGCTGCCGCCTGCAGGCCTTCCACGAGCCCACGGGCAATGCTCTCGAGAAAGGTGTCCGGCCGCTCGATCAGGCCCGTCACGACTTGCAGGTCCACCGTGTCGACGGCTCGCCCCACCAGCACCAGCGCCAGGAGGAATGGTTCGCCGCGCCGCACCACCAAGGGGTCGAGGAACTGGTCCGCCAGACCCACCGTGCCGGCCGTGATCTCCCCGGCGCCGGGCTGGAGCACGGTGAATGCCGGATCGTCGGGCAGATCGGCCGGACCGGGCAGCAGGGCCAGCAGCTCGGCGTCGGTGGGCGGCACCGGACCCGTCGGCATCGGCGGGATGGCTGGCGACGCGGTCGGCGGCGGTGACGGATCTGCCGTCGGCGTGGCAGCCGGGGTCACCGTCGGCGCGGGAGCCGGTGCTGGAAGCGGAGTTTCCGCAACGGACGGCGTCGGCGTCGGCGTGGCGGTGGCGAAGGGGATCGGGGTCCACGTGGGCGTCGGGTCGGGCGTGGCCGTTGCCGGCGGGCGCGCCGTCGTTCCTGCCACCCTGGGCAGATCGCAGCCTGCCAGGATCGCGGCAAGGGTCAGCATGACGCCCACGACTCTGATCGAGACGCTCGTGACCGGCGCGTCGGAATGGTTCGGCGTGGCTGGCGACCCTCGCAAGGCAGGCACGCGATTCTAGTGGGGATGCCGCGCAAGGGTGCGCCTACTCGGTGGGCGGCACGCGCCTTCCGTCCTGCACGATGACGCAGCCGTCGACGCGGATGGTTGGGCGCGCGACGACGCCGTCCTGGTGAAACGGCACGTCCACCGTCCCGCCGATGTGCCGGCTGGCGCCCAGCGCCAGGTGCGCCGTGCCCGCCACTTTCTCACTCTCAAGAATGTTGCCGCTGAGCCGGGCCGCCGGATTGGTGCCGATCCCGAGCTCGGCGAGGTTGCGGGCCGCATCGCCCAGGTCCGCAAACACCGCCTCGAGTAGCCCGGCGCCAGACCCGTCCACGTCCGCGGCCAGCCCGTCCCGCACGCGGATCCGCATGGGCGGACCCAGTGGCGCCTCGGGAAACATCGAGGCTGCATCAATGACCACGGTGCCGGTCGCGGTCCCTTCCACGGGAGCGATGAACGCCTCGCCCGCCGGGAGGTTGCCCATGTCGCCCGGCTGGGTGAAGTGCCCGGTATCGGCATGCCCGTCCCGACCCCTCGCGCTGAACGTCAGGTCGCAGCCGCCGGGCGAGGTGAGCGTGACCTCGGCGCCGGCGCTCAAGACGGCCGCCAGCTCTTCCGACGCGCACGCGATGGCCGAATAGTCCGCCGCCAACGTTCGTAGGGCCATCTCATAGGTGATCGACGGCATGCTCGCCACCCTGGCGCCGGCGGCCGTCGCCGCCGTGCGCGCGCGGGTGTGGGTGAGCGACATCGACGTGGGCAGCAAGCACACCGCGGCGGTGCGCATGGCGTCGGCAACCGCCGGTGGGGGCTCGCTGCCGTGGCGCTCGGCCACCGGCATCACGAGCAGCGTCACGTCGCGCGCGTGCCGCAGCGCTCCCGCGTAAAACAGCTCGCCGATGGGCCGCTGCGGGGGGTCGGTGACGATGACGACCCGGTCGTCGCCGGCCACCGCCAGGCACTGGCGCATCACGTTGTCGACCATCGACTGTTCGTCGGCAGTCAGCGCACCGGGCGGCTGCGTGTCCGGTCGCACTGATTCAACGAGGTCCATCCTGTGCCCCTGGAACGGCGGTCCGGGGCATGATATCCCCGGCTCGCGGCGGCGTTCGCCGGCTCCTACACTCGCGTCCGCTTGCCTCTTCGCTCTCGTGGGGTCGCCGCCATGTCACCGGACGATCTGGCCTACGCGCGCGCGGTCGATGTCGCGCGCTGGATTCGCGGTGGCGAGTTGACGGCGCGCGCGGCGGTGACGGCGAGCCTGGATCGGATCGAACGCTCGCAAGCGCGCCTGCACGCGTTCGTGGACCTCGCGCCGGAGCAGGCGCTGGCCGCGGCCGCTGAGGCGGACGCGGCCGTGGGCCGCGGCGATTCCCTGGGCCCGCTGCACGGCGTGCCGGTGGCCGTGAAGGTGCAGGTGCAGGTGCGGGGGATGGCGTTTCACCGAGGCTCGCGGCTGTTCGAGCGCGACGTGGGCGAGTGCGACGCCCCGGCGGTCGAGCGACTCAAGCGGGCCGGCGCCATCGTCGTCGGCGTAACCGCGATGCCGGAGCTCGGACACCTTGCCTTTGCCCACAACCCCGTCGGTCCCACCACGCGCAATCCCTGGAGTCATGGCCATACCTGCGGCGGGTCCAGCAGCGGATCCGCCGTCGCTCTGGCTGCCGGGTGTGTGCCGCTGGCGCTGGGCACCGATGGCGGAGGGTCCGTTCGCATCCCGGCGAGCTGTTGCGGCGTGTTCGGCCTCAAGCCCTCCTTGGGCCGCGTGCCCTATATGCCGATCGTCGGCGGCCGCGACGCCGTCTCCCACCTTGGACCCATGGCGCGCTCGGCGGCCGATATGGCGCTCGGGCTGGCGGTCATCGCCGGGCCGCACGAAGCCGACTGGATCACGCTGCCCCACGACGAGACGGACTACCGCCAGGCGGCGCTCGCCGGCACGCACGGTTCCCGCGTGGCGTGGGCGCCGCAGCTCGGGGCGCACGAGGTCGACGCCGACGTCCTGGACGTTTGCGCGGCCGCTCTCGACGCGTTCCGCGCCGCCGGATGTGAGATCGCCTCTGTCCCGCCGATGCTCAGCGACGCGACGCGGGAATGGGCCGATTTGTTCACCACGCTCATCGCCGCCCAGGTGGGACACCGCATGGACGAGGTGCGGGCCATCAGCGATCCCAGCCTGGTCGCGGCCGCCGAGGCGGGGCTGGCGGTGTCCGGCATGGAGATGTTGGCGGCAGGCTCGGCGCGCCGCCGGCTCTGGGCGGAAATGGCCGCGCTCTTCGAGCGCCACGACGTGCTGGTGACGCCGACGCTCTTGATGCCGCCGCTCCCCATCGACGAACCCGGCGGCAGGCCCGCGGACCCCACCATTTGGGCCCAACGCTGGTTCCGCCACGTCTACCCGTTCAACATGACCGCGCAGCCGGCGGCCACCGTACCCGCGGGAGTCACGCGCGACGGGCTGCCTGTCGGACTCCAGATCATCGGCGCCCGCCATGCCGATGCCGACGTGCTGCGCTTCGCGGCGGCCTTCGACGCCCACTGGCCCAAGGCGCGCACCCAGCCGCCGGACCCGGAGGCATAGCGCGCCATCGGCTACCATGACTCGGACAAAATCGTAGCCCGGCCGGCCCCGCGCGCGGAATTCACCGGGATTCCCGCTTTACGGAGAGCGCCGCATCTGCGGGCGGGTGGCGCGCCGCGTGGCGCCCCCGGCTGATGAAGGACAGGCGATGACCAATCGCGCCGGTGGTCTCGAAGGGGTCGTGGCCGGAACCTCCGCGATCAGTTCGATCGACGGTCTGGCCGGCAAGCTCACCTATCGCGGGATCGATATCCACGCGCTGGCCGGCGACGCCACGTTTGAAGAAGTGGCGCATTTGCTCTGGCACGACGAGCTGCCGTCACAGCGTCAGCTCGACAGCCTCCTCAACGAGCTATCCGCGGCCTATCCCCTGCCGCCCCCGGTTGTGGACGCGCTGTGTCTCATGCCACGGTCCACGCCGCCGATGGACGCGCTGCGCAGCGGCGTCTCGATGCTTGCGGCGTTCGATCCCGACCTTGGCGACAACTCCCTCGAGGCCAATGCGCGCAAGTCCGTGCGTCTCCTCGCGCAGGTGTCGGCCGTGGTGGCCACCTTCGCCCGGCTCGCGGCCGGCGACGAGCCGATCCCTACGGCCGAAGGACCGGTCGCCGAGGCGTTCCTCCGGATGTACACGGGTGCGCGGCCCGACGAGACGGCGGCCCGCGCGCTCGACGTGCTCCTCGTGTTGCAGGCCGACCACGAGCTCAACGCCAGCACCTTCGCGGCCCGCGTGATCGCTGCCACGCTTTCCGACATGCACTCGGCCGTCACCGGCGCCATCGGCGCGCTGCGCGGTCCACTCCACGGCGGCGCCAACCAGGGCGTGATGGAGATGCTGCTCGAGATCGGGTCGCCTGACGCGGCTGACGACTGGGTGCGCCAGCGGCTGGCGCGCCGCGAGCTCATCATGGGCTTCGGTCACCGCGTCTACAAGACCGCCGACCCCCGCGCCACGATCTTGCGCCGGATGTCCGAGGCGCTCAGCCGCACGTCCGGCCATCCTGAGTGGTTCGAGATCTCCCGCGTCATCGAGCGCGTGATGATGGACGAGAAGCGGATTGACTCCAACGTGGACTTCTTCTCCGCGACCGTGTACGCCGCGCTGGGGCTGCCGGTCAACCTGTTCACCCCGATCTTCGCCATGAGCCGCACCAGCGGATGGACCGCCCACGTGCTGGAACAGCTTGGCGACAACCGACTGATCAGGCCCCGCGCCGAATACGTGGGGCACACGGACCGGGCGTTTATCCCAATCGCGGAGCGCGTCTAGCCGCGACGGACCGACTCGTCCTTCCCGGACGCTGTGCGCCCGTGAAGTGTACGGCGAACATCGGCGCACGTAGGGGCGGTTCGCGAACCGCCCGCCTGCCCATGCGCTCATGCAATCAAGCGTGGCGCTGGTAAACGCAACCCACGAGAGCGGTCGCTTGAGGTCAATCGCAAGCGCTCGCGGTGCTACACTTCGGCTTCGCGGCATGTCTTGTCGCCGCGCCCTTCCCCCCCGATGAAACGCACGTACCAGCCCAAGGTTCGCAAACGCAAGCGTGAGCACGGCTTCCGCGCACGCATGTCCAGCCGGTCCGGGCGCGCGATTCTTCGCCGCCGGCGGCGTAAGGGTCGCAAGCGGCTCACGGTCTAGGCTGCTGGCGCTCGCGATGGACAGCGGCTGCGTCGCCGCGGGCATGCCGTGAACAGCCGCCATCGACTGCGCCGCACCGCCGACATTACGCGCGTGCGGCGAGGGGGAACCCGGGTTTCCTGCCCGTATTTCGTGCTATTCGTCGCCCCAGGCTCGGCCGCTACGACCCGATTGGCCATCACCGCCCCGCGCCGGCTCGGCACGGCGGTTGCCCGCAATCGCATCCGCCGCCGCTTGCGCGCGGCGTTCCAGCCGCATACGGCAACGCTGCAGCCGGTCGTCGACCTGGTGGCGCAGGCCCGCCGACCCGCGGGTGACGCCCCCTGGAGTTCCCTCACCGATGCCGTCGCCCAATCGTTGGCGCGGGCGCGCGCCGCGCAAGCCCCGAGCCTCGCGTGAGGCGCCTGCTGCTCGCATTGATCCGGGGCTATCAGCGTTGGCTGTCCGGGGGGCTGGGGGCGCACTGCATCCACGAACCGACGTGTTCCGAATTCGCCGCTGTCGCCGTGGAGCGACACGGCGCGGCGCGTGGGGTCTGGATGGCGCTGCGCCGGATCGCGCGCTGTCACCCCTTCGCCGCCGGCGGCTTCGACCCGGTGCCCTAACGGCGGGTCTGAACCATGGAGCTATTTTCCGGCATCGGCGAAACCTGGCAGATGTGGGCCGTCAACCCACTCAGCGAGGTTCTCAATCTCATCCGCGACGGCGTCGGCAGCTATGCCATCGCGATCATCTTGTTCACGATTGCGATTCGAACGCTGATGGTCCCGCTCACCGTCAAGCAGATCCGCTCGCAACGGCGCATGCAGGTGCTGCAGCCCGAGATGGCGGAGATACGCCGCAAGTTCAGAAACGACCGGCAGGCGCAGTCGCAAGCCACGATGCGCCTCTACAAGGAGCACGGCGTCAGCCCGCTCTCGGGCTGTCTGCCCATCTTCGTGCAGCTGCCGATCCTGCTCGCGCTCTACGGCGGCATTCTCACCTTGAGCGGCCGTGGCCTCCTCAACGAGCAATTCCTCTGGTTCAATCTGGCGCGCGAGGACTCGACGATTCCAGTCCTCGGTGAATCCAGCCCGACAGCACCGACGGACGTTCATCTCGCCACCACGTTTCCGATCACCCCGTTGGAATCTCAGGTTGCGGCGGAATTCTCCGGCCAAAACGCCAATTTCCGCTTCACGGTTGACACCGTCGATCCTGGCAGTTCGGCGTCTGCGGTTTCGAGCGGGCGTGCAAGTGCCGCGTTTGTCCGGGATCGGCTGGAGCTCGGCCAGTTCCCGCCAGGCACCACCGAGGCTCGACTGGTGCAGGCGGCCGCGTTCGTCGTGGAACGCGATCGGCCGCTCACGCGGCTCACGAAAGCCCAGGCCGCTCAGATTCTGCGGGGGGAGATCTCCGATTGGTCGGAGCTCGGCCTGCCCGCCGGCCCAATCAATATCTTCGGCCTCGGGAACGATATCGGCACTCGGGACCTGCTCTCGGAGCTTCTCCTCGACGGCGAGCCCATCCCGCCGAGAATCGTTCAACTGCGGGCGGCGGTCGACGACTATCTGGCGGAGCTCATCGCCGATCCTGGGGCGCTCGGCATCTCGGGGCCGGTCGTGCGGGAAGACGTCCGCATGATCAACATCGAGGCCGAAGGGGCTGAGCGCGCGTTCTCGGCGCATGTGGCGGCGCTGCGTGATGAAAGCTATTCCCTCGCTCGCGACGCGTATGTCTACTGGGCGCCCGGCGAAACCGACGGTGAGAGATTCGTGCAGAAGTGGTGGGACAGCCGGCAGGGACAAACGGCCGCCGGCAACGCCGGATTCACGCGGATTCCCATCCAACAAGACGTGTTCGGGACGGGTGGGTTCTACATCTCGCTGCTGGCGTTGCTGGCGGGCGCGTTCCAGTTCGTGCAGGCCCGCATGATGGCCTCGCGCTCGGCCGAGGGCCAGCAGGCGACGGTGAACCGGGTGATGCAGTTCATGCCGCTCATCGTGGTCATCTTCGCCTGGTCGTTCCAGGCGGGACTGGTGCTGTATTGGGTGATTTCCAGCATCATTGCAATCGTGCAGCAATACTTCACGACCGGAACCGGCGCGCTGATTCCCGCGCACTGGCCCATCGCGCGCGACATGACCGGCCGCCAGGCACCGCCACCCGAGCCCGAGACCACCGATGCGAACGAAACCACCGAAGCCGCGAGCCAAAGCCCCGGCGAGGGTGTGACCACGACGCGGCGCCGGCGACGGCGAAGGAGGCGCAGTGGCTGACCAACCAACCGATACCCCCGACACTCCGCAGAGCGTTGAGGCGTCCGGCGCCTCGGTCGAGGAGGCGCTGCGCCAGGCCCTGCGGGAGCTCAATGCCACCATCGACGACGTCGATGTCGAGATTCTGGCCAGCGGCGGCTCGCGCCTGCTGCGCCGGGATGCGACCGCGCGCGTGCGCGTGGTGCGCCGCGAGCGGCCCTTTTCCGCGACCATGGACGAGGCGGAGCCGCAGCCCCCGGTCGAGCCGGATGTGCCGCCCACCGCGCCTAGCGCAAAGCCCAGCGAGCCTGCGGTTGAGCCGCCCCCGCCAGCCGCGACCACGCCGCCGGACCCTGGTGAGGCTGCTGCCCCGGAAGAGTCCGCGCCCCGCGCCCGCGCGTCACGCCCCTTGGTTGAGAGCGGCGAAGAGCTTCAGGACATCGTCGAGGACCTGCTCACGTCCATGCTCGATCGGATGGGATACATCGCCGAGTTGGAGCTCGTCGATGAGGACCCGCTGGCGTACAACGTCGTCGGCGATGATGATTTCTCCAAGCTGATCGGCCGCCACGGATCGACGCTGCGATCGTTTGGCTATCTCATCAATCTCATGGCCGGGCGGCAGCTCGGCCAGCCATGCCGCGTGCTCATCGACGTCAACAGCTATCGCGCCCGCCGCGCCGACCATCTGCGGGAACTCGCCGAGACGCTCGCCGACGAGGTGAGCGAGACCCAGGAGCCGGTGACGCTCGAATCCATGCCCGCCAACGAGCGCCGGCTCATCCACATGGCTCTGGCGGACGACGACAACGTCCGCACCTACAGCATCGGCGAGGGCGATGAGCGGCGGGTCGTGATCAGCCCGAAGGCCTAGCACGGGCGCACCGCGCCGCGGGCCGTCGTACCTCGCGATTGGCCACGTCACCCGCGACCTCCGGCCGTCGGGCTGGGAGTTCGGGGGGACGGTGTACTACAGCGGCCTGGCCGCGTCGCGCCTCGGCATGGGCGTCACGGCGGTCACCCGCGCCGCCGCTGAGGACGCAAATGCGCTAGCGGCGCGATGCCCAGACATTCGGTGGGTTGCCCACGCCGCCCCGGCGACGACGTCCATGCGCAACGTATACGGACCGCATGGTCGAACGCAGCACGCGCCCGTGGTTGCCCCTGCCTTTGGAATCGCCGACCTGGTCGGGCTGCCGTCAGCGTTTGCCGTCGTGCATCTGGCCCCCGTCATCGGCGAGATCAGGCCCGATGCGCTCGGGCACCTGCCGCGCGCCGACCTTACCGGCCTCACGGCGCAGGGCCTGCTCCGCCGTGTGACCGCCGACGGCGCCGTACGGGCGCGCGACTGGCCGGACGCCGGCGAGTTCCTCGACGCGATCGACGTGCTCGTGCTCAGCAGCGAAGACCTGCAGTTTGACCCGGCGGCGGGACTCGAATACTTGCGGCGGGCGCCGATCGGTGTGCTCACGCGGGGCTCGCTGCCGGTGCAGGTGTTCGCCGCCGACGGCTGTTCGGAGGTGCCCGTCCGCCCAGTCACGGAGGACCATCCAACCGGCGCCGGCGACGTGTTTGCTGCCGCACTGTTCGTCAACCTGCAGCGCAGGGGCAGGCTTGGCGAGGCGGTGCAGACGGCCGCGACGGTCGCCACACAATGGGTCGAACGCGGCTGGGCGGCCTTTCCGCCTACAGCCAATCCCGACCACGAAGCACGCCCCCGGCGATGAACTTCGACGTCCTTACGCTGGCGTCGGTGCGGCGCGAGATTGAGGACCGCGCGGTTGGCGGCCGCGTTCAGCGCGTCGCGGCGCCTGAGCCCAACCAAATCGGGCTGGAGATTTACGCCAACCGCGCCGCGCATCACCTGCTGATCCAGGCTGGCCCGGTGAACTCGCGCGTGCATTTCGTGAGCGGCCGTCTGCATGCCGGTGAGGCGCCCGCCAGCCCGCTGCTCCTGCTGCTGCGCAAGTGGGTGCGCGGCGGCCGTTTGCTCAGCGCCGCGCAGCTTCCCCTCGAGCGCGTTCTGGTCTTGCAGGTGAGCGCGCGACCGGATCCGACCGCGCCCGTGGTGGAGCATCGCCTCGTCGTGGAAATCATCGGCCGCCAGGCCAATGTGATTCTGGTGGACGAGCAGGGGCTCATCCGTGATTCGTTGCGGCGGGTTCCCGGCGGCGGCTCGCGGCGCCGCCTGATGCCGCGTGAGCCGTACCACCCGCCGGCCCGCCTGCCGCTGCCTCCCCCGAGCGTGGCGGCGCCGGCCGACGCGGCCGCGCAAGCTGCTCCCGGAGTGCCGGCCTGGCGTGCCCTGTTGCAGGCCGTCGGGGGCGTGAGCCCCACCCTGGCGCGTGAGTCGTTGGCGCGCGCGGGAGTGGATCCCCGGACCCCAAGCCTCGATGTCGCCGCCTGGGCGGCGGTGCTCGAGGCGCTGCGTGACATCGCGTCCGACATCGACGCTGGCGTGGTGCAGCCATGCCTCGTCCCCATGAGCGGCGGTTGGCAGGCCTTTGCGCCCTACCCGCTGACCCACCTCGACCGCCGCTGCCAGCCGGCCAGCTCGATGAGCGAGGCGCTCGAGGCCTACTACGAAGCTGACGTCGAGCCTCTGACGGCTGTCGATACTGTGAGGTCGCGGGTGCTGGAGCCGCTCAATGCGGCGATCGCGCGCGTCGAGCGCCAGATCGCTTCCCTGCGCGCGGCGGCGCCCACGGGCGCGGAGATCGGCGCCGCCCGCGCCGCCGGTGCGGCTCTGTTGGAGCACGCCCACCTGATTCCGACTGGCGCCGCGCACTTCGAGGCGCACGGCCAGCGGCTCGCACTCGACCCGGACAAGACGGTCGGCGCCAACGCCCAAACCTATTTCACCCGCTATCGGGACTTGAAGCGCGCCGCGCGTCTGGTTCCGCGGCGGCTGCGGCGGGCGGAGCTGGAGCTGTCCTATCTGCGGCAGGCGGCGGATGATTTGCGCCGGGCGGCGTCACCGGCCGTCTCGCGCCAGATCGCCGACCTCCTGGCAGCCGAGGGCTACCTGCGCCAGCCGCGGCGCAAACGAGCAGCGGCGACGCCGTCGCCGCCGGCGCGCCGCATCGAAGGCCACCAGGTCCTCGCCGGGCGCACCGCGGCGGAAAACCATCGCCTCACGTTCAAGGAGTCGGCGCCCGACGACCTGTGGTTCCACGCCCGCGGAATGCCCGGAGCGCACGTCCTGCTGCGGGACCCAGGCGAGAACCCTGCGCCCGCGTTGATTCACGCGGTTGCGCGGCTGGCCGCGCACTTGAGCGCCGGCCACGGCTCGGCAGCCGTCGACGTGGACGTCACCCGACGCCGGCACGTGCGCGCGATTCGTGGCGCCGGACCTGGTCAGGTCACCTACAGTCGCCACCAGACGCTCCGCGTCGCGCCGCTTGCGGACGACGCGTGACCGACCCCGCCCGTTCGCCCTGAGCCTGTCGAAGGGCGGCCGTTCACCGGTCAACCAAGGTGATGGCCGCCACGCCTAGGCGCGGCGGCGTTGACAGCGGGGGCATATGTGCGTGCCCCGCTGCCCGACCACCAGGCGCTTGATGGCGCGGCCGCAGCGAGGGCATGGCTCGCCGGTGCGCTGGAAGACGTTGAGCCGCTCCTGGTACCGGCCGCGCTGGCCACGGCTATCAAGGTGCGTGCGAAAGCTCGTGCCGCCGTGCTCGATCCCGGCCCGCAGTGTCGTGACGATCGCCTGCGCGAGCTTGTCGAGGCGGCGTCGACTAAGCGATGCGGCCGGAGTGTCCGGATGGATACGCGCCAGCCAGAGCGCCTCATCCGCGTAGATATTGCCCACGCCCGCCACGATCCGCTGGTCCAGCAACGTGGGCTTGATGGCCCGACGACGCTTGCCCACCGCGGCCTGCAGCGTGCGGCCATCAAATCCCGGTTCGAGCGGTTCCGGCCCCAAACGCGCCATCAACTCGGCAATCGCCGGCGGCTGCAGCAACCAGGCCCTGCCGAAGCGCCGCATGTCCACGAAATGCAGCGCCGGGCCCTCGTCGAAGACGACCACCAGCCGCGTATGCGTCACCGGATCGTCCGCCGGCCGCAGGAAAACCCGGCCGCTCATCATCAGGTGCAACACCAGCGCGCCGCCGTCCAGCTGCACCAGCAGATACTTGCCGCGACGGCCCACGCCCTGCACGACCTTCGCGCACAGTTCGCGGCTGAACGCCTCGACCGTCGGTGCGTGGACTAGGCTTGCGTCGAGAACCTCGGCCCGCACCACGCGGCGACCCACGATGGCGGCAGCGAGATCACGTCGAATCGTCTCGACTTCAGGCAACTCGGGCATGGCTGATGTGAGCGGCACCCGTGACGGCTGAGGATACGAAGCCCGACCCGCAGCCGCCGGACCCGCAGGCGCCATCCGGCGCCGCAGCTCCCGTCGAAGACCCGCCTCGCCCGCCCAGCCGGCGGTTGCTGGTGCTGCAAGTCGTGCTGCTCGTGGTCGCCATGGCCGGCAGCATCGCCGCCATTCCGTTCGCGGGCGAGATCCGCGCGGCCGGGGTGGCGGGCTTCTTCCTGCTGTTCATCCTGTCGGTGCAGTCCGGGGCACTGTTCATGCTTCCGGGCTTCGGCTTTGCCAGCATCGGCGCCTTCGCCATCGTGTTTGGCGACCCATGGCTGCCGGCGCTCGTGGGCACCACCGGGCAGGTGATCGGCGAGATGGTGTCGTATCTCCTGGGCGCTGCCGGGTCGCCCTGGATCCGGCGCCAGGGCGCCTACCGGCGGATTGAGCATTGGATCCGGCGTTGGGGCCTGCTGGTGGTGTTCGTTATCGCCGCCACACCAAACCCGGTGTTCGACATCGCGGGTGCCGTGGCTGGCGCCGCAGGTCTCGGCTGGAAGCGCTTCTTCGTCGCCTCGTGGGCCGGCCGGCTCATCAAGAACGTGGCCTTCGCCTTCCTGGCACTCGGCGGCGCGGCGTTGTTCGAGCAGTGGCTGAGCTAGCTGGCTTCGCCCACCAACTCGATTCTGTCACCGTAACGTCGAAAGTCTGACGTGTTAAAGGTCAGCAGCCTGCGCTCGCCGTGCGCCAGCATGGTCGCCACGATGTTGGCGTCGTGAATCTGCCGTCCTCCCACTGAAACCTCACGACACAGCGCGATCAGCTTCTCGGTAACCACGGGGCCGTCCTCAAGGATCTCGAAGCTGCCGATCAATCGGGTCGCGTCATCCAGCGCGTCATCACGTTTGATGGGGACTGACCACGTCTGCGGACGGGTGACCACTGACAGGTACTCCCGCACGACCTGACGGCTGATCCGCAGCGGTTCAGGCGCTTGAAGAGCGCCTGCCAGCCTCGCTCTGGCGACATCGTGGTCCGGCGCTTCCAGAATGCGGGAACTGATGAGGACGTTGGTGTCGATGAACATGGCGCGGGCTATACCCTGTCGTCGTAAATGTCCTCGCGCCTGAGACTCAGGTCCTCCGGCCATCCACCAGCGCTGTGGACGGGCCAAACCGCGTCGAGTCTCAGACGGCGAACAGCCTTCGTGCGATTCTGCGGTCTGAGCACGAGCGTCTCGGTATCCATATCGACACTGGCCGTCTCCCATCCGGCGACACCCCAGGCAAGGGCCTGACTGTGGCCGTTGCCGCCGCGCTGATTGGACCACCAAGGCCGATGAAGACGCGCGGAGGCCGGCAACCCGAAGCCCAAGATCGACTCGATCTCTCTGAAGCTCGTCCGCCATTCCCGGGCCGGACGGCCGCACAGATGCGTGTACAGCCGGTAATATTTGCCCCGAATCGCCATTTCCCGGAACTTCCGGTCCCGATCTATCGCCATGCTGGTTCATCTCCTCGATTAGGGGGCGGGCAGGTGACTGCTCTTCATAGTGTAGTTAGTTAGTGCGAATAGGCAAGTGCCGTCAACGGTGGAAACGGTGCGGGAGACGACGGCGGGGCACTCAAGGTTGACGAGGATTGCCAGCGCGCCGCACACTAAGCTCCGTATGTAGAACTCCGTACAAGGATGTGGTGCAGTGGCTCGGCTGGATGTACGGCTGGATACCGAGCATCGACGGCGGTTGGAGGAGCTTGCGGCAGTGAGGGCCAAGCCCATCTCCGACGTAGTGCGCCGCCTGATCGATGACGCCTACGAGGATGTCTTGCGGGATCGCCGACGACAGGCCGTCGAGCGCTTGATCAGGCTGGAGGTTGAGGACCCGCCGGACGCGGCAACCCTCTCGCGCGAGCTGGAGGCGGCGCATGAGCCCGGCGGCCTTCATTGACGCCAACATCCCGATCTACGCCGCCGGTCGGGAGCATCCGTTCAAAGCGCCGTGCGCTCGGGTGCTCATGATGGCCGCGGAGCATCCCCAGTCGTTTGTTACGGATGCCGGGGCTCTGCAAGAGCTCGTGCACCGCTACGTGGCCTCTGGACGATGGGCGTTGGGGCGCGAGGTCCTGCAGACCTTCGGCGAGGTGATGCACGACCGGATTGAACCCGTCTATGCGGCGGATATCCATGCGGCGGGAAGGTTGACGGACCGCCAGCCGGGAATAAGCGCCCGCGACCTCTTGCACGCGGCCGTGATGCAGCGCCTGGGCGCCGATCGGATCATCTCGGTGGACGCCGACTTCGACCGCCTAACCGGCATCATCCGCCTGGACCCACTGCGGGTAGATGAATGGGCCAACTCCGTGCGCCCCCGCGTGGGTCGATAGCCGAGTGTTCGCCAAAGGCCGCGGCGGTGGCAGGACCAAACTCGCAGTGCAACCCTGGAGACCAAAGGCGCGCCCCGGAATTCGAATCCCCTAGGGCGGCAATGGAGAGTCTGGCCGAGCCAATGCCTCATATGCGGCAATCTGCCTGGCCGGAATGGTGCTTCCTACAGCCGCCGTTCGCCTAAGCGGGCGCGAAACGGCCCGGTGAGGCGCGAGTCATTGCAGGCAAGAGAGGGCTGCGGGTAGCCGCGATTGCCGTGCGTTATTCCGGTCCAGGCAGCATAATATGGGGACTGACGGTTCGAGCACTGAGCCGCCACGGAGAATCAGGTCATGGCCAACTACCAAGATTTGAAGAGTCGTCTCGACCACGGTGAGGTGATCATCCTGGACGGGGCCATCGGAACTGAGCTCCAGGCTATGGGCGTGCCCATGCACCCTGCCTCATGGTGCGGCCCCGGCAACTATACGCACGCGGCAACCGTGCGACAGATGCACGAGCGATACATCAGGGCGGGGGCCGACGTCATAACCACCAATACCTTCAACAACCTGCGCCCTGCGCTGGAGGCCTCCGGGTACAGCGAATTGGTACGGGAAGTAAACGTGCGCGCCGTGGACGCGGCGCTGGACGCTATAGCCCGGGCCGCGGTCGACAGGCCCGTGTACATCGCCGGTTCCATCTCGTGCCGAATCCCCATCCGCGACCGCAAAACCGGGACCCTTTTGGGCGGCACTGGCTACGGGTATGGCACCAGCCTTTCGACGGAGGAATTGCGGGCCTACGCCGAAGAGCAGGCGAATATCCTGGCGGAGTCCGGCGTGGACTTCTTTCTGATCGAGAATTTGTGGCACGACAACGAGTCCAGGGCGATAGCCACGGAAGCGGCGAAGGCCACGGGACTACCGGTTTGGGTGGCCTTTACGGTCTCAATGGCGCCTGACGGACAGACGGTCAGATTGAGTATGGGTGACGACCGCCGCTATAGCACCGGCATGGGAATGCCCATGTGGACGTCGAGTTGGCGGCCGACCGACGTTAATATGAGCCTGGCCGAAGGCATCGACGAGATCGCATCGCTGAGTCCCGACGTACTTGGAGTGTTTCACAGCCGGCTAGCTGAGACTACGCTGGCGCTCCAGGTCATGCTTGACCAGTGGTCTGGGCCCGTCGTCGTCTACCCGGATGCTGGCAGAGATGACTATCTCGAAACTTGGCAGGACAGCAGCGTTAGCAACGAAGAGACTGCGGCGGAGCTGACGCGGGAAGCCGCCACTTGGGTCGAGATGGGGGCCCAGATCATTGGCACCTGCTGTGGATTCGGCGCCGACTACATCAAGGCTCTGCGCGGCGCCCTGCCGGACCGGATCTCATCGCCGCGAAGACTTGCGTAGGCTGCTTCACGGAGAGACTCCAAATATCCAAGCACATGTGACGTAGAACAGGCCTCCGGATCGACGGGAGGGATCTCTGATGGAATCCAATCCACTGGTGGTTGTCGGGGCTGGGGTGTCGGGCGCGGCCGCCGCCATCGAAGCGGCCCGAGCCGGAGTGCGGGTCACCCTCATCGACGAGAACCCCATTGGCGTCTCCATGATGGGGCTGGACGTACCTCAGTTTTTCGGCAAACGGACCATGGGCACGCTGCCCAACAAGGACGTGATGCTGGAGAGAGTGGCTGCGGCCAACAACGCTCTAGCGGAGGCGGAGGAAGCCGGCGTCGAGGTTCAGTTGGGGACGTGCGTCTGGGGCGCCTTTCGCAATTTCGAAACCAGCAGGGCCCTCGACGGCCCACAGCTCGGGCTGGCCGACGACGAGCGGTCGTGGATGATCAAGTACGACCGACTCATCGTGGCAGCCGGCTCCCGGGACTTGGGGATGTCCTTTCCCGGATCGAACATGGCGGGCGCAATGGGCGCCAACGGCGCTCACTCGCTGATGAGTCGATACCAGGCGTTGACCTCGCGGCGCATGGTGGTCCTGGGCTCCGGCAACCTGGGCCTCAACACCGCCAGGATGGCGCGGGATAGAGGTGTAGAGGTAGCCGCCGTCGTGGACGTGTCCTCCTCTCCGCGCGGCGACGAGACCCTCGTGAGGAGGTTGCGGAGCGAGGGCGTAAAGCTATACACCTCCCACACCATCAAGGAAGCCGCCGGCAGGGCCGACGATATCGAGTCCGTCGTGCTGGTCGAGATCGACGACAATTGCGAGCCTGTTGCCGGCGCTGAGAAGGTTGTCTCCGCAGACACCGTCTGCCTCGCCATCGGCCTGGTTCCCAACGTAGAGCTCCTCAGTCTCCTGGGGTGCGACCTTACCTTTGCGTCCGAGCTTGGCGGGTACGTGCCGGAGCACGACGACCGGATGCGGACCAGCGTCGATACCGTCTTCGTCGCGGGGGATGTCGCCGGCTTCCACGACGGAATGGTCCTGGACACCGAGATTGCACGAACCCAAGGCCGCCTGGCCGGAGTTGCCGCTGCCGAGTCGCTAGGCGCTATCGGCAAGGACGAAGCGCTCGCCCGGAGAAACGACCTCCAGGCAGTGGCCGCCGACGCAACACCCAGCGAGGTGCACTCGTGTTGGAAGAGGTGGCATCAGTCCCTCGTGAACGCCGGTGGGCTGAATGTCTTCGCGTGCCAGTGCGAGGAGGTTACGCGGGCTGAGGTCATAGGCTTGCGGCCTCCGCGCTATTTGGAAGCGGGGTCCGAGCAGATGAGCCGTCGGAGCCTGCGGACCCAAATGAAGAATGGCCCGGTCAATCCCGACCAGGTCAAGCGCCTGACAAGGGCCGGAATGGGCCACTGCCAGGGCCGGCTTTGCCGTGAGCAGGTGTCGCTGCTGCTTGCCGAGGAGTCCGGCGCCGACATAGCCAAAATCCCCGTCATGTCCTACCGGCCGCCGGTGCGACCGCTTCCGCTGAGCATCATGTGGCCCCACGATGAGACGGAGCAGGTGCGCAGGGACTGGCCCAAGTGGTTCAGCCCAACGAATCGGGTGCTGGGGTAAAGGGCGGCAAACACCGCATCATTGGAGTGGCTTCATGCCCGTGGACAGTGCAGACGTAGTCGTCATTGGGGCTGGCGTTTCGGGCCTGAGTTCTGCCTATTTCCTGGCCAAGGCGGGCAGGGATGTCGTGGTCGTCGACAAGGGGATCGTCGGGGGCGAGGCCTCCGGGCGAAACGGCGGGATGGTCAGCGAGCGGGTTGACGAGCCGCTGCTGATACCGATGGCCGCCGAAGCCCTGGAGATATGGGCGACGCTGGACGATGAGTTGGGCTATCCCACCGAGTTCGTACAGGGGGGTAGGCTCCAGGTCGCCGTGACGGAAAAGGAGATGGGCGACCTCCTCTCGGAACGGGACGAAGCGTTGCGCCACGGCCTGCGTGTAGAAATGGTTGACCCGTCGGAGATACGGGACATGATTCCCGGAATCACCGGGAGGACGCTCGGCGGCCTCTTTTCCGCCAACGGCGGTCACGCCAATACGCAGCTGTCGGTCCAGGCATTCGCATGGGCCTTTCAAGACCTGGGAGGCAGGCTCTATCAGAACACGACCGTCACGGGCATCCAGGTCGTGGACGGCCGGGTCTCGTCGGTGGAGACGACCGCCGGCGACATCGTGGCCGATATCGTGGTCGCCGCCGCCGGGCCCCAGACCGCGCTGATGGCGGAGCTGGTGGGCGTTCACGTTCCCGTGGCGCCGGCAAGGGTCGAGATACTGGCGACAGCCCCCCTGGAGCCACTCTTTAACATCGGCATTGCGGGGAACGGACTCTACGGACACCAGGCCGTCAGGGGAAATCTGATTTTTGGTGGAGGAGCCCACGAATGGGCCGACGTGGACCTGACCACCAGTCCTGGCAAGCCCAACACGCCCCTCATCAGGAATATCGCCCGGCGGCTTGCCGAGCTGCTTCCGGGGGTAGCGGACGTACCGGTAATCCGAAGTTGGGCCGGGGTGGTGGAGCAGGCCCCGGACTATCGGCCCATCATCGACATCCTGGACTGTCCGAGCAACTATGTGGTTGTCACCGCGTCGGCGCATGGGTTTGGCATCTCACCGGCCACGGGCAAGGTCGTCAGCGATCTGGTGCTCTACGGTGAGACGAACATCGACATCAGCGGCCTTGGGCTGGGCCGATTTTCCGGCGTTAAGCCCGACTGGCGCGCGGAGCGCGGTTGGAATCCGGCTCCCAAGCGATCCTGACCGCGGTGCCCGCCACGTCGGCCCGGTAACCGATGGCCGAAAGTGGGTACTGGGCCACTTTGAGTCCGTCATTCCCGCGGAAGCGGGAATCCATCCCCGGCCCGCCGACGGGCGAACCGAGGGAGCCGCGACGACGTCCGCTGGTGATGGGGCCATGCCGCGCCCCAATGTCAGAGAGACCCACTACCCGAGAGCGGTGGACCCAGTCGGACTCGAACCGACGACCTCCTCAATGCCATTGAGGCGCTCTTCCAGCTGAGCTATGGGCCCTGGGGCCGACATTATGCCCCGCGGCTTCCGGACGTCGCCCGCGTGAATCCTATGCGCGTCGAGGATTGGGGAGATTCCTTGCGTTCCCAGTCGGGCTAAGCTTCTTGGTGTCGTGTGGCTGGCGGGCGATGCCTGTAGCGAGCATGGGAACAGAGATGAAGGTTGTCGGGTCTGCGGTGTTACGACCGCGTAGTAGCTATACCTCTGCAGACTCCTCATACTCTGCAATGATCGTGTCGCTCATATGGGATAGGTGCTCAGCCCTGGCCAGCATGTCAACTGAATCGTAGGATATGAAAGAGCATTGATCGTATAGCGGACCTCGATCTAAGAGAGAAAAAACTGGTCGCCTGATCTCGCGGAGGACCTTCTCACGCTTGTCAGGCGGGGCCACGATGTGCAGGTGAATATCCATGTTGGGTTGCAGAGCCAATAGGTCTGCCATCCTCAATAGACCGGAGTAGATGGCAGTTGTGTGCTCGATTTCATACGCCCTCGACATGGACCGTCCCTTAAGCCACAGCACGTCAATCTGCTCTACGGTCCTCAGGGTCGTGTCGTCATAGTTGAGGGGTAGCACATCCAGGAATTCTCCGTGCATGTTCGGCGGGACAAGCTCCAGCACCCGGGCCTTGTCATTTCGGGGCACCCAGATGCGGAATCCCATCTCGGCCCCGATCTGCGCGACCTTCGCTTGATACTGAATCGATCTCCTGCTGTCCGTTGTCCGCGTGGGCTCTACTGTTGCCGATTCGGATGAGGCGTCATCGTCAGTATCGTCTGGAACCTCGACTTCCACTACTCTATTGACAGTGCGGATATTCCTCCTACGAGCAAGCTGACGCTTGTCCTTGTCAGTGAGTGGGTAGCTCTCTGGATGCGCTTGCTGCCTCTTCAACAGGTCGACTAGATAGCTCCCATCAACTTCCTCGAACTTGTTGAGTGATCCCCGAAAGGGTCCTGTCCAAGAGGTTGTCCCCTTTTCGTGCTGGTTTGTAATGGTTAGGGTATTCCAAACGCTATCGTCTTGGATTGGAATAGACGATTCAGGGTCTAGTGTGATTATTGGCTTGACATTGAAGCGAACTGTGAATTCGTCAAGCTCATCGCGGATCGGACTGCTGTCGCGATATGCCTTGGAGTCTGCCACAAGGATGCCGCACCAGCGGGAAAGGCGAGTCAGATAGCAGAGAAAAATGTCGCCTTTGCTGACTCGATTCGCTTGCCGCCAATGCCGTTCCCGAAATCCGGTGACGGTTGCGCCGCTTGCGCGGAATGCACGCCACGTTTCTGGCGTGAACAGGTCTAGAAAGTACGCCATGGAGCCCCCGTTTCGGCGAATCGGATAGACGGCATGTTGTCAGTCATGCCGGCTTTGCAGTGATTGGGGTTGATCGAGTGCTTTCCTTTCGAAAGCGCCTTCGACACTAGTGGTCTCGATGCTTTTCAAGCGTGGTGGACCCAGTCGGACTCGAACCGACGAGCTCCTCAATGCCATTGAGGCGCTCTTCAATCTGAGCTATGGGCCCTGGAGCCGACACTATACCCTGCGGCCGCCGGAGCGCAGGGAAGTCGGTCATGTGCCTTTGGCTAGTCGACAAGAGCCCTCAGGGTCGGGGAATTTCTCCGGGGTCGTCAATCGAATCAGAGTCTTCTCCACGTAGCAGCCGGTATCCTTTCCAATTCGAGACATGCGTAGCTATTCGCCCGATCAGGTCTGTCTTACGTTCCTTGCTGCGAGTCTTCATTCCAAGCTGGCCGGCCAGTTCGGTCAAGACTGATAATGGTTCTCCCGACCGCTCAAGTGCGGACACGATGTCCGGGGTGTCCATGCGAGATAACTCCCGCTTAAGTCTATGAGCGCGCACTTTGATATCGGCGGGATTCATGGATCTATTGGCTGAGGGTTTCCTCGCGTCTCGCATGCCCATGAGTTTTCGAATCCCGCCATCCCTTCGCGCCCGTTCTGCCAGAATGTCGAGGCGCGAGAGGCCCTCTGCTAACTCGCGGCTGGACTCCAATGTTGGAATCGACTCAACAAGCAGTCTGAACTCCTCCAGAAAGCTCTGAGCCTCGTTGAGGGTACGTATGAGTTCGTCTTTCTCTTCATTCGACGGGAGAGAGGCGAGCAAGGCCCTCATCCCTTTCATAAGGGCATCTGTTGGGTATCGCGCGGTGCGGTTTGTCGTAGTCATGGAGACGGCCTCAATTTGGCTATCAATTCCCGTGTTATCTCAGGATATTCGTTCTTGTGCGTCGCTCGTCGGGCGTTGTCAGAGCTGTGTTCCCAGACTGGAACTTGATTCTCGGCGGCTTCGCTGTATCCAATCAACTCCGTGGTATATGTGGAGACCACCTTGTCACTTGTAAGCGGATCTCTTCCGATGGAAGTGATGGTTGTTTGATGTGTATTGGTGATCATCGATCCTCCGATCCGGACCTTGACGAATACGACGGCCCCGAGGTCGGCCACTACCCGGCTACTGTCCTCACCTGCCAGTGGCTGAGCGGCCGCTATGTCACGACCTATCCTCTCTACTTTCCGAGTGAGTATATTTAACCCGAGAGTCGACAGATGGTCTGGAATGGCGGTCACAACATAGTAGTCGCTCGCATGGAGAGCATTCTGTGTCATCACGTACAGGTTCGGAGGACAGTCTATGACGACCCAATCGTAGCTGCCCTGGACCTCGGCTATGGCCTTGCGCAAGAATGACCGGTCCCTCATGTACTGTTGCGCGTTACGTCGAAGCGCCTCAGCCGAAGGGAACACGCCGGCGATCTGTCCACCACCAACATCCTCGCCTAGCAAGTCTATATCACAGGGGATCAGGTCCAGCCCGGAAATCGGGTATCGGCCGATGGTGACGGCTTCTTCCCAAATGTATCGCTTCACTTCCAGTGGGAGACCATCCATATACCGCCTATACAGATCCGCTATCGTCCTTCCATTCCTCTTACGCCGCCGCCATTGCCCTTCCCGGGCGCAGAGAAACGTTAGGTTGGTTTGAGGGTCGATATCGATCATAAGCACTCGCTGTCGGTGGTGTTGAGCCAACGAACACGACACATGATATGCGGTCGTGGTCTTCCCGACACCGCCCTTGTAGTTTATGAACGAAACGACCTTTGTCACAGCCTTGCACTCCCGCTATGTCGGCCCTGCCACGATCATCATATCGTCCGACTTATGGGCAAGACAAAGACATGCCCTAATGTTGAACGGCGGAAAATACTCGGGCCTTTGGCACAGTCTCCCATGCAACCGTTACGACTCCAAGGCAAAGGTGAAAAGACCGGGAGGCTCCTCCGCATTGGATTTTCCGCGCGCCGGGCCGGAAGCGGTGGACCCAGTCGGACTCGAACCGACGACCTCCTCAATGCCATTGAGGCGCTCTTCCAGCTGAGCTATGGGCCCCGGGGCCGACATTATGCCCCGCTGACAGACGGGGCGTCGGAGTCGGGCAGGCCGAACGCGGCGCGGGCGGTGTCGTAGGCCGCGCGGGTGTTCAGGTTGAGGAGGACGTGGGGGTAGGCCGTGGGCGCGTCACGTAGGCGCGCCGCGTGGCGGCGGACTACCGCGCGGGGACCCTCGGTGGCGTCGTTGACCACGGCGAGCTTGTCGCGGAGATCGCCCGGAAAGATGACGGGGTGGCCGTGCTGCTCGTCGTGCAGTGGCCGCACGATGTCACCGGGCGCGGCGCGCCAGCTGCCTACCAGGTCGGCGAGCGCGCCGGCATGCAGCGGTTGGTCGACGTTGGCCAGCAAGATCCCGGCGCAGTCCGCCGGCAGCGCGCGGGCGGCGCAGACGACGGACGAGGCGCGGCCTTGCGCGTAGTCGGCGTTGTGCACCGTGCGCGCGGGGAGACCGTCTAGCGCCGCGCGCACGTCGTCGGCCCGATGGCCGGTGACCACAATCACGTCGCTGACCGCCACGATGTCTGCGAGCGTCTGAACTTGATGGGCGATGAGCGAAACCGCGCCCCACTGGATGAGCGGCTTGGGCGAGCCGAAGCGCTCGGAGCGTCCAGCGGCCAGGACGACCGCGCAAAGCCGGGGCGCGGGCGGGGCGCTTATGGGCTGGCGTCCGCGGGGACGCTGCGGCGCAGATTGTTTACCTCGGCGCAGGAAACCGCGGTGGGAAAGATCTTGCCCGGGTTGAAGAGGTTGCGCGGGTTGAAGACCTGCCGCAGGCGCTGCATGCGCTCAAGGTCGGCGTCACTGAACACGAGCCCCATGTTGCGGTGCTTTTCCATCCCGATGCCGTGCTCGCCGCTGAGCATGCCGCCGGCCTCGGCGCACACCTTCAGCACCGAGGTGCCGCACTCGATCACTTGGTCCAACACGCCGGGCTTGCGGTCGTCAAATAGGAGCAGGGGATGCAGATTGCCGTCGCCGGCGTGAAAGACGTTGGCGATGGGGATCTTGAAGAAGTCGCTCACGTCGGCGATTTGCGCCAGCACGCCGGTGATGGTCGTGCGCGGGATCACGCCGTCCTGCACGTAGTAGTTGCGCGAGATGCGGCCCATGGCGCCGAACGCGCTCTTGCGGCCGAGCCAGAGCAGGGCGCGCTCGCGCGCGTCGGCGGCCACGCGAACCTGGCGTGCGCCGTGCTCGGCGAAGACGCCGCGGATCGCCGCTTCCTGCGGCTCCAGCTCCGCCGCCACGCCTTCGAGCTCAATGAGCAGCACAGCGGCCGAATCGGTTGGCAGCCTGGCTGCCGGCACGTACTGGGCGATGGCGCCGAGTGAGATTTGGTCCATCATCTCCATGGCGGCGGGGACGATGCCCGCGGCGATGATGCCGGAGACCGCCGCACTGGAGGCCGCGATCTCGGCGAAGGAAGCCAGCATGGTGCGGACCTGGGCGGGCGTGCGGACGAGGCGGACGGTGGCCTTGGTGGCGATGCCGAGGGTGCCCTCGCTGCCGCAGAAGAGGCCCGCGAGGTCGTAGCCGGGCTGATCCAGCGCCGCGCCCCCGGCGGTGACGATGCGGCCGTCCAGGGTGACGAACTCGACCCCCAGCACGTGGTTGGCGGTCACCCCGTGGAGCAGGGTGTGGGGACCGCCGGCGTTGGTGGCGATGTTGCCCCCGATCGTGCAGGCCGCTTGGCTTGACGGGTCGGGGGCGTAATGAAACCCGTAGTGCGTGGTGTGGGCGCTGAGGTCGGCGTTGACGACGCCGGCGCCCACGACGGCCCGCTGGTTGCGGTAGTCCACCTCGAGGATGCGGTTCATGCGGGAGGTGCTGACGACGATGCCGCCGCAGGCGGCGATGGCGCCGCCGCTCAGCCCGGTCCCCGCGCCGCGACCGATGATTGGGACGCCGAGCTCGTGAGCGATGCGCACCACGGCCTGCACCTCGGCAGCGTCTTGCGGGAAGACGACGGCGTCGGGGAGCCCGCGCTCGACCGACCCGTCGTAGGCGTAGATCGCCAACTCGTCGGGTTCGGTCATGACCCAGGCGTCGCCGATGGCGCGGCGCAGAGCGCCCGCAAGGGCGATTTTGCCGACGCTGAAGGTGGGGGCGGCGACGGTGGCCATGGTGCACCTACGCTACGACGGCATGTGGGCGGACGCAATGCGAGGGGAAGGTCGGCCCGAAAACCGGCGGTCGTCAGCATGCCCGGGAGGCGCTGGGTGAAGCCGATATCCTGGCGCGGACGCTGGACCGGCTTGAGGCGAACTGCTCGCAATGGCCACGATCATTCACGACAACGTGCTGGGGCCGATCGAGCTCGAGGCGCCCTTGCTGGCGCTGGTGGACCATCCGGCGATGCAGCGACTGCGCCGGCTCGAGCAGCTGGGCACCGCGTCGCTCGTATTCCCTGGCGCGCGGCATACGCGCTTGGCCCACTCGATCGGGGCGCAGGAAATCATGCGCCGCGTGTGGCGGCGGCTGGAGGCCACGGAGCCGCCGCCGGGGATCGATCTCGCCGCCGAGGGCCGGCTGCTCCGCGCGGCGGCGCTGCTGCACGATCTGGGGCACTATCCCCTGTCGCATGTCGTCGAGCCGATTGCGGCGCGGCTGCACCAGCTCACCACTGCCGCTGCGGACCCTGGATTGGATCCGGCCTGCGAGGTGGACTGGCTGCAACTCGCGGCAACGGCCGCCTCAAGCCAGGCCCCACCGTCCGAGATGCATCACGAGCATCTGGCCGCCGAGATCATTAGACGCGATCCCGGGCTGGGCCGCCGAATCGACGCCTATGTGGGGCGGCCCAACGGCTCAGCCGAGGTTCGGGCGCTCCTGCAGAACCGCGCCGACCGGCGCTATCGACGGCAACTCATCGCCTCACACTTCGACGTTGACCGCCTCGACTATCTGCTGCGCGACGCGCACAACACCGGCGTGCGCTACGGCGGGGTCGAGCTCGAGCACCTGATCCGCCGCATGCGGCTCGGGACCGACGGCGCGGGTGACCACGTGGTGTACGTCGAGACGCGAGGCCAGCCGGCGCTCGAGCACTACTTACTGGCCCGCCGCTTCATGTACAGCCAAGTGATCTTTCACAAGACCGTCACGGCGTTTTCCGTGCTCGTCGCGGCCTTCTGGCTGTCGTTGGCGGTGCGCGACGGAGCGCCCTTCACTTCGCAGGCAGGCCTCTATCGAGCCCTCGACGACGGCACGTTCCGCCGCTTCGACGATCACTGGATCTGGAATGAAGCGGCGCGCCGCGCCGATCCGGCGGGGCGCGGGCTGACCGCGCGCATCGCGTCGGCCTTGATCGACCGGCAGCCGCCGTTGCTGGCGTGGGAGCAGCGCGCTCGCGGTGGGCAGATGCAGCCGGGCCTTTTGGGAGCCTTCAACGCCGCTAGGCGCGCCATCGCGGCCGCCGCGCAGCTGGAGGTTGGGGAGATCTTCTTCACGGATCAGGTGGTCACGGGCGTGTCGGGCGGCGATGCGGGTCTGGGAGCCGGTGAACCGCCGCTGGTAGGCGACCCAGGCGGGGAGCTGCGACCGATTACCGAGGCGCCGGGCTCGGCGCTCCAGGGCGTGGCTGGGCAGCCCGAGCGCCTCGCCCGGCTCTACGTCTTGCGCTCGGGCGATGCGACCGCGGATGCCGCGCGGCGGCGGCGGGTGCGCGAGGCCTTCCTGGCCCACGTCGACGCCTCCGGAGAGTCGACGAGAAGCTAGCGACCGGTACCGCGCAGACGCGCGATCGCGTCGTGAAGGGCGTCGCGATGGTCGAAGGCGATCTCGTCCGGCAGCCGGTCGACGGGAAACCAGCGTGCATCGGCGGCGTCGTCGCCGGCGGTGACGGCGGGCGGAGCAGGCAGCCGGGCGCCGAACACGATCCCGATGATGCGTCCGCGGGGATCGCGGTCCGGGTGGCCGTAGGCGCCGATATGCACCAGCGAGTCGATGATGATGCCGGTCTCTTCCCGCAGCTCGCGCCGCGCCGCGTCGGGCAAGTCTTCGTGGGGCTCGACGAACCCGCCCGGAATGGCCCACCCCGGCGGAGGGGTGCCGCGGCGCACCAAGAGCACGCGATCGCCGTCGGGAAACGGCGCGATCACCACGGCGTCGGCGCCAACGGGATAGCGAGGTGGCGGGGGCACCGGGCTACTCGGCCGCGCCGGACGCCGGGCGGCGCTGCCGGGTGACGACGCGCAGCACCACGGCTCCCACGATCAGCAGCGCAATGAAGGCCAGGGCCAGCCAGTCGAAGTACTCGTCGATCGCAGCCTCGATGGGGTCGCCGAACAGGGTGATCAACCCGCCCACCAGAAAGAACCTGCCGGCACGCCCGATCAGCGAGGCAAGCAGGAAGCGCTTGAAGTCCAGTCGGAACGCGCCGGCGCCGATCGCAAAGACCTTGTAGGGGATGGGAGTGAAGGCGGCGATGGAGACGGCCCAGACGTCGCGCCGCTGGAACTGGTTCTCGACGTAGAGGATGCGGTCCTCCGCGAACAGCCGATTCAGAATCGGCCGCCCGCCGCGCCGCCCGATCCAGTAGCCGAGCATCGCGCCGGTGAGCGAGCCGATGGTGGCGAGGGCGGAAAAGCCGAAGGTAAACGGCAGATTGCCCACCATCAGGGCGATCATCAGTCCGTCGGGCGGTATGGGAAAAAAGCTCGACTCCCAGAAGGCCAGCACCAAGAGAGCCAGCGCGCCCCAGGGAGTGTCGGCCCAGTCCAACACCCAATGGCCGAGATCGGAAATCAGCTGCATCAGTGGCAGGGATGGCGGCGGGGCATGTTACGGCTGATCTCGGTCCTTACGACGCGGTGGTGAAGTGGGTCGCAATGGCAAATGGTTCGCCGTTGCGCAGGCCGACCACGTGCACATGATAGAGGGAGTTCGGGGCCAGCGGGGCGTGCGGGATCAGGGCCACTGCCCGCCGCCAGGCGCTGACCGAGCGGGTGACGGCAATGGGGGCACCGCCTTCGGCGGTGACCGTCGCGGCGCCCCATTCGACCTCGTCGTCGAGCCCGAAGATCAGCGTGATGGGCGGGCCGAGCGGGCGAGCGATGCCGGGCGCGGGGTCGGGCCACTCGGCGCCGTCCCAGGTGTGGGGCACGTCAGCCGCCGCGCTGCGCGGCATGACGGACGGCAAGGGCACGTCGGCGGTGTGGCGCGGAGACAGACCCACGTTGAAGACGGCGGCGCGCGTGCCGTCCGCGGAGGCCCAGCCGTAGCCGATATGGACCGCCGACGGGTGCACGAACATGTAGCGGTGGAACACCGTGCCCAAGGCCCACTCGAGCGTGCGGGCAGGCGGCAGGAACCCAAAGGTCTCGTCCACCCATCCCAGCGGATATCCGGCGGCATCCGCTCGGTCGCCGATGGTGCGCCCGGTGAAGCCGGGCTTCCCGGAAACTTCGGCGTGCAGGCCGCCGGACGCGGGATCGTCGCGGTTGGTCACGTAGTAGTCGGCATGGGCTTGGGCGGCTTGCATCAGCGAGGCGTGCGCGGTCAGTGGCGGCAGTCCGAGGTCGGCGCGCACTTCGTTAGCTCGATCCACGACATTGTCGCCCGTGACCGGCGCGGCCGGGCCCTCGTGGCGAGGCTGCAAGGCGGCCTCCGGAAACAACCCTAGGGACTTGGCGAGGTCGCCGCCGTTGGCGATGGTCACCTCGCCGGTGCGCGCCCACGGTGTGTCGAAGTGCCACAGCTGGATCACGGCCCGCTGGGTACGGATCGCGCTCACGCCGTCGTAGTGGACCACCTCGGAGGTCGGCAGGCCGAACCAGCGCAAGGGGTCGTCCGGTCCGAAATAGGCGTTGCGCAGTGGCGGGCTGACGTCCAGGAAGGACCAGCGGCGGCCGATGACCTCGTTCCAGGACAGGCCCTCTTCGATGAAGGTCTGGTGCGGAGGCACAAGGAGCCGTGCCAGCTCGTCATCGAACCCCGCGCGGTAGAGCTCGTCGAAGATGTTGATGAACATCACCTCCGAAGTCGCCGGATGCCACTGGAACACGACCTTTTGCATGACTTGGACGGTGAAGCCGAGCCACTCGAAGCGCTGGCTGGCGGGGTAGCCGACGACGTGGGGGCCGCCCAACTCCTGGAAGACGGTCCAAAAGGGGATGCCGTCCGCGTCGCTGACGAGGAAGCCGGCCCCCGCGGGGGCGTCTCCCGCGGCCTGCGTGTAGACACGGCCGTCGGGCACGGCGTAGTCCTCGTCCTGCGCCAGTGCCGGGGAGACCGCGGCCCAGGCGACGAGACCCAGGGCCACGGCCACGGAACGCCACCAGCGCGCGGCTGTTGCCCGGACCATGCCTCGATGGTAGCGACTGGACCGTTAACGAGGCGTGCACGGGGCGAGTGGTTGGTAGAGGCGGTTCGCGAACCGCCCTTCCGAGCTAGTCCGTGACGGCGTTTTCGATCACGTCTACCGCGTAGCCCCCGTCGGGCTTGATATCGATGGCGACCACGTCGATGCGCCAGTCGGTTGCGCCCGCGGCCTGGGCATAGCGGCGGCCCAGGGTCACGAGCCGGCGCGCCTTGGCAGACGATATGGCGTCCCGCGCCTCGCCGAATGTGCTCGTGCGGCGCGTCTTGACCTCGACCAGGACCACGGTGCCGCCATGGCGCGCCACGAGGTCCACCTCGCCCCGACCGACGCGTTGGTTGCGTTCGAGCACCACGTACCCACGGCGGCGCAGTTCGCGCGCGGCAAGGTCTTCGCCCCATTGGCCCAGCGCGGCTCGGTCCTCGACCGGGGCAAGGCGGGGCGCACGGGAGCGGCGCAGCTTGGCGATGACCCAGGCAGCCCAGCTTCGCACGGGGACAGAGGCGAAGTTAGGCGGGCGGCGGGCCGCGCCGGCACGCGGCCATGGGGCGGAAGCTTGCCCGGTGCAGCGGCGACGGTCCCACGGCGGCCAGCGCCCGGCGATGCGCGGCCGTGCCGTAGCCCTTGTGCCGGCCGAAACCATAGGCGGGGTGGTGGACCCCGAGGCGTCGCATCAGTTCGTCGCGCGCAACCTTGGCACAGACCGAAGCGGCGGCCACGGCAAGGCAGGTGGCGTCGGCGCGAACGATGGCGTCCTGCTGGTTCGCGTAGCGGCAGTCGGCCGGCAGGGGGAAGGCGTCCACAATCACGTGATCGGGCGGCACGGGCAGCGCGTCCAGCGCCCGCAGCATGGCCAGGCGCGTGGCTGCGGCGATGCCGATGCGGTCGATCAGCCGCGGGGGAGCGAAGGCCACGCGGGCGGCAACGGCGGTGGCGTGCACGCGGGCGCTCCAGCGGCGGCGTTCGGCGGCGCTGAGCCGCTTGGAATCCGTGAGGCCCCAGAGCAGCCGACGGTCCTCATAGGCGGCCGGCGGGAGGATCACCGCGGCCGCGGCCACCGGTCCGGCCCAGGCGCCGCGGCCAACCTCGTCGACCCCGGCGATGCGCCGCACGCCGCGCCGCAGCAGCGCAAGCTCGTGTGGCAAATGCTGGATTCGAGGCTGGGCGGCGGTGGGAACCCCACACCCCCTCGGGCGCTGTTAGGCGCGCCGTTCCTTCACGCGGGCGGCGCGACCGACGCGGTCGCGGAGATAGTACAGCTTGGCACGGCGGACCTTGCCCCGGCGCGTTACTTCAATGTCACGGACGATTGGCGAGTGCAGCAGAAACGTGCGCTCGACGCCAAGGCCGTGGGTCACGCGCCGCACGGTGAAGTTCTCGTTCACGCTGCCGCCGCGCCGGCGGATGACGGTGCCTTCGAACACCTGCACGCGCTCGTTATCGCCTTCGCGCACGGTCACGTGTACGCGCACCGTGTCCCCGACCTGGAACACGGGCACTTCGTCCCGCAGCTGGGCGCGCTCGAAATCGTCGATGAGGCTTGCCATGAGATCGCTACTTGCCGGGGCGCGATTTTCCCCCGGGAAAGGTGAAGCAAGGACCCGCGCCGCGCATCGTAGGCGCGGGGAATCACCCTACCACAAGGCGACGGGCGCGGCTCGAAAATATGGCGAAAAAACCACCGTGAGCGCCGTTGACGCCCCTATACTTGGACTTCCCCAATCGAGCTGGGAGCGCGCATGCTCATGACCCGTCGCCGGTTGATTCTCACGGCGGGCGCCGGTGGAATCGGCGCGGCCGCAGCCGCGGCTTCGGGCTGGACCGCATTCGTGGCAACGCGCGAGGCAAGGCTCGCGAGCCAGTTTCGCACCGGGGCGGTCGTCGACGGCGAGCCAATGGCCGGCCTGACGTTTGACCAGGCCGTGGCGCGCGCGCGGGCGCGGTGGGGACCGTATATCGAGAACCCCATCGTGCTGCGGGTCGGCGGGCGCGCTTGGACGCCGAGGGCCGACGAGATCGGCATCACGGTGGACTTCATGACGCCGCTTCGCGAGGCCTACGCCTCGCGCCGTGAGGTGGGGTTGGCCGATCAGCTTCTGGGCGCCGCGCCCGCAGGCCCGGAGCCTGCCCCGCAGCACACGGTCGTCAACTTCGATCCAGCGGTCTTCACGGCGTACGTGGCGCGCATCGCCGACTTGGTGCAGCTCGACCCCGTGGACAGTGCCATGCGCGTCGAGCAGCAGGCCGGCCGACGGCGCCTGGTCATCGATCCGTCGCGTGAGGGCCGGCGGCTCGCGCCGGCCGACTATGCGGCGGCCGTGGCCGCCAACTTGCAGCCGCCGACGCGGCTGGTGCTGGACCTGGCGTCCGAATCCATCGCGCCGGCCGTGGCGGAGGATCAGCTGGCGCCAATCGCGGCTGAGGCGGAGCGGTTGCTCGACGGGCGTATCGGGCTCAACGGCCCGTGGGCGAGCTGGACGGTGCCGCGCGAATCGTTGGTGGCGGAGCTCACGATCGGCGGGCCGGCCGGCGAGCCGGAAGTCGAAGTGACGCTGGACTATCCGGCCTTCGAGCGTCTGGCGCGGCAGATTGCCGACGAGCTCCGCGTCGCCCCGGTTGCGCCACGCATCCGCATGAGTGCGAAGGGCAATGTCGTCCCCGAGGGTCAAGGCCGCCCGGGCCACCAGGTCGACGTCGAGGAGCTCTGGACGCGCGTGCAGGCAGCCTTTGCGGCGCGGGAGCTGGCGGTGGACGTGCCCCTGGTCATTCGCAGACCCGACATCAGCCGGCTCAGTTTCAAGGGATTGCAGTTCGACAACGTCATCGCCGTCGGCGAGTCGATATTTTCGGGCTCCGAGGACAACCGAATTCACAACATCGACCACGGGTCCCGGCTCCTCGATGGCGCCATCATCGCGCCCGGCGAGTCGTTCTCCGTCAACGAGACGGTCGGACCGATTACCCTCGACAGCGGGTTCGTGGAGGGGCTGGTCATCGCGCCCACGCGCACGGAGCCGGGCGTGGGCGGCGGCATCTGCCAGGTGTCGACGACGCTCTTCCGGGCACTGTTCTGGGCCGGGCTGCCGATCGACGAGCGCTGGCAGCATGTCTATCGCGTGGGGTACTACGAGCTGGGCGAAGGCAACCCGCCCGGATTCGACGCTGCCATCTGGCAGCCGCGCCAGGACTTGCGGGCCACCAACGACACCCCCAACCACCTGTTGATTCGGCGCGAGTTCGACCCGGTGCGGCAGACCTTGCGCTTCAAGATTCTGGGGGCGCCGCTCGGGCGCCAGGTCACGCTCGATTCGCGGCGCGGCGCCATTGAGGAGCCGCCGCCGCCCAAGATCGTGGCGAACCCGGAGCTGGCCCCAGGGGAGACCAAGCAAACCGACTCGGCGCGTGACGGCATGCAAGCCATCATCTACCGGCATGTGGCGTTTGGGGACCAAATGCTGTTCAAGGATCACTTCGCGTCGCGCTTTCTCGCCTGGCCGGAACGGTGGGAGGTCGGCCCGAACGCGGACGGCTCCCTGGACGTGAGCCAGATTCCGGGCTATGTGCCGCCGGAAGGCGAGGCGCCGGCTGAGGACGACGCGCCGGCCGAAGAAGGGGAAACGAACGCTTCGGAGTAGGCCCGGTTTGTCACCTGGCCGGGCGGCTGCGAGCGACAACGACGGGGCGGCTGACAATCTGGCCCCGCATCGTGGTTGGTGCGGTGTAGCATAATGACGGCGTGAGGCAGCCTTCCCGGCTGCGCAACCTTCCCCTCGTACGTTTGGAGCACCGTCGCATGTTGCGAATCCGTCTGGCGCGGCTGGGCCGTAGGAATCGGCCGCATTACCGCGTGGTGGTGGCCGAGCGCCGCTGGGGCCGCGACAGCCGCCGCATCGACGAACTCGGACACTACGACCCGCTCACCGATCCCTCCACGGTCGAGTTGGACGTGGCTCGAACCGAGGAGTGGATCCGCAAGGGCGCCCAGCCGACCGAGCGGGTGAGCAAGTTGCTGGCGATCGCGCGCGAGGCCGCCGCGGCCGCGCCGGCCGGCGACGCCGACTGAGCCGGGCCGGTGGACGAGCTCATCGAATTCATCGGCCGCAACCTGGCAACGGTGCCCGAGGCGGTGCGCGTCGAGCGCTTTCAGCGGCACCACTTGCACGTCTATAAGCTCTACGTCGACCCGCAGGATATGGGTCGAGTGATCGGGCGGCAGGGCCGTGTGGCCATCGCGATCCGGGCGGTGATGCAGGCGGCGCCCATCAGTCAGGGACGGCGACTGGCGCTGGACATCCAAGAGGCCAGCTAGGCGCGCCTCGTCCGGAGGCGCCGCACCGTTCGGCTGGACGACGGCATGGAGCGACGACGTACTCTCACCCCAGTCGGCTTCTGTTGAGAGACGATTGCCTCACCCCTCGTCATTTGTGCGACAGCAGGTATCCAGACCCTGCCCAACCCGGACCCACACCGGGTTCTCCCTGGAAGACCGTGGCCTGACCCGACGAGGCAAACACCCCTTCGAGGAGACCTTTGCGCAACCCCTCCGTCATTCCGGCGAACAGCCTGCCCCGTACTCGATACGGGGCCGGAATCCAGGCCCATCTAACCTGGAGCGCGTGGGGTTCTTCCCAAACATTCTCAGCTTGCCCGAGTTTTGCAAAGATCTCCCTTCGAGCGAGAGACAGCGGGTCCGGGCGGGCGAGTTGCAAGCTGTTCCTGCCAGGGATCCTTGCGACCGGATGACGAGAGACTGGATGCCCGCATGACGGAGGGGGGCGCGCTCCGTGCGCTTTGACGTCGTCACGATCTTTCCCGGCATGGTCGAGCCTGTCGTGGCGGCGAGCGTGCTGGGCAAGGCGCGCGAGCGCGGCCTGATCGAGGTCCAGGTGCATGACCTGCGGCGCTGGGCCGACCCACCGCAGCGGCAGGTTGACGACTACTCCTACGGCGGCGGTCCGGGGATGTTGATGAAGCCCGAGCCGATCGTGCGGGCGGTCGAGGAGTTGCGCACGGCGGACTCCTGGACGGTGCTGCTGTCGCCGCAGGCCCCGCCGCTGACGCAGCCGGCCGTGCGGCGCCTGGCCGACCGCGGGCACCTGATCTTGGTTTGCGGACGCTACGAGGGCGTCGACGACCGGGTGCGCGAGATGGTGATCGACGAAGAGATCAGCATTGGCGACTATGTCGTCGCGGGCGGCGAGGTGCCGGCCCTAGTGCTCATCGAGGCGACGTCGCGGCTGGTTCCGGGCGTGCTGGGCTGCGACGCGTCCGTGCGCGACGAGTCGCATGCCGAAGGCTTGTTGGAGTATCCGCAGTACACGCGCCCGGAAGTGTTCCGCGGCCGGCGCGTGCCCGGCACCCTGCTCAGCGGCGACCATGCGCGCGTGGCGGGCTGGCGGCAGGCCCAGGCGCTCCGGCGCACGCTGGACCGTCGTCCCGATCTGCTGCCTGCGAACGACCTTACGGACGCGCAGCGGCGGCAGCTGGCAGCGTTCGATCTTGACCGGCCCGGCGATGCGCCCACGTAGCCGCGCGTACCGATGCGGCGGGCACGGGTGAGGCGCCGCGATGGCTGACGTTGCCATCCTGCATGACCTCGAGGCGCGGCTGGCGCTCACGGCGGGGGTCGACATCGTCGCCAACGCCGTCAAGTGCACCATGGGCCCGCGGGGACGCAACGTCGCCTATCGGCAAGAGCTTGGCCCCCCGCGTATCACGCACGACGGAGTATCCGTCGCCCGCGATATCCAACTCCGCAACGGCTTCCTGCAAACCGGCGCGGCGATCATCACTGAGGCGTGCCGGCTCACCAACACCGCCGCCGGCGATGGCACCACCACCGCGGCCGTGCTCACACAGGCGCTGACCCATGAAGCCCAGCGGCTGACGGCGGCCGGCGTGGACCCGATGCGCCTGCGGCACGGGATCGCCGCCGCCGTCGCGCGGGTGGACCGGGCGGTGCGCGAGCAGGCCACGCCGATCGCCACGCGGCGCGAGACAGCCTGGGTGGCCGGGCTGGCGGCGCACGACGCGGCCCTTGGAGAGCTCATCGCCGACATCTTCGACCGCTACGGGCCGGAGGCGGCCATCACCATCGAGCAGGGCCGGGGCTTGGGCACTGAGGTGCGCACCGTCGAAGGCATGCGCCTGGAGCGCGGGCTTGCCTCGCCGCAGTTGGCCACGGAGAGCAGCCGCATGCGTGCCGAGCTGGAGGCGTGCGACGTGCTCGTCACCGACCGCGAGCTCGAGGGCGTGGGGCCGATCCTGCCGTTTCTGGACGCCTACGTCGCGGGCGGCGGTCAGCGCTTGCTGGTTGTCGCCAAGACGATCGGTGGCGAAGTCCTGGCGACGCTCATCGAGAATCACCGGCGCGGACGGATGGCCGCGATCGCCGTGCGCGCGCCGGTCTTCGGCGAGCGGCAGCGCGCCATCCTCGAAGATCTGGCGATCTTCACGGGGGCCACGCTGATTGCGCACGAGTCCGGAGACCCGTGGGCGTCGGTGCCCGTGAGCGCCCTGGGGCGCGCCGCCCGGGTGCGCAGCGACACTCGCGAAACCCTGATCACGGGGGGAGAAGGCGAGGCGCAGGCCGTCGCCGATCGCGTGGAGCTGCTCTGGCTCTACCGCGACCGCGCCAAGAATCAATTCGACCGGGAGAAGCTGGAAGAGCGCATCCAAAACCTTGCCGGCGCGGTTTCGGAGATTCACGTGGGGGCGGCGACGAACGTCGAGCGCCAGGAGGCGCGGCAGCGGATCGAGGACGCCGTGGCCGCAACCCGGGCGGCCCTGGAGGACGGCATCGTGGCCGGCGGCGGGGCGGCGCTGGCCCGCGCCGCGCGCGCCGTGACCGCTCCGCCCGACGCGCACCCGGATGAGGCCGACGGATGGCGGGTGGTGCGGCGCGCGCTTGCGGCTCCGGTGGCGACCATCGCCCACAACGCCGGCTACGACGGCGCCGTCGTAGCCGATGAGGTGGCGACGGGCGATCTTTCGCGCGCCTTTGACGTCACGTCCGGCACATATGTCGACCCGCTCGCGGCGGGCATCGTCGACCCGGTCGCGGTGATGCGCGCTGCCTTGCGCTATGCGGCGAGCGCGGCGGTGATGATCATCACCTCGAATGCGGTGGTGGCCGACGCCGCGTCTTATGGCCCCTGGGTTCGCCAGCTGCGGAACAGGCTTGCCCGCGATGCCGGCATCCTGCTGACGGGCTGACGCGGCTCAGTCGAACGACAGGCGGTCAATCACCCCGCGGCGGATCTTGAACCCGTGCTCAGTGGTCGGGAACGCGCCGCGCGTGACCTCGTCGCGGTACTGGGTGAGGGCGTCGCGAGTGGCGCCGGCCACGTCCGCGTAGCGGTGCGTGTGGCGCGGGGTCGGCCGCGAGGCGAGCCCCAAGAGATCGTGCAGCACCTGAATCTGGCCGTCACAGTTGGGGCCGGCGCCGATGCCGATGGTGGGAATCGCCAGCCGCTCCGTCACGACGGCGGCCAGCCGCGCCGGAATGGCCTCCAGCACCACGGCGAACGCGCCGGCGTCTTCTTGGGCACGTGCGCCGTCCACCACGCGCTGCGCTCCTTCCAAGTTGACGCCCTGCGCCCGGTACCCGCCGGTGGCGAGCACGGACTGCGGCGTGAGCCCGACATGCGCCATCACGGGGATGCCCCGGGCCGTCAACCCGGCCGTCATGGCCGCGACTTCGGGGCCGCCTTCGAGCTTCACCGCGGCGACGCCGCCGTCGCGCACGAGCCGTGCGGCATTGTGCAGTGCATCATCGAGCGAGGCGTAGGACATGAACGGCAGATCGCCGGTCACGAGGGGGACGGACACGGCGCGCGTCACCGCCGCGGCATGGTGCACGATGTCGTCAACCGTGACGTGCAGCTCTCGGGCGTAGCCCAGCACGTTGGGTCCGAGGCTGTCGCCGACGAGGATGCCGTGGACCCCGGCCTGCTCGGCTAGCTCCGCGAAGGGGGCGTCGTAGGCGGTGACGCAGACCAGTGGCGCTCCGCCCTTGCGCGCCTGGAACCCGGCTGCCGTAAGCGGCGCCTCACTCGTATCTGCCTCGTGCGCCATGCCGTGATGGTACGCCCCTCGGTGGGGCCGCGGCCGCTAGTAGGCGTATCGCTCCTCGCGCGACCAATCCACCGGCGCAAAGCTCGGCGTGGTGGGCATGCGCGTGAGCATCTCGGGGTCGAGGTCGGATTCGTCGTAGAGCCCCCGAATCTGATTGGACGGCAGGTTGAATTCGCGCGTCATTTCCTCGTAGAACGACTCGATGGCCTTGTAGCGATAAAACCACTCGACGGGGTCGTCGAAGGAGTCACAGTTGTCGGCGAAATAGAGCACGATGTCCCGCACGGTGACGTCGGTGGGGCCTGTTCGTCGAGGCAGGCACGTCCGGAAGTCATCGATCCAGCGGATCTGCCGCCGCACGTCGCGCGCGGGCAGGTGCCGCCGCCGAGTGAGCTGCTCCGTATACCATGCGAGGGCGGTTCCAAAATTTGCGCACTCCGCTGCCATCGACTGCCTCCCCCTGACCATCTGTGCCCCCCAGCCCATCACTGCCGGAATGCCCACCAAAGACAATCGCCCATCCGATGTGGATGGGCGACGGCGGAGTCTTATTCGGAGCGGTCGGAGTGACGGACCACGGGCGAGCCTCCCCAGACTCGAAAATGCAGCAACGTTACGGCCGCAGCCAAACGCTGCTCCAACTGTAAGACTTGCTACGACGTTGTCAATAGCCCACCTTATCGAAGCGCGTCCGGTCCGCCGACTTCAGGATCTGGGACGACATATTTTGAAGTATCAAAACCTAGCAAACCGTTCGACCGGTGTCCGCCGTCGGCAAGCTCGGTCGGTAGCGCTTCAGATAGGCGGCGGGCGACTTGTCATAAGCATTTGTCGTGACAGGCCGCGCGCGAGGATTGCGGGTGGCTGCGGCTCGCTGTCGGCCGGTGGCGCGCCATGACGCGCCGGCCAACCGACCAGGCGATCGACAGCCCGCGAGCGCTGGCTGGGCGGCGCGTGGTGGTAATGGGTCTGGGTCTGCATGGCGGGGGCCTGGGCGTTGCGCAGTTTCTGCGGCGTCATGGCGCGTCGCTGGTCGTGACCGACTTGCGCGAGGCGTCGGAGCTTGCCCCGAGCTTGGAGCGCCTGGGGACGCAGGGCCTGCGCTACGTCCTCGGGCGGCACGACCTGCAAGACTTTCGCGAGGCTGAGATCGTCGTGCGCAATCCGGCGGTGCCGCTCGATGCCCCGGCGCTGGCCGTGGCGCGGGAGGCCGGCGCGCGCATCGAAATGGAACTCACGATGTTCTTGCGCTGGTGCGCCGCGTCGCAGGTCGTGGCCGTCACCGGCACCCGCGGCAAGTCGACCACGGCGACCGCGTTGCACGCGATGCTGCGCGCCGGCGGGCGGCCCACGCGGCTCGCGGGGAACATGGGGGTCTCCGCGCTGGCCCAGCTTGACCAGATTCAGCCGGATGAGGTGGTGGTGCTCGAGATGTCGAGCTGGCAGACCGAGGGTCTGGCGGGCACCGGCGTGCGGGCGCCAGGCGCCATCATCACTAACCTACTCCCGGACCATCTGAACCGCTACGCCTCGATGGAGGCATATGCCGCCGCCAAGGCCGAGCTGCTGCGCGCGCAGCGTCCCGGCGATTGGGCCGTGCTGCCGGCCGGCCCGGGCTGGGGAGACTGGTTCGCCGCCCGCGCGCGCGGGCGCGCGGTCCGTGTGCCGGAGGGAGAGGCGCCGCCGGGATGGCGGGACGCCGCCCTGCGCGGGGCCCACAACCGCGCCAATCTGGCGGCGGCGGCGCTGGCGGCCCGTGAGCTTGACGTGCCGACGGCGGCGGTGCGGCGCGCGGTGGCAAGCTTCGCCGGAGTGGCGCAACGCCAGGAATTCCTGGGGACGATCGGGTCGGTGCGGGTCTTCAACGACACCACGGCCACCATTCCGGACGCGACCCTGGCGGCCCTCGATACCATTCCGGGGCCCTGGGTGCTCATTGCCGGCGGGTCGGACAAGCGGCTCGACTTTGGTCGGCTGGCGGAACGACTCGAGCGCGACCGCCGGGTGCGCGGCGTGGTGCTGCTGCCGGGTACGGGCACTGACCGCCTGCGCCCGCAGCTGCCGGCGCAGGCGCCCCCGCTGGTTGCCGACATGCCCGCGGCCGTCGCCGCCGCGCTCGATATGGCCGAGCCCGGCGACGCGTTGTTGCTCTCGCCCGCCTGCGCCTCGTTTGGTCTGTTCGCCCACGAATTCGATCGCGGGGCGCAGTTTGTGTCCGCGGTGGAAGCGCACGGCCTCATGCCTCCGGCTCGGAAGGAGCCGTAGGCCAGACGGAGGCGCCTGCAGGTCGCCAGGAATCGCGTCCGTGTTGGGTCCTGGCGGCGGAACGTCAGTCCTTGAGCCTGAGACCGCCAAACATGGCCGTGCCCCGCAGCGTAAACGTGACCGCGTCGCCGCCGACGCTGCGGCGCTGATCCTCCACGCCTCCAAACAGCGCCAGCACGTCGTTCTGCAGGGCCACATCCTGGGCCAGGCGGATGTCGACGCCGCCGAAGAGGCACGAGACGTCGATGACCCCGGGCGGATCGTCGACGCGGGCCTCGCGCAAATCGAGCTCCACCCCGCCAAAGATCGAGGTGACCTGGAGGCGGGTGACCGGCCCGCTGACGCGGTCCTGGACGCCGTTGAAGATGGAGACGTAACTGCCCGACGCCTCGGGAGCGGCGGGGCCGCGCGACGAGCGTCGCAGGATCAGCAGCACGCCGATGAGAATGATCAGGACGGGCCAGATGGCCGATCGCACCTCGACCGGCACTTCGTTGAGAACCGATAACTGAATGGCCACGCCGAACCCGATCAGCAGCAGCGGGGCGATCGGCTGGCGGAACCCGGTGCGCACCAGCGCCCAGAGGCCGATCAGGGTGATGATGGAGGGGAAGTACCGCCAGGGACTGCCGCCGACGCCGAGGTTGTCGAGCAGCAAGACCAGCCCGACGGCAACGATGATCAGCCCGATGACAACCTGCCCGGAATTGCGCTGCACGGCTCCACCTCCACGCGGACTGCCGCGGCTGACGGCAGCGCCACAGTATCGGCGAAGTGCCGCCTGGCGTGCACGCCGGGGAGCCCCGCGCATAATGGCGCCAGCGCCGCCTTGGGCGCACCGAACGACGGAGCGCGCTCCTGACGATCCTGGTCATCGCCGACGTGCATGCCAACCTCACGGCGCTCGACGCCGTGCTGCGCGCCGCCGGCAGTGTCGATGAGGTCTGGTGCCTGGGCGATCTGGTTGGCTATGGGCCGGCGCCGAACGAGGTCGTCGCGCGGCTGCGCGAGCTGCCGCTGCGATCGCTGGTGGGCAATCACGATTGGGGATCAATCGGGAAGGCCGACTTGGCTCGGTTTAACGCCGACGCCCGCGTCGCCTGCGAGTGGACCGCGAGCGTGCTTACCCCGGTCAACCGCCAATTCCTGGCCGACCTCGAGCCAGCGGGGACATTCGGCGACGTCGCGGTGACCCACGGCAGCCCGCAGGATCCGGTCTGGGAGTACCTCACGAACGCGCGCGTCGCGATTGCGAACTTCGGCTACTTCGCCACGGACATCTGCCTCGTGGGGCACACGCACGTGCCGCTGGTCTTCCGCTGGCGCAGCGGGGCCACGGGCAGCGAGGCCTTCACAACCGAGATTCCGGTGCCGGGGCAGCGCGTGGTGGTTGACGACGACCGCCTGATCGTCAACCCCGGCAGCGTGGGTCAGCCGCGGGACGGCGATCCGCGCGCGGCCTTTGCCCTGTTCGATCCCCAGGCGCGCACGCTCCAGATCGAGCGCGCGACGTATGACGTGGCGCAGGTCCAGCGCCACATGGCGGCGGTTGGCTTGCCGGAGCGACTATCCGTGCGCCTGCAATATGGCTGGTAGCGGCCGCGGCGCACGCGCCCGGCGCTATAATGAGCCATGTTTCAGCAGCGTCGTGCTTGCTTGCGTCTGCCGACGCATCGAGCCGCTGAGCCTTATGCGCCCGGAGAGGTCCGGGCGCTTTTTCGTTGGATTGGGGCGGCGCAAGGAGGTCTCGCGTGCAGTCGAGTCTGATCAGCAAGGTCCAGAAAGCGCAGAAGTACGCCCAGGAACCGCACCGCATCCACTTCGAGGCGCTGACCGTGCGGTTCGATGGCGACAACAACGACCACATCATCAGACTTGCCGACGGCGCATGGAGTTGTGACTGCGAGTTCTTCATGGTCTGGCAGACGTGCAGCCACACCATGGCGCTCGAGAAGCTGCTTGAGGGCATGGTCCCGGCCGGAACCGCGTCCGCGGCCGGCTAGCGCACCGCCCGACCCGCCGGGCGGCGCGGCCCGTGCGCGGGTGGGCCACGGCTAGCGTGGCGCGCAAACGCCGGCGAAGGCAGGCGGCGCCGCCGCCAACCGGTCGCCATCGCACCCTCGCCGTCAATCGGCGGGCCCGCTATGACTACGTGGTGCTGGACGCGTTCGACGCGGGCGTGCAACTTCGCGGCACCGAGATCAAGAGCCTGCGCTTCGGGTCGGTCTCGCTGCGTGAGGGCTATGTCGCCGTGCAGGACGGCGAGGCGTTCTTGCGCGACGTGCACATCGCCCGCTACAAACCGGCCGCCGACGCGAATCACGATCCCGACCGGCCCCGCAAGTTGCTGCTCCACCGGGCCGAGATCGACGAGCTTGCGCGGCACCTCAACCAGGCAGGACATACGGCCGTGCCGCTGCGGCTGTATCTCGAGAAGGGGTGGGCCAAGCTCGAAATTGGCATGGTGCGCGGGCGCCGCGCCTACGACAAGCGCGAAAAGATTCGCGCCCGTGAAGATGCGCGTGAGATCGCGCGGCGCTTGCGCTAGCATCAATGGCACTGGGGATGCCGGGATTCGACAGAAGTCCGAGGTCCGTTGCTGCAGGTTGAGCATGCCGTCACGCTCGCTAAAAAGGCGGCAAACCAAGTAACTGGCGAGCAAGAAGCGCTCCCACTCGCGGCCTAAGCGCCGCGACGTCTGCCCGGCTCGCGCCTAGCGGGCCGGACCAGGCGCCAACTCTCTAGGCTGCGCCGGCAGAGGCGTCCGCATATGCCGGCTAAGACACGCGGACTGGCCGGGTTGCTCTGTGGCCGAACGGCGGGTGACCCGGCGAGAACCATAGCGATCGGCTAAGCCTGTAGACGCGACGGGGTGACGGCCTCTGGACGGGGCGTTCGACTCGCCCCCATCTCCACCATGGCGGGCGGCGGCTGCCTACAATCGTGGCGTGAGCCGCCCTGCCCCACCGGACAAGCACTTCACCGCCACCGGGTTCTTGGTGCGTGACGGCAAGGTGCTGCTGGTCAACCACCGCAAGCTCAAGAAGTGGCTCCCCATCGGCGGTCACATTGAAGCCGGGGAAGACCCGGCGCAGGCCCTGCGGCGCGAAGTGCGTGAGGAGGTGGGCCTTGACATCGCGATCGTGGCTGACACCCTGCCCGTCGACAGCGACGACGTGCAGGGCCTGCCGCGTCCCGAAACGATTCTGCTCGAGACCATCGGGCCTGGGCACTTCCACATCGACCTGATCTACTTTGGGCACGCGGTTGGCGGCGAGCCCCGCTTGGCCCTGGCGGAGCACAGTGAGCAGCGCTGGTACTCGGCCCAGGAGCTGGGGGCGACCGAAATCAGCGAGGACGTGCGCCTCCTGGGACGACGGGCCATCGAAGCCCTGACGGCCGAATATTCCCGGTGACCCGCCGCTTCGAATACGGATTTCAAGCGCCCGTGGCGCATCCCAACGGGCTGCAGGCGACCGACGACGGCCTGTGGATTGCCGATCAGGACGAGGGCCGCGCGTTTCTGGTTGCGCCGGACAGCGGCGCGGTGCTCCGGTCGCTGCGCACCGGCGCAGGGAAGTCAAGCGGGGTGACCTACGGCCACGGGGCGCTGTGGATGTGCTCCAACGGCCTGCCGATCACGCGCCCGGCGACGGCGGTGGACACGGCACGCACGCGGATCGTCAAGACCGACCCCTCCACGGGGGCGATGCTGGCGCAGATCCGCGCGCCGGACGACAGCGACGTACACGGCCTGGAATGGACTGCGGAGGGGCTGTGGCTGACGACGCTTGACCAGCGCACGTTGACGCTGGTCGACGCCGAGTCGTTCGCGCCACTCCGCGTCATTCCGGTACCGCTGGACCGCGCGCATGGTCTGGCCTGGGATGGCGGCGCGCTGTGGTGCGCGTTCACCAGCGACCAAGTCGTGCTTCGGCTCGATGTGCGAGATGGCGCGGTGCTCGAGCGCCTGGACCTCGGCGGCGAGCCATTCGAGCCGCACGGCCTCACGATGCGGCACGGCCGGCTGTGGGCGTGCGACGCGGTTACGGGCGCCGTATGGCGGGAGCGGGGGACGGCCGACGGCCCGCACGCCGGCTGCTGATCGCCGGGCCGGTGAGCGGCACGGCGTGGATGTACCAATACCGCGCGCGCGAGCCGGCTTCATCGCTATCGATCAGCCCGATCAACTCGCGCAGGCTGAACGTGCCGCGCATGCACTGCGAGACTTCGGCGCCCGTGAGGCTGCGAAAGGGGAGGTCTTGGGTCCTGAAGTCTGCCAGGGTGCCCATGACCGCGACGCCGGCGGGCCGCAGCATGCGCCGGAATTCGCGCAGGGCCCGCCGGATGGGTTGGTTGCCGTCGACGCCGAGCACGTGCAGCAGCCCGAAGCTGTAGACGGCGTCCAGGGCGTCGGCGGCGATGGGCGACCGGGTCGCGTCCCCGCGCACGTACCAGATATTTGGATGGCGCGGCGCACGCGCCAGGGCCGGGGCATCGTGATCCATGGCGATGACACGCGCGCCGGTCGCTAGCGCCGCCGAGGCGCGACCCGCGCCGCAACCCGCGTCCAGAATCACCCGCGCCGGGCGCAGCACAGCCATTCCGCGGGCAAGCACCGACATTGGCGCTTGCATATCAGCAGCGGGCGAGCCAGGCATCGTGCGCGTACCGTACCTTGACCAGCTCGTCGCTGCGATGGTGCTCCTCAGGCGTGAGCGCGCCGGGCTGGGGCGCGATGCGCAGGCGGTCGGCAAACCCCTGCGTGAGGATCTGCACCAGCGCACCAACGGTCACCGGTTGCGGCATGGCGTCGCGGAGTCCCGGGGGCCGGGCCCTCGGCGCCGGCGTATGCGTGAGACGGTGGATGTCTCGATCGTGGGACAGCACCAGGCTGCCGTGCTGCAGCACGCCGCCATGCACCCGGCCTTGGGCGCTGGCCACCATCTTGCGTCCATCGATCCAGACTTCGTGCGTACTCGGCTCGGAAAAGCAAAGCCCCGACCGCGCCTCCACGGACGCCATCGGCGCGGCGCCGGATCTCGGCGTCAATCCCAAGGCTTCCAACCCGGCGATCAGGCCCTGCGTGAGAGCGGCGTATGAGGTCCGGACGCCGCCCCGCGCCAGGCGGTGCCGCCGCGGAACCGCCACGGCATAGGTGAGCTCGTCGCTGTGGAGCAGGGCCCCGCCGCCGGTGATCCGGCGCACGACGTCAATGCCAAGGCGCCGGGCCAGCGGCCGGTCGACGAGCCGCAGCGGCTGGTGATAGCCGAGTGACAGTGCCCGCGGCCACCAGGTGTAGAAGCGCAGCGTGGGCGGCGCGGCGCCGCGCTGCACGGCTTCGGCCACGGCCTGGTCGACCGCCATGTTCCGCGCCCCCGCGGCCGGCGCGTCCACGAGCAGCCGCCACGTTTCCATCGGTCCGTGTCCTTTCCTCGCAAGTCCCGGCGTCTAGAATGACAGTTCAGCCCCCGTAGCTCAGTGGATAGAGCGCCGGCCTCCGGAGCCGGGCGCGCGCGTTCGAATCGCGCCGGGGGTACCTGCGAGCTAGCCGGGTGGGGCCGCTCGGTCCTCATCGGCGGCTGGCTGGGTCGCCGGTGGCCGGCGCCCGCGGAGGCTGTCCGCGATCAGCAGGATGAGCCCGGCGCCGATGGCCAGGTCCGCGAAGTTCAAGAACCCCACGAACGGCGCAATGTTCAGATAATCGAAGACCGCGCCGAGCCGCACGCGGTCGATCACGTTCCCCACCGCGCCGCCGAGCAGCAGCGCGAACGCGGCCACGAGCCACCACCGCCGCGGCGGGCGCGCTGCGACGTAGGCTGCGAAGCCCACGCCAATGGCCACGGTGGCGATCAGGATGGGCGCGGGATGGTCGCGGAGCAGCCCAAAGTTGATGCCCGGATTGCTGATCCGCTGGAAGGTGAATACGGGCCCGATCGTGGAGCCGCCGCGCGGCAGCACGGCGTCCACGACCAGCTTAATCGCTTGATCCAGCCCGGTTATGGCAAGGGCCAGACCAAACGTCCACAGCCGTGCGCGGCTTGCGTGGGAGCGTCTAGCCATTCGGGCCCCGAATCACGAGCTGATGAGCTGCTTCCGGCAACCAGCCGGAAGCACGGGAGGGGCTCGGGGCGAGCGTCTGCGCCGACTTGGGTTCGACCACCATCCTCCGCTCGTCGCTGATCGGGGCCAGCGCCGCCCGTCGTCGGGTCAGAGTACGGCCGGCGAGCCCACGGCACCTCGAACGATGCGGCCATCGCACGGGCGAGCGCGAGCGGTCTACCCCTCGCGAATCTCGATGGACGTGATCGTGATGGTTTCTTGCGGCCTGGATGTTTCGCCGGTGCCGGCCGGTCCCACGGGGACCGCCTCGATCTTGGCCAGCGTGTCTTCCCCCGCGACCATTTGGCCGAACAGCGAATAGTCCGGTGAAAGGCGCCCGAGAGCCGTGAGATCGTCGAAGACGATGAAGAATTGCGAGCCGTTCGAGTTCGGCCGACCCGTATTGGCCATCGCCAGGCTCCCACGCACATAGGGGCGTTGGGGCGGCTCGATGGCGAACGTGTACCCGGGTCCGCCGGTGCCCAGGCCCGTGGGGTCGCCGCTCTGGGCCATGAACCGCGGGATCAGCCGATGAAACACAACGCCGTCGTAGTAGCGGTTGCCCGCGAGCACGACGAAATTGTTGACGGCCAGCGGCGCCTCGCCTGGCAGCAACTCAAAGGTCATCTGGCCGAGATTCGTCGTCACGACAGCCGAGTAGGACTGTTCGGGGTCAATCTGCATGTCGGGATAGGCGTCGTAAGTCAACACGCGCTCCATTGCTTCGGCCGTGGGCAAGGGTTCGGCGATGGGCGGCGCCTCGGACTCGCCGCAGGCCGCCGCCGCGAGGAGTCCCAGCGCCAGCAGTCCACGAACGATGGCCGCCACCGGTCCCCTCCGCTGGCTGAGTGCCAGACTCGTGATTCTAGCCGGTCGAGGTGCGGTTACCCGAGTGACTCATGCCGTCGCGCGTCGGAACTCGCCCGGCCCCGCCGAGCCTTACCAGTGTGGTAGCTAGCCTTACCAGTGTGGTAGCTTGACGGCTGCGTACACAGTGGGCCAGAAGCATTGACGGCGCGACCTAGCCACCTAGCCCTTGTGTAAGCAGCCGGGTTACTGTTTGATGGTGAATGAGAGACATGATGCATACGCACCATATGCATGATCGCCGGCGAGGGCGTCGCTTGGGTCGCGCGGCCCTAGCCGCGAAGGAGATTGGCATGCGGAAGCCACGGTCGTGGCGCAAGAGCCTAGTCGTCCTGGCAATCACGGTCGCCGCCTTCATGGCGCTGCCGGTGGCGCACGCGCAAGGGGTCTTCGTGCACGGGGCCGTCGTGCAGCTGCAGGGTACGCCGCATCTCTGGATCGCCGACGAGCAGGGCGTCCTGCACTGGGGCGGCGATACCCGCGCCCTGGCCGGCCGGCATATCAACTGGGGGGCCCGCACCGAGGTCAGCTTGGAAGGCCTGCGCGCGCTGTCGGTGGGTGATCCATGGCTGTCGGCCGGACTGCTGAAAGACGGCGATCCGATCTATCTGGTCAAGTGGGAAACCGCTTGGCCGCTGCCGCGCCTGCTCCACATCCAGTCCATCGCCGACGTGGAGCTCTTTGGCATCGACGGCAGCAACTACGGGAACTTCGTGCTCGACGTCGCCTCCTGGGAGGCGCGCTACGGCATATCGGTGGCCGGCCTCCAGCGAGCGGAACTTCCGCCGGCCGCGCCTTCCGCGAGCATGGCGCCCTCGGGCCCAGCGAGCACGGCGCCGGCTGATATCCCCTACCAGAGTGTCCGCGGCTACGACGTCGGAGCTGGAAACCTTGATCTGCCGCAGGGCGAAGTCACCCTCCAGCTCGAGTTTGGCGGCTGGGGCGCCGGGCCTGTGACGGTGACCTACCAGGTCGACGGTGGCGCACCGGTCCCGTTGATCGATAACGAGAGAGTGCCGTTCTACTTCCAGAGGGTGATCAGCGTTCCACAGGCCGCGACGTACACGTTCAGGGTGAGCGCGGTGCGAGACTGGCGAGTGTGGATTGGCCTTGAGCCCGGACTGCCATCCGTGCCCCAGCCGCTCGAGGGCTGCCGTGCAACGATTCGGTGGCACCAGAGCCAGGATGGCGTCCACCGTGCGCGCTACGACTGCGACGGCGTCCGATTGGACGGCACGTCCTACTCGGATATCAACACCGAAGAAATATTCCGGGTGGTCTGGTACCGCGACGACAAATTCATCGCAGTGTCGTCGACGGGATCCGCTGCCACCGGCGTGGATCTGCAGGTTTCCTATCAAGAGATCAAGGGTTACAACGGCGGTGCCGGCCAGCTAACCCTGCCCCGGGGCGCGGTCACGATCATGATTGAGTATGGCCACTGGAATGCAGCCCCGATCACGGTGACGTATCGAACGCCCAGCGGCGAGAGCGTCACGGTGCTCGATGCCGCGAGGGTGCCGTTCTTTAGTCAGTGGGTGATCGATGTTGCAGAGGCTGGCGCCTACGCGATCCAGGTTAGCGCGGAGAAGGACTGGCGGCTCTGGGTCGGCGTGGATGCCGCGGGGGTTTCCGGCCATCTGCCGGATATCGAATTGCCGGAGGACGGGTGCAGCACGACAAAGAAGTGGAAGGAAACTGACGGCGTGTATCAAGCGCGGTTCAAGTGCCCGTCGTTCACGCTGAAGGGCACCTTCTACCCTGGATTGAACACCGACAAGGGATTCTGGGTGGTCTGGAAGAAAAACGACGGCTTCTCCGAGGTCACGTTTCACAAGACGTAGCGAGTCGGCAGCGGTCAGCGACTGAGGGGCCGGCCCGGTTCTCGTCGCGCGCCTCTGTGTGATCGGCGCTTCGGGTGGCTAGCGGTCGTACGTCCAGCGCTGTTCGCGCATCACGCCGCGCTGGTAGGCCAGATACTCCTCCCGCGTCATGAGCGGCTCGAACTCGTCCACGATGCGCTGCGCGGCGCCCGCACCGTCGGCCAGCAGGTCCACGGCCATCCAGGCCAGCGCTTTAGCTGGCTCGACGTAGGCCATCTGCGGATCGACGATGTCCCAATTGGTGGCGTGGTTGGTGCCGGTCGCGCCCGCCATGCTGGGGTGCAAGGCCGGCATGATGTGGGAGACGTCGCCCATGTCCGTCGATCCCGTGCGGTGACCGAGCTGCCTGATCTCGGCATCGCCGTGGACGCGCTGCTGATTGGCGAGAAATAACTCGGCCATGGCGCCGTTGTTCGCCAGCGGCAGGTAGCCGGGCAGCGTCCGAATCTCGACCTCGGCGCCTAGCGCCATCGCCCCCGCTCTGAGAGCGCGGTCGACCGTGGCCGACGCCGCGTCGATAACGTCGGTCGACTTGCCGCGGACATAGGTTTCGAGCCGCACGTCGGCGGGGATGACGTTTACCAGATCGCCGCCGCGCGTGATGATCGGGTGCACGCGCACCGCGTCCTCGTCACGAAACGTCTCCCGCAGGGCGTTTATCCCGGCCATGCCGAGTTGGGCGGCGTAGAGCGCGTTGACGCCTCGCTCGGGCGCGGCGCCCGCGTGCGACGCCACGCCGACGTAACGGATTTGCTTGACCACGCAGCCGTTGTTCGAGGCGGTCACGGCAGCCATCCCGTTCTCGTCGGGCTGGGCGTGGGTGTGGATCATCATGGCGAGATCGACGTCGTCGAACTCGCCGCGGGCGATCAACTCAGGCTTCCCGCCCAAGAATTCGAGCCTACCTGCCTCTTGGAGGCCGTGGCGGTACTCGACCTCGACATATTCCTCCGCCGGCACGGCCATGAGGACGATTGTGCCGCTCAGCTCCCGCTGCACGCGCGGATCGCTGAGCGCCGCGGCCGCGCCCATGAGGCCTGCGATTTGCGCGTTGTGCCCGCAGGCGTGGGCGGCATGGGTGGCCGGGTCCTCGCGGGGGTGGCCGGGAACGGTGAGTGCGTCGAGTTCACCGATAAGCGCCAGCGTGGGACCGGGGCGGCCGGTCTCGATGCGTGCGGAGACGCCCGTGATCGCCAGGCCGGTGCGATAGTCCAACTCGAGCTCGCCGAATGTCTGCGCGACCAGCGCGGCGGTCTCGAACTCTTTGAACCCCAGCTCCGGCCGCCCCATGATGGTTTCGCCGACCCCGATGATTTCGCTCCGCCGGTCGTCGATCGCGTCCGCCACCCGTTGTTTCAGGTCTGCGATGGTCGTCATGGCGCCTCCGAGTCCGTGCCCCGCTGCCGATACGCGGCGGTTCAGTGTGCCAGCCGCGGGTCCTCGGCGGGTACGAAGCCGCGCGCCACGCGGGCCATCAGCACGCTGCCCACCGCGGCCAGGCCCAGCGCCGAGCTGAAAGCCGCCACGGGACCGCCGGCCACCAGCACGGCGGCGCCGACCAGCGGAGCGACGATGCCCAGGACCCCAAGAATGAGCCAGAAGCTCGTGGCGAAGGCATCCACGTCCTCGGTTCTCGCCAGCGCCGCGAGCGAGGTCTGCCAGCCCATGTCGCCGGCCGAGAAGTTGAGTCCCATGGCCGCGTAGGCCGGCACCAGCAGCCACAGGTTGTCCGCCAGAATGGCCAGGATGAACAGCGCGGCAATGGCCATCTTCAGAAACGTGGACATCCAGACGACGAAGGGCCCGGAACGCCTGTCGCACACGGCGCCCCAGAAGAGATATCCCGCCGCCCACGTGACGCCCTGGATGAGCGCCAGCACGCCGACCAAGGTGAAGGTGGCGTCAAACGTGTCCACCAGCACAATCGCGATGGTTGGCTGGATCAGCAAATCGCCGAACAAGGCGACGTTCGAGCTGGCGGTATAGGTGCGAAACCGTCGGTTCGCCAGCGTCTGCCGGAACATGCGCCACGGGGGTGGACGCACGGTGGGCGGGCGGGGACGCGCGCGGATGCGAAACAGCGCCAGCGCTCCCAGCGCGCCGGCGATGCCTCCGCCGGCGAACACGGGGCCGTAGCCCACGGCATCCATGAGCCCGCCGGCCAACGGCGACACCAACAGCACCACCACCGCCATGGCAGCTTGGGCCACGCCAATCAACCGTCCCCGCACACGCCGCGGAAACGCCGCTTGCGTCACGCCGACGTAGAGCGGGAGGCCCATCATCGCGATGATCGACCAGACCAAGAGCATCACGAGGAACAGCCCCGCCGTATCGATCACGAGGGCGGCCACGAACGCCAGACGCCCTACGGTCCAGAGCGCGGCCACCGCCCGCGCCGGCTGGACCGCGCGTAGCAGATAAGGACCGGCGATCGCCAGAATGCCGCCGATGAACTGGACGGCGACGACCAGGGCGACCGTGACTTCGTCGCCGCCCAGCCGGCGGGCGACGACGGCCATGTAGCTCCCCACGCTGCCAACGAAGACGCCCGCCAGCAGCCAGTGGATGAGAGTGGTGCGGAAGTTCCAGCGCACCTCCGGGGCCAGGCCGGCAGTGAGCTCGGCGGTGCCCAGGACACGCAAGGGCGCGCGCCAGCCCCAGGCCGCAACGAGACCCAAGAGCGCAAACGGCGCGCGGCGTGATTTCACCAGGCCCCGCAGGAGACATCACCCGCACGATGCGGGCGGCGGCATCGTACTTGCTCCCGTGCCAAGTTGAGCGGAGGATGCTGGCCTGATCGCCGGCCTCGGCGGGCGACGCTCGGCGCTTGGCCCGGGCAGCGCTCGCGAGTGGTTCCGAGGCGCCAAGCGGCGGCTTAGCCGCCGGCGCGCCAGTTGAACTCGTCGCTGCGGCTGCCGTCGGCGAAGATGAGGCGAAATCTCCAGGGGTGGTCGAGGAGGACGTCGCCCATGGCGCGCACGATTTCTCCGAATTCGTGGCTGACATCCGCAGGCGCCGCGTCGCCCGCCTCGAACGAGATCATGGTCAACCCATCCGACGCTACGCTGGGCAAGGCCACCTCGACGTCGAGCACGCCCGTGCGGACCGCAAAACGGCGAATGCGCCAGGACCAAAAGTGCTGCTTGATCGCCACGATGAAGGGCATCGCCTCCGTGTCATACCGTTCCGGGTCCCAGGCAATGGGCGTGCCGTTGTATGCGCCGGGGCGATCCTCGACGTTCCAATGGGGTCCCGGGTCGGTCGCGGCCATGACGGGGGCATCGATGTGGGCGGAGCGCTCCGAGCGAATCGTACTGTAGTGGCGGCCAGACCTCCGGCTCCCGATCCGCGGCCCGTCTATCCACCTGACGCTCCCCCGTCCCCACCGCAGGGATGGGGGCTGGCCGAGCTCCACGCACACACGTCCGCCAGCGACGGCGTGCCGTCACCCGACGCCCTGGTCCGCATCGCCGACGAGCTTGGGCTGGACGTGCTGGCCGTAACGGATCACGACACGATCGACGGCGCACAGCGAGCGCGTGACATCGCTGTGGCCACCCACGCGCGGGTCGAGGTGATTGTGGGAATGGAGATCACGACCCGGAGACAGGACCACGTCGTTGGGCTGTTTCTCGAGCACCCGGTGCCCATCTTCCGGCCGCTGGTGGAGACGGTCGCGGCGATTCACGAGCAGGGCGGGTTGGCGATCGTGGCGCACCCATTCTTGGGCGTGCCCACGTCAATCTCGGCCAAGCGGCTGTTGCGCGCGCTCGCGCAAGTCCGGTTCGATGGGATTGAGACCGAGAATCAGTATCTGCGGGTGCGCACCCGTGCCGAAGCGCGGCAGTTCCAGGAACGGCACGCCGAGCGCGTCGGTGCGGCCGTGGGTGCGACTGATGCGCATTTCGGCGATCTTGGCCGCGCGCTGACCTTGTTCTCCGGCCGCACGGCGGACGAACTGCGGACGGCGATCACGCAGCGAACGACCCTGCCCGCGCGCGGCGGGCTGCAGCACCCCCGCCCGACGCTGGGCGATCATGCGCGCAATCAGTTTCGCAGTCTGGTGAAGCTGCCCGCCATGCGCGCTCGCACGCTATGGCGCCAGCGCCGCGGGACGAGACCGTAGCCCCACGGTCGTCGCCTGGGCGGCAGGCGATGCACGCCCACGGTGTCCGGCGCGCCCTGACCGCAGGCGGCGCGGTGTATGTGCGGGAGATGCGCGGCTTTTCCCGCAACGCGCGCCTCTTGCTGCTCAGCACGCTGCTCGGCGCGTTCAGCGCCGGCGTGTTCCAGGTGGCCTACAACCTCTATGTGCTGGAGTTGGGCTTCACCGCCGGGGACGCCGGCCGTCTCGTGACGAGCGCCAGCCTTGCCGCCGGGCTGGCGGCGATCCCCGCCGGCCTGCTGGCGGTGCGCGTGGGGGCGAAGCCGGTGATCCTGGTTGGCGCCCTGCTCCTGGGCGCCGGGACGGCGCTGCAGGTGACGCCGTTCGGCTACGGCTACCTGGTGGCGGGCGCGGCATTGGGAGGTCTGGGCGGCGCGCTGTGGAACGTTGTCATCGCCCCGCTGTACGCGGGCAGCGCCGACGACGCTGGCCGCAGCTATCTCTTTACCGTGGCGGCGATCGTGTTCCTGGGGATGAGCTTTGCCGGCAATGCAGTCGGCGGGTGGGCGCCGCGCGCGCTGGCGATCGCGACGGGCTGGCCGGTGTGGCTGGGGTTCTTCGCGGTGCTCAGTGGTGCGGCGCTCTACGGCGGGCTGGGGTTCTTTCCGCTCTTAGCGTTGCGCGCGCCCGCGGCGCGAATCGATCGATCGGCGTTTGGCGCGCTGCGCGGCCAGGCCAACACGATCGCGCGCCTGCTCATCGTGCACGGGATCATCGCCGTCGGGGCCGGCGTCACGATTCCATTTCTCAACGTGTATTTCACCCGCCACCTGGGATTGTCCGAGGCGCAGTTTGGGCTTCTGGCCGGGGCCGGTCTGGCGACGCGGCTGGGCGCCTCGTTGTTCGGCCCGATGGCAGCGCGGCGCCTGGGCAAGGTGACGGCCATTGCGCTGGCGCAGACGGCCTCGATTCCACTGCTGCTGGCGATGGGCCTGGTGCCATGGCCGCTGGGAAGCTCCCTGGCGTTTCTGGCCCGAGGCGCGCTCATGAACATGACCGCACCCGTGCGCGGCGCCCTCTACATGGAGCGTGTCACGGAGGCCGCCCGTCCGGCCACGAACGCCGCCCTGCTGCTCGCGTGGAACCTCGCCTGGGCCGGCGCGGCCGCGATTGGGGGCACGCTGGCCGAGCAGCGGGCGCTGCCGGTTGCCGTCACGGTCACCGCCGCCTGCTACGGCCTGGCCAACGGGTTGATGTGGATGCTTTGGCGGCGTCGGTCGCCCGATTCGTGACGGGGAACGGACTGCGCCACCGGCCGTACGAGCCTGTGCGGGTCCCGGGAGGTTAGCTGGCGGCGCCCTCCGCCGGCCGCTGCTTCGGCGCCGGGGTGCGCTCCGCCGGACGGTCTGCAGGAGCCGTGGGGGCCGCCGGCGCCGGCGCTGGACCTGGCGGCGCGGGCCGCGGCTCACTCGTCGCCACGCGCGGGCGCCCCTGAAACTCGTCGACGTAACGGCCAAAGGCCTCCGCATCGAGCGTCTCGACCTCGATCAGCGTCTCCGACAGCTTTTCGAGCAGGCCGCGATTGCGCGTCAACAAGTCCTGGGCGCGGTGATGCGCGTCGTCGATGAGCTGTGAGACCTCGTGGTCGATCGTTTCAGCAACCGCCTCGCTGTAGTTGCGCTGCTCCGCGATGTCCCGTCCCAGAAACACCAGCTCCTCGCGCCGGCCAAACGCCCGGGGACCAAGCTTGGTGCTCATGCCGTACTGCGTGACCATGCGACGGGCGATCTCAGTCGCCATCTGAATGTCGTTGCTCGGCCCCGTCGTCATCTCGCCGAACACGAGCAATTCGGAGGCATGACCGCCCATGGCCACGGCGAGTTGGTCCTCGAACTCCGATTTCGTCAAGAGATGGCGATCCTGGGATGGCAGGAACCGGGTATAGCCCCCCATCTGGCCGCGGGGCAGGATCGTGACCTTGTAGACGGGGTCGGCGCGCCGCAGCAAGTGCGCCACCAGCGCGTGCCCGATCTCATGAAAGGCGGTCACGCGCTTTTCGTGCTCGCTCATCACCCGGCTCTTGCGCTGCGGGCCGGCGATCACTCGGTCGATGGCTTCTTCGAGCTCGAACATGCCCACCGTCGTGCGGTTGCGGCGCGCGGCCAGGATGGCCGCCTCGTTCAGCAGATTCTTCAGGTCGGCGCCTGAAAAGCCGGGCGTCTGGCGGCCGACGGTTCCCAGATCTACGTCGGCCTCGATGGGCTTCTCGCGCGCATGCACGCGCAGGATGGCTTCGCGGCCGCGAATGTCCGGGAGATCGAGCACCACCCGGCGGTCAAACCGTCCAGGCCGCAGCAGCGCGGGGTCGAGCACGTCGGGGCGGTTGGTCGCCGCCAGCACGATGACGGTTTGGTCCGTGTCGAAGCCGTCCATCTCGACCAGAATCTGATTGAGCGTCTGCTCGCGCTCGTCGTGGCTGCCGCCCAAGCCCGCGCCGCGCTGGCGCCCCACGGCGTCGATCTCGTCCACGAACACCAGGCTCGGTGAGTTCTGCTTGGCTTTCTCGAACAGATCGCGAACGCGCGAGGCCCCGACGCCGACGAACATCTCCACAAACTCGGAGCCGCTGATGTTGAAGAACGGCACGCCGGCTTCGCCGGCGACGGCCTTTGACAGGTACGTCTTCCCAGTGCCCGGCGGGCCCACCAGCAGCACCCCACGCGGAATCTCGGCGCCAATCTTGGTGAACTTCTCGGGGTACTTGAGGAACTCGACCACCTCGGCCAGCTCCTGCTTGGCCTCGTCGACGCCTTGAACGTCCTTGAACGTTACCCGTGGGCGGTTTCCGGTGACCATTCGGGGGCGGCTCTTGCCGAAACTCAACGCCTGCGAGTTCGATCCCTGGGCTTGCCGCATCATGAATACGAGCAGGCCAATGAAGATCATCAGCGGCAGAATCGAGGTCAGGATGCTGATGATCGTGGGGGCCGGGCTGGCAGGTTCGAAGTTCACGGAGACCTGCTCGCCGTTGACGTTGAGGCCCCGCGCGGTGAGTTCCTGCCCAATGTCAAAGCGTTCGTTGACCACCGCGCTGATGATGCGGCCGTCGATTTCGGCCACGATGCGTGCATCGCTGACCATGATCTCGGGCTGACTGCCGTTTTCGGCCGCGACCTGAACCCGGCTGAGCAGCTCGCTGATGCCCACGGTCTGCTGGTCTGGCTGGCCCGGATTGAACATGACGAACAGCACGACCAGAATTGCCACGGCCAGCACGAGATACATGAACCCGTTGCGCACGAGTCGGTTATTCATGGATCGAGGATCTTTCGTGCGGCTGTGCGACGGGCCGCGGTGAGGGCGCGAGAACGGGGCGGGGTTTGCAGTATATCAGCGTGGGGCCTCGCGGCACCTGAGCCCGGCGCGGTTGACCACTGCCCGAGTCTCCCGCAACCCAGGGGCGCCATCGGTAGGATTTACGCCCGTGTACCTGCTGTGGGAATCGCGTCCCAGCGCGCGCGCAGCATCACGATCGTGTGCGTATCGGGCCGAGGCGCGAAGTCGCCGTCACGCCACACGCCGGGCACGCACACGGCGAAACCATCGACCTCGAGGACCGGCATGCTCGGCGCCACGTCCGCCGCCACGCCGCGCGCGCGCAGGAGCCGGGACAAGTCACGTGTCTGCCTGCCGTCCTCCTGCTGAACGCGCTCATCCGGCGCCGGCGCGCGCAATGTCAGGGTGCGCCCCTGGAGCAGGTCGCGGTCGAGCGCGGATCCACCCACCGCGCCGCCTTGCCGCCAGGATTCCGGGCCCTCGAGCACTTTGGCGACGATCGTTCCACCGGGCACCTGCGCCTCTCCGGGCACGACGAGGGGCACCGGCGGCTGCCAGGCCGCGTCGCGCACGCACTCCGGGTACAACACGACTGCCCCATCGCGGACAAAGGCATGCGCGCCCGGGAGAAGGTCGACCCACCGTCCGCGCGTGTCCTCCCGCAGGGCGCGGGCCACGGCGCCGAGTTGCGCCGCCCCGAGTTGCCGCCCGCCGCGCATGGCGCGCACGGCAGCGACGACCCTATCGGGGAAGGCTCCGGCCGCCACTGCCGCGCGCTCAGGATGCAGCGGCATGCGCAGGCCATCGGCCGTCTGCACGTAGAGCGGGTGGCCGTCCAGCTCCTCCGCGACAATCTCCGCGCTGCGCGCGATGGCGTTGACCGCCCCGGGGTAGATGTCGTCGAGCAGCGGCAGGGCTTCGTGCCGGATGCGATTGCGGCGGAATCGCGGCGTTTCGTTCAACGGGTCGGCATCGACCGCGAGCCCCCTCGCCTGCACGTAGGCGGCAACGTCGTCGCGCGAGACCGTCAGCAACGGGCGAAGGATTTCGCCATCGTCCTCCCGCATCCCCGACAGACCACGCAGACCGGACCCGCGCGCCAGATTCATGAGGACGGTTTCGGCCTGATCATTGCGGGTGTGTCCCGTGGCGATGCGCGCGGCCTGCACGCGGCGCGCAACCGCTCGCAGGAACGTCCACCGGGCCTGGCGGGCGGCGGCTTCCGACGCTGCGCCATTCGACCCACCGACCGGATAGTCCTGGGGGGTGCCGGCGGTCACGGGCAGCCCGGCGTCTCGCGCGTGTCGGACCACGGTTTCCGCCACGTGCGCGGCGTTGGCCCGCAGCCCGTGATCGAGATGCGCCACGTGCACGGCAGGTCCCCCGCGGCGCCGCGCGGCCAGCAGACTGTCCAGCAGCACCATGGAATCCGGCCCGCCCGAAACGGCAGCGACAACTACATCGTCCGCGCCCAGGCCGGCGCGCATCAGCGCCTGGTGAACGCAATCCTGCACGCGCCGAACCTGACGGCGCGTGAGCGACGCGGCGTGGATGGACGCGCTACTCGCCCGTGCTGCCGAATCCTCCACGCGTCTTCACACCCTCCGGCACGCCTTCGGCCCACTCGGCGGTCTCCACCCGAACCAGTATGGCCTGGGCGATGCGCGCTCCGCGCTCGACATCGATCGGGTCGCTGGTGGGATTCCAGACTTGGGCGTGAATCTCGTCCTCGGGTCCGCAATAGTCGCGGTCAATGATGCCGACGCCGTGGGGCACGACCAGGCCGGTGCGGCGGGCGGTGCTGCTGCGGGCTGCGACCAGGACCATGTACCCCGGCGGCGCGGCAATGATGACGTTCGCGGGTACGAGCCCGATCGACCCGGGTTCGATACGTGTCGTCTGGCGGGTGATCAGATCGCAGCCGACGGACCCCTCCGTGGCGTAGCTGGGCAGGGGGAGCGTCGGGTCGACCCGCGTAATGGGCACGCGCATATCTGGTGAGTCTAGCCGGTGCCGCGCCGCTCAATCGCCGCCGAACAGCAGGGCGAACCAACCTCCCAAATATCCAATCTCGATGGGCTCGGGCTCGGGCGGCGGCACCGTGGGAATCGGAATGGGAGCGGGCCTCGGGCGGTCCTGGACCTGGTCCCGCAGCACCACGGCACGGTCGCCCGGGTCCACCAGTCCGAGTTCGCGCTTGGCGACCTCCCGCAGCGCCGGCAGCGAGCGAGCGTATTGCAGCTGCTCCTCGAGGCGCTGGTTCTCAAGCTCGGCGGCGCTGATGCGCCGGTGCAGGTATTCGACCCGCACTTGCGCCACCTGCTGGGTGGACGACCCGCTGGCCTCCTGAATAATCACCGCCAGGACCGCGATCAGCGCCAGCATCGCCAGCGACCGGAGTAGGAATTGCGTCCGCGAGGCCACCTAGTCCACCTGCTGCAACGAGCTGCGGAACTCTGCCGACACGAGCTGAATCATTCTAGGCGCGCGGCTCCGAGCGAGTAGCTGGCTCAGGGCTGCTACTCGACCGTCACGGACTTGGCGAGATTTCGCGGCTGATCGATGTCCGCCCCAAGCCAGACCGCCACGTGATAGGCCAGCAGCTGGAGCGGAATCGCCGTGACCATGGGCGCCATGGCCTCCGCCGTCTTGGGCACGTAGACCACCTGGTCGGCCGTCGCGCCCGCCTTCTCATCGCCCTCGGTGGCAATGAGGATCACCGGGGCGCCCCGCGCCCGGACCTGCTCGACGGCGTTCAGGGTCTTTTGGCGCAGGGGTCCGTGGGTCGCGATGGCGACCACCGGCACGTCGGACGCGGCGAGCGCAATGGGACCGTGCTTGAGTTCGCCGGCCGCATAGCCCTCCGCATGGATGTACGAGATTTCCTTGAGCTTGAGGGCGCCTTCCAGCGCCAGCGGGAATGCCTGACCGCGCCCGATATAGAGAAAATCGCGATAGCGGTGGTAGCGCTGTGCCAGGTCCTCGATCTGCGGCTCGCAGGTCAGCGCGCGCTCGACATGCTCGGGCACGTGCGCCAGCGCGGCCAGACGGTGCGCCAGCTCCGCTTGGCTGAGTACGGTGCGGGCCACGCTCAGGTAGCACGCCAGCAAATACAGCGACGCCAGCTGGGACGTGAAGGTCTTCGTCGCGGCCACGCTCACCTCGGGCCCCGCGTGCATGTACATCACCGCGTCGGCCTGGCGCGTAGCCTCGCTGCCCATGACGTTGATGATGCCCACCACCGTGGCGCCGCCGCGTTTCGCACGCCCAATGGCGGCCAGCACATCCGCCGTTTCGCCGGACTGCGAGATGGCGACGACGAGCGTGCGCGGGCCGAGCGGACCCACGCGGTAGGCGAATTCCGAGGCGATCTCGCACGTGGCCGGCAGGCCGGCAAGGTCCTCGATGTAGTCCCGTCCAATCAATCCCGCGTGCCAGGCCGAGCCGCTGCCAACGAGCATCACCCGCTCGATTTCGGCAGCCGGTAGGGGGAGCCGGAAGGAGGGGAAATGCAACTCGGCCGGATCGAGCGTGATCCGCGGCCGAATCACCGACGCGAGCGTCGTTGGCTGCTCGTGGATCTCCTTGGCGAGGAAGTGCTTGTGTCCGGCCTTGGCGATCGATATCGGGTCCCACGGGATCTCAATCATGGCCCTGGCACGCGGCCGACGCCGCAGGTCGCTGATTTGCGCCGCCCGATCGGCGTGCACCACGGCTATCTCGTCGGCCTCGAGGACTTGAACCCTGTGCGTGTGCGACCGCACCGCCACCAGGTCCGAGGCGATGCACGCGGCCGCGCCATTGCGACCGACCACAAGCCCGCCCGCCGCGCCGCGGCGCGCCGCCACCAGCATGTCGGGCATGTCGGGCGATAACGCCACGATGGCATGCGCGCCGGCGAGGCGCTGGAGGGCCGCGCCGACGGCGTCGGCCAGTTCCGCGCCATCGTCGAGCTCAAGTGCGATCAGATGGGCGATGACCTCGGTGTCGGTGTCAGACGTGAACGCATGACCTTCGGCCAGCAGCCCGTCGCGAAGCTCCGTGAAGTTATCGGTGATGCCGTTGTGGACGATCACGACGCGCCCGGAGCCGTCGCCGTGGGGATGCGCATTCGCATCGGTGACCGCGCCATGCGTCGCCCACCGTGTGTGGCCGATGCCAACGGTGCCCTCGACGGGGCTTGACAGCACCAGGGCCTCAAGGTCGCGCAGGCGCCCGGCCCGCCGACGCACGCTGAGGCCCTCGGGGCCCAGCACGGCGAGGCCCGCCGAGTCGTAGCCCCGGTACTGGAGCATGCGCAAGCCGGTGAGGATGTGGTCAGCCGCCGGCTCATGGCCGAGATACCCGACGATGCCGCACATTCGCAAGCTCCGGAGACGCCGCGCCTGTCGGCACGGGGTTATGTCAACGATACCCCCGACGGGCGGCTTGGACAATGCCGGCGACTGCCGGAGGCGCCGCCACGCGATGTGGCATCTACGGCCAAGCGACGCGGCCGGCGCCGTAACAGCGTGGACAGCGATGGGGCCGTCCGCTGGGCAGCGGGCCGGCGTGGCCGGCCTCGAGGCCCGTTCCGGCGCATACCGGACAGCGGCGCGAGAGCACTCGGCGCCAGACCGCCCACCACAGGCGCATGAACCAGCCGCCACCCGTGGAGCCCGGCGCGGCGGCGCTCACTGGGCGGCGCGACCCCGTCGCAAGGCGCGACCGGGCGTGGCGCCCGTATGCCGGCCGTCGTCAATCACGGCCGTGCCGTTCACGAGGACGTGGTCGATGCCGGTCGGCAACCGCCGCGGCGCTTCGAAGGTTGCGTTGTCAATGACGGTGTTCGGATCGAACACCACCACGTCAGCCGCCATGCCCGGCGCCAGGGCGCCGCGGTCCACCAGCCCAAAGCGCGTCGCGGGCATGCCGGTCATGCGCCGCACCATGGCTTCGAGCGGGACGACCTGACGCTCACGCACCCACCGGCCCAGGAATCGCGGGTAGGTGCCGTAGGTGCGTGGGTGCGGCGCGTTACCCAGCAGGATGGCGTCGCTGCCCACCATGTGCCCCGGATGCCGCATGATCTGCGCGAAATCATCGTCCGTTTGGTCGTTGAAGAACACCGACGCGGCGCGCCCGCGCTCTTCCCGCACCAGATCGACCAGGAACGCATGGGGTTCCTGGTCCTGCTCGTCGGCCACCTCGCTGAGCATGCGGCCCTCCAGATGGCGGTTGGGACCGGCCGGCATGCTCGACAGCAGCGCGCGGTCGACGTCGAGCGAGTTGTCGCCGGCGCGGCTGGCCATCTCCGCCGCGATACGCGCGCGCATATCCGCGTCCTCCAGGCGGCGGAGCATCTCCTGCGGCCCGCCTTCAAGCGCCCAATCGGGGAACGAGAAGTGCAGCAGCGAGCTGCCGGCGGGATAGGCGTAGGTATCGAATGAGAGCGACACCCCCGCGCGCATGCCGCGCTCGGCCTCGTCCAGGTTCACCCACCACTGCTGCTCGCCGCTGATGTAGTGCGAGATGTGGACCGGACACCCCGCCCGCCGCCCGATGGCCATGGTTTCGCGGATGGCGTCGCGCATGCCGAGCACGTAGCGCATGTGCGGCACATACGGCGCGCCAAACTGCGCCGCAACCTCGCTTAGGGCCACGAGCTCGTCGGTGTCGGCAAAGGCGCACGGCTTGTAGTCAAGTCCCGTCGAGAGGGCGACCGCCCCGTCCTGGAAAGCCTCGTGCGTGATCTGCTGCATCGCGCGCAACTCGTCCGGCGTCGCCTGCCGGTCTTCCCACCCGACCAGCGCCGCCCGCACGCATCCATGCGGGACGTGATGCGCCGCGTTGCAGGCGGCCGCGCCCTCGAAGCTGTCGAGCCAGCGGGCCACGGTGGACCAATCGCGGCTGATGGGTGGGTCGCCGTTGAGGGCGGCAAAATAATCCCGGAAGGCCGGCTGCAAGTGGTCGGCCAGGGGCGCATACCCAATTCCATCAAGCCCCAGCAAATCCGTCGTTACGCCCTGGCGCACTTTCGGCTCGTGCGCCGGCTCGGCCAGCAGCATCAGGTCCGAGTGCGTGTGCACGTCGATGAACCCCGGACAGACCACGCGGCCCTCGGCGTCGATCTCGCGCGCGCCTTGATCCGGGACCAGCCCCACGGCCGCAATCCGCACGCCGTCGATGGCGACGCTTCCGCGGTAAGCGGGCGCACCCGTGCCATCCACGATGCTCGCGTCACGGATTACGACGTCATGCACGGGCATCTCCAGATGCGGATGGTGGCGCGGCCTCGAAGCCGGCCCGCAGCGATGGCGAATCGTAGCGCGCCCCGTCGCCGTGCTCGTAGGCCTCGAGGCGCCGGTCGATCTCCTCGGCGGCGCTCAGCGCAAACCGCTCCGCCACATCGTCGCCGAACAGGGCCCGTCCAGTGGCCACGCGCTCCGCGGCGATGCGCTCGGCATCAGCCGGATCGACCTGTCGGCCGTCGGCGCAGGCCAGCGCGCGCACGATGTCCGCCGGGCCCGTCGCGCGCGCCAGCCGGACCGCCCAGTCCGTGAGCGCCGCCAGGCGCTCGGCCTCGACGATTGGGTCGATGCACCCGGGATCGAACGGGTGCACCACGGCCGCCGCGCGCTCCAGCGCCTCCACCGGAGCGTCCCACCCACGCTCCAGGGCGTACGTTAGTCCAAGCGTTGCCGCCCGATCGGCGCGGCGCGCATGCTCGCCGCAGATGTGGGCGAAAACTTCGTCCACCGCAAGATGCGCCAGATATCCCGCCACGTAGGCTGCCTGCGCGTCGGAGATGTCGTCTGGGTGCGCCAGCGCAGGCCGCTGGGCGAACAGCTCAGCCGTGGCCCGCCCCCATGTCGACGGCTCCTGAAAGTGAAAGAAGTGCGTGGTCTCGCGGCCGGCCTCGTTGCGTCTGCGCGCGTCGGGCGCCACCGCTCCCACGCAGAAATGGCTGAAGTGCGCGTCGATCACCGCCCGCAGCCGCCCGCCCGCCCGGTCAGCCGCCTCTACGGCAAGCTGCAGATGTGACCGCGACAGTGCCATCCGGAAGCCAATCTCACCCGCGTGCGCCACAATGGCGGCACCCAGGCGCAGGAGGATTGAAGTGGCACTCACAGTAGGACATACCGGCGTCGTGGTACGTGACCTGCCGCTCATGCGGCGGTTCTACGGCGAGATCCTGGGACTGGCGGAGACGCGGCGTGTCATCCGCGAGGGACCATTCATCGACGGCATCACCGGTCTGACCGGGGTTGTGCTGCAGGCCGTGATCCTGGGCACGCCGGAACACCCCAACGCCGTCGAGCTGATCAAGTATCCGAACCACCCCTCGGCCGTCGTGCCCAAGGGCCCCAATGGCCACGGCATGAATCACATCCACTTCATCGTCGACGACCTGGACCCGATCCTCGCCGCCCTTGAGGGCGAAGGCTTGGACTACTGGGGATCGCCGCAGGACTGGCCGGACACGTGGAAGCGCGTGGTCTATGCCAAGGATCCCGAGCACAACGTGATCGAGTTCACCGAGCGGCTGCCTGGCTGAGCCCAGCGTCGGGCCGTCGGTCCCAGCCATTGATCGGTGGCCGGCTGCTTGTCCGAGTTCCCCTTTGCCGCGAGAGCCGCATGAGGTCCCCGCCTAGGCCCGCCTACAGCCGATAGGCGATCTCGCCGTGCTCGGCGGTGTCCAGGCCGGCGGCTTCTTGGTCGCCCGACACGCGCAGGCCGACCGTCAGCTTGATGGCCCAGAGGATGATCGTCGTCACCACGAAGGCCCAGGCCCAGGTGGCGAGGATCGAGACGAGCTGGATGCCGATCTGTTCGAGCCGGGAGGCCTCGGTGAAGGCCGCGATGCCGCCGAAGCCGATGCCGACGAAGAGGCCGGTGGCCAGGGCGCCCCAGGTGCCGCCGACGCCGTGGACGCCCCAGACGGACAGCGAGTCGTCCAGTTTCAGCTTCTTGAGCAGCTCCGCCGCCAGGTAGCAGAAGATGCCGGCCATCAAGCCAATGACGATGGCGGGCAGTGGGCCGACGAAGCCGGCGGCCGGCGTGACGCCGACCAGGCCGGCCACGGCGCCCGAGGCCGCCCCGATGACCGATGGCTTGCGGTCGATGACCCAGGCCGCGGCCGTCCATCCCACGATGCCGGCGGCGGCGCCGGTGTTGGTGACCACGAAGGCGTTCACGGCGCTGGCGCCCACCGTCAGCGCGGACCCGGCGTTGAAGCCGAACCAGCCGAACCAGAGCAGGCCGGCGCCCAGGACGACCATGGGGATGTTGTGGGGCTCCATTGAGTCGGAGCCGAAGCCGATGCGGCGGCCAAAGATCACGGCGGCGGCGAGGGCGGCGACGCCGGTGTTGATGTGCACGACATTGCCGCCGGCGAAGTCCAGCGCCCCCATGGCGTCCATCCAGCCGCCGCCCCAAACCCAGTGGGCCACGGGAGCGTAGACCAGGGTGACCCAGAGCACCGTGAACAGCACGTAGGCCTTGAACTTCATGCGCTCGGCGAAGGCGCCCGTGATGAGGGCGGGGGCGATGATGGCGAACATGCCCTGAAAGATCATGAAGGTCTGATGGGGAATATTGTCCGCGTGGGGCCCTGGCTCGCTGGCGCTGACCTGGTTGAGGCCCACGAACTCAAGGCTGCCGATGAAGCGGCCGACGTCCGGGCCGAAGGCCAGCGAGTAACCCCAGAGCACCCAGACGAGGCCGACGATGCCCATGCTCATAAAGCTGTGCATCACGGTGGCGGCGGCGTTCTTGCTGCGCGCCAGGCCGCCATAGAAGAGCGCCAGTCCGGGCGTCATCAGCAGCACGAGCGCGGAGCAGATCAGCATCCACGACACATCCGCATGGTTCATGGTCGGCAGCCTCGTCTATCGCGCGCTCGGCCCGCGGTCCGGCGGGCGAACGGGCGGTGGCGGCTCGCTTCCTGCTGCTTCCGGCAAGGCGTGCTCCCTTGCGTTGGGCGCTGCCATCCCCGCGTGAGCGGCGCGTCCCCTGAAGGAGGGGCCGCGGCCTCCCGTCGCCCTATCGCCTTGCGTCGCCTGGAGCAGACCCGGCCGCGAGCCGGCGGTTCCCCAGCAACGGGCGTATGGTACTGCGGCGGTCGCCCAGGGGTGAGGGCCGCGTCACGCGCGCCGATCGCGGTTGGCGCCGACAGGCCCCACGATCCGGCGGCGCGCTACCCGGCGCTGAGCTCCTCGGCGTAGGCGAAGATCAGCGGAGTGCCGCCGGTATGCATGAACGCCACGGCGTCTTGCTCGGTCAGCGCGCCGCTGCGCACGTCGTCGAGCAGCGCCGCAAAGGCCTTCGCCGTATAGACGGGGTCGAGGAACACGCCCTCGGTGCGGGCGAGCAGCTTGATGGCCTCGATGCCGTCGGGCGTCGCCGCCGCATAGTCGGACCCGATCCGCGCATCTGAGTTCGAGATCTCGGCGGGGTCGAGCGTCAGGTCCAGCCCCAGAAGCTCCGCCGTCATATTCGCCATGCGGGCCTGCTCGGGCGCGCGTCCGCCGGGTACCCGCAGGGGAGTGAACCCCTTGATCTGCAGATCCAGGCCAAGCGCATGCACCCCGAGTTCCAACCCGGCCTGCGTGCCCCCGCCGGACGCCACGTAGACGTGGCTGAGGGCGACCCCGCGCTCGGCCGCCTGCTCCACGGTTTCGATGAGGCACTCGACGTAACCGACGGCGGTGAGCGGTCCGTAGCGGACCACGTACGGTCGCCGGCCCTGGGCCTGTAGCTCGCGCTCCACGCGCTCGACCTCCGCCTCCACGCCGAACATTTCGTCGCTGTGCACCTGCCGCACGTCGGCGCCAAGCAGCTCGGTGAGCAGGCGGTTGCCCTGCCGGTCGTCGCCGTGAATGCCGCGATTCAGCACCAGCACCACGTCCAGGCCGGCCTTCCGCGCCGCCGCCGCGCCCTGGCGCGCGTGGTTGGATTGGCGCACGCCACCGCCCCACATGATGGTGTCGCACCCCTGCTGCAAGGCGTCGGCCACCTCGAACTCGAACTTCCGGTTCTTGTTGCCGCCCAGGGCGCTGTGCGTCAGGTCGTCGCGCTTGATGAACACCCGCGGCCCGCCGATGGCCGCCCGCAGATTGGTCAGCTCCTCGAACGGCGTGGGCAGATCGGTGAGGTGAAAGCGTGGCAGCGCCGCAATCCGCCGGCGCAGATCGGCCACCGACACCGGCACCGGGTCGCGTCTGGTCATGCGTGCAGCTTCTCGTGCGCGGGCGCCTCAAGTATGCGCCGCGCACACCGACACCGTCGCAAGCCGCTGAAGTATGCTGGCGCCACCACGCGGGTCGAGCCGAGCCGCGGGCGCGTAGCTCAGTTGGTTAGAGCGCCACGTTGACATCGTGGAGGTCAGAGGTTCGAGTCCCCTCGCGCCCACCATTATTACCTTGTCTTCGCATCGCCACAGACCCGATAATGTCGGCTGAATCAGCCTTCACGCAGGCAGGGTGAAGAACCGTGGGGTCTTAAGCGGGGGCCGCCAGACGAGTTCCATTTGCCCTTCGGACGCACCTCACTCTAGAGAAAGGCGGTCTATATTACTATTTCTTCGACGTGCGTGCATGCATCATGGCGGTCATCAGTCTGAGTGAGGATCTAAGATATGGGGCATGAACGAGTAGGCGCTCTTCCTCACACTAAGAGGTGGCGGGATGTCGTCACACAGATGGCAGAGTCCTCCGGCTCCAGGGATGACGCCGCAGCCATCGCTGACGCCATTCTTCAGAACGTTAGAACTCAGTTCAGGAAGATTCATTCGGATGACGGTGTAGTTGCTGCCTTCCAATTCCTGGTTGCATTAACCAAGAGCGCATCTTCGGAAGACTTCGAAGGCGCCTCTTCCTCACCGAGAATCGACCTTGAAGGGAGTCCCTCGACCCTAAGGCTCATTGGGCAGCTTCGATCGTGGGTAGAAGCCCAAGATGGTTCTAGGGAGTATGCCGACATTGCGTCCAAGGCATCCGCCGATGCCATCTCTCTCTGGTCAGCTCAGCAGAGCATGCAAAGAAGCCTGTTTACCGATCCGGGCGATCCGAGAGATATCTGGCAGCGTGCGGACAATGGGGCCGGATTCTGCGAGGTTTCAAGGCTCTTCTTCTCCAAGTTTACAGAGCGATACCTGAACTACTTCTTGGAGCGAGAGGCCTCGGCCTCAATGGCGACAGTCTCAGAACGGGACCGGCTCGCCTCTCAGCTCCGGGATCACATCGATGGTGTTTCGAAATTTGCGTTCGAGACTTCCCGCATAACCCAGTCATTCGCTGCTGGTTGGTTCAACAACCACGCTCGTGGCAGGAACCCATCCAGAGATGAGTCAAGAAATTTCCTGAACGTCGCGTTCGGCAAGATGCGAGAGGAGTTGAGGCGGGAGGCCGACGCACATGAGTAGCGACACTCCCGTGCTGGTCTTGTGCAACGGGGCGTCCGCACCAGATGAGAACTGCGGTGAAAAGAGCTCCATAGTCCTAGATTATCTGGATAAAGAATACGGTCTGCCCAATGTGAAACTCGGACTTCCGAACTTTGTCCGAGATGTGTACCACTTGCCGGACCGAACACTCGACTTGCTCGAAGTAGCCGCATATATCTACTGTGCTGACAGGATGAGTATTCGGGGCTCAAAGATTGCCGTGGAGTATCAGGCCTGGGCAAGGTCGTTCCACTTCGTCATCAAGGTTCGCGACCACACCTTCTGGAGTCAGAGCGACGTCTCAGCATGTTTATCGCGCGCGTTGCAGTTTATGACAGGAGATCGAGAGTACAGCTTCTCATTTCAGCCCGGCCATTCCACTCCAAGAACTGGGTTGTTCGACGATGAACAATTCCGGATGGAGAACTCACAAGACCTTGACGTGGCACTATTCTCGGGTGGTATAGACTCCTTGGCAGGCGTCCTCAACCACCTGGAAACCACCAGCGAACAGGTCTGTCTTGTCAGCCACCAGTCCCAGCCGGGCACGGTGAGGACGCAACGGCAGTTGGTTGAGGCACTCAAGAACCGTTTCCCAGGTAGAGTTTCTCACTACAAATTCGAGTGCCACCTTAAGGGCATCCGGGCAGTAGAGGAGACTCAGCGTTCCAGGGCGTTTCTATACACGAGCATTGCATTCGCCATCGCCCAAGCGTACGGGCAAGAAGGCTTCAGCGTGTATGAGAACGGGATTACAGGGCTCAATTTCCCTCGACGAGCCGACCTCGCTGAAGCCAGAGCCACTCGTACTACCCACCCCAGGACGATGTACCACCTGAAGCAGCTTTTCTCACGGCTTGGCGAATGCGAGATGCAAATACAACTGCCGTTCTTGTGGAAGACGAAGACAGATACTCTGGCCCTATTGAGGGCCGGTCACCACCGTGAATTGATACCGAGTTCGGTGTCATGTAGCAAGACGTTCCAGAATCTTGGGCAGGCCACACATTGTGGAGGATGTTCACAATGTGTGGACCGTCGGTTCGCCGCCTACTCGGCTAAGGCTGACGACATGGATGATTCAGGGATCTATGCCAACGACATCATCTCCACCGCTATCTCAGACCGAGAGGTGAAGACAACGGTCTTAGATTATGTGCGTCAGGCCAAGGACTTCAGTATATGGAACGAAGATCACTTTTTCATGGAACTGGCGACTGAGCTTTCCGATGTCGTGGACTACCTTCCGGACGGCGGGAGTGAGATCGAGCGTCTTCGACTGGTCATAGACTTGTGCAAGCGGCACGGGGACCAGGTGGCGTTTGCCATGAAGCGCATGAGAGATGAACACGATGACCTGTACTCCATAGTCCCTCGCAATTCGCTGCTCGGACTGATCTCTGATCGCGAGTATATGAAGGATCCTGTATCTCTTTTGGTGGGCAGACTCTGCCGGTTGCTCAATCCGGCCATAGGAAGGATGTTTGGTGCCAATCCACCAAATGACGAAGCCGATCTGAACACCAAGATTGGGACTCTCTTGAGCTCGCACGAGATCGACTTGCGCAGCGAACATCCAGCGGTCTCATTCGCGGGAGGCCATACTGTACCTGATCATGGTGGCGATAAGTCCGACATCCTCATTGAGGCCAAGTATGTGCGAGGCGCTACCTCACCCACTAAGGTGTCCGATGCCATGGCGTCCGATTTAACGAAATACCCACAAGACAGGCACATTCTGTTCGTGGTGTATGACCCTTCTCGAATGATCAGGGACGATCAGATCTTCAAGAGCGATTTTGAATCTCGCGGGCGATGCACCGTGTTGATTGTACGTTAAATAAAGTTCGGTTGCGTGCCTTCCCGTTTGGGCCCATATAGCTGCATCCATGTAGAGGAAGGTCGAAGATGAAGGCGACCGGAAACGTGGCGGTTTAGTCAAAGTCAAGGCGCTATTAGTATTAGCCAGTCTGAATGCCGAAGTCTCTTCAGTGCGGAGAGAGACTAACCGCTAATACTGAGACGTCGGAATAGGTTGGGCGTAAGCGTTACAAGCCGCCCGTGCGAACCGTGACAATATTTGAGAGTCATCTCGGCTAGCCTCGTATGTCGCCCATCGATTTTTCCACGACGGTTCTGGCTAGGGGCAAAGCAGACGGGCAAATCTGAACCTAAGCAGAATTCCGCGCACGTGGGTCAACGCCGGATGTTGGTTAGCTGAAGACTTCGATGTATTCCTCCGCCGGTCCCGGATCAACCTCGCACGATATGGCTGATGGGAACGCAGCAGTGACCTCGCGAACGCACGGCCTTTTCTGACGCTGGCTCTCTCGGAGCTTGCTCTCTTCGGTCGCCTCGCGTATATCTCATGTCAAGCACGGATCCCCGGAGTCGACGTGACGACAACCGCACCCTTGCTGCAAGTCCGCGACGTGGTCAAGGACTTCGGCGGCGTTCGCGCCGTGGACCACTGCTCCTTTGAGGTCATGCCCGGCACCATCACCGGGCTCATCGGTCCCAACGGGGCGGGCAAGACGACGCTGTTCAACCTGATTTCCGGCGCGCTGCCGCTGACCGGTGGACAGATTCTCTGCGACGGTCAGGTCATCAGTGGGATGCGGCTGCACCAGACGTTTTCGCTCGGGATCATGCGCACGTTCCAAATCCCCCGCGAGTTCCAGCGGCTCACGGTGCTCGAGAACCTGGCCGTGGTGCCGGCGAATCAGAGCGGCGAGCGCGTCTGGGCCTCCTGGCTGACGCCGTGGACCGTCGCCCAAGAGGAGCGCCGCATCGAGGCCAATGCGCTCGAAGTGCTGGAGTTCGTCAAGCTCGCGCACCTGGCCGACGAGTACGCCGGCAATCTCTCCACCGGCCAGAAGAAGCTGCTGGAGCTGGCCCGGACGCTCATGGCCGAGCCGCGGCTGGTGCTACTGGACGAACCCGGCGCCGGCGTCAACCGCACCCTGCTGGGCGCGCTGGCGGACAATATCCAGCGGGCCAGCGCCGAGCGCGGCGTGACCTTTCTTCTGATCGAGCACGACATGGACCTCGTCATGCGCCTCTGCGACCCGGTGATCGTGATGGCCGAGGGCGGGGTCATTGCCCAGGGATCCCCGCGACAGATCCAGCGCGATCCCCAAGTGCTGGAGGCATATCTGGGAGGCGTTGTCGGTGGCGCTGCTTGAGGCCCGCGACATCGTGGCCGGCTACGGCGAAACCGAGATCCTGCACGGCGTTTCCCTGGTTGTGAACCAAGGGGAGATCGTGACCGTGATCGGTCCCAACGGCTGCGGCAAGTCCACGCTCATGAAGGCCGTGGTGGGTTTGGTGCCGGTGCGGTCCGGCAGCGTCACGTTTCGCGGCGCGGATATCACCGCCCTTGCCCCGGAACGGGTCGTGCGGACGGGACTGTGCTACGTCCCCCAGTCCGCCAACGTCTTTCCATCCCTCAGCATTCGAGAGAACCTGGAAATGGGCGCGTTCATTCGCGGCGATGACTGCCAGGGGCGCATCGAGGAGATGTTTGGTTTGTTTCCGGACTTGGCGCGGCGCCCAAACGGCAGGGCCGGCAACCTATCGGGCGGGCAGCGCCAGATGCTGGCCATTGCCCGCGCCCTGATGCTGGACCCCGTGCTCCTGCTGCTCGACGAACCCTCGGCTGGGCTTTCGCCGGCGGTCATGCGCATGGTGCTCGAGCGCATCCAGGGGATCAACGCGACCGGCGTGTCCTTGCTGCTGGTCGAGCAGCACGCCCGCGAAGCGCTGCAACTGTCCGACAGGGGCTACGTGCTGTCCGCCGGCGAGAACCGACTGGAGGACCAGGGGCCGGCGCTCCTGGCCAATCCGGAGGTAGCCCGCCTGTATCTGGGAGGATAGGCAAATGCCCGACTCCCCAGGACACACGGAGGCGAGGGGTAGTGGGTCGCTCTGAGTCCGTCATTCCCGCGAAAGCGGGAATCCATCCGCGGCCCACCGACGAGCGAATCGAGGGAGCCGCGACGACGTCCGCTGGTGATGGAGGCCCATGCCGCGCCCCAATGTCAAAGTGACCCACTACCAGGCGAGCGGTCTGAGCGCGAGAGGTGGACGTGGGCGGGCCCGCCCGCGGTCCTAGCCGGCTTCCAGTGGCCGCCTTGCACCATACGGCGCGAAGACTCCACCTGGCATGGAGGCCGGGGTACACGGTGGCCGCCATCATCGCGGCGCTGCTGATCGCCGGGTTCTTGCCCTTTATCAGGATGGGTCTGGTGGTCAACGGCTTCGTGCTCGGGGCCATCATCGCGACCGGAGCCATCGGTCTGACGTTGATCTACGGCAACCTGACATTCGCCAACATCGCGCATGGCGACTACATGACCATGGGCGCCTATCTGTCATTCTCGATCATTACCGGTCTGCTTCCCATCATCGGCATTGAGGGACAGGGTTTAGGACCGTTCAGCTTTGGATACCCGTTGCTGATTGCGCTGCCGCTGGCGGCCGCCGCCGTCGCGCTCGGCGCAATAGCGCTGGACGCGTTGATCTACCGCAGACTCAGAAACCGCCGGGTTAACACCGTCGTTATCGCTATGGCATCGCTAGGTCTAGGCATCGCCGTGCGAGGTCTCATTCAGATCATTTGGACTGCTGAGAAACTTCAATTTCCTCGTGAATCGCGGCAGGTCTACCACCTTCCCATGGATGTGCGCATTCCGCCGGACAGCATTTTCATCGCGAGCATGGCCGTCATTCTCGTCGTCGGGGTGTATCTGCTACTCACTCGAACGAAAATCGGCAAGGCCATGCGGGCTACGGCGGACAATCCGGACTTGGCTCGCGTCACCGGGATACCTACCGAACGCGTCATTTGGTGGACGTGGGCCATTGGCGGCGGTTTGGCCGCGATTGCGGGAACCCTGTTGGCGGTGCTGCAGGTGCAGTTGCTGCCGGGCATGGGCTGGGAGTTCCTGATTGCACTGTTCGCCGCGGTGATCTTGGGAGGCATCGGCAATCCCTATGGCGCGTTGGTGGGGGCGCTCGTCATTGGCGTAACGATGGAAGTCTCCACCCAGTGGATCAACCCCAGCTACAAGCCGGCCGTCGCCTTCATCATCATGATCGCGCTGCTGCTGGCACGGCCCCGGGGCCTCTTGGGGGCTTCCAACGCATAGAAAGCCATGAGCCATTAGCGACGTCATCGGCGTATTCGACTACGCGGCAAGCTTTGTCGTCATGGCGGGCATCTACGCCGTGTTCGCCCTGGGGTTGAACGTGCACTGGGGGTTCACCGGTCTCTTCAATATCGGCATCGCCGGGTTCTTCGCCCTTGGCGCGTATACCGCGGCGCTGCTCACCACCAAGCCGCCCGACCCGCTGCTCTTTGAGGAATTCGTGTTTGGCGGCAACTGGGCGCAACTCAGTTTCCTCGACCTCGGGATCGATCTGTGGTTTTTCCTGGGATTGGCGGCGGCGGGCGCGGTGTGCGGCGTCATCGCGCTAGTCATTGGCTACGTCACCCTGCGTCTGAACGACGACTACCTGGCCATTGCCACGCTCGGAATCGCTGAGAGCGTCCGGCTCCTCTTTCTCAATGAGAAATGGATCGCCAATGGCTCGAAGGGCCTTTACCGAATCCCCCAATTCCTGGAGGGATGGATAGCGCCCGACAAGTACAACTATCTGTATATGGTCGTGGTGCTAGCCGTCTTGGCCGTGCTGTTCGTCATGGTGCGGCGGGCGATGCAGTCGCCCTGGGGCCGGGTGCTGCGGGCGATCCGCGAGGACGAGATCGCGGCCGCGGCCAGCGGCAAGAACGTCTTCGCCTTCAAGCTGCAAGCGTTTGTCCTGGGCGCGGTCATCATGGGCATTGGCGGCGCGCTGTTTGCCCACCACATCCGCTTTGTTTCGCCGCTGACGTTCGAGCCGCTGCTGGGCACCTTCATCATTTGGGCCATGCTGATGGTGGGCGGGGCCGGCAACAATCTGGGCGCCATCCTGGGCGCCTTCGTCGTGTGGGGGCTCTGGGTGGGCACCCAGTTCTTGCCGGGGGTATTCGCCGACGCGAACTTCCGCTTCTTCATGATTGGCGTGCTCATCGTCACCGTCATCCTGCTGCGCCCGGGCGGCATTCTGGGCGAGCTGCGGCGCGTGACGCGGGGCGGAGTTGGCCCCCGCATCCGCCTGGACGACGGCTGACCGCAAGGCCGAGGCCGGGCCGATCCTTGGCGACTTGCTGGTCGCTAGGGGCTGCCAACGGTTCAGCTTCAAGAAGACCCGGCGTGCTTCATAGCGAAGAGAGCGGCCCGAAGGCCGCTCCCTTCCGCGTTGATCGCGGGCCGCTCAGCCGCTAGGGAATCTCGAAGCGGCCGGTGGACTTGATCTCGCCGCCTTCGACCTGCCAGATCTCGATGGGGCCGAACACGTCGCCGTTCTCATCGAAATCCACGGCGCCCGAGGCGCCCTCGTAGTTGATCTCCTTGCCTTCGGCGATCAGCGCCAGGGCCCGCCGCATGCCTTCCACGCCGGGGCCGACCACTTCGCCTTCCGGATTGGCCACGGAGCGCAGCGCGTCGCGGATGGCGACCGAGTCCGTGGTGGTTCCCGCCTTGGCCGCCGCCAGCGCGATGAGCGCCACGGCGTCGTAGGTCTCGGCCAGGTAGGGCTCCACCGGCAAGTCCACGGCGTATGCGTCGGTGTAGGCGCTCAGGAACGCGTCCCGCTGCGGGCTATCCACCGAACCCGGCGCGGTGCCCAAGGTTCCTTCGAGGCGGTCCCAGCCGATGGCGTCGTTCATCTCGGCGGACTTGGTGCCGTCAACGAAGAGGAACGTGTCGGCGTATCCGCCCTCCAGGGACTCACGGATATAGATCTCGGCCTGCCCCGGATAGCTGATGGCGACCAGTGCGTCGACGCCTCCTGCCGTGGCTTTGTCCAGCTCCGAGGTGAAGGTGGGCTGGGAGTCCTCGTGAGGCACCATGCCGACGATGGTTCCGCCGAGGGCGGTGTACGTTTCCTCGAACCGCTCGGCCAAGCCCTCCCCGTAGGGGTTGTTGATGTACATCACCCCGACGGTTCTGAATCCCTGCTCCCAGGCCAGACGCCCCAACACCACGCCTTGAGCCGCGTCGGACGGAGCGGTGCGGAAGAGGAAGTCGTTGTCGTCGAGCACGGTGATGCTGGGCGCCGTGGATGCGCCGGAAATCTGCAAGCGCTCATTGGGCACGGTGACCGAGGTGGCGACCGGGATCGTCACCCCGCTGGCCAGAGCGCCTACGATGGCCACCGCATTCTCGACATCCACCAGCGCACGAGCGGCGTCAACGCCCTGCACCGGATTCACGCCGGTGTCGCGACTGACGATAATCACCGAGTTGCCGTCGATTCCGCCGGCGCGGTTGACGTGCTCGGCGGCCAGCGCCGCGGCGTTGCGGTGGATGGGACCAAAGAAGGAGAGCGACCCCGTGAAGGCGTTGAGCTGCCCAATGATCAGCGGCTGCGACTCCACGGGATCTGGGCCGCAGGCGGCCGCCAGGAGCGCCAGGCTTGCCACAAGAACGACCGTCGCCCGGCCAACTTTCCGCCATTGCTTCTGAATTACTTTGCGCATCTCACTTCTGTCCACAGCAAAGGTCGTATGAATACCGCAATCATACGCGCCTGCCGCCGCAAGTGACATTGCGTGCCAGCAGGCTCCGGCGAATGGTGGCTGTCTTCCTGGGTGTGGTGCTCGTGACTGCGGCATGCGGCGGTGAGGACCCGGACGCGGCCGTGCTGACGGTCACGGCTCGGGCCGCGCGCTCGGAGCCGGCGGCTGCGTCGACAGCCGCGCCCGTGTCGACCTCTGCCGCGTTACACACGCCCACGGTTGCCGCCGACCTCCGTCGCACGGCCGTACCGCGGGTTGAGTCGCAAGCGGTCCCCGCATCATCCGCCACACCCACGTCCCCACCGCCTCAAGCCCCGACTCGGACGCCGTCAACCACCACTCCATCGCCCCCGCCCCCGACATCGGTGCCGACAAGCGCCGCGGCAACAGACGAGCTACCGGCCGGCGAGGCGGCCCGGGTCGTGCGCGTGATCGATGGCGACACCCTGGCCGTCGAACTCGAGGGAGTTGAGCACACCGTGCGGCTGCTCGGCATCGACGCGCCCGAGCCCGATGACAAGGGCGGTCAGGCCGCGTTGGCCGAGCAAGCGCGTGAGGCGCTGGCGACGCTCGTCGGCGACCGTGCCGTGATCCTCATCGCGGATGTCGAGCCGCTTGACGACGGCGGGCGGTTGCTGCGGCATGTGATGCGCGCCGACATGGTGCTCTCCGTGGAACTGGCCCGGCAGGGCTGGGTGAGCGCCCGCGAGTACGCGCCGAACCTGCTGCTTCGCGATGCGATCGCCGACGCGCAGCACGAGGCGCGCGCGGCAGCCCGCGGGCGGTGGGCGCCGCCGGTGGCGGGTCTGGACATGAAGGTCGACAAATCGGCTGAGACGGTGGTGATTGCCAACAACGGCGGCGCGCCGCTCGACCTATCCGGATGGCGACTGGTGAGTGTGCGGGGAGATCAAGCTGTCGAAATCCCGGCTGGGACCGTTCTAAACCCCGGTGCGGTGCTGACGGTGGCGTCCGGCAGCAGCCAGGGCGACGTCGCGTTCGGCCCGAGGCACGTTTGGCACAACAAGCTCCGTGACTCCGCCGAACTGCGGCGTCCCGATGGACGCGTCGCGCTGTACTGGGACGATCCGGCCGAGCCGGGTTAGGCGGGCGCCGCGAGCCGACGCAGCCTCATCCCCGGCTTCCCGCCGCCACCGCCCGCCGGGCGGTGCGCTCTCGGGCGGCGGCGCGCTTGGCCGCGCGCTCGGCGTCAATCTGGGCCTCCGTGCTCGTGTCGACCTGTGGCGGATAGGGCACCACCTGCCAAAACGCGGGCAGCGATTGGTCCCACCGGTCCAGCAGCGCCTGGCCGAGGCGGCTCTGCGTTTCCGCCACGTGCCGGGTGATGACATCCCGCAACAGATTCACGCTTGCCTCGTCCGCAACGCGTCTGACCGTGACCAGCTCGTGGTTCACGCGCGAGGGAAACGTTCCCGTGGGGTCGTAGGCAAACGCCTGTCCGGCCGACATGCCCGCCGCGAAATTTCGACCCACGGGACCGAGAATCACCACCACGCCGCTGGTCATGTACTCGCATCCGTGGTCGCCGATGCCTTCGACGACGGCGGTGGCGCCGCTGTTGCGCACGGCAAAGCGTTCGCCGGCGCGACCGGCTAGGTACAGCTCGCCCGCCGTGGCGCCGTAGAGACAGGTGTTGCCGGCGATGACATTGTCCGCGGCCGTAAATCGCGCCTCCGCCGGCGGCTGGACGGACACGACCGCTCCGCCAAGCCCTTTCGCCACGTAGTCGTTCGCCTCGCCGACGAGGCGCAGCCGCAGCCCGTGAATGCCGAACGCGCCAAAGCTCTGACCGGCCGTGCCGGTGAAGTCAAAGTTGATCGTGCCCGGCGGCAAGCCGGCGGGCGATATGCGATGCGCGATCTCGCCGCTCAGGCGCGTGCCCACGGCGCGGCGGTCGTTCGTGAGCTGGTAGTGCCCCCGCACGGGTTCGCCGTCGTCAAGCGCGGGCCGCGCGGCTTCGACCAGGCTCACGTCCAGTGACGGATTCCCTGGGCGGTCGTTGCGCGCCACCTCTCGGATTCGCGGCGAGCGCCCGGTCTCGTCAGCCCGAGCCAGAATGCTCCCCAGGTGCATGGCGGCTGCCCGCGCGACGCGCTTGTCCGGGTCCGGCTCCAGCAACTCCACCCGGCCCACGATGTCGTCAAGCCGGCGCGCGCCGAGCCTTGCCAGGATCGCGCGCACGCCGCGGGCCAGGTGCAAGAAGTACCGCTCGATGTAGACGGGCTCGCCGGTGAAGCGTGCGCGCAGGTCCTCCCGCTGCGTAGCCACGCCGACGGGACATGTATTGAGGTGGCATTGGCGCGCCATGATGCAGCCCACCGCGATGGCCGCCATGGTGCCGAAGCCGAATTCCTCCGCGCCCAACAGGGCGGCGATCACCACGTCGCGCGGCGACTTCAGGCCGCCGTCGGTGCGCACGCGAATGCGATCCCGCAGGCCATTGCGCACCAGAATGCGCTGGGTTTCGCTCAGACCGATTTCCCACGGAACGCCGGCGTTCTTAATTGAGCTGAGCGGTGAGGCCCCGGTGCCGCCGTCGTGTCCGCTGATGAGCACGTAGTCCGCATAGGCCTTGGCCACGCCCGCCGCGATGGTCCCCACCCCCGACTCCGCGACGAGCTTCACGCCCACCGCCGCCCGCGGGTTGACCTCCTTGAGGTCGTAGATGAGCTGCGAGAGGTCCTCGATGCTGTAGATGTCGTGGTGCGGCGGCGGCGAAATGAGCGGGATGCCCGGCACTGTGAAGCGCAGGCCGGCGATGTAGTCCGTGACCTTCCTGGCCGGGATCTGACCGCCCTCGCCGGGCTTGGAGCCTTGGGCCATCTTGATTTCGAGCTGCTCGGCCATGGCGAGGTACTGCGGCGTGACCCCGAATCTCGCCGACGCGACTTGCTTGATCCGGCTATCGGGCCAATCGCCCGAGGCATCGGGCGCGTACCACGTGGCGTCCTCACCGCCTTCGCCGGTGTTGCTGCGGGCGCCGATGCGGTTCATGCCCTTGCTGATGGTGCTGTGCGCCTCCGGACTCAGCGCGCCGATCGACATGGCCGTCGTGCAAAACCGCGGCAACAGCGACTCCACGGACTCCACCTCGACGAGGGGAACGGGCGGGCCGACGGCCCGGAACCGCAGCAGATCGCGAATCGCATACGGCTCGCGATCGTCTACGGCGCGGTCGAACGCCTCGAAATCGGCCGGATCGTCCGTTTGCACCGCGCGCTGCAAGGTCTTGACCAACGTGGGGTTCGCCGCGTGGAATTCGCCGTTTCTGCGGTATCGCACCCAGCCGGTATCGGGCAGACGGTCCGCGGTCTGGCCGAACGCCGCCGCGTGTCTGGCCAGCACGTCTTCCGCGAGCTGAAACGCGCCGACCCCGCCGACGGTCGACGGCGTGCCCGGCAGACAGCGCTCGACCAACTCCGACGCGAGGCCGACCGCTTCGAAGATCTGAGCGCCGTGATAGCTGCTCAACGTGGATATGCCCATCTTCGACATCACTTTGAGGATGCCGGCTTCGGCAGTCGCCACGAAGTTGTCCTCGCAGGACTGAGCCGCGTGGCCGTTCGCGGAGGCGAGCGCATTGGCGCTCTGCAGGGCCAGCCAGGGGCAGACGGCGCTGGCGCCATAGCCGAGCAGCGCACAGAAATGATGCACGTCCCACACTTGCCCGCTGGCGACGATGATGTCGGCACGCATGCGGCGTCCCGCCGCAATCAGGGCGTGATGGACGGCGCCGACTGCCAGCAGGACGGGAATGGGCGCGCGGTCCGGGCTGACAGCCTCGTCGGTCAGGATCAGCAAGTGAGCGCCTTGTTCCACGGCTGCTACCGCGTCGCGGCAGACCCGGTCGATCGCGCCGGTCAGCGTTCCGGGGCCTTCGTCCGCCGGAAACGTGGCGTCCACGCGGGCGGTGCGGAAGGCCGGATCGGTGAGCGACTCGATGGCCGCGAGGTCGCTCCTTCTGACGACCGGTGAGCGTAGGTGAACCAGGTGCGCCGCCTCGGGCACCTCATTGAGAAGACTGGCGCGGGGCCCCATGCGCACGTCGAGCGACATGACGAGCGACTCGCGCAGCGGATCGATTGGCGGGTTCGTTACCTGCGCGAAGCGCTGCTTCACATAGCCGAAGACACTCGGGCCCATCCCCGACAGCACGGCGAGCGGTGCGTCGTTGCCCATCGAGAAGACGGGGTCGAGGCCGTCGCGCGCCATGGGCTCGAGGATGTGGGTGACGTCCTCGCGCGTGAATCCATTCGCTTGCTGGTACTGCGTGAGCGTGCCGTTCGACAGGACCGCCGCCGCGCCGTTGCCGTCGGACGCGCCGTGCGCGGTCGTGATCGGCTCGAGGTCGAGGAGGTGCTGGGCCAGCCAGTCTCCGTAGGGCGCCTGGGCCGCGACGCTTTGCTTGGCTTCGTCGTCGTGCAGGAGCCGTCCACGCTCCGTGTCGACGGCGATGATTTGGCCGGGGCCGAGCCGGCCCTTCTCCACCACGCGCGCGGCGTCGATGTCCAGCACGCCAACTTCCGATGCCACGCAAATCGTCCCGTCGTCCGTGATCACGTAGCGCGACGGGCGCAGGCCGTTGCGGTCCAGGGCCGCGCAGACCCAGCGTCCGTCGCTGTAGGCCAGCCCCGCGGGCCCGTCCCAGGGCTCGGTCAGACAGGTGTGATAGTTGTAGAAGTCCCGCAGCGCTTGGGGCATCTCGTCCATGTGCTCCCATGCTTCGGGGACGAGCATCATGCCGGCGTGAATGATCGACCGGCCGCCGGCGACCAGGAATTCCAGCGTGTGGTCAAGGCTGTAGGAGTCGGACCCTCGGTCGTCGGTCACCGGCAGGAGCGTGGGTAGGTCGCGCCCCCAGCGATCGCTGGTCAGCTCTGCCGCCCGCGCGGCCAGCCAATTGCGGTTGCCGTCAAGGGTGTTGATCTCGCCGTTGTGCGCCAGCATGCGGAACGGCTGAGCCAGCTGCCAGGTCGGGTGGGTGTTGGTGCTGTAGCGCTGATGGAACACGGCCAGCGCCGACGCGAATCGCGGGTCGCTGAGATCCGGGTAGAAGTGCCCCAGCTCGGCGCCGACGACCAGCCCCTTGTAGACGATCGTCCGTGACGACATGGACACGACGTAGTTGGTTTCAAGCGCTTCGCGCGCCGCGCGGCCCGTCAAGTCGCGCCGGGCGAGGTAGAGCCGGCGCTCATACTCATCGGCGGATGGAATCGTGGAGCCTCGCACGAGCAAGGCCTGCTGGATGTCCGGCCTGGACGCGTAGGCCCCCGCGCCGAGCACGGAGTTGTCGACCGGCACCTTCCGCCAGCCGACGACCCGGATCCCACGGTCGCCGCAGATTTCTTCTGCCAGGGTGCGGAATCGCCGCGCGTCGTGCGGGCTGCGGTTGTCGAGGAACACCATCGCCACCGCAATGTCCGCCGGATCGACGGCGCGCTCGCCGAAGCTTCGGATGTGGGCGGCGAAGAACTCCCGGGGGAGCTGCGTGAGCACGCCGGCTCCGTCGCCTGTCTTGCGATCCGCGGCGATGGCGCCGCGGTGCCCGAGGCGGGAGACGGCCTGCACCGCTTGCTGCACGGTGCGATGGGTCGGCCGGCCCTGAATGTCGGCGATGAAGCCGACGCCGCAGGCGTCGCGCTCGGTCCATGGGCCTGGCGGCCGCGGGGTGCGGTCGCCAGTGGTGAGGAGTCCCGTCGGGTGCATGACGCTGGGGCTAGGGTCAGCTAGTGCGATGGCGCGGGCCGGGCAGGAGCATGGGTCGAGGCATATGCAACGATCCCTCCTGCCGGTGCATCAATGTCACGGTGATCGCCCACCCAGTCCCCGCCTGACACAATTCGGACTGGGCGGACAGCCCTACGGCTGCGCGGCGCCAGGGCATACAACGTCCGCCACGTTAGGCCCATCGTACCGCAGCGACGATGCCTAGCTGCGAGCAAGATCGCCACTGGGACCCTGTAGTAGCATCGCCAACGGCGTAAGTCCCGGTTTCAACTGTGTTTCGCACGCTCTTGATCATCGCCATCGTCACCACGGTGCCGCTGCTCATCTACGGCGGCCTGCGGCGGCGGCTGGCCTACACCATCTCCGTCACCCTGACCGTCTATCTCATCCTGATCGGCGTCCGGTACCTCCACGGGTTCATCTTTTTCCGCGAGGAGCTGTCGAACGTCATCGGCGTCGTCGCAGTGATGGCGCTGGTCGGGGTTGCCGGTTACGCCGCCGTGCGCTATTACAGCGACCGCGCGGTAGCGCGGAAGCTCGAGGAACGGCGGCTACGGCCCGAGGCGCACCGAACGCTCGTCGATACCTTGCGGCGGAAACTGAAAAAGTGACGGCCGGAGATACCGATTCCGCCGTCGATATGAGGAGAAGAACGTGGCGCTGACCATCAACGAGACGCCGGTGCACTGGGACGATGTCGCCCCGCCGGGGCGCCTGCCGCCGTGGATGGAAATCGTCTGGATCGGGGTGCCGCGCTACTCCCGGCGGTTGTGGTTTCTCTCGAAGACGGGAGCGAGCTGGCAGCAGCGGCAGCGCGAGGACATCGTGCGCAAGGGGCGAGCGATCCTGCTCGCAGAGCGTGACGCCACGGCCGACGTGGTCGTCGGTGACGCCTAGCGGCCGACGTGGACCTGCAACTCAAGGGGCTGGCCGCCGCCGTCACCGGCGGCAGTGAGGGCATCGGCCGGGCGGTCGCGGAGACGCTGGCCGCCGAGGGTTGCGACGTTGCCATCGGCGCGCGGCGCCCAGGCCCGCTGCAGCTGGCGGCCGAGGAGATTCGGGCGGCCACCGGACGCCGCGTCGAGCCGCTGCCGCTCGACGTGACCGATGCCGAGCAGGCTCGCGAGTTCGTGGAAACCGCGGCGCAGCGCCTCGGGCGCCTGGACATCCTTGTCAACAACGCCGGCACGTCGAGCGCCGCGCCGTTCGAAGAGGTCGATGACGCGACCTGGGAAGCTGATGTGCAGCTCAAGGTCTACGGCGCGATCCGCTGCACCCGCGCGGCTATCCCCTATCTGCGGGCCGCGGGCGGCGGCGCGATCATCAACATCACGACCGTTGGCGGCAAGCAGCCGGGCGCCGCGTCGGTGCCCACCTCGGTGAGCCGCGCGGCCGGCATCGGGCTCACCAAGGCGCTGTCCAAGGACCTCGCCGCCGACCGCATTCGCGTGAACACCGTGATGCTGGGGTCCATCCGAAGCATGCAGTGGGAGCGCCGCTGGCGCCGCGGAGCGGCCGGAGAGTCGCTCGAGGACTACTACGCCAGGCTGGGCGCCGACGTGCCGCTCGGGCGGATCGGGCGCGCCGAAGAGGTTGCCGACCTGGTGGCGTTTCTCGTCTCGCCGCGGGCGGCGTACATCACGGGCACGGCCGTGGCCATCGACGGCGGCGACGGTGACGTCATCTAGCTGACGGTCTGCGCGTCAGAATCCGGCCTCGACGTCCACCACGTTTTCGAGGGGCTCGCCCGACTTGTAGCGGCGCAGGTTTTCCGCGAAGAACTCGCGCAGGCGGGCCACGCGCATGGGAGACGAGCCACCGTTGTGGGGCGTGAGGATCACGTTGGGAAACCCCCAAATCGGGTGGTCGGGCGGCGGTGGCTCTTCGTCGAGCACATCGAGCCCGGCGCCGCGCAGCTTGCCGCTGCGCAACGCCTCGACGAGTGCGGGCGTATCCACCACCGCGCCGCGCGAGATGTTGACCAGATAGCTGCCATCGGGCAGCAGGTCGAACACCTGACGGTCAATGAGACCCTGCGTCGCGGCCGTGCTGGGGCAGCAGATCGCCAGAATGTCGGTCTCGGGGAGCATGGCGTACATCTCGCTCACCAGCCGCACCTCGCGGATGTAGGCGTCCGGCTGCTGCGGGTATACATCCACGGCGCGCACCTCGACCTCGAGGCCATCCAGTCGGCGGGCGAGCGCGCGGCCGATTCCGCCGGCGCCGACGACGAGCGCCCGCTTGCCCGTGAGCTCGTCCACCTCGATCGATGACGGATCCCACCGCTGCTCCTGCTGGGCCAGCACCGCGGGCGCGATGCCGCGGGAAAGGCCCGTAAGCAGGGCAATGCCGGTCTCGGCCACGTGGCTTCCCAGCAGGACCTTGGCATTGGTCAGCAGCAGGTCGCGCCCCGCGAGGCCGGGGGCTTTCAGGTGTTCCTCGACGCCCGCCGAGAAGACTTGAATCCAGCGCACGTTCGGCGCCGCGTCCAGGACGCCCGGACCCAGCGGCCGTGCCGCGGCGATCACCTCCGCGTCGGCCAGGCTGGGGAAGGACGCGTCGACCGCGGCGGCCCAGGCCAACCGGTCGTCTGGGTTGTCGGCACGTAGCGGGTCCCAGTCGGCGTCGGTGCAAAACGGGTATTCGATGACAACGTTCAAGGGTTCCTCGGTTCCTCCGGCGCAGCGGCGCACGTGCGTCAGTGTAGGGGGCCGGCGCCGGGGCCACTGCTAGACTTCGCCGCGTTCTGTCCCGAGGGCGCCCTGCTGCACACCGACCCCGATCGCCGCGACGGGCGCACCCTGCCCGCGGGCGTGGCCGCGCTATCCGCCGATGCGGTGCGCTGGACCTGCGACCCCGACACGTTGGGCTTCGAGTCCACGTCCGAGCTTGAGCGGCCGGACGCCATGATCGGCCAGGAGCGCGCCGAGCGCTCGCTGGATTTCGGCGTGGACATGCGGAGTCCCGGGTTCAACATCTTTGCAATGGGCCTGCCGGGCACCGGCCGCACGTCGATGATTCTTGAGCGGCTGCGTGCCGTCGCGGACAGCCGGCCCACGCCGCCGGATTGGTGCTACGTCTACAACTTCGACGAACCGCACCGTCCACGGGTGCTGCGCCTGCCGCCGGGCGCGGCGCCTGAATTTCGCCGTCAACTGGCCGAGCTGGTGGCGACGCTCCGCATCGAGATGATGCGGGCCTTTGCGACCGACGAGTATGAGGCGCAGCGGCACGACATCACGCAGCGGGACCAGAGCGAGCGGCAGGCGGCGCTCCAGGCCCTTGACCAACAAGCCCACGCGGCCGGCCTCGCGCTTGTCCAGACGCCGGTGGGTCCGCAGGTGGCCGCGATTTGCGACGGCCAGCCGCTCACGCCGGAAGCGCTGCGGCGGTTGCCCCAATCCGAGCGCGCCGCCATCGAGCACGCTCGCGGCGTGCTGGAGGATTCCCTGGCGCGCACGATGCGGGCGCTGCGCCTGCGGCAGCGCCAGACGCGCGAACGGCTGCACGCGCTCAGCGTCAACGTCGCCCGCAGTGTCCTCCAGCCGCCTCTCGAAGACCTGCGGGAGGCGTACCGCGGCTACGAGGGCGTCGCGGCGTACGTGCACGCGGTCGAGCAGCATGCCACCGAGAATTTCGAGGTCTTCCGCGACGGCGACGATGGCGCCTCGCCGCCGGACGCCACGGCGCGGCACGCCGTCGATCCGCTCCTGCCCTATCAGGTGAACGTGCTTGTGACCCACGCCCCGGATCGTGGAGCGCCGCTGATCCGGGAGGGGCATCCGACCTTTCCGAACCTGTTCGGACAGATCGAGCAGCGGCAGACTCTGGGCGCGGTCACCACCGATTTCACCATGATCAAGCCCGGCGCACTCCATGCGGCGAACGGCGGATTCTTGGTGGTGCAGGCGGAGGATGTGCTCCAAGACGGCGCCGTGTATGACGGGCTCAAGCGGGCGCTGCGGGATCGAGTGATCCGCCTCGAGACCGTTGCGGACGGGCTGGGACTGCCGTCCCCGGCGCGTCTCGACCCGGAGCCCATCCCGCTGGATATCAAGGTCGCGCTCGTCGGGACGCCGTGGGTCTACTACCTGCTGCACGACGTGGATCCCGACTTCGGTGATCTGTTCAAGGTTCGCGCTGAGTTCGACACGGAAATCGAGCTCAACGATGCCAATCTGAACCGCTACGCCCGGTTCATCGCCGCCCGCTGCCACGACGAGGCCTTGCCGCACTTCGACCGCACGGGGGTGGCGCGCGTGGTGGAGGAGGGCGTGCGCTTGGCGCAGGACCGCCACCGCCTGTCGACACGCTTCGGCGACATCAGCGACATCATTCGCGAGGCTGGGCACTGGGCGCGCCGGGCCGGCGCCGCCATCGTCAGCGAGGAGCACGTCTGGTCGTCGATCGACGAGCGCATCCGCCGCGGCAATCTGACCGAGCGGAAGATTCGCGACCGGATCGCCGACGGCACGGTGATGATCGAGATCGACGGCAAGGCCGTCGGTCAAGCCAACGGGCTATCCGTGGTGAGCCTGGGGGGCTACGAGTTCGGGCAGGTGCACCGGATTTCGGTGCGGACGTACCCGGGCCGCGAGGGTGTGCTCAGCATCGATCGCGAAGCCAAGCTGACCGGGCCGATCCACGATAAGGGCGCCATGATCCTGTCGGGGTTCGTGAGCGGAACCTTCGGGGTCGACGGCCCGCTGAGCCTGAGCGCCACCCTGGTGTTCGAGCAGTCCTACGGCGGCATTGAGGGCGACAGCGCGTCGTCCGCGGAGCTCTACGCGTTGCTTTCAAGCCTCAGCGGTCTGCCGCTGCGGCAGGACGTGGCAGTGACGGGATCGGTGAACCAGTACGGCCAGGTCCAAGCCGTCGGCGGCGTCACCCAGAAGGTCGAGGGATTCTTTGACCTGTGCCGCGAACGCGGGCTCACCGGCGCGCAGGGCGTGCTGCTGCCGGCCGCTAACGCCAAGCACCTGACCTTGCGCTGGGACGTGGCCAAGGCCATCGACGCCGGCCGTTTCCACGTCTACACAACCGACACGATCGCCGGCGGCATCGAGCTTCTGACCGGAGTGCCCGCCGGCGCCCCCAGCGCGACCATTCGCTTTCACCCCGACACGGTCTTCGGCATGGTCCAGGCGCGGTTGGCCCTGTTCGGCCGGCGCTGGCACGACGGCCCCGCCCACTAGCAACCCGTCCGGCGCCCACGCGGCCGCTTTGGTGGGTAACGTCACCGAGGCTCCGCGACCCAAGGCTATACTTGTAGTTCATCGCCAGGCGGCATGGTGCGCGCCGCGAGCGACGCGCCGTAGGCCGCGCTCGGGGAGGAGACGCTGGCATGGGCATGGACTCTGAGATTCGGCGGCGCGCCAACACCAAGCGCAGCCCGATGACGTTCGTCCGGGAGAACTGGCGCGCGATCAGCCTTTACCTGCTCATCACGGGCGGGCTGCTGTTCGGCTTGACCCAGGCCCAGGAGGTCACGCTCAACATCCTGAGCTTCTTCGCGACGTTGCTCTTCGGGATGATGTTCATGATCGTTCAGTTCGGCGCCCTGTTCTACATGCTGGGGCGCGGTCGAACGTATTGGGTGAAGCCGGGCGAGACCGGCGTGTATTTCTCGGACTACCGCGGGAACGATCACATCCTGGAGGTCGCGCGGCGCGTGGTCACGCTGCTGCGCGGCGTGCGCGAGTTCAAGCACATGGGCGGCGAGACCATTCGCGGGCTGCTGCTCGAAGGCCCGCCGGGCACCGGCAAGAGCTATCTGGCGCAGGCGATGGCCAGCGAGGCCGGGTTGCCGTTCGGCTATCTCTCTGCGCCGAGCTTCCAGGCCATGTTCATGGGCATCGGCCCGCTGCGGGTCCGCATGCTCTACGGCAAGGCGCGCAAGCTGGCCCGGCGGCATGGCGGCTGCATCCTCTTCATCGACGAGATCGACGCCATCGGCATGGCCCGCTCGAGCCAGATGGGCGGTGGCATGGGCATGGGCATGATGGGCGGCATGATGGGCGGCGGCGGGATGGGGCTGCTCAACGAGCTGCTGCTGCAAATGGACCCGCCGAACTTCGACAATGGCATGTTCGCGCGGACCCTGCGCGCGCTCGGCCTCAAGAAGGGCCGCGCCGTGCCGCCGCCGGTGCTCACCGTCGGCGCCACCAATATCGCCTCCGTGCTTGACCAGGCGCTTCTGCGTCCCGGGCGGTTCGACCGCCAGATCCACATCGACAAGCCGGACTACGAGGGCCGCAAAGACATTATCGAGTACTACCTGGCCAAGGTGCGGCACGAAGAGATGCCCATCGAGCGCATGGGCAACGACACGATCGACTACACCCCGGTCGCGATCAAGTACGTCATCAACGAGGCGGTTATTCACGCCCACTTCGACGGCCGCGACGCCATCTCCTACGCGGACTTCTCACGCGCGCGTGAGAACCACGAATGGGGCCTGCGCGAGCCGATTCGGGGCCTCACGCAGGAAGACCGCCGCCGGCTCGCCTACCACGAGGCGGGTCACGCCGTCGCCCAGGTCAAGCTGAAGAAGTGGGAACGACTGACCAAGGTCACCATCATTCGGCACGGCAGCGCCCTGGGTCTGGCGGCCTACAAGCCGGTCGAGGAAAAGCGCGTGCTGGTGCGCGAGGAGCTGCTGGCCAGCATCCAGGTCTCGTTGGCCAGCCGCGCCGCCGAGGAGCTGTTCCTTGGATCGCCCACGGTGGGGGTCACGTCCGACTTCGCGCACGCCACGTACACGACCTTCCAAATGCTGAGCGTGTGGGGGATGGACGGGAGCTTCTACTCGACCCTGCCATTCGGCCCGGCCGTGTCCGCGACCGCGCCCGACATGAAGCGCAAGATCGACCAGATCCTGGATCAGGAGTACCGCAAGGTGAAGGCGCTCCTGACGCAGTACTCGGGCGCCATGCACGACCTGGCGCAGTTGCTGATCGATCAGGATGAGGTCGACGGCCAAGACGTTGAGGACCTGGTCACGCGTTACGACGAGATGATTGCGGCCGGCAACGAGCCCAAGGCGCTGCCGGAGCCGCCCGTTCTCGTGACCGCTGGCATTGCTCCGCCGGAGCCGTACGTCTTCGGCAGCGAAGACGGCGCCAACGGCGCAAATGGCCGAAACGGGTCGACCTCGGACAACGGGGCGCCGACCGAGGGTCCCGCGTCCGGCTAGGCCGCGTCTCCGATCGATCTCGGGCGGGGGCCAAGGCTGGCCAGTGCTCCGGGCTGCGTGCCCGGTGGCCCTTGCCCGGTGGCCCAGGCTGCGTGCAGCCTGGGAATGCACTCCAGCGCGCGCACGCTCGGATCATCCCAACCGTCACTCCGAGCGCCTCTGTCACTCCGAGCGAAGCGAGGAGTCTAGAACTCTCCGGCACCGGCCGCCGGAGGTACGTCTCCGGCGGCCGGCTCAAGGCCCGCATGACGGCGACCTGACCGACGCGCCGGCGGCCCGGTGGCCCAGGCTGCGTGCAGCCCGGGAATTCGCCCCAGCCGCGTGCGCTCGGATCATTCCATCCGGCATTCCGAGCGCCAGCGAGGAATCCAAGACGCTCGTCCCCGGCGCAACGGATGCGTCACCGCCACCCCGGGGCCTGGAGGCCGGCATGACGCCGGCGCGGCCGACGCGCCGTCCGCTCAGCCTGCGGGCGGCGCCGGTTCCTTGGCTTCGGCCTCGCCCTGCTCGACTGCCTTGAGCCGCTCGTTGGTGACCACGAGCAGCTTGCAGTGGGCGGCGCCGTCCGACATGCGCGTCGCGTACATCGGCGTCACGTCGAAATGCTCGAAGAAGGCCGTGTCGTAGACGTTGCTCACGTCGCATACCGGGTGCGCGTCGCCCGAGGTGAGCCCGTAGGGACACTCGAACAGCTCGATGACGGCCGACTCGGGAGCCTTCTGCTCCACCGTCACGCTGTCGTGGGCGACCAGCTGGCGCCGCTGCCGCACCCACACGTCAACCAGGTCCAGGATGTCGGGGGTTTCGCCATCCACGGCGGAAGCGGCGTCGGCGCGCGCCTGCGCGCGCAAGGCCTCTTCGGCCTGCGCGCGAAACGCCGAATCGGACTCGAGCGCCTTCATGATGATGAGACGCATGAACCCGCCCAGTTGGTTTCGCAGACCAGGCTCGGGCGCCCGGGCAATGCCGACCGATGCCGTGGCGTCCGGGGACGTCGGCGGCTCCGCCGGTGCGGGTGGCGGCGCAGGCGTCTCGCGGCGCGTCCCGGGCGGTGGCGGCAGGACGGGCGCCGCCGGGTGGAGGTCTGTCGGCGCCGCCGGCTCGCCCACATCCGGCGCGAACGCCTCCAGCCGCACCGGGGCGGACTCACTCGTGGGTGCAATCTCCGGTGCCGCCGCCGGTTCCACGGCGCCATCGTCCGCCGCGGTCATGCCGTTGGCGGAGAAGGTCTCCTCGATCGCCAGGGCCATCGCGTCCGCGGCGTTCGGGGCCAAGGACGGCATGCGCACGTCCTTCTGCTCCGCGGTCGCCGACGCTGCGCCGTTTGCGGTGGCCTTGGCCGGCGGCGTGCTGGACGGCTTGGAAGCCCCGTCCCGGCCACTCACGGAGTCGACCGCGCCCCGCACATCCGAGACCATCTCGTTGCCAATGTCCTTGACCTCGTCGGTCGTCTCCTGGACGGTCTGCCCGAGCTCGCGCCGAATCTCCGCCAGCTCGCTGCGGGTGGCATCGGCCTCCTTGCGCAGCTCGCTCATCTCCTCCTGGATGAAGGCGAACTCCTCGGCGAATTCCTTCCGAAATTCGCGTGACATGTCGCGCAGCTGGCGCACCCAGCGGCCGACGGTGCGCATGGCGATGGGCAGGCGCTCCGGGCCCAGGACGATGAGCGCGACCATGATGACCAGGATGAATTCTTCGAAGCCGACGCCGAACATATTTCTGGCTTAGAACCTGGCGCGCGCGCCGCGGAGAGCCAAGAATTCCATCCTAGGGGTCATTCGGCTCCCGGACAAGGGTCGCCGGGTCGTGGGTCACTTGGATCTGCGCTGGGCGCATTCCCGCCACTCCGCTGCGGTCCGGTCCCCTCTCCCTCGATGGGAGAGGGTTAGGGTGAGGGTGCAAGCGAGTGGCGCATTCGCCGGACCCATGCCGAAGGAAGCAAAGTAGCCCACTACCAGGTTTGCCGCTACGCAACCGCAGCCGCTGCCCGGGCGCGCAGCGCGTCGCGCACGGCCGCGCCGCACTCTTTGGTCGTGGCGTCGCCGCCGAGATCGGGCGTGAGGACGCCGGCGGATGTGACGTCGCCGAGCGCGGTCATCACCAGGTCGGCCTCCGCGGGATAGCCAAGGTCCTCGACCATCATCGCCGCGGCCCAAATCGTGGCAATCGGCGACGCGATGCCCTGCCCCGCGATGTCGGGCGCCGACCCATGCACCGGCTCGAACATGGGCGGGTGCGCGCCCTCGGGATTGAGATTGGCGCTCGGCGGAACCCCAAGGCTGCCCATCAGGGCGCCGCCGATGTCGGACAGAATGTCGCCAAAGAGGTTCGACGCCACGAGCACGTCAAACGTCTCGGGGCTGCGCACCATGCGCGCCGCCGCTGCGTCCACCAGATTGCGGTCGGTCGTGATACCGGGATAGTCGGCGGCCACCTGCTCGAAGACGTCATCCCAGAACACCGGGGCAAACTGCAGGGCGTTGGACTTGGTCACGTTGGTGACGTGGCGCCGGCCGAGACGCACGGCCAAGTCGAAGGCGTAGCGAATGATGCGCTCGACGCCGACGCGCGTGAACACCGTGGTTTGCAGGGCAACCTCGTAGGGCGAGCCCCGGTGGACGCGGCCGCCGGTCCCGGCGTACTCGCCTTCCGAGTTCTCGCGCACGCAGAGAAAGTCGAAGTCGCCGGGCTTCTTTCCCGCCAGCGGGGTTGCCAGGCCGGGCAGCAAGCGCGCCGGGCGCAGGTTCACGTAGAGCTCGAATCCCTGCCGAATCCGCAGCACGCCCTGGTGCTGGGAAATCTCGTCGGGCACCACGGCGGGCAATCCGCAGGCGCCGTACATGATCGCGTCGAAGCGGTCCAGGGTGTCGAGGGCGTCTTCCGGCATGTACCGGCCGTGCTCGAGGTAGTAGTCGCAACTCCAGGGGAACTCCTGCATGTCCCACCGCATGGCGCCGGTCGTCTGGGCGAGCGTGTCGAGCACAAGTTGCCCTTCGCGGACCACATCGATGCCGATGCCGTCGCCAGGAAGCAGGGCAATGCGGTGGGTGCTCATCTCACGTCGGTGCCTGCGGAGTCGCGCTGGCGAGTATACGGGCGCCGCTCGCTCGGGTGACCGGCAGCCGAGCCGCGGCCGCTACGACTCGGCGCCGCGGCGCTCGACAAAGGCGCGGATGGCGCAGGCGGCCTCGGTGGCGGCCTCAACCTGCACGAAATGGCCAACGTCGTGAATCATGTGGAGTTCCGAATTGGGAATGAGCCGGTGGAATTGGCGCGCGATATTGGGGCGGAGGTATGGGTCGCGGCCGCCCCACATGATCAGCGTGCGGCACTGCAACTGCGCCGGCACGTCCAGCCGCCGTTGGTTGGCATTGATTTGGGCGGGCAAGCCCTTGTTGATGCGGTGCAACGCTTGGCGCGCGGCGGCGGAAGCCGCAAACGTCTCGCAGAAGCTGCGGGTCAACTCGTCGGACAGGGCGGTGCGCGTCCCCCAGATCCGCCCGATTTGCCAGTGGAAGAGGTAGGTGAAAAGCGCCGATTGCATCATTCCCATGGCACCCCGCAGCAGCGGGCCGACGATTGGCACGTGCAGCGCCTTCAGCACGGGTGGCATGCGGGCCGAGTTCCAGCCGTAGTAGGTGTTGAGCAGCACCAGGCCGCGGGTCCGCCCGGGATTCGCCACCGCCCAGCGGATCGCCGCCGGTCCCGTCATCTCGTGCCCCACCAGCACGACGTCCTCGAGGCCGCACGCGTCAACGAACTGGGCGAGAGTGCGGTCGATCGTGTCAAAGCTGAACGCAAGCCCCTCGTTGGGCTCCGAGAATCCCCAGCCAGGGAGGTCGGGAGCCAGCGTGTGCGCCGAATCGGCGAGCAGTGGCTGAAGGCATCCGTAAATGCGTGAATCGCTGGCCAGGCCGTGGAGCAAAACGATGGTTGGGTGGCCCTGACCGGCTGCACGGTAGTGGCAGACCCCTGATGGAAGCTCGATGCGGCGGCCCTTCGGCGGCGCCCATGGGTCATCCGTCGGATTCACTGGGGAGCGCGCCGCAGGGCCTGAATCGCCAACAACCACTCGCCAATGCCCCAGGCTTGGGCAAACGCGCCATCCGGAGCATATGGCGGCTCAGCCTGGAAGATTTCGCTCACCGTGCCGATGGCTCCCTCCAGGAGGTGTCGCTCCAGGCCGGATTCGATCCACGCCAGATCGCGCCCCGCCCGACCACGGGCCAAGGCCGCGCGCACGTACATGCCAAGCAACCAACTCCATACCGGACCCTGATGATAGGCCCCGTCGCGTTGGACCGGATCGCCGCCATACTCAGGCCGATAGGCGGGATCGGCCGGTGAGAGACTGCGGAGGCCCACCGGAGTCACCAGCTCGCGCTCCACCACCGCCAGCGCCGACGCGGCGTGGGCGGGCGGCAGCAGGTCCGGCCCCATCGCCAACGCGATCACCTGATTGGGCCGGATGGACGGATCGTCGCCTGACGGACCGTCCACCACATCGAAGAGGCCTCCGGTATCCGGGTTCCAGAAGCGTCGGGCGAATGACGCCGCCGCTTGGTCGGCGAGCCTGTGGGTCTCACCGGCATCCCATTGCAGGCGCTCGAGCGCGCGCGCGGCGAAGGTCAAGCCGCGCCACCATAGCGCGTTGATCTCCACCGGCTTGCCGCGCCGTGGCGTGACCACCCAATCACCGACCTTGGCGTCCATCCAGGTGAGCTGCAAACCCTCGGCGCCGGCGGCGAGCAGGCCGTCGTCCGGATCCATGTGGATGCCGTGACGCGTGCCGCGCACGTGCCAGTCCACGATGTCCAGGACGGCGGTGCCCAGGCCCTCCAGAAGCTCGGTGTCGCCCGTGGCGTCCACATAGGCCTCGAGCGCGTAGAGAAACCATAGGGCCGCGTCGAGCGACGTGTACTCGGGCGAGTCTCCGGCGTCCGGCCAGCGATTCGGGACCATGCCCTGATCGACGAAGCCGGCGTAGGCCACCAGCACGGCCCGCGCAACGTCCGTCCGCCCGGTGGCCAGGCACAGACCGGGAAGGGCGATGAACGTATCGCGCCCCCAATCGCCAAACCACGGGTAGCCGGCGATCACGGTATTCGGCAGCGTGGAATGTGCCGGCCCGCCGCGCCGCACCAGCACCTGGTCCGCGGCCAGCCGCAACTGGGCCTCCAGCGCGCTGTCCGCCCCGTTCACGAGGCGCGCGGAGCGCCGGTCCACCGATGTCGGTTCGCGATCGACACCGCGCACGTCCGCCGGCTCGCCGGCGGCCAGCACCAGAGAAGCGGCGGCCCCCGGCTGGATGGTTGTCCGAAAGACGCCGGGCATGAACGCGTCTTCGTGATCGTCGAAGCCGCGCTCTCGCTCGAGCGACCGCGCCAGATGCCAGTGCCAGTCCTGCGCCTCCTGGAATTCCCAGCCCGTGTGGTCCACGGTAAGCGGCGGCGCCGCGTCGGATCGCATGACGAGGAGTCCATCGGCGGCGCGCGTCAGGTCAACGTGGCGCCCTCCGGTCAGCAGCTGATGAAACCATCGGAGCGTGACGAAGGGTTGCCATTCCAGCACCACCGGCGCGTCGCCCTGGTTTTCATAGCGAATCACCGTCTGGTTGGCGCCGTAGGGCATCCACAGATCGCCCCGCAGGGTTTGGTCGGCAATGCTCCATGTCCAGACCGGTCGACTCCCGATCAGCTCGAATCCGGCCAGCTGGCGATGGCCCTCCGGGTGGATGGTGCCGTCGCGGTACTCGTGGGTGCTGAGCCAGTAGCTCACGCCATCAACCGTGGCTTGGACCTGCGCGCCGGCGACCATCACCCAGCGTGCATTCGGCGGGGGAGCCGCGGCCACGAGCAACCCGTGATAGCGGCGGGTTGCCAGGCCGGCCACCGTGCCGGAGGCATAGCCGCCGAGGCCGTTGGTTACGAGCCACTCGCGCTGGCGCAGGGGTTCGAGCCGCTGTCCAAAGAGGCTGGCAGCGAGGCGTGGGTTGGGAACCTGCGGAGGGGAGGGCACGGTGCTTCCCCTCTCCACGGTAGCGACGCTGGAGTATACGCGGCGCCGCGAGCCCGGCTCCCTATAATCCGGCACCCCCATGTCGACTCCCCCAGCGCTGCCTGCCCGTCGTCCGCCAGCTGCCATGGTGATCGCGATCGGCCTCTTGGGCGGTCTGATCAGTGGGCTTGTCGGCGTGGGCGGCGGCATCGTGATGGTGCCGCTGATGGTCGCGATCCTGGCAATGGCCCAGCACCGCGCGCACGGAACGTCGCTGGCCATGATCGTGCCCATCGCGATCAGCGCCATGATTCCCTACTTGATCGCGCACGGCCTCCAGTGGCTGGTCGTGATATCACTCGCCGGCACCTCGGTCGGCTTTGCGGTGGTCGGCGCGCGGCTCACCAAGCATCTCAACGCCACGGTGCTGCGGCGAGGCTTCGCCGTGCTCCTGGCGCTCACGGCCGTGCGGTTGTTGCTATCGGCGCAGAGCGCGGCGATGTTCGGGGAGATGGAGGGCCTGCAGCTCATCGTTGCGGCGCTGATCGCCGGCACATTCACCGGGTTGGTGGCCGGGACCATGGGTGTGGGCGGCGGCATCGTCATGGTGCCCGCGATGGTGATCGTGATGGGCGTCGAGCAGCATGTCGCCCAGGGGATCTCGCTGGCCGTCATCGTGCCAACCGCCATCTCGGGAGCTACGCAGCACTTTCGCCAGGGCAACGTCGATTTCCGCTGGGCCTTGTACATCGCCGCCGGGGGCATCGTGGGCGGTGCCTGTGGCGCCCAGTTCGCGCAGTTTATTCCCGCTTTCGGTTTGCGGGTGCTGTTCGCGATATTCGCGATCTACTCGGCGCAACGCATGGTCGGCGTCCAGGGCTGGCTGGCGCAACGCATTCGCGCCGCGCGCACCACGGCATCATGAGTCGGCGACCCTGTGCACGGAGCCTGCCCTGATGGCGGGATTCCTCGACGGCACCCTGGTGCTTGACTTCACCCGGGTGCTCGCCGGTCCGTTCTGCACCATGACGCTGGCCGACCTCGGCGCGCGTGTGATCAAGGTCGAAGGCCCCGAGGGTGACGAAGCCCGCGGCATGGGGCCCTTCGTCGACGGGCACAGCCTCTACTTCGCCAGCATCAACCGTGGCAAGGAGAGCGTGGCGCTCAATCTCAAGCACCCGCAGGCGGTCGAGTTGGCGCGTGGGCTAGCCGCGCGCGCCGACGTGCTCATCGAGAACTACCGACCGGGCACGCTGCAGCGGCTCGGGCTGGGATACGACGCCGTTCGAGAGCAGAACGCCGACATCGTCTACCTCTCGCTCTCGGGATTCGGTCAGGTCGGCCCCTATCGTGATCGAGGAGCCTATGACGTGATCATCCAGGCCATGGGCGGTCTCATGGGGATCACCGGCCCTGCCGGCGGCGGACCGACGCGGGTCGGCGCCTCCTTGGGCGACATCGTTCCGGCCCTCTACGCGACCGTGGCGGTGCTCGCCGCATTGCAGCGCCGCGGGCGCACCGGCGAGGGCTGCCATGTGGATCTCGCCATGATGGACGCCCTGGTGGCCGTCGTCGAGAACGCCATGGCGCGCTACTGGGTCAGTGGGGAGGATCCGGGCCCAATCGGCAACCGACATCCGGCCATCGCGCCGTTCAGCACGTTTGCGACAGCCGACGGAGAGATCGTCATCGCCTGCGGCAACGACGCGCTCTGGCGGCGGCTGTGCACCGCGCTCGGGGCGTCGGGCTTGGCGGATGACGAGCGGTTCACCACCAATGCCGATCGCGCCGAGCGCGCCGAAGAGCTGGCCGACGCTTTGGAAGCCGTGCTGCGGGCGCAGGGGACGACCCACTGGTTGAACACGCTGCTCGAAGCGGGAATACCGTGCGCGAAAGTCAACCGGATGTCGGACCTCCTCAACGATCCGCATCTGCGCGCCCGCGACATGATCATGGAGATGGACCAGCCGCACATCGGTCGGCTCCCGGTTCCCGGCGCTCCGATCAAGGCGTCGGGCGTGGATCCCGCCATCGGCGAGCCGTCCCCCGACTGGGGCGCGCACACGCGGCCGGTGCTTCACGAATTGCTCGGCGTCGATGCCGCCGATCTCGAGCGCCTCGAACGCGACGGCGCCATCGGCGGCCCGGGAAGCTAGGCGCCATGACGATCGAGGTCGGAGCCGACGGAGCCCACCGGGTCACCATCGACACGCCCATCGAAATCCGCCGCGCGGCGCCGGACGACCTCGAGCCCATGAGCGAGTTGTGGGGCTCCGAGCGACGCATAACGCAGCGTCGTGTGCTGCGGCGCTACTTCGACGAGCAGCGTCAGAACGTCCAAACCGGGCTGGTGGCTATGTTCAATGAGACGCTCGTCGGCCAGCTGTGGATCCGGCACCAATATCTCGATCGAAGCATCGCGGACGGAGAGCGAGCGGCATACCTGCATACGCTGATCGTGGCGCAGCCCTTCCGAAGATTGGGGATTGCCGAAGCTTTGACGCGCGCGGCGTCGCGTGAAGCCGAATCGCAGGGCGCTGAGATGCTCACGATCGGGGTCGACGCCCCCAACGCCTACGCTCGACGGTTGTATGAGAAGTGGGGCTTCCGGGTCTATCACGCGACGACCGATATTCGCGGCGAGCTGGTGTTCCTGCGCCGGCGGGGATATGGCCAAGAGCCGGGATTGCTGCCGTAAGTGCTAAGCTCGCCGCGGTTTCGCAGGCTGGCGCGCCACAGCCTGTCACACGCTGTTTCGCGCGCCCTCCGCACCTAGGATTTGCCCGTGCAGGCGTACTTTCAGGGCTCGTACGTAGATTTTGCCGATGCCAAGGTCAGCGTCATGACCCATGCGCTCAACTATGGAACCGGCGTAATCGAGGGCATCCGCGGCTACTGGAACGAGGCCGACGAGCAGATGTACTTGTTCCGCGCGCGGGAGCACTTCGTGCGGCTGCGGCAGTCCGCCAAGATTCTGCGCATGGCCATCCCGCATACCGACGATGAGTTGGTCGAGATCGCCCGTACCGTTGTGCACGCTGGTGAGTTTCGCGAGGACGTGTACGTGCGCCCGCTGGTCTACAAGGCGGCCCGCCAGATCGGCCTGAGCATGGTCCGCCCAACCGCCAACGGCTCGGCGCTCATCGAGGACGAGTTCACCCTGTTCGCCGTGCCGTTCGGACCCTACTTGGACGTCGAGCGGCCCATCCGCTGCACGATCGCGTCGTGGCGGCGGATCAACGACAACATGATCCCGGCCCGGGGCAAGGTGAGCGGGCTGTACGTCAACTCGTCGCTTGCCAAGACCGAAGCCGTCGAGGCGGGGTTCGACGAGGCCATCATGCTCACCGCGGACGGCCACGTGAGCGAGGGAACCGGCGAAAACGTGTTCCTCGTGCGCAACGGCGCCCTGGTGACGCCCGCCGTGAGCGACGACATCCTGGAGGGCGTGACGCGGCGCACGATCATGCAAATCGCTCAGGACGAGTTGCAGATCGACACCGTCGAGCGCAGCGTCGACCGGACCGAACTCTATATTGCCGACGAGCTGTTCCTGGTGGGCACGGGCGCCCAAATCTCGCCAGTGCGCGAGGTCGACGGTCGCATTATCGGCGACGGCGGCATTGGTCCGGTCACGCGCGCGCTCCAGGACCTATACTTTGACATCGTGCGTGGCGGCAACGCCCGCTATCGATCGTGGTGTGCGCCCGTGTACCCAGTGCCGGCCGCGCAGACCTAGCAGGGGGGCAAGGAGGTCATCGTCTGAGATCGCGGCTCCCCCGCACGCCCGTTCGTCCATCCGTCTCACGCACCCTTCGTTCAGCCGCTGCTGCCGTCCCGTCGTTCGGTGACTACGCGATCGCCTGAGCCGGTGCCGCAGGCGCCGGTGGATCTCGAAGAGCAACTCGGTATTCGCTTCGCCAATCCCGCGCTCTTGCGGCAGGCGCTGGTGCATCGTTCGCTCATCAACGAAGCCGACCTGGCGCCAACCGACTCCAACGAGCGACTGGAGTTCTTGGGCGACGCCGTCCTCGGCCTCGTCACCACTGAGCTGTTGTACGAGCGTCACCCCGACTATGACGAGGGCGAGCTGACCCGTGCTCGGGCCTCCCTCGTCAATCTGAACGCCGCGGCCCGCTTCGCCAAGGCGCTTGGGCTGGGCGCCTATCTGCAGCTGGGGCGCGGCGCCGAGATGACCGGCGCCGGCGAACGTGCCTCCGTGCTGGGGCGCGCGTTTGAAGCCTTGGTCGGCGCCGTCTATCTGGATGCCGGATTGGATGCGGCGCGGGCCTTCATTACCCCATTTGTGGGCCAGGCGCTCGGCGAGCGCGGCCGGGCCGGTCCCCAGAAGGACTTCAAGACCCAACTCCAAGAGCGGCTGCACGTCGAGCGCGCGGCCACTCCGGTCTACGTGCTGATCGATGCCAGCGGGCCCGATCACGCGCGCCGGTTCCGCATGGCCGTGACGGTCGACGAGGAACAGCTCGCGCAAGGCGAAGGGTCGAGCAAGCAGCGAGCCGAGCAGGACGCGGCACGGGCGGCGCTTCGCCTCTTGAACGGGAGCGGTTGAACCGTGCATCTGCGGCGGATTGAGCTGCAAGGGTTCAAGACGTTCTCTCGGCGCACCGTCGTCGAGTTGCCGCCGGGCGTAACGGCGGTGGTTGGCCCGAACGGATCCGGCAAGAGCAACCTTGTGGACGCCATCCGTTGGGCGCTTGGGGAGCAGGCGCTGCGGTCTCTGCGAGTCCGGCGGTCAGAGGACATCATCTTCGGCGGCACGGCGTCACGCCCGCGCACGGGTATGGCCGAGGTGCTTCTGGTATTCGACAACGCCGACGCCTGGTTGCCGACCCCCTATGCGGAGGTCGTCATCGGTCGCCGGCTGTTTCGCTCGGGCGATAGCGAATACTCCCTCAACGGCGCCCGGGTGCGGTTGCGCGACATCGTGGATCTGATGAGCGCCGGCGGGGTTGGCGCCGGCGGCGCTTCGATCGTGAGCCAGGGCCAGATCGACGCGACGCTTCGGCAGCGACCGGAGGAGCGGCGGAGCTTTCTCGAGGAGGTTGCGGGCATCGGGCGGTTTCAGGCGCGGCGCGACCAGGCCGAGCAGCGGCTGGCGGGAACCCGCCGCAACCTGGACCGGCTGCGCGATCTCGTGGCGGAGATTGAGCCCGGCTTGGAGACCCTCCGGCGCCAGGCCGAGATCGCCGAAGTCGGCCGCGAGCTCGAGTCGGAGTTGCGGGCCACGCGCATTGCCCTGGTCCGGCACCGGCTGGACACGGTCGGTCGTCAGATCGCGGAGGCCGAGGAGCGTGAGCAAGTCGTCGCGCAGCGGATGGCGGCGCTGACGGCCATGCCGGCGGCCGAGTTGCGACGGCAAGCGGCCGCGGCCGATCTGGACGCCCAGCGCCAAGACGCGGAGCTGCGGCAGCGGCGCGTGGACGAGACGCAGGCTCTCGACGCGGTGCGCGCGCTCGACGCCCGACAGCAACAGTTGCGCGAACGGCTGGTGCATCTGGACGCGCGCACCGCCGATTTCCCCGAGCGCGACCGCGCGCTCGACGCCCGCCAGGCGGCGTTGGAAGCGGACGCCGCAAACGACGACCGTACCCTCAGCGAGCTGACGCGGCAGGTCGAAGACCGCACCGGGCGCTTGGCTCAGCTGGCTGCGGTGCTTGCGGATGCGCGAGCCGCGGCGGACCTGCGAAACACACGCGCGGGCAAGTTGGCGGAACTCAAAGCCCGCGGCGCGATCTTGCGCGAGCGCGCCGACCACCTGGCCGGTGAGCGGAAGCGCCTGGAGCACGAGCAGGCTGGCCTGGCGAAGGCCCAGCATGCGGCGGAGCACGAGGCCTCGGCGGGCACGCAGCGAGCGGAGGCCGTGCGCGTCCAGGTCGATCAGGCGGCCGCTGACGAAGCGGAGGCCGAGGCCGACGTGAACGCCGCCCACCACGCGCAGCAAGCTCGAGCCGACGACCGTTCGGCCGCTGAGCGTCTGTTGGCCGACCACGCCGGCCGCGTGGAAGCTATCGAGAGCGAGCGGCGCGCCCTGCTGACTGCGCATGCGACGAAGCGCGCGCCCGGACCGTCCGACGCGACACTGCGCCGCCGAGTGCCAGGTGTGATCGGGCGGCTCCGTGAGTTGCTTCCAGACGCCCTCGCGCGCGACGGGCGACTGCTGGCGGCCGCACTGCCGGACGCGCTCGACGACTGGATGATTCGCGGCGCCGCCGACGCGTCGGCGGCCGCCGACGCGGTCTCCGTGCTGGACCTCGCCCCGGCGCGGCTGCGGCCCCTCGACGATCCGGGAGCGCCGGTGGTCTCCGACGCGCTGCGGGCGGACCCGGACGTGCTCGGCAGCCTCGACGCCTACGTGAAGGTCGATGATGCCCGGCTGCGCCGGCTGTTGCGACGCATCGTCGTGGTGGCCGATCTCGATAGCGCGCTGCGGGTCCGCGCCTCCCACGCGGACGGCCCAATGGCCACGATCGTGGCATTGACGGGGGCTGCCATCGAGGTGGACGGGACCATTCGCATCGGCCCGATCGAAGCGACGGCCGACCCCGTCGCCGGCCGCCTCGAGGACATCGCCAATTCGATCGCGCGGGCGGTCCACGGTCGCGACGCTGCGGCGCAGGCGCTGGCGGCCGCGTCCGCCGCGGCACAGGCGGCTGCGGCGCGCGCCGACACCGCACGCATGACCCGGGCGCAGCGGACGGCCGCGCACAGCTCGGCGCGCGAAGCGCTCACCGCGGCCGCGGTGGCGCTGGAGCGGCTGTCCGCCCGTGCCACGACGCTGGCGGAGCGGCGATCGGACGGCGCGGCGCGCCTCAAGTCGCTGGACGCGGAGTTGGAGCGCTTGGCGGAACAGCGCGAGGCGGTCGAGCGCGCGCTGGCCGCGCAGCCCCCAGACGTCAGCGCGGCTGCTCAAGGTCCAGCCGATCTCCCGGCATTGGAGCGCGAGCACGCGGCGGCCGCGGCGGACCAGCGGGCCGACTCGATGCGCATCGCCGAACTCCGCGCACGCCACGCCACGCGGTCCGTGCTCCTGCGGCAAGTGGCCGTGGAGCGTGACCAGGCGGCGGCGCTCGCCGCCGAGATCGCGTCGGCGCGCGTGGCGACGAACGATGAATGCGCCGCCATCGATGCGGAGCGCGACGCAGCCGCCGTTGCCGCCGAGACGGCGCGCGCGGCTGCACGAGAAGCGGAGCGCCAGGTGCTCGAGGTTCGACTGGCCGCGCAGCGGTGGCACTTGCAGGCTGCCCAGCGCGCGGAGGAAGAGCGGCGCGTGGGTGACGACCTCACCGCGGCCCAACGCGAGACGGAGCGGCTGGCCGAGCGGCTGGCCGACTTGCGGCGCGTCGCGCGCGACGATCTGGGCCTGCCCGCCCCGACACCCCAACGGCTGGACGAGCCGCTGGGACGCGTCGAACGACGTGCGGCGGAGTTGAAGCGCGACCTTGCCGAGCTCGGCCCCCTGAATCCGCTGGCGCCCGAGGCCTACCGGGCGCAGCAGGCGCGCGTCGACGACGCGCGGTCGCAGATCGCCGATCTCGAGGGTGCGGAGGCGAACCTCCGGGCGCTCACGGCCCGCCTGCAACGTGAGTTGCACGGCCAGTTTGTGACGACCTTCAACGCGATCAATGAGCACTTCAGCCGGCTGTTCCGCGAGCTGTTCGGCGGAGGCTCGGCCATGATGGTGCTCACGGCGCCGGATGACGTCGAGACCACGGGCGTCGAATTCCACGTGAAGCTCCCCGGCCGGCGGCAGCAGGAACTGGCCGCTCTATCGGGCGGCGAGCGCTCGCTGGTGGCAACCGCGCTGATCATGGCCTTGCTGCACGTGCGCCAGAGCCCATTCTGTGTGCTCGACGAGGTCGACGCCGCGCTCGACGACGCCAACGTTGGGCGGTTCTGTCAGCAGCTGCACAAGCTCGCCGAACGCAGCCAGATTCTCGTGATCACGCACAACGCCATCACGGTCGAGTCCGCGGCCGCGATCTATGGCGTGACCATGCATGAGGACGGCGTTTCAGATCTTCTCTCACTGTCGCTCAATGGTGTCGCCACCAACGGCGTGAACGGCCGCCATGCCACGAACGGCCGGGTCGCGACTGTGAAGGCGCCCTCCAATACGTAGCTAGTACAGGGACCAGCATGACCGGGCGTCGCCCGAGCCGGAGATGGGCCGCGCTGCTGGCGCGGACGCCACGGCGCCCGCTCGGACGGCATGCGCGCGTGCCGCTGGCGCGGCGGCCTGTGCCCGAAAGTCGCACGGCTTCGCCGCGCGCGTGGCTGCTGCTCAGCGTGACCGCCGCCGGAGCCGTGGCGTTTTCTCTGATGTTGACGGTGATCGGCAACCCGGTCGAGGGCATCGACGGACTCTTGAGCGAGGCGCAGTTCATCCTGGCCCCGGCGCCCGAGGCGGCGAATACGGGGGAGTTACTCGTCCCCCGGGCCGAGGACAGCCGGGCAAATCGCGCGACCGTACCGGCACTGCAGGGGCTGACGCGCACGGCCGCCGAAGCCGCCGCCGAGGACTTTCGTGTCGTGTTCGATGAGGACTTCAGCGAGACGGTCGAAGAGGGCCTCGTCAGCCGGCAAACCCCGGAGCCCGGCAGTTTGCATGACACCAGCGAGCCGCTGCGCGCCACGCTGAGCCTGGGAAGGCCCCAGGCGGCCATACCCAGCGTGGTGGGCCTGCCCGCGGCGGCGGCCCGGGAGCGACTTGAGGCCGGCGGCTTTCAAGTCTTGGAGGTCGCGGCGTTCAGCCGCGACGTGCCGGCCGACCTCGTGCTGCGGCAAGACCCCATCGCCGGCAGCGTCATCAATCGCCGCTCGGCGGTGGCGTTGCACGTGAGCCGTGGCGTGGAAACCGTGACGGTGCCGCCGCTTGCCGGCCGCTCCGAGGACGATGCGCGCCGCGCCGTCGAGCTCGCCGGCCTGGTGCTGGCCGAGGTCACCTACAAGGAGACGGGCAGCGTGCCGAACGGGGTCGTGGAGTCGCAGCAACCCGAGCCCGGCGCCTCCATTGCGCGCGGCGACGAGGTTGCGCTGACCGTCGTGCGGGTCGGCGAGATCGAGGTGCCGGAGTTGCGCGGCTTGGCGGCCGCGGCGGCCGAGCGCGAGCTGCTCGACCGCGGCTTGTTCATCGGCGCGCTCACCCGGCTGCCGACGGCGGGCTTGGCCGACGAGCAGGTCACCGAGCAGGAGCCGGGGGCCGGAGCGCGCGTGCCGCGCGGGTTCAGCGTGCGGCTCACCGTGGCCATACCCGGCGAGCCGCAGGTCGTGCCGCCCAGCGGATGACCCACGTCGCGCCGGCTCCCAGCCGGCGCGCGCGTCCGCCGCCCGTCCTGGCTACGGCAGCGTCGGATCAAAGCCCGGCAAGCGGTCGACGCGAAGACGGCTGAGCGCCGCCTGCAGCAACGCGTCATCCTTCCCGCCGTACGGCCCGTCGGAGGACGCCCGCGGCAAGTCGGGAGTGAGCCCCGCGTCGTTGAGATTGACGTCGTCCGGCGTGATCCAAATGCCGCTCGTCACGCGCATGACGGACTCGTCGGACAGCTGATGCAACTCCTGCATCGAGCCCTTGCCGAACGTCTCCTCGCCCATCAGCAGCGCACGGCCATGCGCTTGCAGCGCGCCGGCCACGATCTCGGACGCACTGGCCGATCCGCCGTTGACGAGCACCAGCATGGGCGTCGTGGTATCGCCTCCCTCATCTCGAACCCGCCAGCGCGTGCGCGGCTCATGGCGCGATTCTTGGATCAGGATGGTCTTTCCCTGGCTCAGGAACTGGGCCGCCACCTGGACGCTGGCATCGAGCAGCCCTCCCGGGTTGTTGCGCAGGTCGAGCACCAGCGCGGAGATGCCTTCCGCCTCGAGCGCGTTCAGAGCTTCACGCAACTCGCCGGAGGTGCGCCTGCCGAAATTGGCAATGCGGACGTAGCCGACCTCGTCGAACCGATCCTTGGTGACCGACGGCACGATGATTTGCGCCCGCTCCACGGTGACCTCACGCGTGACGTCGCTGTCCTCGGGCCGCAACGTGAGCACCACCGTCGTCCCTCGCTCGCCGCGGACACGCTCGCCGAACTCAGCGAGCGCCATGCCCTCCGTGGACACGCCGTCGACGGCCAGGATGAACTCGCGGGCGCTGATACCGGCGCGCTCGGCCGGTGAGCCCGGCAAGGGCGTGATCACGAACGGGAGCCCGTCGCGAAGCTCGATGCGGATGCCCACGCCGTCGAAGCTGCCGCGTATCCGATCGCGCGAGCGCTCAGCCTGCGCCGTGTTCTGATAGACGGTGTGGCGGTCATCCGTCGCTTCCGCCAGCCCGCGAATCGCGCCCTCGCGAAGCGCCTCGGGGTCAATGGGCCCGCCGTAGAGGTGACTCTGAATGACGGTCCACGCCTCCCAGAACACCGAGAAATCGACGTCCTCGAAATCCGTGGGCGGCTCGGGTGGAGCGTCGCCGGCTAGCTGAGCCAGCGGTTGAAATCCCTGGTGGCCGGCGACGGTCCCGGTGACGAATCCCGCGCTGAACACGGCCCATACCAGAACGGCGGCAACCGTGATCAGCGTGGCCATTCTGAGCTTGGGGTTCATGGGAAGACCCTTCGGTGTGACTTCCCAAAACTAGCGCAGCGCAACGCGAGGCTCTGTGGTGAAGTCCTCGCAGGCGCTCACCGGATCGCCTATCCGGCCAACGACGGTTAGGCCGGTACGTCCATCGGGGGCGGCTCGGCAGCAGAGCCCACCGGCGTGTCGGACTGCACGCAGCCGTTGTCCATATGGATCACGCGGCGGCGCAATCGGTTCACCGTGCCGATGTCATGCGTGGCGACCACGGTGGTCACGCCGTCGGCGTTGATGTCCAGCAGCAGGTCGACGATCTCCGCCGCCCGCTCACGGCTCAGACTCTCCGTCGGCTCATCGCAGAGAAGGATCTCGGGGCTTGCGACGACCGCGCGCGCAATGGCCACCTTGCGCTGCTCGCCGCCCGAGAGTTCGTGGGGAAAGCGCGCCTCCTTGTTGGCCAGCCCGACGCGCGTCAGGACCGCCGTCACGCTCGACGCCACCGACGAGCCGCCCATGCCGCGGACCCGCAGCGGCAGCGCCACGTTCTCGGCCACCGTGGCGTTTGGCAGCAGCCGCGTGTCCTGGTAGACCACGCCCAGGCGGCGCCGCAGCCGCGTGAGCCCCGACCTGCTGAGCTCGGCCGTGTTGCCGCCCCCGACCAGGACGACCCCGGCATCCGGCTGTTCCTCCCGAGAAATCAGGCGCAGCAGGGTGGTCTTGCCCGCGCCGTTCGTGCCCATGAGAAACGCGAACTCGCCGCGCGAGATCGACAGCGTGACGCCATTCACCGCCCGCACGTCGCCGTAGCTCTTGGTGACCGATTGCAGCACGATCACGGAGCGCGCCTTACACCGATAGGTAGCGGCGAACCGAGAAATAGCTGCCCAAGCTGCCGACGATCAACCCCACGAGGAGCGTGAAGACCGCGAGGTTGCGCACGAAGTCGGCGTCGGTCGACAGCGGCAGGAACGAGACGATGCGGGTGACCACCGGCGCGGCTTGTGCGTAGAGCACAACCAGCGCGATGGCCGCGATGCCCGCGCCGACGCCGCCAATGATCGCGCCTTCAACCACAAACGGTCCGCGCACAAACCAGTCCGTGGCGCCCACGAGCTTCATGATCTCGATCTCTTGGCGCCGGGCGAAGACGGCGATCCGGATCGTATTGACGATGACGAAGAGCGTGACGCCGGTGAGCGCGATGATGATGGCCGAGCCGGCCACGCGGGCCAGGTTGGAAATCCCGATGACCTCTTCGACGACGTCGAGCGGCACCACGACGTCATCGAACACCACGGTCATCGCTTGCAGCTCTTGCGCCAACCCGGGGACGACCGCCGGATCGTTCAAACGCAGCTCGACGCTCGCGGGCAGCGGGTTGCTTTGCAGCACGTCCAGGATGTCGCGCTGATCCACGAACCGCGACTCGAAGATCTCAAGGGCGTCGTCCTTTGAAACGAACTGGACCTCGCCGACGCCGGGTCGTGTGCGGAGGTCCTCGATGATCTCCATGACCCGAGTGGGGCGTGCGTCGTCGCGTACGTACGCAATGAGGTTGCTCTTCCGGCCCAGCGCCGTCACCATCTGATTCAGGGTGTCGTTGATGGCCAGAAACCCTGCCAGGGTGATGAGCATGATGGCCGTGGTGACGATGGCGCCGCCCGTCATGGTGCGGTTGCGCCACAGCCCCGTAAGCGCCGAGCCGAGCAGGTAGCGCGCGGCGTGGAGCCTAGCCAACGTAGCCACCCTCGGGCTCGTCGCGAACCACCCGGCCGCGCTCGATCTCGATGACGCGCCGCCGCATCGTGTCGACCAGCGTTCGGTTGTGGGTGGCGATGACGACCGTGGTGCCGCGCGCGTTGAGCTGGACCAGCAGCTGGATGGTCTCCCAGCCGGACTCCTGGTCGAGGTTTCCCGTCGGCTCGTCGGCCACGAGAATCGGACACCGCCGCACAAGCGCGCGGGCGATGGCCGTGCGCTGCTGTTCCCCTCCGGAGAGTTGGTGCGGGTAGTGGTTGGCGCGCCGGGCAAGCCCGACGATGGCGAGCGTCTCCTCCACCCGCCCGTCGGACATGTGATCGAATTCGCTGGTGGCTTTGAGCACGAACTCGACGTTCTGGCGAACCGTCAGCGAGGGCAACAGCTTGTAGTCCTGATAGATCACTCCCACGCGCCGGCGCAGACGCGGAACATCGCGGCGCCGCAGCCGGGTCACGTCGGTCGCCTCGACGAACACGCTGCCGGTGGTCACGGTTTCGTCGCGGTTGAGCAGCCGAACGATGGTCGTCTTGCCGGCGCCACTGGGGCCGACCAGGAAGGCAAAGTCGCGCTCGGGAATCTCCAGGCTCACGCCGTTGAGCGCCTGGGTGCCATTGGGATAGACCTTGTGCACGTCCTGTAGAACGATCATGGCCGACGTCCCCGTCCCGCGCCCATCGGTCCCCCGAGCGGCACGGCTCCACCATCCCAACTTGTGCGGGGACCGAGCATATCCGGGGCGACGCGTGTTCGCCGGACCAGGAACATGGTTGCCGCGGTAGCCACGATGGCGAGCGCGGCCACCGAGGCGACGATGAGTTCGGGCGCCGGCGTGGTGGGCGGCGCGGCATCGCCGCCTGAAGTCGGCGGGGCGGCGCGGGCGTTTGGCTGGGTCAGGGACGCAAACGCTGGACTCTCCACGCCGTACGACCCAAGCCAGGCGCGCTCAAGCTCCGCGAGCGAGACGCCCAACGCGGCCCGCACGGCCTCGTCGTCGGAGACGCCGCCCGCGTAGGCCTCCAGCAGTCGCGCAACGCCGTCCGCGCCCCATTCCTCGATGATGTATGCCACCAGCGAGTTGCTCTGCGCGTACGCGTTCAAGGCCGCCCGGCCTGCGGCTGGGAAGCTGCCGGTAATTCCGCGCAGGGAAACGAATTCGTCCTGCTCGACGACCCTCGTCATGATGTCGGCGTAGGGGAATCGCTCAACGATTTCCGACTCGACCGTGGTGGCCAGGCCCTCGTGCAGCCAGGCCGGCAAGCCACCGAACGCGTTGTCCGTGCGGTGCTCCAGGACGATATGCGTGATCTCGTGCGCAACCGTGGCCTGGAGGTCCAGCGGGTCGCGATTCTCGGCCGGAGCAAACAGCACGGTGACGTTGAACTCCGCGATGGCGGCGCCGCCAACCCATGGACTGGCGCCGCCGCCCAAGTCCTGGCGCATGCGCGCGATCTCGGCGTACAGGATGAGGCGCGTCGGTCGCTCGAGATGGGCGTCGAACCTGTCGGCCAGGTCCTCGAGCGCCGCGCGAATGCCGATCCGCGCGTCCGCCTCGACCGCCTCGCCGCCGTCGTAGTACCAGATGTCGACCAAGCCTTCGCTGGCCACCGTCCAGGGCAGCGCCGCGTCGATATAGCTGACGCTGGCTGGAGCGGTCCGAACCACCGACCCGTCGGCTGAGCGAATGACGAACCGAAATTCGATCTCGGTGCCGACAACCACCGGGGTTCGAGGTTCCCAGGTGTACGACGCGCGCAAGTCGCCGTCCGTCAGCTCGAAGTCCGCGGGAGCGCGGCGGACCACGATGCTGCCCGGCAGCCCATAGCGCAGCTCGACGGCGGTGGGTTCGGGGCCCTCGTGCGGCATCTCCAGGCTGAACGTGATGGCAGAACCAAAGTCCACATTCGCTGTGAGCAGCGCTGTTTCGCCGTCAGATGCCGCCGCGGGCGTTATCCCCGCCCCCATGAGCGCCAGCGCCACCAGCACGGCGAGCAGCGGTCGTCGCAGGCCCCGCCCCCTCATTGCTGCGTCGCCACGGTCGAGGGCACCGTTGCCCGAAGATAGGTGTCGATAAAGAGATCGAGATCGCCATCGAGCACTGCTTGCGCGTTGCCGACCTCGACGCCGGTGCGCACGTCCTTGACCATGCGGTAGGGGTGCAGGACATACGAGCGAATCTGGCTGCCGAAGTCCACAGCCTTGACGTCGCCCCGCAGCCGCACCTGCTCAGCCTCGCGGGCGGCGAGGTCTCGCTCCAGCAGGCGTGCGCGCAGCACTTGCATGGCAACCTCGCGGTTTTGGTGCTGCGAGCGTTGGTTCTGGGAGCTCACGACGACGCCCGATGGCTGATGCGTGATGCGCACGGCTGAATCGGTCTTGTTGACATACTGCCCGCCGTGGCCGCCCGCACGAAACGTCTCCACGCGGAGATCGGCCGGGTCGATCTCGATGTCGCCGGCCTCTTCCAGGACCGGGATCACGTCCACCCGCGCGAAGGAGGTGTGCCGCCGGTTCCCAGCGTCGAACGGCGATTGGCGAACCAGGCGATGGACGCCGCGCTCGGCCTTGAGATAGCCGTAGGCATAGTCGCCCTCGATCTGCAGCGTGGCGCTCTTGATGCCGGCCTCTTCGCCGGGCGATATGTCGATCACCGCACAGCGGCACTTGCGCCGCTCCGCCCAGCGCGAGTACATGCGCAGCAGCATTTCGGCCCAGTCCTGACTCTCCGTACCGCCAGCCCCCGACTGGATGGTGAGGAAAGCGTCGTGGGCGTCAAACTCTCCGCCGAGCAGCAGCTGCACTTCCAGCGCTGCCAGGCGGTGCTTCAGGGTGGCTGTTTCCGATGAAACCTCCGCCAGCAAGTCGGCGTCGTCGGCATCCGCCAACTCCGCCAGCTCCAGAACCTCGGTGGCCGCGGCCTCCAGCCCGTCCCAGGTCTCGATTTGGGACTTCAGCCGCGTGATCTCGCGCATGGTGTCGCGGGCCCGGGCTGGGTCGCCCCAAAACTCGGGCTCCGCGATATGCGCCTCCAACTCGGCCAGGCGCTTGGCATCGGCCGGGAGGTCAAAGATGCCCCCGGAAGTCACGCACGCGGTCACGCAGCGAGCGCGCGGTCTGCAGGACGTCGGCGGCTTCGAGGGCGGATGGCATGGCGCGGCGACCTAGCCCGATCGGACTTTCTTGCCGGTCCGCGCCTGGCGCTTGGCGCGCTTTTGCTCGGCGCGCGCTCTTGCTCGGCGCTCGCGGCGCGTGAGGCGCGGCGCCTGGCCCGCGCTGCCGTCCGCCCGGCTGTCGCCCCCCGCGGGGACGCTGGCGGCCGCCTGCTCCCGGTGCCGCGAGAGGACGGTGCTGGCTGGGAGGTCCTGCTGCACCTGGGCGCGAAATACGCGCCGCAGAATGTCGGACTGCATCGTCGCCATCAGTTGCTCGAACATCTGATAGCCCTCGCGCTTGAAGGCGACCAGCGGGTCCTGCTGCCCGTAGGCGCGCAGCCCGATGCCTTGCCGTACGTCCTCGATGGCGGTGAGGTGCTGCACCCAGAGGTAGTCGGTGTTTTGCAGCATGATCCAGCGCAGCAGCGGCTGCGCCGAGCCTTCCGGGATCTCGTCGATCTTGCGCTGCAAGTCTGTCTGGGCCCGTGCCACCAGCGCCTCGCGGACATCGTCCGCGCGCAGCCCTGCGAGGTCGTCCGCCCGCAGGTCCCGGGCCTGGCCGCCGGTGACTGCCAGATACGACTGCACCAGCTCTTCCAGTTCCTCCGGTTCCGAATGCGGCGAAACGTCGTGCGCCGCGACCAGGTGCTCGACATCGCGCTCGAGCACCTCGCCGACCATGCCGACTAAATCGTCGGCTTTGATGATGCGATCGCGCTGCTGGTAGATCACCCCCCGCTGCCGGTTCACGACGTTGTCGAACTCGATGACGTACTTGCGCGTCTCGTAGTTGTGCGCCTCGACCTTGGTCTGCGCCGACTCGAGCGCCTTGGTGACCATGCCGCTCTCGATCGGCTGATCCTCTTCCACGCCGAGACGCTGCATCAGCCCCTGGATACGGTCTGAGCCGAACCGCCGCATCAACTCGTCTTCGAGTGACACGAAGAACTGACTGGCGCCGGGATCGCCCTGGCGGCCGGAGCGCCCGCGCAGCTGGTTGTCGATCCGCCGGGCGTCGTGTCGCTCGGTGCCGATGACCTTCAAGCCGCCAAGCGCAATGACCTGGTCGTGCTCCGCCTGCCATTGCGCGGGCGACCGCCCCTCGTGCCGCCCGCCCAGGATGATGTCCGTGCCGCGGCCCGCCATGTTGGTCGCGATGGTGACCGCATCCAGCCGGCCGGCCTCGGCGACGATCTGCGCTTCCTGCGCGTGATATTTGGCGTTGAGCACGTTGTGCACCACGCCCTCGCGCCGCAGCATGCCGCTCACCTGCTCGGACTTCTCAATCGACGTCGTGCCCACGAGCACCGGGCGTCGATCGCGGTAGGCCGCGGCAATGCCGTCGATGACGGCGCGGTCGCGGGCCCTGGCCGTGCCGTAGACCAGATCGGCGGCGTCGTCCCGGATCATCGAGCGATGGGTCGGGATGACCCGGACGTTCAGGTCGTAGATGGTCTGGAACTCCGGCTCTTCCGTCTTGGCGGTGCCCGTCATGCCGGCGAGCTTGGCGTACATCCGGAAGTAGTTCTGGAACGTCACCGTGGCCATCGTCTGGCTCTCGCGTTGCACGGGCACGTTTTCCTTGGCCTCGATGGCCTGGTGCAAGCCGTCGCTGAAACGGCGCCCGTGCATCAGGCGGCCCGTGAACTCGTCGACAATCACCACTTCGGCCCGGCGGTCGCGACCGTCGACGACCTGGCCGTTGGCGAACAGCACGTAATCCTTGCCGCGCGTGTACATCACGTGCGCGCGCAGCGCCTGCTCCAGGTAGTGGACGAGCTGGTAGGACTGCTCGTCGTAAAGGTTGTCGACCTTGAGCATTCGCTCGACCTTGGCAATGCCCGTTTCCGTCAGCGACACGGCGCGGAGCTTCAGATCAACCGTGAAATCGGTGGCCCCATCCAGGCCGGTGACGAGGCCGGCGAACTGGTAGTACTGCTCGGTGGACTCCTCGGCGGCGCCGGAGATGATGAGCGGCGTGCGGGCCTCGTCTATGAGGATGTTGTCGACCTCGTCGACAATGGCGTAGTTGAGGCCGCGCTGCACCCGATGCGCCAGGTCGTGAACCATGTTGTCGCGCAGGTAGTCGAACCCGAACTCGTTGTTGGTGCCGTAGGTCAGATCGGCGGCATAGGCCGCGCGCCGATGGTCGGGCGGCAGGTCGTGCTGGATCACGCCGGCGGTCAGCCCGAGGCGCTCGACGAGCGCGCGGCCGTACCATCCGGCATCCCGCGCCGCCAGATAGTCGTTCACCGTCACGAGATGGACGCCCTGGCCTTCGAGGGCGTTGAGGTAGGCGGCAAGGGTCGCCACCGACGTCTTGCCTTCGCCCGTGCGCATCTCGGCGATGTCGCCGTCGTGCAGCACCATCCCGCCCATGAGCTGGGCGTCGAACTGACGCTCGCCGGTGTGCCGGCGCACGGCTTCGCGCACCGCGGCAAAGGCCTCGGGCAACAGGTCGTCGAGCGCCTCGCCAGCCGCCAGCCGCTCGCGCAGCTGCACGGTCACGCCGCTGAGCTCACGGTCGGACAGGCGCTGCGTCTCAGGTTCCAGCGCGTTGATCTCGGCGACGCGAGATCGGAGCTGTCGCGCGGTGCGCTCGGCGTCGTCGCCGACCAAATGTTTGAGGATGCCCAGGGCCATGGCACCAAGGGGTTCGGCCGCGAGCGGCCGCTACTTCCGTCGAGTATATCGGCGGATTCGGCGGCCGACCGTGGAATCGCCGACCGGAATCCAGAAGCTCAGAGGCTGATGACCTGCTCGTAGAGCTCCACGATCTCGGCCTCCGAGGCGAGCGTGGGGTTGTTGCCCGGGCTGCCGCTGGCCAGCGCGTCCCGCGCCATCTTGGGAGCGGCGCGCCGAAACGCCTCGCGATCGATGCCCCATGCGGCGAGGGTCGGCACCTCGACCCGGGCGCACAAGTCTTCCACCATCCGCATCGCGCTCGCGGCGGCCGCCTCGTCGCCATCGCCCGCCCCGGCGGCGCCCATGGCCCGCCCGATGTCGGCATAGCGCGACACGGCTCCCGGCACGCTGAACGCCATCACCGCCGGAAGCAGCATGGCGTTCGACAGCCCGTGCGGGACGTGGAACAGGGCGCCAATGGGGCGAGACATTCCGTGCACCAGCGCCACCGAGGAGTTGTGAAACGCCATGCCCGCGTGGAGCGAGCCCCGCGCCATCGCATCACGCGCGGCTAGGTCGTCCGGGGTTTCGTGGGCCCGCACCAGCGCGCCGGCGATGCGCCCGACGGCGTCGATCGCCAGCGCATCGGTGAGCGCGTAGCTTCGTCGCGACACGTACGCCTCGATGGCGTGGGTGAGCGCGTCGAGCCCCGTGGAGGCTGTCACCCCCGGGGGCATGCTCACGGTCGGGGCCGGGTCGACGATTGCGGCCGCGGGCACGAGCCGCGCGCTCATGACCAGCATCTTGACGTCGCGGACGGGGTCGGCGACGGCGACGCCCCGCGTGACTTCCGCGCCGGTGCCCGCCGTTGTCGGAATGGCGATAACCGGAATGCCCGGGCGAGGAATTCGTTCGTAACCCTCGTAGTCGGGCAGCGTGCCCGGATTGCCTGCCAGGATGGCGGCCGACTTCGCGGTGTCGATGGCGCTGCCGCCGCCGAACGCGATGACCCCGTCCGCGTTGCTCGCGCGAATCTGCCCTAGGGCTCGGTCCACGTCGTCCGTCGTGGGCTCCGCCGTCAGCGCGTCATCGACCGTGAGCTCGACCTCCGCCTCGGTCGCATACGCGTGCAGCGTGGGCATCCACGGCCCACCGGCGAGCACGCGATCCGTCACCAGCACCGCGCGCTGGATGCCAAGGTCCACCAGCGTCTCCGGCAGTCGCGTGAGGGCGCCTTCGCCGACGTGGATGACGGGCGGCACGCGAAAGTCTCGGCCCTGCGGCATATCGGCCATGACGGTCTCCTCTGGCGGCCCTAGAGTGACCGCTCGGCAGCTTCCTCGAATCGCCCATGCGAGCGCACGAATCGCAGGTCGAGTTCGCCGACCGGCCCGTTGCGTTGCTTGGCGATGGTCAGGCGGAGGTCCGCGGGCCGGCCGATCACCTCGTCCTCGCGATCGTGCTCGTGGAGGAAGATTACGATGTCAGCGTCCTGCTCGATGGACCCGCTCTCGCGCAGGTCCGACAGCCGGGGCGTGGGATTCGGCCGCTGCTCGACGGCCCGCGAGAGCTGGGCGCAGGCCACGACCGGGATGTCGAGTTCCCGGGCGAGCGATTTGAGGGAGCGGGTGATCTCGGTGATCTCTTGCACCCGATTGTCGCGGTAGACCGCCGAGCTCATCAGCTGCAAGTAGTCGATGATCAGCAGCCCGATCGCATGCTCCCGGTGCATTCGCCGCGCCTTGCCCCGCAGCTCCAGCACTGTCAGCGACGGCGAATCGTCGATCAGAATCGAGTACTCGCCCAGCTTGGCCATCGCCGCGACGGTCTGTTGCAGCTGCTCGTCGTTCAGGTCGCCGTCCCGAATGCGCATGGAGTCGATCCGCGCGCAGTTGCTCACGATCCGCTGCGCCAGCTGATGCCCCGGCATCTCCAAGGAAAAGTAGCCGACCGGGATGTCGTTGTGCATGGCCGCGTGCAGCGCCATGTGCAGCGCGAACGACGTCTTTCCCATCCCCGGCCGCGCCGCCAGGATGACGAGGTCCGAGCGCTGCAAGCCCCCCGTCAACTGGTCCAGCCGCGGCATCCCCGTGGGCACCCCGCTGAGCACCCCCCGATGCCGCATGCGGAACATCAGCTGCTCGTTGAACACGTGCAGCACCTCACGCAGCGGCTCGAAGTCGCGGGTCCGCATCTCGTTGGCAATGCCGAAGATGAGACGTTCGGCGTCATCCAGCACGGCGTCCGGGTCGGCGCCGGCGCGATAGGCCTCGGCCACCATTTGCCCGGCCGCCTGGATGATCCGACGCAGAATGCCGGTCCGCCGCACGATCTCCGCGTAGTGCTCGACGTGGAATGCCGTGGGCACCGCGTTGATCAATTCCGCGATATACGCCGGACCGCCCGCCAACTCCAGCGACTCCGATCGCCGCAGTTCGTCCGACACCGTCACCGAGTCCGAGCGCTCGTTGCGCGTGTCGATACGGGCCACCGCGTCGAAGATGGCGCGGTGCTGTTCGCGGTAAAAGTCTTCCGACTGGATCTTGCCGCCGACGGCGCTCACGGCATCGGAGTCAATGAGGAGGCTGCCGAGCAACGAGCGCTCGGCGTCAAGATCCTGAGGCGGAAGCCGCTCGACTTCAGTCGTCACGGGAGACACACCGCTAGATGGTGAATCGGCTACGGCGCGACATTACCTAGGCGCCAGGGCGCTCGCCACGGTGTGCTGTATCGCGCCGAGTGATCGAGGCGCATACGGGTTCCTATCCCCAAAGTTCACAGCCACGCGCACGCTCGATCTGTTGAAGACAGCGCCCACGGGCCGATGATAGCGAACAAACGACGAACGACAAGAGTCACGCGCGGGGGGCGTCGACAGGGCGTCGGGTGCGCGAGCTGCCGGGGCGGCACGGATGTTCCGCTCTGCCCACAGTTACCGAAGGAACTATGTGCGTTTCGAGAGTAAGAAAGCCGACGGCCCGCGTTAGCGCGAGAAGTCGAACTCGCCCACGCCCACGGCCTCGGCCGACTCGAGGTCGGGTGCCTCGGCTTCTTCCGCCTCTTCCGGCTCTTCCGCCGGTTCCTCGTACTCCGTCACCTCGAGGGTGATGGAAGCTTCGACGCCGGCCGCGACCCGAATGGGGAGCAGATAGCGGCCCAGCGAGCGGATGGGACTGTCGATTTGGAGGCTATGGCGGTCGACGTCGACCCCGAGCTGTTCCCGAATCGCGCTGGCGACGTCTTGGTTCGTGATCTGGCCGTGCATGCGTCCTTGGCCGCCGACGACCACTGCAATGGTGATGGCCTGACCCTGGAGAGCGGCGGCGATGCCTTCCGCCTCGGCGCGTGCGGCCGCTTCGCGCCGGTCGACCAGCTCGCGCTGAAAGTGCGTGTCGCTCAGGCGCTTGGTGGTGGCCGTGACCGCCAGGCCGCGAGGCAGCAGGTAGTTCCGCGCGTAGCCGGCCGCCACGGCGGAGACGTCACCGATCTGGCCCAGACTGGGCACGTCTTTGATCAGCACGACTCTTACGTTTGGCATGTCAGGACCGATCGCAGCCTATGGAGTGCGGGGTGAGGTCGATCATAAGCCGAATCTACCCGCCCTGCTCACTGAGGGATCTAAAGAACGCGCTGTTGCTCTCGGTGCGGCGCATGCGGTCGAACATGAGCTCGGTGGAGTTGGAGGCGTCATGCGAGTCGAGCGCGTTGAGCATGCGGCGCAGCCGCCAGAAGTACTTCAGCTCGTCGTCGACAAGCATCAACTCGACGCGTCGGGTCCCCGACCGCAGAACGTCGACGGCTGGGAAGGTGCCGCGCTCGGCCAGGCGCCGATCGAGCATGAGCTCCCAATTCCCGGTGCCTTTGAATTCCTCGTAGATCACCTCGTCCATGCGGCTGCCCGTCTCGATGAGACACGACGCGATGATGGTGAGGCTGCCGCCGTCGTCCACCTTGCGCGCGGCGCCGAAGAATCCCTTCGGGGGATAGAGGGCCTGCGGCTCGATGCCGCCCGAGAGCGTGCGCCCGCTTGATGGCTGCACCAGGTTGTAGGCCCGTGTGAGCCGGGTGATGCTGTCGAGCAGAATCATCACGTCCTCGCCGCTCTCCACCTGACGCTTGGCGCGCGCCGACGTCATCTCGGCGACGCGCGTATGACTCTGCGGCTCCTCGTCGAACGTCGAGCTGATGACCTCGGCGCCCTCGACCGTGCGCTCCCAGTCGGTAACCTCCTCAGGGCGTTCGCCGATGAGCGCCACGATGACTCGCACGTCGCTGTAGTTGTGCAGCACCGAGCGGGCAATGCGCTTCATGAGTTCTGTCTTGCCGGCCTTGGGCGGTGAAAGGACTAGGCCGCGCTGGCCGCGCCCGATGGGAGACACGATGTCGATGACGCGGGAGGTCAGCTCGGCTTTGTCAAACTCAAGTCGGAGTTGCTCATTGGGGAAGACGGCCACGAGCTTCTCGAAGAGCGGCCGGTTGCGTACGCGCTCGGGGTCGAGGCCATTGACGGCCACGACGCGAACCAGACCGTGATATCGGTCGCTCGGGCGAGCCGGCCGGACCTGGCCGCTGACGAGATCGCCGGTGCGCAGGCTAAAGCGGCGAATTTGCGACTGAGAGACATAGACGTCTTCGGCACTGGCCATCCAGTGCGCGTCGCGCCGGAGAAAGCCATAGCCCTCGTCGACGATCTCCAGCACACCCTCGAGGAACAGGGACCCCTCGCGCTCGTTGCGCGCCTGGACGATGAGATTGATGAGCAGCTCTTTGGTCGTGTCGACCTCGCCGTTGGGCTGGATGCCAAGTTCCGCGGCCATGGCTTGGAGTTCGTCCATCGTCCGAGCCTCAAGTTCGGCCCACTCGATGCCGGGATCCTCCTGCAACTCATAGCTCCGCGACCGGCCTTGTCCGCCACCGCGGCGGCCGCGTGCGGGGCGGCGGGACCTCCGATTGGACCCGCCGCGACCGCCACCGGAGTCCATCATCACCAGCTCCTCCCCAACGACGCCCGACGAGCCGCGCTCCCGCGTATGCAGGGCGCACAAGATTCCTGGATTGGTGGCAAAGGCCGGTGATATGGCTCGCGCATGGGGTACCTACGAGGTCCAAGGCGCACAACGAAGCTAGGCAAACGCGGTGAAATCGCGGGCCCGGTCCGTTGCCGGGTCGCCCACAGTCAAATTGTGCGAGCGAGCTTCGGTCACGCTAGCACCGCGCGAAATTCGATGTCAAGAACTCGATCAGCCTCTCAAAATCCGCAACCGCGTGGGAGGGTGGCGCCGCAGAAGGCCGGTTACCGCAAGCGGACTGCGAGGGGCATGACCGTGGCAACCGCGAACGAGAACCTGGCGGCGGTGCGCCGGCGCCGGCGCACGGCGGATCCGCCCACGGCACTCACGGTTGCAGGTGAGAGCCCGAACCGAATAGCCGTCGCCCTCATGGTAATCTGGCGCGTCCGCCAGCTATTTCACCTAACGCACATCTGCCATTGGACGAACCGGTGCGCCTCATGCGCGCCCCGATGCGCGGCATGCACCTGAGGCGCAGCGCCAACGGGGCGGCGCAGCGGGCCATGCAGAGGGCCAGCCTTGCCGCAGCCCTCGTACTCGCCGCCCTCGCTGTGGCGGCGTGCGGTGTAACGCCGCAGACCACCCTCGAGCCCACCACCGAGGCCGCCCGCGCCTCGCACTGGCTCTTCCTGGTGGTGTTTTGGGCGGGTCTGGCCGTCTTCATCGTTGTCGAGGGCGCGCTGCTCTACACGATCGTGCGCTATCGCCGCCGGCGCGGCGACACCCTGCCGGCGCAGACGCACGGCAACCTCAAGCTCGAGATCGGCTGGACCATCGCGCCCACCGTCTTGGTCGTCCTCCTGGCGGCGCTGACGGTGCCGGTGATCTTTGCCAATGCCCAGCAGCCCGAGGACGACGCCCTGCGAGTGGAGGCGATCGGACACCAATGGTGGTTCGAGTTCTACTACCCGGATCTAGGCGTCGTGACGGCGAACGAGCTGCACCTGCCGGTCGGCAAGCCCGCCGCGATCATCGTCAAGAGCGAGGACGTGCTGCACAGCTTCTGGGTGCCGGCCTTGCGCGGCAAAATCGACATGGTCCCCGGTCGCACGAGCGTGTTCCGGATCCTGCCGGAACAGACCGGCACCTTCCCGGGCCAGTGCGCCGAATTCTGCGGCACGGCCCACGCGCTGATGCGCTTCACGGCGGTGGTGGAAGAGCCCGAGGCGTTCGATGCCTGGGTCGCCCACCAGCTCACCGATCGGGTCCCGCCGACCACCGAGCTTGCCCAGGCCGGCGAGGCCTTATTGACGCCGGCCGGCTGCGTGCTGTGCCACACGATCCGTGGCGTCAGCGAGATCGGCACGATCGGGCCCGACCTCACGCACGTCGGAAGCCGTGGGCACATTGCGGCCAACATGATGGGCATGTCGCGCGCGAATTTGGAGCACTGGCTCCGTGATCCGAAGGGCATGAAGCCCGGCAATCTGATGGTGCTGCCGCGTCCGCTGACCGAGGACGAGATCGACGCGCTCACCGAATATCTGATGGACCTCAAGTGATACGGTGCAACCGAGTCGCGACCGCGACCTCGCGGAGCATTGCCTGATGGCCACGACCACGATCAGCGTTCGGCCAAATACCTTCGCCGGCACGGCCTGGAGCTGGATCACCACGGTCGATCACAAGCGCATCGCGGTGCTCTATTTCGTGACCTCCTTGGCGTTCCTGGGGCTGGGCGGCGCCGAGGCGCTGCTCATTCGATTGCAGCTCTCGCGTCCGGATGCCGGACTCGTCGATCCCGATCGGTTTGCCGAGCTCTTCACCATGCACGGCACGACGATGGTCTTCCTGGCGTTGATGCCCCTCTCGGCGGCCTTCTTCAACCTCCTGGTGCCGCTCATGATCGGCGCGCGCGACGTGGCCTTCCCACGCTTGAACGCGCTCAGCTACTGGGTCTACCTGTTCGGCGGCGTCTTCTTGAATATCAGCTTCATCGCCGGCGGCGCCCCGGCGGCGGGCTGGTTTGGGTACGCGCCGCTGACCGCCCTTGAGTTTGCCGACACGCACGCGATCGACTTTTGGGCGCTCGGGCTGCAGATCCTCGGCGTCTCGTCAATATTGGCCTCCATCAACTTCATCATCACGATCATCAACCTGCGGGCGCCCGGCATGACCTTCAACCGCATGCCCATGTTCGTCTGGATGACCCTGATCACCGGGTTCCTGATCATCTTTGCCTTTCCCGTCATCACCATCGGCTTGGTGCTGGTGCTCTTCGACCGCTATCTCGGCACCAGCTTTTTCCTCTACCAAGGCGGCGGCGATCCGGTGCTGTGGCAGCACCTGTTCTGGGTGTTTGGCCATCCCGAGGTCTACATCCTGATCCTTCCGGCCATGGGAATCGTGTCCGACGTGTTGCCCACGTTCTCGCGTAAGCCGCTGTTCGGCTACGCGGTGGTGGCCTACTCGGGGGCGGCGATTGCGCTGGTGGGGTTTGGCGTGTGGACGCACCACATGTTCACCGTCGGCCTGGGTCCCGTGGCCGATACCGCGTTTGCCATCTCCACGATGGCCGTGGCCGTCCCGACGGGCGTCAAGATCTTCAACTGGATTGCCACGCTCTGGGGCGGCTCGATCAGCTTGCGGTCGCCGATGCTGTTCGCCATTGGCTTCATCGCCATGTTCATCGTCGGCGGCCTCACCGGCGTCAGTCTCGGCTCGCCGCCGGTGGACACCCAGGTTCAGGACACCTACTACGTCGTGGCCCACCTGCACTACGTGCTGTTCGGCGGCACGGTGTTCGGGCTATTCGCCGGCATCTACTACTGGTTCCCCAAGCTGACCGGGCGCATGCTGAGCGACGGCTGGGGCAAGGTCCACTTCTGGCTGATGATGATCGGATTCAACCTGGCGTTCGGGCCTCAGCACCAGCTGGGCATCGACGGCATGCCCCGACGGATTCACACCTACGGCGCCGACATGGGCTGGGACGCGTGGAACATGATGTCGACCGTGGGCGCGTGGTTGATCGGGCTATCGATGCTCATCTTCGCGGTGAACGCCATTCGCTCGTTGCGCAGCGGCCGTGACGCCGGGGCGGATCCATGGGACGGCGGCACGCTCGAATGGTCGACGCCGTCGCCGCCGCCGGTCTACAACTTCGCGGAGGTGCCCGTGGTGAGCAACCGCTACCCCGTCTGGCAAGCCAAGCACGGTGGCGGTCACACCGGCGCCGTTGTGGCCGAGCCGCCCCCGACCGAGACGGCGCATGAGGATGAGGAACCGCACATCCACATGCCCAACCCGTCGTACTGGCCCATCTTGGTGGCCGCCGGCATGGTGCTCACGGCCTGCGGGCTGATCTTCCACCAGGTATTCCTGCTGCTCGGCGCGTTGATCTTTGGCATCTCGCTCATCGGCTGGATCGAGGAGCCGCCCGGATGAGCGCCGACGCCCACGCCCACGAGGAACACCCCACCTCAACCGGGCTCGACAGCCGGAAGGTCGCCATGTGGGCCTTCCTGGGCTCCGAGACGATGTTCTTCGGCAGCCTGATCCTGGTCATGCTGATCAACAAGCACAACACCTTGGGGGTCATGCTTGGTCACGGCGATCACCAATTCGAGGCCGGTCAGGGAATGCTGGACCTCGTGCTCACGTCCTTCACCACGTTCGTGCTGCTCACGAGCAGCCTGGCGATGGTGCTGGCGCTGGCCGCGTTTAGGAATCGCAGTCTGAACTGGGGGCGCTTTTGGCTCCTGGTGGTGGTTGCGTTCGGCGCCATCTTTCTCGGCGGCCAGGTGTACGAGTTCACCACGTTCGTGCGCGAGGGTCTGACGCCATCCACCAATCTTTTCGCGGCGTCCTTCTACATGCTGGTGGGCTTCCACGGGTCGCACGTGGCGATTGGCCTGCTGTGGCTGCTGGCCGTCGTCTACTACTCCTATCGCGGCCGATACCAGTCCAGCGACACCTGGGGCGTCGAGATGGTCGGCCTGTACTGGCACTTCGTGGACCTGGTGTGGGTGGCGATCTTCACCTTGATCTACTTGATCTAAGCCGGGTGCTGAAGCGATGACAGCCGAGCATTCCAGCGACGCCCACCCCACCGCGGAGCACGACGAGCACCACGGCTACATCCACTACGTGGTCGTCGGGGTCATACTCACGGCGATCACCGTGGTCGAGATCATGATTCCCAGCGTGGAGGCCATCCGCAACGCCCTTGGCACGGTGTGGACGACGACGACACTCCTCATCCTGTCGTTCGCCAAGGGCGCCGGCGTGGTCATGTACTACATGCACCTGCGCCAGGACGACCGGCTCTTTACCGCGCTTTTCATGTTCCCGTTCGTGATCGCGAGCACGATTGTCGTCATTCTGTTCCTGTTCTGGACGCTAACCGGCTTGATCGCCTAGGGGGACCTTTGCGTACCCCCGTGTCATTCCTGCACCTCCTCGTTATTCCCGCGTACCCCTCCGTCATTCCCGCGCACCCCTCCGTCATTCCCGCGCACCCCTCCGTCATTCCTGCGAACCCCTCCGTCATTCCCGCGTACCCCTCCGTCATTCCTGCGTACCCCTCCGTCATTCCCGCGAAAGCGGGAATCTAGGCCCCACGACACCGGACCCGCGCATGGGGCTTCCCCGACATCCGCAGCCCGACCGGGGCATGTCAACATCTCCTGGGCGGACATGCGGCACGGAGACCCACGCGCCGACGCCGACATGCCGTGCCACGCGTAGGCAGTGCCCGTGAACTTCTATCTAATCCCTGAGATCACACTCGGCCTGCTGGTGCTAACCGGCGGGTACCTCTATGCGGTGAGCCCGTTGAATCCGGACCGTGTGGAGCCGGTCACATGGCCCCGGATCGCCGCGTTCGTGACCGCCGCAATCACGCTCTTCGTCGCGCTCCATCCCCCATTCGACACGCTCGCGGAATCCCATTTCAGCGTCCACATGCTGCAACACAGCTTGCTGGCGTTTGCGGTCACGCCGCTGCTCCTCATCGGACTGCCGGACTGGCTGCTGGCGCCCGTCTTCCAGGTGCGCGCGGTGCGGTTTGTGGCGCAGCAGTTGACGCGGCTGCCCGTGGCGCTGGTCCTGAGTACCACCGCCTTCTGGATCTGGCACATGCCGCCGCTGTACGAGCTGGCGCTGCAGGACCGCATCGCCCACGACTTCGAGCACCTCACCATGGTCGTCGGGGGCCTCGTGATGTGGTGGCCGGTCCTCAGCCGGGTCCGCGCCGTTCCGCCGGCCGTACCGCCCATGCAGATGCTGTACCTGCTGGTGCTGTCCATTCCTTCCGGGTTCTTCAGCGCCATCTTCGTCTTTGCCAACGACCCGCTGTATCCGACCTACGAGCTCGCGCGCGGAGCGGACGCCCTCGTCGACCAGCGCATCGGCGGTCTCATCATGAAGCTCGGCGGAACGCTGGTGCTATGGACCATCCTCAGCGTGAAATTCATACGCTGGTTGAACCAGCGGCCGGACGCAGAAACCGCGGCTCCGGCTCCGCCGCTCTAGCGCCGCGCTCGGCCGGTGACCCACGCTCGGCCGGTGGCCCACGCTGCGCGCAGCGTGGGACTCACTTACCCTTCCGTGCGACTGCGCCCGTTGTCCTTTTTGGGGCGCCCCTCGTGGGCGCCCGCGCATCTCCCGCGCTTTTGTCGGCCCGCGGCGCGGGAGACCCCCCGGCCTACCCGCCGCTGACCTCGAGGGTGGCGCGCTGTCCCCGCACGGAGTGGCCGGCGACGGGGCACGTGAGCGTATGCGTGCCCGGCCTGACGTCGATGTCGAGGTATCCCGTCTGTCCCGGACCGATGTTCGGCGACGTAATGGGATCACGATCGAACGCTAGCTCCAGCGAGTGCGTAAACGTGCCCTCGTTCGTGATGCGAAAGCGGACCCGCGGCGCGCGCGCCTGCATGGTTGACGGCACAATCTTGAAGTCGGAGAGCGTGACGTCGAGCACCTCACACGAAGGGGGCGCGCATTCGCTGGTTGGCGCGACCACCGGGTCCGGCGGCGGATTCTCCGCCACGGCGTACGCCAGCCCCTCGCCGCAGGCGGCGAACAGCAACGACACCACCGCCAGCAGTGGGATCCAAGCACGGCGCGCGGACATGGAGCCAGGAGTGCCTCGGGAGTTGGCCGACGACCGGTCGCCGACCATCCAAGCATAGGGGCGCGGTCCTACGCCGTGCAACGACGGGGCTGTGACCCAACGCCTGCCGTGGGCGTGGGGTCCGACTGGCGCGCGCGGCGACGTCTCGCCCTGTGCCGTCAGAGCGCAACCTCGCTTAGGCGGGTCTTGTGCGGCATGTATACAATTACGCGGAGATTGGTACCCGTGCGCTGGATGGGGCCGCTGCGTCCACGCCTTGACCGGACCTCGCGGGCGAACGCCCGAGTCATGACTGACCCCTACATTCCGGATCGGCAGACGCAGCTTCCGCGATTGTCATGCGCTGGCGCGCCGCGCCAGCCTGGGCGCGGCGCCTTCCGCGCAAGGGTGGGGACTCAGACACTGCGAAGAACAAAGGTGGGCTGTCGTTGACGCTTGAAGTAGCCCTTGTCCTTGACGAGGAAACCCTCGAAAACGGGCTGGCCGAGTTGGTGGCGCTCGGGGCCGAGCCTGGATTCATCTACCGCGACGCCATCAATCGGGTCCTGCCCGACACCACGCAGATCCCGGATGAGATCGTGCAGTGGTTCCGCGAGCGGCTCGCCGAGGAAGAAATTGAGCTGCGCGATGAGCGGCCCGAGGAACGCACCGAAGAGCCGGCGCCGATCACCACGGCTCGCAGCCAGCGCGAAGAGCAATTCGAGCTTGAATCGGCGAGCCAAGACACCGTGCGCAGCTATCTCAATGAGATCGGCCGCATTCTGCTGCTCACCGCCAAGGAAGAAGTGGACCTGGCGCAGCGGATCGAACGCGGTGACGAAAGCGCGCGCGAGCATCTGATCACCGCCAACCTGCGCCTTGTCGTAAGCGTGGCCAAGAAGTACACCGGGCATGGCATCCCGTTGCTGGACCTCATACAAGAAGGCAACGCCGGGCTGATGCGCGCGGCCGAGAAGTTTGACTGGCGCCGCGGCTACAAATTCAGCACCTACGCCACCTGGTGGATCCGGCAGGCCGTCACCCGCGCAATCGCCGAGCAGAGCCGCACCATCCGGCTGCCCGTTCACGTGCACGAAAAGCTCACCAAGTCCTACCGCGTCCAGCGTGACCTCCAGCTCCGACTCGGCCGCGAGCCGACGGACGACGAGATCGCCGGCGAGATGGAGATGTCGGAGGATCAGATCGGCGAGCTCAAGCAGGCCGCCAGGCTGCCCATCTCGCTCGAAACCCCGATCGGCGAGGACGGCGATACCGAGATCGGGCACCTCATCCCCGACGACGACGCGGTGGAGCCCATGGAGGCCGCCACGCGCCAGTTGCTCACCGAGCAGCTCGACAACGTGATGGAGATGCTCGATCCGCGCGAGCAAAAGATTCTGCGGCTGCGGTACGGCCTGGACGACGACACGCCGCGCACGCTCGATCAGGTCGGGCAGGAATTCGGCTTGACGCGGGAGCGCATCCGCCAGATCGAGTCGCAGGCGCTGCGCAAGCTCCGCCATCCGCGCCTAGCCCGCCGCCTGAAGGACTTCTTGGTCTAGCGCCGGGCCTGCCACGTTTCGGGTCCGAGATCGCCCGCCAAGCCTTGCCGCCTTAAAGCACAGCGCCCGGCGCAATGCGCGCCGGGCGCTGTGCGGGTCGCCTCTCGGCTACATCATGCCGATGTCGCCGCCTGGGGGAATCGGCGACGCTGCTGCCGTCTTCTTCGGTGGCAGGTCGGCAATGAGCGTCTCCGTGGAGAGCACCATCGTGGCGACACTGCCGGCGTTCTGCAGCGCGGCCCGAACGACCTTCGTTGGATCAACCACGCCTACCTCGGTGAGATCGGCAATCTGCCCATCTGCGCCGTTGTAGCCCATGGGGCCGTCGGCGTCGGCGACGCGCTGGACGATGACATCGCCAGTCTCGCCGGCGTTGACGGCGATCTGCCGCAGCGGCACCGGAAGCGCGTCGCGCACGATCCGGGCCCCGATGGCCTCGTCGCCGGAGAGTTCCTTGTGCACCTGGTCAACGGCCTCCATCGCGCGGACAAATACCGTGCCCGCGCCGGGCACGATGCCCTCGTCGACGGCGGCCTGGGTCGCTGACAGGGCGTCTTCCACGCGGTGCTTCTTCTCCTTCAGCTCCACCTCGGTCGGGGCGCCCACGCGCAGCACCGCCACGCCGCCCGCGAGCTTGGCCGCGCGCTCTTGGAGCTTCTCGCGGTCGTAGGCCGAATCGGTGTTGTCCATCTCCGATCGGATCTGCTCGATGCGGGCGTTGATGTCACGCGTCGAGCCGGCACCCTCGACGATGGTGGTCTCGTCTTTGCTCACCATGACGCGGCGCGCCTTGCCGAGCACGGTCAGCTCGGTGTCCTTGAGATCCCCGCCAAGATCGCGCGCGACCAGCGTGGCCTTGGTCAACACCGCAATGTCTTCCAGGATCGCCTTCCGCCGGTCGCCATACGCCGGCGCCTTGATCGCGATGGAGTTGAGGATGCCGCGGGCCTTGTTGACGATCAGCGTCGCGAGCATGTCGCCCTCGACGTCCTCGGCAATGATCAGCACGTTGCGGTGTCCGCCCTGGACCAGGCGCTCGAGGAACGGCAGCAGGTCTTGGGCGCTCTTGAGCTGCCAGTCGGTGACGAAGATGCTGGCGTCCTCCAGCTCCGCCGACATGCGGTCGGCGTTGGTGATCAAATACGGCGAGAGGTAGCCGCGGTCGAGCTGCATACCGTCCACCAGCTCGAGCTCCAGCGCGTTCGTGCGGCCCTCCTCGACCGAAACCGCGCCGTTCTTGCCGGCGCGGTCGAGGGACTCGGCGATCATGCGGCCAACTTCCGGATCGCCTGACGAAATCGTCGCGACCCACTCCATCTGTCGCGGCTCGTCCACCTCGCGCGACTGCTCGCTGATCGCTTCGTCCGCCGCCTTGAGCGCTTTCTGGATGCCGCGCTTGAGGATCATCGGATTCATGTCGGCCGCGATCGCACGCAAGCCGCCGTGAATCATGGCCTGTGCCAAGACCGTGGCGGTGGTCGTGCCGTCGCCGGCGACGTCGTTGGTCTTGCTGGCCGCCTCTTTGATGAGCTGGGCGCCCATGTTTGAGAAGTTGCTTGAGAGCTCGATGTCACGGGCGACGGTCACGCCGTCGTTCGTCACCACGGGAGCCCCGAAGTTGCGGCCTAGCGCGACGTTGCGGCCGCGCGGGCCCAGGGTGACGCGGACCGCGTTGGCCACTGCGTCGACGCCTCGGAGCAAGGCACCACGGGCCTCGGCGCTGAATCGGAGCTCTTTGGGATTGCCAGGCATACTCGGCAGCCTCCTTGAGTGTGTGGGTCGTGCGGGATTTGGCGCGGGGAGTTGCCCACCCCGTCGCCCGGGTCAGCCAGTTTAAGGCTTCGTTAGCGCCAAATTGTAGCGCAGCGGACCCCGGCTCAACAGAATGAGCCGTTGAAATTGCCGGCTCCAGGCTCGACTAGCGCCCCTTCCAGTACGGGTTGGCCGACCAACGCCGCGCCGGTGCGAGCCCGAGCGCGCGTGCGACCTCCGCGTTGCCGAGCAGGCTCTCGCGCAGGCGGGTCAGTGCGTCGTCGCGGCTTGCGGCGTCCATGACCACGATTTCCCGCCGGCCAACCTGAGCGACGGCGCGCCACGTGGAGCCGCCGCGCCACACCGAAACCTCGACCGCGACGCCCCGGAGATCAAGGGACGTCGCCGCCCGGGGATCGTCACGAGACAGCGGCGCGTCGGACATCGGGGCGGCCCTCGGGGAGCGGGGCCAAAGTATAGGGCGGGCAGGCGTGGACGCCGCGCCGACCGCACGACAGAATCAGGGGCACCGCCGCCATCTGAAGCGTGCCGCGGGCATGGCGATCGACCTCTTCGACGTAGTTCCGCCCGAAACGGCGCTGGAACGGCTCCTGGCAGCCGGGCTGCCCGAGCCCCGCGCGGAGACCGTGCCGCTGTCGGCCGCCGCTGGTCGGGTCGCGGCGCACCCGCTGCGCGCGCCTGAGCCGAGCCCGGCCTTCGACCGATCGCTGATGGACGGCTTCGCCGTGCGGGCGTCGGACACGTTTGGCGCGACGGAGGCCCTGCCGGCTGCCCTAGCCGTGGTTGGCGAGGTGCCGATGGGGTCGCCGCCGACGCGGGGCCTGACGGCCGGCGAGGCCCTGCTGATCCACACCGGCGGCATGTTGCCGCAGGGCGCGGATGCCGTCGTGATGGTGGAGCACACCGAGTGGATCGACGAACGCACCATCGAGGTCATGCGGCCCGTCGCTGCCAGAGACGCGGTAGTCCAACGCGGCGATGACGTGGCCGAGGGGTCCGTGGTCATCCCCCAGGGCGCCCGTCTGCGATCGCAGGACATTGGCGGGCTGGCCGCGCTGGGGGTGACGCACGTCTCAATAGCTCGTGCGCCGACCGTCGGGCTCATCGCGACGGGAGACGAGATCGTGCCGCCCCACCAAGTGCCCGGTCTGGGCGAGGTTCGTGATGTGAATTCGAGCACGCTCACCGTGGAGGTGGAACGCGCGGGCGGGGTGGCGCGCGCCTACGGCATCGTGCCCGATGCGCGCGCGGCGCTGCACGCCGCGGCACGCGAGGCGCTGGGCGAGTGCGACGTGGTTGTCGTCAGCGCGGGAAGCTCCGTGAGCACGCGCGATCTCACGGCGGATGTCATCGGGTCGTTGGGGTCGCCCGGCATCTTGGCGCATGGTCTGGCCCTCAAGCCAGGCAAGCCGTCGATTGTGGCGCTGGCCGGCGCCACGCCGGTGTTTGGCTTGCCTGGGAATCCGGTCTCGGCGCTGGTGGTGTTCGACCTGCTGGTGGCGCCGACGATCCGGCACCTGCAAGGGGCGCCGGCGAACAGCCCCGCGCCGCCGCTGCGCGCGCGGCTGGCTCGCAACCTGGCGTCAATCGCGGGCCGCGTCGATTTCATCCCGGCGCGTCTCGTCGAACGCGACGACGGAACGTGGGCGGACCCTATATTCGGCGCGTCCAACCTCATATTCACCCTCGTGCGCGCGGACGCGCTAGTTCGGATTCCGGCCGATGCGAACGGACTCCCGGCCGGCGCGTCCGTGGATGTCCGGCTGCTGTCGTGACCGCGCCGGGCGAACAACCCAACAGCGCCGCTCCGAGCTCCGGTGACCACCGCGTTCCATATCTGCAAGACGTGCCGCTTGACAAGGCGCGGGCACGCTTCCACCAAGCGCTGCGCGACGCCGGCGCGCTGGCGGCCGGACCGGCGGTTTCCGTGCCGCTCGAGGCAGCGGTCGGCCGGGTCACGGCTGCGGCGGTATGGGCGCGAACCTCGAATCCCCACTACCACGCTGCCGCCATGGATGGCATCGCGGTCGCGGCGGAAACGACGCGTGGTGCCTCGCCCACGTCGCCGCTGCGACTCCACCTCGATCGAGACGCCGTGTGGGTCGACACTGGCGACGCCATGGCGCCAGGGACCGATGCGGTCGTCATGGCGGAGGAGGTGCACGACGTCGGCGACGGCAGCGTTGAGATATTGGCCGCCGTCGCGCCGTGGCAACACGTCCGCCCGCTGGGCGAAGACATCGTGGCGACCGAGTTGGTGCTGCCCGCCGGCCACACGCTGCGCCCCGTGGATGTCGCGGCCGCCGCCGCGGCGGGCCACGCGTCAGTCGAGGTGCGGCAGCCGCCTCGCGTCGTGGTCCTCCCCACCGGCTCGGAGCTGGTGCCGCCGGGAGCGGAGGCCGGGCCCGGCCAGATTGTGGACTCGAATTCGCTCATGCTCACGACGACCGCCCGCGGGTGGGGCGCGGATGCCGAGCGGCTGCCGCCGATACCCGATGATTTCGCGCGCCTTCGAGCGGCGGTGAATGAGGCGCTCCACCGCGCGGACATCGTGGTGATCAACGCTGGCTCATCCGCGGGAACGGAGGACTATACGGCGCGCGTCATCGCCGACCTCGGCGAGGTGCTCGTACACGGCGTGGCGATCCGGCCCGGTCACCCGGTCGTGCTGGGCGTGGCGCGCGGGCGCGCTGTCGTGGGAATTCCCGGATATCCCGTGTCGGCCGCGCTGGCGATGGAGCTCTTCGTCGCGCCGCTCATCGACGCCCGGCTCGGCCGGCGGCGGCCACGCCGCCCAACGCTCACCGCGGTGGTGCCGCGGACCGTGGTGTCGCCCATGGGCGACGACGAATTCGTGCGCGTGAAGATCGGCCGCGTCGGCTCCCGCACCATCGCCGCCCCGCTTGCGCGTGGGGCCGGCGTGATCACCTCGATGGTGCGCGCGGACGGAATCGTCCGCATACCAAGGATGTCCGAGGGCCTGGCGGCCGGATCTTCCGTCGAAGTGGAGCTGCTCACCGATCCCGACGCCGTGATCCACACGGCGGTGCTGACTGGCAGCCACGATCCCGCGCTCGACCTGCTGGCGAACGAAGTCCACCGGCGGTTCGCGCCGGCGACGGTTGCGTCAACCAATGTCGGGAGTCAGGGCGGGCTGGTGGTGCTCCGCCGGAACAACGCGCATGCGGCCGGATGCCACCTGATCGACCCAGCCACCGGCGCCTACAACATCGTGGACGTTCGCCGCATCCTCCCCGGCCGCGATGTCCTGCTCGTGACGTTTGCGCACCGGCAGCAGGGACTCATGGTCGCGCGGGAGAACCCGCGCGATGTGAATTCCATTCACGATTTGTTACGTGAGGACGTGGTGTTCGTGAACCGACAGCGAGGGTCGGGGACGCGGATGCTTCTGGACTACGAGCTGACCCGCCGCAGTCTCAGCGGCGCGGCGATCGGCGGTTACGAACGCGAGCTGTACACGCACGTCGCGGTGGCTGCCGAAGTGGCCAGCGGCGGCGCCGACGCCGGACTTGGCGTGCTGGCCGCCGCCCGCGCGCTGAACCTCGATTTCATTCCGCTGCTGGAAGAGCGCTACGACCTCGTGATCCCGCGGGAGCACTACGAATCGCCGGTCCTGCGGCCCGTGCTGGAGGTGCTGCGGGACCCGGCGTTTGCGCGTCAGGTCGAAGCCATGGGCGGCTACGATGCGGCGCGGATGGGACAAATAGCCGCCGAGCTCCCAGAGTCGCCGACGCGCGAAACGCTGCCCTAGCTTGCCGCAATCGCCCGAGCCAGCGCGGCGCCCGGAAGGACGGGCTGACCGCAACGTGTCAAGGGTGCAGCCGCGGGTCTTTCGCTGGATTGGGCTGCTGCTCGCGCCCGCGGCAGTGGTATTGGCGGTCCTGACGCCCAGCGCCCTGCCCGGCGTCGATCCTTCTCCGGCCCCACAGCCGACGCCGGCGCTCCAGCTCCCGGCCGCCGGTGTCCGATGGATCAACGCGGCCTCGGCCGCCGAGCTGGCGCGGGAGTTGCCCGGCATTGGCCCGCTGTATGCCGAGCGGATCACGACGCACCGCCGCCTGTTTGGCCCCATCACCGAGGCGCAGATGCTGGTTGACCTGGGGATTCCAGCCAGCGTCGTCGAACGGCTCAGCTCGCGGGTGCGTTTCGATCCGTGACGGCCTGGCTAGCCGCGGCCATCCTGCTCGGGATTGCTATGGCCGCGTGGTGGGGCCCCGCGCCGGTCTGGGTGGTCATCGGGCTGGCGGTAGCCGGGGCGGCGGCCGCCGCAACGGGCCGCCGCTCGCTGCTGGTGGGCGCGGTGCTGGCCGCGCTGGCCCTGGGCCTGGCCCGCGGCGGACATCACGTTGCCTCGCAACCGCCTCTGTTGCAGGCACGTGCCGGTGCGACGCTGACCGTCACCGCAACCGTCGTGGACGACGCGCCGGGGCCGCGGCGAACGCTTCAAGTCGAGTCGGTGGTCGATGAAGAGAACCAGGAGCCGCGGCTAGCGGCAGGCCGCGTGCAGGTCTTCGGTCCGCGCGCACTGGCGCTGCCGAACGCGCGGGTCGCGGTCACCGGCGTGTTCGTGCCGGGGCGCGCACGCGTGCCGAATGCACTTGCCGGTCACGCCGAAACCTGGGCGGGAACGCTGGACGACGCCGAGTTCACCGTGATCGATGCCGGGACGGTGGACGAGACCTCGTGGCTACCGCGCCTGCGTCGACACGTGGACACCAGCATTCGGGAAGCGTTGCCGGAGCCGCATGCCTCCCTGCTCTCGGCCATGCTCGTGGGCATACGCCAACGGCTGCCCGACGAGCTGCGAGATGACTTCCTCACCTCGGGCTTGATTCACATCGTGGCCATCTCGGGATTCAACATCACGCTGATCGCGCTCTGGGTGCGGCGACTTGCCGGGTGGGGCCTGGGCCGCTATGGCGTCGTGTTGGCAGCCCTGCTGTTGCCGCTGTACGCCGTGCTGGCTGGCGCCGAGCCGGGCGTGGTGCGAGCGGCCATCATGGGCGAGCTGGTGCTCGTGGCCTGGATCGTCGGGCGCGACGCCGACACGCTCACGGCCCTTGGTCTGGCCGGAGCCGGCATGGCGCTGGCGCAGCCCCAGGCGTTGGCCGATGTCGGGTTCCAACTCTCGTTCGCCGGCACGCTGGGCCTCATGGTGATCGCGCCGCGCCTTGGGGCCGTGCTCACCGAGCGCGCGCGTATGCCCAGGTGGAGCGCCGAACTGCTCGCCACCGCCGCGGCCGCCAGCCTGATGGTGACGCCGATCATTGCGCATACATTCGATCGCTTTCAGCTCATGGCGGTGCCTGCCAATCTGCTGGCGCTCGCGGCGCCCGCCGCCATCATGGCCACCGGCGCGCCGGTGGCTATCTGGGCGTCGGCCGGGTGGCCGGCGGCCGATATCGTCGGATGGGCCGCCTGGCTGCCGCTCGAGTACCTGATTCAGGCGGGGCGGCTGGCCGCGCAGCTACCCGGGGCCTCGCTGGCGACCACCGGCTTCGACTTTCCACAGGCACTTGCCTCATACGTCTGCATCGGCGCGGCCCTCGTCCTGCTCGGGCGACCGGCGCCCCGGCTCACTCGTGTGCGAGTTGGATTCGAGGCCGTGCCGCGACGCGCGGTCTACGGCATGGCGCTCGCGGCCGTGATCGCGCCACCCGTGATGGCGGTCGCCGGTATGCCGCGCCTCTTCGAAGACGGCGCGACGCTGGCGACCCTCGATCTATCCGGGCGCGCCCCCGCGGTCTACGTCAGGAAGGGCGACGACCGAGTCGTCGTCGCGGGCAGCCGCCTGGACCGGTTGCTGCTTGACCGAGCGCTGCCGCGCTGGGACCCCCAGGTCGACAATCTGGTCATTGCGTCGTCGGGAGGCGATCTGTCGCACATGGCCCTCGACCTCGTGGGCACGCGCGAGGTGGCGACGCTTCAAGCGCCGCCGGCACACGCCCTTGGAGCACAGCTCGTCGCGCCCAACCGCGCCGGACGCTCACCAGTCACCGCGGACGCCCGGCGCACGACTGGCGATCTGGAGACCGAGATCGTCGCCGTCGATGGCGGCGCTTGGGTGGTGGTCAGGTCCCCCGACGCGACGCTGGCCATCGCGCCGCCGACGGTGTCGCGGCCCAAGATGCCATCCACCGTTCAAGCGGACGTGCTGGTGCTTGGGCGGTCAACGACGCTCGGAGCCATCTCCGCGTCCGCGTTGCGCGACGCGGGCGTGCGAGTCGTGATCGCGCCGCATCCGCAACTCCCCGAGATCGTGGCGCGCGCCGTGGACGAGGCTGGAGAAGTCGTGCTTCCCAACGATCCGTCCGACCCCGCCCGGCTTGTCGGCAGCGTCCAGGTTCGCGCCGAGCGCGAATCATCGAGGTGCGGCGGTGAGCGTCGCTCGTGGGACACAGCAGGTAGGATCGCCGGGTTAGGTTCTCTACTGAGGTCGCGAGCCGTGAGCGAGCGCATCACCGTCATCGGGGCGGGGGCGATGGGCGGTGCGGTCGTGTCCGCCTTGGCGGCCAGCGGGGCGGTACCCGCCGCCTCGATTGTCGTGAGCGAGATCGACGCCGCGCGCCGCGAAGCCGTGGCGACGGCGAACGGCGCTGCGGCCGGCCAGGGTTTGCCACGGGACATGGCTGGCGCGCAGGCGCTGGTGCTCGCCGTGAAGCCTCAGTCCTTCCCGGCGGTTGCGGATGCGATCCGGCCGGCGCTGGCGCCGACGCAACTGGTGATCTCGATCATGGCCGGCGTGCGGCTGGCCACCATGGAAGCCGCGCTGGGGACGCCTCGAGTGGTTCGCGCGATGCCGAATACACCGGCACAGGTCGGTCGGGGCGTGACGGTGTGGATGGCCGGAAGCGGCGTCGACGCCGACGACCGCCGACGTACGCAGCAGATCGTGGGCTCGTTCGGAACCGAGATCGAGGTCCACACCGAGCGGATGCTGGACGCGGCAACGGCGGTGCACGGCAGCGGCCCGGCGTATGTCTTTCTCGTCGCCGAGGCCTGGATCGACGCGGCCGTTTCGATCGGTCTTGATCGGCAGCTCGCCGCGACGCTGGTGCGCGAGACGCTCGCCGGATCGGCCGAGCTCTGGACGTCCGGCGACGCCAGCGCCACGGCCTTGCGGCATGCCGTCACGTCACCCGGCGGCACCACCGCCGCCGCGCTCGACGCGTTCGAGGATCGGGGTCTGCGCGCGGCGTTCCTCGCAGCCGTTGCCGCGGCCTACCGCCGCTCGCAGGAGCTCGGCTAGACCGCTCGACTACCGTTCCGCAGCAGGATCAAACGCTTGCGCCGGTTGCCTGGCGTCTCCATGCGACAGGCGGGGCGCGGCGCTCCGTCTTGACCGTGGTACGGTTTGCGGCGCGTGTGAAGGACGCCACGAGGTGCGCCTTGGCCGTCAGCTTGACGCCCGAACAGCTCGAAGAGTTGCGCCAGATCGATTCAGCGACGATCGCCAATGCGATCGAAAATTTCAACGTCCGGGACAAGACCGAGGGATACCTCGGCAGCAACGTGCGCTGCCTGTTCCCCGAGGTTGGCGAGCCTGTCGTGGGCTATGCGGTGACGGTGAAAGGCGATAGCACGACCTACGCGCGCCGGCGCAATCCCGCGCTGCAGATGGATCTCTGGGAGGTCTTGGAGCAGACTCCGAGTCCGTCGGTCGTGGTGATCCAGGACGCCAGCGGCAATCCGTCCAAGTCCTGCCATTGCGGCGACGTCATGGCCACCGTCATCAAGGCGCTGGGCGGCGTGGCCGTCATCACTGATGGATGCGTCCGCGACCTTTCCGAAGTGCGCGAGATTGGCATCCAGTACTTCGCGCGCGGTGTGACCGTGTCCCACGGCACGGCGGTGGTCTATGAGGCAGGCGAGCCGGTGGTCATCGACGGCACGCCGATCAAGACCGGCGACCTCTTGCACGGCGACGAGAACGGCGTGGTGGTGATTCCCGACGCGATAGCGGGCGAGGTCGCGGAGGCGTCACGGCAGGTGCTGGCCGACGAGGCCTCGCGCAAGGAATTCGCGCGGCAGCCGGGATTCACCGTGGCCAAGTACCGCGAGTTCACCGGCACCTAACGGCACTTCACGTGCGCCCGGGTGACGGCTAAGCGTCTCGATGTCGCTAGGTGAGACATGAACCCAGCCCGCCGATCGGATCAATTGATTTGATCGGCCCACGCCAGGCGCTGATAGGCGCTCGCGAATCGGTGGCGCGGTTCTGGCTGGGGCGCCCGCGGACACGGGCGCGGTTGCTCGCGGGCTTCTTGGCGTTGCACCTGGCGCTCGCCGCGCCGCTGGCAATCCTCGCCGCCGACTGGGACCGGCCCGAGCCTGACAGCTGGTTCCGACAGCTGAACTTCGACGGCGAGGGAACGGCAGCGAATCTATATTCGGGAATTCTGTGGGGGGCCGTCGCCGCTCTGGCCGCGGCGCAGCTGTTCCGTCCGGCGATTTCCGTCAGAGGCCCGCGGTGGCTGTGGATGCTCGGCTGGCTCAGCGCGGCGCTGTTGGCCGCGCTCGTTGCGCTCGAGGAACTGGCGAGTCTCAAGGATACGCTTGGGCGGTGGGAGGCGCTCAACGCCCTGCAGGCGTCGTGGAACCTAGTGCGCCTGCCGGTCAGCCTCCGCTGGGCAGTCGTGGTCGCACCGTTCATCGCACCGCTGGCGGCGGCGGCGGGGTGGGTCGCATATACGTCGCTGCGCCGACATCCGGCGCTGGCGCTGCTCGCGTTGCTGGCGGTGGCCCTTGGGGTGGGCACGGCCCTCCACGACGAATTTGGCGTGCTCTACGGCACGACGTCTGTCTGGGTGCTCTTCATTGAGGAGGGCTCGGAGATTGTGGCCGGCGCCACCCTGGCCGTGGTCCTCGTCGAGCTGCTGGCGGCGCGACCAGGACCAGCTCGTGGTGCACTCGATGTGGGAAAGGAAGGGGGTGGCCGTTGGTCCGCGCTCGCAGTTACGGCGGCCCTGCTGGCGGCCGCCACGTTTGCGCTGCTCGCGGAATACGACCTCGAGGACGAGAGGTGGGTCAAAGGTCCGTCCGCGGGCCATACCGGTCCGATCTCGCTGGTCGAACAGCGCTTTCGCGCCACACATGACGACCTAAGCCGCATTAGCGTGTGGGCCTATGTCGACAGGCCTGCGGGCGCGGCGGCGTCCGCGGATATCTTTGCCCGCCTGACTCCCGCCCTCGGGTGGTCGCCCGGCCCGCTGCGGGAGAGCCGCGCAGAGGTCCACGGGTCGCGCTACAGCAACGCGACCGTGGCCTTCGACTTCGAGCCGATTCCCGACAGCAGTGGGAAGCTCTACTCCCTGGCTATCGGCGTCCTGAGCGGGCCGGAGCCCTACGTGTTCCTTGGGCTGACCCGCGGTGACGAGGTCCCCGAGGGGGAAGTCCTGATCAGCGGATCGCCGACGGGCTATGGAAACGACCTGGCGCTGCGCACGTATTGGGCGGGGCAGGGCTTCCAATTCGTTGCCGGGTTGCTCTCCCACTGGGTGCTGATCGCTGACGCGGTGGCGACCGTCTTCGTGTGGACCTTCCTGATCGCGGCCGCCTGGGGCGGGCTGTCGGGAGACCAGCCGCGGTTCTGGCGCGGCTATGTGCGGCGCGCGCTCCGCCGCGCTGCTCTGCTGGCGACAAGTCTCGCCGCAGTCGCCCTGGCCTTACTCCCGGTGCTCGCGGGGACGACCGGCGCGTGACCACGGCGATCGGTGGCCGTCGCCGCGCTCCCCGCACAGCTCGCTCGGCCGCCAGCGCCCCACCACCATCCCAGACCGGCACGGCCGGGATTGGCGCACCGGTCCCATGGGCAGGCGTGCGTCCGCACGCTGACTGACGCGGCGGGGCGGCGCGCGGGACGACCCCCACAGCCGTAGGCGCCCCAGCCAGCGCCGGGAGTTGGCTGTGATTCCCACGAGCCTTGGCGATAGGGGTCCGTCTGGGGACGAGAAGCCCGTTCGTGGTGAGCTTGTCGAACCACAGCGGAACCTGCGGTCAACGTACCGATCGGCAGGACCACACGCGCTTCGACCGGCTCAGGGCGGACGGACGGACGACCCTACGTGTAGGACGTGCGCAAGCCCTGGCGTTCGCGGTGACGCTCGAGCGCCAGGCTGATCAGCCGGTCCATGAGTCCCCGCGCGGGCACGCCGCTGGCCGTCCATAGCTGGGGAAACATGCTGATCTCCGTGAAGCCGGGGATCGTGTTGACCTCGCCAATCACCGGCTCGAGCGTCACGGCGTCGACCAGAAAGTCCACGCGCGCGTAGCCGGCGCAGTCCAGCGCGCGAAAGGCCCGCACGGCGTCTTCGCGAATGCGCTCGGCAAGCGGCGGCGGGAGGTCGGCGGGGATGACGGCCTGCGATCGGTCATCCTCGTACTTCGAGACGTAGTCGTAGAACTCGCCCGCCGGGATGATCTCCCCACACACCGACGCCTCGGGCTGGTCGTTGCCGAGGATGCTGACCTCGATCTCACGCGCGTTCGGGATGCCCTGCTCGACGATGATGCGGCGATCGAAGGCCGCGGCGGCGGCCATTCCGGCATCCAGCTCACCGGCGTGGTGGACCTTGGAGACCCCCACGCTGCTTCCCAGGTTGCAGGGCTTGACGAAGAGCGGGTAGGTCAGACGGGCCTCGATCTCCGCGCGGACGGCAGACGGATTGGCACGCCACGCGGGTGCGGGCACGACGTGCCAGCGACCAACCGGCAGGCCGTGATCGCGCAGGATCGCGTTCGCCAAGCCCTTGTCCATGGCCACGGCCGAGCCCGTCACGCCCGAACCAACATAGGGCAGGTCGGCGAGCTCCAGCAGTCCCTGCACCGTGCCGTCTTCGCCATACGTGCCGTGGAGCACCGGAAACACCACATCGAGATTCCCAACGGATGCGCCTGCCGCAGCTGGGACGTGCGCCGTCGGCAGCGTCACCGGCAGCGCGGCGCCGGGATCAGCGGGTGCGGCGGCGCTGAGGCGGCGCATCGGATCGGCGTCCAAGAGCCATTCGCCATGTTTCCCGATGCCAATCTCGACAACGTCGTACTTGGCTGGGTCGAGCGAGGCCATCACAAACGCGGCCGAGCGCAGCGAGACCTCATGCTCACCGGAGCGTCCGCCGAAGATGACGCCCACGCGCAACCGGCCGGGCGGGGATTCCATACCGCTAGCCTAGCGACTCCGGGCGGCTTGCACGGGCGGTAACCGTGGCGTCACGATGTAGCCGCGTTCCCGACCTGGCCGCAAGCACATGCCCAGCGGACTCATCATCGGAATCACCGGCTTTACCGGCAGCGTGCTCGCCCACCGGCTCGTGGACGCGGGCTGGGACGTGCGCGGCATCGACGAGAACGAAGACGCCGCCCCCGAGCTTGATGAGCTGGGCATCGCCATCGAGCTGGCCGACGTGGGCGACCCGGATGAGCTCGAGGACCTTGGTCAAGACGGCGACCATGTGTTCTACGTGATGCGCAGTGTGTCGCACACCGAGCGGGACATGGAACGACGCACGATCACCGGCGTGATGAACGTCGTGGACGCCCTGCGCGGAACCGCGATCGCGTCGTTCGTCTATGGCAGCACCCTGGCCGTGTATGGCGATGGTTCCGAGGACACGCTGACGGAATCGTCGCCGGTGCAACCGACCACCGCCCTGGGACGACTCAATGTCGAGACGGAGGAATACCTGCGGGAGCGGCACGTGGCGGCCGGTTTTCCGGCGCGCATCGTGCGGGCAGGCACGGTCTATGGCCCGGGAGGGGGGACCCTCGAGTCGCTGCAGCGCGGCAACCTGCGGCTCATCGGCGGCGGCAAGAACCCGACCAGCCGTATCCACGTGGAGGACGCCGCCGCCATTTTGGAGGCCGTTGCGGTGCGTGGTCGCTCCGGCGAGTTGTATCTGGCGGTGGATGACGACCCGGCCCCGGCCAGTGAGTATCTAAGCTACTTGGCGGCGGAAGCCGGGACCGCGCCGCCGAAGTCGTCGCCCAGGATCGTCGTGCAGTCGGTCGTCGGGCTGCACAGCGCCGTTGCCCGATTGACGCGCAGCAAGTCCCAGATCTCATCCAGCCTGTTGGGCCTCGTGACGGGCTCGTACCCAACATCCAACGCGAAAGTGCGCACGCAGCTCGGCGTCGAGCTGCGCTACCCGACGTACGTTGAGGGCGCCGAAACGCTGCTCGATCCGCTGCCCGATGAGGAATAGCCGCCGGGTCGACTGGCCCGGCGGGAGACGGCGCGGGGCGAGCCGATGACGGCCGAGGTCGTGTTCGTCCTGGTGGTGGTGGGCGTGGCGGTGGTGGCCTTGGCCAGTGGACGCGTGCCCTTCGAGGTGACGGCCATCGCGGTGCTGCTGGTCCTGTTCGTTGGCGGCGCGATCGATCTCGAGGCGGCCTTGCGCGGGTTCTCCAACAGCGCCGTCGTGACCATCGGCGCGGTCATGGTGATGAGCGCCGGGCTCTCGCACACCGGCGTGGCGCACTGGATGGGCCGACAGATTGGCCGTCTCGCCGGGCATAGCGAAGCGCGGCTGATTGCTGTGACCGTGCTGGCGGCCGGGCTGCTCTCGGGGTTCATGAACGCGATTGCCGCCGGCGGCGTGCTCCTGCCGGCCGCGGTGGCCGCCGCCCGTGAGTTGAACACGCCCATTTCCCGCGTGCTGTTGCCGTTGTCGTACGCGACCCTGCTTGGGAGCACGCTGACGCTGGTGGGAACGCCGTCGAACCTGCTGGTGAACAGCGTGGTCGTCCAGGAAGGCATCGAGCCCTTCGGCCTGCTGGAGTTCACGCCGTTTGGCGCCGCGATTCTGGTCGCTGGGATTCTGGCGCTGGTGCTGGGGCGGAACCGCCTGCTGCCGCGGCATGCGTCCGGCGCCGCCGGTGACGCACTTCTGCCGCGCAAACGTGACGACCACGTGCCCTACCAGCTCGAGGATCGGCTGTGCGAAGTAGCCATTCCACCCGCGAGCCCGCTCGTGGGGCTGAGCTTGCGCGACAGCGGCATCCGCACCGACTTCGGCATCTCGATCGTGGCGATCCGGCGGCAGGGACGCACCGACATCGCGCCCGCGCCCGAGATTACGCTGGGGGCGGGCGACGCGCTGGTCATGAGCGCCCGCGACCGCGACGTCGCCCAGCTGCGGGAGCGCTTCGCGTTGCCTGAACCACGCCCGTCCACGCTGGGCGCCTCCGCGCTGCAAACCGAGAACGTGGAGTTCGCCGAGGCGTCGCTGGCGCCGCGCAGCACGTTGGTGGGCGAGACGGTGCCCTCCCTGCGATTTCGCGATCGCTACGGGCTGAGCGTCCTCGGCATCTGGCGTGACGGGGCGCCCCGCCGCACCCACCTGCACAACATGCCGCTGCGGGTCGGCGACGCGCTGCTCGTGCTCGGACCGCTGCCGCGGATTGCCGAGCTGCGCGACAACCCCGATTTCGTCGTCCTGACCGAGCGCGTGGGCCTGCCGCTGCGGCGGCGGCACGCGCCGGTGGCCGTTGCGATCGTGGCGGGATTCGTTGCGGCGCTCATGTTCCAGCTTGCCCCGGTGGCCATCGTGGCGCTGGCGGCGGCGGCGGCCATGGTCGTCACCGGCTGTCTCCGCGGACGGGAGCCGTTTGGCGCTGTCGATTGGCGCGCCATCGTCGCCATCGGCGGCATGCTGACCCTGGCCGAGGCGCTGCGGCAGAGTGGCGCGGCGGCGCTGGTGGGCGAGTCGCTGGCGCAGGCATTGGGCGATGGCGGACCCTGGATCGTGCTGGCCAGCATGCTGCTGCTGACCTCGATGTTTACCCACGTCATGGGCAATCACGTCACCGCGGTGCTGATGGCGCCCGTGGCGCTCAGCGCCGCCGCCCTCGTTGGGGCGGACCCACGCATGTTTGCCATGGGCGTTGCCCTGGCGGCCTCCACCGGATTCATCACCGCCTACGCGCACCCGGTGAACTTGCTCGTGATGGGACCCGGCAACTTTCGTGTGCGCGACTATGCGCGCGCGGGAATACCCATCGCCGCGCTCGTGCTGCTGGTCAACTTCGGCATGCTGGTGCTCATGTTCGGCGTTCGCGGCCCGTAGAAAACAAAGGAGATTGCCCAAATGATCCGAATCGCAATGCTCGGCAGCGGGTTCGTGTGCGAATTCTTCATGCGCGCGCTGCGCTTTGTGCCGGGACAGCAGGTCGTGGTGAACTTCTCGCGGTCCGAGGCTCGGGCGGCGCAGTTTGCGGCCGACTGGGGCATCCCCGCGTGGACCACCGACATGGAAGAGGCCATTGCCCGTGACGATGTCGACCTCGTCGCGGTCGGTTTGCCGAACGATGCCCACGCGCCGGCCTGCATTGCGGCTGCCGAGGCGGGCAAAGCCGTAGTCTGCACCAAGCCGCTGGGGCGCAACGGAGCCGAGGCCAAGACCATCCTCGACGCGGTGCGCGCCCACGGCGTGTGGCATGGCTATGCGGAGACCGAGGCGTTCATGCCGGACGTCGTGCGGGCGCGGCAAGCGGTGGAGGACGGCGCCATCGGCCGGGTGCTCATCGTCCGCGCGCGCGAAGCGCACACGGGCTCCCACGCCAGCTATGCCTGGGACGTCTCGAAGAGCGGCGGCGGACCGCTGCTGGGGATGGGCATTCATGCCGTGGCCGCCTGCCGCATCTTCATCGGCAAGGACGTGATGCCCGCCGAAGTGTTCTGCTGGGCCGCGACCCTGGAGCACGACGTGCCGTTCGAGGACAACGCCGTGGCGCTGGTCCGCTTCGAGAACGAAAGCATGGGCCAGGTCGAAGCCGGCTGGAGCCACCACGGCGGCATGGACGTGCGCACGGAGGTCTACGGCACCGACGGTCTGATCCATATCGACTCCACGCATGGCACGCCGATTCGCGCGTTCAGCCTCAACTCCATCGGCTATGTCCAGGAAAAGGCCGATTCCGACACCGGCTGGACGTTTCCCCAAGCCGACGAGGCCTGGCAATACGGCTACCACGGCCAGATGTTCCACTTCGTGGAGGCGCTGCGCGAAGGCACGCCCGCCCGGGAGGACTTCGTGGACGGCTACATCGCCAACATGGTGATCGACGCGGCCTACCGCAGCGCCAAGTCGCGCCAGTGGGAGCCGGTGAACCTGGATCTGTAGCGAGACGGCACGGTTGACGGCATCAGCAGACGAAGACCCTTATTGGGGGCCGAAAGGTTGACGGCCCGGACGCCAACGCGCGTCGCGTATGCTCGCCGCGCCGTCCGAGGATGATCGGTCGACTCGCATGACATCCGACCTGCAGCGAGAAGCGGCGGTCGAGATCGCTGCTGCCGTCTTCCCATGGGACGCCCGCGGCCTCGGCGCATGCCGCGGACTCCTTCCCGGCGACGCCTATGCCCGCGCGGCTGTGGCCATCGCCGAGCGCCCGCCTGCCCGGGCGATGCTCCTGACGGGGTTCCCGGTCGGCGGGTATGGCGAAACCGACGGTCCGCCGGGGGCAGTTTCGGTTGGCCGCACCCTGGTCGAGCTTGGATGGGACGTGGTGACGGTGGCCTGCCAGACGACCGATGCCGTCGTGCGAACGTTGCTCGAAGATGTTGGTCCCGTCGAATCTGCGAATGAGGCCGGGCGCGAGGCCCCGGAATCCTGCGAGGCGCTGCGCCGGAAGTACTCGCCCGATCTGGTCGTCGCAATCGAGCGGCCGGGGCTCACGGCGGACGGGCGGCTCATGACCATGCGCGGCGAGGACATCATCGGCGTGGCTGCCGCCCTGGACCCCCTGATGCGTGCGCCGCTAAGCGTGGCTGTCGGCGACGGCGGCAACGAAATCGGCATGGGCGCCCTGGCCCCATACCTCCAGGCCAAGGGCCTGATTCCAGGCGTCAGCGTGACCCGGGCCGCGCACCTGCTGCTGGCCGAGGTCAGCAACTGGGGCGCCTATGGCCTCGTCGCTATGCTGGACCTTGTGACTGGGCGCGACACGCTCCCGGACGGTCCCACCGAGGCCGGCTGGATCGAGCGGCTCGTGGACGCCGGTGCGGTGGACGGCATGACGCGGTCGAACGTCGCAATGGTCGACGGACACTCAATGCAGGTAAACGCGCAGATGCTCGCCCGTCTGCGCGATATCGTCGAACGCTACCGAGGGACGTCAAGTGCGGATGATCTCGCCCCTTCGACCCTCATCGACGACGGGCGGGGAGGGTCCGGTCCCTTCTCCCCTGGTGGGAGAAGGGTAGGATGAGGCGGATATCCGTCACGGGCGCCGGCATGGTCATCGCGGAGGGACTCGAAACCGGCGCGGCAGTCAGGGCAGCCTGCCGCGATGGCTCCTGGAACGCGACCACCGCCGGCCTGGCCCCCGGCTACGTGCAGGCAAACCTCGTCATGCTGCCCGCCGCGCTGGCCGACGATTTCGAGGCCTTCTGCGCGGCCAATCCTCAGCCCTGCCCGCTGTTGGAGCGCACCTCGCCCGGCGCTTACGAGCCGGCTCGTTTCGCGCCCGGGGCCGACATCCGCCGCGACGCGCCCCGCTACCGCGTATACGTCGACGGCGAGGCGCGCGGGGAAGCGCCCACCGATGCGCTGGCGCACTGGCGCGAGGACATGGTGGGCTTCCTCCTGGGTTGCAGCTTCACCTTTGAGGCCGCCTTGCGGGCTGCCGGCCTGCCGCTGCGTCACCTCGAACAGGACGTGATCGTGCCGATGTACCGCACCTCGGTCGCCTGCACCGCCGTCGGTCCGTTTGCCGGTCCCATGGTCGTGAGCATGCGGCCGATCCCCGCCGACCGGGTGGCAGACGCCCGCTTTGTCACCCGTCAATTCCCACGCGTGCACGGGGCGCCCGTCCATGCCGGCGACCCGTCGGCGCTGGGCATTGCCGACATCGCGACGCCCGACTGGGGCGATCCCGTCGAAGTCCGTGCGGGTGAGGTGCCGGTGTTCTGGGCCTGCGGCGTCACGCCGCAGGCGGTGGCGGAGGCCTCGCGGCCCCCGCTGATGATCACCCACGCTCCCGGCCATATGTTCGTGACCGACTGGCTCGATCATGAGCTGGCCGGCGACGATCCGGTGACCGGCTAGTTCCCCAGCAATCCCTGCAGGCCGGCCGGCATCTTGCCGCGGCTCATCATCTGCATGACTTGACGGGCTTGCTTGAACTGCTTCAGGAGTTGGTTCACGTCCTGCACCGATGTCCCGCTGCCGGCCGCGATCCGCCGCCGCCGCCGGCCCGTGATGATGTCCGGCGATGAGCGCTCCTGGGGTGTCATGGAGAGGATGATCGCCTCGAAGCGCCGTAGCCCATCGCCCTCCACCGCCTGCCGCACGTTCGGATCGTTGAGCGCGCCGCTCATGCCCGGCAGCATGCCGAGAACCTGGCTCAGCGATCCCATCTTTTTCATCTGTTCGAGCTGCTCAAGGAAGTCGTCAAGCCCAAAGGAGGCCTCGCGCATCTTGCGTTGCATCTCCTTGGCTTGGCGCTCGTCGATCACCTGCTCGGCCCGCTCGACCAGCGACAGCACGTCGCCCATGCCGAGAATCCGCGAGGCCATGCGGTCGGGATGGAACGTCTCCAGCGGCTCGATGGCCTCGCCCGTGCCGACGAATTTGATGGGCACGCCGGTGACGGCGCGCACCGACAGGGCCGCACCGCCCCTGGCGTCGCCGTCGAGCTTGGTGAGGATCATGCCGGTGAGCGGGCTGCGGGCGTGGAAGGCCTCGGCAACGGCCACCGCTTCCTGACCGGTGGTGGCGTCCGCGACCAGCAGCGTCTCGTGCGGCCCGATGCGCTTCGAGATGCGCCCGATCTCATCCATCAGCGCATCGTCCACCTGCAAGCGGCCGGCGGTGTCGAGGATCACGTGACTGCGGCCTTCGGCGCGCGCGCGGGCCACGCCGTTGACGGCAATCTCCAGCGGCGCGGCGCCCGTGCCTTCCTCATGCACGGGCAGGTCAACCTGCTCGGCCAGCGTGACGAGCTGGTCGATCGCGGCGGGGCGCTGCGTGTCGGCGGCCACCAGCAGCGGCGTCCCGCCGCGGCCCTTCGCCCCCAGCGCCAGCTTGGCCGCCGTCGTCGTCTTGCCCGACCCCTGCAGGCCCACGAGCATCACGATGGTGGGCGGCGAGGGCGCGGTCACCATCGGCACCGCCTCGGTGCCCAGCAGCTCGACGAGCTGATCGTTGACGATCTTGATGACCTGCTGGGCCGGCGTGACGCTCTCGAGGACCTCGGCGCCCACGGCGCGCTCGCGGATGCCCGCCACGAGGTCGCGCGCCACCTTGAAGTTGACGTCGGCCTCGAGCAGCGCCATGCGCACCTCGCGCAGGGCCGCGGTGACGTCCTTCTCGGAAAGTCGCCCGCGGCGCCCAAGGCGCTGAAACACGCCCCCCAGGCGCTCGGTCAGGGTGTCAAACATCGGTGCTGGTTCGGCTAGGCGTGGTAGCTCTCCTGCGAATTCCGGCCTCTGCCGGTATGGCTTGCGAAACGGGTCCGATCCCCTCTCCCTTGATGGGAGAGGGCTAGGGTGAGGGTGCGGGCCCCAGCAAGCACTTTGACCTACATCCTTCGATTCTACGCGGCTGCAGTGCGCCTTGCTGTTTCGGTAGCATGGCGGGCGACCCAGCGCCGCATGGGGCATTCGTCTAGCGGCCCAGGACACCGCCCTCTCAAGGCGGAGATCGCGGGTTCGAATCCCGCATGCCCTACCTTCACTCAAGCAGTTCGCGCCCACGGTGCGGCGGTCGTCCGACGCACTAGCTGTCCACCCGTCCGCGCCACTGCGGGTCCTCGGTGCCCGTGGAGGCGTTGGCCACGCGCGCCATCTCGAAGAGCACATCAGAGAGCCGGTTGAGAAACGCCGGCGAGCCTTCGGGCGCGGGTGCCGTCACGACGCGCCACTCGCTCCGGCTCGTCACGGGCGGTCTGCATCGCGGGCATCGCGGATTGAGTCAGGCTGTCAAACCGCGATGCGCCCCGCCAATGCTCGGGTGATGTGGAACGCTCGAGGCGGTGGTCAAAGAGCGATGCTGTTTTCGTCACCTGGCCATCCGTACCAAGCGCCCCTGCGGAGATTGAGTTTTACGCGACAGGTCAGCGAGTACACGCCCGCTCCGACGGGATCACACAGGACCGGTAGGACAGGGATCTTTTCCGAAGCGTCATAGCTCGATGGTCACCATGCGCGCCGAGTGCCAACACTGCGGGACCGGGCTCCTGTATACGCGGTGACACCCTCTCGAAGACCTGGCCATGAGCTGCCTAAGTCCGTGTCGAGTCAAAATTGATGCATTCCTCGCAGACGGACTTCGGCACCAACCCCCAGCGAATCATATAGTTGAACACGAAGCATCCAGCGCAGAAACCCAGAAATGCCTCGAGCGCGGCGAATACGGTCAGCACGGCTAGAACGGTGACTGCTGCCACCGACAATCCTGTGACGAAGTGCAACACCAGTGCGGTCATTGAGAAGGCAAGTCCCACCGTTTGCGCAAATCGCTTGGGCGGCCCGGGCACAAGCTTTTGTTGAGCTATTCGCGGCGCGATCACCCTGGTTGCCAGCAGGCCCATTGGGCTCAACGTAGGGCCGGAGGCTACTCTGGCCAGAAAGCCATAGGCAAGGAGGAACATCAACCACGACTGACCGGTCAGTATTATAATAAGAGATAGGGTGACTACCATTGCGGCTACGATCCTAGCGGCCACTTCGTTGACCGGACTGGGAAAGCTGAAGATATCGCGAAGCCGAGGCAGCAACCGTTCGCTAATGAGCTGAGTTAACACCGAACTAGGCTCGCTTTCTCCAGAAAGATACGCCATCCATGTATACCAAGGAATCATACCACGGTTGACCTTCTGTGTTGTGGCAAACGTGAAGTTGGCCGGCGCATGTCAACACTACTCCGGCCTCAAGCAGCGCTGCTGGGCACACTTGTTCAGGGACGTTGATGAACTCAAAGCGTTGTGCCCTCAAGACACCGCCCTCTCAAGGCGGAGATCGCGGGTTCAAATCCCGCATGCCCTATCAGCGCCGTCCACTCCCGCCTTGCCCCAATTTGGGGCCGGCGAGCACAGGCCCTTCAACCGTCCAGGACATGCCGACGGTCCTGAAACGTCCCGCCCTTAACCCGCACGGTGCCCGGCAGGTCGCGCAGCGGCGCCAGTATGGAGCAAACAAGCGCAACCCCCGACGAGGCTGAGGCAAGGACGGTAATACGCCGGTCCTACGTCAAACACACCGGGTAGTCGGGCCGCGCCGGGATGTTGCTGACCGGCAAGGGCGGCCCCAGGGTGATCCGCTCGAAGAAGCCCGCATCCGCCGCCGTGACGTTGCACCAGTAGAAGCCCAGGGCCTGGAAAGTGGCGATGTCCGGCACGTGCCGCCACTGCCCGAGCTGCGCGTCGTAGGCCAGGATGCGGTTGTCACCGCCGTCGAAGCGCCGCATCAGCATGTTCGGCTCCGGGAACTGGTCGTCGAGCGGAATGGAAAGGACGACCTGCACGGGGACGGTGAACTGCGAGTTCACGACGGCCCAGGGAATCTGGTAGACAAACGGACTTGAGGGCGGTACCCAGCGGCGCACGATGCGGCCGTCGGATTCACGCCGGACGATCAGGTAAGTCTGGCCCAGGGTCTGATCGCGGATGACGCCGGCCATGGCCACGCTGGCGCCGTCGGCGGAGATCGACCCTATGGCCAACTCGATTGAGGCCTCCGGCAGGTCATGGCGCTGGATCAAGAGACGGTTCCCCGGGAGTTCCGTGGCCGTGGCTGCCGAGGTGGCGCCGATCACGCCCTGCGGAGTGGTATGAGCTGGAGGAGTCGGTGGCCCGGATGGACCGGCTGGACCGGCTGGGCCGGATGATCCGCCACCACGAGGAGACGGCGGTGGAGGAGGCGGAGGCGGCGGTGGTGGCGGCGGCCTAACCACGCTGCGGACGGCGACAATGACCGTCACCGTCGCGGACTCGTGGACGCCGTCGGACGCTCGGTAGCTCCACGTATCGACACCGAGGAAGCCGGGATTGGGCGTGTAGGTGAACGAGTGGTCGGCTTCCAAATTCACGGAGCCGTCGCGGGGTTCGGAATGCCACGATACGGTCAGATCCCGGCCTTCGGGATCGAGGTCGGTGGCGAGCACACGAATCACGATCGCTTCACCCGGTGCAGTTCTGGCCGTATCGGTGGTCGCCACGGGCGGCTCGTTGACGTCGGTGACGGTAATGGTGACGACAATGCTGTCACTCGCGTTCGACGGATCGGTCGCGGTCACGGTGACGGAGTAGGAAGTCTTGGATTCGTGGTCCAGTCGCGCGAATTTCCTAACGCGAATCTGGCCCGAATCGCCGTCCACGAAGAACGAGTCCCGGTCGCCCGCGGAGAGCGTGTAGGCCAGCCGGTCGTTGTCGGGGTCGGTGGCCGCCACCGGCGTGCCGACGCTGGCCTCCACGGGAGAGTTTTCGGCGATCTCGCGTGCCGCGTTGGGGTCACCAAACTCAGGCGGATCGTTCATGGTCGGCGCCGCCCGTACCTGGTGGTCGGACGCTTCCTGCTCACTCTTGCCCGCGCCGTGGCCGTCGGTGTACGAGGCCGTCGCCCGCAGATAGAAGTTCACGTCACCGGCAGCGGGCGTGTAGCGGCGGGACGTGGCCCCGTCGATCAAGGTCCAGTTGGCCTGGTTCTGCGACCGCTCCCAGGTCCACGACAGCGCGGTGATGCTGCCGTCGGGATCCGTTAGGGTCGCGGTCAGCTCGGTCCCAGCTTGCGGCTGTTGCGAGGAGAGGCTGACTGTCCCCGGCTCCTCGATATTTTCGATAGTGACGGCCACGCCCCGGTTGACGGTGTTGAGCCCGTCGAAGGCCACCACGGTCACGCGGTAGTCGTTGTATCTTCGCGAATCCGTCGGATCCTCGAAGTCGGGTTGCCCGTCGAACCGGAGCACGCCGCTGTTGCTGATCGTGAAGGCGCTGTGGTCCGTCCCCGCCAGCGACCAGATGATGGTGTTGTTCTCGGGGTCATCCGCGCTATAGGTGGCCACATCGCCGGTGCCGCCCTCCGTGTAGTTTTCGACGGTGGTCGGCCCGTCGACGACCGGCGGCTCGTTCACATCGGTCACGGTGATGGTCACGGTGATGGTGTCGTCGATCGCCGTGCTGGCATTGCCGTATATGTCTTTGCCGTCGTGGACCGACACGGTCACGCTATAGCTGGACCGGGCCTCATGGTTATAGGTCACGCCCGACTTGGTCTGGAGTTGTCCGGTGCTCGACATGACAGTGAAGCTGTTCGCGTCGGTCCCGCCCAAGCTGTAGGTGAGGCTGTCGTTTTCGGCGTCGGTGGCGGCGACCGGAGCGCCGATGTCCACGCCGCCACCGGAGTTCTCGGGCACGCTGCGGGCGCCAGTCTCGCTGGACGGGAACGCCGGCGGCTCGTTCACGTCGGTGACGGAGATGACGACCGTGATCGTGTCGTCCACCGTCGTGTCCGGTTGGCCCCCGGCATCCTTCCCGTCGTGGACCGACACAATCACGCTGTAGCTGGACTGGGCCTCGTGGTCATAGGTCACGCCCGACTTGGTCTGGAGCTGTCCGCTGCCCGCCGCGATGGTGAAGCTGTTCGCGTCGGTCCCGCTCAAGCTGTAGGTGAGGCTGTCGTTTTCAGCGTCGGTGGCGGCGACCGGAGCGCCGATGTTCACTCCGCCGGCGGAGTTCTCAAGCACGCTGCGGGCGCCGGTCTCGCTGGAGGGAAACGCCGGCGGCTCGTTGCTCCCTGGCTGAATTACGACCGGGACGTGCGGGTCGGAGTCGACGGCATAGTTCCCGACCGTGTCGCGAATGTGCGGCGTATGCGGACTGTCGGTCGGCCCGCTGATTGCCCACTCGGAATAGCCCGCTCCGAGTTGTTCGTCTGCCGCAATTGGCGTGTTGAGCGTCAAGGTCACCGCGCTCCCGCTGATCGAGATGCCGGTTACTCGGTCCTTGAGGACCTTATCGATCGCCGTGTCCCGGAGGTAGAGACTGCGCGGCCGAAGTTGTGGCACCGAGGTCTCGTCGAGCGTTCTGTCAAACGTCATCGTCACCTCGCTGCTGCCAGTTGTCGCGGTGGCGCTCACCAAGATGGGCCGGACGCCGTCCACCTTGTGACCGGCCTGTGGGCCCATCGCAACGCGGCCCGGCGCCCACACGCTGTCCGTGGCGTATCGAATCGTCCCTTGGCTGCGGTCGATCTCGCCGCTAGGAACGCTTACGCCGTCCTCGTCGAGGTCATCCACGGCCACCGTATAGCGGAACGTCAGCGACGGCGTGCCCGAACCACTCGCATACCGTGCCTGCTTGGTGCTCCCGCCTATGGCAACGTCGAGCTTGGGAATCCCGGCCACCGTGACGGTCTCGCCGAACGTGACGGTGAAGTCGATCACGTCCTGGCGGCGAAACTCGTCACGCACCGCGTAGGTCATGTCCGTCCCCGGGTCCGATGTCACCGTGACGGCGGTCGTGTGGTTGCGCGCCATCTGACTGGAGAGTTCCGCGGCGTTGTTGCTTGCCGTATCCCGGATCGGGTTTGCGCCCGTCCCGGTCGGCACGGCGTACGTCACCGTCACGGTGTCGCCCACGCCCACGGCCGAGGCGAGGGTCAACGTCACCGCGTTTCCACTCACGGAGACTCCGTTCACGCCGTGGTCGCTGCCGCCCACGCTCACCGTGAAGTCGCCGGTCGCCGGTTCCGACGACGAGTCCAACGCCTCGTTCCAGGTCAGCGTGAGCGTGGCGCCGTCCACCCGCGCCCCCAGCAATGTCGGCGCGGTCGCGTCCGTCGCCGCGGTGGTTGCCGTCGTCTCCGACGACGGGTCGCCGTCGCCGTTGTGGTTCACGGCCAGCACCTGCACGGTGTGGGCGACGCCGTCGGTGAGTCCGCTAATCACATGTTGCCGGTGTGCGAGGTCGGTGACGTAAGCCTGGCGCGAGGCGTCGAACTCCTGGGTGCTGGACTTCCACTGCACCTTGTAGCCCAGGATCGGCGAGCCGCCGTCGTCGGTGGGCATCGACCACGAGACGGTCAGCTTCCCCGATCCGGTGGGGGTGGCGGACACGCTGCCGGGCGCATCCGGCGTGCACCCGCCGTCCTTCCACGGATTTCTCGCAACGCCGTTCCCGAAGGCGGCGTCGTTCGCCTTGGGGTTGTCGCAGTAGCCGCCGAAGGCGTCCTTGAGTTGGTACACGATCGCGATTCGACCCAAGTTGACTCGGCCGTCGGGCGGAACAACCGCCTTGATATCTGCCCACACCCGCTCCAGATCAAGCTCACCGTCACCGTCGTCGTAGTACGTCGCGAACCACGACGGCATCGTCCCCGCGACTGCGCTCCGCCCAACGCCAACGGCTTCCGTGGTGATTTCGTCGGTGGTTCCAGGGCACGAGTTCCAGTAGGACGTCTCTGGCAGGGGGCCAAGCACGACCATGGTCACGACATCGGCGAAGAGCTCTTCCGGACTGCACGGGAAGACCTCCGTCCGGCCGCTACTCCCGACGTACATCGGCAGGCCCAGGGAGTTAACGTACAGATGGGCGGCGGCCACGGGAGCCGGCGCCATCGTGACATTGTTCGACAATGTGAATATGTGAGCCATCTCGTGCACGGCGACTCTGATCATGCGGTCGCTGTGTTGACCAACACCGAGATAGTTCCCTACACACAATTGCAGTCCGTCTGCTGGTGAGCTAGAACAAAGATTGAGGGCGCCGCCGCCTGGACCAATTTGAAATTCCACCTCGGCGCCCTTTGCGACGAGGTAGTCCAATACCTCCTCCAGCCACGGGTAGTCGCTGGCATAGACGTTGACGACCTCGTTTCGGAAGAACGCTAGCGCCGATAGCCCGACCCGCCCGTCCGGCGTGCCCGTCATCTCGGACGACGGGTCGCTATCTCCATGCGCGTTGGTGGCGATGACTCGCACCGTGTATTCGGTGCCGTCGGTCAAATCGTCGATCGTGTGCGTGTACCGCTTGGTGGTACCCGGAGACGACGCTTCCTCAAGGGCCGAACTTGCCGTCACCTGGTCTTGCCGCGACGAGTCGTAGTCCTCGGTGCCGGACTTCCACTGGATTTTGAATCCGGTGACCGTGGTATCGGACGATGACCACCGCACGTTCAGTTCATCACCGTCGGACACATTGAGGTCGTCACTAGCCACGGTGTAGACGGCCACTGCGGTGGGTGCGTCCGGGGGATCCTGCGCCTGCGCGCGCTGGGCCGCCATAAGGGTCAGGCCAAGCGCCACGCCGCCTACGACGACCGTGCGGAGGAAGCCTATCGGCAGGCTGCGGCGCAGCCCAGCCATGCTCCGCGAGGAGCCGGCGAATTCTCTGGTCCGTAGCCTGACGTGCACGCCGCCCGCCTCCGCTGCTCCGTGGTCGCCCTCGGGCGGCGCACCACCACGCATCGCGGTCCCGGCGGCGGACGCGTGAGCATCTACGATTGCCTGCCGGATGAACACTATAGACCGGACTGGTTAGAAACTTCTGGTTAGGAACGACTGGTTTGCCCGGGTGGCGCTATCTCGAGCCCGGCTACGAAACGCAGAGTCTCGAGCACCCTGGAACCAGTGGACGAATGGCCCCGTATCGGCGGGCCCCTTTCCTACCTGGAGCCGCTCGATGTGCAGCAATGCCAATGGCGGCGGCAGGTCGGCCCGCACCGACCGTCGCTGCGTCTCAGAACGGGTACGCGCTAACCGTCCGCCCGGCCGCGCCACTGCGGATCTTCCGTGCCCGCGGCGGCGTTGGCCAGACGCGCCATCTCGAAGAGCACGTCGGACAGCCGGTTGAGGAACGCCGGCGAGCCCTCGGGCGGCGGTGCCGTCACGACGCGCCACACGCTGCGCTCGGCCCGACGGCACACCGAACGCGCGACATGCAGCGCGGCGGCGAGCGGGTGGCCGCCGGGCACAATGAAATGCCGCAACGGCGGCAGCGCGTCGCGGTACTCGGCCAGCCAGTCATCGAGCGTCTGCAGTGAGCCGGGCGCCAACGAGGTGCTGCGGGCGCGTCCGCCGGGGTTGGCCAGGTCGGCGCCGACCTCCAGCAGCCGCTCTTGGACCCAGCGCAGCCGGTCCCCGATACCAGCAATGTCCTGCTGCGCCACGGCGAATCCGAGCCAGGAATTGAGCTCGTCCACGGCCCCTAGCGCCTCGATGCGCGCGTCGACCTTCTCCACACGAGTGCCGTCAAACAGGCTCGTTTCGCCCTGGTCGCCGTGGTGGGTTGTCACTCGGCGTCCCTCAACAGCTCGCGCTCGAAGAAATCCGCCGTTGCGGTCACCACCCGGCGGGCGTTCAGAGTCAGGTAATGCCCCACTCCGGGGTGAAATGTCAGTTCGCTCTCCACCCCCGCCTCGTCCAGGGCCGCATGCAGCCGCGTCGCCCAGTGGGGCTTGACCGCTAGATCGGCCGAGCCCTGATGGATGGTCACCGGCCCGACGAGATAGTCCAAAAAATTTCCCGGCGATAGGGCGTGGCGCAGATCCTTCGACGACTCCAGCGTCGGGAGCCGGTAGTAGTCCACCAAGTCCTCGGCCCAGGCGCTCAGCGGGGCCCACATGCCCACGGGCTGTACCCGCGCGTCCACTTCGCCGGCGCGCAGGGCCAGGTCGCATCCCAGGCTATGGCCCCACATGCCCACCCGCTCGTGTTGGGCGCCAGGCAGCGAGGGAATCGAGGCGACGAGATTGAGCACGTCGATGGCAAAGTCGAGCCGCGCGCCGAAATTCATTCGCGAATCGTCCTCGGAGCCGCCAAGACCTCGGTAATCGCTGGCGAGCGTGATGAACCCGCGCGGCGACAACTCGGAGGCCATCGCGCGCGTGCCGTCGCCGCTGCGGAACTGGGCCGGCAGCGTGAATCCGTGATTCAGCACGACCACGGGGTGCGGTCCGGACCCGGTCGGAATCGTGGCCACCCCCGTGAGCAACAGGTCGTCCGAGCGGTACGTCATGGCGTACGAGGTATAGGTCGAGCGCCGTCCCAGCACGCGGTGCAGCCGGATATCGCCTGCGCGGTAGTCCCGTGCGCGCAACGCCTCGATGGAGAAGGGTGACCCGCCCGCATAGCGGTCGTCGGCCTTGCCCACCACCGACCAGGCATCGCAGGCCTGTACCGCTCCGGCCGCCAGCGCCACGCCGCTTCCGTAGAGCAGACGGCGACGCGTGAGCCCGGCGCGCAGCGTGCGGCGGTAGCGAGAGCGCCCTGCGGAACTCATGGAACGCGGGCCATGGAGCGCCGGGGCGGCAAGCGCCGCCGCCGGCTGGCGTGAGCGTGGGTGGCAAACCGGGTCATGTTTGATCAGGTCCATGGTGGCATTCGTAAGGCCTCGGCAACGTGGGCAACGCAACACACCAGGACGGCTGCGGCGCGGCCGCGCCTCAAGCGCAATGCGCGCGAACGAAAGACACCACCTGGCGACGGCCGCTGTGCGTCCTAAGTCGTGGTCGCCGCCAGCCCGGATGCGATTGTCGGCACCAGTTGTGCCCGCACCGCTTGGTCCGCCGCCAGCAGGGCGTTGGTCACCGCAGGCGCCCGTGAGCGGCCGTGGCCGATCAGCAGCAGGCCCTTGAGGCCCAGCAGCGGCGTCGCCCCGACTTCCGCGTAGTCGGTGCGCCGCCGCAGGGCGCGCAGCGCCGGTCGCAGGGCCAGCGCGCCCACCTTGGCGAGCGGTCGCTGTTCAACCTCGAATCGCAGCTCGCCAAACGCGAATTCCGCCGTGGCTTCCGCCGTCTTGATGACCACGTTGCCAGTGAAACCGTCGCAGACGATCACGTCGGCCGCGCTGCGAAAGATATGGGCCGGGTCCACGTGGCCGGCGTAGTTCACGGCCTCGGTTGCCAGCAGGGCGGCGGCCTCGTGCACCAGCGCGTTGCCCTTGGACTCCTCCTCGCCAATGCTCAGCAGCCCCACTCGGGGATTCATGATGCCCTGCATGCGCTCCTGATAGACACGCCCCATCACCGCAAACTGCGCCAGGTGCCGCGGTCGCGCCTCGGCGTTGGCGCCCACGTCGATCAGGAGCGGGCGCGGACCGCGCGACGGGAGCAGGACCCCCAGGCCGGGCCGCTCGACGTCGGGCAGGCGCCCGACGATGAGCACGCCGGCGGCCACGGCCGCTCCGGTGTGGCCCATGGTGACGACGGCATCGACTTCGTCCGCCCCCAGCATCTCGGCCGCCCGACGGATCGACGTCGCCCGGCGCGAGCGCACGGCCTCGACCGCGTGCTCGTCCATGGCCACGGCCTCGGGGGCGTGCACGATCTGCCAGGGTGCCGCCTCCACGCCTTCCGCGGAGAGCTGCGCGCGGAGCGCGTCCTGGTCGCCGATGAGGAGCGGCGTCACCCCAGCCTGGCGTTGCGCCGCCAGGGCGCCTCGAACAGTCTCCGCCGGCGCGTAGTCGCCGCCCATCGCGTCAAGCGCGATACGGGGAGCCACGAGATGCAGGGCGCAACCTCCGCTTAGACGTCCAGGTTCCGAACCGCGTGGGCGTGATTGAAGATGAAGTGCCGCCGCTGTGCAACGTCCGACCCCATCAGCCGCATGAACACCTCATCGGCGTGCTCGGCGTCCGAGACCTTGACGTTGAGGAGATAGCGCGACTCCGGGTTCATGGTCGTATCCCACAGCTGATCGGCATTCATCTCGCCGAGGCCTTTATATCGCTGCACGGCCACCTTGCCGGACATCTGCTTGAGGGCGTGTTCTCGCTCCTCGTCCGAGAAGGCGTAGACCTCCCGCTGGCTGTTGGCCACGCGGAACAGGGGCGGTTGGGCGATATAGAGGTGTCCGTGATCGATGAGCTCCGGCAGGTTGCGGAAGAAGAATGTCAGCAGCAGCGTGCGAATGTGCGATCCATCGACGTCGGCGTCGGTCATCACGATGACGCGTCCGTAGCGCAGCTTGTTCAGGTCCACCTCGTCGTTGACGCCCGCGCCAACGGCCGTGATCAGATTGCGGATGGCCTCACTGGACAGCACCCGGTCGATGCGGGCTTTCTCGACGTTCAGAATCTTGCCGCGCAGCGGCAGCACGGCCTGAAAGCGCCGGTCGCGTCCCTGCTTGGCATTGCCGCCGGCCGAATCGCCTTCGACGATGAACAGCTCGCAACGGTCGGGATCGCGTTCCTGGCAGTCGGCCAGCTTGCCGGGCAGCGCCATGCCGTCAAAGGCTCCCTTGCGCACCACCAGGTCGCGGGCCTTTTGCGCCGCGACGCGTGCTCGGGCGGCCAGCAACGTCTTCTCGATGATGCGGCGCGCATCGCTGGGGTGCTCGTGCAAGAAGGTGCTGAGCTGCTCGTTGACCACCGACTGCACGTGGCCCGCCACCTCACTGTTGCCCAGCCGGTGCTTCGTCTGCCCCTCGAACTGGGGCTCGGGAATCATGACGCTGATCACGGCCGTCAGGCCCTCGCGCACGTCCTCGCCGGTCAGGTTGGCGTCGTTGTCCTTGAGCGTGCCTTGTTTCCGCGCGTACTCGTTGAGCGTGCGGGTAAGGGCTGTCCGGAATCCCGTCAGGTGTGTTCCGCCGCTGATGTTGCGGATCGTGTTGGCGAAAGTGAGCACCTGCTCCGCCACCGTATCGCAGTACTGCAAGGCGATGTCGATCTTGGTCGTCTCGACCTCGCCCTTGATGCAGATCGGATCGGGGTGCAGCGGCGTGCGCCGCCGGGCCAGCAGCTTGACGAACGATCGCGTCCCGCCCTCGAAATAGAACGACATGCGACGGCCGGTGCGCTCGTCGATCAGATCGATCTGTGTGCTGGCCACGAGAATCGCCATTTCTCGGAATCGCTGCACCAGCAGGTCGAAGTCAAGCTCGAGGGTCTCGAAGATTTCCGGGTCCGGCATCCACTCGATCGTCGTGCCGCGGTCCTTGGTCGCCGCGCCTCGTTTCAGGTCGGCGACGGGGCGTCCGTGCCGGTACTCCTGGGTCCATTCGTACCCGTCGCGGCAGACCTTCACCTCGAGATGCTCGGACAGCGCGTTGACGATCGAGACGCCGACGCCGTGCAAGCCGCCCGACACCTTGTAGGCGCCGCCGCCGAACTTGCCGCCGGCGTGCAGCTTGGTCATCACCACCTCGACGGCGGGGCGCCCGACCTTCGGATGCGTGTCGACCGGAATGCCGGAGCCGTTGTCCCGCACCCGTACCCGGCCGCCCGGAAACAGGGTGATCTGAATAGAATCGGCACGATTGGCCAATGCCTCGTCCACGCTGTTGTCCACCACTTCGTAGACGAGGTGGTGCAGGCCGCGCGCGTCCTTGCTGCCGATGTACATGCCGGGCCGCCGCCGGACCGCCTCCAGCCCTTCGAGAACCTGAATGTCTTTGGCGCTATACGCCATTCGTCGCGGTACTCCTCCGACCGCGCGACCTCACGGATCGCGCGATATTTTGTCTAAGCAAATGGCCTGTCGAACCGCCGGACCAGTGGCCCCGGCCGCTGCCAGGCCGGGCGCGCGGCGCCGCTCAGCGAGCGTCCGGTTGCGTCAAGCCCCATGCTGACGTGTCAATCAGAAGGGACGGCGACTGGCGCGAGACGCTTTCGCCTCGGCAAGTCGTGAGAACTTCACGCCGTCAGATTGCACGCTCTATCGTATCACAGCAGCGGCTTTCACCTCTGTCGCGGCCATACGGTTCTCGATCTTGTAGCTACATAAATCAGGCGGCCGCGGCACCCGGCTAAATCAAGAATTGCCCGTTCTTCTGGATCAGCTCGCCATCGAGATACAGCGCGCCGTCGTGCCGCAAATCCTTGATCATGTCCCAGTGCACGGCCGACTCGTTGCGCCCGCCGGTGAACTCGTAGGCCCGGCCAATCGCCAAGTGCACCGTGCCGCCCATCTTCTCGTCGAACAGGATGTTCTTCGTGTGGCGCTGGATGCCGAAGTTGGTGCCAATGCCGATTTCACCCAACCGTCGCGCGCCGGGGTCCGTGTCGAGAATCTGCGTGAGGAAGTCTTGGCCCTTGTCCGCGGACGCCGCCACAATCTTTCCGCCGGCAAATTCCAACCGGATGCCCTGCACCTCGCGCCCCTGGTAGATGGCGGGAAACTCGTAGCGAATGTGTCCCTCCGTGGCGTCCTCGATCGGCGCGGTGAAGATCTCGCCGTCCGGCATGTTGTGCGTGCCCGCCGCCGGCTCCCAGATTCTTCCCTCGACGCGGAGCGTCAGGTCGGTTTCCGGTGCGACGATGCGGACTTCCCGTCCCGCTTCCAAGCGCGACTTGATGCGCTTGAGCTCGGCTTCCATCGCCGTCCAGTCGATGTTGGTGGCGCCGAACAGGAAGTCGGCGTACTCGTCCAGCGCCATCTCGGCCTCTTGCGCGAAGGCGTTCGTAGGGTAGTCGCAGAGCACCCAGCGGACGTTTTCGATGATCTGGTTCATCACCGGCCGCGACGCGGTCATGACCTTCCCGATCTTGCTGGTATCGCTGCTGGTGAGCGCCCGGGTGTTGCTGGCCGCCCGGAACCGAATAGCGGCGTCGATGGTGTCGGCCTCGAACTTGCGCACCGGGTCCAAGTGACCCAGCTGCTCCTCCGACGCATGCCGCAGGAACAGCACCTCCGTCTCCTCGAACGCCACGCTCATCCGGGGGTGCGCGCCCGCCTCGAGGGCCTTGCGATAGCAGGCCAGCATGAGCGGCTTGGCCTCGGCCGGCCCCATGATCGCGACCAGCTCGCCGGCTTGCAGCTTGGTCGAGTGATGCACCAGGATGTCGGCCAGGCGCTCGACGCGGGGATCGGAAAGCATGTCACCTCAGGCGGGGCACGGCACCGGCCAGACTAGCATCGGCCTCGGTGGCGACGGCGCCGCCGATACTGCGCGGAGCAGGCCCTCGGGCAGGGACTGCTAGCTCGCGGGTCAGCTCGCCAGAGCGCTGGCGAAATTGCGCCAGGTGGCGTAGTAGACCTCGGACGCCTGAACGACCTCCGCGATCGGCACCCATTCGTCCTGGCTGTGCGCCACCGCGATGTCGCCGGGCCCGCACAGCACGCTGGGTATGCCGACGGCGGCCAACGACGCCGCGTCCGACCCGTAGGGCGCGCCCGCAATCGCCGCGCGTCCGGTCACGGCCTCGCACGCCGCCACGAGGGCTCGCACCACGCCGGCGTCCTCGGGCGTGTCCAGCGAGCCCGCTACGACCTCGGGCACCGCCTCGACCTGGAGACCGGGAAACCGCTCTCGCGCGATATCCAGCACCTCGTCGAGTTCCGCGTCCACGTCCTCGAGTCGCTCATTCGGCAGGAACCGCCGGTCGAAGATCAGCTCGCAGCGGTCGGGCACGACGTTGAAGGACGTTCCCGCGCGAATCGTTCCCGCCGAGAATGTGGAGTCGCCCACCAGCGGGTGCCGGCGGCCGGCCAGGCGCCGGGTAAACTCCTCGCGCAGCACCTGGATCACGTCGGCCATGTGGTAGATCGCGTTGACGCCCAGGTCCGGTCGCGAGCTGTGCGCCGATACGCCGGCGGTGGTGATTTTCCAGAAGCGGCCGCCGCGATGCACGCGCACGATATCGAGGCTCGTCGGTTCGCCGACGATCGCGCCGTCCGCGGTGACGCTCGAGGCCGCCAGCGTGTCGGCGCCGGTGCTGCCCGTCTCTTCGTCCACCGTTGCCGCCAGCACCAGCGTGCAGGGTCGGACCGATTCACGGGATGCGCGGCGCAGCGTCAGCAGCATGGCCGCCAGCGAGCCCTTCGTGTCGCAGGCGCCGCGGCCGTGCAGCAGGCCCGCCGCGTCGAGCCATGGCTCGTGCCCGCGCGTCATGGCGCCCAGCGCCACCGTGTCCATGTGCGCTTCCAGCATCAGAACCGGTGCGCCGGCGTCGGCTTCGAGCGTGCCCACCACGTTGGCGCGGCCCGGCAGCGCCTCCTGGTAGATGACCTCCGCCCCGCACGCTTCGGCATAGGCCGCAACCTTGGCCGCCACCGCCGCTTCGCCGGTGCCTCCCGGAATCTCGGGCGACACGCTGGGCGTGCGCACCAAGTCCGTCAGAAGCTCAATCGCTTCCTGTTCACTGGCCGCCGGCTCCGCGCGCATGGCCGCATGATAGGCCCGGGCGCCGGGCAATGTGCAATGGCCCCGCCGTCGGGTCGGTCGCCGCCGGCTGTTGCCGCCGCCGGTCCGCCACGGTCAGGACTCCGCTAGGGCAGGCGGCCTCAGATTCCCTGGGCCAGCTCGGCCCACTGGCTCTCGGGGAACGCTTCCATCGTCTGCGTGCCGCCGCCGAAGCGCTCCCGGAACGCCATCATCGCCTGCGCGCAGGTCAGGGTGTCCGGGAACTCCATGATCGCCACGCCGTCGAACTGCCCCATGGTCAGATAGATGCCGATCAGCTTCCCGCCGTGCGCCTCCAGGACCTTGCGTGTCTCCGGCGCCCCTTCGCTCAGTTTGTGGGCGTAGGAGCCTGGCTCGGCGGCGTCGTTCCCGGGCAGGCTGAGCAGAGCAATGAAGGTGGCCATGGGATCTCCTTGCGAGCGGTGCTGGTGGCCAGTTGAGTATCGCACCGCCCACCGCCCCACACGGCCAGCCGGTGGCGTGTCGCCCGACGGCCACCGCCGGCTGCTGGGCGATCCGCTTTCTGACCGACGATTCTGGCACCCGGGACCTGCGAGCCCCCGTCCATATGTGTCCACCATGTCTCCGACCACCTGTCCACCCTCTGTCGAGTCTGGACACTAAGGGAGAGAGGTAGAGGGAGGGTGAGAACCATAAGCCTGTCGCTCGGAGGCATGTTGACCAGGTGCCAGCGCCGTGTAGTGCCAGTCCTGATTTGCCGTCAGCACGCCGCTCACGCGGGGATGCTCGATGACCTGCTGGATCACGTCCTGAGCCGCCTGCTGATCCACGGTGTCGACGCCCGCGAGCACCGGCCAGACGCGGGCGTTCGCGGGCGCTCGCTTGAGCCCCCCTGATCCATCCAACAAGACCTTGAGCAGGTGCTCGATGCCGACTACGCCGTCCTCCGGGAGCTCCAGCAGGGCCGCCACCAATTCCGGACGGTGCACGTGCTCCGCGTTGAGCGCCCGCCCGACGGCCCGCAAGTTCACGACCGGCATCACCACCGCCGCGCTGGCGGGCATCGCCGGCTCGTGGGCCGCGGGCGCCTTGAGCAACCGGCCCCGCGCCCCGTCGGCTTCGACGATCACGTGATCGGCGCGCGCCGCGTCGCGTAGCTCGACTGTCCGATCCGCCGGCACTCCCTGCCATCGATCGGGGCCCGCCGAGCCGACCACGACCGTCAGCTCGCGCCGTTCGTCGAGCAGGCTGCGCAGCTCGATCGGCCACCGGTCCGGGGGAACCTCGACCACGCCGGGACTTTGAGCCATCGTGGGCTTGTGAATGATGGTCGACTTGGTCGTGAGCACTCGGCGCCCCGTCGCGGCGAGCGCCCGGCTCAGCGCGAACATGGTCGTGGTCTTGCCACCGGCGCCCACGATGGCGACGATGTCCCCAGGCGCCGCTATGCTCGCCAGGTCCACCGGCCTGAGTTCCCGGCGAGGCATCAGCCGCGACCCGACTGTGCGGCGGTCATTGGCGGGATTGCCCGCCGGCGGCTCTCGGCGAAGGAGTGATCGATGGCCACGGCTTCACCCCCCGCGCAGCGATTCGGCGCTGACGCTCTGCGTACGTTTACCGCCGACATCTTCCGCACCGCCGGCGTTGCCGACAAGGACGCGCAGGTTGTGGCGGGCGGCCTGGTGGACGCGAATCTGCGCGGCGTCGACACCCACGGCATCACCCGCATTCCCATCTATTTGGAGCGGCTCACCGCGGGACTGGTGAACGCGCAAGCGCGACCCCGAGTGGTTTCCGACTCGCCGACCACCGTCGTGGTCGACGGCGAAAACGGCTTGGGGCACGTCGTGTGCGACTTCGCCATCGACGCGACCATCGAGCGCGCCAAGGCCAACGGCGCCTGCTGGACCGGCATACGCGAATCCAACCACAACGGCTCCCAGGGGTATTGGGCGCTGCGCGGCGCGCGCGCCGGCCTCATGACCTGGGCCTTCACCAACGGCGAGGCCATCGTCGCCCCCTGGGGCGGCAGTGAGAAATTCGTCTCCACCAACCCCATCTGCATCGCCATCCCCACCGACCCGCCGGACGAGCTCGTGCTCGACATGGCCACCACGCAGGTCGCCGCGGGCCACATCTTCCTGGCCCAGAGCCGCGGTGAGCCGATCCCGGAAGGCTGGGCGCTCGACGCCGACGGGAACGACACGACCGATCCGGAGGCCTTCCTGGACGGCGGATCGCTGCTGCCCCTGGGCGGGTACAAGGGCGCCGGGCTCTCGTTGCTGATCGACGTCATGGCCGGCATTCTCTCCGGCGCCGCGTCCACGGTCGACGTTGGCAGCATGTACTGGCAGCACAAGGACCGTCCCCAGCGCGTCGGGCACGCCTTCCTGGCCGTGGACGTGTCGCGCATGATGCCGCTACCCGAGTTCAAATCGCGCGTGGCCGGCACCCTGGCGGCCATGCGTGCGGTGGCCCGCCGGCCGGGCTTCGACCAGGTCTTCGCGCCGGGCGACATCGAGGCCGCCAACGCCGCCGACCGCGAGGCCAACGGCTGTCCGCTGACCGACGACATCGTCGCCGCGCTCACCGCAGCCGGCGCCGCCGTCGGCGTGCCGTTTCCGTCTCCCGTGGACCCGTCGATGTAGGCCGCGCCCGAGGCCGCGTACACTGCGGAAGCAACCCAGAATCGAGATATCCCCCTGATGCCGACTGCCATCGTCACCGGTATCACCGGCCAAGACGGCTCGTATATGGCCGAGTTTCTCCTTGAGCGTGGCTATCACGTCGTGGGCATCGTGCGGCGCACGAGCACCGAGAACAACGGCCGCATCGCGCATATCCAGGACGACATCACGCTCGAACCTGGCGATCTGCATGACCAGTACTCGCTGATCGAGATCCTCAAGAAGCATCGGCCCGACGAGGTCTACAACCTCGCGGCCCAGTCGTTCGTGCAGACCTCGTGGTACCAGCCGGTCCTCACCGGCGAGGTCACGGCCCTCGGCGCCACCCGCATGCTGGAAGCCGTCCGCGCCGTTGATCCCGGCATCCGTTTTTACCAGGCCTCCAGCAGCGAGATGTTCGGCGCCGTGCAGGAGTGGCCGCAGAGCGAGACCACGCCCTTCTATCCGCGCAGCCCCTACGGCGTCGCCAAGCTCTACGCCCACTGGATCACCATCAACTACCGCGAGAGCTTCAACATGTACGCCTGCTCGGGCATCTGCTTCAACCATGAGTCGCCGCGCCGCGGGCTCGAGTTCGTCACCCGCAAGATCAGCTACAACGCCGCGCGCGTCCGTCATGGCGTCGTCGACAAAGTGCCGTTTGGCAATCTGACGACCACGCGCGACTGGGGTTACGCGCCAGACTACGTGCGGGCCATGTGGCTGATGCTGCAGCAGCCTGAGCCGGATGACTACGTGCTCGCGACGGGGGAGACCTACTCCGGCGAGCGGTTCGCCGAGCTTGCCTTCGCCCATCTCGGGCTCAATGCCAGCGACCACATCTACACCAGCGAAGACCTGTTTCGGCCCGCCGAGGTCGAACACTTGATCGGCGATCCGACCAAGGCCCGCGAGAAGCTGGGCTGGCAGCCGAGCATCACCTTCGAAGAGCTCGTGGCTCTCATGGTCGATGCGGACATGGAGCTGGTCGAGAGCGAGCTCGCGCACGCGCAAATCATGGCGTCGCGGCACGGCGCGTGAGCGCGGCGGTGGCGGCCGAGCGTTCGTGGGACGGCGGCCGGGTGCTTGTCACCGGCGCCCGTGGATTCATCGGTCGGCATCTCGTCGCAAGCCTGCAGGCGACCGGCGCTGAGGTAGTTGCCGCCGACCACCGCGGGGACGGCGACGTCAAGCTCGACCTGCGCGACGCCGCCGGCATTCGCGAGGCATTTCGATCCATCCGTCCGGCGATCGTGATAAACCTCGCCGCCGTGGCCGACCCGCGGCAGGCCGAGAAAGACCCCATCGGAACCTATGACGTGAACGTCATGGGACAGCTCCGGGTGATCCTTGCCCTGCGCGCGATGGTCCCGCAGGCGAGGCTCGTCGTCGTGGGCTCCGCGCTGCAATATGGCCGCGACGATAGGGGTCGTCCCATCCGCGAGGATGATCCGCAACGACCCGGTGGCGTGTACGCCGTCACCAAGGCGGCGGCAGACCTGCAGGCGAGCCAGCACCATCGTTCCGAAGGGCTGGACATCGTCCGCCTGCGCCTGTTCAACGTGATCGGCCCCGGCCGGCCCGAGGAATACTTCCCCGCGCCCCAAATCAGGCAGGCGGCCGAGATACTCGACCACGACGCTCCGCCGGTCATCAACACCTTGAGCCTGCGTGACGCCTTGGACTTCGTCGACGTGCGGGACGCGGCGCAGGCGATTCAGGCCGCGGCGGCGCGCGGCCGGGCGGGAGCCGCCTATAACGTCGCGTCCGGGCGAGCGACATCCCTGCGCGTGGTGATCGACCGGCTCACCGAGATCGCCGGTATTCAGGTTGAAGTGAGTGAGCCCTCGGCTGCGGATGGAACGAAAGGCCGTGTCGTCGTTGGCGACCCGTCCCGGATCGCCCGCGATACCGGCTGGCGCGCCACGCGGTCCCTGGACGAGTCGCTGCGCGACGCTCTGAGCGAGGTCCGAAAGCGTCTCGCATCACGCACCCCGATCGTCGTCTGAGCCCCATGCCTTCAGGCGCGCCCGACCCGCGGCTCGCCGCCGCCGCGCGTATCGCTCGATGACCGGCGATCCCATCCGGTTCGGGACGGACGGCTGGCGCGCGGGCATCGCCGACCAATACACGTTTGCCAACGTGCGCCGCGTGGCTCAGGGCTTCGCCCACTTCGTGCGCCGCGAGTGGTCATGGGAAAACGGAATCGTCGTCGGCTACGACCGCCGCTTCGGATCACCTGAATTCGCCCGCGCGACAGCCGAGGTCCTGGCCGCTACCGGCATCCCGGCCTTTCTCGTCGACCGACCCTGCCCCACGCCCGTCGCGGCGTTCAGCATCGCCGGCATCGGGGCGGCGGGCGCCGTCATGATCACCGCCAGCCACAATCCGCCCAGCGACAACGGCTTCAAGATTCGCACCGCCAGCGGCGCCGCCCTGCCGCCCGCAAGCCTGGAGAAGGTCGAGGCGGCCGTCGCGGGCGTCACGCCGGAGCAGATTCGACGACTGGCCGCACCCCAAGCTGGTCAAGTGAAGACATTCGACCCGGGGTCCGTCTATCTCCGCCACGTGCCGAATCTGCTCCACCTACCCGCGCTGCGGCGGCGAGAGCTCCTCGTGGTCGTGGATGCCATGTACGGGTCCGGCGCGGGCTGGCTGCCGCGTCTGCTGGGCGGCGGCAAGCTCCAGGTTCGCGAGATCCACCCTGAGTGGAACCCGGCGTTTCCCGGTCTGGCGCGGCCGGAGCCGATCCCGCCGCAGACGGACGCTTTGGGCGAGGCGGTGCGCCAGGCGCGAGCCGCCGTGGGCCTGGCGGTCGATGGCGACGCCGACCGCCTGGGCGTGGTCGACGAGCACGGGCAGTTCGTCGACCAACTCCGCACCATCGCCCTGCTGGCGTACTACATGCTGGAGCATCGCGACGACCGGCGGCCGCTGGTGAAGACGCTCACCACCTCCGCGATGATGGAGCGTCTCGGGCAGCTCTACGGCGTACCGGTCCACGAGACGGGCGTCGGGATGAAGTACGTGGCGCCAACCATGCGCGACACCAACGCGGTGATGGGCGGCGAGGAGAGCGGCGGCTACGTGTTTGGACTGCACATGCCCGAGCGCGACGGCATCGTCGCCGGGCTGTTCTTCCTCGACCTCATGGCCCGCGAAGACAAGACTCCCTCAGAGCTCGTCGAAATGCTGTTCCAGAAGCTCGGGCGCGAGTACCACTACCGCCGCCTGGACCTGCGCTTTCCTGCGGAAGATCGCGAGGCGATCATGGCCCGCATGGCCGCCTGGACGCCCGAGTCCATCGACGGAACCCCCGTGGCCCGACGCGGCGACTTCGACGGATTCAAGTACTACCTGGCCGACGAGAGCTGGCTGCTCGTGCGGTTCTCGGGAACCGAGCCGCTGCTCCGCATCTATTGCGAAACCACGTCCGCCGACCGCGTCGATCGGCTGCTCGACATCGGGCGGTCCGCCGCCGGGGTCCGATGAAGGCGCCTTCTGACGAGGTCACCATCGTGCAAAAGCCCTGGGGGCGCGAGATCATCTACGCGCGCTGCGAGCACTACCTGGGCAAGGTAATCGAGATCTGCGAGGGCCACCGGCTCAGCCTGCAAGCCCACGTCGAAAAGGACGAGACCATCTACGTCCTCGAGGGGCGCCTGGCGCTCACGGCGGGCGCTGCGCCGGAAACGGCCCGGACGCGCGACATGCGGCCCGGCGAGGCCTTCCGCATTCGACCCGGGACCGTCCATCGCTTTGGCGCGCCGTACGGGGCAGTGCGGGTCCTTGAGGTTTCCACGCCGCACCCCGACGACGTCGTCCGCTACTCCGACGACTACGGCCGCACGCCCGACTAAGCCTGGGGACGCCGGTGCCGATCCGCCGCCATGACGCTCGCTACGCGGGCGCCGGTGCTCGCCGCGTCAGCAGCGCGGCTTCACCGACCAGGTAAACCATCGCCAAGGCGTCAGCCACGAATACGACCGTCACCACCTGACGCGCGGTCCCATGCGCTACGACCATAGCGGTGATGGTCGCCGCCAGCAGTCCCGCCAAGGGAAGCCACACGCGCAGGTTGGATGCGCCGATGTGCAGACTCGCCGTCATCGTTGCAATGGCCAGCATCGCCGCCGCGCTCACGTACATCGGCAGCAGCGTGGTGTTCAGCGTGTATTCATCCCGGAACGCCACGCCGTAGACGAACCCGGGCCACAGCAGCACGACGATCGCCACGATTGACCCCGCAAACACCATCAGTCCCACGCTGATCAGGTATGCCCGCACGTAATCCTCCCCGCGCGTGGCGGCCTGGACGACGTAGGGCAGCAGCACCAGCCCAATCGTGATCCCGCTCCAGTACACCGTTCGGCCGATGACCGCGAGGACGGCGTAGTTCGCGGCAATGTCCGGGGGATGGAACACGCGCATCACCAGCCCGTCCAGGTGCAGCAGGGCGGCCATGACGGTGACGATCAGGCCGACGCGAATGTGCGCCCACAACGGTTCCCCTGGCTTCGACGCGCTTGTCGGCGCGGAGTCGCCACGCAAGACGCCTCGCAGCGCGACGATCCCCGCGCCCACGGCCGCGAGGGCGCCTCCCGGGCTTGCCAACAGCGCCCCGGTTGATCCACCCCCGGCCAGCACGCCGACAGCCCCTGCACCCAGCCGACCCAACCCGTACATCAGCGCGATGGCGCCGTGCGCTACGAAGTCCCGTGCGCCCTGCGTGATGCCGCGAAACAACGGCTCCAGCAGCGCCAAGCCGGCACCGGTCGCGGCCACCAGCACCGGCCACGGGCTGGTCAACTGAAAGGCGCGCATCAGCAACGGCGTGAGCGCCGCGATGGCGACGGCGACGAGGACTGCCGCCACGCTCAGCCGACGGGCGGCGGTCCACGCCGCCGCGCGCAGATCGGCCAATTGCCCCAAACTGAAGAGTCGCGCGCTGCTCCGCGCGATGATGGTCTGGATCAGGAGCACGGGCGTACCCAGCAGCGAGAGCACCCCCAGCACGGCGAACGTCTCGCCGTAGACCGTCGCCTCGAGGGAACGGGATATCAGCACCTGGAATCCGGCGGAGGCCAGCCCGCCTACGGCGACGAACGGCACCAGCGTCAGGTTGTCGCGCAGAATCTCGATCGTCGCGCGCGACATGCGCCGTGTGACGCCGCCAAAGGCGGTCAATCGGCTGCGTCCGTCCGCCGTGCCGCCGGTTCATTCCCCATCGGAGACCCTTGCGTCATCCTTCGTCATTCCCGCGCAAGCGGGAATCCAGGCCCCACTCAACCTGGGATCACGCAGGGCTTGCTCCTGACATCCTTCGACTGACGGGGTTAGGCAAACGTCTCCCATCAGGGGCGCTGCCAACGACGCTGGCGTTAGTCCTTGTAGTCGTCGCGCGCCGGATTCCAAATCTCGATCACAAAGCTCGGCTCGAGCGCGCGCGCCGCGTGCGGCGCGTTGCCGGGGATCACCCATGACGTGTTGGCCTCGACCACCGTCGTGTCGTCGCCCACGTCAAGCTCGAGGCTGCCGCTGATGCAGTACCCGATCTGTTCGTACACGTGATCGTGACGGGGAACGGCGCCGCCGGTCTCGAAGTGAATCTCCGCCAGCAGCATGCGGTCGCCCCACACCATCGTGCGGCGCTGCACGCCGTCACCCATGTCGATAATCGGTCGCTCGGATCGGTGGTTGATGCTCATCAAGTCTGCTCCTTGTGCCGGAAATGGGACCTGGTGGCCGCCACCGTGGCCTCCACCTCGGCGCCGCCATTGTGTCGCAGTTGCGCGGCGGCCACGACCCAGGGCCATTCGGCCACGCGCGCTTTGGCTATTCCCAGAGGTCGGTGCTGAGGTATTTGAGCCCTGAGTCGTTGATGATCGTGGCCACGGTGCCTCCTTGGAACTCGCCCTGCAGCAACTCCATGGCCGCCGCCACATTCGCTCCCGACGAGTAGCCGGCGAAGATCCCTTCCTCGCGGGCCAGCCGCCGCGTCATCTCCGTCGCAGCCTCGTCGTCCACGGTGAGAAAGCCGTCCACCACGTCCGGCGGAATGTTCGCTAGCTCCGGGCGCGAGTAGCCCGCGCCCTGAATGCGGTGGTCCGCGTTCACGATGGGCTTGCCCGCGAGAACGGCCGCGCCGGCCGGCTCCACGACAAAGCACTTGATTCCCGGTATGGCCTGCTTGAGCCCCGCCGACGTCCCGCCCACGGTTCCGCCAGACCCGGCCATATCGCAAAACGCATCGATGGCGCCGCCGGTCTGTGCCACCAGCTCGGGGCCGGTCGTGTCGCGGTGCGCCAGGTAGTTGCTTCGCAAGCGGAATTGGTCGGGTCGGAAGGCGCCGCGCTCCCGCACGATGCGCTGGGTCTCGGCCTCCACCAGGTCGAGGTCGGCGCCCGAGACCTGACCCGGCGTCGCGCCGGGCAGCTGGTCCACCAGGACAACCTCCGCGCCCAGCGCCCGCATCATGCGCGCCCGCTCCTCCGAATTCCCGCGCGACATCACCGCCACGAAGTGATAGCCCTTGACCGCGCAGACGATGGAGAAACCCGTGCCGGCATTGCCGCTGGTGAGCTCAACGACGGGCTGTCCCGGACGCAGCTCGCCGCTGGCCTCTGCGTCCTCGATCATCCGCAGGGCCACGCGGTCCTTCTTCGAGAATCCGGGGTGCAGGTAGTCGAGCTTGACCAGCAGCCGCCCGGGCAGCCCTCGCGTCAGACGTGCAAGCTCGACGACCGGCGTATTGCCGATCACGCCCAGCACGGAGTCAAGCGTCCCGTCCGTCCGCGTGCCGCTCATCGCAAGTCTCCGGCTCTAGGAGCTTCGGAGCTTATCCGACGCCCAGGGCGCAGCCACGCCGTACTGGGCCGCGACTTCTGTCACTGGATCGAGCACGCCGGCCGGAAACGGGATGCCCGTCACGACCCGCTCGTCATAGAGATCCCATTCGATCTGACCCGGCATGCTCACCCGATCCACGCCTTCAGCCGGGGCAAGGCTGTTCACGGCATCGGTTTGCGCGTCCATGGCGGCGGTGAAATCCAGCAGCGGCATGACCGCTGAAATGTCGATGGCCAAGAAGAAGAGCCCGCCGTCCATCGGTCCGCCGAGGACCAGCGGCTCCTTTTGCAGCGCCGATCCGCCGCCGGTCAGCGCGCCCACCAGCACGTCGTGCAGCACGGCCAGCGCATAGCCCTTGGCGCCCGCGGCGGGCATCACAAAGGCCACCTTGGCCGGATCGCGGGTCGGCCGGCCCTCGGCATCGGCCGCGACGCCTTCCGGGGCTTGAAGGCCGCCTTCGCCCAGCGCCGCAATCTTTCCCAGCGCCACGGCCCCCGTTGCCATGTCCAGCACCGTGGGGCGGTGGCGCTCGCCGGGGAAGGCCCAGGCCAGCGGGTTGTTGCCGGCGGCCCCGCCTCGGCCCCCGGTCGCCAGGAGCACGGGTCCGCGCAGGTTGCTGGCGCAATAGCCGACGCAGCCGGCCTCCGCCGCCATGATCACCCAGTACCCGGCGGCCCCGAAGTGGCCGGTATTGCCGACCACCGTCGTCCCGACGCCATATGCCCGCGCCAGCTCGATCGCCCGCTCCATGGCTATGCCGGCGGCGACCTGGCCCAGCCCGTGGTCTCCGTCAAACGTCGCATGGCCTGGGCCGCTCGTGATTTCCCGAACCGTGGGCCTGGGATTCATGGAGCCGCTCGCAAGCGTCTTTACGTAAAGAGGCAGCATCCGCACCCCATGCGAATGCACGCCGCGCAAGTCCGAGTGCACCAGGGTCCGCGCCGTAAGGGCGGCGCCCGCGGGGTCCATGCCCACGGCTTCCAGCAATCCGCCGGCGAAGGCTTCGAGCTCCTCACGCGCGACCAGGGGACCTGCGGTGTCGTAGGAAACATGGGGCGCGGGGGTCATCGGGGTTGACTCCAAAACGGCGCCACGCCGAGACTGCGCGCCGTGACGGCCACATCGTCCAGCAGGCCGGGCGGGTACTCCAGCCCTTCCGCCAGCGACCGCGCGCGATTCCGCCATTCCGGCTCGCCCGGGGCCAGCACCCCGGCTGACCCCTCGGCGGGCGGGATGGCGTGCAACTTGTCGATGGTCTCGTCGACGTCCGCGTGGAACTCCGCCACGGGTCGGAATGCGGCGATGTTGATCGCGCCGAAGACCTGGCCCACCGGTTGCGGACTGTCAGGCGTCCGGTTCGCCCGAGGCACCGCGCCTGCCAGGATGCCCGCCAGCGTCTCGGTCACGATCCCAAGTCCAAATCCCTTGGGACCGGCGAACGGAACGAGGTTCGCCAGCGCGGCGGGGTCGGTGGTCGGGCGTCCGGCCGCGTCCACGCCCCAGTCGGCTGGAATCGACCTGCCGGCGGCCTGCGCCACCCGCACCTTGCCCATCGCGGCCGCGCCAACGGCCATGTCGGCCACCAGCGCTGGATGCTTCCCGCCGGGGATGGCCCAGGCGATGGGGCCGTTGGTCAGCGCAACCTCCCGGCTGCCGTAGGCCAGCACACCGGCCACTCCGCCGCCGTTGCTGACACAGAAGCCAATGCAATCGTGCGCCGCCGCGCGCAGCGCCCAGTGCGCCGCCGGACCGAAGTGTATGCCGTTCCGCACGAAGACGAATCCCGTGGCGCCCGCCTTGGCCAGTTCCACCGCGCGGTCCACGCCAACGGCGGCCGACAACGGCCCGACGGCCGCGCCGGCGTCGAGCACGGCCATCGCCGGACTCGACGCAACTTCCCGAATCTCGGCGCCTGGGCGCATCCGGCCTTCCCGAATCCACTCGGTGTAAGGCGTGAGCCGCATCACCCCGTGGGAATAGACGCCGCGCAGGTCGGCCTCCACCAGCACCTCCGCGACGATATCCGCCTCCGCGGCCGAGCATCCGGCGGCGGCCATCACGTCGGCGGCGAACGCCCGCATGGTCTTGTGGTCGATGCGCGACGAGATGGTCATGACTCCGCCACCACCTCGCCCAGGATGGCCACGCCCTCCTCGATGGCCGACGGCTCCGCGTGGCTGAACGCCAATCGAATCGAGTGGAGAGGATCCCCGTCCAACCGAAAGTCCGCGCCGCTGCGGATGCGCACGCCACGCTCGGCGCACCGCCGCACGATCGCCGCAACGTCGCGCGACGGGTCGAATGTGATCCAGACGAAGAACCCGCCCTCCGGCGTACGCCAGGTTGCGCGACCGCCAAGATGTCGGTCGAGAGCGCGCACGATGAGGTCCCGCTTCCCGCGGTAGAAGTCCTGCACGCGGGCGATCTGCGCCTGCATGTGGTCCTGCATGAATCGCGCTGCGATGGCCGAGGCAAACGGGCTCGTGCCGCTATCCGGCTTGAGGCGCAGCACCCGGTCGATCACCGGCGCCGCGCTGGCCATCCAACCGAGGCGAATGCCGGCCCCCAGGATCTTCGAGAAAGTGCCAGTCCGAATAACGAGGCCGCTGCCGCCATCCAACTCCAGCAGCGACGGCACGCGCTCGCCGTCGAAGCGCAATTCGTAGTACGCATCATCCTCCAGGATCGGAATGCCCTTCGCCCGACAAACGTCGAGCAGCTCGCGGCGGCGTGCCGTCGTCGTGGTCACGCCCATCGGGTTCTGAAACGTCGGCATCGTATAGAACAGAAATGGCCGTCCGAGCTCGCGGGCGAGCTTGGTGAGCGCCTCCGGTTGCGGCCCCTCGCGGTCGAACGGGACGTGGTGGCCATTGTTGGTGGTCCGACGCGCCGGCAGGGCGCCGAACGACGCCTCATCCAGCGCCAGCGGGCCGTCGAGGTCGGTAAACGTCCGCAGCACCATGTCGATCGCCTGGCCAGACCCGTTGGTGATGGCGATTTGATTTCGGTCGAGGTCCAGCCCTTCGTAGTGGCGCAGCTTGGCCCGCACCACGTCAATGAGCTCCGCTGCGCCTTCGGTATGCGTGTAGAGCAGGGCTTTGGGATTGCCGGGCAGCGCGGCTCGCGCTGCCTCTGCCAGCTGTTCCAGGGGCAGGACGGCAACTGCCGGTTGACCCACCGTGAGGTCGGCCACGATGGGACCCGCCGGACGCCCCGGGGTGACCATCGCGCTGCCGCGGCCTCGTCGGCGTCCCACCGCGCTGAGCGACGGCTCGAAGTCAAACGGTTCTAGCAGCTGGGGTCGTCTCACGTGGCAGTGCGGCGCGCGCCGTCATCGTGGCACACGGACGCTCCTCCGGCGGCTGTCCCGACCCCCTCTCCCCGTCGCGGGAGAGGGCTGGAGCCTGCCCCGTACGCGATACGGGGGTGAGGGGCGCCCCTTCGTCATTCCGGCGGAAGCCGGAATCTAGGAAATCTCTGAACACGCACGACGACTTGGCCGTTAGGGGGCCTCAAACCGCCTCCAGGCGCCCCACTTCGGTCGATTGCCCGTGCCACAGGCGAAGGCGAACAGATTGGGGCAGGGGTTTTTATACACGTTCGGCGTTTAACTTCGCCCACGAAGTAAAAGCCCGTAGTCCAGCGGCGGGGGCGACGCATGCGGCACCCCTACTTTGAGTCCGTCATTCCCGCGAAGGCGGGAATCCATCCCCGTAAGTCAACCGACGAATCGAGGGGGACCGCCGGTGCCGGGTCACCATGCGGCGCTCAAATGTCAAAGCCGCCCACTACCCCATGCTGACCGGCCCACGGCAAACCGCGCGGGGTAGAATCAAGCTCGGCCCCTAGTTTACCGAGGCTTGTTGCATTGCCCAAGCGTTATACCGAGGATTCCGGTGTCCGGGTCACGCAGTGCGACTCCTGGGACGATTTCATCCAGGCGCTGCGGGTGACGAACACAAAGCCTCCTGTCCCGCGCGCCTACCGGGGCCATGCCGATCCATGCTGGAAGCTGTCGTCGCCCTGGGACCGGTTGATTGAGCACCAGGAGACCGCCAATAGAAAGGCAGGTCTCACCATAGATGTCCGCAAGTTCTATCGCCTGAATATCAGCGACGAAAAGCCTGACGACACGTGGCTCATCAAGTTCAAGAACCTCGTCTCAACAATGCCCGACACGCCAGATCATTCAAATTGGACCAAGGTTGATTGGTGGGCCTTCGGCCGACACTTTGGTCTGAAGACGCCATTACTCGATTGGTCCAAGAGCCCTTTCATCGCTGCGTTCTGGGCCTTTACTGGCCGGGTATTTGCCGAGAATATTGAACCCGAGATCACACCACTCAAGTACTACAAACTGCCTTCATATCGTCCGGTAGTTGTCTGGGAGCTGTTAGCCGCCCCTAATATTTCAAGCTCCGAATTCGGATTCGTCGATAACGTCAGATATGAGCTCCACAGGCAACGCGCTCAATCAGGTATCTTCACAATTCTTAATCATGCATCGTTTATTGACCTCGAAAGCTATTTGGATTCGGTAGGCAAGGCTGGTTATCTTGAGAAATTCGAAATCCCATGTTCATCTGCACAAGATGCCAGTATCGCGCTATCAGACCTTGATCGGATGAACATCAACTACGGTACGGTTTTCCCCGATCCTGAGGGTGCTGCTAGACAGGCTAATCTGCAGCAGTACTGGTCCGAGATGATCTTACGATTGGCAAGCGACGAATCGCCGTCCTGGGATTCACCGTCGCCGGTGGGTAGCTAGCGTCAGTGCCGCCCTCGAACCCCTTCCGCGCCTACCTGCGAGAGTTGCGCGACAACCTCGCCGCGGCGACGCAACGGAGCACACGCACCGGCCGGCGCTCAAGACATTGCTGGACGCCGCCGTGTCGGGGGGCGTTGCCGCCAACGGGCTGCGGCGCTTCGCCTGCGACGCACCTGGCGTTGCGCGGTCCGCTTGCGGGCAGCCGCGGCTCTATGATCGAATGGACTGGCACCAGGGCTGAGCGCCCGTCTCCGGCCGCTGACTCACGACATGGCAAGGCACGCTTTGGATGAGAGCCCGTCAGGAGCCTTCAAGGGCGCCGTGCAGCGCGACCTTGACAGCTTCCGGCAGCAACTGAACGGCGCGTCGGGCGCGCCAGCGTCGGTTGCGGGTCTGATTCAGACGGAGGCCGAGTTGGCATCGCTGGCGGCTGCGCTCGGAGCGGAGTCCGTCGGTGGACTCGATCAGGCGGAGTTGCGCCTGCTTATCGGCGCTCCCGCTGTCCCACGAGACCTGGTGGAGGAGATTCGGGAACGCATTCAGGCTCGCGAAGACCCACTGGGCGATGCGTTCTGCGCGATCCGAACGGCTGAAACGCGGCGTGCGAGTGGCGCGGTCTACACGCCTGAGCCGATTGTGACCGCCATGGTCAACTGGGCGGCCAAAGCCGGAGCACCGGCGCGCGTCGTCGAGCCGGGGTCCGGGTCTGGACGCTTTCTCATGGAAGCGGCGCGCAGGTTTCCGAAGGCTGAGTTGATCGCCGTGGAAAGTGATCCGCTGGCATCGTTGATGGCCCGAGCCAACCTTGCCGTGCTCGGCAAAGGCAAGCAGTCGCGCGTCATGCTGGCGGACTTTCGGGATGCGAAGCTCGCGGCGACCAACGGACGCACCCTCTACATCGGGAATCCACCCTATGTCAGGCACCATTTGATTGAAGGTCGCTGGAAGCAGTGGCTCAAGCGGCAAGCGCAACATCTGGAGCTAAAAGCAAGTGCGCTGGCCGGTCTCCACGTCTACTTTTTTCTGGCGATTGCGCGGTGGGCGAAGGCCGGTGACTACGGGGCGCTGATCTCCGCTGCCGAGTGGCTGGACGTGAACTACGGCCAGTTGGTGCGCGACCTGTTTCTGAACCGTCTCGGCGGACAGAGTGTGGTTGTGGTCGAGCCACATGCCGAACCCTTCCCCGGCACGGCAGCCACCGGCGCCATAACGACGTTCACCGTGAATTCTGCGCCGACGTCCGCCCGTTTCGTACGGGTTTCGAATCTGGACGAACTTGGCAGTCTCGCTGGCGGCCAGCCAGTAAGTCGGCAACGCCTGGCCGCCGAATCCCGATGGTCGCACTTCACTCGCACGTCGACTGAAATGCCGTCCGGCTATGTCGAGCTGGGGGAGCTGTGCCGCGTGCACCGTGGGCAGGTCACCGGTGCGAATCGGGTGTGGATTGCCGGCCCGGAGAGCGCGGTGTTACCGGACGGCGTGCTGTTCCCTACCGTTACGCGCGCCACGGAGCTCATCCGCGCCGGTCCCGCGCTGACGAACGCCGCAGAGCTCCGACGTGTGATCGACCTTCCAGTAGATCTTTCCGAGTTCTCTGACGAGACACGTGCGGCGATCGACCGGTTCTTGGACTGGGCGCGGTCGATGGGCGCACCCGACGGTTACGTCGCTAAACAGCGCAAGGCCTGGTGGTCGGTCAGGCTGCGGCAGCCAGCGCCGATTCTGGCAACGTATATGGCGCGGCGCCCGCCGACATTCGTCCTTAATGACGCGGGTGCGCGGCACTTGAACATCGCGCACGGTTTGTACCCGCGTGAGCCGCTGGGGCGCGAGAGGCTCACTGCTTTGGTCATGCACCTCCGTCAGTCAGCGTCGATGCGTGGGGGACGCGTCTACGCAGGCGGCCTAACGAAATTCGAGCCGCGGGAGATGGAGCGGATTCCGGTTCCAGAGCCAGCAACCTTGCACGAGATGCGGCCGTGATCGATCCCCCAGCTTGGTCGAGGGACGACCTCGACCAAGCCCGCCAGCAGGCAGAGGAACACTTTCGGCAGAGTCGCTACACCGAGCCTCGGGCGGACTATCTCCAACTATTCGATGAATATCGCGAGGTCGTCCAGGAGGTCCTCGAAGAAACAGCCGATCTCACAAAAGTCGATGCGCAGGCGCTTGACCTGCTAAGCGACGATCGCAAACGGGAAGTCTTTCGGTACCTTTCTGGACCACCCGTCTCTGAGGATGATCTGAAGGTGCTGCTGCAGGCACAGTCAATAAGCGCGGCCCGGCTGCGAGACCACGGAGATCTCTTGGACCGCATTATTGCGTTCTTCCACGACTGGCATGACCGTCGCCGATTTCCGTGGGTCGGTGGGCAGACGATACCTGGGGAACACGATCGCAGCGCTGCCGTGCTTGCCACCACGGCTCTGCTGGCCATGCGACGACTCGAAACAACACGCCGCAGTCAGCAAAAGGCGCGGCAAGAAGATCTCGTCGCGCAGCAATTGCGGGACGCCCAATTCGATCAGGTCGACACCAGAACGAATAGGACGCTTTCCGATGCACCGACTGCCGGCCAATTCTGCCGTGAGTCGAAGCTCGGAAACAGGAAGGCGGACTTCGTCATTGGACTGTATGACGGCCGCACGATGCCGCTGGAATGCAAGGTGTCAAATTCCTCGACGAATTCGGTTAAGCGCCTAAACAATGACGCCGCGGTCAAGGCCGAGACCTGGCGCCAGGACTTTGGCACGGTACCGATAGTGCCGGCGGCTGTCCTGAGCGGCGTCTACAAGCTCCACAACCTGGAAGATGCCCAGAACCGCGGCCTGGCCTTGTTTTGGGCACACGACCTTGGGGCGCTAGTGGAATGGCTGCGTCAGACACAGTCTGACGCGTCGCAAGACTGATTCCGCGCCCTGACCGCGCGTTCAGCTACGACGACCAAATCCACTACATCCGCATCGCCGCCGCCCTGCGCGAGACTATCCGCCTGATGGCGGCGATCGACGAGGCGGGGCTGCCCTTTCTCTGGGTGTAGCTCCCCCTAACGAAACCTTTGCATAACTGGTTGACATTCCACTCCCAATCCTCGGATCATCCTCACCCTCTCCCTTCAAAAGACCTTTGAATAAAGAGGTAGGGGCGGTTCGCGAACCGCCCCTACTCGTCGGCTAACAGGTTGAGCGGCCGCTAGATTCCCGCCTTCGCGGGAATGACGGAGGGGTTACGCAAAGGTCTCCTAACGCTGTTGACAACGTAAATGCCGCGCGGCTTTCCACGTGACTGACGCGCACGGGGCTCGCTGGCAACAACCTACGTGGGAAGCGCGCCTAGAACGGACGCCGCGTCTTAGCGGGGCGAGGGTCGCGCGGGATCGGCATGGGCCGACGCTCGCAGACGATCGCGTCGGTGGTCAGGACCATTTGCCCGACGCTGGTCGCGGCTCGCAGCGCGCCGATCTCCGTTGTGAGCGGATCGAGCAAACCGCTGGCATAGGCGTCCACGTATTCGCGGCGCAGCGCGTCCCAGGTTCCCCATGGGTCCATCTGCCGAACCCGATGGAGGACCACCGATGGCCGTTCGCCGGCGTTTCTGGCGATCCGGCGGATCGGAGCTTCGAGCGCGTCGTGCAGGGTTCGCGCGCCTGTGGCGGCATCGCCGTTTAGCTTGTCGGCTTCGCGGGCGACCGCTTCCTGCACGCGGACGAGCGAGGCGCCGCCGCCGGGCACCACGCCTGCCTCGCGCGCATGGCGCACCGCCGCCACGGCGTCGTCGGCCTTGTCCTTGAGCGCCCGGCGTTCCTGCTCGGTGATGCCGCCAACCAGGATTTGGCCCACCGCCTCGCCCAATCGCGCCACACGGTGCTCGAGCCGTCGGCGATCCACGTCCGTGTGCGCCTGCTGCAGCTGCGTCCGAAGCTGACGCTGGCGGTCTTGGATCTCAGCCTTGCGGCCCTCGCCTTCCAGAATCACCGTTGCCTCGCGGTTGACCACGGCGCGTCGACAGCGCCCGAGCCATGCCAGCGGCACGTCGTCCCAGGCCACGCCCAAGCCTTCCGAAACGACCGTGGCGCCCGTCAGCGCCGCCAGGTCTTCCAGCATCTCGCGCATCTCCAGGCCGAACGACGGCGCCTTGATGGCGATGACATTGAGTGTTCCTTGGGCGCGGTTGTGCAGCAGCAAGTGCAGGGCGCGATCGCGCACGTTCTTGGCCACCACCAAGATGGTCGCGCGCCCACTCTGGCGCACTTTGTCGAGCACGGGCACGAGCGCACGCTCGTGGTCCAGGTCGCGATCCGTCAGCAGGACGAATGGCTCTTCCAGCGAGACCTGGATGCGGCTTGCGCCTTCGTTGAAGAAGGGGGAGAGCCAACCGCGATCGATCTGCATGCCGTCGATGTAGCGCGCCTCGAGGCGTCCGGTGCCGCGGTGGAAATCGGCCATGATCAGACCGTCCGGACCGACCGCCGCCGCCATTTCAGCAATCAGGCGTCCCAGCGGCTCATCCTCGGACGAGACTGTTGCCACGTGCCGCAGTTGCTCGGTCGATTCCACCGGACGCGCCAGATCGCGCAACGCCGCGATCGCCGCCGCGGCCCCGCGCTCCAGACCCTCGCGCAGGCGCGCCCCATTGGCGCCGGCGGCAATGTTGTAGAGACCCCGGTGAACGATGGCCTGGGCCAGCACCACGGCGGTCGTCGTGCCGTCGCCGCTGGTGTCGTCGGCGGTCTGGGCCGCGCCTCGCATAAGTTGCAGGCCGAGATCGAGAACCGGATCGCGCAGCTCTTCCAACTCGTTCGCGATGGTGGCGCCGTCATTGGTCAGGCGCGGGGCGCTCAGGCTCCGCGTGTACGCCACGTTGCGCCCGCCCGGCCCGAGCGTGGCCCCGATGAGATTGGCGGCAAGGTCTACGCCCGCTCGCAATGCCTCGCGAGCGGGCGCGCCAAAGCGAACCTGCTTCGGCCGCGCGGTGCTAACGGATGCGACCGCTTCGGCCTCTGCGTGACCGCAGGCTAGCTGATGACCGCCAGCAGGTCGCGCTCCGCAATGATGAGAAGGTCTGCGTCATCGATTCGAACTTCGGTGCCCGAGTACTTGGCGAACAGCACCCGGTCGCCTTCCTTCACGTCCACTTCGACCACGTTGCCGTCGTCGGTGATGCGGCCGCGGCCGACCGACTGCACGATGCCCTCCATGGGCTTCTCTTTGGCGGTATCCGGCAGCACCAGCCCGCTCTTCGTCTTTTCCTCGCGGCTCTCGGGCCGGATGAGGATGCGGTCACCCATCGGGCGGACTTTCGTCGCCACTTCAGTCATTCAGTTCTCCTCCGTACAACACGGTGACTTTCCGGGGCGGAGCCGCGCGAACGCGCGCATGGTTAGGTGGCCGCCGACCCGGGCGAGTGCCAATTCTAGCCAACACCCGCCTCGTACTCAATGCGGACTGGCCATTCAAGCGCAGCCGATCCTCAACCCGTGGCTTACGTCTCATCGAGATACCGGCTGGCGGCCGTGAACGCCTGCGCGAGCTCGAGCGCTTCGTCGCGCTCCATGTGGATGACCACGCCGCGGTCGAACAGCTCCACGGTAATCGTCTGGTGGGTGGTCTCCTCGGAGATTGCGACCGTATCGCTCTGATAGATTTCCTGAAAGACGTGCTCGTGGGGCTCGTCAGCCACGGGGAAGACCTCTCGTCGGATGCGCGCGCCGCGCCTCCCCCAGTTTACCCGCTGCCATCCCCAGACACTCGGCGCCGCTCGGCGGGCGGGTCGCTATGAGTCCGTCATTCCCGCGGAAGCGGGAATCCAGCCCCTGCGTCCTCAGACGACCGGTGTAGCGGTAACTCTTGTGGGTGCCCTCTTTTGCGACCTCCCTGCGCCCGTGCCGAAGAGACGCCATGCCGCACATTGGGGGGCATAGTGACCCACTTCCCTCGACGGGTGGGCGGCTGCCATGATCCGGACGTACCGACCACTCGTAGTTGTTGACGGACGGCGGCGCCGGTCGCCGCCGGCGAGTTGAGGCCCCGAGCATGCCGGTCACCAACGACGACGACCTGCGCGAGATCATCGAGCAGAGCCACCGCATTGCCGTCGTGGGGCTCTCCAGCAATCCCTTGCGGCCGAGCAATGGCGTGGCCCTGTTCCTCAAGGCCAACGGCTTTGACATTGTGCCCGTCAATCCCAATGAGACCGTCGTGCACGGGTCCCACGCAGTCGCGGACCTTGAGCAGATCGAAGGCCGCATAGACATCGTGAATGTGTTTCGGCGTCCCGAGCACTGCGTCGACATTTCGCGCGCGGCGGTCGAGATCGGCGCCCGGGCGCTCTGGCTGCAACAGGGCATCCGCAGTGACGAGGCGATGGCGATTGCCGAGGCGGGCGGCCTGAAGGCCGTGCAAGACCGTTGCCTGCGCGTCGAGGTCCAGCGACTGCTGCGCCGGCGCTAGATCCGGCGGCTCACGCCGCCCGCACGTAGGGGATCGTCTCCGGTCCACGCGGCAGCACGCACACGCGGCCGTCGCTTCCGGCCAGCTCCTCCACGCGCTCGGCAATGTCGGGGCACGGCTCGCAGAACGCCTCGCGCACCGCGGCATCGTCCAAGCCGTCGGCGTGCAGGTGCACCGTGGCCCGTCCCAGGACCCGCGCAAAGATCTGGTTCTGCCACTGGTCCACCTTGTGATGCCCGGGAGCAACGATGCCAGCCAGCATCTCCGCCGGAGACCGATGGTCGCGCAGCATGTGCACGAACTCCCCGTGACCGGCGCCTTCCCGGCATTCCGCCGCGCACACCACGTGCCCGCCCTCGCGCACCACCTGGCCGCCGGCGTCCATGCCCTTCACCGCTTGATACAGATTGAGATCCAGCGGAAAGCCGCCGTTCGTGGTCACGACCACGTCGTAGGGTTCGCCCACGCCCCGCATCACGTCCCGGGCCAGCGCTTGGCAGCCGGCATCGTGCGCCGGCTCCAACGCTCCGGCATACACGCCGGTGATCTGCCGCGCCGGGTTTATCGTCACGTTGAGGGTGAATTCGCAGCCCGCCAGGCGCGCCGCCTCCCGCTGCTCCCGGTGAATGGGGTTGCCGGACAGTTGGCCCCAGCGCGCCATGGGGTCGCCGATGAGCTCGGCGTCGTGATTGCTCATGATGCTCCCGGCGGCGGCCACGCCCGGCAGCACCAGCTTGGCGCCCCCGCTGAAGCCGGCGAAGAAGTGCGGCTCGATGAGCCCCGCCGTGATGCGCACGTCCGCATCCAGATATGCGCGGCTGATGGCGACCGGTCGTCCTGACGACGTGCGCCCGATCTCGCGGCAGGCGTCCTCGTTCGCCGCGTCGTGATTGCGGACGGTGTAGGTTGAGGCAATGTCGGCGCCGAGCATGCCGTCGATTTCCTCCGGCGTGCACGGCCGGTGCAGGCCGGTGGCAATCAGCAGCGTGATCTGCTCCGGCGGGACGTGCGCCAGCTCACGCAGGAGCGCACCGACCATCGTGCGGTTGGGAGCCGGACGGGTGACGTCGCTGATCACGATTGCGACCTGGTCGCCGGGTGCGGCGATCTCACGCAATGGACGGGCATCGATCGGGTCGCGCAGGGCTCTGCGCAGCGCCTCGCACGGGCCATCCAGCGGCTTGGCCTCGGCGGGCTCGATCACATCCACGGGGCGTCGAAAGTCGACGGGCAGGCCGTTGGTCCCGTAGGCCAGGGTCACGCGCACAGCAATACCTCTGCCGATCCTCGGGGGATTGTATGCACGGCTGCCGCGTTGGCCAGCCGTGGTTGTGTTAACATAATATCCCCGTCGGGGCAGAGCCCGCGGGCAAGCAATCGCGGGCGCTCGGATCACCGCTTCGAGAGCCTCCCCCAATTCGGCGAAAGCGGTGCGATGGACGCCACGATCGAGGACTTTGTCGAATATCTGCGCATCGAGCGTGGGTTGTCGGCGAACACGCTGTCCGCGTATCGCAGTGACCTCAATCAGTTTCGCGAATACATGGCTCGCTCCGGGCGCGGCTCCTGGAACCTGCCTCCGGTCTTCGTGCGCGGGTACATGAATGAGCTGATCCAGCGCGAGTACCAGCCATCGTCGCAGGCGCGAAAGCTTGCGGCGCTGAAGTCCCTGTATCGCTATCTGCTGGGTTCGGGTGCGGTCGCGAGCGACCCCACGGCGGGGCTCGATGGCGCTCGCGTCAAGAAGCGCCTCCCGCAGACCCTGAGCCGCGCGCAGGCTGAGCGCCTCCTGCAGGAAGCCGCCAGCGGTCGGGCACCCGAGCATCTGCGTGACCGGGCCATGCTCGAGGCGCTCTATGCCACCGGCATGCGCGTGTCCGAGCTCGCGGCGCTCGACTTTGCCGATGTGGACCAGGCTGGCGAGATGATCACGCTCGCGCGCGACGGCGCCGGCGAACGCCGCGTGCCGCTCAGGGGCCGAGCCTTGGTTGCCGTGGAGGAATACTTGATGGCCGGTCGCCCCAAACTCAAGCCGCACCCATCCGAACCGGCGCTGTTTCTCAATCACCGCGGCGCGCGTCTCACGCGCCAGGGATTCTGGCTCATCATCAAGACCTACGCCCGCCGGGCCGGCATCAAGGCCCACATCACGCCCCACACGCTGCGGCATTCGTTCGCGGCGCACCGGCTGCGGGCGGAAGGCAACGTGCGCCAGGTGCAGCAGCTGCTCGGGCACGCCAGTCTTGCCACGACGCAGATCTACGCTGAGGTCGCGGCCGCCCAACCCGACGACGATCAGGCCGAGGCGACCGCTGTCTAACGCGGGACGATATCCGCGCTGACGGCTGGCAGCGGCGCTCATAACCGCTAGACTTGGATGATGGTCCGCGCCACCGGGTCACGCATGCTGGCACGTCGGTCTCACCGTGCACCGGACGACCTCCCATGAAAGCGGTTGTCATGGCCGGCGGCGAAGGCTCGCGCCTGCGTCCGCTCACCCTCGAGCGGCCCAAGCCCATGATCACTCTGGGCCACGCCCCGGCCATCGAGCACGTCCTGCGGCTGCTCAAGCACCACGGGATCACCGACATCGTCATCTCGCTCCACTACCTCGGGTCGGTCATCGAAGACTATTTCCGGTCGGGCGAGGAGCTTGGGGTCAACATCACCTACACGCACGAGGATCGACCGCTCGGCACCGCCGGGAGCGTGGGGCTCGCCCGCCATCTGCTCGACGAGCCGTTCTTGGTGATCTCCGGTGACGCCCTCACGGACGTCGACCTCTCCGCGTTCGCACGCTTCTTCACCGAGCGGTCCGCGCGCGCCGCATTGCTGCTCTACCGCGTGGAGAATCCGCTCGAGTACGGCGTGGTCATCACCGAAGCCGATGGCAAAGTGCAGCGATTTCAGGAGAAACCCTCCTGGGGCGAGGTGCTCAGCGACACCGTCAACACGGGCATCTATGCGCTGCATCCGTCGGCGCTCGACTACATACCGCCTGGGCGTGAGGTGGACTTCAGCCTCGACGTATTCCCGGCCATGCTTCGCAACGGCGACGCCGTCTATGGCTATGTGGCCGACGGGTATTGGACCGACGTCGGCATGCTGGACGCTTACCGCCAGGCCAACGCCGACCTCGTCGCCGGCCGGGTCCGCCTGACGCACGCGCCCAGCTATGCGGAGGCCCGTCCCACGATCGACCCCACCGCCCGGGTGGACCCCTCGGCCCGGATCGTGGGTGCGGTGTACGTCGGCCGTGAGTGCGAGGTGCGCGCCGGCGCGCTCCTTCGCGGACCCGCGATGGTTGGCGACCGCACGCTCGTGGACGAGCGGGCGGAGGTGCACGAAGCGGTCGTGCTCAGCAACGCCTACGTCGGCGTCGGCGCCAAGCTCGATCGCTGTGTCATCGGGCGCCACTGCCGCCTGGGACGTGCGGCCGCCGTCGGTCAGGGCGCGGTCGTCGGCGACGGGACCATCCTGGGCGATGAGTCGAACGTGCGCGCGGGCATCTGCGTCTGGCCTCGGAAGTACGTGGAAGACCGTGTGGTGATTGACCGCAATCTGGTTCACGGCAGCGGAGCGCGTCGGACAATCTTCGTGCACGGCGGCGTGGCCGGGTTGGCCAATGTGGAGCTCACGCCCGAGTTCGCCGCGCGGCTCGGCTCCGCCTGGGGATCGGCGCTGGCCCCAGGGTCCACCGTGGCCGCCAACCGCGACGAGACGCGCCCGGCGCGGATGTTCAAGCGGGCCCTGATGTCAGGCCTGGCATCGGTGGGCATCCGGACCGTCGACATCGGCGCCATGCCGTTCCCCGTGGCCCGTTTTGCCACCAGGACCCTTGAGGCCGTCGGCTGCACCCACATTCGACGCTCGCCTTATGACCCGGGAGCGATTGATGTTCGCTTTCTGGACGATCGCGGCATTGACATTCGCCCCAGCGACGAGCGCAAGATCGAAACCATCTTCAGCCGCGAAGACTTTCGCCGCGTCGGCGCCGCCGACATCGCCGAGATCACCGCATCGGATCCCGTCAGCGCCTACGGCGATGCCTTGCTCGGCGAGATTCGGCAACCGCTCAAACGAACCCTGGGGCTGGTCGTGGACTACATGGGGGGCGTGTGCGGCGAAGTCCTGCCGCCGCTGCTCGCACGACTCGGAGTGCGTGAGACGGCTATCGATGCCTCGTCCAGCAGCGCGGCGGTACCCGCGCGCGCCGATCTGGAAGCGCGGCGCGCCCGGCTCGGTCGCATCGTGCCAGCGGTCGAGGCGGCCTTCGGCGCGCTGATCGACGCGGATGGCAACCGCGTGTGGATCACGGATGAGCGCGGCCGGCCACTGGATGCCCTTGAAGCGGCCGGCTTAGTGTTGGCGGTGTTGCGCGAGGCAGGGCTTTCGGGAACGGTCGCGCTGCCGTTCACGGTGCCGGAGAGCGTGTTCCGCTACGCCGCGGACCTGGGGTTCGCGCCGCACCGCACGCCGACCAACGTTCCGGCGATGATGCGCGCGGCGGTGCAAGGTGACGCGGTGCTCACGGTCAACGGCCGGGACGCCTATGGCTTTCCGTCGCTGCACGCGGGCCCGGACCCGATGGCGACGGTTGTTCGCCTCGTGGCCGGGTTGGCGGCCGCGAACCGGGCGGTCAGTGCGCACGTGGCTGCGCTCCCGGAATTTACCGTCGCCCGCCGCGAGGTTCGCGTGGATTGGGAACGGCGCGGGGCGGTGATGCGGCGCCTCAACAGTCACAGCCAGCGCCGCGACGAAGGCGCGCTGGATGGGGTGGTCATTGGCGCGCCGGGCGAGCGTGCGGTCGTCGTCCCGGATGTCGACGCGCCGGCGTTTCGAATTCTCGCCGAAGCCGGTACCCAAGCCCTGGCCGAGACGCTCGCCGATGAGATCGGCGCCTTCGTCGCGCACGCGGCCCAAAATGGCGCTGATGGGGCCCGAGACGGGACGGCGGATCGCCGCCCGTGATGACGGATGCGGCGACGACGCCGACCGGCCTGCGGCGGGTGGGCGAGCGCGCGCTCACGATCACGTGGGCCGACGGCGCGGAGTCAACCCTTCCATTGCGCGAAATCCGTCTTGCCTGTGGCTGCGCCGTGTGCCGTAACGAGCTCACCGGCGCTCCCCAACTCGATCCGGACACCGTTCCGTCCGACATAGGCGCGGTGCGCATCGCCCCGGTCGGCCACTACGCTCTGACCTTCACCTGGACGGATGGCCATGCAACGGGCATCTATCCATGGGAGGACTTGCGCGCCCTGGCCGATGGATTCGGCGCGACGCATGGAGGCGGCGCCTAGTCGGCAGGCGGTGCCTGTCGCGAGGCCTTCGCGATTGCCCCTGCCAACGTCCGCGCCAACTCCGGCTCCCGGGAGAACAGCGCCTGGCTGGTGGCCTGCAGCGCCAGCCGCCTTCGTGGAGTCTCCTCGAGACGACCAAGACCGACGATGGCCGTGCTGGGGTCGCCGGACACCGCGGCCGCCAGCGGAATGGCCAGGGCGGCCGCCGTCGCGGCGTCGGCGCACAGATCGGCCAGCTGCACGATCTGGCCCGCGCACGCCGCACACCTCCGGGCCAGCGGCGTCAGCACGTGCGGTCCGATCATGCGCTGGGAGGGATTCGGTGATGCCAACAGCGCTGCCGCGAGCGTCAGTGTGCTCCGGCTGGAGGCTGCCGACTCTCCGAGCGCTTCGCCGATGGCGTGGCCGAGGTGCGTCGCCGCCTGCGGGCTGATCGCGCCGGTGCCCGGGCTTTGAAGCTCGGGAGCGCGCGCCGCCGCCGCAATCCCGTCCAGGGCCTCGCGCGCGCCGCCGTCCAACCAGGCGCGGGCCGCCGCCCGGCCGCTCGCCCGGAGCAGCCGCAGCGTCTCCCGCTCGATCCGCACGGGGATGAGTTGTCGGCCTAGGCCGGCGCCGCGTACTCGCTGGCCATGGCGTCCAGCCCGATATGCGGCACGCGGGATCCCTGACCGCCCATCCCAAACGCCTGCATGCGCTCCAGGCACACTTGCTTCATCGCGTCGCGCGCCGGGCTCAGGTACTTGCGCGGATCGAACTCGCCCGGGTCTTCATGCAGCACCTTGCGAATGGCCCCGGTGATGGCCATGCGGTTGTCGGTGTCGACGTTGATCTTGCGCACCCCATGGCGAATGCCCGCTTGGATCTCCGCAATGGGCACGCCATAGGTCTGCCGCATCTTGCCGCCATGGGCGTTGATCACGTCTTGTAGGTGCTGCGGCACGGATGAGCTGCCGTGCATCACCAGGTGCGTATTGGGCAGGCGCCGGTGGATCTCCCGAATGCGGTCCATCACCAGCACGCCCGCGTCGGGCTTGCGGCTGAACTTGTAAGCGCCGTGGCTCGTGCCGATCGCCACCGCCAGCGCGTCCACGCCCGTCGCGGCCACGAACTCCTCAGCCTGGTCCGGATCGGTGAGCAGCTGCTCGCGATCGATCGGACCCTCGGCGCCGTGCCCGTCTTCCTGGTCGCCGAGTCCGGTTTCCAGGCTTCCGAGTACGCCCAGCTCGCCTTCAACTGTCACTCCCTTGGCGTGGGCCATCGTCACGACCTCACGCGTTACGGCAACGTTGTACTCGTAGGAGGCTGGCGTCTTGCCGTCGGCCTCGAGCGACCCATCCATCATCACGCTCGTAAATCCCTGCTCGATCGCGCTCGCGCAAGTTTCGGGGCTGTTGCCATGGTCCTGGTGCATCGCCACGGGCACGTGTGGATAGAGCTGGGCGGCGGCCAGCATCAGGTGGCGGAGATATATGTCGTTGGTGTACTCGCGCGCGCCGCGGCTGGCCTGGATGATCACCGGCGCGTCCGCCTCGTCCGCCGCCTCCATGATGGCCTGGATCTGCTCCATGAAGTTCACGTTGAACGCGGCGATCCCATAGTCGTTGGCGGCCGCGTGGTCCAGCAGCACGCGCATGGGCGCCAGCGGCATCGGACGCTCTCCTCTCGGACACGATGGACCGCCGCCCATATCTGACGGGCAGCTGCGAGGTTCTTTCAAGAATACTTGGCGCGCCGACGGTGCTTGGCGCCAGTCCGGGACCATGGGTGCGGTAGCATGCCCCGCACTGCTGTGGGGAGTTGACGTCGTGGCCCAACGCAAGAACAACCGGCCCGTTCTCCTTGGTCCTAGCGGTCAGCCGCTGCCGGCCTCACCGCCACCGCCTCCGGCGGCGCCGCCAGCCGCCGAGCCATCTCCGCCAGTCGACGAGCCTGCGCCCGAGCCGCCAGGCGAGGCCCAGGCGGCGGAATCCGCGCCGGCGCCTGGCGAACCCGGCAAGGAAGACGCCCCGCCCCGCCCGTCGCCCGCGTATCAGGTGAGGGTGGCGCTCGATGTCGATCCGCGGCAGGTGCCGGCCGCGCTTGTGGTGCTGTTGCCCTTCGATCCGATGGAGGCCTACCGCACGCGCGTCGAGGCGGCACGCGACCAGTTCTTCAAGTCGCGGGACACGCTCATCGCATCTGCCGAGGCGAGCCTGCGGGCGCGCGGGGTGAACGTGAAAGACCCGCGCCGCGCCGCGGCCAGCATGATGGAGCGCCAGTTCATGGCCCAGGTCTGGGACTCGGCGTTTGGCGCGGTGTCCGGCGCGCAAGTGGGCTTGGTCTTCGCCGCCGCGCTGTCCGGCGGGGAGCAGGCCATCGGCACCATGCTGGTATCGCCCTTCGACGGCGGGCGCATGTGGGTCACCTCCCGCGCCACCGTTCTGGGCGACCGGTTTGGCGGCTGGGCCGTTCCGGTCCAGCGGGGCGACGCCATGCCGGCCACCGTGATCCTCAACCGCGACGCCCTCGCGCCGCTGCGCATGAACTTCGCCCGTATTCGGGTCTAGCCCGGTCCCGCCAGTTGACGACGGAAAACCGCGTAAGCCAAACTGACCCGGCAGTCAGTTCTCGTGGATCGGCCGTGCAACTCCGTCTTCCGGGGGCCCGTCGCAGTACGAAACGAGACGCCACCCGGCGCGCGCTGCTTGAATCCGCCCTCAACGTCTTTGGCGAAAAGGGCTATCACCGCGCGGCTGTCGACGACATCGTCTCCCGCGCCGGTCGATCCAAGGGCACGGCCTACTTTCACTTCCCGAGCAAAGAGGCCATCTTCCGCGCCCTGGTTCGTGAGCTGGCGTCCAATCTCGTGGAGCGCGTCGAGCGGGAGCTCGTCGACGAGCCCACCGCCATCCATCGGCTCGACGCCGCGCTGCTCTCGGTCATCGACATCTTCACCAAGCACCGCACGCTGGCGCGCGTCACGCTGGTCGAGGTCGCGGGCGCCGGGCGCGCCTTCGGCGACGATCTCCTGTTCGTGCGGCAGCAGTTCGCCGACTTGATTCGCCGGCACTTGGACGCCGCGGTTGCCGAGGGCACCCTCGAGCCGTGCAACACCGATCTCATCGCGACGGCCTGGTTTGGCGCCATCAGCGAGATCGTCGTCAACTGGTTGCACGACCCGGACCACGGGCCGCTGCACATGACCTATCCCGCACTGCGGCACCTGTTGCTCCAGAGCGTGGGCATTGACGTCCGGCAACTTGCGGCGTCGAGGACCCCGGCCAATGCGTGACGCGCCGACACGGCCGGACATGCGATTTCGCGACTCGGCGCTCGAGCCCATCTGGGACAGCGTTCAGCAAGGGCGGCGCCTGAGCGAGGCTGACGGGCTCCGCTGTCTCCACACGCCGGACATCCTGGGTCTGGGCCGCATCGCGGATTGGGCGGCTCGTCAACGCTCCGGCGACCGCGTCTACTTCACGCTTAACGTCCACATCAATCCCACGAACATCTGCGTGCTGTCCTGCAAGTTTTGCGACTTCGCGGCCAAGCGCGGCGACGCCCACGCCTACGAGTACTCGATCCCGCAGATCCTGGGGCAGATTCCGCCGGACGTGCACGAGGTCCATATCGTCGGCGGTCACCATCCAGACATCCCATTCGACTGGTATGAGGACCTCCTGCGCGCGATCAAGGCCGAGCGGCCGGCTGTCCAAATCAAGGCCTTCACCGCGGCCGAGGTCGACTATTTCCACAAGCGCTTCAAGCTGTCGGACGCCGAGGTGCTGGAGCGCATGATCGCTGCCGGCCTCAGCTCGATGCCGGGCGGCGGCGCCGAAGTCTTCTCCGAGCGCGTCAGACGCGAGCTGTTTCGCGGCAAGGCCGGCGCCGACCGCTGGATCGAGATTCACCACCTGGCCCACCGCATGGGCCTCAAGTCCAACGCGACGATGCTCTATGGGCATATCGAGACGCCCGCCGAGCGCATCCACCACTTCCTGCGCCTCCGTGAGGCCCAGGACGTCACCGGTGGGTTCCTGTGCTTCATCCCCTTGGAATATCAGCTCGGCACCACGAATCTCGTGCCGCGTCACGCCAGCGCCATCGACGATCTGCGCATGATCGCCACGGCCCGGCTGATGCTCGACAACTTCCCGCACATCAAGGCCTACTGGGTGATGACCGGCGAGGAGACGGCCTCGATCGGTCTCAACTTTGGCGCCGACGATCTTGACGGCACCATCGGCACCGAGCGCATCGCCCACGCGGCGCTTGCCGACAGCCCGGTAGGGGTTGCCCGGACACAGCTCGTGGGGCTCATCCGGTCGGCCGGCAAGGTGCCCGTGGAGCGCAATGCCACCTACAACGTCATGCGCACCCATGCCGCATAGCCTCGGACGCATTCCCTACCTGAATACCGAGCCGTTTTTCGGCGATGACCCGGTCCGAGCCGAGGCGCGCACCGCAACCCCGCGGGCCATGATCGACCTGGTGCAAGGTGGTCAGGTCGACGTCGCGCCGCTGCCGGTGGTTGCGGCCTTCGACCACCCGGACCTGTTCATGCCGGTGGGCGGGATGGGCATCGCCACGCAGGCCGACGCCAAGTCCGTCCTCCTGTTCTCACAGGTTCCGCCCGCCGACCTTGGCGGTCGGCGCATTGGCGTCATCGACGATACGGCCACGTCGGCCCGGTTGCTCGGCGTGCTCTTGCGCCGGCACTACGCTGTCGGCGGCTACCAGCTGGTGCCCTTGCAGGTGCCCGCCGATGCCTTTCTGCTCATTGGGGACCGTGCGCTCCTGCAGTCGCCGCATGCTGCGCGGTATCCCTACGTCACCGATCTCGCCGCCGCCTGGCACGAGTGGACCGGGCTTCCGTTCGTGTTCGCAGCCTGGATGCAGCGTGCGGGGGTGGCGGCCGCGAATGTCGCGGCAGCCGTGGACTATCTGGATCGTCAGCTCACTGTCAACCTTGCCGATCTCGGGGCGCTGGCTGCTCGACGCCCGGAGCTTGGGCTCGACGCGGAAGCGGTTCGCCGCTATCTCGGGACGTTCGAATACCGCTTCGGTCCGCGCACCTGGGCGGCGCTCGACCGATTCCAGGAGCTGGATGCGCAGGTGAGCGTCCAGGACGCCGCATGATGCGGGCGATCGAGACCAAGGTGCGCGATGGAGAGCGGCTCTCGACCGCGGACGCCGAGGTCCTTCTGAGCGACGCGCCGCTGATCGAAATGGGCGCGCTGGCCAATGAAGTCAGGTTCGAGCGGCACCCAGAGTCCATGGTCACCTACGTCGTCGACACCAACCTCAACTACACCAACCTCTGCGACGCCTACTGCACCTTCTGCGCCTTCTACCGTCCCCACACCAGCACGGCGCCCGACGCCTATACGCATACCGTCGATGAGATGCTCACGCGCATGGAGGCGGCGGTCGAGATGGGGTGCACCACGGTGCTCATGCAGGGCGGCCTGAACCCCGAGCTCCCTTTCGACTACTACACCGACATGGTGCGCGCCACGCGGGCGCGGTTCCCCGGGCTTACGCCGCATTTTTGGTCGGCGCCCGAGGTCTATGAGATGGCCAAGGTCTCGGGGCTTGACTACGGCGAGATCATGGCGGCGCTCTTCGCGGCGGGTCAACGCACCTTTCCCGGCGGCGGCGCGGAGGTGCTCACCAACCGCGTCCGGCATGCGATCAGCCCGCTCAAGATGGACGCCGACGAGTGGATCGCGGTCCATCGCGCCGCGCACCTGGCCGGCGTGCGCAGCACCGCCACGATGATGTATGGCCACGTGGAAACCAACGACGACCTCGTGGAGCACTTGTTGCGCGTGCGTGACCTGCAGGATGAGACGGGCGGCTTCACGGCGTTCATCCCCTGGAGCTTCGCCCCCGGCCAGACGCCGCTCGGACGCAAGCTCAAGGGCGACCGTGCGTCGGCCAATCGCTATCTGCGCATCCTGGCCGCGTCGCGCCTCTTCCTGGACAACGTGGACCATGTGGATGCGTCGTGGTTCAGCGAAGGCAAGAAGGTTGGGCAGGTGGCGCTGCACTTCGGCGCCGACGACTTCGGCGGCACCCTGTTCGAGGAAAACGTGATGCAAGAAGCCGGGCACTTCGCGCGGACCAGCATTGCCGAAACGCAAACCATGATCCGCGAGGCCGGCTTCGTCCCCGCCCAGCGCAATAGCTTCTACGAGATCTTGCGCACGTTTGACGAGGCGCCCCCTGGCGTCTGACCGCGAGCCCGCCATGGCGCGGGTGACCGTGGGCCACAGCCCTGACGCCGACGACGCCTTCATGTTCTACGCGCTGGCGCACGGCCAGGTCACCGTCGAAGGTCTCGATCCAGGCAGCTATTCCGAAGTTCACGCCGATATCCAGGCGTTGAATCGGCGCGCCTTTGCCGGCGACCTCGACATGTCCCAGGTGTCGGCGGGCGCCTATCCCTTTGTCGCCGACCAGTACCGCATCACGGCCTGCGGTTCGTCCATGGGCCTCAACTACGGCCCGATCGTCGTCGCCCGCCACGCAGAGACCGAAATCCGGGATGCGCGGGTCGCGATCCCCGGCGAGCACACCACCGCCTATCTCCTCGGAAGGATCTTCCTTCCCCCATTTCAGCCGGTCGAGATGGCATTTGCCGAGGTGCTGCCAGCGGTGAGAGACGGATCGGTGACGGCGGGAATCGTCATTCACGAGGGCCAGCTCAACTACGGCGAATACGGATTGACCAAGCAAGTTGATCTGGGCGAGCGTTGGTTCACCGCGACCGGTCTCCCCTTGCCGCTGGGCCTCAACGTCGTGCGGCGCGGGCTGGCCGAGTCCCGGCAGCGCGCGCTGGCGGCTGCCCTGAGCGCATCCATCGCCTGGGCCGACGCGCATCCCGAGCCTGCACTGGCCTACGCGCGCAGCTTTGCCCCGGAGGTTGGCGCGGATCTCACCGCGGCATTCACGCGCATGTACGTCAACGATCTGACCCGTGACATGGGGACGCAGGGCGCCGCGGGTCTCGAGGCGCTCTACCGCCGCGCGGCTGACGCCGGCTTGCTTGACGTGATGCCGCCGCTGGACATTCTCCGCGCCTAGCGCCCCGGTGATTGGTGAAGCCTCAGGCCGTGGCGAATCACAATGATCAGCGTCAGGCGCCTCCTTACTTCTCGGCCACGTTCCGGTCCCCTCTCCCTCGATGGGTGTCCAGACCGGGGAGAGGGCTAGGGTGAGGGTGAAAAATGCGGGGCCCACTACAATGCCCTCGGCGGCACGCACTCTCCGCACCGCCACTGACAGGCTCCAGTCGATGACTGCCCGATGCAAGGAATCTCCGCGACCCGTGAAGCCCGCGTTCACGGGCGCGGTTGGCATTGCGGCGGCAGTCCGCGCGGCGGCTCGCTAAGCGAATCGCCGGCCGGTGGGCCATGGCCCACACTCGATCAGGTCCTGCAACGTCCCACCCCTGCTGAGGAAGTCGCCCATGCAACTCTCGCTATACGACACCACCCTGCGCGACGGCGCGCAGACCGAGGGCATCTCGTTTTCCGCCGAAGACAAGCTCCGCATCGCCGAGCGTCTCGATGCCTACGGCGTGCACTACATCGAAGGCGGCTTTCCGGGGTCGAACCCCAAGGACCGCGAGTTCTTCACCCGCGCCGCTGAGCGAACCTGGAAGCACGCACGCATCGCCGCATTTGGCGCCACGCGCTACAAGGGCACGCGCGCCGCCGCGGACGACAACCTGCAGGCCTTGCTGGCGTGTCAGACCCCGACCGTGACCATCGTGGCCAAGTTTTCGCGGTTTCAGGCCGAGACCGTGCTCGAAACCACGCCGGACGAGAACCTGGCGATGATTCGCGACTCGGTGGCCTTCCTCAAGGACGCCGGCCGCGAAGTCATCGTCGACGCCGAGCACTACTTCGACGGCCTGGCGCACGACCGCGCTTACGTGGAGCAGTGTGTGCAGGCCGCCGCCGCTGCCGATTGGCTGGTGCTCTGCGACACCAACGGCGGGTCCCTGCCGACCGGGATCACGAATGGGACCTTGGCGGCCGCCGCCTGGACGGATATCCCACTAGGCATTCACACCCACGACGACCTGGACGTGGCCGAAGCCAATGCCCTTGCCGGTGTTGAGGCAGGTGCGCGTCAGGTCCAGGGCACGGCCAACGGGCTGGGCGAGCGCTGCGGCAACGCCAATCTGCTGACGCTGATCCCCACCCTGCAACTCAAGCTCGGATACGAGTGCGTCGCTCCCGCGCAGCTGCGCCAGACGGCTGTGCTCGCGCGCTACGTCGCGGAGATCGCCAACGTGACGCTCGATCCGCAAACGCCGTTCGCCGGCCACAGCGCGTTTGCCCACAAGGCTGGCTATCACGGCAGCGGCATGCGGAAGCACGCCGACGCGTACCAGCACATCGATCCGGTGCTCGTGGGCAACGACTCCCGCATCCTCATTTCGGAGCTGGCCGGGCGCAGCTCGGTCGTCGCGCGAGCCGATGCTTTGGGGCTGGGCTCCGAGACCGACGCCGCGCGCGTCGTCGGCGAGCTCAAGTCGCTAGAAGAGCGCGGATTTCAATTCGAAGGCGCCGAGGCCTCGTTCGAACTATTGCTGCGGCGGCTGACCGGCGAATACGAGTCGCCGTTTGACTTTGTGGACTTCCTCGTCTTGGCGGAGACCCGCGGCGGGCGCGACATGCTCTCCGAGGCCATGGTGAAAATCCGCGTTGGGGACGAGGTTTTCCACACGGCGGCCGAAGGCAATGGACCCGTCAGCGCGCTCGACCGTGCTGCGCGCAAGGCACTGGAGCGGTTCTTTCCCGAGCTTGGTGGGATGCACCTCGCCGACTACAAGGTCCGCATCCTGGATTCCAGCGCCGCCACGGACGCGGCGGTGCGCGTCCTCATCCAGTCCTCCGACGGTGAGGGGGAGTGGGGCACCGTGGGCAGCTCGGCAAATATCATCGAGGCCTCGTGGCTGGCGTTGAAGGACAGCTACGAGTACGCCCTGCTCCGCGCCCGCGGCCTCCAATCCACGACGGCGGAACCTTCGTAACAGTCCACGAACCCCCAGCCAGGCGGCGTGTTGCCGCAGGGCCGTTCGACATGCTGCCGATCAACGATCAATTTCGCGCCGAACGGATGCTGCCTTGGCGTCCCACAGGCGTCGCGCGCACCGCGTCCGTCCCGCCGACGCGAGCCTCAGGCCCGTGACCAACGGCGGCGTGAGTAGCGGCGCCATCGCCGCTGAACTCCCGGACCTTATTGGCCTCAGCGCGGGCCTGCCCGCGCTGAGGAGCCCGTTCCTGCGGCGGCGCGGTGTCGGTCCGATCGACGGGCGTGGCACTCTAGCCCCAGCGCGCATGACTAGCGAAACTCCCGCAGCGGCTGAGCGCCCGGACCTGGTCCTTGGGCGTCGGCTCGTCCGCGATGAAGCCGATGCGCTGGGCGGCGTCTACGACCTGCTGAGCAGGACGGTGTGGTCCATGGCGCGGCGCGCCTTTCCCCAGGGCGTCGCCGAAGATGTCGTCCAGGACGTCTTCATGCAGGTGTGGACCCGCCGCCACCAATTTGATGAGTCGCGTGGATCGCTGACGTCATGGGTGCTGCGCATCGCCCGCAACCGCATCACCGATACGATTCGCGCCGCCAGCGTCCGTCCCCAGCTGCAGCCGTACGAGGTCGACCTTGACAGTCGCCCCGAGGCCGACGGGGAGCCGGCGCCCTGGGAGCACGCCTGGCTCGCCGAGCGCCGGCAGAAGCTCCGACAGGCGATCCGGGGCCTGAATCAGCCTGAGCAGGATGTGCTCTGGCTCGCATATTTCGGCTACACCCAATCCGAAATCTCGAAGCGCCTGGATGTGCCGTTGGGCACGGTCAAGACGCGCACCCGGACCGCCCTGCGCAGGTTGCGCGAACGCCTGGGCGACCAGGACCTGCTCGGCTAGCCCATGGACTCAGCGACGCTCAACGATCTCATCAGCGGCTACGCGCTTGACGACCTCAGCCCGGCCGAGGCCCGCGAGCTCGACGCGGTCCTGCTGCGCGATGCCTCGGTGCGCCGCGAAGCCGATACCGTGCGCCAGGCGCTGGATACGCTTGCGCTCGGCGCGGGCGTCGCAGCGCCCCCGCCGGACCTGCGGGCTCGGATCATGGCGGCTGCGCGGCCCCGCGCGCGGCGCTTGCGCCTTCCGACATGGCCGGTTCTGGGATTCGCGGGCGCGTCCATGGTTGGCGCTGCGGCCGTTGCGGCCGTCATCGTGCTCGCGCTGCGGGTCGGCGACCTCCAGCAGACCGTTGACGAGATGCACGCCGGCCTGTCGGCGCAACGCGCGGCGCTGGTCGATATCTATGCGACCCAACCGCACTCCGTCACGCTGCATGGGATGCCGGGCGCCGAGGACGCCTGGGCGCATCTGATGTTCGACGACGCCGGCTCCCAGGTCATGCTTGTCGTCGACGGCCTTCACGCGCCGCGCCACGACCACGTCTACCATCTCTGGTTGGTCCATGAGAGCGGTACGCGCGTCAGCGGCGCCAACTTCAGCACCGACCTCGCGGGCAGTGCGGTCGTGCTGGTGAAGAGTGCTCAACCGGTGTACGTGTTTCACGCCTTTGAGGTCACCGAGGAGCTGATGCACGGCAGCCCGAGCAGCCCAACCGGCGACCCGATGCTCGTGGGGACCATGCCCCAGTAGGAGTCGGCCGTGCGGCCGGCTCAGGCCTGCGTGATCAGCTGCGCCGCCACTTGCGTGATGTCCCGCAGGGCGTCGTGCGGCATGAACTCCTCGGTGGTGTGCACGTCGATGTAGCCCACGCCCAAGCACACCGAGGTGATGCCCTTGAGGTTGAACTCGTGGGCATCGCTGCCGCCGCCCGTGCTGACGTGGCGCGGCGTAAGCCCTGACGCCTTGATGGCACGGTCGGCGAGTTGAATGGCCTGCGCGTCCTCCTCCAGCTGGTACGCGACGTAAAAGCGCTGCTCGTCAAAATCGAAGGAGCCGCCCAGGTCGGCTGCCGCGTCGGCGACGGCCGCGCGCATGGCGGCGATCTGGTCGGCCAACCGGTCCTCGCTGAGACTGCGCGCCTCGGCCTCGATACGCGCCGTGGGGGCCACGATGTTCGACGCCTGCCCACCCTCGATCCGTCCGATGTTGGCGGTCGTTTCGGCGTCGACCCGTCCCAGCGGCATCCGGTCCACGGCCCGCGCCAGCAAGCTGATGGCGCTGATCCCAAGCTCGGGTTCGATTCCCGCGTGCGCCGCCCGCCCGTTCAGCGTGGCGGTGCAGCGAATCTGCCCCGGCGCGCGCATGACCACGTTGCCCACCGGCCCGCCGGCATCGAAAACGAACGACGTTCGCGCTGTGATGGACGCCGCGTCGAACGCCTTGGACCCGATGTGCCCCACGTCCTCGCCGACGGTGAACACCACCTCGATCGGTGCGTGATCCAGACCGGCGTCGTCAACCGCGCGGATCGCCTCGATGATCGCGGCCAGGCCCGCTTTGTCATCGGCCCCAAGCACGCTCGACCCGTCGGATCGCACGCCGCTGGCGTCCACCACGGGCCGCATGTTGGGCGTCGGTTGCACGGTATCCATGTGCGCGTTGAGCATGATGAGGCCGTCGCTGCGCCCGCGGCCCGGCCAGCACCCGATCAGATTGCCGATCGCGTCTTGGCGAAACCGGATGCCCAGCGGTTCCAGCGCCGGTCGAATGATCGCCGCCACGCGCTCCTCGTCGCCATGGAAGCTGTCGACGGACAGCATGTCGACAAAATTGCCGAGCAGGCGGTCGTCGTTGATCGCCACCGGGCCTGGACTCTCAGGCATCGTGCTCCTCCAACATGCGGCGTGTCATTCCCCCGCTGAGCCGGTCGGAGTTGTCCCTAGCCGGCAACGACAATCGCCTGCGCTGCGACTTGCGCGATTTGCCGCAGCGCTGCGTGCGGCGCGAACTCGTCGACGGTATGCGCACCGGTGCAGCCCATGCCAAGGATCGTCGACCAGATGCCCTTCGCATTGAACTCATGCGCGTCGCTGCCGCCGCCCGTCGAGACATGCGAAGGTTCGAGTCCGGCCGATCGGATGGCGCGGTCAGCCATCTTGACGACCGAGTTCATGTCGGAAAACCCGAACGCCTGAATGCGGTTGGTTTTCTCGTACTCCACGGTCCCCCCGAACTCCTTGGCCGCTTCCTCCATAACCTCGCGCATGTGCTCGATCTGACTATCGAGCAGCCACTGACGCAGGCTGCGGGCCTGGCCGACGAGCGTCACCTCGGCGGGCACGATGTTCATCGCCTGTCCGCCGTTGACGGTGCCGATGTTGGCAACGGTGTAGGGGCTCACCCGTCCGAGCTGCATCCGATCGATGGCCCGTGCCATCATGGCGATGGCGCTGATGCCATTTTCGGGCTCGGTGCCGGCGTGCGCCGCGCGGCCGCGGAACACCGCGGTGAACGCCTCCGCGGCCGGTCCCTCCGTCACGACCGATCCGACCGGCCCATCCCCATCGAACACCAGCCCTCTGCGGGACTCGATCGCCGCGGGGTCGAAGGCGCGCGACCCGATGTGTCCCACGTCCTCACCGACCGTAAAGACCAGCTCGATTAGCCCGTGCGGGAGACCTGCGTCCGCGACCGCCTGCACCCCTTCCACGATGGCCGCCACCCCGGCCTTGTCGTCAGCGCCCAGTACACTCGATCCATCCGATGCGACCCCCTCCGCCGTCACCACGGGTTCCATGCCGGACGTGGGCCACACGGTGTCCATGTGCGCGTTCAGCATCAGCGGCTGAGCGTCGCTGCCCTGCTCGTCCCAGCGGGCGATGAGATTGCCATGGGCGTCGAGCTTGGTCGTCAGCCCCGCCGCCTCGAGCGTTGGGCGCAGAACCTCCACGATCCGATTTTCATCGCCGTGATAGCTGTCGATGCGCAGCAGACGCAGAAATGTGGCAAGCAAACGGTCATGGTCGATGGGAACGCGTTCGAGCATTGGGCTTTGATCTCCGCATGACGCAACAGCGCATTTTGGCTGATGCGGCCGTTCGGGTCAGCCTAACGGTTCGCGTCACTTCCGACCGGGCCCGCTGAGTGAGTCTGATGCCGGCGCTAGAGATTCGAGGTTTGCGCAAGTCCTTCGCGGATGTGTCCGCCGTTCGCGACGTCTCGCTCACGGTCAATCCGGGGGAAATCCTCGGCCTGCTCGGACCCAACGGGGCCGGAAAGACCACGACCATTCGCGCCGTCATGGGCATCGTGACACCGGATGCCGGGGACATACGCATTCACGACCGCCTGCCCACCATCGAGCTCAGGCGCCGCATCGGCTATTTGCCGGAGGAGCGCGGGCTCCATCGGGGCGCGCGCACCTCCGACGCCGTGGAATACCTCGGCCGCCTCAAGGGTCTGAGCCGCGCCGAGGCCCGGTCCCGTACCGCTGCTTGGCTCGGGCGACTGGATCTTGCCGAAGGGGCCGCGCGCAAGACCGACGAGCTCAGCCGCGGCATGGCGCAGAAGGCGCAGATTGCGGCCACGCTGCTCAGCGAGCCGGACATCCTGATCCTGGATGAGCCGACGCAGAACCTGGACCCGATCAACGTCAAGCTGTTGCTCGACATAATCCGCGAGCGGCGTGACGCCGGCGCGGCCATCGTGATCAGCACCCACGTCATGAGCCAGGTCGAGCACCTGGCGGACCGCATCTATCTTGTCGCCGACGGCCGCGGAGTCCTGGAAGGCCGGGTCGCGGACGTGCGCCGGGCTTACGCCCCCAACGCCGTGCGCTTCGTTTCTCCGGATCGCGTCGCCGACCTTCCCGGCGTTACCGAGCTTCGTGACGACGAGGATGGCTACTACGCCGTGCTGGCGGCGGGTGAAGCGCCCGAGACCGTCCTGCAGGAACTCGTGCGCCGCGGCGTTCGTATTGACCGCTTCGAGCGGGCCCTGGCCACGCTCGACGACGTGTTCATCCAGGCCGTGCGCCAGGCGGGCGATCATGCGTAACGCGGCCGTGGTGGCGCGCTGGGAGCTGCGGCGCACCATTGGGCGCAAGGCCTTTCTCATCAGCACGGCCACCATGCCCGTGCTGCTGGCGATCGCCGTCCTGGTCGTCGTCGTCTTTGGCGACTGCATCGGCGGCACTGTCGAGGAGGCATCAGCGTCCGACACGGGCGACGCCTACGGCCTGATCGATCGCGCCGGCGCCTTGGACGGGCGGGATCTGCCGCCGGGTTTTACACGCTTTGCCGACGAGGCGGCGGCCCGCGCAGCCCTCGCGCAAGACGCCATTGCCGGCTACTTCGTCCTCGCCGCCGACTATGAGCAGTCCGGCGCCGTGCGCTTCGTGGCCGACGACTTTGGAGCGTTCGGCGAGCGCGAGGGAGAGGCCCGGGACCTGATTCGGTCCGTGCTTCTCGACGCGCTGCTGCAAGAGCATGTGGCGCCCGAGATCGCCGCCCGCATCCGGCAACCCGTCGTGCTGCATGCCGAGACCGTCGACGGCTCACCGCCGCGGGGAACGGCCGCCGATTCCACCATCGACGCGGCCTTGCCCTACGCCATGGCCATGCTGTATCTGATCATCATCTTCACGAGTGCCGGTTACCTCTTGGAAGGCGTGAGCGAGGAGAAGGAAACCCGCGTGATCGAGATCGTGCTGTCGTCGGTCACGCCCGACCAGTTGCTTCTCGGGAAATTGGCCGGGCAGGCCATGACCGGGCTGGTGCAGGCCCTGGTGTGGGTGGCGACCGTGCTCGCGCTCGTGCCCCTGCTGCTGGCCCGGTTCGACCTGCTCGGCGAAGTGACCTTCAACCTCGCCGTGCTCCCGCTCGCCATTGCCTACCTGCTGCTTGGCTACCTGCTCGTCGCGGCGTTCTACGCCACCGTGGGGTCCATGACCACCAGCTTCAAGGAGGGCCAGCAGCTCGCGGCCTACGTCGTGTTGCCGTCGGTGGTTCCTTTCATGCTGGCCTCGCTGATCCAGGGCGATCCCGACGGCTTGCTGGCCGTCGTGCTGAGCTGGGTGCCCGTCACGGCGCCAATCGCGGGGCTGATGCGCGTGGCGGCCGGGTCGCAGGACGTGCTTTCAATCGCGATCAGCGTGGTGATTCTGGCCGTGTGCGTTCTGCTCGCGCTCTGGACAAGCACGCGAGTCTTTCGCATCGGACTCCTCGTCTACGGCCGGCGCCTGCGCTTGAGCGATATCGTCCGCGCGCTGCGCGGCTAGTACCGCTTAAACGTAGATTCGATGGTTTGCTGCCCAGCCCCCTCCTATGTTCCACGGTCCTCGGAATGTCCGAGGGCATTGGCAGGGCCGGGACAGACCGACGGCTTGCGCTCCGCCCAGTCGGGCATCATCGACTTTGGATAGATCACCAGACGCGATGCCGCGCCCGGCGAGGCCACTTCCAGCCAGTCGCCCTGGCGCCCCATGCGCTCGCGCCGCCGCACCTCGAACCCGACGCGCTCGACCCGGAACCGCTGGGCCTCGTCCTGGTCGTCCGCGTAGACCGCCACCGTCGCAATCTGCTCGATCATCGCGTCGCTCCGGCCCGAAGACCTCGCTCGCCCGGGACTCCACCGTACGGGCCTCGTTAGCTGGGGGCAGAATGTGACGCGGCGACGAACGCAAGGAACCGAGGGCCGCATGGCCTACGACGAAGGGCTGGCGCAGCGGCTGCGAGAGGCGCTGGCGCAAGAGAACGGGCTGACCGAGCGACGCATGTTTGGCGGCATCGCCTTCATGCTGGACGGCAACATGGCCGTGGGCGTCTCTAGCGACGATCTGATGGTGCGGACGGGGCCGGCTCGACACGACGAGGCGCTGGCCCGTCCCCATGCACGCGTCTTCGATCTAAGCGGGCGGCCGATGAAGGGCTGGGTCCTGGTGTCGCCCCAGGGCGCGACGGACGAGGCGGACCTCGCCGGTTGGCTGAAGCTGGGAGTGTCCTTCGCCCACTCGCTGCCGCCCAAATAGCGTCGGCTCTGCGTTAGGTGTGAAGCCGTGAGGGCACGAGTTTTGTGTGCACTATAATTGTGTAAAGCGGTCGAGTAGGGGATCCGATGAAGAACATCACGCTGAGCGCCGATGAGGCCCTGATCGTCGCGGCGCGCCAACGCGCCGCGACCGAGCGCACCACCCTCAACGCCCAATTCCGACAGTGGCTGGCCGACTACGCCGGACGCACGCAGCAAGCCGACGCCGCCATCGCCACCATCCACGCGCTCCGCAGCGACATCGCGACCGACGGCCGCAGGTTCACGCGGGACGAGATGAATGAGCGTTGAAGCCTTCATCGACACGAACGTGTTCATCTACCTGTTCGACGAGACCGCCCCTGACAAGCGCGAGCGGGCCGAGCGCCTCGTGCGCCGCAGCCTTGAGGACGGAAGCGGCTGCATCAGCTATCAGGTTGTCCAGGAAGCGCTGCACGTAGTCACCCGCAAGCTGGGCGCGCGGCCGGCCAGCGCGCGTCTGCTGCTGGACGACGTGCTCGCACCGCTCTGGCAGGTCAACCCTTCCCGCGCGCTGTATGCCCGCGGCCTGCGCCTCCACGCCCAATACGGCTTTGGCTACTACGACTCCCTCATCGTGGCGGCCGCGTTGGAGGCCGGGTGCACGCGCCTCTACACCGAAGACCTGCAGCACGGCCAGCAGGTGGAGCACCTGACGATTCAGAACCCGTTTGCGAGGCCCTGACGGACGGTGCCCCATGGCGCGGAGACGGAGAACGCCGCCCCGGCTTACATGGGCACATTCTTGACCAGGCCGATGACGTGGCCCTCGGGGTCGGCGAAGATCCCGATCACCACGTCCTCCATCACCTCCATCTCGGGCATCACGACGCTGCCGCCCATGCTCTCAACCTTCTCCAGGTATTCGGCCACGTCGTCCACACCCACGTAAAACGTGACCCGGGTGGGCGGCACGACGTCCCCCATGCCCATGATGCCGCCGCCGATGCCCGGACCATCGCTGGGCGCGCTCACCACCCCGTAGCCCATGGGGTTGTCGGCGCTGATCTCCCAGTCGAAGAGGTCGCCGTAGAACTTCTGTAGGGCGGCTCCGTCCTTGGCGTTGATCTCCCAGTGCACCACGCTATTCGCCATCCGATTGCTCCTATTCCGCGCGCTCGCGGTCAATATTGGTGCGGCCCGTCCGGCCGTCGTGCGCACGTGCGCTGTTCCGCGGCGGCGCCCACCGTACAAGGTCAAGGCGTGCCAATGCGTTTGATTGACACGCAACACGCGGATCGTAAGTGGGTAGGCTGGCGCAGTCTGCGGGCAAACCTACGGAGTTGGCATGAGCGGTCCCGGCGTTGACGACCACCGGCCAGCGCGTCACGCACCCGGTCCGCGATGTGGCGGGCTTTCGCCGCTGCCCGGTGGCCAGGCTGCGCGCAGCCTGGGAGGCGCATCTTGCAAGCACCTCGCGTGAGACGAGCATCCCGGCCCGGCCGCCAATGAGACCATTGCGACCCCTCTCGTCATTCCGGCGAACAGCCTGCCCCGTACTCGATCCGGGGCCGGCATCCAGGCCCCACCGAACCTCCGTGACCCGGCAGCTGGGCCCGGCTCCTTCTCCCCTTGTGGGAGAAGGGTGGGATGAGGGGTGCCCGGTGGCCCGCGCTGTGCGCAGCGCGGGATCCGACACCCGGAATTCCCGAACCGCACGTCGTTCCCGCCCCCTTCGTCACTCCCGCCCCCTTCGTCACTCCCGTCCCCTTCGTCACTCCCGTCCCCTTCGTCATTCCCGCCCCCTTCGTCATTCCCGCGAAAAGCCTGCCCCGTACTCGATACGGGGCGGGAATCCAAGCCGCACGACTGGCAGCACGCCGCGCCGATTCGAAAGTCGGACACCCTAGGTGGAGTTCGTGCAGGCACCGGTCCTCGGCGTGGCGGCGGGCCTCAATCCCTACGTCACCGTGGCCCTCACCGCCGTCTTCGCCTGGCGCTCGGACCTCGTGCCGCTCAACCCCGCCTTTGCCTTCGTGGGCACCAGCGCCGTCTTCCTCGTGGCCCTGCTGCTCCTGCCCATCGACCTCTTCGCCGACAAATTCCCCGGCAGCGGGGGACTCATGGACCGCGTCGGCTGGGTCCTGCGGCCCGTGGCCGGAGGCCTGGCGGGAGCCGCGGTCATGCCCGACCACCCGGCGGCGATAGTCGCCGGGCTCGCGCTTGGCGCGATGGCGGCCGCCGGCATGCACGGCCTGCGGCTGCATCTGCGCCGCCGCCTGCAGTGGCGCATGCTCGGCTTCGGCCGCCTCGTCCTGGGCGCCTACGCCGACCTCACCAGCGGCATCGTCGCCGCCGTGGTGCTGCTCACAGCCCCCGTCGGCGCCGCCATCGCCGCCGTAGCTCTAGCTGCCGCCCTCCTCGCCGACCGCCGCTGGGGGGCCGTCGAGCCTGCCGCAAGCCCTCCCGACGAGTCGGACGAAGGAAGAGCCTGAGTAATGCCGCTCGCCACCGACAACCTAGCCGAGATCGTTCTGGAGCTTGCGGCGCGTCCGGGCCATGAGACCGTGCGAGCCGATGTCCGCCAGCTGCTGATTGACGGCCTCGGCGTCCCGCGCACGGACGTTCGTTTGGAAGCGCAAATCCCCGAGGTCCGCGGTCGGATCGACGCCCTGCTCGGACGCACGGTGGTCGAATTCAAGAGCGATTTGCGGCGCGAGCGCGACGACGCCGAGGCCCAGTTGACCCGCTACATCGACCAGCGGGAACGCGACAGCGGCGAACGCTACGTCGGCATCGCCACGGATGGCGCGGAGTTCATCTCCTACGAGCTGCGTCGGGGCGCGCTGCGCGAGCTGGCCGCCTACCGCACCAACCCGGACGACCCGCGCGGCGCCCTTACCTGGCTCAGCGCCGCTGTCGCGGCCGGAGCTGAGCTTACCCCTGACCCGGAGACGGTCGTCCAAGAGCTCGGCCGTCTCAGTCCAGCCTGGCAGCGCTCCCTGGGTGACCTGCGCGACGCTTGGGCTGCAGGCCGCGGGCACCCCGAGGCTCGCCTCAAGCGGCAGCTCTGGGCGCAGCGCCTTGAGCAGGTCTATGGCGCGCCGGTGGATGCCGACGATCTCTTCTTCCAGCACACCTACCTCGCGGTGGTCGCCAAGACCATCGCCGTCCATGTGCTCGGCGTTCCCATGCCCGCGCCGCGCGACCTGCTGGCGGGCCGGCCGTTCGAGCAGGCCGGCATCAACGGTGTGGTCGAGTCTGACTTCTTCGACTGGTTGCTAGACGCCGACGCGGACGATCTGGTGCGCCGCATCGCGCTCCACGCCAGCCGCTTCCGCCTGCGCGAAGTGCAGACCGACGTGCTCAAGGGCCTCTACGAGTCGCTCATCGATCCCGAAGACCGCCATGAGCTGGGCGAGTACTACACCCCCGACTGGCTGGCGGCGCGCATGTGCGAAGCGGCCATTGACCAGCCGCTGGAGCAGCGCGTGCTGGACCCCGCCTGCGGCTCGGGCGCGTTTCTGTTCCACGCCATTCGCCAACTGCTGACCGCTGCCGACGCGCAGGGGCTGGACACGCCGGCCGCGCTGCAACGCTGCATCGAGAAGGTCGTCGGCATCGACATCCATCCGGTGGCCGTGCAGATCGCGCGCGTCACCTACTTGCTGGCGCTGGGCGAGGAGCGGATGCGCCATCCCAGCCGTCCGCAACTCGCCATTCCGGTCTACCTGGGCGACGCTCTCCAATGGAACGTGCAGGGCTTCCTGGCTGAGCGGGACGTGCTGATCGAGGTGCCCGACGGCCCGGTGCTGCACTTTCCCTTTGACGTGGCTCGATCACCGACGGACTTCGACGCCGTCATCGGCCTGATGCTGCAACAAGGCGAAGTCGGTGCGGGACCGCGTGAGTTCGAGGCCGTGCTACAGCGTCGGCTCGACCTCGATGCCGGACCCTTGGGCGTGCTCAGCCAGACCTATGGCGAACTCAGCGATCTGCGCGCGCAGGGTCGTAACCACATCTGGGGCTTTGTGGCGCGTAACCTCGTGCGTCCAGTCTGGCTCTCGTCCGACGAGCAGCGCGCCGACGTCGTGATCGGCAATCCGCCCTGGCTGGCCTACCGCTTCATGTCGCGCGCTACTCAGCGTCGATTCCGCGACGAGTCACAGCGGTTGGGTGTGTGGCAGGGTGGCAAGGTCGCCACCCAACAGGACCTCTCGGCCTATTTCTTTGCTCGCTGCCGCGAGCTGTATCTGAAACCAAACGCGCGCATTGCCTTCGTCATGCCCTACGCCGCCATGAGCCGGCGGCAGTTCGCCGGCTTACGGTCCGGGATATTCCGTCTGGAGTTCGGCCAAGAGCTGTATGTGCGCTTTAGCGACGCCTGGGCGCTCGGAGACGACGTGCAGCCGCTGTTTCCGGTGCCGTCGTGCGTCCTATTCGCTCGTGACGAAGATGCTGCCGGACCTCTCCCGGCGACCGTCCGCAGGGCATCCGGCGACTTGCCGCGGCGTAATGCGACGGTGACTGAAGCTGAAGGCCACCTGGTCTGGCGGGACGCGCCATGGCCGGCAATTGGCGATGACGGGGTGACGGCGTCGCCCTACCAAACACGATTTCGCAATGGCGCGACCCTGTTTCCCCGGGTCCTCTGTTTGGTCGAACAGGCTCCACCGGGTCCGCTCGGCGTCCACCCCTCGGCGCCGTTGGTCGTGAGTCGCCGCAGTTCCCAGGAAAAGCCACCCTGGAAGCACCTCGACTCGCTTACGGGCAACGTGGAACGCGCGTTCCTGCGCCACGTCTATCTCGGGGAGTCGGTTGTGCCGTTCCGGGTCCTCGAACCGCTGCTCGCGGTGATTCCCTGGGATCGAGCGGCAGGCGCGTTGCTGGACGCGGCCGCCGCGGGCCGCGCGGGCTACCCCCATGTGGCGGAGTGGGTGTCGAACGCCAGCCAGTTGTGGGATGCCCATAATGAAGATTCGCTGACCTATATCGAGCAGATTGATTTCTACGGCAAGCTGAGCGCCCAATTCCCCCCGCCGCCGCTGCGGGTGGTCTATAGCAAGTCGGGCAAACTGATGGTCGCGGCGTTAGTCACGGACCCCGCAGCGTTCATCGATCACACGCTCTACTGGGCAGCGGTGAAGAGTCTAGCGGAAGCCCACTATCTGATCGCCGTGCTCACGAGCGAAACCGCCCGGCGTCGGGTAGCTCCACTGCAGGCACGCGGTCAATGGGGGGAGCGCCACTTCGATAAGCTGCCCACCAAGCGGATTCCGGAGTTCGACCCAACCAACCCACTTCACGCCGCCCTCGCTGCCGCCGGACGCCGCGCCGAAGCCGTCGCCGCCACGGTCCCGCTCAAGGAAGGCGTGTACTTCGTCACCGCCCGCCGCCAAATCCGCCAGGCTCTCGCCGACGACGGGGTGGCAGGCGAGATCGACAGGCTGGTTGAGGAACTTCTGCGCAGGCCATAGCGAAGCTCGATCGGTACGGAACATCGATCCGTATAGCAACTATCGGACGGCCGGTACCGCCGCCGAAGCATTGATCGAGTAATCTCATCCTATGGAAAAGACAATCCCGTACTGGCGCCGTCGGCTCCGGTGGGCGAATTCATCGACCCTAACTCTGCCTCGAAAGTGGTCATGGATGCGTTGGGTTATTGACTTGGCAGCCTTGCCTATCATTTTCTTCGTCCTTACACAGATGCATGCATATATTATGCGGGGATCAGCTGGTCTTTTCTCGGATTGGCCCGTCCAGTTCCAAGAACTAGGAGCTTGGAATATATTTTATACTATAATTTCTGGGCTTATTGTCTTCGCTGGTCAATGGATGTTTAATTGGATTCGTATACCAGGGAAACTAGACCAGCATCTTCGAGATGAGATCGAACGCTTTAGAGGTCGACTTCGACCAAATATTTGGATCACTGGAATAGCCCGTGAGAATCGCAGGGATATTGATTTCCTTGGGCAAGACGGTATGAGTGTAGGCTTTGTCATCGCGAATAAGAGTGACAGCGATATGTACGATGTAATGGTTGAGCTGGTGAAACTTGAAACAGCATCTTTTGTATCTCATACTGAACACGGTGTTGCTATTAGCAACTTTGGTGAAGAAGGTGATTGTGAGTGGGATTCATTTCAATATGTGGACCTGCCGATTTTGCTTGAGTGGAGACCTCAAAGTCAGGTTTCCGAAGGTGTATCGGTCACTGATATACCAGCCGGTTCGTCGCGTGAAATTGGCCTCTTTTATGGCGATCAGATTCTGGCAGCCAATCATGGTATTTGGGACTCGTGCAGAATTGCATCGCATAGTTTTATCCATCGAGTTGCGTTCAGAGGTTCGGCAAGAATGATTCGGACAATTACGTCTCAGGACTATGCGGTTTCCCGTGAAGGATCGGGTGAGATTAATAGTATTCCATTTGTAATTGAACCAAATCGTCCTTTTGAGCTTCTAGCCAATACGGAAGATTGAGGCGAGGCAGCGAAGGCTTGTTGCACGAAGTCGACGCCGCGATCCCCCGCGAACGGCTCGCCGGTGACGACGTGTCCGAGTACGACTCGCATGGCCAGGTGGCGGCTGACGTCGACGGGTGACAGGGACTTGATCTTGTGACCGCCGAGGTCAAGCTTGTCCTAATCCGCGAAGTAGGGTCTGCGGCACGCAAGTCCTGGGATGGCCTTTCGCAGAAAATGGTCGTCCCAGGACAGGAAAACGTCGGCGTCGGCCTGGAGCGCCGTGGCTATGTGAACTGCGTCGGCCGGCTTCAACCCATGATCTCGAGCCATCCGCCTGGCACGAATGGCTATATTCACATCCAGTTCGACAAGCTCGGTCCAGCCGTTTAGAAACCGCCGCTCAATGGCTTCGTCCTGCTCTGGCGTGACAAGCGCCGGCCTGCCTGATGCGTGGACCAACTCCGCGATGACAAGCGTTGACGCCACGATCGTCAGTTCACCTCGCTCAGCCGCACGCAGGATTTGCGCCGATACCTTACGGCCAGATTCATTCTGGATGTCTGCGACGTGTACCGACGTATCGAGGTAGGGCCTGCGGTAGCCAGCGTTGGGGTCAGTCTCCATCCCGAAGCTGTCTCACGTAGTCCTCGGAGCTCAGCCCGCCGGTGAAGTGCGGCGCGATCCCGGAGACATCCGCTACAGACGGCAGTCGGTCCCGGTCGACGACCACAAGCTTGGCGAGTTCCAGCCGTTGCGGCTTGCCGTGCGCGTCGCGCCAGAGTTTCCCCGAGGCGATCACGGTTTCGCCCAGCGCGCCGGTGAGTGTGCCCAGCTGTTTGGCATCGAACGTCACCGGGGTTGTCCACCCGGTTTGACGGTCGTGGAGACAATACGCGGACCCGTTTTGCGTGCTGCTCCGCACCAGCCTGCCGATCAGCGAACCCAAGGTGCGATGGGTCGGCCCCGGAGTCTCGGCTGCGTTCGCGTCCGCCGTCCGCCCGCGCTTAGATTGAACGGACGGATGGGACTGCGGCGCCTTGGCGCCGAGCTTGCTGTCGAGCGCGGACCGGGAACGTGGCATGGGAACGGGCGCGGGGTATGACGCCCGATTATCGTACGACAGTCGCCTCGGGCGAGAAGCGAGAAGATGGTGGGTCGTTTTGGTGGTGCTGGCGAGCCTGTCGACCGGGCGAACGGGGTCCCTATTCGCGCTGGCGCGGCTTGTCGGGGATTGAACGCGGCGGGGGCTTGAAGTCGCGGGGTGGCGACCAGGCTCTATGTCATCGAGCTGGCTTGGGCAAGCAGTGCCCAACGCGCATCAGTGCGGTGCCTTCTACAGGGAAGTGCCCGGTTCGGTTATCGCTTTCGGATTTGGGCCGGAATGACGGCCCACATCAGGAAGAGGCCTATAAAGGCCACCAGACCAAGAACGGCTTCGACTGCCAACGGCATGCCTCCTACGCTCCGCCGGTCTACCGGTGGAGCAACTACGGCCACCGCTGCAACTCCAAGCCCTTCGCCGCTATTCGGCGGCAGTGTATCGAAGCGTTGGCGGTCTTGCCGGTCGGCGGGGCCGCCGGTGTCTCATGTCCAGCGTCCGAGGATGAGCATCTAAGATTCCTCACGATGTTCGGAATGACGCCCATGGGCCGCGGCATAACTGAGGATTCACCGTCACCCCGGCCTTCTCCCATCAAGAGACGTTTGAATAAAGAGGTAGGGGCGGCTCGCTAACCGCACCTACTCGTGGGTTTACAGGTTCAGCGGCCGCTAGATTCCCGCCTTTGCGGGAATGACGGAGGGGTTTCGCAAAGGTCTCATCAAGGGAGAGGGGGTAGTGCATCGAGGGAGCGGGAATGATCCGGTGTGGCCGCGGCGAGGGCCACGACCCGTCCCGCCGCTATGCCGGGTACGGCTGGAGTGGCTGAATTCCGGCGGAAGGTTTGGTAGGGGCGGTTCGCGAACCGCCCCTACGAGAGCGCCGCTGCCGGCATGGACGAGTTACAGCCGGACGATCTCGCGGGCGTCGCTGACGACCTCTAGCGGCAGGTGCAGCGATTCGACGAAGTTCACGATGGCGGTGAGCTGGCCGTCCACGTAGCGGCTGTCGTTGGCGACGCAGGCCACGCCCACGCGCGCCGAGTGAGGCACGGGGTCCTGTTCCAGGTCGGCAACGGCCGCGTTGAAGCTGTTGCGCAGCCGGGCCGTGAGCGCTCGCACCACGCGGCGCCGGTCCTTGAGGGACTCTGCCCCATGGATGCGCAGCACCAGCTCCAGGGTTCCCACGTGCACGCGGGCAGTGTAGGCGGCCGGAGAACCTGCGCACCCACCCGACGGCGGGGCTGGATTCCCTCGATTCACAAACGAAGTGCAACGCCTCTCTCGGGAGTTGCCACCGGGCCCTGTGTGCCTGCCGAGGGCCTGGATTCCCGCGTTCGCGGGAATGACGGACGGGGCGCGGGAATGACGGAGGCGAGCGCGGGAATGACGGAGGCGAGCGCCCGGATGACGGCGGAGGGCTCGGATTTGCCGTGCCGAGCGGCGCTCCGCGCTACCCCGCCTTGGACACCTTCAGCGCGTGGGCGCGCGCCTCGCGCACGCTGGCTTCCACCTCCTCCGGCGGCAGGTTGTCCGTGCCGTCCCAGCTGAAGGTGAACATGCCGTAGTAGTTGCGCTCTTCGAGCAGGTCGAACATGGCGCCCAGGGCGTCCGAGCTTCCCGTGTCCGCCGCGTGGGTGAGATGCACGTGGCCCACGCGCGTGCCGGCGGCGTCGGCCAGCGCCTTGAAGGTGAGTCCGTCGCGCGCGGCCTGCGCGGGATCCAGGCTCAGCTGCACGCGCGGATGGCCTACGTCGTCCAGGAACGAGGCCACCTCCTCGGCCGTGTCCATCCAGGTATCGGCCTGGTGGGTAAGGCAGACGGTGACGCCGGCTTCTTGGGCCGTGCGGCCGTAGGCGCGCACGTCGTCGGCGGCCTCGCGGCGGTCATAGTCGCGATGCGGCGCCGCGGCAATGACCACGCGCGCGCCCAGCTCACCGGCAAAGCTGATGCGCTGGAGCATGGCATCGCCCGACGTGGCATAGGCCGTCAGCGACGATGCGCGCAGCCCTCGGGCCTCCAGGACGCCCTGCACGTCCGCCGCGCTCTCGGCCGCGGGGTCCACGTGGGCCAGCACCGTGGGCGCGGCCCATAGATCGACGTGCTCGATGCCGGCCGCCTTCACGCCGTCAAGCGCGCGATCCAGCGGCTGGGCGCGGAACAAGAGCGTCGAGCACGCGAGTCGGGTGGAAATGTCGTAGACGAACATCGGATCCCGTTGCGAGGCGCGCCGCAGCGGCAAGCTCCCGCCCTATTGTCGCGCATCCGCCCAGATTGGCCTACACGCCCGGCCCGCCCGCCAAGAACGGGTTGTGGCGCTTCTCCTCACCAGCGGTTGTGGGCGGCCCGTGCCCGGGAAAGAACTTGGTGTCGTCCCCGCGGGTCAGCAGCTTGGCGCGGATGGCGGCCAGCTGCCCGGCGTATCCGAGGTTGCCCGTCCGTGTGCCGCCGATCGACCCGGCAAACACCGTGTCCCCCACGAGCACGCCGTCCCGCAGCGCATAGGCCGTGTGGCCGGGCGCATGGCCGGGCGTCTCCAGCGCCTCCAGCGCAAAGGGCCCCACCGTGAACGGCCCGTCGCTGGTCAGCACGTGCAGATTCGCGTCGTCGACGCCCGCCACGAATGGCCTCGCGCCCTCGTGCACCCACACCGGTGCGGGCGTCTGCGCGTAGACCGCTGCCAGGGCGTCGATGTGGTCCGAATCGCCATGCGTGATCAGATATGCCGCCACGCGCCAGCCAGCATCGCGGACCGTCGCGAGCACCGCGTCCGGCATTGCTCCCGGATCCACGACTAGCGCCGCGCCGGTGGCCGGATCGCCGACGATATACATCGTCACGCGCATCGGCGGGTGCGGAATCATGCGCACCTGGAGGCCGCCGGCAAGTGTCGGCGGCTGTGGCTGTGGGCGCCACGCGTCCGCAGCGACGTCCCAGAGGCTGGGCGCGTGCAGCGCCAACGCTGCCGCAAGAGCCTCGCTCTCGGCGCGCGTCGGCTGGCGCTCATAGTCCTCCATGCTGCGCACGACTGCCTCGTCGAGGCCCGCGCGCTGCGCCGCCTCCCCGGGTTCCAGACCGAGCCCGCGGCGCGCCTTGCCGATGACGTCGCCGAACTCGTCCTCCAGCGGCCGCGTCGCCGTTCCCGTCTCGCTCATGCTTCGCGCTCCAGCAGCTCGATCTCGTACCCGTCCGGGTCGTCGATGAAGGCCATCTTGCGGCCGACCGGGAACTTCTCCCGCCAGCCGTCGGGCCAGATCTCGATCCCCCGTCGCTCCAAGTCGTCGCAAAACGCGATCAGGTCCGGCACGCTGATGGCGAAGTGCATCAGGTCCTCCGGCACGCGCACGTCGTAGTCCTCGGACCAGGTGAACTCGATCGTGTGCGCGTTGCCCGGCAACTCGAGATGCGCGATGTGGTTGCCGGAGGGTGAGCGGTCCGTTCGACTGATGACCCTGAACCCCAGATTGTCCTCGTAGAACCGAATCGAGCGATCAAGGTCGCTGACGCGGATCCGCGTATGCAGCAGTTGAGCCATCAGTCGGACCTCCTCACGCGGCGTTGGCACATAGTCTCACGCCCCGCCCGACGGTGCGCCCGGCGCGTGGGCCGGCGGATCGTCGGGCTCGTCGCGCCCGCTCGCCGAAGGGACCCCTATCGGAAGCACCGACCGTCCGCGCAGACGCGCCACCAGCACATACAGCACGGGACCCGCCAGGAACGCGAGCCAGGGTACGACGTGCTCGATTACGAAGTTGAGCGTCTCCCGATCATGCAGCGTTGGGTCCTCGACGATCAGCCGGTCGTGCAGCGCCGGGTCCTCGATGATCAGAACGAGGGCGATGCGAAAAATCAGTGCGCTGCCCAGATAGATGATCAGCGGCAGCCGCTCGGTCGCCAGCGCGATCAGCCCCGAGCCCACGAACAACAGCGGGATCGACAGCGCCAGCCCGATCACCAGCAGCAGGATGTTTCCGTGCGCCGCTCCGGCAACGGTGAGCACGTTGTCCAGGCTCATCACCACATCCGCGAGGATGATCAGCCGCAGCGCTTGGGCAAATGTCGTCGCCGCCTCGTGGTGCTCCTCGTCGCCGTGAGGACTGAGCAGGCGCCAGCCCACCCAGAACAGCGCCAGCCCGCCGACCAGCGAGATCACCGGCACCTGCAGCAACAGCGTCGCGACGGACGCGAACGCGATTCGCAGCACCACGGCGCCGCCCGCCCCGAATAGAATGGCCAGTCGCCGTTGCCGCCCGTGCAGCCGGCTCGCCACCACCCCGATCACCACGGCGTTGTCGCCACTCAGGATCAGGTCGAACAGAATGATCTGTCCCAGACCCGCCGCGAACTCCGTCTGCGTCTCCACCCGGACTCCTGCCCCTGGATATCCGCCGCCGCAAGCGCGCGGCCGACGCTAGCCTACCTGCCTGCGCGCCCGCCGCCGCCGAACGCGTCCCTGGACGATCCTTCGCCGAATGTCGGTGCCTGCGTAGCGAATGCCACCGTAGCCTCACGCCGGATGGGCGATAGAATGCCGCACAGGCGTGGCGCACTGGTGGGCACATGCAACGGTCAACGATTCGACGCGTAGGACGACTGCTCGTTCTTCCGCTCTGGCTCCCCCTGACGATCCTGGTGGTGACGGCCATCCGCTTTGCCACCCTGTCGCCGGGTGAGGAAGCGAGTGGCATGCCGAGCGCGGCCGTGATGATCGCGCTTATGGTCCTCTTTGCCTGGATCGCCGCGATCCCGCTGACCCTGGCGGTGACCTTTCTGCATCGGCGCGTCCGCGTTCTGGCCTACGTGTGCGGCGCCGTGCTGGTGCCGCTGACGGTCTACGGCGCAGTGATTGGCGGGCTGTTCGGCCCCGTGGGCGTCGTGCTCTACCCGCTCGTGCTCTCGCTCCCGGCCTGGATCGTGCTGGGCATCACCGCCTACATTCAGCGCAACCGCTCCGACATGCTCCCGGCTGGGAGCGCCTAGCAGCTCTGGCCAGAGACGCGTGAGCTACGGCTGACCGATGTGCGGCTTCCGATCAGGTGGGATTCACCGCGGCACCCTGACCGGCAACGGCGCGGTACCATGCCCCGCTGAGCGGGCAATACCGTGCCCTTCACGCCCGCCCCGATGCCGTGCGAGAATTGTTCTTGGAGGGTGAATTGCCAGCGGCTGTCGAACTCCCATCGTCCGTTGCACCGCCCGGCCACTCCACTACCGAGGTTCGGGACATCATTCTGAATGATCTGTGGAGTGCGGTTGGGGCTGCGCTACAGCGCGGATGGACGCCTCAGGATCCGCCTCACGCGGCCGACTACGCGAAAGCAGTAGATGTCATCGTGCACCTAGCCGAAACGGGCACCCTGGATCAATCGGCGGCGGACGCGATCATGCGCGCCGTTACGGCAACCATGCTGCATGATGAGTTTCTGGTAACGGTGAAGGTGTGGCAGGGGGGTTGGGTCGTGGCAGCTGGCGGTGAGCGGCATGGCTGATGGCGTCAAAGAAAACTCGGAGCAGGACGATGATCCGTCACTCGACAGCCAGCGCCTCGCTGACACCGGGACGGAACCGGAGTCGCCCGAGCCGCCGCCAGCCGCGCTTGAGCAAGCGGCGCAGGCGCTCGGGCCCCAGGGCCGCCAGGTCTTCGAACGTGTCTTCGCGCTTATGTCTGGGCAGAGCCAATCGCCCATTTGGGAAAAAGTCACGTCGGAGCATCTCACCGACATGCTGGCCTCGAGGCGCGAGGAGTCAACGCGCGAGCACACCCAGTGGATATACGCGCACGTCACAAACACCCTCCTCGTCGCGATCATTCTCCTGGCGGGAGTAGCTCTCCTGTTCTTCGCCCTGGTTGCGGATAAGCAGGACGTGATTGCTCCAGTTGTGACGGGGCTTCTAGCTTTTGGCTCTGGGATTGCGGTCGGAAGGCGGACGTCCCGCGGCGGCTGACGCCGCCAGATTCTCTCTCAGCGTCTCCACTTCGGCGGCGTCCAGTTCCCGCGCCTTTCCGGACGCCAGGTCGCCCAGCGCCAGGGAGCCGATGCGCACCCGCTGCAGGCGCGTGACGCGCATTCCCACGGCCTCGAACATGCGCCGCACCTGCCGCTTGCGGCCCTCGGTAAGCACCAACTGCCAGTCAGTGTTCACTCGCCGGGCACGGACGGCGCGGGCCGGCCGCCGGTCGCCGATATCGATGCCCTCGGTGAGCCGTCGGGCCAGATCGGCCGGTTCGGGTCCGCGTACCGTCACCTGGTATTCGCGCTCGTGGCCAAAGCGCGGGTGCATGAGCTGGAACGCCAGCTCGCCGTCGTTCGTCAACAGCACCAACCCCTCCGAGGCGAAATCGAGCCGCCCGACCGGGTACAAGCGTTCCCGCCGCAGCGATGCGGGCAACAGATGCAGGACCGTCGGGCGGCCGTGAGGATCGTGGGTGGTCGTGAGCACCCACGGTGGTTTGTGGAGGGCGATGACCGTGCCCGGGCGCTGATCCGGCCGGACGCGGCTGCCGTCCAGGTGGACTTCCTGCGTCTGAGGATCGACCCTCACGCCAAGCGTCGTCACGGTTTGGCCATCAACGGCCACGCGTCCGCTGCGGATGGCCTGCTCCATCGTCCTGCGCGACCCACGCCCTGCCCGCGCCAGGAATACCTGAAGCCTCAGGCCGCGCGCGTCCGGCTGGTGCTTGGGATCGGCGGCCGGCTCCGCGTTAGGGTCGACGCCCGATGACAAACGATCCTCCCGGCTCTAGAGTGGCCCACGGAGCATACGCGCGCTGAGGATCCGAACCATGCAACGTCGTCTCTATCGCAGTGAGGATGACCGGATGCTCACCGGGGTGTCGGGCGGCATGGCGGACTACTTCGACGTTGATCCGACGCTCATGCGCCTGCTGTGGGTGCTGCTCGCGATCTTCACCGGCGGGATCGCCATCGTCGCGTACCTCGTCATGGCGGTGATCGTGCCGATTGCCGCGGCGCCGCAGATTGAGAGTCACGCGGCCGGCGCGGACGAAGATCCCGCCGGGGGCGACGAGCCCGCCGGCGATGAACCCCCGGACGCGGAGGCGCCGTCGCGGCCAGAGCCCGAGCCAGCAACTGCGGGCGCCGCCGGCAGTCCGCCGCCATCGCAGCCGTCCGCACCCGTCCGACCGCCGCGCCGTTCCACGCGCGCCTCGGCCGTCGTGGGATTCGTGCTCATCGTGGTCGGCGTCCTTGCGCTGCTCGATTCGCTGGGGGTCTTGTCCCAGTTCGATTTCTGGCGACTGTGGCCCCTGATCCTGATTGCCTTCGGCGCGGTGGTGATGCTCAGGCGCCGGTGACGGCGCGCGTCCAACCACCTCGTTACGCGGCGGCTTCGCGGCGGGCTTTCCACTCGAAGCGCCGAGGGCTCACGGCACGCTCCGTCACGGCCCCCTGTCATTCGCCATGTCGATGTTCAGCGGCGACCAGGATTTGCCCGCCAGAATGCGCAGCGTGATCTCGCACACCTGCTGAATGTAGGGCTCCTCGCCCGGAATCAGCTGGTCCGCCATGGCGTAGCCTGCCTCCACGCTGGTCGCACCGGGCCGCCGTACCAACGCCGGAATCCGCCGCGCCTCACCTGCTGCAAGACGCCGCAGGGCGTCGGGCGCCACGGCCAGCAACGCTCCCACCTCAGGATAGGGGGGCCGAAGGTCGAGCAAGTCATAGGAGCAGCGCCATAGCCATAGCTCTTGGACCTCGAGGTCGATCTGCCCGTTTGGGAGCCGGCCCCCGCTCTGCCGCTTGCCCAACGACAGAACCTCGCCGGCGCCCGGACGCCGACCCAGCTCCTCCTCGGCCTCGCGCCACTGGTCCGGGTCGCCGACGCGCAGGTGCCCAGCCGAGCTCGCATCGAGCCGGTCGGGCCAGGACGCCTTGAACGGACCGCGCCGCTGCAGCACCAGCGCCGGCCCGGCGGGGGCATGCATGAGCACCACCCAAACACTGCGGGTGCGATGCCAGTCGCCGTCTGCGTGAACTGCCGCGCGCGACTTGATGACGCCGGTCGGGGTGCCGTCGGCGTGCGTCACCGCCAGCTGCTCGTCGTCCTCATCGCCGGCCTGGCGTCCGCTATCAGGCGTCATGGTGCAACTCCGACGGCAACGGCATTGGAAGCTCGTGGCACCCTAGCGTCTGGGAGCCGGCGGTGTCCCCCGATTGGAAAGGCGGTCGCGGCATGCGGCTTGGCTATTGCGCATCGTTGGACGGCTTGGAGGCGGTGCAGCGGGCCGGTTTTGCCTACGTCGAGTTGCGTGTGGTGGATCTGGTATCCGACGACGACGAGGCGGTCTACGCACCCATCCGCCGCCGCATCCAGGATGTCGGTCTTCCGGCGGAGGCTTTCAATGTGTTCATTCCTCCGCACCACCCGGTTGTCGGACCGCGGCGCGACCTGCCGGCGCTGCGCGCCTACCTGGACACTGCCATGGGACGCATGGCCGAGCTGGGGGCGTGCCTGGTCGTCTTCGGCAGCGGTCCGGCCCGCGCAACGCCGCCGGGATATGACCGACACCGAGTCCCCGGCCAGATTTTCGAGTTCTTGGCGCTGGCCGCGGACGCCGCCGCGCCCTACGACCTCGACATCGTGATCGAGCCGCTCTGGCGTGAGAAGTGCGACACTATCAACACGGTCCTCGAGGCTGTCGTGGTCGCCCGACAATCAGGAATCCCCCGCGTGGCGGCGCTGGCCGATTGGTGGCATATGGTGCATGAGCGGGAGCCTCTTTCCAACCTGCCCGAGGCGCGCGACCGCCTGCGTCACGTCCACGTGCCGGTCCCGCCGCTTCCCGGCTCGCCGCCGCAGTCCACCGATGCCGGGCTGCCCGAGTTTCTGCGGGTACTGACCGCAATGGACTACACCGGACGCATCAGCATCGAAGACAACGGGAAGCGGATCGAAAGCATCGAGCGGCAGGCGCCGGACGCGCTGGCCTACCTGCGCGCACACCTTCGACGTTGACGGCGCCAGCGCCGCGGACGTGGCAGTTCGCGTTCGACGATCAAGTCATGCGGTTGGATGACGCGCACCGGCCCAGCCACGCCTTCCGGCCGGGCCTGGACTTCAACGACTGGCGCGACCGTCTGCTCGCGGCTCTGAAGGACCTCCTCGGTCCGTTGCCCGCGAAGGTTGATCCTGAGCCCGTCGAGTTGGAGCGCACAGCCTGCCGCGGCTACGTGCAGACCAAGCTCGTCTTTCGCTCCGCGCCCGATGTCGACGTGCCGGCCTATCTGCTTGTCCCCGATGGCGTCGACGCCAGCCATCCGGCGCCGGCCATCCTGGCCTTGCACGGCCACGGGGGAGGCAAGGGCGATCTCCTCGACCCGGAGGCGAGCGGCGGGATCTATCACAGCTTCGGACGGCGGTTCGCCGAGCGTGGCTATGTCGTGCTGGCCACCGACGCGCCCGGGTTTGGCGAGCGCGGGCTGGATTTTCGGCGCTACGGCGGACGCGACGGCTGCAACATCAACTTTCTCAAGCTGGCCCTCTTCGGGCGCAACCTCATGACGCTGGCGATCTGGGACGACCTGCGTGCGCTGGACGTGCTTCATGCCCGGCCCGAGGTGTTGCCGGGGTGCGTCGGCATCGCCGGGCTCTCATTCGGCGGCACTCGCGCGATGTACTTGGCGGCGCTCGACCCCCGCGTGGCGGCCGTGGTGGTGAGCGGTTACCTCACCACCTTCCGCGCCTACGCGCTAGCCGCCGGAAATTTCTGCGGCGCCCAGTTTCTGCCCGGCGTCTACGCCCTGGCCGATGTTGCCGACATTCACGGCTGCATCGCGCCGCGGCCGCTGCTCATCCAGGCGGGACGGGTTGACCGCGGATTCGATATCAAAGCCTCACGGCAGGCCCACGCGCAGCTGGCGTCGATCTACGCGGCGGCCGGGGCGGCGGATCGCCTGGCCCGCGACGAGTTCGATGGGGGCCACGAGTTCCTGCCCGCAGCGCCCTTGATCTTCATGGATCGATGGCTGCGGGCAACGTGAGCCACGGCGCATGCGTGGACCGGGCCACGCCCGAACCTAGGCGACGGCTTGCGTCAGCGCGAAGCCTTGTGTGACATCGGACGCGCGTTGATCTAGCCGAATCGCAGGAACTGGCCTTGGACCCAGTTCCCGTCCTCCATCTCCCACCACGTCACGCCGTCGACCACCGTGTTCTGGCCAGTCAGCTTGAGCCGCGATCCCGCGGGCGCGACGTACGCGACCTCGCCATCGGCACGCGGCTCCGTGCGCACGTTGAGCCCGCCTTCCGGCACGACCACCGCCGTCAACTCGTCGTCGCTCGGCGTTGCGGTGGCTTCGGCCGTGGCGGCTTCGGTCGGCGCCGGGGCGGCCGTCTCCGCCGGCGCTGCCGTCGGCGCTGGCGTGGCGGACGCGGTAGCGCCCAGCTGCAGATACTGACCTTGCACCCAGTTGCCATCGTCGAGCTCGTACCACCGAATGCCGTCGATCTCCTCGACGACGCCGGTCACGTTGAGCTGCGATCCGCCGAGCGCGACGTACTGCACCGTGCTGGTGGTGGTGTTGGGCTCGTTGCGAACGTTGAGCCCATCGTCGGGAATCACCACCGCCGTCTGCGCCGAACCTGTGGCGGGCGCCGCCGGCGCTGCCGGCGCTGCGGCCGCCGTTGCGCCTAGTTCCAGATACTGACTCTGCACCCAGTTGCCGTCGTCGACCTCGTGCCACCGAATGCCGTCAAGCTCCTGGACGACGCCGGTTAGGTTGAGCTGCGTCCCGCCGCCCGCGACGTACTGCACCGTGCTGCTGGTGGTGTTGGGCTCGTTGCGAACGTTGAGTCCGTCGCTGGGAATCACCACCCCGGACGCCGGCACAGGGCGCTCTGCGACCCGCTCGGCGAGCTGGCTCGGATCGGTCGGGATCTCAATGATCTGTCCCGCAAAGATCACCGCCGCGTCGGGCAGGTCGTTGAAGGCGACGATGTCGTCCACGCTCACGCCGAACTGCTCCGCGATCCCTGACAGCGTGTCATCGGGCTGGACGGTGTAGATGACGGGCCCGGTGGGCGTCGGCGTCGCGGCGGGTGTCGGGGTTGCGGTGGGCTCGGCCGGCGTGGCCGGCGTTGGCGTGTCCACGACGACCGGAGTCTGGGTTGGGAGCACCCGCAATGTAGGCGGGGTGGTTCGCGCCGGAGACGGCGTAGTCCCTGTCGCCGGCGATGTGGTGACGGTTGGTGTCGCGGCGCCGTCAGCGGTGGTATCGGTCTCGCCATCGCCGCCGAACAACGTGATGATCAAAACCACAACGATGGCGATCACCAGCGCCGGCCCGACGAGCAACGTGAGGAACAGCCGATACCTACGCAAGCTGTTCAAGGAGGCCCCCATTCATGGGCGAGCTAGAGCTATCCCAATGCCTCCCCGCGCCTAACGGCCCCTCACGCCCGGTAGACACGTGCGTGAAACGTCAGCTAGACGCTAGCGACAGTCTACACGCGCCCGGGGCCGCGCGACACTGTAACAGCCTCGCCCGGTCTCGCGCATCGTCTCGCCACCATCCGTCTTTGTGAGGGGGCTGCCGGCGCCGCGTATGGTTGGGCAGAATAGGGTGCGGGCGGCAGGCGCGCGCACCACAGCTGCAGACGAGGAGGCGAGACCTTTTGGCCACACGACGTCGAGTATCGCTGAGCGATCTCTATGCCGACGCATGTCGTCGCGTCGATGTCACACCTGAAGAGGCCGTGGGGTGTGAGCGGGTTGGTGACCGGCTTCGGCTGATGGTCACCAAAGATACGACGATTGAATTCCTGCTCGTCGATGATCCCGAGAGCGACCGCCTAGTTCTCGGGCAGGCCATCGAGGAGTAGCGCCAGCCGGCATAGCCGCCGCCCTGCGATCGAGGACGGTCTTGTGATGGCGCGGGGCCGCTTCGCCGGCGCGCCTATACCCCTGGGGGTGGATCCGATTCCCAGGCGTTCGCGGCCCGCGCGGCGAGCGTCGGGCTACGATACTCCCGCCCGCCGATCGAGCGCCGCATTGGCCAGTCGTACCACGAGCCCAAAGATCGCCAGCAGCCCCAGCAATGTTCCCGCGGGTCCCCAGGCGCCGAAGGTGATCGCCCATGTCCCGAGCATGAACACGCCCCAGGCGCCACTGGCCAGGCCAAGCACGATCAGCGGAAATACGAGCAGCACCGCCATCGCCGTGTAGCCGGTGGAGTGCCGCACTCCCGGGATGCGGCTCACGCCGAAGGCCCGGCGGCTTTCGCGGTCGAGGTGATACGCCGCCGCGAACCAGAACGCGCTCACCACGAGCGGCGCTCCGACCCAGGCTGCCGCAAGGAGGCTCAGGTCGGACGCGAGCCGCGGATCATCCGGGACTGGGAGCGACGTCCAGCCAACGTCCATGGCCAACACCTGCTGCACCGTGCCCGGGATGCCGTCGGGCCAGGGCACGACCAGCGAGACGGCGGCCCAGGCGAGGGCTCCGGCGGCGGCGAGAGCCACCGCTGCGATGGGCCGCTGCCAGCGTGTGCGGCCCAGCCACCCCTTGAAATCGTCCCAGGTCTCACCCAGCGTCAGCGGACGGTCTTGGTCGTGTGATGAAGCCGTCGGCCGCGACGCCTCGTTCGTGCCCGGACCCGCCTCGGTAAGACGCTCAATCGATCCCGGGACGTTGGCCGGCCGCGCGCCGCCGGACACCAGGCGCGGGTCCCGAGCCCGGCCGCCTGGATCGCCGGCCGTCATGGCCTCGTTGATGCCTGTCTGCGCATATCGAGCATTCTACGCAGCCCGAATGCTGTAGTTGACAGGGCCCGACGGTTGACAGCCGCGCCTACGGGGCGTAAGTACGGGGAACAATCGAGTGTGCGGCGTTGAACGAGACCAGTAGCCGTCCCTGATGCGGACAGCGAGCCGGCGGCGGTGAGAGGCCGGTGCGCGACGGACGGTGAATTGCCCTCGGGAGCCGCTCGGCCGAAGCGATATCGTGGTAGGCCGAGCCGGATGGCCCCCGTTAGCGGGCCAGGGTGCCACGGCACCCGCTGAGGCTGCGTGCCGCGAGGTCGCAGCGCAGGAAGGTGGAATCACGGGAGCGCCCGTCCTTCGGGATGGGCGCTCCTCGCGCGTTGGGAGGGCTTGGCCAATCGACCCGAAAGATGACGCCACCGCCAAAGCGCGGGAGGCCGCCGCCAAGAAGCGCCGCCGCCGGCCCGAGTGGATGCAGGTCGTGCTCGACAAGGACCCGGCAGCGAAGAACGTGCTGGAAGTGCTGCTCTACCCCAGCGTGCACGCGCTGTTCTTCCATCGCATCGCCCACTGGGTGTATGCGCGCGGCGTGCCGGTGCTGCCCCGGGCCATCAGCCAGTTTGCGCGGCTCGCAACCGGCGGCATCGAGATTCATCCGGGCGCCGTGATCGGCCGCCGCTTCTTCATCGACCACGGATCGGGCGTGGTGATTGGGGAGACCGCGCGCGTGGGCGACGACGTCATGCTCTACCACCAGGTGACGTTGGGCGCCACGGGGTGGTGGCGCGATGACGGCGTCGGCGGCAAGCGGCGCCACCCCATCGTCGAGGACAGCGTGACCATCGGGGTCGGGGCCAGCATCCTTGGGCCGGTGACCGTCGGCGCCCGCAGCCGAATTGGTGCGCTGGCGATTGTCGTCGAAGACGTGCCGCCCGGCTCGACCGTCGTCGGGCCCCGCGCCAGCTACGTGGAGCGACAGGGTGAACCGGTGCGGCGGCAACCGATCCGGCAACTCGGTGAGCGCCGCAACCCGCCGGACTACGTAATCTGATCTGGCCGATACACTGAGCGACCGTCGTTGGTCGTCGTGAGGCCGCCCGTGCAACGTATGTCCTCGCTCTTCGGTCGCACCCTGCGCGAAGATCCCTCCGACGCCACCATCGCCTCCCACCGGCTCATGGTGCGCGGCGCCTTCATTCGCCCCCTCGGCGCGGGCATCTTCAGCTATCTGCCGTTGGGTTGGCGCACGTTGCGGCGAATCGAGCAGATCGTGCGCGAAGAGATGGACGCGATCGGCTCCCAGGAACTCCTCATGCCCGTGGTGCATCCGTCCACCCTCTGGGAACGCTCCGGCCGCTTCGCCTCGCTCGGTCCCGAGTTGGTGCGGTTCAAGGATCGCGCCGATCGCAACATGGTGCTCGCCCTTACCCATGAGGAGATCGCGCTCGATCTCGCCGCCCGCCTCCTCAACTCCTACCGCCAGCTCCCCGCCAGCGTCTATCACTTTCAGACGAAGTTTCGCGACGAGCCCCGCCCGCGCGGCGGCCTGTTGCGGACCCGCGAGTTCACCATGAAGGACGCGTATACCTTCGACGCGACGCCGGAGAGTCTGGACGCGACCTATCAGCACTTCGTCACGGCCTACGTCCGCGCATTTCGCCGCTGCGGGATCGAGCCGCTCGTCGTCGAGTCGGACGCCAGCGCCATGGGGGGCTCGGACGCCGACGAATTTCACGCGCTGACATCCGCCGGGGAGGACACGATTGTCATGTGTCCCACCGGAGACTACGGGGCGAACCAGGAGGTGGCGACCTGCCGGACGCCCGAGCCTGACGACGCCGAGCCGCTCCCGATGGAAAAGGTCGAAACCCCCGGGCAGGAGACCATTGCCGCCGTGGCCGGTTACTTGGGCATTCCGACACGCCGAACACTCAAGGCCGTCTTCTATTGGACCGGCGACAAGATTGCGTTTGTGGCCATTCGCGGCGATCTGGACGTGAACGAGGCCAAGCTGCGCGGGGCGTTGGGCGCGCCCGATATTCGTCTCGCCGCCGATCAGGAATTGACCGCTGCCGGCCTCGTGCCGGGCTACGCCTCGCCGGTGAATCTCGACCAAGTCATGGTCGTCGTGGATCGCTCCGTGGACCGGGCGGCCAATCTGGTTGCCGGGGCCAACATGCCGGGCGTTCACCTGTTGAACGTGAATTTCCCGCGTGACTTCGCCGCCGACCTCGTCGTCGATATCGCCGCCGTCGCCGCCGGGGACCCGTGCCCCAGATGCGGCACATCGCTTGAGCTTCGGACCGGCATCGAAATTGGCAACACGTTCAAATTCGGCGCGTACTACAGCGGCAAGCTCAATGCCACCTTCCTGTCTGAAGGCGGGTCGCCGCAGCCCATCGTCATGGGTTCCTACGGCATCGGCATCACGCGGCTCGCGGCGGCAATCGTCGAGCTCCATCACGACGAACACGGCATAGTCTGGCCCGCCAGCGTGGCGCCGTTCGACGTGCACCTTGTGCAGCTGGGACAGGCCGACGTGCGGCAGGCCGCGGATCGTCTGGCCCACGATCTTGACGCTGCCGGCCTTACCGTGCTGGTCGATGACCGTGACGAAAGCGCGGGGGTCAAGTTCAACGATGCCGACCTCCTCGGCATTCCGATCCGCTGCACCGTCAGCCGCCGCACGGTCCGGGCAAACGCGGTCGAGATCAAGCTCCGCCACGTGGATGAGCGGGAACAGGTGGCGTCCGCCGACGCGGTGGCAAGGGTCCTCGCGGAGCACGGCGCACTGCTGGCCGCGCTCAGTCCCGACGCTCCGCCCGGGTAGCTCGCCGTGGGAGCAGCAGCTGCGGTCAGTCCCCAAGCCCTGATGAAAGGCTCGTGATGGCCGTCGCACCTTCGAGCTCCGCGGATGGCGTCGCCTGGGATCTGTCGGCGCTATACAGCGGTCTCGACGATCCAGGCATTGGGCGCGATCACGACGCCGCCGAGACCCGCGCGGAGGCTTTTGCCACGCGCTATCGCGGCCGGATTGGGGAACTGTCCGCCGCCGGCCTTTGCGAGGCAGTTCGCGAGCTGCAAGATATCTATGAGCTCATGGACGCGCCGGTGATCTTTGCGCATTTGCAGCATGCGGCGCACAGCGACGATCCGGCGGCTGGCCGGCTGCTTAACACGACCCAGGCGCGCAGCACCGAGATCCGCCGCCACCTCATCTTCTTCGACCTCGAGTGGGTGCATCTGGACGACGAACGCGCGGCTGAACTGATGGCGGACCCGCAGCTGGCGGACTTTGCGTATCTCCTCGAGCGCGAGCGCCGGACCAAGCCGCACCGCCTGGCCGAGGGCGAAGAGCAGCTGATGGACGAGAAGGCCAACACGGGCGTGCGCTCGTGGTCGCGCTTGTTCGACGAGATCACCAGCCGCATCACCTGTGAGGTCGAGGTCGACGGCGAGCGGCGCACACTGACCGAGTCTGAGACCCTGGCCCTGCTCTACAGCCCCGACCGCGCCACCCGCCGCAGCGCCGCCGCCGGTCTCACCGCCGCACTGGCGGCCCAGCAGCATCCGCTGACCTACGTCTTCAACGTCTGCCTGCAAGACCATGCCATCGACGACCGGCTGCGGCACTACCCAAGCCCCATCGCCTCCCGCAATTTGGCCAACGAAATCGAGCCCGCCGCCGTCGAGGCGCTGGTGGCCGCCTGTGAGGCCGGATTCGGCATCGTGCAGCGGTACTACCGCCTCAAGCGGCGCCTGCTCGGCCTCGACGAGCTATTCGACTACGACCGCTACGCCCCCATCAAGGCCGACGACACCGTCTACTCGTGGGACCGTTGCCGAGAGATCGTGGTCGACAGCTACGCCGCGTTCTCAGAGACGCTCGGCGGCATCGCGTCGCGAGCGTTCGAGGAGCGCTGGATTGACGCCGAGCTGCGAATCGGCAAGCGGGGCGGCGCCTTCAGCGCCGGGTCGACCACGCAGACGCACCCTTACGTGCTCTGCAACTACACCGACCGCATTCGTGATGTCATGACCGTCGCCCACGAGTTGGGCCATGCGGCGCACCAGTTCTTGTCGCGCGGCGTGGGCTACCTGCAATCGCACACGCCCCTGACCACGGCGGAAACCGCGTCGGTGTTCGGCGAGATGCTGGTCTTTCGCCGCCTGCTGGCGGCGCAGCCGTCAGACCAGGCGCGCCTGTCGCTGCTGGCGAGCAAGATCGAGGACAGCTTCGCCACCGTGTTCCGTCAGATCGCCATGCACCGCTTTGAGGAGTCGGCGCACGCGGCCCGCCGCGACGAAGGCGAGCTGCCGGCCGTACGCTTGAGCGAGCTATGGGTAAAGGCGAACGCGCCGATGCACGGGAACGCGGTCACCCTCACGGACGACTACCGCACCTGGTGGAGCTATATCCCGCACTTCGTGCACTCGCCGTTTTACGTCTATGCCTACGCCTTCGGCGAGCTGCTCGTCCTGGCGCTACTCCAAGTCTATGATGCGCGGGGCGACGCCTTCGCGCCTGCCTATGCCGAGATGCTGAGCCGCGGCGGCTCCGTCTCGCCCGAGGAGCTGGTCCGCCCGATGGGCATCGACCTGAACGACCCAGCCTTCTGGTCCGGCGGGGTGGCGATTCTCGACGACATGGTGTCGCAGGCCGAAGCGCTGGCGGCCGGGCTCGCATGAGCGACCGGTCCCGCGTGCTCACGACCACGGCGACGCCCGCCGTCACGGTGACTGATGCCGCCGCGGTCATCGCGGACGCCCTGGCCGAGGTCCCGCTTGGTGCGTCCCGCGTGCTCGTGCTGGTGCCCGACGACACCCGCAAACTTCCCGTGAGCCGGACGTTCGAGGCGGTCTGGCAGGCGCTGCGGGGGCGCGCCGCATCCGTGGACGTGATGATCGCCCAGGGCACCCACGCGGCGATGCCCCCGGACACAAGGCGGCAGTGGGTGTTTGGCGACGGTGCGTATCCCGATGTCGCCATCTACGACCACGAGTGGGCGCGCCCGGACGCACTGGTTCAGATTGGCTGCGTGCCGCTAGACGACCAGCAGGCGCGGTTCGGCACGTTCCGGGACCTCGCGCCTGGACTGGGCTTCGACCAAGACATGCCCGTGCGGATCAATCGCCGCCTGCTCGAGTACGACCGCGTGATCCTCCTCACGCGCGTCCAGCCGCACGAGGGCGCGGGCTTCGCCGGCGGAGCCAAGCAGATCTTTCCCGGGGTCTCGGGGCCCGAGATGATCAATCTTCTCCACACCATCGGCAGCCTGCGCGGCGCACGGGCCATTCAAGGCGTGCTCGACAACCCCGTGCGCGAGCTGATCGACGACATGACCCGTCAGGTTCCGGTTCCCATCACCACCATCGCCTTGGTGGTCGATGACGCCTCCGGAGCCACGCGCGGCGTGTACGTGCAGCCTGACGGCTGGCGCGAGGTCACCCGCGCCGCGGCCGCGCTGAGCGCCGAGGTCAACATCCGCTTTACGTCCCGCCGCGTCCGGCGCGCGGTGGCGGCCACGCCCCGCCTGGCCGACGGTTCGTGGCTCTACCCGGAGCTCTGGACCGGCGCCAAGGGCGTGTTCCGCGGCGACGATACCGTGGCCGACGGCGGCGAGCTCGTGCTGTTCGCCCCCGGCGTACGGGGGATTTCCGCCGCGCACGGCCGCGCCATAGGGCGGGTGGGCCTCCACGGTTGGCCCTATCTCCTCGCCCACCCCGAGGTTTGGCAACCCCACGGCGTCAGTCCCCTGGCGCTCACGCTGGGCGTCTTGATCAAAGGCGACGCGCCCATGGTCGATGGACGCGAGACGCCGCGCATCGACGTCCGCCTGGCTACTTCCCTCTCCCTGGATGAGTGCCGCGCGCTTGATGTTGGCTATGAGAGCCCGGACGCGGTGGCGCGCGAGATCGACGCGGCCCCGGCCGACGCCATCGACGGCGACCGCCTCGTCATGCACAACGCCGGCAGCGTCCTATGGCGGTACCGGTCTGCCAACGGCGCATCGGCTTCCTAGCCCGAGCCGTGAGCAGGGCGGCGCCAGCCGTTGCGTATCATCCGACGGATCACGCCAGGCTTCAGGTTTCGGGGCCTGCGTTTGACAGTACCGAAGAGAGTCCCGCGCCGACGTGGATGCGCCGGCGCAACCGGGAGCCGTGATGGCAGCCGAAGCTTCTCCTCAGCCGTTCGAGCAAGGCGATACGCCCACGCAAAGACTCCCCGACCTGTCCGTCGTCATTCCGACCTACCGGCAATCCGACGTGATCGGCCATCAGGTTACTGAGGTTCTCCGGGCGTTGGATGGGCTCGGCTGCGACTACGACGTGCTGGTGGTCGTGGACGGTGATGAGGACCGCACATCGGCCGCGCTCGCAAAGATCGAGCACGCGCGGTTGCGCGTCGCCGTGCAGGAGCGGAATTCGGGCAAGGGCGAGGCCGTGCGCCGCGGCCTGCTGATAGTTGCCGGACGCGCCCGGGCTTTTCTCGACGGCGGCGGGGACATCCCCCCCCAATGCCTCGTGGACGCCTATCAGCTGTACGTCGAGTCGCAGGCGGACATCGTGGTCGGGTCGAAGCTGCATGCACAGTCGGTCGTCGAATACCCGCTGCCGCGCCGTATCTATAGCTGGGGATACCGCCAGCTGACGAGGCTGTTGTTTGGCCTCACCGTGCGTGATACGCAAGTCGGCCTGAAGATATACGCCGCGCCGGTCGTCGAGCAGGTCTTTCCCCATGTGCGCACGTCCGGCTTCGCCTTCGACATCGAGGCCCTGGCGCTCGCGATTCGGCTCGGCTTCCGCACCATCGTCGAGGCGCCGGTGATCGTGCGTGACCGGTATCCGAGCACGATCCGACCGACGACCGTCGCCACCATGTTTATCGAGACGCTGATGGTGGCCGGGCGCTTGCGGCGGTTCGCCCCGAATCTGCCGTCCTCCGAGCGGACGTAGCCGCAGCGGCCGCGCGGGGCTCCACCGACCCGCCGCGGTCTTGCGGCGTCTACGGCCTCGGACGAACCAGGCCGCCCAAGAACTGCCAGCCGTAACACAGGTGGCTGGCGACAATCGCGGGGGCGACCGCCGTCCCGATTCCAATGCTCCCGGATCCGCGCATGGCGAGCAGCGCGCTGCCCGCCACGGCAACGCCGTAGAGGGCCAAGCTGCCAAGGAACGCGACGCGAACCGGCTCGATCCAGACCGACGCCAGGGCAGCAACCACCAGCCACAGAAGCCATAGGCTCGGGATGAAATACTGGAATCGTCGCGAGGTCGCTGGAAACACTCGGGCGAAGTAGCCGCGGTGCCGTCCGTAGTGCGCGATCTGCCGCAGGTGGCCGCGCATCACGGGCCGCCGACGGTGATAGACCAGCGCGCCGGGCTCGTAGATGATCACTCCACCGCGGCGCACGAGCTCCAGGCAGAGCTTCGTGTCCTCCCCCGGATAGAACGCGCTGTCGAACCCACCAACGGTCTGAAACGCCGAGCGGCGCACCATCAGGTTCATCGACGGATAGTCGTCCACGGCTCGGCTCCGGCCCGGCACATAGCGGAAGCGGGCGGGGCCGGACACGATCCATGACGCATAGGTCCAGCCGGATACCTGCGCGCGAAACTCGTCGTTTGGAGGGGTGACGCCCGGGCCGCCGACCGCGCACACCGTCGGGCGATCGAAGTGCGGCAGGGCTGCTTCGAGCCAACCCGGAGCGGGATACGCGTCGTCATCGAGAAACGCCAGCCACTCCCCAGCGGCGGCTGCCGCACCCATGTCGCGCTTCTCCGCCGGTCCTATCGGGCCGCTGACGATGCAGCGCGCCGCGCCCAGGCCGTCAGACGGCGCCTCGTCGAGGACAACGATCGTCTCCCGCGGCGGACGTTCCAGGTTCGCTATCGCCGCCAGCGCCTCCATGAGACTGGCGGTCTCGCGCGCTGCGACGATGACGATGGACACGTCCACGAACGGTGTGTCATGCGGCGTCCGGCGTGCGTGGCGATCCGTGGCCGGCTGCGGCGTCAATGGTTCAGGGTCACCCATGGTGGTCTAGAATCATAAGGCCGACGTGTTGCACGGCGGGATGAGTCCGACGCCAGTCCATTGGTTCCGCCGCGGCTTCACCATCACCGAAACGATACGCCCGCGTGAGAGTTGCTATCAGCTTTCCGCCGTTCGAGAGCGCCAAGGGCATCCCGCTCCTCAGTCAGAACCGGCAGTACCAGGTCTTCTCGACGGGCCGGAGCGAGGGCGGTGGGCTCGTGGGCGCGCTGAATCGGTTTGTTGGCGATAACGCCACCGTGATCTTCCCCGTGCTGCCGGCGCTGGCGGCCACGCTGCTGCAACGCCATGGTCATGAGGCCGTCTGGCTGGATGGCATCGCCGAAGGCTGGGACTGGGAAACCTACTGTCGGGAGGTCGAGCAGGCCCGGCCCGACCTGATGATGATCGAGACCAAGACGCCCAGCGCGCCGCCGCTCTACCAAGCGATCAGCGACCTCAAGGCGCGATTTCCAGCAATGACCATCGCGCTGGTTGGCGATCACGTCACCGCATTTCCCGAAGAACCGTTCCTCTTCTGCCCCGTCGACTACGTGATCCGGGGCGGCCAGTTCGACTTCGCCCTGTTGAATCTTGCGGACTTCCTGGAGGGGCGCGACGACCTGGGGGGCGGCGTGTTCTGGCGGCACGACGGCCCGGAGATCGTCAACTCCGGCGTCGAACCGGCTCCGCCTGTCCGGGAAGCCGTCCGTCCCCACATCGACCGACGGCTGGCGAAATGGGAACTCTACGCCTATCGCAACGGGAACTTCTTGAAGAAGGGCACCTATGGCTGGGCCACGGGCGCGAGCAGCGCCGACTGCTGGTGGCGGCGGCGGGTGCCCGGCGGGCCGCGGCATGGCGGCGGAGGCTGCACCTTCTGCTCCTGGACCAGCATGCTCCCGACCTGGTCCGTCAGGCCGGTTGACGACTACCTGGACGAGCTGGAGCAGCTCGTCGATCTCGGCGTCGAAGAGGTGTTCGACGATACGGGCACGTTTCCCGCCGGGCGCTGGCTAACCGACTTCTGCACTGGGTACCGCGAGCGCGGGCTGGACAAGGTCCTGATGATGGGCTGCAACATGCGGGCCGACGCCCTCTCGCAGGCCGAATACGAGATGCTGGGCGCCAGCAACTTCCGGTTCATCCTGTACGGCATCGAGTCGGCCAATCAGCGCACGCTCGATCTTCTCAACAAGGGCACGACCGTTCGCCAGCAGTGGGAGTCCGTCAAATGGGCCAGCGAGGCCGGGCTCGAACCGCACGTGACGTGCATGGTCGGCTACCCGTGGGAGACGTTCGACGAGGCCAAGCGGACCATCGACTTCACGCGCGAGACTTTTGACCGCGGCTGGATCAACACCCTGCAAGGCACCATCGTCATCCCCTACCCCGGCACCCAGCTCTACGCTCAGGCTCGTGAGAACGACTGGCTGCGGTTTGACGGTCCGGAGCACTGGGAACGATTTGACATGCGGGAACCCGTGCTGCGCTCACCAATCCCGACGCCGGAGATCATGGGATTGGTGCAGTCCCTCTACACCAGCTTCCTGACGCCGCGCTACGTCTCGCGCAAGCTGCTGCACGCCGGCAAGAGCCGCGACCACTTCCGGTACTACGTGGTTCGCGGGTCGCGCTACATCGTGGGCCACATGCTCGACTTTCGGAAGGGCCAATTGGACGCGGATGAGACCGGCGCCGCTCCGATCGACACGGGCGTGGCCGAGCTTCCCGCCAGGCTCTTCACCGCGGGCGGGACAACGGCGCCTGTTGATGCGAGCTTGCTTGAGCCGGTCGAGTCCGAGGCCGAGCCGGCGATCGCGGTCGGCTAGCGACGTTCACCCAGATCGAGTGCATCGCTGCCGTATCGAGCGGCGTCGGTGGTAGCATCCCGCGCTCGCTGTCTTGGCTTCCACCCCGTTGAAAATCCTGCTGGTCATGAATGGTTTGGTTCGCGAGCAAGTCGACGGCGGGTGCGTCAGGATCATCGAGATCTCGAAGCAGTGGCAGCGGGCCGGGCATGACATTCATCTGATGGGCAGCGCCCAGGCCGGTGTCTCGTGCCGGCAATGGGGGCTCAAGCCGACACTGCACACCAGCCGCTGGCGAGGCGGCCACAGCCGCTGGTGGCTGGCCCTGCATTCGATTACGGTGTGCCTCTTTCTTCCGCTATCGCTCTGGCGCCTCCATCCGGACCTGATCGTTACCTCGCATGATCAGCCCTATGACGTCTTGCCGGGGGTCATGCTCAAGCTTCAGCGCTGGAGGAGCGTGCGCCTGGCTGTCTCGGTGCCGATGATGCCGGTCTGGAGCTTTTGGCGCCGCAAAGGGCCGCCTTGGTTTAACGCGCTCGCCTTTCTTGCCGCCCAGCGGTTGTCCTTGCTCCTGGCGGCGCTGTTCGCGGACCGCACGCTTGCCGTGGCTCGCGCCACCGCGCGCCAGCTTCGTCGCAGCGGATTCCCGATGCGCCGTGTCACCGCGGTTGCCTGCGGCGTAGATCTCGCCGCCCTACGTGCCGTCACCCCTAGCCCGCAAACCCCGCGGTATGACGCCGCGTCGGTTGGGCGCCTAACCGCCGCCAAGGGTGTTTTCGATCTTATCGATGCGTGGGAGCTGGTCGTCGCGCAGAAGCCAGACGCCAAACTCGCGATCATCGGCGACGGTCCCGATCAGCAGTCGGTGCAGGAACGCGTGCGGCGCTGCGGCCTCGCGGGGAACGTTTATCTTCTGGGCGCGATTGAGTCCGCTGAGAAGAACCAGTGCGTCCGCGCCTGTCGGCTGTTCACGCTCCCCTCACACGAGGAGAGTTGGTCGATTGCGATGGGTGAAGCCATGGCACTGGGCGCCCCGGTGGTCGCCTATGACCTTCCGGAACTTCTGGAGGTCTGGGGCGACGCCTACCATGCCGTTCCCGAGGGTGACATCCCGGCGCTTGCCAGCGATATTCTGTCGCTCCTGGACGATGAGCCGGCCCGTCGTGAGCTTGCCGGGCGAGGCTTGGCCCGTGTGAGCTCGCTGGACTGGTCGGCGATTGCTGAGCACGAGATTCGGTGGCTCATGGGAGACCTTGCTGAAAGCGATCCGCTTGGCGTGGACCCGTGGCTGGTGGCGTCGCCGGAGCCGCCAACGTCGTCAAGGCTTGCGGACGACCGGCCACCGACCACCACGGCCAAGTAGGTGCTCGCTCCCGTAGACAGCTGTCTTGGGTTCGTACGCATGGCACAACCCTGAGCCAACCAACGCCTGAGGCGCGTCGGGCCGCCGCGGCGCCTACGGACGGCGACGCTGGCAACGCGCCAGGCCCGGCCGCGCCGCCGGCGCTGCGCGCGGCTGACCCTGGGACGTCGGGGCCGCGTGTGGTGGCCCGCGACACCGTGGTGCTTGGCGCCCTGAATTTTCTCGCGAGCCTGACGTCCTTTGGGTTTCAGTGGGCCATGGCGCGCATGCTGGCGCCCGGTGACTATGCCGACCTGTTTGCGGTGCTCGCGCTGTTCGCCGTGCTCTCGGTGCCGTCGCAACTGCTACTGCCGATTGGCACGCGCGTGACGAGCCTGGCCGTCGTCGGGCAGGGGCGCTCTGCCGCCATTGAGGTTATGCGGCGCGCGCTCATCCGGGGCGGGTTCGTTGGCCTCGTGGCCTGGATCGTCGTCGCCGCGCTGAGCGGCGTGATTGAATTCCTGATTGGGACGGATAACCGCGCCGCAATCATCTGGCTTGGCGGCGCCGTTGCCATCGCCTTTGTGTCTCCGTTCGCCAAAGCCCTGTTGACCGGTCTGCGCGCGTTCCTCTTGCTCGGGGCCTCCAACCTGGTGGATGGCGCGCTGCGCGCGTCGATTGGTGTTGGCTTGGTGGCGCTTGGCTTTGGAGTGGCGGGGGGCATGGCCGCATCCGCACTCTCGGGTTTGTTCGGCGTCCTGGTCGTGGTGCTTGCCGCGCCCTTCATCGTCCGTGCAACCACTGAGGCGCCTGCCGACAACGCCCCCGCCGATTCGAGCGGGAAGACCTCGCACGTCTTGGTCGGGTTGCTGAGCCTGTCGCTGGCGATCCTCATGAACGTTGACATCCTGGTCGTGCGGCACTTCTTCGACGATGCGAGCGCGTCGCTGTACGCCGCATCGGCCCTCGTCGGCCGCATCGTCCTCTTCGCGTCGGCGCCGGCCGCGCTGGTCGTGCTGCCCCATATCATTCGGCACGTCGCTGCCGGCGAGCCGCTGACGCGCACCTTTGCGATCACCAGCGCCTTCACCGTCCTCATCAGCGGCGGCGCCGCGCTGGTCATTGTCCTCGTGCCCGAGCTGGTCTTTCAGATCATCTTCGCGGACCGCTATGTCCCCGTCCCCTCGCTGGTCTGGGGCTACACCCTTGCCGGATCACTCTTGGCACTCTTGACGCTGTTGACGTACTTCCACATCGGGGCCGGTACGCTTCGCGTATGGGTCGTGCTGGTGCCGCTGAGCATCGCGTGCGCCGTCACGCTGTGGCTTCGCCACGAGAGCCTGGTCGCGGTGGTGTGGACGCTCGACGCGTTCCTGAGCGCCGGTGCGCTCGCGATGCTTGGCTGGGCTGTAAGGGTTCTCCGGCGGGACCGCGCCATCGTGGAGCAGCAGTCGGCGGAAGCGGGCACGAGCCGCGCGCGAGCGGGTTCCTGATGCTTCCGGGGCAGCTGAGGGCGGCCATCGGCGTGCCGCTTGACGCGGTGGCAATGCGTGCTCGCCCCACGTGAGCGTTAGCCTCAAGCCTGCCGTGACGCGCCGCGGCCCGTCCCTATCGCTGGGGACACTGCGGCGGAGCCTGGCGTGGGTCAAGCGGCTGAGCGCGCGCCACCCGGACGCATCCGCCTACCTGGCCATCCTGCTGTTGGTCGTGATCTGGCATCGGGGCCTCATCTTCGAGCCCGGCTACCTCGGGTTGCGCGACGACTGGACCACCCCGCCCACCGCCTGGCAAAACACCGACTTCGCCCTCGATCGGCTGTCGGCCTGGCAGTCCAACTACTTTGGGCAGTCCGAGGAAGAGCGGGCGATGAGCCAGTACCTCCAGCTCTCCTTGGGTGCCTTGGCGCTTCTCCCCGGCATTGATGGCTGGCTGACGTCGCGGGTCTCGATCATCTTTCTCGCAATGGCTGGCGTCTTCATGTACCAGGCGGCCAAGCGCTTGGGCTTGGGCAGGCCAGGGGCCTTCACGGCCGCCGTGGTGTACATGACGACGCCGTTCTTTTTCGACGCGTTCGTTACGGGGTACGCGGCCATGCTCATCGGCGTGGCGCTGCTGCCCAAGGCGGTGCAAGTCACGCACGAGACCTTCGATCGGGCGCCGGGCGTGCGCGGCTTCGTCCGTGGCAGCCTGTGGATCGGGCTGGCCGCCAGTTCGATTCACCTGACCTTCATCACGACCGCCGTGGTTGCCGCCTATGCGCTCTTCCGGGCCTCCACCGCGTCGGGCTCGCACGGGCAGCGCCTGCGCCGCCTGGGACTCGTCGCGGCGATGGGCCTCAGCGTCATCCTGCTGCACCCGGCCATCGCGTTTATTTCCTGGCAGCTCATCGTGGTGCCCTCGGCCAACGAGGTCATGTCCGCCTGGAGCCTTGAAGCCGCCGCGCAATGGATCAAGGGCGCGGCGCCGACGCTGGCCGAAGCGCTGACCCTGACCGGTGAGCCGTACAACTACTCGCAAGATTCAGTAGGGCCGCTGGCTCCCGTCAGCGGCATCCGGCTCGTCGCCCGCGGCCTGCTGGCGGGCCTCGCGCTTGTCGCGCCGGTGCTGGTGTACAGACACGCCCGAAGTCGCGCAGTGCTGGGCCTGTTCGGATTTCTCGCGCTGGTGTTGATCGGCAAGGGCTTCAACGAGCCGTTCTCCTTCATTCAAGAGGGAATCGACGGCACCGTCGTGGGCGCGATCTTCAGGAACGTCCGCTACCTCACCGTTGGAGCCGGGCTGCTGCTGGCCTTGCTGGTGGGGCAGACCGTCGCTCACCTCGTGTCCCGTCCAGCGAATGTGCGACGCACTGCGGCCAACGTCTTTGCGGGTGCGGTGGTTGCGGGGAGCACGCTCCCGTTCTGGAGCGGGGATCTAGCGGGTCACCTGCATCCCTACACCATTGACGCCGATACGGTTGCGGTGATCGACAACCTGCGCGCCCTGCCCCACAACGACCGCATGCTCCACCTGCCGATGCTCTGGCCCAGCAGCTACGAGAGCCGTACGGGTCGCTTCTCGACCCAGGGGAATCCCCCGACCGTTGTACAGCCGCCGAAACGCTCAATCTGGGGCTCGGCGACCTCCACCCTCAACGGCCCGTACACCGCCACCCTCAATCAGGGGCTCTACGGACCCAGCCGGTATCCAGTTGACCGGCTGCTGGCGTTCGGCCGCGTTCGCAACGTCCTGCTCGACCCGCACTGGGCGAGCACCTACGCCGGTTTTATCTTTGCGACCGGTGAACCGTGGCTGGCACGACAGGAGCGACGGCCGCGGCCGCGGCTTGCACTTGAGGCTCAGCCGGGCTTGATCCACCTGGAGACGCTCTCCAGAGGTGAGGTCGACCTGTACGAGGTCGCGACGCCGCCGGCGCAGCGGCTGGGCCTTCCCGCGCGGATTATCGTTGGATCGCCGTCATTGCGCCCGCTCGTCACCGCCTGGCACATGTTCGACGACGCGGGATCGGTGGCCTTCGCCAGTGGTGAAGTAGGTGTGCGCGGAATCAGTGGCGCTCCCGGCGTCGCTTCCGGCGCCGCCTCGGAGATCTGGCTGGGCGCGGACCCGACGGACCTGACGGCCAACTATCTCTTCGAGGGGGCACTGGTGAGTCCGGCGGACCAGGTCTGGCCGGACGTGCCGGACGCCACGCGGGACTGGGTGGCGCCGTACAAGAACGCCTGGTGGTACGCCGATCCGGAGATCGCGGATATGACGCGCGGGCTTCTCACCCGAGCCGACGGCGCGGCCTTCACCGTCATGGTCGACACGACCGGAGACACGAGCGAGCTTTGGATTCGCCACTTCGTGAGCCCGGAGGGCAGCGCGCTCGAGATCATGTTAAACGGCCGGTCCGTCGCGCACATTGCAACGCGCGAGGAGGCCGGCTACGGCTATCGCTGGTCACGGATCGAGGCGCCGACAGATGGCACCGGAGCACACACCGTGCATATACGCGCCGATGGTTCGGGGCTCAATGCGGTTTCGCAGCTGGGGTTGCTTTCCGCGTCGGAGATCGCGGCTGCCGAGCATGAGGCGGCGCAGGCGCTTGCCCGGCTTCCGGTCTATACGGTGTTGCCGGACCTTGGCACCACGGACGGTGATCGCACATTCCGGGTGGCTCGCCCCGGCCCGTATACCGTGCGGCTCGCCGCGCAACCCGGCTTAGAGCCGACGCTCAGCATTGACGGCGCACCGGTTCCGCTCGAGCGCACCAGCACCGAGGCGGGCTATGACATCCTGGACGGGGTCGTGGATCTCGACGCTGGACCGCACCGCTTGGCCCTGCGCGCCGCACCGCCGCCCGAGCCGGTTGTCAAGGTGACGCACCAGACGCTGGAGGCGGCGGGGTTTCAGCCGTGCGCCACGGCCGTGTGTGAGGGTGCGGTCCGCGTGGAAGCCACCGTGCCGTCCGACGGGCGCACGGTCTCCTTCCTCGGCCGAGTCACTGCGGGCGCTGACGACGCCTACGCGATCGGCGCCCAGACCTTTCCCAGCATCACGCACGTGCGCCACCGTGAGGAGGCCGGTAAGCGCAACCGGCTCGTGCGGGTCGAGGCGCCGCTCGATCCTGGATCAAGCATCGCCACACTCGATGTCGCGCACAGACATGAGCAGCTTCCCGGCCTCGCATTTGAGTTGCTGGAGGTGGAGGTGTCCCGGTTACCGCATGGCCTGACCGTGGTGCTGGCGGACGAGCGGCAGCCGAGCGTGCCGGGCGCGGGCGCCCTGGCGCCCACGGGAGACGAGCGCGGCTGGGCGGCGGCCGAGTACATGGGGCAGGCGGGGGAGCGGCTGGTGCGGTTGGACGAGCGGTTCGATCCGCGCTGGGTACTCCACGTCAACGACGATGAGGTAAGCCCTGAGCACCACGTCGTCCTCGACGGGCACTTCAATGGATGGTTCGTGAACCTGACGCCCGGGGATGTGGTGACGGCGACGTTCACGCCGAACCACGGCTACTTTTGGATATCGATGGCGAATCTGGTCTTTCTGGCCGGAATGCTTGTGGTTGGCTGGCTGCCGGCGCCGCGCAAGTGGTGGCGGCGGTGATCGCGACGATGATGCAGGACACCTGCAATGAGGCGACGGCATTCGCGACGATCGCTAGTGGCCTGGCATTGGTGGGCACCGCACGCATGCGTTGCCGGCAGCGTGTCTCGGGCCATTTCGACTGCGTGCATTGAGGGGGCGCGCAGTGGCGAAGCCGGGAATCTGCGTCGGCCGGCACCAGCTCAGCATCTAGAGACGCCAAGAGCATTGAGCCGTGTGCCAGGATAAGTGCTTGTGTTGACCCGCGTTCTCCGGTGGGCCGCGCCACACCGGACCTGGATCGTGCGCCACCGGTTTTTGCGGTGGGTAGTGCTGCGCATCCTCACGCTCCATCGTGATGGCAGCGTCACGTCAATCCGCCTGGGCGAGGCACGCGGCCTACGGTGGCGGCGCTCCAAACGCAATGTCGTGGCTGAATATTGGCTCGGGACGTTCGAACCACTGGTCCAGCAGACGATTGTCGAAGGTCTCTCCCCTGGTGATACGTTCTTTGACGTTGGTTCCCATAGTGGCTTCCACAGTCTGATTGGCGCTCGTGCCGTCGAGACGACGGGATCGGTTGTCGCGATTGAGCCGGACCCAGCCACCGCCGCCGATATTGAGGGACAGGCTGCTCTCAACGGGTTCGGCCACATCACGGTCGTCCGGAAGGCTGCCGTTGCCGACCTCTCGGAATCCTGGTCGTGGATCGATGGCGCTGCTGTGACTCAGACAACGATCGACAACCTTACCCACGAATTCGGTCCGCCGACGCTGATCAAGATTGATGTGGAGGGGCTCGAGCTTGAGGTCTTGCGGGGAGCGGCAGCTACGCTGCGCGAGCACCGTCCGACCTTGGTGGTCGAAGCTCACTACAGCGGGTTGGCCGGGGTCACCATGGCACGGCTGGGAGCTCTTGGATACGGCTGCGTCGCGTTCCCTGCTCCCTACGGCCCGGAATTCCACATCGTGGCGAAGCCCGAGTAAGTGGGCCGAGGCCAACGAGGCCGTGATCGACGACGTGCCGGACCCGTTCCTGGTCTGGGCCTATACCCCCACCGGATCCCTCCTGACGCTCTCGACGTACGTCCACATCGAGGCCGGTACGCTGCGCCTATGGGTCGTAAAGGTGTCGCTCAACGCCGCGTGCGCCGTCACGCTGTGGCTGCGCCGCCGGCATTCCTTGCCTATCCCGCGTGAGCGTTAGCCTCGATTCCGCCGCGGCGCGGGGCGTTCCCGCGCCGTCACTCGGGGGACTGCGGCGCGCCGTCGCGTGGGTCCGGGGGCTGATCGCGCGCCATCCGGACGCAGCCGCCTACGTGGCCATCCTGCTGTTGGTTGTGATCTGGCACCGCGGCTTGATCTTCGACTCCGGCTACCTGGGGCTGCGCGACGACTGGACCATCCCGCCGACCGCCTGGCAAAACACCGAGTTCGCCCTCGACCGGCTGTCGGCCTGGCAGACCAACTTCTTTGGGTCGTCCGAGGAAGAGCGGGCGATGAGTCAGTACCTCATGCTCCTTTTGGGAGCCGTCACGCTCGTTCCCGGCATCGATGGCTGGCTGACGTCGCGGATCTCGATCATCTTTCTCGCGCTGGCCGGCGTCTTCATGTATCAGGCCGCCAAGCGCCTGGGCTTGGGCAGGCCGGGGTCCTTTACGGCCGCGGTCGTCTACATGACGACGCCGTTCTTCCTGGACGCCTCTGTCGCCGGGTACTTCGGCCTGCTTCTGGGCGTGGCGTTTCTTCCCAAGGCGCTGCAAGTTACGCACGAAACCTTCGATCGGGCGCCGGGCGTGCGCGGCTTCGTCCGCAGAAGCCTCTGGATCGGGCTGGCCGCCAGTTCGATCCATATGACTTTCGTTGTCACTGGCCTGGTTGCCGCTTACGCGCTCTTCCGGACGTTCACCGCGTCAGGCTCGCGAGAGCAGCGCCTGCGGCGCCTGGGGCTCGTGGCCGCGATGGGCCTCAGCGTCGTCCTGCTGCATCAGGCCATCGCCTTCATTTCCTGGCAGCTTATCGTGGTGCCCTCGGCCAACCAGATCATGTCCGCCTGGAGCATTGAAGCCGCCGCGCAATGGATCAAGGGCGCGGCGCCGACGCTGGCCGAAGCGCTGACCCTGACCGGCGCGCCCTACAACTACTCGCACGATCCAGTCGGGCCATTGGCTCCGGTCAGCGGCATCCGGCTCGTCGCCCGTGGCTTTCTGACAGGCCTCGCACTCGCGGCCCCGGTCCTGCTGCGCGGACGGGCCCGACAGCTGGCGGTGCTGGGCCTGCTCGGGTTCCTCGCGCTGGTGCTGATCGGCAAGGGCTTCAACGAGCCGTTCTCCTTCATCCAGGAGGGGATCGACGCCACGCTGATCGGCGCAATCTTCCGAAACATCCGCTACCTCACCGCTGGAGCCGGGCTGCTGCTGGCCTTGCTGGTGGGGCAGACTGTCGCCCACCTCGTGGCGCGGCCGCCGGACGTGCGGCGGACCGCGGGCAACGTCTTTGCGGGCGCGGTGGTTCTTGGGAGCACGCTCCCGTTCTGGAGCGGGGACCTTGCGGGTCACCTGCGGCCCTACCGCTTTGATGCCGATACGGTTGCGGTGATCGACAACCTGCGCGCCCTGCCCCACAACGACCGCATGCTCCACATGCCGATGTTCTGGCCGAGCAGCTACGAGAGCCGCACAGGACAATACTCAAGCCAGGGGAATCCCCCACCCGTTGTGCAGCCGCCCAAACGGTCGATCTGGGGCTCGGCATCCTCCACGCTCAACGGTCCGTATACCGCCACGCTCAATCTGGGGCTTTACGGCCCCAGCCGCTACCCCGTCGACCGGCTGCTGGCGTTTGGGCGCATTCGCAACGTCATGCTCGACCCCCACTGGGTGAGCGCACACGCCGGCTTCATTCAGGCGACGGGCGAGCCGTGGCTGGCGTCGCAAGAGCGCCAGCCGCGCCCGCGGCTGGCGCTGGCACAACAGCCCGGCCTGCGCCGACTCGACGGGTTATCGGCGGGTGAAGTCGATCTCTACGAGGTCGTGACGGCGCCGGCGCAGCGGCTGAGCCTTCCCGCGCGGATTATCGTTGGGTCGCCGTCATTGCGCCCGCTCGTCACCGCCTGGCACATGTTCGATGACGCGGGCGGAGTGACCACCGCGAGCGGCGAATTAGGCGTGGCTGGCATCGACGGCGCCCCGGGCGGCGCCGTCCGCGCCGCTTCGGAGATCTGGCTGGGCGCGGATCCGATGGATCTGACGGCCAACTATCTGCCCCAGAGGGCGCTGGTGAGTCCGGCGGATCAGGTCTGGCCGGAGCTCCCGGACGCCACGCTGGACTGGGTGGCCCCGTACAAGAACGCCTGGTGGTACGCCGATCCCGAGATCGCGGACATGACGCGCGGGCTGCTGACCCGAGCCGACGGCGTGGCGTTCACGATCACCGTCGACACCACGAGCGCAACCGACGAGCTTTGGATTCGCCACTTCGTGAGCCCGGAGGGCAGCGCGTTGGAGGTCGTGTTGAACGGACGACCCGTTGCCCGCATCAACACTCGCGAAGCCGCTGGCTATGGCTATCGCTGGACGCGGGTGGCGGCGCCGACGAGCGGCGCGGGCAAGCACGCGGTGGAGGTGCGGGCCGACGGACTCGGGCTCAACGCCGTCTCGCAGCTGGGGCTGCTCACGGCGGCGGAGATCGCCGCCGCTGAGCGGGCGGCGGCGCAGGCGCTGGCGCAACTGCCAGTGTTCACGGTGCTGGCGGACCTGGGCACGACGGATGGCGAGCGCACGTTCTGGCTGGCGCGAGCCGGGAAGTACACGGTGCGGCTGGCGGTCCCGCCGCACGTGCAGCCGACGGTGACGATCGACGGTTCGCTGGTGCCGCTGGAGCACGCGAGGACCGAGGCGGGCTACGACATCCTGGACGGGGCGGTGGAACTCGAGGCGGGGGCGCACCAGTTCGTGCTCCGGGCCGGCTCGAGTCCGGAGCCAATCGCCGTTGGCGTGACCCACCAACCGCTGTCGGCGGACGGATTTCAGCCCTGCGACACTGCAGTATGCGACGGTGCAGTGCGTGTGGAAGCCGCAGTGCCGTCCGACGGGCGAGTCGTCTCCTTTGTTGGTCGGGTTAGCACCGGTGTCGACGGTGTCCACCTGATCGGCGCTCAGGCGTATCCAAATGTCACGTACTCGATCCAAAGTGAGGTGGCCTATCAGCGCGACCAGCCCGTGCGGGTGGAGGTGCCCCTTGATCCAGGGTCGAGCATCGCCACCCTCGATGTCGCGCACATCCGAAAGGGACTGCCGGGTCTCGAGTTTGAGTTGCTGGACGTGGCGGTGTCGCCGTTGCCGCATGGTCTGTCGGTGGTGCTGGCACACGACGGACAGCGAACCACGGCCGGCGTTGGCGCGCTTAGTCTGACGGGTGACGAACGCGGCTGGGCGTCGGCCGAGTACGCGGGGGAGGCGGGGGAACGGCTGGTGCGGCTCGACGAGCGATTTGACCCGCGCTGGGTGCTGCACGTCAATGGGGAGGAAGTGAGCGCGGAGCGCCACGTCGTCCTGGACGGGCATTTCAACGGATGGTTTGTGGACCTAGCAGCGGGAGATGAGGTGACGGTGACGTTCACACCGAACCACGGCTATTTCTGGATTTTGATGGCGAATCTGGTCATTCTGGCAGGCATGTTCGCGGTTGGGTGGGCGCCGGTGCCGCGCCGATGGTGGCGGCGGTGACGGTGGCGCGCCGTCGCCCGATCGCCCCGCTAGTGTGGGTGGTGTTGGCCGTTCTCAGCGTGGTGACCGCGTTGAGCTGGCCGGCGGGGCCATTGAAGGTTGGCGGAGTACAGGGGGAGCCGTTTGGCATCGGGCCGTTGCTGCCGGGGTGGAGCCTGAGCCAGGAGCTTCGACCGGAGGCTGGACCGGAGCTGTTTGTGGGATTTGAGGCGCAGCCGACGGCGAATGTGGTGGGGCCGGCAGTGGTGGAGGTGCGGCTGGAGCGGGACGAGCGGCTGCTGTGGGCGGACCGGCTGCGGTTGACGGGGCCGGGGATGCGCGAGTACGTGGCGACCTTCGCGGTGCCGACGGAGAGGGCGGGCTACCGCCTGGCGGTGCAGGTGTTGGAGGCGCCGGGGGGTGGCGTGGTGCTGCGGGGGGCGGACATCGGGGAGCCGACAGCGCGGACGCAACTGACGATCATGGGGCAGCCGCTGCGGGGCTTCTTGGCGTTGGGCCACCGGATGTTTCAGCGAGTGGCGCCGGTGCGACATCTGGAAGCCGTGGTGGACGCGATTGAGGGACGGACGGTGGCGCTGGCGGCTGGCGTGGCGGTGCTCGGCGTGCTGGGCGGCGCGATGGCGACCGTGCTGCTCGTCCGCGTGTACGGGCGCTTCGTAGCCGGTGTCACCGCGCTGGTCGGTTTCGTGGCGCTGGTGATCTGGCTATTCATTGCTGCGGCGCACCTCAGCGTGCCGCTCGCCACGGGAGCCCACATCGGGATACTGAATGGTCTGACGCCGACGGGCATTGCCGCACTGCTGGCGTTCCCATTTCTGGTGCTGGCTGGCGGCGCCGTGATCCTGATCACTGTGCCCAGAGTTGCGGTCGCCAGTGCGGGGAGCGTCGTGCGTGCCCTCTGGCAGGCCGCGGTCACGGCCGTTCGCCACTGGTATCTCGCCCCCATCCCCCTTGGCGGCGCGGCCGCTGCGGCGGTGACGCAGGAGGCGTATGACGTGGCGACCGTCCTAGCCGTTGTGACCGGCGCCTGGGCGCTGGTCGGCGCCGCGCTAGTGGCGACTGTTCCCCGGCTACGCGGCGGACGGCTTGCTGATGAGGTAGTCCTCGATGGTCAGGAAGGCGAGGTCGCTGTCGAGGAGCGTGCGCAGCGCGTCGTCCGGTGAATTCACGATCGGGTCGCCGTGCAAATTCAGGCTGGTATTGAGCACGGCGCCGATCCCCGTTCGATCCCGAAATCGCTCGATCACGCGGTAGTAGTCCGGGTTTGCCTGCCGCTCGAGAATTTGCGCCCGGCAGGTGCGATCGTAGGGGTGAGTGCCAGCCGCGATCTCGTGCCAGCGCTCCGGTACGGTGGCAAAGGCGAGCATCATGTGGGGCGAATTTGGGGCTGGGGGCGTCTGCAGGTAGGTTGACGCCGACTCGGCAAGGATGGTCGCGGCGAAGGGCATCCAGAAGTCGCGGCTCTTGATGCGCATGTTGATCTCGCGGACGCTGTCGTGACGGGACGGATCGGCCAGGATGGAGCGGTTGCCGAGGGCGCGGGCGCCCCACTCCATGCGCCCGCGAAAGCGTGCGACGACGTGGCCGTCGGCAAGTAGGGCGGCAGTACGGTCGGCGATATCCCCGGGACATTCGACATGCAGTCCGTGCTCGCTGACAGCTCGATCGACGGTCTGCTTGATGTCGGCGTCGCCCCAGCCTGGACCGAGATATTGGTGACCAGTGCGGCGAAACTCGGGCTGACGCCCAGCGACCGCACAGGCATCCAGATACCCAAGGAAAGCGGCGCCGACGGCGGTTGACTCGTCGCCGCAGCCGGGAATCGGCGTGATCGAGTTGACCCAGGCCTCTTGGGCGATCCGCATGTTGGCCTTGACGTTCATGAAGACCCCGCCGCCAAGCCCGATGTCCACGCCCCCGCGGTCGAGGCCAAGATGCCGCATCCAGGCGGACATCCACTCCAGAATGGTTTCTTCGCAGAGCCTTTGTACGGCCCCGCACTGCGCGTCGAATCTGAATTCCCGCACGAAGTCACCAATGAACCACGGCGCAACACGTGTGCCGCGCGAAGCCACGATGGCGGGCCGGCCGGACGAGTCCCGCTCTACCCAGAGCAGGGAACGCAGGCGCTCGTAGAGCGCGTCGCGCGCGCTGGCGGGGGCGTAGGGCGCCATGCCCATGACCTTGAATTCGTCCTGGTGCGGCCGCATGCGCAGGTGGCTGGTTACGGCGGCGTAAACGTGACCGAGCGAGGCATCGCGCGACACAGCGCCAAGCCGCTCAGGCGCTTGAGCATGGCGGTACCACGAGACGGTTCCACTCAAGCCGTCACCCTCTCCATCCAGGGTGAAAACCAACGTCGGCCGTGAACCGACCAGTGGCGCAAGGGCCATAACGTGCGCCGTGTGATGGTCGTAGAACTTCATTCGCCGCGGCTCGGCGCCCATCGCCTCGACCAGGGCGGCGGCACGCGCGCGTTGGACCATCCGCCGGCCGAACCAGCGGGCAGCAAGGTCGGTCGGGAGTGTGAGGGCCTTGCTTGCGGGCCAGCGCCGCTCGATCGACCCCAGCATGGTCACGGCGGCGTCGTAGACGTTGAAGAATCGCTGTGTCGACTGCGACGTCGGTGTGCCGTGCACGGTCGGCACGAGTCCCCCAACTGAACTGACCGCGATCTGGTCCACGTCGTCTATCGTGAGGCCCTCTGTCGTCAGCACCGTCTCGACTGCGTGGCGGGGGATGCCCAGTTGATTCTTCTGACGCGTCAGCCGCTCCTCGGCGCAGGCGGCGCGGAGCTCGCCGTCCACGACCAGTGCAGCTGCCGCAACTGCTGCGTCATTGATTCCGAGCGTGACGATTGGCTTGCTGCTTGCCGGCGGCATGGTGGGGAGCCTAGGCGACCATCGGCTTGCTGATCAGGTAGTCCTCGAGGGTCAAGAAGGCGAGATCGCTGTCGAGCAGTGTGCGCAGCGCGTCGTCCGGTGAGTTCACCATCGGGTCGCCGTGCAAGTTCAGGCTGGTGTTGAGCACGGCGCCGATCCCCGTTCGATCCCGAAATCGCTCAATCACCCGGTAGTAGTCCGGATTCACTTGGCGCTCGAGAATCTGCGCGCGGCAGGTGCGGTCGTAGGGATGAGTCCCGGCCGCGATCTCGTGCCAGCGCTCCGGTACGGTGGCAAAGGCGAGCATCATGTGGGGCGAATTTGGGGCTGGGGGCGTCTGCAGGTAGGTTGACGCCGACTCGGCAAGGATGGTCGCGGCGAAGGGCATCCAGAAGTCGCGGCTCTTGATGCGCATGTTGATCTCGCGGACGCTGTCGTGACGGGACGGATCGGCCAGGATGGAGCGGTTGCCGAGGGCGCGGGCGCCCCACTCCATGCGCCCGCGAAAGCGTGCGACGACGTGGCCGTCGGCAAGTAGGGCGGCAGTACGGTCGGCGATATCCCCGGGACATTCGACATGCAGTCCGTGCTCGCTGACAGCTCGATCGACGGTCTGCTTGATGTCGGCGTCGCTCCAGCCGGGTCCGAGATAGAGGTGGTTGGCCCGCTGCAACTGCGGTTGGCGCCCGGCGGCCGCACAGGCGTCCATGTACCCGAGAAATGCAGCGCCAACGGCACATGACTCGTCGCCGCAGCTGGGAACGGGAGTGACCGAGTTGGCCCAGGCTTGTTGAGCGACCCGCATGTTCGCCTTGACGTTCATGAAGACCCCGCCACCAAGCCCGATATCCACGCCGTCACGGTCGAGGCCGAGATGCCGAACCCAGCCGGACATCCACTCAAGGATGGTTTCTTCGCAGAGCCGCTGCACGGCCCCGCACTGTGCGTCGAACCTGAAATCTCCTACATAGTCGCCGATAAAGCTATGCGCCAGTCGGGTGCCCCGCGATGCCCTGATGGTGGGTGGATCGGACGCGTTCTGCTCCACCCAGAGCAGGGACCGCAGGCGCTCGTAGAGTGCGTCGCTGGCGCTGGCGGGGGCGTAGGGCGCCATGCCCATGACCTTGAATTCGTCCTGGTGTGACGTCATGCGGAGGTGGCCGGTCACCCCGGCGTATATGTGACCGAGCGAGGCATTGCGCGACACGGCACCGATCCGCACAGGCGGCTGCCCGGCGTGGTACCAAGCGACCGATCCACTCAAGCCATCGCCCTCGCCATCCAGGGTGAAGACCAGCGTCGGCCCAGAATCGACCAGCGGAGCCAGGGCCATGGCATGTGCCGTGTGGTGGTCGTAGAACACCATCCGCTGGACATCGGCCCCGGTTGCCGCGACGACGGCGGCCGCGCGCGCCCGCTGGAGGAGCGGGCGTCCAAGCCGGCGGGCCACATCGGACGGCAGCGTGAGCGCCCGAGTCGCCGGCCAGCGCCGCTCGACCGACGCGAGCAGGCTCACGCCGGTGCCGTAGGCGTCATAGAACCGCCACGCCGTCGGCGACGTTGGCACGTCGTCGACGGTCGGCATGATCCCGTCGTGGGTGCTGACCGCAATAATATCGACGTCATCGATCGTGAGGCCCGCCGTCGCCAGTACCGCTGCAATTGCGCGCCGGGGGATGCCCACCTGATTCTTCTGTCCGGTCAGCCGCTCCTCGGCGCATGCGGCGCGGAGCTCGCCGTCCACCACGAGTGCGGACGCGGCCAGCTTCCCGTCGTGAATGCCAAGCGTGACGATCGGCTCGCTGGCGGCCTTCACGCGAACTCCCTTTTCATCCGGCATTGGAAACCGGGCACTCCAATACACCAGCGGCGAAACCTCACGCAAGCCCTCTTTCGGAACCCCACCTAAGCCCCTTCGCACAGCGACGCGCCGGAGGGCTCCGACGGGCGGTGCTCATGTATGGTAGTTGCGACAGCCTCAAAGGGTGGCCACGGGCCAGCGCCATGCGCATTCTCTTGATCGCGAACGGCATCGCCGGGACTAAAGCCGAAGGTCTGGCCGGCGGTGACAGCCGACTCGTCGAGATCGCCAAGCACTGGATTCGGGCGGGCCACGAGCTGCACCTGATGACCGGGCCCGGCGGCGTTGACCTTTTCCAGCGCCACAACCTTCCGGTAACGCCGCACGTCGTGGCGTGGTGGGGCCGAGATGGTCGCTGGTGGTTCGTGCTGCGGGCGATCACCGTCTGTGTGCTGCTCCCGTGGTCGCTGTTGCGCCTCAAACCGGATGTGATGGTGAGCGCGAACGACCAACTGTTCGACACCCTGCCCGGCTTCCTGCTCAAGCTCTGGCACCGGAAGCGTGTGCGGTGGGCAGTGGTCGTGCACTGGCTGCCGCCATGGAAGTTTTGGCGCCGCCAAGGCCCGCACCGGCTGTACGCGCTCATGTATCTGTTTTCCGAGTATCTCTCACTCATTCTGGCCGCGTTGCTGGCGAATCGCGTGCTGGCTGTTTCGCCAAGCACCGCGCGCCAACTCAAGAGCGCCTGGTTCCCCATGGGCCGCGTGGTCACGGTTGCTTGCGGCGTCGATCTCGCGGCTGCGCGGGCGATCGTCGACGCGGCGCACCCGTCGGAGCACGATGCGGTACTCATGAAGCGGTTGCAGGCCTCGGCCGGTATTTTCGATCTTATCGATGCGTGGGAGTTGGTCGTCCAGCAGCGGCCCGACGCGAAGCTGGCCATCATCGGTGACGGCGTTGACGCGAGGGCCGCCGGGGAGCGCGTGCGAGCCCGTGGCCTTGAGGGCAACATCACCTTCCTGGGCGTGATTCTCAATGCCGACGAGAAGTTTCGGCGCGTCCGCGCCTCCCGATTGTTCACGCTCCCCTCGCACGAAGAGAACTGGTCGATTGTGACGGGCGAAGCCATGGCGCTGGGCGTCCCGGTGGTCGCCTATGACCTTCCCGAGCTCAAGGAGGTCTGGGGCGATGCGTATCATGCGGTTCCGAAGGGAAACATCCCCGCCTTTGCGAGCGCAATCCTGGCCCTACTGGCGGACGAGCAAAGCCGTCGTGACCTCGCCCAGCGAGGGTTGGCCCGCGTGAGCTCGCTCGATTGGGGCGACATTGCGAAGCGCGAGCTTGAGGCCATCCTGGAGTCCGGCGCACGCAGCCCGTCGACGCACGGCTGACGAGTCGGTCAGGTCGTCCTGGAGCGCGCCGCACCGAACGAGGTGCGCCGCCCGATTCGTCAGGGCGCCTTGCGGACGGCCCGAATGGCCAAGTTCACAGACGGCCCATACGGGTCCCGCGCGCGGGTATTTCGGCGATCGATACCTTGCATGACGCGCAGCCCCCAGGTGATGGGGTTCAGTCGGAGCCGCCGATGGGGCGTGCGCGCGTACTCGAACTTCTCCATCGAACGATAGGCGGCCGATGATTCCGGCAGACGCCCATAGAGTTGCTTGCCGGTCCACAGCAGCATGTGGTTGAACGGCAGACACCACCGGGTTAGGCCCTCGAAGTGCGTCACGTCCAGCCGCCGTTCGCTTGCCACGAGCTGCTCAAACTCAAGCGGGCGGTATAGCCGCAGATGCATTGCCCACAGCCCGCCCCAGAAGCCCGAATCCGGGCTGAAGTGCCCCAGCCCAAGCCGCTCGCGTACCCAGTTCAACGGATCCCACAGCCCCGGGTAGTTCGCGCAGGGCACCGTGAGCGCCGCGACCCCGCCGGGCTTGAGCACGCGGGCAATCTCGTGCACGACGCTAGCGTCGTCGTGCACGTGCTCCAAGACTTCCGAGCACACCAGCGCGTCGAAGCTCCGATCGCCGAACGGCAGTCGGGCGCCATCGCCAAGCAGCCAAACCGGCGCGGACCCGTGCGTCTCGCGGCCGACGCCTTGCAACAGGATCGGGGGAGCGGCGTCGAGCGCCACCACGCGGCACCCAAAGGCCTCGCGCAACGCCAGACTCACGAAGCCCTCACCGGCCCCCAGATCGAGGATGCGGTGCTCCGGCAGGGGGGCCAGGTACTCCGCGATGGATTGGATCCGCCGCCGATACGACAGATCCCCGACATTGGCCAGTACGTCAGCGAGCCGCTCCCACGATGACCAAGGAGGCGCCGGCTCAGTGGTTCGACTCATTGGAGGGTGCGACGCGCTTCGGGCCTAGGGTTACGAACTTGGCGGCGACGAATCACTGCCGCCGCCCCATCGCGATGTAAGGTGCCTGACGATGCATTCGTGCCGGCGAGCGCGCCGGACCCTTAGTGGATTGATGGTCGGAATAGTACTCAACACCCATGGTCTTCAGCCGTGGGCGGCTCACCGGCCGCGCTGCTGGGGCGGCCCGACGCCGGGAAGCGCCGGCGTCGGGCAACCGGGTTCATGGCAGTGACCGCGCGCGCGCAGCGGCTTCTCGCTCGCGACGCCGTATGGGTGGCGCTTGGTCTCCTGCTCACCCTCGCGGCGGCCTGGCGCGTCGTGTCCACCCCAGGCGAGATCATCCAAGGCGACCTCGGATATCCATTCGCCAGCGAGTTCTGGACCCGACGGTTCACCAGTGCGTGGGACACGTCCTACGGGACCGTGCTTGTCAACGTGATGCGCACCTATACGTACGTGCCCTGGGGCTGGGTCGTCCAGGCGGTTGGCCTGTCCACGGAAGTGGCGGGCAAGTTTCACTGGCTGAGCTGGCATCTCTTGGGATTCCTGGCCGGATACGTCGGCACGCGTATGTTGGTCGGACCGGAGCTGCGGAACAGCCATCCCGTCGCGGTCCGGGTGGGCCTGGTGCTCGCGGGACTGTTTTGGGCCCTCAATCCCTGGACGCTGGCGCGCTGGGAGCAACTGGGCATTCACATCAGCGCCGTGATGCTCCCGCTGTTCTTGGGGCTTGTGGTGGCAGCGACACGCGCGCCCGATGCCCGAGGCCGGGTGCAGCGCGCGCTGGCGGCGGCGGCCACGCTGGCGTTTGCGGTGTCGACCTCGCCGCACTACATGGCGGTTGGCCTCCTGGTGGGCCTTGGGTGGTTCGCCTACGCCGCGGTGACGGCCCAAGACCGCCGCCGCGCAATCCTAGTGCCCGCCGCGGCATTCCTGGGCGGCGTCGCGGTGTTTGCCGCCTTCATCCTCGTGCCGTTCCTGGTCACGGCGGCCGCCGGCTCGCCCACGGGGCCTAGGTACGCCGTGGGCACCGATGTACAGCCGGTGCTTGAGAGTCGCCAATCGGTCCTCAATACGCTCACGCTGACGGGGCACACCTTCTTCGGCCTGGGCCTCAGGCCCGAGCCGACCGCGTTGCCGGGGTGGCGGCTGGCCGCCTTGCTGCCGACCGCCCTGCTGGTGCTGGCGTTTTGGCGGCAGCCTGGTCAGCGCCGAGTTCTCGGATATGCCGCCATCGTCGGCGGCGTGACGGCCTTCATCCAGATCGCCAGCTATGCCGACGCGATACGCCCGACGTACTTGGCCGTTGTCGAAGCCGTGCCCTTGGGCTGGGCGCTCCGGGAGCCGGACAAGGTTTCGGGCGCGCTCGCGCTTGCCTACCTGCCGGGACTTGCGCTGGCGCCCGCGACGTTCGCCCGCTATGCGCCGCGCCGCCTGCCCGCCGTTGGAACCATCCAGACAGCCGTGCTTGGGCTCCTGCTGGCGGCCTTCATGGTGCCGGGGATTCATCGCATGCTCTGGGACGATCGGACCCTGAGCCTCGTGCCAGAGCGGTTTCCGGCTTCCTTTCGCACGGTGCCGGCGGAGATCGACCGACGAAACGCGGACGAGGCATCGCGCACGCTGCTGGCCGTCTGGCCCTTGCGCTTTCCCGAATGGTCGTCGTCCAGTCGCGTGCTGCACGCCATCGAGGCGCTGGCCGTCACCACACCCTATGCGGCGGACAACTCGCTGGTCGGCGACCGCCTCATGGCGTTGCTGGAGGCCGATGTTCCCAACATGGCCGCCACCCTGCGCGCCCACGGCGTGGCTCGAGTGCTGGTTCCCACGGGCACCACCCGTGGCCGAGACCTTGCCCAGCAGTTGCGCCAGACCGACGGTCTGGCCCTGGAGTTGACGGCGGACTACTACGAGGTATTCCTGACGGTTGCCCCCGCATACCCGTGGGTCTACGAGGAGGGGCCTGCCGGACCTGTTGAGCTACCGTGGAGGCGCGAAGGCATGCATCGGCTGGTCGTCGACCTGCCGCCATCCGGGGAGCGTGCGCGCGAAATCGCCACGCAGGAACACTGGGACCCGCTCTGGACCGTCTACCTGCCGCACCATGCGGCAACCGTTGAGCCGTCCGAACAGGGGCTGCTGCGCGTCCGCGCGGAGCCCGGCGCCTCTGGACCCTTGGTGCTCGAATACGGCCTGCACCGCGCGCTCGTCGCCGGTCACGCGATAGCGTGGGCGGGGCTCTTCGCGTGGGGCGCATGGACACTATGGCCGTATCGGCCGCGATCGGATCGTGGACGCCTGTGAGGATTGCGGCTTGGCTTCTCGCCGTGGTTCTGGCGCTGGTGCTGGGGGCGGCAGTCGGGCTGGGGTGGAAACCGCTGGTCACGGCGCAGAACCCGATGTCGGCGAGCTTTGGCATCGGACCGCTCGTGGGATCGGTCACGCAGTCCATCGCCTTCCCAGGCGGGCCGATGGACACCGTAACCATCTGGGCGCGGAGTGAAGGCGGGCCTGCGGCCCACGCGGACGTCCACTTGCTGCGCCCGGAGGACGGAGCACTGCTCCGATCCGCCCGCTTCGAAGCGCCGCCGGGCGCCGAGCTTCGGGAGGTGCCGATCGCGTTTGCCCCGATTGACCTGCCCGCCGGGCCGCTTGCGCTTCGTGTCGTGGCGCCCGAGCACAGTTTGGCGGAGCTATACGTTGGGGCGACGGGGAACGACGCCTACGCCGGCGGGCAGCTTGTCGACCACCTGGGCCGGTCTCCGGTGGACGTCGATCTGGCCTTCTCGGCCAACGGCCACGCCGGCGCGCTTACCCGACTTCGCATTCAGGCAAGCCGGTCGCCGCTCTACCTGGCTATCGGGGTCGCCGTTGCGCTACTTGGAGGCGCCGTGGTGGGAAGCGCCGCGTGGTCCTCGCTGCACCGCCAGCGGTTTGGGCGGCCGGCGGCTGTGGCGCTGAGCGGTGCGATGACGGCAGCCATAGTCATCAGCTTGCTCCATGGGCCGGCCGCGCTCCTATGACGACGAATGCCGCGGCGCATGCCGCCCGCCCGCCCGGCGGTCGGCGCGTGCTGATATTGACACCGTTCGCCTCGCCCAATCGCGGAGGGGTCGAGACGCACATCGATGCGCTCATTGCCGCCCTGGCCCGGCGGAACATCTGGGTAACGCTGCTCACGCACCAACCACTCGTCGCCCCGGTCAAGGCCCCACCGCGCGAACAACTCGCGAATGGCGAAGTGATCCGCATTCCCTGGTTTGGACGGGGCTGGCATCCGCGCATCGAGAGATTCGCCCCGCTGGTGTTTGCTTACCTCGTCCCTGGACTCCTGGCAGGCGCCATTCGCCACCGCTTCACGCGGAAGGCTGGCTTTGATGTCATTCACGCGCATGGGTTGGCCGCCGCCGTGGCGGCTGTGGGAATGCGCTGGACCGGCGCACGACGGCCGATTGTCGTCAGCATGCATGCGATTTACGGGTTGCGGCAGCGCCGGTGGCTCGCGCGGGCCGTGCACTTCCTGCTGCGGCGCGCGGATAGGGTGCTGGCCGTGAGCGAGGCCTTGCGGCAGGAGCTTGTGGCCATTGGCTTGGACCCAGCCCGGGTCGTCGTCTTTCAGCATTGGGTCGATCTCGACGTGTTTCGGCCGCGCGACCAAGCCAGCGCTCGTGCGCAGCTGGGGTGGCCCGCGTCGGCGCCCACCTGCTTGTTCGTCGGCCGGCTGCTCCGCAAGAAAGGCATCGGCATCGTTCTCGATCTTGCCCGGCGGCTGCCCGACGTGCAGTTCAGGATGCTGGGCGCCGAAGGCGATATGGAGGCCGAAGTCGCCGACGCCGCAGCTGCATCCGCAAACCTCACGCTCATGCGGGACCCCGCGGGATCCGCAGCCGCACGCCTCGACACCATCGCGGCGATCTATGCGGCCGCTGACCTTCTGCTGGTGCCGTCGCAGTATGAGGAAGCGGCGGGAATCGTGGTCCTCGAGGGCAGCGCCGCCGGGACGCCGATCGTCGCCAGCAATCTTGGCGGTCTGCGGGAAGCGGTAACTCCCGAGATTGGCCGGCTCGTCGAGCCGAGCGCCGAGGCGTTTATGGCAGCGCTTCAATCCATGCTGGCCGATAGCGCCGGCTTGGCTTCGCTCCGCGAGCGGACGCGCGCCTCCGCCGAGCGCCGCTTCTCCGAGCGCAACGTTGACCTGATCGTCCGGCAATACGGATTCGACGCTGACGACGGTCACGCAGGACGTGACAGCGTTTAGGAGTCTCCAAGCAGGAATACCTGGTCGTGCGGTTGTTCCTCACCTAAGGCCATGACGTCAATCGGCACGAAGAACACCGGGCGCCCCTGCGTCGAGAAGCGCAGCGTAAGCACATAGGAGCCAGCGGGCAGTGCGCCGCCGGCGTCGCCCACGGCGCTCCAGGTGCAATCTGCGAGGCGGCGTTCCAGTTGCCCGCGTGACGCATCGAAGCGAATCGAGATGCGCTGTCCTGGACTCTGCGGCGCGAGCTGCCCGGGAAACCACCGCTGCCCTCGGTCGAGGATGGTGGGAATGCCGGTGCGCGTCTCGGCCTCCCGGGAGAGCACCCAGCCAGCTCCGGCCGCGGCTGTGGGATCAGGAATTCGACCAACCTCGCAGCAAGCGGGACAGCCTGAGCGGGCGGCGCTTCGGCATACTGCCAGCCATGGCCGCCGTCCCCGGGATCTCCGTCGTAATACCCACGCTCAACTGCGCGCGTAGCCTGGCTGTCGCCCTGCGGTCCATCCGTTCCCAGCGTTATCCGGCGGATCGGGTGGAGATCATTGTGGCCGACGGGGGCTCGACCGACGCTACGCGGGCGACCGCCGAATCCTGGGGCTGCACACTCGTCGACAACCCACTCGTGACGGGTGAAGCCGGCAAGGCCGCCGGTCTCTCGCGCGCGACCCACGAGATCGTCGGCTTTGTGGACTCGGATAACGAGTTGACGTCGCCGCGGTTTCTCGAGGCCGTCGCCGACGCCCTGGCGGATCCGCAGATCGCGGGCGCCGAGCCGATCGAGTTCGCCGCCCTCGACACGATGCCGGCGCTCGACCGCTACTTCGCCCTGCTCGGGATGAACGATCCGCTCGTCCTCTTCCTCGGGACCTATGACCGCTTGTGCCAGGTGACCGGCAAATGGACCGGCGTGGACCACGTGGTGGTTGAAGAGTGCCCCGCCCACCGCAAGGTTCAGTTCCGCCGGGCGAAAATGCCGACGGTGGGGGCCAATGGGTTCTTTACGCGGCGGTCAATCGCCACCGCCGCCGTTCGCGACGGATATCTCTTCGATGTCGATATCCTCCACGCCGGCACGTCCGGCCCGTTCATCCATGTGGCCAAGCTGCACCTGGGAATCGCGCACCACTACGCGCAAACGCTGCGTCAGTTCGCCCGGAAGCAAAGGCGCCGAGCGCAAGACTTCCTCTTTTTCAGGGCGGCCGGCATGCGGGGCGAGGCCGGCGCCCCGCCGCGGCGGGGCGCCCTGCTCTTCACCGCCGCCACGCTGACCGTCATCCCCCTGCTGGTGCAGGCGGTAGTCGGCTGGATGCGCCGACCGGACCGTGCCTGGCTGCTCCACGTGCCGGCGTGCTGGATCACCCTCATCGTCTATGGCGGCGTGGTGCTGCGACATCGTCTGGGGGCGGCGCGGCCGCACAGCCGCGCCGAGTGGGGTCGGTAGCTCCGCCTGTTACGCCAGCCACGGCGTCAGCGCTTCAAAGCCGACCCGTGCCAGCGCGAGGCCGGCTGCGATGACGAGCAAGGCAGTAGCCGCCACTACGGATCGCGATCGGAGGACAAACCGATCCCGTACACAAGCCAGCGCCAGGCCCGCGGCAATGATCGCGGTCGACACGACGAACAGGGCGCCGAGCGCGTGCGCGCCCAGCACCTCGATCCCAAGGGACGTCGGCGTGACGCGTCGCCAGGTCTGCATCACCAGATCAACCGTGCCCGCGCCGGCATCGCCCCCGATCGCGGCCTGGCCCTCGGAATAGGGGTCGGTCCGGTTGGCCTGGAGGACGAGCGGGGTGGGCGACCCGGGTGGATTGATCACCTGGATTTGGAGCAACCGATCGCTCGTGTCCACCGTCCCTGGAAGTCCGAGCCGAATCAGGCCGTCGCCGGCAACTTGGACGCTCGCCTCGACCAGCAGCGGCGACGACGGATCGCCGACATCGCGCATGCGAACGATGACGGCGTCGGGCCACGGGCTGACCGCACGCACCTCGATGCTGCGCAGTGGCGTGACCGGCGCCGCGAACGTTTGCGCAAGACTGCCTCCGGCGAAGGCGGGGCCGAAGTCCAGATTGAACGCGTAGGTCGGGAAGGTTGGCCACTGCCGTTCGGCGCCTAGCAGCGCCAGGGCCGCCGCCAGAACCGCGACTACACTCACAGCCGCCAGTCCCCCGGGCACTACCCGAAATCGCCGCGACATCATCGGCAGTGACTCACCACCCAGGTCGTAGCCCGGTGCTGCCGCCGGTCGTCCAGCGGCTCATCGAACGGCTCGCCAGCCCATGGCCGCTGGCGTTCGCCGCCGGCGCCGGCATCGTCGTGGCCGTGTTCTGGGCCGTGATCGCCACGCCCGGCGACCTGCAACAGCGCGATCTCTATCCCTCGCTGGTTCTTGATCGCGTCGTCGAGCACAGCGTCTACCCCCTGTGGTCGCCGCGCGAGACGCTCAACATCGCCGGCACCGGCCGGTTGCCCATCACACTCGTGCTCGTCGGCGTCGCCAAGGCGCTTGGACTGGATGGCGCCACCTATGCCCGCCTGATTGTGCTGTGGATCGCGGGCGTCGGATACGTCAGCGCCTTCGCCGCCTTCGCCCTGGCCGCCCGGTGGCGGCCCGCGGTTCCTCGCACCTGCGCAGCCATAGGCGCCATGGTCGCGGGGGTCGCTCTAGTGGTCAATCCCTGGACCATCGCGCGGCTGGAGCACAGCTGGCTGCTGGCCCAATGGGCGGCGGCGCCCCTCGTGCTGGGCCTCTATCTCGAGGGTACGCGAACCGCGCAGCGGCGCTGGACGGTTGCATCCGCGCTCGTCTTTGCCCTGCTGGGCGCGGCGCAGCCGCACTACCTGGTCTTCACCGCGCTCATGATTGCCGCCTGGGCCGTCGGCACCATCGTGCAGTGCCCCGTCAAGCGTCGCCGGGCGTTGACCGACGGCCTCGTGTGGTCGGCGGCGGTGGTCCCGCTCTTGGCCTACCAGATCGCACCGTTCGTGGCCGTCAAGCTCTACGGCGGGAGTCCGGATCCGGCCTACACCCTCATGGATCAAACGCGCACGGTGCTCTCGCGCTACCAGGACCTCCCGACCACGCTGCAGGGAGCGGCCAACGCCAACTGGCACGAGGTCCTGGTGCCTGCAGGCGCCGACCGGCTGCCCTGGGAGCTTGCCGGGTGGGCGGTGGCGGCGCTGCCGCTTGCGGCCGTCCTGCAACGCCGCTGGGGACCGCCGGCGCTGTTCCTGGCCGTCGGGGGATACGCGGCGGCCCTGGTCGCGGCAGCGTCGAACTGGTCGCCCACCGCCGACTTCTATCAGACGGCGGTGAACGCCGTTCCCGGCTTGTGGGTCTTCCGCGAGCCGGACCGCGTGGTCGGCCTGCTAATCGTGGCGCAGGCGTTCGGCGCGGGCTTTGTGATCGCTGATCTCCTGGAGCGTGTCTCGGCAGGGTGGTGGACACGGCGGGCGGCGCTCGGTCTCGCGCTCTTGGCCGGCTATGTCGGCCTCGCGTTGGGCGTCCACGCGATCCCGGCCATTCCGCTGCTGTGGAACGCCGATGGACCCGGATATGTCCCCCGTCCGTTGCCGGCGGACTATCGCGGCGTCCTGAGTGCCGCCGACGCGGCAGCGGGGCCGGACGGCCGAACGCTGGTCGTGTCCTCCGACGAGCGGCACCCGCCCTGGGACCCGGCGCGCACCCTGCGCCTGATGGAGGCGGCAAGCCTGGCGAATCAATCGCTCACCGGCGACACGCGGTCGCCGGTACCGCCGGCGCCCGTCGCCGGGCGTTGGATCGAGTACCTCTACGGCATCGAGCCGTCCGCCGCCCAGGGGGCTGCCCACCGCGCGGGGTTCAGCCAATTGGTGGTGATGCGCGACCATCTCGACGGCGACGAGCTTGCCGCGGCGCTGCCTGAAGCCGCGGTGCTGGCGAGTGGGCCGAATGCCCTGGCGCTTGATCTGGGTGCCGCCGCGCCGCTGCTCGAATCCACGAGCGCCGTCTGGAGCGACCGGCTGGACGCCGCCGCCCCTGACGGCACGACGCGAATTTTGGCCAACCACCGCGCGCGGCCCGCGCTGCCCAGGTCGGTCTCACCGCCGCAGCCAACCACGGACGCCGCCTTCGCCATCGACGACGACATCGAGCTGAGTCCCGTGACCGGCTGGTTCGGCTTCCACGGATCGCGGGGCGGATGGACCCGCGGCGGTGCCTACGCCGATGAGCGGCAGGCATGGCTCAAGCGACTCACGCGGGAGGACCTCGAGGATTGGGCATCGGACTACGGCCTCGGTCTGGCCTTCGCCAAGCCGGACGGGGTGCGTGAAGCGCTGGTGATCGACACCTCCGGCCACCGCGACCGCACGGTCTGGCTGCGCGTGTTCACCAGCCCCCACTCGACCTGGATCGACGTTGCGTCGTCTCAGGGCAGCATGCGCCTCACCACCCGGTCTGCCACGAGTGGCTGGCGCTGGGTGCCGGTCGGCCCCTCGGCAGAATCAGGCATCAGCGTGACGGCAGGACCGGGGCTGGAAGCGGTCAGTACCCTGGCTCTGGCACCGACGGGGTGGCGTCCCACGACCGTGCAAGCCACACCCCCGCTCGTCCAGCCGCGCCTCGACGTAACCGCGCGCGAGGCAACGCGGATCGAGGCCACGGCCCGTGGCGCCAGCGGTTGGTCGTTCATCGTCCTTCGCCAGGCCTACGATCCCGCCTGGCTTGCCTCGGTGGCCGGCGAAGCCTTCGCGCCCCTGCTGGCGGACGGCCTCTGGAACGGTTACCTGCTGCCCGTATCCGACGGGGCTGCACTGACCTTCGACTACGCGCCCCAGCGCTGGTACGACATAGGGATCGTAATCTCAGCCGTCACGGCCCTGGGCCTCGCCGCCGGCCTTGTCCTCGTCGGCGCGGGTTTTCCTCGGCGCGGCTCCTTGACCTGGGCGACCCTCGCGCGGCTATTGCGCCATTGACGCCGCTGGACGACCGGGCAAGATCCTGCCGGCAGTGATGCTCCAGTCAGGCAAGCGTCTGCCGCCGCGCTAGTCCTTCAGCAGTCCCCTGGCCATCTCCTGCGCGTCGTCCAGGGTGGCGACGAAGCGATCCGCGGGAATGCGCCGCAGCACGTTCAGCGCTTGCAGCGTGGTGGCGGGTCGGCCACCGAGCCCGAGCACGATGCACGGGGTGTCTTCGGCAATGGCGGTGTCGATCATTTGCTCCACCACGAGGGCGGCGCTGTCCTCCATGTAGACGGTGTCGGAGAAATCCAGGATCACGACCTCGTGATCCCGGATGTCGACGCTGATCGTATTGATGAGCTTGGTCGCGGAGACCACGGAGAAGCTTCCCCTGAGCGCTACCAGGCCAACGCGCGCGGCGAACGACTCCGCGGCCTCCGAGCCCTCCGAACCGGCAAGGAGGCTGTGGTCCAGCAGCGGCGTGGAGACCACGCTGTCCATCTCCAGGCGTTCGAACTGCCGCGCGCTCGCCATTCCCGCGGCGATCAGGCCGATGGCGACGGCGGTCACCAGGTCGACGAACACCGAAAGCCCCAGCGTGATCAGCATCACCAGCAGGTGTTCCGGCTGAACGCGGTGGATGCGCGTGAGGAACCGCCAATCGATGATGTCCCAGCCGACCTTGATGAGGATGCCGGCCAGGGCCGCGTGAGGGATTGCCTCGACGTATCGACCGAGGCCCAACACCAACGCCAGCAGGATGGCCGCGCGCAACGCGCCCGAGACTGGCGTGCGCCCTCCGGCGCGCAGGTTCACCACCGTGCCCAGGGTGGCCCCGGCGCCGGGCAGCCCGCCAATGAATCCCGCGGCCATGTTGCCGACGCCCTGGCCGATCAGCTCACGGTTCGGGTTGTGGCGCGTGCGAGTCATCGAATCGGCGACCAGCGACGTCAGCAGGCTGTCGATGGAGCCGAGCAGCGCGATGATCAGCGCCGGCTGCACCGCGCTCACCAATGCACCGACGGAAACGTCCGGCAGCTGCAGATCGGGTAGACCCGTGGGCACCTCGCCAATGACCGGGGTGTTGCTCAGCCACAGGACGCTCAGCAGCGTTCCCGCTAGCAGCGCCGCCAGCGTCGACGGTAGATACTTCCGCAGCCGGCTCGGCCAGACCACGCCCACCGCCAGCGTGACCGCGGCGATGGCGAGCGCGCTGTAGTTGACGTCGTGGATCACATCCAGCCACGCGCGAACCGTGCCCACGGGCCCGCCGGCCGCGACGGGCGCGCCCACAAACGGCAGCGTCTGCACCACGATGATGATGACGCCGACGCCGGACATGAACCCGGAGATCACCGAATACGGCGTGTAGGCCACGAACCGACCCACGCGCACCGCGCCCAGCAGCATCTGGATGAGACCCGCCATGATGACGATGGTGAACGCCTGGGCGAGGTTGTCCGCATGGGTGGCGACGACCACCGCCATCGCCACGGCCATGGGGCCGGTGGGTCCGGATATCTGCGACCGCGTCCCTCCGAACACCGCCGCAAAGAAGCCGACCGCAATCGCCCCGTAGAGGCCGGCAATCGGTCCGAGACCCGACACGACGCCGAAGGCCAGCGCCACCGGCAGCCCCACCGCCGCCGCGGCGACACCCCCAAAGATGTCCCCACGGAGGGTCTGCAGGTTGTAGCGCATCATGGAGTGTCCGCCAGGCGTCCGGCAGCCGCCGGGCCGGGTCGGCTACGGGACACTGGCAATGCCTCCCGACGAGATTCTCGAACGATGCGGCCGAAGCGAATGTGTGCGCAAGGATGTGGCCACGGTGGGAAACGCACCCCCAATTGCTCCCTAAGCACGGACCGCAACAACCCTACCGAATTTATCGAGCGCCAAATATAACACCAGATTTCTGCGTAGACAATCCTGCCTGAAGCTTCACGCGGGAGATGGACCTATTTCGCGTAACTTATCCGCGCTATTACTGAACAATGACTCGAATATTCGTATCGCTACATATCGAGACTAGATATCTATCCAATTGTCAAGACACTTGGTTCCAAATGGAATTCGAGCGGCAGAGGCACAACTACGCCGGTAACGCGGGCGTCGTGGGGCTGAGGCCGACGGCGTCGTGGGCGGCCACACCGGCCTCGTCGCTGCGGTGCGAAATCCAGACGCTGCCGCCGCCATGCTCGGCGGCAGCCAGCCAGTCCCTGAGGTGCTGGCGTGCGGCTGCGGGCTTACGGCTTCGTGGCGATGGCTTCGCCGAAGCCCAGGGCGCCGACGGCTCCGGGATCGCTCTTCCACTCGTCGAGTCCCTGGCGCCACGCGTCGAACTGCTCTTGGGTGGCCAGGCCGAACTTGGTGGCCGCGGCGACGACGTTGGGGGAATAGAACCAGTCGAGGATGAAGGCGTGGAGGAAGGCCACGTCGGCGGCGCCGCCGAAGTAGTCGAAGGATCCAGTGGCGCGGATGTCCGTGAATCCGGCGTCCAGGAACGCGCGCTTCAACTGCTTGCCCATCTCGGGATGGCCGCCATTGCCGGCGAGAAGCCTTCCGAACGTGTCCCAGGCGGGTTGGGTTTCCTCCTGACCGGGCTCCAGGAACGAAGAGGAGAGGATGAACTCGCGGCTGGCGATGAGGCCGCCGGGTTTGAGGACGCGCTTCACCTCCGCGAGGACGGACTCGGTGTCCGGGACGTGCATCAGGACGGCGTGGCAATGGGCGACGTCGAATGAGTCGTCGTCGAAGGCCAGGTCGGTGACGTCGCCAACGTGGAAAGAGGCGTTGGCGTGGCCGCCGGCCGACGTGGCGGCGCGGGCCAGGTCGATCTGCGAGGCTTCCATGTCGATGCCGTGGAACTCCCCGGGGTTCACCGCCGTGGCCAGGCCCACGGAGATGGTGCCGGGACCGCATCCAAAGTCGAGCACGCGCATCCCGGGCGTGAGGTGGGGCAGCAAATATGCGGCGTGGGTGGCGGAGCTGCGACGGTCGAGAAGCTGGCGAAACTCCTCGCTGTAGCCCATCGTGTAGCTGGGAGTGGCCGGCGTCTCGTCAGACATGGTCGCGCCCTCCTATCCGCGGCGGTGGTGGCTCAGCGGTAATGCGACGTGGTGGAGCTAAGCGTACTGGACGGCGCGGGCAGTTCGCGGATTCTTAGACCAAGGCTGGTGAGCTACGTCCGCTTCATGAATGAGGCCAGCGCGGGCAGGATGCGCTCGGGCGCTTCTTCGGCGAGAAAGTGACCGCAGTCCTCGAATGCGTGCAGCTCGGCGTTCGGCAACTCGGACTGCCAGCGCTCCATCTCTTTCCGTCGGAATGCAATGTCCTTGAGCCCCCAGAAGATGAGCGCGGGCAAATCGGTGAACGTCCCCCGCTCATCCCAGATAGACCCCAGCCAATCGGTCGCGCCGATGATGGCTCCCGGAAGGGCCGCACTCGCCGAGCGGGCGTCGGGTGTGGATTGGGCATTCCGGTAGTGCGCCATCACCTGCGGCGTCAGGACATCCTTCCTGCCGACTGCCATGGGTACGACTCTGTTCACGAAGAAGTTGAAGCGCTTGATGAGGTATCGCCCAATCCAGCTCGACATCATGAAGCTGAACATCACGAAATGGGGATCGCGGGAAACCGGCCAGCACCAGGTGTTGGCAATGACGAGCCGCTTGACTCGGCCGGGATGAGTGCGGGCGAACTGCAGGCCGATCGGACCGCCCCAGTCGGTCAGGAAAAGGGTGATGTTCCGCAGGTCGAGATGGTTGAGCAGCGATGCGAACGCGTCCGCGTGGGCCTGGGGCGAGTGGTTCTCGGGGTTACTGCTGCGGGACGAAATACCGAAGCCAACGTGATCCGGGGCGATGCAGCGGAAGTCTGACCGAAGGCCCTTGACCAGATGGCGAAACTCGAACGACCACGACGGATTGCCGTGCACGAAGACGATAGGCTCGCCCGTGCCTTCGTCGATGTAGTGCATCGCGTGGCCCGACGACGTGGTGAAGAACTTGCTTTCGAATGGAAACAGCTCGTCCGATACCCAGTCGGGACGAGTTGCCGGCGGGCGTTGGTTCATGAGGATGCTCCGAGAGTCCGGGCAACGCCCTAGCCGAAGCCCGGCTTGTGCACCATCAGGTAGAGCGAGCAAAGCGGCAGCGCAATGGCCAGCCCACCCCAGAAATACCATCGGTGGATCGCCGAGAAGAACTGCGATGGCAGTGCGTCCGGATGGTCCGACGGGTCTGAGAACACCGCCATGCGATGTTGAACCGGGATCAGGACGCCCAGCCATATGACCCCGGATGCGATGAACAACGCCAGCGCGATGGTGATCCAGGAAATCTGGTGAAACGCGTCCCATCCGCCCCACCGGGCAACCACCATCACCAACCCATTGATCACGAGCAACAGCACGCCCGGCAGGGTGAAGAGGAAGTCCGCCCGGATCACCGCCTTGGCTGAGAAGTGGATGACCGGGATGCTCCGCGTCCGCTCCGCCAGCAGCATCCATACGCCCGTGACGATGATGTTGCCGAGAAAGACCACCGCGCCGGCGATATGCAGGAACACGTGCCATTGGTACGGGAACAGCGGCAGGGATGCCACCACGGCCGCACCGGTCAGGACCCCATAGCCGAACCATTCATTCCGGTGGATGTAGCGCACGGTCGGTCCTACGGGCGGGGTTCAAACGGCGCACGAGGATAGCGATCCACGACCCGGGAGGCTAACGGGGCAGCCGGGGCTTCCAGCGACGAACCAGGTGTAGCCGCGGTTGGCGTGGCGTGCTATCGCGTGGCACGCTCATTGACCACGGGCTTTTAGCACGAGCCGATTGGACAGCGCCATGCAACTCACCGAGCAACAACTGCGATTCTTCGAGACCTTTGGCTACTTGGCGTTGCGGGGACTCTTTCGCGACGAGGTCGACGCGCTCAACGACGCCTTCCGCGACGTGTGGACCGCCAACGGCGGCGGGCTGGACGGGGCGGCGGACGACCTAGAAGAGCGCCTGACAATCGTGGTGCCGTTCGTCGATCAGCACCCATATCTGAGCTCGCTGATCGACGACCCGCGGATCCACGGCATCGGGGCTTCGATCTGCGGCGAGGACTTCAACTACATGACCAGCGACGGCAACGTCTACAGCGGCGATACGCCCTGGCACTCGGACTGCAGCCACGGGGCCAAGCTCTCCATCAAGACCGCGTTCTACTTGGATCCGCTGGACATCGCGTCGGGCAGCCTGCGGGTGATTCCGGGCAGCCATCTCAAGGGCGGCCGCTTTTCGCAGATGTTGAATGCGGTCGACTTCTACCGCGCGCCGGCCGACGCGCGCACAGGGCTGCCGGAGAAGGCGTGGGGCGTCCCGGGGCAGGACGTTCCGGCCGTGGCGCTGGCGACGGAGCCGGGCGACGTCCTGATATTCCAACACGAGCTCAAGCACGCGTCGTTCGGCGGCGGAACGCGGCGGCGCATGTTCACCATGAACATGCAAAAGCGGCAACCCGAGGACGACCTGGAGCCCGTTCGCAAGTCGGTCGGCAACCTGTCGCGGCACCTGATGGAACGGGCCTACGGCGACGTGATGCTCCAAACCGCCTCGCCCGAGCGCATGCGGCACCTCGAGCAGCGCCTCGCCAACGACGGCCACCTCCCGGCGCTGACGGCGAAAGTGCGCGCCGAGAGGCAGAACGGGTCCGGCGGCTAGCAGGAATCAAAAGGCGGTCCCGTTCCCTCGCGCTTGATGTGCGGGGCTGCCCCGCGCCGGCCCGATCCCCTCTCCCGTGACGAGACCTTGGCGTAACCCGTCGTCATTCCGGCGAACGCCGGAATCTAGATCCGGTGGCCCGGGCTGCGTGCAGCCCGGGAACTCACCCGCGCGGCGCACGCGCGGGTGTCCCTATCTGACATGCCAAGCCCCACCACCGGTCATTTGTATGTTGCAGCAGCCTCACCACGTGGCCGGGTGGTGAGGTGGGCGCGAGGGGCGCGTCGACTGTCATTAGGCGAGCCCGGGTGACCGGGCGGCGCCGTTTCGGAGTAGGACACCCCTCGCGCCGCGGTGTCGCTCCGAACAGATACACGGGCTTCGAGGCCCGCATTGGCAAGTGTGGAGGACCCCATCAGCATACGCGCCAGGGAGGCACCGATGGAACGCGTGGCCGGGATCGATGTGGGCAAGGCGAGCTTGGACGTGTCGCTGGCGGGAGGGCCCGTGCGGCAGTTTGCCAACACGGCGGAGGGGCGGCGCCCGTTGCTCCAGTGGCTGGGCCAGCAGGACGTCACGGTGGCGGTGTGCGAGCCCACGGGTGGGTACGAACGCTCGCTGGTCGGCGACTTGCAGGCGGTGGGGCTGCCGGTGGTGGTGGCGCATCCCACGCGGGTGCGGGCCTTTGCGCGGGTCTGCGGCACCGAGGCGAAGACGGACCTGCTGGATGCGCACGTGCTGGCGCGCTATGGCGCGGCGGTGCCCACGGTCGCGACGCCGCCGCCAGACCCGGCGCGGACGGCCCTGCGCGACCTGGTAAGTCGCCGCCGCCAACTGGTGGAGACCCGCGTGCAGGAGAAGAATCGCCGGGACAAAGGGCTGACGCGGGCGGTGGCCCAGTCGACCCGCCGGCACCTGGCCTGGCTGGACCGGGAGATCGCCCGGCTGGAGGCGCAGATCCAGCAGGCGGTGGCCGACAGCCCGGAGTTGGCGCGCCGGGCGCAGCTCTATCGCAGCGTGCGCGGGGTGGGCGAAGTGACGGCGGCCACCCTCACGGCCTATCTGCCCGAGCTGGGGCACATCTCCAGCCCAGCGCTGACGGCGCTGGTGGGGCTGGCGCCCTGGGCGCGCGACAGCGGGCGGCAGCGGGGTTATCGCGCCATGCGGGGTGGGCGCGGGACGGTGCGGCGCGCGTTGTACCTGGCGGCCTTGGCGGCCGTGCGCCACGCGGGGGAGCTGCAGCGGTTCTATCAGGGCCTGCGGGAGCGCGGCAAGCCGGGCAAAGTGGCCCTCGTCGCCGTGATGCGCAAGCTCCTGCTGCACCTCAACGCGGTCGCCCGCCGGGGCACCCCCTGGATCGAGGAACCCGCGCCCGCAGTCTAAAAGCCCTTGACGGCCAAACACAGATACTTCGAACGAAGTGAGGAATCTAAGATGCCCGTGCTCAGGCGCAGGGGATGAGGCGCCGGCGGCACGGGCCGTCATGTGATCGGCGCACAGCGGAGGTCACCCCAGCGGCCGCAGATTCCTCGCTGACGCTCGGAATGACCGAGGCGCGGTGGCCCGGGCTGCGTGCAGCCCGGGAACTCGCCCGCGCGGCGCACGCGCGGATGTCCCCATCTGACATGCCAAGCCCCACCACCGGTCATTCCGAAACGCAGTGAGGAATCTCAGACGCCCGTGCTCAGGCGCAGGGGATGAGGCGCCGGCAGCCCGGGCCGTCATGGCGGCGGCGCGCAGTGGAGGTCACCCCAACGGCCGCAGATTCCTCGCCTCCGCTCGGAATGACTGAGAGCGGCCGCCGGGAGCCAGTCCGACCCCCTCTCCCTCGATGGGAGAGGGCTGGAGCCTGCCCCGTACCACGATACGGGGGTGAGGGTGAAGGTCTGCCAACCCGCCGCAATATCTGAGCGCCGAACCCCCTACACCGCCACGCCCCGAACTTCATCCGACCAGTCGGCCCAGATGTCGCCGACGGTTTCATTCACGACGCGTTCGTCCGGCATGGACTCGGGCGTCTTGGCGAAGGCGTAGAGCGTCGCCTGTCGGATGATGTCGCTCGACATGTTGACGCCCGCCATGTGCAGCATGATCGAGTGCCACAGCACCACGGAGCCTGCCGGCCCATGGGTGTCGACCGGCTCGGTCGCGGCCTTGATCGCGGCGACTTCGGGGTGCCGATAGCCGTCATAGCGTTCGCCGGAGCCACTGCGCTGAATATCGCCGTAGGCCTTCCAGACCCTGTGGTGGCTGCCGGGCCATAGATGCAGCCCGCCGGCGCCCAGCGGCAGGTCGTCGAAGTAGACCGCCGTCTGCACCTTCCAGCGGCTTTCCGAGCCCATGCCCTCGCCGGAGTGGGCGGAGGGATAGTCTGGCCCGCGGGGGGCGCCGTTGGGCAGCGTGCAGTACATGCCGCGGGTGCCCTGGCCCGTCACCCAGTGGGGACCGGTAGCAGGCAGGCGAAGCGGTTCTGTCTTGCCGGTAGGCGGACCGGTCCATTCCCGGGTCTTGTCACCCAGGTGGGACTCCATGCCCTTCACCGCGTCCTCGGTCAGGAAACATGGCCCCGTGGTGTGGCCGGTAGCGTCGAGTCCGGCGGGCCAAACCACCTCGCCCTCGCCCAACAGCTGCTCGGCGACGTCCCACACCACGCGGGCGCCGATGTCAAGCAGCAAGTCCTCGGCGCCGTTGCGGATGAAGAACCGGTTCCCCCCGCCGCCGAAATAGGGGTCGCCGCCCGTCGCCTCGCGCGTGTAGCTCTCGTGCTCCTCGTCGGAGATGGGGGTCCAGGTCGCGGGATCGTCGCGGCGCATGCTAGGCCGGTTGGCCGCAAGGGTGTCCCACATCTGGTCGCGGGCCTGCCGGCACAGCTCGGGGTCGACCACCCCAGGCAGCACCAGGAAGCCTTCGCGCTTGAATTGGGCGATCTGGTCCGTGGTCAGCCGCGGCGCCTGCGCCACGGTCGGTGAAGCCGTCGTCATGGAAGTCCTGCCTCGTTCGCAATTCCATCCGATGGTGACGGGGGGATTATGACGGATATGTGGCGGGAGCCCAAGTGCGGCGGGGCAGTGGCGGGGCGGCACCCTCGACGCCGCCATGCCGTCCCCGCGGGTTCGGCGTACGGCGCGGGCTCGGTTCAATTGGTCGGCCTACGGACTCGAGCACGGACCCGTCGGCGAGAGCGCCCTTGGCGACGATGCGCGCGTGCAAGATTTCGGCGCCGCAGGTCTCGCCCGGCCCAATGTCGTCGCCGCGGAGGGGTGTTCCATGAACGTGCGTCGCGGCAGTCTCTTGATTCCAGTGCTCGTCCTCATGCTCAGCGCCATGGCGCTATTCCAGTCGCCCGGCGTGTTGTAGCAATCAAAGCTGAGCCATTGCAAGCGGTCGCAATCAAGCACGGCTATCTCCTGGTGCACGCTCCCTGAAGGCACCTCGCATCCGAATCCCTTGACGAGCCCTAGCGGCCACTCAGCCTCGGCTCAGGCGGTCAGCCGGCGAGTTCTTTCACTTTCGGAACGAGGAATCTGAACATGCGCTCGACTTCGACTTTCAGCCAGGCTCGGTATTCTGGCCACTGATCGCGATCCTCGACCTCCGCATCTCGCTGAACAAAGACGCGCGGCCTGGTTCCTTCCGTCTGGTCGTGCCAAGCGTACTTCTGACCAGATTCGCGCTCGATGTCATCGCTTGACTCAGCGAGCCGCTCGAACAGCCCTTGCCCGGATGAACCGATGAACTTTAGCTCGACGCGCAATTCTCCGATCGCCCAGCTATTTGTTGGCGTGTTCCAAGTAGAGAAGACCGACAGAAATTCGACTCGCGGGATTCCGCTGCTGTGGCTCATGTAGGCCCACGGGGCTGGTTGCGCACATGCGATTGTGCTCTCGGCTTCCATCAATTCCCGAAAGCCCGTCCAAAACTCGAGTTGCGTCTTCTGGGTGGCGCTTAGGCCACCTCTGGCACCCGTCCTGGCCTTGGCCGTCTTCGCCCAGTCGTTCGGCTGGACGACGATGTTGAATCGGGGCGCGGGCCGCGAACCGTCGATCTTCAGCAGCTCGATCTCTACCCCGAAGTAGGCGTACTCCCCAGTGGTGCTGGCGTTCAACAGGTCCAGGGCAGCGCGATGCTCGTCGCGGAATTCCTCGGCAATCCACACCACCGTCCGGGCGTTGAGACCGGCCGTATAAGTCAGCAGCTTTCCCAGGTGGTCATGGTCGGTTCGTCCGAATTGGTTCTCGATCACGACCCACGACTCGTCATCACTGCCGCCGTCGAGCCGTCGACAGAGAATGTCGGCGCTGAAACCGCCGACCGCTTGCTCGGTTCCGTGCGGTTCCAGCGTGAGCCCCAGCGCCTCACCCAAGCACGCCAAGTTCTCGGATTGCGCCAACCAAGGCGTGAAATGCTCTGCCTCGTTCGCCCAAACGGTCCGCAGATTCACGGATTCAAGGCTCGAGATCTCTATCTCAGGCATGGCTGAGGCCCCCAAGCGTCCCACGCACCGGCGGCAGATGATTCGGTCGATGGGAGTGATTCACGATGTTTCCCTCATATTCGCGCCCAGATGAAATGACCACAGACGTGCGAAACTCGGCTCACCGGCGGGCGGCAGCTGAGCGAGCTGCGGGCTCGGCGTCGGTTATACCACCGCAGCCGGCTCACGAGGTCGCGGGTGCGGTCGGCGCTCGATGGGTAGTGAGAACATCCGCCCGGATCCACGGCAGGCTCTCCAACAGGCGCTAGGCTTTGTTGTTGATGCGCAGCGTGTAGGCGCGCGCAGCCGGAGAAGGAACGCATGGCGAGGGTGAAACCGCACCGACTGATCCTTTGCAACGACGGGGGCACGCTGGTCGGGCCGACGGCGGAAGCGCCGATTGGCGCGGAAGGGCTGGCGCGGCTGGCGATCGACCCGCTCCGAGGCACGCAGATCGACACCCTGTACTGGCAGCTTGGCACCGATCCCTACCTGGGCACGCCCTCGCATCGACTGTCCGACCACTACAGCCACAACACCGCGGTGGGTCCGCGCTGGGGCGAGGGCGGGATGCCATTCACGACAGCCTCGAACTGGCGCATCTACGAGAACGCCAGGCAGATGACCGAGGCCGGGGCCGATCCTGCCGCCGTGGTCATCGAGCACGGCCATCGGGCCGGGCTCGACGTCTTCCTGTCGATGCGCGTCAACGACGTTCACGACGTCAGGCTCGAGGGCGGCCTGGACGACCCCCGGATGTCGCCCATGAAGCGGGCGCATCCGGACTGGCTCCTTGGAAAGGACGCTCCCGAGCGCGCCGAAGATCGGGCCTACAGACGGGACGCGAGCCGGGTTCGCACGGCCTACAACTTCGCCGTCGCCGAGGTCCGGGACTACAAGCTAGCCCTGGCCAGGGAGGCAATTGCCAACTACGACCTGGATGGCCTCGACTGGGATTTCTGCCGGTATCCGAGGCTGTTTCCCGCAGGCGAAGAGCACGCGGGCTCGCTGCTGCTGACTGATCTGATGCGAGAGATCAGAGCCGCAATTGACGAGAAGCGCAGGCAGTCCGGCCGGCCGGTCTATTTCTCCGCCCGACTCCCAGGCTCGTTGGATCAAGCCCTGTCCGCGGGAATCGACGTTCGCGCGTGGCTGGCCGAGGGCCTGCTCGACATCCTCATCGTCGGCCACACCCTGGGCAACAAGCACCGTCTCCCGGTTGAGGAGTACGTCGAGGCCGCGCGCGGCGCCGGCGTGCAAGTCGTCGCGCAAAACCTCGGGCTGTTCGCGCAGACCCGTTCGCTGTCGGCCCGGCTGCTGTGGAACGAGCGCGACTACTACTCCACCCAAATGTGCCGAGCCGTGGCTGCGGCCCACTGGCGCGCCGGCGCGGATGGCATCTACCTGTTCAACAACCACCTCATCCCCTTCACCCGCGACCTGCACTACGACCGCCAACCCTGGAAGGAACTCGCCGACCCGGACCTGATCGCTCGCAGAGACAAGCACTACCTGGTGGATCAGCGAGAGTGGGCCGGCGGTCCCCTTCCGGCAATGCTCGCGGGAGCCGGAGACGAGACGGAAGTCTCGGTTGATATCGCCGACGACCTCGCCTCAGCCGCCAGAGACGGGGCGCTCAAGGCGGCCACGCTGCGCCTGCTCGTCGAGCAGCTCACGGCTCGCGATGAGCTGCAGATCGACCTGAACGGCCAGAAGCTCGACCCGGCCCTGGCCCGGAGGCACCTGCTCTACAACGACACCTGGCTGGCATTCGACGTTTCGCCGCCCCTGTTGCAGCAGGGATGGAACCGGCTAAGCGTCAGCGTGATCGCCCGCAACCCCCTGGTTGACTGTCAACTCGTGCTCGCCAGCGTCGAGGTTCTGGTCAGCTATCGAATAGAGCCTGCCGACAAACGTCGCCCGTCCTAATGCCAGGGCTTGCCCAATTGGAGTGGGCCCGAGCGCGCTGAACTGCGAGCTCTACGCTGCGCGGCTGCGGGCTTGCGGCCCGGCCTCAGGCCAGACCGTTCGGCGTTCCGCCGCGCCCTGGTTTCCGCCGGCCGTTCCGACGCTTCGCGCCTTGACCAAGGCTCACCCTCGTGCGCGAGGGCGCCGGGCGGCCTCACGTGCTGGGCAGGCGGCGTCCCTGCGCGTTAGAGCCGTGAAGAGACCCGCCGCCAGCGCGGTTTCTCACGGCGACGTTCATGCGTCGGCGACGTTGAACCTGATTTGATGCCAGCCCTCGGCGCCGTTCGGCGCCGGCGGCCTGGGACCCTCGGCTTGCAGCTGGCCGTTGGCCTCGGTCGCGCGCACCCTGGCCACGTGCGATCCCGGGGTGGCTTCCCACTCGTGCACCCACTGCACCCAGGTGTGTTTGCTGATCGGCAAGGCGAGCCTTGCCTCCTTCCAGTCGCCGCCGTCGATCTGCACTTCCACCTTGCTGATGCCGCGGTTCTGCGCCCACGCCACACCGGCAATGGGTTGCCGGCCGGGCCTTACCGTTGATGAGCGCCTGGGAACGTCGATCCGGGACTGAAGCTTGACGGGACCTCGCTTGGACCAGCCCCGCGGGATCCAGTAGCCGTTGAACCCTTCCCAGGTTGTGAGCTCAATCTCTTGCAGCCACTTGGTGGCCGATACGTAGCCGAAGAGGCCCGACACAATCAGACGTGCCGGAAAGCCATGCGTGAATGGCAGCGCTTCGCCATTCATGCCCACGGCCACCAGCGCCGGACGTCCGTCGAACGCCACATCGCGCGGGAACCCGACCGTAAAGCCGTCAACCGACCGCCCGACAATCTGAGTGGCTTCAGGCTTCACCCCGGCATGGTTGATCAGGTGCCATATGGGCACTCCCTGCCACTTGGCATTGCCGATCAGGTTTCCGCCCACTTCGTTGGAGACGCAGCACAGCGTGATGAACTCCTCAAAGGTCGAGAGCCCCAGCAACTCGGCGAAGGAAATGCTGTAGGGACGCTCTACCAGGCCCGTGATCTGGAGCCGCCAGTTATTGACGTCGACGCGTGGAACCGAGAACGCGGTGTCAATGCGGTAGAAGTCGTTGTTAGGCGTGATCAGCGGCGACATCCCGTCCACGCCAACCGTCGTCGTCGTTAGCGGCTGGGCTGGCTCGGGAGTAGGCGTGGGAGTAGGCGTGGGGGTGGGCGTGGGCTCCGGCGTGGGGGTGGGCGTGGGCTCGGGCGTCGGGGTAGGTGTGGGCTCAGGCGTGGGAGTGGGCGTGGGCTCGGGCGTGGGGGTCGGTGTGGGTTCGGGCGTGGGGGTCGGTGTGGGTTCGGGCGTGGGGGTGGGTGTGGGCTCGGGCGTTGGCGTGGGCGTGGGGTCAGGCGTGGGCGCGGGTGTGGGTGTCGGCGTCGCCGCGACCGTCGGAGATGCCGTAGGCGCTGGTGTCTCCGCGGCGCGGGCCACGGTCACGGGCGTGGGAGCGGGCTTGGGCTCAGGCGTGGAAGTGGGCGTGGGCTCGGGCGTGGGGGTCGGTGTGGGCTCGGGCGTCGGGGTGGGTGTGGGCTCCGGCGTGGGGGTGGGCGTGGGCTCGGGCATGGGGGTCGGCGTGGGCGTGGGCGTGGGAGGCACCGTGGGTGTGGGCGATGGGGTCGGCGTGGCCGCGGGCGTCGGCGAAGGTGTGGCCGCCGGTGCCGCCGCCTCCGTAGCGCTGGCCACGGCCACCGGCGTGGGCGCAGGAGTCGGCGTGGGAGGCACCGTGGGTGTGGGCGACAGGGTCGCCGTAGGCGCGGGAGGCACCGCGGCGCTGATCGCGGGCGCCGGCGTCGGGAGCGTCACCTCCGCGCGGTTGCTCACGGGAGGCAGCACCACATCCTCACGCTTGGCCACGACCACCTTGGCGCGTTCAATCAGATTGCGTCCAACGACACCGGTCGCGACTGTGGCCGCCGCAACCACCGTGGCTGTGCCAAGAAAAAGCCGTCGCTGTCGCCGCATCTGGATCGCTGATGCCGCCTCAGTGGCCGTCGCCGGCTCCTGCGTCAAGCGGATGAGCCACAAGAGCGTCGCCACCGCCGCCCCGACGGAAATTGCCGCCGCAGCCGCCGCATGGGCCGGCGTTGATTGGGCGTCGAATGCATTCGCCAGACTTGCCAGGATTCCGAATGCCAGAAAGCCCGCCACCGCCGACGGTCGAGACCACAGGGCCACGACGCCGAGAGTGGCGCTGAAGATTCCGGTGAGCACCACAAGAAAGATGACGAGGGCCAGCTTGTCGCTGGTGCCGAACACGCTGATTGCAAACTCTTCCATCGCCCGCGGACTCAGGTCGACGATCCGGCCGCTCATGGAGACGAGGAGCGACGGCAAACCACCAAAGATCCCCGCGTAAAGCTCGCTCACGCCCACAGCCAGCAGCCCGGACAAGATTCCCGCCAGGCCACCGCGCGCCCAGGAGTTCAACATCAGGGCCAGCCGCCCGTCGCTCCCGTCAGCCATCCGTACCTCCTAGGCGCACACCGCCCGCAAACACTCATACGCCCATGCGGCCGGGCCGGATTCCAGGACCGCCGCATGTCGTCGATGCGCAGCATGTTGGGGGCAGGGTTTTCCCGGGGTCCCATCGCCCGGTCGATGCCCGGCGTCAGCCGTCGACGACATCTGCAACCCCCGCAACCGACCTCTGAACATCCGCACGTCATTCTATGGCGTGTTCGATCAGTTCGAGCCAATCTGGGGAAGCCATCGCACGGTCGGCGCGGCGCGCCATCCCAGCACTTGAAGAGCGCAGCGTGACTGCTGGCCGCGAGCAACTGGAGGACGGACCGCAAGCCCGCGTTAACACCGGCAGGCCGCAGGCGGCGCCGCCACAGCCCGCGCGGCACGGACACCGGAGCTGCGCACCGCCCACCCTGGGAGTTTGACGGGAAATCGTCTCTGTTGTAGAAAACTCATGGTCCTCTCGGCTCGCCACGGTGGCGGGCCATTCTGGAGAAAGGAACGCTCCCTTGCTTCGTTCGAACTCCGTGCCCAGGCCATTGCGAGCGCTGATGCTCTTGATCGTGGTGAGTGCATTGGTCCTCACGACACTGGCTCCGGCACTGGCGGATATGCATCCGGCCGCCAAAGATGGCCAGCGGCTAGAAGACCAATCGGCTGATGTGCAGGCCGCCTATCGTGGGGTTCATGGCGCGAATGCCGAGGCTCAGTGGATCGCGGATCACAACGCAGCGCTCGACATGATGATGATGGGGTCCGTAACCGACAACATGTACTACGACCGCATCGTCGCCGTGGCCAACGCTCGTATCGCTGCCGGGATGGCTATGGACTCGGATATGGATATGGGCGGCGACATGTCGATGGACGATGACATGTCTATGGATGACGACATGTCTATGGATGACGACATGTCTATGGACGACGACATGTCTATGGACGACGACATGGGCATGGGCCTGGCGCACCGCATCGCGGTTGACGTGATCGGTCGAGGCACCGAGGCCGAGTTCCTGGCGGGCACCGACGCCGGCGTGCTCTACGGCATCGGGACCTCGGAAGACGAGATCAACGCGATGAACGACATGGACATGATGTAGCGCTGGCCAAGCGCGATCTGTCCACTTCCGACCCCGGCCGCGCCCAGCGTGGCCGGGGTCGGGGCGTATCGTGGCGGCGCCGGTGCTGATCGGCCACCCGCAGCCCCACCAGCTAGCGCCGCCGGCTTAGGCCCTGTAGCCGGTCCACCACCGGGCTGGAACAGGCTGCGCGTCGGGGTGGTCGAGCGCAACCCCTTGGTTGACTGCCCGCTCGCGCTCGCCAGCATCGAAGTGCTGGTCGGCTATCGTGAGCAGCCCGCTGACCAAACTTGCCGGTCGTGACACTCACGCGGATCCAGAGCCGGTGGGCAGGCGGGATCCAAACCTCGGATTGAGCAGAATCCGTTCGGGTGTGTAGGGCACGAGTCCCTCAACCCCGCCTAAACTGTTCCTTCGGACTGACTCACTGCCCCGCATCCCCGCTTGCCGGGAGGGCTGGCTCAGAGCCTTCCAGTCTTTCCCACAGCGCTGACACGCTCGCCTCGATCTCGTGTCCCGCTGTGTCGATGACGATATCGGCATCCCAGGGTTCATACTCTCGATCACACACCTGCTGCCACGTCGGTGATCGGTGGCCGACGATGTCAGCTTTTCGTGACTCGACCCTGCGCCGGTGCTCCGCCTGGTCGGAACAGACGATTTCAATCTCGATGCAAGGCGTGTCTGCCCGCTGGGCGACGTTACGCCAAGCGGCTCGCGTTACTTCCACTGGGTTCACAGAATCGGCAATTACGGTGCGGCCCAGTCTCAAGTTGTCCTCAGCAATCGCATAAGCGACCACATATCCCTCCGGCCCAGAAATTGCGACATCGGAGTTGCGCAGCGCCTGCTCTATGGAATCGATGCGTAGATGGACAGCCTTAGTGCTCCGTGCCAATCCGGTGGCAATTGCGGTTTTGCCAACTGCGGGAAGGCCTCCGAAGATCAACAACATGGGATCGCCGAGTCCAATTGGGAACGCTTTCTACCACACCCAATCCGACCGCCCACGAGCACCTGATGTTTCGTGTCTATTGCGTACTGCGAACGTTCGCCTGGCCGGTCTCGATCTCGCGTCACGCTTCGTCAGCGCCGGATGCGCGCGCGCGGAGTGTCCGGTGTGGCCGACCACGGCGGGCGTGCATCCGTACGCTTCGCCGACGAGCAGGTCGTGGGTGACCACGGCGATGGTCGGGTAGCGCTCGAGAGACCACCACCTAAACTGCATGCCGTGTGGCCGCCGACGGCATCGGCCGCTGGCCCAAGCACGTTCAGGGAGCACTAGATGCGCCTCTCGTCCTGGAAACGAATCGTCACGTTGGGACTTCTGGCGGGGCTGGTCTCGGTGGTCGCGGCCTGCGGCGAGGATGCCGGCGAAGGGACTCCCTACAGAATAGGTGTGATGGAATCGCTCACGGGCGCCGGCGAGACCTACGGCACGGTGGCTCATCAGGCCAAGACCATGGCCATGGACGAGATCAATGCCGCGGGCGGCATCAACGGGCGCATGTTGGAGCTTGTCGTCGAAGACTCGAAGTGCAGCGCCCAGGACGCGATCAACGCCTACAACAAGCTCACCGACGTCGACGGCGTGAAGATCATCCTTGGGACATCGTGCAGCGGCGCCATGCTTGGGGTCGCGCCGCTCGCCGAGGCGGACGGCGTCGTGCTCTTCTCCGGGCTGGCCAGCAACCCCGATATCGCCGATGCCGGCGACTACATCTTCCGCACTCAGATCAGCGATATCGAGGTGGGCATTCGCACCGGCGACGTGCTGTGGGCGGACGGCATCCGCGCGCCGGCCACCATCACCGAAGAATCCGACTACGCCGAGGGTGTCCGACGCACCTCCGTCGCGCAGTTCGAGAAGAACGGCGGCAGCGTGATCGCCGCGGAGCGCTTCGCACCCGACACCAACGACTTCCGGTCACAGTTGACCAAGCTGTTCAACGCCAGTCCGGACGCTCTTCATATCGCGCCTCAATCCGAGTTCGCTGCGGGCACCATCGTCAAGCAAGCGCGGGAGCTGGGCTACCAGGGTCCGATCTACGGCGAGACGATCACGGTTGGAACCACCGCGCTGGAAATCGCCGGCGACGCGGCAACCGGGCTGAAGGCCATCACCGCCGCTCCCGACCCCAACAACGCGAAGGCGCAGGACGTTCTCGCCGACTTCAGCGAACGCTACGACTACATCACCCTGCCCTGGCACCTCGGGTCCGCCTACGACACCGTCTACATCGCGGCGGAGTGCCTCAGGCAGACCACCGACGACCAGGACGCCGACGGATTTCGAGACTGTCTCTACGACATCACTTGGAGCGGCGCCCTCGGCGACAGCTACAGCTTCGACGCCGACGGCGAAGTCGTGGGGCTCTCCAGGGTAGTGGTGGAGGTCCTCCCACCGGCCGAGCGAACCAAAGAAAACTACGGCTACAGGGTTCTGGGCAGCGGGGAAGCCGAATAGCTGCCAGGGGAGTAGTAGCGCACTGCCGCCGACGGGCCGCTTCGTATAGAAACGAGTGAGCTCCGGCTGTAATCGTGGTGTCTCCGGCAGTGGATCGGAAGGTCCGCAACTCGAATGCTCTAACACCGCCGTATTCGCGTTACGCTCCCGCAGGCAGCTCTAGTCAACGTAGTCCAGCTACGACTGCCAACACCCCCTCAAACGGAGGCACCAGAGCATGAGCGATCCACTACGCGTCGCGTTCATAACCGAGCCCACGGCCTGGCATCGCGGTCAGCAGATCGACGCGCTGCTCAACGACGAGGCCGGCGAGATAGCCGTTGCCGACGCCACGGGGGCGACGTTTGACGACGTGCGCGAGGGCGCGGGTCACAAGCTGCAAGCGACCTACACCGACCTCGACCGGATGTATCGCGAGTTCAAGCCCGACGCGGCACTCATCACCATGGAGCCCTGGCGCATGCCGGCGGCCATCAGGCAGGCGCTCGAGGCCGGCGTGCACGTCTATCACGAGAAGCCCGGATACGTGGACATCGAGGACTACCGCGAGATCTACCGGCTGGCCCGCAGCCGCGACCTCCATCTCTGCATCGCCTACGCGACGCGGATGTCTCCAGTGGTCCAGGAAGCGCGCCGCATCGTCTCCGAGGGGCTGCTCGGCGACCTCTTTTCATTCCAGGCCCACTTCATTGCCGACCAGGAGCGGATCCGGCAAGACCCAGCCGTTCGGTACGAGTACGACCATGCGGCCGGCGGCTGGTTCTTCTCCAAGGAGAAGGCGGGCGGCGGGCATCTGACCATTCTTGGCTGCCATTACCTCGACATGCTGCGATACATCAGCGGCGCGGACTTCAAATCGGTCGTGGCCATGTGCAAGAACGTGGGCGGCGAGGCCATCACCGTCGAGGACGCGGCTGCCCTGACCATTGAGTTCGACAACGGAATGATCGGCAACCTCAACTCGGGCTTCTACACCAGCAGCGCCGAATATGGCTCGTTGCGGCAGAACGGGATCACGTTCTGGGGACGCGACGGCTGGCTGCGCTTCAATCCGAGCGGGGAGGCCAACGGCGCACCGCTGGAATGGTCCTCGCACCGCGGCGTTCATGCCAGCGCGCCGCTCAAGACCTGGACCTTCGATGCGACCGGCAGCACGGCCGACGTCTATCGGCTGCTCGCCCAGGCCTTCTTCCGCGCCTGTCAAGGCCAGGGGCCGTCACCCGTCGAGCCGGAAGGCGGCATGTGGGTGGGCGAATGCACCAAAGCCGCCTACGCCGCCGCCGAGACCGGGCGCCTACAGGAGGTGACCATCCCGGCGGTCTAGCGGCCATCGCTGAGCGTGGTCGGCGGGCGGGCATTCCCGTGATCGGCGGCGTAGGCGGATGCTCCTGAGGCAGCTGCCGGCGGACCCCGGGCGTGATTCCGAACATCGTGAGGAATCTCAAATGCTCATCCTCAGGCATTGCAGATGGACTCCGGCGGTCCGGGCCTGGATGCCGGCTCAAGGCCGGTATGACGGCGGGGCACTGGCAAAATCACCGCGACGGCCGCAGATTCCTCGCGTGCGCTCGGAATGACCGGGGTAGGCTGGCGGCCCGATAGGACAAGCAGGGAGAACCATGGACTTCGACGTCGAACGTCACCTCGGTGCAGTCGAGCGATCCGTGTCGTCGCTGGAGCGCGATGGACAGCCTGCGCGCGCGGTCACGCTCTCTCGGGGCTACGCGACGACGCTTGAGGACTTGTGGGACGCCGCGACGAGCGCCGAGCGCATTCCGCGCTGGTTTCTGCCAATCAGCGGCGAGCTCGAACTCGGGGGCCGCTATCAGTTGGAGGGCAACGCCGGCGGCGTGATCACGGCGTGCGAACCACTGTCACATTTCGCGCTCACGTGGGAGTTCGGCGACGTCAGTTGGGTGGAGGTGCGTTTCTCCAACGATGGAGCCGAGCGCGCGCGGATGAGCCTTACGCATACCGCGCTCCTTTCGGAACACTGGGACACCTATGGGCCGGGAGCGGTCGGCGTCGGCTGGGAAATGGGTCTCTTGGGGATGGAGCTCCATCTCACCCAACCGAACGCGCCAAAGCCTGACCCAGCCGAATTCGCCATGTCACCGGACGGCAAGGCGTTACTCGCCGGCAGCAGCGAGGCATGGGCGAAAGCGGCGGTCGCGGCCGGAGAGGACTCCGACGCCGCGCGTGCGGCGGCCAGGCGCACTGCCGCGTTCTACACGGGTGAACCGGACGAGCCTGCCTGAATCACGCGTGCCGTCGAAGAACCCGAACCGTTTCCGTCTGTCATTTGGCTGGCGAGTCTGTTGTCCGGCGACCGTCAGGCGAGCGCTTGCGCGGGGGCTCTGTGCCGTTGACGGGACCAACGGCAGCCGGACCCGCAGCATGCGGGATGGATCGGCCCCGTGCGTCACCCCAAGCGCCAATCACGGCCCCGCACGAACGTCCTGGTGATCAGGTGCACCCGTTACCTAGGGCGTTCTTCCTCAGACACCAATCTGTCGACACCTGCCCCGGCTAGCGTCCGAAGGGGCGCCAGTTACGCCGGAGTTCGGACACATAGCGGCGACCGAGGCCGTCCGCGTTCCGGTCGATCCAACTGCTCAGGCTGGTCGAGCCAGTCGGCGAAGTCTCCGAAGTCAGCAGGCCGGCCATCAGTCCGGCAATCTCGTCGCGGGTGAGGATCACATCCCGCATCAGCAGGCCGACCAGCCCGGTCAGCGCGAGGCTGACCGACGGAGACGTGTGCAACAACCGGCTGCGGACGCCCAATGCGGCGGTCAGCAGGCGCAGCAGCGCTTCAAAGGACATCGTGTCCGGCCCGGCGGCGTCCGCGACGAAGTTTCCACGTCGGGAGCCGGCCTCCACGGCCTGTTCCGCGAGGTCGCCGGCGTACACGGGTTGCACGGGATAGTCGCCGCCGCCATAGACCGGGAAGACCGGAAAGCGGCGCAGCGCCCAAGCGATGTTGTTGACCAGGATGTCGCCTTCCCCAAAGACCAAGGTCGGCCTGATGATGGCGTAGGGGACGCCGACGCGCTTCAGCGCTTCTTCCACCTGCCCTTTGCCCCTGAAGTAGGGCAGCCGGGAGTCTGACGCGGCGTTGGTGACGGAGAAATGGACGATTCTGCCGACGCCCGCTTTCGCAGCTGCCTCGAAGAGAGCCGTTGAATTTTCGACAGCGAGGTCAAAGGTGGTCTGGCCCCGCGCAAACCGCACCCAGTAGGTGTTGTAGAGGACGCCGGCCCCTTCCATCGACCGGCGGAGCCCGTCTGGGTCGGCGAAGTTCAGAGGGGCCGCTTCGACCTGGCCGCCGAAGGCGTTCGTCCGGTCTTGGCGGCGGGTGAGGGTCCTCACGTGGACGCCCTGGTCGAGCAGACGCCGGGCGACGTGTCTGCCGGTGTAGCCGAAAGCTCCGGTGACGACGGCCAGATCGGGGTGCGACATCGGGTTCGACCTTTTGCCCTCGTATTCGCCAGATGACGGTAGCTCAGGGAGCTACAGGCGGTTCCCTTCCCTACGTCTCGCCTCTCGCCGTGCGGGAGCCAACGCGGGGTTTGGTGAAGACGTAAGCGGGACAATGGGTATCGTCGCCCTGCCTGCGGCGGATGGTGCTGATGATCGTCTGCATCGGTTGCACGTCGCCGTCATTCTCCATGCTCCAAACCCGACCTAGCAGATGCTCCTCGGTCAGCACACGTCCGGCGTTCGCCAAAGCCGACGACCAGATCGTCCACTAAACGTGAACAGTGCCGCCCGGGTGCGGCGATTGACGCGGGCGAAACGCACCTTATAGGTTATTCCCGTGGAGAATCCGAGCGCAGTACGAGATCTTCCTGGTCTCCTGAGTCCGACGGCGGGCATTCCTCGGGAGATGCTGCGGAAGGTAGAAAGCGCCGGCCGCCGGCAGATCATCAGCGACTCCTACCCCTATCCAAAGAAAATGCGTAGGCGTACGTACGAACGTCGCAAGGCCGAGCTGCAGGTCGAGCTGCTGAAGATGCAGAAATGGGTCAAGGAGACCGGACAGCGCATCGTCTTGTTATGCGAGGGGCGGGATGCTGCCGGCAAGGGCGGCACCATCAAGCGCTTCATGGAGCACCTCAATCCTCGCGGCGCGACGGTCGTTGCGTTGCCGGCCCCGTCCGAGCGGGAACGCGGCCAATGGTACTTCCAGCGCTACGTGCAGCACCTTCCCGCCGAGGGGGAGATCGTGTTTTTCGACCGCTCTTGGTACAACCGGGCGGTGGTCGAGCCGGTGATGGGTTTCTGCACGCCTGCCGAGACCGTGCGCTTCCTTCGCGACACCGTCTTGTTCGAGCAAATGTTGATCAACGAAGGCCTCCGGCTGTTCAAGTTCTGGTTCTCGGTGAGCCAGGAAGAGCAACTCCGGCGAGTCATGGCCCGCGCCCGGGATGACCTCAAGCAGTGGAAGCTGAGCGATGTCGACCGGCGGTCGCTCCCGCTCTGGGACGAATTCACGGAGGCCAAGAAGCTGATGTTCGCCGGTACCGATACGAAGGCGTCGCCCTGGGTAGTCATAAAGTCGGACGACAAGAAGCGCGCTCGCCTAAACTGCATGGGCTTCGTGCTGCGGAGCTTGGAGTACGACCCCCAAGTCGCCGGACGCGTTCCCGAGCCCGATCCAAAGCTGATCGGGCCCGCCAAGACCCTCTACGCCAAGGACGAGATCTGGTAGATCCCGCTGGGGCCGCGTAACCGGCGGGGCGCTTCAATTGGTGCGGCAACTTCGCACTATGGGCCTCCGTGATCGCTTGTCGATAGGCGGATCGATGACCGCCATCGGGGAGTGACATGTCGCACGAGGCAACCAACACGCAGAGGGACAGGGACTGGCTCGTATTCCTCATCGGAGGGCATTCGGCGGCCGGGAAGACTACAGCCGCCGAGCGCATCGGGCTCTCCCTTGGCGTGCCGTGGATGTTGGTGGACGACCTGCGACTCGCCTTCCAGCGGGCCGATGTCACGCTGCCCAGCGGGACTGAGGCGTTGTACGTCGACAAACGGCCACGGTTCTGGCGACGCACGCCGAAGGAACAGTGCGAGGCACTGATAGATGTCGGTGATGTCATGGCCGCCCCGCTGGAGGTGATAGTCGAGAATCACGTCGACCAGCGAGCTCCCATCGTGATAGAGGGGGATGGCATCTTGCCGTCGCTGCTGTCCCGGCCGCCGCTGCTCGAGCGTGCCGCCTCGATCCGTGCAGCGTTCCTCGTTGAACCCGATGAATCAGCGCTCCTGGCGACCCTGGCGACCCGCGGCGGAAGCTGGGTGGTGGGCCGGACACAAGATGAGATGCAGGCCGAGGCCCAAGGCAACTGGATGTTCGGCCAGTGGCTTGCCGCGGAGGCGTCGCGGCGCAACCTGGCGGTCGTGGAGCCACGTCCATGGGAGACGCAGTCCGAGCGGCTCATGGAGGCGGTCTCTCGGACGCGCTCCTACATCCGAAGTTCCAACCGTGGCTGAAGCAGACGTTCGGGTACATCGTTCTCGCGCATGAACTCCACCAGCAGCCGATGCATCTCCCGTGCTTTGTCCAAGTGATTCTCGATCACATTGTCAAGTTGTTGGGGATCGGATGCCAGATTGTAGAGCTGAGACACTCCTGGGTCAGGGCTGTATAGCAGGCTCCAATGACCCGCAGTGACGGTTGTCACCGGAGGGTCTTTGAGATCACGGAGGAAGTTGTCTACTGATTGGACCGAGTCGCCCGGATTGGCGAATGGGATGCTGCTGACCACGTAGTCGCGTCCTGATCGCGTGGCGTCGCCCAGGGCGGGCGCCAGTGAGCGGCCCTGAACGAAGTCCGGGATGGCCACACCCAGCAGGTCGAGCACTGTAGGCATCACATCGATTGCGGAACTCAAGCCGCTGTGGACCCCGGGAGACACTCCAGGGGCACGGATCAGGAGAGGCAAATGAACCAACTCCTCGAAGAGCGGAGAGTAGCTCCACTGCGAACCCATTTCGTCATATGGCCGGAGCGTTCCATCCGGGTACTTGTCCGAGCTCATCTTGCCGAAGAGGCCCCCATGCTCTCCGAAGTAGAAGCCGTGGTCTGAGGTGAAAATGACAGCCGTCTTGTCCGCAATCCCCATATTCTCTACAGACCTCAGAAGATGGCCCACCCAGGTGTCCACCATCGTGATCTCACCGCAGTAAGTGGCGTGCCCTTTGCGCATATGCGCCTCTGTGTAGCCTGGCATATCATGCCAGTTTCCGTAGAGCGGGAGTACGAGCTCGCCATCGTACTCAGGCATGTAGATCTCTGTGTAGTATGATGGGGCATCCCAGGGCTCGTGGGGATCCCATGTGTCCACATATAGAAAGAAATCCTCTTTGTAGTGGCGCTCCAGCCACTGCATGGCAGTCATAAATGTCTTCGGCGCATTCCTGTCCGATTCATAGTGCCACCTATCCCTGACATCCAATGCCTCATTGTGATAGCCGGGCTCCGGGATCAACGACCATAGGGTGTCCTGCCCGGTGTTCATGAAGAATGTCTGGAAGCCTCGGTCGTAGTTCATTCCATCCCTGAGGTAGTATGGCGTGTCCACTGAAGCCGACGTGTGAAAGCCATGTTTGGCTAGTATCTCCGCAAGAGTGGTCACGCCCGCGGGAAGTGGCTCCCAACCCATGAAGGACATCGTCCATCGCCCTGTGTGATGGTCCGCCCGTGAGGGCATGGTCGGGAATCCGGCGGAGTAGTGAGCGTCGAACCTGACCGACGCGGCTGCCAACGCATCCAGGGAGGGTGTGCGTATGTAGGGATTACCATATGCGCCAACGTGATCCTTGCGAAAGCTGTCGGAAACTATCCAAATGACATTCATACCAGTCACTTTCGTAGTTAGTTTGTTCCGGTGAGTGTATCACCGAGCAGGCTACGGATTGACTTCCGCCAGGCGAAGGCAGTCATCGGGGGGATCGGACCGTGCATTACTTCGTCCTGACGTTCCCCACTGTGACGGCTTCGCTACCGCCCATGCCCTGTGCCCAGTCGGAAAACGGCGAGAAGAGATTGTCGCTGAGTAGGAGACCTTCGACTCGTGTCAGACGGGCAAGGTCGGGAGGTATTTCCGGGTACCCCGACCAGCCGCCATCCAGGAAGACGACATCGTAGGGCTCGCGGAGCGTCGGCAGGATGTCGATCGCCTGGTGGGCCTAGTGAGACTGAATGGCGAACTTCCCGCTGGGAGATCCAGCTGCCAAAGGTCGGCTCTGTGGATGCCGAGGTGGTGCGGGTGCCATTCGTCGACCCGACCAAGGATTGTCGTAAGACAGAATTTTGAAGTCGCTCGACCTCTGGACGTCCACCGCGCCGGGCGTCCCTACGCCAGGTTAACTTCCTTTGATGAAGTCGGCTGCGCGTTCCGCTATGGCAATTACCGTAAGGTTGAGATTAGCCCGGACCGTGTCAGGCATGATCGAGGCATCGACGACGCGCAGTCCGTCGACGCCGTAGACCCTCCCGTACTGGTCCACCACGGCCAACGGGTCATTTGAAGGACCCATTTTGCAAGTGCTCGATACGTGGTGTGCGGTGATCACCTCCCGCTTCATCCAGGAATCCAGGGCATCATCGTTGGACAGGACGTCGTCCGGTGGTGCGAGCCGCTCCTCGACTATCTGATCGAAGGCCTCATGCTTGAACAGGTCGGCACACACCCTGATACCTTCACGGAGCCGCGACCTATCGATGGGATCGTCCAGAAGGTTGAAGTCGAGATAGGGAGGTTGCCCGGGGTCGCCGGATTGGATGCGCAGCTCGCCCTGGCTGAGGGCCAGGTAAAGGCACAAGCTTACGCCTATCCCTACCGGGTTCCTATGATCCAACCCCCTCATGGGCTTCGCCGCCGAGTAGTTGCCCATGTAGATGACTAAATCGTTCTTGAAGGGCGAACCTGAGGCCGTAAACCGCAGGGTGACGGTGCCAGTCGCGACCTGATCGATGTTTAGTGGGAACCCTTCACGCGTACGCCAGGCCATTGGCACATCCGGGTGATCGCGAAGATTGCGCCCGACTCCAGGGAGATCCTGTACAACGGGTATGTCCAACCGCCGCAATTGGTCCCCGGGCCCAATACCCGACAGAGCCAGGATATGAGGCGTACATATGGCACCGGCACAGAGGATTACCTCCTCGCCATAGACGGAAAACTCCTCATGACCGCTGATGACCCGCAGTCCGACCGCTCGATGGCCTTCGAAGATGATCCCGAGGACAAGGCAGTGGGGTCTGATGGTCAAACCCTTTCGATGGCGCGCTGGGTCGAGGTAGCCCATTGCCGCACTCACGCGCACGCGGCCGGTGATGTTGAAGGCAAGGGGCCCGACGCCCGTGGAGTTAGGTTGATTGTGGTCCGGGCAATCGGGGAACCCGGCGTCTCGAGATGCCCGGTAGAAGGCGCGTTGTTGGGGGCCCCATTCGTCGGGCTGATACCTGCGGCAGCTTATGGGGCCATCCGAACCGTGGAATTCATTTGGGAAGTCCTGGTCCGCTTCCAGCTTTCGCAGGTAGGGGAATATCTTTTCGAATCGCCATTCGGAGTTCCCCCACTCCGCCCATCGGTCGAAGTCCTCCGGCATTCCACGAAGAAACTGAGCGTCGTTGATAGCGCTCGAGCCGCCCGTGACCTTTCCACGAGGGACGTCTATCCGGGCCTGGTCCGTGGCTCTGGCGCGAAAATTCCATATGTGTCCGCTATCCCAGATTGCTTTCCCGGTCCCGTAGGCGTACTTCACCGAATCGGGCATCCGCTCCAACGCGGGATAGTCCCCTCCTGCCTCAAGAAGCAGAACCGACCGGTGACGGTCTTCCGATAGACGGGCCGCCAAGACCGCACCTGCCGATCCTGCTCCGACGACAATGTGGTCGTATTTCCTATTCATACTGCTTCGCCGTCGCGATAGAGCATCCCGTTCGGTCGGGGTGGTTCTCAATAGAGGTCAGTATCACAATGGCTCACAGGTCGCATCGACTCAGGATGTGCCTTCCTCATGAAGCTTGGCCCCGCTCTGCACCACGAGCCCTGCGGTAGCCGTAGGGCACCCCGCTGGCGACGCAGGAGGCGTTTCGCTGAGTCCTCTCGCATACCTAGCATGACCCCTCAGCGAACCGTATCACGGACGGTGCAGACCCCCGACTCGTCGGGCGTCCCAGGTTCGTTCAGCACTAGAACGGGCTCTAGGACCGAGAGCGCTAAGCCTGCATGATGGAGAGGATGAGCACGCGCGAGCGCACGTTCCGACTGCGTCGAGATACGGATCGAGAGATACCGGAACATGCCGTGCACCCCGGCTACCGGCGGCAGTCACGACGTGATCGACCGAAAGTGTAGATGTGGAACGCTATACCGTCCCGCTCCGACTAATTCTGCCCCGCGCTGCATATCCAGGGTCAGCGCCCACTCGAACAGTGAGGCGGTTGCGGGCCGAGGCTTCCGGCTGCGTCCCTTTGGCTTCACCATCTCCCAGGCCATGAACTCCGCCCAAAGAGGCAGTGGCCGCAGCGGTCGAGGAGTTGTGCATACCGTACGCCTAGGCCGAAACATGGTAGGCCGGGTGGGACTCGAACCCACGACCTTCGGACTAAGAGTCCGCTGCTCTGCCGACTGAGCTACCAGTCCGCCCCGGGGTTACGCGGCAGCGAACGCCAGCGTCCGAGGCCGCGACCACCGAGTGCATTCACGTTAGCCCTCCGCATTCGGCACCGTACACATTGGTGCGGCTCTTGCGAGGTGGATCTGCGGGTCGACAACCCCTATGGATCGGAAACCAGCCTGGGTCGTGAGAGGTCATCGTTAACGATCACGACATCGGCAAACCGCTCGGGCGTAGCTTCAGCAAGATAGAGACGCTGCCCGGGTAGATAACGGGTCGCATAACGCTCTCGGGCGGCGCTGCTGGAGCCAAACGTCGACGCGTCGCGAGACATCACGCGCTCGAGCGCGGTGGCGAACGAGGTCTGCAGAAAGAGAGTGAAGTCCCACGAGTGCACGAGCTCGGGTCGAAGAAGAAAGACGCCATCGAATATCAGAACAGCGCTTCGATCAGCGGTGCTGACGTGTTGCCTAACCGGTTTGTCATCGCGATAGTCGAAAACCGCTGTGCGGTATCGGCGATCCCCGGCAGGACCAAGCGGACCTAGCAAGGCCTCCACTAGAGCAGCGTTGTCAAACGAGGCGCGGTAGTAACCCTCTGCTGATTCCTCGCCCTTGTGGTATCGCTCCGCTCGGGTCCTGTGAAACCCGTCAATCGAGGCACGAATCACCGGACGTCCGAGCGACGCCAGCGGTTCGATCAGCTCGTCCGCCAGGGAAGTCTTGCCGGCTCCATCGATTCCGTCGATGGCAACCCGGGTCGGATGCTGGAGCTTGACCGAGTGGATCATGGTCGCCAGCTCGAGAATCACATCAGATCGGGCACTCACCAGGTGTTGCTCTCCGCAATAGGACCGTCGCACACCATTTCTTTTCCCAGGAGTTGGGGGGCGCCCGAAGAGGCTCAGCCATACGGCCGAGGCCATGTTAGTGGTCAAGAATCGTGCGGCCCGCAGGTGGGCCGGGTGGGACTCGAACCCACGACCTTCGGATTAAAAGTCCGCTGCTCTGCCGACTGAGCTACCGACCCGGCTCCAGCTTAGCGGTCGGACGGCCGGTTCGGCGGCTCCCGTTCCTCGGCGCGCTCCTTCATCTTTGCGCGCCCGATATGTCATGCCGAGCGCAGCGAGGCATCTAGGACGTTCATCCGCGGCCGCCCGGGTCGCCCGCAAAGTCTAGTTCCGAGCTTGTGGGGGAGATGCTGCGCGAAGGACGGAGCTGGCGCTGACCAAAGGGCCCGACGGAGGTCCTAGGCAGACTGGTCGTTGGTGATCCGACCGTCCAGCATCGAGACGATGCGGCCGCACGCCTCGCCCACCCGGGGATCGTGGGTGACCATCACGATGGTCTGGCCGCGCTCGGCGTTGAACCGGCGCAGCAGGTCCAGCACCTCGGTGGTGCTCTCGGAGTCCAGGTTGCCCGTGGGCTCGTCGGCCAGGATCAGGTCCGGTTGCGTCACCAGGGCTCGCGCGATGGCCGCGCGCTGCTGCTGACCACCCGAGAGTTCCGTGGGCCGGTGATCGGCTCGGTCGCCGAGGCCAACCCAGTCCAGCGCCTCTGCCGCGGCGGCTCCGGCCGCGGAGCGGCGGCGGCCTGCATATTCCGCCGGCAGGGCCACATTCTCGACTGCCGTCAGCGTTGGCACCAGGTTGAAGGCCTGGAAGACGAACCCCATCCGCTCCGCGCGCATTTTGGTGCGCTCCCGGTCCGACAGGTCGGCCACGTCCGTGCCGCCGATCTGCAGGCTCGCCGGCGGGTCCGTGTCGTCGGGGGAGTGCAGCAGGCCCATGATGTGCATCAGCGTGCTTTTGCCGCAGCCCGACGGGCCCATGATGCCCACCATCTCGCCCGCCTCGATGGCAATGTCGGCGCCCCGCAGGGCGTGCACGAGGTTCTCGCGGCCCAGCCGATAGGTCTTGTGCAGGTGACGGGCTTCCAGAAATGCCATAGGCGCGCGCCTACTCGTACCTGAGCGCCTGCACCGGATCGAGCCGGGCGGCGTTCCAGGCGGGCACAAGACCGGCGAGGGCGCCGAGCACCGTTGCGAACGCCACCGCCAGCACCGCGGTCGGCGCGGTCAGCTGGAACAGGATGTTCCCCGAATCGCGCCCGAGCTCATTGGCCACCGTCACGACGACAGCGCCCAGCGCTAGCCCGAGCAGGCCGCCGAGCAGGCCAATGCTGGCGGCCTCGATCACGATCTCCCGCATGATTCGACCCCGCGTGGCGCCGATCGAGCGCTTGATCCCAATTTCGCGCGTCCGCTCCGCCACGCTCATGGCCATGGTGTTGATCACTGAGAGGCCGCCCACGACCAGGCTGATGAGCGCAATGCCGATGACGATCGCATTGAAAATCGCCGTCGCCGAGGTGATCTCCCGGTCGAAGTCCGCCCCCGTCAACGTGCCCACTTGCGCCACGCTGGCCTCGATGGCATCGGCCAGGACTTCCGTATCCACGCCTGCCTCCGGATAGACCGTCACCTGGGAGATCAACTGGTCGGCGCCCAGACCGGCCGTGGCCAGAATGGGCGCGTCGGCGGCGAGGAGCGCCTGGGCCGCCTGGAGCGGGACGAAAGCGAGGGTGTCCGGCGCCGTCAGGGTCGGCTCGAGAACGCCAATAACCTCGAATTCGATCTGCCGCAGTTCCATCGTGTCGCCGGAGCGCTTGCCGAACTTGCGGGCCAGATCAGCTCCCAGGACGACGACGCTGGCGCCTTCATCGTCTGGCGTCGTCAGCCGGCCTTGGGCCGCTCGGACCTGGAACGCTTCGCGCCCCTGGTCGGCGTCCGCAACGGCGCCGACGATGAAGTCCGGCAGGCCGAACCCCCCGCCACCTGACGCCGCCGGGTCGAGCAGCAACTGGACTTCGGGAACCACGACCGCTGCGCCCGGGACGCTCGCGATCTGGTCGGCCACGCTGAGCGGCATCGGCGTGGACCCGAGGCCAAACGCGGGATTCGTGGCGTCGCTGACGATGATCTTGTCCTGATAGTAGGTTGAGCCGCCGTCGACGATTGAGCTGATCCGGGTCGCCATCGAGCTCATCACGACCAGCACCCAGATCCCGATCGTGATGCCGATCACGGTCAGCGCCGTGCGGAATCTCCGGCGGATCAGGTTGCGCAGAATGCGGACGACGTACATCAAAGGCTTTGGACGCTACTCGTGTGGTGCGCGACTGACGCACCCGGCATACGGTACGGCATGCGTCCCGCGTCGAGTGTGATGCTCGTCACACTGCGGCGGGACCTCGGTGGCCCATCTGCCGTGCCGCGTGCGGCCGACGAACCGGCGGCCTTAGGCGCCGGGCTCCGTCCCCTCCGCCTCAAGAATCGCGTCGAGAATCGTGCTGATCGACGGCCGGTTGCCGATGCCCCCGGCCACGTGGCGCCAGTGCACCACGCGGTGCTCCCCAATCAGCAGCACTGCCGGCGCGGAAACGCCGTCGTTCAGCAGGTCGAACACGCCGTAGCTCTCGGCCACGGCGTGTTCGGGGTCTGCGAGGATCGGATATTCCGCGTTCGCGTACTGGGCCATCTGCGCGGCGCCTTCGACATCGTCCGTGCTGATGGCGACCGGGCGATAGCCCACCTCGGCGAAGAGGGGGATGGCTCGTTGCAGCTCCACGAGCTGACCGCGGCAGATCCCTCAGAAAAAGCCCCGATAGAACACCAAGATGACGCCTTGATCGCCCTCAAGCAGACCGGACAGCGTCACTGCGTTCCCCTGCGCGTCCTGCACCGTGAAGTCCGGTGCAATCTCCGCACCCTCCGGCGGCCCCGCCTCGCCGCACGCCAGCAGCAAGCCGCCGACCAGCGCGGCGGCGGTCAGAAGGGCGAGAGCTTTCATGCGGCAAGGATACGGCACGCCTACTCCGCAAGTGGCCCACGCGGGTTCCGTCATTCCCACCTCCGCCGTCATTCCCGCGGAAGCGGGAATCTAGCCCCGTCCAATCTCGGGCCTCTCAAGAGCTTGGCGGCAGCTGCGGCTGCGCGCCGCTATAGACTAGGCGTCACTCGCGGCCGACTGGCCTCACCTGGACACCACCATGCGCATCACGCGTGTGCGGCTCATTGAGCTTCAGGGCGAGCTCGAGTACGACGGCGAGCTGTGGGAAGAGCGCGTCATCCGCCCCATCGACGTCTATCCCGAGCACAAGCACGAGCGCGGCTACCCCATTGCTCGCGGCCGGCTCGGGAACCAGCGCAACGCGCGCGGCGCCTACCCGATCACGTCGATCTTCGTCTCGGTCGAGACCGACGAGGGCGTGAGCGGCCTGGCGGGGTCCATCGACCGGCAAACGGCCTTCGTCATTGACACCGACGTCGCGCCGATAGTGGTCGGCGAGGATCCGCTCGCCATCGAGCGCGTCTGGGACAAGCTCTACCGCCAGCTCATCCACGCGCGCAAGGGCCAGCCCATGTTCGCCATCAGTGCGCTGGACGTCGCGCTGTGGGACCTGAAGGGCAAGTGGCTCGGCCAGCCGGTCTACCGGCTGCTCGGCGGTCCGGTGCGCGACACCATCCCCGCCTACGCCAGCATGCTGGGCTATTCCCTAGAGCCCGACCGCGTCACCGCACGCGCGCGCCAGGTCGTGGACGCCGGCTACTCCGCCACCAAGTGGTTCATGCGCCACGGACCGGACGACGGCGAGCCGGGGGCCCGGGCCAACCTGGAGCTGGCACGCACGGTGCGGGAGGCCGTGGGCGATGACGTCGAGGTGATGTTCGACGCCTGGAATAGCTGGAACGCGCGCTACGCTATCGACATGGCCCGGCGGCTGGCCGAATACCGCCCGCGCTGGATCGAGGAGCCGGTCAAGCCCGACGACATCCCGGCCTACGCCCGCATCCGCGCCGCGTCCCCGGTCCCCATCGCCGGCGGCGAGCACGAATACACCCGCTGGGGCACCCGCGACTACATGCGCGCCGGCGCCGTCGACGTCTTCCAGCCCGACACCATGTGGGCCGGCGGCATCAGCGAGATGATGAAGATGGCCACCATCTGCTCGGTCTACGACGTCCCGCTCGTGCCGCACGGGTCATTCGTGCCGGCGAACGTGCATATCAGCGCCGCGCTCCCGCCCACCCTCTGCCCCTACGTCGAGTACCTGATCAAGTGGAACGACATCCGCCAGCTGCACCTCAAGCACAAGGTCCAACCCGTCAACGGCCGCATCGGCCCCACCAACGCCCCCGGCCTCGGCCTCGAAATCGACGAGTCAACCATCACCGACCGGCGGGAGTTGTCTTGGCGCTAGCCGCCGAACACGGCGACGGGGTCTTTACGTAACTGTCGTCAAATCCCGCAGACGAGGACGTTGGCCTAACCCCTTCGTGATTCCCGCGCCCTTCGTCATTTGTATGTTGCAGCAGCCTCACCACGTGGCCGGGTGGTGAGGTGGGCGCGAGGGGCGCGTCGACTGTCATTAGGCGAGCCCGGGTGACCGGGCGGCGCCGTTTCGGAGTAGGACACCCCTCGCGCCGCGGCGTCGCTCCGAACAGATACACGGGCTTCGAGGCCCGCATTCGCAAGTGTGGAGGACCCCATCAGCATACGCGCCAGGGAGGCGACCATGGATCGAGTGGCCGGGATCGATGTGGGCAAGGTGAGCCTGGACGTGTCGCTGGCGGGAGGGCCCGTGCGGCAGTTTGCCAACACGGCGGAGGGGCGGCGCCCGTTGCTCCAGTGGCTGGGCCAGCAGGACGTCACGGTGGCGGTGTGCGAGCCCACGGGTGGGTACGAACGCTCGCTGGTCGGCGACTTGCAGGCGGTGGGGCTGCCGGTGGTGGTGGCGCATCCCACGCGGGTGCGGGCCTTTGCGCGGGTCTGCGGCACCGAGGCGAAGACGGACCTGCTGGATGCGCACGTGCTGGCGCGCTATGGCGCGGCGGTGCCCACGGTCGCGACGCCGCCGCCAGACCCGGCGCGGACGGCCCTGCGCGACCTGGTAAGTCGCCGCCGCCAACTGGTGGAGACCCGCGTGCAGGAGAAGAATCGCCGGGACAAAGGGCTGACGCGGGCGGTGGCCCAATCGACCCGCCGGCATATCGCCTGGCTGGACCGGGAGATTGCCCGGCTGGAGGCGCAGATCCAGCAGGCGGTGGCCGACAGCCCGGAGTTGGCGCGCCGGGCGCAGCTCTATCGCAGCGTGCGCGGGGTGGGCGAAGTGACGGCGGCCACCCTCACGGCCTATCTGCCCGAGCTGGGGCACATCTCCAGCCCGGCGCTGACGGCGCTGGTGGGGCTGGCGCCCTGGGCGCGCGACAGCGGGCGGCAGCGGGGTTATCGCGCCATGCGGGGTGGGCGCGGGACGGTGCGGCGCGCGTTGTACCTGGCGGCCTTGGCGGCCGTGCGCCACGCGGGGGAGCTGCAGCGGTTCTATCAGGGCCTGCGGCAGCGCGGCAAGCCGGGCAAAGTGGCCCTGGTCGCCGTGATGCGCAAGCTCCTGCTGCACCTCAACGCGGTGGCCCGCCGGGGCACCCCCTGGATCGAGGAACCCGCGCCCGCAGCCTAAAAGCCCTTGACGGCCAAACACAGATACTCCGACGCGGAGCGAGGAATCTCAGACGTTCGGCCACGGCCGTGGGGAGCGACGCGTCGCCCCCTCCGTCATTCCGGCGGACGCCGGAATCCAGGGCCGTCGAACCTGGAGGCGTGCCGGATGCTTGGCGTAGAGGCGGGTCTCAGACCCGCCCGTTCAGGGTCTTGCAAACGTCTCCGGAAGCGAGAATCCAGGACCTATCAAGCCTGGAGGCGAATAGGGGCTCCCGGCGTTGCTTAGCCCGACCTGACTAAGCAAGCGACTCCGAGGTAGCAGGCGGCGGCGAGCTCAGGGCTGCCCAGGTGCCGATCAATCGCCGCGGCGCTTCCAGATGCCTTCCCACTGCACCCAGGACCCCGTCTCGGGCGGTGTGCGCCGCGTGACCTCCTCGCGAGGCTCGTCCACGACGTCAAAGGCATCGCGGGTCAGATCAAGCAGCTCGTCGCGTGTATAGAAGTGCACCGGCAGACCCCGCTTCGGACCGGCTACGTATCGCACGGTCATCCCGTCAAGATCGTTCCGCTCAATGACAGTGTGCGAAGCAAATACATCGGTCGACGCGGAGTTGACGCGCAGAATCAAGAGGCCGCCCGGAGCCAGCACGGCGGTGACCTTTTCGAAATACCCCGCGATATCGGCAGCAACCCCATGCTGAAACACCTGAATCGCGATCACGTAGCCGAAGCGGAGCTGGCTATCCCACGTCCGAAAGTCGGCGCAAATCAGCCGCTCGGATAGGGCCGGGTTCCGGGCCGCCAATTGACGCAGCGACTCGGCGGATAGATCGAGTCCATAGAGCCGCAATCCGGCGTCCGCCAGCGTCAGGAGATTGCGACCGTTGCCGCAGCCAACGTAGAGCCCCGTGCTCGACCGCAGCGGGCTGCCCTCCAGCACGGCAAGGATGCGATCCACGAAAGCCACCGGAGGCTCCTCGGCATATCGACCGTCGCGATATTCAGCGTCCCACCGCGCCGCCGCCAGCTCCCGGTCCATCGCGTCCGCGTGCCTCACCTCGACAGAACCTGCGTACAAGTAAGGCCCCATGGCATACATGGACCCCAATCCGTTCGCCCTGAGCTTGTCGAAGGGGTTACCGAACGGATTGGGATCAAGCCTACGGCCCTATTCAGACCCTTCCGAGGTCGCCATCCGGGTGCGGCGTCTGTTTCACACGTTCCAGAGCTGCACGAGATCGCTTCCGCAGCGACCAATCGCCGCCCGTCCGAGCGCCGGACGGAGATTCCATCGCGGCTGATGTGGCGCCGAATTCGGGGCGTTTCACCGACCGCCTTCGGCCAGCGCGGGTGCGAACCGCTCGACCTCAAGCTGCGCGGTGCGTTCGCGGGCCTGCCACAGGTCATAGGCCGTCTGCATCCCCAGCCAAGTCTCGGGCGTCGAGCCGAACGCCTTGGACAACCTCACCGCCATCTCCACCGAGACACCGGCCCGTTCGTTCACCAGCTCGGACAGCGCTTGGCGAGTCACGCCCAAGCCCTGCGCCGCCCGCGTCACCGACAGCCCAAGGGGCTCCAAACACTGCCGCTTCACGATCCCGCCCGGATGCGGCGGCGAATGCATGGTCATCGTTCCCCCCTCTCAGTGATAGTCCATGTAGTCCACGTCGGCCGCGTGTCCGTTCTCGAACCGGAAGGTAACCCGCCAGTTCCCCGACACCGCGACGGCGTAGTGATTGCGCAATTGACCTTTCAATCGGTGCAGCCGGAACCCGGGCAGATCCATGTCCTTGGGACTGCGACTTCGATCCAGCACGGCCAGAATGTCCCGCAGCTTGCGAACGTGTGCCGGTGCCACGCGCCGTGCGCCTCGACCAAGATAGAGCGCCCGCAGTCCCCGGTGCTTGAACGATACGATCACGCGACTGCATGGTCGCCCGTCGCCCGTCGCCTGTCAATTGACAGTGCCGCCAAGACGGCTTCCGGCAACGCCGCAAGCATGCACTACCTGGTTTCGCTAGTGCCCTTCCGAAATGGCTTCAGGCTGCCGGACTACTCCCCTACCCCGGCGTCTCGTAGGCGAAATCCCACCCATCCCACAGCCGCAGGGGCTTGATGGTGTGCGGCAGGGCGGGCTCGCCGGCGGCTTGCCAGGCGGCGATCTCGTCTTGGTGGCCCAGGCGGCGCAGGCTGCTCCACATGGGTTGGAAGTTGGCCCGGCCCGAGCCCCCCGCCGCGTCCCAGAAGATCATGTGACCGGCGCCGGCTCCATGGTCGGTGGCGGTGCGCTTTCATGTCCTCTCTGGCGTGGCGAGGCCTTCACGTCTAGTGCGAGAGCCGGTCGGCCTCATCGACGACCTCGGCAAGGTCTGGGAACTGTTCCCGCGTCAGGATTGTGCGGGTCTGCTCGCCGGTCCTTGGGTCGTAGAGATGGTGGTGATATTCGTCTGGGGTGTCCACGTGCGAGTTGTCGTAGCGCAGCAGATTGTTGGTGCGGCCGCCGCGACGCTGCGTGACGTGGTAGTTGAAGTGAATCGACCGCACTTGAAGCTGTGCGCGTATCATTCGAGTCGCCATCAGTTTGGTGACTGCGATGCGCACCTCGTTTCTGCAGGTGAGGACGCCAGCGCAGCGCACGAACTCTGCACCGCCGCCCGCATACCGCGTGAACGTGGTCCCGTCGGCAATGACGAACGGGCGAGTTGCGAGCTTTTGCCGGTGAATCAGGACGTAGCGGTCGAGCTCGAGCCAATTGTGCTTTTCGCGCCTGCGCGATCGAGGTGCGTCAGCGTTGCGTCGGCGAGGAGCCATTGCGAAATCTCGGCCGTTTCAGGGAAGGTCCCAGCCCGTACGCACACGCGCATGATGTCCGTCGTCATCTCGTAGCGCCGTTCGTAGACCGAGATGCGCCGGCGAAGGTTGCGGCGCAATGCGCGGACATCGCCAACAGCGACGTCGGTCGTCGCCGCATGCGGCTCCGACATGTCTCCACACCTTTCACAGCCCTCAACGTCCTGCAAGACATATCGTACCGTCCGCTGTCCCGCTTTGCCCTACCCCGGCGTTTCGTAGGCGAAATCCCACCCGTTCCACTTGCGCAGGGGCTTGATGGTGTGCGGCAGGTCGGGCTCGCCGGCGGCTTGCCAGGCGGCGATCTCGTCCTGGTGGCCCAGGCGCCGCAGGCCGCTCCACATGGGTTGGAAGTTGGCCCGGCCGGAGCCTCCCGCGGCGTCCCAGAAGAACATGTGGCCCGCGCCGGCCCCGTAGACGGTGGCGGCGCGTCGGCGAAAGTCCTCGGGGGACTGGTGCCGCGGCATCAGGTTGGGCGCCAGTACGCAGTCGGTCCCGTTCACCAGGTCGACGAAGAATGCCAGCTGCGACGGGTCCGTCCACGCCATCTCGTGGCTGTCGTAGACCGGCTCCGAGCTATAGGGAATCAGCGTGTCGACCAGCCCCTCGCTCACCCACGCCCGAAGGTCGATGCCGTCCTGCAAGTTCTCTTGCTCGGTGGCCGCCACCACCGCGCCGATATCGAGGCGTTTCGCACCTTCGGGTCTCAGGTCGTCCAGCGCCGCGCGCAACTCGCGCATGAAGCCTGTCAGCGTCCGCGCGCGGTAGGCCAGCCAGCGGGCGTCATCCGCCGGCAGCCCGCGCGGGTCCAGTCCGTACTCCTGCTGGAACCCCTCCACCACCGGTGGCTCATACTCCACCAGCGGCATGCGGCGGTTGAACAACAGGCACACCCCGTCCACGGGTCGCTCCGCGATCTCCCGTAGCACCGCGATCACGAACTCCCGCACCTCGGGATAGCTGTAGGCCATGCGCGGCGTGCGGTTGCCCGCCCGGTCCACGCCCCGGCATTCGGGATGCCGGTCGAAGAAGACCTCGCCCAGGCTCGCGCCGTCCAGCGGCGGCGGGTACTTGAATCCCGCCACGCGATAGCACGCGTGAAACTCCATGCCCAGCGCGTGCGTATGCGCCACGGCCACGTCGAACGGGTCCACGCCCTGCTGTTGGAAGTCCCGCCAGCTCTCCGCGTGCATGCGGTCGCCGCGCCGTCCGAAGTCCTCCTGCCCTTCCATGATCTCGGGGCGGGCGATCTGGCTGAAATACCGCGTCCGGTCGCCCCCGCCCGCCTCCCAGTAGATGCGTGACACGTCCGTGTCGCCGTAGGGCTCGATCTCGCGCCGCACTTCTTCTTCGGTGGTCAGCCGGAACAGATAGTGCGGCCCGTGGGAGTCGTTGTGCGCAAACAGGCGGCCCGTGTCCTTGCGGGCTTGATCCGTCTGCCAGACCGCGACCTCGTCGTCGGTCAGCGGCACCAGCTTGACGTAGGCCACCCGCGCCGCCGGGCCGCTGAACGACCCGGGCGCGTCCCCGGGCGCCACGCGCCGGACCAACTGGACGACATCGAGGTCCATGTCCGTCAGGTCCGCGATCTTCCAGAACATCTCCACCACCACCGGCCCGCGCCAGTCCGGCAGCAGCCGGGTTTGCAGCGGCGACAGGTTCAGCGTGAGCACTGAGTAGGTGTCGTCGCCGCTGAGCTTGACGGGGACTGCCAGCGTGGCGGTGTCGTCGGTGCACTTGAAGCTCGGCACGACGCCCACCGAAACCGCGTGCCAGCCGCTGGCGCGCAGCGGATAGCGAACCGGCGGCGCGGCGGTTTCGGGACCCGCCGCGATCATGGTCCCCGCGACGTCGTCCGTCTCGAACGACATGGTCCGCCAATGCCGCCGCTTGGGCGTGGCGCTCAGCGCCGCGGCGGGCTCGCAGCGGTCCAGGTCCGTGCGGTATTGCGGCGCGCTACTGAGCCAGCCGTCGGCAAAGAGATCGCTCGCGGTTGCCGTTTCAGTCATGCCCACCGCCTCCTATCGCTCAAAGCCGCGTCCAGCAGAAGGTCAGGGTCCGACCCCGATTCCCTCTTCCGGTCAGAGTCCGGCCCCCTCTCCCGATGGGAGAGGGCTGGGGTGAGGTGTCTTCGCCTCTCCCTTTCGGAGTCAGGGTCCGACCGCCGCTCCGACTCGGAGCCACAGTCCAACCCCTCTCCTTCGATGGGAGAGGGTTGGGGTGAGGGTGAATCCCCGCGGCACACAGCTCGCGTCCACCATCATCCCGGCGTCGTATACGAGAGATCCCAATCGTCCAGCACGTCCACGTCGAACGCGGTGGGTTCCAGGGAGGGCTCGCCCGCCGCGCGCCAGGCCTCGATCTCGTCACGGTGCCCCAGCCGCCGCAGCGCGTTCCACATCGTGCCGAAGTTCGCTCGTCCGGAGCCGCCCGCCGCGTCCCAGAAGAACAGCTGCTCGGCGCCCGCGCCGTAGATGCCCGCCGCCTGGCGGCGCACGTCCTCGGGCGGGCGGTGGCGCGGCATCATCCCGGGTGCCAGCACGCAGTCCGTCCCGCGCACCAGCTCGACGAAGTACGCCAGATCCGCCGGGTTCTCCCACGACACGGCGCCCGAGTCGCCGCCGAGTGCCGAGGTGTAGGGAATCAGCGTGTCGACGATACCCTCCTCGATCCACGCTCCCAGGTCCATGGCGTTTTGGAGATTCTCCTGCTCGCTGCTCATCACAACGGCGGACACCCCGAGGGGCTTGCTACGCCCCGCGCCCATCTCGTCCATCGCCTGCCGCACCTCGCGCATGAACTGGGTCAGCTCGCGCGCGCGGAACCGCAGCCATCGCTCGTCGTCCGCGGGCAGCGCGTGCGGATCGAGGCCGTACTCGTCCTGGAAGGCGGCGACCACCGGCGGCTCGTACTCCACCAGCGGCATGCGCCGGTTGTACAGCAGGCACACCCCGTCGATGGGACGCTCGGCCATCTCGCGCAGCAGCGACACCACGTAGGCCCGCACCTCGGGATAGGAATAGGCAATGCGAGGCGTCGTCTGGCCGTCTCGGTCCCGCCCGCGCCATTCCGGGTGCGTCGCGGCGAACGAGTCTCCCAGATTGAAGTGGTCGATCGGCGGCGGGTACCAGAAGCCGGCCACGCGATACGACGCGTGAATCTCCAGCCCGGCGTCGTGACAGTGCTCGATGGCGATATCGAGCGGGTCAACGCCGATGTCCCGAAACGCCCGCCAGCTCTCGGCGTGCAGCCGGTCCCCCACGCGCGCAAAGTCTTCGGCCTCGTCGAACGTGCACCAGCGCGCGATCTTGCTGAAGTAGTAGCTGATGTCGCCTTCGCCGGCTTCCCAATACATGCGGGCGAAGTCGGTGTGGCGATAGGGCTCGATCTCGCGCCGGATGCCCTCGGCGTCCGTCAACCGCCATAGGTAGTGCGGCCCGTGCGCGTCCTGATGGGCGAACAGCCGGCGGGTATCGCGGCGCTCGCGCTCAGCCTGCGCCTCGGCCGCTTCCGCATCGGTGAGCGGCACCAGCTTGACATAAGCAATCCGCACGATCTCCGAGCGCCAGGCGCCCACAGCATCGACCGGCGCCGTCTGCCACTGCGGCTGCCCCAGCACCAACTGCTGGCCCGTCAGGTCCGCCGAGCGCCAATAGAGATCCACGATCTGCAAATCGTGGCCGCGGTCGGGATGCCCCGCTTGCGCGGTCAGCATCGTCGGCGTCGCGTCGCCGCTCAGCCGCGCCAGCACCTTCAGCGGGGCGCCCTCATAGCCCGGCGGCGGCATCAGACCGAGCGAGACCGCGTGCCATCCGCTCGCGTTCAGATCGAGCGTGACGTCCGGCGCCGCCGTCTCCGGACCCGCCAGCAGCATCTGGCCACTCAAGTCGCCGGCCGTGTACGCCATCGCGCGCCAGCGGTGAAACGCCGGCACCGAACCCACGGCGTCCGCCGGTTCCACGGCGCCCAGGTCGGTGATGTAGACCGGCTCGTTGACCAGCCCGCGATCGGCAATGCGGTCCGTCATACGCACCTCATCTAGATGAAGGGGCCGCGGCGGACATCTCAGCCCCGCGACCAGCTCCGGCGCCATGGAGGTCGCCGCACTTTATGCGCCGCTCTGCCTGCGCACAAATCCTGGGCCGTCGCATCGGTCCCTGGACCCTTCAATCCGCGCCATTTCGGCATACCGGCGATTGGCTTCCCCCTTCGTCATTCCGGCCTTGAGCCGGAATCCAGCCACCCCGGCCGCCCCGCCGTTCCCTCGGCTCAGACGCCTCCGGCCATGTCGACCAGCCGGCCCAGCGTCCGCCAGTTGCGAATGGTGATCGTCGTTCCCAACACCCGGTCGAAATAGTTGACCGTCAGCTTCGACCGCGCGGTGCCATTCGGGAAGTGCAGGTAGACCTCGCGTCCCCGCACCTCGAACGCATCCGGCGGCGAGCGGTTCGGATTGAGCTCCACGATCCGCGCCGCGGTCGGCGCCTCGGCCAGAAAGCCCACGTGGAGTTTCGCCGGGTCGGCTCCAGCCGCGATGAAGGGATCGCCGCCCACCACCGCGTCCAGCTCCGCTGCCGTCCGCGTGACTACCGGCACGTGGAACCCCTTGCTGGCGGCGATCTCCGCCGTGATCAGCGCCGGGATGCGCGCCGCCAGCGCCGGCTCCGCACGGAACACGACGTTGCCGCTCTGGATATACGTCCGCACGTCCGCGCACCCCGCCGCCGCAAACATCGCCCGCAACTCCGCCATCAGCAGCTTCTTCGTGCCGCCGACGTTGATCGCCCGCAGCAGCGCGACGTGAAGATCGCCCGCCCCGGAGCCCCGCTCGCCGCTGCCCATGCGCTGCTTCTCCGCAGTTGGCAAGACTCTGCCGAGTATTGACCATTCACCCTGCGCACCGCGTATCGTGACCCCGTCCGGCGCCCCTGCGGTCCTTCCCATGCCCAGCGACCAGCCGTCCCTGAACCCCGCCTGGCCCGTCCTGCGCACCTATCGCGGCGAGCACTTGCGGCGTGTGGCCATCCCCCTGGGCGGCATTGGCACCGGCACCGTCTCGCTCGGCGGGCGGGGAAATCTCCGCGACTGGGAGATCGTCAACCGCCCCGCCAAGGGCTTCGTCCCCAAGGTGCCCGTCACGCGCAACATGATCGAGCCCCGCGCCTTCTTCGCCGCCCGCGTGCAGGCCCAGGGCCAACCACCGGTCACGCGGCTGCTGGAAGGCGATCTCGACGCGGTGGACTTCGAGGGCACGCTCGGCTCCCCAGCTCCCCACCATGGTCTGCCCCGCTTCGCCGATGCCTCGTTCCACGCCGCCTATCCGCTGGCCCAGGTTTGCTTGCGGGACCTCGACGTGCCGGTCGCGCTGCGGCTCGAGGCCTTCAACCCGCTCATCCCCGGCCGCGCCGACGATAGCGGCCTCCCCATCGCCGTCTTCCGCTGTGTGGCTGCCAACCCGTCAGACGTCCGCGTGCAGGTCTCCGTATGCGCCGCCCTGGCCAACTTCATTGGCACCGACGGGAAGCACGGCGAGCCGAAGCGCAACATCAACCGCTGGCGCGTGGGAAAAGGTCTCCGCGGCCTGGACATGCGCTCCGACGGCGTGTCGGCTCACGCCGAGCAATGGGGCACGCTGGCCCTCACTGTCCTCGACGCCTCCGACCAGACCGTCACCGCCCGCACCGCCTGGCACGACATCCCCTGGGGCGACGCCCTACTCGACTTCTGGGACGACTTCAGCACCGACGGCGAGCTTGACGACCGCCCGCCCGGCGCCGCCGATGCGCCCACGGCCTCCCTCGCCGCCACCGTCGATCTCAAGCCGGGCGCCGAGCGCGCCATCACCTTCCTGCTCGCCTGGCACTTCCCTAACCGCCTCACCTGGGACGTCATGCGCACCGGCGACGACCGCGCCGACTGGGTCGGCAATCACTACGCCACCCGCGCTCCCGACGCCTGGGCCGCCGCCGAGGACGCCGCCGCCCGCCTGCCGGACCTCGAGCGCGACACCGTCCAGTTCGTGCGTGCGTTCTGCGCCGCCGACATCCCCGACGCGGTCAAGGAAGCCGCCCTCTTCAACCTCAGCACGCTGCGGTCCCAGACCGCCTTCCGCAGCGCCGAGGGCGGCTTCTACGGCTTTGAAGGCTGCTTCGACGACGCCGGCGCGGGCTTCGGCACCTGCACCCACGTCTGGAACTATGAGCACGCCACCGCCTTTCTCTTCGGCGACCTGGCCCGAGGCATGCGTGAGGTCGAGTTCAACGAGTCGACCGGCCCCGACGGCCACATGGAGTTTCGCGCGGCGCTCCCCCGCGGGCGCGCCTCAGACTGGGGTCTGGCCGCCGCCGACGGCCAGCTCGGCTGCCTGGTCAAGCTCTACCGCGACTGGCAGCTCAGCGGCGACGACGAGTTCCTGCGGCGCGTGTGGCCCGGCGCCCGCCGCGCGCTCGAGTTCTGCTGGATCGAGGGCGGCTGGGACGCGGACCGCGACGGCGTCATGGAGGGCTGCCAGCACAACACCATGGACGTCGAGTACTTCGGCCCCAACCCCGAGATCGGCGGCTGGTACTTGGCTGCCCTGCGCGCGGCGGAAGAGATGGCGGCCTATGTCGGCGAGATCGAGTTCGCCGCCGAGTGCCGCCGCATGTTCGAGCACGGCCGCGCCTGGATCGACGCCAACCTCTTCAACGGCGACTACTACGAGCACCAGATCTGGCCGCAGCCCGACCGCTCACGCATTGCCCCCGGCCTGCGACGGCCCGAGCAGTACGCGCCTCAGCGCCTCGAAGCCCCCGAGCACCAGGTCGGCAACGGCTGCCTCGTCGGCCAACTTGTCGGCCAGGCTGCTGCCCGCCTCAGCGGCCTCGGCCCGCTGCTCGATCCCGACCACGTGGCCGCGACGCTCCGGTCCATCATGCGCTACAACTTCCGCCCCTCCATGCGGGGCCACATGAACCAGTTCCGCAGCTACGCTCTCGCCGACGAAGCCGGCCTCGTCATCGCCGCCTACCCCCGCGGCGACCGCCCCGAGCGCCCCTTCCCCTACAGCAACGAGGTCTGGTCCGGTCTCGAATACACCGCCGCCGTCGGCATGCTCCAGGAGGGTCAGCCGTCGGCCGCGCGACAGGTGATCGAGGCGGTGCGCGCCCGCCACGACGGCGCCCGGCGCAATCCGTTTGACGAGCCGGAATACGGCCATCACTACGCCCGCGCCCTGGCCGCCTGGGGCACCGTGGTTGCCGTCGCCGGCTTCGGCTATTCCGCCGTCCGCGGCGAGATGCGCTTCGCCGCCGCCCCCGGCACGGTCTTCTGGTCGAACGGCTCGGCCTGGGGTACCTGCACCCGCACCCCCGACGACCACGGCTGGAAAGTGCGGCTCGACGTCCTCGGCGGCGAGGTCCAACTGCGCGCCTTCGAACTCACCGACGTCGGCAGAACCGATCTCGATCCCGCGCAGTCAGTCTGTGCGGGCGACAACCTGACGCTGCACATCGCAAACTCGCGGTAGATCCCAGTCGATTTGTTGTCAACGTGTAGGACCCTCCATCTGATGGGGGTTCGTTTCGGAGCTCCATCGACCGGAGGCCGCCATGCCCCATCGCCGCCCCCGACAGTCGGCGCCTCGTAGGGGCGGTTCGCGAACCGCCCTCCGCTCCGGTCACGGTTGCTATTCGCACCTAAAGGTGCGACTTTAATCCGGCTCATGGCAAGGGCAGCCACGGCCGACTCTACGTTGGCTCCCGCTTCACCACGGTGAAACAAGGCGAGCTGTCGCGGGGCCTCGTGGCCGCAATGTTGCGGCAATTGAATATCGAGAGGGAGGACTTTTGAACCATGACCTACGCTTACCCGTGTGTTCTCACGCCCGCTGAAGATGGGAGCCTGGTCGCCACCTTCCCTGATGTCCCGGAAGCCATCACCGGCGGCGCCGACCGGTCCGAAGCCCTGGCAATGGCTGAGGATGCCCTCGCGGCGGCTCTGGCCGGCTACGTCCACGAGAAGTGGGACATCCCCGCACCGAGTGGGGCGGCAGCCGACCAGGCGTTGGTTCCCGTGTCGCCAGTCGTCGCCGCTAAGCTCGCTCTGTATTCGGCCATGCGGGCGCAGCGCATCACCAACGTAGAACTCGCCCGCCGGCTGGGGATCAGCGAGTCGGCGGTACGCAAGCTGGTCAACCCGGACCACCGCTCCCACGTCAGCCAGGTCCAGAAAGCGCTCCGGGCCGTGGGACGCAGCCTCAGAGTCGAGGTCACCGCTGCCTGAGACCAACGGGGACTTGCCCGGGATGAGAGTCCTTGTAGCCAAGGCTTGTGGGAGTCGCAGCCAGGGCGTCAGCCGAGTTGTTGGTCCGTGCGAGCTTGCTAGCCGTCCTGGCGAAGCTCATCTAGAAGATCGTCCAGGCGAGTCGGAGTACGAATGCCGAAGTATTTGCGAGCAACGCCTTGCCCAATGACGAGTTCCCCGCCAGAACGCTTGCCGCGAATACGGAGAGCATGCGAATGGGCCGGAATCGGAACGCGACACAAATCGCACGGACGAGGTCCTGGGACTTTGTCAACCAACTCCCAATCCTCAGCGGCCGCAAGCGCTTCTGCCCTATCGATCCACCACGCCATCACTACCTCCTATAGGCGAAGCGGACTTACCGCTTCCCCCCATTGCACACATGTATATATAACGCCGAGCCTCGGACTTATACCGCCGGCACCGCCATCCCCGCCAGCATCTCGTCGGTGATGTACCGCCCCAGCCCGAAGACTTTGCGGTCCGAGTACCAGAAGATCCGCTCGCCGTTGAGTTCCGTCAGGCTGGCGTACATGGAGAGCCACCAGCGGTAGAAGGGCGGCACGCCGACGCAGTTGGTGTCGAAGAGCAGCACCGGGTCGCTGAACCAGATCGGCTGGTGCGCGCCGGGGCGGTACTCGCCCAGCGAGATGAACTGCGGCCTGCGGCTGCTGTTCGAGTCCGAGATGCCCACCGCGCCGTAGCCCCACCCGTCGTGATTCTGGAGCAGTTGGAGATAGCGGCCGTCGTTGAGGCGGTAGAGCGGCGTCGGCGACACCGGGTTTTCCATCGGCTCGCCGCCGTCCTTGTACCGCAGCATCTCCGTGGGCCGCCACGAGTGGCCGTGGTCGTCCGAGACCGTGTACCAAATCTGCCCGTTCCGCGTGCGCATCACCGTGAACAGGCGGTCGTCTGGCAGCAGCACCGGCGCCGGCTCCTGGCAGAAGGACGAGCCCTCGGGGGCGTCCGGGTCATTGGCGAGAGGCACGGTGATCAGCTCTTCGTCGTCCGGTAGCCAGGTGATTTGGACGTCCCGCGGCTCCGGTCCCTCGTCGATGTTGTCGAAGCGCATGAACTGGCAGCGGCAGTCGCTGCGGTAGTACCCCACCTTGCCGTCCGGCCGGCGCACCGCGGTTACCTGCCGCGCCGCCGGCGAGGCCCACTCGGTGTAGCCCATCAGCACCCGGTCCCGCGCGTCCCGGATTGGCTTCTGCCACGGGATGGAGTTGGTGCCGATGCTTGGGTCGGGGTGACTCAGAATCGTGCGCCGATATGGAATGTCCACGCCACCCGGCTTCCAGGTGCGGCCGTCGTCATCCGAGTAGCTGCAGCGTAGGAAGCTGGTCTGATAGCTGATCCCGACGCCCGCTCCCTTGTTGTAGAACGCGTAGATGCGGCCGGTGCGGCTGATCACCGGAAACCCGAAGCACGCCGCCTGGCCGGACTTGGGGCCGGGCGGATCGAACTCACCCGGCTCGGACCAGGTGCGACCGCCGTCCTCGCTGCGTGCGAAGAGCACCGTGTGGTCCGAGGCGTCCGCCTTGGTGCCATAGGTCCAGATGGCCAGCAGATCGCCCCCCGGTGTCTCAGACACCAGCACGTGATCCACCGCCTCCACCCACTCCGGCGGCTGCTTGGGCAGGAAGAAGACCAGATCAGGATTCGTGCGGCGCCAATCGTCGCTGAAGCATTCGTAGTCGCCCTCGACCGGCATGGTGTCCCTCGCTTGCCCTGTACCCGGACCCGCTTCGACCAGGCAGCCGCAGCCTAGTGCGTGGTGCGTTGCAGCGCGAACTCGACACGGCTGACCTGATGGACGCCATTGCAGCCTCCAAGGTCGAGAGCCAATTGGCATAGGGTCCCTAAGTGGCTTGCGGGATGGCCTATCCGCAGGGTGACGATCTAATCGCCGAAGCCTCGAGCGTCACGCCAACGGCTTTAGGCGGCGTCCGTCGCGCTTGAGCGTGCCTTGTTCGACCAGGCGGGTGATGAGGTAGGCCTGCTCGCGGTCGCCCTTGATGCGGTTGCAGTGCGAGCAGAGCATCTGCAAGTTGTCGAGGTGGTCCGTTCCGCCGCGCGACCGCGGCACGATGTGGTCCACCTCGAACATGCGGAAGGGGAAATCCACCTGGCAGCCGTTACAGCGGCCTTCCTGTTGCCCAAACAGCTCGTGGGCGCGTTTGCGGTAGGGCAGGGGCGCCTCGATATCGGTCCGTCGTGGGATGTCCGTGCGCACGGTCACGTAGCCGTGGTGAAACATCGGGCCGATGCCCAGCGGCGGCGCTTCCTGTAGACGGTGGTTCACGAGTTGCACCGCTTTGGGCGAGATATCGATTCCGGCCCAGCGGCGTTCCAGAAGCTCCGCGGCTACGCACGCCGTGGCGCAGCCGCAGAAGGGATCGAGCACCAGGTCGCCTTCGTTGCTGGAGGCCTTGATGATGCGATCCAGTAAAGCGAGGGGCTTCTGGGTTGGATAGCCCACGCGCTCCTTGGCGCGCGAACCAATAGGCCGGATATCGGTCCATACATCCTGCAAGGGAACACCGGGCATTTCATCTAGATATCGCTTGTAGGCTGGAACCGCGCCGGGTCGTGACTGCACGACGCGGCCTTCAGCAATCAGTTCGGCCATTCGCCCTTCGCTGTACCGCCAATATCGCGTCACGCCCATGACTTCGTATTGCGGATTCCCTTTTGCCGACCCGCCGGGCCCGGTCAGATCGCCAAGGCGATAGCGTCGTCCTGTTTCAGGCTCGATATGGCGATAGAATTGATCGATATAGTCTGTGTCATACGGTGTATGGATAACGTTCCATGTCCAACGATCCGACTTGGTATAGAACAGAAGAGTATCGTGTATGCGGCCGTGTTGTCGCCGACCCTGTCGTGCGTCGCTATGCGCACTCGATCGCTTCCAGATGATCTCGCTTCTAAACGCATCGGCGCCAAACACCGAATCCATGATCGATTTCAGGTAGTGGCTTGCCGTCGGGTCGCAGTGGAGATAGACGCTTCCGGTTTCTTTTAGAACGCGGTGCATTTCGAGCAAGCGCACCGCCATCATGCAGATATAGGACTGCATGCCTTTCCCGTGCGCCAGGCCCGCCGCCTCGATCACGGCGTACATGCCCGGCTGTTCGTCGGCGATCAGGCCCATCCAGGCCACGTCGAGGTCCGAGAGGGTCCAGGCGTCCTTGAAGGCCGCGCCGGCCGCCTGCGATCCCACGGGGGCCTCGTAGGTACGGTTCGAGTTAAACGGCGGGTCCAGGTAGATCAGATCGACGCAGGCGGAGTTCATGCCGCGCAGGATGTTGAGGTTGTCCTCCGTCCACAGTGTCTTGTTGGCGAAGTTGGGCTGGCCCTCGGCGGTCATCGCTGCCGCTCGAACACGAGGCGTTCCCCGCCCATGTCAACGTCGCGGGTCTCCCACCCCTCCGCCAGCCAGCCACTCCTGGCCCCGGCTTGGCTGATGCTATTCGCCCACCAAGCGCGGTGCTGACGAGCCGCGGGGCACAGCGTTAGTCCCAGAATCTCTTCGACATCGGCGAACGTCGCTCGCCACTCGCCGTCGCGGCGGTCGGCCAGAAACCGGCGCAAGGGCCCGTACTTGCTCACGGCAGCCATGCTAGCAATCCGCAGTCGGTCGAACGTGTCGCGCGCCTTCTCTTACCGCTGCTTGGATGGCCGATCACGGGCTGTGCGGTCGGGGGGTGTCAGATTCCCCACGGCAAGCATTTGGCGGGACTGCGCAGTGACGGCGGGGTGCTGCGCGCGCGGGCGAGCTAGGGCCGGTACCATGCGCGGCACGTGGCCCAGGCGGCGTGTGGGAGCGGTGATGGCTCAAGAGCAACGATTCGGCATTCCCGGCGTGCCATTTCCCATTGGCGTGGAGTACTACCGGCCGCCCACCCCCAAGCCGGAGGTGTGGGACGCGGACTTCGCCCGCATCCGCGCCGCTGGACTCCACATCGTGCGTTCGTTTCCCTATTGGCAGTGGTTCGAGCCGAGCCCGGGCGTCTATGAGATGGACGACATCGATCTGCTCTTCGACACCGCCGCCAAGCACGGCCTGTACGTCTGGCTCGACGTGCCCACGGCGACGCACGGCGCCGGTCCCGACTGGCTGCTGCGCGAATACCCGGACATGCGGGTCATCAACTACCGCAACGAGCCGGTCGTCCAGGACGCCCATCCGGCCTATGCCCAGGGCGCCATGGTCCATTGCATCGACCACCCGGCGTTTCGCGATCTGGCCGGCGACTTCCTGCGGCACGCCATCAACCGCTACAAAGACCGGCCCAATCTGCTGATCTGGGGCATCTGGGACGGGCCGAACCTGTCATCGGCCTGGGCCGCCCAGGGCGGCGGCTTCCCCTGCTATTGCGTGCACACGCTGGCGCGCTACAAGGCGTGGCTGCGAGAGCAGTTCACCTTGGACGAGTTGAATGTCGCGTTCAACCGCCGCTTCCGCCGCTGGGAGGACGTCGAGCCGCCGCGCTCCGACCGCAACGTCGTCGAGATGCGCTGGTACCGGCGCTTCCATCACGAGGACATCGCCGACTACCTGAAGTGGATGATGGACTTGGCCAACGGCATTGATCCGGTGCACGAGAAACGCGCCCACGGCGGCTGGCGGCCGCAGCCGAAGGACGAATACTGCGCCCCCCTGGTGGATAGCTGGGGCATGTCGATGTCGGCCAACCATCTATTGACGGAGGACGACCCCAACCTCATCGCGGACCGGGCCTTCGGCTTCGACTGGTCGCGCCAGGTGGGGCGCAACGGACGCTGGTGGAACGAGGAGATCTACGCCGGCATGTCGCGCGGCGGCGTCACCTGGAAGAAGCAGTCGCACCCCTGCGAGCAGACGATGCTTCTCTGGATGACCCTGATCGGAGGCGCGGCCGGCGCCATGTTCTGGCAATACCGGCCCGAGTACCTGAGCTTCGAATCGCCCGGCTACAACATGGTGGCCCTGGACGGCGAGCCGACGCCCCGCTTTCGCGCGGTCACACGCGCCATCGAGCACATCGAGGGCTTGCGCCCGCACCTTCCGCTGGAGGTGCCGCGCTCGGACGTGGCCGTCGTCTACGACGCCCACTCGCACGAGCTCTTCCAGTTCAACGAGCAGGACGAGCGCTTCATGGCCGACCTGCGCGGCGTCTCCCGCACGCTCTGGCTGCGAGGCATCTCGGCCGATCCGGTGACGCCCAAGATGGACTGGTCCGGCTACCGGCTCTTGGTGCTGCCGAACGTGGCGCTGATGGCCGACGCCACGCGCGAGCACTTGGCGCGCACGCTTGATGAGAACCCGGACATGCAGGTGCTCATCGAAGGCAGCTTTGGCACCTACTCCGACGACGGCCAATCCAGCTACCAGCCGCCGGAGGGCTTTGCCGACCGGCTGGGCGTGCGGGTGGCGGACTTCTCAGCCGTGACCGAGTCCGACATCGCGCATGGCAGGAATGTCCTGGAAACGCCACAAGGCCCGGTGCCCATCACCAACCCCTGCGGCTACGCCATCCTTGAGCCCCAGGGCTCGACCCAGGCCATCGCCCGCATTGGCGATCACACCGTGGGCGTGCGATCGGGCGACGGCCGGGTGACTTGGTACGGCTTGACGCTGTCGGCCGGCTTCGGCGATGTCGCCCCTCCGGCCGTCGTGGAGGCGGCGGCGGCCGACGCGGGCGTGAGCGCCCCGGTCATGGTCGAGGGCGACCCCATCGTGCCGGTCCTGCGGCGTTCGCGGCAGGGCGGCTGGCTCGTCTTCACGCAGAATCTGTCGCGGCAAGCGGCCGCGGCCACGCTGCGTCCGGCATGGCCGGTGTCTGAGGTCCGCGACCTCATCGCCGACGCCCCGCTTGCCCTCGACGACAACGGCTTCCAGGCAACGATGGAGCCGTGGAGCGTCGGCGTGTTCCACTGCAACGAGGCGTAGCCTGCGGAAGGGGTGACGCCGATGCCGGTTGAGGGCGACTACGCCTGCTATAGCAAGGACTGGCGGCGCACCGACCCCGACCTGGTGCTCCACCTGCCCACGCGGGTACCGAGCCATCCTGAGCACCAGGACCACGTGCTGGCCGACTACACGCCGGGCGGCGACCTGTTGGCCATTTGGACCATCGCCTATGAGCTCGACGCGCGCGACTACGGCGTCTACTTCGCCCGCAGCTCCGACCATGGCCATACGTGGACCGAGCCCGCACAGATTCACGAGGCTGGCGCGCCCGGTGAGGTGAGCAGCTTCGGCTTCCCCGTGATCACCAGCAGCGGGCGCATCTATTGCTACTACAACCGCTCCGTCGGCTATGGCGAGAACGCATTGAACGCGATGCTGCGCTGCCGCTACTCCGACGACGACGGCCACACCTGGATCGACGGCGGCGTGGACATCGAGTACCGCCGCACCCCGATCGATCACCCGGATCCCACCGTGCCGCCCATGGGAATCGTCTGGCAGAAGCCGATTCGCGACGCCAAGGGGCGGCACGTGGTGGCTCTCACTCGTTGGGCCGCGCAGTACATCACGCCCAAGCCGTACGTGCCGCACATGGGCGACCGGCCCAACGGCATGTTCCGCGAGTTTCGCTGCGAGTTCCTGCGTTTCGACAACATCGACGAGGGCCCGCACCCGCGCGACGTCAAGATCACCTGGCTGCCTGCGGACGAAGAGTTGATCCAGGTACCGGTCAGCTTCGAGCCGCAGGCGTCCGATGGCTATACCTTCTGCGAGGAGCCGGGGCTGGTGCTCTTGCCGGACGGTCGCCTGTTCACCGAGATGCGCACCGCCAACGGGCAGCTTTGGTACACGGTGTCCGACGACGCCGAGGCCCTCACCTGGCGTCCCACCGAGGTGCTGCGCTTCCGCGACGGCGGCGAGCCCATGCTCAACCCCAACTCACCCTCGCCGATGTACCGGATGGAGGGCGGGCGCTATCTGCTGCTTTTCCAGAACCACGACGGCTGGGGCTATGGCGGCAAGGGACCGCTGGCGCTGGAGAGCCGCCGCCCGCAGTTCATGGCCGTTGGCGAATACCGGCCCGACGCTCACCAGCCTGTCTGGTTCAGCGAGCCCCTGTTGCTGTTCGACACGCAGAAGGTAGGCGTCTTTCCCCTCTACATGTATTGGCTGTCGATGTATTCCAGCCTCACTGAGCGCGACGGGCGCCGCATCCTCTGGTACACCGACCGCAAGCTGTTCGCGCTCGGCAAGTACATCACCGACGAGATGCTGGCCGAACTGACGGTCCCCGAGTGAGATGCCGAGGCGCGTGGCGTCTCAGGTGAGGCGCATCACAGCCCTCGATCGCCTCACCGGTCGTCGCCTCAGCTAGGCCCAGCAACCGTCTGCGCTTCGGATAGACGTTTTGCGAACGTCACCTCGTCACTCTGTTGACATTGGGTGGCAAGATTAGGCGATAGGATTCGGTTACCGGCCGCTGGCGAGCGGTAAGAGCGCAAGGAACGGGCGATGCGGGAGCTTCAGGAGCGGGCAAAGGCCAGCGTCGATCCAATCGTCGCGACCGTGGCCGGCATTGTTTCGGTCGCCGCGCTCATTGTCGCCATCGCTGCCATGGCTCGATCCGCGGAGCCTGACGCGCTCACGCGGGTCGAAGCCGAGCAGTTGATCGACCAGGCCGTCGCCCGTGCGCTCAATCCTGCCTCATACACGCAAGAGGTTGTGGCGAATGCCATCAGCCGCTACGACGCCGAGGGGCGTGAGGCGTCAATCGCCTATCACTCCTCCATGGAGAGCATCGACGGTCCGTGGTACGTCTTCCTGCTCGACGAGAACGGTTTTGTGCTCGCGAATCCCGCGCGCCCGGACTTTGTCGGGACGACGCCCGCCGTTCGGTCGGACATCACCGGCAAACCATATGGGCTAGAGGTAGTAGCGGCGGATGAGGACGGGCGCTGGGTGGACTATGTGTTTGTGAACCCGACGACCGGCGAGCCGGAGCGCAAGCACACCTGGGTCATCAAGCACGATGGGCTGTCGTTCGCCTCGGGCTGGTATGAGCCGATCTCGCGTGAGGACGACCCGGCGACGTACACGCAGGCGTTCGTGGCCCGAGCCCTCAGCCTTTACGACGCCGAGGGGCGGGGAGCGACCGTGGCGTACTACAACACCAGCGAAAGCGTGGAGGGCCAGTGGTACGTCTACATATTCGACGAGGATGACCTCGCGATCGCCCACGCCGACCCGAACATCCTGGGTCTGGATCTCAAGGGCCCGCTGGGGACGGATATCACGGGGCGCGTCTTCGGTCTGGAGATGCTGCGGGCCGACGAGGACGGGCTGTGGGTGGACTACGTGTTCCTGAATCCAGCCACCGGCCGGCAGCAGGTCAAGCACACCTGGGTGCTGCGGTACGACGGTTTGCTCATCGGGTCGGGGTGGTTCGAGGAGTAGGCGCGGGGATATCCTCGAGCCGCGCGGCCCGACGGTGCGGCTTGTGGCGCGGTAAGGGATGATGGCCCCATGCTTAATGTCGGGATTATCGGCCTGGGCGGGATTGCGCGCTCCCACTGCGAAGCGATCGCCACGCTGGACGACGTGCGGGTCGTCGCCGTGGCCGACCTGCTCGAGGAGCCTCGGCAGCGCTACATGGCCGAGTTCGACATCCCGCGGGGTTACGCCTCACACACCGAGCTGCTCCAGGACGACGACATCGATGCGGTCGCAGTTGTGCTTGGGCATCAGCTGCACCACCGCCTCACCGTTGATTCACTCAACGCGGGCAAGCACGTGCTGGTCGAGAAGCCCATGGCCCTCAGCTTGGAGCATTGCGACGCGATGATCGCCGCGGCCGACGCCAACCACCGCAAGCTCATGGTGGGGCTCACCCAGCACTTCTACCCCACCAGCATCACCGCCAAGTCCATCCTCGATTCCGGCGACTTGGGGCCGATCATCACGGCGGTCTGCTACATGTCCAAGAACTGGAACCACGAGGGTCGGCGGCCGCAGTACCGCAGCCGCTATCACGGCGGCGGCATGTTGCTGGCCAACGGCGTGCATGTCGTCGACCGCCTGACGTGGCTCATGGGCTCGCAGGCCATGTCCGTCTCGGCGGCCATCGGCACCCACGCCCACTACCAGGCCAGCGACGACTCGGACGTAATCTTCGTCCGCTACAAGAACGGGCGCGCGGGCGTGGCGGTTGCCGTGGGCTTCGCCGACGGCGCGCCGGACTATTCGGGCCACGTCATCTGCGCCAACGGCACCCTGAAGTTCAGCCACCACTACGAGGAATACGTGCGCGTCGGCAAAGGCGACGTGTGGGAAGACGTGCCGTTCACGCGCCCACCCGCTGAATTCACCAACGAATGGCGGGCCTTCGCCGACAGCATCGCGCGCGACATCGAGCCGCCGACGCATGGGCCATATGCGCGGCACATCATGGAAATCCTGTTTGCCGCGGAACAGTCCGCCATCACGGGCCAGGAAGTCGTGCTGGAGAGCGGCACCGAATGGACCGCGCAAGCCAGCGGCACCCCCACTCACCCCGACCACGGGTGGATCTAGCGCACAAGGCGGCAGCTGGAGCGGGACGCCCCCGCAGGCCACCTGTCATTTGTATGTTGCAGCAGCCTCACCACGTGGCCGGGTGGTGAGGTGGGCGCGAGGGGCGCGTCGACTGTCATTAGGCGAGCCCGGGTGACCGGGCGGCGCCGTTTCGGAGTAGGACACCCCTCGCGCCGCGGCGTCGCTCCGAACAGATACACGGGCGTCGAGGCCCGCATTGGCAAGTGTGGAGGACCCCATCAGCATACGCGCCAGGGAGGCACCGATGGAACGCGTGGCCGGGATCGATGTGGGCAAGGCGAGCTTGGACGTGTCGCTGGCGGGAGGGCCCGTGCGGCAGTTTGCCAACACGGCGGAGGGGCGGCGCCCGTTGCTCCAGTGGCTGGGCCAGCAGGACGTCACGGTGGCGGTGTGCGAGCCCACGGGTGGGTACGAACGCTCGCTAGTCGGCGACTTGCAGGCGGTGGGGCTGCCGGTGGTGGTGGCGCATCCCACCCGGGTGCGGGCCTTTGCGCGGGTCTGCGGCACCGAGGCGAAGACGGACCTGCTGGACGCGCACGTGCTGGCGCGCTATGGCGCGGCGGTGCCCACGGTCGCGACGCCGCCGCCAGACCCGGCGCGGACGGCCCTGCGCGACCTGGTGAGTCGCCGCCGCCAACTGGTGGAGACCCGCGTGCAGGAGAAGAATCGCCGGGACAAAGGGCTGACGCGGGCGGTGGCCCAATCGACCCGCCGGCATATCGCCTGGCTGGACCGGGAGATCGCCCGGCTGGAGGCGCAGATCCAGCAGGCGGTGGCCGACAGCCCGGAGTTGGCGCGCCGGACGCAGCTCTATCGCAGCGTGCGCGGGGTGGGCGAAGTGACGGCGGCCACCCTCACGGCCTATCTGCCCGAGCTGGGGCACATCTCCAGCCCGGCGCTGACGGCGCTGGTGGGGCTGGCGCCCTGGGCGCGCGACAGCGGGCGGCAGCGGGGTTATCGCGCCATGCGGGGTGGGCGCGGGACGGTGCGGCGCGCGTTGTACCTGGCGGCCTTGGCGGCCGTGCGCCACGCGGGGGAGCTGCAGCGGTTCTATCAGGGCCTGCGGGAGCGCGGCAAGCCGGGCAAAGTGGCCCTCGTCGCCGTGATGCGCAAGCTCCTGCTGCACCTCAACGCGGTGGCCCGCCGGGGCACGCCGTGGATCGAGGAGCCCGCGCCCGCAGTCTAAAAGCCCTTGACGGCCAACACAGATACTCCGAGCGCAGCGAGGAATCTAAGACGCAAAGCAATGCGCGCACAGAGGATAGAGACCGGATTTCCCATGCGCACGTATCCCAGCCATGGGGCGTGCCCTGATGGGATGAGATGCCGCTTGGGAGCGACGGGCATGGGTCGTTCGTGAGGCTCGGCGGGTCGCAGGCCGCGTATCGGTGGGTGTCCTATCCGGGACTGCGCATCGACCGACCCGAGTTTGGCTTTCGCGGCCTGCCCTTTCCCTACGGCACCACCACGGTGGGCCCGGCGGGACCCGACGACCACGTGGACTGGTGGATCGACCGCTGCGTGGAGCTCAACTTCGAGGCGCTGCATATGGGCAGCAGCTGGTTTGCTGACACCAAAGCCGCTGCAGCGATCGGTCGCCGCATGGCCGAGCACGGACTCCAGTGGGTGGGGTCCGTCAGCGGCGGATGGGCAGTCGACGCCGCCGAATGGCCGGCCGTTCGCGCGGCCGCCATCCGCAGCCTGGAGATTCTGCACGCGGGTGGCTGCCGCCTCACGGAGATCGTCAACGCCGACCCTCCGGGACCGCCCGGCCAACCGGTGCCCAACGGCGGGTTGCGCTTCGGGCACTTCAGCCGGGAAGTGCCGATGGCCGTTCAGATCGACTGCATGATCGCGAACCTTCGCGACCTCGTCCGCGTCGCCGCCGACTTGGGGATCGTGCTGGCCTTCGAGAACCACATGGACTACCGCATCAGCGAGATCGTGCCGGTGGTCGAAGGCGTCGCCTCGCCCTGGCTGCGGATCAACTACGACTTCGCCAACAGCCTGGCGGTCGTCGAGGATCAGGTCACGGCGGCGCAACTCGCCGCGCCCTACGTCGCCATGGCGCACCTGCGCGACATGCGCGTGCAATCCATCACCACCACCGGCGAGCCCAAGTTCTTTCACGCGCCCGTCGGCCACGGCAGCGTCGAGATCGCCGAGATCTTCGCGATCCTGCAGGCTGGCGCCCCCGACCCCGACGCGATCCCGGTCTGCCTGGAACCCCCCTGCCTCCCCGACTACGACCCGCAGCTCTGGATGCAACTCAGCATCGACTGGCTAGAACAGCACTGCCAGCAGTACTTTTCTGGATACTTCGCGGCGACGGTGGATGGGGTCGGGCGTTAGGCAGATCGCATAGGCTATCGGTCCGCCTTCGCTCAGCGCATTCTTGACTTAAGACGTCTGGACGTCTACGCTTTGTGCCGACATGGCGAGTGCGACGAAACGACAGGCGCGGTATGCCCCTGGGCAGATTCGGGACGGCATTCTGCAGGTCATGTCGCTTACCTCACGGGCCCTTCCGGCCAAGGAAATTGAAAGCCGGGTCTCCCAGGTTGTAGGGCCAATCAGCGGCTCCTCGATTCGTTCGTATTTGCGGCTGAACACGCCCCAAGTCTTCGTGCGCGAGGGCCGCGGGGTCTACACCCTACGATCAGCGGCGTCGACCGGCGTCCAGCGTGGCGGGCTGCTGACCCATGAGTGGCAGGAGCCGGTTGCGATTGGCCGGGCGACGCTGCACCACGCGGACTGCTTCGACTGGCTGCGGCAACGGGACGACACCAGCATTCACGCCGTCGTGACGGACCCGCCGTATGGCCTCCACGAGTACACGCACGAGCAACAGGCCAAGCTTCGAAGCGGGAAGGGCGGCGTGTGGCGGATCCCGCCATCGTTTGACGGGCATCTGCGATCGCCGTTGCCCCGGTTCACCACGCTTACCCCGGAGCAGCTTGAGCAATTGAAGGGCTTTTTCTTCGTGTGGGCTCGTCTGCTGTTGCCGAAACTGGTTCCAGGAGCGCATGTGATCGTGGCCTCGAACCCGCTGGTCTCCTACCTGGTCTCAGCAGCGCTTGCGGAAGCGGGCTTGGAGCGCCGCGGCGAGATCGTGCGTCTGACCATGACGATGCGCGGCGGCGACCGTCCCAAGGCCGCGCACGACGAGTTTCCCGCCGTCAGCGTCATGCCGCGCTCGATGTGGGAACCCTGGCTTGTGTATCGCAAGCCTCTCGACGGGCGTGCGCAGGACAATTTGCGAACGTGGAAAACAGGAGGATTCCGGCGTCCCAGTCAGGACAAGCCGTTTGGGGACGTGATTCCATCGTCGCCGACACGAAAATCTGAGCGTGACCTCGCGCCGCATCCAAGCCTCAAGCCTCAAGCATTTCTCCGACAGCTCGTGAGATCGGCGTTACCGCTCGGCGAAGGGGTCGTGCTCGATCCGTTCGCGGGTGCTGGCTCGACGCTGGCTGCCGCAGAGTCCTTGGGATATCAGAGTATTGGCGTCGAAAAAGACGAACGCTATTTTGAAATGGCCAAGGATGCTATTCCCAAGCTGATCCGATTATCTGTCGGTGCGAATCAGTCGAGTCGGTAAACCCAGCATTCCCGGAATCTTCGAATCCCCTCCTTGTGAAGCGTGGCGGTGCGTGTGCCTAGTTCACTACGAGGGTTCTTGCGAAAGTCGTCGATCGTAACCTGACCAAGATAAGCCTCGGTGAATGTCATAGGCTCCCGATCACGCGCAGGCTCTGATGCTGTGTCCACCCGATATACGAAAACGCACATCCATTGGTCGCGGGCGCCGTGCGTATCGACAGCGCCACCAGCCTTCCGAGTTGTCTTGACCTCTACACCCTCGCTTCCAGCTTTGACGGAGTTGTCGGGGTATATTCCCTGAACAATGAGGTCTGGGTGTCCATTGTGATAGCGATTTTCGGTAAGCGCACGGGAGTGCTTCGCCAGGCTGGCCGTTAGCATGTCTGACAAGATGCCCGACATGATTGCGGGTCGTAGCATGTCATCGAGCCGTTGAAGGCCCTTACCGGTAAGATGCGTATTTACGTCGTAAAAGAAGTCGTAGATGTCTTGGATTGCTATTTCAAAGTCTCTTATACGTAATTCAAACGGCAGGCTATGAGCATGATTGAATCGACTATTGTCCACGCTGTTTCGAGTTAGAGGCATCTACTTGAGCGCGTCTTAGGCGCAATCCTAGTAGCGGAGGGAGTGGTGGTCAGTCTTGCACACACAGACCTGTCGCGCATGCTGGCGACCGACCAGCGACCGCCTGGCACTTGACTCCAGCGGTGGCCGGGCCGCTCACGCACAACGTCCTACAGTTCTTCCCACGGTGATTCGGCACCGCCGCACGCGCCAAATCACATGAGCGTCAGCGTGCCTGCGCCCGCGTTACCCCCCGCCGACCTGCACGTCCAGCACCGCCCTTCGAATCTTCTGATTCGGTAGGGCGTGGGTGCCCATTTCGCGGGTGAAGTCGGAGTGCGAGTAGATCACGTGCAGCTTGCCGTCGCGCTGCATGGTGGTCGTGTAGGAGCAGCCGGGGCCGGTGTGGAAGTAGAAGGGCGCCTCCCAGTGGTTGCCCGTGCCGTCGAGGCTCAGCATCACGTGCGTCACTTGGGGATGGCCGTAGCCGCCGCGCCCGGCCGCGCAAGCCAGCACGCCGTTCGGCAGCACTTCCAGCCGCGGCTTTACGCCCTGCCAGCCGGTTGACTCCGGCTCGCTCCAGGTGTGGCCGCCGTCGCGTGAGCGCGCCTGGAACATCGGCGCGTACGAATCCGCGCGCATCACGCAGAGGATGTGGCCATTCGGCAGCACGGCCAGGTCGGCCTCGTCCAGGCCCTCGTCCACGCCGCGGTCGTGTACGCCGTAGACCGGGTTGACCTCCGCCGGATCAAACATCGCGACGCGCTTCCACGTCCGCCCGCGGTCGCTGGAGCGCACGATGAACGTGCCGAATCGGAACTTGCGCACGCGCCCGCTCTTGTCGAGGTGCTGCTCGGATTCGGACAGCTGGTCGACCCACTCCAGCGCCGTCAGGATGTCGCCGTCGTCCAGCTCCAGGATGCGCGAATAGCACTGATACGACGCCCGCTCGCGCGGCCCGTCCGGAACCTTGAACGTCCAGTGCTCCAGCTTCGAGCCGTCGCGGGCGTAGCGGTGCCAGCGGAACTCCGGGTCTTCCTGCTGGAATCGCTCGTGCATATGCCCCTGCGAGCGATCATGGCCCAGCGTGTGCTGCTTGTGCGTGTTGTGGTCGATGCGCGCGATCGAGCCGTCGCGCAGGAACCCCCATGCCCCCGAGTCCCAGTTTTCGGTCATCCAATCCGTGCGGGGATCGCGGGTGACCATCGGGAAGTCGCGCGGCGCTTCGGCCCACGTCTCGCCGGCGTCCTCGGAGAGGTATGCCCGCAGCGGCTCGCCAAACTTCCCCTCATCGCCGTGGCGCGACCAGTGAATCGTCAGGAATAGCCGGTCGCCGTCGAGCGGGACGACCCCGGGGAAGTTGATGACCGTTTGGTCCTCTTCGAGCCAGGTGTCGATGCGCTCGAGGGTGATGGTGGCGGTGCGCGTCCCGTCGCTGTAGCTGGCTTGGCTGATCATGGGTGCTCCCTGCGTGGGGCTGAATGAGCGGTGCTCATGCGGCGTCGGTCGAGATATCGATGACGGCGCGGCGAATGCGTTGCACGGGCAACCCGTGCGTCCCCATCTCGCGGGTGAAATCGGAATCCGAGTAGATCACGTGCAGCTTGCCGTCGCGCTGCATCGTCGTGGTATACGAGCATCCCGGACCGGTGTGGAAGCAGAACGGCGCTTCCCAGCGATGCCCGGTGCCGTCGATGCTGATCATCACGTGCGTCACCTGGGGATGGCCGTAGGCCCCGCGCCCGGATGAGCACACCAGCACGCCGTTCGGCAACACCTGCAGCTGCGGCTTGACCGCTTGCCAGCCCGTCGGCTCGGGCGCGTCCCAGGTCCGTCCGCCGTCGCGGGACCGCGCCTGCCACATGGGCGAGTACGAACCCGTGCGCATCACGCAAAGGATGTCGCCATTGGACAGCTTGGCCATGTGGGCTTCGTCGAAGCCATCGTCGACGGACCGGTCGAAGATGCCGTAGACCGGTTTGACCTCGGCGGGATCGAACTGGGTGATGTACTCCCAGGTGCGGCCGCCGTCGCTGGAGCGCACGATGAAGACGCCGAAGAGGTATTTCCAGATGCGGCCGTGGGCCTCGTGGCGCCACCGGTCCTCGGGGAGCATCTTGCACCACTCCATGGCCGCCAGCAGATCGCCGTCGTCCATTTCGAGAACCGGCGAGTAGGCCTGATATGACGCGCGCCCCCAGGGCATGCCGGGAACTTTGAAGTTGATGGTCTCGAGCAGTTGGCCGTCGCCAGAGGCCCGCTGAAAGCGGAAGGTTGGGTCGTCCTGCTGGAACTCGTCGTGCATGTGGCGGCCGGCATAGCCGACGTCGTGCTGCAGCTGCGTGTTGTGGCCGATGTGAGCGATCGTTCCGTCGCCGAGGTAGCCGATGGAGACGCCAAAGCGGTCGATGATGCGGCCGGTTTGCGGGTCACGGAAGACGAGCGGATAGTCGTCCCGCGCCGGTTGCCAGGTTTCGCCGTCGTCGTAGGACTCGATGACGCGGTCGGTGTCCTCGTCGGCGGTGTGCTCGCGGCCGTGCTGCGAGCGCGCGAAGGACAGCACGAGCCGGCCGTCCAGCTCCAGGATCCCGGGAAAATTTACGATGCTATCGGTGTCTTCGACCCAGGTGTCCACGCGCTCGAGGGTGACGACAGCGGTGCGGGTTCCGTCCCTGTAGCGGGCTTGGTCGATCATGGTTGCTCCCTGCCTTCGGCTGAACGAGAGGCGCCGCTCAGGCGGCGACCGAGATATCGATGACGGCGCGGCGAATGCGCTGCACGGGCAGTCCGTGCGTCCCCATGTCGCGCGTGAAGTCGGAGTCCGAAAAGATGACGTGCATCTTGCCGTCGCGCTGCATGGTCGTGGTATAGGAGCAGCCCGGACCGGTGTGGAAGGCGAACGGCGCTTCCCAGCGATGCCCGGTGCCGTCGATGCTGATCATCACGTGCGTCACCTGGGGATGGCCGTAGGCCCCGCGCCCGGAGGAGCACACGAGCACGCCGTTCGGCAACACCTGCAACTGCGGCTTCACCGCCGGCCATCCGGTCGACTCGGGCGGGTCCCAGGTCCGGCCGCCGTCGCGCGACCGCGCCTGCCACAGGGGCGAATACGAGCCGGTGCGGAGCATGCAGAGGATGTCGCCGTTGGGCAGCTTGGCCATGTGGGCTTCGTCGAAACCCTCGTCAACGGACCTGTCGCTAATCCCGTAAGCCGGCTTGACCTCGTCGGGATCGAACTGGGTCACGTACTCCCACGTGTGCCCGCCGTCGCCGGAGCGCACGATGAAGACGCCGAAGAGATATTTCCAGATGCGGCCGTGGGCCTCGTGGCGCCACCGTTCTTCAGGAAGCAGCTTGACCCACTCCATGGCCGCCAGCAGGTCGCCGTCGTCCAGTTCAACGATGGGCGAATAGACCTGGTATGACGTCCGCCCCCAGGGCATGCCGGCAACCTTGAACTTGATCGTCTCGAGCAGTTGGCCGTCGCCCGAGGCCCGCTGAAAGCGGAAGGTTGGGTCGTCCTGCTGGAACTCGTCGTGCATGCGGGCGCCGGCATAGCCGACGTCGTGCTGCAGCTGCGTGTTGTGGCCGATGTGAACGATCGTGCCGTCGCCGAGGTAGCCGATGGATCCGCCAAAGGCGTCGATCTGGCGGCCAGTCAGCGGGTCATGAAAGGCGAGCGGAAAGTCGTCCGGGGCGGATTGCCAGGTCTCGCCGTCGTCATAGGACTCCATGATGCGGTTGGGGTCCTCGGTGGCGGCGTGCTCGGCGCCGTGGCGCGAGCGCGCGTGATACAGCACGAGCCGGCCGTCCAGCTCCAGAATTCCCGGAAAGTTCACGATGCTCTCGGTATCTTCGATCCAGGTGTCGATCCGCTCGAGAGTGACGGTGGCGCTGCGGGTCCCGTCGCTGTAGCGGGCTTGGCTGATCATGCGTGCTCCCCGTTTGGGATTTGGCGGGCGGCGCTCAAGCGTCGGTCGAGATGTCGAAGACCGCGCGCCGAATGCGCTGCACCGGCAGCCCGTGCGTTCCCATGTCGCGCGTGAAGTCGGAATCCGAATAGAACACATGCAGCTTGCCGTCGCGCTGCATGGTCGAGGTGTAAGAGCATCCCGGGCCGGTGTGGAAGGCGAACGGCGCTTCCCAGTTGTTCCCGGTACCGTCGATGCTAATCATCACGTGCGTCACCTGGGGATGGCCGTAGGACCCGCGCCCCGAGGCGCACACGAGCACGTCATTCGGCAGCACTTGCAGCTGCGGCTTGGCCCCCGGCCACCCCATCGGCTCGGGCGTATCCCAGGTCCGACCGCCGTCGCGCGACCGCGCTTGCCACAGGGGTGAATACGAGCCCGTGCGCATCACGCAGAGGATGTCGCCGTTCGGCAGCGTGGTCATGTGGGCTTCGTCGAAACCCTCGTCGACGGGTCGGTCGCTGATCCCATATGTCGGCTTGATCTCGTCGGGATCGAACTGGGTCACGTAGTCCCACGAGTGCCCGCCGTCGCCGGAGCGCACGATGAAGACGCCGAAGAGGTATTTCCAGATGCGGCCGTGGGCCTCGCGACGCCACCGGTCCTCGGGGAGCATCTTGCACCACTCCATGGCCGCCAGCAGATCGCCATCGTCCATCTCGAGGATGGGCGAGTAGACCTGGTATGACCGACGCCCCCAGGGCATGCCGGCAACCTTGAACCAAAAGCGCTCCAGCAGTTGCTGGCCGTCGCCCGAGGCCCGCTGGAAGCGGAACGTGGGGTCGTCCTGCTGGAACTGCTCGTGCATATGTCCCTTGGCGCGGTCATAGCCGTTCTCGAGGTGCACCTGGGTGTTGTGGCTCATGTGAACCAGCGTGCCGTCACGGAGACGGCCGGTACCGCCGGCAAATCCGTCGCTGGCGTGTCCGGAGAACGGGTCACGCGTGGTGAGCGGGTTCTCGTTCGGCGCGGGCTGCCAGGTCTCGCCGTCGTCGAAGGACTCGATGGTGCGGGCGGGGTCCTCTTTGTGGGCGTGCTCGCCGCCGTGGCGCGAGCGCGCATAGATCAGGTTGAGGCGGCCGTCCAACTGCACGAGCGAGGGAAAGTTCACGATGCTCTCGGTGTCTTGGACCAACGTGTCGATCCGCTCGACGCGAATCGTCGCCGTGCGCCCGTCGCGGGTGTACGTGGCCTCGGTGATCATCGGCGCGTCCCCTCTGATGCCGCCGCCGACGTGCGCGCGGCGTACGGATCCCTACGAAGCCGCAATTGTGCAACGGGCCGACTTTGGCCGCGAACCGCAATCCGGCTCCGCGGTGGCCCGTGGCCCGTACCGGCCTACGCCAGTCCCGAAATCGTCCCGTCCGGCGCCACGTCCATACCCACCGCAAACGGTCGCCGCGGCAGGCCCGGCATCGTCAGGATCTCACCTGTCAGCGGCACCACGAAGCCCGCTCCCGCCGCCAGGCGCACGTCGCGCACCGTAATGCGGAAGCCCCGCGGACGCCCCAGCAGCGCGGCGTTGTCCGAGAGCGAGTACTGCGTCTTCGCCATGCAGACCGGGAACCCGCGCGCCACGCCGCGGTCCAGTCGCCGCAGCCGTCGTTCCACGCCAGCCGCGTAGTCCACGCCGTCCGCGCCGTAGACCTCGCGCGCAATAACGTCGATCTTCTCCGTCAGCGTCGCCTCCGGCTCGTACAGCGGCGCGAACCCGTCGTCACCGGCCGCCAGCGTGTCCAGCACTTTCAGCGCCAGCTCCTCGGCGCCGGCGCCGCCCGCCGAGAATCCATTTGAGACTGCGGCCGGCGCCCCCATCGCCTCGGCCGCCGCCATCACCGCGTCCACTTCCGCGTCCGTATCGGTGGGAAAGCGGTTGACGGCCACCACCAGCGGCACGCCGAACTTGCGGATATTGGCCGCGTGCGCCTCCAGGTTGGGCAGGCCCGCACGCAGCGCCTCCAGGTTCTCTGCCTGCAAGTCGCGGCGGCCGACTCCGCCGTGCATCTTCAGCGCGCGCACCGTGGCCACCAGCACTGCCGCCTTCGGGCGCAGCTCGCCGGCCGGACACTTGATGTTGAAGAATTTTTCAGCCCCCAGGTCGGCGCCAAACCCGGCTTCCGTCACCACCAGGTCCGCCAGCTTCAGCGCCAACCGGGTCGCGATCAGCGTGTTGCATCCGTGGGCGATGTTCCCGAACGGCCCCCCGTGGATCAGCGCGGGACCGCCCTCCAGATTCTGCACCAGGTTGGGCTGCACCGCGTCGCGCATTACCACCGCCATGGCGCCCTGCGCTTCCAGTTCCGCGGCCGTCACGTAGGCGCCGCGCCTGCGGTCGGCCAGCGCAATGCGCCCACAGCGCTCTTTCAGGTCTTGTAGGTCGCGTGCCAGGCACAGGATGGCCATCACTTCGGACGCGGGCGTGATGTCGAATCCCGACTCACGAGGCACGCCGCGCGTGCGCCCGCCGAGCCCCAGCACGATGCTGTGCAGCGCGCGGTCGTTCATGTCCATCACGCGCCGCCAGAGGACGCGCCGCGCGTCGATTTCGAGCTGGTTGCCCTGGTGCAGGTGGTTGTCCAGCATGGCTGCCAGCAGGTTGTGGGCCGCGCTCACCGCCGCGAAGTCGCCCGTGAAGTGCAGGTTGATGTCCTCCATCGGCACCACCTGCGCATAGCCGCCGCCCGCCGCGCCGCCTTTCACCCCAAACACCGGACCCAGCGAGGGCTCGCGCGTGGCGCTGATGGCCCGTCGGCCCAAGCGTTGCAGCGCCTGCGTCAGCCCGATCGTCGTCGTGGTCTTGCCCTCCCCCGCCGGTGTCGGGGTGATGGCGGTCACCAGAACCAGATCGCCGTCCGGGGCGTCCTGACGCGACGCCATCGCCGCCGGCGTGATCTTGGCCTTGGCGCGTCCGTACGGCTCGATTTCTTCGCTGGCCAGGTCCACCCGCGCCGCCACGTCCTCGATTGGACGCAGCCTCGCGGCCTGGGCAATCTCGATATCTGAAGGCTGTGCAGGGATCATGCGCTCTCCCGCGCTGGCAGCAACGCGACATGCTCGATCTGGCACTCCATTAAACCGCAGGTCTCGTCCGTCCCCCGCGCGGTATGGTGCGAGGCGTGCGGCTGGCGCAGGCGAGCGGGGACTGAGCATGAAGGCGGCCTATCTCGAGGGAATCGCCGACATTCGAGTTCGCGAGTGCGCGATCCCGGTGCCGGCGGCCCACGAGGCGCTGATTCGCGTTCGGTCCGTCGGCATCTGCGCGTCCGATATCCACTACTTCGAGCACGGGCGCATCGGGCGCTTCGTGGTGGAGCAGCCGCTGATCCTGGGGCATGAACCCTCGGGTGAAATCGTTGCCGTCGGCGCGGATGTCGCGCATCTTGCGCCCGGCGATCGCGTGTCGATCGAGCCCGGCGTCCCGTGTCTCGCCTGCGGCCACTGCCAGGCCGGCCGCTACAACCTCTGCCCCGACGTGGTCTTCATGGCCACGCCGCCGGTGCACGGCGCATTTGCCGAATATGTGGTGCACCCGGCCGACCGCTGCTTCAAGATTCCCGACGGCATGAGCTACGACGCCGCGGCGCTCATCGAGCCGCTCTCGGTCGGGATCTACGCGGTGGAGCGCGGCCGTGCGGTCCTCGGTGATCGGGCGGCCGTGTTAGGAGCCGGACCCATCGGGTTGATGACGTTGCTGAGCCTGAAGAGCCAGGGGATTGATGCCGTCACCGTCGTCGATGTCGTCGAGTTCCGTCTCCAGAAGGCGCGTGAGCTTGGCGCCGCGCGCACGGTGAATGCCCTTGAGGTTGATGTCACCGCCGAGCTGGCCGACAGCTTTGACGTTGTCTTTGAAACGGCGGGCGCGCCGGCCACGGTGGTGCAAACGATTCGCCTGGCCGCACGCGGCGGTCGCGTCGTCCTCGTGGGTCTCAGCCCCGACGACACGGCGCCCATCGACACCAATCAGATCATCGACAAAGGGCTCGACGTTATGGGGGTCTTCCGTTACGCCCATACCTGGCCGAAAGCAATCGAGCTCGTGGCCTCGGGTCGCGTGGACCTCGAGCCGCTCGTCTCGGCCCACTATCCGCTCGACGACGTTCAGGACGCCATGGACTTCGCGCGGGAGCGCAAGGATGCGTGCATCAAGGTCATGGTCGAGCCCTGATGGGCGTCCTCGACCGCTTCCGACTTGACGGCCGTACGGCGCTGGTGACCGGCGGCGGGACCGGCATTGGCCGGGGGCTCGCCCGCGCGTTGGCCGAGGCCGGCGCCGATGTCGCCATATGCGGTCGCACGCCCGACACCCTGGAGCGCACAGCCGCCGAGATTGAGGCGCTCGGCGTGCGCGCCAAGGCGATCACCGCCGACGTGACGTGCGCCGCCGACGTGCACGCCGCCGTTGAGGCCATCGTCGATGACTGGGGCGGCCTCGACATCGCGGTCAACAACGCCGGCATCACCACCTGGGTCGACGCCGTGGAGATGTCGGAGGCCGACTGGGACTCGGTGCTGAACACCAACCTCAAGGGCGTCTTTCTGTGCTCGCAGGAGGCGGCGCGGGTGATGATTCCGCGGGGACGGGGCGCCATCGTCAACGTGGCCTCAATCTCGGCGCAGATCATCAACCGTCCGCAGCGGCAGGCCCACTACAGCGCCTCCAAGGCCGGCGTCGTTCACCTCACCCGCGCGCTGGCCGCCGAGTGGGCAGAGCACGGCGTGCGCGTCAACGCGGTAAGCCCCGGCTACACCCGGACCGAAATGGTGAACGCGCCGCACATGCACCCCGCCCGGCCCATCTGGACGCGCGACACGCCCATGGGCCGCATGGCGGAGATCGACGAGATCCAGGGAGCCGTGGTCTTTCTGGCGAGCGACGCCGCGGCGTTCGTGACCGGTCACGATCTGGTCGTCGACGGCGGCGTCACCGCCTGGTGACCGAGTGTGGTTGACATGCCCGCGCTCATCCTGACGTCCCGGTGAGCGACGCCCTGCTGCTGGGCCTGGACCTCGGCACCACCAGCGCGCGGGCGGTGCTGACCGCTCGTAGCGGACGCATCCTGGCCACCCACGCCGCGGAATATCCCATGGACACCCCGAAGCCGGGCTGGGCCGAGCAGGACCCCGATGTCTGGGAACGCGCGGCCTATGAGGCCCTGAGTGCGTGCGTGCGGGCGGCGCCAGACCCCGCGTCCATCCGCGGAATCGGGCTCACCGGCCAGATGCACGGCGCCACGCTCTTGGACGCGCGAGATCGGCCAATCCGTCCGGCCATCCTCTGGTGCGACCAGCGCACCGCCGCGCAACGGCAGGCCATCGAGCGCGAGATCGGGCTGGCCGAGGTCATCGCGCGCACGGCCAACCCACCGCTGGAAGGATTCACCGCACCCAAACTCCTTTGGGTGCGCGAGCACGAACCCGACGCCTACGCTCGGATTCGACGGGTGCTGCTGCCCAAAGACTTCATCCGCCTGCGCCTCACCGGCGAGGCCGCCACCGACGTCGCGGACGCCTCGGGCACCGCACTCTTCGACGTGGCCAACCGTGAATGGTCCGAGGCCATGGCGCGTGACCTGGCAATCCCCCTGGAGTGGCTGCCACGGGCTGTTGAATCGCCCGCGGCGACCGGCGCGCTGACCGCTGAGGCGGCGGAAGCTCTGGACCTGCCCGCAGGCCTGCCCGTGGCCGCGGGAGCGGGCGATCAAGCCGCCGGCGGCGTGGCGGCGGGGATCATTGCCGAAGGCGATGCGCTCGTCACGATCGGGTCCTCGGGCGTCGTGTTCGTCGCCAGCGACCAGCCTCGGATTGATCCAGCCGGTCGCGTGCACACGTTCTGTCACGCGCTGGCGGGGATGTGGCACGTCATGGGCGTCACCCAGGGCGCCGGGATCTCGCTGCGCTGGATGCGCGACTTGCTGGGCGCGCAATCCCTGTCAGAGGCGGGCGATCCCTACGACGCGCTCACGCGCGAGGCGGCGTCGTCGCCGGCCGGAAGCCGGGGTCTCGTCTGGCTGCCCTACCTGCAGGGTGAGCGCACGCCGCACCTGGACCCTAACGCGCGCGGCGTCTTGTTCGGCCTCACGGCGGCGCACCAGCGGGGCGACGTGATCCGCGCCGTGCTCGAAGGCGTGGCCTTCAGCCTGCGCGACGGTTTGGAGATCATCCAGGAACTTGGCCTACCCGTACGCCGGGTCAAGATTGCGGGCGGCGGGGCGCGCAGCCCGCTGTGGCGACAGATCGTGGCCGACGTGCTTGGCCACCCGATCAGCCTCGAGCCCGAGGACCGCGGTCCCGCCTTCGGAGCGGCCCTGCTCGCCGGCGTCGCCGCACAGGTCTACGGTTCGGTGTCCGACGCCTGCGCGGTGACCGCGAGCCAATCCCAAGAGGTCGCGCCGCGCGCGGATGCGCAGGGCGTCTACGATGCGACCTACCGCGTTTACCGGGAGCTGTATCCCGCGCTGGCGGGACCGTTCAACGCCGTCGCGTCGTTGCAGGAATAGCCCAGCCGCAACTCTGTAGACCTCTTTGCGGACTCCTGGGGCGTAGACCTCCGCAGTCCCTCAGAGCAAGCGCAGCTCGACGGTCCGAGTGCGCGGGCCGTCGCACTCGACGAGCAGGACGTCCTGCCACACCCCCACCTGGAGCCGTCCGTTGACGATCGGCACCATCACCTGATGTCCCAGCAGGGCGGCGCGGACGTGGGCGGCCGCGTTGTCTTCGGCCCCCTGATTGTGCGCGTAGGGACCACGCCACGGCACCAGGCGTTCTAGCGCTTGAGCCAGGTCCTCGAGCAGGCCGGGCTCGGGTTCATTCAGAGTCACGGCACAGGTGGTGTGCGGGACGCTGACCAATAGCATTCCGTCAGTGACGTCCTGCGCGTCGAGGGCCGCCTGGATGCGCCGGCCTATGGGATGCACGGACGTTTGCGACGTGGTAGCGATGCGCAGCGCGGGGAGCGGCATTTCAGGCGTCCGCTCCGGAATCCACGGGAGGCCGCGTGCGCCCGCTGGCGTTGGGCGCGCGCCGGGACAGCTCACGCCAGCCGGGTCCCAGGGCCAGGCGAGCCGCGTCCACCAGGTTTCGGGCCACGGACACCCCGGGTGGGACGTCTGAGCCATCGCGCGCGAGCCAGACGACGGGCATCCCGCAGCGTTGCGCGCCGGCGACGTCGTTGATCAGGTCGTCACCGATGAGCACGCAGTCGTCGAGGTCGGCGCCCACGGCAGCGGCAGCGGCGGCAAATATGCGCGGATCGGGCTTCTCGGCGCCCACGGCAGCCGAGAAGACGACAGGGTCCAGACAGTCACCGAGCCCAACCTCATCGAGGACCAGCGGCAGCAGGTAGCTGTAGTTGCTGAGGACGCCGGCGCGGACGCCGGCCGCTCGGACAAGGTCGATGGCCGGACTAGCGTCGGGAAGCACGCGCGTCGGAAAGGCCGCCGTCAGTTCGTCGGCGATATGGTTCACGTCAAGCCGTGCGGAACATGTGTCGCCCAACGCCTCTAAGTAGACACGAGCATCGGCGGCTCGGAGCCGCTCGAGGTCGTCGGCCGTGCGGACAGAGGCGAAATGCGCCTTGTAGTAGCGCATCTCGGCACGCAGAGCGGCATCGACGCGTGGGCGCGGCAGGTCAACTCCCGCCCGCCGCAGTGCGTCGGCCATGTAGTCGAAGGGCGAGGGGTCCTGCGAGAAGTGGATCAGCGTGCCGTAGGCGTCAAAGAACACGGCCGCCGGGTAGGACGTAGTCACACGGGAACGTACCACCGGCGACGGCAGGGGCGGGCGCGCGCGTCGGGACGAGTGGGATGATGGGGGCGCTTTCGCCGGGACGGTGCGTGCCGCGACGGGCCAAACATCGCGGCCGGCAACGGTGTCCCGCCTTTGAAGGTGCTTTCCATGCCACCGACTTCCACCGCCGCCGAGCGCTGGCGCGATGCTCACCGCACCAATCCCGACCACATCGTCTTCGTTCCGGCGGACGACGACACGCCGGCGCACGACACCGGGCCGCGGCCGGACGGGCCGTGGGACAACGGCAATACCCACTTCATCGTCACGGTCACGACCTCCGGGGCATTCCTTGCGACCTGGACGCAGGCCGGGGACCACTTCCACGGTGTGAACGTGCGGGTGGTGACGGCCCGCAGCACGGACCGTGGCCGCACCTGGAGCCGCCCGACGGTGGTCGAGGCGCCGCCCGACGACTCCGGCAAGACGCCCGTGTGGTCGGTGCCGGTCGTCGTGCCGCACAGCGGCCGCGTCTGGCTCTTCTACCACCGCAATACCGGTCCGGTGGACTTCGACCGCGGGATGACCGGCGTGCTCTCCTGGCGCGTCTCGGACGACGACGGCGTCACCTGGGGTGAGCGCCACGACGCGGTCATCGGGCGCGGGGCCATCGACGATCCCGATCCCGCCATGCTCAGCAGCTGGGTGCCGTCCGGCTGGCAGGCGCCCATCGTGAACCGGCGGGGGCAGGTGATCTGCCCGATGACGCGCTGGGCCTCCAACGCCTATCAGCGCCGGTTCGAGACGGTGTCGCCGGAGATCGGCTTCAACGCCCGTCATCACGAGGGCTGGTTCCTGCGTTTCGACAACGTGCTGACGGTAGAGGATCCGGCGGACTTGGTGGTGACCACTTGGCCGGACGCCGACCACGGCATCCTGGTGCCGCATCCGCGTGACGCGCGAATCAGCTCGGCCATGGAGCCGTCCATCCAGAACCTCTCGGACGGCCGCATCATCGCCGTGATGCGCACCATGACCGGCTGGGTCTGGTATTCGGTGTCCGCCGATTTCGGCGAGTCATGGTCCGAGGCGGCGCCGCTGCGGTTTCAGCCGGGCGGACCGCCCATCCCGCATCCCTCGGCCCCGTGCCCGCTCCACAAGCTGCGCGACGGTCGATTCCTGCTCTTCTTTCACAACAACGATGGCACCGCCCATGGCGCCAGCGGACCCGGCGACGGGCGTGCGCGCCGGCCGGTCTGCGTGAGCGTCGGTCGCGAAATCGACAATCCCGGAGGCCAGCCGCTGGTGTTCGGCCGCCCGCACGTGCTGGCCGACAACGAATACGCCGTCAATGCCGTGACCGGCCGATCCGGCGGCATGCCGATCTACGGCAGCTTCACCGACTACGCCGGCGAGGCAGTGCTCTGGTACCCGGACAACACGACATATTTGCTTGGCAAACGGCTGACCGAGGACGTTCTCGACGACGCCTGGCTGCCGCGCTGAGCCATTGAGTCCAAGCGCCTTCCACCGGCATTCCGAACGCCCCCAGAATCGTCATTCCGAGCGCCCACCTCTGTCACTCCGAGCGCAAGCGAGGAGTCTAAGACCCACGACCCCGCACGCGGAGACCTTTGCGTAACCCTCCGTCATTCCCGCGAAAGCGGGAATCCAGGCGGTCGCCTCTTGGTAAACGGTGTGCGTCCGCGTCAGGCGACGTCGGCCGGTGCGTCTGCCGCCGACCCCGCGCGGGCCAGCACGTAGAACGCCGACGCCAGGTCGCCGGCCGCCGGCCGCTCGGCGACGAGGCGATCCAGGAACTTAATGGGCACGGTGACCCAAGCGGCAATGAAATCCGCCGCAAGCTCCAACCGCCGCCGGCGCGTGAAACCGCTCAGCAGACCCTTGAGGTAGCCGCGCAGGATCCAGGCCAGCGCCGAGCTCGGCCCGGCGCATACGCCGACCTCGATGTCGTGATGCGCGCGAAAGGCATGGCGCAGCCCGCTGCTGGTGAAGCGGTGATAGTCGTCCGGCGACGCGTGGTAGCCCTGCAGGAAGGGCACTTCGATGTAGAGCACCGCGCGTGGCCTGGCGACGCGCGCCATCTCATCGATAGCGGCTTGGGGCGTCGGCAGGTGCTCGAGCACCGCGGTGGAGAGCACCCCGTCGAACGACCGGGAGGCGAACGGCAAGCGCAGAGCATCTGCCCGGCAGGTGACGGTCGGGTGACGGGCGATGTCGAGGTTGAGGACGCCGCGCGGGCCCGCGGCGCGCGTGATCGCGCCCGGCAGGCTGCGACCGCCGCCGCCGACGTTGAGAATCGCCGCCGGCTGGCCCATGGCGGCGGCGAGCTCGCCGAACCGCTCCAGGTTGCGTGCCGAGGCGTGGTTGTAGGTCGAGCTTGGAACGCGGTAGAGGCGTCGCGCCAAGGCGCGCAGCGGATTGCGCTGGGTGGCCCTCACGCTTGCTCCTCCGCGGCGTCCAATTCCGCAATGGCCGGAATCAGCTGGCCTAGATCGTCAATCGTCGCGTCGGGCGAAACTGACGCGAGACCGGTTGCGGCCGTTCGGCGCAGCCAGATCGCCCTTAGCCCAAGCGCCTGCGGCACGCGCACGTCGAAGTCCAAGTCGTCGCCCACCATCACGGCCGCGGTGGCTGGCACGCCAATCCGGCGCAGCGCCTCGCGGAAGGCCACGGGATGCGGTTTCATCCAGCCGGAGTCGGTGCTCAGCACCAGCGCGTCTACCTGCCGCAGGAGATCGAATGTTCGCAGGCGTTCGGCCAGCAACTCTTCTCCATAGATCAGATTCCCCACGATGGCCGTGCGCACGCCGGCCGTCCGCAGCAGTCCCAACGTGCGGACGGCGTGCGGATCGACAGTCATTTGATCGTAGTGCGGTCCAAAGTACATCGGCAGCAGCAAGTCAATGAGCTCGGACGGCGCCTCTAGGTCAAAGCGATCGAGAACTTCCACGAAGACTCGCCGAGCGTCCGGTACCGCGCATTCGCCCTGATACGACGCGGCCAGCGCCTCTTGCAGGGTTTCGCCCAGCGGGTCTGCCAGCTGCTCGGCGGTCGGGGCGTCGTCCGCCAGCCGCTGCAGCGCCTTGGCCACTTGCGCCGCACCTTGGCGGTTGCTGGGAGAGCCGACCAAGGGCTCCTGCGTGACCAAGGTATCGCCCAGATCGAACAGCACGCCCCGGATCGCCATGGAGCGAGTCTAACCAGCCACGCCGTCCAAACTCCGCCCGGTCGGTTCCAGTCGCCGGCGCCACCGACGCGTCAATTCCGAACGGACGTGAGGAATCTGGAGCGTTCAACGTCGCGGCCGGGGTGGCACATCTGAGACTCCTCGCTGCGCTCGGAGTGACAGGGTGGGTGGCTCGGGCGTAGACGGTGGGACGGGGTCGTTCGCGGATGAAACTCCCAGGCGGCCCGCCGTCTGGTCAGGTGGGGCCTGGCTTCCGGCCCCGTATCGAGTACGGGGTAGGCTTTCCGCCGGAATGCCGAGGAAAAAGCGGCGCGCGGTGGGTGCGCACCCCGGCGGGCCAGACCTTGGGGCGGGGAGTTTTTATACGTGTTCGGGGTTTAACTTCGACTCCGAAATACAAACCCGGCCAGGTGGCCGCCATCATGTCCGGCGGCCCAAGCCGTCCGGTGGCCCGCGCTGCGTGCAGCGTGGGACCTGCTGCCGTTGAAACTTCCAGGCTGCGCGCAGCCTGGGCCACCGGGCACCGCTCGGTCAGCGACATGGTGCAGACCTGGCGAATGGTGTATGGTTTACGTAAGGCGTCAAAGTGATCCGAAGCTTCAGGGACCGCAAGACCGAGAGATTCTTCGGTGGTCAGGCCGTGCGGGGCTTCCAGGGTTTTGCCGACCAGGCGGCGCGCCGGTTGACGATTCTGGACAACGCCGAGGCCCTTCGAGACCTGGCGGGCCTGCCGAGCAACAGGCTGGAGTCGCTCACCGGCGATCGGACGGGCGCCTATAGCATTCGGATCAATCGCCAGTGGCGCATCTGCTTCCGCTGGGGAGACGATGGGCCGTACGACGTGGAGATCGTGGACTACCACCGATGAGGAGGTCGGCGATGCCTACAACCAACCGCATGCGACCGGTGCATCCGGGGGAGATCCTGCGTGGCGAGCTCGACGAGCTTGGCCTCTCAGCCAATGCGCTCGCCAAGGCCTTGGCTGTCCCGACCAACCGAATCACGGCCATCCTGAACGGGCAGCGGGGGGTGACGGCCGACACGGCGCTGCGCTTGTCGCGCTATTTCGGCACCACGCCGCAGTTCTGGCTGAACCTCCAGAAGACCTTTGAACTGCGCGTGGCGGAGCTCAGGTCGGGACAGGACATTGTTGAGCGAGTCCGACCGCGAGTGCCCTCACAGGCTGCGGGGACTCATCCACCGCAAGCACACTGAGAATCCAAGCGGCGCAAGCTCCACCACCCCAAGCCTCCGGCGGCCCCCGTCAATCCGGTGTAGGGGCGGTTCGCGAACCGCCCTAACAGGCTCACGTGCGGGTTTCCTGTATTTCGGGATTATATTTGTCCAACTCCCATTGGATCGGGTTATTGACGATGTATTCGCGAATATCGGTCAATTCCTTTTCGTTTCGAACAATGTGTTCGAAATAGTTTCTCTGCCAGATTGGTTTGCCAGGGGTTAGACGGTCGAGGTTGATACGCTTCGTTGAGACGGTTTTGAATGCGCCAATGATCCTGCCGAGAGGTTTACGCGGCATTGATATGGGGGCGGTTCGCGAACCGCCCCTACCCTGATCGTCAATTGTGATGATGCCGTGCAGGTGATTTGGCATCACGACGTATTCGTCCAACATCACATAGGGATGTCGCGCCGCCAGCCATTCCCACGAGTCTCTAACCAAATGCCCTATACCGTTCAGCTCGATTTCCCCGTCCACGACAGTCCCGAACAAACATGACCGGTCGCGGACGACAACGGTCACGAAATAGGCCCCGGCCTGCGAGTAGTCATATCCCTGGAGCCGAACTGAACGCCGACGGTGGACCCTGGAATCGTAGGGCGTCGCCGGCTTTTCCGATGGCACGGCCTACATTCTCGCGGAGGGGTTCCGACCGCGCCGATCATACGTCGCCGCCAATCCCGGTGAATCGATGTAGGGGCGGTTCGCGAACCGCCCGGCCCTCAGGCGTCCGCTGGCCCGCACCGTCCGGGCAGTTATACGGAAATTAGGAACCTTACAAGAAAATCCTAAGATCGCTAATTTCCCTAACCCAGCCCGGCGCGAGCCGCCATCGCCATCCGGCCGGCAGGTATGCAGCGCCCCCCACGGTCAGTCCCAGTGCCCCCCACAGTCAGTCCAAGCGCCCCTCGGTCATTCGAGCGCAGCGAGGAATCTAAGACGCCTGGGCACCGCGCGAGGGCCGTCTATTCCCACAAGACGGGTCATAGCCATAGGCGCTCAAGCGATCCCGCGCCGCCTGCCGCTCCGCATCGCTGAAGAGCGGCTGCCACCGCTCCTGCACCACCAGCGCCTCCATCGAGATGTCCAGGCGTTCAAGCTCCCAGAGCGTGGCCAGACCTTCCTGCGGCTCAGGTGTCTTCAGCAAGCGCGTTGCCGTCGCCACTCCGCCATGCTCATGGATCATCCGCAGAAACCGGACAGGGTGATAGTCGAGGGTCAGCATCCACAAAATTGCTGAGGCGCTGCTAGCGCTTGAGCGCGAAGTGAAAGACCTCAAGGCCGCACAAGACAGGTAAGACTCGCCTACCGCTGTGGTATTCTCGGGCTACCGGCGGGTAATCGCTTGCCTAGTGGGTGAGGCGCCTTCCAAGCGCACCCCACAGGGCTGACGCTCGCCGGTTATCCATTTGGCGCATAGCCTGACAAACTACGAACGCCGCTACACAACGCTACCCTGCGGAGCCGCCGGCCGGGCGACATCCGATGATCCGTGACCGCACGACTCGCGGTTATCAACACGCTCGAATACCCGAGGCCACACGTCGCTTGGATCGCGACGAAGCGGCCAATGAGGTGAATCTTGAAGCCAGCAACAGTCTACAGCATCGGAGCATACAGCCAGGCCAAAGATGAGATCGAAGCCCTCCTCAGGAACGGCGATGCGCATGGTGCAATTGCCTTCGCCGAATCCTTAGTCGCGGGTCCGGGACAAGAGGCGAATGTCGAGAGCCTTCGTGCGAGTGCCTATGTCGAGGGAGGTAGTCAGCTAGAGTGTCTCGACTTGTTGGAAAAGGGAGCGCAGATCTGGTGCAAACTCACACCCCATAACTCGGTGCACATTTCCTATAACCTTGCCAGCACGAAGCTGGAAATCTGGCAGCTTGCAGTCGATCAGCGTGGCCTTGCCACCGCATGGAGTGACAAGCGCAGTGAACTCCATGAGGCTCGAAAGCTATTCAAGTGCGTGGCAGATGACGAGAGCGCTCCGACCGAGTTGCGCCTAAAGGCCCACACAGATGTCGGAAACTCATACGATATTGTTGGCAGGCATATCGACGCTCTCTCTCACTATGACCAGGCCCTCAGGATTGACCCATCGTTCGGCATGGCGCTCGGCAATCGTGGGCTTGCCCTTTTCTATGTTGCTCCACTTATGGGACCGCATCAGTCGCACGTGCTGGGTGAAGCCGCCGCTGATCTTGATGCGGCTATCCATAATCAACAAAGCGTATTGCAATGTGGTGGTCAATCGGCACTCGATCAATTTGTCAGATTGCGCAGCAAGATTCTCGAATCAGCGGGCCTGGACCAGCATTCTAGAGAATTGCATGCATCGCTCGAGGATCCGTATCTCAAATGGTGCCTAGACAATCGGATTTTCTTGCATCCCTCGATGGCTTGTATCCACGATCAACTTGAAACGATGGATCCAATCTTTTTCTCCGGTATTAGATCCAGTCTCAATCCTGATGATTTGAAACTGACAAATGAGATCGTCGACGCATTTAATGCAGTAAAGCAGGACTATATTTCCGCGCGCTATCTCGCTTGGCTCGCATTTGCCGATGAGAGCCCTATTCGAGAACACACACGCATGGTGACAAGGCGTACATCGTTTCTGGATACCCTTGGCTATATTCGCTGGGGTACCCGTACCGGAATCGCAGTCCAGGCTCACAGGGCTGCTGTAGATGTATTAGATAAAATCGCTTCGTTCGTGCATTTGTACTTACGATCTGGTCGTATACGTGATGTTTCGTTCCGCAGTTTACCGTATGCCAAGGCGTCTAGCAACGACCTTGATCAAATGATCGCCGGTCTAATAGGAGCGCCTGAGATCAACAGAGGGCTTATGGCGTTGACTGACCTTAGCTCCGATCTGGTCAACCACTTACGGAAGGTTGTCCAGCGCAGGCATGCCGCGACCCATCGATTTCTTGTGATTCACAATGAAATGCCAGGTGAATCGTCTGAATGGAGTGAACATACTAGTTGGATCGATCATGTAGAGGAATCTCTTTATCAGCTCCGGATGGCACGTAGTGCGGCTATATATCTGGCGCAAATGATTGACATTCATGAAGAGTCATTGTCGACAGTAGATTCGTCGGGAGGATTGGTTATGCCGTGGTCGATCCCTCGCACTGATACGGACCTAATGGAATTCGGGGGATGAGATTTCGGGTTAGAGTGCGAAGTTCCCGGCGCACGCACGGCGTGAGCCCAATCGGTACTGACGGAGTGACTTGTCCCTACACCGCCACGGCGGTCTCGGTATCTCTAGCCGCCAGCGCGTTCATATAGGTAAGGATAGGGTCTTTGGTGCGGTAGCGGCCGTCGAACCGGGCTTCGTTGTCGCGGCGGACGATGGGTAAGGTGTCGATCACGTAGCCGGCGTCGGCGCGGTTGAGCCCGTATAGATGGAAGGCTATGTTTGCGCGACTATGGCGGCGGCAATCTGTTCGGCAAGTGCAATGGCCTTCTCCGCCGCTTCGATGTCAGGCTCTTGGGCGGCTTCCGATGGATATCGTGCTGTCGCTACGTATGGGTTGAGGGTGACGGCAGCTGGCCTTAGGTCTGCGAAGGCGGGGTCCAGCCCCGTACAGAGATAAATGAGGTAGCCGAGGTCGTGGACAAGGCGAAACGGTACGCCGTGAGCGACCAGATATCCCTTCAGATACTTTTCGGCGCATTGCTGGGCGTGGTAGCAGGCCATCGCCGGCAGGGGTTGATCAGGCCCGAGCGCCCGTCGCGCGATCTCCAGGTCTTCGTCGGCTTTGGCGAACCAGGCCTGTTCAGGCGGCGCGTCGGTCATAGAGGACTTTCGAGTCTTCCAGCATGCGGCTGATCATCGAGTTGGGGTCCTGGCGATACTTGGCGATCACGTTGGCCGAGCGGATCAGGACGTCTACGGGGAGCACGAAGCTCTCTGCGATTGCGAGGCGGATGGCGTAGCCCTCGCGGCCCTGTTCGTCGTTGTGCGGCAGCACGACCAGCAGGTCCAGGTCGCTGTTCTCGTCGGCCTCGCCGCGCGCGCAGCTGCCGAAGAGGATGACTTGCTCCGGCTCGAAGCGCTCCACGATGAGCTGCGTGACGGCTTGGATGGTGTCTCTGTTGAGCGGGTCTTCAACGATTCGCATGGGGAGACCTTTGCATAAATGGTCGACACCCTACGTCCAAACCGCGGATCAGCCTCACCGTCACCCTCACCCTAGCCCTCTCCCTTCAAGGGAGAGGGGATAGGTCTCTTCAAGGGAGAGGGAACAGGACTTGCTCTCCAATCTCTATTGCAGGGGCTACGCACAGGACTCCATGGGCGTCTACAGCGCCATGCGGGCGTCGGTGTCTCCCGCGGCCAGGGCGTTCATGTAGGCAAGGATAAGCTCTTTGGTGCGGTAGCGGCCGTCGAATTGGGCTTGGTCTTCGCGGCGGACGATGGGGAAGGTGTCCAGGATGTAGCCGGCGTCGGCGCGGTCGAGGCCGTAGAGGTGAAAGTAGAGCGCGTCGAGGCGGGCGCGGAGGTGGTGGCGTTCTTCCTCGTCCCAGATGAAGGGCGGGCCGCCGTAGCCCAGGTCGCGTGCGAAGGGCTCCATGTCGTGGGCGGTGTAGGTGAGGCGCAGCACGTGGTCCCGCACCAGCTCGGCGGCGGTCATGTCGCCGAAGAGGCTGTCGTAGGCCTCGGGTGCGATGACGGGGAGCTGCTCGACGGCGTACCACGTTAGGTGGGTTGCCTGAACCTTCTGACGGGTAACGTAGTCGAAACCGAAGCTGTTTAGATTGGCCAACAGGCGTGCCGCAGTTTCCGTGTCATAGCAGTCGCCGTCTGGAATTAAGACCGGCAACGTGTGTCCGCATCCGACCCGCGGAATGACAGCGGCGATCATGGTGCGAACGTTGGTCGATGCCGTTATGTCCTTGAAGCTGAGCACCCATTCGAAGTGCTCCAAAATTGAGCTCTCGTGTTGGTCAACCCAGTAGCGGGGAGTCGGTGCGAAAGCCGGATCCCGGTACTCGTCGTGCGAGGTCGTCTCGGGCTGCCCTGGTCGGAAAAGGTTGGACGCGCGCGTAACCACGCTAGCAGCGCGGTGATCGAAGGCTTGGACCATCTTGCCCTCGTACAGCGGCACGTACGTCTCGGGCCTCTTCTGCCATCGATTGCCCTGCACTGGATAGAACCCTTCGTCCTCCAGCTGTTCCGCACCTCGAAACAGGTGCGAATCGTTAGCCATGTGGAACATGGTGTGGTACTTGACCGGCCAGGCGCGGCGCTCCTCGCCGCTTGAGCGGTCCACCAGCACGGGGTGGTTTGCGTAGATACGGCGGGTGATTTCGGCGTCGCGGCGGGTGCGGAAGACGGGGGCGGTGCCGGTGTTGGGGTTCACCCGCGCGAAGTCGTCGGGCGCCAGCGGGAAGCAGCGGTTGGGGTCGTTGATCGTCGCGGCGTCGTGCAGGAAGAAGGCGCACTTGGTTTCGTCAAAGGCGCGCTTGGCGCCGCCGAAGATGAGCGCGCAGAACTTGAACCGTGAGTCGATGTCGGGGAAGAACGGCGGCAGGTCGGTGCCAAGGCGGCGGTTCTCGAAGTCGAATAGCCCGCCGACGCGCCCGCCGGTGGAGACGGTCTTGAAGAAGCGGGCGGCGGTCTTGTCGGCGTAGATGCCGGACGGGGTGAGCAGGCCCACGAAGCCGTCGGGCTTGACCAGGCCCATGGCCCGCTCCACGAACAGCGAGTAGAGGTTGATGTCGCCGCCGCCCAGCAGGGGGTAGTGGCCGGAGGCGCGGATCAGGCGGCCCAGGCTTTCCGCGCGTTCCTTGGCGGCATCGTAGGCGGCGACGAGGTTTGCGGCCGGATCACCCTCACCCTGACCCCCTCCCCAGCCCTCCCCCTTCCAGGTGGAGGGAGCAGAGGTCGAGGGAGAGGGGGTTGGGCCGGCGCCAGACGACGGGGCCTGGATTCCCGCCTTCGCGGGAATGACGGAGTGCGCGGGGTTGACGGAGGGGGACGCGGGGTTGACGGAGGGGGTCGGATCACCCTCACCCCAGCCCTCTCCCTTCGAGGTGGAGGGAGCAGAGGTCGAGGGAGAGGGGGTTGGGCCGGCGCCAGCCGATGGGGACTGGATTCCGGCGTTCGCCGGAATGACGGAGGGGGTTAGGGCGGCCTGGTCGCGGAGTTGCTTGATGGCGGCTTTGCGTGCGGCGGCGGTTGGGGCGCGGGCGATGGCGGGGTCGCGGGTGGCGAACCACTCGACCTCTTGCAGCTTGATGCGGTCCCAGGGCGGATTGCCGATCACGGCGTCGAAGCCGCCTTCGGGGCGGAAGCTCTGCCATCCACGCCACACGCCGGGGAAGGCGACTTCCCAGTGCAGAAAGCTCTCGCGCTCGGCGATGGACCGCGCCTGGGTCCAGCGGTCCGCGAACCCATGCCAGATGTCGTCCTGGGCAATGGACCCGTCGGCGGCGTCCGGGCCGCGCGCCAGCAGATCGAAGGCGATGCTTGACTCGCGCCCCAGCGCCTCGACCACCAGGCCCTCGACATTGGTCAGGGCGCGCTTCTTCAAACCGGCGGTCTGCCAGCGCATGCCGCAGAGAAAGTCCAGCACGCCGCGCAAGTCCGCCGTGGCGCGCTCGACGTCCTGGAACAACCCGGCCGACTGCCGCACCTCGGCCACGTCGGCGTCGGAGAGTTGCTCGATCAGATGCATGCCGTCGGTGGCGGCCTCGGCCCCGGCGATGGCGCTGCTGGCGCTGAGGCCGCCGAGCCGGTCGAAGTCCCGGCGCGCCTCCAGCACCCGCAGCCCCAGCAGCGAGTCGCCGCAGCGCAGGTGGTGGTCCAGGAACGACAACGGCGCGCCCACGGTGAAGCTGTGCAGCCACAGCGACACCTTGGCCAGCTCGACGGTCAGCGGATTCTTGTCCACCCCGTAGATGCAGCGCTTGAGCACCATGCGCCGGATGATGGTCTGGTCGCTCAGCTGTGCCTCGTCCATGACCCAGCTGGCATCTCGCGCACGTTGCAACAGGTCGCGCCGAATGGCCGCCACGCGCTCCACCAGCGGCGACTCGTAGGCGTCGTCGCCGTCCAGCCACTCCGGCACCGCGGGGACGTACTCGATCAGGTCGGCGACGTAGTCGGCCAGGAAGTCGACGGCGGTTACGAGAAAGTGACCGCTGCCCATGGCGGGGTCGAGCACCTTCAGCTCAAGCACCGCCTCGGCCGGGTCCAGCCGCCGCAGCTCGGCTCGGCGATCAGCTTTGGGCCGGCGGTCGCTCCGGAGCGACTTGGCCTCGTCCTCGAACGCCTTGAGCCGCTCCTCGGCCAGCGGCTTCAGCGTCTGATCCACGATCAGGTCCACCAGCTCCTGCGGCGTGTAGAAGCTGCCGCTGTCCTTGCGCGCGTAGGGGTTGGGGCGGGTCTCGATCTCGCCCTGGCTGTTGCGCACCGTCTCCCGCTCCAGCAGGCGCTCGTAGATCGAGCCCAGCTGCTGTACCGACATGTCGCGGTAGTTGACGAACTGCCGCCGGCCGTCGATCTCGGCGTGGCTCAGGTCGTAGACGATCGGGGCGAAGGCCGCGTCGGGCAGTCGAACGGATTCCAGCAGCGGCGCGGCGTCGGACGCGAACAGCCCGCCGTTGTAGGGCGGCAGGCCGATGGAGTCGTCGCCGGCGTCGATTTGCCGGCCCAGCGTTGTCACGTGGTCGTAGTAGCTCGCGGCGCGGTCCGAGAATCGGTCGCCGTCGTCCATCCGGCGCGAGATGTCGTCGCGGACCTTCTTGCGCAGGCCGTAGTCGTCGTAGCGGGAATCGTTGACCGGCAGGAGGCCGCGGTCCTCGGCGTAGAGCACGAAGAGCAGGCGGTAGAGCAGAATCAGCGCCGCCTGGCGGACCTCGGCGAGGTCGGCGTCCTTGGCGGCGGCGAGGGCCTCGACGAGGTTGGGAAAGGCGCGCTCGAACACCACGCTCGACAGGTCCTGCGCCACCTGCTGCTCGTAGCGCCGCCCCTCGGCTAGCGCGAGTTCCAGAAACGGGGCTGTGGCGCCGGGCCGGAGCACGAAGGACTGGCGCCGGAACAACAGATAGAAGGTCCGCAGACCGTCGCCGTCGCTTCGACGCTCGCCCTTGTCACCCTCACCCCAGCCCTCTCCCATCGAGGGAGAGGGGGCCGGACCTGCCGCCACGGGAGAGGGAGCCGGGCCGCTGCCAGCGATCAGCGCCGCCAGGTCGGCTTCGAAGTAGCCGCTGGCGCGGGGGCGCGCCCGCTGGTCGTAGAGCCGCCAGACGCCGCCGTCGGTCAGGATGCCCCAGCGCAGGCGTCCGTCCGTGACGCTGTCCGCGGTGCCCAGGTAGCGCAGCATCTGCCCGTGGGGCGTGCCCGTTCGCGCCTGACCGCTTGCCTCGCGCGCGTCGAGCTGTCGGCCGAAGCGCTTGCTTTCGGCGACCACCGCGGCATCGAGGAAACGGTCGTCGGCGCGATCCCTGGCCGCGGCACGCGCCTTGGAATCCGCGTCGGCGAAGAGCAGCAGATCGGGAATGTCTTCGTTGCGCGACGTGCCCTGCTGCGGCAGATAGTCGGCCCAGCCCAGCAGGTCCAGCAGGGGCCGGATCAGCTCCTGCTCGGTCTCGGCTTCGTTTGGATGCTCGTAAAGGCTGAAGCTCTCGAATAGGCCGTTCGCGCCGTCCCGGAACCTGTTGAAGGCCGTCGGATGCGCGGCGTTGGCATCCCACTCCCTCGTGGACCGAATGCCGTCGGTGAGGAAGTACTGGGTGAAGAGTTGACCTTGCACGTCAGCTGGTCAGTGTGGCACGGGGTGGGCTCCGTGGGGTGCCCCGTCCGGTGGGCCCGGCCAATCGGGTGCAGGGCGGTTCGCGAACCGCCCCTACCTCGTGATTCTGTGCGTGCGGGGTCGCAGGTCTTAGACTCCTCGCTGCGCTCGGAGTGACAGGTTGCGGGATGCGAGCGTGAGGGTGCACCGGTGCTTTGAGTTCGGTGGCCCGCGCTGCGTGCAGCGTGGGGTCGGCCGCGGGTGAATTCCCCATGCTGCCCGCAGCATGGGCCACCGCGCCGCCTGGGCCACCGGGCGGGCGCTGAGCTTGTCGTAGGGCCGTTCAAGGTTCGACAGGCTCACCACGAACGGGGGCATGGGTGGTGGGGTCCTGGATTCCGGCGTGCGCCGGAATGACGGAGGGTTACGGAGGCGTTCTCGCATGCGGGGTCGTGGGTCTTAGACTCCTCGCTGCGCTCGGAGTGACAGGTTGCGGGATGCGAGCGTGAGGGTGCACCGGTGCTTTGAGTCCGGTGGCCCGCGCTGCGTGCAGCGTGGGATCGGCCGCGGGTGAATTCCCCATGCTGCCCGCAGCATGGGCCACCACGCCGCCACGGACCTGGATTCTGGCGTCCGCCGGAATGACGGAGGGTTACAGAGGCGTTCTCGCGTGCGGGGTCGTGAGTCTTAGACTCCTCGCTTGCGCTCGGAGTGACAGGGTTGTGCTCGGACTGACAGGTTGGGCGATTCGGGCGTGAGGGTGCTCCGTTGCTTTGAGTTCGGTGGCCCGCGCTGCGTGCAGCGTGGGTCCGGTCGTGCGTGAATTTCCCATGCTGCCCGCAGCATGGGCCACCGGGCCGCATGGGCCACCGGGCGGGCGCTGAGCTTGTCGTAGGGCCGTTCATGGTTCGACAGGCTCACCACGAACGGGGGCATGGGTGGTGGGGTCCTGGATTCCGGCGTGCGCCGGAATGACGGAGGTGGGCGCGCCTCTTGTGGGCGCCCTCCGTGGTCTGGCGCTTCCCGACTGGGTAGCATGAGCCTTCGAGGTCCGCGTCTGCGGCCTGATTCCTTTCGGTGAGCTACTCGTGCGGCTGCGACGCGACATGGCGGCGATCCACGGATACGTGCCGGGCTTGCAGCCCAGCGACGGCGGCTGGATCAAGCTCAATACCAATGAGAGCCCCGAGGCCTCACCGGCGGCCCTGGCCGCCTTGCGCGGAGCCGCCGATTCGTCGATCCGCCTCTATCCCGATCCGCTCAGCCAGCAGCTGCGGGAGGCCGCGGCCCGCCGCCACAATCTCCAGCCCGAGCAGGTCGTCTTCGGCAACGGATCGGACGATCTGCTCAATCTGCTGATCCGCGTGGCGTGCGATCCGGGAGACCGCGTGGTTGCGGCAACGCCCAGCTATTCGCTCTATCCCGTGCTGGCCGCCATCGGCGGCTGCGACATCCGTGAAGTGCCACTGGGCGAGGACTTCGAGCTGCCGGTGCGGCAGCTTGCCGCCGCCCGCGGCAAAATCACGTTCGTCGCCAGTCCCAACAACCCCGCCGGCACGCACTACTCGGCCGACGAGCTGCGCTGGCTGGCGGCGCGCGTGAATCTGCTCGTCATCGACGAGGCGTACGTCGAGTTCGCCGAGCGTGACAACGTCGATCTGCTGCGGGAATGCGACAACGTCTGCGTCACGCGCTCGTTTTCGAAGAGCTTCGGCCTGGCGGGCCTGAGGCTCGGCTACGCGCTCGCGAGTCCGCGTCTGGCTGACGCACTGCTGCGCGTGAAGGACTCCTACAACGTCAGCCGGCTCGCGCAGGCCGCTGGGATGGCGGCCCTGGCCGACCTCGAATGGGCGGAGCGGCACTGGGCGGCCATCCGCCGCCGAAGGGAGGAGCTGGCCGCGACGCTGCACGAATGTTTCCGGCTCAAGGTCCACCCGTCGCAGGCCAACTTCCTATTTGTCGAGCTTGACGGGTACGATGCCGCGGATGTTCAGCGCCAGCTTGAAGACCGCCGCATCGTTGTCCGGCGTTTCGCCAACGATTCGCGCATCGCGAACGCGCTCCGGATTTCGATTGGCTCGGCGGAGGACATGCAGGCGTTGAAGACCGCGCTCGGTGAAGTGCTCGGGCACGAGCAGTCCGGCGCGGCGAAATCTTGTGACATTGCAGCACGGTGACATGGCCCACCGCCGGTGGGCGTCGAGGAGGGGATAGGTTTTGGAAGGTCTAGTGTGGGTCGTCCCGGCGGCCATCGTGGTTTCGGTAGCCGTGGTCGGGTACCTCGTCCGTGACGTCTTGACGCAGCCGGTCGACCGGAGCGGCCGCAAAGCCGAATTGATCCCCGCGGTCCAAGCGTTGGACGACGAAGGGCGCGCAAAGCTGTTCGCGTCCATGCAGCTCAACGGCGACCGTATCTACGAAGGCGCAACGGCCTTCCTGCGACGGCAGTACCGCACCATCGCGCTGCTCGCGCTGTTCGCGGCGGCCGGATTGGCCGTGCTGCTGTTCTTCTTCGGCGCCAACGAGGCCAAGGGCATCGAGGCGGGCGACATCGCCTGGCGCACCGGCGTTTCGTTCATTGTGGGCGCCGCCGCGTCTGCCCTGTCCGGCATCATCGGCATGATCGTGGCGGTCAAGTCCAACGTGCGCACCGCCAGCGCGGCGACCAAGTCGCTCGGCGACGCCCTCACGGTCGCCCTCCGGGGCGGCGCCGTCTCGGGCATTTTGATCGTCGGGCTGAGCCTGCTCGGCGTGTTTGTTCTCTTCACCGTATTCGACGGCTTCGGCAATCCCACGCGCGCGCCGGAATTGATCGTCGGCTTTGGGTTCGGGGCCAGCTTCGTCGCGTTGTTTGCCCAGTTGGGCGGCGGCATCTACACCAAGGCCGCGGACGTGGGTGCGGACCTGGTGGGCAAGCTCGAGGCCGGCCTCCCCGAGGACGACCCGCGAAATCCCGCCGTGGTAGCCGACCTGGTCGGTGACAACGTTGGCGACTGCGCCGGACGCGGCGCGGACCTGTTCGAGTCAACCGCTGCCGAGAGCATCGGCGCCATGATCCTGGGCGCGGCGGTGTTCAAGGCCATCGAGGCCGTGGATCCTGCGATGGCCGGCGTCGAATGGATCCTGTTCCCGCTGGTGGTGCGCTCGTTCGGCACCATCGCGTCGGTCATCGGCCTGCTCGTGATCCGGCCCGAGCGCGTGCGCAACGCGCAGCGCGCCCTTGACATCGGCTATTGGACGACGGCGATTCTCTCGACCGCCGGAATGGCGCTCGCGGTGTTCGTCATGCTCGAGTCCGCCTGGTTCTTCCTCGCCGGCACCATCGGTATCCTCACGAGCGTCGCGTTCGTCTACATCACGCAGTACTACACGTCGGGCTCCTGGCGCCCGGTGCGCGAGATCGCTGAAGCGTCGCGCACAGGCCCCGCCACCAACATCATCTCGGGCATGGCGATCGGCTTCGAGAACACGGCCATGCCGATCATCGTCATTTCGATCGCCCTGTGGACGTCGTACCAGACCGGCATCCAGGGATTCGTGGCGCTCGGCATCCCGATCGGCGACTTCGAGGCCGGCGTGTTCGGCACCGCCGTCGCCACGATGGGCATGTTGATGAGCGCGGCCTACATCCTGGCCATGGACACCTTCGGCCCGATCTCGGACAACGCCGGCGGCATCACCGAGATGGCTCAAGCGCCGGAGGATGTGCGGGACATTACGGATGGACTGGATGCGGTCGGCAATACGACGAAAGCACTCACCAAGGGCTACGCCATCGCGTCGGCCGCGCTTGCCGCCTTCCTGCTGTTCAGCGCCTATCTAGAAACGGCCGATCTCCATTCCGTCGACCTGGCCAAGGTCGAGGTCTTCATCGGCGCCATGCTGGGCGCCATGCTGGTGTTCTTGTTCAGCTCATTGGCCATCCGCGCCGTCGGTCGCGCCGCGGGCACGATGATTCAAGAGGTCCGGCGGCAATGGCGCGAGCAGCCGGGCATCCTCGAGGGCACCGTCGAGCCCAGCTACAGCCAGGCGGTCGACATCAGCACGCGCTCGGCGCTGCGGGAGATGATCCTGCCGGGCGTGTTGGCCATCGCCATGCCGGTCGTGGTGGGCCTGGTGCTTCGCGCCGAGGCCGAAGCCGCCTTCCTGATGGTGGGCACCATCGCCGGCGTGCTCCTGGCCACGGTGATGAACAACGGCGGCGGCGCCTGGGACAACGCCAAGAAATTCATCGAGGCCGGCAATCTCAAGGACGAGAACGGCAACCCGATCGGCAAGGGCTCGCCGGAGCATGCCGCGTCCGTGGTCGGCGACACGGTTGGCGATCCGTTCAAAGACACGGCGGGTCCTTCGCTGCACGTGCTGGTGAAGCTGCTCAGCACGATCACTTTGGTGCTCGCGCCGGTCTTCGTCGTGACTGCCTAACCTCGGGCCGTGCTCATCGAGGCGGCTTTGCTGGGCGCCGTCCAGGCGCTCACGGAGTTCCTGCCCGTGAGCAGTTCGGCTCACCTGTTACTGGTGCCCGAGGTTGCCGGGTGGAGCGACCCGGTTCTGTCGGGGCTCCTGCTCAGTGTGGCGCTGCACCTGGGCACCGCGGTGGCGCTGGCGGTGGCCTTGTGGCGCGACTGGTGGCGTTTGGCGCGGAGCGTCATCGGCCGGGGTACGGACGTGGCGGCGTCGCGCCGGGTGGCGGCGGCGATCATTGGATCGACGCTGCTCGTCGGCGCCGTGGCCTATCCATTGCGTGATGCGCTGACCGAAACCCGAACACTGCTGCTCGCGTCGATCATGCTGATCGTGTTCGGCGTGCTGCTCGCGGCGGCTGACCGCTGGGCGCCGACCCGCACCACGTTCGACACCACGCGCCTGCCTATCTGGCTCCTGGTCGGTCTGAGCCAACTCGTGGCGCTGATCCCCGGTGTCTCGCGCTCCGGGATCACCATGACCGTCGCGCGCATCATGGGCGTGGAGCGGCACTCCGGCGCTCGCTTTTCGCTGCTGCTCCTGACGCCCATCGTGCTGGCCATCGGCATCGTGGAGCTAGCCTCCGTCGCCGGGACGGAGGCCTTCGAATCGGTCGTGGGCGCGCTGGTGATCGGCGCGCTGACGGCGGCGCTGGTCGGGGTGGTCGTGATTCGTGCCTTGCTTTGGTTCGTCGCCGCCCACAGCCTGCTCGTATTCGGCGCCTACCGGGTGGCGCTGGGTGCCGCCGCGCTGGTAGTTCTTGCGCTGCAGCCGTGATGCTGGGCGCCATGCCCTGTCACTTCGAGCGCAGCGAGAAATCTGAGATGTACAGCCGCCGCGCGGGAATCCAGTCGCTCTGCTCGTCCCCGGCTGGGGCGGCGTCCCGCGCGTTCTCGCCAGCCGCAGCCTGATTTAACTCGCCCCAAGATCTGCGCCGTGGCCCCATTGCGCCCGTATAATTGCGTTTACCCACCAGAGGCACCGCGTGATGCGCCTGGGCCTTCTCAATGCCACCGGGTACACCGGCGGCGAGATGATCCGCTATCTGGCCGGCCACCCCGACCTGGAACTGACCAGCCTTACCGCGCGCAGCCAGGCCGGCCGCACGGTCGGCGAGGTGCTGCCGTGGGTTCGGGCCACGGCGCGGCCCGACTATGCGGACTTGCGGCTCACGCCCGAGTTGGACGGGTCGGTTGACGCCGTCGTGTCGTGCCTGCCGCACAACGCATCCGCGGCGCAGCTGGCCCCCTTGCTCGACGACGGCGTGCCGGTGGTGGACGTCAGCGCCGACTTCCGCCTGCAAGATCTGGCGGTCTACCGCGAGTGGTACGGCGAGCACCCGGCGCCCGAGTGGGTCGCCGACGCCGTCTATGGCCTCAGCGAGTTCCGGCGCGATGACCTGCGGCGCACGAAGCTGGTCGCCAATCCCGGTTGCCATGCCATCGCCGCGGAGCTCGCCGTCGGCCCGGCCCTTGCGGCCGGCTTGGTCGAGGGCTCGGTGATCGTCGACTCGAAAACGGGTGTCTCGGGCGCCGGTCGACGCGCCGAACCCGCGTTTACCTACTCCGAGATCAACGAGAGTGCGGCTCCCTATAACGTCGCCGCCCACCGCCACGGCCCCGAGATTGTGCAGGAGCTAACCGTCCTGGCCGGGGCGCCCGTCCAGGTCACCTTCGTCCCCCACCTGGTGCCCATGACGCGCGGCATCCTCTCGACGACCTACGCCCGGCTGCGAGACGGGGCGACTGGCGCGGATGTCGCCGCTGCGTACGAGGACCGGTACGCCGCTGAGCCCTTCGTGCACCTTGCCGGCGACCCGCCGCGCACCAAGTGGACTACGGGCACCAACCACTGCTTCGTGCAGGCGGTTGTCGACGAGCTAACCGGTACCCTGATCGCCATGAGCGCCATCGACAACCTGGGCAAGGGCGCGGCCGGCGCCGCCCTGCAAAACGCCAATGTGATGCTGGGCCTCGACGAGCAGGCGGGACTTGGCATCCCCGCGGGGTTCCCCTAGATGGGCGATATCCCCTCCACGCTCGACGGATTCACGGTGATCCCCGGCGGTGTCGTGGCGCCGCGCGGGTTCATCGCCGGGTCTACGGCGGCCGGGATCAAAGCCGACGGCGCGTTGGACCTGGGCGGCATCTTCAGCACCGTCGCCCCCTGCACCGTTGCCGCCACGTTCACCACCAACCGCGTGCGCGCCGCCAACGTGGAGATCAACCGCGCCCGCGTCGCCACCGGGCAGGCTCGCGGCGTGGTGTTCAACAGCGGCAACGCCAATACCTACACCGGACCCGAGGGACATGCCGACGCGCTGCGCATGGCCGAGCTGTTTGCGGCTGCCCAAGGCGTGGCGCCCGAAGAAATCCTCATGGCGTCCACCGGCGTCATCGGGTTTCGATTGCCGATGGACCGCGTGGCGGATGGCATCGCGCGCCTCGAGCTCACGTCGGCCGACGGGGTCGACGTCGCCCGGGCCATGATGACCACCGACACGTATCCCAAGACCGTGGCGGTGGAAGTGCCCCTGTCGACTGGGACGGTGCGGATCGGCGGCGCCGCCAAAGGCGCGGGCATGATCCACCCCAACATGGCCACGATGCACTCGTTCATCACTACCGATGCCGCCATCGACGCCTCGCTCGCCCGCAGCGCGTTGCGCGCGGCCGTTGACGACTCCTTCAACGTGATTTCGATCGACGGCGACCAGTCAACCAGTGACACCGTGTTGCTATTCGCCAATGGCGCCAGCCAAACGCCTCCGTTGGACGGTGCGGACGCCGAGCAGTTTGGCCGAGCGCTCCACGCCGTGTGCGCGCACCTCGCCCGCGAGATCGTGCGCAACGGCGAAGGCGTCACCAAGCTGGTCACCATCGAGGTTCGCGGCGCCGTCGATGCCGCTGACGCCCGCCGCGCGGCGCGAGGGATATCCACCTCGCTGCTGGTCAAGACGGCCGTGCACGGCGGCGACCCAAACTGGGGGCGCGTGGTGGCTGCGCTTGGCAATAGCGGCGCCCGGTTCGATCCCGATTCTCTGGATGTGTGGATCGGCGACACCTGCCTTGTGAATCGAGGCCGCATCGTCGACTACCACGAGCCTGACGTTGCGGCCCACCTGCAGCAACCGGAGTGCCGCATCGCGGTCGACCTACATGCGGGACCGGCCGCGGCCACGGCCTGGACCGGCGATCTCTCGCACGAGTACGTCAGCATCAACGCGGAGTACATGACCTAGCCCGTGGCCGCACCGCCGGATGGCGCCTTCCAGGACTTTCGGGGACGCTACGTCGTGCTCAAGGTCGGCGGCACCGCGGACGTTCAGCGCGGGCGCATTGGGGCCGACGTGCGGGCCCTGGTCGAGGCCGGCGTCCGCGTCGTGATAGCCCATGGCGGCGGAGACACGCTGAGCGACTATCTCGCGCGGCAGGGGGAAAAGCCCACCTGGATCGACGGGCTGCGCGTAACGTCGGCCGCCACGCGTGACGCCGCCGTGATCGTCTTTCGTGGCATCGTCGCCCCGGCGCTCATCGGTGAGCTGGTGGCGAACGGCGTCTCGGCTGTCGGCATCGCCGGCAATGACGGCGATGTGATTCGGGTCGAGCAGCAATCGCCGGCCCTGGGCTTCGTGGGCCGCGTACGCGAGGTGCGGCGCGCGTTGCTGGACGACCTCACCGAGCGGGGACACGTGCCGACGATCGCCCCGCTTGGCTTGGGGCCGGACGGCGAGCTCTACAACGTGAACGGCGATGAGATCGCCGGCGCCGTGGCGCGCGCGGTCCGCGCGGACGCCCTGCTGTTTCTCACCGACGTCCCGGCGGTCCACGATGCCGATGGGAGCGACATCCGCGATCTGCCGGCCGGCCGGGCCGCCGATCTGATCGAGGCCGGGGTGATTCGCGACGGCATGGTGCCCAAGGTCCGTGCGGCGATTGACTTGCTGGACCGAGTCGACGCCGTGTGGATCACCGACGGCCGGCGGCCGCACGCCATTCGACAGACCTTGGTCGACGGCGCGGTGGGCACTCGCATCGTTCCCTGACGCCCATCCTCCAGTTCGCCATATAATCCCTGCCAACCTGCATGGCCAGAGTTCAACAATGACCCAAACAGCGACCGACTGGCAGGCGCGCGAGGCTCAGGTTTACCACCAGACGTTTGCCCGTGCCCCGGTCACCTTGGTTCGGGGCAGCGGCATGCGGGTGTGGGATGACGCCGGCCGTGAATACCTGGACTTTGCCGCCGGCATTGCGGTGAACGCGCTGGGCCACGCCAATCCCGATATCGCCGACGCGGTGTCGGACCAGGCGCGCACGCTGGTTCAGGTTTCCAACCTCTTCTACACCACGCCGCAGGTTGAACTGGGTGAGCGGCTGGTCGGCCACTCGGCGCTCGACCGCGTGTTCTTCGTCAACAGCGGCGGCGAAGCCACCGAGACGTGCGTCAAGATCGCGCGCAAGTGGGGCCGGCTCAATCGCGGCGGGGCCACGGGCGTCATCACGGCCCTCCGTGGATTTCATGGCCGCTCGCTCGCCATGACCGCCGCCACGGGCACGCCGGCCTATCACGAGCCCTTCGCGCCCATGCCGGCCGGCTTCACGCATGTCCCGTACAACGACCTAGACGCCGTGCGCGACGCCATTGACGCCTCCACCGCCGCGGTCATGATCGAGCTCGTCCAGGCCGAAGGCGGGGTCTGGGTGGCGGACGCGGACTACGTCCGAGGCCTGCGCGACCTCTGCGATGAGCACGGCTTGCTGCTGATTCTCGACGAGGTGCAGACCGGCATCGGGCGCACCGGCAAGCTGTTCGCCTACGAGCACTTTGGCGTCACGCCCGATTTGATGGCGCTGGCCAAAGGGCTGGGCGGCGGATTGCCCATCGGCGCCGCGCTCAGCACCGAGCGGTGCAGCGTGCTCCAGCCGGGCGACCACGGATCGACCTTTAGCGGAAATCCCCTCGTCTGCGCGGCCGCCCGCGTGGTATTCGATCACGTCACCGCTCCGGGATTCCTCGAGGCGGTGGCGCGCAAGGGTGAGCACGCCTCCGAGGAGTTGCGGCGCATCGGCCGCGAGACCGGCGAGATCACGGATGTGCGCGGCCTTGGGCTGCTGGTGGGGTTCGATCTCACGAGCGCCGAGCGCGCCGACCACGTCATCGCCTACGCGCGCGATCACGGCGTGCTGCTGATCAAGGCTGCTGCGGCGACGATCCGCCTGGTGCCGCCGTTGAACATCAGCGACGCCGAGCTTGACACGGGCCTTGAGGTCATTGGCGCGGCCCTGCGCGCCTAGCCGCGGGCGCCGGCAGTCCCGGCGCGCGGGCTGAGGTCGCCGTCATGTGGGGCGGGCGGTTTGAGTCGGAGCCCGCCGACGCGGCCCGAGCCTTTACCCGCTCCTTTCCCTGGGACCGGCGGCTCTATCGCGAGGACATCGTGGCCAGCGGCGCGCACGCCGCCATGCTCGGCGCACAGGGCATCATCGGCGCAGCCGATGCCGACGCGCTGACCGCGGAGCTCGACAAGCTTCTACGGGAGCTCGACGAGGCCGGCGGACCCGCCGATGCAGGCGATGAGGACATTCACAGCTACGTGGAGCGCGTCCTCATCGAGCGGTTGGACGATGCCGGCCGCCGTTTGCACACCGCGCGCAGCCGCAACGACCAGGTCGCCACCGACATGCGGCTCTACGTCAAAGGCCTGACGCTGCGACTCGGGCGCGAACTGGTGGACCTGATGGCCGCGCTGGTCGACCGCGCCGAGCCCGATACCGTCGCGCCCGGATTCACCCACCTCCAGTCCGGGCAGCCGGTCACCCTGGGCCACTATCTGCTGTCGATCCACGAGATGCTCAGCCGCGACCTCGACGGCTGCTACCAAGTTTTTGCGCTAGCCGACGTTTGCCCGCTCGGCAGTGGCGCGCTGGCCGGCGTGCCCTACGACATCGATCGCGAGCGCGTGGCGCATGCCCTGCACTTCAGCCAGGTGACCCGCAACAGCATGGACGCCGTGGCCGATCGCGACTATCTGCTGGCCCTGCTCAATCTGGGCGCGGGCATCATGCTCCACCTCTCGCGATGGGCCGAGGACCTGGTGATATGGGCCTCGCCGGGGTACGCGATGGTCGAATTCGACGATGCCTACGCCACGGGCAGCAGCCTGATGCCGCAGAAGAAGAACCCGGACATTGCCGAGCTGGTCCGCGGGCGGGCGGGCACCGCCTTGGGCATCGTGTCGGGGCTGGCCGCCACGCTCAAGGGCGTGCCGCTGACCTACGGCCTGGACTTGCAGGAGGACAAGCAGGCCTTGTTTCGCGTGGAGGACCTGGTGCTTCCGACGCTGCGAATCATGCGCGAGGCCTTCACCACGCTGCGGTTCGATCGCGCGCGGATGGCGCAGATGGCGGTGTCGGGCCACGCCACCGCAACCGAGATTGCCGACTATCTCGTTGAGCGCGGCGCACCGTTTCGGGAGGCTCACGAGATTGCCGGGCGTGTCGTCACGGCGGCCATCGCCGCGGGCGTCGAGTTGCCGGACCTCACCGATGATGAATTGCGCGCCATCGATGCCCGTCTTGGCCCCGAGCTCCGGGAGCGCCTGACGGCGGAGAGTTCGGTCGCTCGCCGCGATGTGCCCGGCGGCGCCGCGCCGCGTCGGGTGAGGCTCGCCATCGCCGACGCTCAGGGGCGCATCGATCTCGAGCGCGGCCGCCTGCGGGAACTGGCCGCCAGCGGGCTCCCCCCGGCCTTGACGCCCTGGGCATAGACCGGGCCGGGCGGCGCTTGCCGCTGCTACCCTTGCGTGCCTGTCGCATGTCGGAGCCGCACAGTGGCCACGCTGGTCTATAAGTTCGGCGGCACCTCCGTGGCGACGCGTGAGCGCATCGCCGCCGTGGCGGAGCGCGTGGCTGATGCGGCCGCAGGCGGCGACCGCCTGGCCGTGGTCGTCTCCGCTCGTGGCGACGCCACCGATCGACTCATCGAAGAGGCCGAGCACACCGCGCCGCGGCCTCATGTGCGCGAGCTGGACATGCTGTTGTCCACGGGTGAAACGGCATCTGCCGCCTTGGTCGCCATGGCGGTCAGCGCGCACGGTCCGGAGGCGGTGGCCCTCAGCGGCACGCAGGCCGGGGTCGTCACCGATGGGGTGTATGGCCGCGGCCGCATCGAGCGGCTGGACGCGACACGGGTGAGGCAAGAGCTGGAGGCGGGCCGGATTCCGATTGTCGCCGGATTTCAGGGACTTGGGCCGGACGGACACGTGGTCACGCTGGGGCGCGGCGCTTCCGACACCACCGCCGTCGCGCTGGCCGCGGCCCTGCCCGCCGACCGTTGCGAGATCTTCACCGACGTCGAGGGCGTCTACACCGCCGACCCCCGCTGTGTGCCGCACGCGCACAAGCTGGACGCCATCGGCTATGGGGAAATGTTGGAGATGGCGCAGCTCGGCGCCAAGGTCATGCAGCACCGCTCCGTTGGCATTGCCCAGCGCTTCCGTCTACCCGTCGTGGTACGTTCCAGTTTCGCGGATGCACCGGGAACGTCCATGATGTCGGCTGGAGCGGTTGAGGTCGAAAGCGTCGCGCTGGTGCGCGGCGTGGCCCACGACAGCAACGTGGCGCGCATCACCGTGCGGCGGGTGCGCGACCGACCGGGCTTGGCGCACGGCATTTTTCAACCCTTGGCCGATCAGGGCATCAACGTCGACGTCATCGTGCAGAACCTGTCGGACGCCGGCACGACCGATATCTCCTTCACGGTGAGCAAAGCTGATATGGCCACTGCCGTTGAACTCGTGCGGCCGATTGCTGCGGAGATCGGGGCGGGCGAAGTCTCGGCCGACGACAGCCTGGGCAAGGTTGGCATCGTCGGTGTTGGCATCCAGAGCACGCCCGGCATCGCTGCCCGCGCCTTTGGCGCCCTCGCCGATGCCGGCATCAACATCCTGGGCATTACGACCAGCGAGATCCGCATCACCTGTCTCGTCGCCGAAGCCGACGTCGAGCCTGCGGCACGGATCCTGCATACCGCGTTCGGGCTGGACGCGAACCCGGCCAGTTGATGCGTGGACTACATATCTTCCGCGGAGGTCATTGGTAAACTCAGGCCGACTCGCACGGGAGACGGCGCGGTCGCTCACGGGGCAGGCTCGACATGGTCGAAATGAAGGTTGATAGCGTGCGCGTCAACCTGGTCAGCCCGAGCCGGGTGGTCGTCCTCAAGGAATGCAACGGCGCTCGCTACCTGGCCATCATGATTGGCACCGCCGAGGCTGACGCGATTGCCGTGAAGCTGCAAGACCGGCAGGTCCAGCGGCCGCTCACCCACGATCTGCTGCACTCCGTGGTTGACACGGTCGGCGCCGGAGTCGAGCACGTGTCCATCACCAAGATGGTCGACCAGATCTACTACGCCAACATTGCGATGACCTTCAACGGCCGCCAGATCGAGGTCGACTGCCGGCCAAGCGATGCGATTGCGCTCGCGGTGCGCGTGAGCGTGCCGATCCTTGTCGACGAGGAGGTCCTCGGCCAGGCCGGGTTCGAGCCAGACCAAGAGCAAGAGGCATCCGAGTCCTCGGACGGCGACGCGGAGCCGGTGTCGGAGGAGAAGCTTGAGGTCTTCCGCAAGTTCATCGACCAACTCGACCTCGACGACTTTGGCCGGTCATAGCTGCCGCACGCCAATAGCGACCGACCGGCGCGCCACGGCTCCTTCGTAGCACTCCCGCCGCCGTGCTGAGCAATGTGACCCGCGCGCTCGTGCGCACGGGCACGGCCGTGGCTGTGCTCGCGTTGGGCCTACTCGTGTCGGCGGCGGATGCGACACAGCCCGCCGACGTTCTGGTGGACATGTCGCGAGCGGCCGCCGGTCCGGTCACCGAGGTGGCGTTCGAGTTTGGCAGCAACGAGCTGCACGACATCTTTGTGGCCGACGGCATTGACCGCGCCCGCGAATCCGGCCTGGACAGCGTGCGGGTGTGGCTCGGCCACCGCTTCCTCACGGCCGCCGTGCACGGCACGAACGCCTTCGATTTGGATTGGGAGCAGCTCCATCACTATGTCGCGCGCGTCTTGGCGGCCGGCGCGACGCCCCACGTGAGCTTCGTGGCGCCCCCGGCGTGGATTCCCGCCGCGGACGGCCGCCCGAGCTCGCACCACGAGAGCGAAACGCTCGGGCCGATGGGTGCCCAAGCCTATGGCGAGTACGTCGCCGAGGCCATTGGACAGCTCCACGCGCGCTTCGGCGAGCCGGCGCTCGACTGGCGCTATGTCATCTGGAACGAGCCGAACAATCATCAGAACGCCGGACGCACCTACGCCTGCGGGTCGGGCGAGGCGTATGCGGTGCTGTTCAACGAGGCACGCGCCGCGACGGATCGGCGCTTCGGTCCTGGGCGGATCGCCCTTGGCGGGCCGTCGCTCGATGCCATCGATACGGGCGCCACTCTCAACGCCGGCGGCCAGCCGGTTTGCGGCGCCCAGCCGGACCTCGATTGGCGGGCGTATCTGGCCAGCGTCGATGCCCGCGTGCCGTTCGACTTCATCACCTGGCACTGGTACGGGATGTTTGAGATCGGTCGGGCCAGTCCCCACGAAACGCTCACCAACCGCTTGCAGTGGTTTGAGCGCCGCGTCGCGCTTATCACGGAGCTCGCGGCCGGCCGACCGCACTTTGTCGAGGAAATCAACTACAACGGCGATCTTGCCGCCGATCCCTTGATCGACACCCAGGTCAACGCCGCGTTTCTGGCCTCGGCGACCTTGCGGTCCGTGCGGCAGGGCGCGAGCGGGATCATGGTCTACAAGGGAACGCGTGGGCCTGGCGGACTTGCGCCGCGCGGCGAGCCGGACTTCGGCCTCTGGAGCAGCGCTCCGGACGTTCCGCCGACGCCGGCATACCGAGCGTTGCAGCTCCTGCGGCGCGTGATCGTCGACGGCGGCAGGCTCGCGCACGTCGAAGTGCGGCCGTCGGATGTCGATGCCCTGGCGCTGGTGCGCGGCGAGGATGCCGCGCTCGTCCTCGTGAATCTGTCCGACCAGGCGCGTGACGTCAGGATCGCCGGGCTTCCCGCCGGACCGGCGATCCACACCGACGACGTGGCCCAGTGGCGCACAGACTGGTTTGACGGCGAGACGCTCATGCTGCGGGCGCACGCTGTCGCCGTCATCAGCCCCGCGGCCGCCGGCCTCGCCACCATGCCGGTGGTCGCCGAGGGTGCGGCGGCGTATTCCGCGGCCGCGGCGACGCTGAGCTGCGCCGCGTGTCACGGGGTCGACGGTCAGGACGGGCCCGCCCCGGCCATTCGGGGCGTCGCTTCGGCCACCTTCGACGCCGCGCACGCGGCCAATGTGCCGAACGCCGACGCGATCGCCGCGTTTCTGGCCGGCCTTGCCGCTTCCACGCACACCTTCGGCGGACAGGTCACGGATGAGGCCGGGATACCGATCGAGGGCGCTATGGTCCTGGCAGACTTTGGCGCCTTCGGACGGGCGGCACTCAGCGACGCGGAGGGGCAGTTTTGGCTATCCGCGGCTCTGGGCGACGCCGGGCCGCTTGCTGTTGTCCCGACGCTGTCCGCGGTACACCCGGACTTCCGCGCGGCCGACCGGCCGACCACGCGGACGGCCCGGTCGCTGAACCACACGGACGTCGTCTTCGAGCTGGCCTCAGCCCCATCAGGAGCGGAGCGCCCCCTGCTCGCCAGCGCGCACGTCGTGCCCCACACCGGCCAGGGCATCCCCGCGGGTGTCTGGACGGTCGGCGTGGCAACGGCTGGCGATGACCTCAGCGTATGGGCCGTCCACCGCGCCAGCGGCCGCGCGGTGCGTCTCCAGCGCGTGGACCAGCATTCCTATGGCCTCTTTCGAGCGCGGATCGGCGCGCTCGATCCTCCCGCGAATGAGCGTCACTGGACGTTCGTGGCCGTCGCGCCGGACGGCGCGGCGTCGCGGTTCAATGACTTCCGCGAAGCGCTGCCGGCGGTAGGTTGGCTTGGGCCTAGCTCTGGACTAAGCGTCTCGGTGTAACGGACCGCCCGGCGTGAACTGTCCGCCTTCGGGCAACGGAAGGCGTTGCACGCGTTGCCGGAAGGTGCCCTGGCCCTTGGTCAGCTCGTGGGGGTCCCATCCCTGCTTCTCCAACTCGGCCAGCACGTAGGCCCGATCGAAGACCTCGCCGGTGGTCGGATCTCGCAACTCCTGCGACCAGTGCAGCATGTGCTTCGGGAATTCGAAGAATCCGTCGCCCTCGCGCCGCGGCACCCGGAGCCGCAGCTCGGACACGCGGATATGGTGCGGGGAAGAGTCGGGCATGGGCAGTAACGCTCTCAGAGGCGCTCGCAAGCAGTGGGCAATTCTGTTGACCCGCGCACGCGTCTGTCAACGAGCGCGCCGTCGCCCGCATACGATCAGGTTTGGCGAATCCGGGGACCAGGGCCCTCGCCGGTGATCGCCGTAGGTCGCGAGATCGACGAATCCTGCCCGGCGCACCTCGTCCACCACTTGGTCGCAACTCAACAGCGCCAGGCTATACCCGAGCTGCAACTCTTCTGCCAGCTGGCCGGTGCCGGCATATAGGCGGTAGATGAGGAGACTTCGACCCCGATCCGTCTGCGGATCATAGGTGTAGAAGCGCTCGCGGGTGATGAGGCGGTTCGATCCTGGATCGCGTTCCAGGAACTCCACCATCTCGTGGTCGGGCATGCGGTCGATGGGGTTTGCCGCGAACACGTCGACGACGAGGGTCCCGCCTGGCCGAAGGTGCTCCAACGACGCACACAAGCATGCCGCCCGCGCCTGGGCGTCCGGCAATAGCAGCAAGGCATTGAATGCGGCGACGACGATGTCGAATTGGGAATCGAGCTGGTACCGCGCCATGTCGCCGCGGGCGAACGTCACGCGCGAAGCGGTCTCTTGGTCCAGCAGCTCGCGCTTGGCCCGCGCGCGGGCCAGCATGCCCTCCGAGATGTCGAGTCCGGTGACCGTGTGACCCAGCCCCGCAAGCGCCAGCGCCACCCGCCCCGTGCCCGTGGCCAGCTCCAGAATCCGTGACGGCTCGCGGCCGGCGATGGCCGCCAGAAAGGCCAACTCGTCGCCGGTGCACTCGGGGTATTCGAGGTCGTAGACGCGCGCGGCTTGGTCGTAGCCGGTTTCGACAAACGGCGGCTGCTTGGTCATGCCCGGGATAGGGCGCGCGCGGCAAGGTGCGCCTGGCGTAGCGGCTCCGGCTGGCGAAAGCGCCCCGCGCACCGCAGCACCAGCGCCGTCGCCGCCCGCAGCGACAGCCGGTGGCCCACCGACACGAAGACCGGCGCTACGTCCGCCCGCGTGCGCAGCACGGCGCCCACCAGCTCGCCTCGGTGCTTCAGGTCGGAGCGCGAGCCGCGCGGCCCGGCGGGCATGGCGTAGTCGCCCACGAGGCGCGTCTTGGCGCAGCCGGCCGTGGGCAGATCGAGCGCCACACCGAGGTGGCACGCCAAGCCAAAGCGCCGCGGGTGCGCCAGCCCGTGGCCATCGACCAGCACGGCGTGGGGAGTCGTGTCCAGGCGCTGAAGGGCGGCCAGCGCGGCCGGCAACTCGCGGAAGGCCAGCAAGCCGGTGACATACGGAAAGCGCACCGGTTCCTCCGCCGTGGCGGTCTCGCGCAGCTCGAGGGTCGGAACATGGACGAGCGCCGCCACCGCAATGGCCGTCTCGTCGCGCACGTGGACATCGACGCCGGCCACCAGGGTGGCGTGCCTGGCCGATCCTGCGGAGGCGACGCACGCGGCCAGCCGTGCCTGCAGTTCACGGGCGCCGGCGGCGTCGGACGGCAAGGCCGATTCCAGGTGCGGCAGCGGCGTCGCCCTAGCTGGCGCCCGTTGCCCCGGCCTGCTGCTCGCCAAGCTCCTGCTCGAGGCGTGCGTGGTCTTTGAGGCTATCCATGGCGCGCCACCACGCGCGGGACGTGAATGCGCCCAGCTTCCCCTGTGCCGCCAACTCGGGAAATGTCGAATCCTCGTGATCGCCGACGACCGGCAGATGCTGCTCGATTGCCCGACTCATCACGTATACGCCGCCGTTCACCCAGTGGGGCAGGACGGGGTTGGTGGTGAACCGCTTCACGTGGCGGCCTTCCACCTCGACGATCCCGAACTGGCTCACGAACGGCGTCAGCAGAAGCGTGGCCATGTTCCCGTCCTCGCGGTGCTGGGCGATCATGGGCGCGAGCGGCTGCGCCGACAGGATGTCGGCGTTGGTGGCAATGAATAGCTCCTCGGTTGCGGGGATGCGGTCGCAGCCGTGGCGCAGCCCGCCGCCGCGGCCCAGCGGCGTATCTTCCACCGCGTAGGTGATCTCGACGCCCAGGGAGCTTCCATCGCCGAAGTAATCCTGAATGACCTCGTGCATCGCGCCGCAGGACACCACAACCCGATCGACGCCCTCGCCTATCAGCCAATCGATTTGGCGCGCCATGATGGGGCGGCCGCCCACCTCCACCATGGGCTTCGGCCGATCCGCCGTGAGCGGCCGCAGCCGCTCGCCCTTGCCTCCAGCGATCAGCACCGCGTACATCGCTAGCCCTTGCTCCTGCTCCCTCCATCGCACAGCTCTGGTTTGATTCCATCTCCCTTGACGGGAGAGCCTTCGATCCCCTCTCCCTTGATGGGAGAGGGTGAGGGTGCGGGTGCAAACTTCCTCCGCCAACCGCTCGGCGCCACGACCAAACCAACACACCCACCGCATTCTAGGTCGCTCGCGCCGATGCAAGGCTAGGGCGGTGATCGCGGCGCCGGCACCTCAGGCACGGGCCCTGCCGGCGGGGCGCGCAGCTCGATGATGATGCCGTCCGGGTCGCGCAGATAGAGGCTGCGGCCGTCGGTATCCGTCACCGGTCCGTCCGTGTGGATGCCGTGGTGCGTGAGGCGGTCTTTGATCGCGTCCAGGTCCGCGTCGCACGCGCTGAACGCCACGTGCTGCAGACCGATCTGCCTCCAGTTTCGCGCCGCCGCTGCCGTGGCCGGTTCCGGCGCTTGGAAGAGATGCACCGCCACCGCCCCGCGCGCCAGTACCTGACGGAAGCCCGTTCGGCGCACCGGACGCAGTCCCAGGACTTTGGTATAGAAGTCGATGCTGCGATTCAGGTCGCGCACGTTGAGCGCGACGTGGTGGACGGCGCCAACCTCGATCGGCCGCAGCCTATCCGGGAAAATGTCGACCATCGCCAAGAGCGGGACTCGCAGCGACCACATCTGGCCGCCAGCGCAGCGTACGCCGCCCCCGGCCATTCGACGAACCCTTCAGGGGCGCCGAGGTCTCACGGGCGGAGATTCGACGTTCCGCCGGTGAAATGCGGCAGGCATCTTTGCTAGGTTCGGGAGCCATCGCGGTGCGGGGAGACATACGCTGCGCTGCCCGGAATGCGGGACGGACCGTCTTCAGGTCGTCGACTCGCGCGACGCGCCGGACGCCGTGCGCCGCCGTCGCGAGTGCGGCGAGGGGCATCGATTTACGACCTATGAGCGGTGTGAGGTCTTTACCTGCCCGCGGTGCGCGTCCACGGAGACGCGCGTCGAGAGCACCGACGTCAGCGCGCGCGGCGTTCAGCGCACGCGCCGCTGCGGTCCCTGCGGCCTGATCTTCGACACGGTCGAGGGGCTGGTCCGACCAGACATTTCCGTGATCAAGGCCGACGGACGGCGCGAACCGTTCAACGGCGGCAAGCTCTTCGACGCCGTGCGCACGGCGTGCTCCAAACGGCCGGTGGCGAACGAAGCCTTGTTGACGCTGGCCGACGGCATTGCCACCGAGCTGCGAGACACCGGGCAAACCGAGGTCCGGTCGGCGGTGCTCGCCGAGATGGTGCTCGAGCGGCTCCAGCCGCTCGACGAGGTCGCCTACGTGCGCTATGCCTCCAGCTACGTCGAGCCCGGCGGGCTTGAGGACATGCTGGCGGTCATTCGCGACACGCTGCATCGCCGTGAGCTGCAATCGATCCGCGAAACCAACTTGCCGCTGGTCGCGGATGAGATGGAGTCGTCCGGCTGACTTCAGGCCAGCCGCCGCCGCCGCTGGAAGACGTCTCGGCGCGGCCGGTGCTCCCCGTGGGCGGGTTTGTCGCGCTTGGCCTCGTGCTTGCCATCATCGGGCTGACGGTTGGGTTGCGGGCCGAGCTGCGGCTGGCGGTTGATACCGGCGCGACCCTGGCGTCGCTGGTGCCCGGGGAAGAGCAGCTTGAGACGGCCGAGCCCAATGCGCGTGGCGTCACGTATACCAGCAGCGCCGGCGACGTCATCCCCGCCGATCTCTATGCGCCGCCCTCGGGCGGCTCGGGCGCGGCGCTCATCCTGATCAATGGCGTGGAGGTCACCGGACGGCGGCATCCGGTCCTGGTGGCGCTGGCGGAATCCCTTGCCCGCGCTGGGTTCGTCGTCCTGGCGCCGGAGCAGCTCGGCAATGCGGCCTACCGACTCGTCGATCGTGACCCGGACGCCCTCGTGGCCGGCTTCGAATTCCTGGCGCGGGAGCCGGAGGTCGATCCCAAGCGCGTCGCCTTCGTGGGCGTGTCCACCGGCGGATCGCTGGCGCTGGTTGCGTCCGCCGATCCACGCATTGCCGACGACGTCGCGTTCGTCGCCACCATTGGTTCCTACTACAGCTTGGCGACGCTGGTCCAGGCCGCGACCACCGCAACGATTCTCGTAGACGGCGGCCTCCAACCCTTCAACCCGCATCCCTATGTATGGGGCGTCGCGCGCAACACGTTGGTCAGCCATCTACCCGACCCTGGCGATCGGCGGCTGCTCTACGACCTCTTTCCAGGAGCCTCGCCGGACCCGGACCCCGACGCGCTGGCACGCACGGACCTCGCTGACTTCAGCGCGGCTGGTCGCGCCGTCTTCGACCTCTTCGCCAACCGCGATCCAAGGCAAGCCTCCAATCTCATTCGGCGGATGGATGCGCACCTGCCCTTGAGCCTCGACGCGCTTTCGCCGCTGGGCGCTGCCGACGGTATCCAGGCGAAGGTGCGCATGCTCCACGACCGCGGCGATACCTATATTCCGAGCAGTGAGTCCGAGCAGTTGCTGCGTCGCCTGGGCCCGGAGCAGGCGGAGCTCACCGAAACCGACGTGCTGGAGCACGCGCTCCTGGATGAGGTGCAACTCTCGCCCGATTTCCTGCTGGGAACCTTTGCGCCCGGCATGTTGAGCATGTTTGGGTTTGTCTTCACCGCGCTCCACAGCCTCTGAGCGGCACGCCGCGTCTCCTACTGACATTGATCGGGCACCCAAGAGTGGTCCAAGGCGGGCCTGGGACGGCTGGCCTGCATGATCGAAAGGCCCTACCTTCTAGGGAAATGACGTGGTCGATGCGATTCCCTCGGTTGATCCCGCCCCGTGGTCGCGCGGCATGAGCGACGACTTGCGGAATGTGGATGTCGCCATCGTGGGCGGCGGCATCGTGGGCTGCGCCGTGGCGCTGGCCGCGCGGCGCAGCGGTCTCACGGCGGCCATCCTCGAGCGAGGACGCATCTGCGGCGAGGCGTCGTCCGTGGCGGCGGGACTCATCTGCGCGCAATACGACGCCGACCACGACACGCCGCTGCTACGGCTGCGGCTGGCGGGACGCGAAGCCTTTCCCGAATTCGCCCAACTTCTCGAATCGCTCGGCGGCGCTCCGGTTGGCTACATCGAGGGCCCGACCATGGGCGTCGCCTGGACGGACGAGCAGCGCGAGCGGCTGGTGACTCGCGTCGCCACACAGCGAGAGGCTGAACTTGACGTCCAGTTCCTCGAACCGGAAGAGGCCCGCCGTCGTGAGCCACTGCTGGCGCCGGACGTCACCGGCGCCGCCCTCTATCCCGACGGACAGGTCGACACGCATCGATGGGCGCCAATCGTGCATCGCGCCGTCCTGGCGGCGGGCGTGGACGTGCACCAAGGCGCCGAGGTCGTGGCGCTGTCGGGCGGCGCAAGCCCCGAGGTGAGGACCGTGCGCGGCACGCTCAGGGCGGACCACGTCGTGCTGGCCACGGGCGCTTGGGCGCGCGAGCTCCTGCCATGGGTCCCGGTCGTGCCGTCCAAGGGGCACATCATCACCTTCGAGGCGCCCAATCTCCGTTCGCGCCATGTCATTAACATGCCCAGCGGCACGCTGAGCCAGCGGTCGGACGGGCGCCTCATCTTCGGCGCCACCAAAGAGCGCGTGGGCTTCGACCGGCGGTTGCGGGCAGGCGCGGTCGCGTCGTTGCTGAGCGCCGCCACCGCGGCGGTGCCCGGGCTGGCGGCCGCATCGCTGTCTGGAATATTGACGGGATTCCGTCCGGAACCCGAGGACGGGCTGCCGCTGATCGGTCGCGATCCCCGCAGCGGCGTCATGCTGGCCACGGGTCATCACACCCACGGCGTCACGATGAGTTGGCTCACGGGACAGATCATTGCTCGGCTGCTCACCGGCCGAGATCCCGGCTATCCGATCGAGCCGTTTAGCCCCGATCGATTCAACGCCGCCTGATCGACACGGTCCGACCTAGCGATGCGGCGACCATCGCCTCGGTTTTGCCTGCCCCAGCCACGCGGCCAGGGCCTCCGGCGTCATCGTGTTCAGCACATCGCCGGCGGTGAGCCACGCGCGGCGCGCGGTGGCGATGCCGTAACGCATATAGGCATAGCTCTCCGGACGATGGGCGTCCGAGTTGATGGCGATGGGCGCCCCCAGCTCCAGGGCGCGGCGCGCCATCACGTCGTCCAGGTCCAGGCGCTCCGGTGAGGCGTTGATCTCCATGGCCGTCCCGGTCTCGGCGGCCGCCGTCAGCACCGCGTCCACGTCAAACTCATAGCCGTCGCGGTATCCCAGCATGCGCCCGGTGGGATGGCCGATCACGTCAACGTGCGGATGGCGAATGGCGGCGATCAACCGCGCGGTCATGGTTTCGCGCGGCTGGTTGAAATTGCTGTGAATCGACGCCACCACGACATCAAGCTCGGCCAGAAGCGCGTCGTCATAGTCCAGCGTGCCGTCAGCCTTGATCTCGACCTCACTGCCATGCAGCACCCGGATTCCCGGAACCTCGGTCCGCGTCTGCTCGATCTCCTCACGCTGGGCCCTGACCCGCTCCGGCGACAGGCCGTTGGCGACCTGCAAGCTGCCCGAATGGTCCGTGACGGCGATGAAGGCGTAGCCAGCGTCCTGCGCCGCCTTGACCATGCCGGCGATGGACGCGGCGCCGTCGCTCCACAGCGAGTGACCATGAAATTCGCCGCGGATGTCCGACAGCTGAATTAGGTCTGGGAGCGTCCCGCCCGCGGCGGCGGCAATCTCGCCCCGGCTCTCGCGCAACTCGGGCGGGATCACCGGAAGTTCAAGGGCTGCATACACGTCGGACTCGGTGGGCGCCAGCCGCCGTACGTGCGTCTCCACCTCGTCGAGGCCCCACTCGTTCAGCGACAGGCCCATCGTCAGCGCCCGCTGCCGCAGCTCGATGTTGTGCTCCTTCGACCCGGTGAAATACACCAGTGCCGCCCCAAAGCTGGCCGGCGGCACCACCAGCAGATCGACCTGAAGGTTGTTGGCCACCAGCACGCGTGTCTTCGTCGATCCGGAAGCCAGCACCTCGGCAATAGCCTCGTGCTCCAAGAAGTGCCGCATCACCGGGTCGGGGTCGTCCGCGGCCGCCAGGATGTCCAGGTCGCCAATCGTCTCGCGCATGCGGCGCAGGCTGCCGGCGCAGGTCGCCTCGGACACCCCGGGCGCTTCTCGGACATGAGCCGCCAGGCGCTCGGCGAGGGGCAGCACGTCGCCCAGCAAGTGACGCGCGGCGCGCTCGCGGAATCGCTGCAGCTCGCGGAGCAGACGCTCCTGGCGCTTGGCGCCGATGCTGCGCACTTGCGCCAACTCGTTCGCCCGCGCCGCCGCCTCCAGCTCGTCGATGCTGGTGATCTGAAGTTTGGTGTAGAGCGTGGCCGCGGTTTTTGGACCCAACCCCGGCACTCGCAGCATGTCAAAGACGCCGGCCGGAATCTCCGCCCGCATCTCCTCGTACTCCGCCACGCGTCCGGTGGTCACGAGCTCCCGCAGAAAGCCCGCGATTCCCTTGCCGATGCCCTGCACTGACTCCAGTGAGTCGCTGGCAACCAGCTCGCCCAGATCGACCGTCAGGCCATCCACCCGTCGCGAGGCGGTGCGAAACGCCCGCACGCGAAACTGGTTGGCGCCGCGGATCTCCAAGATGTCCGCGAACCCGTCCAGCAAGTCGGCCGCGTCCTTGTTCGTCATGCTCGGTCGTCGATGTCCTAGATTCCGCGCCGGACGGTTCCAGCGAATGCTGTGCGCGACGCATTCTCACCGAATAGCCGCGACCGCGCCCAATCGCATCCCCCTTTCATTCCGCGGCTCGACAATCCCTGCGATGCGGGCCATGCTTTCCGCGGCCGTCGTGCGTCCAGGGAAATAGCGTGCTTCAACGTTCGGTTGTCTCGTGCATGCCGCTCCCCGTGCGGCCCCTCGCGCGCGTGCTCGCGCTGGTGATCGTCGCCGCGGTTGTGGCCGCGCCGTCAGCCGCGCTGGCGGTCGAATCCGGATTCGAGACGGCAGAGGTTGCCGCCGCCGCCTACTTCCCGGAGCTCGAGCACAACGTTGCCGATGTCGTCGGCACGTTTGCGAACGGCGCCGCCTACGAGGCGAGCTTCCTGCAGCACTTTGAGCAAACGGGCGGCGTGGAGCGCTGGGGCTTCCCGACCTCGGCCATCTTTGAGGAGACGCCCGGCACGCTCACGCAGTACTACCAGCGGGGCGTCGTGGACTGGCGGTCACCGCCCAGCGGCGGCGCCCACAAGTTGTTGCGCCGCCTGGCCTGGGACTACCTGGGCGGTGGACTGGGAGGCTCGGAGGACCAGGGCGTCGAACCTGACCTCACCAACCCCAACGACGGTGACAGCATCGGTCCGTGGGGTCACAAGGTCTCGAACGTCTCGGTGGAAGGCGAGAGCACGGGCTTCGCCGATTTCTTCAACCGGCTCGGCGGTGTTGACTCGTTCGGCTTCCCGAAGACCGAGGCGCGCCGGGACAATCACCCGCAGGCGGTGCTGCACGACCCCACGCGCCCGCCGGACAACCGCATCCGGCAATACTTCCAGGCTGCGGTACTCGAATACCATCCAGAGTCGCCCGGGTCGCCCGTGAAGCTCCGCTTGCTGGGCGACACCGTGCGCGACAGCAAATATCCCTACAGCGGCTGGCAGCAATACCTGGTGTTCGCGCCGGAGGCGCCGTTGGCGGCCGGTGATCGCCTTGAGTTGGGTCTGGAATCTCGCCGCGGGCCTCGCGGCCCGACGGTGGCCGATTCGGCGGAGTTTCTGCAGCTGTCCCTGTTGCGCGTGGAATCCGATAAGGGATGCGGGTCGGCCTTCTTCGTCACGACGGACGGCTATGCCGTCACGAACTGGCACGTTGTCGGAGACGCCAGCGACATTGTCGTCTCGAGCCCGAGGGGCTACGCGGCCGAGGCGCAGATCGTCGCGGGTGACGCCGAGCGCGATATCGCATTGCTGAAGATCGACGGCGACGACCATGTTCCAGTGATCTGGGGCGACTCGGACAGCCTTCAGGTAGGCGATGAGCTAGTGGCGTTGGGCTACGGCGTGACGCTTGTCCAGTTTGGCGCGAACTGTCCACCGTTGCCGACCGTGACAACCGGCGTCTTGTCAAACCGCGTGGTCAATGCAGGCATCAGATATCTGCAGACCGACGCCGCGCTCAACCCCGGTAGCAGCGGCGGGCCCGTCGCGACCGCGTCGGGCAGAGTTGTGGGCGTTACCGTCGCCGGATTGACCGGCCTTCAGAACACGAACTTCGTCATCCCCGGTTCGGAAGTGCGGACCCTGGTTGATGCATGGCTCGAAGAACTCAGTATCGGCGAAGCGCCGCCGGAGCTTCCGCCGCCAGGCCAACCTCAGCTATTGCTGGAGAGCCGGCGGGTCCGTTGCGACGATTTCGGCGGATCCAACCTAGAGACCGAGAGCGTCAACTTCGCAGTGAAGACGACGATCGAGAAGTTTGGTGATGCCGCCGCGGTCATCACCTTTAACGATGTGTTCGATGCAGACTACATAAGCCGCGACACGCTGTATCTCGGGCCCCACATTTGGAACGGTGAAAGGTCGCTCTTCACGTGGGTGAGAGTGACCGACGGCAATCTTGAGGTCGTCGAGACCGACGAGGCCGTAGCAATACCTGAGGATTCATCGCCATACACCATAATTCTGGCCTATGACGCCGGATCGGTTCGGCTCTATATCAACGGCGAACCACGCCATATCGAAGATGGCCTGGAGTACGAATACGCCTACCTCTCGCTCGGTTGCACGGGGTTGGTCGATCAGGGCCGCGACTACGTGGTGTTCTCGGACGTGCAGATCGTAGGCGTTCCACTTCCCTGATGACCTAGCCGCTCCGGTGCACGCGTCGCTTGGCCGCGGGGCCGAGATGGCCTGGGACTTACGATGACCCGATGATGAAACTCTGCTTGCTATCGCTGTCGTTCAAGCGCGCCTTTGCGGCGGGCGAGATGGACGTTTGGTCGTTTCTCGATGTGGCTCGCGACCTCGGCCTCGACGGCGTCGACCTGCATGCCAATGGTCTCCCATCCGATGACTGCCGGGTGCTCGACGACATCGCGCGCGCCTGTCTCGAGCGCGGGTTTTCGATCCCTTGCGTCTCGATAGGCAATTCCTACGCGGGACCGGCCGCGGAGCTGCACACGCAGGTCGCTACGACCCACCGCTGGATACGCGCGGCGGCGCGGCTGGGAGCCCCGCAGGTGCGGGTTTTCGCCGGGACGCCGGAGCCCGGAGACGAGGCGGCCGCGTGGTCCCGCTGTGCCGCGGCGTTGCGCCAGTCGGCCGCGTTCGGCGCCGAGCTGGGCGTGCGCGTCAGCTTGCAGAATCACAATCACAAGCAGATCGTGCGCACCGGAGACGACCTGCGGCGCATGCTGCGGGATGTCGCCCATCGGAATCTGGGGCACGTGCTGGACTGCGGGCAGTACGCCGGATCGCCTGGAGCCAGCGGCTACGCCGAGGCCGACGACCGTGCCGCCTATGACTATCTGGCCAGCATCGAGCAAACCGCTCCCTTCGCCACGCACGTGCGCGCCAAGATCTACGAGATGCGCGACGGCCGCGAAACCAGCCTTGACTACGAGCGCATCTTCCGGGCGCTGCGGAGCGTGGCCTACAACGGCTGGGTGAGTCTGGTCTACGAAGGAGCGGGCGACGAGCACACCGGCATCGCCGCCGCAATTCCCATGCTCCGCCGGTTCATTGCGGCCTACTCGACGCCCGCCGCGGCAGCGGAGTGAGCTGTTCCGGCGGTGCCGACGTCGGCTCAGGGGGTCTCTCTAGTAGCATGACGCGCGCAAATCTTCGGAGCAGGCGGCGGGTATGAGCGCGGAAACCATCGGCGTTCTCGGCGCGGGTCTCATGGGCCACGGCATTGCCCAGGTCTTTGCCGCCGCTGGTCACCCAATCATCATGGTCGACGCCGACCCGACCGCTTTCGACCGCGCCCGCGCCAAGATCCGCCAGAACCTCGACCTGCTCGTCGAGTACGAGTGGCTTGACGCCGCCGCCGCTGACGCCGTCCTGCCGCGCATCAGTACCTCCACCGACCTTGCCGCCATCGCCCCTTCCGACCTCATCATCGAGGCCGTCGCCGAAGACGCCGAGGTCAAACGGGCCGTGTACGCCGATCTGGCGCCGCACCTGCAACCCGAGACGATCCTGGCCACCAACACCTCCAGCATCCCGCTGCGCGTCCTCGCCGACGCCACGGGCCGTCCCGACCGCTTCACCACCACCCACTTCTTTCGCCCGGCCTACATCATTCCGATGGTCGAGGTCACTAAGGGCTCGGCGACTTCCGAAGCGACGGTCGTGCGCGTCATCGAGCTGCTCCGCGGCGCCGGCCTGCGCCCGGTTCGCATCAACATTGACCTCCCGGGGCAAGTCGCCAATCGACTGCGCCAGGCGCTCTTCCGCGAGGCGCTCGACCTGGTGGAGCGCGGCGTGATCTCCGCCGAGGATATCGACGAGCTGGCGGGATTCTCTTTCGGTCCGCGGATGCCGCTCATGGGCGTGATCCGCGACCGCGACCTCGTCGGCCTGGATATCACCGTCCGGGGCGCCGAGCGCGTCTGGCCCGACCTTTCAAACGCCTCGGAACCGCACGCCTCGCTCCGAGATCTGGCCGCCGCGGGAAACCTGGGGCTCAAGACCGGGAGCGGCTTCTGCGACTGGTCCGATGTCGATTTCGCGGCCTACTGGACGCAGCTCGAGCGCCAGCAGCTCGAGATCTTCGGCGCCCTGCGCCGCGCCGGAGCTCTGCCGCGCGACTGAAAACTGGCGGTGAACGGCGCGCCGACCCGGCGGTGAGCGCGTATCCTGCGCGGGACGCAGTGCAATGTGCGGAGGGCAAGGCCCATGGACCTGGTTCGATACGAATATCAGGGTGAGATTCGACACGGCATCCGCGAAGGCGACAACGTCGCCGAGATCGCGGGCGACTTCTTCGGCGATCTCGAACGCACCGGCGCCATCGCGGCGCTCAGCGACGTCCGGCTCAAGGCGCCGACGATGCCCACCAAGATCCTCAACCTTGCCGGGAACTACTACAGCCACCTCGGCGACACGCCGCCCTTCACCCGGCCCCAGCCCTTCTTGGCCCCGCCGTCGTCGGTCATCGACCCGGGAGCCAACATCGTCATTCCGGCTGGCAGCGTCAACGTCGACTATGAGGGCGAGATCGCCGTCATCATCGGCAAGCGGGCGAGCAAGGTCTCGGTGGCCGATGCGCCGAACCACATCCTGGGCATCTGTCCCGCCAACGACGTCAGCGAGCGTGACTGGCAGAACGGCGACGACAAGGATGTCCAGTGGTGGCGCGCCAAGGGCGGGGACACCTTTTCACCCTTCGGGCCGTGGATCACGACCGGATTGAACTATCGCGACATCAATCTCAAGACCCTGGTCAACGGCGAGTCGGTTCAGCAGACCAACACCAAGGAAGACATGGTGCACGACATCGACACGGCATTGAGCTTCGTCTCGCAGCACATGACGCTTGAACCGGGCGATGTGATCTTCTCGGGCACCCCGCAGACCACCACCGCGCTCAAGCCCGGTGACGTGGTCGAGGTGCACGTGGATGGCTGCGGCGTGCTGTCCAATCCGGTGGTGGCGGAAGCCTAGCCACCGCCACGGCCTCGGCCGTCCAAACGACCGCTACCCCACGAACGGGCGCGCGAGCAAGGACCCGTGCCTGAGTTTCTCGGTCTTGAAGTCGAGTTCGCGCTCTTGCTCGGGCGTGAGCTCGACCCCGAGGGCGCCGGCGTTGCTGCGAGCCTGCTCCGCGTTCTTCGCTCCCGGCAGGACCACCACGCCGGGCGTCCGCAGAAGCCAGGCCAGCGCCACCTGCGCCGGGTGACAGTCATGCCCTTCGGCCACGCTGACCAGCGTGTCGACGATGGGTCCTGCCGCTTGCAGGCCGCTATCGCGAAAGCGTGGCGACCAGCGCCGGCCGTCGCCCGGCCGGCTGTTGAAGTGGTAGTTCCCGGTGAGCATCCCCTGGGCCAGCGGGCTGTACGCCAGCAGTGTCACGTCCAGCTCCTGGCATGCGTCGAGCACTCCGTTGGTCTCCGGCGCGCGCCGCAGCAGGCTGTACTCGACTTGGTTCGACGCCAGCGGCACGCCAAGGTCCGCCAGGCGGGCGTGCATTCGCCGCATGGCCCGGGCGGTGAAGTTGCTCACGCCCACCGCGCGGACGCGGCGGTCGCGCACGGCGCGTGCCAGCGCCGCCGCCAGGCGCCGCTGCGAAATCAATCCTAACGGCCAGTGGATTTGATAGAGGTCGATCACGTCGACGTCGAGACGCCGCAGGCTGCGGTCGATCGCGTCATCGACCGAGCGCGCCCGCCACCGACGCGGCGACGGCCAATACTTGGTCGCCACCACCGTTCCCCGTGACGCCGCGGCCAGCGGGCCGAGAATCCGCTCCGACTCGCCGCGGCCATAGATCTCCGCCGTGTCGAACAGCGTGCAGCCGGCATTGCGCGCGGCGGCGAACGCAGCCTCCACGTCGTCGCGCCCGTACACGCGGCCATATTTCCAGTACTTCTTGTCGCCCCACTGCCACGTGCCAACGCCCACCCGCCCCACGGAAATGCCCGTGGCCCCCAGGCGGCACGTTTCGCTCACGCGCGGCCCACCGGGTGGCGGTGGTGTGGCAGACATTTGGGCGACCCCGAGAGGACTCGAACCTCCGACCTTGTGGTCCGCAACCACACGCTCTATCCAACTGAGCTACGGGGTCGGTGCCGCAAGTCTATCAACAGGGGGTCGTTCCACCCTATGCGGATCGTCGCTGGCCCAGACTCGGCGGGCCATGAGCCCCGCCGCCACGAATACGGCAAGGTCGGCGACCGCGTGCATGACGATGGCCGGAACGATCGACTCGAAATATGCCGTCATGATGCCGAACATCGCCCCACCCAGGGTCCCGAGGACCAGGAACGAGACGGGGAACCGCGCGAGGACGTGATGCGCGCCGAACACGACCGAAGTGACGGCGATCGCCCAGGGCATGCCCACGAGATTGGCCAGCCCGAATAGTGCGGCCCCGCGGAAGAACAGCTCTTCGGCGACGGGATTGAGCACGGCGAAGAAGGGAAGCTCCAGCACCAGGGCTGACCGGTCTGGGGCGGCCCGGGGCCGCCACAGCCAACGGCGGTAGGCCAGCGATACCAACCCGGCGCCGACTGCCAGGAGTAGGGTCAGCAGCCAATCGCGTATGCCCAGATCCAGCCGCAACCCGATCGCGGAAGGGTCGATATCCGCCGCGAAAATCCAAATCAGGGGCGCGCCAATGAGCAGCACGACGCGCGTCGGGACGTCCCAGCGCATCCAGGCCCAGGCGTCGCGCCAGCCGCGCCGCAGGATGATGGGTCCGCCCCCAGCAGAACTCATCGACCGCTCAACTCCGTCACGGCTGCTCTCTTTCCAGACCGGTACATCTTGCCAGCGGGACGACGCATGAAGGCCGTGACTATGCGATGACCCGGCTAGGGTCGATAGGCTTCCGACGCGGCCAGCCGATCGCCGTACAGGCGCTCGTAGTACTCCCGGAACTCGCCGGCAAAGATCGGCCCCCACCAGTCGCGGTTTGCAACGTACCAGTCCACCGTGCGGTCGAGCGCCGATTCGAAGTCGTGCGCGGGCTGCCAGCCAATATCGGCCAGCCGTGAGGCGTCCATGATGTAGTCCCAATCGTGGCCCGGCCGGTCCTCCACGAACCGGATCAGCGTCTCGGGACGATCAAGGCGTTCGAGAATCGCCCGCGCTACGGTGAGATTGTCCCGATTGTTGCCGGCCGCCACGTTGTAGACCGTGCCCAGTTCGCCGCGTTCCAGCACGGTGAGGATGGCGCGGCAGTGATCGTCCACGTGCAGCCGGTCCCGGCGTTGCTCGCCCCGGCCATAGATCGGCAGTGGCTGGTTGAGGAGCGCGTTGATGGTGAACAGCGGCACGGCCTTCTCGGGGTGTTGCCACCCGCCGATTGTGTTCGCCCCGCGCGTGATGCACACCGGCAGGCCGTAGGTGGCGTGGAGCGCCAAGACTTGCAGGTCGCCGCCCGCCTTGCTGGCGGAATAAGGACTCCGCGGCCGCAGCAAATCGTCCTCGCGAAATGCTTCGCCGTGGCTTTCGCCGTAGACCTCATCGGTGCTCACGTGCACGATTCGCTCGACGCCGGCGTCGCCGGCCGCGCTCATGAGCACGAAGGTGCCGGTCACGTTCGTGCGCAGGAAGGCCTGCGCGTCCTGCAGCGACCGGTCGACGTGGGTCTCGGCCGCGAAGTTCACCAGCCAGCGCGCGCGCGCGAGGACCGACGCCGCGGCCTCCGCGTCGGCGATGTCGCCCATGACGAAGTCGGCGTCGACGCCCGCCAGCCGCGCGCGGTCGCCCGCATAGGTGAGGTTGTCCAGGATGCGCAGCCGCCAATCCGGACGGGCCGCGGCGACGAACCGCGCGAAGTTCGCGCCAATGAACCCCGCGCCGCCGGCAATGACCAGGATTGGACCGTCAGGCATGCGGCATTCTAGCGGCGACGGCTGGCGAGGCCTTTTGGTAGGAGCGCCCTCCGTGGGCTGCTAGGCTCGCCTTTCGCCTGCTCCACTCCACCCACGGCCACATGCCATCAACTTCGCCCTTCGACTGGCTTGACGCGTTCGGCGATGACGAACCGGTCATCGATCCCGGCCGGCATGTGCGCGAATTGGCTGAACGCGCGGGTGTGAGCGGGCAAACCGCCAGCGCTCCGCTGGTTCTCGCCTCGTTCATGACGCCGACCGTTGAGGGAATTGCGGACGCTATCGGGGCCCAGTCCACCTGGCGGGGCGTGCGCGTCGGCGAGCTCGAAGGGTCTCCGGCGGCGGTGACGAGGCTGGTTGCCGGGGCGCCGCCGACGGTCATGGTGATTGAAGAGCTGATCGCGCGCGGGGCGCGCACGATTCTCATCGGCGGCGCCGTCGGCAGCTTGCAGCCGCACGTGCTCATCGGTCACAACGTCGTGCCCATCGGCGCGCGGCGCGAGGAGGGTACCTCCTACCACTACGCCGGGCCGGAGCATGAAGCCGTCGCGTCCGGGCCCGCCACGCAAGCGCTGCTGGAGGCCGCACGCGAGAGATCGCGGCCCGTTCACGAGGGACGCGTCTGGAGCACCGACGCGCCCTACCGAGAGTTCCGCGGCAAGGTCCGGCGCTATGCGGCCGAGGGCGACCTGGGCGTCGAGATGGAGACCTCCGCGGTGATGACGCTGGCTGCCGTGCGCGGCGTCGACATCGGACTCATCCTTACCGTCAGCGACCACATGTTCGATCCCGGCTGGGGCAACATCTTCGGCACGGACGACTACGACGCCAATTGCGCGGACCTCGCGCAGGTCATGCTCGCGGCCGGTCGCAAGCTTGCAGCCGCCAGCGCGTAGGATGGCACCGGCTAAGGTGCTTGGGTGAGAGGAGAGCGCGTGGCCCGCATCAACCGTTGCATCGAGTTGCTCGAATCCGGCCAGCCCATCTACATGGATGGCGTGCGTGAGCTGAGCTACGACGCCGGCCGCGAACACGCTGGCACCTGGGCCGACTACCTGACCGTCGAATTCGAGCACTTTCCACTCAACGTGGTCGGGCTTGCGGCCTTCATGCGCGGCTTGTGTGATGCCGGGCCGACGCGCAGCGGCCACCCGACGCCGACGGTGATTTGTACGCTCCCGGCCCATGGGGCATCGGTCGCCGAGATTCACGCCAACGCCTGGCAGATTCGGCACATCCTCGCCGCGGGCGTTCACGGGCTGCTGCTGTGCCACGCGCGCGACCCGGCGGCCGTGCGTGCCTTTGTCGAGGCCTGCCGCTATCCGTTTCAGACCATCGGTGTTGGCACCGGCCTGGGCGAGGGAACGCGCGGAGCGGGCGGACAGGCCGCCGCGGCCGAGATATGGGGACTCGACCCGGAGGCATATCTCCGGGTCGCCGATCCCTGGCCGCTCAACCCGCGCGGAGAGCTGATGCTCGGGCTCAAAATCGAGGACCGCCACGCCGTCCAACGAGCCCGCGAGACCACGGCGGTGCCGGGTATCGCTTTTGCCGAGTGGGGGCCGGGCGACATGGCGATGTCGTTCGGCTATGCCTCGCGGCACGATCCGCCCTATCCCCCGGAGATGGACGAGGCCCGTAACGCGGTGCGTGCCGCCTGCGCCGCGGCGCGGCTGCCGTTCCTCTGCAGCTGGGCGGACCCGACCATGACGGTCGAGGAGCAAGTGCGGCATCTGATCGACGAGGTCGGCACCGCGATCATCGGCGGCGGGAAGGCCCACGCCGCATTTGGACGCCGCTACACCAAGCGCGTCATGGCGGTGTAGGTCGACGTCGATGGCGACCGCCGCTGCGCCTGCCCAACTGCGGGAATTGTCTTGGACGCAGGGTGTACAGCGCTCATGATGGTGGAGGAACACTGATCGTCGGACCCATGGCGCGGATGCAAGCGTCGGCGTCCGGGACGCGCAGATGCACGGAGCACGATGGCTGATCAGGTGAAACTGGCCGGCATCGCTGGGAGCTTGCGCCGCGGTTCGTACAACGCCGCGCTGCTGCGGGAAGCGCAAGCCCTGGCGCCGCCCGATACCCACATCGACATCGTGGACCTCGGCCCGCTGCCGCTCTACAACCGCGACCTCGAGCATGACGGCTTCCCGCCGCCGGTCGAGGAATTCCGTCAGGCCCTCACCGCAGCCGATGGTCTCTTGATCGCGACGCCGGAATACAACTACTCGATCCCCGGCGTCCTCAAGAACGCCATCGACTGGGCGTCGCGGTCGCCCGACTCGCCGCTGGACGGCAAGTCCATGGCCATCATGGGCGCAGGCGGGCGCTTCGGCACGGTGCGGGCGCAGATGCACCTGCGAGAGATCGCGCTCCACAACAGCATGCGGGTGATGATCGACCCCGAGGTGTTCGTCGCCGGGGCGTGGCGGGCCTTCGACGATCAGGGCCGGCTTTCCGATGAGCGCTTGCGCGAGCGGGTCAGCCAACTCATGGCCGCCTTTCGCGAATTCGTGCGCTACGTGCCCGACGACCCCACGCTCCGCTGGGCCTGAGCGCGCCGCTGCGAATCCATGCCGGATAGGCGGCGCTTCCGCCGACCACGGCACAACTGCCCGACGCCGGGGATGGCGATATGCTGGGCATTTGTGCCCAATACAGGAGACAGCGCATGACGGCGACGATCCCGATTACGGTGGCCTACGGCGACGGCATCGGCCCGGAGATCATGCCGGCCGTCATGCAGGTGCTCCAGGCCGCCGGGGCGCGCATCGAGCCTGAAGTCATCGAGATCGGCGAGAAGGTCTACCGGCGCGGCATATCTTCGGGCATCGACGCTGCCGCGTGGGAGTCCATTCGGCGCACGCGAGTATTCCTCAAGGCGCCCATCACCACGCCGCAGGGCGGCGGCTTCAAGAGCCTCAACGTGACGACCCGCGTGGCTCTGGGGCTCTTCGCCAACGTACGCCCGGCCGCCACGTTTCACCCCTACGTCAAGACCAAGCACCACCCGGACATGAACGTCGTGCTGATCCGGGAGAACGAAGAGGATCTCTACGCCGGGATCGAATACCGGCAGTCGGCCGACGTCATGCAGTCTCTCAAGCTCATCAGCCGCCCCGGCAGCGAGCGCATCATCCGCTACGCCTTCGAATACGCGCGGCACCACGGCCGGTCCAAGGTCACAGCCTTCGCCAAAGACAACATCATGAAACTGTCGGACGGCCTGTTCCATCAGGTCTTCGACGAGGTGTCGGCGGACTATCCGGACCTCGAGGCCGAGTATTGGATCGTGGACATCGGCGCCGCCAAGCTGGCCGACACGCCTGAGATGTTCGACGTGCTCGTGCTGCCCAACCTCTATGGCGACATACTCTCCGACGTGGCGGCGCAGATCGCGGGCTCGGTCGGTCTCGCGGGAGCCGCCAACATTGGCGAGAACGCGGCGATGTTCGAGGCTATTCATGGATCCGCGCCGCGCCGCGCGGGCCAGAACCTGGCCAATCCGTCCGGCCTGCTCAGCGCTGCCGTGCTGATGCTGGACCACATCGGCCAAGCTGACGTGGCCGCCTGCGTGCAGAACGCCTGGCTGCGAACCCTTGAAGACGGCATCCACACCTACGACATTCACACGCCGGAGCACAGCACGGCGAAGGTTGGCACTCGCGAGTTCGGACGCGCGGTTGTGGACCGTTTAGGACAGCTTCCGCAAACGCTGCCCGTCGCGGTCTATGGCGTGGGCGGCCGAACCCCGGTGAACTCGGCTGTCGTATCCGGCGCCAGACCATCCAAGCAAACCGTGGGCGTCGATGTCTTCTTCGACTGGCGCGGCGGACGCCCCGAGGAACTGGCGCGGCAGCTGCAGGAGACGAACGGTTCCGACCTCGCGCTGCGGATGATCAGCAACCGCGGCGCCCAGGTGTGGCCCGAGGCCGTGGCCGACGGCCTGCTCGTGGACCAGTGGCGCGCCCGCTTCACGGGCGACGACGGCGCGGCTGTCGACCACGCCCAGATCATCAATCTTCTGGGACGCATTGCCGCGACCGGACTGGACTTCACCAAAACCGAGCACTTGTGTACGTTTGACGGCGCGCCCGCGTTTTCGCTGGCGCAAGGCGAATGAGTGGTACATGAGCGAACCGTCGAATGACCCGCAGGTCGGCATCCTGATGGGCAGCGCCTCGGACTGGGGCACGATGAAGTCCGCCGCCGACACCCTCGAAGAGATCGGCGTGGCGCATGAGGCGCGGGTGCTCTCGGCCCATCGCACACCCGCGCAGACGGCGGAGTACGCCAGCACGGCCGAGGCGCGCGGTCTGGGCGTGATCATCGCCGCCGCCGGCGGCGCGGCGCATCTGGCCGGCGTCGTGGCGGCACACACGCTGCTGCCGGTGATCGGCGTTCCCATGCAGGCGTGGTCGCTGGACGGACTCGACTCGCTGCTCTCGACGGTGCAGATGCCGCGCGGCATTCCCGTCGCCACCGTCGCCATCGGCAAGGCCGGCGCGGTGAACGCCGCGATCCTGGCCGCGCAGATTCTTGCCACGGCCGATCCGGTGCTGCGAGAGACGCTCCGCCGGCGGCGTGACGACCAAGCGGCCGAGATCCTGCGCGAGACGCTAACCTGATCGACATGCCTCCCGCCCGGAGTGCCGCCCGATGCCGCTAACTGACGCCCAGATCGCCCGATTCCGCGCCGATGGCTTCCTTGTCGTGGAGGATGTCGTGCCTCCGGAGCGGGTGGCGGAGATGCGCCGGCGCATCGACACGGTCACGTCCCCCAACGGTGGTGCGGATGCCGAGCGCATGGGGCTTCAGCTTGAGCCGGACGCTGTCGGCGACACCGCGGTGCCGCGGAAGCTGAACGAGTTGGCGCCGCATGACGCCGCGTTCCGCCGGCATGCCGAGATGCCGGAGCTGCTGGAAATGGTGCGCCAGCTCATCGGGGAGCCGCTGCGCCTGTACTCCGATCAGGCGTTTCTCAAGCCGCCGCGCCAGGGCAGCGCCAAGCCCGCGCACCAGGACAACGCCCACTTCGGCGTGGACCCGTCCGACTGGGGTGTGACCGTGTGGTGCGCCCTGGACGACGCCACGGTGGCCAACGGCTGCATGCAGTACTACGCCGGATCGCACCTGCTGGGCGCCGTGCCGCACGTGTGGAGAGGGGGGACGACGCATCTGGTGCCGCAGGAAGTCGATCTGCCCGCGCCCGTTCACGCACCCGTCAGTGCGGGGGGCGTGATCTTCCACCACCTGCTCACGTTCCACATGTCGGCGCCCAACACCAGCGACGCCTGGCGGCGGGCCTATGCCTGCCACTACATCCGCACCGACGCCAGTCACGTCGACGAGGAGCCGATCCAGGCCATGCTGGGCGAGGACCACCCGCTCCACCGTTGACGGGAGCCGTCCCACGCTGCACGCAGCGCGGGCCACCGGCAGGAAGATCTGGTAGGGGCGCCCCTCGTGGGCGCCCTCGCGGTTTGGAAGTGCACCGGGGCCGGGCGCGTTGACGGGTGAGCGCCGGACCGCCACCATCGCGGCACGCCGGCCGGCCGCGCGAGGTTCCCCATGTCCGACTACGAAGCGCTGACGATTGCCCCGCTGTGCAATGCCGATGCCGGCGTGCTCGGCGACGAAGGCCACGCTTGGCTGGGTCGGCAAATGCTGCGCGGCTTGCCCTTCGACATCGGCGCCGCCGCCACGGCGCAACTCGCGCTATTCGGCCGCGGGGGTCACGCCGAGCCGCGGCGCATCGAGATTGGGCGCGCGGCCGCGACCATTACCTTCGCGCACACGCTGCCCACTTCGCGGCTTCCGGAGGGCGACATTCCGGGCGCCACGGTCGCCGTCTACCGCGTCCACTTCGCCGATGGAGCGACGCAGGACATCGCGATTCGCGAGCGATTCGAGATCGGGATAAGCCCGGACATGACCGACCGGTTCCGCGTGGGCGCCCCGTTCTTGGCGCTGCCGCACGTGGACGTGCCTGCCGCGCCGCGGGATGAGGTCAGCCGAAGCGGGATGGGCCGCGCACTGACGGATGTCGGGACGCCGCCGCCGGCCCTGTTCACGCTCTTCCCCTGGCGCAACCCGCGGCCAGACATCGAAATTGCCGCGGTCGAGGTGCGTCCCACCGATCGCGCCGTCATCGTGTGCGGCGTCTGCGTGGGCACCGTCGACGAGGACCCGCTGCGCCCCGACGCACGCCGCGCGGTCGTGGTCGAGCTTCCGCAACCGGCCGATGCCGAGCGGCCCTTCGCGCTGGAGGTCTCCGTGGACCGCGGCACCGCCACGTACGCCCAGCCGCTGCCGCGCGACCCGGATGCCTTCTTAACATCCGAGACGGCCGGTTGGGGCGAGCCCAAGAACCCGGGCAGCAGCCCGGCCTACAGTGAAATTGCAGCCACGCCGTCCGCGACGGTGCACGTGCGCCTGGCCGACGAGGAATTGGGGCACGTGCGCTTTGGCGAGCTGACGGCCAAGGGCGAGATCCAGCCCTCCGAGCGGCTCACTGTCCGCGCGGCGGAGGCCGGACGCGCCTGGGTGCACACGCGCGTCCTCGACGCGGCCACCGGGCGTCCCGTGCCCTGCCGCGTCCACTTCCGCTCGCCGGAGGGTGTGCCCTACCAGCCCCACGGGCATCACGCGCACCTAAACGCCGAGCACGACACCTGGCACGTGGACGTCGGCGGCGACCTGCGGCTGGACCAGGCCACCTATGCCTACATCGACGGCCGTTGCCAGGGCTGGCTGCCCACCGGCCGCGTGCTGGTGGACGTGGCCCGCGGGTTCGAATACGAGCCGCTGCGCGGCGAGATCGAAATCAAGCCCGGACAGCGCGAGCTTGAGTTGCGGCTCGACCGCTGGACGGATATGAACGCCCAGGGGTGGTACAGCGGCGATACCCACGTGCACTTCCTCTCGGGCGACGGCGCCAACATCGAGGCCGCGGGCGAGGACCTGAACGTGGTCAACGTGCTGCAATCGCAGTGGGGCTCGCTCTTCACCAATACCGAGGACTTCATCGGCCGGCCCCGCGTGTCCGACGACGGACGCACGATCGTCTACGTCTCGCAGGAGAACCGGCAGCACTTCCTGGGGCACCTCACCCTGCTGGGGCTCACGGACCCGGTCATGCCCTGGTGCTCCGATGGGCCGACCGAGGCGGAGCCGGGCGGCTCGATGGAGACCACGCTCTCGTACTGGGCCGACGCCTGCCATGCCCAGGGCGGCACCGTGGTGATCCCGCACCTGCCGTTTCCCAACGGTGAGCCCGCCACGCTAGTTGCGACCGGCCGCGCCGATGCCGTGGAAATGTTGACGCAAGGGCCGTTCGCCCATACCGAGTACTACCGCTATCTCAACGGCGGGTACCGGCTGCCCCTGGTCGGCGGCACGGACAAGATGTCGTCCGAGGTGCCGGTGGGGCTGTATCGGACCTACGTGCGCCTCCCGTCGGACGAGCCCTTCAGCTATGAGTCATGGTGCGCCGGCATGGCGGCGGGGCGCACGTTCCTGAGCGGCGGTCCGCTCATCAAGTTGCGCGTCGATGGCCACGAACCGGGGGATACGTTGCATCTGAACGGCAACGGCGGCAGCGTGACGGTCGAAGCGTCGGTCGAGTCAATCCTGCCGGTCCACTCGCTGCAGATCGTGCAGGAGGGGCGAGTGGTGGCGGAGGCGCAGGACACGGCGGGCGCGCGCCGGTTGCGGCTCACCGAGACCGTCCAGGCCAGTGCGCCAACCTGGCTGGCGGCGCGCTGCGGCGGGCCGTCCTATTTCGACGCGCCCGAGCATCACGACGTCTGGCACCGCCAACGCTTTGCGCATACGTCGCCGGTCTACGTGGCGGCGGGTGACGCCGAGTGGTCCATGTGGAGCGACGCCACGGCGCAGTACATGCTCACCCTGATTGACGGCAGCCTGGAATACATCCGCCAGCGCAGCACCCAGTATCCGGCGGGACACGCCAGCCACCATCATGGCGAGCCCGATCACCTGGGATATCTCGAGCGGCCGTTCCACCAGGCCCGCGAGGCCATTCACCGGCGCATGCACGCGCTCGGCGTGCCGCACTAGGTTGGGGACGGGCGCCAAGCGGTTAGCAAGCTGTTTGCCGCGGGTTGCAGGGAATCCCACGCTGCACGCAGCTCGGGCCACCGGGCATGGTCTCTACTCCCTCAGCCTACTACCGCTCGCTCGCTCGGCGAAGCACCCCGATTTTATGAAGGCGTCCTTCATCGCCACTGGTCACAAGGCTTACGCCTGAGGGATAGGTTCTGTGTGCAACTCTAATCCCATAGTTAGACTTTCCCTTCACCCACACATATGGAATCCGATGAGAGAGATCGAACAAAGCTAAATGGACACCTCTGTACGGCGACTCGAGGAAACGCCTACGAGCACCCTCCGAGAATTTGTCATCCCTTTTCAAATGTCTAGATATTCCGTTGCCATGCCTGATAAGAGTCTCAAATGCACATACTAGTTTCTCCGCAAACAAAGGACAATCGTTGAATCTTGCAATCTCAATTGTTGCACCATTAGTATCCGGTTCAATTCCTAGTATATGGAGAGCATCCCAGAATTCATCCGCCTGCGCCTCACCGAAGAAATGGTCGAACCCTCTGCTCCTCAACGTGCGCTTGCTTAGCTTCTCGTATGACGATATATATTCACGTACGTATGCCTGATGCTGTCTCCATAGTTCGTTGTCGTCCCAGCAAATGTCGGCCACATCAATCCAACTCACATGTCGCGCATTAGGTATTTCTTGAGAGAATTCGTTGAAAACACGGACTGCGTGGAGCGAGTCAGCTTTGTCCTTTGCCCTCTCCCGATTGAATGGTGTGAGATAGGCAATTGCTACTCCCCAGCCTTGATATCTCTTCTCAAGACCGAATCTATACTTCTCTAATTGCCCATACTCTGCTGAAGCATCTTCAGTCTTGACTTCAATACCCACGATTCGGCGTCTTGAATCATCACGGACGCAGACATCCACTCTTCCGCTGTCGACGACCACCTCGGCTTCTACTCTGGCATTGTCAGGAATGCACCATTTGGTGGGCGCTATCAATCGCCACACTTCATCGAATAATGATCGGTCTTGCCCTGCCTCCAAGCTTTGCGCCAATGCGTCCGCGATAAACTGCGAGTGGAAGGGCTCCGTTCGAGTGGGCTGCGCTTTTCGAATAGTCTCGAAGACATTTAAGGCTCCCATGGGATTCATACTTCCCACCACGCGCCGTCCTCTTGCTCAGCGACGTTATTGAAGAACTCCGCGAACCGCGCCGTCTCGAAGGAATGGATAGGCACGAGCTGTCGCGGGGTGAGGGCGGTGGCGAAGCGTTTTAGGTCTGTCACTGAGGCGTGTCCAGACGTGTGAATGACGTGCCAATGGATGCCATGGGCTGCGAGCCACCGTACGACCTCTTGCGCGCTCGCGTCCTTTAGGTAGCCCTTCCACATCGAGTAGGTGAACCCGGCGACTTGGAGCGCTGCCTGAACACCGTGATCATGCATCGTGAGCGGACGGAACAGCATCACGGCCCGTCCGCGCAGGCGGGGCAGGTCCTCTGGATAGATGCGGTTCGCGCTGTGCCGCTCGAGGTCGTCGAACAGCTCATTCTTCTTGATGAATACGCGCTGGCTGTGCGGGATGTAGAGCTTCACGCCGTCCCAATGGGATTGTGGGATGTTGGTCCTGCCCGTCGCTTCGAGTACGACGGCGGTGTAGAGGTCGATGACGAGTGCGCGGCCGGTCCGCTTGGCCGCGCGGAAGATCGTCACGATGCGGTCGATATTCTGCGACGAGGTCCAGACGAAATGAATGCCCTGCGTCTGCTTGAACGCCTGGACCAACTCGCATTCGAGGTCGGTTTCGGTGGCGAAGCCCTTGGTCGTACCGGCGCGTCCGATCGTCGTGCCTTCCATCAGCAGAACGTCAATGTCTTGTGGCGGGTGCTCGATCATCCGCTTGAACAGCTTTGCCTTGCGGCCGTGCGCGCGAAAGTCGCCCGAGTAGAAAACTCGCTTGCCGCCCGCCTCGACGAGCAGGGCGTAAGCGTCGAAAGCGCTGTGGTCAACGAGATAGGGCGTGATGCGAAACGGCCCGATGTCGACGGGAGTCTGGTGGGCGATGAAGCGCGGGCTGGCGAAGGCGTGCCCGTTCGGAACATAGGCGCTGGCCGCCTGCAGGATGTTGTGCGCGTCCTTGCCGATGTAGACCGGAACCTCCGGCCGAATGCGCCTCGCCAAGCCATAGTGGTCCTGATGCGGATGCGAAATCACCACGCCCAGCAAGCTGTCGGCCGGCTCCCGGAACCCCGAGATCCGCGGGAGCAGGCTTTCGTGCGCATGCTCGTCGGGAGCGTCGAGCGGCAGGCCGACATCGAGCACTAAGCGCTTGCCCCGCGCCTCGATCTCGATGCAGGTGCCGCCGATTTCTTGCGTCCCACGATGAATGCAGAGTTTCAAGACGCGCGCGGCTCCGGTGACCGCCTCATTGGTAGCCGCGGCTGCGCCCGGATGCCGTTTGACCCTGGCGGCGAGACGATGTCACGCCGGCGGCGATCCGTTCGCCCCGGTCGGCCGGTGCGGCAGCACCGCGTCGGGGTCGATCGAGCGCACGTGCAGGTCGCGCTGCGGGAATGGAATCTCGATGTCGTTGGCCCGGAACGCCTCGTCGATGGAGAAATGCAGATCGCTTTGTGTCGTCAAGCGCTCCATGATGTCGGGCACATAGGCCAGCACGCGGAAGTTGAGCGACGAGTCGCCAAACTCCATGAAGAAGATGCGGGGTTCGGGATCGTCCAGCACCTTCTCATGGCCGTTCACGAGCTCCTTCAAGATCCGCTCGACCAGCTGCGTATCCGAGCCGTAGGCCACGCCCACGATGAAGTCGACGCGCACGCGGCGGTCGTCGTGCGTCCAGTTGCCGACGGTGGTGGAGATGAGGTCGCCGTTCGGCACGATGGCTTGAGTCTGGTCGAACTTGCGCAGCGTGGTGGCGCGGATGCTGATGCGCTCGACGGTCCCAAGCTCGCCGCCGACCTCGACGACGTCGCCCACCTTGATGGGGCGCTCAACGAGAAGGATGACGCCGGAGATGAAGTTGTTGGCGATGTTCTGCAGACCGAAGCCGATGCCCACGCCCAGCGCGCCGAAGATGACGATGACGGAGTCCAACTGAAGGCCAACCGACTGGAAGCCCACAAAAATGCCGACGAAGAGGATGAGGTAGCGGCCAAGATTCCCAATGATGTGCAGCGTGCCCTCTTGGATGTCGGCGACCTTGCCGAGGCGGCGCTCGAGCAGCCAGCGCACGCGACCGCCGACGATCCAGGTGACAGCCAGGATGATGAGCAGCACGATGACGCTGAGGGGCGTGACGGGCTCTTCCCCCAGGCTGAACATGGGGGCGTTGAAGGCGTCCCACACGGTGTTCCAAAACTCCATCAGGCGTCTCCGGGGCTAGGTGCGGGTGTTGACAGGGGCATCTTAGTCAGTTCGGTTGGACCGAGGCGCGTTGGAACGGGCCCGTCCCGGTGCTTCAGGACCTCTGCCCCACGGTAACGACAAGGCAGATTGCTCAACGGGATCCAGTACGTCCGGCCTGGCGACGGTGCTACTCAAACCACCAATAGTGCATTGGCGCGAGCCAGTAGGTCTCGGGGTCTTGTTCCTCGGGGAGCCGATTGAGCGCGAGGTCGCGCGGCCATAGGCCCGTGAAGCCTTCCCGCGCGGCAAGGGCGGCGATGACGGCGTCTCGCTCGTGATTGGTGATCCGCGGGTCCGCATGAATGCCGTAGTGTCGTTTCAGCTGGTCGAAACTCAGGCAGCGGGCTCTCAGGAACAGGCCGGGATGCGCTTCCGTGATGGGCAACTCGGAAAATCGCTGGCGCAGCTCGACGGCAAACATGGCGCCCTGGGCAAGAACGGCTCCATACAGCGAGTTGATGGCCAGGACCTTGCCGGGTGATGCATTGCCGTACTTGCAGCGAAGCCAGCGGTCGGCCTTGCGGTTTCCTTTCGTGGCCGACGACCACCACATCGGCGAATCGATGCCCGCCCCCAGCGGCGTGCCTTCAATCCAGTTGGCGGCTTCGTGCGCGGATGAAACGCACGTGGTCCTCGCGACGCCGTCCGTGGAAAGCTCCGCAATACCGAAGTTGTTCGTGCCGCCCGGATCCGCTCCGATCCAGACCGCCTCGCGAGCCGTCAGGCGTCCCCGCGGCGCGCTGCGAGAATCTCCTGCGTGGACATCTCGACGCGCCTCCAGCCGGCGCGGCGCTGCCGGAACCAGGCCACGGCTGCCGCACGCGCGGCACGCCCCTGCACGCGCGCTGGAGTCAGGTGCGCAACTGCCTTGCCGTGTCGGGTAATTGCAATGGTCTCGCCGCCTTCAACCAACCGCAGCAACTCGGCCAGACGGGCCTTGGCCGCGGTGGCGGAAACTTCACGCATCGTCCCGGCTTCACTCAGTCAATCAGACCAGCCACATTCTATAGCGGCTTCCTGTCGTAAGTTGGGTCGCCAGGTGCCCCTCGCAAGGCAGCCCCACGGGCTGCACCGCCGCGTCTGGCCTAACCCGCCATGACCCTCGCGTTGATGGCGTTCACCACCGTGTGCGCCGCCAGGGCGGCGCCTTCCTGCCAGCCGGGCAGGGCGGTGACCTGGTCGCCGGCGAAGTGGATGGCGCCGTCGGGGGCTAGGAGTTCCGCGGGGGGCTTGTAGCTTTCGGGCCAGGCGCCTTTCTGGAAGGGCGCCTTGAGCCAGGCGCGGCTGATTCCTGATTCGATCTCCTGCGCGTAGCCCGGGTGGATGTGCTCGCCCTCGACGATGGCGGTCCGCAGGCGATCCGGCGGAGTCATGTTCGCCCAACGCTCGCCCTGACCTGGTAGGTCGTCCCAGATGTAAGCGCCCATGATGACGCCCTTGTCGCGGTGATAGCCGTTCGGCGGATACCAGATTTGCGTGATGTCCTGGTCGGTCCAGGAAATGCCGCCGTAGATGGCGTGATCCTCTTCCCAGAAGCGGCGGCGGGTTTGGAAGGCGAGCTTGACGGCCGGCACGAACGCCGTGGACTCGATGGCCGCCTGCGTCTCGGGGGAAAAGTCGTTGGGGATGTCCTTGAGCACCGGGGCGGGGATCGTGCAGACGACGTAATCGGCGTCCAGGCCTTCGAGGTAGCCGCGTTGGTTTCGGTAGACGATGCGAGCGCCGGTGGGCGTCTTTCTGATGGCCTCGACGATGCTGCCGTAGCGAATGAGCCGTCGCACCCGCGCCTCGAAGGCCCTGGCGATGGCGTCCATTCCGCCGACCGGCTGGAAGAGGGTCGGGTTCTGGTCCAGGAACTGGCTGAAGTGAAGCTTGTACTCCCAGAACTCCGAGCGCAGCAGCTCGCTGAAGTCCAGGGGGTCGTTCACATCGCCGCCTCCGAGGCCCGCGTGGACGTGCTCGCCTTGGAAGCCGCCGCGGTCCGAACCGGCGTAGAGATAGTCGGGGTCAAGACCGCCGAACTCGACCAGCATGGGCAGCAGGCGCTCTCTATCGTCGGCGGTCAGCTCGTCGTCCAGGGCGTTGCGGTTGATGGCCTTGGCGAGCAGCTCGGCGACGTAGCCGCGCTGGTCGGTCATCACCTGGCGCCCCACCACGGGCCGGCCGCCGAAGCGCTCGGTGTTGTGGAAGAAGGCGCCGCGGTTGTCGTTGGTGAAGACCTCCAGCTCGACGCCGAACTCCTTGCAATAGCCGAGGATCAGGCGGTGGTGGTAGGGAATGCGGGCTGGCCCGAGGTTGGCGTACATGTGGTCGTCGCGGTCGAAGTCGACCCATTGCCGGCTGTCAACCTCATGGATCACGTCGCCCGCACGGGCCGTCAGGTTACGGCCCCCGGCGCGCTCGGTGGCCTCGAGGATCGTGCAGTGATAGCCCGCCTTCGACAGCTCGTAGGCCGCCGTCATGCCGGAGATGCCGGCGCCCAGGATCACCACGCGCTTGCCGTAACCCGAGCCATCGGGCAGGTCGAGCGTGGCCGCCTGCGCGCTCTCCGGACCCAGGAGGCCCAGCGTGTTCATCGTGTGATAGGTCGCGGCCACCCCGGCGGTGGAACCGACGAGCTTCAGAAATTGCCGTTTTGTCAGACGCATCGTCATCGATCCGTTTCTCATTCGCCGGCACTCGTCCGGCGTGGCGCACTGGCGGTCCAGAAGTGCTGGTGTGTGGCTAGCAAGGGCTCATTGGAGTTGATAGAAGTCCATGGCGTTCCCACCTAAAACCGCCGCGCGCTCGCTGGCGCTCAGTCCGCCCAGCGCGGCCGTGACGCGCTGGAAGGTGTCCACGTATGGGGCTGCCATCAAGGCCACGGGCCAATCGCTCCCCCAGATCAGTCTGTCGACGTCGAACGTATCCAGCACGACGTCGACGGCCGGCTGGATCGTTGCCGTGGTCGGGGCGGACGGGCACTCGGTGAGCAGCCCCGAGACTTTCACCCGCACATGCTCATAGGGCGCGAGCGCGCGCATGCCGTCGCGCCACGCGGAGAGGTCGCCCGATTCGAACGGCGGCTTGGCCATGTGATCCACGATGAGCCGCCCCCCGTCGTTTTCCCGCGTGATGGCCGGGATGTGCGGCAGGTGCGGCGTTCGCACCAGCAGCTCGACGATGTGACCGCGCGCGATCACCGTGCGGATGCCGCGTCGCACGTCGTCGCGGGCCAGCCAGGCGGCGTCGGGCATGTTCTCCGCCCCGGCGCGGAGGCCCTTGAACCAGGGACTCTCGGCAAGCTCGTCCAGCTTCGCTTCGAGGTTCGCCGCCGTCAGATCCAGATTGGCGATCACGCCCACGACGAATTCGTGCTCCTCGCAGAGGTTCAGGTAGAAGAGCTGCTCCGACCAGGCCGAGCCGGCCTCGACGATCACGGAGCGGTGCACCCCCGCGGCGTCCATATGCGGCTTGAGAGTGGAGGGAAGAAACGTGTGGCCCAAGGTGGAGCGATTGGAGTCGTCGATCCAATCGAGCTGGGACTGTCCGAGCACCCAGTAGTGGTTGTGGGCGTCGACGACCGGCGGCGCGTCAGGCGGCATGGCGGAACCCTCGCACGCGTGGGACGGCCGAGGGTACCAACGCGGCCACGATCAGGTGTCCGACGGTGCGTGGTCGCCGATCGGCTTGCCGCAGTGGGGGCATATCTGTGCTTGCTTCGCGCTCCGCCGGGCCTCGAGTTCGTCGACGAACGCCGACCCCAGGATGCCCGCGGGCAAGGCGAAGAGCCCGATGCCGAAAAGCGCGACCACGGCGCCCAGGATGCGACCGAGCGCCGTCGCCGGCGCCAGGTCGCCGTAGCCCACCGTCGTCAGCGTCACCATGCCCCACCACATGGCGGCCGGGATGCTCGAGAAGCCCTCGGGCTGCGCCTCGCGCTCCGCCAGATACATCAACACCGACGCCATGAAGAGAAGCACGAAGGTGACGAACAACGTGGAGAGCAACACCTCGCGACGGCTGCGCAGCACCGAGCCGACGATCGACATGGACTGGGAGTAGCGCGTGATCTTGATCAGCCGAAACACCCGCAGCAGCCGCAGCGCGCGCGCGAAGCGCAGGTCGAATGTCACCAGGAGCGGGATGTAGAACGGCACGATGGCGATCAGGTCCATCAGCACCATCGGCTGGACCGCAAACCGCAACCGTCCCTTCACCGGGTGCGCGTATTCTGGGTCCTCCGTGCACACCCACACGCGCGCGAGGTACTCGACGGTGAAGATCGCGACGGAGACGATCTCGAACACCAGAAAGGCGCCGCCGGCGCGTTCGGCGAGGGGAGCGATCGTCTCCAGGGCGATTGCCAGGAGGTTGAGGGAGATGAGCGTGAGGATGGCGATGTCGAACAGATGGCTCGCGCGGTCGCCTTCGGGGGTGGGCTCGACGATCTCGTAGGCGCGGCGCTTGACCCGGCTATACATCAGGCGCTGATCTCGGTGATCGTGCGGCTACGGCGTACCGGACGGCCGGCGTCCTGTCAACGCCGCGGAAACTACGCCCAGCGGTGCTCGTCGGCGGGTGCGTCAATTACCCCCAGCGCATGCAGCATGCGGTCCACCAGCGCGGCCACGATGTCCGCGATGCTGGACGGCCGCAGGTAGAACGCCGGCACCGGCGGCAGCACGGTCGCCCCGGCCTCGGCCAGCGTGAGCAGGTTGCGCAGATGGATGATCGAGAGCGGCGCCTCCCGGGGTACGATCACCAGCCGGCGCTTCTCCTTGAGCGTGACGTCGGCGGCTCGATGGAGCAGATTTGTCCCGGCGCCACTGGCCAGTGCGCCGACGGTCGCCATGCTGCAGGGAACGATGAGCATGCCGCGCACCGGATAACTTCCGCTCGAGATCGGCGCCGCGACGTCTTGCGGCCGGTGCACGGTCACGTCGCCCTGGGCCGACCAACGGCCGGTGGCGTCGCGAAAGCGCTCCTGCATCTCGTGGCGCCACATCAGCTCGCCGTAGTCGCTGCACACGACCTCGAGCCGCTCGTCCCGCCGCAGCAGCGCCTCGGCCGCCGCGTCGGCGAGTACGGCGCCGGTCGCCCCGGAAATACCCAAGATCAAACTGGGGCGCGGCCCTCCGCTGTCAGGCAACCCACACGCCGGCAATGGTGAACACCAGCGCGGTGATCGCCACGTAGCCGTTCATGTTGAAGAAGGCCAGGTTGAGCCGCGACAAGTCGTTGCGCAACAGCGCGTGCTCGTAGATGAGGAGCGCGCCGATGAGGCCCACGCCCACCCAATAGGGCCAGGCCAGGGGCGCCACCAGCCCTAGCACGATCAGCACCACCACGGTGAGTGCGTGCGAGCCCCGCGCGATCTGTAGAGCCCGGCGCGCGCCGAATCGCGCCGGCACCGAGTGCAGCCCGCGGCGGCGGTCGAAGCTCACGTCCTGCAGGGCATACAGCACGTCGAACCCGGCAATCCAGAACATCACCACCAGCGCCAAAACGATGGCTTCGGCGCCGATGTCGCCCCGCACGGCAATCCATCCGCCCACGGGCGCGATGCCGTCGGCCAGCCCCAACATCCAATGGCTGAGCCAGGTGAACCGCTTGGTGAACGAATAGAGCGTGACGGTGACCATCGCCACGGGCGCCAGGGCCAGTGCCAGGAGGTTGAGCTGCCATGCGGCGATGTGCAGCAGGGCAAAGCCGGCGGACGCCAGCCCGACCATCTCGATGCGGGACATCCGGCCGGCGGGCAGGGCGCGTTCGGCCGTGCGCGGGTTCGCCGCGTCGATGCGCGCGTCGATCAGGCGGTTTGCCGCCATGGCGCCCGTGCGCGCGCCGGCCATCGCAACCGTGATCCACAAGAAAGTGCGCCAGCCCGGCCAGCCGTCCTGGGCCAGCACCATCCCCAGGAACGCAAACGGCAACGCGAAGATCGTGTGCTCGAACTTGATCGCGTCAAGATAGAGACGCAGGCGCATCGCGGCGGTGGCCGGGTTCATACGAGGCTCATACAGTCGGGCGGGGCTACCCAGAGCCTAGCGCGTCGCGCAGCTGCGCACATCCGCGATTTGTTACTCGATGCCATAGCTGGTCCACCGTTCGTCGACCTGCGTCACGACGCGCTCGTCCATCACGATATCGGGCGGCCACTCGCGCGGAAAGCCTTCTTCCGGCACCTTGCGCGTGGCGTCGATGCCCAGCTTGCCGCCCACGTTCGCGTGGGTGGTGGCGAATTCCAGTGCGTCCATCACGCCGCGGGCGTGCTCCGTATCCCGGGATGGGTCCGTGTTGGCCCCGACGCGCCACAGGACCTCGCTCAGGTCCTGCACGTCCACGTCGGCGTCCACCACGATCACGTACTTGGTGAACATCAGCTGACCCACGCCCCAGATGGCATGCATCACCTTGCGCGCCTGACCCGGATAGCGCTTGCGAATCGACACGATGGCGAAGTTGTGGAACACGCCGTGGACGGGCAGGTTCATGTCGACGATTTCGGGAATGACCATCCGCACGAGCGGCAGGAACAGCCGCTCCGTGGCTTTTCCGATCCATCCGTCCTCCATGGGCGGCCGCCCCACGATGGTGGAGACGAATATCGGATCCCGCCGCCGCGTCACCGCCGTCAGGTGGAATACGGGGTAGGGCTCGGCGAGCGAGTAGTAGCCGGTGTGGTCGCCAAAGGGGCCTTCCATCCGGGACTCCTGAGGGTCCACGTAGCCCTCGAGCACGATCTCCGCACGTGCCGGCACCAAAATGTCGACCGTCTGCGCGCGCACCATCTCGACGGACGCGCCCCGCAGGAATCCGGCGAACACCAGCTCGTCGACATCGGGCGGCAAAGGCGCCGTGGCCGCGTACAGCAGGACCGGTTCGGCACCGATGGCGATGGCCACTTCGAGTCGGGTGCGCTCTTCGCCGCTGCGGCGCCAATGCTCCGCGCCGCCCTTGTGCAGCTGCCAGTGCATGCCGAGCGTCTGCGAGTCGAAGACTTGCAGCCGATACATGCCCACATTGCGCTTGCCGCTGCCGGGGTCGTGGGTGAACACCAGCGGCATGGTGATGTAAGGACCGCCGTCCTCCGGCCAGCAGGTGGGAATGGGCAGGCCGTCCAGCGAGGGTGCCGCCGTTTCGACGATGTCCTGCACCGGACCGGCGCGCACGGTTCGCGGGCCGATGCGGCCCACGCGCACGATCTCGCCCAGCGTCTGCAACTTGCCCCAAATGCTGGCGGGCGGGGGGCTCATGGCGAGATCCAGCAGCCGCTCGATGCGCGTCTCCAACTCCGACCAGGCGTCCACGCCCAGAGCCCAGGCCATCCGCTGCTGGGTGCCGAGCAGGTTGATCGCCAGCGGCACGTCGGAGCCCTTCACGTTCTCGAACAGCAGGGCCGGGCCGTCTGCCTTCATCACACGATCGGCGATTTCGGTGATCTCGAGATGCGGGTCGACCTCGACGCCAATCCGGCGCAGCTGTCCCATCTGCTCGATGTGGTCCACGAAAGCGCGGAGGTCGCGGAATGCCATGGCGGAAGCCCGGCGCTACGCCCCGACCAGCGCGGCGAGCGGCAGGTCCATGAGCGACTCGACCACATAGTCCGGTTGTTGATGGGCGGGCGCGCTCGCGGCCTCGGCGGCCGACGTGACGCCGGTGAGCACCAGGACGGAGGCGGCGCCAATGGCGCGGGCGCCGGCAATATCCGCGGTCAGCATGTCGCCCAGCACCACCAGGTCGGCGGCGTCCACCCCCGCGCGCTCCATGATGACCTGAAACATATGCGCCGACGGCTTGCCGACGATCACCGGCTCTTGTCCGGTCACGGCGCTGACGGCGGCCGTGATGGCGCCCGCGCCCGGCACGGGGCCCGTCGGCGTCGGATAGTGCGGGTCGGTGTTGACGGCGAGGTAGGTGGCGCCGTCCAACATGATGGCGCGAGTCGCGCGTCGTAGCTTGGCGTAGGTCAATTCGAAGTCCACGCCCACGACGACGACCTCGGGAACGTCGTCGTCCGCCCAGGTCGTGACGTCGTAGCCGGCGGCTGCGATTTGTGCCGCCAGACTGCCGCTGCCCAACACGAGCACGCAGCAAGGGGCCGGATGATGCATGCGCAGATACGACACGCTGGCTACCACGGCCGACACGATGCTCTCGGGGCCGGCGCTGATGCCCAGTCCCTGCAACTTCGCCGCCAGCTCCACCGGCGTCTGCCGCGAGTTGTTGGTGATGAAGAGGGTCGGGAGGCCCAGATGCTGCACCGCGGCCACGGCTTCGGCCGCACCCGGGATCAGCTCGGGCCCGCGGTAGACCACGCCGTCCATGTCGAACGCGAAGGCGCGCCGCCGGATCGGAACGAGCGCCGGCTCGCCATCGTGCCGGTGCGGCGCGACCGTCGGCATCAGTCCGAGTAGAGGCCGTTCACGACCATCTCGCGCCGCCAGGACCCGCGTAGGACATCGATGATGTTCTGCGCGGACATCTCGGCCATGCGCACCACGCAGTCGGTGGAGATGCCCGCGACGTGGGGCGTGGCAATCACATTCGGCAGCTGGGCCAGACGGTGGTCCGGCGGCGGCTCCTGCGCGCGCACGTCCAACGCGGCGCCGGCGATGCCGCCGTGCGTCAGCGCCGCGTACAGCGCGTCCTCGTCCACGAGACCCCCGCGGGCGGTGTTGACGAGATAGGCGGTGGGCTTCATCAACCCCAGCCGTCGCTCGTTCACGAGGTTGACCGTCTCCGGCGTCGTATTCACGTGCAGGGTCACGTAGTCCGCGCGGCGGAACAGATCGTCAAGCTCGACGAGCTCGATGCCGTTGTCGGCGATGAACTGCTGGTCGGGGTATGGCTCGGCCGCGATGAGCTCCGCATCGAACCCGGCCAGCCGCCGCACGACGCTGCGGCCGATGCGCCCAAGCCCCACCACGCCGATGGTCTTGCCGCGAATTTCATTCATCAGGCCGCGCGTCCAGTCGCCGCGGGCGGTGTTGGAGACGTAGTCGCACAGCTCCCGCGCTAGGGCCAGGATCATGGCCACGGCCGATTCGGCGACGGTGGTGTCGTTCGAGCCGGCGGCGATCATGGCCACCACGTTGTGGTCGGCCGCCGCGGTGGTGTCGATGGCGTCGTAGCCCACCCCAACGCGCGAGACCGCGCGCAGCTCGGGCGTGCTCTCGAAGACCGCGCGCGTGTATGACTCGCTGCTGGCCACCGTGGCCGTTATGCCGCGCAGCAGCTCGATGAGCTGCGCCTCGGTGGGATAGAGCTGATCGTCGGGAACGTCGGCCATGACCACCTCGTGGCCGGCCTGGTGCAAGAGGTCGCGCCAGGTGGTGTTGGGGGACTTCATGGCGAGTCGGGAGGTCACAAGGACGCGGGCCACAAGCTGCTCCTGTTGAGACGGCGGGCGAGCGACCATTCTAACGGTGCGCGCGGACGGCTATCGGCTCAGCTCCGCGGGACGATCGACGATGGCGAAGCTGATCTCGCCCTCGGCGACGAGTTGATCGCCGATGGTCGCCCGTCCGCGCCCGCGCCCGAAGTTGGCGCGCACCCGCAGCAACTCCGTCTCCAGCCGGACCTGATCGCCCGGCCGGGCCGGGGTGCGGAACTTCCATTTGTCCAGCCCGGTGAGCATGGCGATCTTGTCGCGATTGGCCGGCAGCCCCAGCGCGGCCACCCCGCCAACCTGTGCCAGCGCCTCGACGATGATCACGCCCGGCATCACCGGAAATCCGGGAAAGTGCCCCCGCAGCACGTTCGCCTCGAGCGCCGCGATGTCGTCGATATACCCCACCGCGCGCCGCCCATACTCGATCTCCACGATGCGGTCGATGAAGAGAAAGGGCTCCCGATGCGGGATGACCGCTTCGATCCCGTCGCGGTCGAGTAGAGGCTGTGTCATCCGGAGCATCTCGGGCCGTGGGCCGGCGGCATTGTGGCATGAGCCGGGTAGTCCGCCCCCTACACGATTGGGAGTTGACGTACAAGTCTCGGCTAACCTAGCGCCAGCCCGGATCCCTCGGGACTCGACGCGCCTGGGGGCGCTGTGCACAGGTTGCTTTCGACGGGAGGCGGTATGGCGGACAGCATCGAAGCGATCATCGAGCGGCGAATCGAGCAGAGCAATCTCGATGACGATGTGGCGATCTACGTCATGGCTGCGCTTGACGGCACGCTCGATCAATTGACCAATGGAGAGTCCGAAGAAAGAGGCGGCGCGCGGCCGCAGGCGGCAGTCGACGCGACGGCACCTACCAGAGCTTTTTTGGAGCGCGTATCGGTCACGGCGTTCCGGGGTATTGGACCGCAAACAGATCTGGAGGTCGTTCCCGGCCCCGGGCTGACGCTGGTCGTCGGCGCCAACGGGACCGGGAAGTCCAGCTTCGCCGAGGGGCTGGAGTTCCTGCTAACCGGGGAGAACTCACGCTGGGCAGGGAAGGCTAAGGAGTGGCAGCAAGGCTGGCGCAATCTTCACAGTGAGGAGGCGCCCCGGCTGCTGGCCCATTTCGCCGTGGAGGGCGAAACCGGGCCGGCCGTGGTTTCGCGTCTCTGGCGTCCCGAGGCCACCGAGCTTGACGATCACGCGACCGAGACGGATATCGACGGAGAGCGCAGGGCGGGACTAGCCGCCCTGGGCTGGGAAACGGCGCTGGACACGCATCGTCCTTTCCTCTCGTACAGCCAACTCAGCGAGATCGTGGAGAAGGGCCCGTCGGCAAGATTCGACGCGATGGCCGCCAGCCTGGGCCTGGAAAGGCTAACGGAAGCCGCGAGCGGCTGCGCAGCCGGCGCCTGGCCGACCAGCGGGCTTATCAGAGCGCACGTGATCAGTGCGACGAGTTGCTGTCCGAGTTCGCCGCGCTGGACGACGAGCGCGCGCACGCGGTCCACGCGGCGCTGGCGAACGAGCCCTGGGACCTCAACGCGATCCATCTGGTCCTCGAAGGCGTGCTCGACGACGACGCTGATCGTCCGCTCGATCTGCTGCGGCGGCTGGCCGCGATCGAGTTCCCGTCGGTTGAGGAGGTCAAGGACTGCCACGATCAGTTGCACGACGCCTATGCGTGGCTGGACGCCATTGAGGGAAGCAATGCGGCGCGCGCGGTGCGTCTGGCTCAGGTCATGCAGGCGGCGCTGCGCGTGCACGAACAGGATGGGGATCAGCCCTGCCCCGTGTGTCAGACCGGACAGATAGACAGCCAATGGAGGGCCACTGCCTCAAAGCGCCTAGCGAGCCTCGTGGAAGAAGCGGAAGAGGCGAGCCAAGCCACTGTGCATTTGCGCGAATTGATTGAGCAATGCGAGTCGCTCATACGGCAGCCGCCGGACTGGCTCGCGGACGCCGAGCGAGTAGGCATTGATGCGTCGGAGGTATGTCGAGCATGGGATTGGTGGGAACGCTCACTCGATGATGAGCCGGGTCTGCCAGACCCCGACAAGCTTTGGCAAGAAATTCACATGCAAGACCACGCGCTCATGATCGACGTCCCCAATCCGTCTAATTACACTATTGTGCCCACCCCTAGCGACTCAACACTCACACTGAGTGCTCAGGGACTGCTCGCAGTCGCCGGACGGCTGATAGAGCGCGGGGCGAGGGTGCGTGACGCATTAGAGCCGATGCGCGAGCAGGCGCGTGCGGAACTGGACCGCCGGGAGGACCTTTGGCGTCCATTTCGGCGGCGGTTGCTGGAGTGGCTGCCGGACGGTCGGCGCGGTCAACAGGCGTCAAAGCGGGTTGACGCGGTCCAGGCAGCTGAAGACTGGCTCGCTGGCGAAGAAGACGACATCCGTGCTGAGCGCTTCCGGCCAATCGCGCAGCGGGCGCGGGACAATTGGAAGCTGATGGGTCGGGGGAGCAGCGTCTCGCTGGATGACCTGGCGCTCATGGGCCGGGCAAACACTCGCCGCCTCAACCTCGCCACCAGCATCGACGGCCAGGATGGCGCCGCGCTCGCGGTGATGAGCCAGGGCGAGCTGAACGCGCTTTCGCTTAGTCTCTTCCTGGCGCGGGCGGTGCTGCCGGAGAGCCCCTTCGGCTTCCTGATGATCGACGACCCCGTGCAGGCGATGGACCCGGTCAAGGTGGAAGGGCTGGCGCGCGTCCTGGCGGACACGGCGCGCGAGCGTCAGGTGATCGTGTTCACGCACGACGAACGCCTGCCCGCGGCGGTGCGCCGGCTGCGCATCGCGCACCGGGTGCTCGCGGTCCGGCGGCGCGAGCGCTCCGTAGTCACGTGCACGCCTGTCGGGGATCCCGTGCAGCAGCATCTCGACGACGCGCGCGCTGTGTTGATGACCGACGGCCTGGACGAAACGACGCGCCGCCGGGTGATCCCCGTCTTTTGCCGGCAGGCCATCGAGGCGGCCTGCATCGAGGCCGTGCGGCGCGGACGCGCCGACGCGGGGCGTGACCTGACCGAGACGGAACGGGACATCAGCCGTGCCAGGACGCTGAACCACAAGCTCGCGCTCGCACTTCTGGACGATGCCGACGGCGGGTACGAGGCTATGACGGCCGCGCTGTATCAACGCTTTGGCGTGCGGGCGCTTAACGCCGCCCGCGATTGCAACCGGGGCGCGCATGGCCTTCTAGAGCAGGACCTGAGCGTGCTGATCCATGACGCGGAACATCTGGCGCAATGGTTGCAGCAACCCGGGGCCCGATGACCGCGGAATTGCTTTGCGAGGCGCGCACGCTGCTCGCAAATCCGCCCTCGGTGGCGCCCGGTCTCTGGGAGCGGGCCGCCGTCTTGCTGGCCCGACAGGCGCTTGAGGAGTCACTGGACGGTTTCTGGGCCAGCCGCTCCCCCGATCTGCGGCAAGCCTCAATGCGTGCGCAGTTGCTTTGCCTGGGCGTTCTCATGAACAACGAGCGCGACGCAGCCGATGTCGATCAACTCTGGGGCGCGCTCTCGGACGCCTGCCACTTCGACGCCTGTGCTCCCGCGCCGGGCGCCGAGGAAATCCACGTGTGGCTGGACCAAACAGCGCGGCTGTGCGCCATTGTCAAGCGCCGCGCCGGTAGCCCATCCGCCGGACCCGACGCGCCGCGGGCCGTGCCCTGAGCCCATGCCGCGCCCACCGCGCGCAACGCTGCTTCAAGCAGATTCGAGGCGCGCAGGCGCGAGCACTTGTCGAGTCGCCGGACAATCGCTGACCGGCCCCGTTCGTCGGACGCGACGGCGACCAGTGCGGGACATGTCGAAGTAGGCGACGCCTACCCGCTGCGCTCGGCCAGAAAGCTCTCCAACACGCCAGTCCGCCGGATCACTGCTCGCAGCGGGCGCCGCGGCTCACTCGAACCAACCAGGACCCCACGCCGCTCGAGGTCCTCCAGCCGCTGTTCGATCGTCGCCGGTTCCGGCTGGATCGGCCGGATTTCAGCTACGGGCTCGCCACGGTGAGACACCGTGACCGTCTTCCCCTCGCGAACCTGCCGTATGACCTCAGCGAACCGCGCCTTGGCTTCGTCGACCGAATAAGTGATGCCCATGCGCGGGAGGGTAGCCGGTCTGACGGGTCGAATGGCGATCCCGGACTTCTTGGCGTCGCGAACTTTGCCGGGGTCACGTTTGCCAGCGCCCGCGGCGATGGCCGCGCCTACAGATCCAAAACCAAGCGCAGGCCCGCCGCGATCCGGGTCAGCAGCCTCGGGGATCGGCCAGATCGGTCCACCACACTTCGCCTCACTGGACTACCACTCGCCACTGGCGAGGCTTCGTCCCTGTGCCTGCCTGAGTTCGGGCGCGAGCCCGCTCGGCCGCTCGCCGTAAGCCCGGTTCAGGCGAGACGTAAGGTCTTGGTCCGTTGTCAGGCCGGCGTCGCGGATCAGCGCTCGCAGCAGACCTCGACCCAGCTCCCGGTGTCTGGGCACCGAGAGCCTGCGGCCCGTTGGCCCGATCAGGATCATGTGGCTGCCTTGCGTGCGGTCCCATTCAAAGCCGATCTGGGCCACGGCCTTGACGAACTCGTCGCCCGAGATGACGGGAAGACGCGCCACTACACCTCGACCTCCAGGACTTGATACTCGGATGAGGAAGGCAGGGCGTCCCCATGCTCACGCATGCTCGCCAGGTAGCCTCGGATGGCCTCGCGTATGTTTGCGAGCGCCTCATCCCGCGTCCGCCCCTGGCTATGGCAGCCCGGCAGCGTGGGGCAGCTCGCCACCTCCCAGCCGTCCTCGTCGCGCTCGAATAGCACCAGCAGATTGAGGACTTTCTGGCCGCCCGCAGGCGCGTCCAGGTCAACGGTCGCTTCCGGAGACGGCTCTGCCGCATGAACCCCAGCCTCCCGTGCGGGTAGCGGAGCGCCGTAAATCTTTGAATCTTGACGCTCTGAGATATCGAAGCCCAGCCTGGGAAGGATGCTGTGTGCGTATTGCGATGTGAACACGAGCGGTGCCAGGCCAGTGACCAATTGGAGGACCTGCTTGGCCGGGTACTGCCGCCCGTGGAGGGTGACGAAGTACTTGTGTCGTCCATCGAGGGCGTTGGGCTCAATATCCCGCGTGGCGGCTAGCACGTCTTCCGGCGTGATCGGATACAGCTTGCCGTGGATCTGAAAATTCATCCGGTGAACCTCTGCATTCTTCTACTTCTTTGTTCTATCTCTACTATTATAGAGCGCGCGGCAGGCGATTTCCGGGCCCCCAGGGAGTGCATGAGGACGGCCCGCAGCGTATGGTAGAAATATGCTTCACGCTTCTACCCTGAGGGCATCCCATGAGTCTCAACATCAAGAACGAGCAGACCTGCCGGCTGGCGCGCGAGTTGGCCCGGCTCACGGGCGAGACCATGACCGGCGCGATTACGGTTGCGTTGGAGCAGCGTTTGGAACGTGAGCGGCGTCAACGCAGCGTCGAAGCGCGCCTGCGCGATATGCGGGCCATTTCCGAGCGCTGCGCCAAGCTGCTCGGCGACGGCCCGTCCGCCGTCGACCACGGCGACTTGCTGTATGACGAGCGAGGGCTGCCAAAGTGATCGTCGATACGTCGGCGGTCCTGGCCATCCTCTTTGGCGAAAGCGAAGCGCAGCACTGCGACAAGGCGATTGCCGAGGCTCCGCGCTGCCGCATGTCGGCCGTCAGCTTCCTGGAGGCGGCCATCGTCCTCGAAAGCCGTAGCGGCGCCGCGGCTGGGCATGAACTTGATGCCTTCCTCGAAGCAGCGGCGATCGACTTGGCCCCAGTCACCCTTGACCAGGCGGCGGCCGCGCGCCGGGCCTGGCGACGATTCGGCAAGGGCAACCACCCGGCCGGGCTGAACTTTGGCGACTGCTTCAGCTATGCCCTGGCGGAAGCCCTGCGCGAGCCGTTGCTATTCAAGGGCGAGGACTTCGCCCGCACCGATATCGAGGCGGCCTGACTGATCACGGTCAGGCTGAGGCGCCGACGCGCTCGAAGCTGATCCTGAGGCGAGTGCCGGTGCACTGCGCGAGCTTTTCCAGCGTTCTGGTGGAGGGCCGAGCGCGCCCGCTTTCCAGCCGGGCGATAACGGATTGCGTCGTCTGCATGCGCTCGGCGAGTTCCGCCTGGGTGAGCCCGGCGCTGGTTCGGGCCTCGATCAGTACCCTTGCCAGTTCGAACTCCGGCCCAAGCTCGTCGTAGGCAGCGCGGTATTCCGGGTCTCGCCGCCATCTCTCGTGCAGGTCGCGGACATTGCTCATCGCAGTACCTCCCTGGCGCGCCGCAGCGCCAGATCAATCTCCCGACGCGGCGTCTGCTGAGTCTTCTTGCCGAAAGCCCGCACCACCACCACCCGTCGGTCCCGGACAGTCACATACAGCGCCCGAGCGATCCCGTCCTTGCCTCGCAGGCGCATCTCCCAAAGCGCTCCCGCCAAGTGCCCGACATGCGGTGCGCCAACGCGGTCCAGCCCGACAGCCGCGATCAACTCGCAGATGCGAACAAACCGCGCGCACATCGGACGGCAGAGCGTCAAGCTCTCCGTCGACGACCGCATTCAGAGTCTCGACTGTCCAACCCATGGCCATTGGCAATATAGCAAATGTGCGATATCCACGCAACGATCACGGTTGTGGACCGGACGAAGCTATTTGGCGGCGACGCGGCGCCGTTCTGGTTCTGAGCCCAACGGTGCGCCCGAGGCACGGAGGCGCTCATCACCACCACCCACCCGATGATGTTGTGTGAAATTGTCAAATTCCGTACATTAAATGAGGCGCTGGCTCTGCCATGCTGCCGTTTGAAGAACCCCTGCGCGTCCAGCCGGATAGCTGCGCGCCGGCACCACCAGAGGAGAGACCTGAGGGTATGAGCACGCGAAGCGAGAGCAACGGCAAGACGGACCTGGTTATTCACCGAGTGTTGATTGGGTCCCACCAAGTCTCCGAGTATCTGAACTCGGCCTGCGAGCGGGCGGGTGTGTCCCTGCCGCTGGCCCGGGCGTTGCAGTTCTTGGCCGAGGCCGAAGGCCCGGTCACGCCCACGGAGCTCTCCCGCGAGCTTGGACGCAGCCCGGCAGCCACCTCCGAGTTGGTCAAGCGACTGGTCAACAGCGAGCAGATCACCGCCGACGTCGACCCCAACGACCGCCGCTCGTTTCAGCTGGCGCTGACGCGCCGAGGCCATTCGAAATGGGACGAGGTTCGCGCGGTGCTCGAGGCCGCCGAGGCGTCCCTCACCCGCCGTTACGGCAAGCGCCAGCTTGCCGATCTGGCGGGCGCCATGGACGAGCTGGCCGCCACGCTGAACGGGGAGTATCGCAACTAGGGACGCAGATACCCGCCAAGCTTGTCGGCGAATTCCTCAGCGGCGGCGGTGTAGCTCTCGAAGGGGTTGGGCATCTCGCAGAGATGGCCTCGCACCCCGATGCCGGTCCAGTCGATCAGGTAGGGGATGAAGTCCCAGCCGCCGTAGGCGTCGAGTTCGTGCCAGTCCTCGATGTATTGGTAGACGAGGAATAGCTGGTCGTTCCAGTTCGTCAGCGCCCCGAGATTGTGATGAACATCCTTCCAATCGATGAGCGAGTCGGCCTGCGCCTCGACCAGCGCGCGGACGATGCGGCCGCGGGCGAGTGCCCGCGTTCCGGCGGGCACGGCCAGTGGATTCACGTCGCCGCGGGTTCGGCGGGGCGCTACACCGCGGCGCTGCAGCTCGGCAAAGAGGCTCACCGTCGGGTCGATGTGGTGGTAGGCCAGGTCCACCTTCACCAGATCGGGATCGGCCCAGCCCTCGGGTGAGTCGGCGGCGAATCGGCGCAGCTGCTCGAGCTTGGTGACCCAGTCGACCTTCCCTACCAGAACCGTAGGATCGCCCTCGAGGCCGTCCAGGCACTCGGCCCAGGCGTCCAGGGTCCAATCGGTGTCGCTGTCGCGTCCGCGGAAGGCGCTGTCCGCGGCTTCGTGATAGATCCGCTGGATGTCGAGGGCGGCCATGCGCCGGCCGTCGACCAGCTCGACGGCCCACGGGCCTGCCGGATTGCTTGAAATCTGCTTGAGCGTGTGCACCGGAGCCTGCAGCACAAGGTCCGGGTCCCAGCCGCCCTCGAGCAGTTGGGCGACCAGCGCCGTCGATCCGATCTTCAACGCGGTGGCAAACTCGCTGCGGTTGGCGTCGCCCACGATCACGTGCAGCCGCCGCAGCCCGGCGCTCTCGGATAGCGGCTCGTCGCGCAGGTTGATGATGGGCCGGCCGCCGAAGCGCACCCGCTGGCTCACGTCAACCGTGACGAATGCCGCTCGCTGCGAGATGTGGAACGGCAAGCCGCCGTCGTCCCGGTCGGTGATCGTCATGCCGGCGCCGGCATAGAGCTGGCGCGTGGTCAGGAAGGGCAGCAGCCCGACGGTCATGTCGAGGCTCCGAGGGCTGCGCCGCACCGCGTAGTTCTCGTGATAGCCGAACGTGCTGCCAAGGTGGTCGGTGTTGTTCTTGATGAAGAACAGCCGGCGGTTGAGTTCCTGGCTCTCCACGGCGTCCAGCAGCACGGCGTCCGCCGCGTTCTCTTGCTCGACGATGTCGTCCAGCGTGCGGCACTCGGCCGATGCGTACTCGATGTGGCCCGAGTCCAGGTAGAGCCGCGCCCCGTTGAAGAGGAAGCCGCCGTTGCCCGGCGCTTCGTCCCACTCCCGGGGGGCCGGGTCGATGATGCCGAAGCGGCGCTCGGTGAAGATGACGTTCTTGACCAGCGCCGCGGCGCGGGCTGGCGGCAGGTCGCCGGCGCTGGCGTACTCGATCTCCGTGCCGAACAGCGCGTCCTTCATCGGCCGCGGCGGCTATTCCCCGCCGGGCTGCGGCGTTGGGTCCGGGATCTCACGGATGATGCGCCGCACGTGCTCGCCCAGGTCGTCGTCCTCCGCGGGCGTCGTCTCTTCGTCCGGAACGGTCTTGGCCGGGTCGGGCGGGGCCTCGACCTCACCCTGCGGCGCGGCCCAGCGAGTGATGCTCATCGCTCATCCTCCCTTCGCGTCAAGCGCGGCTAGCACGTCATTGATAGTTGCAGATTGTTCAACCAGGGCGCTGAGCCGGTCGACACTGGGTCCGGCCACGTCGTCCAGCCGCAGTGTCACGTCGATCCCGTTGTGGCGCAGGCGCACGCGATCCCATTCCATGGCGGTGATCGCCGGACCGAACTTGGCAAGCAGCTGGCCGCGCACGGCGGCTCGGGTGCCCGACGGCGGCGTCGTGCGTGCTGCTTCGACCTGCGCCGGCGAGACCAGCGTGCGCATGCGCCCGCGGTCGGTCAGCCACTGATGCACGCTGAGCGCCGGGTCCAGCAGGTGGTAGGCGAAGTCGATGCGCCGCGCCGCTTCCGCAGGCAACGCCGCGCCCGCTGGGCTGATCTCCCGCAGCAGCTTCTGCTTGGCGGCCCAGTCGACGCGGTCGGCGGCGGCGGACGCGTCGGTGCGCAAATCGGTAAGAACCTGCTGCCACTCGTCGAGCACCCAGTTGGTCTCGGCGTCGCGGCCGCGGAATCGCTCGCCGGCGTCGAGCCACCACCGTTGAATGTCGAGCGGCGAAACGCTGCGTCTATCGTCGAGTTCGATGCTGGCGGCCAGCGAGAGGTCGTGCGAGACCTGCTGGACCGCCGCCACGGGGTCGCGCAGGCGCACGGGCGCCAGCCAGCCGGCCTCGACCGCGTCGAGAACCAGCGCCGTGGTCGCCGCCTTCATCCCCGTCGCCCACTCGCTGCGGTTGGCGTCGCCGGTGATCACGTGCAGCCGCCGATAGCGGTCGGGATTGGCATGCGGCTCGTCGCGCGTGTTGAAGATGGGCCGGCGCGCCGTCGTGTTGATGCCCACCTCCGTTTCGAAGAAGTCGGCCCGCTGCGACAGCTGCAACGCGCCCGCATCGCCGCCCTCGATGCCCACGCGCCCGGCGCCGGCAAAGACCTGGCGCGTTACCAGGAAGGGCACCAACCCGTCAACCAGATAGTCGAGCGGCACCGCGCGAGAGGTGAGGTAGTTCTCATGGCAGCCGTAGCTGCGGCCGTGGTAGTCCGTGTTGTTCTTGACCAGCCGCACCCGGCCGCCGTCCAGGCGCGCGTTGTGCGCCTGCTCGGCCGCGTGCATCAGCTGCTCGCCCGCGCGGTCCTGTGCCACGAGGTCCAGCACCGTGCGGCAGGCATCGGTGCAGTATTCGGGGTGGTTGTGATCGTTGTAGAGCCGCGCGCCGTTCAGCAGCACGGTATCGGCGAGCAGCTCTTCTCGGCTCAGGCGTGAGCTCTGGGCGGTCGAGCCCAGGTGATCGTTCGCATCGCGCGCCAGGGCGTCGACGCGAGTGCCGCGCAGATCGCGGCGCGGGTCCTCGTCGGTGTAGTCCCAGCCGCGAAACGCGACCGGGAGCGGCGCGGCGTGGATCAGCATCGCCGACTCGAAGGCAAAGTCGGGCGGTCCCGCAAACCCCTCGCAGTTGAGGCCGTATTCCGTCTCGATCCCGACCGGCCGGTTCATCCCGCGGCTCCGGTGGGCGCTGCGGTCATCCTAGCGCCCGCCCCGCCCCCAAAGGCAGCAGTCTTTGGTAGGGGCGCTTCGCGAAGCGCCCTCACGCCCGCACCGCGCCGTCTGATCGGAGGACCCGGCTGGACTGCGAATGACTGGCATGGGGCGGAGGTTGGGCCCTAAGCCCCAAGACATGCGCCGACGCCGGCGGCTTCGGCGCGCTCCAGCACGGCCTGGCCCAGCGCGATGTCCCACAACGCAATGCCCTGCGATTCGAACAGGGTGATCTCGTCCGGGCTGGTGCGGCCGGGCGCGCGCCCGGCTACGACCCGGCCCAACTCCACCGCCTGCGCCCACTGAAATACGCCGTCCTCGACCGCGGCGATCAAGTCGCCGCATTCGACGTGCGCGCCTTCGAGATCGTCCACGAAGACCCGGTCGGCGCGGGCCACCGCGGCGCTGTCCAGCTCGCGATGTTGTGGGTGGTTGGTGCCCATCGCGACGACGTGCGCGCCGGATTCGATCCATCCGGCCTTGATGACGGGATCGGCGGCGTTGGTCGCCGTGACGACGACCTGTGCGCCCCGCACCGCAGCCTCAGCCGTGGACGCGGGCTCCAGGTCGACATCCAGCTTGGGCGACATCTCGGCGATGAAACGCCTGACGTTCGCCGGATCGCGCGAGAACACCCGCACCCGCGCCGACGGCCGCACCGTGCAAACCGCTTCGAGCTGTGTTCGCGCCTGTAGGCCCGTGCCGATGAGCCCGATGGCTCGGACATCCGGCAGCGCCAGGTGCTTCACCGAGACCGCGCTCGCGGCGCCGGTGCGGAGGCCGCTCAGCCGCCCGGCTTCGATGACGGCGCTGAGGGCGCCGCTGGCCGCGTCGAACAGCACCACGACAAAGCTGATTCGCCCGCCGGGGACGCTCGGATAGAGCTTGGCGCCCATGGCTCCCAGCTCGGGATCCGCCGCGCCCATGAGCTGCAGCGCGCCGCGCGGCGTGCGCGCCCGGCGCCGCCCCACGTTCGCCGCCGTCCCGCGTCCCTGCCGCTCGAAGGACGCCTCAACGGTTCGGAGCGCGAGGTCCATATCGGCAAGGCGATCGACGTCGTCCTCGGTCAGATACCTGGGCATGTTGCTCCGTCCGCCTCGTGTGGGGTTTGCCACCCACGGAACCGCAGCCGACGATGCCGCGGAGACCATGGGCTTTCTCGTCGCGCACATTCTATTCGTGGTGGGCTTCGCGCTCGCCCTGCGCCGGGCGCAGACCCGCGGCTACGACTTCTTCCTCATGACCGGGACGAACTACGCCACGGGCCTGGTCATCGGCGCCGTCTGGCTGGCCGTCGCCGGGGCCGCGAGCGTGGATCTCGCAACCGTGCTCCTGGGCATCGTTCAGGGCGCGCGGTTTTCGCTGGCCGTCGTGGCCATCTATCTGCTGCTGGTCCGCACGGGCGTCGGAATCACCTTCGTGCTGCTGCGCATGGCCGTCATCGTGCCGACGGTGGCCTCGATCTTATGGTTCGGCGAACGACCGGACCTGCCGACGCTGCTGGGCATTGGGCTGCTGCTGGCCGCGCTGCCGCTGCTCACGCGCGGCGGCCGCAGCGACGACGCGCGGCTGCGGGTGTGGTGGTATTGGCCGGTGGTTGTCGGCACGCTGGTCGTCACCGGCGCGGGTCTCATCGCCGCCAAGGCATTCGTCGAAATCGCCCCCATCGAGAATCTGCCGCTCTACGCCATGACCACGTTCGCCGCGGCAACGACCGTGGCGCTCGCGACCTTCGCCGTGCGCCGCCGCATCCAACCCGCGCTCAGCCCCACGGTCGACCAGCCGTCGGCGCGAGGCTTCGGGCGCGGTTTCTTCCGGGAGCCGCTGGCTCTTGGCGTGGTGACGGGCGGCGTCAACATGGGCCAGCTCGTCCTCATTCTGCTGGCGCTGCGCGAGGTGCCCGGCACGGTGGTGTTCCCGGCGCAGAGCGCGGGCTCCGCCCTGTTGACCATCATCGCGGGATACGTGCTGTGGCACGAGCGCCACACCCGCGGCACGTTGGCGGGAGCAGGGCTGGCGGCGGCAGGCCTGGTGCTCGTCAGCGTCTGAATTAGGTCGGGCCTAGCCGCGCCCCACGGCGGGCGGCTAGCCTACACCCGCTGGGATTCACCGAGGCGGCGCATGAAGATTACGACGCTGCAGTGCGACTTTATCTGGACGGGCACCCGCAACTGGCTCATCGTGCGCGTGCATACCGACGCGGGCATCACCGGCATCGGCGAGGCGTTTCCGATGGGGCCCGATCGCGCAATCGCCGAAACGGTGGCCTACTTCCAGTCCTGGATCGAAGGCTGGGACCCCTTCGACATCGAGCGCGTCTGGCACGAGCTCTACGCCGGCAGCCGCTTCCCCACGGGTTCGATCATCACGGCGGCCATCAGCGGCATCGACCAGGCGCTCTGGGACATCAAGGGCCGGGCGCTCGGCGTGCCGGTCTACGAGTTGCTCGGCGGCAAGGTGCGGGACCGCGTTCGCGTCTACCAGTCGCCCGTGGGCGATACACCCGCGGAGCTTGCCGACGACGCGCGCCGTCTGGTCGAGCGCTACGGCTTCACCGCGCTCAAGATCGGCCCCTTCGCTGAGGCCGCCGACACCTGGCCGTGGAGCCGGCAGGTCGATAGTGCCGAGCAGCGCCTGGCGGCCGTACGCGACGCGGTCGGCCCTGACGTCGACATCGGCGTCGATCCCCACGCCAAGATTTTCGAGCCGGTGCGCGCGCTTGAGATGGCCGAGCGCCTCAAGCCCTATCGCCCCATGTTCTTCGAAGAGCCGGTGCGGCCCGAGAACTTCGAGGCCCTGGCCAAGCTCACGGCCAAGAGCCCCATTCCCATCGCCACCGGCGAGGCCGTGTTCACCAAGTTTCAGTTTCGCGACCTGCTGGCCACGGGCGCCGCGGACATCATCCAGCCCGACGTGGCCGCCACGGGCGGGCTGACGGAGATGAAGAAGATCGCGGCCATGGCCGAGGCGCACTACGTCAGCGTGGCGCCGCACAACCCGCTTGGACCGCTGGCGACGACGTCGAACGTGCATTTCGCCGCCACGGCCCCCAACTTCCTCGTGCTCGAGTATCACGCCGACGACGTGGGCCTGCGGGCCGAGATCCTCCACGAGCCGCTGCGCCTCGAGGACGGCTACGTCGTGCTGCCGGTCGCGCCGGGCCTGGGCGTCGAGCTCAACGAGGAGGTCTTCGAGAAATACCCCTACCGCCCCTGGCGGCGGGGCCGTCCAACCAAGCCGGACGGCATGCTGGCGTTCATCTAGGCCGAAGTGCGATGCGGGTGGAGGCGACCGTAGGCTATCGACGTCGGTTCCGAGCTGGATGTGAGGGGCGCTGGATGAAACGGTGGGTGAGGCTGCTGCTGGCGGTCGCGATCACCGTTGCTGTCGGGGCGTGCAATGGCGCCGACCAAGCGGTTGAACCCGACGACACCGCAGCGGCCCCGGAGCCGACCGCAACGTCAACCATCGCGCCCACGGCTGCACTGGCATCGGCGCCGACGGCGACGCCAGCCCCCGCGCCCACGCTCACTGCCACCCCCACGCCTGAGCCAACGTCGACGCCCACGCCTGAGCCAACACCTACCCCCGAGCCCACGCCCACACCGACGCCTGAGCCGACCGCCACCCCCACGCCTCAGCCCACGCCAACGGTAACGCCGGAGCCAACCCCAACCCCACAGCCCACGCCGACCGCCACTCCTGCACCCACTCCCACACCCGCACCGACGCCAACCCCGACGCCGCAGCCGACGCCGGAGCCCACGCCCACACCGGCCCTGGGAGGTACGAGCCGCAGCAACCCCTATGCGTTCGGCGGCGTCATGGAGGCCGGCGACTGGGGCTTCGAAGCCCTTGAGGTCATTCGCGGCGACGAGGCGTGGCAGCGGATCGAGTCCGCCAATCAGTTCAACAACCCGCCCAGCGCCGGCAACGAGTATCTGGTGGTCCTCGTTCGCGCGGGGTACGCGGGCGAGGGCGAAGAGGATATCGACCAGTTCGACTTCCGCATCACAGGCTCGCGGGGAAGAGCCGATCGCGTGGCATCTGTGATTGACCTTGATCCGTGGCTTGACTACACGCTGCAGGCCGGCGGTGAGGTCGAGGGTTGGGTGGCCTTCGAGGTTGGCGAGTCCGAATCGCAGCTCATGCTGATCTTCGACCGGCTCCGCGTTTTCGATGACGCGCCTGTGTTCCTGGCGCTGGAACCGAACGCGCAGGTTGCGGTTGATAGAGGCGCACTGCCGGCGACGACTGAGGATGGTCGGTCGCGCGCGCAGCCGGCGGCTGTCGGCTCGACGGTCGTCACCGAGATCTGGGCGATTACCGTTCTGGAGCACGTCCGCGGCGACGATGCCCTCGCCGCGGTGGCTGCCGCCAACCAATTCAACGATCCACCGCCCGAGGGTTTCGAATACGTCAGTGTGTTGCTTCGCGTGCAGTCGGTTTCCGCTGTGGATCAATTCAGGGACATTGACAAGTTCAGTTTTCAGATAACGGGAGATGCGCACAAGCTCTACGAGGTGCCGTTGGTTGTTGATCCCGAACCGCCGCTTGAATTTGATCTGTTTCCAGGCGGCGTGGGCCAGGGCTGGGTCACCTATGTCGCCGCTCGCGATGAGACTGGGCTCATGCTGCGGTACGCCCCCCTGGGCTCGTTTGATGACGCTGACGCACGCTTCCTTGCGCTCGACGACGGGGCCGGAGTTCCCCTCGCCAACGCCCCGCTCGCCGAGCCAACCGAGTCGGGCGTCGACCGTGAGTCGCCGGTTCCGTTGAGTGAGCTGGCCACGACCGATCAGTGGGAAGTTCGTGTGCTTGAGGTCGTCCGCGGTGACGACGCCCTCGCCATGGCGCGCGAGGCCGATGAGTTCCTCCCCGATCCCGACCCGGGGATGGCGTACGTGCAGGTGCGCGTCTGGGTTCGAAACATAGGCGCCGGTAAGGACGCTTCGCTCATCGGTGAGGATTGGTTCGCGACGATCGGCGCTGAGAACGTGCGCTGGGATGTGCCAAGGGTGCAAAGGGTGATTGAGCCCGAGCTCGGGCTAAGTGCGCTGCTCTACCCGGGCGGAATCTCCGAAGGCTGGGTGCTGCTGCAGGCCGCGATCGGTGAGGCCGATCTATTGCTCGTGTTCGAGCCGTTGTTCGACTTCACCGGAGAAGGCCGCCGCTATCTGGCGCTGTCCTAGCTGCCGAGCGAGAGTTCCCCGCAGCGACTAAGACGCCAGGGTCTCGCGCAGCAACCGGCCAATCTGGCGCAGGGTGTCGGGCCTGAGCAGCCCGAAGTTGTAGACGGCCACGCGTTCGACGGACAGCTTCGCGATGCGGTCGAGGCGGGCGGCGAAGTCGGGACCGCCCGGATCGAGCGCGTCGCTGCCCCACTGGCTGATCACCAGCTCGATATCGCGCCGGGCCGACCGTGACAGCGCCGCCAGTCTCTTGGCCTCATCCGTCTCGTCTGTCGGGTCCGGCAGCAGCAGCCCGTCGATCCGCTCCAGCAGATCGGCCAGCCGCAGTCCGGTGGGACCCCAGCCGGCGGCTGCGTGGGTCAGACTCAGACGCGCGCCGGTCCCGCGCAGTGCGCGCTGCACGCCTTCCACCAGGCGCGTCGCCGTCTGCTCGCGGGCCTCCAGGTAGCCGCGAAACTCCTCGTCCGCCTCGCCGCGCGCGGCGACAAGCGTCTCGAGGTCGCCGAACTCTTGCATGCGCGACAGTCGATCGCGCAGCTCCCGAGCGACGCCCTCGCGCACCTCGACGGCGTCCACGCCGTGCGTCCGCGCCGCGGTCAGGCAGTTGTCGCAGAAGCACAGCTCCGCCAGAAAGCGGGTCCACGGGTCGAAGTCGATCAGAATGCGCTCGCGCACCCACCCGTATGCGAAGTCCGGATGACCCGGGCGCTCAAGCATCGCGCTGTGCACGGGATACTGGTCGCAGAGATCGGCCACCAGCGCGGCCAGATACTCCTGCACGTCCGGGCTCGCCGGGCACGTCTGGGCAAAGCTGCGGGCGCCGAAGGCGTTCTGCACCGCCGTATCCGGATAGGTGCGCGCCATCCAGGGCTGAAACATGCCGATGACCCAGGCATTGAGCTGGATGCCGCGCGCCGGCGCGAGCTCGGCGGCCTGCCCGAAGGCCTGCAAGACGTCGGGCTCTCTGAAGACCTGGGGCCTGATGCGCCCATACCGCGCCGCGCGGGCCGGAAAGAATACGCCGCCCTGCTCGGAGTAGAAGATCGAGCGCCCCAGGTTGCGCGGCGAGAACGTCGATATGGCGTGGTAGTTGGGACACAACTCGACCGCGTCGAAGCCCGCGTCCCGCAGCCAGTCCAGCGCCGCCGGCACGCCCTCGTCCGCCAGATCCCAGGGATAAGCCCAGACCGATATTCGCGGACGCATGGCGGTCTCCTTGCGGTTGCGGACCAATCCTAAGTCGCCGGGAGAGGTGCGGTGGTGCAAGATTTGCGCATGCGTATCCCTGAGGATACACTCCGGCGGTGCTGATCGAGGTTCGCCAGACCGATGTGTACACGCGATGGTTCGGCAGGTTGCGGGACCGGCGGGCTCGGGCGCGCATCGACTTGCGCATCCGGCGACTGTCGTTGGGCAACCCTGGGGACGTCCGGCCGGTTGGCGCGGGCGTCTCGGAGTTGCGCATCGATTACGGACCGGGCTACCGCGTGTACTTCGTGCGGCGCGGATCGGCTCTGGTGATCTTGCTCGCCGGCGGTGACAAGAGCAGCCAGCAGCGGGACATCGCCAGGGCGCGGGATCTGGCACGAGGGCTGTAGGAGGAAAGAGGCATGGCAACGACACCGACGCGTCCGTGGGATCCAGCGGATCACCTGGAGACCGACGAGGACATCGTCGCCTACCTCGAAGCGGCATTCGAGGACGGTGACCCGACACTCATCGCAGCCGCCCTGGGTGACATCGCCAGAGCCCGGGGCATGACGGAAGTTGCCGCGGAGGCCGGGCTCGGCCGGGAGAGTCTCTACAAAGCGCTCTCGCCGAACGGCAACCCGGAATTCGCCACCGTACTCAAGGTCATGCAGGCCCTGGGTCTGCGGCTGCATGCGTCGGCTATGTCACGCGCGGCTGCTGACTGATGGCCGCGGCAAAACGTTCGCTCGTGCCGAGCGCCGTACATAATGGACCACAGCGTGAGCCCACTCGTTACAAGAAAGCGTGCCAATGAGCCAGGGGCGGACGATCTACCTGAACGGGCGGTTTGTGCCCGAGGCCGACGCGCGGGTGTCGGTGTTCGACTCCGCGCTCGTGTGGGGCGACATGGTGTTCGAGACCACGCGGTCGTTCGGGCATCGGCCCTTCAAGCTGCGGGCGCACCTGGAGCGGTTGGGCGCGTCGATGGTTGCCAGCGACATTGATTGCGGCCTGACGCTGGACGGGCTGGAGGAGGCCACAGACGAGCTGGTGCGCCGCAACGCGCCGCTCTATCCGCCGGACGTCGACTTCACCATCGTGCACAACGTGTCGCCGGGGGTATTCGCGCTCTACGCGGATGCGGCGCCGGAGGCCGGACGCCCGACGGTGGCGATCCATACCTGGCCGCTGATCCCTTATATCGGGCCGATGGCCGACTGGTTCGACACCGGAGTGCGCGCGCATGTGCCGCGGCAGCATGCGATTCCCGGGAGGCTGCTCGATCCGAAGGTCAAGAGCCGCTCTCGAATGCATTACCGGCTGGCGCTCAACGAGGCCCAGCAGCACGGCGCCGACACCTGGGCGGTGCTGGTGGACGAGGACGGCTATCTGACCGAGGGCACCGGCTCGAACTTTTTCATCGTGCGCGACGGCGTGCTGCTCACGCCCGAGCCGCGGCACATCCTGCGCGGCGTGACGCGGCAGAGCATTCTGGACCTGGCCGGCGAGATCGGCGTGCCCGTGCGCGAGGCCAACCTCGAGCCCTACGACGTCATCGTGGCGCAGGAAGCCTTCTTCGCCTCGACGCCGTTCGTCATCATGCCGGCCACGCGCTTCAACGGCCGCCCCGTGGGCGACGGCGCCGTGGGGCCGATCACGGCCCGCCTGCTCGACGCTTTCAGCGAAACCGTGGGCGTGGACATCGTGGCGCAGGCCAAGGCCTACGGCCAGCAGCTCCGCGCCGGCTAGCTAGCCGGCGTCGGAGCTGCCGCGCAGATTGTGGATGACCGCGGCTACGACTCCGGCAGCAAGACCGCCGACGATCGGACCGAGCCAGTAGATCCAGTGCGAGTCGAAGTTCCACGCCACGACGGCGGGGCCGAAGCTGCGCGCGGGGTTCAGTGAGGCGCCGGTGATCGCGCCACCCACGAGGATGCAAGCTCCCAGCGTGGCGCCGATGGCGGCGCCCGCCGCGGCCGCCGGCACCTTGCCGCTCACCGCCACCCCGATGATGACGGAGACCAACAGGAACGTCATCACGGCCTCGAGCAGGAAGACCTGTCCGAGGCCCACGTCGGCGCCCGGCAGCGTCAGGCCCGTACCGGGGCCCGTCGGCCAGGTCCAGGCGTGCAGCAGCGCGCCCACCAGGCCGCCGGCGATCTGCGCGACGACGTATGGGGGGACTTGCCGCAGGGGGAACTTGCCGATGGCCGCCAGGCTGAGCGTCACGGCGGGGTTGATGTGGCAGCCGGATACGTGGCCGAGGGCGTAGACCAGCGCGGCCAAGATCAGGGCATGACCGATGGCCGGGATAACCAGATCGCCGGCGGCAACGCCGCCGAAGCCGGCTTGCGCCATGGCGGCCGTCATCGTGGCGACGAATACCAGGCTCATTGTGCCGACGAGCTCGGCCAGCAAGGCCCGCGGCTGGAGCATCGTGATCATGGTGCGACTCCCGGTTCTGGCTTCCCGCCCGCGCGAGAATAACGAAGGTGGCCGGCATGCGGTTGCAGCATCATGGCCGAGGTGCGGACCTCCTTGTACGCCGTGATCCGGCCGCATGCTCGGCATCCCAGCGGTGCGCCGATGATCGCAGGCTGGCCGCCGGCTTGCCAATGGGAGCCTCATATATGACATATCATCTCAATAGGAAGTGGGCGATCGTTGACAATGGGCCGGTTGGACCGGCTTCCGTGCCGTCCGACGATCCTGGAGCGCAATGCCTGAACCAGCGGCGGTGACGCACTCGCACCTGTGGCGGCCCGGCCAGCCCATCAGCCGGCGTGCCCTGATGGGCGGGACGCTCATCGGCGCGGCGGCGGTGGCCGCGACGCCGCTGCTGGTGCGCTCGGTGACCGAGGAAGAAATTACGGCCACTGAGCAGGAAATCGAGCGCGTGGATGATGAGCGGCGCGCCGCCGAGGCGCTCGTGGCGGCCGCCGCCGCGCGGGAGGGGACGCTGCAGCAGCAACTCGCCGTGATTGACCGCGACCGCTATCTCGCCGCCGAGCGGCTGATCCGAGTTAAGCGGGAGCTCGAGACCGTGGAGCTCGAGGTCTTCGACATCAACCAGTCGATCGGGCAGCTCAACGTCGCGGTGGCCAACGAGACGTCCGTGCTGGAGCGCAAGATGCGGTCCCTCTACAAGGCGGGCCGCACGACGATGCTGGAGACGGTCCTAGCCGCCGACTCATTTGCGAGCGCGCTCGACCGCGCGGCGGCGCTCGAGCGATTGCTGGCGCGCGGCGTCGCCGACATCGACCAGCTCCGGTCACGGCGACACGAGGTGCAGCTGCGCACGGCCGACCTGACGGCGCGCTTGGACCGGCAGGAGGAGCTCCAGGCCGAGGCCGAGGCAATCGAGGCCGAGCTTGCGCGCCGGGCCGAGGAGCAGCGCGACCTCATCTTCAGCGTGCAGCAGGAGCAGGCGGAGCGCGAGGAAGACGTAAACGCCTTCGAGGCCGAGGCAGCCGCCATCGCCTATCGCGTCACGCTCCTGCGCGACATTCGCGAGCGCGAGCTCGTTGAGCTGGAGCGTCGGCGGCGCGCCGCCGAGGCGTTGGAGCAGGCACAGAAGCTCGCGCAGCAAATCGGCGCGCAGGAAGGCGCGGTCACCAGCGGGCCATATATCTGGCCGCTGCTGGGCCTCATCACCACCGAGTACGGCGGGTGCACGTTCGGGCAGTGTCCGCACTTTGGCATGGACATTGCCGCCTCGTCGGGCACCCCAATCGTGGCGGCGAACGACGGCGTGGTGCTGGCGGCCGGGCTGGTCGTGCCGGGCGACCGGCGGGCGTCATACGGGATGATCGTGATCGTCGCGCACAGCGAGACCGAAGAGACCCTCTATGCGCATCTGGACGATCTCACGTGGCCGCCGCCGGTTGCGCCGGGGCAGTTCGTGAGCCGCGGTCAGACGATTGGGTTCGTCGGCCTCACGGGGTGGACCACCGGTCCCCACCTGCACCTGGAATATCGCGTCGGCGGGGCCGCGCTCAATCCTCGGCAAGTGCTGGTCTAGCGCGCGACGCCGGTCCGGCCGCTCTCAGCCCAGGCGCCGGTAGAAGCACGTCCGCTCGCCCGTGTGGCAGGCGGGGCCGGCCGGATGGACCTTCACGACCAGGGCGTCTCCGTCGCAGTCGACCTGGATCGACGCCACGGTCAGCACGTTGCCCGACGTGGCGCCCTTGTGCCACAGCTCCTGACGGCTGCGGCTCCAGAACCAGGCCTCGCCCGACTCGCGCGTGCGGGCAAGCGACTCGCGGTTCATGTAGGCGAGCATCAGGACCTCACCGGTGGCGGCGTCCTGGCAAATGGCCGGCACGAGCCCGCGATCGTCAAACGCGGGCTGTGCGGTCTCAGCTGGCGCGGTGGCGGTCATAAGGCTGATCCTCTCCGACGGGCGTCTCGCGGGCCGCCCGGCTAGACGGCCGCCTTCATCGTCACGTACTGGGCCTCCATCGTCGCGTTAACCGCCAGCGTGGCGTCCAGACGGTCGGCCAGCGTGTCCAGGGCGGCGCCGGGGATGGCGGTGAGCACGTAGGCGTCGGGAATCTCGGTGAACGTTCGCATGCCGATGCAGCCGAGCGAGACCGACGCTGCGCCGCGCGCGGCTGCCGCGGGCAGCACGCCACATGCCGGCCGACCAAACACCGAATCTCCCGAACCGGTCCAGAGGGTTCCCCCGAGACTCTCCTCGAGATACATCGTCTGTTTGGGTGTCAGCCACAGGATGACGCTGTCGGGATCGAGAGGGAACTCGGCCAGCGGGCCGTATACCGCGCCGCGTGGGCCCGCATCGAAATGGGGGATGTGCGCGACCTCTTCCTCGCGAATATAGGCCACGGCGCACATATCGCCGACCAGGCCCATCAGCTCTTCTTGCTTGAGTGCGGGGAGCTCGAACCCCATCACCATCGCCCCGATGGGACAGCCCATGTGGGCCGCCTCGTCGGCAAAGAACACTTGCTGCTCGGCCCGGCGCCAAAACGTGCACGCCGACGGCACGGCGTCGGTCCACACCGCGGTCGCCGACGGCGGGGCGTCGACCCGAGCGACCGCCACCGGTGGGTAGTCCAGGTCAAAGGCGGTCTGGAGACGGATCGCCAGGTTGGCATAGGGCTTGGGCATCAGGCTGGCTCCATGGGACGGCGCGCACGCCGCTGTCGCTGGTGGATTCCTCGATGGTGACACACCGGCCAGGAAGACTCCCCGCTCTGGCCCGTGGTGCGTCTGGGACGCCGGCGATTCCTACCGGTTGCTAGGTCGCGCTGCTGTGGCACGCCCCGCAAAGGCCAAAGACCTCGAGCACGTGCCGGGTTATTGCGAACCCTGTCCGCCGCTCGATCTCGGTGGTGGTGGAGTCGAATGTGCAGCGGTCGATGAGGGCGACCGAGCTGCATTGTTCGCACACCACGTGGTGCTGATCGGGCGTCCGGCGCGCCAAGTAGCGGTGCTGCTCGGGTGAGGGATGCACGGTTTCTACCGCGTCAATGTCGCGCAGCAGATCCAGCGTTCGATAGACGGTGCTCCGGGACGCGTTGCCATCGGCTCGCCGCACGGCGGCGACCAACTCTTCCGCCGACATGCCGGCCGGCGCGGCATCGATCTCCGCGAGAATCAGACGCCGCTGATCGGTGACGCGGCCGCCGGCGCTCCGCAAGGCGGCGAGCGTGCGACTGATCCAGGCTGAGGTCATGGCAGGGCGGCCGAACGTGGCGCGGTGCATCTCAATTGTACGGCTCTTGCGGTGAACGCGATGTCGCGTTCGTCACCGGGGTCACACGGCGGCCACGAGAGGCGTGTCGAGACTGCAATCGCCGTGCGTGCCGTGGCACAATTCCTGCTGAGCTTGCGACGGCTGAGCCTCACCGCTCCAGATGACCAACCCCGCCCACGCCGCATCCGGTGCGTTCATCCTCCGCCGCCTGCGCCGGTGGTGCGGCAGCGCGCTGCGGGTCGAGTTCCCCGACGGCTCGCGGCGCGACTTCGGTCCAAGGGACGCTCCCCGCCGGGTGATTGTGCGCGTCCACCACCCGCGCTTCTTCACGCGCGCGCTGCTGGGCGGGACGACCGGCGTGGGCGAGGCGTACATGGCCGGCGAGTGGTCCAGCGACAACCTCACGGCCCTGCTGCAGGAGGTGCTGCGCAACGGCTCGCGGCTGCGCCTGGACTCGCACGCCAGTCTCGTCGCGCGCCTGCTGAACGGCTGGCGTCACCGGCTGCGGGTCAACACCAAGACCGGCAGCGAGCGCAATATCCAGGCCCACTACGACCTCGGCAATGAGTTTTTCCGGCTTTTCCTCGACAAGTCACTGACGTATTCGTGCGCGCGCTGGCCCGAAGGGTGCGACGACCTCGCCGAGGCGCAGCGGACCAAGCTGCAAGACATCTGCGACAAGCTTGGCCTCGGTCCCGAGCACCGCGTGCTGGAGATCGGCAGCGGATGGGGCGGCTTTGCCCTGCACGCTGCCCGCACTACCGGGTGCCGCGTCACCGGTGTCACGATCTCGCGCGAGCAACTCGAGCTGTCGCGGCGACTCGCGACGCAGGCGGGCCTGGGCGACCGCGTGGACATCCGGTACTGCGACTATCGCGACATCAAGGGAAGTTTCGACCGGGTTGTGTCCATAGAAATGTTCGAGGCCGTGGGGCGGGCTTACTGGCGCCAGTTCTTCCAGGTGTGCGAGCGCGTCCTGCGGCCGGGCGGGCGAATGCTGTTGCAGACCATCGCAATTCCCGACGCCGACATCCACGTGCCCTATCGCGGCGCGGGATGGATCAGCCGTTACATCTTCCCGGGCGGATTGCTGCCGGCCATGGGCGAGATCGCCGAGGCGGCCCAGACGCCGCGCCGCGCCCTCGCCGTCCGGCAGGTGGACGAGATCGACCCTCACTACGTGCGCACGCTGGATGCGTGGCGATCCCGCTTCTGGAGTCGCATCGACGACGTGCGACGGTTGGGATTCGACGAGCCCTTTGTACGCATGTGGGATTTCTATCTGGCGGCGTGCTCGGCGGCTTTCGCAACCGGGCACGTCCGCGATGTACAGGTGCTGCTCGAGCGCGTGCGAGATGCTGCAACGTCGAGGAAACATTCGTTTGAATGCGGCGGGCAAATCTCCCACCCTCTGTAGTGAAGGTCGCGTTCAAACGCGCTGCATCCCGAAGGTCGCCGTGGCTACCAGTGCCCGAGGTCGATCGTGACGTCTGAAGTCACGCCTGCCATCCGGCGGGACGTTCCCGAGGCGGAAGCCTCGTCACGCTGGTCGGTCGTCACTCGCAATCTCCCCTTTGCGACCGTGCACGCCCTGGCGCTCACGGCGATTTGGACGGGCGTGAGTTGGCCGGCAGTGGTGGTGTGTCTTGGGCTCTATTGGATGCGCGTGTTTTTCATCACGGGCTTCTACCACCGCTACTTCTCGCATCGCAGCTATCGGACGTCGCGTGTGTTTCAGGCGGTGATTGCGTTTCTCGGCACGACGGCCATGCAGAAAGGCCCGCTGTGGTGGGCCGGACATCACCGATTCCACCACCGGCACTCGGACGGCGAGCAGGATGTCCACTCGCCCCTGCATGGCGGCTTCTGGTGGGCGCATGTCGGGTGGCTGATCCGCGTGAGCCGCGACGATACGCGCTGGGATGAGGTCAAGGACCTGGCTCGCTTTCCGGAGTTGCGGTTCTTTGAGTCGCAATACCGCCTCGGCATGCTGGGGTTCGCGGGCGGCGTTGTCGGCCTCGGATTCTGGCTGGAACGGTCATTCCCGCATACGGGCGTCACCTGGCCGCAGGTGCTGGTCTGGGGCTTCATCATCAGCACGGTGATGCTGTGGCACACGACCTATCTGATCAACTCCGGCGCGCATATGTGGGGCAACCGTCGCTTCGCCACCAAGGACACGAGCCGGAACAACTTCTGGCTGGCGCTGGTCACCATGGGCGAGGGTTGGCACAACAACCACCACCGCTATCCGGGGGCCGAGCGAAACGGGTTCTATTGGTACGAAATCGACGTGACCCACTGGCTGCTCACGGTGCTGAGCTGGACCGGCCTGGTCTGGGATCTGCGGCGCCCGCCGCGCCACGTCTACGAGAGCGCTACAGGCTAGCGGTTGCTCTGATTCGCTCTCGCGGACCTGCCCGTATAGGGCCGGTTCGCGAACCGCCCACAGAGCGTTCCCGCAGCGGCCCGCCCCGCCTCTTGCCGGTTGTGTGCATCCAGCTGACACTGTGAGAGCGGCGATTGGAGGGGCATCGTGCGCGTAGCGCTCACCGGCGGCAGCGGACTCATTGGCGGCGCGGTGACCGCCGCGCTCCAAGCCGAGGCCCACGAGGTGCTCCACCTGGTCCGGCCGCCCCGGCGCGCGGGTTCCGGTCAGATCGCCTGGGACCCCGTCGCCAGCACGATCGACGCCGGCGGCCTCGAAGGCATTGACGCCGTGGTGCATCTGGCCGGTGAGCCGCTAACGGCGTGGCGCTGGACGTCCGCCAAGAAGCGCCGCATCTACACCAGCCGGATCGAGGGCACGGCGCTGCTTGCGCAAACGCTGGCCAGATTGCAGAGTCCTCCCCGCGTCCTCGTCTCGTATTCCGCGGTGGGGTACTACGGGGACCGCGGCGAAGAAATCCTGCGTGAGGACAGCCCGCCGGGGGCGGGCTTCCTGGCCAAGGTCGCGACCGACTGGGAGGCCGCTGCGCAGCCCGCCGCCGACGGCGGGATCCGTGTGGCGCACCTTCGCGGCGCGCCCGTGGTTGCGGGCCGCTCCGCGTTCCTTACCCGTCAGCTGCCGGCCTTCAAGCTGGGACTGGGCGGACCGCTCGGCAGTGGCCGCCAGTGGTGGCCGTGGGTGGCGCTGGCCGACGTGGTGGGAGTGGTCCGGCACGTGCTGGCGCGCGACGACCTGCGGGGACCCATCAACGTGGCGGCGCCGGAGCTATGCACCAATCGCGAGTTCGCTCGCACCTTGGGTCGCGTCCTGGGCCGCCCGGCCCTGCTGCCAATGGTGTCGCCGCTCTTGCGCGCCCTGATGGGTGAGCTGGCGCGCGAGATGCTGCTGTCCAGCCAGCGGGTTGAGCCCGCCGGCCTGATCGCTTCCGGCTACCACTTTCACTTTCCGATGCTTGAGCACGCACTGCGGCACGCGCTCGGCCGTCCGATCGCCTGAGGCTCGACCGTGCCGCGGCGGTGCGGGAGACTGCCGCGACAGCGCCGGTCGGGGATTGAGGAACGCCATGCTCAATGCTGAGGGATGCCGCGCACGCGCGCGCCGCCTGCTCGAAGCCGTCGATGCCGACGTTGACGTGCTCGTCGTGACTCGGCCCGAGCACGTGTTCTACCTGTCCAACTACATGGCGTCGCCGAACGACATCAACCATCGAGCGCCGCAATACCTCATCATCCAGCGCGGCGGCCCGACGACGCTGGTGCTGGACGGCTTTGCCAAGCTCGACGGCGATCCGGCCGTTGACGACGTCATTCACGGCCCCTGGCGCGTGGCGGAGCCCGATGTGACCCGCGCCCACTGCACGTCCAGGGCCGCGGTCGACCTGCTAGGGAATCTCGGGAGCGAGGTTATCGGGGTCGAGCGCGCCGCGCTGCCAGCCGCGGTTGCCGCGGCGGCGGGGGATGTGCGGGACATCGAGCCGCACCTGGGCCGCATGCGCCAGGTCAAGGACTCCGACGAGCTGGAGTTGATTCGCGCAGCCATACGGGTCGGCGAGGCGATGCACGCGGCCTCGTGGGAATGTCTGGCTCCCGGCATGCGTGAGATCGACGGCTATGCCGCCATCCTGGCCGCGGGCCTGGAAGTGGCGGAGGGACCCTTCGTCATGATGTGCGAGTTCATCTCGGGTCCGCGGGTCGTGCCTCGCCGCGGCGACCCCGGTCCGCGTCGCATGGAGGCCGGCGACAACGTGGTCATGGACTTGTTCCCCTACGTGAACGGCTATCGCTGCGACCTCACGAATACGATCACCCTCGGCGGGCGCCCCACGCCGGAGCAGCAGGACGCGTTCGATGCGGTCCACGAGGCGTTGACGGCGTCCGAGGCGATGATTCGACCGGGCGTTCGCGCGCAGGACATCTACGCCGTGCAAGACGCGGTGCTGCGCCGCGCCAACCCGGCTTGGAGTCTTCCGGGCCACGCCGGACATTCGCTGGGGCTGGAGCATCCCGAGGCGCCGGACTTCGTGCCGGGCGTTGAAGGCGAGGTGTGCGAGGGCATGGTGATCGCCCTCGAGCCGGGCGCCTACGGCATGCCGTTTCACGGCGTGCGGCTCGAGCACAACTACCTCGTCACCGCCGACGGCTTGGAGCGCCTCTCCAATCACCGCCTGGCGCTGGCCTAGCCCGGGTCGTCCGGTGTCGGTTCCTGCCCCGCCAGAGAGCCTAGAGGTGGACGACTTCGACGTCGCCCCAATGCCGCTGGAGATACTCCGCCACCAGCCGGCGGTGGCAGTGCTCTGCTGTGTTCTCGCTGCATAGCAGACATCCGTCAGGGAGCGAACTCTTGACGCTAGCTACGTTTTCGATGCGCCGCTCATCCATCAGCGCGAGGAATTGGCTCTCGTAGGTTTCCCAATCACGGTGTTCCTTGCGGTATGCGTCCAGCATTGCCTTGGTGGGCGCCAGATTGGGCAAATGGACATACTCCATCCGACAGATCTCGCGCAGAAAAAACGCAAGGTCATCGCGCTTGGCAAAGCCCGCCAACTGCGAAACGTTGTTTAGCCGCACGTCCACGAGCCGCTTGGCGCCCGACGTCCGCAGCAACTCGAAGAAGTCGGCGGCGGATTGCTTCGTGAAGCCGATGGTGTAGAGCTTCAAAACGCATTCTCCCAATCGTCGATGCCTGCGAGCGGTCTCGCGCCGACATACGCCACCTTGGCCGCCTGACGGGCCAGCGCATCGGCAACGAGCTCATCGCGGGAGCGAGGCTGACCACCGTTGCCCGGACCCGCCATGGCGAACATGTCCATCTGCTCTGTCTGAGACAGCTTGTGCAGGCTTACCAGACGGTCCATGGCGGCATCGTGGTTCTCAAGACGGCCGTCGGCGTGGATGTGTGCAACGGGTACGCCGCGCCTTGCGAGCTCACGCGCGACCAGCAGCGTGCGGTGGCACTCCAGCGGTTCTTTCTCGGAACACACGAGGGCGATGCAGTGCTCATCGGCTTCGTGAATGATCTGCCGAATGCCGTCATCGAACACGTCGGTTTCCGCCAGCCGGTCATACTTGACTCGCCCGTCGGTGTCATAGCAGGAGCGGTCCGTTGGCCGGCCGCCAAGCTCCCCGCCCAAGAACACATAGCCGATTCCCACGCTCTCCAGCGCCCCGGACAGGACCCGATGGCTGAAGTGCGGCGTGTGGCGGCTGTACGGCGATGACCGAACGTCGGCCACCTCATCCACGCCATGCGTCCGCAGCAACTCCAAGAACGCCTCCAGCGAGTGGTTGGAGTGCCCGATGGTGTACACGGGATGCTGCGTTGCGCTCACGGCCGTTCCCCGTCAGGGTCTGATGATGGCGGCAATGAGTTTATACGCAAAACCCTCAAACGGCTCGCCGAGGCTTATAGTAATAAAGGGGAATTATATACAAAAGTAGCCATCTGACTATTTCGCACATCCGCTGGAGAGATAATGGATAGTCGCCTAGCGTTCTATAGTTTCTGACTTCTTGCAAATTACACAGCTTATTATACGGGATGATCCTGGATCAGTAAGTATGGCAAATAGAACACGATAGGTACACTGCCGTAGTATGCGACATTTTATCCAATACTATAACCGCCTTATCTTGCGACGACGCTGTTTGGTAGTAAATGCGAGGAGGAGTTTGATAAATGTAATGATGATGGTTAATGCAGCGGCAGTTCCGCCTAGAATTGCTAGAACGTCTGGTGCGCTGCTATCTGTCATGTACTGTTTTGGTAGTTGTTGAGGAGGAGGTTGGAATGGGAGAGTTGGTTTCTGAGCAATTGAATTCTACAGGAATAGTCGTAAGCCATAAAGTTGTTCTTGGTGGAGGTGAGGTTGTTACTGAAGAATACAATGTGAGGTTGGATCGTGGCGATGAGTTTGTCGTGGAAGCGAAACTCGCATCTGGCGTGTTCCGATCTGCGACGCACATCCCTATATCCGTCGCTCGGCAGTTAGGGGAGATTGTTAGTCGTTACACGGAGGAGAGACGGCCTGTATAAGATCCTGTTCTTCACTCAATCTATTCGTTGCGTTGCTGTTGACATGTTGATGGATATGCGTCACGCCGTTACGTGTTGCACACGGCCATTTCTCGTGTGATGCAGTTATACGATCTCTTAGACTGGTTGTCTGTCCAATGTATAGTGCGCTAGCACTGCCGGAGTCGGAATGTTTAGCGAAAATGTAGTTCCCAGGCACGTCGTTAAACGATGTTGTTCCGATGGGATGTGCATAGTACTCATACCTTCGGCCTGAAGCGCCGTGCCAGTTATACGTGGTAGCCATTGAATGTCGTATCCGCTCATACTCTCTGCCGTTCAAGACTATCACAGTCAGAAACGCTTGATGGTGGGTGTGAGATGCCACGAAACCAACGGCACCGACGTTGAGGTCGATGCCGTTGGGTAAGCCTACGGTAGCTCTAGCAGCAGCCGCAGGGTCGCGGCGACTGCGACCAGCGCACAATAGGACGTGCGGATGATGTTGTAGCCCTGCGCGTCCAGAGTTTACCGGCCCAATTCATCATTCGAGTTTATGCCAAACTGGTCGGACCAATGCTCGCAGAGTACCAATATAGCCTTGACCATCAAGCGTGGCCTATTGTCAATTGTGACGCTGGCTCAGGTTCGACAAGCTGCGCCTGAGATCCAGCGTCAGAGAACCTAAGAGACCAGACCTACCACCAAGTTCGCACGCCATCGTCGCGCCAGTCGTACTCCTCGATGGTCGCAGGGTGTCCATAGTCGCCGTCGGGCGGCGGCATTCTCCCGCGCGCAGCTGGCGGGGCTGCTGGCCGGTATCGTTGAGGCCAATAAACGCGCGGCATCCTCCCGCGCTCGGATGGAGGGTTTCCGAGCCCAGGTGACGTCACCTGGGCGGGCGGTATCGTCCCGCGCGAAAGGGACGTGGCGGGACCGCTGGCGTCCGGCGTGCCCGCAGTAACGGCGGACGGCGTGCGCCGCGTATCGGGCGGTGGTGGCAGCCATTGCCGCCGGGCATCTTCGACGCAGCCGCATCGGTCGCATGTGAGGCCGTCGTCGTGGCATTGCGGACAAGCCGTATTGAAGCGTCTGTCGGCACCCTTTTCAGATCCTATAGGATTCATGCCAGTGACAGATTGGGTGCCCCAACTCCCGAACAGTACCAGAGTATCCCTGACACACAGGCGAGATCTGTCTTCGATGCTGGAGCTAGTTCTGCACTGTGGCGTCGACGGTACCCCTACCGGCACATCGCTCCGGTTAACCGCCCGAGCATCTGCCGGGGCAGCGCCTCGGTTGACCGTGACGCAGCCCATGCGGGAAGGTCGGATGGTGCAAGACGATCTAGTGACGGAGGCGGCGATGGCCGTTGAGGCGGCGACACGACGGATCGATGATCGTGATTGGGCGGCGTTGACGCTTGGGCAGCGCATCCGGCAGCTCGAGGTGGAGGGCTATCTGGTCCTGCCCGACTTGCTCACGCCCGAGCAGGTGGCCGAGCTCAAGGCCGTCACGGCGACCTGGGAGACCATCCCTACCGACTACAGTAAGAGCCAGCAGGTTCGCCCGGGCGTCGAGTTCGCCGGCGGGCTGATCAACGATCTCATCGCCAATCCGCCCACGCTCGAGTTTCTCCGCGCCCTCTGCGGACCGGACCTCATCGTGATGTCCGCCGCCTACGCGCGCTCCGAGCCCGGCCATCCCGGCATCAGTCTGCACACCGACGGCCAGCCCTACGGGTCCAAGATCTTTGGTCAGGGCGGCAGCACGCCGTTCATGGTCCGCGTGCTGTACTACCTCGACGACCTGACGCCGGCGGTGTCGCCGTTTCGCGTCGTGCCACGGTCCCATCTGTCCTTCCACGCCGACGCGAATCCCTATCTGCGCTTCGAGTCGCATCCGGAGGAGGTCATGGTGCCGGCCAAGGCGGGATCGGCCGTGCTGATCAACCACCGCGTGTTCCACGGCAACTTCCCCAACACCGGTGATCGACCGCGGGAGATGCTCGCCATCGCCTATCGTCCGGCCTGGGCCGGGCCACAGGGCGAGGTGCCGCCGTGGGACGCCGACGCCGTGGCGGCCCTGCCTGACCATGTGCGGCCGCTGTTTGCCGATCGAAACACCCGCCATTGGATTCCCGAGGGCGGCAACAAGCCGACGGGGATGAAGTCGGAGTCGGCGGGAATGAATCCCAGCCGCTGGGACCTGGTCTAAGGCGTTCCGCGCTACTCGGCGGCGGGCGCCTCGTTGCCCCACTCGTAGGACGGTACGCGCACGTTGCGCTCCCGGAGCGGCAGCGAAACGCGCGCGCCTCCCTGAAGATGCGATTCATGGAAGGCCAAGCCGAGCTCCGTCACCAGGCGCGCCCGATCAAGTCCGCAGATCGATGGCCGGCCCTCTCGCACCGCGGCCACGAGATCGCGGACCGCATCTTGGCCGGCGTCGCCCAGCCCGCCTCGGTCGGGGAGATCCAGCGGCTCGGGCGAAAGACCCTCGCGGCCCAGGTAGCCAAAGCCCTCGCGCACACGCCACACCAGGGTGTCGCTGGCGTCATTGGTCACGAGCAGGCGGCCTGCCGTCCCCAGGACTTCGTAGGCATGGCTGGGCGCGCCGTCGCGCATCACGTGCGCGAATTTGCCGTCGCCCCAGCCGAACATCCCGCGGCCCGGCGGATCGAGCCGGTCCCGAGCGTCCGCTGGTAGCCCGGAAACATCGTTGACGTAGCCGGCCGCCCACTCCGGCTCAGGGTGGCCGGCCAGTGTGAGCATCACGTCGAGCCAGTGGCAGCCGTGGTTGAGCAGCTGCGCCAGACCGAAGCCGAACACCGCCTGAACGTCGCCGATGAGTCCGTCGGCCAGCAGCTTGGCGAGGTGCACGTACGGCGGCCACCAGGCGCGGTCGAGTCCATAGACGACGCCCACGCCGGCGCCCTGGCAGGCGTTGACGATGCGGTCGACTTCGTCCATCGTCGTAGCGAACGGCTTCTCGAAGAAGATGCCCCGCACCCCGGCCGCCACGGCTTGCTCGCACTGATCCGCATGCATGGTTTGCCGCGTGGCGATGCACACGATGTCGGGCTTGATCGTTTCCAGCATGCGCGGATAGTCGTCAAAGTCGGGAATGTGGTCGCCCCAGACCGCCTTGAACGCTTGGCGCGTCTCGGCCCCGTAGTCGAAGACGCCCGCGATCTCCGTCTCGGACACGGCGGCGAACGCGGTGGCCCAGTTGTGGCTCTGGGCGACACGATCAAGCATGCGGTGGCAACCGACAATCGCCACGCGCAGCGGTCGATCCGAGGTCGTCATTTTGGCAATGTCTCCGCGCGCGTCCCGAGGGCTGGGGAGCCTAGCACGCGCCGACATCGCACCAGCAGCCGCTCGCGATCCCGGGCCGACGCTGGCTTCCGGCTAGTCGTCACGCGGCTTGATGTCGTGGTTCATGGCCCACTCTGGATAGTACTGGCGCATTTCGGCGCCGGGCGCCGGCGCGCCCAGCGGCTGCGGCGGCATGCGGAACGGCCCGGGCACCGCGATCAGCTCGCTCCAGATGTGCACCAACCCGAGCGCGCGGGAGAGGCGCGACGAGGGGACGTTCCAGGTCGAGGTCGTCCACCACACCAGTTTGCCCTGCTCCAGAATCCAGCGCCCTGCCGCCGCCGCCACGGATTTACCCATGCCGCGCAGCTGCTGATCCGGCGCGGAGTCAATGCCGATCTCGAGCAGCTCGTCGCTTTCGACGCGGACCGCCGCCAGCGACACGAGCTCGCCGCCCTCGAAGATGCCGAAGCCACCAATCGCTTCGTCCACGAAGCAGTGCCAGTAGATCTTGGGATCGGCGATCGAGCGAATCTCCTCGCCGCTGAGATAGACCGGGCGCGGGTCGTCCGCCGTGCAAAAGCTTTGCTCGTCGGCCGCCAGGCAAAAGTAGGGCCCCCAGCCGGTGAATCCGTGGGGGATCGTGGCCCGGCTGATCTCATAGGCGCCGTAGATCGAGAAGAGCAGGTCGTAGGTCAGCCCATGGAGGGCCGCCTCCAACGCCGGCGCCCAATCCGGTCGGACCGTCACCACGCCGCGTCCTCCCAGCGCCACGGCGAATACCGGGGGCGCGAGTTCGAGGCGCGCATCCAGGGCCACGAGCGGCACCTCGGGTGTCGCCAGCGCCTCCGGCGATGCGCCGAGGCGCCCTTCCAGCCAGGGCATCAACCGGCGCCGCAAACGTTCAATAGCCATGGAGGTCGGATCCCATTGACATCGCCGGACCGTCGCCGCGGAGCGCCAGCCCCGCCGGCCCCTCTTCGCCACGGGATCGTAGCAGTCTCCTCGGACCGCGGCCGCCACCGCGGTGTAACCTGGCTGACATCGTCGGCTCATGGGGCGTTAGGTGAATTTCAGGTTCTTGCTACCCGCCGTCGGCATAGTGCTGACGTTCCTGGTGATTGCCGGGTTGATGTTCTGGGCCGCCAGCACCTGCGCCGAGGCCATGCGAACGTCCGAAGCGGAAGCTGCGGATCAGGCCACACCCGCCCCGGCGGCGGCCCCGGGGGCGGCCCCGGGGGCGGCGGGAGTAGATGACGGCTCGGGCCGCTTGGTCCAGGTCATCGGCATTGTGTTGCTCGGCGGGGGCTTGTACTACTTCTGGCGCCGCCAGCGATCCCTCTACGAGGCCATCAAGGCGCGTGAAGGCCCGACGCTGAATACCCGGGTACGCAGCTCCATCGCCCAACTGAATGTTTCCCACGGCGGCGAACCGGTCATCGAGGAACGCATCCGGGGTATCGAAGAGCTCGGAAAGATCGTGCAGGAGTCGCCGCAGGACTACTGGCCGGTGATGGACGTGCTGAGCCGCTACGTTCGCCAAAACGCTCAGCTTGACGCGGAGCGCGCGGATGATCCCGGCGCCTTGCGCGCGGATGTGCAGATGGCGATGACGACGATCGGGGGTCGCCGGCACACTCGGCGCGGCGATGATCGGGTGAACCTAGCCGAAACGGATCTCCGCGGCGCCCAGCTGCCAGGCGCCCACCTTGAGCGCGTGGATCTCTCAGGGGCTCGTCTGGACGGCGCCATGCTCATAAACGCCCATTTCGACCAGGCGGAGCTGAGCGGCGCGAACCTCTCGGGCGCGGACCTGCGCGGCGCTCAGGGTCTCTCACGCGACCAACTGGATACGGCCATCACGTCGGGCTCGACGCAGCTCCCGGAGGACGTTTCTCCATAGCAGGCTGCGAAAGAGTTCGACCTTGCTGGAAGCCCGGCGTCGGCTGCCTAGATCGTCACAGAGCTTCAGTCGGGCTACTTCTCGCCTGCTGAGGTTGTTGGCACTCGACGCAGCCTATTGAGAGTTGTGCTCGATATAACTTAGGGTCTCTTCAGCGTCCAGCGACCGTGTTGTGTTGCCCACTCTAACGTAGAATTCTCGTCCTCTCTGGCCTGACATGAATGCCGGTTCAGCCGACTTTGAAGCGTCGACGACACAGACCGGATTCCCTTCCACGGAATCCATCCTAGCGAGCACATATGGACTGTATTGGACTCCTATCCTGTCCGCCACAAGCGAATTCAACAGCTGGAGGAATCTGTCTGCTGATCCTCCCACTAGGCTCAGATCTGTTTCCAGGCCGAATATTTTTCCACTGTCCTCAACGCCGATCAGCAGCGTGCCGCCCTCCGTGTTCATAAACGCAACTAACGTCTTGAGAACAGCGTCTCGGAGGCCCTTGTTTCGTTGGCCCGCCACGACGTCCCACTGTAGAGTGCTCTTGAACTCCAGGCCCATCCCTTCTCCCATGCCAATCAGGTCACCGAGCGGACGCGAGTACGAAGGATCGTCGTCACTCGTGAGACTATTGAACATGCGATTGAGTCCGCTGGCCAGCATTTCCCTCCGTGTGCGAAGAAAGTCCCGGTACCGATCCAGCCTCCAGAGTTGGCAGTCCATCGGTATAAACTGGCTCTCCAGTGCCCCTGGAAACCTTTCCATGACTTCCGGCAAATAGTCTTCTGGAACTCGGTTTCCTATGCTTAGGTTAGTTGGTCCACTTAGGAAGGCTCTGTTCGCAACGGCATTTACCAATTTGCGATCGAGATGGCTATCGGAGCTGTAGTAGCTCTGGTAGAGCGCGCTCTGTGGAAAGATGTGATGGCTATGGATGTCGTAGGAATCGCCGATAGGAGTCGCCAGCGATATTCCGTTGAACCAGTCCACCGAGCCAGTGCTCTTCGCCAGGACGAAACTCATTCGATACAGCGGGTGACTAGTGCCGCGTCCCTCAAAGTCGTCCGGCAGCACTTCCAAGCGCCCACGCTGGTCCACTATCTGGTTTAGCAGGGAGTCCCAAGGGGAATCTTCCCTATTGACGACCGTGACATCATGCTCCAAGCGCGAATTCGTCTGGCTTGTGTATCTCTGATGTACCAGGGCCAAGTATAGCCAGTGTAAGGCCCGACGAAGGGACAACTCCGACTGAAACTTGCAATCGTGAAGACTGAGGAAGCGAACTATTGGAATCAATGAGTTAGTTGAACTCATGTCGCGGGTCGAGTGAATGTAGGCACGGCCGGGGAGGATATTGGCCGTGTAGTCGAGTATTCTGGAGAGCTTTGACCACCCATCCTCAAGCCGAGGTCGCTCCACAGTATGAATGTGCTCAAACAGAGCGTGATCCGTAACTGTGCAAACTAGCGCTCGTGTCATGAAGGTCAAGTCGAAATTGAACCTCTCTTGCTTGAGTTGATCCATCTTGGCCTTCAGAGTCCTTCTGGCGTGGGACCATTTTCCAGTCACATGAGTAAGAGCAAGCTCGGCCTCAGTCAGCTGCGTTCCCTGGCTGTTAAGGCGGTCGAAGACATCGATCGCGTCGTCAAGGGAGGCTTCTGTCGGTACGATCTGTACAGGCAGATCGGCATCTTCAATGCCTTTTAACCTGTTCAGGTGTGACGTATATAGTTCGGCCTGCTGGAACGCGGATTCACTCTCGCCGACAGTCTCCTGGGCAACGCGAAATACGTTTACTGAGTTGCCGTTGAAGCAGTCGACCACTCGGACCCAACAAGGATCTCCTTTCATTAGGACCGGCTGAAAGTATTGGAACTCACCATTGTCTAAATTGTAGAATAAATCTCGTATTTCGTTGGTTATATCGGGATCTGTATAGTAAGGAGGAATCTCCCCGGTCAGCAACATGTAGAGGGTTGTCAAGCGTTGCTGCCCGTCCAATATGACCTGCACAGTGCCGAGTCTCTCGGGGATTGTGTCCACGTTCTTGAGTTCTGGAGGCTTTTGGGTTTTCCAGAACAACAAGCCGCCCACTGGATATTTGCGCGTTAGTGAAACTAGAAGTTGCTTAGCCTGTTCTCTGGACCACACGTACTCTCTTTGAAACTCAGGCAGGACGAGATTCTTATTGCGTATGTCCGAGACGGCCTCTTGGATCTTCATCCGATTACGGAGGAGTGGCGCGGTGCTCCAGCGAGGAAACCTCCCCCGCCGCGGCCGTCTCCCCGCTCGCGCGTTGGTCCACCAGTTCGCGCGCTGCGTCCACGATGCCGTCCACGCTCAAGCCATGCGCCGCGCGCAGGGTGTCCGCAGGACCATGGTCCAGGAAGCGATCCGGCAGCCCCAGGCGGGTGACCCGGACGTCGCGTGGCCCATGGTCCGCCAGCAGCTCGAGCACTGAGCTGCCGAATCCGCCCATGCGATTGTGATCCTCGATCGTCAGCACGCGCCCTGTCTGCTCAGCCGCCTGCACGATCAGCGGCGCGTCCAGCGGCTTGACGAAGCGCGCATTGGCCACCGAGGCGTGGATGTTGTGCTCGGCGGCGAGGATCTCCGCAGCCTGCAGCGCCGGGTGCACGGCCCAGCCGATGGGCAAGAGCGCGACATCACGCCCGGCGCGGAGTAGCTCACCGCGGCCGATGGGAACGTGGCGCAACGGCTCGTCGCACGGAACGCCGCGACCGGCGCCGCGCGAATACCGAATCGCGAACGGCCGGTCGGACGCGATGGCGGTCGCGAGCAGATGCCGCAGCTCGTTCTCATCCTTGGGCGCGGCCACCACGAGGTTCGGGACGGCGCGCAGATACGCCAGGTCGAGCACGCCGTGATGGGTGCGGCCGTCGTCACCCACGACGCCGGCGCGATCAACGCCGAGCACGATGGGCAGCTGCTGAATCGCGATGTCATGCACGATCTGGTCAAACGCGCGTTGCAGGAAGGTCGAGTAGATGCACACGACCGGTCGCAGGCCTTGCGTGGCCAAGCCGGCGGCCAGCGCCAGGGCGTGACTTTCGGCGATGCCCACGTCGTGCACCCGGCCAGGCAAAGCCTGCTGCAAGTCTGCGAGCGCGGTGCCCTCCAGCATGGCCGCGCTCACGGCGACGATACGGGGGTCATCGCGCGCCAGCTCCACCAGGGTTTGTGCCAGGACCTTGCTGTAGCTCGGCGCGGCGGTCGCGCCGACCGCCTGGGCCGTGCCCGGCTGATGCAGGGTCACCGGATCGCCCTCGGCCTCGGAAAGGCCTCGTCCCTTTTGCGTGAAGACATGCACGGCCACCGGCTGGCGCCGCGCCTTGGCCGCCTGCAATGCCGTTTCGAGCGCCTGCAAGTCATGGCCGTCGATGGGACCCTGATAGGCGAAGCCGAACGCCGCGAAAAAGTCCCGTGCCGAGCCCGCGGGGGTGGTCGGCGCCGTTGCGCGCTGGGATGGGGTGAAGCGGCTGTCCACGGACGACGGCGTCCAGTCATAGCGCCGGCCCTGGCCCAGGTTGCGTCCCAGTGCGCCGACGTTGGGCGAGATCGACATCCCGTTGTCATTCAGAATGAGCACGAACGGCAGCCCGAGATCGCCGGCGTGGTTGAGCGCCTCAAACACCACACCCGACGTGAACGCACCATCGCCAATCACGGTGACCACCGAGGAGTCGTCGCCATGGACGCGGCTGGCAAGCGCCACGCCCGCGCCGGCCGATACGCCCGTGCCCGCATGCCCGGCGCCAATCACGTCGTGCGGGCTCTCCTCGCGCGCGGCGAACCCCGAAAGCCCGCCCGGTTGGCGTAAGGTCTTGAAATCGTCGGCGCGACCGGTGACGAGCTTGTGCGCGTAGGCCTGATTGCTGGTATCCCAGATAATCCGGTCGCGGGGACTTTCGAAGACTCGGTGCAGGGCCAGCGTCAACTCGACGACGCCCAAATTGGAGGCGAGATGACCGCCGTTGGCCTGGACCGTGTCGATGATCTCGGCGCGAATCTCTTCGGCCAGCGTTGCCATCTCGTCATCGGACATTTGGCCCAGATCGGCCGGCTCGTGCACGCGGTCGAGGATGCGGTTCACAATGCCCCCTTGGCCAAGATCGGCCCGCCCCCGATGGTGCCTGCTTTGTGAGCAACGTGCAAAAAACGCCCGGCCATCGCCCCCGGGTGCTCAGCCTGGTGGAGCTGGCCGCGCCGGCCGCGGATCGCCTGCGGCGCACGGCGGATCTGACCCTGCGCCCGTGGACCGAGACCCACGAACTCGTCGATCCGTTCGATCTGGCGGCCGAAATCGAGGAGCACGGCTACGACGCCCTGTTCATAGAGGCGGACTTCGTACTTGAGGAAACGTTCGCCAATGCGCCGACGTTGCGGTTCGTGGGGGTGTGCCGCGTCGACCACAGCCATGTCGACCTCGAGGCGGCGATGGCCAGCGGCGTGGTCGTCGCGAATACGCCCGGCCGCAATTCGCAGGCGGTTGCCGAGCTTACGCTGACGCTCATGCTCAATCTGTTGCGCCCGGTGATCGAGGCCGCCGCCTTCGTCGCGACGGGCGCCTGGACCGACCCCGTTGCCGGCTACGAGGGCTTTCGCGGCACCGAGTTGGGCGCGCAGACCGTGGGCATCATTGGCTTGGGCGCCATTGGTCGGCGCACGGCCGCGCTGCTGCAGCCGTTTGGATGCCGGGTTCTGGCAAGCGACCCGGCGCTCACGGCAGCCGACATGGAGGCGCTCGGATGCGCCGCCGCGTCGCTCGATGAGCTGCTCGCGGCCTCAACCATGATCGCGGTGCACTGTCCGGCGTTACCCGAGACCCAGGGCCTCATCGATGCCGCTGCGCTGGCCAAGATGCCCGCGGGCGCGCGCCTGGTCGCCACGACCGGTGAGGGCGTGGTCGATACCGCGGCCGCCGCCGCGGCCCTCAAGGACGGGCGACTTTCGGGCGCCGCGTTTGACGTGTTCGAGACGCACCCGGTGCCTCCCGACCACCCGCTCCTGTCGGCGCCGAACGTGATCCTCCTGCCGCACATCGGTGGTGCGACGGATGTCACCGTCACGCGACACTCCGAGATGATCGTGGATGACTACCTGCGATTTCTGGCCGGTGAGCGGCCGATCAATCTCGTCCTCGCAGACGGGAATCAATGACGTCTGAAGCTGCCTATCTCGGCGTCGACGTGGGCTCGTCCGGGACGCGGGTGGTCGCGCTGGGACCGGCGGGTGAGGTTCGGGCCGTCGCCAGGCGGGCTCGTCCGCGCAGGCCCATGGCCATCATCGACGTGGAGCGCTCGCTCGACGTAGAGCGGATCTGGTCCGAGGTCGCATCGTGCGTGACGGAAGTGGCCGGGCAATGCGGCGAGGTCCGCTCGCTCGGCGTGTGCGCCATGCGCCAGACCCTCGTCGTGCTTGCCGACGACGACGCGGCGTTGTTCGCCTCGGGCAACGATGACCTGCGAGCGTCGCTGCACGGCGCCGCCATCGACGCCGCCCGCGGTGACGCGCTCATGCGGCAGGCGGGCCGCGCGCCGGCCATGCTCCACTGGCCGGGCAAGCTGGCGTGGCTTGAGGCTGAAGCGCCCGAGGTCACGGCGCGCGCCAGAGCCTTCACGACCCTCGAGGGCTGGATGGTGCGGCGGTTGACCGGCGCCGATCCGATCGGCTCGGTGAGCGCCGCCGAAACCGGCGCCCGCTCGATTCCGGAGCAATGCTGGCTGGAGTCCGTGCTTCCCACCTGGGCCCGTCCGCTGCTGCCGCCGGTCGCGGATGGCGTGGGCGCGGCCCGGCTGTCGCCGCGGCGCGCCCGGGAGCTTGGGCTCCCCGAGGGGCTGCCCGTTGCCGTGGGCGTGCCCGACACCCATGCGGCTGAGTTGGGCTCGCGGCAGGCGGGCCAGCCAGACGGCGACTGCGTGACAGCCGGCTGGAGTCTGACGATCTTGCGGCCCCGACCGACATGGGACGCCGAGGCCGCCGTCTGGCGTGGCCTTCGCATCGGCGGCGGATTCCTGGCGGAGAGCAACGCGGGTGACGTGGCCAGCGGCTACGCCTGGCTCGATCAAGACCGTGAAGGCGAGTTGACCAACCTGGCGCGTCCGACGGAATCCGCGGCCGAGCAGGGAGTCTTCGCGACAACCGGCGCGCGTGTCATGGATGTGGCGTCTGCCGGTCTGGGCGCCGCCGGCCTTGTTTCCCCCATTCCCTTCGCCGAAGGGTTGCCGTCGCGCGCGCTGCTGGCCACGGCGGTGTTGGAGGACATTGCCTTTGCCGTGCGGGGAAACCGCGAGCGCCTGCCGCCGTTGATCGCGGACGGCGCGCCGGTCCGATTGACCGGCGGGTTCGCGGCCGCTCCCGCCGCCGGGCCTATCCTGGCGAACGTGCTCGGTGCGACAGTCGCGGCATACCCTGGCGTTCCCGTCACGGCCATTGGCGCCGCGATGTGGGGAGCGGCAGCGTCCAGGGACTTCACCGTGGACGAGGTGGTGGGGCGGTTGGCGCCCGCGGCCCAGCTGTACGAGCCGGACCCCGCACGCCGGCACGCGTACGATGGTCACTACGCGTGCTGGGTGGACCTGCGAGCCCGGTTGGAGGCCTTTGTGCAAGAGACGTTATGAGCGCCACGGAAGCGCGAGCTGCCGTGCTCGAGGCCAGGCAGGCCATGTACCGCGAAGGATTGGTCGTGGGCACGGCGGGCAATGTCAGCGCACGCGCCGAGGGCGCCGAGGCCATGCACATCACGCCCAGCCGCATGTCGTCTGACGCGACGACGATCGACGACATCGTGACGGTGACCTTCGACGGCGATCCCATCGAGGGGGACCGTATCCCGTCCGTCGAGTGCCTGATGCACGGGGCGGTCTATCGGGCGCGCGCGGACGTGCGGGCGGTGGTCCACGCGCACCCGGTCTTCGCCAGCGTGCTGGCCGTGCGCCATGAAGAGATCCCACCCATCCTCGACGAGCAAGTCGTGTACGTCGGCGGGCAGGTAGCGGTCAGCGAATATGCCCCGTCGTCGACCGAGGAGCTCGCGGCGGCGGCGGTGGACGCTCTGGGACCGCGGATGGCCGTGATGCTGGCCAATCACGGAACCCTCGCGGTGGGATCCGATCCCGCGGACGCCCTCGAGATCACGCGGCTGGTCGAGCGCCTGGCCAGGATTTGGTACTTTGCCGCCGCCCGACCGGGGAGTCGGTTGCTGCCCGAGGACGTGACGGCGGCCGAACGCGATATCTTTCACATGCAACGACAGGTTGAGCTTGATCGATGGCGCTGAAGGTACCGGGGTTCCTGCTGCGGCGGCTCTACGTGAAGGGCAGCTTGCGGGCTACGAGCGACGGGTTCGCGCTCGATTTCATGAACACGCTCGGTTCGGGATACGCCCGGCGCTTGCTGCCGGTGGCGGTCAACGGCGCTGAGGTGGACGTGGCGAACTGCTACTTCGTGGTTGATGGCGTCGAGCACGCGTTCGCCGACGTCACGCCGGAGACGCCGTTCAGCCTGGCGCTCAACCGAACGTCGACCCTGGGCGTGCGCGGCATCACATTGCCCGACGGCGCGGTGACGCTGCGCCTGGGGTTTGAGGTGCAGGGACTTGGGGACCTCTCCTTCGAGATCACGGACGAGGCTGCCTAGACCTCGGCGCGTTCCCGTGAACGGCGCGCGCGCGGGCTAGCATGCGCTGCTTCGTCACCGGCGCCTCCGGCCAAATTGGAAGCGCGCTCGTCCGTGCGCTCGCGGCCGACGGCCACGACGTCACGGCGTTGGTGCTTCCCGGCGACCCCTGGGCGTCGCCGGCCTTTAATGGCCTTGCCGTCCGCCAATCGCCCGGCGACGTGCGGGACGCCGCGCCGTTTCCGGACGAGACGTTCGACTGGGTATTCCATCTGGCGGCCAACCAGTCATTTCACCGGCGCGACCATCGGCTCCAATGGGCGATCAACGTCGACGGCGTGGCGAAGCTGCTCGACTGGTTGGCGGCGCACCGGCCTGCGCGATTCGTCCACGTCAGCTCGATCACTGTGCTGGGGCTCGCGGACCGTCCCGAGACGCCGATGGACGAGACCACGCCGTTTGACGTGGGCCAACGCGAGCTGATGTATGCCGTGTCCAAGCAAGCGGGAGAACGGCTGGTGCTCCACGCCGCGTCCCGGGGTCTCCCTGCCGTCGTGGCCAACCCGGGCACGGTGCTGGGCCCCTGGGACCGCAGCGGTCACGCTTGGCGCATGCTGCGGCCGCTGCTGCGCGGCTGGGTGCGCGGCGTGCCGCCCGGTGGCAACAATATGGTCGACACGCGGGACGTGGGGCGCGGCCTGGTGGCCATGGCTGCCACCGCGCGGCTGGGTGAACGCTATCTGCTCACCGGGCACAACCTCACCTATCGACAGCTCGCCGAGCGGGTAGGCCGCATCGCCGGCAACACGGGGCCGATTGTGACCCTGCCGCGCTGGACGCTCGCGGGACTTGGGGCCACGGTCGAGCCGCTGGCTGACCTTGTCGGCCGCGCGCCGCCGGTTGCCCGCGATGAAGCCACCACGGGGACGCGCTACCTGTACTTCGATGCGAACAAGGCCCGGCGGGAGCTGGGATTTCAGGTGCGACCGCTGGACGAGACGCTGCGCGACACACTGGCGTGGTACCGCGCCGCGGGATTCAACTGAGTCTCCGGCGCGTCCGCCGTATCGGTTCCCTCTCCCCGCTGGCGGCCTTTGCGTAACCCCTCCGTCATTCCCGCGAAGGCGGGAATCTAGCGGCCGCTGAACCCGAAAACCCACGAGTAGGGGCGGTTCGCGAACCGCCCCTACCTCTTTATTTAAGGGTCTTGGCTGTGAGAGAGGGCTAGGGTGAGGGGGCCGGCCGGCACCGACCCGCGCTCCGCCCGATCCGATTTCCTACCCGGCCGAATCGTCCAGAAAAACCGTCTGCCGCGCTTCGCTGGAAAATGCCACCAGCAGCGTCGCCACGCCATCGCCGATGTTTCGCGCCCGGTGCCGCACACCCTGTGGAACGTGCAAAAGCGATCCCGCGGACAACGTCACCGTGTGAGAGCCCAGCATGTGCTCGATCGTGCCCTCCGCGACGAAGACGAGCTCGTGGCAGTTGGGGTGGTAGTGCACGGGATTCGAGGAGCCTGGCTCGAACTGGGCGCGCCCGAAGGTCATCTGGCTGCCGGGCGTCAGGCTCGCGTCCGCCAGCCATTCCAGCGCCACGCCCGGCACGTAATCGCGCCGGCCCTGCCCAACCGTCACCACGCGCGGTTCGTCCGCCTGGCTCATTGAATTCGTCTCCCGCGTCCCGAAACGCTCACGCGCCGCGTCAGCCTAAGCTACCCCACGCGCGCGGCCCTACCCCTTGTCACTCCGAGCGCACTCCCTGTCACTCCGAGCGCAGCGAGGAGTCTATAGCCGCACGTCACCGGCCGCGCAGGTAGGTCCGTGGCTATCAGCGTCGGCCCTGGGCGACCATCACGACGTGCCCCCAAAGGCCCCGCTGCTACCCTGACCGCCATTCGTCGACGAACCACCCCCGGGCGATTCCTAGGGCGGCAGAGGCACCCATGCAAGAACCCAAACTGCTCCAGTTGGCCGCGATCAACAGCTTCATGGGCCACCCCAGCCCCGAACGCGAATGGAGCTTCGAACGCAAGATCGAGGAAGTGGCCAAGACGGGCTTCGACGGGTTCACGGGGCGTGCGCCGCCGATCACGCGCCGCATGGTGGACGACTCGGGCCTGCTGTTCTGGTGCACCGCCGATATCGAGACCGCGCGTGACGTCAGGCCGGCGCTCGGAGCGGCGCAAGACGCCGGCGCATCGCAGGTGAACGTGCAGATGGGCAACCACGACACGCTCACGCGGTCGGCGGTGGCGCTGGCCCGCCGGACGCTCGCCGCGGCTGAAGAGATGGGCATCGAAGCGGCGATCGAAGTCCATCGCGACACGGCCACCGAAACGCCCGAAAAGGCCTACGCCCTGGCGGATGGCTTCGCCACGGCCGAAGGCCGCCTGCTGCCCATGGTGTGGGACCACTCCCACCCGGCCGTGATCAAGCACCTGCCGCCGCCGTTCGCCGGACGCTTGCTGGACCGGCCGGAGTTGGTCCAAAACTCGAAATGGTTTCACCTGCGCGCCTTCAACGGGCATCACGCCCAGGTGCCGGTCATCGACGGCGACGGCAATCCGACGCCCGAGTTCCACGACTGGATCGAGTTCGTCGACGAGCTCATCAAGCTCTGGCTGGCCGCCGCACCCGCCGGCGCCACGCTGTGGACTTGCCCCGAGATGATCGCCAGCGGCTACCGACTCTCGGTCTTCACCGACAACTGGCGGCAGGCCAAGTTCATCAGGGACGCCGTCGACGAGGTCTGGCGCCGCCGTCTGCCCGACTGGTCGCCTCCGGCATAGCGGCCCTCCGCCGCCACTGAGCGCTCCATCCGCGTAGGGGCGCCCTTCCCGCAGCACACACTTTCCGGTGGCCCAGGCTGCGTGCAGCCTGGGTCTCCTCTCGCCGGACACGTCCGAATCAGCCACGCCACATTCTCAGCTTCCAGACCCCATATATCTGCGCGATGTTAGTAAACTTACTTGACAGAGACACACTCAACTCTTACGATACGTCCAACGCATCGAGGCGTTGAACGGTCACGAAGGACCGCACGGAGGAGGAAGACGATGGCCACGATTCAGCGTTGGGACCCGTTCCGCGAGTTGCTCGGCATTCACGACGCAATCGAGCGTCCCTGGCGCCGCTCGGCGCTGCCCACGCGGGCATCCTCATGGGTGTTGCCGGTCGACGTGCGCGAGGACGAGAACGCGATCGAGATCGCCGCGTCGCTGCCTGGGGTAGCGAAGGACGACATCGACGTCGCCGTCGAGCACGGCGTGCTCACCATCCAGGCGAAGACCGGAGACGCGGCCACCGCTGCGGGTGACGGCTACCTGCTGCGCGAGCGGCGCGCCGGCGGCTTCTACCGCGCGCTGCGTCTGTCGGACCGGGTGGACGCCGCGGCCGCGACGTCCCGCTACGCCGACGGGGTGCTCACGGTCACCGTGCCCAAGCTGGAGACCAGCAAGCCCAAGCGGATCGACGTCACCGTCGCGTAACCCCATCTCCCCCGCGGCGGCGGCCCGGGCCCGCTCGGGCCGCCGCCAGCGCGTTCCCACCCCGCTCCGGCGGCGCGAATAGACGGGCTCGCCCCGCCCCGCTACTTTCTTGGCAGCCGCCGCTGACGCGAGGCGGCCAGGAGATGCTGCCATGAAGGTGCTGATAGTCCCGCACGCCGACTACTACGTCATGCCGGCGGACGAGCTTCGCGCGGAGTATCCCGACCTCACCTTCGTCGAGCCGCGGACGGCTGCGGAGCGCCTGCGCGAGGTCGTTGACACGGACGCCTTCTTTGGCACCCCGACGAGCGACGAAATGCGGGCGGCCAAGCGTCTCCGCTGGATTCACAACCCGGGTATGGGCATCGACCGTCTGACGACGGTGCCCGAGATCGTCGCCTCCGACGTCGTAATCACCAACGCGCCGGGTCCTCACACCAATCCCATGGCCGACCACGCGTTCATGTTCATCTTGGCTCTCGCGCACTCGCTGGTGGAGACGCTGGACGACCAGCGGCAACGCGTATGGGACACGGTGAAATACAACGGCCGGATGTTGCCGATCAATGGGAGCCGTCTGGGGATTCTCTCGATGGGCGGCATCGGCCGAGCCGTCGTGCAGCGCGCGCTGGGCTTCGGCATGCACGTCTACGCCATGGACCCAAGCCCCACCGACGTCCCGGCCGGTGTCCGCACCGTGTACCCGCCCGAGCGGCTGGACGAGATGCTGCGGCACACGGACTGGCTGGTCGTGACGTCGCCATTCATACCCGCGACCCGAAGCCTGATTAACGCCGAGCGCATGGCGCTCATGCCCAAGGGTGCCCACATCATCGTGGTGTCCCGCGGTGGGATCGTCGACGATGACGCGCTGGCGGCAGCGCTGCACAGCGGCCACATCGCGGGCGCGGGCATCGACGCGACGGCCATCGAGCCGCTGCCGCAGGACAGTCCGCTCTGGACCGCGCCCAACCTCCTCATCTCGCCGCATAGCTCAGCATTGAGCACGACGCTTGCCGCCGAGCGCCAACAGATCTTTCGGGCCAACCTGCGCCGCTTCGTCGAAGGCCGGGCGCTGGCGTTCGTCTGTCCGATCGGCCGGGGCTACTGAGCCGCGCCCATCTCGCCGCTCGGCCGACGCCGTCGCTTGGCCGCGGCGCATCGCGGTGAGACTATTGGGGCACGGGCGGTTGGAGGTCGGACCCATGACGCGTAACGGCAAGATCAACGCCGGGAAGCTCAGCGATCTCGCGACTGGACGCTGCCACGGCCTGCGCGTGAATGGGCGCGCGCTGGTACTCGTCCGCAGCGGCGACGACGTGCACGTGCTCGACAATCGCTGCCCGCACATGGGGTTTCCGCTCGACCGGGGCAGCGTCGACGACGGCATCCTGACCTGCCACTGGCACCACGCGCGCTTCGACGTGACGACCGGCGGCACGTTCGATCTCTGGGCCGACGACGCGCCGGCCTTCCCGGCTGAGGTTGTCGAGGGAGAGGTCTGGATCGACCTGCGGGCCGACCGCGACGAGTTGGCGCATCAGCGCCGCCGGCTCCGTGATGGGCTGGAGCGGAACCTGTCGCTCGTCATCGCCAAGGCGGTGATCGGCCTGCTGGAAGGCGGCGCCGACCCGCGCGAGCCGTTCCGAATCGGACTCGAGTTCGGCACGGGCTACATGGCGGACGGCTGGGGCCCCGGCCTCACCGTGCTGACCTGCATGCAGAACCTGCTGCCCCGGTTGCCGCGCGAGGAGCACGCCCGCGCGCTCTTCCACGGGCTGGCGAACGTGGCGAGCGACTGCGCTGGGGAGGCGCCGCGCTTCGACTCCGGGCCGCTGCCCGACGCGCCGCCCGACCCGGCCGCGCTCAAACGCTGGTTCCGGCGCTGCGTCGAGGTCCGCGACGCCACCGGCGCCGAACGTTGCCTGCTGACCGCCGTTCGGGCGGGGTTCGAGCCCGAGGCCATAGCGGACATGCTGTTCGCGGCGGCGACCGACCATCGCTATCTGTCCACCGGCCACGTGCTCGACTTCACCAACAAGGCGCTTGAGGCCCTGGACATCGCGGGCTGGGATCCGGCCGAGACCGTCCTGGGATCGCTCGCCCGGCCCTACGCGAACGCGCAGCGGATGGAGGAGTCGAACGCCTGGCGGCGGCCGCACGACCTCGTCGCCATCCTCGACGCGGCGTTCCGCGAGCTCCCCGAAGCGCTGGCAAGCGCGCCATCCTCGTGGCATGACCGCGCCGCGCTGATCGACACCGTGTTGGGCGACGACCCGACCGCGATCGCCGCCTCGCTAACCGGGGCGTTGCATGCAGGCGTCGCTCCGGTGCAACTCGCCGAAGCCGTGACGCAGGCCGCGGCCACGCGCATGGCGCGCTTCCACGTCAGCAACGAGTTTGGGGACTGGGACCGCACGCTGCACACCTTGTCCTTTGCCAACGCGGTTCGCTGCGGCCTGATGCGGTCGCCGTCGCGCGAGCTGCTGCGCGGCGTCTACGACGCGGCGATGAGCGTCTACCTCGACCGCTTCCTCAACGTCCCGCCCGCCCGTCTGCCTAGCCTGAATGGCCAGCTGCCGAAGCCGGGCCCAGACCTCCTGCAGCAGCTGCCGAACATCCTGGACCGCCGGCAGCAGGTCGATGACGCCGCGCGGCTGGTGATCGAGTACCGCGCCGGTGAGGGGCCCGCCGACGATCTGCTGGCCGCCCTGGGCGGCGCGCTGCTGCGCGAGGACCGAAACTTCCACACCATCCAGGCGGTCGAGGCGGCCATGCGGCATTTCGCCCTGAGCACGCGGCCCGATGACGCCACGCTGACACTGGTGGCCGGCGCGCGCTATCTGGCCGCGCATGCGCCCACGGCGCGTGCCCAGGGCCAAACCTTCCAGATCGCCCAGCGCCTGCACCGCGGCGAAGCGCTCTACGAAGAAGCGCCCGTCTAGCGCCTGGCGGACCGGCGAATCGCCGCCGCCTCTGTCACCGCGGTCGTTCCTGTCACTCCGAGCGAAGCGAGGAGTCTAGAACTCCCCAGCACCGGCCGCCGGAGGGAGGTCTCTGCCCGGTGCCGGTGGCCCAGGCTGCGCGCAGCCTGGGAAATTGCCCCAGCCACGTCGGCGGAACGAGCCGGCTACGCCGCCCCGTTCGTCGGCGGCGCGGCGAAGTCGAACAGCTTGAGTGCCGTCTCGCCCATGATCTTGCGCTTGGTGTCGGCGGGAAACGGCTTGATCATCACTTCGCGCGGGTGATCGAAGTCGTGGTGCGGCCAGTCCGAAGCAAAGACCACATGGTCCCTTCCGTCGATCAGGTCGATCAGCGTCACCAGGTCCTGCGGTCGCTCCGGCTCTTCGACCGGCTGCGTGCAGAAATAGAACTCGCGGATGTAGTGGCTGGGCGGCTTCTTGAGCAACGGCGCCTGATGCCGCAGCTCGTGGTATTCCTTGTCGAGGTGCCACAGAACATACGGCACCCACGACACGCCGCCTTCCGACATCACGATATTCAGGTCCGGGAAGCGCACGGGCAGCCCGGTCTCGATCATGCTGAAGATGTTGCCCATCAGCGCGAACCCGTGCTCCACCGAGTGCCGCGCGAGCTGCGTGGCGAATTGCTCGGTGTTGAAGGGGAAGTTCGTGTGCAGGATCCCCCCGACGCTGTGCAGCATCACGGGGCAGCCCGTTTCCTGGGCAGCCTCGTAGATGGGGTCGTACATCGTGTGGCCCCAGAGGGGACGGACCGCGCAGGTCGGCAAGAACACGCCGGCGAAGCCCTTCGTCGAGCCGTACTTGCGGATCTCGCGGGCGGCATCCTCCGGGTCCTGCGGCGCCGCGAGGACGGTGCCGTACAACCCGCGTGCCGGATCAACCCAGTTCTCGGCCAGCCAGGCGTTGAAGGCCCGGGCCACCGCCGCCGCGAAATCGGCCTGCGGCAGGACGGCCATCCGCAGCAGAAAGTCGGGGAAGAGAATCGCGATGTCGATGGACATCGCGTCCAGGTCTTCGCGCATCTGGTCGGCGGTCGCCACCGTGCGGTGGGTCAGGCCGCGTCCCGGCACCGGCAGGTCGAAGGGCGTGCTCGGCGCATATCCCGGAGCCTCGAGGTAGCGGCGCGGCACGGTGCCCAGGTGCTCCAGGGCCACGCGCCACGGTTCGTCGCAATAGGGCGCCAGCGCTTCCGGCGGGTCGTTGGCATGCACGTCGCAGTCGACGATGACGAGGTCGTTGACCGTGAGCGGGCGTTCGCGCTGGGCGGGCATGACGGTGCTCGTTGGATTGACTGAGGCTGATTCTAGCCCGGAACGACCACTGCGTGCCGCCGGCGAATTGGCCTTACGACGCGGCGGTCGACGGATCCGGTTCGGTGGACGGCATGGACGCCGCGCGCGCGGGCCACCAATTCCAGCGCCGCAAGAGCAGCACCACGCTCGGCACCAGCAGCGCGCGCACCACGAATGTGTCGAGCAACACGCCGAGCATCACGGCAAACCCAAGCTGGAAGATATCGCGCAAGGGCAGCGTGGTCAGGATGGAGAACGTTCCGGCCAAGATCAGGCCCGCCGACGTGATGACGCCTCCGGTGCGCGCCACGGCAATGCGGGTGCCCTCGACCAGTCCCCGCGCGCGAATCTCCTCGCGCACGCGCGTCATGATCAGGATGTTGTAGTCCGCCCCCAGCGCGGCCAGGAATATGAACATCCAAACCGCGTTCTGGTAGCCCACCCCCGGGTGCCCCATGATGTTCTGGAAGATCACGACCGAGAGCCCCAGCGCGGCAAGGAAGCTGAGCAGCACGCTGCCGATCAGATAGGTAGCCGCCACCAAGCTGCGCAGGAGCAGCAGCAGGATGACCCAGATCAGGGCCACGACGATCGGGCCCACGACCGACACGTCGCGGTTGACGGCGCTCCAAGCATCGGCCTGCAGGGCGGTTGGCCCGCCCACGAGGACCTCGGGGTCGAGCGACGTGCCGGCGGCAGCCGCCCGCACCGCCGTGCGAATGTCCGCAATGCGTTCGATGGCGGGGATGCCGTAGGGATCGTCCTCAAACACCACGTCCAATCTGGCCGTGGTGCCGTCGGGCGAGATGAAGCGGCGTCCCGCGAAGAAGGCCTCCAGCACGGCTTGCGCGCGCGGATCGACGTTGGCGGGAGCGCCGGCGGCGGGAGTTGGCGGGCCCTCACGCGGCGGTCCCTCGCGCAGCGCGGCCGGCAGCCGCGGGATGGCTGCCTGCAGCACCGCCGGATCGACCGCGGGCGGGTCGCCGGTTGGCCGGGTCGGGCCGCTCACGCGCGTGACGCCCGGAATAGCGGCGATGGCCTGGGTTACGCGGTCGACGTCCACCAGGCTGGCATCGAGGTTCGCGGCGCTGACGTAGACGTTCGTGGGCGCCAGCTCGCCGGCGCCAAAGGCGTCGTCCATGATCTGAGCGCCGATCTTGGACTCGGCCTCGTCCGGGAAACCGTCGATGAAGCTGAAATTCGGCGTGATGGTCGGTGTGCCGGCCGCGAAGACCACCAGCAGGACCAGCGTGGCCGCGAACGTGGCGACGGGACGGCGAGTGACGATGTCCGCCACCCAGGACCAGATGCGGGAATGCTCGGTGCCGCTGACCTGCATGCGGCCGGGCCAGAACGCCGCGCGGCCCAGCAGCACTGCCGCGGCTGGAATCAACGTGAGCCCACTGAGCATCATCAGGAAGATGGCCAGCGCCAGCACCGGTCCCATCGTTTGAAAGGACCCGAACGTGGCCAGCAACAGCGCCAGCATGGCCGCGATGGTGGTGCCCGCGCTGGATGCGATTGCCGGCCCCACGCGGCGCAGCGCAACCTGCATGGCGCGCCAGCGGTCGGGCTGCTGCCGCAGTTCCTCGCGGTAGCGGGCGACGATGAAGAGCGTGAAATCGGTGCCGGCGCCAAACATGAGCACCGACATCAACGCGGTGACCTGGCTATTGAGCACCAGACCGGCGTTGGCGGCGAGCGTCGCGGCCAGCGATTGCGCGATGACAAGCGTCAAGCCCACGCCCGCCAGCGGCAGCAACGCCAGCGCCGGCGAACGGTAGATCAGCAAGAGCAGCGCAAGGACCAGCAGGACCGTGAACAGGGTCACGCGAAAGTCGATCTCGGAGAACACCTCGACGGCGTCGGAAATGATTCCCGCGGGACCGGTGAGCAGCACGGTGAGGCCCGTGCCCTCTATGCCGGTGCGCGATTGCTCGCGTATCCAGCGGATCGCCTCACCGAACGGTTCGTCCGCCGGTGAGCCATTGATCGTCACGATGGTCGTGACGGTCGTGCCGTCCGGCGCTAACAGCACGTCGGCCAACTCCGCGGACGTGCTCAGCGCGAGCACGCTGGCGATAACAGGCGGCGCATCGTCGGCCTGCAGCGCTGTATTGACCTGAGCCACGGAGGCGAGGTCGGCGTCGGACAACCCCTCCGGGCGATGGAAAACGATGATCGCGGGAATGCCCTGCCCGCGCGGAAATTTCTCGCCGACGAGCTCCAGCACGCGCAGGGACTCCGAGCCCTCCGGGAGGAAGTTCTCCTGATCGTTGGTGGTTACGTCGGAGAGCGGCGGCGCGGTGGCGACCACGGCGGCGCCGACCACGGCCCAGACGGCGATGACGACAGCCGCCCGGCGCCAACTGGTGGCGAAGCTCGAGAGAATCCGAAACATCTAAGGAGAACCCTACGCAGGCGGTCGTCGTCCGATTGTGAACAAATGTACGAATTCGGCCCAGTGCGTTTTTCCCATTGCGCCGGGACGCCGCACAATTGAGGGATGAGCGACCTGGCAATGCCTCAAGCTGGGAGGCGATCGACGCGCGCAACAACCGGCCTCTTACGTGCCGCCGTGCGCCGGCTCCTAACCTTCGTCATTCCCGCGAAAGCGGGAATCCAGTCCAGCGTGCGCCGGATCCTCCAACTCGTCATTCCCGCGAAAGCGGGAATCCAGGCCGGACTGCGACGACTGATCCGGTTGCTGATCGAACCCATCGGACCGTCGCGCGCCGATCCAGCACCTCGCGGCCGCCGGGCGCACGTGCCAGCGCGGGGCGCCTGGGAGTCGGCCTGCGGCTGGGAAGCGCGCTGGAACGCGTGGCTGGCCAGTCCCTCCAGCCCGATTTGGCGGGGCGACGGCGAAGAGCCCAACCGCCCCCGGGGCTAGCCGTTCCTCAATCGAGCGTGATGTCGAGTGACGCGGCGGTGTCCACCAGGCTCTGCCACACGTCGTCGTGCAGCGGAATCCCATCACGCTCGCGCTGCTCGCGGGTGCGCGCTTCAAGGTCGCCGGGCGCCAGTACTTCAGTGAACCCGGGTGCCGGCTCCGCCGCGTGGACTTGGCCGACCAGTTGGGCTGCATTGCCCAGGTAGGCGTCCATGTCGCGGAACAGGTCGGCCCGCGCAATCAGCATCGTGACGCCCTGGTGGCGCATGATGGCGCCGCCGCGCGCCTCCTCGGCGTAGTCGTCGGACCCGGAGAAGACGCGCCCCAGGAACTCCGCGGCCATCATCAGCGCGTAGCCCTTGTGCGCCCCAAACGGCAGATGGGCGCCGCCGTCGAAGAAGTCCTGCGGGTCGGTGGTCGGGTTGCCGGCGGCGTCGACGATCGCGCCGGGCGGCAACGTCTCACCGCGCAGTTGGGCGTTGACCACCTTCACTCCGGAGAGCGCCGTGGTTGCGAAGTCGAACATCATGGGCGGCGCGTCGGCGACGGGAAAGCCCATCGCGATCGGGTTGGTGTGCAGCACGCGCGTCCGTCCGCCATAGGGCACGGTCTGCGGGTCGATGGCGCCAAACCCGCCGGCGCAGACCAGCGAGACCATGCCCTCCGCCGCGGCCATCTCCACGTAGTGGCCCAGCCGTCCGATGTGGTGCGATTGCACGATGGATACCAGCGCCACCCCAGTCGCGCCCGCCTTCTTGATTCCAAGTTCGGCCGCATACTTCGCCGCCACCTGCCCGAACGTCCAATTGCCGGTGACAAGCGCCCCGGCGTCGAGCTCACGCAAGGTCTCCGGTCGCGCGCGCGGCAGCAGTTCGTCGGCCCTGATCGCGTCGATATACCCCGGAAGCTGAGTGACCCCGTGGGTCACGACGCCGCTCATGTCGGCGATGACCAGGTGCTCGGCCACGTCGGATGCGTTCACGTCCGAAGCGCCGCCGGCGCCCAGGATGTCCAGCACGATCTGTCGCAGATCCTCCGCCTGTTTCGTGACCATGGCTTCGCCCTCGCTCCAGCGCTTGCTACGTCGGCCCGCTACTGATGGTGCGCGATAGCGCGTTTGGCCGCCACGTCTACGTCAGCGGCCCGTGGCTTGGGTGATCCGCGGGTCGGCCTCTCACTCGAGCCCCAGCAGCTCCAGCGAGTTGCGATGGATGATGCCGTCGATCACGTCGTCCGGAATCTTCGGCAAGCTCGTGCCCTCCACCTGATCGTTCAGGCGGCGCATATCGTCCATGCCTTCCTGCGGCGTCCAGAGCGGGAAGTCGGAGCCAAAGAGCAGCTTGTCGGCCACGCCCCACTCGATCATCAGCACCAGCGCCTCCCAGGCCTGGTAGGGCCGGACCCAGCCCCCGCCGGATACATCGGCGTACACGTTGGCGTGCTTGCGGATGACCACCGCGCAGTCGCGTTGCCACGGATGCGCCATGTGCGCGATCACGAACTTCAGGTCCGGGAAGGCCTGCGCCACCTCGTCGATCAGCAGCGGATGGCTGTACTTGAGGATTGCCCGCGGATTCGGCTGCGTGCCCATGTGCGCCAGCATCGGCAGCCCCAGGCGCTGCGCCTTCTCGTACAGCGCGAAGTACACGGGATCGGCAGGATTGAAGTGCGCCAGCGTGGGATAGATCTTGATCCCGCGCAGGCCAAGGTCGACGCCGCGGTCGATCACGTCGAGATAGCCGTCCTCGGTCGGATCGATGCACATGAACCCGATGAGCTTGTCCGGGTCCTTGGCCACCCAGTCGGAGGTGAATTCGTCAGGACTCAGCATGCCGCACGCCAGGGCCCGCACGCCGAAAACGATGGCCCGGTCCACGGCGCGCATCGCCTCGGCATAGGTTTCGAACGGCAGCGGCTGCATGGGCGCATACCCCGCCCGCACATCGGCCCGGCGGGATGCCGCGCTCACGTGATCCGGCTGCAGACAATGCGTGTGGACGTCGATGATCATGGGGATTCCTGCCTTGCTTGTGCGTGCGTGCGTTTCCTGGGCACTACAACCCTTACGCCTTGACAACGGTAGCGGTCATGCTGGCGGCGTGGTGCGGCCGTCGTCGTAGCCCCAGCACGTCACCGTGCCGTCGGTGCGCAGACCGCAGCTGTAGCTCTCGCCCAAGACCACCGAGGCAAACGCGCCGCCTGGTGGTGCTGCTTCGCCTTCGTCATTGTTTCCCCAGCAGGCTACGGTGCCGTCGGTACGCACGCCGCAACTGTGGACGGAACCAGCACTCACTGAGGTGAACCTGCCGTCAGGCGGCGAGGCCTGACCAACGAAATTCGATCCCCAACACACCATCGTCTCGTCCACCCGCACGGCGCACGTGTGTGAGCCGCCGGCGCTCAGCGATGTGAACCGGCCGGGCGGCGGCCGTGTCTTGCCGGCGTCGCTATTGCCCCAACAGGCCACGGCCCCGCCCGTGCGAATGCCACATAAGTGGTTCCGCCCGGCGCTGACCGCAACAAAGGTGCCGCCCGCGAGCGGCGGCGGGCCCGACGAGCCCAATCCCCAGCACTCGACCGCACCGTTGGTGCGCACGCCGCAGGCAAAGCCAGACAGCCCGCCGCCGATGCTGATCGAGGTGAACGTGCCGGTGGGCGGAGTGGCTTGGCCGTCGTCGTCGTTGCCCCAGCATTCGACGCTGCCGTCGGGTCGGAGCCCGCAGCCGAAGCGCCAGCTGAGGGCAACAGAAGCGAAGGCGCCGAGCGGCGGGGTTGGCCTGCCGAATTCGCGGCGGCCCCAACAGAGAACCGCAGCATCGCTGCGAACGCCGCAGGTGTGAGCCGAACCGGCGCTCACCGAAATAAAGGTGCCCGACGGCGCGGCAACTTCGGCGAAAACGTTCGATCCCCAGCACGCCACGGTCCCGTCGGCGCGCACACCGCACGTGTGGTCGGCGCCGGCGCTGACCGACATAAACGTTCCGGATGGGGGCGTGGCCTGGCCGTGGATGTCACTTCCCCAGCAGACCACCGCTTCGTCGGTTCGCAGGCCGCAGGTGTGTCCACCCCCAGCGCTCACGGAGATGAAGGTTCCCGCGGGCGGCTCCGCCTGGCCCGCGTAGTTGCCGGAATAGCTGCTGCGGCCCCAGCAGGACACGGCGCCGTCGGCGCGGACGCCACACGTGTGCCAGCCCCCGGCGCTGAGCGAGGTGAAAATCTCAGCCGGCGGTGTGGCCTGGCCGCTGAAGTTCAATCCCCAGCACTCGACCGAGCCATCGGGGCGTATGCCGCAGGTGTGGCCAGAAAAGGTTCCGCCGGCGCTGATCGAGGTGAATACGCCCGACGGCGGCTCGGCCTGGCCGTAATCGTTTTCACCCCAGCAGGCGACGGTCCCGTCGGGGCGCACGCCACAGTTGTGCCTGGCCCCGGCGCTGATCGAGGCAAAAACACCAGCCGGGGGCGTGGACTCGCCATCGAAGTTGGATCCCCAGCACTCGACTGCGCCGTCGGTTCTGAGACCGCAGGCGTGGGCCCACCCGTCGCTGACTGCTGCGAATTCACCCATTGGGGAGAACAGCTCAGCACCAATGCCGCGTCCCCAGCACTCGGCCGTGCCGTCGGGGCGGATGCCGCACGCGAAATAGTCGTGGGCGCTTAGACTCGCGAATGTGCCCGACAGCGGCGTTGCGCGGCCGTCGTCATAGCCCCAACACACGATTTCGCCGCTGACTCGCAGGCCGCAGGAGTGGTCGTCTCCGGCCGAGACCGAGTCGAACTGACCCGGCGGCGGCGTAGACTGGCCGGAATCGTCGAATCCGCCGCAGGCGACGGTGCCGTCGGTGCGCACCGCGCACAGATGGAAGTCACCGACGCTGACGGACCGAAACGCACCTGGCAGCCCTTTCACAATTCCCGAACCGCCCCAGCAGATCATGGAGTCGTCCGTGCGTACTCCGCATGTCCGGCCCAGTCCCGCACTGACCGTGACGAACGTGCCGGGCGGCGTGGCTTCTTCAACGTCGTCGTGTCCCCAGCATTCCAGGGAGCCGTCCGTGCGCACCCCGCAGCTATGCCTGAGACCGGCAGTGACGGCGGAGAATGTGCCCGGTGGCGGCGTCGACTCGCCCTCGGCGTTGTTCCCCCAGCAGGCCACGGTGCCGTCGGTGCGCACGCCGCACGAGTGCGCGCTCCCGGCGCTTACGGACTGAAACGTACCGGAAGGCGCATTCAATCGATCATGGAAGTTCACGCCCCAGCAGGCGATCGTTCCATCAGTGCGCACGCCGCACGTGTGGACCGAACTGGCGCTGATTGCAGTGAAAGTCCCAGCTGGAGGGTCGGCTTGGCCCCGAATCGTTCCATAGCCATTGGTATTGCTGCCCCAGCAGGCGACGGTGCCATCGGCGCGGATGCCGCACGTATGGCGGCTGCCGGCGCTCACCGCGATCCAGCCGCTGGACGTGGGGGTTGGCGGAGTTGGCGGCGCCGGGGGCGTGCCCAGCGAGAACACTGGCAACGCCGCCACGTCGTCGGCCAGCACCGGCGCCTTGGCAGCATCCGGGATGATGACGTTGCTCAGCTTCTTGACCTTGTCGGGCACGTTTTGCAAGTTCACGCGCCCGACGGTGGTCCCCGGCGCGGGCACGTTCCAGATCACGAAGACCGTCCGCTGGGCGCGCAGCATCTGCAGGCCTTGCGGGTGGCCGTTGACCTCCCGTTCCTCGTAGCGGATGGGGAGCCCGTAGAGATTCAGCCAGTCCGGCTCACTCAAGAACCGCTCCTTGATCGCCGCGTTCTGGTCCAGCAGCGCCAGGTGGTTGCGGGTGATGGTGGCGAAGCTCGCGCCCCGGTCGGCTTCCAGCACCTGATGCGGCGGCACGTTGGGTAGCTCGACCTCGGGGTAGCGGTTCGCCAGCACGTCGAGGGTGTTGTAGTAGTTCATGCGCGCCTTGCCGGGGTCCCACTGGAGGATCACCTTCTGAAAGGCTTGCAGCGTGAAGGGTCCGTTGACCCAGCGCTGGCTGATTGGATAGCCGATGGCCTGGAGGTCGCGCTCGCGGACGAAGTCCCACAGCGGCACGTCGCCGGCGTTGGTCACCGCGAAGCCGTCGTTGGGGTCGGTCGTATCTCCGCCGGTGATGGTGAAGAGACAGCCGTCGTCGAGGGCAACGCCCGCGCATTCCAGCGCCGCAGCCGACTGGTGCGGGACAGGCGTGGCCAGCGCGGCAACGGCTAGCGCAGCTGCAACGACGATTGACGCAACGATCCGCGGCAACCGGCGGCCGCCGCGAGTCAGAAGTCCCGCCCGCATACCTGAGCCGCCCATGATCCCCGGAATCCCCAAAAGGAGTTTACGCCGTCACCTCACCGCAGCTCGTCTCGCCCTTTGAACGACGGCACGTTCAGCCGCAGCGTGGGTCGGTGCAGGTCGTAGAGGTCCATCGGTTGGTAGGGATGATCCTTGGCGGCCTCCTCGTTGAACTCCACGCCCAGGCCCGGCCGGTCCGGAATCTCCAGCCAACCGTCTTCCACCTTCAGCGGGTTGGCGCACACCTCGAACCGCCAGGGCTCCGGCGGGAAGTGCTCGAGGGTGAGGAAGTTGGGGACGCAGGCCGCCATCTGCACCGCCGAGGCGTAGGACACCTCGCCGTTGGGGTTGTGCGGCGCGAACGCGGCGTAGTGCGAGTCCGCGATGGCTGCGATCTTGCGCGCCTCCAACATCCCGCCGCAGTGGGCCATGTCCGGCTGCACGATATCGGCGCCCCCGCGCGCCAGCAGCTGCTGGAAGCTGAAGATGGTGAAGAGGCGCTCACCCGTGGCGATCGGAATGTTGAGCTTGCTGCGGACGTAGGCCATGGCGTCCAGGTCTTCGTGGGGTATGGGTTCCTCGAAGAAGCTGATGTTGTATTCCTCCACCGCCTTCCCCGCCCGCACGGCGTTGCCCACGGTGTTGAAGATGCCGTTGCAGTCGATGTAGAGGTCGATGTCGGGTCCCACGGTCTCGCGCACCGCGCCCACGGCCTCGACACCGGTGTTGAGAATGTTGTTGTCCATGCGATAGAAGTCGATGCCCTCGCGGCCGCCCCATGGGTTGAACTTCATCCCCTGGACGCCCAGCTTCAGCGCGGCCTTGGCGGCCTCGGCCATCTGCTCCGGGCTCATGCCCTGCCGGTACCAGGCGTTGGCGTAAAGCTTCACCCGGTCGCGCACGCGCCCGCCCAGCATCTCGTAGACGGGCACGCCGAGCGCCTTGCCCTTGATGTCCCACATGGCCGTCTCGACGCCGCTGATCGCGCTCGTCAGCACCGCGCCGCCCCCGTAGAACGCCCGCCGGTACAGCTCCTGGAAGTGCTTCTCGATCTCGAACGGGTCCTTGCCCATGAGATAGCGCTTCAGCTCATGCACGGCGGTTTCGGCCGTTGCCGACCGGCCCTCGAGGGTGGCTTCCCCAATGCCGTGCAGGCCGTCTACGTCAGTCTCGATCTTGACGATCAACCAGTTGCGCCACGACCCGCCGACGAGAAAGGTCTTGATGTCAGTGATTTTCCTTGGTCGCATGGGCATGCAGCTCCTTGGCGAGAGTCGCCGGATTCGCGGTGGTGGTTCGGGCCTGGCTTAGAAGAGTCCGCCGATCAGTCGAGCCCCAGCAGCTCCAGGGTATTGCGGTGGATGATTCCCTCGATCACGTCGTCCGGGATTCGCGGCAGGTTCGTCCCCTCCACCTGCTCGTTCAGGCGGCGCATCTTCCCCATGCCCTCCTCGGGCGTCCAGAACGGGAAGTCTGAGCCGAAGAGCAGCTTGTCGGCCACGCCCCACTCGATCATCAGCACCAGCGCCTCCCAGGCCGAGTAGGGCCGCACCCAGCCCGCGCCCGAGACGTCGGCGTAGACGTTGGCGTGCTTGCGGATGACGACCGCGCAATCGCGCTGCCACGGATGCGCCATGTGCGCGATCACGACTCTGAGGTCGGGGAATGCCTGCGCGACTTCGTCGAACAGCAGCGGGTGGCTGTATTTCAGGATCGCCCGCGGGTTCGGCTGCGTGCCCATGTGCGACAGGATTGGCAATCCCAGTCGCTGGGCCTTCTCGTACAGGGCGAAGTACACCGGATCGGCCGGGTTGAAGTGCGACAGCGTCGGATAGATCTTGATCCCGCGCAGCCCGAGATCGACGCTGCGATCGATCTCGTCGAGGTAGCCGTCCTCGGTCGGGTCGATGCCCATGAAGCCGATGATCTTGTCCGGGTCCCTCGCCGCCCATTCGGCGGTGAAATCGTTGGGGCTCAAGGCGCCGCTGGCCGCGGCGCGCACCCCAAAGACGATTGATTTGTCAACGACCCGCATGGCCTCGGCATAGCTTTCGAACAGCAGCGGCTGCATGGGCGGGTACCCCGCCCGCTCATCGGCCCGGCGAGAGGCGGCGCTCACATGATCCGGTTGCAGGCAGTGCGTGTGGATGTCGACGATCACTGGAAATCCTTCCGTGCTAGCGCGTGCGATCCCTGCCGCAGCGTCAGAACCCTCATCCCTTGACGGCGCCGGCGGTGATTCCCCGCACGAGCCCTCGCTGTAAGAACAGCACGATGATGAAAATCGGAACCGCCGAGAGCGTCGAGGCCGACATGGCCACCGCCCAATCGGTAGCCGTCTGCTCCGCCGTGAACGTCGTGCTCACGCCAATCGGCAGCGTCTTGATATCCGACGTTGTCGTGAAGACCAGGGCGAAGAGAAACTCATTCCACGAGAGAATGAAGGCAAAGAGCGCCGTCGCCACGATTCCGGGCACCGAAAGCGGCAGAATCACCCGGAATAGCGCTCCCAAACGGCTTGCGCCGTCCACCATTGCCGCTTCCTCGAGATCGCGCGGCAGCGACTGAAAGTAGCTGCGCAGCAGCCAGAGGCAGAACGGCACCGAAAACGTCGTATAGGTGATGACGAGCGCGATCAGATTATTCGCGAGATTCAGCGTGACCACGATTTTGAAGAGCGGGATCAGCAGCAGCACCGACGGAACCGTGTAGGTGAGCAGGACAAACCGGCCCAGCACTTCGCTGCCGGGAAACCGGAGCCGGGCGAGGCTATAGGCCCCGAGCGTGGCGATGGTGACGGAAACCGCGGTCGTCGCCGTCGCCACGATCATGCTGTTCAGGGCGAACCTCAGGAAGACCGGGTCGAATGCCACGACGGCCAGGTGGTCGCCGACGAATGCGCGAGGGAGGAGGATTTCCCCAAGATCTCGCCTGAGGAACGTCTCCACGGGGCTGATCGACCCCACGATCATGAAATAGATGGGAAAGACGGCGATGAACGAAAGCACCAGGCCGAGAAGGGCCCGGGGTCGGTGGTTGGCCCGCAGGGCCTTGGCAACCCGCGCCATCATCGCGCCTCTTCCTCGACCCAGCCGACGCGGAGCATGAACACTGACAGCAGGACGACCAGCACCACCATCACGGCGGCGATGGCGGAGCTCATGCCGATGTCATATTCACGGAAACCCGCCGTATACACCCGCATCGGCAGCGTCAGGGTCGCTCGCGCCGGTCCCCCGCCGGTTAGGAGATACACCATGTCAAAGGAGTTGAAGGTCCAGATCGTGCGCAGGACCAGCACGATGACGAGGACGTAGCGCAGCGCCGGCACCGTGATGTGGCGGAACATCTGCCACGGTGACGCTCCGTCAACCTTTGCGGCCTCGTACCAGTCCTCGGGGATCGTCTGCAGGCCCGCCAGCAGCACCAGGAAGGTCCATGGCAGCCCCTTCCAGACGTAGACGGAGATCAGCGAGATCATGGCCGTGGTGCCGTTGGAGAGCCAGGCAATCGGCTCGTTGATGATGTGCAGCAACTGTAGGAACGCGTTCACCGGCCCAAACTGTGGATGGAGCAGCCATATCCACACGAAGGCCGTCACGAACGACGGGATCACCCAGGGCAGGATGTTGAGGGTTCGGAAGAGCCCGCGGCCGCGATAGCTGGCATTCACCGCCAGAGCGATGATCATGCCGATGACCACCTCTCCGGCCACGGCCCCGGCCGTCAGCACGATGCTGTTGACAACGACTTTCCAGAAGTCGCCATCGGTCACCAATCGCCTGAAATTGTCCAGGCCGACGAACTCGGTTGGGTCGTTTGGCCGCAGCAGGCTCTCGTCGAAGAACGCCAGCCACATCGTCGAGATCATCGGGTACAGCACGACGGCGGCAATGAGCGCGACGGTGGGCAGGAGCAACCCTACGCCAAGAAGCTGCTCCGAATTGCGCAGGCTGAGGCGTCGAATACCCGACCTCACCGATGTATGCAGGAGGCGGGCCCGCGGTTAGCGCTGACGGCCCGCCTCCGAATCTGGACCCGTTCGACTAGTTCTCGTCGATCACCTTTTGCACTTCTTGCTCGGCCCACGCGGCGGCATCCTCAGGGCTTTCTCCGTCGATGACCCTAATGAACATGTCCTTCACGATGTTCCGGGCGGTGACGGTCCCCAGCAGTTCGGAACCCTTGGACCCGAACTTCGATCCGCCGACCCACGCTTGCTGCGACGCGTCCACGCCGGCCCGAATGATGTGCGCCACGGGTGCGATGCGCGGATGGTTCCAGTACTCATCGCTGTTTTGCACGGCTGTGTGCGTGGGCGCCCAACCGACCACGGTACTCTGGAACCACTCCTGGTAGTTGTCGCGGTCGAAGAGCGCGGCGAAGAACTCCGCCATGCGGTCGGGGTAGTCCGTCTGGGTGGTGATGTTGAGGATGTTCATGCCCGCCAACCCGGCGCCGGTTCCGGCCACGCTGGGCTGCGCCACGGCGGACACCTGTTCCAGCATCTCGGGCTTGTCGGCCAGGAAGGTGCCGGAGAACGAGGTCGACGACACCATGTGAGCCGTGGCGCCGCGGATGAACTCCCCTCGACCGGCGCCCTCGTCGCGAGCGGCCGCGCCATCGGCCGAGACATCGTCCAAGGCCTTCGCCAGCTTGAGCGCCGCGATGGTGCCCTCGCTGTTAATGGAGTTGTTGCCGTTCTCGTCGAAGACGTACGCGTCATGCGCCGGCATCAGGCTCCACGCCATCTTGGGGTGCGCGTCCTTCAAGTAGGTGAAGTAGCCGTAGATCTCCGGCGGGTTGTTCAGCGCCTGTGCGTTCGACACGATCGTGTCCCACGTCGTCGGCGCGGGCAGGCCGTTCGCCGCGTAGAGATCACTGCGGTAGTACAGGATGTGCGGCCACAGGAACTGCGGCACGCCGTAGTTCGTACCGTCCAAATTGGTCGCGTCGAGGTCGTTTTCGCCGAAGATGTCGCGCCCCATCAGGTCCAGCGCGTCCGTGGCCGGCGCGACGATCTCTTGCCCCGCCCAACTCCAGGTGGAGTCCGGCTGGCTCCAGACCATGTCCGGCAATGTCTCAGTGGCCTTGGCTGCCAGAATCTTGGGCTCCGTCTCACGGAACGGCACCACTTCGCGGTTCATCCTGACGTCGGCCACGATGCCGGCGCGGGCGAACCACGCGTCCTGCGCTGCCACGCCCAGCGGCCGCGTCTCAAAGTCCCAGAACGAGATGTCGATGATCTCGCGCTCGGCCGACATTTCATCGGCCATCTTCCCGTCGCCGGCCGTCGATTCGCCGCACGCCGCCAGGACCATCGCCGCGGTCGCGGCGCCGCCGGCTGCCGCGCCAAGGCGGAACAGCCGACGTCGGCTCAGCGTCTCTGTTCGATTCGAGTGCCCACTCATCCTCGACTCCTCTGTCCTCGCGGGACGGATGCAACCGCCGCCGCACAACCCGTCAACATAGATCGAACGCTCTGTCGAAAGTGATCGCCTGGGTGCTCCTGCGGAGGCCGCCGCGCACCGCATGCCGTGCCGCGGCGGCACTCGTCCGCGCGAGCCTGCCAACGTAGGCCGCACAGCGAATTTGTGGACACCCGATCATCGTTTTGGCGATGAACTTGTATATCACGAAGCGGATTGACGCTGCAACCGCGAGGTCGCGTGGCCTTCCCCTTTGTGCCTGCTGCGCCGCACGCGGTCCGCATGCCACACTGTCACTTCGGAGGATGGCCGATAGGGGTATGGCAATGGATCCGAACTGCTTGGCATATGCGCTCACGGACGCCGAGGCGACGGCGTTCGATCGTGACGGGTTTCTGGTCGTCGAGGACGCGCTCTCGGCCGACCACGTGGACGAGCTGAGCGCGCTGGTCGACCGTCTGATCGCTGACGGCGGCTTCACCCGCACGCCGCACGGCAGCCGCGATGGACGCGTCAATGCGATCGATGTCGCCGGGCTGCATCCCGCCCTGCTGGACCTCGTCGATCATCCGCGAACGCTGCCCAAGGTCTGGGGAATTCTGGGCTGGAACATCCACCTCTATCACAGCCACTACATCACGGCGCCGCAGATTCCCCGGCCAGCCAACGGGGAAGCAGCGCCGACGCTGGGCTGGCACCAGGATTCCGGCCGCATCAACCAGGACGTCGAGACCAACCCACGCCCTCGGCTCTCGCTCAAGGTGGCCTATTTCCTCAGTGACGCCAGCGAGGCTGAGCGGGGCAACTTTTGGGTTCTCCCCGGGAGCCACTTGCGGAACGAGATCGAGCTTCCTGAGTCCGGCCGCGGCCAACCTGACGGCGCCATGCCGGTGTGCGTGCCTCCTGGGACCTCCGTGCTCTTCGACCGGCGGCTCTGGCACGCCGGGTCGCCCAACTACTCGCCGATCGTGCGCAAGGCGCTCTTCTTCGGCTATTCCCACCGCTGGGTTCACGCCCGCGACGAGGTTACCGTTCCGCCTGACCTGTGGGAGGCGGCCGATCCCATCCGCCGGCAGTTGTTGGGTTATGCCACGAGCCAGCACGGACGCACGTCGCCCGCCGACGCGGATGTTCCTCTGCGAGGCTGGCTGGAACAGCACCAACCCGCCATGGCGGCCCGCTAGCGCCGACGGCCGGCTAGGCGCACAGCGGGTGGTTGATGTCCCAGCGGAGCCCGGTGCTTTCCGGCGGATTGGCCACGAGCCGCTCGTGCGCCTCCTGCCAGCGCTGCCGCCACACGCGGTGGTCGCGCAACTCGGACGACGGATTCGATCGGCTGCGGGCGATGAACCCCGGCAGATAGCCGCGACCGCACGGCTGATCCACGGGCTGATAGCGCAGGTCTAGGCTCAGGCGAACGCCGTTGCCCAGGTTCGGCATTGCGCCGTGCATCAGGTGGCGAGAGAAGACGATCACCGACCCCGCGCGCACCGGCAGCGGCTTGGTGCGCTCCTTACTCATCACGCCGTCGGGGAGGTGGACGCCACTCGCCGGATTGGGACAGTGCTGCGCCAGGCCCCGCCGATGACTGCCCGGAGCGATCTTCAGGCACCCGTCGTCCGCCTTGGCGTCGCTCAGCGCCACCCACGCTGTGGTCATATCGGTTTCGTCGGCCTCCCGTGACTGCACCGCGTGGTCCTGATGCCACGGAGTGGAACGCCCCAGGGCGTCGTCCTCGGCCAGAAAACGCTCAGGCACCTTGATCCGCGCGTGCTGAATCGGGCAGGAGTAGATCTCGGGTCCGACGAATGGCTCGATCACGTCGAGCAGCCGCGGGTGGCGCAGGAGGTCGAAGATGGGCTTGCCGAGGTAGGGGAACCCGGTCGCCGTGGCGATCGTGGTGGGCCTGATCGAGGGATCGAAGGGTTCCGGGTCAATCTCGCCGGTGGCCTCGGCCAGGTACATCAGCTTCGCGTGCAGGTCGCCGTCGGACGGCCACGCCGCCCGCTGCTCGGGCGTCAACGTCTCGTCGGCCAAGCCGTCCGCGATGCGCTCGAAGTCATGGAAGAGCGCGGCGAAGTCGCGCCGGGGGTCAAACACGTCTTCAAAGATCACCCAGCCCTCGCGCTCGAAATGCGCCAACTGGGCCTCGACCGCATTAGTGTCTTGTAGCTCAGGCATTGCTAGCGCCATGGCCGGTTCCTCGGGATCGTGCGGATGCTGCCAGCGTCAGAATATGACATCGAGCCTGGCGGATAGCTCTTCCCTCGATCAACGCTCGCCGAGGCCATGTGAAGCCGGGCTACGGCACGGCGAGCTGATAGAGCACGCCCAACACGGCGCCCGCCGGAACCAGCCACGTCGCCGTGGTGCGATAGCGCATCACGAGCACCAGTGCCGCGGCTGCAAGCACGCCGGTTGGCACGTCCACGATCGCCGCGCGCCCAAGCGTGACGGACACGCCGACCATCAGTGCGATGGCGGCGGCGTTGACGCCGTCGAGGAATCCGCTCGCCCGTCGGTCGGCGCGCACCCGCGCCACCAGCGGGTTGAGCATGGCGACGAAGACGAACGACGGCAGGAAGATCGCCACTGTGGCGAGCACCGCGCCGGACCAGCCGCCCAGGACGTAGCCGACGAAGCTGGCAGTCGTGAAGACCGGACCGGGCGTCATCTGGCCGATTGCCACGGCATCGAGCAACTGCTGCTGGGTGAGCCAGCCGAGACGGTCGACGAAGTCGCCCTGCATGAAGGCCAGCAGCACGTAGCCGCTGCCGTAAAGCACGGCGCCGATCTTGAGGAAGAGCAGGAACATGTGGCCCACGCTGTACGTGGCGGCCGTTGCGAGGACCGCGGACATCGAGCCGACCGGGAGAAATCCCAATAGGGCCTGCGCGCCGGGTCCGCGCCAGGAACGGGCGGTGGTGAGCAGGCCGATGGCGCCGCCGGCGGCGAGCAGAATCAGCTCGTTGATTCCCACGATGTAGAGCGCCAGGACGCCGGCGGCCAGCGCCGCCGTCCACTTCTGCTTGCCCAGCGCGGGTCGAACCAATCCGACGATTGCGTTGACCACGATCGCGATGACGACTGGCTTGATTCCATAGAGAGCCCATTGCAACGCGGGCACCTCGTTGAACTCGACATAAAGCCAGGCCAGCCCGGTGACGATGAGAAAGGCCGGCAGGATGAACAGCGCGCCCGCGGCGATCAGTCCCCGCCAACCGGCGCGTTCCAGGCCCAGGTGAATCGCCATCTCGGTGGAGTTGGGACCCGGAATCAAGCTGGTGGCGCCGACCAGGTCCATGAACCGCTGGTCCGACAGCCACTTGCGGCGGCTGACCGCCTCGTCGCGGAACATGGCGATGTGGGCCGCGGGGCCGCCGAAGCCCAGCACCCCGAGCTTGAGAAATAGCGCAGCGACCTCGCGCAGGGCGCCTCGCCGCTCAGGCGGTGTTGTGACTGGTCAACTCCTTCGCGGGGGCGCCGGGCTCATGGTCGCTGCCGACCTCTTTGGCGCAGTTGTAGCAGCACGGCGACCACCCCGTTTACCTGCTCGCCGGGGGTCGCCACGCCGATGGCGCGGCATCCGTTAAACTCAACTGCTCCCGCGCGGCCTCTTCAGCGCGGAATCGCCGACAGCGAGCGCCATGCCACGAACCAACTGCCTGTCGATGCTGCTGGACGAAGATATTGCGGAGCGCGACACGCTCGCCTGGCGAGTCGAGCCGGCGCTTCCCGACCCTGCGAATCCGCTCATCGAGCCGCACTTCCCGTGGGACAGCGGGTCGGTGTTCGCGCATGGGACGTTTGTCAAGGACCCGATCGACGGACTGTGGAAGGGCTGGCATCTCTCGACGCCCGCCGGCGAGGAGAAATTCGAGGCCTTCCGGCGCCTCACCTATTCCGTCTCCGAGGACGGGGTGAACTGGACCCGGCCGGAGCTCGACCTGTGCCCCCAGCCCGGATATCCGAAGACCAACATCATCTTCGATCACGACTCGGGCGGCGCGTCGCAGTTCGCGTCCGTGCTCATCCACCCGGACGCGGAGCCCGAGCGGCGCTATGAGATGTTCGCCATGCGCGTGCCCGGCCGGCCCGAGGGCATTGGTGCAAGCTTCATTCCCGGAATTCCGCGCCGGCCCGGCGAGACCCGGCATCCGACGGCCGTCTACCGCTACTACTCGTCCGACGGCATCCATTGGACCGCCCAAGAAGGGCCGCTCCTCGAAGTGATGACGCTGGGCAACCGCATGATCATGCCCTACACCACGCCCATCGGCGGGGCGGACCACTCCGCCTACTTCAAGCTCGACGACGGCAACTACGACCTCATCCAGAAGGTCGGCACGACGATGCATCCCGGCGGGCGCATTCCCTACGACTGCTTCCCGATGGGCCGCCGAGTGATCGGCCGGCGCACCAGCCCCGACGGGTCACAGTGGTCGCAGATCGAGGTCATCATCGAGCCCGACTGGAAAGACGCCCAGGACTTGCAGTTCATGGAGCTTGCCCCCCATAAGGTGAAGGGCGGCTACCTGGGCCTGCTCTGCTGCTACAACCTGCGCGATCAGACAATCAACTGGCAGTTCGCCGGCAGCGCGGACCGCCGCATCTGGGAGCGCCCCGCACGCCGCGTCACGCTCGAGAACTCACCGCTCGGCGACTACGGCGGCGGCATGCTGTGGCCCACCCACAGCTTCATCGAGCACGACGGACGCATCTATATGTATTACGGCGCGCTGGAGGGTTTGCACGGCGATACCTACTCCGACGAGCCATCCCTCCACATCTTCAACGGCGCGCTCTGCCGCGCGAGCTGGGAGATCGATCGCTATTGGGCCGCGGTGTCCGCTGCGGGCGGCGTCAACGTCGGCACGCTCACCACGCATCCGCTGCCGGTGGGTGGGAAGCGCCTGCTGCTGAACGCGGCAACCTCCACGGTTGGCCCCGGCGAACTCCAAGTCGAGCTCGTCGATGGCGACGGCCAACCCATCGAGGGCTTCACCCGCGCCGACTATGTGGCCTGGCATGGCGACGCCAAGGCGCAACCCGCACGCTGGGCCGGAGGCAGCGTGTGCCCGCGCGACGACGTGGCCGCCAAGTTCTACCTGCGGCGATCCCGCTTGTACGGCTTTGGCTGGGAGTAGCGCCGGGCGCGTTCCAGACCCGCGCTGGCAGGCGGCTGGCGCCGTCGATACGACGCAAAGCCCCCACGCTCGGCTGCGCCCGGTGCCCATTCATGCCGTCACGATGGGCGACGGCTTTTGGAAGCCGCGCCTGGAAGGCAACCGCACGTCCGGCATCGCCGCCTTTCTCGCGTGGCTGGACGAGGACGGCCAGGTCGCGCCCTTCCGCGCCTTCGCGCACTTCGCGCGCACCGGGGACCCGTCGCGCATCGCAGGCGCGCTCGACACCATGCGCGCCACCTTTGAGGGCCGCAACAGTCGCCGCATGCGCCACACCTGGCGCGCGGCGGCCATGAAGGTGGTTGAAGCCTGCGCCTTCACGCTGCAGTCAGTCGATGATCCAGAACTTCGCGACCTCATGGATGAGCTGGTCACCGGCATCGTGGCGGCGCATGACAGCGACGAGTTCTGGGCCGCGTACTACGGCGACGACTTCGAGAATTCGTATCAACTCGCCACGCCGGGCCACTTGATTCAGGCTGCCGTTGCCCATCACCGGACCACGGGGCAAACGGATTTCCTGGACGTGGCCGTCCGCGTCGCGGACGCGGTCGCGGCGAAATACGAGGGCCGCGCGTTCGCCGAGCACGCATGCATCGAGATGGCGCTGGTGGAGCTCTGGCGGGCAACCGGCGAAGCGCGCATCCTGCGTCTCGCGGCGCACTTCGCGGCACTTCTCATGGAGCAACCACCGGTTATCGGCCCCGATACCGGTGAAGGGCGCTGGTTCCATTTCAACCGCCATGTCGTGCGGCAGACCTACCTGCCCGCCGGCGCGGCGGACCTGCTGGCCGAGCAGCATGACCCGGCGCTGCACACGCAGTTGCTCGCCATCTGGCACGACATGATGCGCGGCAAGCTGCAGGTCACCGGGCACCTCGCGGTGGACCACTGGATGCCCGAGCGCATCACGTCGGAGCCGTTCGCCCTCACCGAGGGCGCGCTCGGCAACGTGCTCGACCACATCAACCACGGCTTCGAGCTGTGCGAGAGCGTCGGCAACGTCATGTGGAGCTGGCGCATGCTCATGCTCGGCGGAGAAACTGTATACGCCGACCAGCTTGAGCGGGCGCTCTACAACGGCTTGCTCCCGCACGTCGGCCTCGACGACCGCAGTTGGTTCTATCTGTGCCCCATGGCGTCCGACGGGGACCATCCGTCCCGCAACGCCTGGGGCAACCCGGCGACCGGCTGCTGTGGGGCCAATGCGGTCAGGTTCATTCCCTCGCTGCCGTCCTACCTGTTCGCCACGTCCGAGGATGGCGTGTGGGTGCACCTGTACGACGCTTGCCGTATGGATTGGCATCTGCCCGACGGCTCGCCTGTCGGCCTGGAGGTGCGCACGCGGTACCCATGGAGCGGTCGCGTCGAACTGCGCGTTGGCGTCGCCGAGCCAACTGAGTTCACCGTGCACCTCCGCATTCCCGGCTGGTGCGACGACGCGCGCGCCGCCGTCAACGGTGAGCCGGTCTCCGACCCGGTAATTCGGGGCTCCTATCTCGCGCTCCGGCGCACGTGGACCGAGGGCGACCTGATCACGCTCGACTTGCCGATGCCGGTGGTTGGCATGGAGGCCGATCCGCGCGCGGAGGAGTTCCGCGGCAAGACGGCCCTCATGCGCGGGCCGTTGCTCTATTGCTTTGAGGCTATCGACAACGCCGCGACCGGCGTCCGCAATCTCGCGGTCGAGCCGGGTCCGGACATTCGGCCCTTCGCGCCTGAGGTCCAGCCCGAAGCGCTGTATCAGCCGGCCGCGGAACTCCCGGCGTTCATGCCGTATGACCGCCCCGATTTGCTGGGCGGCGTGACCGTGCTCCAGGGACCAGCGGAGGTTAGTGGGGACCCGGCCGAGCTCACGGCCATTCCCTATTACGCCTGGGCCAATCGCGGCCCATCGCCCATGTCCCTTTGGATTGATCGCGCCGCTGGCGATGAGCGTCGGGGGCACTGAGCCGGGGACGCGCATACGGCACGACGCGCCCCGCTGGCCTATGCGCGGAGACCGCGTGGCGATCAACCGGCGCTGCTGCCGGCATCATTTATACTGCGACGATATGTCAATACTGACAGCACCCTGAGGTCGAGGTAATGAGATTCCGTATCACCTGTGTCGCCATGTTGCTCGTGCTCGCGCTTGCATCCGCTTGCGGAGACGGCGGCGGCGGCACGGACCGCCTGCAAGTGGTCGCGACCGTCTACCCGCTGGGCTATTTCGCCGAGCGCATCGGCGGCGATCGCGTCGAGGTCGACGTGCTCGTTGGACCCGGGATCGAGGCCCACGGATTCGAGCCCACCTCCTCCGACCTGCTGGCCCTCGGTGACGCCGACGTGATCGTCACGAACGGAATCGGGCTTGAGCCGTGGCTGCACGGGGCGATCGACGCGCTCGGCGATGACGTTGAAGCAGTTGTCGTGGAGGCTGCCGACCCGGCGCAGGCCATGGAAGGGGAAGTCCATAGTCACGGCGAGGACGAGGGCGACCACGACGAAGACGAGGGTGATCACGGCGACGAGGACGCTGACGCAGAAGGTCACCACGGCGACGAGGACGCGGACGAAGACGCCGACCACGGCGACGAAGATGCCGACGAGGACGGCGAGCACGGTAACGAGGACGCTGACGAGCACGGCGATGAAGAGACCGAGCTCGACCCGCACATGTGGCTGAACCCGACATTGGCCGCCAGCCAAGTCGGGCGTATCCGTGACGCCTTCGTCGCGGCGGACGCGGCAAACGCCGACGCCTACCGGAAGGACGCCAACGAACTGATCGCTGAGCTGAACGCGCTCAACGAGGAGTTCGCGGAGAGCCTCAGCGCCTGCAAGCATGAGCACTTCGTGACCTCGCACGCTGCCTACGGCTACCTGGCCGCGCAATATGGCCTCGAGCAGATCGCGGTTGCCGGGCTTTCCGCCGACGTGGCGCCTTCGCCGCAGCGGTTGGCTCAGGTGACCGACCGGGTCACCGAGTTGGGGCTGGGCCATGTTCTCGTTGAGCCGGTGCTCAGCGACCGCCTGGCGCAGACGATCGCCCGCGAAACGGGCATCGAGCTCCTGTCCATCCATTCCATTGGGAGCGTGACGGAGAGCGAGCTCGAGGCGCATGGCGACTACTTCGGCCTCATGCGCGACAATCTCGCCAGTCTCCGGATGGCATTGGAGTGTGAATGACGTCCACGCCGTTACCGCAGCGTCCCGTCATTGAGTGGGACCACGTGACATACGCCTATGGTGAGGCGGTGGCGGTGGAGGATGTGTCGCTCAGCATCTATGCCGGGGAGCTGGCTGCCGTCTTGGGGCCCAACGGCAGCGGCAAGAGCACGCTCATTCGGCTGGCCCTCGGGCTCTTGCGTCCGACGTCGGGCGCCGTGCGGCTGTTCGGGCGCGACGCGGCGGACTTCGCGGACTGGGACCGTGTCGGCTACATGCCGCAAGTGGTCGCCGGGGTCTGGCGTGACTTCCCCGTCACCGTCGCCGAGACGGTGGCCCACGGGGCCTACCGCGGCATTGCGCCACTCGCGTTGTTTCACCGCTCCGAGCGGCCCGAGGTCGTCGAGGCGCTCGAGGCGGTGGGCATGGCGGGCTACATGCGCCGGCGTCTGTCCGAGCTTTCCGTCGGCCAGCAGCAGCGGGTGCTTCTGGCCCGCGCGCTTGTGCGTCAGCCCGAGTTGATCGTGTTGGACGAACCCGCGGCCAGCGTCGACGTTTCCGGCGAGGAGCAGCTATACGCCGTCCTGCGGGACTTCAACCGCGAGCGGAACATCACCATCGTGTTGGTGTCGCACGACATCGGGGCCATGCTGCGCGAGGCCAGCACCCTCGCCTGTATGAACCGCACCCTGGTCCGCCACGGCCCGCCCCACGAGCTCACCAGCGAGGAAATTGCCATGCTCTACGGCGTGCCCGTCGATGTGCTGGTCCACGACGCGATCCACGAACACCGCTAGCCATGCCGTCGATCTTTCTATACGAATTCATGCTGCGAGCCCTCGCCGGCGGTGTGCTCGTGGGCGTCCTGGCGCCCACGCTCGGTGTATTCATCGTCCTGCGGCGCCTCTCGCTCATCGCCGAGACGCTGGCGCACGTAGCGCTGATGGGCGTGGCCGTCGCACTGGCGACCAATACCTTCCCGTCGGTGGTGGCCCTCGTGGCCGCATCGCTGGGTGCGATCCTCGTCGAGCAGCTCCGCTCACGCGGTCGGCTGCCGGGCGATGTCGCCATGGCGGTGGTGCTGTACGGCGCGCTCGCCGTCGCCGTCGTCGTCATCGGCATCGCCGGGGGCTTCAACGTTGACCTCTTCTCATTCTTGTTCGGCTCGATTCTCAGCGTCTCCCCGCTCGACGTGTGGCTGCTCGCCGGGCTCACCGTCGCCGTCTTGCTGTTCGTGGCCGTTTTCTTCGTCGACTTGGCGCAGATCGCCTTTGACGACGACCTCGCCAAGGTGAACGGTGTGCCAACCGGCCTGCTCAACCTCGGGTTGGCGGTGCTGACCGGCGCGACCATCACTCTGTCGATGCGGGTCGTCGGCGTGCTGCTGGTGGGCGCGATGCTCGTGGTGCCGGTGATGGTGGGGTTGCGGATCGCGCGCGGCCTGCGGGCCGCCATGGCCACGGCCATCGTCGCCGGCGTCGTCAGCGCCATCGCCGGATTGACGATCGCGTTCTACGTCGACGCCTCTGCCGGTGGGGCAACGGTGTTGACGGCGCTTGGCCTGCTGGCGCTGGCCAATCTCTGGGTTGGCCTGCGAAAGTGGCGGCGCAGCGGGCGCGCCGCGGATCCCGCCTCAGGGATCGGGAACGAACCGCCGGGTCATCACCATCACCACCATCATTGAAGGTGGTTCTGCCGCTCGGGGGCTGTCTGCATGCGTCCGCGGCTAGGTGCCTAGCGCGGACCCAAGCTCACGTGGCGGATTCCGCCTCGGCCATGGACCGCGCGATGAGGTGGTCCACGTGGTGATTCTCCTCGGCGCAGTCGGCGGCGGAGTGTTCGAGCTGCAGGGTGATGTGGGTGAGGCCGAAGCCCTGCGCGATCTTGCGCAGCCGGCTGAGCAGCTCGCCTAAATCCCCCGAGTGATCGGGGTCGACGAGCACGTGGGCCGTGAAGGCGTGGTAGCCCGAGGTGATGGTCCAGGCGTGAACGTCATGCACCAGGGTCACGCCCTCCACATCCTCCATCTCGCTGCAGAGCCGATACATGTCCACGTTGTCGGGCGTCCCTTCCAGCAGCACCTTGAACACTCTCATGAACAGGCTCCAGGAACTCTTGAGGATCAGCAGGCCGACGACGACGCTCAGAATGGGGTCTGCAATCCACCACTCGAACGCGAGCACCAGGATGCCGGAGATGATCACGCCGACGGAGCCCAGGAGGTCCGCCAGCACGTGCTTATAGGCGCCTTCGACGTTCAGGCTTTCTCCCGCGGCGCGGTGCAGCACGAAGGCCGCCACGATATTGATGATCAATCCCGCAAGGCCGACGCCGAACAGCACGCCGCCTTCGAGCTCGGGGGTATCCCAGAACCGCTGATACGCCTCGAAGAAGATCCAGCCCGCGATGAGCCAGAGGGTGAGCGTGTTGATGAGTGCGGCGAGCACTTCGGTTCGGTGGTAGCCGAACGTGATGCCGACGGTTGCCGAGCGGCCCGACAGCCACACGGCGAACAGCGCCAGGCCAATGGCCGCGGAGTCCGTGAGCAAATGCCCGGCGTCCGCCAAAAGCGCCAGACTGCCGGAGATCACTGAGCCCACGACCTCGACGATCATGAATCCGCCGATCAACGCCAGGGCGATGATCAGGGCGCGCTTGCTGGCTCCACGCAGGTCATGGTGGTGATCGTGCCCGTGATCGTCATGTCCGTGCCCATGGCCGTGGTCATGCCCATGATCGTGGTCCTTGTGTTCGTGCCCATGCCCGTGGCGATGTTCGGATGTCATCGCGACGCCGTTTCCTTTCTTGTGGAGATGGCGGCCCAGCGTATCAATGGACCGCCCCAAATCCGTGCGTGAGTAGCTCAGCGAGATCGACAGACGCCCGCCGGCCGACTTCCGCGGCCAGTCCACAGAGCGGTCCCGCGCTGGCTGTCGGGGCGATCGGAGCACGCCGGCGCGATGCCGAGGCGTCCAGTGCTAGCGTGTGCGCATTATCGATCTTGTATTCGTTGACCCCGACGCCCCCGCGGCGGCGTGCGCCGCGGCTGGCGTCAGCAAGATTGCGCACTATGCCCAAGGCGTGCTGGATAGCCACGCCTGGGTCGCCTGCGCGCGTCCTCCGGGTTCCGACCGGATCGAGTTCGGTGCGCCCCAGGCGGTTGGCCCCAGCGCGGCGGCGCTGGAACGCGGCATCGCGGATGCGCATGCCGCCGGCGTTGAGATCCATGCGTACAGCATTCTCGGCCTCGCCGGCGTCTGGGGCGGATCGCGGCACCAATGTCCGCGGGCCATCGAGCCGGTTGGGCGGATCCCACAGTTCGCCGTCGAACACCCTGAATTCATGTCCAAGGCCCGGGACGGCCGGAGTTGGCTCGATTGGGATGTCGGCGAGCAGGTGCTCGGATATGACGTGGGCTACTTGGGACTCGCGCATCCCCAAGTCCGGGCCTATGCCCGCCGCGAGCTGGTGGCCTTTGCGCGGGACTTTGGGGCCGACGGGGTGCAACTGGAGTTCCTGCCCGTGCTCGCGGCCGGTGAGAGCGTGTGGCCGCTGGGATACGACGCGCCGGCGCTTGCCGAGTACCGCCGGCGATTTGGCGTCGATCCGCGCTCGGTTCCCGCGGACGATCCCGCTTGGGCGCGGCTGCGGGCGGAATACGTGACGCAATTCCTGCGGGAGCTGCGCGGCGACCTTGATGCCTTGGGGCGGCCAGTGGGCGTCGCGGTAGCCACTGAGGGAATCTGGGCCAGACCCGACGAGGCCTACAAGCTCGGCCTTGACTGGCCGGCGTGGGTTAACGAGGGCCTCGTCGACGCGCTCTATCCGAGGTTCTTTATCGTCGATCCACACTATCCGCCGAGCGACCCGTCAAGCGAGACGGGCTACTGGCTGGCCGACATCGATCGCATTGAGCGCGAGGTGGCAACCGTGCGCGGCGTGGTTGGCAACCGAAGTCGCGTATACGCCACGGCAATCGCCTCGAACGCGCCCGCGAATGAGCCCGTGCCAGACCTCGTTCAGCGCATCGTCGCCGCGGCCCGCGCCATGGTTGCGTCGGGATCCGACGGGTTCGGTATCTACACCGACCCGCGCGTCACCGGCGACGACACCTTCTGGACCGGTCTCCGGCGTATCCACGAGGGCCGGTTCTAGCTGCCGGGCAGGCCGCTGCCGCCGGCCGGTTGTTGACGGGTTCGAGCTTTCTGGATAGGGTGCCTTGCACTGCGCGCCCCATATGCGCGTAGATGCACGCGTGCGTCGTCAGCTGGCTCATCCAGTCGGGCTCACGCGACCGGTGCCGAGGCGACTGGCTGAAGGGAGGTCCACGGGGAGCGATAGCCATTGTGTCGCGGTTGGGATGGCCTGTACCTTGCCCGGCGCGACAAGTGCCTGACTGGTAGACGGATCCACCATGCAAACTCGGGAGGGAGTGCATATGCCCGAACTCGGAAAGCGAATGATGACCCGGCGGAACCTGATCCGCGGAGCGGGTGTGGGGCTGTTTGGCGCCGCGGGCGCGGCAGTCCTCGCTGCTTGTGGTGAGGCCCAGGTCGTCGAGAAGATCGTCACGCAGGAAGTGATCAGGGAGGTTCCGGTCGAGACCGTCGTGACCAGAGAAGTGGTCAAGGAGGTCCCGGTCGAGTCCGTGGTCACGAAGGAAGTCATCAAGGAAGTCCCGGTCGACAGGATCGTGACGCAGGAAGTCATCAAGGAAGTCATCAAGGAAGTCCCGGTCACGAAGGAAGTTGTCAAGGAAGTCGTCAAGGAAGTCGTCAAGGAAGTCCCGGTCGAGGTCGAGAAGGAAGTCATCGTCACCAAGGAAGTCGTCGTCACCAAGGAAGTCGAGGTCATCAAGGAAGTCACGGCCGAGATGATGATCCCGGAGGGGCCGCTCAGCGGCGGCACGCTGCGGCATAGCGCCGGCGGCCCGAACCACCAGGACATCTTCAACCCGCTCAAGCAGGTCAGCAGCTCGCAGGCCTACATCACCGACTACGTGTTCCTGCCCCTGTGGTACGGCGACACCTGGGGCATGGGTGAGACCCCGGCCATGACGGGTGAGTGGGACAAAGGCGTGGCCAGCAGTTGGGACGAGGTCGAGCGGGGCCGCGTCTACAACTTCAACCTCAACCCCGACGTCACGTGGCATGACGACGTGCCGGTAACGGCCGACGACGTGCTGTTCGGCGCGCGCATGGGCCTGGACAAGAACTACGGCTCGGGCATGCACAAGAAGGCCTGGGCCCGCATCGACGGTGCTGGCGCCTGGGGCGAGAACCCCACGGACAACATCGAGGACGTTCCGGGCCTGACGAAGCTGGACGAGATGACGGTGCAGGTCGCGATCGACCGGCCCGACTCCGCCTGGTGGGCGAGCCGTGACTGGCACCTGCCGCCGATGGCCCGGCACCACTACGCCGGCCTTGACCCGGCGACGGCGCTCGAGACGCGCGCGCTGCACCTCCTGGGCAACGGCCCCATGATTTGGGAGCGCTACGTCACCCAGCAGTTCGCCGACATGGCCGCGAACAAGTCCTACGCCTACGGCACGCCGTACATCGACGACTACATCGTCCGCTACGGTGACCGGAACGCGCTGGACGCGGCGATGGAGGCCGGTGAGCAGGATTTCCACCGCGGAAGCAACATCGAGGCCTTCCAGCGTCTCGCGGGCTTGCCGCACCTGCGGCCCTTCCCGCAGCGCTCGCCATTCGGCGGCCACGTGTTCTTCAACCAGTCCGCCGAGACCTTCGCCGACATGACTCTCGAGCAGCAGTCGCTGATGATCGAGGCCATGGTGCGCGCGGTTGACCGCGACACGATCAACAACGAGCTCCACGCGGGCACGCTGTTCGTCTCGGACTACATCTTCGAGCACGTGGCGCTGATGCAGGACCCGCCCGAGGGAACCTTCCGCGCCATGCCCTACGATCCCGACGCGGCCCGCGCGCTGATCGAGGAAGCTCAGTGGGACTCCGAGAAGGAGATCCAGTGGATCAAGTGGGGCCCGCCGACTCCGACGGACCTCGCGCTCAAGGACTACTGGCAGCAGGTCGGCATCAAGGTCGAGTTCTTCCTGGTGGACGGCTCGGCGGTGATCGAGAAGCTGTACGAGGAGCGCGTCCACGACCTGGTGCTCGCCAACATGGGCGGCGACCAGTCCGTGGTGGACGCGTGCCTGCGCGTGTGCAGCGACCGGGTGTACGAGCTGGGTGGCTGGAACCACTCCAACATCAACCGCCCGTGGATCGACGAGGCCTACGCCGAAATGCTCGCGGCGCCGAACAACACGGCGCTGCGGGAGCGTTGGATCGAGTTCGCCACGCGGCTGCACTCGAAGGGCAACATGGTGGCCGGGCTGCTGTGGCGCGGTTCGCTGCGGAACCTGTACCACAGGCGCTTGCAGGGGGCGTTCTACATGCAGTTCTACGCCATGCCGGTCCACTCGCCGATCGAGCGAGTCTGGCTGGACGAGTACTGGGAAGAGCGGTAGCGCCCAACTGATCTCGTCGCGCTGATCGTCAGCGTCGGCGGATCTCAAGGAGCCGGCGGTCTAACGGCCGCCGGCTCCTTGGCATTCCTGCACCAGGCGCGAGTTGCGGCTCGCGACGCGCGCCCGCTGGGAAAAGATTTCATCCGTGGGGAGCGAATGATCGCGAACGCGCCACTGCGTCCCGGTCTGAATGACCGGCATCATGGATAATCGCACCGCTGCATCCGGCGCCGGCTGACGGCGTGGAGCGATAAAGGAACCTGGCGATATGCATTTGGTGCGATACGAACTCGACGGAAGCATCCGGCACGGCATCTTGGAAGACGGCTCGATCGCCGAGATCGAGGGCGATTTCTTCGGTGACCGCCGGCGCACTGGCGCCGTGGTCGCGCTCGACGCGGTCACGCTCAAGGCGCCGACCATGCCGTCCAAGGTCATCAACGCCGCCGGCAACTATCAGAGTCACATGGCCGGCGCACCCAAACCGCCCCGTCCCAAGCCATTCCTCGCGCCCAGCACGTCGGTGACGGACCCGGGCGCCAACGTGGTCATGCCGCGGGAGACGCCGGTGTCCTATGAAGGTGAGATGGCTGTCGTCATCGGCAAGCGCGGCCGCCGGATCCCTCAGGACGAGGTCTCCGACTACATCCTCGGCGTGTGCTGCGCGAATGACGTGAGCGCCTATGAGTGGATCGGCGCCGACAGCGATTGGTTCCGCGGCAAGGGCACGGATACGTTTTCGCCGTTCGGGCCCTGGCTCACCCCCGGCCTCGACTACCGCGATCTCCAGCTCATCACGCGCGTCAACGGCGAGGTGGTCGAGGACACGCGCACGACCGAGATGTTCTACGGCGTCGACGAGCTGGTCAGCTACGTCTCGCAGTACATGACGCTCGAGCCCGGCGACGTCTTCTTTACCGGCACGTCCGGTGAGAGCACGCCGCTCAACGACGGCGATGTCGTCGAGGTCGAAGTCGAAGGCAACGGCGTCCTCAGCAACACCTTCGTGCTCGCCACTTAGCCAGCGGCGGTCGTCCGACGGTCAGGAGACCTTTGCGGAACCCATCCGTCATTCCCGCGAAGGCGGGAATCTAGCGGTTGCTGAACCTGTTAGGCCGCAAGCCGGGCGGTTCGCGAACCGCCGCTACCTCTTGATTCAAGAGTTTCGGTCAGGGGCTGGCCGGAGTTGCCGGTACCGTGCGCCACGTTGAGCTAGTCCACGAGTCCCATTAAGGCTCGTCGCCACGGATCGGTTTGGCTCGCGACGTAGGCCGCGGTGGACTTCATCTCGTCATGCGACGCGAACTCGACCTGCGACGGCTTATAGAGCAGCCAGATCACCCGACGCGGCCGGTTCGATTCGTTCGGCGTGTTCGTGTGCCAGAGGTTGGTGTTGTTGAGCAAACAGGCGCCCGCGGGTCCGGTTGCGTGCACCATCCCGGGTAGCTGGCGCGGCTGACCATTGTGGTTGGCCCAGGGCGGCGGCGGCTCCGCACTCAGGTGACTTCCGGGAAGGAAGGCCGTCGCGCCGCTGTGCTCGGCGATGTCGTCCAAGAAATAGGTCAGGCGGAGGTAGGGGCCGCCGTCGCGATGCCACAGCGTCGCCGCCCTCGAAGACGGCGCACGAAAGTTGCCCGTCGCATCGCAACACAGCGTCGCGTCATAGCCCAGCGAGGCTTGGACGATCGGAAGCACGGTCGGCAGGTCCATCAGGTCCTCGAAGACCGGGTCCAGTTCAAACAGGCGGTTGATATCAATTGATCCCGATCCCGGGAGCGATGTCCGGCGATAGTCCTCCACGGCCGTTGGCACGTTGGCGTGATCGCGGAAGAGCTCGTCGAGGCGTTCTCGAACTTGTGCGAGCCGGTCGGGAGGTAGGGCGTGCGGTACAAGCGTGAAGCCGGTGAATTGCAGGCGCTTGAGATGCAGGGATGTCGCGTGGACGTCCGGGACCGGCTCCATCGCTCCACTCCTTCCAGGACCGTTCGCGGCGCAGGCGCTGCGAGGATAGCGCTGGCCCGGTGGCCCAGTCTGCCCGGTGGCCCAGCCTGCCCGGTGGCCCAGGCTGCGTGCAGCCTGGGAACGTGCCCCCAGTGAGAACTCTCAAACTGCCCAAGCCGTCACTCCGAGCACAGCGAGGAGTCTAGAACTCTCCGGCACCGGCCGAGAGCGAGGGCAACCGCGCGGCATGTAGTTCGGCATCGAAGAAAACACCCGAACACGCAAAAAAACTCGGTCACAACGACGCCGGTGGGGCGCTTCGCGAAGCACCCCTACCCTGGCTCAGCCAGGCGGCAGGACCGCCGGGCCGACGCCGCCTATACACTGCTGGAAGCCCGCGCGCCCCTATCGAGGCTGCTGTTGCCGGAGACCCTGGCGCCCGTCGTGGTGATCTGCGCCGATGGAACCGACCCGGCCTATGTGGACGCGGCCATCGACCACGGGTGCATGCCCACGCTCGCACGCTTCCAGCGCGAGGGCGCCTACTGCCTGGTGCCGGCGGCGATTCCCTCGTTCACCAACCCCAATAACATGACCATCGTCACCGGTCAGCCGCCCGCGGCGCACGGCATCTCGGGGAACTACTTCTACGACGCGCAGCGCCAAGTGGAAGTGATGATGGACCACCCGCGCTTCCTGCGCTGCGAGTCGCTCTTTACCCGCTACAGCGCCGAAGGCCATCGCGTGGCGGCCATCACGGCCAAGGACAAGCTGCGCACCATGCTGGCCACCGGCTGGCGTGGCATCTGCTTCTCCGGCGAGCTGGCGCACGCAACCACCGAGGCCGAGCATGGCATTGCGCGTGTCACCCGGCGCATGGGCCGCGACAGCCCCGGCATCTACTCCGGCCAAATGAGCGACTTCGTCATGGCCTGCGGCGTCTACCTCGTGCGCGAGCGCCTGGCGGACCTGCTCTATCTGTCGCTCACGGACTTCGTGCAGCACACCTATGCGCCCGGCTCGCCCGAAGCCGACGCCTTCTACACGGCGCTCGACCACCGCCTCGCCGAGTTCGACGCACTCGGGGCCGTGATCCTTCTAACCGCCGACCACGGCATGAATGACAAGTGCCATCCCGACGGCACGCCCAACATCATCTACCTGGAAACGCTGCTGGACGCGGCGGTGCCCGGACCATTCCGCGTGGTGCTTCCGGTGACCGATCCGCACGTGACGCATCATGCGGGCCTGGGATCGTTTGCCACGGTCTACCTCCCGCCCGATCAGGTGGACATGGCGCTCCAGCGCCTGCGCGAAGACCCGCGGATCGATGACGCACTGCCACGGAACGAAGCCGCCGCCACCTACGAGTTGCCCGCCGACCGCATCGGCGACATCGTTTTTCTCAGCGATCGCGGCTCCGTCCTGGGCAGGTCGCCCCAGGCGCACGATCTATCGGTGTTGCGCGCCTCCCGCCTGCGATCGCACGGCGGCCTGCATGAGGTGACGGTGCCTTTCGCGTCGAACCGACCGCTCAGCTCCGAGGTGGCATCCCGGGCCGCCACGCTGCGCAACGCCGACGCCTTCCCGGTCGCGACGAACGGCCTACAGCCCTAATCAAGCGTTCACCGAATGCGCCCCTGCGGCGGCCGTGGCACCCTCGCCTGGAGGAGGCACGATGAGCGACGCAGCGTCGGCCCAATCGCCCAGCGCCGTTTGGCTCCTCCGCCGCCTGGCAGCCTACCTGCGGCCGCACTGGCGCTGGCAGGCCGCGGCGATTGCCGCGAGCGTGGTCTTGACGGCCGCCATCCTGGTCCTCCCCTGGATGACCAAAATACTCATCGACGATGTCGTGGGGGCCGGCAACCTGGACCTACTCGGTCTCGCGGCGGTGGGCGTCGTTGCGGCGGCCGTGGTCATGAATGCATTCCTCTTGGCGTCCAACTACCTGTTCACCACCGCTGCCGAGCGGGCGATCAACGACCTTCGCACGCAGCTCATGAACCACACGCTGCGGCTTCCCCTGTCCTACTTCCGGCGTCAACGGACCGGCGAGGTTGTGGCCCATTTCACCACCGACTCGGTCGCGGTGACCGGCGTCTACCGCGCGGCCTTTGGCGCGGCCGTGGCCGCCGTGATTGAGTTGACGGTGATGCTGCTGGTTATCGCGGTCATCGACTGGCGCTTCGTTCTCGTGTCCCTTGGCGTCATTCCGATGCAGATGGTTCTGCCGGCGCTGCTCGGACGCCCCCAACGCCGGGCCGGAGAGCGAGAGCAAACGGCCCTCGCCGCGCTTGCTGGGCTTGCCACGGAGCTGGTCGCCGGAGCGCGTGAAATCAAGGCCTTCAACCGTCAAGGCTGGGCCGCGCATCGCCTGGCGGGCGACCTGCGCCGGCTGTTCAGCGCTCGCCTGCGAGTGGCGGCGCTACGGCACGCACACCACTTCTTCACGATCGTCCACGAGCTGATTTGGGTGGCGATCTTCGCGGCTCTTGCCGGCGCCATCCTCGGCGGTGAGATCAAGTTTGGCGTGGTGTTCGCGCTGGCGCAGTACATGGCGTACTTCTTGGGGCCGGCATACGCGCTGATGAGCGCCTACGGCGAGACCCAACACGCGCTGGGCGCCGCGCGGCGACTGTTTGCATTCCTCGACACGCCCACCGAGCCGCTGAGGACTGACGCGGCGCGGCGCCTGCCCGTCATCCGTGGCGAAATCGCTTTCGAGAGCGTCAGCGCTGCCTACGAGAGCGGTGCGCCGGTGCTCCACGACGTGAGCTTCACGGCCCCCGTCGGCCGGACCACCGCCCTGGTCGGTCCCAGCGGCTCCGGCAAAACCACCATCGTGAACTTGCTGCTGCGCTTTCTGCAGCCGCGCAGTGGACGCATCGTCGTGGATGGACGCGACGTCGACGCGACCGTCGCCGGGGAGTTGCGCCGCCAGATGGGTGTCGTGTTCCAGGACCCGGTGCTGTTCGCGGGCACTGTGACCGACAACATCAGGTTCGGCCGCGATGAAATCTCCGACGCGCGGGTCATTGAAGCGGCCACCATTGCCAACGCGCATGACTTCATCTCGGCCATGCCGCAGGGTTACGCCACGCAGATCGGCGAACGCGGTCTGCGACTCTCCGGGGGCCAGGCGCAGCGCATCGCGACTGCCCGGGCTATCGCCGCCGATCCGCGCGTGCTCATTCTCGACGAGGCCACCGCGGCGCTCGACGCCGAGTCCGAGCGCCTGGTGCACGCGGCCTTGGACCGGGCCGCCGAGGACCGCACCATGCTGGTGATCGCACACCGGCTGGCGACGGTGCGCGGCGCGGACCGGATCGTCGTGCTCGACGCCGGCAGGGTCGTGGACACGGGCCGGCACGAAGCGCTCTACGAACGATGTGACCTCTACCGTGAGCTCTGCGACTTGCAGATGACTCCCACCGACGAAACCGACCCATGAGCGCCCAGGCGACGGCAGCCGTCGTCGGCACGACCACCGGCGCCGCAAGCGCCTGGTCGATGTTCCGGCGCCTGCTGGGCTATGCCGGGCCGTACCGGTTGACCGGAGGGCTCGCCACGGCCGCGGCAGCGGGCGTCTCGGTGCTCCTGCTCGCCCGTCCCTGGCTCATGAAGCTGCTGGTCGACGATGTCTTCGGCGAGGGAAACGCGGCGCTGCTCGCGCCGGTGCTCATCGGCATGGTGGCGCTGGAGGTGGTGCTGGCCGGGCTCGGCTACGGCGTCCAGTACGGCTACGCCCGCGTCGGCGAACGCGCCATGAACGACTTGCGGGCGAGAATCCTGCTTCACACCCACCGCCTGCCGCTGACCAGCCTTCGCCGGCATCGGACCGGCGACGTGGTGGCGCACTTCACCTCCGACTCCACCGCGATCGGCGGGGTCTATCGGCATGTGTTCGCGGAGGGCGTGCTTCCGGGCCTTCGCGTGATAGCGGTGGTGGCGATCATCTTCGCGGTGGACTGGCGCTTCGGCCTGCTCGCCGTCGCCTTGATCCCGTTCTATGCCTTTCTGCCGGTGCTGCTGCGGGGCCGAGTGCAGGGCGCCAGCCGAGGCGTGCAGGACGCCATGGCCAGTCTGTCGGCCCTGCTCACCGAGTTCGTGGGGGGCGCCCGAGACCTTAAGGCCTTCAATCGCGAGGACTGGGCCGGCGGGCAGTTGAACGCCGAGGCACGCCGGCTGTGGCGGGGACGCCTGCGCCTGGTGGTAGTGCGAGGCGTCGCCATGATCCAGTCGGTCGTCTACTGGGGCGCATGGGCGGCGATCTGGTTCGTGCTGGCCCCGCCGGCGGTCGCCGGCGAGATAACCGTGGGACTGCTGTTGGCGCTGGGCTACTACTTCATGATGCTCGAAGCGCCGTCGCGTGCCATCGTGAACTCATACGTCGAGGTCCAAACCGCGCTGGGGGCGGCGCGCCGGGTGTTCACCTTCCTGGACACTCCCGAGGAGCCGGTCCGCGCCGCGGATGCCTCGGCGCCGATCAGCGGCGGCGAGGTGCGCTTCGAGCGTGTCACCTTCGGCTACACCGAAGCCCAGCCGGTCTTGCGCGAGGTCAGCTTCCACGCCATGCGCGGCACGACCCTTGCGGTCGTGGGACCGAGCGGTGCTGGCAAGACGACGCTGATCAACCTGCTGCTCCGCTTTCTCGATCCGGCGTCCGGTCGCATCACCGTCGACGGTTACGAGATCGGCGACATCGATCCCGCGGCGCTGCGGGACTCGTGCGGCGTGGTGTTCCAGGACCCCATGCTCTTCGAAGGCACGATCGCCGAGAACATCCACTTCGGCCGTGAAGAGCTAACCGAGGCGCAGGTCGAGCGCGCGGCTGTGATCGCCAACGCGCACGATTTCATCACGGCCACCGAGCATGGCTATGCGACCCGGATCGGCGAGCGCGGCTTGAGGCTCTCCGGCGGCCAGGCGCAACGCGTTGCGATTGCCCGGGCCATCGCCGACGACCCGCGCATCCTCATTCTCGACGAGGCCACCTCGGCGCTGGACGCCGATTCCGAGCGGCTGGCGCAGGAGGCGCTGGCTCGCGCCTCGCACGGTCGTACGACCATCGTCATCGCCCACCGGCTCGCCACCGTGCGCCGCGCGGATTCAATCGTGGTTCTTGACGATGGCCGCGTTCTCGATAGCGGCCGGCACGAGCAGCTCTACGAGCGCTGCGAGCTCTACCGGCGCCTCTGCGACTTGCAATTCCTAACGCCGGACCCGGCCGCGGCATAGCCCGTGCCATCTGCTAACCTCTCGCTTCGCCGCCTCGGGCGCGCGACCTAGGCGGTCCTGACAGCCCTGAGCCGCGGTCTGGTTTGACCGCCGGCGCCGCCCGAAGAACGCACATGGAAGCCTCACCACCCAGCACCGCTACGACCGTCCGCCGCTTGGCTGCCTACTTGCGGCCGCATTGGAGGGCCCAGGCGGGTGCCATCGCCGCCTCATTGCTCGCCGTGGCCGCCGGGATCCCGGTACCGTTGCTCACCAAGGCGCTCGTCGACGATGTCGCCACCGAGGGCAAGCTGGAGTTGCTGCCGCTGGTGCTGGCGGCCCTGGGCGTGTTGGCGCTATCGACGGCGGCCCTCGCAGTTCTGAGCGGCTATCTCTTCACGCGTGCTGGCGCACGCGCCGTCAATGTGCTGCGGGCGGATCTCATGCGGCACGTGTTCCGTTTGCCGCTGAGCTACTTTCGGCGGCACCGTCGGGGCGAGATCGTGACGCACTTCACCTCCGACGCTGAAGCAGTCGCGACCGCGTATCAGGAGTCGTACGGACGGGGCATCGCATCGGCCGTGCAGCTCGCGGTGGTGGTCGCCGTCATCGCCATCTTCGACTGGCGGTTCGGGGTCGCCGCTGCGGCGATCGTACCGGTCTACATGCTCGTGCCCTGGCTGAACCGGCGGCACCAGGCCCGGGCGAGCCGGCGCATGCAGGACGCGACCGGCCACCTCGGCGGCTTGGCGACCGAGATCGTCGCTGGCACGCGGGACCTCCGAGCAGTTAACGCGGAGGCCTGGTCCCTCAAACGCTTACACCGGAGTCTGCGGGCGATGTTACGCGCGGGCGTCTATCAGGGGACCGTCCGCGGATGGACTTACTCACTCAATGCCGTCTTCTGGTTGATACACGCAGCGATCTTCGCCGTGCTGGCCGAGGGCATCTTCCAGGGCACGGTCACGATCGGGTTCGCACTCGCCATGGTCGGCTACTTTGCTTGGCTGGATAACTCGGTGTTCCCACTCACGACGGCCTATGTAGAACTGCAGAATGCCGTCGGCGCGGCTGGACGGCTGTTCGGTTTCATTGACACGTCGGGTGAGCCGGCCACCGACGACTCCTCGTCGGTGCTGTCCGTGCCGCGCGGCGAGATTGCATTCCGTGACGTCAGCGTGGCCTTCGAATCTGGCCCAAGGGTGCTTCAGGGCGTGTCCTTCAAGGCGCACGCCGGTGAAGTGACAGCTCTCGTCGGGCCGACGGGCGCCGGGAAGTCCACGACCATGAACGCCCTCCTGGGCTTCGTGCGCCCTCACGAAGGCTCCATCACCATTGATGGGCGCGACATCGCGGAGGTCGGTCCATCGCAGGTTCGGCGCCACGTCGGCGTCGTGTTTCAGGACCCGGCACTCTTCACCGGGTCCATCGGCGAGAACATCAGCTTCGGCCGAGACGACATCGACGTGGCGCGTGTCAGGGAAGCGGCACGCATCGCCCGCGCCGCGGAATTCATTGAGGAGTTGCCGAGTCGTTACGAGACTACCCTCGGCGAACGCGGCCTCGGCTTGTCGGGCGGCCAGGCGCAACGGATTGCCATCGCGCGCGCCATCGCGCCCAACCCTCAGATTCTGGTGCTCGACGAGGCGACCGCTTCGCTGGACGCCGAGGCTGAACGCGACGTGATCGCCGCGATGTCAGCCGGCATGGGCGGGCGTACCACGATCGTGATTGCCCACCGACTCGCTACCGTCCGGCAGGCCGACGCCATCGTCGTGCTCGACGCCGGTCGAGTTCTTGACCGCGGTCGACATGACGAGCTGTATCGGCGGTGTGATTTGTACCGCGATCTGTGTGATCTGCAGATGGAGCAGCCGGCGGGTGCGTCGCCATGATCCCGCGGTTGCCATTGGACGACCCGCGATGAGTGGCGCGGCAGTGACCGACCCGGTGGTCGATCGCGCGATGGGCGAGCCCTCGGATTGGCATGTGGCCAAACGCTTGTGGGCCTACATGCGGCCGAGCACGTGGGAGTACTCGGTGGCCATTGGGGCGACGCTCGGCAACTCGGTGATCTGGATTGTTCGCCCATGGCTGTTGCACCTCATCATCGACGACGTGTTTGGCCAAGGGAACCGTGGACTGCTGCTGCCGATACTGGTCGCGATCGGCGCCGTCGGCGTCGTGACGGCCATTGATGCGACGGTCGGCCATTGGTTTCACGAGCGCGCGGCGCAGGGCGCGATGCTCAGGCTTCGCTCCGACGTGCTGCGGCATGCACAGCGGATGCCGCTCAGCGATGTCCGTGCCCGCCGGACCGGCGACATCGCGGCACACCTGACCTCCGACACCACGGTGATCGCGCGTGTCTATTTGGATTTCGTCTCCCTGGTGTTCGCCCAAGCGTTCCGCCTGCCAGCGTATCTGGCGATTCTCTTCGCCATCGACTGGCGCCTGGGCGTCATCGCGCTCAGTGCGCTGCCGTTCCATGCGCTGCTGGCGACGCGGCTTCGAGGCACGACACGGTCAGCCAGCGGGCGCGTGCAAGACGCCGTCGGCCGGCTGTCCGCCGTCCTTACCGACATGGTTGGGGGCGTCCGCGACATCAAAGCCGCGAACCGCCAAACCTGGGCGGGTGAGCGCGTCGGTGCTCAGGCGGACGGACTGTGGCGGGCACAAGTTCGCCTGTCCCTGTTCCAAAGCCTTGGATGGATGCCATACATGGTGTTCTGGCTGATTTACATCGCAATCTGGGCCGTGCTCGCCGGCGCGGTGGTTGATGGGGCGGTGCAACTTGGAATGCTCGTGGCGGCCGGCCAGTACATGCTCCAGCTCGGCGCACCCGTGGGCAACGCCGTGTCCGACTTCTCCCGCATGCAAGTCGCCGCAGGAGCCGCCCGACGCGTCTTCGCGTTTCTCGACTCCGGTCCCGCGCCGGCTCCCGCCAAGTCCACAACCGCGCCTATTGGTCAGCACGGCGAGATTCGCTTCGACGGCGTGTCGTTCGCTTACGCGGACGGCGAACCGGTGCTGCGCGACGTGAGCCTTCGCGCCAACCCTGGGGAGACCATTGCGCTGGTTGGTCCCAGCGGCGCGGGCAAAACGACGCTGACCAGCCTGTTGCTGCGGTTCTACGATCCGACGCGTGGGACCATCCGCATCGACGGAATCGACATCGCTGGCGTCGATGCTTCCGCGGTCCGGGCGCAGCTCGGCGTGGTCTTCCAGGACCCGTTGCTGTTTGACGGTTCGATCGAAGAGAACATTCGGCTCGGACGTGACGAGGTCAGCAGCGAACGGGTGGTCGAGGCCGCAACGATCGCCAATGCGCACGACTTCATCACCGAGACCGAGGACGGCTACGACACGCATATCGGTGAGCGTGGCTTGCGCCTGTCGGGCGGGCAGATCCAACGGGTGGCCATTGCGCGGGCGATCCTCGGCGACCCGCGCATGCTGATCCTCGACGAGGCCACGTCGTCGCTCGATGCCGAGTCCGAGCGGCTGGTGCAACAAGCGCTGGCCCGCGCCTCGCGCGGTCGGACGAGCATCGTCATCGCGCACCGGCTGGCCACGGTGCGCCGCGCGGATTCGATCGTGGTGCTGGACGACGGACGCGTGCTCGATTCCGGCCGGCATGAGGAGCTCTACGAGCGCTGCGACCTCTACCGGCGGCTCTGCGACTTGCAGTTCCTAAAGCCCGACGCGGCCTTGGCGTAGCCGAAGGGCTGCGACTGGCCGTACTTGCGCCCCGATGCGGGCGTGCGTAGGTTGAGCGACCCACCGCGCCCCGACCAGAGCGAAGGCACGGAGCACGAGGACGAGTCGTTGATGCAACCTTTGGAAACCGGCACCCGGAAGCAGCTGTTCATCGACGACCTCGTCATCGACGAAGCCGTCGGCGTCACGCGGAATCTGAACCAGCCCGCCAAGTACGTTGGCAATCCAGTCATGATCCCGATCTATCCCTGGGAAGGCCGGCTCGAGCTTTTTGGCACGGTCTGTCGCGACCCGGACGGCAGTTTCAGGATGTGGTACCAGGGCATGGGCGGCATGGGGGTCGCCCGCATGGGCCTGGACCTGAAGGGCACCGCGCTGGAGGACCTCAACTTCGACATGAGGAACCTCCACTACAGCATCTGCTATGCCACGTCGCACGACGGCATTCACTGGGTGCGGCCCAATCTGGGGCTGGTCGAGCACAACGGCGCCACCGACAACAACATCGTGATTTCGAACGCGGCTTTCGCCAACGTGATCGAGGACACCCGCGACCCTGACCCGGACCGGCGCTACAAGTCGCTGTTCTTCGAGGATCAGGATTGGGAAGCGCTGGGCTCGCTCCACATCGACCAGGGCGTCTCCGTCGCCTTTTCGCCCGACGGGCTGCGGTGGACCAAGCACCCCGGCAACCCCGTGATCACCAGGTCCAGCGACAGCCACACGCTCTTCGGCTGGGATGACGGGCACGGCTGCTACGTGGCCTACGCCCGCCCGACCATGCGCGAAGGCAACATGACTCGCCGCATCGGTCGCTGCGTGAGCGACGACTTCGTCAACTGGAGCGATCCCGAGGACGTGCTGGCGCCGGACGAGCATGACCCGCCCGCGGTGGAGTTCTACGGCATGCCGGTATTCCGGTACGAGGGTCACTACCTCGGCCTGCTGTACGTCTTTCACACGCGGCCCGAGGAGCCAATCCAGCGCAACTTTGGCCCCATCGACGTCCAGCTCGCCTCCAGTCGAGACGGCGTCAACTGGGAGCGCGCCGGTGATCGGCAGCCGTTCATCCCCAACGGCCTGCCGGGAAGCATCGACGCCGGCGAGATTTTCGTCGCGCGCGCGCCAGTCATGGTGGACGACGAGCTGTGGTTCTACTACTCGCCCAGCGCCATGGAGCACGGCGTCACCGGGCGCAGCGGACCGATTTGCCTGGCCAAGCTGCGCATGGACGGCTTCGTGTCGGTGGACGCCGGCGACGAGACCGGCACCCTGGTTACCAAGTCGTTCCGTTGCGCCGGAGGTCCGCTCACCATTAACGCCGCCGCGAGCGGCGGCCTTGTCGGCGTCGCCGTGCTAGACGAGGACGGCATCCAGCACCGCGGATACTCCCGGCACGAGTGCGCGCTCTTCGATGGCGACTCCACAAGCCACCGGGTGACATGGCAAGACAAGCGCTCGCTGGAAGAACTGAAGGGGCAGAACATTCGCCTCAAGTTTTACTTGAGGAACGCCAAGCTCTTCGCGTTTACCGTTGGCCAGGAGTGACCGACTAGAAGCCGCTCGTCGTCGATGCCCAATGCCATGTGAGCGGCTGCCAGCCCCTACGCGCCTGATCGCTCCGCCAGCAGCTCGAGCGCGCGGTCGGCGATGGTGGCCACGATCTCGTCGAACGCCGCTGCGCCGAGCTCGGGCGAAGCCGTCTCGACCGGATTCAGACCGAGGATCCCCTGCGTCTCCAGTTCCACGTCGGACCGGACCTTGGTCAGGTCCACGAAGTCCGGGTCCACGTGCCAGAGCACGCTTGTCTCCCATTTCGCGGCGTGGTCCAGGGGATACTCCGCGTCGTCGATCGCCGCGCTGTCGGGCAGGATCCACAATGCGATCCCGGCGGCGTCGGCGGCCGGCCGGGCGCCGCGTTCCAGCGCTGCGAGGTGGTCGGGATTGCCGTGGCCGGAGATGATTACCACCACGCTGAAGCCCTCCTCGGCCAGCTGCGCCACGTAGTCACGCGCCAACGATTCGAGGGTGGCCGCCGACACCTCGATGGTGTGGCTGAAGCCGGCATAGGGCTTCATTGTCTGGTGCCCGCAGTACAGCGTCGGCAGCGAGATGGCGCCGATGCGGTCGGCCACGGCGTCGGCGAAGGCGGCGGCCTTCAAGCCGTCGAGGCCAATTGCCGCGTGATAGCCATGCCACTCCAGCGCGCCCCACGGCAGCACGGCCACCGGCACCTTGGCGCGAATGGCCTCAATCTCATCCGGTCGCAGACGTTCGTATTTCATGGCGCGGCCTCCGGCTCCGGTGGCGGGCCGGGAGCGTATCAGAGCCTCGGTAAAGTGTGTCGCACCGGCGCAACTTGCGCGCCGGTGCGAGCGTGCGTAGGTTCGGGGATTCACCGCGCCCGCACGGCCGGCGCGTCCGCACCACGATTCGAGCGAAGGCATGACCGAGCTGGACCCGGCGATCCTTGATGGATTGCTGGAATACGACACCCCGACCATCTGCAATGCGATCGAAGCGATGGAGGTGCGCGACCCGATCGAGGGCTATATGGGGTGGGACGTTCGCTGCATGTATCCGGACCTGGGACGCATGGTCGGGTATGCCGTGACCGCGACCGGTCGCAGCACCGTGCCGGGCTCGCCCCAGAAGGGCGACGGGTTTGCCCAGTGGTATGAGTTGGTCGAGAAGTCGCCGCGGCCTTCGGTGCTCGTGCTCAAGGACGTCGGGCCCGACCGATACCGCTCGGCCCACTGCGGGGACGTGATGGTCACGATTTCGCTGGCGTTGGGGGCGATCGGGCTCGTGACCGACGGCGGCGTGCGCGATTTCGAAACCGTGCATGAGCTGGGCTTTCGCTATTTCGCGTCGGGTTTGGTGGCCGCGCATGGCACCCCCGAGATCGTTCAGGCCGGGCTCGACGTCACCATCAGCGGCACGCGCGTGTGCACCGGCGACATCATCCACGCCGATGTCAACGGGGTCGCCGTGCTGCCGGTGGAACATTGCGCTGAGGTGCTTGAGCGCTGTCCGGGCGTGCTCGAGGTCGAGGAGCGCCGACGCGCCCTGGCGAACTCCCCGGGATTCAGGGCCGCGGACCTGCGCAATATGCCGTAGACCCGCTCGACGGTCAGCCTTCCAGCAAGCGACCGCGAAGCCGCAAGAACCAGAACACGAAGAACCCCGTAATCAGCAGGATCATCACGGCGGACGCGGCGGATAGGCCGAAGTTGAAGCCGATGAATGCCTCGCGGTAGGTAAGCAGCGGCAACACCATCGTCGTGTCGCCGGGGCCGCCGCCGGTCGTCAGAAACGGCAGGTCCCAGTTGCGGAAGGTATAGATCGTGTCGAGCAGCAGGATCGTCAGGATCGTGGGTCCCATGGCGGGCAGCGTGATATGGAGAAAGCGCCGCCAGCGACCGGCGCCGTCAACCGATGCCGCTTCGTAGTGGTCTTTGGGAATGCTCTGCAAGCCCGCCAGCCACATGATCATCGTCAGGGGATAGCCGCCCCAGCCGTTCGTGGCGATGAGCGCGGGCATGGCCAGTTTGAAGTCGCCGAACCACTCCGGGGGTGGGCAGCACTCGACGATCCCAAGGGTCCGTAGCGTGCTGTTGAATCCGCCCCGATGGTCGAGCAGCAGCACCCAGGTGATGGCGACGACCGCCGGGATGATCAGCCAGGGCGTGATGAAGATGGCCCGAAAGAACGTCCGCAGCGACCCGCGCATGCGCGCGGTGAGCAGCAACGCCAGACCGCCGCCCACGATCTGGTGAATCACAAGGCTCGCGGCGACGAAGATGATGGAGTTCTTGAGCGCGATCCAAAACAGCTCCTTCTGAAACAGATCGGCGTAGTTTTCGAAGCCGACAAATTGCTCCTCGACGCGCGAGAACAAGTCTTGAAACAAGCTGAGATGGAACATGCGGCCCATGGGAAAGACCATCAGGGCCATCATCACGAGTATCGCCGGGGCGACGAAGGCGTAGGGCAGGAGTGCGCGCCGCCATGACCGGCGACGCCTCGGGGCCGCTCCGCCGGACGCGCGGGATTGTCGTGGTACTGCCGTGTCGGTCATAGCGGCGCGCGCCGAAACGGCGGCCGTGCTCCGGACGGCCAAAGTGAGCCCACGTTAGGTCGTCGTCTCCAATCCATGGGAGAGCGCGGGCACCGTGCCCGCGCTCTCCAGGGTCATCGCTCGGGGCGATCGCAAACGCGCGCGGCCTAGCCGCTCACGGATTCGTTCCACCCCTCCTCGGTGCGATCCAGGACCTCCTGATACGAGGCACTCCCGTCGAGGGCGTCGTGGATGTTGCGCACGAAGATGAGGCGCTCATCCCCCAGGCCCTCAGAGCCCTGGGCGCCGTCGAACGTGGCCCACTTGATCGCCTCGGTGACAAGATCGCTCATGCGGCCCACCGCGTAGTTGGGCTTGGCGTTCTTGTTGGCCGGAACCTGATTGCCCAGACCGGCGACCAGCGTGTTGCCCTCGACGCCGGCGATCCATGCCAGAAAATCGAAGGTTTCCTGCGGGTACTCCGTGCGATCGGCGATGCTGTTGCGCCAGCCGAACGTGAAGCCGGACCGCCTCGCGGGACCCTCGAGGGGCGGACCAACGAAGAAACTGAGGTCTTCGCGCTCCAGATAGCCGTTGAGGTGGGCGGAGTTGTCGTAGAACATTCCGCTCAGGCCTGAGCCAAAGTTCTCGATCAACGTCTGCTCGGTGCCGTTCAGGCTGCCGGGCGCGACCATGCCTTCCTTGAGCTCCATGTCGAGCACGTAGCTGACGGCTGCCAGGCCCTCGGACGTATTGGCGGCGAAGGTGAGGTCGTCGTCGTTCTCAACCTCGCCACCCGCCTGCCAGATCTGCGGGTACAGGTGGCTGTAGACCTGCGGATTCTCGAGGCTCCAGGCGTGCGAAATGCCGTACTTGCCCGCGTCCGGATCGGTGACCTTCTTGCCGGTCTCGATGTGCTCGTCCCAGTTATCCGGGGGTCCATCCACGCCCGCGGCCTCAAACGTGCCCTCGTTGTAGTGCGTGAGACCGGTAATCGTGGACATCGGGACGACGACGATCTCGTTCCCGATCCGGTTCTTGAGCGGGCCGGCGTACTCCGACCAGTCGAAGCTCGCGGCGTTGGCCATGGTTTCGACTTCGCGGATCATGCCCTGGTCCCAGAAGTCGCCGATCTGCCAGAAGCCGATTTGGATGGCGTCCGGCAGAACTCCGGCGGCATGCAGGGTAATCATCTTGTCCTGGGCCTGGGTGAATCCAAGATTCTGCGGCTCCACCTGGATGTGGGGCATTGCCGCGTGGAAGGCGTCCAGAATCTCAGCGGCCGGGCCTTCCCCAACTTCAGAAAACGCCCAGTTGAGATACTCGATCGTGACGGTTTCCCGTTGACCGCCGTCCGTGGTTGTCGTCTCGGTCATGGCCTCGGGCTCGGCCTCGTCCTCGCCGCAGGCTGCGAGCATTGACGCCGCTGCGGCGCCGACGGCCACGCCAAAGCCCGCTGCCATCAACGAGCGCCGGCTGAATCTGCGTGGATGCATACACTCCTCCTAGTCAAGTGTGGTCTCGGGCGCTCGGCCCGCGGAGCCGAGCGCGTAATTCGATCCGTGTTAGTCGATACGCCACCTCCTCACGAGTGACGACCTACTGCTTGACGGCGCCAAGGGTCAACCCGGAGACCAAGTACCGCTGCGCCAGCGCATAGAGCACGAGCAACGGAATGCTGGCCAAAACGGACGCGGCCAGCATCTGATGCCAGTCCACGTTTTGCTGCCCGATGAGCGTGACGATGCCGAGCGGGATCGTTCGCATGTCGTCCGACACCGTTAGCTGGACGGCGAACAGCAGGTCCTGGAACGACAGGATGAAGGCGAACACCCCGGTTGCCACGATTCCCGGATAGGCGAGCGGGCGCATGATCGTCCACAGCATGCGCAGCCGTCCCGCGCCATCGATAAAGGCGGATTCCTCGAGCTCGATGGGAATCGTGGCGAAGTAGGTCGTCAGCATGAGAATGGCCAGCGGTAGGGCAAACGACGCGTAGGTGATGATCAGCGCCAGGTGGGTGTCGTACAGCTCGAACTGCCGAATCAGCGCAAAGAACGGGATGATCATGGCCACCGGCGGGATCTGCTGCGTCCCAACAACGAAAAACTCGATTGGACGCTTGCCGCGGAAGGCGAACCGCGACATGCCGTAGGCGGCGAGCGCCCCGAGGGTAATGGCGACTAGCGTGGTGGCGCCGGCAACAAAATAGCTGTTGAGAAAGATGCGAAGCCATAGCCCTTTGCCGAAGACCTTGCCGTAGGCCTCGAGGGTTGGCGTCGGCGGCAACCACTCCGCCGGATGCTTGAAGATCTCCCCATTCGGCCGCACCGAATTGGTTACCAGCCAGAACAGGGGGTACAGCACGACGGCGGCCAGGACGAGCAGAACCAATGCGCGGATGATGGCTTCTAGATGCAGCGGCCAGCGACGCAGCAACGACCGTCCGGCCACCGGTGCCAATCCGGCGCCGGATTGTGGAGCGGTTGCGTTGCGGATCAAGGCACCCCCCAACGATCACGACCACGCACGGCCGACTTCCGGACCAAAGTCCGCCTTCCGACGGCGCGAGTATACGTTGACGGTCCGGTGCGCGTGGGTGCGCGGCTGGCGCCGAGCGGCCGCGGATTGCGGGTGCACCTCCGTACAATGCGGGGCCGCCGCGCGGCACGCGTGAGTCACCAGAGGAGCTAGACGATGGCACGCAAAGTCAGCGTCGGCGTCGTGGGCATCGGGACGGTCGCCGAGCTGTTCTATCTGGAGGCCATCGTCAAACATGGCGCGCGCGCGGAGCTGACGGCCCTGTGCGACGTCGTGCCGGGGCGGGCGCAGGCCGCCGCCGAGAAGTGGGGCGCCAAGGCCGCCTTCACCGACCTGGGCCAGATGCTCGAGTCGACGGACGTCGAGGCGGTGCTCGTGCTGACGAAGCACAGCCAGCACTACGACCACGCCAAGCAGGTGCTCGAGGACGGTCGGCATCTGGGAATCGAAAAGCCCATCGCGGCGACCCTTGAGCAGGCGACCGAGATCGTGGAGCTTGCCGAGGCGCGGGGTCTCAAGTTGGCGGCGGCGCCGGCCATGGCCTTCGAGCCGGTGTCGCGGCGCGCCGAGTCGCTCATCGCCGGCGGCGCCATCGGACGGGTGGCCGGGTTACGCACGCACATGACCGCGAATCCCGCGGATCGGGAGACCGAATGGCGGCGGCTCGGGCGAACTATCGCCCGCATCGACACGCCTCCCACCGACCAGACGTGGATGTACCAAGCTAGCGAAGGCGGCCCCCTGTTCGACCTCACGCCCTACCAGCTCATACCGCCCACGCGGCTCCTGGGACCGATCAAGCGCGTGGGTGCGCTGGCCGGCATTGCCGTGCCGGAGCGGGTCGCCGGGAGCGGCCCTGTGAAGGGGCAGCGGTTCACGACGACGGCCCCCGACAACATCTTCATGATGCTCGACTGGGGCGAGGACCGCTTCGGCACGGTGTACTCGGGGTACCTGCCGGCGAACTTCCGCGGACCTCACACCGAGTACTACGGCGATGGGGGCGTCCTAGCAGTCAACGGAGGCACCGGAACCGATAGCGTCGAGCTCTATCGCCAGGCCAAGGGAGGCGGCGCGAGTCGCTGGGAGGCCGTCGGCGAGGCCAACGAGGGCTGGGATGTCGTCGATCGCGCGGGCGCAATCACCCACCTGGTCGACTGCATTGCGGACGACGCGGAGGTGCAGCTCTCCGCCCGCCAGGCGCTGCATATCCTCGAAGTGGTGGACCTCGTAAACAAATCAAGCGCCAGCGGCCGGTTCCTCGATACGTCGACGACCTTCGAGCTACCGGCGGCGGTTCGCGCGTAGCCTTCCACCGCCTGGCAATGCCGAGTCACCCGTGTGTGCCATCGGGCGCAGGGCTTACCCATGCCGCTTTGCGAACTTTGAGCGAGACCGCGAGAGTCATCACTGGTGAGAAGGGGCAAGCTGACAACTCCCCGTGCTGTAGTGGAATGGCAACTCGGATGGTTTTGCAATCTACAATGCAAGTGGCTGGAGAAACCTAGAAGATCTCTGCGCTGCCAAGACCGTGTAATCCGACTATGAAGGCCAGTCTTAGACCCAAATCTTCAGACGCCAGCAACAGTCGCGATGTGTACAGGAGGCTATACGGTAGACAAACAACGGGGCATCGGCTGGCTGTGGCACTCGTTCTTGTACGAAGTCAACAGGGCAACAGCATCGCTCATGTACCTGCTCCAAGGCATGGAGTCGGTTCGCAGTAGCGAACTTCTACCATACAACAAACTGCCTCCTAATCAGCAGAAATACTCTGCCTGTTTCCCAAAGCTATCGTACGTGGATATTCCGCTAGCTCTGTCCGGTATTGGATTCGACTATAATGACATTCTGAAGCATGAAGGTGAAGCGGAGCAACTTGCGTTCAAGGGATGGGTGGAACAGGTCTACTTTCTATGGGAAAGCCGATTCCGCAATGAGCTGAAGGGCAACCTCGAAGGTTCTGACATCATCCTCCCGGAAAGCGATTCCATCGGGGACTTTCGGCTTGTCCGCAATGACCTCATCCACAATAACGGCGTAGCCAGCGAAGATAATTCAGGCAAGTGTACGGTTCTCAAATGGTTCGATCCGGGTGAACGTATCATCCTGGGGATGAACCACGTCTTTGATTTTCTGAACCATATGGGCCTCATGACCACCATGCGTGGATATCTTGACCACGGACCCGTCGCTGCGTGGACGGTATTTCCTGGCATGGAGGATAGCCTTAGGGACCGACCCGTCCCGAGGATTGTTTCTCTTCGCACGTCGATAGACAAAGAACTGGATGATGGTTCAAGCTGGCATGTGATAAGCGTTGTGTTCGAGAACGGGGTTTTCGTCAATATCCCGGTGCATTACGCTGCCAATGGACATCCTCTCCGGGAGAGGATCGAATTCATTGACAATACCCATATTGACGAGGATGGGAACCTGCGCTTCGCAAACGGAGCCGTCAAATATCGAGTAAGCCTTTACAGAGAGGCTATAGATGCTCTCTTCAAGAAGGGACCGAAGATTGAGGGAATAGGTGTTCCGGGGCCTGCGTTCAGGTTTCGGAGATAGTGATCGCCCGCAAACCAGAAACGATAGCCTAGGGACTATGCTGGACAAGATGACGCTCCGCTCTTGTAGGCGCCGCGGTGTCCGCTTCGTCTTGGGTCATCCGGTTTCCATGCGATGCTGGTTGCTGCCGTCGCGGCACTGGTTGCAGTTCCATTGCCCTGCCACCGGGCATATTGGCTCGTGTAGGTTCTCCGGGCTGAATGTCCCGGCGAATCAATGGCTGGGCCCGGTCCAATCCGACACTACGTGAAATTCGGGGCGCTGCGGGGTGTGTCGGACTCGTTCCAACCAAAGGCGTTTGCTACACGCGCGGGTCGTCGCGGACATAGACCGAGACGTGCTGGCTGCTGGACGCGCCGAACGGCGATTGGTTCCAATCCGACCAACGCGCGTGCAACCGCAGGCTGGCGAGTCGTGCCATCAGGTCGAGTTCTGACGGCCACGCGTAGCGGATCTGTATGGGACGCATGTCGATTGAATCGTCGGACAAGAAGATGGTCTGACTGGTTACGCGCTGGGCCACCGGATCGTGGCGCTCGGCATCCAGCCGGACGCGATCGAGGCCGACCTCTCCAACGCTGATCGACCGGTTGCGTTGAAATCGCGTCAGGTCTGGCACGAACGCCTCGATCACGAACGCACCGTCCGGCTTGAGGCGTTCCGCAACGTTGCTGAAGCAGCGGACCTGGGTCGGTTGATCCAGCAACACGTAGAAGGTGTTGAAGACGGCGAAGATGAGGTCGAACGGGCCCGGGCGACCAACCTCGGCGAAGTCGCCGATTGTGACCGGAATGGCCTCGCCGCCCGGCTTCGCCCGAAGCCTCGCCACCATGGACTCCGACAGGTCGATGCCCTCGACGGACACACCCGTGGCTGCCAGCGGTAGAGCGAAGCGACCTGTTCCAATCCCCAACTCGAGCGCTCGGCCTCCATGGGACAGGTCCGCGAGAAATGCCACGGCGGACGGATTGGCTGCCGCGTGGATGTCGTCGTATACCTCGGCCCACCGCTCGCCGTAGATGGCCGGGTCGATTGGTTCGTCTGCCATGGCTGTTCCTGATTATGCGGCACCTGGGAATAGCGGCACGTTTCACCTCCGTCCCGGGGGTGGTCTCGGTGATCTGTACTGTCTTGGCGCGTCGTGCCCAACGGTCTCACGCCTCCGGCGGTAGGATGGCGCCCGCGTCGTCCATGCCGGGCCGGCCGCATCGAGGAGCACAGCCATGTCCCCTGACACGCCGCCGCAGCGTCCCAGCGACGCACCGCCCGTGCTGACCGATGGCCCGGTCATCGACCTCCTCGGCGGAAATCTAGGCTCCGTCATCCCGCCCCGCGATGCCCCCGCGGCATACGGCGCGCACGTCAGGCGCGGCGGCGTAAACGTCATCCACATCACGCTGGGGCTCTACGCGCGAGATATCGAGCATCTCCTCGACGAGTTCTTCGACGCGTTCAATCTCTGCGACCAGATGGGCGACAAGCTCATGCTCATCGAGCGGACGGCGGACGTCCACGAGGCCCATGCCTCGGGAAAGCTGGGGCTGATCCTTGGGTTTCAGGGGCTGGACGTGCTGCGGCACAACACCCAGTTCATTCCCATATTCCATCGACTGGGCCTGCGCGTCGCCGCCCTCACCTACAACGAAGCTAACCAGCTGGGCACCGGCTGTCTCGAGCCGCGGGACGATGGCCTGACGCTGATGGGCATCCGCATGGTGCGCGAGTTGCGGCGCGCGGGGATCGTGCTCGATCTGTCGCACGCGGGCGTGCGCACGTCGCTGGAGGCCATCGAGCGCTACGACGGGCCCGTGACGTTCACGCATTCGAACGCGGATGCCATCACGCCCAATCCGCGCAACCTGACCGACGACCAGATCCGCGCCACGGCCGCCACCGGCGGCGTCGTCGGCCTGGCGTCCTATGCCCCGTTCTGCCACCAAGAGGACAAGGACCAGCTGGACCTTGACGACTACTTCCGCCACATCGACTACGTCTGCGAGCTCGTGGGACCGGAGCACGCGGCCATCGGCTCGGATATCACCCCGCAATCGAAGGTGAAGTGGGAGAACGCCACCAAGCGCATGTACCCGGACATGGTTGGGCGCTACGTGCTGGAGACCGAGTACGTGGAGGGTCTCCACACGCACGCGGAGTTCCCCGCCATCCCGGAGGGCTTGCGAAAACGCGGGTATGCGGAGGAGGAGATTCGGGGCATCCTGGGAGGAAACATGGCTCGCATCTGCCGGCAGATCTGGGGCTAGGTCCCCGGCGGCAACCGAGCCGGAGGCGCAAGGACTGTCCCGTGCTGCTCAATCATCCGCGCGCCATAGAGTTGATGGGCGAAGCCGGCGTCGATGTCCTGGTCCTGACACAGCCCAACAACTTCCTCTATTTCTCGGACTTCACCCAAGTCAACTCCTTCTCGTTCATCGATCGACCGGCCATCTGCCTGTTCTTTGCCGATCCTGCGATGGAGCCGGTCGCGATCATTCCGCGCTGGAACTACGAGGCGTTTGTCGGGACGAGCTGGATCACCGATGTCGTCGTCTACGCCGAGCACGCCGCGGCGGGCAGCGGTGCCGAAGCTGGCGGCTGGCGCCGGGCGCTGCGGACGGCGCTGACCAGTCGACCCGACGCGCACACGGTTGGCGTCGAGGAGAAGGTGATTCCCAAGTGGATCATGGATGAGGTGACGGCGGCGTGTGCGGACCGCACGGTCCATGACTGCAGCGAGCTGATCCGTCGCATCCGCTCCGTCAAGACCGTGGACGAGCTTGTGCATCTGCGCGTGGCGACGCAGGTCCTCGAGACCGCGAGTGCCGAGATGCTGGCGGCCGCCCGCACGGGTGTCAGCGAAGCCGAGTTGGCGGCTGCGTTTCGAGCCAGCGTCGGCCGTCAGGGCGCCGAGGGCATCAAGAACTTCGTACTTGGATTCGGCCCGGAGAGCGTCATCACGCATAAGGTGCCCGGCAGCCGCCGGCTTGCCGAGGGCGATGTGATCCGCTTCGACCTGGGCGCTCTGGTTCATGGCTACCACGCCGACAACGCTCGGTCCTATGTGTGGGGACGGCCGAGCGCCGTGCATGAGCGGCTCTATGCGGCCGTGATGCAGGGGCAGGCGCAGGGCGTGGCCCTGCTGCGACCCGGCACAACGGCGGGCGAGATCTACGCGGCAACCGTGGACGGCTTGCGGCAGGCCCTGCCCCAGGCGCGCCTGGAGCACGTCGGACATGGCATCGGCGTCGAGCATCACGAAAGCCCGGCGCTGATCGACGGCAGCACGCAGAGGCTGGAGCCGAACATGGTCATCAACCTGGAGACCCTCTACAACGACGCCGAGCACGGGGCGTTTGCGGTGGAAGACACGTACTTGATTACGGAGGATGGCCACGAGCGATGGACGCACCTATCCAGAGAATTGGGCTTGTCGACGGACGGCGCCCGCGGTTGCGGCTAGGCAGCAGACGCCGGTTCGTCATTCCCGCGCACGCGGGAATCCAGCCCACACCGCGCTTGGGCCGCGCGGGGCAGGTGCGGCGCGCTCGCGGGCTCCGCCAGCGGGACGCAACGGCCTGACGGTGCGCCAGGTGCTTGGCTACTCGGGCTGGGCGGTGATGCAGGTCGTCCACCATTTCGGCACGCTTGGTCTTCGTCTCAATCTCCTTTGGTTCCTTGCGGCGCTGCCCCTGCTTCCCGCCATCGGCATTCCCTTGGCAATTGCAGTGCAGCAAGCCGCCGGCGGATTCGACTCGCCGACTGCGCCGCTGGCGCTGGCGCTCGCGCTGCTCGGCGCAACCTGCGCCGCGTGTCTGCCGGCTGGACCCGCGACCCTGGCGCTCGTCCACACGACGGCGCGCTTCATTCAAGGTGAGGAGATCAGCGCCGTCGATTTTTGGCGCACCCTGCGGCGGTTCTGGCCACGCGGCTGGCTGGTGCTCGCCATCGACCTCCTGATGCTCTACGTCCTCGTGTTCGGTTTCTACTTCTACTTGAACTCGGGGCAGCTCCTTGCGCAGGTGCTGGCCTTCGTGGCGCTGTACTTGACGCTCGTCTGGATCGGCGCGCAGGCCTATCTCTTTCCGCTGGTCATCCGCCGTGACATATCGCTGCTGGATGCGTTTCGGGGGGCGTTCCTCATGGCCCTCGGCCGCGTCGGGTCCTCCGCCGCCTTCGGCGTGGTCGCCGTTGCGGCCGTCGGCGTGAGCGTTGCCTTCATACTGCCGCTGGTGCTCGTGGTGCCGGTTACTCTGGCATTGGTCGGCCATCGCATGGCGCACGACCGGTTTGCGACGCTCGGCCGTTGGGAGCCGGAGGTCGAATCCCGTGATCCGTGATGCGACCCTGGTTGACGGCGTGTGAGGCTGGGTGGCGAGTGCGTACCGAAGCCGCAGGAGGTGAGCAGTGAGTGAAGCAACCGCGGTCGAGCTCGTAGCCGACGCGCATGCCATCGTTGGCGAGGGCCCGGTGTGGGATGCCTCTGCGGGTCTCCTGGTCTGGGTCGATATCGAAGGCAAGCGCATTCACGAATTTGATCCGGCAACGGGTACCGACCGGGCGATCGAGGTCCCGCAGTATCCCGGCGCCGTGGTGCGCCGCGCGTCCGGCGGCTACATGGCCGCAGTGACCGATGGGTTCGCGTCGGTTGACCGTGACGGCCGGTTCGAGATGGTCGTGCCCGTCGAGGCCGATGCATCCCTGAACCGGATGAACGACGGCAAGTGCGACTCGCACGGCCGCTTTTGGGCCGGCACGACGCGCATGGCCCACGATGCTCCGATTGGCGTGCTCTGCCGGCTGGACGCGGATCTGTCGGTCCATCCCATGGTCGACGAGCTCTGGGTGTCCAACGGGCTTGATTGGACCGACGACGACAGCCGCATGTATTTCATCGATTCGTTCGTGCAGCGGGTTGACGTGTTCGACTTCGAGCCTGCCACCGGCGCCATTTCCAACCGCCGCCCGCTCATCGAGGTGCCGGAGTCATGGGGCTTCCCCGACGGCATGACGCTTGACGCCGAGGGCTATCTCTGGGTGGCGTGCTGGGGCAGCAGCCGCGTGCGGCGGTTCGACCCGGAGGGGCGGCTGGACCGCGAGATCACGCTGCCTGTCACCCAGGTCTCAAGCTGCGCCTTCGGCGGACCCGATCTGCGCGACCTCTACATCACCACGGCGGCGCGGGGACTCGACGCCGCGGCGCTCGAGCGCGAGCCGCACGCGGGCGGGTTGTTCCGCGCGCGCCCCGGGGTGCAGGGGCGCCCGGCGAACGAGTTCCGGGGATAGCGCCCAGGCCGTAGACCGAGGATCGTGTACGGGCGGTTCGCGAACCGCCCCTACGGGTCACGCATGCGCCGATGGAGCGCAGGGCGGGCTGCTCGTGGGCGGCCCCGATTGTCATTTCGCACCCCCCCGATGTCATTTGTATGTTGCGGCAGCCTCACCACGTGGCCGGGTGGTGAGGTGGGCGCGAGGGGCGCGTCGCTTGTCATTGGGTGCGCCAGGATGACCTGGCGGCGCCGCCTCGGAGTACGACACCCCTCGCGCCGCGGCGTCGCTCCGAACAGATACACGGGCTTCGAGGCCCGCATTGGCAAGTGTGGAGGACCCCATCAGCATACGCGCCAGGGAGGCACCGATGGACCGCGTGGCAGGGATCGATGTGGGCAAGGCGAGCCTGGACGTGTCGCTGGCGGGAGGGCCGGTGCGGCAGTTTGCCAACACGGCGGAGGGGCGGCGCCCGTTGCTCCAGTGGCTGGGCGAGCAGGACGTCACGGTGGCGGTGTGCGAGCCCACGGGTGGGTACGAACGCTCGCTGGTCGGCGACTTGCAGGCGGTGGGGCTGCCGGTGGTGGTGGCGCATCCCACGCGGGTGCGGGCCTTTGCGCGGGTCTGCGGCACCGAGGCGAAGACGGACCTGCTGGATGCGCACGTGCTGGCGCGCTATGGCGCGGCGGTGCCCACGGTCGCGACGCCGCCGCCAGACCCGGCGCGGACGGCCCTGCGCGACCTGGTAAGTCGCCGCCGCCAACTGGTGGAGACCCGCGTGCAGGAGAAGAATCGCCGGGACAAAGGGCTGACGCGGGCGGTGGCCCAATCGACCCGCCGGCACCTGGCCTGGCTGGACCGGGAGATCGCGCGGCTGGAGGCGCAGATCCAGCAGGCGGTGGCCGACAGCCCGGAGTTGGCGCGCCGGACGCAGCTCTATCGCAGCGTGCGCGGGGTGGGCGAAGTGACGGCGGCCACCCTCACGGCCTATCTGCCCGAGCTGGGGCACATCTCCAGCCCGGCGCTGACGGCGCTGGTGGGGCTGGCGCCCTGGGCGCGCGACAGCGGGCGGCAGCGGGGTTATCGCGCCATGCGGGGTGGGCGCGGGACGGTGCGGCGCGCGTTGTACCTGGCGGCCTTGGCGGCCGTGCGCCACGCGGGGGAGCTGCAGCGGTTCTATCAGGGCCTGCGGCAGCGCGGCAAGCCGGGCAAAGTGGCCCTCGTCGCCGTGATGCGCAAGCTCCTGCTGCACCTCAACGCGGTCGCCCGCCGGGGCACCCCCTGGATCGAGGAACCCGCGCCCGCAGTCTAAAAGCCCTTGACGGCCAAACACAGATACTTCGAGCGCAGCGAGAAATCTAAGACGTTCGTCCTCGGGCGCGGGGATGATCCGCCGACAGCCCGGCCTTGACTCTCGGCTCTAGGCTGGCATCCTGCCGGCGCACTGGGAGGCGGCCGTGACGGCCGCAGATTCCTCGCTGGCGCTCGGAATGACGGAAAGGGTCGCTCCGAACCGACCCGGCTGCAAGCCGAAATCGGGGCCTGCTACTCGCCCTTGGCGCCGGCGACGTCCCTGCGCTGGAATTGCCAGAAGGCGAGGCCGCCGAGGATGACGATGTATCCCAGCATCACCATCGCGGCGGGAAGCGGGTCGGGCAATGCGCCAACGCCGCCTGCGCCAAACGAGAAATCGCCGAGTTCCATCCATCCGCTGGTCGCGCGCCCGAGCACAAAGGTGGAGATCCCCTCGAACCAGTCGAAGTTGGCCAGGATGCCGACCACGATCGACTCAATGACGTAGTAGCCGACGCCGATCGCGATACCCATGCCCGACGATGAGGTCAATACCGACATCAGCACGGCCAACGCCACATACGGCATATAGGCATAGATGAGCTTGCCGAACGAGATTGCAAGATCGGACCATTCCCCGGCCCCAACAAGCTGGCCGCTTTCAAGCGTGAGCGATGCGATCACGCTGGCAACGCCGACGATTGCCAGTACGACCGCGCTCAGGCCTATGCTCGCGAGCGCGATCACCAGCGTTTTGGCCGCCAGCAACTGCCAGCGGCCGACGCCCCTCACCAAGACGGTTCGCAGGGTCCCCCAGCCGTATTCGGTCCCCGTTGTCGACGCCGCCAGAATCATCATGAGGATGACGCCGAAGAAGGCCAACGAACTGCCCAAGGCAAACGTGAGGCCGTTCGGAGGCAACAGGGCTTGCCGGATATCGTCGGAGTCCTCGGCTACGGATTCACATGTTACGGCAAATTCCTGCAGGCTCCTGACGATGTTCTGCCGTTCTTCCTGAGAGAAACGCTCGATGTCTAGAGGGAGTTCGCCCCCCTCCATGTCGCGGATATCAGCGCAGGTGAACTCAATCTCGACGCTCTCACCAGCCGTATCAGTCGCGGAAAACGAAATGCTCGATTGACTGGCGGGCCCTCCGCTTTGGACGAAGGCATAGGTGCTCCAGAAGATGAGCTGCGAAATGGCCACGCCGATGAGCAGCAGAATCCACGGCATCCGGCGGCGGTGCAGCTTGAACCACTCCCATCGCGTGAGCCTGAGGACCTGCCCGATCATTCGGACTCACCCTCGGCATCGCCGGTGACGTCGAGGAAATACTGCTCCAGCGACATCTGAAGGGGCGTGATCTCAGATACATACACCCCCGACCGGCCCAGCGCCTCGCTCAACTCCGACGTTCGGTCGTGCGGCGCCGTCACGATGAGCGCGTCGCCCTCGATCCGCACGTCCTCCACCCAATCGAGCGCCGCGAGAATCTCGACCGCCTTCGCGTCATCGGAGGTCCGCAGGCGGACTTGCTCCTGCGGGTGCAGCAGGTCCGTGACTTCGCCCTCGGCGATCACCTTGCCGTGAGAAAGGATGGCGACGCTGTCGCAGATCTGCTCCACCTCGTTGAGCAGGTGGCTGGAGAGCAGCACGGTTCGGTCGGAGCTCCCCAGGCTGCGAATCAAGTCGCGCACTTCGGCCATGCCCGCCGGGTCCATGCCGTTGGTCGGCTCGTCCAGGATCAAAAGCTCGGGGTCGCCGAGCAGCGTGTAGGCCAATCCCAGGCGTTGTTTCATGCCGAGCGAATACGTGTGAAAGCGGTCCTTCGCCCGATCCGCAAGGCCGACTTGCTCGAGCAGATCGTCCAGCTCCTTGGGCGAGCCGCGTCCGGAGATACCCTGGAAATAGGCCAGGTTCCGGCGTCCGGAGAGGTAGGGATAAAAGTACGGCTGCTCGACGATGGCGCCGACACGATGTAGTGCCTCGGCGTGGCTCGTGCCCGCGCCGAGCAGGCTGAAGCTGCCCGAGGTGGGCCGCACCAACCCCAGCAGCATGCCGATGGTGGTCGTCTTGCCTGACCCGTTGGGACCCAGCAGCCCGAAGATGCGCCCCCGAGGCACTTCCAGCGTGAGCTGGTCCACCGCCAGGATGTGACCGTAGCGCTTCGTCAGCGCATCGGTCTGGATGACGAGATTGTTAACCGTGGTGCTTTTCGGCTGTGTGCGCTCTCTGAGCGCGACCCGACATGATACGGAATCTGGGTGAGGACGCCAGGGGAGATTGCCCACGTTCCGATGTGTACAGGGATGGGGTATCTCTATATCTTGATGAGTCCTGTGTGGAAACAGCGACCGTGTGTTGACGTGCCGTGCGCCCTGCCGGTCATTACGAACGAACGTGAGGAATCCATAGCGCTCAACCTCGCGGCTGCGGGGTGTGGCATCTGAGACTCCTCGCTGCGCTCGGAGTGACAGGGGGGCGCTCGGGGTGACAGAGAGGTGCTCGGAGTGACAGGTTGGGCGGTTCGGGCGTAGGCGGTGGGATCGATTCCCAGGCTGCGCGCAGCCTGGGTCACCGGGCAGACTCCCAATGCAGCCTGTGCCATCGGGCTGCCGCCCTCCGGCGCACAGCCTAAGCCCTCAGCGGCTACTCGGCGAAGGTATCGGGACCGGTTCGGCGCCAGTCCGGTCGATAGCCTTCCTTGGCGTTGTATCCCATCGACGGGAATACCTGTTGCGGAGTGCGCCAGGGCCACGCCTGGCCGCCGATGACGCGGTAGTCGTCGTCCCTGCCGCAGAGCCAATAGAACATGTGCGCCACGAAGATGGCCTGGCGGTGACCGCCGTAGTAGGCGCTGTGGAAGTCGAAGTCGTCCTCGACGATCCAGTCGCGCTGCGGCGGCGCCGAGCGCCAGTAGTTGTATTTCAGCATGCGCCGCAGGCCGGTCGAGGTGGAGACGCCTCGCCGGTGCAGGATGCTCTGGTGATGGATGCCGATGGTGCCGGCGGGTCCTTCGAGCAGGATGCCCTGCTCCTCGAAATCGCGCTTGGCGGGTCCGATGTGGGTGCCCGGAAAGACCTCCGTGGGGCCGAGCCCGGCAGGCGTGTCCTGCGGGAAGTAGAAGACTTCCAGAAAGTTGAGCTCGGGGCCAAAGATGTGATCCGAGTCCTGATGCCAACCCTGCGCCGGCATCGGGGCCTCGACGCGATGATGGCTGGTGATCACGGGCTGGCCGACGTTCGCGCCCAGCAGGGACCGCAGGGCGCCCGCGAGCTGCGGGTTCAGCAGGACGTGCTCGATGAACCAGTCCTCCAGCAGGATGGCGCTTGGTTCGTGCGTGCCGCGGATGCGCTCCAACTCGTCAAGCGTCAGCCCCGGCGGCATGAAGATTGGGTCGAGCGGGATCTTGCCGTCGAGCCAGTCGCAGCACTTCTGGTTGATCTCGTCAGGCACGACCCCTTTGAGCAGTAAGTGCCCGTCGCGGCAGAACTCGAGCACCTGCGAGTCGGTGAGAGTGGGGGCGCAGTCGAATGTTCGAGCTTCGCTGTCGTGGGTGACGCTGGATGGCATGCGCAGGGGTGCCCGATGTCGCCGAAGCGGCCTATTCTATGCGGCCTCGCGGGTGGTCGGGTGGCGGCACGATCGGCGTTTCACGAAGGCTCCTCCCGCCGGACTGTTCCGACGCGGTCGATCCCGCGGTCGATCCCGCGGTCGAACGAGGCCACAGCGCCTACGCCCGTCCGCTCAGCGCTCGCCACCAGATAGGCATCGGCGAAGTCGAGGCCTTGCACCTCGTACAGCTCCACGGCGCGCTGGAGGAGCGGGCTATCAACCACGCGGATGGCGCGAAAGGCAAGGATCGACCGCAGCGCCTCGGCCACCCGGAGCCGGGGAACCTCGTAGTAAGACTCAAGGACGTACGCAACCTCAGCGAGAATGAGGTCCGGCAGCAGTAATTGGTCGGCCTGTTCGAGGTACCGCGTTGCCAGCCGCGCCCGCGCGGGAGGATCGCCAGTGAGATGCCGAATCAACACGTTCGTGTCGACGAAGGCCGTCATTGGCGGCTGGCGGCTCGCACCCTCCGCGTTTCGCGCAGCACGTCATCCCAAGGCGTGCCCCGCTTCGGCGCCGGTACGCTCACCGAGCCGGCCAGCTGGATGAGGTCGGGGCTGCGCGCCAGGATCGCCCGCTGACCCTCGACCCTGAAGATGACTTCGTCGCCCTCCTCGATGGTCAGCGCCTCACGCACCGCACGAGGAATCGTGATCTGGCCTTTCGAGCTGACACGGGCGGGAACGTCCATGCGCTCCTCCTTACTATTCGGGCAAAGTAAGGATACAGCAGTGATTGGGGCATGCGTCTACCTCTACCCATGTTCGCCTCGGACGAAGCGTGAGGATGGCGAATCGTTCCCAGATGGAGGGTTCCCCGAACGCCGCCACCAGCCCCTGCGGCTCCACCCCTTCCGCGGCCTGCTAGCGGTCGGCGTCCGCCATGGCTCCCAGGATGTGGAACCCGCTATCGACGTAGAGGACTTCGCCGGTGATGCCGCGTGATGCCTCATCGCAGAGGAAGCGCGCGACCCCGCCGATTTCCTCCTGCGTGACGTGCCGCCGCAGCGGCGCCGCGTTGGGGAACGCGCGATAGAAGTCCTTGAATCCCTTGACGCCGCCGGCGGCCAGGGTGCGGACGGGCCCGGCGCTGATCGCATTGACGCGAACGCCCTGCGGCCCCAGGTCGTCGGCCAAGTAGCGAACGGTTGACTCCAACGCCGCCTTGGCGACTCCCATGACCTTGTAGCTGGGCATGACCTTCTGCGCCCCGTGATAGGTCAGGGTCAGGATCGATCCCGAGCCGGCGGGAAACAGCGGCAGGCACGCCTTGGTTAGCGCGAGGAACGAATACACCGAGATCTCATGCGCCGTGAGGAATCCCTCGCGCGTGGTCTCGTAGAACCGGCCGGTCAGGTCGTCTCGCGAGGCAAAAGCAATGGAGTGCACCAGGAAATCGATCTCGCCGAAGTGCTCCCTCGCCGACTCGAAGACACTCTCGATGCTCTCGTCCGATGTCAGGTCGCAGTACTCGATCCACTCGCTGCCGACACTCCGGGCCAGGCGAACGACCCGGCTCTCCAGCACCGGAACGGTGTAGCCGAAGCCCAAGCGAGCCCCGTCGGCCGCGAGGGCTTGGGCGATGCCCCAAGCGATCGAGCGATCGTTGGCCACGCCAAACACGAGCCCGCTCTTTCCTGCCAAGCTCACTGCGGCCGCTCCTGATACGTACCCGACTCCGACAGCCGGATGACACCTGCCCCAATCCTAGTACTCCCGGTAGGACTCGCACGTACAACCTCGGATTCAGGGTCCGCTGCGCTGCCAATTGAGAAATGGAGGCGGGCTCAATGGTTCGAGCCGCACGTGCGGTCATCCGGCAAGACCCAAACGCCCGGCAAGATGTACTGACGGCAAAGGTGTGAGACGCGGCTGAGGGTCAGGCTGCGGGTATCAGGCACCGATGAGGCGGCGGGGCACGCGGTGGGCCGGCCCGAGACGCGCGCTACCCACTTAGGTCTGGATCAGGCCTTCTTGGGGGCGGGTCCAGGGGAGTGACGGGAGGGCGGCGAGAAATTTGGGACGGGGGAGCGGCATGTCGCCGATGGGCACGTCGATGATGACGGGCGCCTGTAGTTCAAGGGCGCGCGGGAGCAGGGCGTCAAGCTCCAGCGGATCGTTGGCCCGCAGGCCGACGGCGCCGAAGGACTCGGCGAACGCGACGAGGTCCGGATTGAGCAGGTCGGTCTCGTAGGTGCCGTCGAAGAGCTCATCGAGATCGCGGGCGACGTTGCCGTAGGCGTCGTCGCGGAAGACGACGTTGACGGTGTTGATGCCGTACTTGACGGCCGTGGCGAGATCGGGGGCGGTGAAGAGGAAGCCGCCGTCGCCGGCGATGCAGAGCACCGAGCGGTCGGGGTGCGCCACCTTCACGCCCAGGGCGGTGGGGAAGGCGAAGCCAAGGTTAAAGGAGTAGCCGGAATCGATGAACGTCTTGGGGTGGTTGACCTGGTAGTGCGTGCGGGCGTAGTAGCCGAACTGGGTGACGTCCCAGACGACGTGGGTGTCCTCGGGGATGCTCTGCTGGATGGCTTCGAGGATGGGGAACTGCGGTTCCTGGCGCCGGATGTCGTCGTAGGCGATCAGGCGGCGCGCGGCGGCGACGGCTTCGGCGGGCGACGAGCGGTTGCCGGCGCCGGCTTCGTGCAGGTAGGGGAGCAGGGCTTCGATCGTGGTTTGGGCGTCGCCGTGCAGGGGGAGGGTGTTGGCCTGGACGTGGGTGAGGTCGGCGTCGTCAATGTTGATGTTGATCAGGGTGGACGATTCGCCGGCCGGGTTGCCGAGCGAGAAGCGGGCGCCGATGCCGATGACGACGTCGGCGGACTGCATGACCTCGTAGAGCTCGTTCATCTCGTGGCCCTCGCCGCGGGTGGCGAAGCAGGAGCCGTAAGAAAGGGGGTGGCGGTCGGGGATGACGCCCTTGCCGCCGCTCGAGGTGATGACGGGGATGTTGGTCGCTTCGGCAAGGGTGACGAGGGCGGATTCGGCGTCTGACTGGGCTACGCCGCCCCCGGCGTAGATGAGCGGCAGGCGGGACTGGACGATGACGAGGGCGGCCTCGCGCAGCTGGTCGGGGCTGGGCACGATGCGCGAAATCGGCGCGGGGGCCCGCAGCACGACGTCGTCGCGCTCGACGCCGGCCTCGGGTGGGATTTCGATCAGCGTGGGGCGGGGGCGGCCGGTGCGCATCTGGCGGAAGGCTTCGGAGACGGCGGCGGGGATTTCCCGCGGCGTGAGGGCTTGCTGCCGCCACTTGGTGACGGGATGCACGATGGATGACTGGTCGAGGACTTCGTGAAAGGTGCCGAAGCCTCCTCCGATCTGCCCGCGGGGGATTTGGCCGGCGATGGCGAGGACGGGCGAAGAGCGGGCGTAGGCGGTGACCAGGCCGGTGGCGGCGTTGTAGACCCCGGCGCCCGGGACGACGAGGATGACACCGGGCTTGCCGGAGACGCGGGCATAGCCGTCGGCCATGTGGGCGGCGGCCTGCTCGTGGCGGGTGGTGATCATGCGGATGCGGGGCTCATCCCGCAGGGCCGTGATGATGCCCGACATATGGATGCCGGGAATGCCGAAGATGACCTCGACGCCCTCCCGGACGAGGGATTCCACCAAGGCCTCGCCGCCGCTCATGGCAGTCATGGCGCGTTGGGTCCGCTGGTCGCGTTCATGTTGGGCTCAGTGGGTATGCCATGCAGTCTAAGGCTTGGACCCACCAGCGACGTGCCCCACCTGCGTGAGGTGGGGCTGCGGAATGTCATTGGCGGCCGATCAGGAGACCCCACCAGAAGCAGGTCGCCGCGCATCGTGGCTCAAGGTCGGCGATAGACTTGTCGTCCGCCTGCTCGGATTCAGCGTGCCTGCCGGCCAGCCGGGTTCCGACAGCCGGAAGAACAAACTCTCAAACCTGGTACCCCCGGGCGGACTCGAACCTACAGCCGTCGGATCAAGAGTCTCGGTTCTCGGGGACTCCGCAGCGTATCCCAGCAGGTGCCAACGCTCGCCACTCCTGTAATCCGCCATTCCGAGTGCCACCCCGTGGCTACCGGCGCGACCGAAGGCGGGTCCGAATGTTGGCAGGATGTTGGTAGGCGGAAGGCAATGGAACGGGGATCAGTGCGGGATCAGGACTGGCCTTCGCGATCATGGCGACGAGCGTAGTGCCCGCTGCCGGCCGGATGACAGGCCTCCCGCTTGCCACCCAGTACCCGTCGCTGCCGCCAGTGTTTCAGCCGCACCTGCCATTCCACTGTGGGCGCGCCATCCAGAGGCCAGGCGAAGCTGACGTGGCTGGGGTGTGGGGACCGGCGATGACCGGTGCGGCGGCTTGAGGATATGTCTCTCCGGCGATAACATCTAGCCAATTAGTCTAGCCAGGAGCATCTCATGACCGACTGGCCCGTGCAGGATGCCAAGAATCGCTTCAGCGCCCTGGTCGATGCCGCCCTCGCCGGCGCTCCACAGCGGGTGACCCGCCGGGGGCGGCCCGCGGTCGTCGTGCTGGCGGTGGACGAGTACGAGCGTCTCTGCCACTTGGAGAAGACGAACGCGCCCACGCTGGCAGGTCTGCTGCTCGACATCCCGCAAGATGACCAGGAATTCGACCGGCTGCCCGTCCGCTGGACCGCTGATGTTTCTGCTTGACACCGACGTGCCGTCGGCGCTGCGGCGACGGGATCGACATCCGGAAGCGGCACGGTGGCTGGCCGCCCAGCGAACGGCCGACCTGTACCTGAGCGCAGTGACCGTTGGCGAAATTGAACGCGGCATCGCGCAACAGCAACACCGTGACCCATCGTTTGCGGGGGAGCTGTCCGTCTGGTTGGACCGGGTGCTCGCCTGGTACGGCGACAGGGTGCTCGATGTCGACGTTCCCACCGCGCGTCGCTGGGGGCGTCTGTCCGGCGACCTCGGGCACGAATCGGCGGACCTGATCATCGCGGCCACGGCACTGGAGCACGGGCTGACCGTGGTGACACGCAACGTCAGTCACTTCGAGCCAGCCGGCGTCAAGGTGCTCAATCCATTTGTTGGAAGCGGGGAGTCCGCCGAAGGCTGACGACCGAGAGAAAGCCTGATCGTTCGAGAATTTATTGAGTTGCTGGCTGCAAACGCGCGTGCCCATGCGCGTGGAAGTGCTCGACTGGCACTCCATCGCCTTAGGCGTTAGGAAGCCTATGGGGTGGCGCTACGCGGTTGTCCGGAACGAGCCTGGCCGCTGAACCGGAATGATTGGGCTGATGTCGAAGTAGCGGATTCAGGGCTTCAGGATTGACGCGACGCCCGAGCACTCGGCGAAGGCGCTGCTGCGTCGGGTCCGGTGTGGTCAGCTTCCAGTCGGTCGTTGACCAGGGGGATTCGACTGCACGCGCGTCATGTACGTGGGAGGTCGACGGCTCATGGCTCTCCGAGTAGAAGGCGTTGTGGTCTCCGCAGGAGTCTCTTGCGCTACGCGACTCGTTGTCGGACAGGGTCGAGGGGCGATCCCAATAGTCCGCGATACGTAACGATATCGGCCTTCGTATCTCACGGGAGCCGGGCGCCGAGTATCCACCATAGCGGTATGTAGTGCGCGGGCGATCCCTGCCCATACCTCCGGCCGGTGTCAATGTCCTGGCACTCAAAGTAGCTGCCGCCCGGTGCTCTCATCCTGTCAATCCAGTCGCTCAGGTAGGCGTACAGGGGCGTGCCGGTGTAGACCTGCTCGCCCGCGGCGAGATCGTAGTGCTTCATGACGATTGCGACGGCCATGTTCGCGCGGTTGTTGACGTGGTCGGAGGTGTCCGGGTTGTGTCGAAAGTCTTCGCTGTTGTCGAATCGGCGTGAGGGCTCTCGGAGAAGCGCGTCGATCGCCGGCTTGATCGCCGACTCGAGATACCGAGTGCCGGTGGCCGCGAGCAGGAGGGTCATGCGCACGGCCAGGACGAACGGGAAGTCGTGCGGGGCGTCCTTAACGATCCTGTCGACGACCCACCGGACGATGGGGTCTCTCTTCGACGCGAACTCCGGCAGCGTCTTCTGCCATGCCCATGCCGCCAGCGCCGCGAATTCGGGCGTCATGTGATGCCACTGGCCTCTGGTGTAGTCCCATCGCCCAAACATGGCCGCCAGGCTCTCGCGTGACGGCCCGACGACGGTGTCGTCGCCGGTGACCTGGTAGTAGACGCCGAGGTTGAAGAGGTTGATCGGCGTCGCGTAGCCCCCCTCGACGACGCGGTTCTGTTCCTGCCAGTCGTCCGAGACCGCGTCTGATACCGGGTGGTTCCACCACCAGTCGACGCTCCATAGCTTGTCGATGCGCATGTCGATGGTCCGATGGAGCATGCGCCTGGCCGCCTCGACACAGCGGTCGTCGCCGAGGAGCTTTCCGGCCACGGCAAGCGTTCCCGCGTGCTGCGACCGATACACGCCGCTCTCGGCCCATAGCGACTCTTCAGGGTGGAACAGCCCGTCCGCTGACACCCGCGGGACGACGTAGTCGACGACCGCTTTGGCAGCGGGCAGCCGGTCCTGGTCAATGCGATCAAGCATGCCTACTCCGGCGTCGGGATTGGTACAGGGAGCCCGGCGGTGTCGATCGACATGTCACTGTGGCAGTTGGCCGCAGCCCCGGGAGTCTGGCCTCATCGTCAAGAAGGAGGCACGTCACTACGGTAGCAATCGCATGCGCGGCCGCTCGTCAGCAGCAATCGCAGCGGGGGTCTGTCTCGGCCTCGTCACCTTCGCGCCGTTCGCGTACGCGTGGTCGGCGGGCGGCGCCCGAACTCGCCCCGGCGACCATCGCCGCGACCGCCCGGCACCGCGTCTCGAACGAATAGCGCATCCGCTGCGGCCTCCCGTGGAATCATCCATCGGGACCTCCGTCGGGATCTGGGTCGTGTGGTAGCCCCAGTCGCGCTGGAGGTTCCGCTTCCGTCAGGTGTCTCACAGGTGTGTAGTCAGCACACCTAGGCCGACTCCGGAGGGGGCGAATCCGTGGCCGAAATGTTGGCAATACGCCAAGAGCCGGGTCTTGAGGGCGGTGAAGACCGGCTCCCAAACCTGGTACCCCCGGGAGGAATCGAACCTCCAACCTTCGGATTAAGAGTCCGCTGCTCTGCCAATTGAGCTACGGAGGCTGGTTGGCAAGTCTACTTGGACGCCGTTCGAGGACTCAACGATCTGGGCAGCGCCTGCGCCATAACCTAGGCTCTATGGCATGAGCACCGATTCTCCCCAAGAGTCCCCGGAGCCGACTCCTGCACGACGCCGCGTGGGTCTTCCAGCCATTTCACGCATTGCCGCGGCGATTGCCCTAGCGCTGCTTGCGCTGGCTGTCGGCGGTGCGGGCCTGGGCTTGGCCATCGCCAGCCGTCTGTCGGGGGAGGACAGCGGGCCGGTGGCGTATTACAGCCAGGTTGACGTCGTGCGCGGTGGTGAGCGGTTCGGGCCCGCACCGGGCGCCAAGCGCGGCTTCGACCGGGGGCGAAGCCGGGTCGGGCGCAGCCCGTTTACCAAAGACTCTTGGGATTGCATTGCCGCGGGCTCGCGAGGGACTGGCGTCATCCATGGTGAGGTCGTGGCACGGGATGCGGACAGCGTGCTCATCGAGACCTCAAACGGCGAGCGCCGCCGCGTGCAAGGCGTCCCGCGTGCCGGCGGCGACCTCGATGTGGGGAGCACGGTCACCCTGGACGTGCGGTCCGACGCGCAAGGACGCCTGCGCTATGCCGGCAAGCATGGCGCGCGCTCGCCGGCCCGCGCGGATGCCGACGTTCGTGCGGGCGTCGTGATAGCCATCGGCGAGGTCACGCGCGTGTCTGACGACACCGTGAGCGTCGCCACCATACTCGGCAACCATGTCGATATTGCCCTGCAGGAGGCGGGTCAGGCCGACGGCGTTGCGGTTGGCGGATCGGTTGTCGTGATGGCGGAACGGGCGGCTGGCGGTCTCGTGGCGCGTTGGGTTCGGCCGATCTCGCCGCCGGGTGAATTTGGCGATCGCGCCTGGCTGCGGCCCGCGGTCGCGAGCTAGTCCGGCCGAGGCATCGCCATGGGTGAGCCCGCGCGCCGCCCCGCAGGATTCGCGGCGTTGCGCTTCATTGCCGACGTTCCGCTCTATGCGGCCATCGGCGTGGGTCCCCTGGTGGCCGGCCGAACGGTCGTTGATGGCTTCCTGGGCGTCCAGGGCGACCCGTGGCTCGCGCGCACCTCGCTCGCCATCGAGTGGCTGGTGTTCTCGGTGCTGGGCTACTTCTTTGCGCGGACGCTGGTTGGGTTGGCCTTGGACTACGAGACGTTTTGGCGCGTCCCGGGCCGAGTGAGCGCGTTCTCTGCGCTGCTTGTCGCAGAGGCGCCGCCGGGGCCGCTCCATGCCCACGTTGAGACGGCGGCGGGTGACGTTTCGGCAGCGATGCACGCCAGAGCGCTGCGCGAGGCCGGCATCGGGGGCCGGTCGCTCGGTCGGCTTCACGCGGCATACACCGCCATTCGGGCAGGCTGGCTGGGGGCGGTGGTCGCGGTGGTCTGTCTGGTCGTCGACCTCGTGCGCCGGGCCGTCAATGGCGACCAAGGGGTCTTGCTCATAGGCGTGCTGGCGGCCGTTGCAGTGGCGGTGGTGCTTGCCATGTCGCTGGGCACCATGATCGTTGGCCGCGGCGTCGCGACCGTCGCGGCTGACGGCATTCGGCGGCGCGCGGCGTCCACCTCGGTCTCGGCCTAACTCCCCGGCGCCTCGACGAGTTCAGGCGATCGTCGGCAGATCCAGAAACGTGGCCTCGCAGTCTCGCTCGCCGGCGATGAGGTCAGCCAGGGCGCGGACGCCGAAGACCTCGGTGGCATAGTGCGCGGCGGCGATGAAGTGGATGCCGAGCTCCCGCGCGAGCATCTCCGCCGGCTCGGCCATGTCGCCTGTGAGCAACGCGTCCGCGCCGAGCGCCCGCGCTTCTTGCACAAAGGACGCGCCGCTGCCGCTGCAGACCGCGACGCGCCGGATCTCGGCCGGCCCGTGCATGAAGGACGCGTGCGGCCGGCCGATCGCGGCTTCCACACGCTCGACCAGCGTCTTCGGCGTTAGCGGCTGAGGTGCGCGGCCGATCTTGCCGATGGGCCGGCCGCCGCTGACGGCGAACGGAGTGAGCTCGAGCTCCAGCCCAAGCGCCTTTGCGATGTGCGCGTTGTTGCCGAGGCGCTCGTGCGCATCCAGCGCCAGGTGGTAGGCCGCCAAGCTGATATCGGCGTCGAACAGGGCGCGCAGGCGCTCGCGCATGACCCGATTGATCACGCGGCTGTCACGGTCCCAGAACAGCCCGTGGTGCACGACGACCAACTGCGCCCCGGCCTGCGCGGCTTGCCGGAAGAGCGCCAAGCTGACGCTGACCGCGGTGACCACGCGCTCGACGCGCTCGTTGCCGATCACTTGCAGGCCCATCGGGCCATAGTCCGGAAATCCCGCCACGTCCAACGTGGCGTCCAGAAACGCGATCAGATCGTCGCGGGGCTCGGCCACTCGGCGGCTAGCTGTCGGTGTCGCTTGCCTCGCGCACCTGCTCGACGAGCTCACCGTCGGTGGCGCTGGCCGTCGCGATGTGCATGAACTCATCGGCCGAGATCCCCAGCTCGCCCAATACGCGCTTGTCGATGGGACACGGGTAGATGTAGTCGTCGATGGTCCCGTCCGCCTTGGCCCGGGCCTTGTCCGACATGCGGGCAATCCAGGGAATGCCGCCGATCACGAGGTCCCGCGGCCGTGGTTGGAAGCCTTCGCTCATAAGTCGATCTCCTGCGCCATTCACCAAAGTCTAGACCAGAGCCGCCGCAAGACGAGGGAAATCGGAGGTCCAAGTACTCAGCTCGCGGGCGAGCGTCGTACATGCCGCGTGTGCAGGATCGGAGCGCCAAAGTCCGGCGGCGTCGGCGAGCGCCAGCAGCAGCGCGCTCGCCAGAATGGAAGAGTCAGGCTGGGGGCTCGATCCAGGGGTGCCGTCGCGCCTGCTCGTGTGCGGAGCGCCGACATGGCTCGCCAGCAGTGCCTGCCCGGCGCGACCCGAGGACGGATCGCCGGGCAGCATCGTAGCTTTGCATAACGACCAATTGGCAAAGTCCAGGCCAAAGACCTCCAGATCGACGAATCGGATCCCGTCGTCGCCGAGGACCACGTTACCTGGGTTCAGATCCAGCGGAACCGTTCGAATGGGGGCGGTGCTGATCGTCTCCGCGAGCCGCCGAATCTCCCCGGCGGCCGTCGGCCAAACCGGGTGCCGGCGCTCCAGCGCGGCCGAGGCGATGACCGACTCCGCAACTGCCGTGATTTCCGTCTGGCGGAGGCAGTGGGCGCGCTTGACGCGGGCGGGGTCGAGCGCCTCGGTCCACGTGTCGAGCGCCGTGAGCAATGCGTCCCAGGCAACAGTTGCCTGCTCCCACGCCGGTGGGGCCGCTTCTCCGCGCAGCGCCTTGGCCAACGTCGGTCCAACCACCCATTCGCGAACCACGGCGGCGTTGGCTTCATCCACCGCCAGCAGCCGCGGCACGGGCCCGCCGCGCGCGGCAAGCGCGGCGTAGGCGGCGCCCTCCGTGCGTGCCCGCGCGCCGGCCTGGGGCCCATCGAAGAGCTTGCAGGCCAGCAGACGCGAACCATCCCGCACTCGGTGTGTCCCGCGCGCGATATGTTCGATCCGCGACGGGTCCACGCGGCTCACGCCCGCCGCGCGCAACGCGGCGCGCAGGCGCGGAGCGCTCATTTCGGATGCTCGGTCTCGATCTCGGTTCTGACGACGCGGTGCAGATCGACGCGGAGCGCCAATGCGAGATCGCGCGGCGTGACGATGGAGCCGTCACGCAGGCTCAGCCGGGCATGCAGGCGCTCGTCGCCGCCAACGGTCAGCTCCATTACTCCTGGACGAATGTCACGCGGTTTCGCGGGTCGGCCTTCCCGGTCTGCGCGTTGGACGACGACGCTGCCTGCCGCGAGCAGGGCGGACACCCGCTCGGCCAGGTCGTCCGGTGGATCCGCCACATGCAGGTCATAGCTTGCCCAGGCCGTTGCGAACTTCCGGCGCGCGACTCGTTGGACTTTACCGACGGCGAGGCCGTCTGCGGTTGCGGCTGTCAGGCGCTCACGCACCGTGGCTGGCGGCACATCCTCCCGGAGCGATAGCACCACGCACTCGCCTAGGCCCTCGGCGCCCACGGCGAGCGGCGGGCCAAAGGTCAGCCGTGGCTTGGGGCGAAATCCCCGGCTATAGGCCAGCGGCAGACCGGCGCGGCGGGTGGCGCGCTCCCATGCCCGGCGCACGTCGTGCAGCGAGAGATACCGCGCGTCGCCGGTCTTGGCGTAGCGGAGCAGATAGTGGTGCTCGGCGGGTGGGTCCTGGTCCATGCGGTGGTTTCCGACCGCGGTCGGCCGCTCGCGCGTGTCGTGCCTTGTAGCATAGGCGCGCGGAGTCACCCGGAGCGGGCGAGGCTGTGAACGAGCCGGTTCTCCTTCTCAATCAAAACTACGAGCCGCTCAATGTCTGCCGCACGCGGCGGGCCATCGTGCTGCTCAGCAAGGGCAAGGCTGAGTTGCTGGCGAACGGGCGCGCCCCCATCTACAGCGTGCGCCAGCTCTACCCTCGGCCGTCGGTGATCCGCATGCTCTACCACGTTCGCCGTCCGCGGCCAACGGTGAGGCTGAGCCGTCGCGAGGTGTTCGTGCGCGACGAGTATCGCTGTCAATACTGCACGGAAACGACCATTGAGCCGACCGTGGACCATGTGGTTCCGCGGCGGCTAGGCGGTCGACGCCGCTGGGAGAATCTGGTGACCGCTTGCCGCCGCTGCAACCTGCGCAAGGCGGGCCGAACCCCGCGCGACGCCGGCATGCGCCTGCTGCGGCAGCCTCGACGTCCAAAATCGGCCATTGCCCATCTGGTCCGGCACGTCGCGGGGGGCAGCGTCGACCCGACGTGGCGGCCTTACCTTCCCCGGCTGGAGTCGGCCGCCCTGGGCTGACATCCAAGGTCCGGGTCTATCCAGCCGCGTGCTCCCGCAGCAGATTCAACGCGGACCCGGCCCAGAACCACGCGATCTGGTCGGCGGTCATCGTGTGGCCGAGGCGCACGCGGTCATGGGAGCCGTCCGCATGAGCGATATGCGCGGTGATGGGCTGGCCCGGGGCGAGCCGGTCAATGTCGACCAAGCTCACTCGGTCGTCTGCCTGGATGCGGTCGTAGTCGACGGGATCGGCGAATGTCAGCGGCAAGACCCCTTGCTTCTTCAGGTTGGATTCGTGGATGCGCGCGAAGCTGCGCACCACGACGGCGCCCGCGCCCAAGAGACGCGGCGACATGGCCGCATGCTCGCGGCTGCTGCCCTCGCCATAGTTCGCATCGCCCACGGCCACCCACGTAAGCCCGGCGGCCGCATAGTGCTTGGCGACTTGCGCCAGCGGCTCCTCCAGGCCGTCGGTGAGCGCATTGCGCCCCGTTCCCGGTGCGTCGGTGAAGGCATTGTTGGCCCCGGTGAACATGTTGTCGCTGATGCGCGTCAGGTGCCCGCGATAGCGCAGCCAGGGACCCGCCGGTGAGATGGCGTCGGTGGTGCATTGGCCCGCGGCCTTGAGCAATACCGGCATCGACTGGAGTTGCTCCGCCGATCGCGGGCCGAACGGCGTCAGCCGTTCCAGGCGCTGGCTGTCGGCGGTGATCGTCACCTCGACCTGGTCGGCCTCCGACGGCGGGGCCACGTATCCGTAGCGCTGGCCGGTGAAGCCATCCGACGGGACGTCCGGCGCCGGCTGCGGTGGATCGAGACGCAGGCCATTGCCGTCGAGGCTGTCGGTGAGCGGATTGAATGAGAGGCGCCCGCTGAGCGCGAACGCCACCGTGAGTTCAGGGCTGGTGATGAACGCCTGGGTATTGGGGCTGCCGTCGTTGCGCCGGGGAAAGTTGCGATTGAATGAGGTCACGATGGAGTTCGTGGCCAGGGCCTCGCCGGCCGCGTCGGGGGCGATGTCGTCGCGCCGCCACTGGCCTATGCAGGGGCCGCACGCATTCGCGAGCACGTTGCCGCCGATGGCTTCCAGGTCGGCCAGTTGCCCGTCGCGTTCGATCGTCGCTCGCACCATCTCGGAGCCCGGTGTGACCAGAAACGGCACCGATGCGCGCAGACCGGCGGCGGCGGCCTGCCGCGCCACGTCCGCCGCGCGGGTGATGTCCTCGTATGACGAATTGGTGCAGCTTCCCAGCAGAGCGGCTGATATGCGCTCGGCGAAGCCCTCGGTGGCCACTTCGGCCCCAAGCTCGGAAACCGGGCGCGCTCTGTCGGGTCGGTGCGGCCCCACGACGTGTGGCTCCAGCTCGGACAGGTCGATCTCCACCACCTGCTCGTAGTACGACGCCGGGTCGCTCTCGACCTCGGCGTCGGCACGCAGCAGATCCTGGTTCGCGTCGGCCAGCTGGGCCAACTCGGCGCGCTCCGTCGCGCGCAGGTAGGTTGCCATGCGCTCGTCGTAGGCAAAGACGGAGGTTGTGGCGCCAAGCTCGGCGCCCATATTGGTAATCGTCGCCTTGCCCGTGCACGCGAGCGCGCGAGTGCCCGGCCCGAAATACTCGATGATCCGGTTTGTACCGCCGCTCGTGGTGAGGATGCCCGCCAGCTTGAGGATGACGTCTTTGGGCGCGGTCCAGCCGTTGAGCTCGCCGGTGAGTCGCACGCCGATGATGTGGGGCTGGAGCGTCTCCCAGGGCAGATCAACCATCACGTCCACGGCGTCGGCGCCGCCCACGCCGATCGCCAGCATTCCCAGACCTCCGGCGTTGGGCGTGTGCGAATCGGTGCCGATCAGCACGCCCCCGGGAAATGCATAGTTCTCCAAGATGACCTGGTGAATGATTCCCGAGCCCGGCGCCCAGAACCCGATGCCGTATCGTGCACTGACCGATTTGAGGAAGGCATAGACCTCGTTGTTCTCGAGCAACGCCGTTTGAAGATCTGCGCTGGCGCCCACGTGCGCCCGAATCAGGTGGTCGCAATGCACTGTCGTTGGCGCGGCGACCGTGCCTCGACCTGCAAGCATGAATTGCAGCAGCGCCATCTGGGCGGTTGCGTCCTGCATCGCCACTCGGTCCGGCCGAATCTGCAGGTAGCTTTCCAGCGGCGTCAGATCGTCGGTCGACGGGTCATCCAGATGGCTGAAGAGCAGCTTTTCGGCCAGCGTGAGCGGGCGATTCTGTCGTTCGCGGACCACGGCGAGGCGCGCGCGCATGCCTGCGTACGCATCCGCGACCAGCGCGGGGGTCGACTCGATCACCGTCACGTCGCTCTCCTCTCAGGACCTACCCGGCCGGTATCGGCGGCTTTCCAGGCCCCGGCCTTTCCCAACTATCGCGCATTTCACCAGACTTGCGGGAACGCGGCGGCATGACCCAACGCCTCGCCGTACTGCTGACGACCGCGCGGCCGGTCCAGTGGATGAAGAATGTCGTCGTGCTTGCGCCGCTCGTCTTTGCGCAACGGCTAACGGACGGCGGCGACGTGCTGCGTGCCGTGGCCATGTTTGCCATCTTTAGCGTCCTTGCGTCCGGGGTGTATTTCATCAACGACGCGGTGGACGCCCCACGGGACCGCCGCAACCCGCGAAAGATGCAGCGGCCGGTGGCAGCCGGCCGGCTGAGCCGGGCCCCGGCCGCCGTGCTCGGCGTGGGTCTGGCGGCGCTGGCCGTGGGGCTGTCCGTCCTGCTCGGCCCCGGGGTGATGCTGGTTCTCGGCATCTACTTCGGGCTGAACGTGGCCTACAGCCTCTGGCTCGCGCGGGTCCCCTTCGTGGACGGCATGACGGTTGCCGCCGGTTTCGTCCTACGCGCGATCGCTGGGGCGGTTGCCATCGCCGTTCCGTTCTCGGGCTGGCTGGTCCTGTGCACGTTTCTTGGAGCCCTCCTCATCGTGCTCGGCAAGCGCCGTGCCGATGTGACGCAAGCGGGCACCGGCAATCACGGCCTTCGCCCCTCCTGGCGGGAAGTGCCGCGCGAGGTTATCGACGGCGTGATCGTGCTGGTGGGCGCGACGGTGGTCGTCTGCTACGCGATATACAGCCTGGCGCCGGAAACGGCGGCGCAGTTCGGCAGCCGGGGACTCGTCTTCACGGTGCCGTTTGTGTTGTATGGCATCACGCGCTTCATGCTGCGCGCGCTGAGCGGCGATGGCGTGTGGGACCCGACGACCGTTCTGCTGCGAGACCGGGGGGTCCAAGCCACCGTGGTCGGCTGGCTGGCGGCCACGCTGCTGATCATCTATTGGGGCGGTCCGTGGCTGAGCGGGCTCATTGCATGAGTGACCGCTGGCGATGGCTGCGCGCGGTGCTCGCGGTCGTGGTCCTTGCAGCGGTGGTCACGCATTCCAGCTGGCCGTCAGCGGCGGCCCTGGAGTGCGAGGGCGTCGCCCTCGTTGAAGGCTGTCTGTTCACCATCACCGGCGGGGACACGACCGACCCCGACGACGGCTTCGCCGTGAGCAACGCCGACGGCGTGCCGCTGTGGGACTTCGTGCGCGCGCGCGATCTGCAGGCCATTGGCTATCCCATCAGCCAGCGCTGGGTCAACGGGCCCTTCACCCTCCAGGCATTTCAGAAGGTGATCCTGCAGTGGGACCCGGGCAAAGGCCGGATGAACTACTACAACACCCTCGACGTGCTGGCGAACCGCTACCCCGACGTCGAGCTGCCTAACGTGCCGGCCCACCTGGTGCTAGAGGCGGACCAGGGCGCGGACTTCGCCACGATCAAGCGAAACCATCTGCTGCTCCTGGATCAGAATCCAACGATCAAGGAGCGGTTCTTGAGCGAGCCGGACTGGCTGAACCTCTACGGGCTGCCGATCCGCTACGAGGAGCGAGATGTGGGCGGCCACCCGCGGGGCCTGCAGATGCTGCGGGCGCAGCGCACGGTGTTCGTGATCTGGAACGTGCCGGCGCCGGGGACGACCGTGGGCCGGGTGAACCTTCAGAACGTGCCGGACAAGGTCAAGAAGCTAAGCAACGTGATCATTCCCGACGGGGCCAAGGCGCCGGTCGCACAGCACGAGGTCGCGGGATTGCCGGCGTTTACACTGCCGACGGCGACATCCGGGTCCACGCCTAGAGCGGTTCCGACGCCACCGCCCGCACCGATTTCCGACCGGGAGGTGCTGTCCACGCTCTTTCACACGACCGGAGGGCGGACGTGGAAAAACACCACTCACTGGCTAAGCGATGCGCCGCTCGGCGAATGGCATGGAGTCACGACCGATTCCAATGGCCAGGTCACAGCGCTGCGGCTCCAAGAGAACAGGCTACGGGGAGGAATCCCGCCGGAGTTGGGCAGCCTAGCCAACCTCCGCGAACTTCGGCTCTCGGGGAACCGGTTGCGAGGCGCGATTCCGCCTGAGTTGAGTCGCCTCGCCAAGCTAACCGTTCTGGAACTCAGTGGGAACCGGCTGGGCGGGGAGATCCCGTCTGTGCTGGGTCGTCTCGCCAACCTGGAAATGCTAAGGCTCAATGCCAACCAATTGCGCGGTGAGATTCCGCGCGAGTTGGGTAGCCTCTCGAATCTGATATGGCTGGACTTGTCGGACAACCAGCTGGCCGGGGCGATCCCGCCTGAATTGGGTGCTCTCTCCGACCTCTTGTTGCTTTCCCTCTGGTCGAACCAACTCAACGGGACGATCCCGGCTGAGATCGGTCGCCTCGCCAACCTGTACTCACTTCTGCTAAACGGCAACCAGCTCAGCGGGTCGATCCCGCCTGAGCTGGGCAATCTCTCCGACCTGGCAGTGCTCGGGATTGCACAGAATCAGTTGACCGGGACGATCCCGTCCCAGTTGGGCAACCTCACCCAGTTGGAATCGCTGATCCTCTATGGCAATCAACTAAGTGGCGAGATCCCGCCTGAGTTGGGCCGCCTGTCTCGAATGGAAGCGCTGTTCCTGTTTAGGAACCAATTGAGCGGGTCGATCCCGCCGGCGTTGGGCAGTCTCGCCAACCTGACGCACTTGCGGCTCCAAGACAACCAGTTACACGGTCAGATCCCACCCGAGCTGGGACGCCTTTCCAATCTGGAAGAGCTGCGGCTCGGCGGCACCAACGAATTCACGGGATGCATCCCCGAGGAGTTGGGAGGTGTCGCGGACAGTGACCTCGGCACACTGGGACTGCCATACTGCGGCACCGGCGGAGGCTCGATCAGCGGGGGTGCGGGTCCCGCGTCAGCCGAGACGCCCACACCCGGGCCGACCCAGACCCCCACACCCGTGCCGGTAGAGACCCCTATACCCGCGCCGGCCAAAGACCGGGCGGCGCTTGTCGCGCTCTACCACGCCACCGACGGGGCGAATTGGGCAAACAACACTAACTGGCTGAGTGAAGCACCACTTGACGCCTGGTATGGCGTCGACGCCACTCCGACCGGCGAGGTCACGGCGCTGCGGCTCTATCACAACGAGTTATGGGGAATGATCCCGCCCGAACTGAGCGGCCTCGCCAGTCTGCAGACGCTGTTGCTCCACCAGAACCAGCTATCGGGAACGATCCCGGCTGAACTGGGACACCTCGTCAGTCTCCAGACACTGTCGCTCGGTGGAAACCAGTTGGTTGGCGAAATCCCGGCTGAACTTGGCCGCCTCGCTAGTCTGGTCTGGCTGTATGCCTGGGGCAACCAGTTGGTTGGCGAAATACCCTCTGAACTTGGTGCCCTTTCCAACCTGCAGGAGCTGTCATTCAGTGAGAACAAGCTCAGTGGCGAGATCCCGCCTGAGCTGGGCCGCCTTGCGCACCTGAGAATGCTGCGGCTCACCAACAATCAATTGACTGGCGAGATCCCATCCGAACTGGGTGCCCTCGCCAATCTGGAAGAGCTGATGCTCAGCCAGAACCGCTTGAATGGGCCGATCCCTCCCGAACTGGGCCGCCTCGTGAACCTGGAATACCTGGAACTCAGAGCGAACGACCTGAGTGGAGCGATCCCGTCCGGGTTGATCCGCCTCGCCAAGCTGGTGCGTCTCGAGCTCATCGGGAATCAGTTGAGTGGAGCAATTCCACCCGGGCTGGGCCAGCTTGCCAACTTGACGTTTCTACAGCTCAGCAACAACGAGTTCAGCGGGCCGATTCCGCCTGAATTGGGCCGCCTCGCCAATTTGGAATGGCTGTCCCTCTATCGGAATCAACTCATTGGGGCGATTCCGCCCGAGCTGGGCAATCTCTCCAATCTGCGGGTGCTGTGGCTCCAAGATAACCAGCTAGCCGGGGCGATCCCATCCGAGTTGGGCCGCCTTGCCAACCTAGAAGGACTCAGGCTCGGCGGCAGCAACCAATTTACGGGCTGCATTCCTGAGGAGTTACGAGCGATAGGGAGCAGTGACCTTGCCCAACTCGATCTGCCGTTCTGCTGAGGCACAGGCATGATGAAGACTTGGTGGCAGGCGCCGGTCAAAGTCAGCGCGCTTTGATCCGGGCCCCTGCCATGGACCCCTTCCCGGCCGTGGCCGACGGCTCGACGGGCGTGGCGCCGGTCGCTGCGCGAGGTGTAGGCGCCATCACTTTGCTGAGCCCCACGGGGTAGAATCCCGCCCGCTCGCTGGGCCCTACACATGTCCGACCCGTCACCAACCGATCGCGCCGAGGCCTACCGCCGCGCGACGGAGCGCGTGCGGGCGCGATTGGGCTTCGCGGGTCATGCGGCGGTCGTGGCAGCCGTGGCGCTCCTGCTGCTGATCGTGAACATCATCGCGACCCCAGACTTCCTCTGGTTTCACTGGCCGGTGGCGTTCTGGCTGATCGCGCTGGCGCTGCACGCTTGGTCGGTGTTTGGTCCGGGCCTGCCCATGATCGAACGCTGGCGGCAGCGCGAGGCCGCCCGGGAGCTCGACCGAATGCGGCGCCGGGACGATCAGACGGACGAAGCGTGAGCGCCGCGCGCAAGGTCGGCATTCGCGGGTGGCAGCGTCTGGAGGGTTTCTACCCGCCGCGCGTCAAGCCGGCCGAGATGCTGGGCCACTACGCGGCGGCGGCCGACGTGGTCGAGACGGCAAACACGTTCAACGGCATTCCCAAGCCGGAGCGACTGGCGGAGTGGGCGGAACAGGCGCCGGATGGCTTCCTGTTCGACGTCATCGCCTTCGGCGGGCTCACGCTGCATCAGCGGCGACCGGGTGATACGGGTCCCGTCGGGCGTCGGTCGTGGCAGGACATCTCGGTGATACCGCCCGATGTCTTGTTCGATGACTTTGCCCAAGCGCTCGCGCCGCTGGCGGAGGCCGGCAAGCTCGGCTGTGTGGTGCTGCAGTTTCCGCCCTGGTTCGGAGCCGGCGACGACGCTCGCGAATACCTCGCGCACGTGAGCCGGCGTCTTTCTGATCTGCCTCTGGCGGCTGAGTTTCGGCATCCGAGTTGGGACGTGCCGAGCCAGTTCGACGCGACTCTGGAGCAGCTGATCGACTTGGAAATGACCCTGGTCGTGGCGGATTTTCCGCCTGATCGTCCCGAGGCTGGCCCGCCGTCCGTCGCGGTCACGACGGATCGCCTGAGCGTCGTGCGGCTTCATGGCCGCAACGGCGACGCATGGCCGCGAATCGAAGCAATGCCGGTCGAGCCGATGCCGCACACCTACTCCGACCAAGAGCTCGCTCCGTGGGTGGGGCGCGTGCGGGAGCTCTCCAGCGAAGCATCCGAGGTGCACGTCCTGGTGGGCACGACGCCCCATGCCGCGGCGCTCGACGCCGGAAATCGCCTCATGGAAGCCATTGCCGAGGCCGAAGAGGCCGAGGCGCGTTGGGGATATGTGCCCTAGGCCGCCGATGTGCGGCGCCACGGACGCAGTCGCCGCCACAAGCGCACGAGATCGCGCTTCTCCCACGAGACGACCACGCACGCCGCGTTGAAGAGCGACGAATATGTCCCGATGGCGAATCCGAGGGACAGCGCCAAGACGAACTCGCGCACCGTTGGGCCGCCCAGCAGCAGCAGGGCCAGCAGCACGAGCAAGCCGGTGAATGAGGTATTGAGCGATCGTGTGAGGCTTTGGTTGGCGCTGAAGTTGATCGCGTCGGCGACGTCGGGGCGCTCGTGCTCGTCCAGATGCACATAGCCGCGGTTCGTCTCGCGAATGCGGTCAAAGACGACGATCGTGTCGTTCACGGAGAATCCGATCACCGTGAGCACCGCGGTCACGAACAGCGCGTCGATCTGCACGTTGAGCGCGTGGCCCAGGATGGCGAACACGCCAAGGACGAACAGCGCGTCGTGCAGCAGAGCCACGATGGCCGCAACGCCGAGGCGGACCGAATGCTGCATCCCGCGAAACGCCCAGGTCACGTAGAGCAGGATCAGCCCCGAGGCAACCGCCACCGCGATGATGGCGGCGCGGGTGAGCTCCTCTCCCACGACCGGGCCGATGGCTGAGAAGCCCAGCTCCTCAACCGGCCCGGTGGATTCGCCGAGACCGTTCAAAATATCTTCTTTTTCGTCGATATCGATCGCGCGTATTCGGAGCAGCGCGTCGCTCTCGCCGGCCATTTGCACGACGACTTCAGGGAAGCCCGCCGCTTGGGCGGCAGCCGCGACCTCCTCTTGCGTCGTCCCCGAGGTCAGGCGCACCTGAAGCAGCGTTCCGCCGGTGAAGTCGATCCCCGGCTTCAAGCCGCCTGTCAGCAGCGCCACGAGGCCGGGCACGAGCAGGATGGTGGACACCAGATACCACCAGCCGCGGCGGCCGACGATGTTGAACATCAGGCCGTGGTCTCCTCGGGGATGGCCCGCGCGCCAAACCAGCGCGGTCGGTCGACTCCCGGCACCAGCACGGCGAGCCGCAGGAACGAGCGGCTTACGGTGATGGCTGAAAACATGCTCACGGCTACCCCGATGGCCAGCGTGAGCGCGAATCCGCGAACGCCGCCGCTACCGAAGCCAAAGAGCACGGCGCAGATGAGCAACGTGGAGACGTTCGAGTCGCGAATCGACGGCCAGGCGCGGTTGAACCCGGCCTCGATGGCCCGTCGCACCGCCCGACCACGGCGCACTTCTTCGCGGGTCCGTTCGAAGATCAAGATGTTCGCGTCCACGGCCACGCCGAGCGAGAGAATGACGCCGGCCACGCCGGCCAGGGTGAGCGTGACCGGGACGAGCTTGAAGATGGCGAAGACGATCAACACGTAGGTCACGAGGGCAAGCGCGGCCACGACGCCCGCGGCACGGTAGTAGGCCACCATGAAGGCCAGCACCAGCACCGCGCCCACGATGCCGGCCCGCACCGAAAGCGCCAGCGACTCCTCGCCCAGCGTCGGACGCACGGTCAAGTTTTGCACCACCTTCAGCGGCACCGGCAGCGCACCATATTGCAGCTGGATGGCCACCCGGCGCGCCTCGTCCGGCGTGAACGAGCCGCTGATGACCCCCTCGTCGCGAATCGGCGCTTGGATGACCGCCGAGCTGATGACCACGTCGTCGACCGTGATGGTGAGCCATTGGCCCAGGTGGGTGCTTGTGTGGCGCTCGAAATGCTCGCCGGATGACGACTTCAACTCGAAGGCGATGAAGGTCGCCCCAAGCTGATCAAACTCGACGCGAGCCGCCTGGAGGTCCGCCCCGCGCAGCACGACGTCTTCGGGATCGGCCACAAAGACCTCGTCCTCGGGGTACTGCCGCGAGCCTGTGTCCACAACGAGCAGCTGCCCCGTTTCGCGGAAGAGCTCGACCGCGGCGTCGAGCGGGTCCTCGCACTCGTCCTGCGTCGGGTCGCAGTCCGCATCCGGTCCGCCAATTCCGGGAAGCTCCACGATGAGCCGGTTGTCCCCCTCGATCTGGATAACCGGCTCGGCGACGCCCAACGCATTCACGCGGTTCTCGATGATCTGCCGCACCGCTTCCATCGCATCCCCGTCAACCGTCTGGTCGGGCGCCGGGTCCGCCTCGAAGCGCACGTGCAACCCGCCTTGCAGGTCCAGGCCTTGCCGGAACTCCAACTCGGAAAAGTCGCGTACGCCAACCTGCACCGGGAATCCGGGGGAGTTTGGGACCACGATGTAGAGCGCCAGGCCGAAGACGACCGTGATAAACGCTAGAACCGCTTGGTGACGACGGCGCACGTCAGAGGTCCCTAGCGAAGCTTCGCGGCATGGCGTCGATGATACGCGGCGCTAGCCGAACGTTCCGTCGTGTCGTTGGTGTAACCAGATCGGGTTGCCCTCGGGATCAGCGATCATGGCGTTTCGGCAGGCTTGCGTGTCGCGGGTCTCGTGAAGGACCTCGACGCCGCGCGCCCGCGCTTCATCCAGTGCGGCCTCAACATCATCGACCGCCAGCGCCACGAGCACCCTGGGCGGCTTTAGTCCGACGTGGGCAGGTGTAACGGCCAGCGTGGCGGATCCCGCTTGAAATTCGCGCCAATCGTCGGCCTGGATCCCAGTCTCCGGCAGCCCAATCACGTCACGGTAGAACCGCGCGGTCCGCTCGACGTCGGAGGCGACCGTCCAGATGAAATCGACGCCTTTGATCCGCAATCCCACCCTCCTTCGCCGCCAAGTGCGATCTCGTCAGGTCACCATCATGCAAGTGTGGACCGGTAAGGTCGGCGCGGAGATTGAAGCGTGCCGCCAGACGAGCACCGCTTCATGTTCGCCGTCACCTGGCGGCTTGCCGCCGTGGGTCGCTGCCGGATGCCACTCCGACCCATGCCCGATCACGTCAGAGACTCATGCGGCGATGGCTGCCTTGCAGATCACCTGACGCATGCCCCAGACAATCTCGTGTCTGGATGGCGATGCCGCGAGCCGGTCGAGCTCGGACGCGATCGCAGCGACGCTCTGCGCGGGAAATAGTGCACGCGCCGATGGGGTTGCACCCCAGGCGGCGAGGTTCAAGCGGAACATCGTGGCCGCCTGTGCCGTGCTCACCGGATGCTCGACCAGCTGACTGGAGATGATCGCTAGTCCTGAATTCGGAAGCAGCCGCTCCACTACCTTGCCCGCATAGAGCTGCCCGCCGCCGGCGTCCACGACCTGCTCGACCGCGTCGAGATAGCGCAGGAATGTCGGCTGCGTCGTCCAAATGTCTGAGACTTCGTCCAACATCACGAGCCCCGCCGGACGAAGCTGCGTGGACCATGCGGCGAGCGCCGATGCCGGGTCGGGCAGATGCGGCATCAGGAAGTGAGAGAAAATAAGATCAGCCGGCCCGAACGGGAACGGCGCACGCGTCACGTCGTGCTTCACATACTCGACGCTGGCCGTTGAGCGCCCCCGCGCCACCTCGATGAACCGGCTGGAGATGTCGAGTCCTAGTGTGCGCTCGGGGCATACGGCGCCAGCCAGGATACGGGTGGTGAAGCCGGGCCCACACCCGAGATCATAGGCCAACCCGGGACTGGTGGGTGCATGCGTGAGGAAGCTCTCCATCTCCGGCCGGAACACGTCCGCGGCGAGCCGTAACCGCGTGCCGGCGATATCCGAGTCCCCGAAGGCGTAGTTGCGTTTGCTCATGTGCCGGCTCGGCGCGTTCCTCCCGCCGGTGCGGGAATTCCCATGGGCGGCGAGGGATTCCGCTCGATAGGGTCCGGGTCTGCCAGTGCTCTGCCCGCAGTATGACGGCTCCCACCTGTCAACCAGGCTGGCGGTCAGTCGAGCTAGCCGCCGTGCCCGTCGGTTGGCTCCGGTCGTGGATGGACATACCGGCCGCCGCCCACGTGTCGGGCCAGGCCTTTCAACTCCAGCATGGTGAGCATCGCCGATACGCGATGCGCGGGCAGTCCGGCGGTCTCCGCCATGGAGTCGATGTGCTTGGGTGAGGCGTTGAGCTGTTCGGCGATGGGGCGCTCCTCATCGTCCGGCTCCACGACGGGATGCAGCGCCAGCTGGATAGGGTCGGAGGTGATGCCCAGTGTCTCCAGCACGTCGGCGGCTGAGGTCACGGCGCGCGCCTCGCCGCGAAAGATCAGCGCGTTGGTGCCCTGGCTGCCGGTCCGGAAGATGTCGCCGGGCACCGCCATGATCTCGCGGTTGTGCTCGATGGCGTAGCGCGCGGTGATCAGCGCGCCGCTCGTCAGCGGCGCCTCGACGACAATCGTTCCCAGCACGAGCCCGCTGATGATGCGGTTGCGCTGGGGAAAGTTCTCCGCCGTGCCGCGCATCCACACTGGGTATTCCGTGACAATGGCGCCCTGCTCGGCGATCTGTCCTGCCAGAGACCGGTTCGCGGTTGGATAGACGGTGCCGAGCCCAGTGCCCCACACGGCGACCGTCGGCCCGCCGGCCTCGAGCGCCGCGCGGTGCGCCACGCTGTCCACCCCGGCGGCCATGCCGCTCACAATCGTGATCCCGCTGCCGGCAAGGTCGCCGGCGAGCCGCTCGGTGGCCAGCCGGGCGTAGGTGCTCATGCGCCGCGTGCCGACGATCGCGATGGCGTGGTCCGGCGACAGGGCGTCCATGTCGCCACGAACGTGGAGCAAGGGCGGTGGGTCGGCGATCTCCCGCAGCCTGGCGGGGTAGGCCGGGTCATCCCAAGCGAGCGCGCGGCCAGCGGATTCATCCAATGCCGCCAGCGCGGCCTCGGGCTCGATGTCGCGCCGGGCGTCGAGGAGCTGCTCGATGACGCCGTGCTCCAGCCCGGCGCGCCGCAGCTCTCCGGCGGAAGCGCTCCAGGCTTGCTCCATGTCGTCAAATGCGCGCCGCAAGGCCCATACGGCGCCCGAACTGATGCCACGCACGGCGGTGAGCGCGACCCAGTACGCGAGGTCGTTGGGCGTTCGGCCAGTGGGCGCGGGGTAGGCTCCGACGCCGGGTCGTTGCGTGACGGTGCGCGAATCGTTCACCGTCGTAGCGTAGCCATGGCACCGGCAGGGCGCGACCTCGGGCCGCCGCCGCCGCCAGCCTGCCATGATGACGGCAGGCGACGTCTGACAGGCTCGGTGAAGGAGCGCGGCGCAATGGCAGACCAGAGCGGCAAGCTGCGGGCGGCATTGATTGGCATCGGTCACGACCACGCGTGGGGCAAGGTGCAAGCGCTGCGCCGCTCCGTTGATATGGAGTTCGTGGGCGCGTTCGAGCCTGACGCCGCGGAATGGGGCCGGCAGCAAGCGAACGGTCGCTTCACGGACGTCACGCCCATGTCCGAGGTCGACGTGCTCCATGACGAGACGATTCCGGTGGTGTTCGTCGAGACGCTGCCGCGGCACAACTTGCGCTGGGCGCGCCGCGCGCTGGAGCACGGCAAGCACATCCACCTCGACAAGGCGCCGTCACCGTCGCTCAACGATCTGCGGGCGGTGATCAATCTGGCCGCCGCACGGAGCCTGCACGTCCAAATGGGCTACCAGTTCCGCTACAACCCGGCGATCGAGCTGGGACTGCGCGCCATGCAAGAGGGCTGGCTTGGAAACGTCACCCGCATCAACGTCGACATCCCGACCCACATCGGCGGATACGCCGACGTTCGAGCCAAGGACGGCGCGCATGCCGGCACCATGTTCTACCTCCTGGGATGCCATGTGCTCGATGCGGCCATGCTGTTTCTGGGCAAGCCGTCGAGCGTGTGGGCCGCCCACCGCCGAGACGCACGCGGTGCGGGCGAGCCGTTCGAGGACAACTGCACGGCGGTTCTGGAGTATCCAGGCGCCGTGGCGGTGATCCAGACTTGGATCACCGGCAATGACCCCATGCGGCACCGGCGGTTCCAAGTGATCGGCGAGCGCGGCTCAATCCTGATCGAGCCGATCGAGCCGCCGGGCGTCCGCCTATTCCTCAGCGAACCGCACGAGGACTTCCCGGCAGGCTGGAGCGAGCCGGTGATCCCCATGCGTCCCAGATATGACGGCGACATCGAAGACCTGGCCGCGTGGGTTCGCGGCGAGCGCACGCCTGCGTATACGGCGGCGCACGACCTGGCCGCGCACGAGACACTCCTCCGCATCTGCGGCGTGATCGACGGCTGATCTCGCGCAATCAACTCTCGCCCGCAAGCGACTGGTGCTCGGGCACACGATGGTGTCGGAGTTGAGGGCAGGTTAGGGCGCAGGGGCCTGCGTGAGGTTGCGCAGCTCGGCGGCGGCGCCCGGCTCGATACCGCACTCGGCGGCGACGCCCTCGTTCACCTCGATGGCGTAGCGGGCGGGCGCCGCCGACCTCGTGATCGGCAGGTCCGGCGCGGTCTCGTGCTCCGGACGCATGGTCTGTACGTCGACCACCACTGAGTCGCGGTTGATGAAGATGATGTCGAGCGGGATGAGGGTGCCCTTCATCCAGAAACTCAGGATCTCCTCGTCCGAGTAGACGAACAGCATGCCGCGGTCGTGCCCCAGGGATTCGCGGCCCATGAGGCCGGCGGCGCGCTCCTCCGGATCGTCCGCCACTTCAAGATAGAGCTCGCAGGCGCCGATAGCTGCCGCCGCCTGGATTTCCGGTCCGGGCGTGGGCGTTGGCGAGGGCGCAGGAGTGGAAGTCGCGGTCGCGGTGGGTGTTGGCGACGGCGTGGACGTCGGGGCGGCGGTCGCGGTAGGTGTGGGTGCAGTTGACGGCGTGGGAGTTGGAGACGCGGTCGCGGCGGGCGTTGGCGAGGGCGTAGAAGTGGGGGCGGCTGTCGCGGTTGGCGTGGGTGTCGGTGACGGCGTGGGAGTTGGAGACGCGGTAGCGGTGGGCGTTGGCGAGGGCATGGACGTCGGGGCGGCGGTCGCGGTAGGTGTGGGTGCAGTTGACGGCGTGGGAGTTGGAGATGCGGTCGCGGCGGGCGTTGGCGAGGGCATAGAAGTGGGGGCGGCGGTCGCGGTTGGCGTGGGTGCTGGTGGCGGCGTGGGGCGTGCGGATGTGGTAGGGCGCGGCGTCAGCTCGACAGCGGCGGGCTGCGCGGCGCAGGCGGCCAGCATCGCCGCGGCGACTAGGCAGGAGACCAGGCCAACCAGGCTCATCGCCAGGAGAATCCGCAGCCACGGCGCATCGCTGCCCGCGCGGTCAATCCTCGCCCGCGAGCGCGCGGTGCTCGCGCAGCACGATGGTGTCGGAGTGGTCGGCGGGATACGGCGGCGACGTTACGAACAGCACCCGCGCCGGGGTCTCCCCCACGCAAGCGAACTCGAGGGTCTCGTGCGGCAGGGTCACCACAGACTCACCGGCATCGAGCTCAACGCTCTGCGGCCGGCCCTGAGCCTCGTCGAACGAGGTGACGCGAACGCGCCCGGCCAGCACATAGGTCAGCTGCTCGATCGTGCGGTGAGCGTGCGGCCGGTAGGACGCACCGGGCTCGAGGAGCCCTTCGGCAAGTGTCATATGGCGTGCGGGCGCCAGGTCGATGGGCCACACGGGCACGTCGTCCGGCGCCAAGACGCGCGGGCCGGGGCGCCGCACCCGCAGCGTGGCGTTGCCCAAAAAAACGTCCTAAGCCGAAGCGCCCTCGTGCAACGAGACCGGCACGCCGTCCAGGTATCCGGCGTCATGCATCTGCACCCACTCGCCCATGAAGGTGTCATTCCACTGGCTGGTGAGCGGATGCTCCATCATCTCGGCGAAGACATTCCAGAAGATGATGATGCCGTCGGCGCCGTCGCGCAGCGCCGCGTGGGCCGTGTCGACCGAGCGCACCAGCGCCGCCGTAATGTACGGACGCTGCTCCCAGCCGCGGAACATTGCCACGCACTCGCGCACGAGCTTGGTGGGATCGCCGCCCACCTGCTTCACCGGCTCGCAGAACGGCAGGATATGCGTCGCGCCGGCCTGCGCCACGGCCGCCGCTTGGCCGAGCGAGAAGCACGTGGTGCAGAACGTCTCAACGCCCTCGGCCTTGAGCACGCTGAAGGCTTCCAGGCCGTGCACCGCGCAGGGAATCTTGATGATGACCTGGTCGGACATGCGCGTGAACACGTGCGAGACGTCCAGCAGCTCTTGGGTGGTGTGCCCGTCAACCTCCACCACGACCTGCTTGTCGGTGATGTCCAGGTAGCGCTTCACCAACTCGGTGAGCGGCCCGTACTTCTGGACCATCTCGTTGAGAACCACCGTATTGGTCACGATGCCGTAGCCCCCGCGGGGCAGCCAGACTTTGAGGTCCTCGGGATCGCCGGCCAGCCAGATGGCCGGTCCGCTTCCCCGCTGACGCGACTCGGTCACCGGTCCGGCTGCCGCTGGCGCGCTGTTGGCGTGTGCCATCGCGTTACTCACTGTCGTGCCTCCCGTCCACAAGCTGCAGTCCCATGTCTTGCGTGGCGTCGGTGTCGAGGAAACTGATCCGCCAGCCCGACGAGCTCACGATTGGCGCGGTCCCGTCGATGCCGTGCTCGCCCTGCAAGGTCGCGAGCGTCGCGTCCATGGCGTCGTCGCGAAAGGCCACGTGATGCACGCTGGGTCCATGCTCGTCGAGGTGCGCGGCAAACTTGCTGCGGGTGGAATCGGTGGGGCAGATCAGCTCCAGGAAGGCCCCCGAGTCGCCGACCTTGAGCGCCGCGTACCGATTGCCCTCTTCCTCGGACGCCCAGATTTGCTCCGGTTCCATGCCGAGGGTGTCGCGGAAGAGCTCGAGCGCCCGGTCGAGGTCCGGGACGACGTAGGCCACATGGTGAATCGCGTCAAACATACGCAGTCTCGCAGTGCAGTGCGGCTATGGCCCTGAGTTTACGCGGCGCGGCGGTCGCTGGCTGCCGCGCGGGGGGATGCCTCGCGCCGGCGACGATGGCTGCGCCCTTGGCATGCGGAGGGACCACCGGTCGGTGCGCAGCTCTCCCTCAAGCCTGCGCGGCTCCTTTGCCCGAATATGGCGACCGCGCCGGCCGATTGGGCGTCGTGGCGCTTGGGCAGATGTCGTTCAACGTGCACGCGTCGCATTGCGGCCGCCGGGCCTCGCAGACGCGGCGTCCGTGAAAGATCAATCCGATGCCGGTGAAGACCCACGCGTCGCGATCAAGGAGGCCCATCACGTCGCGTTCAATCTGGACCGGGTTGTCGTGCCTGGTGAGCCCCAGCCGCTGCGACAGCCGGGCGACGTGCGTGTCCACCACCACGCCGCTCGGGATGCCGAACGCCTCGCCTAGCACGACGTTGGCGGTCTTGCGGGCGACGCCGCGCAGCTTGAGCAGAGAGTCCATGGTTGCCGGCACCTGTCCGTCGAACTCCTCCACTAGTTGAGCGGCCGTCGCCCTGATCGACATGGCTTTCTGGCGGTAGAACCCGGTGGGGTGCACGATGTCTTCCACCTTTTCCTGCGGCGCCGATGCCAGCGCCTCCGCCGTGGGGTAACGCGCAAACAGCGTTGGCGTCACCTTGTTGACCGCCATGTCGGTGGTCTGCGCCGACAGGATCACCGCGATCAGCAGTTGAAACGGGTCCGTGTAGGTCAGCTCGGCGGCGGCGTCGGGGTAGAGACCGCGGAGGCGGTCGATGATCTCGGCCGTCCGCGTCCGGCGTGCGGCTTTGGACTCGCGCCAGCTGCGCACCGGCGGACCGGACCGTCGCCTGGAGACGTTGCCGCGCCGCGCTGCCATTGGGGGAGCATATCGCGCAAGTCTTGGCTCAGCCGCAATGCGGCGCCTGGCGCAACACCCTGTGGATGCCCGCGGGTTTCCTCACAGATGGCCGTTGATATCATCGGGCAACCTTGAGTTGCGGTATGGCTGGAGCCAGCAGACGGGCGCTGAGCCTTCAAGGGCGTGGGATCAGGCCGTGTCGTCTTTTGTTGAAACGATGTGGAGTCGAAGAATCTGAGACTCTCCAGTCGCTGCGCTCCCGCAGCACGAGCGGTGGGCGATTCTGCCCCGCGTTTGCCGAACGATGAGCGGGTTGCTACGCACAGGTCTTCTCGACGAGGACATCTATGACGGCTGAATCCTCGGGCCAACCCCCGACGCGGCGGGCCGTGCTGCTGACCGGTCTGGGTGTCGTCGGGTTTGCGGCGGCGGCGCCGGTCGCCTTTGTTGCGGCCCTGTTGCGCGGCAGCGATGGGTTGCTGCCGGCAGGCCAGAGCGTTGACGGTGTGGACGTCGGCGGCCTCTCACCCGAGGACGCGGTGGCGCGGCTTGACGCTCACTGGCAGCCCTACCTGGAGAACCCGGTGAGCTTCGAGCTCGGCGGAAAGATCTGGCGTCCGTCCGCCGCCGACATCGGCCTCACCGTGGATTATCGGGCCGTGCTGCGCGGCGTACTGGCTGCGCAAGGCGGGGGCGGCATCACTCGTCGGATTTCCGACCCACCTGCGTCAACGGATCGGGCCCTGGTTGCGGCGCAACTCGATTCGCGGATGCTTCGGGCATACGTGGCCGGCATTGCCCAGGGCTTCGATCAGCCGGCTGTGGAGGCCAGCTTGGCCATGGCCGGCGCTGACGTTGTCGCCGTGCGGCCCGGACAAACCGGCCGCGTGGTGGATATCGAGGCTGCCGTGCAAGCCGTTGGCGATCTCACGCAACCATCTCCAGCGGGACGGGTGGTGTCGTTGACCTTCCGTGAAGATGTGCCGACCGTCACCACCGACGCCGTGCGTGCGGCGTTGGACGAGATCACGCGCATGACCAGCGCGCCGCTGTGGCTGACGCACAAGGGCCGGGGCTGGACTATCACGCCGGAGGCGCTGCGGGCCGCCGTGGGCATCCAGCGCGATGACAACGGATTGACGCCGACCATTGACTTCACTCGCTTCAACGACCTATTCGCGGTCATCGACGACACTCTGGCCGCCGAGCCGCACCAATCCGTCTTCGACTACGACGAAGCGCGTAGCCGCGTGCTGGCCTTTGAAGTGGGCCATCCGGGGCAGCTCGTGGATCGCCCGGCGCTTGAGCAGGCCATGGCGCGGGCCGTGGACTCGCCCGATGAACGCGTGGTCGAAATCCCGCTCATTCTGCTGAACTCGGGATCCGACTTCACCGGGAATCCGCTGGGAATACGGGACCTGCTCGCCAGCGGCGATTCGCTGTATCGCGGGTCTCCCGACTACCGCCTGCACAACATCGCCGTGGGTGCGGCAAAGCTCGACGGCTTGGTCGTGCCGGCGGGCGAGACGTTTTCCTTCCTGGAGAGCATCGGGCCGTTTCGACTCAGCGAGGGCTGGGTTGAAGGCAGCATCATCGTCGAGGACAAGACCGAGCAGGGCGTCGGGGGCGGCATCTGCCAGGTTTCGACCACGCTCTTTCGGGCTGTGCTCAATGCTGGCCTTCGGATCGAGGAGCGCTGGCCCCACCTCTATCGCGTGCGCTACTACGAGATGGGTCCCGCGCCAATTGGGATCGACGCGACCATCTACAGTCCCGGCCTCGACTTGAAGTTCCGCAACGACACCGAGCACCCGATCATGCTTCGCGCCCACGTGGACGAGCAGCTTGGCGCGTTGACGTTCGAGATCTGGGGCGTCAACGATGGCCGCCGCGCCGAGATCGTGGACCACAAGCTCTGGGAGTGGGAGGAGCCCCCACCCGACGAGGGCATCATTGACACGAAGGAAGAGCCGGAGTTTGGAGAGCAGGTGGAATGGGCCAAGCGCGGCGTGCAGGCGTCCTTCACGCGCATGATCACTTGGCCCAACGGCGAGGAGACCAGATCGACATTCCGTTCCAGCTTTGTTCCCTGGCCCAACCGTTTCGTTGTCGGCATCGACGAGGCGAAGGCTCGTTTCCCCACCGACTACAACAAGTGGTTCGACGAGAACCCCGAGGATGCCGCGCGCTGGGGCGTGATGCGCGCGCCCGACGTGCCCGGCGATCCGGACGCGCCGGCCGGCTAGACGCCGACCGGCCGCTGGCCAAGCGGCCGTGCTCCCTTCTAGGATGGAGGCACGAACCGCGGGGCGTGGCGCAGCCTGGCAGCGCGCATCGTTTGGGACGATGAGGTCGCGAGTTCGAATCTCGCCGCCCCGACCACCGTGCTCTGCGACGCAGGCGAACCCAAGGTTTGTGGGAGGTTGCGCCGCGGCGCCGTTTGGCACCGGAAGCCAACTCCAGCGCTCAAGCAGCTGGAGCATGGACGTGGTGACGCGAACGACAATCGGGGTTGCTGGAGTTCCTATCGGCAGGCACTCCGCGCCGACGGCCGAGTTCCTGCCGGCGTGGTAGGCGCGGCAGATTCTCGCCGAGCCGGTCTCCTGGCCCTCGTGGCGCTGGTTGCGATTCTCGGTTCGGCCTGCCTGCTGCCGGCGGGCGGCGTCTCCCTGCGACTAGCCTGGCCGGCCGCGGGCAACTCGGGCGATCCCACTGCCGCCGAGGCACCCAGTGCGACGGTCGCCGTGGCCTCGCAGGACCAGTCGAGCGGCCCGACGCCCGCGGCCGGAAACGGTGCCGACGCGCAGCCAACGGCTCCGACTACTGCGGGAGACGCGGCACCTGACCCCGCAGGCGCGACTATCGTGCTGGGCCGCTCGGTCGAAGGCCGCCCCATCAGCCTCGTTGAGCTGGGCGATGGTCCTCGCTGGGTGGCCGTCATCGGCGGCATTCACCAGGGCAACGAGGCGAACACGACCAATCTCGTCAATCTGTTGCTGGAACACTTCCGTGACAACCTCGACCAGATTCCCGACGGCGTTGGCCTGGCGTTTGTTCCCGACCTCAACCCCGACGGCGCGGCTGCGGGGACGCGCGAAAATGCCAACGGCGTCGATCTCAATCGCAACTGGGACGCCGACTGGCAGCCCGACAGCTACGGCCCTACCGGGCTGGTTGTCGGAGGGGGCGGCACGGAGCCGTTCTCGGAGCCTGAAACCCGCGTGCTCGCGCGCTATCTCGTTGCCAGGCCGTTTCTGGCGGCGATCTTCTACCACAGCCAGGGCGGCGTGGTCGTGCCGGGTTATGGCGACGACGGCGGCGGCTCGGTCGAGCTCGCGCGGGTGATCGCCACAGCCGCTCAATACCTCTATCTCACGGAATGGACGGCCTATCCGCTCAGCGGCCAGGCGACGGACTACCTAGCCGACGAAGGCATCCACGCGGCGGACGTGGAGCTGAGCACGCACACCGATCCCGACTTCGCCCGCAATTTGCGAGGCCTCAGCGCGGCCCTGGCGTGGGCGCAGACGCTCGATCCGGCGCCAGGCGCCGAGCGCGACATCCCAGCCGAGATTTTCGACCGCTGTGGATGTCAACTGGGCGAGGACTGCGCGGGCTTCGCGTTGGCGCTATGCCTGTGGTGACGATCGCCATGACTGTTGGGCGAGCGCGTGAGTTCGAACCTCGCCGTTCCCGACCATCCCATTGCGGCCAACGGCGTCCGCTGGCGGCGAGGACGATTTAGGAAGCCCCCCAAACCTCGGGCGTGCCAACCGACTGGTACTTGCGCAAGGCAAATCGGAGGATCACCAGTCCTCCCGCCATCATGGCCACGCCAACCGGGAGCCCCAGCACACCGGGCATGAGGAACTCGGCTGGCCGCAGCGCGAATGCCACCGGATAAAACACCGTGAACGCGATCGGAATGGCCGTCAGGACGCCCCGAAGCGGCTGGCCCATGATGTCAATGGGGTACCGCGAGTGGTCCATGAACGACGCGATTCCGTGAAAGAACTGTCGCGAGCGCGTGAACCACGCGCACGATAAGAACATCATGAGCCGCATGCCGGTCAGTACGAATACTGTGCACACCAGCGCCAGCAGCAAGAGCCCCGTCTGGGCCGGACTCTCGAAGATTCCGCTCTTCGCGGCCGACACTACCGTGGGTGCGATGAAGGCGATGACGACCATCGCGTAGCGTGGGTGCGCGGCGTCCAGGTTCGCCCACAGCACGATCGGGACGGGGCGCGTCCGCGCATAATCGAACTGGCCCGAGTAGAAGTAGTAGTCCACTTTGTTCGGAAACGCGAAGAGGAAGTTCCCAATCGCGTCCGCCAGCATGGCCATGCTCCACATGAGCGTGACTTCCCACGCCGTCCATTGGCCAAGCTGGGGAGCCACGGCGAATATCACGCCAATGAACGCCAGGCGTACGGCCCGATAGATGAGGTCGCCGATGACGGTGGCGATCGTGTCCGCGCGGTACTGCGCGAGTGTCTTGGGCATGAGCCGAAAGCCTTCGGCGTAAATCCAGGCCCAGCGCATGGTCAGCCGCCCTGGACCAGCACGCGGCGCACCAGCCGCAGCCAGAGAAATCGTCCGACCGTGATCAGGCCGACGCCCCAGGCCGCCTGAATGCCCAGGGCCGCCAGCGCATCGAGACCCTGCAGCCGCCCGATGTAGATCAGGGTTGGTGACGACACCATCGCGTGGAACGGAAATATCACCGCGACGGTGGCCAGCCATGCAGGGAGGAGCGCGAGGGGAGCGAGCCCGCCGCTGAGCAGCTCCTGCACGGCCACCCGAAACATGTTGATGCCCGGTGACTGGGTGACGACGATCGTGATGGCGGCCATCACGTAGTGAAAGCCGGCGGCCACCAGCCAGCCCAGCGCCACGCTCACGGCAAACAGCACCGCCTGCACCCCCGAATGTGGATCGCCGATCACGCCGGTCAGACGAAAGACGAGCCATGTCGGCAGCGCCACCATCAGCGTGTCAACGGCAAACACACCCAGCCACTGCGAGTAGCGCAGGACCTGGTTGTCGATGGGGCGGACGAGGTCCATGGCGATCTCACCGGAATCCACGTTGCCCATGGCTTTGTAGAAGAGTTGCCGGTTCGCATGACTCATGCGGGCCAGGCTCACGACCTGCGCGACGGCGATGTAGGTGGCCAGCTCCGCCGCCGTGAATGCGGCTTGTGTATCGGCTGAGTTCTGCCGGATCGCGTCCCATAGATGCACCAGAATCCACGTATTGAGCAGGGTGATCGCCAGACTCATGAAAAACCCGAACCGAAGCGCCAGGCCGAGCTTCACGTACGACCACGCGACGGCGATGGGCATGGCCAGTCCTCGCATCGGCCGGGCTATTCCACGCCGTGCTGGTAGACGCTGAGGATTACGTCCTCGATCGGCGGATCGAGCACCGTGATGCTTCGCAGTCGGGCGGTCTCCATGATGAGGCTCACGGCACTCACGATGTCTTCGGCGGCGCCAATCCCTGAAACCCGCAGGCGGGTGCCTTCGACCACGATGGACGCCTTCGGCCAGCGGTCGGCCAGCCCGGCGCGCACGATAGTTGCCGATCCTTCGGCCAGCTCGGCCTGGATTGAGCGCGTTGAGGCGTGGCGGTTCAGCAGGTGCTCCAGCGATCCGTCATAGATGAGCGCGCCCTCGTTGAGCACCAGCACCCGCTCGCAGAGCTCCTGGATGTCCGTCAGGTCGTGTGTGGTCAGGATGATGGCGGTTTGGTGCTCACGGCTGATCGAGCGGATGAAGTCGCGAATCGCGTGCTTGCCCTCGATGTCAAGCCCAATCGTCGGCTCGTCCAGGTAGACCACGCGGGGACGGTGCAGGAACGCCGCCGCCAACTCGCAGCGCATGCGCTGGCCGAGACTCAGGGTCCGCACCGACTGACGCATCAGCTCATCCAACCCCAGCAGATCGGACAGCTCCCGCAGCCGAGCCTCGTAGTCCGGCTGGCTCAAGCCGTAGACCTTGCGCAGCAGGGCAAAGGCATCGATGGGCGGCAGGTCCCACAAGAGGTGCGATCGCTGCCCGAACAACACGCCGATGTTGCGGGCGTTGTCGATGCGGCGCTTGAAGGGGTCAAGCCCCAGAATGCTGACGTCGCCGGACGTGGGATAAAGCACACCGGCCAGGATCTTGACCGTCGTCGATTTGCCCGCGCCGTTGGGTCCCAGCAGGCCGACGATCTCGCCCTCGCCGATGTCGAATGACACGTCGTCGACACCGCGGATCTCGCGGTATTGCGGCGCGACGAACGATCGCAGCCAGCCGAGCCGTCCGGGCCGCCGCCGTTCGACGCGATAGGTTTTAGTCAGGCTGTGCGCCTCGATCGCCGTGATGGGGACCTCGCTTGTGCTTGCGGTGGTCGGACTCTCGGCAGACGCCGATGCCGCACCAACACATCCAGCCTATCCCTCGCCGCGATGGCCGGTGACCGAGATACCGGTGCGCGACGGTTTCCATCGCCTAAACTGAGGTAGCCCAATAGGGCCTCCGGAGGTCCCCGCTCATGCCTATGAACGACCGCTTGGCCGAGGCGCTCAATGCGCAGATCACGCATGAATTCAACGCCTCCTACATCTACCTCGGGATGGCGGCCTATTTCGAATCCTTGGACCTCGACGGCTTCGCCGGCTGGATGCGGGCGCAGAGCGCGGAGGAATGGGGCCACGGGATGCGCATCTTCGATCACCTGGCCGCCCGAGACGTCCCCATCGCGCTGGCGTCCCTGGTAAAACCCAAGACGGTCTATGACGGACCGCAAGCGGCCATCGCGGCTGCGCTGGCGTATGAGCAGGGCAACACGCGCGCCGTCAACGGGCTCTACGCTAAAGCGATTGAATGCGGCGACTACCAGGCCAAGTCACTGATGGACTGGTTCGTCAACGAGCAAATCGAAGAGGAAGACACCGTCCGGACCCTCCTGAGCCAACTCAAGATCGCCGGCAGCGACGGCGCGGGACTGTTGATCCTGGACCGCGAGCTGGGCGCCCGGACATCAGCTGCGCCGGACGCGGAGGCAACGGCAGGCGACCTCGCGGGATAGTCCGACCATACAGCCGCCGCGGCGTTGCCCACGGCGGCAAACCCGGTGCCTCAGTATCGTGGCCGAGCCGCGGCGAATCGGGAGGATGGCGCATGACGTTGGAGTTGCAGCAGTGCGTCGCCGAGTACGAACGTCAGGCGGCGACTGACACGGGGTCGGCTGATCACTCGCTGCTTACGGACGGATTGACCGCGTTCGAGCGATTGACCGCGGAACAGCGCCTTTCTTCCGGGAATGTCCGAGCCGCGGCCAAGCTGCTCTTCCGACTCGGTAAGCGAACCGAGACCGTCGACCTGCTCACCGAGTATCTGGCGCAAGACCTGGATACCGAGGACGAGGCGTGGGCGCGCTGGGAGCGAACCGACACGCTCGCGCTGCTTCGCCGCTTCGAGGAGACGGTGGAGGCACAGCGCGGGTTCTATGCCTGGGCCAAGGAACGACTCGAGCCCCACCGCTTGCCCTGGGTGATGGCCGACGGCACCCAGGCCCTGGCGTGGTGGGCCAGCGGGCAGCTGGACGAGTGGCTGGCCATCGTGCACGAGTTGCGCGCCGCCGTGCCCGTCAACGAATGCACGCGATCGTGGTGGTTTCAGCTCAACCGCACTGAAGTTCGGGTGCTCGAGCAAGACGAACGGATCGACGACGCGCTGGCCGCCGCCGACCGGGTCGGCGCGCTGGCCGATCGCTTTCCGGAGTGGGATCAGGCCGAGGGCGTCCGGCTGGAAGCGGACCTGGCCCGCATGACCGCGCTCGCGCGGGCTGACCGAGGTCCGGAGTTCGAGGCCGTGGCGGACCGGGTGACAGCGCGCGTGGCAGCCTTTCGAACCACGCACGCGGATGTCGCCGACAGCCCGCAGCAATACGTGGTGCTCTGTCACAACGCCGCCGCGAGGCTCTTTTCGGCGAGGCGATATGCGCGTGCCGCCCCGTTATTCCGGGAGGCGATTCGGGAAGGAGCGCCCTATCTCACCTACATCTGGCTGGCCGCGTGCGTGTGGGCCACCACCCAGGATCGCGGTGAGGTCATGGACCTCCTGCGCGCGGCAGCCAAGCGCGATCCGTCGCGGTCGGTCTGGCGGCGAGCGCGGCGCCTGGCCGAGTTTGGCGACCTGGCGGACGATGCCGAGTTCAAAGCCGCCGCCGGGGGCGAATAGCGCACACAGCCTCGGAGAAGCCGCCTGCCCCACGCCTGGCGCCGGATGCCAGAACGACCCAGAGCGGACCGCCGGCCCGTGCGTCATAATCCGGCCATAGCCCGCGCCGTACCGCGATCAAGGTAGGGACCACATGGTGATGATCACCCCGAGCGTGCCGCTGTTGGAGCCGCCGCCCGCAATGCCGACCATGGCCGTGCCGAACGTGCCGCAGGTGCCGCCGCTGACCGATAGCCAGATCGCTCAGTTCAAGCGCGACGGCTTTCTCGTACTGCCGGGGGTGCTCGATCCTAATCTGTGCCGCCGCGCGCGCGACGACATGTGGGAGGCGATCGCGACGTACCTCCCGAGGATGAAGCGCGACGACCCCTCGACGTGGACGCCGATCACCGACGAGGAAGCGGCTGGATTCCCGCAGTCCCACCATGGCGGTCAGCCGTACTTCGGCGGCGGAGGAACCCGGTTCTACGTGCGCAACGGCACCAAGGACTTCATGCTTGACCTGGGTCCGCGGGCGCTGTGGACCGTGGCGGAGCAACTGCTCGGCAAAGGCACCGTGGTATGGCCGGCCGGGCGTGATAAGTCCGGGTCCACCGTCGGCCCATGCCTGATGAACGATGAGGCGCTGGAGGTGCTCTACGGCCAGGACCTGGAGAGCTGGCCCACGCTGCCGACGTTCACGACGCAAACCCTGCGGCTGCCGCAACAGGGGATTGAGCTTCTCACTGGCCAGGGCACGCGCGGTCTCTACTGCACGCTGCCCAACAGTCCCGCGCCCGGGCCCAACTGGCGCGGCGCGCATTCCGATGGCTCGTCATATGGCCGCTTCCGGCTCAATTTTGCGGCCTACATTGACGACCTGCCGCCCGCTTCCGGCGGCTTCACCGTGTGGCCCGGCAGCCACACGCGGGTTTGGGAGCACCACTGGCAGACGTTTCACGCCGGTGAAACACACGTTGGACGGCGCCACGCCGCGCGCAAGCTGGGTGGCCACGAACGCCTGACCGATCCGGTCGTTGAAGCGATCAAGTCCGACACCGAGCCGGCTGACACCTACGGCCCGGCCGGCTCGGTGGTGCTGTGGCACAACAAGATTCTGCACATCCCCGGTCAGAACACCTCCAACGACGTGATCCGCCAAGCCACGATCTATGGCTTCGTGAAGTCGCCCGAGGGACTCTCCGACGAGCTCGCCATGACCGACGCCGGCGGCGACATCTGGCGCGATTGGTCGGACGAGGTCCGCGCGGTCGAGGCGGCGAGCTAGACCCTCAAGTTCTTACCGAGCCTTAAGACTCGGTGTGAAGGTTGTGGATGGCCCGCTAGCTCAGGTCCTCGATCATCGCCAGTATCGCCTCAACGTGCGAGTGGCTCGGCACGCGCTCCGTCGGGTGCAACCATCGGAATTCCGTGATCTCGTGTCCAATCTCCACCTCGCCGTCTGCCTCAACGAGAAAGACGTGGTGCCTGTTCGTGGCGCTGGCCCACTTGAACAAGTATTCCGCTCGTGTCGCCGTAAGTCCCGTTTCCTCGTGCAGTTCCCGAACGGCGGCCGCCATCGGCTGCTCGCCCGGCTCGATGCCGCCGCCTGGCATCGAGAACTTCGCGGACTCGTCCCTGACCAGCAGCACCCTGCCATTTCGAACCAACACCACGGTCGCCCGCTGGCGGAGTCGATCAGTTACGGGCTCCGAGTGCAGGCACTCCCATTCCCAACGCCAGCGCCGCAGATGCTGACCGGCATCAAGATCATCATCACCCCAGACACGGTGGAACAGGTCGCGGACGTCATAGGGCTCATCGTGGAGCGTGCGCCCGTCCCACGTCGCGATGCGGGGGTCGCTGGGCTCCCACGCTGGCATGCACGCATTGAGCACCGCCTGCCAGTCAGGAATCGTGCCGTCATGGTCGGCGGATACCACGGAAACAGAAACAGCCGTGGCGACCAGAACGGCTGCGACGATGTATGCAAAGCGCTTCATGCAGACCGCCTCGTCAGGTCGCCGGCGTGCTCGTACATCTGACCAGAACGACCTGCTTGCTCCTTCTTCTCAGCAATCACGCCAGCGCCGCTGCCTTGTTTCAATCCTAAAACGGTCCGAATACCGGGTGCAACGGTTGTGGATGGCCCGCTAGCTCAGGTCCTCGAGCCTCGCCAGGATTGCCTCGACATGCGAGTGGCTCGGCACGCGCTCCGTCGGATGCAACCACCGGAACCCGCTGATCTCGGGTCCAATCTCCACCTCGCCGTCCGCCTCAACGAGAAAGACGTGGTGCATGTTCGTGGAGCTGGCCCACTCGAACAGGAATTCCGCTCGCGTCGCCGTAAGACCCGTTTCCTCGTGCAACTCCCGTACGGCCGCCGCCATCGGCTGCTCGCCCGGCTCAATGCCGCCGCCTGGCATCAAGAACATCCCGGTCTCGTCGCTGACAAGCAGCACCCTGCCACTCCGAACCAATACCACGGTCGCCCGCCGGCGGAGACGATCAGTCATTTGCCATTGCAGTGCCTAGATCCTTACCCAGCCCGAGGACACGGTCTGGTCTGCCCTTGAGCTAACGGCGCCGGACGCCCACGTTTGCGGCGGTGTCAACCGGGGGACTATGCGTTTTCGTGCTCTCCCGGAGTGCTTGACATGAGCTGCCCGATCAGAAAGTCCGCGTAGGCCAGGGAGTCGGCGTCGATGGTGACGGTGGGGTTGCGCAGGGTGGCGTGTTCCAGGAGGCCGCGGGCCACGAGCAGGCGCTTTTCGAGGGCGTTGAAGAACTCCATGTCGGAGAGGCCGAAGGCCAGCCAGGGTACGAGCGGTTCAAACGCCGCGAGCGCCTGTGCGGCTTCGCCGGCTACGGCTAGGCGCCACGCGGGGACGAGCCGGTCGGTCAGCGCCAGGCCCGGCATGATCCCGACGATTCCGGTTGGCACAAGCTCCAGCATGTAGAGCCCGCCCCAGCCTTCGAAGACTTCCACGCGGCCGTCCGCGGCCTCGATGATGGCGCGGACCTTGGGGCCCATGCGCGGCTCTTCGAGCTTGATATAGCGGAAGTTGGGGCAGACGGCGGCGAGCTCGGCGCAGAATTCGGCGCCGACGGAGCTTCCGCTCGGGTTCCAATCCTGGATCAGCACCGGCACCGTGACCGCGTCGCAGACGACGCGCGCGTAGTCGAACAGGTCGCCGTCGGTTAGCGGAAACTGGCGAGGCAGGGCGAACGACACGACCTCCGCTCCCATGTCGGCATTGCGGCGAGCCAGCGCGGCGGCCCCCTTGGCCGAGCCGTGGTTGCACTGCGCCATCACAGGCAGGCGGCCGGCGGCCTGATCCACGGCGACCTCGACCACGTCGAGCCGCTCCTGCTCGGTGAGCTTGTAGAACTCGCTGCCGTAGGCCGGCAGGCAGATGGCGGCGGCTTCCGTGTCGACCGCGAAGTCGATCAGGCGGCGCAGGGCCGTGGCGTCGACTTCTTCGGACCCGGGGACGAACGGTGTCGGGACGATTGGGACGACGCCGGATATCGACTTCATGGTCGCGCCCCACACACCCTAACTCTCTCCCGCGGAGGGGAGACGTTTGCATAACCCGGTCCGGCTAAGCACGTCCCGGGAGACCCCTGCCCGGTTCCAGGTTGGGCGGGGCCTAGATTCCCGCTTCCGCGGGAATGACGAAGGGTTACGCAAATGTCTCACGGTGGGGAGAGGGGATCGGCGCTCCGACGCGCTCTCGTGAGGCGACGCGACAGTTGGCGACTTAGCTATGCCCGGCGTCCTGACTGGTCGCCTTCTGCCCGTAACGCGGATACCAGTAGGTGGTGTAGATGCGAAAGCACTTGTCGCTGCACACGATGACCGGTTGGCCTTCGTGGTGCTTCACGATCTCCTGCACCGGGATCAAGATGCCGCAGCTCTGGCAGCGCGGCATCTCGTCAACTTCACGTTGTGGCATGCGCCATCTCCTCTCGCTTGAGGCGTGTGGCTGCTCCGTCGATCATTCCCGCTTGATCCAGCACGACGCCGTAGGTCCGCTCCGCCGCTTGCGCGTCGAGCAACTCGTCGGCGACATCCTGGCGCACCAACTCGGGCTGCCGGTCTTGCGGAGCGCCATATCCGCCGCCGCCCGGCGTGCAGAGCATGATGAGATCGCCTTCATCGAGCTCGATGTTCGAGAATTTGCCCGCCGACACACGCTCGTAGAGTTCCCTGGCCGAGAGCCATTCGTCCGCGCCAGCCGGCTTGAACAACAGCGCCGCGTTGCCCGCGGGTTCGCCGCCCTTGAGGCCCCAGGGCTGGAACCACGTGCGGTTCACGTGGGCGCTGATCGTGATGGGCGCCAGGCAACGCCATATGCGCCGCACGCCAAAGCCGCCGCGGTGAGCGCCTGGCCCTGTGCTCTCGGGGATGACGCTGTATTCCTCGATGCGTACCGGATAGCGGACCTCGAGCACTTCGATGGGCGAGTTCAGGCAGTTGCCGTTCTTCGTCACCATGGCGTCGTTGCCGTCGGCGTCAATCCGGCCGCCGCAGCCCATGCCCTCGATGTGCAGCAGGACGAACGGCTCTCCGGTGTCGACATTCATGCCGTAGATGCCCAGCAAGCCGCTGGTGCCGCCATCGCAGGCCTGGCTGCCGTCGGTCATCTGCGAGAAGGCGGCGAATAGCACGTCCATGGTGTTCGGGTAGGTGTCGGAGTTGCCGCCCACGCACGATCCGGGGTAGTTGACATTTACCACCGTGCCCGGTGGCGCCACGATGGCGATGGGCCGGTAGGCGCCGTGATTCCAGGGGATGTCGTCGGGGATGATGTGGAAGATCGTGGCGTAAGTCGCCGACGCCGTCGTGCCGAATGACTGGTTGATCGCACCGGCGGACTGGGGATCCGACCCCGTGTAGTCAACCACGATCTCGTCCCCGAGGATGTTGATTTCCGCCGCGAATCGATAGGACGTATCGGCAATGACCCCGTCGTCCTCGATGATCCCTTCCGCGGAGTAGGAGCCGTCGGGCATGCGCGCGATCGCCTGCCGCATCATGACCTCGGAGACGTCCTTGATCTGGTCCGATAGCAAGTTGAAGCGGTCGATGCCCAGGCGGTCGATCAGCTCGACAATGCGTCGTTCGGCCAGGTAGGTGGAGCCAACCATCGCCATCAGGTCGCCGCGCGACACCTTCGGCGTGCGCACGTTGGACGTAATGATCGCGAAGATGTCTTCCACCGGTTGGTCGTCCTGGAAGATCTTGATCGGCGGCAGCCGCAGCCCCTCCTGAAAGATGTTGCGCGTGTCGCCGAACGCCGCCGGCACCATGCCGCCGATGTCCGTCATGTGCGCGATGTTGGCTGCGTAAGCCACCACCACGCCCTTGTAGAAGCAGGGCTTCAGCGTCATGAACTCGGGCAGGTGGCAACCGCCGCGGTAGGGGTCGTTGTGCAGGATCACGTCGCCCGGACGCATGTTTTCCGAACCGACTTCCTTGATGGCCCATTCGACGGTGTGAACGATGGCGCCGATGTGGGCCGGGCAGAAGTCGCCCTGGGCGATCATTTGGCCATTGGCGTCGAACACCACGCAGGAGAAGTCGCGCGCTTCGTTGAACATCGTCGAGTAGGACGTACGCAGCATGGCCACGCCCATCTCCTCGCAGGTGCCGATGAGGTAGTTGCGCGTGACTTCAAGCTGTACCGGGTCGTCGATGTTCAGATCGGCGACGCTGCGCTTGGCGGATGGGTCGTGCGCCATCTCACTCCACCTCCAGAATGACGCTGCCATGGGGTTCGACGCGTGCCGACCATTCGGGCGGAACGATCGCCGTGGCGTCGTCTTCCACGATCACCGCCGGACCCTCGAAGGTGTTGCCCGCGCGCAGGTCGTCGCGGTGATAGAAGGGCGTGGACAACAGGCCGTCCGCCTCGGTGAAGTAGACGTCGCCCACCTTGACGGGCGCCGGCATGGGGCCGGCGGGCACGTCGGGTAGGGCGACCTCCCGGCGCCGGGCGATGGCCGTGAGGCGCAGGTTCACGATTTCGTACGCCGAATCCGGAAAGCTCCAGCCAAACTGACGGTCGTGCTCGGTGTCGAAGGCTTGACGCGCCGCGGTGATGTCCTCGGCGGTGATGGCGCCGCCCGCGACGGGCACTTCGAGTTCCCAGTTTTGCCCGTAGTACCGCAGGTCGAGGCTGCGCTGCATGGTGGGAGGATCGCCGAACCCCTCGCGTGCGAAGTCGTCGCGGGCGCGTTGCTCGAGGTCGTCGAAGTCGCTCTGCACGGTCTCCACGTCGATGTTTTCGGAGTACGTGATGCGTGTCTGCATGTAGTCGAATCGGGTGTCCGCCATCAGCGCGCCCAGGGCGCTGAACACGCCGGGGAACGGCGGCACGACGACGCGACGCATGCCCAAATGGTCGGCCAGGTAGGCCCCATGCAACGGCCCCGCGCCGCCAAAGGCGACGAGGGTGAACTCGCGCGGGTCGATGCCTTGATCGATGGTGAGCAGGCGCATCGTCTCGGCCATGTTGCTGTTCATGATTTCGAGGATGCCCGCCGCGGCGCGCTCCGCCGAGAAGCCCATCTGCGCGCCAAGGCGCTCCACGGCTTGCCGGGCGGCCTCGGGCACCAGGGCCACGTCGCCGCCGAGCTTGAACGCGGGGTCCAGCCGGCCCAGCACCACGTTGGCGTCGGTGGACGTTGGCTCGGTGCCGCCGCGGCCGTAGCTCGCCGGCCCGGGATCGGCGCCCGCGCTCTGCGGCCCGACTTTGAGCAGCCCGGCCGGGTCGGTCCAGGCGATGCTGCCGCCGCCGGCGCCGATGGAGCGGATGTCGAGCATGGGCGTGGCGATGGGGACGCCGAACTCCAGCTCGGTTGTCGTGGTTTGCGCGGCTCGCCCGCCGGCTACCAGGCAGGCATCGAAGCTGGTGCCCCCGATGTCGGCGGTCATCAGCGGGTCGAGCCCGAGGGTTTGCCCCAGCTGCAGGCTGCCGATCACGCCGCCGGCCGGCCCGCTTTGGATCATGGTGACGGGCTGGGCCTTGGCAGTTGCGGTCGCCATGACGCCGCCGTTGCTGCGCATGATCAGCAAGCCCCGCGCGCCGCGGCGGTGGAGCTCGTCCTCAAGCGACGTGAGGTAGTCGTCGATGCGCGGCTTGAGGTAGGCGTCGATGACCGTGGTGCTCGTGCGCTCGTACTCGCGCCACTGGGGAAACACGTCCGAGCTGATCGAGACGTAGGCCTCGGGGTAGAGCTCCCGCACGATTTCGCGCGTGCGGCGCTCATGCTCCGGATTGAGGAACGAGAAGAGATAGCTGACGGCGATGGCCTTGACCTCGGCCGCGCGCAAGCGCTCGACCGCGGCCACCACGTCTTCTTCCTCCAGCGCCTGCACGACCTCGCCGTGCGCGCCGATCCGCTCGCGCACCTCCAGACTGAGCGCTCGGTCCACCAGGTGCCGCGGTTTGCGCCAGTGCAGATCGAACGACTCCGGGCGCACGATGCGCTGGATGCGCAGCACGTCCCGAAAGCCTTGCGTGGTGATGAGGCCGATGCGCGGCCCGCGGCGCTCGATGAGCATGTTGGTGCCAACGGTGGTGCCATGCACGAAGTATTCGATGGCGGCCGGGTCGATCTGGGCCTTCGCCAGCGCGTCGAAGATGCCGGTCGAGGGCGAGGCGGGCGTCGTGAGCGACTTCGCGACTTGCAAACCGGTGTCGCCATCGGTGGCGATCAGGTCCGTAAACGTGCCGCCCATATCGACCGCGACGTTATGTGGCACTCAAACGCTCCAATTCAAATCGGCCAGGGGCTTGCGCGCGCTGTCCGGCGCTTCGACTGCGATGCCCGCGAGCCGATCAGGCGGACGGCACTGCCGGCGCGTCACCGAGACGCGCCAGCCTAGAGGATGCGGGAAATCTTGAAAACTCCCGACCTGCAGCCGGCCCGACGCAACTGGCGCCTGCCGCCGGACATGCCGGTGCTGGCTGCCCAACTCGCCAAGGCAGGCTCGTAGGGCAGGTGATGCAGGCGCCAGCAAATGTCGGGAGGTTACCCAGCGGCTCACGTGAGCCGCACGCGCGGGTCGATGTAGGTGTAGAGCACGTCGACGAGGAGATTCGCGATGACGTAGATCGAGGCCGCCAGCATCACCAGCGCCTGCACCACGGTGTAGTCGCGCGTGAGGATGGCCTTGACCAGCGTGAAGCCGATGCCCTGCCGGCTGAACACCACCTCGATGACCACCGCGCCGATCAGCAGGCTGCCGAACTGCAAGCCCACGATGGTCACGACCGGTATCAGCGCGTTCTTGAGGGCGTGGCGCCAGACGACGAGGCTCTCGCGCACGCCCTTCGAGCGCGCGGTGCGGATGTAGTCGCGGCTCATCACGTCCAGCATGGATGAGCGCGTGAGCCGTGCCACGATCGCCGCGCCTGCGAGCCCCAGCGCGATGGCGGGCATGATCAGCTCCTTGCCGTTGCCGTTGGCGATGGCCGGCAGGAGGTTGTTCATATTGATGCTGAATATATAGATAAGCAGCAGCCCGACCAGGAAATTAGGCACGGAAACGCCCACCACCGCGACGAACTGGCTGGCGTAGTCGATCCAGGTGTGGTGGCGCATGGCCGACACCACGCCGGCCACCAACCCGATGATGAGCGTCACCCCCATGCCGGCCAGCGTAAGCAGCAGCGTTGAGGGGAATTGCTCCGCGATCAATTCCGTAACGGACTGCTTGGTGCGGAACGAGCGACCAAGGTCCAGCCGCAGCACGTCCCAGACGTAATAGCCGAACTGCACCGGAATGGGCTTGTCGAGGTGTAGTTTCGCCTTCGCTTGCTCAAGGGCTTCGATCGAAACTGAGGTGTTGGACGTGCCGCCGGCGTCGCTGCTGTAGTAGAAGACCGTGACGGGATCGCCAGGGATCAGGCGCAGGAGGACGAACACCAGCAGCAGCACGCCCAGTATCACCGGGATAGCGGCGAGCAACCGCCGGACGATGTAACGCCCCATCCTGGCCCTAGCTCACCGTGCCAACGGCTTTATGGGGCTCCTCGCGCGCGGATGAGCCTTTCCACACTTCGTGTCGCATATGTCGTGGGTCCATCTGATGCCCGAGAGGAACGAATCTTGATGCCGTCCCCGCGACCGGTGTAACCGGCGTGATCCAGGGGGCTCGTTCGCCTTGCCGACACCTCAAGCGTAGATACCCTCGGCGTCGGCAGTGTAGCCGATGGCTCTTGTGGTGAGGACGTTGCCGGCGATGCGCGGGATGCCGCATGGCGCCACCGCGTCCCCGGGTGCGAGTTGGCGGATTCGCTCTTGTGGGACACTGCGCGCGGCCTGAGAGCGGCGCCTTCACGCGTTGAAAATCACCCGCATCGAAGTCAAATCGCTCGAGCTTCCCGCTCGCGATCCCCACGCAGGTCGGCGGCGCCCCGGCTGGCTCGAGCAGGGTCCCATCGCGAACCCGCTGTCGCGCTACTGCTCTGCCTCGTCCAACATGCTGAGCTGGGTCCCGGAGTGGCCGGACTTCCTCGTCGTCGTGACGGCCGAGGACGGCACGCAGGGGGTGGGCCCCGGCAGGTACGGACGGCCCGTGGCCGCCGTCATCCGGGAATATCTCGGGCCGCGGGTCATCGGTGAGCCCGCGCTCGCGACTGAGCGGCTGTACGACATGCTAGTCCGGCTGTGCGCACCCTTCGGCGCCACCGGCCTTGCGTCCTATGCCATCAGCGGAGTTGACCTGGCGCTGTGGGATCTGAAGGGCAAGGTGCTGGGGAAGCCCGTCTATCAGTTGATCGGCGGTCCGGCCCGAGACTTCGTGGAGTGCTACGCCACTTGCGGCGACGTGGACTGGGCCAAGGAGCTCGGCTTCACCGCGGTGAAGGTGCCCTGCCGCTTCGGCCCCCCGCATGGACGGGGCGGCTTGCAGCGCAATGTCGACAGCGTGGCGGCGGCCCGCGAGTGCCTGGGCGATGCCGCGGACCTCATGCTCGACTGCTGGATGGCGCTCGACGTGGACTATGGCGTGCGCCTGGCGGAATCGTTGCGGCCGTTCGGCCTCGCGTGGATCGAAGAGATGCTCCGCCCGGAGGACTTTGACGGCTACGCGCAGCTGCGGACCCGGCTGCCCTGGCAGAAGCTCGCCACTGGTGAGCACTGGTACACGCCGTTTCCCTTCCAACATGCGGCGTCGCGCCGCCTGGTGGACATTTTGCAGCCGGATATTGCGTGGGTGGGCGGATTGACGCCCCTGCTCAAGATCTGCGCCATCGCGGACGCGACGGGCCTGACCGTCATTCCTCACGGCGGAGCCACGACTCCGTATGGACAACACGCCGTGTTCGCGCTCCCGGCGATCCCGCTTGGCGAGTGGTATCTCGCCACGGCGCCGGGTGTTCCGCTGGAGAACGGCTCTCTGTTGCCGGGGACGGCCGTGCCCAGGAACGGCCGGCTGCGACCGTCCGATGCGCCCGGCTTCGGCGTGGAGATCAATGCCGCCAAGATGCCGGCGTTCCTCTAACGGCGGCGCTCCGGCGCCGCGAGCCGGCTGATGGATTATCGCCGGCTGGGCCGGACGGGCCTCGAGGTGTCGCTGGTAGGGCTCGGCACGGGTGGGCCAAGCCAGTTCGGCCAGACGCGCGGCACCACGCGCGACGCGGCCCGCGCCCTCGTGCGGCGCGCGCTCGACCTGGGCGTTAACTATTTCGACACCGCGCCGGTGTATCACGACAGCGAAGCGCTGCTCGCCCATGCGTTGGACGGCGTGCCGCGGGACGAGACCGTGATCGCGACGAAGTACGGCAGCGTGGTCGACGTGCATGCGGTCGCGCCGCCCTTGGCGCCGCCGACCGTTATCCGCCCATCGGTCGAGAGCAGCCTACGGCGACTGCGGCGGGACGCGCTGGATATTGTGCTGATTCACGCCTTGCGGCCTGAGCTCTACGACGAATGCCGCGAGCGTCACGTGCCGGAATTGCTGCGCCTGAAAGATGACGGCCTGGCGCGGTTCGTCGGGATATCCGGATGGCCGGTGATGGTGGGCCGCGCCGTCGCCGATGGTTGGCCCGACGTGGTGATGCCGAACTACAACCTGCTGACGCACGCCGCCGAACGCCATGTGTTCCCGCTGGCCCGCCTGCACGACGTGGGCGTGGTCGTGATGACGCCCGTGCGACGCGCCATGGCCGATCCCGCGCATCTGCGCGACGTGGTGAGGCAGATGAAGGCCGCGGGCTTGGTGCCGCCCGCGTCCGTGCCCGACGCACATCCGCTCGGCTGGCTGATAGATGGCGACGTGGGGACGGTGATCGAGGCGGCCTATCGCTTCGCCGCCGCTCCCCCGGAGGTGGCCTCCGTGCTCACGGGCACGGCCGATCCGGCCCATCTTGCCGCGAACGTGGCGGCGGTGCAGCGCGGACCGTTGCCAACCGCCGACATCGAGCGGCTGCGGGCAACCTTCGGCGGCCACGACGAGTACTTCGGCGACTAGAACCGAAGACTCAGCGCGCGGCGCACCGCCACGCGGGGAAGGAGCACGCACCGCCGCCCGGCCCACCTTCCCGCGGAAGACTCGAGGCTCTTCCGCGGGAAGGTGCCGCTGAGGCTCACGGCCCGCCTCAGCGACCCAGACCCGGCGGCGGTGCTGATCTCCCTAGGCGTTAGCCACCCTTCTTGTCGTAGAAGTCCATCGCGAAGGCCTGATCCAGCAGCGTGGAGTGCGCCACGCCACCGATCTGGTCGCTGTTGTAGAACCACTGCGCCATGGCGTCGGCCAGCGGAAGGTTGACGGCGGCCTCCTGAATCAGGCGGTTCGCCTCCATCCACATCTCCGCGCGCTTGGACTCGTCGAACTCGGAGCGGGCCCCGTCGAGCAGTGCGTCGATGGGATCGCCCTCGGTCGCCACGCCCGGCTCGCCGTTGTAGTTGAGGAACGCGAACGCGCGACCCGGCAGCCCGTAGTTCGACGTGTGGTACTTGGCGTACAGCACGTCTCCGTCCGGGCCACGCCCGCCGGTCCACTGGTGCGTGTACTTCCCTTGCGCCATGTCGTTGATGTAGGTCGCGAACTCGACGTTCGGGATGTCCACGAAGATGCCGATGCCGGACTCGATGTCCAGCTTGTACAACTCGCTCAACGGGTTGGGCGTGTTGGGGAACTCGACCTGCATGCGCTCACCGTCGCGGTAGCGGAAGCCGTCCTCGCCGCGGGCGTAGCCGGCGTCATCCAGCAGCTGGTTGGCCTTGCCGACGTCCCACGGGTAGAGGTCTTCCATGTCCGCGTTGTAGCCGATGGTGCCCGGCGTGAGGATGTTGCCGGCGATCCGCGGGATGCCGCCGTTGCCGCGCTGCACCACGAGCTTTTTGTTGACCGCGTGGTTCAGCGCCTGGCGGACGACGATGTCGTCGGTGGGCCAGCGCGTCGAGTTGATGTGCAGGAACCACGGCATACCTGAAGACATACGCCCGAGGACGGCGCGGTTGTCCTGCTTCGCGAAGCGCTCCATGTCGATGAACTGGAAGTGCTGGATCCAGTCCACCTCGCCGGCCTCGAAGGCCGCCGCCCGCGCCACCGCGTCCTGCGCCAGAATCTGGATGACGAACTCGTCGGGGTACGGGGCCCCCTTGTTCGTCGCCCAAGAGGGCGCCCACGCGTAGTCGTCGTTCCGCTCGTAGGTGACGGAGACCTGCTCCTGCCACTCTTTGAACTTGTACGGACCCGTGCCGACCGGATTACGCGCGATGTCCTCGCGGTAGGTGATGTAGGCCTGCGGCGAGGCAAACGTAACCTGACGGTCCGCCAGCACCTGCATGAACAGCGCCTGCGGGGTCTTGGTCGTGAGGTCGATGGTGAAGTCGTCCACCTTCGTGACGCTCTCGACGTCTCCGACTTGGCCCGCGATCTCACCCCGCTCCAGGCTCTCATCCAGGAACAGCATGAAGTTGAAGGTCACCGCGTCCGCGTTGAACGGCGTGCCGTCGTGGAACACCACGTCCTGGCGCAACGGGATGCGGCGGGTCAGGCGGTCGTCCGACAGCTCGGGCATGTCAGCGGCCAGCCGCGGGACGATGGTGTTGTTCGGTCCCCAGGTGTACAAGGTCTCGTACATCGGGAAGCCGCTGCGGTAAGACCACTGGTCCATGCGCACCGGGTTAAACGAAGTGATCGGGCCCGGCGTACCCCAGGTAATCCGGCCACCGCGGGTCGGGTCCCACTCTCCGAGCGGAACGGCTTCGTCGGAGCGGAAGAGGTTGATGCCCTTCAGTGCGCCGCGCGCCGCCGTCTCGGCCTCGATCTCGACGATGACTTCCTTCTCGACGATGACTTCCTTCTCGACGACGACTTCCTTCTCGACGACCTTCTCGACCTCGACTTCTTTGATCTCGGTGACCGTGACGACCTTCTCGACTTGAACTTCCTTGATGACTTCCTGCGTCACGATCCGCTCGACCGGGACCTCGACCGTCTGGACCTCGGCCTCGCCACACGCGGCCAGTGCTGCGACGCCTACGCCCCCCGCGAGGGCCAAGGCCCCACCACGGAGCACGTTCCGGCGACTCAGAGATTTGCCACGAACCATAGTCTTCCTCTCCACTAGCAGGCTCTCCTGGCCTGATCGCGTGAGGATACCAATCTGCGCGGGCGATTCGCACCGCACGGACTCTGTTGGTCGTGGGTCACTTTGGTCGTCATTCCCGCGGACGCGGGAGTCTAGGCGCCGTCGGCCAGCACGGCGCAAACAGGAGCAGCACACCGCCGCCGGTGCTGGGTCCACCTATTTCGCGGCAAGCACGAGGCTCGTCCGCGGGCAGGCCGCCGGCTGAGGCTCACGCCCCTCCTCAGCGACCCAGACCCGGTGGCGGTGCTGATCTCCCTAGGCGCTAGCCGCCTTTCTTGTCGTAGAAGTCGAGCGCGGTGGGTGGTTCGTGCACCGTGGAGTGCGCCACGCCGCCGATCTGGTCCCTGTTGTAGAACCACTGCCCCATGGCGTCCGACAGCGGAAGATTGACGGCGGCCTCCTGGATCAGGCGGTTCGCCTCCATCCACATCTCGGCGCGCTTGGACTCGTCGAACTCGGAGCGCGCCCCGTCGAGCAGTGCGTCGACCGGGTCGTCCGCGGTCGCCACGCCCGGCTCGCCGTTGTAGTTGAGAAACGCGAACGCGCGGCCCGGCAGGCCGTACTGCGACGTGTGGTACTTGGGGTACAGCACGTCGCCGTCGGGGCCACCCCCGCCGGTCCACTGGTGCGTGTACTTGCCTTGCGCCATGTCGTTGATGTAGGTCGCGAACTCGACGTTCGGGATGTCCACGAAGATGCCGATGCCGGACTCGATGTCCAGCTTGTAGAGCTCGCTCAACGGGTTGGGCGTGTTGGGGAACTCAACCTGCATGCGCTTGTCGTCGCGGTAGCGGAAGCCGTCCTCGCGCCGGGTGTAACCGGCGTCGTCCAGCAGTCTATTGGCCTTGCCGACGTCCCACGGGTAGAGGTCTTCCATGTCCGCGTTGTAGCCGATGGTGCCCGGCGTGAGGATGTTGCCGGCGATGCGCGGGATGGCGCCGTTGCCGCGCTGAACCACGAGCTTCTTGTTGATGGCGTGGTTGAGCGCCCGGCGGACGACGATGTCGTCGGTGGGCCAGCGCATGGAGTTGATGTGCAGGAACCACGGCATGCCCGGGGCCAGACGTCCGAGGATGATGCGGTTGTCTTGCTTCGCGAAGCGCTCCAAGTCGATGAACTGGAAGTGCTGGATCCAGTCCACTTCGCCGGCCTCGAAGGCCGCGGCGCGGGCCACCGCGTCCTGCGCCAGAATCTGGGTGACAATCTCGTCCGGGTACGGCGCGCCCTTATTCGTCGCCCACGCGGGCGCCCACGCGTAGTCGTCGTTGCGCTCGAAGGTGACGGAGACCTGCTCCTGCCACTCCTTGAACTTGTAGGCGCCGGTGCCGACCGGATTGCGCGCGATGTCCTCGCGGTAGGTGATGTACGCCTGCGGCGAGGCGAACGTGATCTGAAAATCGGCAAGCACCTGCATGAAGAGCGCCTGTGGGGTCTTTGTCTTCAGATCGACGGTGAACTCGTCCACCACCGTGACACCCTCGACGTCGCCGACCTTGCCCGCGACCTCGCCCCGTTCCAAGCTCTCGTCCAGGAACAGCATGAAGTTGAACGCCACCGCCTCGGCGTTGAACGGCGTGTCGTCGTGGAACTTCACGTCGCGGCGCAACGGGATGCGGCGGGTCAGGCGGTCGTCCGACAGCTCGGGCAAGTCGGCGGCCAGCCACGGAATGATCTTGTTGCCCGGCGCCCACGTGTAGAGGTTCTCGTACATCGGGAAGCCGTTGCGATAGGACCATAGGTCCATGCGCACGGGGTTGAGCGACGTGATCGGGCCCGGCGAACCCCAGGCGATCCGGCCACCCCGGGTCGGGTTCCACTCGCCAAGCGGGACGGATTCGTCGGAGCGGAAGAGGTTGACGCCCTTCTGGATGCCGCGCGCGACGGTCTCGGCCTCGATCTCGACGACCTTCTCGACGATGACTTCCTTCTCGACAACGACTTCCTTCTCGACCTCGACGACCTTCTCGACCTCGACCTCTTTGATCTCGGTGACCGTGACGACCTTCTCGACTTGGACTTCCTTGATGACTTCCTGGGTCACGATCCGCTCGACCGGGACCTCCACCGTCTTGACCTCGGCCTCGCCACACGCGGCGAGTGCCGCGACGCCGACGCCGCCCGCGAGGGCCAGGGCCCCACCACGGAGCACGTTCCGGCGACTCAGAGATTTGCCACGAACCATAGTCTTCCCCTCCACTAGTAGGCTCCCCAGCCTGTGCGCGTGAGGATACCAGTCTGCGCGGGCGATTCGCACCGCACGGACTCTGTTGGTCGTGGGTCACTTTGGTCGTCATTCCCGCGGACGCGGGAATCGAGGCGCCGTCCGCCGGCGGATGAACCGAGCGGTCCCGAGACCCACCCGGCGGCGACGCGCCGCCATGCCACGTCCTCAGGCCAACGTGACCTACGACCCGTTCGTCGCTGCGACGGCAGGGACTACTGCGACCAGGCGCTGGCCTGTGGGTCCAGCGCCTCGCGGAGGCCGTCGCCGAGCATGTTGAACGACAGGACCGTGAGGGCCAGCGCCAGGCCGTTGAAGATGCAGATCCACGGCGCGAGGGCGAGCACCGCGCGGAACTGGGCGATCTCCAAACCCCACTCCGGCGTTGGCGGTGAGGCGCCCAAGCCCAGGAAGCTGAGTCCGGCCGCCGAGATGATGGTGGAGCCGAGACCCAGCGTGGACATGATCAGGATGGGACTGAGGATGTTGGGCAGGATGTGGCGCACGATGATGCGGGAGTCGCGCATGCCAATGGCCCGCGCGGCGCGCACATAGCCGAACTCCTTCGCCGAGAGCGTCGAGCCCCGCACCACGCGCGCATAGAAGGGGATGCCCGCAATGCCCAGGGCGATCATGGCGTTCGTCAGGCTCGGCCCGAGCGACGCGACGATCACGATGGCCAGCAGCAGCCCTGGAAATGCGAGCAGCACATCGAGCAGGCGGCTGACGACCATGTCGATCCGTCCGCCAAAATAGCCGGCGGCAAGACCAAAAAACGTGCCGCCCGCACCGGCGAGCAAGACGGCGACGAAGCCGACCCGCAGCGAAATGCGGGACCCATGCACCACCCGGCTGAAGACATCGCGCCCGATGTCGTCGGTGCCGAAGGGGAAGAATGCCGGTTCCACCTCGCCGCTGGCTCCCACGCGCGTGCCGCTGGACCATGGCGGAAGCAGGCGGTTCTCGAGCACGGACTCGAGGGTGGGCTTGATGTTGATGCCTTCCGGCGCGATCACGTCCGCAAAGATGGCGCAGAGCGCTAACAGGATCAGCACGATGCCGCCGGCCATGGCGGCGTGGTTTCGGCGCAACCGCCGCCACGCCATCGACCACTCGCTGCGCACGGCCGTCGAGGCCATCGCGTCGATGGACGCCGTGTCAGTGAGCGGTTGGGTTGTCGCCATCGGGGTGCGCACGGGTGCGGTTGCGAGCCGCCAAGATAGTACACAGGTCGGCCGGCGCGAACAGAATGGGCGGCGGCCCTTGCGGCGTGTCGGAGTGGCGAATTTGTTGTGCGGGCGCGGCCTCGCGTCGAGACGGACCGGCTGAGCGTCCGCACGTCAGCGCTGCGTTCGTCCGTGCGTTGCAGTTATGGCTACCTACGCAAGCGCCACCAGCGCCGCCCCGGCGGCGATGGCGCCGGCGCCGATGAACCGCGGGGCGGGCCTCGGCTCGCCGAGCAGCGTCATGCCGAGGGCGGCGCCGATCAGGATGCTGACCTCGCGGGCGGCGGACACGTATGGGGCGGGAGCCATGGTTAGCGCGATGAGCACCAGCAGGTAGGCGGCGACCCACAGGATGCCAACCAACGTCACGTCGCGGGCCGAGACCTGCACGCGGCGCCATGGGCGGCGTCCGTAGCGAGCCAGCACCAGCGGGGCAAGCATCACGGCGGCAATGACCCACATCAGGTAGACGTAGGTGAGCGGATTCACGATGGCCACGCCTTGCTTGTCGACCAGCGTGTACGAGGCGATCAGCACGCCCGTCAGCGCGGCATAGCGGCCCCCCGGCCGCAGCAGCATCCGCGGCGCGTCCAGCAAGGTCCTCGGGTGAAGGCTCTGGAGGTTGACCAGGTAGATCCCGACGACCACGGTGAGCACGCCGGCGACTCCAATCGGCGATACGGATTCGCCCACGATCCAGATGCTCGCGACCAGGACCAGGGCAGGACCGATGCCGCGGGCCAGGGGATAGGTGACCGAAAGATCGGCGCGGGCGTAGGCGTTTGCCAACGACCAAAAATATGCCGCGTGCAGCGCCCCGGTGGCTGCGATCCAGCCCCAGCCGGCCGGCGGAATGGGTTCCAGGATGACGCCGACGATGAACGCGGGCAGGTAGACCACCGATGAGACGACGAGGGCGAGCCAGAAGAACACGGGATTCCCGTGGCCGCGCTTGGCGAGCAGGTTCCACGCGGCGTGAAGCGCGGCCGCGGTGAAGACAAGTGCCAGTACAGCCGGAGACACGGCGAATCCCAGCGGGGGGTCGAGAGGTGCGGCAAGCTACCACGAGCGAGCTCTGTCCCAGTTACCAGGCCGACCGCACGACTAGGACTGCTGGAGAGCTGTTGAGACCTGTCTCAGCGCGTCCGAATCTTAATCGTGGCCGTGCCGTCGTAGCGCAGGCGCTCGCAGCGGGCGGCGAATGCCTGCCATGCATCCGCTGGGCCGTCGTATGTCCCGAACACGTTCGCGGCGTCCAGCGTGACGAACTGCCCGGGAATGGTGGGGCGGGCGTAGCGGTCATAGGGCCAATAGACCTCACTCAGGGCGCCGGGGTGCCCGTGACGGGTGCCCGCCTCGTAGTGCGTGAAGATCAAGTCGCCGGGCGCGACGCAGGTGGTCGCGTTCTCGATGGGGGCCACGACGGTCGGGTCGAAGTAGAACGCGGCGATCGTTCCGGAATAGATCGCATGGAGGCACTCGGCCTCCTCGGGCACCCCCGCGGTCACGGCCGCGCAGGTTTGCGGCGCCGCGTCCCACAGCAGCTTGAAGCGGGCCGGCGGCGCGCCCGGCAACTCGAGCTCGATGGTGGAAATCTTGGGCTCCGTCGAGGTTGGCGCGGTCATGCTTGGCGCCTCCTGCGATCAATGCTTCAGTCGCGACTGTAGACCTCGAGGCGATCGCCCGCGAGGCGGGGAGCAAGTTCCCGACCGACCGGCCTAGTCGCCCGCCGCGATGGCGGCGAGTTCGGTTCGCTCGCTTTCGGTCATGCGCCACTCGACGGCGCGGACGTTCTCTTCGATCTCCTCGGGGCGGCGCGTCCCCGCCAGCGCAACGCTCACGAGCGGATTGGCCATCACCCACGCGAGCGCCAGCTGCGCCACCGTGAAGCCTCGATCGCGGGCCGCCTCTTTCAGCGCGTCGACGCGTCGCAAGTTCGCCAGAAAGTGCTCGCCCTCGAACAGGGGCTGCTCGAATACCGTGCCGCGGCTGCGAAAGTCGTCCTCGCCGAAGGTCGTCTCGGGCGTCATCGCGCCGGTCAATAGGCCGTGGGCCATCGGCCCAAAGGCCATCACGCCGAGCTCGTGCGCTTGGCAAAAGGGAAAGAGCTCGGCCTCGGGCCGGCGGTCGAACAGGTGATAGCCGATCTGCTCGGTAACGATGGGAAAGGTCTCGAGGCACTCGCCCAGTTGGGCGGCGCTGAAGTTGCTCACTCCGCCGTAGCGGATCTTGCCCTGCTGCTGAAACTTGGCCATCGCGCCCATTGAGTCGGCGATGGGAACGCTCGCGTCCGGCCAGTGAATCAGGTAAAGGTCGAGAAAGTCGGTTTGCAGCCGTTCCAGGCTGCGCTCAAGGTCCGCGGCCATTGCTTCAGGAGCCGTGCTGCCCTTACTGACGAGCACGATGCGGTCCCGCCGCCCCTTGAGCGCCCGGCCAAGGAGCTTCTCGCCTTCGCCGCCGAGCCCGTAGCCGGCGGCGGTGTCGAACAGCGTGACTCCAAGGTCGATCGCTCGGTGGACGCTGCGAATAGCCTCGTCGTCGTCAAACGGGCCGTATTGGCCGCGTCCGATGGGGAATCCGCCGAATCCAATGACGGACGTCACCAGATCGGACTGGCCCAGCTTGCGGTACTCCATGTCGTCGCCCCTCCGCGCGCACGGACTCCGCGTCTACCCTATCGCGTGCGGAGGATGGCTGGGGTAGCGGCTCCGGGGAAGACCGACCTATGCCGCGGCCGACCGCGCAGCGGGTGAGCGGGCAACCACGGCCGCGACAACGAGGGCAACGGCGAATACCGGCGCGAGCAACAGCGCCAGGGCGGCGATGCCGGCCGCGTCCATCAGCGCCCCGGCTGCCAGCGGCAGCAGCAAGGCGGACGTCCCGGAGGCGGCTTGGAGTGCGGCCACGCCCCGGCCGGCGTAGCGGGCGGGCACGCGGTCCGCCAGCAAGACCACAGGTGAGGTGGCTCCCAGTCCGCCCATGGCATAGCAGAAGGCTGTGAGTCCCAAGAAGGCCATATGCGCGGGAAGCAGCAGCACCGTCGCGCTGAGCAGGTTCATGAGCACCGTTGTGCCGACCACCACCAGCCGGCCGTGGCGGTCCATCAGCTGGCCTCCCGCAAGGGTGGCCACGGCGCGCACGCCGGACAAGAGGGAAAGCACGAGACCGACGGCTGCTGGATCGAGCTGCAGCGTCACGCCGCCGTAGAGCGGCAGCGCGACCGCACGCAGCGTCGAGGCGCCGCCCCAGAGCAGCGCGCCGAAGGCCAGCACGCCGGTGATCGCCCCCACGCGTAGTGGTCGCCCCTTGGACGCCGGGGCCTCGGCGCCGGCGCCGGAAGCCGGCTGGGCATCACGGATCAACACGAGGGCCGTGCCCGCGGCAACCACGGCCGCCACAGCCGCCATCACCAGCGCCGACCGCCAGCCCAGGGCGACCGCCAAGCCTCCGGCCGCCACCGGGCTCGCCAACATGCCAACCTGAAAGCCCGTCAGGCCACGCGAAATCGTTCGCCCTCGGGCGGCCGGTGGCGCCAGGCGCACGAGGTGAGCGACGGCGGCGCTTTCGATGAAGGCGGCGGCAAAGCCCGACCCGAACACGGCGCCGACGAGGGCCCAGAAACTGGGCGCGGAGGCCGCGGCCAGCGCTCCCGCCGCGAACGCCAGCGACGCAATCCCGAGCAGCCGCCGCGGCCCAACGCGGTCCGTCAAATAGCCCGCCGCCGGGGTGACGAGGACGCGGCTCAATGAAGGCACAGCCACAAGCACGCTCAGCGTGGCGAAGTTGACGTTGAACTCCGCCTGGATCGGCACGAGCAGCGGGCCATAGACCGACATCCCAAATGCCGTGGCCGCGATGATGCCGAAGACAACGGCGACCTGGTGGGCGGCAGCTGAGCGAATCAATTGCCGTTGGGGGGGAGTGCAGCGTGCCGCTGCCGCAAGCGCCGCGGCGCCGCGATCGCGGGCGAACGGCGAGGCTCGATGCCGGCTGCGATGCGGTGGTCGGTCCGAATCGAGGGCGGCATAGGCGTGACGGTCGTGCAGATCGCCTGCCGGCGTCAACCCTACTCCTGTTCCCGGTTCGGGTCGGCCGCCGCCTGCTACGCTCCCGCCGTCCGCCTATGACGTGATCGTCAGGGGCCCATCGTGCGCACAGGCAGCGGTCGTTTCACCTTCGATCTCGTTCCGGGTTGGGCCAAGATTCCGCCCAACATCTCGACGGGATGGATCGGCGGCGTGGTCACGGACCACCGCGGTCGCGTCTACTGCTTCGGACGCGGGACGCACCCCATGCTGGTGTTCGACCGTGCGGGCTCATTGGTCGACCACTGGGGCGACACGTTCGTCAGCCATGCGCACGGGGCCTTCATCGACGCTGACGAGCAGCTCTGGCTCACGGATCGCTTCGCCCAAGTCGTGTGGGTGTGCGACACGACGGGCCGGGTCCTGCGCAAGATCGGGTTGCTCCACATACGTTCCACCGACGACGACTACCACATGCGCGGCGATCCGCCCCCGGGCGAGCCGCCGCGCTTCGACGGATTCAACCACCCAACGAACACCCACCTGGCCGCCGACGGCACGGTGTTCGTGGCCGACGGCTATCGGGCTGCAAAGTGCCATCGGTTTTCCGAGGCCGGAGTCATCGAGACGTCGTGGGGCAGCCCCGGCGCCTCGCCGGGCCAGTTCGACCTGCCGCACGGCATCTGGGTCACGCGGGACGATCGGGTGCTCGTGGCCGACCGTGAGAACAGCCGCGTTCAGGTCTTCAACCGCGACGGCGATTTCCAGGAGGAGTGGACCGACCTGCATCGGCCCACGGACCTCTTCGTGGACGAGGACGCAGGCGCGGTCTATATCGCTGAGCTAGGCGGCCGGGTGTCGGTGCTCGACCTCGAGGGCACGCGCATCACCCACCTGGGCGAACCCGGCGCCGGACTGGGCCAGTTCGCGGCGCCGCATGACGTATGGCTCGACGACCAAGGCGCGCTCTACGTCTGCGAGGTCCAGCGCGCCAACCGGCTGCACAAGTTCGTACCGGTCTAGAGCGTCATCCAAGCAAAATATGATCGCGAGCCTGCGTACTCAGGTTCGTGTTGGAGGGGTAGGCGATGTGTCTCAGATCCCACGAGATTTGATAGCCAGTATAGAGGGTTTTTCACTCAGGTTGTCCGTACTCCATAATATGCGGACGGGGATTTATCAGGCCATACTAGTCGGCCTGTTAACGGTGCTTGTCTCTACGTCTCTGGCAGCATGTAACGAGGGATTTCAATCTGAGGGATCGGAGCAGCCTAATCAAGCTCCTGCGGCGATACCACTGGCCACGCCAACGCTCGTATCTACCAGTACCCCCATATCCGCGCCAGCGCCGACGGCAACGTCCATGCCGACTCCCGTGCCCACCAACACTCCCAAGCCCCTGCCTTCGCCGACGCCGCGCCCCATGTTAGATGCGTCGATCACGGAAGCGGCGAACGTTCCGGCAAGTGCGCTTCTAACTCAAGCCGCCAACGCTGCCGGCGGGAGCGAGGTCAAGCGCGAGGGTGACTGGGCGGTTCGCGTCCGAGCAGGCGTAAGAACCCGCGAGCTCTTTGGGCGATCTCCTGTGACCGGCGACTTCGTGGTCGTGGCGTTCGCCGCGACGCACGTGGATGACGGGCAAGGGCGCTTCGACAAAGCGACCTTCGAGCTTCATGAACTGGGTGGAGATCGCATCGCCGAGCACGATGAGCCGTTAAGTGAGCTTGTCGCCACGCGGCTCGGCATGCCTCTCCTGGGATCGGCGGTATCTGAGGGATCGACCGTCGAATTCGCGGTCGTGTTCGCGGATGTCGTCACCGCCAGCAATCGGTTGGTGTTCCGCTTCGACTCCAACCAATCTTGGCCTGGCAGCATCAGCTTTGATCTCGACCGCTTCCTCGACGAATCCCTCACCGTTCAGTCATCTGCGGCGCCGCGCCCAGAACCGACGCCCGCTGCACCGGTCACGCCGACGCCCACGCGCGAACCTACGCGCGCACCCACGCCTGAGCCGACGCCAACCCCCACGCCAGCGCCGACTGCGACACCGACGCCAACTGCAACACCGACTGCCACGCCGACGCCAACCTCCACGCCAGCGCCGACCTGGTGGTATCACGATTGCGTTCATGAACTTAGGCCAAGAGGGGGGAGCGCCCAGTACAACGGCACCAACCTCAAGACTGGCCGATTCGAGCGCCCGATTGACCCCGGGCGATGCACCGACATTGTGTGGTCGGACGACGGCGAGCACATTTTCAACATCCCGGAGCGGGAAGTCTTGGACTTGATCGAGTACGACTTGGAGGGAATGTGCATTCGAGATCCCATAAGCGCCCCCCGTAGATGCGCGCTGCTTCGATGGGCGCCGCGCTCAGAACCGACGCCCGCTGCACCGGTCACGCCGACGCCCACGCGCGCACCCACGCCTGAGCCAACGTCAAGCCCTACACCAACGCCCACACCGACGACTGTAGCGGACATGTCCTCCGCAGAGGTGTACGCGCGGGTCTCACCTTCGATACCATTCATTGGAACGGCAGTGGCTACGGGCAGTGGGGTCCTAATTGAAGGCGGTTACGTCGTCACTAACTATCACGTAGTATGGCCTTATCAAGCAGTCTGGATTGTCTTCCCCGATGGGACAGAGTTGCCGAATGTACCAGTCGTGGGATGGGACCCAATGGCGGACCTAGCGGTGCTGGGCCCGGTCGATGTATCGGCGCAGCCGTTGAAATTACAAGATGGAGAGGACATGGCCATCGGCAGCGAACTGTTTCTGGTGGGCTACCCAGCCGAAGTAGACTTGTTCCCAGAGCCTTCAATCACGCGCGGCATACTCTCGCGCTTCCGCGAGTGGGAGCGGCTTGGGATGACTTACTTCCAGACCGACGCCGCCATTGCGGGAGGACAGAGTGGTGGGGCTCTGGTCAATTCAAGAGGCGAGGTAGTTGGCATCTCAGGGCTTTCCTTTAGCGAGGCTGGGTTCGGATTGGCGGCGTCGTCAGCTGATATTGTTCCTATCGTGGGGAAGCTCATTCAGGGCGAGTTCACTTCTGGGATGGGTGACCGTTGGCTACCAGTCGGAGGTGGCAGCTTCGATTTCGATATCGACTTGAGCAACTTCTGGGATGCGCGCACATTTGTACTGGATGCGGCAGCAGGAACGATACTCGAGGTCAGCATCGAAGGATCAGGCGATGGGTGGTTCCATGTGTCTGACCCATTCGGATTGATTCTGGAAGTGGATGATGGCTATACGGGTATCGAATACGGGACCGTTGAAGTGTTGACAAGCGGCGTCCACTTCTTACAAGTCGAGATGGCATCGGGTGATTCATCCAAGTTTGATCTAGTCAGCAGCGTCAGGTTGAATCCACTGAACGATCCAGATGACGGTCGGGCTATTTCGGTTGGCGATACGATTGCTGGAAGTCTCGACTATTTCTTTGACTGGGACTGGTATTCGATCAACCTGAAGGAGGGAGAGATTGTAACAATCTTTACCGACTCTCTCAATGTGGACACCGTCATATACGTTGATTTCTCAGGTTCCCGTGATGATCAGGTCGTTTTAGACGATGACAGTGGCGGCGGGCTGTTCGACTTAAATTCTGAACTAGTGTATCGCGCTCCAAAGACTGGAGAGTATTTCATCGCCGTCACCGAGGCAGTTGGCGATAACGTTGGTGGCTACTACCTGTCGGTAGAGCGGGCTCGGGATGGTACTGGAACGCTATATGTGCCATCTAGCCCGCAAGTGCAGGATAGCCGCTTCAGGCGCATGCTAGTTTTTGAAGACTCAAGGGGCTACTTCTCAGTGCAGATTCCGGGAGCCTGGATGGAGCAAGAGGCAGACTCGGAGCTAGGTCAAATCGTCTATAGCTCTTGACACGCAGGGAAGTGGCGGTGTTGGTACCAGTGAAGTGGTGCAAACCTGATAGGGGCCCCTGGGGTGAGATTTGAAATGTTATTCTTAGAGCTTTGGATAACCCAGCTGTTCATCTAATTGGTTGACGACGAGTTAGTTGTCATGATCTCCTACGTATTCTCCGCCGATCAATAAGATCGTGGAAGGCAACTGGCCGACCGTTCCGTCGCCGCTAGCTATCGTTGTGCTGGGCAGCCGCAGGGCCAGGCATCGCATGGTGCACTCCGCCTGGATGTTCGCCAGTTCCCGCCGGCGCCTGTCCAGGCGCCCTCCGGCCGAGGCGGGCGGACGACTAGGTATCCGCATTCCGGGCTGTTGCCGCCACCGGCTGCCCCACGCACGAGTGAGTGACATAATGACTCGTAGCGACTGGGATTATGAGTCGCTTGAGGTGACGCGATATGAACCAACTCACCGTACGAGGCTTCGACGACGAGTTGAGCGCTGCCGTACGCCGGCTTGCGAAACGTGAAGGGATCTCCCTGAATCAGGCCGCACTGAAGCTGCTGCGAAAGGGCGCGGGCCTCGCTGACGGTAGCGGAGGCGCGGACACGGTCGGCGCTTCCTTGGACCATCTGATCGGGTCCTGGACTGTGGCGGAAGCCGATGAGATGAACGCCGCGTTGCGGGAACTCGACGCCGTCGACCTGCCCGCTGGGTCCAGCTGACACCGCGCTGAAACCGAACAGCAAGCAGGCCGGGCGGACAGCACCCAATGGGCGGCGCGAATCCCGCTCCGACCAGCGGCGCTCCACGCCAGCCTGAGTGGCGCGGGGGCCTCAGCCCCTAATGCGCTTAGCCCGGCCCGCCGTCGGTGAACCGCGCCGCCGCCAGCAGTTTCTTGCTCCGCTCCGAGAGCCCCTCGAATTCGTGGCTCGTCATCTCGACGAAGTGGCCTGAGTAGTACCACGGACGCGTGTAGACCAGGCACAGCTCCGGGCGCGCGTGATCGGAGCGGTTGGGGGTGCCGCGGTGCAGCGGACGCGGATCCTGCATCCAGATCGAGCCCTTCTTGAGGTTGAGTCGCCGGGGCCTGAAGTCTCCTGCCTCGATCACGTCGTTGTAGCTGGTTTGCAGGCTGGGGTCGGCCAGGTATTGCGTTCCCGGCAGGATCTCGAAGCTGCCGTTTTCTTCGAAGGTGTCCACCAAAGGGATCTTGGCGCTCACCGTGTCGCAGGTCTGGATGCCGATGTGCGGCGTCGTGAGCGCCATGTCGCGATGCCAGCGTTGGTAGGTGCTGTCCGGGTAGGGGTTGTTCGACGTGTAGCCCGTGAACTGGTAGTCGGATGCGCCCCAATACCGATCCATGAACGCCAGCAGCGCTGGATGCTCGTAGATCGCGGGGTCTGAGAAGGGCGGTTGCCAGGGGAGGTCGACCGTGTACCGGTTTGGATAGCCCAAGCGCCCGCGGCCCGTGGCGAGGTCGCCGGAGAGATCCCGTGAATTGCGCGCGCGCACGGCTTCCAGCAGCGGCATGAACGCCTCGTGGAGCGCATCGACCAGCTCGACCGGGATCGCGTTCTCGAAGACGGTGAACCCGTTGATCCGGTACTCGGCGATGCGCAGGTCGAGATCGTCGTTAGGTGCGGTCATGGTGCGGCCCATTTGCTCACGCCGGGTGCGCGGAGCTTAGCGCGCGGCGTCTAGGTCGGGTCCGGCACCTCGAACAGGAAGCCCTCGATCTCGATGTTGAGCCCCGTCAAATCGGGCGGAACGTCGAAGACGACGCTCACTTGCACCGAGTTCCCGGCGGGCAAGCTCTCCACCAGATAGAGCGGGCGGCCCCGATCGACGTCGGGCACCATGCCCGTGAGCGCGTTTGTCCCCAGGCTGCTCACGTCAATCTCGCTGCCGTCAGGGGCAATGAGGACGATGTTCTTCTTCGCGAGCGTGATCAACGACGACGTTCCGTTCTTGAACAGCATGTTTACGAGCTTGAAGGTGCCGTGCTTCGGCTTGAACGGCGAGCCGGTGAACTGCTTCAACTCGGGCAGGTTGGCCACCCCAACCAACGTGACTTCGAAGCCCGTCTCGTCGATCAGGGTGTCGCCCGCCGTCGGCAAGCCGGTGCGTGAAACCGCAACCTGCTGTTCGACCTCGACGCGCGCCTCCGCTCGCTCCTCCGACCAGTTGGGCGCTTTTTCTGTGGCGGCGGGCGTTGCCGCTGCCGCGGTCTCGGTGGGCTCAACGCGCGGTGCGTCCGCGGCCGGTGTGGCCGGGCGGGCGGTAGGCGTCGCGGTGGACGCTGCGCGAGTGGGGGCCTGGGCGGCGACCGTCGGCACGCGCGTGTCTTCGACGCCGGCCGGCGCCGCCTCCTCGGTTGGACTTTGCGCGAGTAGGACAGCCGCGATCACGACCGCGACCGCCACAATCACTGCGAGGAGCGCCAAAGTGGCCTTAGGAAGCCTCCGCACGTATTGAGCGATCATGGCCACGATTTGGCCTCCTCTACCCGCGCCGCAGCCTTTGGGCCTGATGACGCGCGGCGGTCTGCCCGAACCCGCCGCCATGCGCTGGTCATCACTGGCCGCGACGAAGCCGGTTGGTGATTATGCCTTGCGGCGCCGCTGCGCGGGCCGCGCGATATCATCTGGCGCCCCCGATGAGACACGGCTCCGAGCCCGCTGGGGTTGCCTGCCGCGTCTTAACCGCAATCTGATGGGCGGTCCCCCGTCGTACAGAACCCCGTGGGTAGGCCATGCCGCTCAGCCTTCTGAAACATGGACTGCGATCGCGCCGCTCGCCTGACCGATTCCTACCGCCGCGGCCGGAGCTGAAGGCCGCGTACGACACCGTGATCATCGGCGGCGGCGGTCACGGGCTCGCCGCGGCCTACTACCTGGCCACCAACCACGGGATCACCGACGTTGCCGTGCTCGACAAGGGGTATCTCGGCGGCGGCAACACGGGACGCAACACCGCCATCGTGCGGGCCAACTACCTCACGTCGGAAGGCGTGCGCTTCTACGCCGAATCCCTGGACCTCTGGCGCGGGCTGAGCAACGAGCTCGACTTCAACGTGCAGTACTCCGAGCGCGGTCACCTCACCCTGGCCCACGCCGATTCCGCCATCCGGACCATGCGCTGGCGCGCCGAGGTGAACAAGCACCTCGGCGTAGATTCCGAGTTGATCTTTCCGGACGAGATCGCCAAGCTCGCGCCCGGCCTCGATCTCTCAACCAACGTGAGGCATCCGGTGCTCGGGGCGCTGTACCACCCGCCCGGCGCCACGGCCCGGCATGACGCCGTGGTGTGGGCCTATGCCGCCGGCGCCGCCGAGCGCGGCGTGGAGCTGCATCCCAAGACGGAAGTCACCGGGTTGCTGATCGAGCAGGGCCGCGTGACCGGCGTGCAAACCTCACGCGGCGTCGTCCGCTGCAACCGCGTGCTGCAGGCAGTTGCCGGACAGAGCTCGCTGGTCGCGGCCATGGCGGGTATTCGTCTACCGATCCATACGGTGCCGCTCCAGGCCTGCGTGTCGCTGCCGCTCAAGCCCTGGCTCGATCCCATCGTGGTTTCGGGCAGTCTGCACGTCTACATCTGGCAATCGGCCCGGGGCGAGGTCGTCATCGGCGGCGCCACCGACCCCTACGGGCTCTACGCCAACCGCTCGACCCTGGAGTTTGCCGAGGGCACGCTGCTGCCGGTGCTCGAGCTGTTTCCGTTCCTCGCCAACGTCAAGATGCTGCGCCAGTGGGCCGGCATGTGCGACATGACGCCCGACTTCAGCCCGGTGATGGGCGTCACCCCGGTCGAGAACCTGTACATCGATGCGGGCTGGGGCACCTGGGGGTTCAAGGCGACGCCGGTCTGCGGCAAGCGGATGGCGGAGATCATGGCGACCGGGCGCACCCCGGACCTCCTGCAGCCGTTTCGGCTCAGCCGCTTCGCCGAGTTCGAGCAGGTGGGAGAAAAGGGCGCGGCGGCGGTGGGCCACTAGGTGAGCGCATGAAGATCATGCCCTGCCCGCTCAACGGGCCGCGAAACATCCAGGAGTTCACCTGCGGCGGCGAGGTCGTCATGCCGCCCGATCCCGACCGCGCGGACGCCGCGGCCTGGGCCGACCATCTCTTCATGCACGACAACGCCGCCGGCGTGGTGCGTGAGTGGTGGTATCACCTCCCCACGAGCTTCTGGTTCATTGCGGACCGCGACACGGTCTCCGACGAGATCGTGCGCACGTTCCTGCCGCGTGAGCTCTTCGGCACCGATGCCCGTCCGGGCCAGCGATGATGCGTGAGCGCCTGCCGGCTCCGGCCGGCAGCCGGATCGACCGCTCGCAGACGGTCGTGTTCGACTTCGAGGGCCGCGCATACACCGGCTACGCGGGCGACACCATCGCCAGCGCGCTGGCCGCGCATGGAGAGTGGTGCCTGTCGCGTTCGTTCAAGCTGCATCGTCCGCGGGGATCATTTGGGTTCGCCGGCGACGAGGCCGGCTCGCTGGTGCAACTCGAGACCGAGCCGAACGTGCACGCCGACCTGCGGATGATCGAGCCGGGCATCCGAGCGCGGGGCCAGAACACCGTCGGAAGCCTCGCTACGGACTGGGCGGCGCTGCTGGAGCGCTTCGAGCGCTTCTTGCCCGTGGGCTTCTACTACAAGGCGTTCTACAAACCCAAGGGTGTCTGGAACTGGTGGGAGAAGATCATCCGCCGCACGGCGGGCCTCGGTCGGGTCGATCGCGCGTGGACGCCCGAATACTTCGATAAGGCCTACGGCGACTGCGATGTCGCGGTCATTGGCGGCGGGCCGGCCGGCCTGGCCGCCGCTGCCGCGTGCGGCGCCCAAGGCCTGGACGTGATGCTCGTCGAGCAGGAGCCCGAGCTGGGCGGCTGGCTCACCTACGGCCGCTTCGGTGGCTCCGCCGGCACGCTGGACGACTTGCGCCGGCAGGTCGAAGCGCTGTCATCGGTATGGGTGCTGACGTCCGCGACCTGTACCGGTTGGTTTGCTGACAACTGGCTCGCCGTGACACAGGGCAACCGTCTGCACAAAATCCGCGCTAAGTCCGTCGTTGTATGCACCGGTGGGACGAACCAGCCGGCCGTGTTTCGCAACAACGATCTGCCGGGGATCGTGGCTGCTTCCGGAGCGCAGCGCCTGATCCGGCACTACGGGGTGCGGCCGGGTCTGCGTGCCGTGGTGCTGACGGCGAGCGACGAGGGCTATGGCGCGGCTCTCGATCTCGTCGAGCACGGGACGGACGTGGCCGCCGTGGTCGACTGCCGCCTGGAACCGGCGCGGGGCCCGATGGCGTCTGAAGCCGAAGCACGCGGTCATCGGATTCTGCGCGGATATGCCGTGCGTGAAGCCTGGCGCGATCCGCAGCGCTTGCAGATCGGCGGCGTCCTGGCCACGCGCATCACGGGACCCGGCGAGTGCGCCGCCGATGGAGAAGCGATCGACTGTGATCTGCTCGCCGTCGCTGTCGGGCTGGCGCCCGCGGGCGGGCTGCTGGCACAGGCCGGCGCCAAGCTCAGGCCGGGCGAGGGTGAAGCCGTGCCGCGGCTCGCATCCTTGCCGGCGCATGTATTCGCCGCTGGTGTCGTGGCTGGTGAGTCGACAGTCGAACAGGCCCTGGTACAGGGTGAGGACGCCGGGCTGGCGGCCGCGGCGGATGTGTCCGGCGCACCTGCCACGACGCAGGCAATCCCTGTCGGCCCCGGACCCGAAGGACGCGCCGCGTCCTGGCCGGTGTTTCCGCACCCGGACGGCCACGAGTTCGTCGACCTGGACGAGGACGTGACCGTGCGGGAGATCGAGGACGCGCTGGCGGAAGGCTACGAGGACATCGAGCTCCTCAAGCGCTACTCAACCGTGGGCATGGGTCCGAGCCAGGGCCGCCTGTCGGCGATCGCGACGGCTGCGCTGACGGCGACGGTCCGCGGCACCACGTCCGCCGCGGTCGGCGCCACGACCAGCCGGCCGCCGGCCTACCCAACGCGCTTTGGTCTGTTCGCCGGTCGCGGATTCCAGCCGGTGCGGCACACGCCCATGCACGGCTGGCACCTCAATGCGGGCGCCCAGATGATGACGGCCGGCCTCTGGATGCGACCCGCCTACTACGGGCGTCCCGACGAGCGCGACGCTGCGATCACCGACGAGGTGCTGGCGGTGCGCCGCGCGGTGGGCCTGATCGACGTATCGACGCTCGGCGGCTTCGAGATCCGCGGGCCTGACGCGGCCGAATTCCTCGAGCGGGCCTATACCCCCTCCTTCCGCCGCCAGCGGATCGGGCGCACCCGCTACGCCCTGCTGACCGACGAGCAGGGCGTCGTCGTGGATGACGGCGTGGCGGCCAGGCTGGGACACGATCACTTCTATGTCACCGCCAGCACGTCCGGCGCGGAGCAGCTCTATCCCCTGCTGCTCTGGTACCAAGCGCAATGGCAGCTCGACGTCGACATCGCCGACGTCACCCCGGCCTATGGTTCCATCAACATTGCCGGACCCATGGCCCGCCGCGTACTTACCAAGCTGGCGACGGATATCGATTTTTCGGCTGCCGCGTGCCCGTACCTCGCGGTGCGCACCGGCAAGCTGGCGGGCGTGGAGGTTCGCGTGCTGCGTATCGGCTTCGTGGGCGAGTTGGGCTACGAGATCCACGCGCCCAGTTCGCAATGCCTCGGGCTTTGGGAAGCGTTGATGGACGCGGGACGTGAGTTCGGCATCCGACCGTTTGGCGTGGAGGCCCAGCGCGTGCTGCGGCTCGAAAAGGGGCACGTGATCGTCACCCAGGACACCGACGGGCTCACCCATCCGCATGAGGCCGGTCTGGGTTGGGCGCTGGGCCGCCGTAAGCCGTTCTTCGTCGGCAAGCGCTCCATCGAAATCCTGCGTGCGAAGGGGCTTCGCCGGCGGCTCGTCGGCTATGCGGTGCCCGACCGCCGCGCTCCGGTTCCAGCGGAAGGCCACCTGGTCGTGCGGGACGGCGAGATCACCGGTCGCGTCACGTCGTCGGCGTGGTCGCCGGTCCTAGATCAAGCCATTGGACTGGCGTACGTGGCGCCCGATCAGGCTGATGTCGGTTGCGCATTCACGATCAAGGGCGGGCAGGGTCGGCTCATCGAGGCCGAGGTCGTGCGGCTGCCGTTCTACGACCCCGACAACAAACGGCAGGCGCTGTAGCCGTGATCGCTCCACGCAGCCCGGTCGATGGCACGTTGCGAGCCGCCGGAGCCTCGTTCTACGAGCGCGCCGGCGTCACCGCCGTGGCCGACTTCGGCGATCCCGAGGGGGAAGCCGCCGCGGCTCGGCGACTTGGCCTGGCCGATCTCTCGCCGCTGCCCCGCGTCGGATTCCGGGGACCTGGTGCGCGCGAGTGGCTTGCCGCGCAAGGTGTCGATCTGCCCGACGGACCCAACCACGCTTGCACGCAGCCGGACGGCGCGATCGCGGTCACGCGGTCATGGACTGAGGTGCTGGTGCTGGGGAACATCCACGGCGCCGACGGCCTCTGCGCCTGCCTGGAAGCGAGAGCGGAAGACGCCCATCGCGCCCGCGCCTACGTGCTGCCGCGCTTCGATGGGCTGTTTTGGTTCGCTCTCACGGGCGCGTCAGCATCCGAATGCCTGGCGAAAGTGTGCGGCGTCGATTTGCGCGAGTCGGCCTGCCCGCCCGGATCGGTGGCCCAGACCTCGCTTGCCCGGCTCAGCGCGGTCATCGTGCGCGTTGACGCCGGAGTGACCCCGCTCGTCCATTTGCTCGGCGACAGCGCGTCGGCCGAGTACGCCTGGACCTCGCTGCTCGATGCGATGGAGGAGTTCGGGGGCAAGCCTGTGGGCCTGCGCGCGCTGCACGCGCTGGCCAGTGAATTCGAGTAGCATCGCGGGTTGCGCAGCGGCCCAGATGGGCCAAGGCTGATCCGGACTCTCGGCACATGTGCGGCATCGTCGGACTGTTTCTCAAGCAGGAATCGCTTGAGCCCTCGCTGGGCGAGTGGCTCGAGCCCATGCTCGTGGCCATGGCCGAGCGCGGACCCGATAGCGCCGGCTTTGCGATCTATCACGATCCCGCCCCCGAAGGCGATCTCAAGCTCACGCTGTATCACCCGGAGCCCGGCTTCGACTGGGAGGCCGTTGCGGAAGGACTCGGCACGGCGTTTGCGGGCCGCGTCGACCTGCGCGTGCGCGTGTCTCATGCCGTGATCGTGGTGTCGGCTGCCGAGGCTGAGGCGCGCGACTGGCTGGGACGGCACCACCCCGACGTGCGCATCACCAGCGTTGGCGCCGCGATTGAGATATATAAGGAGAAGGGGCTGCCCGAATCGGTGTCCCAGAGCTACGCGATCCGTCACATGACCGGATCGCACGCCCTGGGGCACACCCGCATGGCCACCGAAAGCGCCGTGACCACCGAGCATTCGCACCCCTTCTCGACCGGGCGCGATCTGTGCCTGGTGCACAACGGCTCGCTCTCGAACCACAACCGGCTGCGCAGTGAGCTCGAGCGCCACGGCATCGCCTTTCAGACCGACAACGACAGCGAAGTCGCCGCCGGCTACCTGGCGCATCGCATGGCCGATGGGGCCACGCTGGTTGAGGCGCTGGAATCGAGCCTCGTGGACCTCGACGGCTTCTTCACGTTCGCCATCGGAACACGCGATGGCTTCGCGGTGCTCCGCGACGGAGTCGCCTGCAAGCCCGCGGTGCTGGCCGAGACCGACCAGTGGGTGGCGATGGCCTCCGAGTATCGGTCGATCGCGCACTTGCCCGGCGCCGCCGGCGCGCGGATTTGGGAGCCGGCGCCGGCGACGGTCTATGCCTGGTCGCGCAACTGACCGGATGATCACCGTCGATCTCAACCGAGTTGACATTCGCGAGCTGAACCAACGGCTCCACGACTCGGCCGGCGGCGACGGCCAGACCGAATGGCGCATCGTCGGGCCGGACGGCCGCCACTCCATTGCCGTGGGGCTCAACGCGCCGTTGACCGTGGTCGTCGAGGGACATGTGGGCTACTACTGTGCCGGGATGAACCAGCACGCCGACGTCACCGTGAACGGCCACGCCGGACCGGGTCTGGCCGAGAACATGATGTCCGGCTCGGTGCGGGTCACCGGCAACGCGAGCCAGGGCGCTGCGGCCTCGGCGCACGGCGGGCTGCTGGTGATCGAGGGGGACGCCAGCTCGCGCTGCGGAATCTCGCTCAAGGGCGGCGACATCGTCGTGGGCGGCTCCGTCGGTCACATGAGCGCGTTCATGGCGCAAGCCGGTCGTCTGGTGGTGTGCGGCGATGCCGGCCCCGGACTCGGCGATTCGATCTACGAGGCCGAGCTTTATGTGCAGGGCTCGGTTGGGGGGTTGGGGTCCGACTGCGTGGCGAAGGACATGACTGACGACCACCGCCGCCGTCTCGGCGAGCTGCTGTGCCGCGCCGGTGTCGACGCCGAACCCGAGGCCTTCCGACGCTACGGATCGGCCCGCACGCTCTATAACTTCCACGTGGATCACGCGGGCGACTACTGATGGATGACCCGCCGGAGGCCCACGTGACGCCCGATCCCGCCGACCAACGCGAGTCCGCCACCTTTTCGCCGCGGACGATTGCGGAGATCCAACGCGCGGCGTCCGAGGGGATCTACGAAATTCGCGGCTGGGGCGCCAAGCGGCGGGTTCCGTGCTTCGACGACCTGCTGTTGCTGGGCGCCTCGCTCTCGCGCTATCCCCTGGAGGGCTACCGCGAGCGTTGCGACACCAACGTGACCCTAGGCACGCGCTTTGCCAAGCGTCCCATTGAGCTCAAGATCCCCGTCACGATCGCGGGCATGAGCTTCGGGTCGCTGAGCGCCAACGCGAAGGAAGCGCTGGGCCTGGCCGCCACCGCGATGGGCACCAGCACCACTACCGGTGACGGCGGCATGACCGACGAGGAGCGCGAAGCATCGAAGACCCTCGTCTATCAGGTCCTGCCGTCCCGCTACGGGCTCAATCCCGACGACCTCCGCCGCGCCGACGCCATCGAGATCGTGGTTGGCCAGGGCGCCAAGCCGGGCGGTGGCGGCATGCTGCTCGGCCTCAAGGTGAGCGATCGCGTGGCGGCGATGCGCACACTGCCGCAGGGCATCGATCAGCGCAGCGCCAGCCGTCATCCGGATTGGACGGGGCCCGACGACCTGACGATCAAGATCCGCGAGCTGCGTGAGATCACCGATTGGCAGAAGCCGATCTACGTGAAGATGGCGGCCACCCGCGTCCAATACGACGTCCAGCTGGCGGTCAAGGCTGGCGCGGACGTCATCGTCCTGGACGGCATGCAGGGGGGCACCGGCGCGACGCAGGACACCTTCATCGAACACGTGGGCATTCCGACGCTGCCGGCCGTGCGCGAGGCCACCGACACCCTGCAAGAGCTGGGCATGCACCGGAAGGTTCAGCTCATCGTTTCCGGAGGAATTCGCAGCGGCGCCGACGTGGCCAAGGCGCTCGCCCTGGGAGCGGACGCGGTATCCATCGGTGTCGCCGCGCTCATTGCGTTGAACTGCAACCGGCCGCTGTACGTGGAGGACTATGCGGCGCTGGGCACCGCGCCCGGATACTGTCATCACTGCCAGACCGGGCGCTGTCCGGTGGGCGTGACGACCCAGGATCCGGAGCTGGAAGCGCGTCTGGAGCCGCAAGCCGCGGCCCGGCGGGTGCGCAACTACCTCTCGACGCTGGTGCTCGAAGCGCAGACGCTGGGACGAGCCTGCGGCAAGTCGCACGTGCTCAATCTCGAGCCGGAGGACCTCGTGGCGCTCACGCCCGAGGCCGCGGCCATGGCGCGCGTTCCGCTGGCCGGGACAAACTGGATCCCGGGGGTCACGGCGTCGGACTAACCGCTGTGGGCTGCCTGGCGGCAGCGGGCGCGCCTTTCGCGCTACGGTAAGCCCTGAAATTCACCCCGCCGCGTTCGCAGGGAGAGATGGAGCACCGAATGGACCACGATCTGGCGGCCATGGTTCGCGACAAGGGCATCAAGTACCTGCTCTTCAGCTTCACCGATCTGTTTGGCGTCATGCGCTCGAAGCTCGTGCCGGCCCACGCCGTCGAAGAGATGCAAGGCGAGGGCGCCGGCTTCGCCGGCTTCGCCGCCCACCTTGACATGAGTCCGGCGGATCCCGATCTGTGGGCCGTGCCCGATCCGGCCAGCTTGATTCAGCTTCCGTGGCAGCCGGAGCTTGGTTGGGTCGCGACCAACCTGGTGATGAACGATGCCCCCGTGGGTCATGCGCCGCGCGTGGTGCTCACGCAAGCGATCGAGTCCGCCCGATCCCGCGGATTCCAGTTGAAAGCGGGCGTCGAGAGTGAGTTCTTCGTCCTCGATCCCGACGGCGCCGGGATTGCCGACGGGCACGATACCCAGGACAAGCCCTGCTACGACCAGATGGCGCTGCTGCGGCGCTACGAGCTCATTCGCGAGATCTGCGACATCATGTACGACCTCGGCTGGGAGCCCTATCAGAACGACCACGAGGACGCGAACGGCCAGTTCGAGATGAACTGGTCCTATAGCGACGCCCTCACCACCGCCGACCGCCACGCGTTCTTCAAATTCATGGTCCGGCACCTGGCCGAGAAGCACGGCTTGCGGGCGACCTTCATGCCCAAGCCATTCACCCAGCTCACGGGGAGCGGCTGCCACGTCCACTTCTCGCTGTGGGACGCCGCCGGCGACACCAACCTGTTTCTGGACGACGACGGCGAGATGGGTCTTTCCGAGACCGCCTACCACTTTCTGGGCGGGGTGTTGCACTCGGGGGCGGCGCTGTGCGCGGTCACCAACCCGACGGTGAATAGCTATAAGCGCCTGAACGCGCCGACCACCGCGTCCGGCTCCACGTGGGCGCCGAATGCGATCAGCTACGCCGGCAACAACCGCACGCACATGGTGCGCATTCCCGGCCCCGGGCGGCTCGAGACGCGCTTGCCGGACGGCGCCGCCAATCCGTATCTTCTGCAAGCCGCCCTGCTTGCCGCCGGACTTGACGGGATCGAGCAGCGGCGCGACCCCGGCGAGCGCCTCGACATCAACATGTATGAAGCCGGGGCAGACGCCGACGTCAAACGTCTGCCGCTGAACCTGCTCGACGCCTTGCGCAACTTCGACGGAAACCCGGTGATGCGCGCCGGGCTCGGCGACGAGCTCGTCACCAGCTACGTGAAGCTGAGAATGGCCGACTGGCACGACTTCATGGCGCACACGAGCGAGTGGGAGCGAACGCACACGCTGGACATATAGCGCTTGCGCTGGCCGCCGCTCAGCCGGGTGTCTGGTAGCGCAGGTCCCAGTCGCCGAGCGTGCGGAGGGATGTGACGCGCGCGCTGATCTCAGGCGCGCCGTCGGCTCGCCAGGCGTCGATTTCCTTGCGGTGCCCAAGCCGGCGCAGCGCGTTCCACATTCCGCCGTAGGTTGCTCGGCCGCCGCCGCCAGCCGAATCCCAGAAAAACATGTGCTCGGCCCCGGCGTCGTAGATATCCGCCGCCCGCCGGCGCAGGTCGCCTGGAGGCATGTGCCTCGGCATCACGTTTGGCGCCAGCGTCACCGGCGTCCCGCGCACCAGGTCCACGAAGAACTCCAGGGAGGCCGGGTCGGTCCAGGCTGGCGTCACGCTGTCCAGGTCGGGCTCGGACGTGTACGGGATGATCGTGTCGACCAGACCTTGCGCCACCCACTGCCGCAGGTCGATGGCGTTCTCCAAGTTCTCCGCCTCGCTGCTCAGTACCACCGCCGACACGTGGAAGGGCTGTGAGCGGCCCTGCTCGGTGGCGGTCTCGTCGAGGGCCTGCCGCACCTCGCGCATGAACTGCGTCAGCACTTCGGCGCGGAAGTGAAGCCAGCGAGGATCGAGCGGGTCAAGCGAGCGCGGGTCCTTGCCGAACCGCCGCATGAATCCCTCGACGAGCGGTGGCTCGTATTCAACCAGCGGAGGGCGGCGGCAATAGAGCAGGCACACACCGTCGATCGGGCGCAGGCACATCTCGCGCAACAATTCCACGACGCGCGCGCGCACTTCGGGATACGTGTAGGCCAGGCGAGGCGTCCGGTTGCCCTCGCGGTTGACGCCGCGCCACTCCGGGTGGCGCTCGTAGACGCTGTTGCCCCAGTTGAAGTGGTCGTATGGCGGCGGGAAGCGAAATCCCGCCACCCGGTAAGCCGCGTGCAACTCGAGGCCGATCTCGTGCGCGTAGTCCACCGCGACGTCAAACGGATCGATGTTTTGCTCGCGCAGCACGCGGCGGCTTTCGACGTGCAAGCGGTCGAAGACGCGTGCGAAATCGCCCAGACCGTCGAAGGTGGCCTCGCGCCCCAACTCGGTGTGCGAAAACATCAGATCGCCGCGACCGACTTCCCAATAGAGCCGTGAGAAGTCGGTGTCGCGGTAGGGCTCGATCTCGCGTTGGATGTCGTGCGCGGAGGTGAGACGCCAGAGACCGAGCGGTCCGTTGGCGTCCTGGTGGGCGAAAAGCCGCCGGGTGTCGTGCCGCGCTTGGTCCGCGCGATCGCGGGAAGTCTCGGACGCGTCGAGCGGCACCAGCTTGACATAAGCCACCCGTGCAGCCCCGCAATGCACGGACCCTGGTCCGTCGCCCGTCGCCATGCGCGCCGTCACCTGGCTCAGGACGAGCGTGCGCCCCGTCAGGTCGGCGGTCTTCCAGAACATCTCCACAAGCGACGGCGGGCTCGCACGGTCCGGGGGCAGCGTCATCAGCGCGGGCACGGTCTCATTGCTCAGTCGGACCTCGAGCTCGAGACCGCCGCCTTCCTCCGCTGACCGCGTTGGCATCACGCCTAGCGACACGGCGTGCCAGCCTTCGACGTCAAGGGGCACGTGGATCTCGGGCGCCGCCGTTTCCGGTCCCGCCAGCAGCATGACGCCGGCCAAGCCGCCGGCCGTGTAGTTGAGCATGCGCCAGCGCTCGCGCCGGGGCGTGCGAGACAGCGCGTGTGCTGGACGACACCGAGACAGGTCCGTCAGATAGACCGGCGCGGCGGCCAGCGAGCGGTCGGCGATGCCCTCACGCAATGGGCAGTGGCCACCCCAGCCCTTTGAGGAACTCCCGCAGGGTGGCCATCTCGGCGTCAGTCGGGTTCGGCGCCGGCGATCGCCGCCAGCGCGGCGCGGTGCCGAACAGCTCGGGCAGGGCGTGGCGCACCAGCCCGTCCCAACCGTATGAAGTTGCGGCGGCGAAGTCGCGCAGCGGCAGCTCCCAGCGCGAGACGAGCCGCCACGCGGCAGCACCATCGTTCGCGCGCACGGCCGACCAGTAGTCGAACGCCGGGGCTGGATGGCTGCACATGAAATAGTCGAGCCATGCGGGGCACCACCCGTGAGACGCGAGCATGTGGTGTCGCCTGAGTCCGCCGCCGCCCGCCACGGTCCAGCGGTCGCCCCACCGCATCCCCATCTCGTGCGCGTAGTCCAGCGACGCGTCCTCCTTGAACGCGCAGATGCCCGGCACGTCCTCGAGGAGCTCGCACGTCGGCATGGGTACCGCGCCCACCAGCATCACGGGAACTACGTCGGCAACGGCCGCGTAGTAGGCCGCCAGCGTCTCCGGCGTCCCGGGCATCGCGTCGGGCGGACGCACCATGTAGAGATCGAACCCCAGGTCGGCGACATAGCGACCAAACTCGATGCACTTCGGCAATCCCCACATGCGGTCGCAGGCCACCGTGAGCGCCCGGTCTCCCACGTGGTGCGCGACTGCGGCATGCACGTCGGCCACCTCGCGGTCGGCGAGCAGCGACATCAGACTGTTACCCCAGGTGAGCATGACGACGCCGCAGCCCGCTTCGAGCGAGCGGTCGATCATGCCCCGGATTCCCGCGTGATCGATCTGACCGTGCTCGGTAAACGCCACCGGAACGGAGTTGACCGGACCCTGGAGCCGCTCGCGAATCTCGGACTGAAGCTGATTCATGCCGGGTGTGGCTGTTGGCCCGTCCCGCCGGCACGTGTGCAGGCCGGCTCAGAGCGGCTCTGGGCCTCGCGCACAGGCGCGGCTGCCGTCGCGGCGACATCATCGATGACGGTCACGAGACGCACTGTACGCGGTAGCGGACGCGGCTGGCACGGCGCCGCGCTTCGAGTTTCGCCGTGGCGGCGGCTGCTAGGTAGACTCATGCCCGATGATGCTCTGGTCCTCTTGTGCAAGCGCAGTGCGGGCTCGTGAATGTCCCGCTGCGGTTTGTCCATGATGCCCCGGCGTGATGCAGGACGCGCCATGGCCCTGACCGCAGCAAGCGCGGGCCGCCGGGGAGTTCGGCCGCGATGAAACTGGCCTGCATGACCAGCGTCTTCGACGGCGATCCCATCGAGACCGCCGCCGTCAAGATCGCCGAGGCAGGCTACCGATACGTCGAGCTGGCCTCCGTCCATTGCGACTACAACACCATGACGAATGCGTTGATCGACAACGTGGCGCATGAGATCGCCCGGACTGGGCTGAAGGTCGTGGCGTACTACCCGGCCGACGCCGAGGAGAATTGGACGCGGATGCCGCGCATGTTCGAGGTGGCGTCGCGCCTGGGGGCGAGCCGCGTGGTTGCGGAATGCGCCAATCTCAGCAAGGCCCGCGAGCTCGAGCCGCTGTGTGAGAAATTCCAGATCGATCTGGCGATCGCGAACCAGTGGCCCTATCCGTTCGGCAGACCGTCCGACTACTCCGGGCTGAACGGCTCGGTCGGGTCCTGCATCGGTGCCGGGCCCGATACCGGCTGGTTCGCGGCAGGCGGCCAGGACCCCGCGGAGCTGTTCGACATCGTCGGTGACCGGATCAAGGTGGTGCATCTGAAGGACGTGGCCGAGGAGGGCGAGTACCGCCCGGTGGATCTGGGCGACGGCGTCGCCCCGCTCGAGCCCTTCATGGCGGGACTGGCCGCGCAGGGCTTCGACGGCCCGCTGACGATCGCGCGCGATCCCGGCAAGCGCATCACCTTCGATATCGGTATCTTCGGCGACGCCACCTACGAAGTGCATGACGAAGCCGTGCCGGACGACGAGGTGATGCGGTCGTTGCGCCAGGCGCGGACCTGGGCGCTGGAGCGCGGCGCCGTCGAGTAGCGCCCGTGGCCATTGCCCCAAGTCCGCCGTCGCACGATAATTCAGGTAGAGGCGGGGGTAGCTCAGTTGGCAGAGCGCTAGCCTTCCAAGCTGGATGTCGCGGGTTCGAGCCCCGTCCCCCGCTCCTAACAGAAGTGGATCGGCGAAAGCCGCCGATTCTCGGCGTTTCGCGACATCAAGCCTTCAGCCCGTTCGTGCAACGCCCTCGCAACGGTTTGTCGCGGTCGCTCCATGCTCGCGCGACGCCGGCGTGCGCCGCGCGAGACCCCGTGGTAGGAGGGGTTATGAGCACCGACGCGGTCCCGCTGGCCAGGGCCACGCTTCACTATTTGGCCACCCTCACCGGGCAGGGCTACTCCCCGGAGACCATCCGGCTCTATCGCCAGACCCTGACGCAGTTCGCGGTGTACTTGGGCGGCGAGCCGACCCTCGGCGACTTCACGCTGGAGACAGCACTGCGCTATCAGCAATATCTGCAGCAGCGGCCGTGTCAGGCCACTCCGCTGGGCCGCCGTTCCACCGGTGGACTGAGTCCCTACACGATCCATCAGCACGGACGGTCCTTGCGTAGCTTTGCGACTTGGCTGCGGCGGCACGGCTACCTGGAGTCCAACCGGCTGGCGGACTTCCACCCGGGGCGCCTGCCGGAACGGGAGGTCGAGCCGCTTAGCTCGGCGGAACAGCAGCGGGTGCTGGTGGCGATGGATCGGGACACCCATGCCGATGCGCGGGGGCGGGCGACCGTGCTGACCCTCCTGGACTCCGGCCTGCGGGCCTCGGAGCTGTGCGGGCTCACCCTCGACGGGCTGGACCTGGAGACCGGCGAGGTGCGAGTACGGCGCGGCAAGGGCGGCAAGGACCGCCATGTGGCGGTGGGAATGCGCACGCTGGCGGCGCTCCACGTCTATGTCTACCGCTACCGGCCGGAGCCGGCGCTGCCGGCGCTCGGCGAGCCGCTGTTCCTGACGCAGGAGGGCTTCCCACTGACCCGCGGGTCGCTCTATCTGTGCATCCGGCGGCTGCGGGCACGCTGCGGGATCCCGCGGCTAACGGTGCACTTGTTCCGGCACACGTTTGCGGTGTCGTACCTGAAGGCCGGCGGTGATGTGCTGACGCTGCAGCGCATCCTCGGGCACACGAGCCTACACATGGTCAACCACTACGTGCATCTCGCGCACTCGGATGTGGTGGCACGGCACCGGCGGCACTCGCCGGTGGACCGTCTGCAGTTGCCACGCGCCGTGGACCGGGTGACGCGGGGGCGGGCTACGCGACGCCGACGGGCGGTTCCCTAGCTGGACGGTCTGGTGTTGCTAGCGGCCTGCCTCCGGACCAGTTCCCAGGCTAGAACGAGCAGATAGCCGCCTCCGCTGCGGCCGAGCGGACACAGCCCTAAAGGTCATCGGCAGGGGACGGGGGCTCACACGCCGCGTCCAGTCCGACCACGGTCGCTTGCCCCCGGGGCGGAGGAGGGCACTACGATCTTGGGCATGACCGATGTCTACGACCTGCCGCCGCGCACGGCCGTCGACCGGAGAATGGTGGCTCGGCGTGTCGAAGGCGCGGCTTTAACTTCAACGACGGTGGCGATCCCTCGCTTGGCCCTGGATTCTTGTCTGTGTTGGGCCACCACGGATACGGCGATCTTCCTCGCCCACACTACGCTGCATCGGGTGTGCGGCCGTATCGCACACCCAAATGACGCGCGCGTGCGTTTCGTCTACCTCTGCACTGCTGGAGCCGGTGGACGGCTGAACTACTACCGAACTAGCCGGCATGGGCGCGTGCTGCGCACCTTGGCCGCCTGGCTGGCGCGCGAAGAGTAGGCGGCGCACCAAGTGGTGGCGGGACGCAAGCCTCTGCGTTTGTAAACCCAGCCCAGCGGGCCGCTGAGCCCGGTGGAGTCTCGAGCGCTGGTCGTGGTTCGGCCAAGGCCGGCCAGCTTGGGCGCGCCGCTGGCGGGACGTCAAGTTTGCCGCCAGCGCCAGATCGTCCTCCCGACGCCACTGGGCCCGGCACGTCTGGCCCCAGCGGCAACAGTCGCAATGCCGAACAGGTTCGGGCTCGGTGGTCACCGGATATGCCGCTTCTGGATCGTCCAGCATCGCCTCAGACTCACGCGCCACCAGGCGGCAGCAGGCCGCGTAGTCGGCGACCCTAAGGCTCTCAGTGCTTCGCGCGACGCTACCCAGAACCAAGTCATCCGATCCGGCTGCCGCGCCTGCATGGCGCCCAGCAGGTCGGAATACACGTCCATCTCGAGCACCGCCGGTCCGCGGGTTGGCGCGCAAGCCTGGTGTCCCAGACTTCATGGCTCCACGCCCCCAGATCGCTGGGCCTCTCGACGCGTCGCAGGAAGTCCGCGCACCCGAGCCGTCGATCGCCGAGCAGCACGGCCTGGTAGATCACGTCCACGCCGTCTCGCATGGCCCGCAGCGTGGTCGCGTGCTCGGGCTTGCTCCGTCGGGTCGGGGATTCGGTTTCGGATGGTCGAATCTCCTTCACGTGCAGGTCCTGGGCCCGCAGCGTTTCTAGGAAGCTGCCTCACATTCGTTGCCGCGCCGCGCCAGACGGCCTAGCACGGGATCGTCGCGAATCGGGTGCCTGAGGCGGTGCAGCGCCACGGCGCGCTCCAGGTTGGCCAGGTGCCGGCACTCCAAGAGTGCCACCAGATCGGTGGCCAAGTAGACCAGGTGTTCGTCAATCTGTTGCATCGCCGATTCACCCTCCCGTCCCCATCGCCGGCGGCTTCGCGACGGCCACGCGTGCGATCAGCGCTAGCTCGCCGCCAACAATCTTCGCCAGACGCAACCAGTGAAGCCGACATTCGATTCGACCAATCGCTCGGGCCGGCGTCAGGCAAATGGGGCCAACCACCCGAGAAGCTCACCAACAGCTTTGGCATACCACCGGGACGCGCAACTCCTTCCGGGCACGCAACGACGGAATCCCAGTCCCCCCATGCGGTCGAACGCCGTCTGGTATGCAGCGTCTCGCGTGCGGCCTACGTTGACGTCCTATATGTGCTCCAGCCCCAGAAGAAAGTCCAGTCGCCTCCGGCCATGACACGACCCCGGCGTCCGACCACCCGCGCGAAATTCGGAGATCAGACGGTGCACGGAGCCGATGATCTCACTTCGACTGGGCGAGCCGGGCTCGCGTGTGTGTGCGTCGTAGCAGGGCGCCATCGAGGCGAAGGTCAGCGGCCACCACCTGCGACAGATGTCACAATCGCCGCATCCAGCCTGCTCCACTCGCTCGAATTGAAGTCATGGCTCCTCGCATCACTGATTCGTCTCGTGGCGATGAAGATGACGGCGACTCGGTCGGAAAGACTGACCACGACTGAGGGATAGCCACGGTGCGCTCCACCGCCATCGGGCCAGAGGCTTTCATCGACTTGAAATCTCTCCTTGAGATTGCCCGGTACGCGCGAGCCCTCCTGGAGGAGCACAACGTTGCGATCGGGCACCCGGGTCGGTACGTCCCACGCCCTAGGCAAGTGGGCCGTGTTCCAGCACACGACCTTCATACGGCACAGGCGCGCGTGGTGAATGTGCTGATGCGGTAGGGCCTCCCGGTGACCGCGACGCGACGCGCCTGGCCTAGCTCGCTGAGCTGAACCAACCAATCAACCGTGCTTTGAGACGTATTCGCGCCAGTCTGAACGATCAACTTTGGGTGGGTCGGCCAGTGGGACAACGCTCAACGCCGCCCACCGTCTCTGCGTGGTGAACTGGCGCTGGTAGCAACGGCTGGACGAACCGAGGAGAGCGTGGCTGTCCCCGATGAAGCGGAGGCGCCGGTGTCCGGCATCTTAGGAAGTGGACCCGACGTGGGACTCCAAATCTAGCCGGCGTGCGTTTGGCCTCGTGACCCACTAGCATGACGAGTACGCCTGTCCAGATGATTAAGTCGAAGTGAATGCTACCGCAGCTGCAATCCGGTTGAACTTCGTCTGAGCACCTATGACCACCGTGAGTGTGCCCGACGCATTTCCACTGCGCGACATGCGCGAAGCGAGTTGATACCAAATGACGCGAGAATTTCGCGGGTGAAAGAATGGGCTACCCGGACGCTGGTGTAACTGTAGCGAGACAGTTGTCCATGGCAACGACGAGTTCCTCGACTGCGTGGCATAGCCTACGAAACGATCGCGACCGTTCGTTCGTCAATGTTAGGTCGATATAGTGGACTAGAACCTCCTGGTCTCTCGTCTCCTGGTACGCCCTGTTACGCGGCATCCTTTTGGTGAGCCATTCCTTCGCACCAGTAATCGCCTCGACATTATCCGGAGCGATGACAGCCTCAGAAATTTCAAGCCTCTGCCGAATCCGCGCACCTTCTCCATCGCGAAGATTACATACAAACCAGGTTTCGAATTCCGACTTCGCGTAGACAATGGCTACTGGAACACGGAGATTGAGCCTGGAAACTTCGGTTGCAAGACAAGTGGATTTCTCATACGGACATTCATCGTCAGCATCCACAAGGACCAGGATAGAGTGACACTCATCAATTAGCGCATACCTCACAAATTGTTCTAGTCTCTTGAGCAACGCAGGCTTTCCCTTTGCGACTTTAGGCTTCATGATTGCTATGTCATATCGACATAGGCCTTCTAGCAGTATTCTTCTCAAAAGTCCTGGAAGAGCCTGCCTATCACCGTCTCCCTCCACTATTGCAGCTATCTTGAGGTAACAGTTCATACTCTACTGGTTGAGCTGGAGATCACCCATTCGGTGCAGTTCGCCCGGAGAAAAGAGATGCTGCCGCACGGCTTGCACCTGAGCCCTGGGCACACGATCGACTTTGGTTACGCCGCCAACGAGCTCTACGATTCGCACACTTTCCAATGTCCGAGACTGTGTGATGCAATCGATAAAATCCGGGCTATGGGTGGTGACAAGTATTTGTGAGGTTCGAGCAGCCTCATGCAGTACGTCAGCCAAGGCCGATAGGGCACCGGGATGAACAGTCAGCTCAGGCTCTTCTATACCGATCAGCGGCGGGTTACGATCCTGGCTCAAGGCAGTAAGTATTCCGAGAAGCCGAACTGTCCCATCGGATTCCAACGACAGGTCAATCCATGGGCTGCCCGGAACCGAATCATGCTTCAGCCTGACCACCAAGTAGCCCCCAGCCGAGGTCACTTCCAGGTCGGAAATGCCCGGGACTAAGCGTGCCAGATATTCCTTGAGCCGTGACATTCGAGATACATCAGGCCTCGTTCGTCTCTCCATAGTTCGAAGTACGGACGCTAGATTGCCAGCGTTTTCATCCAATAATCGCGTCGTCGCTAATTTCTGCGGCTCTCTAATCGTATTAGGAAACATGTGATAGAAGCGCATCTCCATTAAATTCCGATATAAAAGGTTGAGCGCCTGATACGCTATACGACCAGTATCTTCACTGTCGGAGGTATGCATTAGCTGGCCCCGACTAACTCGTAGCAGAGTAGGTAATGCGAGATCTCTGCTATCAAAATCGGTGTCGTCTGCCTCGTCGAACAGCCGAGGGTGATTGGTGGTAGGAAGTAGCGATGATGGCTGTATTAGGTTTCCTTTGTCTATTCGGAATACGACCGTTGGCTCCTCTGAGATGGATTGCCATATCTTGACAAATTCATGATTGACTCTATAACCTACATCGCGGTCGGTTGAAATGCTAAAGCCATAGTCGATGATAACTGGGTTGGTCCACGAGTAACTGTTAAGGCTCGTGGAAATGCTGATGTCTATGTCTTTGGTAGCCGCTTCAGTTCGTTCGTGGTGAATGGCGCCTATGCCATGGCGCATCGATATAGCTGCGTCCAGATCGAAGCGTAAAGCGTCCTTAATAAATCGCAGTATGTCTAGAACGTTGCTCTTACCAGACGCATTAGGACCAACAAATACGGTTAATCGCTCTAAGTCGGCCGTTGCATTAGATATGCTTCGGAAATTGCGTGCTCCGACGCTAGTTATTTGAAAGCGCGGAATTCGGGAAGCTGGCAGCATTGTCGTGATCTGCGGCGTGGGGGTGTATTTTAGCACAGGTTCATCGGCCGTGTGATCGGCTTGAGATGTGGCGGTGAACACGGGCAATTGGGACCGTGCGGTCGTTGCGCGTTCGGCTTTTGAATGGATTCGGTGAGCTTTTGAGCGTGGCACGGTTCGGTCGTAATATCTTAGGATGTGATGAACATTGTGGTTGATGTAGGACGGCATTCTTGGTTGGATCGCTGTCGGCGTCGATAGCACTGTGTGTCGGTGATGGGCGATGGACCATACCCGGCAGGTTCGGTTAAGCTTCGGTTTGACTCATGTCGGCTCGGTGTTAGTACATTTGTGACATGTAAAGTGTAGATGTGCTAACCGGTCAACGCGTCGTCGGTCAGTTTCGGTGGCATCGGCTCGAAGCTTGTGGGACGTTCGCGGTAAGGCGGTGATACTGCGTTCGTATTGTAGATGTAAAGCGGTTCGAGTGTGATTGTCGCGGTGCCGATGGATCGTTGAGAAGTGGCGACATGTGTCGGCTGGTGTGTGTGGCGGTTATTATAACATGGTAGGTGTAGAACGTGAAGGCTGGTTGAACGTAATACCTCGTAAGCTATTTTTGTACGGATGACTAATACCGCTTCAGTCATGTTCGAACCCCGACCCCGGCGCAAACTTCAGCGTCCGTCCGTTCTCAGTGACGGTGCGGACGACCTGTTCGGAGGCGCCGTCGGGGAGATCGGCATCGATTTCAATCGTGACAGTGACCTCGGCGCCGGCGAGGCCGACGAGGTGAGCCACTACCTCTTCGGCGATCTGGCTGGCGTCGCGGCCGACACGGGTGGGGTCGAGGCAGGCGGTGCCGTGGTAGCGGCGATGCGGCGCCGGCTCTGGGGGCAGTGGTGGCGGATCGGGGACAGGACCTGGTCCGGGACGAGGGGGGGCATCCGGGCCGACGACCGGCTTGGGTGGTGCAACCTCGGCCTGAAGCTGGCGCTGCGCGACATCGGGCTTGACGATGAGGCCCGGGTCGCCGGCCCCAAAGTCGACCAGTTGCCCACGGCGTAGCCCCGGATAGCGCCCGGTTCCCTCGTCGAAAGACTCGGCGTAGGCGAACGTGTCGAGTTGCCAGGTGAGGGACCCGACGCCGGAGCGAAGAGCCTCCGCTAAGACGGCCGGTCCGGTCAGGCGCGGCAGATAGAGCTGCTGGGCAAAGTCCTGCACCAGCGTGCGCACGGGCACGTGGTTGCCGCGCCACAGCGGGATCTCGTCGAGCGCTCGCCGGACAATCGTTGGACCGAGCTTCGTGACCAGAAGGTCGTCCGCACTGAGCTTGCGGGCTGCGCGAACGGTGAGGGCGTCGCTGCCGCTAAGCCGGGAGGCCTGCCACTGCATAGGCGTCCGCGGGTCTGTTTGGGTCGGGACAAGGACCCATTGATAGGTCTCCGGCAGCCGCGCCGCCACCGCGCCGTCCGCGGAGTCATGCTGCGTCTCGGCCTGACGAACCTGGTGAGGATCGAGATTCAACTCCTCCTTTTCGCCGAGGATCGACATCCAGGCCAGATAGCGGCGAATGGCCTCGTCGAGGTCCTGGAAGCGCACCTTGTCGGCCGCCAGGAAGACCAGGGTGTTGCGGTAGAGGCGCGGGGCGCTCCCGCGCGACTCCAGGATCGCCTGCGCCGCTGCTTCGGCCTGATTGGGTCCCTGTCCGCGCGTGTACGCATGATCGGTGTCCAGGACCACGAGCCGTGTGTCCAGCTCGTCCGGAACCTCGCTGCCGTCGCGCGGCATAACGTGAATCCGAGCAAAGTCGCCCCGGCGCCCAGCGTCGCGGGGCCTGAAGCCCAAGTCGACCTCAAGACGCCGCGCCAACTCAGCATGCACCGCGTCGGGATTGCGTCCCAGCTGCAGTGCGCGGTCTTCCGCCAGCTTGGTCACCGTCGGCTGGGTCGAATACCAATAGCGCGGGCCGTCCTGGTAGAGGAACGTGGCACCCGCGGCGAGACGGCGAATCGCGTCGCCGAAGACCTGGGGCGACTCGCCCGGCATCACACAGCCAAGCTTGACCCGCCGGTCCTCGATGCCGCGGTGCGTGGCGCCGGTGGTGGGTGCCGAGCCCAGATAGATCGTGCGGGCGACCCGACAGGTCGCGCGCAGCTTCCCGAGATTGGTGATCTCGCCGTCGATCCTCAGCGGCAGCGAGTTTGGCCCGTCCACGTCGCCCTCGATGATCGGCACCCAGTTCTCCGAGAGATAGCGCGTCAGCTCGAACTGCACGCGGGCGTCGTCGATCGGGACCATCGAAGGCAGGATTAGCGGGTTGCGGTCGCCTTTCTCCCACAGGCTGTGGATCACGGACGCCATCAGCCGCAGCACGCCGCGCGTGCGCTGAAACTTCACCAGGGTCGACCAGTCGGTGTAGAGCCGGTCGAAGATCTCCGGGTGGATGGGATAGGCCGCCTGGATGCGCCGCTCGTAATCGACGGTGCCGCATTCGGGCGGGAACTCGCCCCGCTGCGACTGATACAGCTCGGCAAACGCGCGGGCGGTCACGTCGCGGTGCTTGAAGTTGTCGGCCGCCAGCGGCTCGAACAGCCGCCGGCGCACGATCTCGAACCCCTCCTCCGCGCTGGCCGGGCGCCACGACGACTCCACCCTGCCCACCACGTTGCGCAGGCGGTCTAGCGCCTCGCGCCCACGGATACCTCCTACTTCCACGTCGTCCGCCTGGGCGTGGGGCGATCCGGTGGTATCCGAGGCGGGGAGCGAGATCAGCAGCAGGCAGCGCTCCGCGGCCCGCGCCGCCTCGGTGAGCGCTTGGGCGAAGGTGAACTGCGTCTCGAAGGTACCGCCAGGCAAGTCCGGGGCGTCGTGGAGTTGGCGCGCGTAGGCGACCCACTCGTCGATAAGGATGAGAAAGGGACCGTAGTCGTTGAAAAGCTCGCGCAGGGTGTCGCCCGGATTGGTAGCCTTCTGGTCGTCAGCGGCTAGGCGCGCGTACGCCGCAGCGCCCCCGAGTTGGTAGGCGAGTTCGCCCCACAGCGTGTGCACTTGCGTGCCGTCTGGCTTCGTGACCGGATTGCCGGGTGAGATCTTATTGCCGACCAACACCACGCGGCGCACGACAGGCAGATCGGACGCTCCGGCCTCCGCCATGATGGCGTCGATGCCCGAGAGCTCGTCTGGCCGCGCACCCGAAAACAGGTGATAGAGCGCGAGCATCGAGTGCGTCTTGCCGCCGCCGAAATTGGTCTGGAGCTGCACGACCGGGTCGCCACCCCGTCCAGTCAAGCGCTGGACGCCGCCGACGAGCAGGCGCTGGAGGCTCTCGGTAAGGAACGTGCGGCGGAAGAATTCGATTGGATCGCGGTACTCGTCACCGCCCTCCCCGAGATGCACCTGCCAAAGGTCGGCGGCGAACTCCGCCTGTTGGAAGTGCCCGCTGGCCACGTCGGCATGCGGCGTGACGACCTCGCGCCACGGACGGAGGGCCTCGGCAGCGGCGGGCGCAATGAGCGAGCCGCCGGCCTTCCGCTGCTCCGTGCGTGTCTGCTCATCGATCACGAGCCGCCGCAGTTCGCGACGCATCTGCGCGACCGCGTTCGCCTGCGGCGCCGAAATGGCCGTAAGGAGACGCGCGGCGGAGTCGAGTGCGCGCTCGGCGTCATCGCCGGAGAAGCGCTCCTGGTGCGCCCACTTGTTGCGCCAGTCCAGCAACTCCCCGACCAGCGAACGCTCGGTGTGGCCCAAGGTCTGCCGGAAGACGTCGCGCCACGAATAGACCATCACACTGAGCAGCGCGGCGCTGTCCCACTCGGTCAGGTTTCCGTGTGTCGACAGCCGGCTGCCGTGGCCGAAGTACGCACGGGCGCCCTCCAGGGAGTCTCGCGGCCCAAACTCGTTGTTGAACTCGCGTTGCACGAAGGGGCCGAGACCGGCCTTTAGCAGTCCCAGTGCCTTGCCGACGCGCTCATGGTTCGTGATGGCCACTGCTGTCGCCTCCGGCGTCTCTATTCCACAGCTACGCCGCGGCGCTCGAACTCCACGGCGATGGAATCGTAGACGGCCCGCGCGTCGGCCTCGGCGCGTGCGGCGTCCTCGGAGGTGGGCTCCGGCCAATCTCCCGGGTACCTGGACTCCGAGCCCGACGCAGTGAGCCTCGCGAGCGCATCCGGCCCGGCTCCTTCGGGCCAACCGTCAGGGAAGAGATTGCGCAAGCGCTGCAGGTCGTGGATGTAGGGGAATTCGATGCTCTCCAGCACGAGAACGGCTTTCAGCGCCTTCTCGGCTGCCTGCTGGGAGAACCAGCACACGTAGCGCGGCCTTGCAGCGTCCCGCGCCATCTGCCCGGCGATTTCGAGGTCGTCCAGCGCATAGCGCAGCCAGCGGCGCGCCTCTGCTTGGGCTTCAGGCTCGCTCATAGAGCACCGTTCCCTCGCGCAGCGCTGGCCGCAGCACCGTCCCGATGACATGGCCCCGCTGGGCGATGTGGGCAGGCGTCGTCACGACGATGTCCTTCGCGGCCGGAAGATCCCCGAGCGCGACATGCATCTCGATCGCGGTCTGCCGTCTGTCTGTGCCGTCCGGCATGACGACAAGCAGGTCCACGTCGCTCCAATCGCTCGCGGTTCCCCGTGCCCGCGAGCCGAAGAGCACGACGCGAGTCGGGTGGAACTGTCCGACAATGCGGTCCACCATGGTCGAAATCACGGCTTCGGAATTCATAGTCTGTTCCCGGTCTCGCCGAGCAATGATGCCTGTCGCGGCTTGGGTTGCGCCTCCGCCAGCCTTGCGATTTCGGGCCAAGATTGCACCAGGCTGTTGTACTGAAGCGCGTCCGCAGCGCGCCGCTTGCGCTCGCTGATCGTGTAGAGCCGGTAGGCAAGGTCGCGGGCAGTCTCGGCTTTGCTTCCTAGCGCGGCGGCGAGATCGGCCGCTTCCAACTCGCTCACTGCCAGAGCGCGGATCAAGTGGTGCGTCATCTCCCAAACGGTGAGCCTTCGATCAGAGGCCGGGTCCCACTCGGGATCGAATTCGACCGGCTTTAAGAGCCGGACGGTGCCGCGCGTCGACTCGACGAAGCCGGCTCGCACCAAGCCATCGACGCTGGTGTTCTTGGCCTTGCACAGCGTCTCGGCGACACCATACTCGCCCTCGGTGAAGCCGTGCTGGTCGAACCAGTCGAGTGCCCAGCGACTGTCGGCGTCGGAGTCGCCCTCCTGCTCCGCGAGCACCTCGTCGAGGGTGGCGTTGATCAGTGCCAGCGCATCCGCAACGGACATCGTACTGCCATCTGCGTTAAGCACTTTCTGGAAGCGGGTGAAGATTGCCATTCCCGGGCCGATGGAGGCCTGAGCGAGATCCACGGGCGCAATGTTGCTGCGCTGCAGGGCGGCCAGTGCTTGGGGGAACTCGGTATTGAGGGATTCCTGAAATTCGCGGCGGGTTGCGGTCGGGGCTTTGTTGGAACGGGGTCGACAGACTAGAACTATGCTAGAGGCGAGTGCATTGCTCTCCATCCCTCGTAGACGATTGCCCTGCTCGGTACGCATTGGCCATGTGCCGCTGACGGCGAAGCCGGCGTCCAGCACCGCTTCCAAGAAGGTCTCCCAGCCAGTGCTGACGACTCCACCTCTGTTACGGCGCTCGGACTGCTTGAACGCGTAGTAGATGGTGACAGGGAAGCCAGGATGGGTCTGACCAGCAAGGCTGTGCATGGCGCGGGTCATACCGTTCAGAAAGAACGACTCTGCCTTCTCCTTCGTGCCGTGCCGAAAGGGAGTCGCCACCAGCTCGTCAGACTTGGGAACGGTAAGCGTGGCGAGGAAATCTGGAAACATTGATCTGAGCGATCGTCGCAGCCACACATAAAAGAAATCCGATAGATCTGCGTACGCGATGTTGTCGTAATATGGCGGATCAGTCGATACGATCTTCTCGGCAGACAGGTTATTTGCCATAGCATTCTGCAAATATGATCGACCGTTACTACCGTGAGATAAGGTGCAAATGCACTTGCTAATATAGTCTATCGATCGAACAATACCCCCTACTACATCGTTGAGAATCCCTGCCTCAGGGTGATCCCATGTCATAGAAATAGTTTGCCTTGAGTATAAACTCATTGCCTTTTCGTTGCTGGATACCCAGCGGGTGCAAGAGTTCGAAAAATCTGCACACCGATCAACACCGAATGCGAGATACAGTCCGATGGCATCCGCGTAAGCCGTCGCGCCATTCCCGCCGTCTTGGAGCGGCACATCGTCGTCCGACCAGTAGGCAGAACGAGCGCCCAGAATCACACGTTCTCGGGCTTCCGTGACTAGGTTGCACAAGGTAGTGAGCGCGATCAATTGGCGGTTGGTGAAGAGATCTCGCCACTTAGTCATTCCGTATTGCTGTACTCGGAAGCCAAGCGCTCGTTCAGGTAGCGCAGTGTCGGGTGTGCCCGTGGGAACGACACTCGATGCAGCCATAGCTTGTTCGCACGTCGGTTTGAAATACAACCGGCACCGATCTCCCTCAGCAACTACTGCTAACAACCGAGAACTCATTCGACCAGCCTGGGCCTCTGAACGCACATACTCGAACGTGATCGGCGAGCCAGACATCAGACAGATGAAGCTACTTCCGCTTCCGGAGGACTTTGTGCCACGCTTCGCAGACTCTGGTGGCGTGCCGACTTTGACATTGAACCTGTATGCGTGGTCCTCGACTAGCGGCTCGACGTAAGCCTCGCTGCCTTTCTTCTTCGAGAGGACGAAGTTGGACACCAGCGGTACGTCCAGGTCGGCAAAGGCGGGATTCGGGCTCCTCACGGTCCGGGCCCAGAGCCAAGCGACGACGGTCAGGTCGCGACCAATGTAGGGCGCCAAGTCGGGACGATCTCTCGCCATCTCCTTGGAAACGCGCACCTTGGGGTAGAGATGGCCGATGCGCTTCTCGGCCTCGTCCCGCATCCACCGACCGTAGTAACGAACGTCCTCCGCAAGCCCCTGCGCGCCGCGCCAGGTCTGGCGCATCAGCCGCTGCTCGCCCTGGGCCTGCGGGTTCACCGGCGGTCGGCCCGCGAATTTCGGCGGGATCTCGATCATGGCCTTATTGATCAGCACCGCGACCGGGTTCAAATCGGAGGCATGCGCCTCCAGTCCCAGCCGCTGCGCCTCCAATGGGAGCGCACCGCCGCCAGCGAAGGGATCGTGGAACGCCGGCAGTACGTGTCGGTCGAACAGTTCTTTGGCGCGTGGATGGTCGGCGTTCTCGGCGCAGGCGCGGCGCCAGGACTGCCAAATCTCGGCACGCGCACGCTCGAGCACAGCATCGTTCGTGGTGTTTTCCCACTTCACCAAGTCTTCGATGATGCGGAAGAGGCGCTGCCGCTCCCGCTCCTGTTCCTTCTCGGTCGGGAAGAGATCCGGGTTGGCGGATGGGTCGTCCACTATCTGCGCGAAGATCACTGCCCGTGCCGCCGAAAGCGGCCGCCGCGCCCACCATTGGTGCAGGCCTCGTGGATGAGCGCCTATACCCGGCTTCTTCTCGTAGACGGATGCCTCGTTGATGGCGTCAAGCGGCAGGGCGACCTCAATCAGCTTCTTCTTGGCGATCCCGCCCGGCGCCACGGCCGTCACGATGGTGCCTCGGCGCGGGCCAGGAGCTCGGCGAAGTCGTAGTTCACGCTGGTGGCGCCGAAGTCCGGTTGGCGCCGGAAGGGGCGGCGCAAGTAGCGCACGCGGTGATCGCCGTCCTCAAGGAACTCAACCAGCGCCAGGATGAAACTGTCCGGCAGGTTGAGCGAGTAGAGGATCTCGTTCTTGGTGACAGTCACCGTAGCAGCGTCCGCACGGCGGCCCTTGACCTCGATGAAGCGCAGTCCCCGTCCGCTGCGCGGGTCGCGGCTCTCGATGTCGTAGCCCAACTGCTCGAACTCGCGGTCGACCGGATCGAAGCCGAGCCCGCGCTCGATCTCGATCACGATACGGCGTGCCTCAGCGGCGACAGCCTGCCGATCCGGCGGCAAGACGGGCGGCGTCCGGCCGGTCATGGCCGCGATCAGGCCGGCCGGTACGACCATCATCCCGCCGAGCACCACGGGCGGCCGCGTCGAGATCTGCGCCTCGCGGTCGAGCTCGTCGAGGCGCCGCGTAAGCCGTTCGTCCAGATCATTTGCGCGACGCCGTGCCTCCTGGGCGTTGAGGCGGGCGTTCGGCTTGCCAGCAGCCTCTTGATCCGTCAGCACCGACGCCTGGTGGTCCCAGTAGTTGATCTCCTTGGCCAGCCGATCGTGCACCGCGACGCGCGTCTTGGCGATCCAAGCGAGGCGGCGACCACGAACCTCAGCATCGTGTTTCGGTACGACCTCAGCGATCAGGTGATTCATCGCGCGTTGCTCGATCTCCCGCGTGATCCACGCGCACTCGGGCCGCGCCAAGAAGCTGTCCACGCCAGGCTCGTCGTCGTGCAGCGGGCGATAGTCGAGGTACGGCGCGTACTGCATGTGGCGCGCGTTGCCTTCAGCATCCAGCTCGACGTAGAGCATCCGCTTGGAGATCGTGCGTTGCTCACCGGAAGGCAGCTGACTGGCGTCATGGATGGCATGCTCGGCGTAGAAGAGCATCCGCGGCTCGGTGCCCGGGTCGCGGTCGTCGACGAGGATGGCGCCGCGCCGGAGCAGGTCGCGGTGGCGCTCAAGGGTCAGGTCAAGGGTCGCGTCGAGCAGCGGGTGGCCGGGGCAAATGAAGGCCGCGAGCGGTTGCCCGTGCGGCGTAATGAGGTCCTTCTCGAAGACCACGCGCTCGTAGCGTTGGAGCACCGGTTGGCCCACGCCAATGATGCGGTCGCGGTGGCGGATCGGCGCGGGCACGTGCCGGATCTCGTAGCGCCGCGGCTCGCGCTGCCGCAGGGTTCCGCCAAGCAACTTGAAGGCCTCTCGGAAAAACTCTTCGATGTAGTGAGGCTGGAGCCGTCGGGCCTGCGCACGCTCCATATCCTCGCGCACCGTCGCCACGCGGCTGGTGTCCATGAGCTCCGTAGCCAAGGCGCGCTCGTCCATCAGCTCTTCGAGGCTCGGGCGATCGACCGCCTCATCGATGGCCTGGGTCAGCCGGGCGCGGACCTCGGGCTGCTCGCCGTAGCGGATGGCCTGGATCAGCAGATCGCGTAACGGCTTCCCCTCGAACTGCAGCTTGCCGAGCACGTCGAATACCTGCCCGCCCAGCGCCCTGCGCGCTTCCTCGATCTTCTCCAGCAGCTTGCGATAGACATCGCCCTCGCGGGTCTCTTCGGCGACCAGGTTCCATAGGTGGCAGACCTCGGTTTGGCCGATGCGGTGGATGCGTCCGAAGCGTTGCTCCAGCCGGTTGGGGTTCCACGGCAGGTCGTAGTTGACCATGAGGTGGGCGCGTTGGAGGTTGATGCCCTCGCTGGCGGCGTCGGTGGCCAGCAAGACCTGGACCGTGATGTCGTGGAGGAAGCGCTCCTGGGCCTTGCGGCGCTCCTCGCGCCCCAAGCCACCGTGGATGACGGCCACCGCGTCGCTCCGACCGAGCAGCCGGTTGGCGATGTTGTCGTAGAGGTAGTTCAGGGTGTCGCGGTGCTCGGTGAAGATCACGATCTTCTGGTGAGGCGATGGTTTGGGTGGGTCGATCTGGCCGGCGCCGTAAGGCACCTTGGGCTCTGCGGCCCTCGGCGCGACCCCGTCGACGGTCAATACGTCCTTCAGGACCGCGGCGAGTTCATGCCACTTGGTGTCGCCGGTGCGTCTGGCCTCGGTGGCGAGGGCCTGGAGGCGCTGGAGGATGCCGATCTCCGCCTCTAGCTCCGTGACCGTGCGCGCCGCGGTCGCCTGGTCGAGGATCTCCTCGCCGATGGCCTCGACCTCGTCCTCTGGAGCGTCGTCGAGGTCCTCGAGGTCGTCGGCATCGAGCAGCGGCATGCCGTGGTCGAGCGGCGCCGCACCGCGTTGCATCAGCTTGACCTCGCGCAGCCGATTTTCCAGGCGTTCGCGCCGACGCCGCAGCGACTGGTAGATGGCCTCGGGGGAAGAGGCGAGGCGGCGCTGCAGGATGGTCAGGGCGAAGCCGATCGTTCCGGCGCGCCGGTCATTCTGGAGCGCCTCGGCCCGATTGAACTCCTCCCGGACATAGTCGGTGACCGCGCGGTACAGGCGGGCTTCGGCGGCAGTCAGCTTGTAGGGGACGGTGTAGGCGATGCGCTCCGGGAACAGGGGACGCCCGTCGAACTTGAGGAGCTTCTCCTTCACCATTCGGCGCATAAGGTCGGACACGTCGACCTGGTGGACGCCGTCGCGGAAGCGTCCTTCGAAGCGATCGCCGTCGAGGAGGGCCAGAAAGAGCTGAAAGTCCGCTTCCTTGCCGTTATGTGGGGTGGCGGTCATCAGCAAGAAGTGGCGCGTGAGTCCCGATAGCAGCTGGCCGAGCCGGTGGCGCTTGGTGTAGCGAACCTCTCCGCCGAAGAAGGTGGCGGAGAGCTTGTGGGCCTCGTCACATACGACGAGGTCCCAGCGACTGTCCGGCGCGCGGAGCTTGGCTTGCACGTCCTCGTCGCGCGCCAGCTTGTCGAGGCGGGCAATCGCGAGGTCGTTTTCCAGGAACCAGTTGCCGGAACGCGCGGCCTCCAGCTTGTCGTTCGTGACGATCTCGAACGGGAGCTGGAACTTGCGCGACAACTCGTCCTGCCACTGCTCGACCAAGCTGCCGGGGCAGACGATGAGGCAGCGCTTCAGGTCGCCTCGCGCGATGAGCTCCTTGATGAGCAATCCGGCCATGATGGTCTTGCCGGCGCCGGGATCGTCAGCCAGCAGGAAGCGGAGCGGCTGCCGGGGCAACATGGCCTCGTAGACCGCGGTGATCTGGTGGGGTAGCGGTTCGACGAGGGAGGTGTGGACGGCGAGCACCGGGTCGAACAGGTGCGCGAGTCTGATGCGCTGCGCCTCGGAGACGAGTCGAAAGAGCGCGCCGTCACCGTCGAAGCTCCAAGGGCGACCGGCCTCGACTACTTCAAGGCGCGGCTCATCGTGTCGGAAGAGAAGCTCGTTGGCGATGCGCCCGGCGGCGTCCTTGTAGGTGAGCTCGACGGCGTCGGAGCCGTACCACTGGACGTTGACGACCGTTACCAGCCCGTCAGGCGCGATGCCGCGGATGCTGGCCGACGGCTGGAGGTCCTCAAGCGCGGCCAAGTTGACGCTCCTGCTGAGCCTGAAGGGATAGAAAAGGGTACTCGCTGGCGGACGGCTGATGCGCCGAGACCTGGAGACGACTCTCAACACATCGTCGACGGGGTGAATTCCAGGCGATGGCTCGTTGACGGCACCTGATCGCATAGAAGCTGGCGTGTGTTGATGCTCTGGACCCCGGCGTCGAACCTAGCCCTCGGCTGACGACCCAAGCACCCGGTCAAACCGCGCTGCAGCAGCCGATTCGTCGAGCGCGCTTACAGAATCCTGGATTTCGGCAGGCTGAGGATCCGGACATGATTGTCCTGCACTGAGCGAACAGGCCACTCGATGTCCCCGGCGGTTGTGGCGGCTGGCGACGCTGGGCCGGATTCACTAGAAAGCGTTTGCCCTGACGAGCGTCTGGCCGGCCCTAAGCAGCGAGTTTTGATCTCGCGGCCGGTGGCATCGGACGGAGGCTGGGTGTCCCTCGACCGTCGCCATCTATGTCGTCATGTCTATCGTCTCGCGGCCCTATACCGTCGTCTCGCTATACCGACATTCCTCAGCGCCTGGAACCTGGAGCGTAACGACACGTCCCCACATTTTTCGACAAAAGTGCCGGTGTCGTCTCGTGGACCTCTTATAGTGATTCCTCCTTTGTCATCACTATGACGTGGTGGGCCCCCCGCCAGGCCCAGGTCCTGCGCCTGCTGCGCGCGCACCGCTTCATGGACGCCGCGCAGGTCCACCAAGTGATCTTCCACCCGGTCAGCCTGCGGTCCTGCCAGCGCTGCCTGACCATGCTGTACCACCAGGGCCTCCTTGTTCGTGTGCAACCGTCGCGCGGAGGCCTGGGCGGGGGCAGCAGCGGCTACGTCTACGGCCTCTCCGCAAAGGGTGCCGACGTGCTGGAGGCGATCGACGACGCGCCTCGCAAGCAGATCCCCTACGTGCGGGATCCCGAGACGCTCACGCCCGAGCGGGTGAGGCATCAGTTGGATGTCAACCGCTGCTTCATTGCCCTGTGGCGAGCCCTGGAGGCCGCCGATGGCCACAGCCTTGAGCGCTGGAACTCCGACCCGCATCTGCGGATGCGGTACCAGTTGGCTGGGCGTTGGCAGGTGATCCACCCCGACGGCCTGGCGCAGGTGCGCAGCCCGATAGGCGATCACTGGCTCTTCTTCGAGATCGACCGCGGCACGAACGAGTTGCGCCGCTACCGGACCAAGGCGAGCCGCTACGCCCGCTTCTGGGACTCTGGCACCTGGCGCTCGGAGTTCCCGGTGTTTCCCGAACTGCGCATCGTGACGAGCCGGCAGTCCCGGGTGCCCCGGCTCGTCGACGCGGCGGAGGTCGGTATCCGTGGGCTCTACCACCTGGATAGCCGGGCGGTGAGCCAGGCATTGCGGGTCGCGGTGGCCTGGGCGCCGGCCTTCCTGGCCGATCCACTGGGACCGGTCTGGGAGCCGACCTTCAGTGAGGACCCAATCCGACAGAACATATGGCGCGATCCACTGAGGGAGCAAAAGGCTGGCGACGGCGTCTGGTAGGCGGTGGACGGCGCTGGCCACGGTCAGAATGACTATGGGCTGATAGGCCGGCAACAGGTGCGAGCCCGGTGCCGGGAGTGGGGCGGCAAGCCGCAGGCGCAGATCGAGGGACTGGTGGCGGAGCGCTACGGCGGGCTAACGGAGGAACAGAAGCAGGATGCCGAGGAGGTGACGCGCGAGCCCGCAAAGCCGCCCGAGCCATCGACCGAGACCGGCGTCCAGGTGAACGCGGCCGAGCCTTTGAGTGGCTTGGATCCTGACCCGCGACCGGGCGCCTGACCCGCGCACGCGATGGCCCGCCCATTCGGATGAGCCTTCGGATGACGTTGCGAGAGGTGGCTCGAAAGCGGGCTCGAAAGGCGTTTCGAGTGGCAAAAGCGCTCGACGCGAACGTCTGGCCCGTGCATCGGCGTCCGGCCAAACCTGATGAAAGAGGCCCAATGTTTCGCATACGCCAAGCATTGTTGACCTTTCGCTTCGCGGAACTGTTAACCCGTACCCCCACTCCTCGTCCTCTTCGATCCTCGTCCTGGGGGTACGGGTTCTTGGCCGATCCAAGCCCCCGCAGTTCCAGCGACTGCCCCATGCCCACAACCCCTGGCATCACCAAGCCTCAAGCTCCGATTTCCCATGGGGTCCAAGCCCTCGCAGCTCCAGCGACTGCACCATGCCCACAACCCCTGGCATCCCCAATCCTCGACCTGCGAATTCCCGTGGGGTCCGAGCCCTGGCAGCTCCGGCGACTGCGCCATGCCCACGCCCCCTGGTATCACCGATCCGCAGGTTGTCGATTCCCGTGCGGTCCAAGCCCCCGCAGCTCCGGCGACTGCGCCATGCCCGGTGCCCCTGGCGGTTCCCGACCTCGTGATGCGGGTCCGCGTCGGATCCCGGCAGCTCCAGGTGCTGCGCCTGCTCTACACCCATCGGCTGCTGACGGCCGCCCAGGTCCGGGCCTTGGCCTTTGAGACCGCCACGCGGCGCACCTACGAGATCTGCCTGCAGCGGTTGCATCGCAAGGATTGGGTGGTGCGGGCCGAGCCCCTGCATGGCGGCGCCGGCGGCGGCCGCAGCGGCTACGTCTATGGTCTCTCCGCCGAGGGTGCCGACGTGCTCGCGACGTTGGCCGGGATCCCGCTGGCCGACATCCCGACGGTGGCCGGTCCCGAGGCTCTGGAGGCGCGCTACGTGAATCACCAACTGGCGGTCAACAGCTGCCTGCTGGCGATCCGGCAAGCCTGTCGGGCCCATCCGGCAGCCACCCTCCGCGAGTGGACGGCCGACCCGCACGCGCGGGTGCGGTACCAAGTAGGGCGGAGCTGGCGGACGGTGCATCCCGACGCCATCGCGGAGATTGAGGTGGATGGCGGACGCCGCTGGATCTATCTGGAAGTTGATCGCGGGACGGCGGAGCTGCGGCGCTACGGGCTGAAGCTGCGGCGCTACTCGCATTTCGGTCTTGGGAAGAACGCGCCCTAGTTGTCGGCTGTTTGCTGCAGCCTCGAGGCTAGCCGCTCCAACAACGGTGCATAGATCTGCTCGTCAGTTTGCATATCGCTGTCTGCCTGGCCTGGAGATCGAAACTCGCAGCTTAGGCAAATCTCCTGAGTGAATTGCCGGAGGAGTGGATCGGCACGGCCACAACGCGAAACCGACGATATGCCGCGCATGCGACAGGTCAGGCTCCAGCATAGCTCCGCAAAGAACGGCCCAATTCGTGGTCCCGAGAGATTTCTCAGCAGCGTCAGGTATTGGCAGACCTCCTCATGCTTGACCTCGAGCGTTGCCAAGTCCGCCACCTCGAGCCGGAGAAGTGGTCGCGCTCGCTGAGCATCGGACGGCGTGACGCCGGACATTCGAATTAGCTGCTCGACAAATTCATTCAATTGAGTTGTGCTCTGGCGGCCAAACCGCGATCGAGTCCGAGCTCTGCGATATCGGTCTCGTAGGGTCGGACCCCCGGCAATACGCGTCGCGGTGTCACCTAAGTCGGTGTAGCCGTACTGACTAGCGACTCTTGACGCCTCTTGAGTCAATTCTTCGACGCGCGCCCGATCGTCGAGTACGGAAGCGGCCTCCGCTGCTGCGTTCAGCGCGATCACTACAGCGCGAGGGATCCCGAAGTCCGAGTACGTCTCAGCCGCGCTTAGTGCGAGATGCAGGGCGGTCTCAGCTTGCGTGCCTATCGAGTCGTCGTCGCCACCTGAACGGAAGAAAGCAAGCCCCGTGTGCAGAACAAGGAATCGTGCAAACGCTATCTGCACCCGGGCTATCGCAAGCGGCGACTTAGCTGCCTTCGCCAGCTCAAAGGCCTTTTCATAGAGATCAAATACCTCGCGGAACTTTGCAATGAAATACCGAGCGCGCTCCGCTCGGGATTCCGATGGCAGCTCGACTCCGTAACTCTCGGTTATTTTGAGTTGCGATGTTTCTGACCGAAACTCGGTCTCTGCAATCCGGGCGGCAAGGTCTGCCGCTGACGAAGATGCGCCAGCGGTCAACTCAAGCGCGTTAGCTGCTTCGGCGGCAGAAATGAGGTCACGCGCTTCGGCAAGGAGTTGCGGCCACGCTTCGGGTTCGATGCTCCGAACGATTCGCGAATCGAGCGAGAGGAGTCGTGCGCTGAGGCTCATTAAGCTGTCTTGACCGATCAACTGCTTTGCAATGCCGTCGCAGATCCGAGCCAATGCTGCATCATCGATGTTTCCGAGGTTGTGCTCGGTTTCGGCAAGCAGCAAGTCGGCGAGGGCCTGATCTGCAGCTGACGGTGCCTCCGCAGCTGCCAGCGCGCGTGCTTCGACAAGCGCTTCGGTAGATCCGGTAGCGACCAGCGCCCGTACCCATGACTCCCAGAGAGGACGACTGTTGCGAATCTGCGCCGGCGGCATGGGACCAAGGAGTTCCTTCAGGAATCCGAAATCACCCTGAGCGGCAAACAGTCGAACAAATGGCCGGATAGCGTCGATGGCCGTAGTCCAGTCATTCCCTTCGCAAGCGATCTGGTAGGCGGAGACCGGATCATCCTGGTCCTGATACCACCTAGCCAACGCCGATTTGGCGGCCTGCAGTGAAGCCTGCCCACGTTGGTCAATCCAGCGCTGGCTAAGGAACTCACGAAAGAGTGTGTGCAGGTGGAAGACACCGGTCTCGGCCTCCGTAAGAAAGTACGGCCCTTGAACTAGCTCTCGCAGACGAACGCCTCCGCTCGGCCCAAGCAGGTGCTGCGCAACTGAGGCGTCCAATCGGGGAGGTAGCGAAAACACAAACAGATCGTTTTGTGTGCGCTTCGGAAGCTGGGTGAAGTAGCTGGCTGCAAACAATTGGTAGATCCGGTGCCGATCCCCACGAGTCATCGCAACGAGCGTCTCCACCGTTGCATCCTTGTTGGCTGCTAGCCAGGCCCGGATCACTGCTAAGGCTGCGGGCCATCCCTCCGAGCACTCGTGAATCAGGGTCGCTCGCTCATCGTCCAGGTCAGGAATCGACTGCCGAAGGTAGGTGCTTGTCTCGCTGCGCGAGAACTGCAACTCCTCAGCTGTCCAACACGCGAGGCGACCCTCCGCCTCCGCCGACCGCATCTCAGGCGGAGCGTCCCGTCCCGCGAGGATTAGCCGCAGCTGCGGTGCCACGTGCTGCGCAAGATGTGCAAGGAGTTGGGCACCATCGGCAGTTGAGTGATGGATGTCGTCAATAACCAGTAGCACCGGTGGAGTGGCGGCGCTGGGCCCATCGCGCGCGACGAGAAGCTCGGCAAGTTGGGTCGGGTGAGGAGCCGGTGGAGGTGCCAATCTGTTGTCGGACTGTTGTGCGGCCTGCTGCGATCGCTGCACGGTGGCCCATGCCTGCCATCCGAACTGGGGAATGTGTTGACCTACCGCCGCGACGATGCGCTCAATAAGCTCAGCGACCGTCCAGTTGGGCTCAATTCTCACCCAAGCGGCGGGGTAGCAGAGCCTGTCTGCCACTTGGTGCAAGACCGTAGTCTTGCCGTAGCCGGGCTCCGCCAGCAGGAGTGCGCGACCACGAAGGCGAAGTTCATCCGCGACTGGGGAGCAGAGAGTTCGCGGCAACGCTGCCTCAATGCCCGGGCGAACCGTCCCGCTAGGCGGTAGCCGCTGCACAGGTTGATCGATTAGCTGAATGACGCTGGCTGCAAGGTCTGTGTCATCTGCGCCGCGGACAACCAGCGGTGTGCAGTCACTTGGAACTTGCTCCCCGTGTCCAGCGCCTATGATCACGAGCCGGTGCGAACCATAAGCCACACCAAGCGTGGCAAGCGCCGCGGTCGCGTCATCCTCATCCCACTTGCCTGCGAGTGGTCGAACTACGACCAGCGCGCCACAAGATTCAGCAAGCTGCGTCGCTTCTGCGAGCGATCGGATAGTGCTTGGCGGGCGGCAGACGATGGAATGACCGGACGCCTCGAGTGCGTCCTGCAAGGTACGTGCGCGCTCACCCCTGCCGACCACCACGACCAACTCTGGGTCGCCGGGTACCGGAGGCAACGGGGCAATTGGAATGAGGTTCTCTAGGCCCACGAAACCGGTCAATGCAGCAACGCAGGCGTCGCCACTGTCGTAGTGGTGCAGCCAGGGCGAGCACAGAATGCCGGGCAATTCTGCAGGGTCTCTGTCCGTCATCACGGCGATGGGATGCCGGGTCGCGACGCCGACTCCGAGCTCGAAGCACACATTTCCGTTCCAAGTTCCGACTTCAAACACCGCCCGTTCGGACCCGCTGATCAATTCGGCGATGCGGTCGAGGAGGATGCCCTGCGGTACTGCCCCCAGCGGCATTGTTGGGTCCCATCCGCACTCTCGGATAGCGGACGCCACTTTCGTTCCGTATAGGGACAGATATGGCTCAGAGTAGGGAAACCCGACGAAGATTCGCGGGTGCTTGTTGCTGCTAGACACTGGTCTCCACAATCTCGGTGACGAGGAGCCTGGCTTCTCTGATGCTGGGAGACTATCAGGGATCCCAATGGGCGGGTTGGTGGTCGGCTAGATGTACTGACCACAGAGCAACTGTGTTGGGGCGTCAAGGGTTAGCCCATGGTCGGATCCCACATGGCCTGCTGTTTGCACAGGGCATTGCAGAGGACGAGAAGCTTGCGCATGCAGGCGACGAGGGCCACCTTGGGCGGCTTGCCGGCCGCGATGAGGCGCTGGTAGCAGGCGCGCAGCGTGGGGTTGACGCGGGTGGCCGTCAGGGCGGCCATGGAGAGCGCGGCGCGGACCTGGGCGCGCCCGCCCCAGCAACTCCGGCGCCCGCGCCAGGCGCCGCTGTCGCGGTTGAAGGGCGCGACCCCGACCAGGGCGGCGACCTGCTGGCGGGAGCAGGTCCCGAGTTCGGGCACTTCGGCCAGCAAGGTGGCAGCGGCCACGGGGCCGATCCCGGGGATGCTCTGCAACCAGGCGGCGCGGGTGCGCAGCGCGGGTTCCGCCTGCACCAGGGCCGCCAACTGGCGGTCCACCTGCGCGAGGGCCGCGGTCAGCGCGGCGGCCAGGGGGTCGAAGCCCAGGTCCAGGTGGGCACGGTCGTGGCGGCGCCGCTGCCGCTCGGCCGCGCGGTCCGCGACCAGTTGGCGCCAGCAGCGGCTGAGGATCCGGAGGTCCTGGACGGCGGCGCTGGGTTGGGGGCGCAGCGGAGGCCGGACCGCGGCCGCGAAGCGGGCCAGCACGCGCGCGTCTAGCCGGTCGGTCGTGGCCAGGATGCCATTCGCGCGGGCGAAGTCGCGAGTCTGGCGCGGATTGACGACCACGACCGGCAGGCCAGCGGCGCTCAGGGCGGCGACCACGGCCCGCTCGTCGCCACCGCTGGCTTCCAGCCCGATGCGGGTCGGCCGCGGCGCCTCGAGCTGCCCCTGCAACCGCCGCAGGCCGCCGCGTGAGCGCGGGACCGTCCAGGTCGTCCCCGTGGGCTGCACGGCCACGTCCAACCGGGTCTTCGCCACATCGACCCCCACCGTCACGTCCGCTGGTGTCGTCATTGGGTACCCTCCGGCAACCCTGGCCATGCGCCTTGCCTTGCCGATGCGGGCTCGTGCTCACGGCCCCGGCAACTGTTCGGGCTCTGGGCCAGCGTGCGGGCCGGGACGACCCTGCGCTGTGGCGGTCTCCGACGACCAAGGTGTGATCGGTCTGTCCCGGCCCGTTCACTGTGACCTTGGACCATCCAAGGCGCCGGAAACATACAAGGTGTGAGACACGGCTGACGGGCGGGAGGCCGTCCAGCGAGCCGTGAGGACGCCGCCGGTTATACCACCGGAGCCAGCCAACGAGCGCCCGTCCACGCCGCTTCGGGAGTCCTGTCACCTATCCGCAGTCTCGGTGGCAGAGATCTTGGCGCAAGCGGTCAATTGGCAGTTGGTGCCGCTCAGCGCGGCCGCCCGTGTCGAACTGCCACGCATCCCGAAACATGCCGTTGCTGTGCTCAACCGGCCGTAATCCGGTGTCTCTTCAAGACCAACGAGTCACAGCCGGTCAATCCTCTGCTAGTGCTCGGGCTGCTCGCGGGCTGCGACGCGGCGAACTCTTGGACTCGCGGAGGGCCAATGCAGACCACATTTGGTGGCTTAACGGAGCCGATTGAGGCATCGCACCAGGCTGTGAGGGCTCCGGCGGCGCCGGGTCTTCAGGAAGTGCTTTCAGGTGGAGCGAGAGGATGAGAAGGGGCACAGAGCCTTCCAAGGGCGATGCGCCCTGCTGGCAGACCGATCGGTCAAGTAGCAGGGCAATCACCAATTATCCGATTGGGGTAGCCCTGGAAAGACTCCATTCTTGGTCGCTGCGGACTAGCGCTGCTTCGGCACAGTGTCAACCGCGAACCTCCAGCTCTCCGCAGTTTGGCACCGACCTTGGGCCATTGAAGTACTCCCTCAACTGGGTGTTCCGCTTCACCCAACCGTAGAGTTTCGGCTCTTATCTACCATCTAGGCTCACGAAAAGAAGAGCTAGGCAGTCTTCTGACTAATGCACACCACCTGGGCTCGGACTAGTTCGCGGAACATATCTGCGGTGGCAGGTTGGCAGGTGAAGACTAGAATCTGATTTGTCTTCGATAGCTCTGCGAATGCCTGGACGGTCATCCGGGATCGCTCTGGGTCAAAGTTGACGAGCGCCTCATCGACCACGACCGGAAGCCCTTGAGCGTGCTCACCAAACTCCTGAATCAGGCCGAAGCGCAAAGCAAGATATAGCTGTTCTCTAGTTCCCCGGCTCAACTGTTGTGGATGCTTGTTCCCGCCCTGGGAGTCGGTCACCACGATCGTTTGCTCCCCAATGGGCGCAAAGAGACGCTTATATCGCTGACCGGTGACACTCGAAAAGAACTCCTGAGCGTGACGGATAACGCTTGGCTGGCGTTCCTGTTCGAACTTCTGCCTTGTCTTTTCAAGAAGCGTCTCGGCAATAGTGAGCTGGGACCACTCGCGCGCATACTCATGCATCTGCTCCAGCAGGGTGCTACGGCGAATGCGTAGAGCCGATGATTCCTCTTCGCCGGTCAGTTGCATCAGCGCGTTGTCGATGCCACCCCGTTCTTCCCGTAACGCGTTGCACCGGTCGTCTATATCCGCTCGCTGCTCTGACAACCGATCAGAGTCCCCGCTGAGCTGACTCGGGTCAGATCCTTCCAGGGACTCTCGGAAGGCGGCCAACCTTTCGTTGGGGCCGCTGAGACGCTCCAAGCTACGTAGGTGCTCGTCCCGCTGCCGTTCTAGCTGCAGTCGTTCCAGGTGCTGTCGCGCTCGGCGGCGAAACTCCTCGGGGTCGACCGTGCCGCCTGACACCAATAGAGTTGAGAGCTCCTGCTCCACCGCTTGCAAACGCTTCTCCTGCCGTTCCACTTGACGCCGGTAATCTTCTGCCGACTCTTTGGCCTGCTCCCGCCGGGAACGCAGTTCTAGAGCGCCGTCTAGCCTTTGAATGAGTTCGTCGGCCACGGCTGCCAGCTGCCGCTGGTCATCCGGATTCAGTTGCAGGCTGTGCGTCATGACCAACGATTCCACCTGATTGCAGAACTCGGCGATGTCGCGCTCAATGGCCGCCACCCGTTCGCGCATCCGACGGGCTTCGTTCAGTGAGACACGGGTCGCGTCAATGCGGGCCAGAAAGCTTGTCATCGTGTCTGCCGTCAATGATTCGTCTAAGTTGCGCTCTCGCAGCCATTGCTGCCACTCTCGTTGAGCTTCCAGTGCGGATACCTTGGCAGCTTCGTACTCCTTGATCGCGGCTTCGACCAGCAGCTCTTGCGACTTCTCCCGCCGGGATGTCTCTTCAACCCGCGCCTTTACTCCCGTCCATGTGTTCAGCGCGGTTCGCGCCGATTCCAGATCCACCTCTACCAACTCCAGCACGGCAGTGTTGGGCTGATCTGTGTGGCCCAGAGTAGCTGTCAACTGCATCAGCGATTGCAGGCGTTTCTCTGCAGCCGCTTCAGCGTCGCTAGTTTGTCGCTCGAGCTCAGTAGTCATGGGTGCCGGGATAGCGGCTAGGGACGCTTTTGCCGAAAGGTAAAGGATGGCCACTGTGGTCAGCAGAGCCAACCCGCTGGCGATGCCCAGGGGTAAAGCACTGTCACCTAGTAACACCGCGACTACGATTAGGGCGGCACCGATCAGGCCCAGCAGAATAAGCAAGAGCAAATTGGGACTTTTGGCGGCCTGAGCAGCTAGTTCTCGACTGCTCGTCAGCGCGTTGAGCTGGCGCAGCAGATTCTCGTGGTTCTGTCGCTCCCTCTCATATTCGTCGAATTGCCCCCTGGCTGCACGCAAAGTATTGCTGCGCTCCGTCAGCGTGGCAGAGTCAAGCGGAGGGGGTTCTGGGGGCATGTCCTCTCGCGCTTGTTGCACTTCCGCTTGGTGGCTCTGCAGCACTCGCCGCTCTTGGTCTAGCACGCCTCTCGCTTGTTGAAATCGTTCGCGACGCTCAGCTATCTGCTGTTTCAAGCGGTCGGCCTGACTTCGGACGACCATCGACGTGTCGAGGGCCACCACGTCCCCTTCGTCCCACCCATGGCCGAGTTCTGCCAGCCCTTCCGATAGGTCGGCTTCGAGCCTCCGTAGCTCCGACTTCCGCTCCGGTAAGTCTCGGACAGAGCTATCGAAACTGCTTCGGGCGCGGCGGATACCTTCGACAGTCCCCGCATCGTCTATCAGGGCTTCGTCGTGAATGACGACTGAGGCGGATTCCTTTGCTTGCTGGAGCTGACTGCGCGCTTCTTCGAGGTCTTTCCTTGCTTGCCTCGCGTGGTCCTCAAAGCTGTCGAGGCGCGTAATGGAGTTTTCCGGAAAGTGCTCGAATCGAGGCATGCCGCTGAGCCGAGATTCGCAATTGGTTAGCGCGACCCAACTCTCCCAGCCGTCGAGAAGCTTGTCGATTTCGGACCGGCGAGAGTTTAGCCGCAGGAGCTTGGCTTCGGCGGATTCGAGTTCTTGGCCTATCTCAAGCTTGCGAGCGTTGAGTTTTCCGTAACGGTCCGCGTTTCCCTCGACCGCCTTCAGTTGCCGGTCTACGTCCCTCAGTGCGTTAAGCAGCTTCGGCAAAGCCTGAAGGCTGCCCCTGCGTTTGTAGATGCTGCCTTTCCGCTCGTTAAGTGACTTCTCAAGTCGGGCCATTCCGGGCACACCCTGGCCGGCGCTATAAATGCTGGAGCCCTGCAGTGAGGCCGCCTCATTAAGTTCATCAAGACTAAAGGTGAAAACGGTCTTGAAGAATTCGGGTGTGGCGGGGCCAACCAGCTGGCGCAATAAAGTCTCGGCATTAGCCGCGGGACCAGTTGGGGCAGTGACCTGCAAACCGCCACGCGCGCCGGAGTACCGCTCAATCACGTATGACCCATTGACGTCGTCGGATAGTGTGATCCGGCCGCCGTGGCGTCCCCCAGTGAGTGGTGGGAAATGGCTGTTGAACCTGGTTGGGAAGCCGAAGAGAATCGCCCGAATGAAGGCCAAGAGGGTGCTCTTGCCGGCCTCGTTCGGACCGTAGAGGACTGTGACCGAGCCGTGCATCGGCCCAATGGTGCTTTGGTGGAAGTGGCCAAATCCATCCATATGCAGCTCTTGCAGTCTCATGCCTCGTCCTCGTCTTCCACCAAAGCAGCGAGACATTCGTCCTCAGCGGCAGCAAGCAGGTTCCGGAGTTCGCCGTCCGACGGCAATAGCTCCCTCAGGTACGAACTGGCGTTTGACCTGAGATACAACTCCCGCAGCATCTCCCGTAGCTCAGCCAAGGCGCTAGGGCTTGCCTGCATTTCGCTTGCAAGCCGAACGAGGTCGCCGGTGAAGTCTTCTTGCCGGGTCACCAGTTCCCGGTCTACCGACGATGCCGTACTTACTTGAAGCCGCTCACACCACAGCCAGGGTTCCACATTTGCGTGATGTTCGTTGAGCTGCTCAATGATGGCGTTCACGTTCTCCGGCTGGCAGAGGAAGCGGTGCATTGGTCCCCGACCTGTCAGTCTTAGCCGGAGAACTACTGAGTGACCCGCGGCCGCTTGAATCGCGGCATTGGTCAACTCGTCGATAGCGTCCAATACCTGATGCTCGGTGTCCAACCCAGTGATATCTGATTCTCGGGTGTCCCAGCGGACGACGTCCATAGCACGGAATTCCAGCCGTGTCACTCGGTCTTGGTCCATCTCCACCAGGTATACACCGTGCGCACCTCGCTCGTTGGCGTGACGACCCTGAGGGTTCCCGGGGTAGACGATGGCCGGATTCGTTTGCCTTAGCACCTGCCGGGTGTGGACATGGCCCAATGCCCAATAGTCGATGTCGGCGCCTGCCAGGTCGTCAACGGAGCAGGGCGAGTAGGAATCGTGGTTGGGGTTTCCGCCGACGTTTGCGTGTAGCAATCCAATGTTAAGGCCGTCGCCCCGTTTGGCCCCGCGAAAGGCCGGCGAAAGGTCTTGGCGCACCTCTCGCCGAGGGAAGCTGATCCCGTACACCATCGCTCGTTCCGGATCCTCAGGAAATACGGGCGCAGCTGTCATCTCCGAGCCGAAGCGAACGCACCCAGTCGGTAGTGCCAACTGTGCCTCCCAACCATCTAGCGGGTCGTGGTTTCCGTGGCAGATGAAGGAACGGATCCCGGCCGCGTCCAGTTGCCGCAGCCCCGCGGCGAATCTCAATTGTGCACGCAGGCTGCGGTCGGCTCCGTCATAGATATCGCCCGCTATCAGCAGCGCGTCGACTTGCTCCCGAATGCACAGACCTACGATGTTCTCGTAGGCGGCAAAGGTTGCACGGTGCAGCGTTTCACTGACAAGTTCGGGTGCTTCGCTTCGCAGGCCGAGGAGTGGACTGTCTAAGTGCAAGTCTGCGGCGTGTACGAAGCGAATCCTTGGCATCCCTATCAACTCTAACTCTCCAGTCTGCACAGAATACCCGAAGAGAGGGTTGCTTGAAGGGGAGGGGGCCTTGCAGCTGTCCCTCCCTGCTAGGAAATACCGTGCGGAGAGGATTCACGTTGCGGATATGGGGCTCATTGTCGTCAATGCCTAGAAACGGACTGAGCAAGCCCTGAGGCAGTAGCAGATCCGATGCTTGCGGGCGACCGGTGTCAGATGGAGAAACCGGCATTCAACCGCAGCGATCACTTGCCGACGTGGCGGACGACGAAAGGCTCGCGAAGGCGTTGGGCGCAGTTCCGGCAGCCGCTGAAAGCCCGCGCTCGTCTGGGCACCGTCGCCGGCAAGCCCGGTCAGAACTAGGGAAACCTGAATTGTGGCTGGCTCGTGGCTTGAGAGCATTATCCTGATGCCCTAGATGTGGCTGACGTTGCTCTGACATCCGATTCGCAGCCCTAGCCCCCTCTCTTGACCGTGTTTGATGATCTCCAAGAATTCCTGGAGGCGGACTGCGACACCACGGTGACCTTTAAATTATCACCGCGTCATTGGTGGCGCTGACGGTCGCGACCCAATGCCCGTCTCATCAGCGGTAGCGTCCGCTTCCATACAGCGCATTGAACAACGGGGACGATCATTGGTCTCAAGTCGATCCCGCTCAGGGCTCGCCAACGTTCTGATTCTCGTCCTAGGAAGCTAGACTCTTCTTCAGTCCGGTACGCGGCCAATCCGACGACTGTACCCTGCCCTCAGCCCTGGCAGTTGGGACGCCCTGCCAAAGCACGGCGTCGCCAGCGTTTCCCGATCTCGCAGCGGATGTCGGCGCAGGACTTGAACCCGATCCGTCCGAACATTTAATGTCGCTTGGACGATTAGAGACTTTGCCGGGCCACCATCGAAACAGTTGTGGCGGAGCCCGGTGGAACAGAAGCGGAGCCTCGGTTGCTATCGGCATCTTGGTGAGGTGTCGCGGGAGGCCTGGATTGTGCGCAAGCTTCGCCTAGCTGTACTGACTACACACCTGCGAGACACCTGACAGTAGCGGGACCGCCAACGAGACTTGGAGTTACCACACACCAACGTCTCGCCGGAGGTCCCGATGGATGATGCCACGTAAGCCCGCAGCAGATGCGCTACTCGTTCGAGTCGCGGTGCCGGGCAGAGACCGCGATGCTGGCCGGCGTGAGCCCAGGCGGTGGGCGCGGGCCGCGCGACGGGCTGTCGCTGGTGGCGGCGCTGCACGACGGCGGGCTGGCCGCGCGCACGCGCAGTGGGGCGGGGTCCGTCACGCTGGGAGCGGTGTTGGGGCGCCCCGCCTCGACCGTGGGCAAGGTGCTGCGGCGGTGGGGCTGCTCGCGCCGGCCGCGGGCCCCGCGGCTCCCGGTCGTGCGCTATGAGCGGGCCGTCCCCGGCGAGCTGCTTCACCTGGACATCAAGAAGCTGGGCCGCTTCTGGCACGTCGGCAAGCGCATCACCCGCGATGGGGTGACCCGCAGCCCGCGCGCCGGCTGGCAGCATGTGCACGTGGCCATCGACGACCACTCGCGGCTGGCCTACGCCGAGATGCGGCCCAGTGACCGCCAGGGCGACGCCCTGGCCTTCCTGGAGCGCGCGCGGGCCTGGTTCCGCGCCCCGGGCATCGCGGTGCAGGCGGTGATGACGGATAACGGGCCGGCCTATCGCTCGCACGCCTGGCGGCAGCACGGCGCGGCGCACGCCCTGCGGCACCTGCGCACCCGGCCCTACACGCCCCGCACCAGTGGCAAGGCGGAACGCTTCATCCAGATCCTGCTGCACCGCTGGGCCTATGCCTTCGCCTACCCGTCGAGCGCCCACCGCACGCGGGCCCTCATCGGCCGGCTGCGGTGGTATAACCGTCGGCGCCCCCACGGCTCGCTGGACGGCCTCCCGCCCGTCAGCCGTGTCTCACACCTTGTATGTTTCCGGCGCCTTGGATGGTCCAAGGTCACAGTGAACGGGCCGGGACAGACCGATCACACCTTGGTCGTCGGAGACCGCCACAGCGCAGGGTCGTCCCGGCCCGCACGCTGGCCCAGAGCCCGAACAGTTGCCGGGGCCGTGAGCACGAGCCCGCATCGGCAAGGCAAGGCGCATGGCCAGGGTTGCCGGAGGGTACCCAATGACGACACCAGCGGACGTGACGGTGGGGGTCGATGTGGCGAAGACCCGGTTGGACGTGGCCGTGCAGCCCACGGGGACGACCTGGACGGTCCCGCGCTCACGCGGCGGCCTGCGGCGGTTGCAGGGGCAGCTCGAGGCGCCGCGGCCGACCCGCATCGGGCTGGAAGCCAGCGGTGGCGACGAGCGGGCCGTGGTCGCCGCCCTGAGCGCCGCTGGCCTGCCGGTCGTGGTCGTCAATCCGCGCCAGACTCGCGACTTCGCCCGCGCGAATGGCATCCTGGCCACGACCGACCGGCTAGACGCGCGCGTGCTGGCCCGCTTCGCGGCCGCGGTCCGGCCTCCGCTGCGCCCCCAACCCAGCGCCGCCGTCCAGGACCTCCGGATCCTCAGCCGCTGCTGGCGCCAACTGGTCGCGGACCGCGCGGCCGAGCGGCAGCGGCGCCGCCACGACCGTGCCCACCTGGACCTGGGCTTCGACCCCCTGGCCGCCGCGCTGACCGCGGCCCTCGCGCAGGTGGACCGCCAGTTGGCGGCCCTGGTGCAGGCGGAACCCGCGCTGCGCACCCGCGCCGCCTGGTTGCAGAGCATCCCCGGGATCGGCCCCGCGGCCGCTGCCACCTTGCTGGCCGAAGTGCCCGAACTCGGGACCTGCACTCGCCAGCAGGTCGCTGCTCTGGTCGGGGTCGCGCCCTTCAACCGCGACAGCGGCGCGTGGCGCGGGCGCCGGAGCTGCTGGGGCGGGCGCGCCCAGGTCCGCGCCGCGCTCTCCATGGCCGCCCTGACGGCCATCCGCGTCAACCCTACGCTGCGCGCCTGCTACCAGCGCCTCATCGCGACTGGCAAGCCGCCCAAGGTGGCCCTCGTCGCCTGCATGCGCAAGCTTCTCGTCCTCTGCAACGCCTTGTGCAAACACCGGACCACCTGGGACCCCACCATGGCCTAGCCCTTGACGCCCCAACACAGTTGCTGTGTGGTCAGTACACCCAGCGGCGCCTGGGAGAATCGACCGCGCACCCGCGCGACGCGTTGGAGCAGCGGTGGAGGGCTAGGTGTACTGACCACAGAGGCAAGGGCGGCACGCAACTCGCCAGGTGCGTCGTCAAGAGATCACAACGCTGGCAAAGGACCTTGCGTTGAGTGGTCGCAGGCTGGCTAGTCAGTCTGGGTCCCGCCTGGGCTTTTGCGGCGCCTATAGGCGACTGATATTGGGCAAGAGGCCCGGCCACGCTGGATGTTTGACCTCGGGTAGGTTCCTCGAGCGGGACGCCGATGGCGCACGATCATGTGCAGAGCCTTCACGAGGCAGAGTGAAGCTGTGCGGCGGCCCTGGTTTGCGCCACAAACTGATGGCGTCCAGCACAGGCCGTCACGAGCAACGGTAGACAGAGAAAGCATCCGGCAAACCCCGAGAGGCTAGGAGCATTGGCGTCGTGCGGCTTTGAGTTGCGCTCTTGGCTCCACTCGAGGTGACGGTCCTCCGGTGCCTCCGCCATCCGTCCTGCCCAGGCCCCCTAGGACCGAAACTCGGTCGTTGTGCTCGGCGTGTCCACTCAGCAGAGGTCCAATAGGAATCATCTCGGACGCACTGTCCGCTGACGACGAAGCGTGAGTAGCGACCGGCGGCCGGCAGAGACGGTTCGATCGGTCAGAAGACTACGGAAATCTTGCTAGCCATCGCCGCGACAAGTTCGTTGAATGGGCAAGGGTGTCCAGTCGATCTAACTCTTTCGTCGAAGGGCGCGAGCCATCGGCATCCGCGTTTAGGCACCCCGTAAGGTCAGGCCCCGGGCGCCGGCCTCGGGCGGACTGGGAACGACGGGTCGAGCACGCGATTCGCCACCTGCGGAGCGCGTGGGATCTCCAGGACAACTCCCTGTGCCGAATTGCTGCGGTTCAGGATCGTGCATCTCACGCCTACCGCGGGCGACCGGGTGCTGACGCGCTGGCCCTCCGCGATCTAGTCGAGGAGGCAGTCGGTCTGGCCCGCGATCTCCTAGCGCCCCCATACGAGACGTTTCTTCGCCGTTGGGTGGCAACGGGCAATATCGCGGCCGTGGCGCGCGAGATGGGCAAGGACCGCTCGCACCTGTCGCGGGACTATCGCCCCAGGGTTGTCATGGTGGTGACCGACGTGTTTATGAGCCTCACGGGCAATGGTGACCGCCGAAACCGCAAAACGCGCCGGAGCCGGGCGCATCGCGTCGGGTAGGGTCCGTCGCCGGACCGGCATCGCCCCCGTTGCCCAGAATCGGTCGGCTCTGACTGCGCCCCGGTAACTCGATCGGCGACTCGGCCGCGCCACAGAGTCCGGCTGCAGATCCACCCATCAATTGTGCACGTCGCCTCGGCGATCAATTCCGCTACAGCCGCCGTGCAAGACCTTGGTCGGAGCAGTGCTTCGGCGGCGGGGGATGCGTCGCCCACTAGGTGCCCACCGTAGCGGCGTGGCTCGCAAGTTCGAGTACAATTGGGGGCGTATTGGACGCAGATTTCACAAAAGAGCGACAACAAGCCTTCAGGGTTAGCGCGGCCGGCAAAACGGCGTCGCAAACCTGTCAGAGCGCGAATCTCGGCGAGTTTCGGACCTTGGGTGCTTCCAAGCTGGATGTCGCGGGTTCGAATCCCGTCCCCCGCTCCTAACAGAAGTGGATCGGCCAAACCCGCCGATTCGCGGTATTTCGCGACATCAATCCTTCTGCCCGTCCCCGCCACGCCCGCGCAATGCTTTGTCACGGTCGCTCCACGGTCGCGCAACGCCTCCGTGCGCCGCGCGAGACCCCGTGGTAGGAGGGGTTATGAGCACCGATGCGGTCCCGCTGGCCAGGGCCACGCTCCACTATCTGGCCACCCTCACCGGGCAGGGCTACTCCCCCGAGACCGTCCGCCTCTATCGCGAGAACCCGGCGCAGTTCGCGGCGTTCCTCGGCGGCGAACCGACCCTGGGAGACTGCACGCTGGACAGCGCGCTGCGCTATCAGCAACACCTGCAGCAGCGACCGCGCCGGGCCAGTCCGCTGGGCCGACCGGCCGGCTGAGTCCGTTCCCGATCCACCGTCGACAATGCACGTTGCTGTAGGAGACCCAGTCCAAGCCGTTGGTCATTCCGGCGCAGGGTCAGCGCCGGATGCAATCTGGGGGCGGCATCTGGCCTCGCCGGAACTCGGCCGAGGCCTATCCGAGGGCAATCGGCCCGCACGCCTCGGAGTCAGTGATAGTGGCGATAGCCGGGCGGTTCCGGTTCTGACGGCGGCGTGGCCCGGCCGTCGTCATAGCCCCAGCAGACCACGGCATGGTCGGGGCCCACGCCGCAGGTGTGCTGCGACCCGACGCTGATCGAGACGAACCTATCCGGCGCGGACTCTCTTGTCGGGTCCTCGCCGTGCCCCCAGCAGGAATACGACCCGTCCACGCGCACGCCGCAGGCGTTGAAATCGCCGGCATCCAGGGCAACGAAGGTGCCGGCGGGCGGCTCGGCCTGACCAACGTCGTTCGAACCCCAGCATGCGATGTCACCGCTCGTGCGCACGCCGCAGGTGTGGAGGTCACCGGCGCTGACGGCCGTAAAGGCGCCCGACGGTGGCGTGCCTTGTCCGGCGTCGTTCGCCCCCCAGCACGCGACATCGCCGCTCGCGCGCACGCCACAGGCGTGGCGGGTGCCGACGCTGACCGCGGTGAAGGCCCCGGGCGGTGCCGCCGTTTGGCCTTCGCCGCCGTAGCCCCAGCAGGCGATGGGACCGTCGGCACGCAGGCCGCAGCTGTGGTATTGCCCGGCGCTCACGGCGGTGAAGCTCCCGGTCGGCGGTGCGGCCTGGCCGTGGTCGTTCGCCCCCCAGCAGGCGAGCGTGCCGTCGGTGTGCACGCCGCAACTGTGCCACGAGCCGGCGCTGACGACAGTGAAGGCCCCCGGCGGCGGCGCGGCCTGGCCGGAGTCGTTTGCCCCCCAGCAGGCCACGTCGCCATTCGTGCGCACGCCGCAGGTGTGCTCGTGACCGGCGCTCACGGAGGTGAAGACATTCGGCCGCGGTGCGGCGCGGCCATTGTGGTTCGTTCCCCAGCAAACGATGCCGCCGTCCGTGCGCACCCCGCAGCTGTGCTCGTCGGCGGAGCTCACGGAGCCAAAGGTGCCGGACGGCGGTGTGGCCTTGCCGCCGTCATTCGAGCCCCAGCAGGCGATGGTCCCGTCACCGCGAAGCCCGCAGGCGTATCTTGACCCGACGCTGATGGAGTCAAGCGTGTCCGACGGAGGCGTGCCCAAGCCCCATCCCCAGCATTCAACGGCGCCGCTCGCGCGCAGACCGCAGGTCGTGAACGTTCCCGCGCTGAGGGACGAAAAGGTGCCGGCCGGCAGCACAACCGCGCTTGACCCGAGCCCGCCACCTCCCCAACAGGCCACGGTCCCGTCGGCACGTATCCCGCAGGTGTGAAAGCCCCCGGCGCTCACGGACGCAAACCCGCCCGGCGGGGGCGTGGCGCGACCGTCGTCGTCAATGCCCCAGCAAGCCACCGTCCCGTCGGTGTGCACCCCACAGGCGTGAAACAGACCGACGCTCACGGATGAGAACGTGCCGGTCGGGGCCGCGCCGATCCATCCCCAGCAGGCCAACGTGTCATCGGGGCGAATGCCGCAGGTGCTGTTGCCGCCGGAGGTGATGGAAACGAATGTTTCGACCGGCGGTTGCGCCTGGCCGTCCCAGTTCGCCCCCCAGCAGGTGACGAATCCGTTGGCGCCGATGGCGCAGGTGTGATGCTCGCCGGTGCTCACCGCTTGCCAGTCGTCGGGCGGCGCATAGTCAATCGCCCAGCCGAACAATATGCGGACGTTCTCCCGGTGGTCGGACTGACAGGCGCGTTCGGCCGCTGGACCGTCCCCGTGCACACGCTGATAGATACCCACCTTGTCCGCGTCGCCCAGCTGCGCCTCCATGATGTCGCGAAACTCCACGCAGGTTGCCGGCCACGGCACCGGCACCCGGATCGAGGCCGGATCGATGTCGAACGCCCAGGTGAACATGCCGCGCACGTTTTCTCCGTGATAGGCGCGGCAGGCGGCTTCCGCCTCCGAACCGTAGATGTCCTGGAAGTACTCGACGTTGACGCGGTAGCCCAGATGCGTCTCCAGGGTGTCGCTGAGCTCCACGCAGCTCCTCGGCCAATCAGCCGCCGCCGGAGACGCCAGCGCGAGCGCCACCGCCAGCGCCACGATCGCCGGGGCGACAAGGCGCATCATGACGGCGGCGTGGCGCTGCCGGTGTCGTTGCCCCAGCAGACCATGGTGCCGTCAGCGCGCACACCGCAGGCGTAGTTGATGCCGGCGCTGACGGAGACGAAGGCGCCGGGCGGCGGCGTGGACTCGCCATCGTTGTTGCGGCCCCAGCAAGCGAGGTCGCCGTTGGCGCGCACACCGCAGGTGTGGACCCTCCCGGCGCTGACGGAGGCGAAGGCGCCAGCTGGGGCCGCAGCCTGTCCATCCCCGTTATGCCCCGAGCAGACAACGGTGCCGTCGGTCCGCAGCCCGCAGTTGTGGCCGGTACCGGCGCTAACCGATGTAAACGTGCCCACCGGGGGCGTGGCTCGGTCGTCCTCGTTATAACCCCAGCAGGCGACGGTGCCGTCGGTGCGCACGCCGCAGACATGCGATCCCCCGGCGCTCAATGAGGTGAAACGCCCGGCCGGAGGAGAGGTAACACCGTAGGAGTCATCCCCCCAGCAGACGATGGTGCCGTCGGGACGCAAACCGCACGTGTACCCGCTACCGGCGCTGACCGCAGTGAAGGGGCCAGGCGGAGGCACGGGCAGGAACGCGCCATTCCAGCCGCGTCCCCAGCAGGTCACGGAGCCATTGGTGCGCAGACCGCAGGTGCGTCGGCTGCCGACGGTGACCGAAGCGAACGGACCGGGCGGCGAAGTGGTCTCGCCGTAGTCGTGGGCTCCCCAGCAGGCGATGGTGCCGTCGACGCGGATGCCGCAGGCGTGGGACTCATCGACGCTGACGGAAGCGAAGGTGCCTGCCGGCGGCGCCGTTCGACCGTCGTCATATTTCCAGCAAACCATGGCGCCGTAGCTGCGAACGGCGCAGGAGTGCCTTCGACCGACGCTGACGGACTTGAACGTGCCGGGCGGCGGAGCGGCGAGCCCGTAGTCGTCGAGTCCCCAGCAAGCGAGCGTCCCGTCCACGCGTACGCCGCAGGCGTGATCGAAACGGGCGCTGATGGAGGTGAACGCGCCCAACGGCGGTGTATCCAGGCCGTAGTAGGCCCCTCCCCAGCAGGCAACGGTCCCATCCTGGCGTATCCCGCAAATGTAGTCGTCACCGGCACTGAGTGCCGCGACGGTGCCGGGCGGCGGGTTGAGCTGGCCGTAGTCGATCGCTCCCCAGCATTCGAAGGCACTGTCGGCGCGTAACCCGCAGGAATATCTGCTGCCGACGCTTACCGAGGAGAATTCGCCCGGCGGCGGCGTCGACTCCTCGTTGTCGTTGTTGCCCCAGCAGGCGACGGTGTCGTCGGTGCGGATGCCGCACGAATGCCAGCCCGAGGAACTCATGGAGACGAACTCCCCTGACGGAGGCGACGCTTGACCGTTGTAGTTCGATCCCCAGCAGGCAACCGTCAGGTCCGAGCGGATGCCGCAACTGAAGCGGACACCGGTGCTGATGGAGGTGAAAGCGCCGCCCGGCGCGGTGGCCTGTCCCCAACGGTCATCGCCCCAGCAGTCGACGGTGCCATCGGTCCGGATGCCGCACGTGTGGACGAGGCTGGCGCTGACGGCAATCCACCCACCGGACGTGGGGGCTGGCGGCGCCGGGGGCGTCCCCAGCGTGAACACTGGCAGTTCCGACACGTATCGCTCGAGCACCGGCGCCTTGGCCGCATCCGGAATGATCACGTTGCTGAGCTTCTTCACCTTGTCGGGCACGTTCTGCAGGTTCACCCGGCCTACCGTCGTCCCCGGCGCGGGCACGTTCCAGATCACGAACACTGTCCGCTGGGCGCGCAGCATCTGCAGACCCTGTGGGTTGCCGTTGACTTCCCGCTCCTCATAGCGGATCGGTAGCCCGTAGAGATTCAGCCAGTCGGGCTCGCTGAGGAACCGCTCCTTGATCGCTGCGTTCCGGTCCAGCAGCGCCAGGTGGTTCCGGGTGATGGTGGCGAAGTCCGCGCCCCGATCCGCAGCCAGCACCTGGTGGGGCGCCACGTTGGGCAGCTCCACCTCGGGATAGCGGTTCGCCAGCACGTCGAGGGTGTTGTAGTAGTTCATCCGGCTCTTGCCGGGATCCCACTGGAGGATCACCTTCTGGAAGGCCTGGAGGGTGAAGGGCCCGTTGACCCAGCGCTGGCTGATGGGATAGCCGATGGCCTGGAGGTCGCGCTCGCGGACGAAGTCCCACAGCGGCACGTCGTTTGCGTTGGTGACGGCGTAGCCGTCGTCGGGGTCGGCCGTGTCCCCGCCGGTGATGGTGAAGAGGCAGCCGTCGTCGAGGGCTACGCCCGCACAGTCCAATGCCCCTACTGACGGCCAGGCGACCGACGCAAGCGCCGCCAGGGCCAGCAACACCGCACGCAGCCCACGCATCCACCCGCCCCCGATCGCCGTCGTCGGCCAAGCGGGCGACGGCGATTTCGGCAGGCACCGGGTGTCGCGCACGGTCATGCCGGCGGCGTGGTGCGGCCGTCGTCGTAGCCCCAGCAGGTCACGGTGCCGTCGGGCCGCAGCCCGCAGCTGAATTCATCGCCGACGCTGACGGCGGTGAACGCACCGCCCGGCGGCGATGCTTCGCCTTCGTCGTTCAAGCCCCAGCAGGCGACCGTGCCGTCTGTGCGCACACCGCACGTGTGGCCAAAGCCCGCGCTGAGCGAGGCAAACGTACCGGCAGGCGGCGTGGACTTACCGTCCTCGTTTGATCCCCAGCAGGCGACGGTGCCGTCTACCCGCACGGCGCAGGTGTGGACGTCGCCGACGCTCAGCGAGGTGAACCTGCCCGGAGGCGCCTGCGTCTGGCCGTTGTCGCTCTCGCCCCAGCAGGCCACGGCTCCGTTGGAACGGATGCCACAGGCGTGCTCCCAGCCAGTGTCGACTGCGATGAAACCACCTGGCGGCGGAGAGGTTCGGCCATACAGGTTCTCTCCCCAGCACTCGACCGCGCCGTCGGTGCGAACCCCGCAGCCGAAGCCGGACAACCAGCCCCCGGTGCTGATCGAGGTGAAGGCGCCGGTCGGCGGGCTCGACTGGCCGTCGTCATTGTCGCCCCAGCACTCGACGGTGCCGTCAGGCCGGACTCCGCAGCCGAAATACCACCCGAGGCTGACCGAAGTGAAGGCTCCTAGCGGCGGCGTGGGCACGCCGTGGTCGCGCCGGCCCCAACAGAGGACAGAAGCGTCAGGTCGTACGCCGCAGGTGTGCGCCGCACCGGCGCTGACCGAGACAAATGAGTCCGGCGGCGGGGCGGCTTGGGCGAAGATATTTGATCCCCAGCAGGTCACGGATCCATCGGCGCGTACGCCGCACGTGTGGTCATCGCCGGCGCTGACCGACGTGAACGCGCCGGCGGGCGGCGTGGCCTGGCCGTGCGCGTTATATCCCCAACAGGCCACGGTGCCGTCGGTGCGTACGCCGCACGTGTGCCCAGCCCCGGCGCTGACGGCAATGAAGGTTCCGTCGGGCGGCGGGTCGGCCTGGCCCGTCTGCTCGCGGAAGTACTCGTCGAGGCCCCAGCAGGCGACGGTTGCATCCGCGCGAACGCCGCACGTGTGCGCGCCTCCGGCGCTGACGGAGACGAAGGCCCCATCCGGCGGGGTGGCTTGGCCGCTGGAGTCCAATCCCCAGCACTCAACCGAGCCATCGGGGCGTATGCCGCAGGTGTGGCCGGAATACGTGCCGCCGGCGCTGACCGCGGTGAAGACGCCCGACGGGGGATTGGTCTTGCCATCCTCGTAATCTCCCCAGCAGGCGACGGTCCCGTCGGCGCGCACGCCGCAGTTGTGCCTGGCCCCGGCGTCGAACGAGGCAAACACACCGGCCGGGGGTGTGGATTGGCCTCTGTAGTCGGATCCCCAACACTCGACGACGCCATCAGTGCGCAGCCCACAGGCGTGCGAATCGCCGTCGCTGACTGCGGCGAACTCGCCGGGCGGCGTAAACAGCTCGCCACCCACGCCGCGTCCCCAGCACTCGACGGTGCCGTCGGGGCGGATCCCGCAAGCGAGTTCGTCGTCGGCGACGAGGGCGGTGAACGCGCCTTCCAGTGGCGTGGTGCGGCCGTCGTCATAGCCCCAACAGGCGATCTCCCCGTTGACCCGCAGGCCGCAGGAGTGATCCTCACCGACCGAGACCGAGGCGAACGCGCCCGACGGCGGCGTGGATTGACCAGATCCATCAAATCCCCCGCACACCACCGTGTCGTCGGTGCGTACCCCGCAGGTATGGAAGTCACCGACGCTGATGGACTGAAACGCGCCCGGTAATTCCACCCTGCCAATCGGATTGCCCCAGCAGGCCATGGACCCGTCGGTGCGGAGGCCGCACGCGTGGGAGATGTCGGCGCTTACGGAGACAAACGTGCCTGCCGGCGGCTTGGCTCGGTCGCTGTCCTCGTCTCCCCAGCATTTCAGGGTGCCGTCGGTGCGCACCCCGCAGGTGTACCTGCTACCGGCACCGACGGCCGAGAATGTGCCGGGCGGCGGGGTAGCCTGGCCGATGTCGTTGCTGCCCCAGCAAGCGACCGTAGCGTCGGTGCGCACGCCGCAGGAATGTGAACTGCCGGCGCTCACGGACTGAAACGCGCCCTCAGGCGCTTGCAACCGGCCAAGGTAATCCGAACCCCAGCAGGCGAGGGTCCCGTCGGTGCGCACGCCGCAGGTGTGGACAGAACCGGCGCTGATTGAGGTAAAGGTGCCCGGAGGCGGATCAGCTTGGCCGGTATAGGTCCCGTAGCCGGTGGTGTTGCTGCCCCAGCAGGCGACGGTGCCATCGGTGCGGATGCCGCAGGTGTGGCGGTCGCCGGCGTCAAGCGCGATCCAGCCGCCGGAGGTGGTCGTCGGCGGCCGCGTTGGGGGCGTCCCCAGCGAGAACACCGGCAACTGCGCCACCTGCCCTGGCAGGACCGGCGCCTTGGCCCCATCCGGGATGATCACGTTGCTCAGCTTCTTCACCTTGTCGGGCACGTTCTGCAGGTTCACGCGCCCGACGGTGGTCCCCGGCGCCGGCACGTTCCAGATCACGAACACCGTGCGCTGCGCCCGCAGCATCTGCAGCCCCTGCGGGTTGCCGTTGACCTCCCGCTCCTCATAGCGGATCGGCAGCCCGTAGAGGTTCAGCCAGTCGGGCTCGCTGAGGAACCGCTCCTTGATGGCCGCGTTCTGGTCCAGCAGCGCCAGGTGGTTCTGGGTGATGGTGGCGAAGTCGGCGCCTCGGTCTGCTTCCAGCACCTGGTGGAGTGGGACGTTGGGCAGCTCAACGTCCGGATACCGGTTCGCCAACACGTCGAGGGTGTTGTAGTAGTTCATGCGGCTCTTGCCGGGGTCCCACTGGAGGATCACCTTCTGGAAGGCCTGGAGGGTGAAGGGCCCATCGACCCAGCGCTGGCTGATGGGATAGCCGATGGCCTGGAGGTCGCGTTCGCGCACGAAGTCCCAGAGCGGAACGTCGTTGGCGTTGGTGACGGCGAAGCCGTCGTCCGGATCGGCCGTGTCGCCGCCGGTGATGGTGAAAAGGCAGCCGTCGTCGAGGGCGGCGCCCGCACAGTCCAGCGCTCCTACTGGCGGCCCGACGGTCAGCGTGGCCACAGCAGCCATGGCCAGGACAAGCGCAACCGCGATTGGCCCAACGAGCCACGGCAAGCGGCGGCGAGTCAAGAGTTGCGCATACATGCCTCGACGGCCCACGGCCCTCGGCTTCCCTTGTAAGAGATTACGTTGTCAGGAGCCGAATCGTTCCCTCAGGCCTCGCAAAAAATGCTGGCTACTCCACAAACCGTCATCGTCGCCGCGATTCTCAGCCGTCAGCCGTACCCGCTGCCCGCACCCACCCATCGCGATCCGGCGGGGCGAGCGGGCCGGCGGCGTCGAGCCAGCGTTCGAAGGTGGCCAGCCGCTCCTGGTAGTACTGCGCGGTGGTGGCGGCGCGGGTGGTGCGGCAGTGGTGCAGGCAGAGCCGGACGGCCACGCCGAGGGCGGCGTGGGCGGCTGGACAGCGGTGGGGGTTGCCGTCTGGACCGGAGTACGAGGGCACGGACGGCCGCTCGGGACCAGATGACAACCGAAAATCCCGTGTCAGGTGGACGTTGGTCGGGGCGGCGAGATTCGAACTCGCGACCTCCTGAACCCCATTCAGGTGCGCTACCAAACTGCGCCACACCCCGGTGGCTGGAGTCTAGCAGCGGCGCCCGCCTGCATGGCTGAGGTAGCCGAACGCAAGGCAGTGCTTCGGCGCCCGCCCTGACTAGGAGCGGGTGTCCTCAGCCGTGTGTGTCGGGCCCAGGGCGCGGCGCAGCCGTCGATGGCGGCGCCAGATAGCCAACGGCGACCCCAAGGGCTCCATCACTTCCCGGAGGTCTGACCATGTCGCGGGCCGCCGCGGCTCTGCGCCCTCGGCGCCGGCAGCGCCCGACCCTGACGACGGCGCCCGCCCTCGCGGTATGCCGCGCCCGCGGCTTCCCCAAACCTCAGGCAAGCGAGCCAGCCCGGCCAGGCGCCCGCGCACGGCGGCCGGACTGCGTTGCCGCCAGACGGTCACGGGCAGCGACGCGGCGTCGTAGGTCAGGATCAGTGGCAGCCACCGCAGCAGCGCTCCTAGGGGATAGTTTTTGGCGATCAGCCACACTTTGTTCCGTCCCAGGTGATAGGTCTTGGGCGGCGAGTCGTCCGCCCACGTCGCCGAGTGCGCGTGGCGAACCCGCGCGGCGGTTACGTACCGCGCCTTCCACCCAAGCCAACGGGCGCGCCAGGCAAGATCGACGTCCTCGAGATAGGCGAAGAAGCGCTCATCGAAGCCCCCGGTTGCCTCGATTAGCTCACGTCGATAGAGGGCGGCCCCGGCGCTCGCGCCGAAGACCTCGCCGTCCGCATCGTCGTCGCAGAGGGGCGTCCCGGCGTTCCGGTTCCACGCGATGCCAAGCGGGTCCAAGCTGATGCCGGCGGAATCGACCACCTCGGGATCGTGCAGATAGACCATGCGGCTGGCGAACATGCCGGCGTCCGGGTGTGCGCTCGCGGCGTTCACCAGGCTCGCGAGCCAATCTGGATCGGGGATCGCATCGTTGTTGATCGTGGCGATCAGCGGGGCGCGGGCAGCCTCGAAGCCGCGGTTGTTGCCGGCGGCAAATCCTGCGTTCTCCGACAACTCCACCACGCGCACCGACGGGCAAGCCGCTCGGACCCAAGCCGCCGTGCCGTCGGTTGAGCCGTTGTCGACCAAAATGACCTCGTGTCGGACGCCACGCTGACCAACGACGGCCGGCAAGGACTCACCAAGCCGCTCGCGGCCGTTCCAGGTCACGACAACGACTGACGCCTGGAGATCCGGCGCTGGCGTCATGGTGCTGCCCGACGGCTAGACTTCAGGCGGCAGATGCATCCGGCGCCGCGGCCGGTGGACGTTCGCGTGGCTCCCTCGCTCCGATTTCTCTCGCCTACCAAGTTGCGAACCTACGCGACCTGTCCGCTGCAGTACAGGCATAGGTACGTGGATCGCCTCGAGGCTCCGTACACCCCAGCCTCCCTGATCGGCCAGGCCATCCACCAGACGCTGGAAGCCAACTTTCGGGCGAAGAAGCATACGCGCCGCGATTTGTCGGTGTCCGAGGCCCGCGAGGAGTTTGACCGCGTCTGGGAGCGCCATGCGCCCGGCCCGGCAAACGCCGCCGACCTCGACGATCCGTGGGAGACCGCCTATGCGGACGGCATTCGGGCGCTGGAGCACTACCTGACGGAAGCCGCCGCCGCATTGGTGCCGCACCTTGTCGAGCATCGATTCCGGTTCACGGTGCCCAGCGTGCCATGGCCCGTCGTCGGCACGGTCGACCTCGTCGACCACAACGGCACCGTCATTGACTTCAAGACGACCCGCCGGGCCTACGACGCCGCCTATCTCGACGGTGATCTGCAGTTGATGTGCTATGCCATCGGATATGCGGCGTTCCGCGCCGGCTCTCGGGTCCGTCCGGGCGAGTTGCCGTCGCCCTACTTCATTCCCGACGTCCGCGTCGACGTGCTGCTGGTCGGCGACCCGCCGTCGGTGCAGCGGCTCGAGGCGCGCTACGACCGCGAGGACCTGCGAGTGTTCGGGCGGCGGGCGGCAAGCATTGCCGCGGGAATCCAGGACGAGCGCTTCGAAGCCTTTTGGCGTGCGCCTGACGCGACGGAGGACGCCGGCGTGTGCCGTCGCTGTTCCTATTCGGACCGGTGTCCAGACGCGCTCGTATCGGCCGACGAGCTATTGGAAGCGGACGGCGAGGACGGAGACCAGGAAGAATAGGACCGAGATCCCGATCGTGAAGTTGAACAGCACGCGGTCGATTCCGCGCCGCGACGCGAAGAACGAGCTGTCGCTGCCCCCGAGCGCCGAGCCCACGCCGGCATTCCGCACCTGAAGCAGCACGACGACGATCACGATGATCGCGAGTACGACCTGCGCCGCTTGAAAGCCGGATCCCACGGATTCACTCCTGCCAAAGGTCTGGCATCGGAATTACATAACACAATAAGCGACGTGACCGGATCGGCCATGCGCCGCTACACACGTTCAGCATACCGGAGCGGCCGCTGGAACACGGGCCGCTTTCGGCCTGTCATTCCCGCGGACGCGGGAATCTGGCCTCAGCCGGCTACCGGACGCTGGGCGCCGACGCCGCCAACTTCGCGCGGGACATCTGCGCCGCCACCTCGATGGCGAGGTCCAGGCTGTCTTCGCGCGCGCGGCCTTCACCCGCGCGGCCATAGGCCGTGCCGTGGTCCACGCTGGTGCGGATGATCGGCATGCCCACCGACACGTTGATGCCGTCGAAGAACCCCGCGGTCTTGACGGCCACATGCCCCTGGTCGTGATACATGGCCACGATGCCGTCGAAGCGACCACCGATTGCCTTGTTGTAGACGGTGTCGCCGGGTTCGGGGCCCGTGACGTCAATGCCTTCCGCCCGCGCCGTTTCGATCGCGGGCAAGATCTTGTCCGCGTCCTCATCACCGAACAGCCGGTCCTCGCCAGCGTGGGGGTTCAGCCCGTTCACCGCGATTCGCGGGTGCTCGAACCCCAGCAGCTGCAGGGAGTCGCGCAGCAGCCGGATACAGTGCAGCACGTTGTCGTGGGTCACGCGCTCGATGGCCTCACGCAGCGAGACGTGAGTGCTGTTGTGAATCACCCGCAGCGACGGCGCCACGAGGAGCATGCGCGTGCCCGGCGTCCCGGTCAGGTCCGCCAGCAGCTCGGTATGGCCGGCATAGCGATAGCCGGCGCGGTTGATCGCTTCCTTGTGGATCGGGCCAGTGACCAGGGCTGCCGCCCGACCGTCCATGACCAGCTTGGCGGCTTCAATCACGGCCTCGGCGGAGGATCGCCCGCCCGCGACCGTCACCTGTTTGAACGGCAGGTCGCTCAGGTCCTCGCCCCACGGGTCATAGACCTCGATGGTTCCGTGGTCGTAGGTCGCCGACGCTGGATCGACGGCACGCACGCGCATGGTCGAGCCGAGGATTCCGGCCATCCGCTCAATCGCCGACACGCTGCCCACCGCCAGCGGTCGACAGATCGTATGGGTCTCGGGCTTCGACAAGGACTTGATGAGGATCTCCGGTCCGACCCCCGTCGGGTCTCCCATCGTGATGGCGAGAATCGGTCGGTCGGCGTCGGCGGTTGAGGTGGGGATGCCGGGGCTCCTTTGACGTGCGCTCTCGAAGTCACACGGCGGCAAGTGTAGTCAGGCTTCGGGGTATGTGCGCGAACTAGCGGCCTGCCGCTGTTTGCGGGTGTCCGATCGTGCGCAAGGCGTCCGCCAGCGCGGACGGTCCGCCCATCACGCCGGCCTTCGTCACCACCGGCCATCCGGCTCCGGGTCCCGACGTGAACACGCCAAACGGCACGCCCCACCCGATCTCGCCGGCAAGCTCGATGGCTTCGGCCGGAATTGCCGAGAACGCGGCCCTGGCCGTGTCGCCGCCTGAGAGCACCAGCCCCATCGGGCGCGAGCCGCGCCAGATGGCAGCCGTGAAGCGACGCAGCAGCGCGTGCTGTAGATCCTGGGCAGCTGCCGTCGGCGCCGCGGACGGAATAACGGCGTCCACCAAGGCGGCGCGGCCGGCCGCCCAAGCCGCCCGCACCGCCGCGACCGTTGGTATGACGTTGTCCTGTCCTGCTGCGAGCGGGATGCGCTCGATGGCGAGCGTCGCCATTGCCTGGGCCACTTGTTGCTGTGTGTGGTCCATCGGCGACCCGATGATGGCCAGGGTGCGCGCGGTCCGCGCCACCTCGGGTACGGGTGCTGGTGAAGCCTCGGTGCGTTGCGCCAGCGGCGCCGCCAGGCCCGCCGATCCGGCGCTGACGCGCATGAGATCGGCGTCGTCCATGGCCGCCGCCACGCGATCCAGATCGGCGTCCTCCGCGATGTCGGGGAGGATGACGTTCACAACCGCGTCGCGGGCATCCCGCAAGGCATCGGCCAGCGCGGACACGCCGGACCGCACGACGTGACCGGGGATGACGCGGCACTTCAACTCAGAGGTCGACTCGATCAGGGTCGGGATATGCGATTCGAGCACGGGCGTCACCGGGTCTCGACCTGGAGCCGCCTCTGCGACGGGCGTGCCCCACAGCGCCAGCGTGCCGCCTTCGGTCGTGCGGCCTCCCGAAGGAAACGCCGGCGTGTAAACCAGCGTCGAAACCCCCGCACCGTCGAGCGCCGCCTGGATCTCCGCCGCGATGTTCCCGCGGAGCAGCGAGTCGGTCTTCTTGTAGATCAGTGTGTCGGCAGCGGCGGCGCGCACAGCGCTGCGCACGGCGTCATAGGCCGTGGACGCCGCGACGTGTCGCGATGCCGTGCTCATCGCTGTCACGGCGGCATCCGGCGGCCACGTGCCATCGCGAATGGAGACCAGCGTCCGGTGTCCGGCGTTGCGGAACTGCAGGGCCGTATCCAGGGCCCCGGTCAAGTCGTCTGCGATGATCGCCCATCGCGGCATCGGCGCTAGTTCGTCAGGGGGAGCGTGTCGGGAGCGTGCGTGAGCACGCCCACTGACGCGTTGGGACGGGCATTGGCGATGGCGATGTCGAGCGCCGCCTCAACCGTATCGGCCCGGTCGAACGCCAGGGCGCGCGTGTCCTCACGCGCCAGGCCGTCCGAGACCACCACGACCCGCGCGTGCTCGCGCACCCGCGCCCACGTGGTCGCCAGCGATGCGGCAACGGGGTCCTCGAATTCGTCGTTTTCGTAGCGGGCGATGAGCGTGGCGGCCGGCGCCGCCGCGTAGTCCAGCATCTCCTGGTGCATCACGGTGACGCCCTCGGGACACGGCGTCACCACGATGATCGTGCCTCCCGGACGCACCATCATGGCCGCGGGGTAGAGGCTCTTATGCGCTTGCCAGAATTCGATATCGCAGGGATGCGAGCCGGCAACGACGATGTCGAGCCCCGTCGGTGCGGGCACGCCGTAGATGCGGCGGGCGTCGACGACAGCACGCCGAAAAGCGCCGCCCGTGCTTCCCGAGCGGGCAGTGACGAGCTGACCGTCGCTGTTCAGCGTGACGTTGAGCACATAGCGCATGCCGCACCGGTCGGCGATGTGTTCCATCTCGCCACGCACGGGCGAGTCCACCTGGCCGAGCAAGGGCTCAGTGGCGCGTGCGCTGAACATGTGCGTCGCGGCGGTCGTGGCCGCGCCGGACACGCCCGGCTGCACGATCTTGGCCCCGGCCGAGAACCCGGCAATGTGGTGCGGCACGACGGCCCCCGTGCCGATCACGAGATCGGTCTTGAACAGCCCGGCATTGACGTGCACCGGCGTGCCGTCGGGCGTCGTGCCCAGGTCGCGCAGCGGCGCGACCGTGTGGTCATGCTGCACCACCTCGACCCGGCTGAGCACCTCGTCGCCAAGCTTGGCGCGCACCTCGGGCGGGGTCATCGGCCGGTGCGTGCCCAGGGCGATCATCACCTTCACGCCGGCATCCGGCAGCCCGCCGGCCCGCAACTCGTCCAGGATTGCTGGAACGAGCAGGTGCGTTGGGGTCTCGCGGGTGATGTCGTCGACCAGGATGAGCGCCGAGCGAGCGTCGGCGGCCGCCGCACGAAGCCGTGGACTGTCGATCGGGTTCGCCAGCGCTTTGCGAATCAAGCGCTCAGGATCGGGGGCTGGCGGCGCCGGGTGCGGCGTATAGACCCCCGCCAGCACGGCGTCGTGGTTGATCGCAACGCGCAACTGGGCCGCGCCATATGGAATCGAGACGAACTCGGTTGGCACGGTGCGCCCTGATCCCGCCTAGGCTACGCGCCCACTACTGGATTGCGGAGCACGCCGATGCCCTCAAGCTCGATTTCGACGGAATCGCCGGCTGTGAGCGGGCCGACGCCCTCCGGCGTACCCGTAAAGATGCAGTCACCGGGTTGCAGCGTGACGCCCTGCGCCAGGTAGGTGATGAGCGACGCCACGTCGAAGAGCATGTCGGACGTATTGTTGTCCTGCTTGGTCTCGCCGTTCACGCGTGCCTGGATGCGCAAGTTGTTGGGGTCCAGGTCGGTCGCGATGCACGGACCCAACGGCGCAAAGCTATCCATGCCCTTGCCCATCAGGATGCAGCCCATCGCCATCTCGGCGAATTGCAGCTTGCGGGCGCTCACGTCGTTGCCGCAGGTGTAGCCCAGGACGTAGTCGAGCGCCTCCGAGACCTCGATGTTGCGGCACGCCTTCCCCATGACCACGACGAGCTCCGCCTCGTAGTGGACCTCGCCGAAGGGCTCCTCCTGCAGCGCCGGATCATTGATCGCGTGGCGGAATCCATCGGCCCGCGGCAAGACAATGTCGTCACCCGGGCCGGTGATGGCCGTCCACGGCTTGATGAACAGCATGGGCATCTTGGGCACGCCGCTCGCGCCGACGGTCTCCATGATGTGTTCCATGTAGTTCAGGCCGACGCCCACCACCGTGCGCGGCACCACCGGCGCCAGGAGCCTGAGGCTCTCGACCGCGGCGACCGCATTGCCAACCGTGTACTCCCCGAATATGTCCCCCTCGATCGCGTGGACGGTGCCGCCGTCGTCGAGTGAGCCATACCGGGCGCCGGAGTCATGAGCGTATCGGACGATCCGCATGGTGGTTGGCCGATCAGGAGCTAGGGGAAGGCAGCGATCCGCAGCGTAGCATCGCCTGCGCACGCGGCTCGGCGGTCAGGCGGTCACAAAATCCAAGATCGCCGAGCGGCACTCATCCGGCGCTTCCAGGTGCGGCCAGTGGCCCGCGTGCGGAATGTTGACCTGCGTGGCCTTAACCGCGCGCGTGGCGACGATGGCCGCGTCGTCCTCGCTCACGAAGGGATCGGCGTCGCCGCGCAAGACGAGAATGGGGGCGGTGATCGTGCGTGCCGCTTCCAAGTATTGTGCGCCGATCATCGCGCGCAAACACCCGGCGACCACGTCGGCGTCAACGGCCGCCGCGGCCTCGCACATCGACGCCAGGTGCTCGTCGGCCAAGGCTTCCACCAAGCCGCGCTCCAGCCACTTCTTGGCGCCGGCGGCATCCCACCCGCGGATTTTGATCCCTTCGTGCACGGCCCAGAGGCTGTGCAGGTCCCGTACGAACGCGCCCGACCCGAGGAGGACGAGTCGCTCGACGTGGCCCGGGTATCGCGCGGCGAAGCTCAGCGCGACGAGTGCGCCGTAGTCGTGGGCGATGATCGGCATGGGATCGAGCTGATTGGCCTGATGCAGGGCGTGGTGCAGCAGCGTGGCGGCGTGCTCGATGTCCCCCGCAAAGCTTTCGGGCGGGCTTTCGCCGAATCCCGGGAACTCCAGCATGAACGCTCGGTGCGTCTCCGGCAGTCCCTGGGTCAGCAGGTCCCATACAACCGCTCCGGGTCCAAGCCCGTGCAAGAAGAGGATGGCCGATCCCCGCACGCCCTTCGTCGCCAAGTTGATGCGCTGTCCGCGCACGTCGAGCATCGGCATCAGGTCCGCCTGGGCGTTGGCGCGGCGCCGGGGCAACGCGGCATGGCTGTCGTTGGGGTGCCGGGCACAGCTGGTGACGACCGGGAGGCCGCCGGGCGCGCTCGTCTAGGCGCGTGCGGGTCGCGGGGACGGCGAGGGGCGTTTCGCATGCGGGACTCCCGGCTCAGGCCTCGGATGGCGTATCGGTGCCATTCCGAGCGTTGCGCAGCTCCTCCTGCAGGCTGGCTGCATAACTGTCGATCGCGGCGCGCACGCGCTCGATTCGCACGACCGATGCCAGCACCCGCTGGCGCGCGGTCGTGTTGACCGCGTCCTGCACGCGCTCCGTCGAGCGCGCGGTCCGGCGCAGTCCCTGCCTGATCTTTACGGTTGTCTCGATAATGGCGATGGACCCGACGAGACCGCCGACGAACAGCGCCAAGAACACCAGGCAGCCCTGAATGACCAGGATGATGATCGCAATGTCGCGGGCGACGTCCCACCCGTCCATCAGCGGCTTCGCCGGCGGCGCTTGCGCGATCGGCCGCGGCGGCGCCGCGACTGCTCATGCCGCACCTTGGTGGTGTTTCCGGCGGTTTCGGCGGCGCGCTGTGCGGCCTCACGGGCTGTACGCAGCCGGGCGCCGACTTGCGCGACCAACTCGCTGCCCCGCTGCGGAGCGAACACCGTGCCAATCGCGCCGCCGACGATAAACCCAAGCGCGACGCCGAGCATGATCCAAGCCATATCCGGCACGGCCTAGCGCCAGCTCCCGCGCAGGAGGCTTAGCGCGCGGCGCGCGACTCGAACCCCGCGCGACGTCGTGCGCGAGCTTGCCGCGACGGTCTCCTGGACGGTCTCTGCCGTGGCACGAACGGTGTCGACGGTGTCGCGAGCCGAATCGATAATCGGGATGACCTCGGCGCGGATGGCGGCCAGCATGCGCCACAGCAGCAGCCCTGTCGTCACCAGCATCACCGCAGCCAGCAGGCCCACGGCCGCGAGCACCACGACGGCAACGTCTCGGACGACTTCTAGCGATTCCACAATCCCGCCCTGCGGCTACGCGCGCTGGAAGCGCTCCCACATGCGCGCCGGTCGCACGATGCGTCGGATGAGTCGCTGCCGGGTGACCCGCCACGCTTCGTCAACGGCTCGCCTTTCTGCCCGCGTCACGCGGTGCTGACTATACGTGGCCCGCATGAACGCAACAGCCACCGTCTCGGGCGGACTTGCCCCGTCAGAGCCTACCGCCTCGGCCGCGGGGAACAGCCACGCAGCCAGGCGCCGTGACACCTCATGCGGCGTCTCGGATGGGTTTGTATTGTAGCCAGCGCGGCGTGCGTATCTCACCATCCGCGCATAGACCCGCTGCACTCCCGTGCTCGGCTTCTGCAGGCGATCTCGGGCGAACGATGCGCCCACCGTGGCCACCACGATCAACGCCACCACGCCCAGCAAAAAGGCCACCCCGATCAGGACTCCCCTGAGGTTTTCGAGCACCTCGGCGAGACCGGTGGGCTCATCGGCGTCGAGCGGCGAAAACCCCCCAGCGGCGCCGCCGCCCATCAGCTCGAGGTCCTCGAGCAAGTCGTCGAATGCCGGTCCCAGTCCGCCGACGCCGCCGCCCTCGACGAGGTTGCCTTCGCCGGCACCATCCGTTCTGCGCTCCACCGCCAGTCGGAAGCCCGACGGCTCGAACGCCACCCAGCCATACCCCGGGAAGTAGACCTCCACCCACGTATGGGCGTGGTCGGGGTTCACGAAATAGCGGTTGGTCGACTCGTCATAGTCGCCGACGACGAAGCCATTGACGAGCCGTGACGGCACGTCCAGCGCGCGCACCAGGACGGCCATCGTGGACGCAATCATCACGGCTGAGCCCCGCCGCGCTTCCGCAAGAAAGAAGTCGGTTGCGTCGCGATCGCCGGGGAGCGCCGGGGCGTCCACCGCAAACGGAAACCGCCGCATGAAGAACTCGATGGCGAGCACGCGATCGAACGCCGTGTCGCCGGCCTCGGCGAAGCGTTGCGCGAGGGCGAGCACTCGCGGCGGCATCTCTGGGAGTTCCAGATAGGGCGCGATCCAGGCGGGGTACTCCGTCGATGCCGCGCGGAGCTGTGCGACCGTGGCCCCGGCAAACGTCGAGTCGACCGAATACACCAAGCGCTGCCCCACGCGTCGTGTGGCGCGAATCGAGGCGTAGTCCTCAACCGGGGCTCCGGCATCGTCCACCTGCGCGAGATACCGGCGGTTCACGCGAATCACGTCGCCGGGCGAGTACAGCACCGAGGTAGTGAAGTCCAGCATCTCCACGTTGGTTCGCACCGGCACCCGTGCATCGAGATCAAACGTCTCCGCCAGGGGTGTGCTCGGATCGCGCTCGGCCAGCTGGCGGTAGGTGCTGCGCCACCCCTGCCCGGTATAGATATCGAACGTCTGCCCCTTCCAATAGTTCGGGGACGTCGACTCGATGATCATGCTGCCCTGCGGCTGAAACGGTTGGGGCCCAGTCAGTCCCAGCGACTCTCGTCCGGCAAGGGCGGCCCCGGCGGGATTGGATACACCGCCGAACAGGCGCTGGATGCCGGTCTCCACGTTGCCCCAACCGTCGCCCAGATAGGTCCAAAACGCTTCCGCAACAGGGTTGCCGGCCGCCCGAGGCAGCGCCACGGACAGCGCGACCACCAGCGCGATCACGCCCAGGGTCGACGCCAGCACGGTGTGGCCCAAACCGCTCGAGTACGCCGTGCCAGACGTGGCCCACTTGGACTCCAGCGAGGTCGTGCGGAGGTGCACGGTGAGCGCCAGGGCTGCCGACAGGAACACGACGAACGACACCCAATCGGGACCGATGTAGGTGACGTTGATGCCCAGCGCCAGCATGCCGGGGGTCAGGGCCCACAGAGGGCTGCGATGTCGAAAGGCCATCCATCCCGCGAAGAACCCCATGCCCCATGCGGCCATGGTCATCCAGAACAGGAACACCACGTTGTCGCGGCTGACTTGAAAGGCAAAGGCCGAGAGAAACCAGCCTTCCAACCGGAAGTACAGATCCCGCAGCAGCTCCCAACTCTCGCCGGCCGCGGCATTGAGCGGCTGCTCGCCGCCGATGGCCCCGGACTGGCGAATCTGGACCCACTCCACCGTTTCGCCGAAGAGGGCGGCAAAGTTTCGTACGCCGTCGATGGGCCCGGGGAACGCCTCGGACGCCACAAAATAGGCCACCGCCAGGTCGCTCACGACCCCAATGGCCACAATCCAGACTGAGGACATGCGGCGGGCTGACAGCCACCATGCCGCCAGCACGGCCAGAATCGCGACCGCGAACAGCACCTGAGTGCCTGGCGCCCAACCGACGAAGTGAATGCTGGCAAGCGGCGCCAGCGTGGCGGCCAGCAGCAATGCAAACGTCAGCAACGAACCGACGGGCAGGCTCACGTAGCGAACCCGGCTGAGCGTCTGTGCGGCGGCGCTCATACGGCTATTGGTACGCGAGCGGCGCGGTCCGATGCCGCTGCTGGTCCACCACGGGGCCGCCGTGGCGGCTGGGCTGCACGGTCGTGAACGCCGCCCCCTGGGTCACGGTCGTATACGAAATGCCGGCTGTCTCGGCCCCCGCCTTGAGCCCCACGTTGGATGGCGCGTCAGCGAACGTCGCGGCGTCCACGCCGATCGCGAGCGGATACACGGCCCGCTGGGCGAGATGCGTCAGACTGTCGATCCAGGCTGGGTCCGCGGATGGGGAAATCGCGACCATGCTCACCCCGCGGCCCAAGATCGGGTTGGCGCTGGCGAGCACCTCGCCGAACGGTCGCGTGCCGCGCGCCTGCACAATGGCCAGCGATTCGAGGATGCGCCAAAGCTGCCGCAAACCCCGTTGCGGCTCGATGATGTATCGGCTGCCGCGTCCCTCCGCCAGGAAGCCGACCGACTTTCCGTCGCGTACAAATTGGTATGCGAGCGACGAGACGATTTTCACGCCGTACTCTTCCGTGGATTCGTCGCCGTGGCCGGCCTGTACGGAGGCGTCGAGATCGAGCGCCACCCATAGGCTGGCCGTCGGCTCGAGATCGAACTCCTTGACGAGCAGCGTGTCGCGCCGCGCCGACGACGGCCAGTGAATGCGCTTGAGCGGATCGCCGGGCCGAAACTCGCGTAAGCCGCCCGCATCCGTCGTCACCTGCTGTGTGCGCAACGAGGATCGCGCCGCGCCCACCAGCGATCCCGCGGGCACGGCCACGTCTCGCATCACCGAGATTGGCGGGTACACCACGATCGAGTTTTCCTGCGCCAGCCGGCGCTCGGCCGAGAACAGGCCGAACGGGTCGCCGACGTAGACGTCCGCCGGCCCGAGCTTGTACATCCCGCGCCGTCCAGCTTCCCCGTGCGTGCGCCAGCGGCGCGACGCGCGGCTGCCCAGGCTGATGGCGATCGACGCGCGGTATCCGGGAAGCTCGGAATAGTCCTCGATCTCGAGCATCAGGATGGGCAGCCGGCTGCGGCTGTGCAGCGCGAACTCTTCCTCGATCGTGTCGCCCACCGTGGCCCACTGGGTCCGGAGGTGGCGCTGGACGGTGAGTCCCCGCGAGGCCACCCGCGTCCATACGTAGGACACCACCACAATGCTGAGCAACGCGTACATCAACCAATACGCGATGGGTGATGTGGTCACCAGCGCCACAACGACCAGCAGTCCGAGCAGCACAATGATCACTGGTCGTTGCAGGGTGACCGCAGGTTTAGGCTGGCTGGCCGCGACCGACACAGGGCCCTCCGCCGGACGTGCGATGCGAGCAACTACCGCCCGGTCACGAGGTGGACTCTAGCATGCAACCCCGGCGCGGACTTGCAGGCCAGCGACGCGAACGTGCCTTCGGCGCCGGGCGTGCGGCGCGCCAGGTGGGCAACTGCGAGCCTCGATGACGACGGCTCGATCGCTCACGCTCCGGCCTCCACGATTCCGCGGGAGCGCCGCATCCCTGGGATAGACTCCAGTGGAGGGGTGCCCGAGTGGTTGAAGGGGACCGTCTCGAAAACGGTTTGGCGTGTTGAGCGCCACGTGGGTTCGAATCCCACCCTCTCCGCCGGGCCGCCGCGGATGACATCTCCATGAACGCTCCCACCCCGTCTCTCCTGATTCGCGCCGGGCGTCTCGTGTGCCCGGCGACGGGTCTCGACGGTCCAGGCGCAGTGGCCGTCGCCGCCGATCGCATCGTCGGCGTAGGGCTTGACCGTCCCGGCGCGCCGGCGCCGGCGTCGCCGGCCGCTCGCGTGCTCGACGTTCCGCACGGCATCCTCCTGCCCGGCCTCATCGATCTCCATGCGCATCCGGACCTTGGCGGCTCTCGCCACGCCGTGGAGCCCGATCGGCACCTGGTTGCCCGCGGCACCACCACCGCCATGTCGCAGGGCGACGCCGGTGCGGCGAATTGGCGGGTGTATCGCGACTCCGTGATAGACGTTGTGCAGACACGCCTCAAGCTCGCGCTGCATCTGGCGATCCCTGGCGAGTGGGCGCCGCATCCGAGCTACTCCAAGCTCGACGAGCTTGACGTGGACGCCTGTGCGCGCGCCGTCCGCGAGGGCGGGGACCACATTTGGGGCATTGCCGTCACGACGAACTTCCGGGTCACGGGCGACCTCGATCCGCGCGAGATTCTGGCTCGCGGCATTGCGGCCGCGCAGGCCACGGGCCGACCCATCCTCTACGGCTCCCGCTACCACACCGACTGGCCGCTCGAGGAGCAACTCGAGCTGTTGCGGCCGGGAGACCTGGTGACCTACTGCTACCACGACGGTCAGGACCGCATCGTGCGCGACGGACGGGTGCTCGACTGTGTCCATGAGGCGCGAGCCCGCGGCGTGCTGTTCGATATCGGGCACGGGATGAACTCGTTCATCTACGACATTGCCGAGGCCGCGCTCGCCGACGGCTTCCCGCCCGACACGATTTCGACAGACCTCCAGCGGCGGCATATCGGGGCGAGCCCGCCGCATGACCTCCCGCTCGTCATGTCCAAGCTGCGCGCGGCGGGTATGCCGGAGTCGGATATATGGCCGTGCGTGACGGCGCGGCCGGCGCAGGTCCTTGGTATGGCCGATGAAATTGGCTGCCTGGCGCCAGGGGCTTGCGCCGACCTCACCGTCCTCAATTGGGCGTCCGCACCCGAGTCGCTGACGGATGCGAAGGGCGTGACGCGCCCCGGCGGCCGGTGGCGCGTCCAGCTGGTCGTTCGCGCCGGCCAAGTCGTCGATACACCCGTGGCGTAGGCCCGCGCCTTCGCGCGCCCCACGCGGCGCTGCTAGCCTCGAATGAACTTGGCGAACGAGGTCGAAGGCGATGGCGCGGGTGCTCGTGGCGATGAGTGGCGGTGTGGACAGCTCCGTCGCCGCGGCGCTGCTTGCCCGCGAGGGTCACGACGTGATCGGCGTCACCTTCAACCAGTGGCCCGCGAGCCGCACCCAGCGCAACGCGCATAGCGGATGCTGCACGCCGCGAACCATCGATGACGCGCGGCACGTCTGCCAGATTCTGGGCGCGCCGCACTACGTGCTGAACTTCCGCGCCGAGTTCGAAGCGGCGGTGATTCAGCCCTGGGCCCGCGCCTATCTCCAGGGCGAGACGCCGAATCCCTGCATGCTGTGCAATGACCGCGTGCGGTTCCCCGAGATGCTGCGCAAGGCCGACGAGCTGGGCGCCGAGTTCGTGGCGACGGGCCACTACGCGCGCGTGGCGAACGGCGCTTCCTGGCGGCTGCTTCGCGCCCGTGATACGGCAAAGGACCAGTCGTATGTGCTGCATATGCTGCATCAGGACCAGCTGCGCCGTATTCGGCTGCCGCTGGGCAATTTGCTGAAGCGGGACGTGCGACGAATCGCCGCCGAGTTCGGCTTGCCCGTAGCCGACAAGCCCGACAGCCAAGAGATCTGCTTCGTTCCCGATGGTGACTACGCCGCCGTGGTGCGGCGCCAGGGCACCAGCGGCGAAGGCCCGATCGTCGAGGTCGATGGACGCGTGGTCGGCCGTCACGACGGCATCGAGACCGTGACCATTGGCCAGCGGCGCGGCCTCGACTTGGGTGGGGGAGCCGCGCGCCGCTACGTCACCGCGATCGACGCCGAGCGGAACACGCTGGTTGTCGGCCCGCGCGACGCGGCGTTTGTGGATACGATAATCGTGCGCGACGTGCGCTGGACGACTGGACCCGCGTCGACGCCGCCGGCGCGAGCCGAGGTGCAGACTCGCTCTCACGCCGCCGCGTCGCGAGCACGCCTCGAGCCGCTATCCGCGTCTATCTTGTCGGTCGTGTTTGACGAGCCGGCCTGGGCGCCGGCGGCGGGCCAAGCCGCGGTGTTCTACCGCGATGACGAGGTCCTTGGCGGCGGCGTGATCGACGGACCGGAGGAGAGCTGATGGCCGACGTCTACTGTCCGCGGTGCTTCGAGCTGGTCGAGGATCTCCGCGTGTTCTGCGAGACCTGCGGCCAGTTCATCCACGAAAACGCGCCGGCCGATTCCCGCGAATGGGATTCGCGACCGCCGGATGTATTCCAGGTGGCTCCCGTGGCGGCTGAAGCGCCCCTCGTCATCAACCTTCCAGACCAATACATGCCCGATGCCGAGCCCGATGCCGAGCCCGATGCCGAGCCCGATCCGGCGCCTAACGAAGAAAGCGGTAGCGAAGCAGCGACCTGACGGCCGACGGACCGTCTATCCACCAGCGCAGCTTCTTCGCGGCCCGTGCGTGATACGCGATTGGGATCTGCACAATGCGTTCCCCGCGCTGCAGGAAACGGGCCGTGAGCTCGACCTCGATGTCGAACGAATTGGCGCTGAGCGCGACGCCGGACAGCACGTCGCGGCGCCACATCTTGTGGCAGGTCTCCATGTCGCGCACGGACGCGCCATAGAGCAGATTTGTGAGCAGTGTCAGGAAGCGATTTCCCGACCGGTAGAGCGGCGACTGCGTTCCCAGCTGACGGTAGCCGTAGACGACGCGGGTTTCGTCGCGCAGGATCGGCTGAATCAGCATCACGAAGTCCTGCGGGTCGTACTCCAGATCGCAGTCGTGGATGACCACCACGTTTCCGCGAGCCTCACGCAGACCCGAGCGCACGGCGGCGCCCTTTCCCCGATTTTCGGGATGATCGATGATCCGGATCCCGGGGATCGCGGCAGCCTTGATCGCCGTCGCCGTCGCGTCAGTTGAACTGTCGTTGACGACAATGATCTCCAGATCGAGATCTACGGCCGCGACCCGCTGAAGCGCCTCGGTGATCGTCGGCGCCTCGTTAAACGCCGGCATGATCACGCTCAAGGTCACCGCAGCCGCCACCGCAACCGAGCGATATCCACGAAGGAGTTAAGCACGACCATGGGGCTGTTGCCTGACGACTCGCCGGCTGTTCGCGAAAAGTGCTGGACGCCAACCTCCGTAAAGGTATGTCCGGAGCGTATGGCCCGAGCCACCAGTTCCGCTGAAATCACCGCGCCTCGACCGGCGATGAACTCGACGTCCTGCACCACCTCGCGCCGAAATAGCTTGAACCCGCAGTCGATGTCGCGCACGTTGAAGCCCATTGCGAGCCGCACGACCTGCTGCCAAAGACGGGCGTTCAGCGAGCGGTGGGCCGGATCGGCCCGCTTGATGCGATACCCCAGGACGAAGCCGTGCGTCCCCAGCGCGTCCACCACGGCGGGCAGGTCCGCGAGCGAAAACTGGCCGTCCCCATCGACATAGCAGATCAGGGAGGCTCTCGCGGCGGCGAATCCCGTGCGCAGCGCGTGCCCATAGCCCAGATTCGTGGGGTGCTGCACCACGTGCACGCGGTCATCACCGGCGGCCGCCTCGCGGGCGCGTTCGGCGGTGTCGTCCACCGACCCGTCGTCCACCACGACGAGCTCGTAGTCGTCGCCGAGCGCGCCTGCATGCTTCTGGGCGTCCGCAATGACCGCCGCGACGTTCTCCGCCTCGTTATGGCAGGGGAATATCACCGAGATGCGCGGCGAAGGCGGCCCGGCTGGTGTAGAGGCAGTCGACATAGAAGGTGGCACGCGAGCGTCGGCGCGCGGGACGCGCGGCGCTTGTGAATCGACGCCCGACATCTACCGCCACGCTCCGGGGCGCCGAACCCTAGCACACCGGTGCCCCGATCGGTCCGCTAGGATGACGGCTGGGATTACGCCTGGAATTTGCCTGATGCAACTGGCCGTTACGACCTACTCCGCTCCCGCATGGACGATCGACGAGCATGCGCGCGTCGCGCGTGAGATCGGCTGTGACGGCCTCGAGATACGCATGCTCGCCGGGCAACCGCTCGCACCAGACCTGCCGTCCGCGGAGCGACGACGCATCGCCGAGATCGTCGCGGACGCCGGCCTCGAGATCTGCGTGGTCGGCAGCGATTGCCGCTTGGCGCAACCGGTCCGGCAGCGTGGGCATGAGGTCGATCGCGCGTCAGGGTTCGTCGAGTTGGCCCGCGAGTGGGGGGCGCCCGTGGTGCGCGTGTTCGGCGGCGCGCAGAGTGCTGACGCGCCGCCGGCGGAGGCCGACGCCTGGGTTGTGGAGGGTCTGCGCGCTGCCGCGGCGCATGCCGCGCCGCACGGGATTCGCGTGGCGCTGGAAACCCATGACGTGTTCAACTCCGCTGTGCGTGTTGGGGATATCGTGCGCGCCGCGGCGCATCCCAATGCCGCGGTCGTGTGGGATCTGGGACATCCACATCGCGCGGGCGAGAGCGTTGCCGAAGCGTGGGCGGCCATCGGCCCGTTCGTCGTCCACGTCCACGTCAAGGACATCGTCCGTACCGACGACGAGCGGGAGTGGGAAAGCGTCCTCGCCGGACGGGGCGAGGTTCCGATTGCCGACATGCTTGGCGTTCTCCGCGGCGCCGGCTACGACGGCTACCTGTCGACCGAGTGGGAGCCGCGGGATGCCCGAACGGGCGGCGGGCGCAAGGCCGCGCTGGCCCAGCACGCCGCCTACCTCCGCGCGATCTTGGACGCCGCCTAGCGCGGCAGGTCGAGCAGCGAGCGCCGCAGCGGCCCTTCATCGCGCGGGAGGACCGTGCGCACGTCGAGCCACACGTCGTCGCCGCGCACGCGGCCGATCACCGGCGGGTCCGCACGCCGCAGCCGCGCGGCCAGCGCCTGCCCGCCGCCCGCAAGCCGGATGGCGTAGCTCGGGAGCACTTGCCCGGGAAGCGCGCCGCCGCCAACCGCCGACTCCGATGCCTCGACGCTGGCTCCGGCGACGCTGCGCGCCATCCGGCGCGCCCGCGCGCGCAGGGCCGCGGGCTGAGCGGCGATCATCTGCCAGACAGGAATGCTGGTCTCGGCTTCGCCCAGCAAGTAGTGGGCGAGCGTGGCCTGCAGCGCCGCGAGCGTGAGTGCGTCGCACCGCAGCGCGCGCGCCAGCGGGCGCCGGGCAATCCGCTCAACATATGCGGCGTTTCCGGCCGCAATGCCGGCCTGCGGACCGCCCAGGAGCTTGTCGCCCGAGAACGTCACGACGTCGCAACCCGCGGCAAGCGCGTCTTGCACGCGCGGCTCGTTGACCAAGCCGAACGGTGTGGGGTCGAGCAAGGTTCCCGAGCCAAGGTCGCTGATGAGCGGCACGGCGTGCTCGTGCGCCAGACGCGCCAGCGCGGCGAGATCGGGGGACTCCGTGAAGCCAATCTGGGCAAAGTTGCTCCGATGCACGTGCAGGATCGCCGCCGTGCGATCGCCCAGAACCTCCGCATAGTCCTCGAGCCGCGTCCGATTGGTCGTGCCCACGTCGCGGAGCACGGCGCCGCTGGCGGCGAGAATTTCCGGCACGCGAAACCCGCCGCCGATCTCGATCGCCTCGCCGCGACTCACCAGCACTTCGCCGCCGGCGGCCAGCGCCTCGAGGGCGAGGAATGTGGCTCCCGCATTGTTGTTGAGCGCGATGGCGGCCGGTGCGCCCGTGATCGCGCGCAGGCTCGCGGCCACCGCCTCCCCGCGCCGTCCGCGCCGGCCCGTGTCGAGGTCCATCTCCAAAGCGGCATATCCCGCGCCGGCCGCCTGAGTGGCGGCAAGCGCTCGGTCGCTCAGGGGCGCTCGTCCGAGATTCGTGTGGATGATTACGCCGGTTGCGTTGATCACGGGTCTTGGGGCATCGCGCAGCAGCAGCTCGGCTCGCAGCGCGGCCGCGTCCGCCAGTGCTTCGAGGCTTGGTGCGGCGCGTCCGCGGCCTATGGCGTCGCGGGCTGTGGCGATCTCCGCGCGCGCGGCCGACACCAGAAGCGCGTTTGGCATCTCACTGTCAAGCGCCGCCGCCTGCGCGACGCGATCGACCGACGGCAGGTCCCGCCAGGCCGCGCTGCCGTCGTTAGGCGCCATACTTCGCGAGCCGCTGCCCGTGCGCCAGCATGAGCGGCAGGATCGAGCGCGCTGGGATGTGGCCCAGCCCCCCGCTGAAGCAGGCGGGCTCGCTGAACGCCTCGACGTTGTCCGATCTGGCAAGCGCCCCCCACAAGATGAGCGGTACCGGATGCCATGAATGTGCCCGAAGCTTGGCTGGCGTCGAATGGTCGCCGGTCACGACCAGCACGTCCGGATTGAGGGCGCGCACCCGCGGCAGCCAGCGGTCGACCGCCTCGATGGCGCGCGCCTTGCCGTGGAAATCCCCGTCCTCCCCGAGCGTGTCCGTCTCTTTGATGTGCACGAAGAACAGGTCAAACGCGTCCCAGGCCTTCTCAAGTTCCGCAATCTGGTTGCCAGGCTCGTCGGTGACCGGCAGCACGGTCATCCCGACGGCGCGGGCGACGCCCCGGTACATGGGATAGGCGGCCAGGCACGCCGCCCGCAGGTTGAATCGGGACTCCAGCGACGGCAACGGGCGGTACCGGCCGTAGCCGCGCATGAGCACAAAGTTGACCGGCTGCTCGTCGCCGATGCGCTCGTGGACCTGGTCGGTAATGCTGGCCAGGACCCGGCTCGTATGCTCCGCCGCGGGATGCAACGCCTCGGGAGGCAGCGGCGGCACGCCCGTCGCTTGCGGATCGGTTTCGCGCACGCGCGCGTCCAATCCCTCGCCTCGCAGCACCAGCACGGCACGGTGCCGCCGCTCAGTCGCCAACTCGATGCTGACGCCCGGCGCTTCGATGCCGTTGAGCCTCGCGATGAGCCGCTGGTTGAGTTCCGTTGAGATGCGACCCGCCCGGCGGTCACTGATGTTGCCGTCGGCCTCGAGGGTGCAGAAATTCAACCGCACGGCGAGGTCGTGCTCGCCTAGGTTGATCCCAAGGCCAATCGCCGAGAGCGCGCCACGCCCGATGCTATCGGCGACCGGGTCGTAGCCGAACAGCGACAGGTGACCGGGCCCGCTGCCCGGCGTGATCCCGATTTCCATCGGGTGGTGCACGCCCGTCACGCCCTCGCGCGCCAGCTGATCGAGATTCGGCGTGTCGGCCGCCTCGAGTTCGGTCGGCCCTCCCGGAACCATAGGCAATCCGCCAAGGCCGTCGAGAACGATGAGCACTAGCTTGGTCGTCGCTGGCTGCGCCAACGAGGACAGTAACTCGCCCGTGACTGCTCCGCCGGTGGGGATCCCGGCGCAGAGCTTATCATCGGGCCGGTGCGGCTTCTCTGAAGTTGCGGACATCTAGCGAGAGGCGCCGGTGAATGCAGACGCGCCCGGGCGCGTTCCGGGCATCGCGGACAGCGTGACGGAACTTGTTGGCAATACACCCCTCGTGCGGCTGAATCGGCTTACGCAAGGGCTCTCCGCCAGCATCGCCGCCAAATGCGAGTTCTTCAATCCGGGCGGCAGCGTCAAAGATCGCATCGGGCTGGCGATGATCGACGATGCGGAGCGGGAGGGCCGCATTGCCCCCGACCGCACCGTGATCGTCGAGCCGACCAGCGGCAACACGGGCATTGCCCTCGCCATGGTGGGTGCGGCCCGTGGCTATCGCGTCATCATTACGCTGCCCGAGACCATGACCATCGAGCGCCGCAACCTGCTGCGCGCCTTTGGCGCGGAGGTGGTGCTCACGCCGGGCGCGCAGGGCATGGTCGGCGCCATCGATCGCGCGCAGCAGATCGTCGACGGCACTCCCAACGCGTGGATGCCGCAGCAATTCCGCAACGCCAGCAATCCCGAGGCGCACGCGCGAACGACCGCCGAGGAGGTTTGGCGCGATACCGACGGCGCGGTTGAAATTTTTGTGGCCGCGGTCGGGACCGGGGGCACCATTACGGGTACGGCGCGCGCCCTCAAGCAACGCAAACCGTCCCTGCAATTCATTGGCGCCGAACCCGTTGGCAATCCGGTCATCACCAGCGGCCGCGCCGGACCGCATCGCATTGAAGGCATCGGCGCCAACTTCGTGCCTGAAGTCTTCGAGCGCGACCTCGTGGACGAGATCTTGCTCGTGGACGACGGCGACGCGGAGGAGACGGCCCGCCGCCTGGCCGCGGATGAGGGCCTGCTGGTTGGCGCCTCGGCCGGGGCGAACGTTTGGGTCGCCCTGCAGGTCGCCGCGCGGCCCGAGAATCAGGGCAAGCTCATCGTGACGGTGCTTTGCGACGGCGGCGATCGCTATCTGACCCACCCGATGTTTGCCGGCTTGGACGTCTGAGGGCGCGGCTCCCGTTGGTAGCATGCCCGTGTGGAGAGGTCGCCTAGAGGCTTAGGGCGCACGCCTGGAAAGCGTGTAGGGGACTCCCCTCGTGGGTTCGAATCCCACCCTCTCCGCCCACCATCCCGACGATTTGCGACTCGCCCGCTGCCCCAGTCGGTGCATCCCGTTGGGGCGCCACTCGTAGGACGACGCTGCGATTTCTCCCGTGCGGGAGAGGGCCAGAGACTGCCCCGGACCCCGTATCGAGTACGGGGCGGGCTTTGATCCGGGGGTGAGGACCTAGCCCCCTGCCTCATGGGAGAACACTGGAGCGGTGATCACACCACGACATCGCTTCGAGACTACATGGCCCAGCCTCGCAGACTCGCGCCGGCCGACATGTCGGTCGTTGGAGTGCGCGTGGGAACCCATGTCCTCCGCCAGGGACTATTAGCCATGACTTGCATCGTCTCTTAGTAGATACTAACCTTCGCGCATAGGGCCCGCTTGCATGTGCGGACCCCAGCCTGTCGGGAGATCCATATGGCGCTCACCCGCCGCGCTCTCATCGGTGGAGCCGTGGCCTCTACGGCCGCCTTGCCCTTGCTTGCCGCCTGCGGCGAACCCAAGGTTGTCGAAAAGGTCGTCGAAAGGGTCGTCACGGTCACTGTGACCGAGCCGCCCAGCGAGCCGCAGCGCCTGGTCGTCTACTCGGGTCGCAGTGAGTCCCTGGTCGACCCTGTCATCCAGCAGTTCGGCGCCACGTCCGGTCTGGACGTGCAGGTCAAGTACGCCGGCACGCCGGCGCTCGCCGCCACGTTGCTGGAGGAAGGCGATGCCTCGCCGGCCGACGTGTTCTTCGCCCAAGACCCTGGGGGACTGGGCGCGGTGGAGTCGCTGCTGTCACCCCTGCCCGCATCCGTTTTGAGCCGAGTGCCCGCCTGGGCCCGCTCGCCAAAAGGCCTCTGGACCGGCATCTCGGGCCGCGCGCGGGTCGTCGTGTACAACACCGACCGCCTCAGCCCTGCCGACCTGCCCGACGATCTGTGGGGCTTCACCGACCCCAGCTGGCGCGGCCGCCTCGGCTGGCCGCCGACCAACGCCTCGTTCCAGACCATGGTCACCGGCATGCGCGCCTTGTGGGGTGACGACCGCACCCGTGAATGGCTCGATGCCATGCACGCCAACGAGATTGGGATCTACCCCAAGAACACCCCCATCGTCGCCGCCACGGCCGCGGGCGAGATCGACGGCGGCCTCGTGAACCACTACTACCTGCACCGCTTCCTGGCCGAGGAGGGCGAGACCTTCGCCGCCCGGAACTATCATCTTCCCGACGGCGGACCCGGGTCGCTCGTAATGGTCGCGGGCGCCGGCATTCTCGGCACCGCCGCCAACCGACCCGCGGCCGAGCGATTCCTCGACTTCCTCCTCTCCGCCGTCGGTCAGCAGTACTTCGCCAGCGCCACGCATGAATACCCCTTGGTCGAAGGCGTGAAGGCGTCGCGGCTGCTGACGCCGCTGGCCGACATCAAGAAGCCGGAGATCGCGCTGAGCGATCTCGCCGACCTGGAAGGAACCCAAGCCATGCTGAGGGAAGCTGGAATACTGCCCTAAGCATGGTGTCGATCGCGCGCGTGATTCGCGTCGCCGCGCCCAGCGGTCCCATTGGGCGGATGGGCCGCTGGCCGCGTGCGCCCGCCGCGCTCTGGGTCCCGGCGCTGGCGGTCGGCCTGCTGCTCGCGTTGCCGCTCGTCTATCTCGTGATCCGTACCGCCGGGGCCGGTGACGACGCCTGGGCTCTCCTGCTGCGTTGGCGCACCGCCATGATTCTGCTGCGCACCCTGGCCCTGGTGGTCACGGTGACCGTGGCATCGGTCGTCATCGCGGTGCCGGTTGCCTGGCTCACCGTCCGCAGCAACCTGCCGTGGCCGCGCTTCTGGAGCGTTGTCGCGGCCCTGCCCCTCGTGATTCCCAGCTTCGTCGCCGGGCTGGTCGTCCAGGTGGCGCTCGGCCCGCGCGGCATGCTGCAACAGGCGCTCGAGCCGCTCGTCGGCGTCACCGAGCTGCCATCGATCTACGGATTCCCCGGCGCCGCGCTGACGCTGACGCTGCTCAGCTACCCCTACGTTCTCCTGCCCGCGCAATCGAGCTTGCGGCGGCAGGACCCATCGCTCGAGGACGCCAGCCGATCCCTCGGGCACGGCCGCCGCGCGACCTTCCGCCGCGTAACGCTGCCCTTGCTTGGCCCGGCCGTGGCCGCCGGTTCACTGCTGGTGGCGCTCTATACCCTCACCGACTTCGGCGCCGTGTCGCTGCTTCGGTACGAGACCTTCACCTGGGCGATCTTCGTGCAATTCGAGTCGGCCTTCGATCGCGGGTTGGCCGCCGCCTTGTCGCTGGCGCTGGTCGCGCTTGCCGCCGCCATCCTGGCCGTCGAGGCCCTGGCACGAGGACGCGCCCGCTTTCACGGCGTGGGTCCAGGGGTAACCGCTGAGCCCAGGCGCGCCCACCTCGGACGCTGGATGCTTCCCGCGCTTGGTTTCATGGCGGCGCTGGGCGCGCTTGCCTTGGTCGGACCGATGGGCGTGCTGGTGTACTGGGTCGGCCGAGGCCTCGCAGCGGGTGAGGCGGTGATTGGCGTCTGGGAGCCCCTATTGAACTCCGTGCTCGTCGCCGCGCTTGCCGCACTCGCGGCGGCCGTCGCGTCATTGCCGGTCGCCGCCCTTGTCGTCCGCTACCCCAGCCGGTTCGCCTGGCTGATCGAGCGGGCCACCTATACCGGCTTTGCCCTGCCGGGCATTGTGGTTGCCATCTCGCTCGTCTTCTTTGCCGTCAATCTCGCGCGACCGCTTTACCAGACGTTGCTCTTGCTCGTTTTGGCCTACGTCGTGCTGTTCTTTCCCGCCATGCTCGCCGCCGTGCGCACGTCGCTCGCGCAAGTGCGTCCGAATGTGGAAGACGCCGCCCGCACCTTGGGGCGGTCCCCCATCGCCACGCTCCTCCACGTCACGCTGCCGCTGATCTGGCCGGGCATCGCCTCGGGGATTGGGCTGGTATTCCTGCTGACGATGAAGGAGCTCCCCGCAACCCTCATCCTCGGGCCCATCGGCTTCAAAACGCTGGCTACGACGACTTGGTCGGCGGCCTCGGAGGCCTTCTTTGCGCGCGCGGCAATGTCGGCGCTGCTGATCGTCCTGGCCGCCGGCGTGCCGTTGCTGTTGCTGCGTCTCCGCATGGGGCGGGCGCCGCGGCAGGCCGCACCGCTCCCGCGACTCTAGGCTTCGGCCGTTGTTGGCCGCGCTGACCGTGAGTACCATGCGACCATGCTTGCGCTGCTAGGCGGGGACCCGGTTCGCCCCGACCCCTATCCCGCATGGCCGGTCTTCGACGAGTCCGAGGTCAACGCCGTGGCCGATGTCGTGCGCACCGGTGAGTGGGGGCGGCTCGGCAGCCACCGCGTCATCGCCTTCGAGCGCGCCTTCGCCGCCTTTCAGGGCGCGGCCTACGGCCTGGCCGTCAACAGTGGTACCAGCGCCCTCGAAATGGGGCTCGAAGCCTTGCGGCTCCCGCGGGGCTCCGAGGTCATCCTGGCGCCGTTCACGTTTATGGCCAGCGCCACGTCGATCCTCAACGCGGGCTTGGTGCCGGTCTTTGTCGACATCGACCCCGCGACCTACAACCTGGACCCGGCGTGCATTTCCTCCGCGATCACCCCGCGCACCTCGGCCATCATGGTGGTGCATTTCGGCGGGCTGGCCTGCGACATGCAGGCGGTGCTCGACATCGCGTCCGCGCACGGCTTGCGCGTCATCGAGGATGCGGCGCATTCCCACGCCGGCACCTGGCGCGACCGTGGTTTGGGAACGATCGGCGACGTTGGTTGCTTCAGCTTCCAGGCCAGCAAGAACCTCAACTCGGGTGAGGGCGGCGCGGTGCTCACCAATGACATCGGCATCTTTTCGCGCGCGATCGCCGAGCACGACCTGTGGGGCGGCGGCGTGCTCGAGCGCGGTGGACAGCTCGGACGCGGCAGCCTGAGCACCGGGGAGGGCTGGGACTTCACCGTATCGGCCGGTGATCGGCGCATCACCCCGATTCAGGCCGCCTTGCTCCAGGCGCAGCTCGGCCGGCTGGAGGAGCAGGCGCAACGGCGGGCGGCCAGTGGGAGCTACCTCAACGGCCTGCTGGACGATCTCGAAGGCATCGCGGTGCGGCGCATTGACGCGTTCGCCACCCGGCCGGCGCATCACGTGTATGTCTTCCGCTATGACCCCGAGCCCTTCATGGGCCTGAGCCGTGCGCGCTTCATCGAGGCCATGAATGCCGAGGGGATTCCGGTAACCCAGGGCTACCGGCAACCGCTGCATCGCACGGCGCTGTTCGCCAACGTCGACGGCGCGCTGGCGCGCGCCTGGCCCCGGGGCGACGGAACGCCGGATATCGACTATGCCGAGGTTTCGTGCCCCCACGCCGAGCGCCTCTGCGCCGCCGAGACGGTGTTCCTCACACAGAATGTGCTGCTGGATGACGAGGCCGGCATGGAGCACATCGCCGACGCGATCGAGAAGGTCCGCGAGCACGCGGACGCGCTGCTCGACACCGACCGTATGGCTGGAGACTAGAGGCTTCCTCTAGTCCACGCTCTGACGGAAACTCCGCCCCCGGGCCTGACGCGCCCACCGCTATTCCTGTAGGTCCAGACTGCGGGTGGGGCTCGAGTTCGTCGCATCGACTGGCTCGAACCTCTCGATCATTCGTTCACAGCCCTTGCAGTCGCGGCCATGCGGGGTGATCGACGGACAGCCGCCGCGGGCGTCCCTCCGCGTCGACGAACGCGTTCTGGGTTGATGCCGTGGCCAGCAGGGTGTCGCCCCGCCGGATCTCGTAGCGCAAGCGCACCCTCAGCCGTGAAATCTCGACCACCCACACATCCACCGTCACCAGGTCCTCGCCCTTGGCCGGCGAGACGAAGCGGCAGGCGCACTCCACCAACGATAGAAACACGCCGCTGGCCGTGAGGTCCGCGTAGCCCAGATCGATCGCCCGCAGCCACCCGAGGCGCGCTTCCTCGAGCCAGAGGATGTAGCTCGAATGGTGCGCGATGCCCTGCGCGTCGGTGTCCGAGTAGCGCACGCGCAGCGTCTCGCGGTGTGCGGGCGGTCCCTGGGGCGCGTCCCGGCGTTCGCTTGGCATCGTCCGCGTGATACGAGCGTGCGAGCGGCGGACTAGGCGCCCACGCGCGCGACGAAGGCGTCGATCGCGTCCGCCCCGTCGAGCACGTCGATGCTCACGTCAAAGGCCGCCGTCTCGCCCGGCTCAAGGGTCTGCAGGGTGCCGTCGGCCCGATTGCGGCTGCGGCCCAGCACGGTGCAATTGCCCGGCTCGATTCCGGTCACATAGTCCCCCGGCGTCGTGTTCTTCCAGTGGTTCAGATACGGCAGCTGCTCCTTGTTCCAGGTGAAGCCCAGGCCCAGCCCGTCGCCGAGACCACGGTTGACCAGCGCCGCGCGGGCGGTACCGTCCGCCTCAGACTCGACGTCGTGAATCATCACCTGCACCTGCCAGTCGGCGGAGGGGCCTTCGTAGACCTCCCAGCCGGGCTCGTCGGCCCCCGGATAGGCGTCGTGGAGCCGGCGCGACCGGCTGCGCACGTGGAGCCGCGCCCCCTCGTCGAGCAGGGGATGCCCGGGATTCATGTGGTAGAGAATCATCATGTGCTGCGGGCGGTGGCCCATATTGGTCACCGTGTCGTGAATCTCGATGGTGCTGGACCCCAGCGCGGTCTCGATGCGGCGCACGAACTCCAGGTTCTCGCCGTAGAGCAGCGCCTGGCGCACGCGGCCCTGGACCCACATGCGGTATTCATTGCCCTCCCACGCCCCGTCCGCCCAGACATTCGTCGCGCCCAGGTTCGACAGCCGCCCGTGCAGGCCCTCGGCGCCGTCCTCGTCATCGTCGTCGACCGGGTCGCCCGCGTTGGTCAGACCGCCCGTGACCAGCAGCCCGAGCACCGTCGTGCGAATCCAGCCCTGGCCGCCGGGCTCGTAGCGCGCGCCCTGCACGTCGCCCGTCGGCGTGCGGAACGCCAGGGGGATGCCGCGGTACCAGGCGCCCGAGATGTCCAGGGCCCGCCCGGGCAGCACGGTGAATCGCAGCCCGGACGCCGTGTCCAGATCGACCGCGGCCACGCCGTCGCCCGATCCCCCGTCCAGACGGTATTCGCGGACGCCGCCAACCTGGGAGAGGTCGCCAACGCGCTCCATCAACTCCGCGCGGGTGTAGTCGCGTCCCCAGAGCGTCGGCATCAGGTCGCCCCCCATCCATACCGGGAGCCGCATTGTAGGCAGGCAGGGCGTGGCCATTGGGCAGCAGTCCGTCGCTACGTTTCATTCCGAAACTCCCCGACGTGTCATTCCGAAACGAAGTGAGGAATCTCAGACGTACGATCTCCGGCGCAGGCGATGAAACACGGCGGTTCCGGACCTCTGGATGCCGGCTCAAGGCCGGTATGACGGGGGGGGCTTAGGAGGTCATCCCAGCGGCCGCAGATTCCTCGCGTGCGCTCGGAGTATCTGTGTTGGCCGTCAAGGGCTTTTAGGCTGCGGGCGCGGGCTCCTCGATCCACGGGGTGCCCCGGCGGGCCACCGCGTTGAGGTGCAGCAGGAGCTTGCGCATCACGGCGACCAGGGCCACTTTGCCCGGCTTGCCGCGCTGCCGCAGGCCCTGATAGAACCGCTGCAGCTCCCCCGCGTGGCGCACGGCCGCCAAGGCCGCCAGGTACAACGCGCGCCGCACCGTCCCGCGCCCACCCCGAATGGCGCGATAACCCCGCTGCCGCCCGCTGTCGCGCGCCCAGGGCGCCAGCCCCACCAGCGCCGTCAGCGCCGGGCTGGAGATGTGCCCCAGCTCGGGCAGATAGGCCGTGAGGGTGGCCGCCGTCACTTCGCCCACCCCGCGCACGCTGCGATAGAGCTGCGTCCGGCGCGCCAACTCCGGGCTGTCGGCCACCGCCTGCTGGATCTGCGCCTCCAGCCGGGCGATCTCCCGGTCCAGCCAGGCGATATGCCGGCGGGTCGACTGGGCCACCGCCCGCGTCAGCCCTTTGTCCCGGCGATTCTTCTCCTGCACGCGGGTCTCCACCAGTTGGCGGCGGCGACTCACGAGGTCGCGCAGGGCGGTCCGCGCCGGGTCTGGCGGCGGCGTCGCGACCGTGGGCACCGCCGCGCCATAGCGCGCCAGCACGTGCGCGTCCAGCAGGTCCGTCTTCGCCTCGGTGCCGCAGACCCGCGCAAAGGCCCGCACCCGCGTGGGGTGCGCCACCACCACCGGCAATCCCACCGCCTGCAAGTCGCCGACCAGCGGGCGTTCGTACCCACCCGTGGGCTCGCACACCGCCACCGTGACGTCCTGCTGGCCCAGCCACTGGAGCAACGGGCGCCGCCCCTCCGCCGTGTTGGCAAACTGCCGCACGGGCCCTCCCGCCAGCGACACGTCCAGGCTCGCCTTGCCCACATCGATCCCGGCCACTCGATCCATGGTCGCCTCCCTGGCGCGTATGCTGATGGGGTCCTCCACACTTGCGAATGCGGGCCTCGAAGCCCGTGTATCTGTTCGGAGCGACGCCGCGGCGCGAGGGGTGTCCTACTCCGAAACGGCGCCGCCCGGTCACCCGGGCTCGCCCAATGACAGTCGACGCGCCCCTCGCGCCCACCTCACCACCCGGCCACGTGGTGAGGCTGCCGCAACATACAAATGACGGACGAGGCAACCGAGCGCGCGGCGGGCGGGAACTCAAACGCGCCGAATCCACCAACGCCCGTATTTCTGGTTTGATTCCTGAGATGCGCCTGCGATCTGCTCCAACTGCCCAGCCTTCTGCAACCGACGCAGGATATTCCGCAGTGGCAGGCCGGACTTGCGATCGGACAGCAGGCTTGCCTCGTCGAGCCACTTGGCCGCGCAGACTGCACCCGCCTCGTCCATTCCCTCGGCGCGCAGCCGAGCTTGCAGGAACTCTGAAATCTCGCGGATACGCTGATCGTTCGTCATTTGCTGACCTCCGCATGCACTTGCGGCTTTCGGACCGTTACTTGGAGCTTATGCGGACGGTCCGAAATCCCATTCTTCGCGTCGCAGTAGATCGGCGCGAGCGTTGGCTCCTCTTCAGCCAGCCGACCCGCTAGCCATTCGGCGCCTGATGCACCCCCGCCGGATCGACCACGCAGAGCTCGGCGCCGGTGTTGCGTCCCTCGGGAATGGGCCAGGTCACGCCGTACCGCAGCGGCGTCACCTGGCTGTCGACGATGAAGAACAGCTCCGGGTCGGCCGCGAACATCGCGCGCGCGGTGCGCTCAAGGTCACGGGCGCGGAAGAGACGGGCGACGGCGTTGCCGACGGCGCCGCGCTGTACCAGGCCGCGCTGCTCCAGGCCCTCGCCCAGCCGGTTGAAGTCATAGCTGCGCTCGGGCATTCCGGGAAAGTTAGGGTCGGGTCCCCACGACTCGCTGCGCAGGGGAACGACGCGGCCGTCCGGCGTGCGCTGAAGTCCTTCCACCGTGCGCGGGCGCCGATGGGTACCGATCTCTTGCTCCATGAAGTGACCCGCGGTGAGGTTCTGATAGGGCACGCCAAGCAGCAGGAACCATCCGTCGAGGTCGAACACGGCGCGCATCGAGGGTTGGGCGTCCCAGCCGTCCTGCCCGCCGGCATCGACGATGTCGTCGCGGAGCGGTCCGATGGCGGCGACAGTCTGCACGATGTGGATCGTGCGGCGCGCGTCCGGGCGGCGGAAGGCCTCGTTGGGAATGGCGCCGGTCGTGCCCGGCGTCTCCGCCGGGTCGTAGACGAATCCGGGGTCGCGAAACTGGCCGGTGAAGGTGGGCGCGACCAGCGTTCCCGCAGGGCCGAGCGCGTCGAGCAAGGCGTCGACCACCGTCGCGGCCCCGCCGACGACAGTGCCGATGCTGCGCAGCGAGCTGTGCACCATCACCAGCCCCCCGCGCGGCAGGCCCAGCCGCTCCAGGTCGGCTGTGAGTTCCGGGCCGGTGCGGATTATCGGATCCCGCGACAGCAACCGGTCCATGCGGAGACCATAGCGGACTGCCCCGTCATGCAATCTGCTGCGGACTGGCGTAAGATTACCGAAACACCGAACATTGACCGTACACGCTGCTGATTGCTGACAGCGGCAAGCGGGATGGATTGATGCCCCACCAGACCGAGCCGAGCGCCAACAATGCCTTGGGCAGGCTGCTGCAGCGCATGTTGCCCGGCTGTGAGGTGCGGACCGAGCACACGCGCGTCATCGACGGGAAACCCGGCTTGCAGCCCGACATCCTCATCACCGCGGCCGGCCGCTCGCCGGTGGTGATCGAAGCCGAGTACGACCCTGCCGCCAGCGTCGAAGCCGAGGCCAAGTCCCGTCTGGGACTGGAGGTCGCGGCCCGGCCCATCGAGGCCGCCATTGCCCTGCGCTATCCCGCGGCGGTCGGCGCGGCCGCCGACCTCGACGCCGCGCTTGACGCCGCCCGCCTGTCCTATGCCGTGTTCACCCAGGAACGCAAGGAGAGCAGTCGCTTTCCCGAATCCGGCTGGCTGGACGGCTCGACCGTCGACTTGGCGGATCTGATTCGCCTCGTGTCGGTGCCGCACGGCGCGGTGGATGAGGCGGCGACAGAGTTGGAGTCCGGCATCGACCAGGCAGCCACGATTCTGGAAGAGGCGGCGAAGTTGCGGCCGGCCACCGGCTTCGCAATCGCCGGGCTGCTGGGCATGACCAACGTGCGCCAAACCTGGCGCATGGCTGGCGCCATCATCGCCAACGCCTTGATCTTCCACGAGCGGCTGTCCGGCATGCATCCCGACGTCAAGCCGCTCGAGTTGCTGGGCGGTGGTCCCAGCAGCGACCTTAAGCGCGAGACGGTGGCGGCTTGGACTAACATCCTGGCCATCAACTACTGGCCCATCTTCGGCGTCGCCAGGGACATCGTCAGCCAGCTTGAATCGCTCGATGCGGCGCGCGTCCTACGCACGCTGCGTGGTACCGCCACCCAGATTCGAGCTAGCGGCGTCGACAACGCGCACGACCTCACCGGCCGCGTCTTCCAGCGCCTCATCGCCGATCGCAAGTATCTGGCGACGTTCTACACGCTGCCCCCGTCGGCGTCGCTGCTGGCGCGGCTTGCCGTGGCCAAGATGGAAGACGTGGATTGGTCCGACTCGGAAGCTATCGGCAAGCTGCGTGTCGCCGACTTCGCCTGCGGCACAGGTGCGCTGCTCTCCGCCGTCTATGAGCAGATCGCCGCCCGCCACGAGCGCGCCGGCGGCGACGCGGCGGCCCTTCACACCGTGATGATGGAGGAGATGCTCACGGTTGCGACGTGATGCCCTCGGCCATTCACATCACCGGCTCTACCCTCTCGGGAATTGAGCCCGCGGTCGGCTTTTGGAACTCCCGCCTCTACACCTTGGCCTACGGACGGCAGGATGATGGATCCGTTGCCATCGGCTCGCTGGAGCTACTGCAATCGCCAGAGGCCCTGACGCTGTTCAATACCAGTGACCCCGCCCGGCGCACCGGCAGTGCCGGCGAGGAAACCGCCGCCCAGATCGCCGCCGAAGTGCCCCACGAGAGCTTCGATCTTGTGATCATGAATCCGCCGTTTACCAAGAATACGAATAAAGAAGGAGCTTATGCCGGCACCTTTGCAGGGGCATTTGCCGCATTCAATTCCAGCAAAGCAGACCAACGAGACATGTCCAAGCGAATGTCAGTCTTAAGGAGACATACCTGCTACCACGGACACGCCGGTATGGGATCGGCATTTGCCGCCTTGGCGAACTTGAAGCTTAAGCCAGGTGGCATCCTAGCGTTGGTATTGCCGATGTCAGCCGCATCCGGCTATTCTTGGCAACGATTCCGCCAGATGCTAGCAACCGGTTACTCAGAGCAACTTGTTCTGAGCATCGCTGCACACGGAGACGACATGTCATTTTCGGCAGATACCGGAATGGCTGACTGCCTGATCATTGCTCGGAAGAACAACATAGATAGCAAACATCACGGGCATTCGCGTTTTATATCGTTGCTTCGCCGCCCGCAGAGTTTTGCTCAAGCAAGCGTCATCGCAAGAGGCGCTTCCAATCTCGATGATCTACGGCAGATTGAAGATGGTCCGTATGGTGGGACACCAATAATGATTGGCAACCAATTGGTGGGAGAATGCATCGAGGTTTCCGGCGAGGCAAATGGAGATACCTGGGGCACGGTTCGCTTGCTGGACTATTCGTTGGCCCAGACCGCCTTTGCGCTAGGCCAGTCCAACTTGTGGTTACCGGGCAATGAAAACCCGGCGCCGCTGAGTGTGTCGCTACTTAGCGATCTCGGCGAGCTTGGTTATCACCATTTGGACATAACAGGATTACCATCGACAGGACCGCCCCAAGGACCCTTCAGCAAGACGGCATACAGCCCGACCGCGACCTATCCATGCCTGTGGAATCACAACGCGAGGAACGAGACTCGGATGCTCTGCACGCCAGACTCGCAGCTTGAAGTCAGGCGTGGAATGGAGGCCAAGGCTGCTTTGGTTTGGTCTACTGCAGGGCGCAGTCACCTGAATCTGGAGTTTACGTTTGGTTCACAACCGCTTGCTGTTTCGTTTACTGAGCAAGACACCATGGGTGGGCGTGTGTGGCCTAATGTGAATTTCCAGGACAAGCGAGCTGATTATGCTTTCGCTATATGGGGAAACTGCACTCTGGGGCTCTTGTCGTACTGGTGGCACGCAACTCGCCAACAGTCCAGCAAGGCCAACATCACGATCCGCTCTGCCGAATCGCTGCCGGTTCTGGACTTTCGTACGTTCAGCGGGGAGCAACTGACGACCGCTGAGGCGATCTTCGAGGAATTCCGCGATAAGGAGTTTAAGCCGGCCTACCTCGCCGACGCCGATCCCAACCGCGCCCTGCTCGACGGCTACGTGATCTGCGACCTGCTCGGCTTCGACCAGACCATCTATGAAGGCGTCCGCCGCCTCTCCGCCAAATGGTGCGCGGAACCATCCGTCCACGGCGGCAAATCAAGGCCAAGCGGCAGCGATCTGATCTTCTAGCCGGGAAAAGTACGAACAAGACAAGAAGACTCCAAAGGCGGTACGAATGCCATCACTCTATCAGCAGCTTCAGCATCCGATGACCAAAGAAGTAAACGCACGCGATCGAGAACGACTTACTGCTATGTTTTCTGACTTGCAGTCTAGCACCGTAGAGCATTTTCTCTGCCTGCGACGCTATTTGGATTCAATACCCGAGAAGTTCTTCGATAAGCAGGCCTACAAGATATATCTCGACTGGCTACAAAGACGGGCGGCAACCAAGCCAACGGAACTTGCTCGATACTTCGCCGATTCTAGCGCTGACATCGATCGTTCCTTCATATTCCTTCGAGAGATCAACGCACGGGGGTGGCATAACGGCGCATTGGCCGATCAGGGCGACGGAAGCGATTACGATCAGCTCCAGGGCATCGACCGGCAGATTCATCCAAGTTATCTCCGACTAGTAGAGGCCGTCTTTACTCCGCTCACCAGGCCTATTGCATACTTTTCGCGAATCGATCGAAACAAAGGCACGGGCGGACTCGACACTTGGCAGATCGTCGAAGAGCTGAGAAGGCTTTCGCTACAGAGTCTCGCGGACCCATATGGACACACCATACGCAACGGTATCGGTCACGGCGGAATCACTTTCTCGCAGACTGAGATAATATATCAAGACAAGAGGGGCAATCGAGAAACGCACAATACTAGAGCGGTTGTCCGGTTGTTCGATGATCTCCTGGACACCTGCAATGCACTTGCCGCAGCGCTCAAAGTGTTCTTTCTAATCTCTCGGAACCAAGGATACGCATCACCACGTGAGCTTTTGATTGAGGAGTTGCAAGAGGAGACGAAATCCCCGTGGTGGACTATTGATGGATGCATAGAGTCACAGGTGTTGGGTAAGATTCAGCTGATTGTATACGCTCGGCCAAACTCGCGGCGCGAGGAAGTACTTCAATACTCGGCCTGTCAAACCGGATTACTTTCGGAATTCTTCGCTCCGGGATACAATAGATACTTGATTTTCTTTCAGTCGCATAAGAAAAAGCTTCAAGGATTGACTATTTTTGATGGCGACAAACTTCGTGCACTGCGCGCTGCCGGCGCCGAGTACCCGGCAAGCTACAAAGACGTACTGGAATGGCATCTCATATTCAGTACGCGTTGGTCGTTGCCGAAGGTATTCGGAAAGGTCGACACCTATATCAGAGCACTTAAGGTTGCGGCACCAATGGCACTACAACAATTGAAGGATGCATTAGGCAGCGCAGACATTACGTGCAGGAATTCTTCGGTGCATCGCAATTCTTGGGGTTGTGTATTGCGTGCTGATATTGTGATTAGTGGTCTCGATGATCGTGCTGCGATGAATCTGGTTCGCAAGAATCGGGGGCGAATTGTAAGATTGGCAAAGCGACATGCACGTCGCGAGAATCGCTTGGCGTTGGCCGCGTATTTGCCGATCGGCTTCGCTCAGGTCAATGTGTTCAGACGCGACTATCGAGCCCGGCGCTTATCGAGTTTTGGTCTTGGTGATGACTTAGTGTGCACCGTGAGGCGTCAACGGATACGTCGGATCAAGGCCCCAGATATTCTAAGATCGACGGTTGAAGTCATGGGCACATGGCGTATAGCTTGGAATGAGGCTTGGTTGAAAGCGATCGACGGGAATGAAAGTGCTTGACCGTTAGCGACTGCCGGCCCCGAACTCGTCTTCGAGCCGACGCATGTAGGTGATGGCGTCGCGCGTGTAGCGGTCGAAGAAATCGGCGTGGCCGCCGGCGCGAAAGACGGTGAAGGGGTCGGCGGTGTCCGGCAGCAGCTCGAAGGCCAGCGTGCCGGTGTAGTCCACGTCATCGAGCGCTTGCAGCACGTCGCGAAAGTCGAGGTGCCCATAGCCGGGCGGCAAGCGGTTCGAGTCGGCCAGGTGCATATGCGCGAGATGGCGTCCGGCGCCGCGGATGGCGTCGCCCAGGGACGCTTCCTCGATGTTCATGTGGAACGTGTCGCCCATCACGCCGCCGTTGGTCAGGCCGACGGCCTCCCAGAGCTCGACGGCCTGTTCCAGGCGGTTCAGGAAGTAGGTCTCGAACCGCGTCCAGCACTCGAGCGCGACGCTCACGCCGCGCTCGGCCGCGTATTCGCCGGCGGCCTGCAGCCCGTCCACCGCCCAGCGCCACTCGTCCTCGGCGTTGGCCAGCGGTTGCAGCTTCATCGAGGCGCTGGGGCGTCCGACGATGACGGGCGCGCCGACGTCAACCGCAAGGTCGGTGAGTGAGTTCAGATAGGCCAGCGCGTTCTGACGGATCTCCGGGTCCGGGTTGGCGAAGTCGCGGTCCCCGCTGATCACCGAGCTGATCGAGCTGACGCCAATGCCCGCGTCCGCGGCCCGCCGCCGCACGGCGGGTGCGTCGTAGGTTTCGGGCTGGCCCAGTAGCTCGATGCCGTCGTAGCCGAACCGCGCCACGCGGTCGATGGAGGCGCCGATGTCCTCGCCGTAGTAGACCAGTGCGCTGTAGGCGTACTTGAATCGCCGCATCAGGCCGGAGTCTCCTCTTGGGGCGCCGAGTATCGCACCTCCGAGCCGCGCGGCATGGGCGCCGGCTCCGCGCGACCGGGCTCGTACCACGCGCCCGCGATCGGCGGCCGCACGGCATCCGCGGCCACCACCAGGTCCACCACGCACGGCCGGCCACAATCCAGCGCCCAGCGAATGGCGTCCTCGACTTCGTCATGGCGCGTCACGCGCACGCCTTCGGCGCCCAGGGCGCGCCCCAGCACCGCGTAGTCCACCTCGACGGTGTATTCGGTCCCAATGATCCGCCCGCCAAAGTCGGCCAGCTGACCGTCGCGGATGGCGGCCAGCGAGGAGTTGTTGAACACCAGCCAGACGACCGGCAGACCCCACTCGACGGCCGTGGACACTTCCTGGTTGACCATCAGGAAGCCGCCGTCGCCGGTGATCGCGACGCAGGCCTTGTCGGGCTGCGCCAGCTTGGCGCCGATGATGGCCGTCGGCCCCCAACCCATGGGCGTCCAGCCGCCCGGATTCAGGAAGCGTCCGCCGCGCCGGACGGGATAGAAGGCGGCGAAATAGTGCGCGTGGTTGCCGGTGTCGACGGAGATGATCGAGTCGTCCGGCAACACGCGCCGAACCTGGTTGGCCACGCGCAGCGGTTGCATGGGCGTCGCGTCGGGCGGCGTCAGCTCATGCGAATAGGCGCGCATGGCGCGGTGGATCAACGCGGCATCGGCGGCGGCCGACGGCCGTCCGCCGAGACGCTCGACGGCCTCGCGCAGATCGTTCACCACCGCCAGGGCGTCGCCTTCCAGCCCAAGCTCGATCGGTCCCGCGCGCCCCATCTCGCGGGCCTCGATGTCGATCTGGACGATGCGGTTCTGCGGCACGAACGGCTTGCCCTCGGTCCACCAACTCGTCGATTCATCGGCGAAGCGATAGCCCACCGCCAGGATCACGTCGGCGCGCTCGCGAATCAGCTCATGCGCGACGGGATGCCCCAGCCAGCCCACCATCCCCACCGCGAGCGGGTGGTCCTCGGGCACCACGCCCTTGGAGACGAATGACGAGGCGATGGCCGCTCCCAGGCTTTCGGCCAGCGCGGTGACGGCCTCTCCCGCGCCGGAAATCAGCGCGCCGTTGCCGGCGATGATGACGGGAAACTCCGCGTTGATCAGCAGCTGCGCCACGCGGTTGGTGAGCTCGGCGTCGGCCCGCGGCCGCGCCCGAGCCGGAAACGGGTCGGGGTCCTCGGGCAGCGTGTCAACCTCAGCCGCTTGCAGGTCCCAGGGAATCTCCAGTCCAACCGGTCCCGGCCGCCCCACCTGCGCCGCCGTAAAGGCCTTGCGCACGGCGGTTGGAATCGTGCGCGGGTCGGCGATGGACCAGACGCGCTTGGTGATGGGCTGCAACATCTGCATGAACGCTTGGTCCGCCGGCGCGGTATCCGGGCGTGAGGTCTCTTGCAACTGCCCGCGTCCGTACCACCGCTGAATGGGCGCTCCCACGATCGCGAGCACCGGGCTGGAGGTGGACATGGCCGTGGCGATGCCCATGATCATGTTGGCGGCGCCCGGTCCCACCGACGAGCAGCACACGCCGACCTGGCCGCTGACGCGGGCATAGCCGTCGGCGATGTGCGCTGCCGCCTGCTCATGGCGCACGAGCTTGAAGTCGATCTGATCGGAGCCGTGGATCGCGTCCAGGATGTTGGTGTTGCCGTGCCCGGGAATGCCAAACACATATCGCACGCCATGCCGTTCGAGGGCGTCGACGAGGACCTCGGCGCCGTTCATCGGAGTTGGCCTATATCGAGGAGCGCTTTCGAGAGCATGGAGCGTCTCGGACCGACGTGCTCGGTTTCCATCTGTAGGATCCGCCTACCGTCGCACAAGAGGACAGCGTAGCCGGTCTTCAGCGTTGTCGGTGTCACAGTGGAGAACGAGGCAGCGGCTACACAAAATCCCAGGCAACCGCAGGGATTCAATCGACGAATTGGCATGGATGCAATCTTGCATTGACGGCTGAAATCTTGACAGGCGGTCCGGCGGCGGGCAGATTGGTGGTGCTGGGTGGTACATAGATTCCCGCTTCCGCGGGAATGACGAAGGCGTACGCACGGGCCTCCTGGAGGAATCTGCTCAGGTTGATGCAGGAATTGCGCCCGACCAGGGCGGCTTGGTTATCGAATTGCGCAATTGCGCTGCGGCCTCGCCCGCCGTCCTGAGGTGCTGACGCATGTTTCGCTTTGTCCACGCCGCCGACGTGCACCTCGACACGCCCTATCGGCGTCATGACGAGGCCGTGCGCGCGCGGCTGCGCGAAGCGGGGCGTGAGGCCTTTACGCGCCTGGTCGATCTGGCGCTGGAGCGTGAGGTCGATGCGCTTCTGATCGCCGGTGACCTTTTCGACAACGACTGGCTGACCCTGGCGACGGAGCGCGTGCTGGTTGATGAGTTGACACGCGCGACCAGCGCGGGGCTGACGGTGGTCTATGCCACCGGCAACCATGATCCGGGGCGGGCCAACTACCGCGCGATGGGTATCGGCTGGCCGGAAGAGCGGTTCCATGTGGTCGCGTCGCGCCAGCCACGGCAGATCGCCGTCGAACGCGAGGGCGAGATGGTGGGCTGGGTGGTCGCGGCGGGGCATCAGACGCCGCACGAGGACCGCGACCTGGCCGCGGCGTTCCCGCCCGCGCCGGGACCGGAGTCGGCTGTGGCGCTGCTGCACGCGCAGGTTACGAGCGCCGCCGCGGCCGAGCAGCACGATCGCTACGCCCCCACCACGCTGGACAGCTTGGACCCCAGCTACGCCTATTGGGCGCTGGGCCACATTCACCAGCGCCAAGAGGTGCGGCGCGATCCTCCGGTTCACTATCCGGGCAACGTGCAGGGCCGGCACCCTGCCGAGGACGGCGCCAAGGGGGCCTTGGTGGTGACGCTGGCTGCCGGGGAGGCGCCGGAGGTCGAGTTTCAAGCGCTGGCGCCGGTTCGCTGGGAGACGCTCGAGCCCGCCGGGCTTGAAAAGGCGAGCAACCTGGCCGAGGTGCACTCCGCGGTGAGCGCGGCCTTCAACAGTCGACAGGGCGGCGCGCCGCCCGATCAAGAGTGGATTTTGCGCGTGGACCTGCGCGGCGCCTGTGAGCTTGCGCCGTTGCTCGCCAGCGTCGACGAGCGGACGGAGCTGGCCGCGCAGCTGCGCGAAGACCTGGGCGTGCTGGATGTCGAGGTGCGTGACCGCGGCCTGCACCGTCCCTTGGACCTCGAGTCCTACCGCCACCAGCCGCACCTGCTCGGTCAGACGTTGGCGCTGCTGGAACGCGCGGCAACCGACGACACGGAGCTGGACCGCATCACGCCGAGCGAGTTCGCCGTGGGCGACGGCGGCGATACGGCGGATCGCCGCAAATACCTCCGGGAGCTTCTGCAAGACCTGCATGCCGAGGCAGCCGAGCGGCTGCTGCGTGATCCGGGGGTGTCATGAGGCTCGATGGGTGGGAGATCGATGCGTTCGGGCCCATCAGTGGCTGGACCGAGCGCGGCCTGGCCGAGCACGGCGTGGTGGTGGTGGCGGGCGACAACGAGACGGGCAAGTCGGCGCTCTTCGACTTCCTGACGACCGCGCTCTTCGGATTCGCACCCGCCACGGCCGCGAACCATCCCTACCGCCCGTGGGACGGACGCTTTCCGGGAGGCGCGTTGCTCGCGAATCTGGGTGACGGGCGCAGCGTGCGCATCGCCCGCCGGCTCACGTCGCGCCCCCAGGGGTCGATCGAGATCGACCGCCAGCCGCATGATCTGGCGAACCGTCCCGTCACATGGGTTGGCGGGCTGGCGCGCGCAGTCTTTACCAATCTCCACGCGGTGACGCAAAACGAGGCGCTGGGCATGGACCCGCGCACCTGGCAGAGCGTCGAGGACCGCATGCTCGGCGGGTCGTCGTTCGACTTCCTGCGACCGGCGCGCGAGGTCGTGGCGCAGCTCGACCAGGATCGCCAGGCACTCTGGCGGCCCGACCGACGGGGCCGCCCCCGGGTTGCCGAGATTCGTGAGCGCGTGCGCGCGCTGCGTGACGAGTTGCGGCCGGCCGCCGGCCGCCGCGAGCAGATCGAAACCGCGCAGGCCCGCTTGGCGCGGATTGGAGGGCTCCTGGCGGAAATCGAGCGCGGGCCCGAGGGGCTGCATGCCATCGAGGTCATGCTGGAGCGGGACGCCACGCTGGCGCCCATCGTGCGCCGCGCGCGCCGCGCGGCGGACCTTGACGCAGAGGCCGAATCTCTCGTGTCGACCGATGATTTTGGACCCGATCCGGGCGCTGAACGAGCCGAGCTGCGGCAGACCGTCGCGGCGTGCGCGCAGCGGATAGAGGAAGTCGAACGCGAAATCGAGCAAGCCGGCGAAGTCCTTGATCTGGATCCGGCGACTCGCGCGGTTCTCGCCGCGCGAACGGCCATCGAGGAGCTGCGGTCCCAGATTCCGCTGCACGACGAGGACGAGAAGCGGATCGAGCAGATGTCGCGCGCCCTGCAGCGTGAGCGTGGACGGTTCGATCAATTGGCGGAGAGGGTGCTGGACGCCCCATTGGACGCCGACGCCCTGGAAACGCTGCGAGAGCTGCGCCTCGCCGAAGCTCGCGGCCGCTATGAGGACTGGAGCGCCGCTGACGCCGACTTCGACCGCCGCGCCGCGGACCGTCGGCATGCCGCGGAGACGTTGGAGCGCACGCAGCGGGAGCGCGAGGCGCTGGGTGAGGCGCCGGATCGGGCGGCTGCCGATGCGCGGGTGCAGACGTTGCGTGAGCTCGACCGCGCCGAGGCGCGGTCGGGTGCCGCCAGCCGCGTGCCGTCGCCCGCTTGGCGCGCCTTGGCCCCGGTGCTGGTGGCGCTAGCCGGGGTGGCGGCGATCATCGTGGGCGTCGTGGTAAGAGACGCGATCCTGGCCGGCGTCGGCGCGTCGGTGGCCGCCGGCGCGGCGGTCTGGCTCGCGATGACCGTGACCGCGCGGCGCCGCGCCGGGATGGGCTCGGCCGCCGTGACGGCCCTGCGCGCGCGTGCCGGATTGACCCCGGAGCAGAGCGCCGCCCAGGCGCTCGATGAGGCGATGGGCCAGCGCGACGCGGCCCGGCGCGCCGCCGACATCGAGCAGCGGCTGGCGGCGGCCAAGGTAGTGATCGAAGACGCAGCGCACCGGGAGGACGAGGCCGGGCTGGCCGCCGGCACGGCGCGCGACGCCTGGCTGGAGCTGCTTCCCGGCGTCTCGATTGCGCCCGTGCACCTGGCGCGCGCCCGCGAGACGCTGCTGCGCGATGTCGAGCAGCTGCACGACCTGCTGTCGCGCACGCATGCGCTCGACGAGGACCGCGGCATCGTGCGGCAGCGCATCGACCAGCGCCTGCACCACCTGCGCGGCTTGCGTGACGCGCTGGGGCTCGACCCGGCTACGGATGCGGTGCCAGCAATCGCGAGAGAAATGGGCCGGAAGCTGGACGCCGCGGAGAAGGCCGAGAGCAATTCCGAGGCCGCCGCGGCGGCGATTGCCAAGCTGCGTGAAGAACGGCAGCAGGAAGGTGACGCGCGGGACGCCGCCGACACCGAGCTTGGACAGCTGGACGCGCGGCTGGCGCAGCTGGACGCCGCGGGCGCCGACCCGGACGTTGGCCTCGAACGCTTGGAGCGGGCGCGCGCCGCACGGGACGAGGCCAAGCGCGCGCGCGCCGACCTTGACCGCGACACTCCCAATTGGTGCGACCGCATGGCCGAGGCCGATCGGCTGGTGACGCAAGGGGAGGCCATCGAGCTTTCAGATGACCGTCGCGTTGAGTTGCGGCGCCGTCGCGACGAACTGCGGGAGGAAGCGAACCGCCTGATCGACGAGCGGGGCGGCCTGGTCCGCGACGTGGCGGCCATGGAAGCGTCGCCGGGCCCGGCGCACGTGCAAGGCGCCATCGAGGAAGCCCAAGCTGAGCTGGAGGATATCCACCGGGCGCACGACCGGCTGGCGCTGCTGGCGGCGGCGGTCGCCGCCGCCGAGCGGGCCTACCGGGACGAGCACCAATCTCCCCTGCTTGAGAAGGCGAGTGACTACCTGGCCGGCATCACCAACGGGCGTTACGACCGGCTGATCGCCGACGATTCGACGGGTGAAGGGGCCTCCTTGCACGTGCGGCGCAGCGGTGAGGACTTTCCAGTCGCCGTGGGACACCCCCTCAGTCGGGGCACGCTGCAGCAGATCTACTTGGCGCTGCGTTTGGCGATGGTGGATCAGGTCGAGGGCGCGGACGCCGAGCGGCTGCCCTTGTTCATGGACGAGATGTTCGTGAACTGGGACCCGTCGCGCACCGACCGCGGCATGGCCGTGCTGCGCGAGATCGGCCGGTCCCGGCAAGTGTTCCTCTTCACCGCCGACCCTGCCTGGGCGGAGCGCACCAGCGCCCGAGCCGACGCCGTCGTCGTTTCCACTCCGGGACTGCCCGGCTGACGGGCTCGGGACCGGTCCAGTGCCGCTCCGGGGCTTGCCGGACCGGCGACGACCTACGGCTGATGTGCCGGTGGGAGGAGATGCCGCGCCAGCGGCTTGACCGCGTCGGGTAGGGCGCGGTAGACGGCAGGCGAGAGGTCGTCAACCGCAAACAGGTGGCTGTTCTCGTCGTACTCCGACGAGCTTGGCCGGACGAAATTCAAGTTGAGCCACCAGGCGGCAAAGCGGACCACCACCGCGACGCGTGTGTCCCGGCTCGTGTTGGCGGCGCTGGCGTGCCACAAGCGGCTGTCGCACACGGCAACCGTACCGGCCTTCCCGATGAGCTGCGTCTCACCTGCGAGGGCCTCCATCGGGTCTCCGTGTCCGGCCCCGTCGCGCGGGTGATCCCCCACGCGGTGGCTTCGGGGCATGACGTGGGTGGCGCCATTGTCGGCGCGGAAGTCGCTCAACATCCAGAACGTGGTCAAATGCAGCGGCACGTCAGGATAGGGCGCTGGAATGTGCGAAGGAAGACCCTGGTCATAGGGCCAATCCGCATGCAACCGCGCCCGTTGAGCGCCGGGAGGCGTTACAAATCCGGTGAAGAAGGAAATCCGATTGCGAGGTCCGAGGGCTGCGTCAATGACACTGCGGAAGCGTTCGTCGACCAGATAGGGCGCCAGCGTCTGGTTGAACCGCAGCAGGTTGCCGACCTTGCCCCCTCTGACCGCCGCGGGATCTTTGGGCGGTTGACTGTCGTTATGACGCATGACATCGGCGCGGACACTGTCACGGATGCGGCCGACTTCCGCGGCAGGGATCACGTTATCGATGTAGCAATATCCGCGTTCGTGCAGCTCGTTCACGGGGGACACCTCTTCGATTTCCATGATGGCGGACGCTTCTACAGTTCGTGGGCGAATTTTCCCAAACCGCGGTATTTCGATCAATCGCGCCGGCGAAGCGGTGCGGCCTGGAACTCTATCCGCTCAGGGACCGCAGGCCGATAACCTGGCCGGGCACCTGCCCGTTCGGTCGAATCTTCGTGGGTGCGACGACCGTCAGGGCCGCTGACGCGGGTGAGCCCGACCGACCGTCAGGACCGCTACCCAGCTCACCGGCCGCTACCGGGCGCGCCCCAGTCGATGGCCTGCTGCGCGATCATCGGTATCTCGGTGAGAAAGCGATAGCAACGCCCTGTTGGCCCGTCGTCGTCAAGCGAAGCGAGCCACAGCGCCGTGGGGACGGACGCTGCGGCCGGGGTGTCGGCGGTGGGATTCATGGCGGTCCGCACCGAACCCGGGCTCATGGCGTTCACCAGGACGTTGTGTTCCCGACCTTCCTTCGCCATCACGGCAGTCAGCGCGTTGACGGCGGCCTTCGATGACGCATATGCCCCGCCGGTGGGACCACAGATGAGCGCGGCGCCTGACGAGACGTTCACGATGCGTCCGTAGCGGCGTTCGACCATGTGCGGCATGACCGCATGACAGCAGGAATAGAGCCCGAGCACGTTCACGGCAAACACTTCGCCGAACGACGCCGTTGCGACATCGGCCACGAGGCCGACCGCTGAGTTGACGCCGGCGTTGTTGCACAGCACATCGATGCGCCCAAGCTCGGCCACTACGCGTTTCACGATATCGGCAACCGCCGCATCGTCCGTGACGTCCATGCGATAGGCGGAACAACTTCCGCCTTCCGCGCGAATCTCGCCGGCGAGTTGCTCCAGTTGCCCTGTATGGCGTGCTGTCGCGACGACGTGAGCGCCGGCCTTGGCATAGCCGAGCGCAATCTCACGCCCGATGCCGCGGCTTGCGCCTGTGACGAGCGCGACTCGGTTTGCAAGCTCCACGATCATGCTCCTCGGCAACGATTAGGCCGCAGCTTAGCCGACATCGCGTGCACAGGTGCGCCTCTGGTATTGCGGAACTCGTAGAACGCAGGGAGCCGCCGCAATCTCCTGAGATTTCCATGCATCGTGTTCCCCGCCGCGCCCGCCCCGCATCGAAAGGGGCCCTGGGTGCATGCCTCCCACGGGCCTGGCCCTGATCTCCGCTACCCCTTCAACGCCCCGATCGTGATCCCGCGCAGGAAATAGCGTTGGGCTGCAAAGAACACGGCGAACATGGGCACGGCCGCAACGGCCGCCCCCGCCATGAGCAGTCCGTAGTCCCTGGAGAGATTGTGCATGCTGGCGAACAACTCCAGTCCGTACGGCAGCGTGCGGAGCTCGGTTGTGCTGATGATGACCACGGGCCATAGGAATGCATTCCACGATCCAATGAACATAAAGATGCCCAGCACCGCCAGAACCGGCTTGGACATCGGCAGCACGATCTGCCAGAACACGCGGATTTCACCCGCTCCATCAACGCGTGCGGCGTCCAGGATCTCGGTTGGCAACGTCTGCATTCCCTGCTTGATGAGGAAGATTGCGAATGGACTCCCCAGCCATGGGAGGATAAGGCCGAAATATGTATCGTCGAATCCCCACCGCACCATCAGCTCAAACAGCGGTAGTAGTTTAACCTCGAATGGAATGGTGATGGTTGCAATCGTAAGCCAGAACAACACTCGCCGACCGGGGAAATCCCGTTTGGCGAACGCGTAGCCAGCCGTTGCCGAGGATAGGACGACTAGTACGGTAATCGCAGTCGATGCAATCGATGAATTGAGCAACCAGCGAAACATGCGACCGTCTTCGATGAGCAGCTCAAAGTTCCGCAGCGTGCCTGGGTTCGGCCAGAAGTCCGGCGGAATGGCCTCCACGCCGATCTGCGTCTTGAAGGCCGTCACCAGCATCCAGTAAATGGGCAACAGCATGATCAATGCCCAGATGGTCAGGATGCCGTAGGTCAAGAGGTTGGCGGCGAGTGGGCGTGACCAGCTTAGGCTTCCCACCGCAGCGGCAACGTTGTTCAATCGACCTCGAGCTGCGCGCTCTATGTTTGTCGCCATCTTAGTACTCGAAGTCGCTGCGCAGCGCGCGGTACTGAATACCTGCGATGATAACGAGGATTACCAAGAGAACGACCGCCATAGCGCTCGCTGAACCGAACTGAAGGAATTCAAAGGCCCGGCTGTAGATGTAATACGAAATTGTCGATGTAGCGTGTGCCGGACCACCACGAGTCATCAGCAGGACTGGGCCGAAGACCTGAAATGAACTGATGGTGAGAATGATGGTGAGATATACGATCGTGGGCTTTACCAATGGAATGGTGACGTGCCAGAACTCGTGCCAGACATTGGCGCCATCAATACGGGCGCTTTCGTAAAGCTCCTTTGGAATGCCGCCCATCGCGGCCGTAGTCAAGATGATGCCCGCGCCAGCGCCGGTAGCTATCTCCATGATGACGAGGGACCAGAGCGCGATGTGTGGATTGGCCAGCCAGATCACCGGCTCCATTCCGACCAATGAGAGAAGGTAGTTGAGCAAGCCGATGCCGGGCTCATAGAGCCACTTCCAAACCAATGCAATGACGGCGACGGAAGCGACGGATGGCAGGTAGAAGGCGCTCTTGAAAAACGTCTGAAAGATGCTGCGGCGCAAGCGGACGATGAGCTGGGCAAGCACGAGGATCATGAGGAGAAGTGGGGGCACCGTGCCGAGCGTATAGAACGCGGAGTTGATGAGCGATCGGTAGAAGACCTTGTCGTTGAAGGCCTTTTCGAAATTCTCAAAGCCGACCCAGTCAACAGACGCGGTGCGAAAGTCGATTTCACCGAACCCGAGCATCACCGAGCGGGCGATCGGGTAAACCCAAAAGATGAAGAGGGCGATGACGGCAGGTCCAATGAATACGTAGGACCAGAGGATGTGCCGCGTTGATGACCGAGCTGCGTATTTGCGCGATGAGGCAATGATGCTCACGGGCGGCCTAGTGCTCCCGAGGTATGCGGTGGTGCATCGGACCGGATATTTCGAGCAACTCTCACAGGATCGGCAGTGTCTGAGGTTCGGCTGAGGAGCTTCGGACGACCATAACTCAGAGACGGCGGTGCGCGGCAGGCACGCACCGCCGTCTCGTCATGAGCCGGTGCTACTCTTCCGCTTCCTCGTAGAGGTCGTCGAGAAGCAGCTGGCCTTCGGCCGCGGCATCGTTGAGCGCCTGTTCGGGTGAGGCCTGATCCGTCATGACCGCCTGGTACATGGGCGTGTTGACCGCGCGCAGTGCAAAGTATCCAGGCTGCAAGACATCGATGGCGGTGTACTTGCCCATGCGGCGCATGAAGTCCATGTATGGGTTGCCCGCGAATAGGTCACCCACCGATCGGCGAGTGGGCAGGTTATTCGTCGCCAGCGCCGGTATGCGTTGATTTTCGGTGTTGCTCAAAAAGCGCACCCACTCGACAGTGGCCTGAAGACGGTTGTCGTCTTCCCATTGCCACAAGGCGTGCATTTGGCTCAAGCTGAACTGGTGGCCCGAGTTGTCGCCTTCGAACGGATAGTTCATCGGGTAAACGTCAATTTCGTCGGCGCTCGCCTGGCCTTCGGCGATCCAATCCGTGTACCTCTGGCCTGAGCCGTGGTGGCCTTGGACGAACGCCGTCTGGCGGCGAATGAACTTCTGCTCGGTATCACCCCAACCCAGCGTGGGCGAATCGGGACTGATGAGGCCCTCGTGGAACATGTCCGAGAGATAGGTCATCCCCGTGACGCCCTCCGGGCTGTTGAAGGTGTATTGGCGGCCGGAGCCTGACATCATCTTGGCGCCGCGCCCCCACAGGAACGAGTGCCGATAGTAGTCACCAGATCCTTCGCTCATGTTGAAGGAAATTGCGTGGCGGCCTGCATCAGGGTCGGTTACGGCGCGGCAGGCCTCGAGAAACTGCTCGTAGCTCCAATTCCGATCGCCCTCGGTCGGGAGCAGGTCGGCGGCTCCGGCCTCCTCGAAGAGGCGGCGATTGGAAACGAGCGAAGTGCCCGTCACAAACTGCGGGATTCCGTAGCGCTTTCCGAGCACCTCACCCTGCTCAAGACCCAAGAAGTCGTCCAGGTCGTCCTGACTGAGAAAGCGGTCAACCGGCTCCAGGAATCCTTCCAGGGCGTACCGACGGATGTTCGTCGACCCATCCTGGATCGTGTCCGGGTGCGCAGCTCCGGTGGCCGCTGATATCGCGATCTTGTTCCGATAGTCGTCCCACGGGAACATCGCGAAGTTGACCGTGATCTGCGGAAACTGCTTCTGAAACTCGCCGACGATGTACTTCATGTAGTCATCTTCAGCGCCGGACGCCGCTTCCTCGCCTCGCCCAGTCACGCCTTTCCAATACGGCGGGGTCCAGGTAAGGATGGTCGTGTCAGGCAGCTGCGGCGCCACTTCTTGCACGACGATCTTCTCGACCTGGACTTCCTGAGTTACGACGCGCTCAACCTCGACTTCCTTGATGACCTCCTGAGTTACGACCCTGTCAACCGGGACCTCTTTGATCACTTCTTTCGTGACGATCACCTCTTGCGTGATGATCTTCTCGACGACTTCGGCCTCGCCGCATGCGGCGAGGATCGTGGCCGCCGCGGTGGCACCGCCGATCAGGAATCCGGCCTGTAGGAGGCTCCGCCTCGACATCGCGCGCGAATTACGCATCTCTATCTCCTCCCAAAACGAAGGCTTCGCACGGTAGCGAGGGCCTCCACTCTTTAGAACGCGACTGTACCACAACTATTCGGTGCCGATTTATATATCGGATAGCGGCCGTCGCGCAGCGGCCTGCCAGCTGTCGCTGGCATGGCACTGTCTCGCAGCTATGCGGCGGAACGCGGAGGAGAGGTCTTTGCCCGACCGCTTGGCCGAGAGTGCTTGGGCTAGGGTCGGCCGTGGTCGGGCGCCGTGGCGAGGTCGAAGGTGTGCCGACCGCCCGGCAGCCGACACTGGATGGCGTCCGCCCGCACCGTGATGCCGTGCGCCGAGGATCGTTGCGCATCGCCGAGATCGATCGCCGTCTCGTTATGCCGCAGGTGTGAGCCGCTCGTGCGCGTCCAGTCGAGAATGAGGTCGGCGTTGATGGTCTGCGGCACAGCGGCGGTTAGGCTCAGGCGCCCGCCCGCCCGGCTCCACTCGACCTCGATATTGCCCTTGGGTGTTGGAACCACCCCGCGCGCCCAGTCCAAGTCGGCAGTCTGGGGGTGGATGCGGCACGTCTTGAACCCCGGACCCGTCGGCGTCACCCCCAGGATGCGCGACACGAGGAGGTAGCCGATCAACGTTCCGCCGGTGTGAACCAGGCTGAGCAGTGGCTTCGGTTGCACGAGGTTTACGGTTGTGCGCTCGGCGGCCTCGGCCTCCGTCGTGATGCGCAGGCCGCCGGTGAAGGGGTCCCACAGCTCCCACATGGTGGGAGCATCGGAGGCCTCCAGCATGGTCTTGAAGCGTGCTCGCGTGAGGTCGAGGGCGGCTTGCGCATGGCCGCGTGCAAACAGCCCGTCCGCGACATACCCGAACCAGAGCGGCGATGCGCGCAACAGGTCTGGTTCAGGGGCCGCCAGGCGGGCCGCGATTCCGGAAGCCTGCTCATCCGAGGCGATGCCATAGAGCAGCGCGAACCCATTGGTGAGCTCGCTGGTCACGTCAGATGCGCGTCCCTCCCGATAGGAATCGGCAAACAGCGAGCGTGCTTCGTTCCAATGGAGCGCGCGGAGCGCTGCCCTAATGTGGGCGGCGCCGCCCCGCCATCGTTCGGCGTCGCGCGCCGCGCCCATTTCGTCGGCGAGCCAGGCAGCGTCCTCCAGGCCCTTGACGTACAGCGCGTTGGTGATGAAGCTCGTTCCGCGAAAATCATTGGGCACCCAGTCAATGGTGTTCTGGAGCGGCAGATCGCGCAGGAGCCCCGATGCATCCCGGTGCGGCTCAAACCAGTCGATTTGGGCGACCACGCTGGGATAGAGCTCCTCGACGACCCACCGCCTACCGGTGAACAAATAGTGGTCGCGAACCCGACTGCTCCACTGCAGCTGAAACTGTGGATGGACGCCTCGGGTGGGGTTGTTCGGCGGGTACACCATCTGCAGCATCCCATCGCCCCGACCGCTGAGCGGCGCCATGCGCAAATACCGATCCGCCAGCGGCAGGTCGCCGTATGTCGCGAAGAGCATGTAGAGACCGTGCCCGCCGTCCCCGGTCGGCCACGGGACTCGCTCCCGGTAGGCGTCGCAGACCAACGTGTCCTCCATGTGCAGATATGTTGTATCCACACAGGCCCGCCAAAGTTTCGATAACATTGCATCTGAACAATTGACGTTTCCCCGCTCATCAGCCGGATATACATACTCATTAACCGAGACCGACTCGATGGTCAATGGTTGGTAATTGCTGCGCACCGTCAACTGGAGATAGCGAAACTGCTTATACTCTGACACTTCCCATGTCTGATGGCCATCCCGCGCGATGTATCGGTCACCGTAGCGTACGGCCGGTGGAATCCGTCCGGCCTGTATTTGTTGCCCGTACGTCATGTCAAGTATGGCTCCCCTTTGCGCCCGCATTCGGACGCGTGGAAAGCCGAACACCTGGCGACCGAAGTCAAGGAGAATGTAAGGAGCTCGCAGGCCTTTGCCCTCAACGAACCGGCTCTGAAACGTAGCCACGGCATCGCCGCCATGCAAGAGTTCGTCCACATCCACCATGCTCGAATGCTCGTGTGGAAAGTGAGGTTCCGCGCCCATCAATTCGGGAATGTCGACCTGCCCGGGAAGTCCGAGATCGATGAGTTCGCCGGCTTCAATGACACGGACAGGAAAACGGGTTCGTTCCAAGAGCATGGGAAGCTCACGGGCTTCGAGCAAAAACCATTCCAAGTCGCTTGTGGGCAGCTCCCATGCGCGCTCCCAGTCCGAGTCATCGAAGCTGACGCTCATCCAGTGGCTGGGATCGACGTTGGCATTGAAGACCTCAGTGCTGCCGAGCAGTGAGTTGATCAACCGCACGGATCGATTCCATGCCTGGGCTGGGCGAAGCCTCCACGTGTCATCGCTTCCGACCACCGTCTTCGATCCTGAGGCCGCCGTGACGTCGAGTTGGACCCACAGGCCGGCTCGCTCGCCAATCGAGTAGCTGCCTCCCGTCCAGCTTCCCCATCCTTCTCCGAGGAGCGGAGATTCGTAGAAGTACTGCGTCACCGCGCGGGGCTCGCCTCGAGCCGGCATGCCGTAGTGGTACGCGCGCACGCCGATGACGTTTGCACCTTTCTGAAGACTCGCGGCCACGTCGTACGTGTCGTAGCTCTTCCGTCGTGGATCGCTGCGGGCCGGGCCGCGCCCTAGATATCGTCCGTTGACGTATAGGACATAGCGATCTGAAGCCGTGATGTGCAGTAGCGCTGACGTTGGTTTATCGTCGAGGATGAAGGTCTTCCGCGCGTACAGAAAAAAATGGTATGGCTTCGCTTCACCCGTGCACCAAATCCATTGACCATCCCATTGGCGTACGGACTTCTGCGGCGGGCGCGAATTGGAACTCATGATGGCGTCACCATATTGCTTCGTGCATTTTCCGGTTCCCAAGAATATCGCTAAGCGCCGTCGACCGAGAAACTGCGGTGAGGGTTAGCGAGCTTGATCACTGGCTCGTCTCGGCTGCGCACCGCGCATATAGCTGGGACCATGTTCCATGGGAGCGACCGGCGATGTCAACTCTGATCGGACGAAGGATGTCGGCGTGCTCGTGGGTTTCGGAGCCTGACGCTGCCGGCCCTGCCGACTGTTTCCACGTTGACGAATCGTGGCCTGTTAGTTAACGTTCTTGCGGGCCGGTTTGGAGGCGGGCGCTCGGGCTCGACGCGAGGTCGCCATGCGCAGCCGGATCGGCGAGGTAAGGAACGGCTTTTGCCGAACAGTTCTGTCCTTGCCTGACACCGCGGCGCTGCTGCGGCATCGGCAGGGCGGGGAGCTTGCTGTATGGCCAGCGTCACGCTCGACCGCGTCTCGAAACGTTTTGGCGATGTTGTCGCCGTCGATGACGTGTCTATCGAGGTTCAGGATCGGGAGTTTCTCGTGCTTGTCGGGCCCTCGGGCTGCGGCAAGTCCACCACGCTGCGCATGGTCGCGGGACTCGAGGAGCTGACCGGGGGCTCCATCTATATCGCCGACCGCCTGGTGAATGACGTGCCGCCCAAGGACCGCGACATCGCCATGGTGTTTCAGAGCTACGCCCTGTATCCCCACATGAGCGTCTACGACAACCTGGCGTTCGGGTTGAAGCTGCGCAAGACGCCCAAGGCCGAGATTCGGCGGCGGGTGGCCGAGGCCGCCGACATGCTGAACATCAGCGAGCTGCTGGAGCGGAAGCCGCGCGCGCTGTCCGGCGGACAGCGGCAGCGCGTGGCGGTCGGACGGGCCATCGTGCGCGACCCCGCCGTGTTCCTGATGGATGAGCCGCTGTCCAACCTGGACGCCAAGCTGCGCGTGCAGACGCGGGCTGAGCTGATCCGCCTGCACGAGCGCTTGCAGGCCACGGTGATCTACGTGACGCACGATCAGATGGAAGCCATGACGATGGGGTCGCGCATCGCGGTGCTGCGCGACGGCGTCTTGCAGCAGCTCGGACCGCCGCAGGACGTCTACGCCTCGCCCAGCAACGTGTTCGTCGGCGGCTTCATCGGCAGCCCGGCCATGAATTTCTTCGACGCGCACATCTCGGGTGAGGGCGGCTTGTGGGTGGAGACGGAGACCTTGCGCGTCGCCGTGCCGCCGGATCGGCGCGAGGCCGTCGCACCGCACGTCGGCAAAGACGTCATCTTCGGTATTCGTCCGGAGAACATCGCCGACCCGCAATTCTCGGCGGGCGGCGCGAAGGGCGAGATGACCATCACCGCGACGGTCGATGTCATGGAGCCGCTTGGCAGCGAGGTCATCCTCTACATGCTCGCGGGCTCCGACTCGTTCGTCGCCCGCGTCGACCCCCGCACCGTGGCGCAGGCCAATCAGTCATTCGAGCTCGCCTTCGAGATGGACCGCATGCACCTGTTCGACCGGGCGACGCAGGAGGCGATTGCGTAGCGGCTCGAATGTCGGGACGGAGCATTCGGTTCGCGCGTTTCGCGCGGGTCGGCGCGACTCAACAGAAAGGCAGATTGAGCGCGCCAAGGTCATTATTCGCGACGCGTTGCAATGCACCTGGGATGCATCCCGTGAAGTGATTGCCGCCGGCGAGCCAGAGCCATCGCAGGTTGGCGAGGTGGCCCAGTTCCGGTGGAATCGACCCACTGAGCCGGTTGTTTCGGAGCAGCAGAAATTGCAGGTTGGTGAGGCGGCCGAGTTCAGGCGGGATCTCGCCGGTCAACAGGTTGTCGTGGAGCCGAATGTCTCCGAGCCTAGTGTTGGCCAACTCGTGCGGGATCCCTCCACTCAGCTGGTTTCCCTGGAGGTACAGGGCTGACAAGTTGGCGAGGCGGCCCAGCTCGGGCGGGATCTCCCCATCGAGCCGGTTGTCCCCGAGCGAGAGAATCCCCAGGTTGGTGAGGCGGCCGAGTTCAGACGGTATCGTCCCGCGCAACAGATTGTCGTTGAGCGAGAGCTCGTACAGGTTGGTGAGGTGAGCTAGCGCGAGCGGGATAGTCCCGCTCAGCCAATTCCCGAATAGCCTGAGCGAAACCAAGTTAGAAAGCTGACTGAGCTCGGGCGGGATCTCGCCACTCAGATGGTTTTTTGCGAGCGACAGAAGCCTCAAGTTGGCGAGGCGGCCCAATTCGGGCGGGATCGTCCCGGTGAGCAGGTTTTCGTCGAGAGAGAGCTCGTACAGGTTGGGGAGGTCCGCCAGCCAAGCGGGGACGCTTCCACTCAGTTCGTTGTAGTCGAGCGCGAGGTCCGACAGCTTGGCAAGATGTCCCAGTTCGGGCGGAATCTCTCCGGTTAGCTGATTCCCCTGGAGCCTGAGCGATGTCAGGTAGGTGAGGCGGCCCAGCTCGGGCGGGATCACGCCATGCAGCCGGTTCCACGACAGACTCAGGGATTCCAGGTTTAGGAGACGGCCCAGCCCGGGCGGGATTTCGCCTTGCAGCTGGTTCTGGTCGAGGGTCAGCACCCTTAGGTATGCGAGTTGGCTCAACTCGGGCGGCAGCTTCCCAGTCAGCTGATTTTCTCCGAGCCGTAGTTCCGTGACCAGGCTGCGGCTCGTGCTCACGCCGTACCAGGTGGTGAGGGGCATGTCGCTCAGCCAGTTGGTGTTGTTCGCCCAGTTCGCCCCGTCGGTGGCGTAGTAGAGCGCGACCAGCGCGGCCCGGTCGGACAGCACGGCCAGGAATCGCTCGGCCTCGCCGCGCTCGAGCGGCGCCTTGGCCGCGTCCGGAATTATCACGTTGCTCAGCTTCTTCACCTTGTCCGGCACGTTCTGCAGGTTCACCCGCCCCACCGTGGTCCCCGGCGCCGACACGTTCCAGATCACGAACACTGTCCGCTGCGCCCGCAGCATCTGCAGGCCCCGCGGGTTGCCGTTGACCTCCCGCTCCTCGTAGCTGATCGGCAGCCCGTAGAGGTTCAGCCAGTCCGGCTCGCTGAGGAAGCGCTCCTTGATGGCCGCGTTCTGCTCCAGCAGCGCCAGGTGGTTCCGGGTGATGGTGGCGAAGTCGGCCCCTCGATCGGCTTCCAAGACCTGATGCGGCGGGACGTTGGGCAGCTCCACCTCGGGATAGCGATTCGCCAGCACGTCGAGGGTGTTGTAGTAGTTCATCCGGTACTTGCCGGGGTCCCACTGCAGGATCACCTTCTGGAAGGCCTGCAGGGTGAAGGGGCCGCTCATCCAGCGCTGGCTGATGGGATAGCCGATGGCCTGGAGGTCGCGCTGGCGCACGAAGTCCCACAGCGGCACGTCGTTGGCGTTAGTGACGGCGTAGCCATCGTCCGGCTGGAGCGTGTCGCCGCCGGTGATGGTGAAGAGGCAGCCGTCCTCGAGGGTTACGCCCTCGCACTCCAGCGCCGCCGCTGACGGCCAGATTGTCAGCGTGGCCACGGCGGTGACGGTCAGTACCGCCAGCGCCACGCGCAGCCGGCGCCAACCATTGCGCACTCGGAGTCTTGACACGAGGCCCCTCACTCAGCGGCAGGCAGCCCGGCGGCCCGCCACACACCGCCCATCCAACCCGGCAGCGTCAATCTACGTCAAGCGCCGGTCCCTGTCGCACCATGCTAGGGGGCGTGGGCCCCTGAACCGGCGCGAGGCCGTCGTGCCCTATGTCGGCAAAGACGTGATCTTCGGCATTCGACACAAGAACTATCGACGACCCGCAGTTCTCGGCCGGCGGCGTGCAGAATGAAACGACCATTACGGCGACGGTGGACGTCATGGAGCCGCTGGGCAGCGAGGTCATCCTCTACATGCTGGCGGGATCCGATTCATTCGTCGCCCGCGTCGACCCGCGCACCTCGGCGCAGGCCAACCAGCCGTTCAAGCTCGCCTTCGAGATGGACCGAATGCACCTGTTCGACCGCATGACGCAGGAGGCGATCGCGTAGCGGTTCGAATCTTGAGACGGCGCGACGGTTAGCCCTCGTTTCGCGGACCTCTACGGCTTGCAGAACGGCAGCCCAAGCGTGTCGAGGTCGCTGAGCAGTACGTGGCTAAACGCATTCTCGTGCAACCCCTGGGGAATGCAGCCCGTGAACTGGTTGCCGCCGAACTCCAGCATTTGCAGGTAGGGGATGTTCCCCAACTCAGGCGGGATCTCGCCACTCAACTGGTTATTGTCGAGCCGCAGATTACTCAGGTTGGCGAGACGGCCCAACTCGGGCGGGATCTCGCCACTCAGTTGGTTCTCCTGGAGCAGCAGCGTATCCAGAGCGGCAAGACTGCCCAGCTCGGGTGGGATCTCGCCACGCAACTCGTTTCCATTGAGGAACAGCAGTACCAGATTGGTGAGATGGCCCAACTCGGGTGGAATCTCCCCGCGCAACTGGTTCTCGTGGAGCCACAGCGACGTGACTCGGCCGCTGGGATCAGTGTTGACGAGGTTCCATCGACCGAGCGGTGCCTCGCTGAGCCAGTTGCTGTTGCGCTTCCAGTTTGGCCCGTCGGTCGCGTGGTAGAGCGCCACCAGTGCGTCCCTGTCCGAGACAAGGGCGGGTGTGGACGTCGCGGCCGGCGCTCTAGCCGAGTCGGGAGTGGGTGAGGGCGCTGGAGTGAGCGTCGCGACCGGCGCCGCAGACCTGGCAGCAGTGCGAGTCGGCGCGGGCATCGCCATCGGCGTCGCAGACCCTGTTGCAATTGATGTGGGTGCAGGCGCCGGGATCGCCGCCGCTACGGCCTGTTCGGGAGCAGGCGCCGGCCCCGCCGCCTGAGGTATGTCAGAGGAAGCGTCGCACGCGACGGCTGCGAGCACGAGCATGACCATGAGAAAGGCGGAACGGAGCGTCATTGGGCCGAGTCTGCAAGAGGCCGATCACGCGCCCAACCCTATGATAGCGAGCCGGCAGGCGGCGAATGCGCCCGTGTCGAGACACCAGTGGCCATCGGGGGCATGGGATCGCTGCGGTAATCTTGGGGCAGATGTGCCTCGCCAGGGCGCGGCGTCGCTGGCGCCGCCACGCCTCGTGCGGTGCCCGGAGTCTCACCCGGCCCATGGTAACTATGCTCCCGCGGCAACGCTCGCGCCGGGCCCTGCTGCTCGTGGCGGCGGCGGTCAGCGCGCTGCTCGTTGCCCACGATCTCCTCCGGATCAATGGTTTTGTGTATGGGTCGGCGGCCTCATACCTCGATGGGATGGACGTTCGCAACTGGGGGAGCTCGGGCCACACCCTGGCCTTCATCGTGGGCCTGCCCACGTGGGGCAAGCTGTCGGATCTCTACGGGCGGCGACCGCTGTGGATGGCCTCGCTAGCCGTGGTGATGATCGGCGCCCTCCTCGCCGGGACCAGCCAGGTGATGGAGCAGCTCATCATCGGTCGCATCGTGCAGGGTCTCGGGAGCGGCGGTCTGGTGGCCATGGCGTTGGCGCTGATCGCGGACCTTTTCCCGCCGGTCTCGCGGGCCAAGTGGCAGGGGGCCTGGACCGCGCTCTTCGGCCTCTTGGTGGTGTTGCTGCTCGCTGTGTTCAACAGCGTCGTTCCCTGGACGCAGGACTGGTGGCGTGGGGAGTTCTTCACCTTCCTCTGGCTGGGCGGCTTCGCGGCGCTTGCCGCCTGGTTCGGTCTGCCCGCAAGGCCGGCCGGCGCGCGACCAACGTTCGACGTCGCCGGCGTGTGCGCGGCGACCGCAGCCATGACCCTGCTGCTGCTGGCGATCAGTTGGTCCGGCGGGGCCTTGCCATGGGGATCGGCGCAGAACGTCGGGCTGCTGCTGGGCGCCGCCGCCGCGCTTGGGGCGCTGGTCGTCGTCGAGCGGCGGGCCGTCGAACCCGTGGTCGACTGGGGTTTCCTGAAGAACCGAATCTATGTCGTCGCGCTCGTCTTGATGTTCCTGCTCGGGGCAACTCGCCTAGGCGTCGGGACGCTCATCTGGCCGTTCTTGCAGCATTCAGGCACTGCCGTTCTCACGGGTCCGGTGACGGCGCCACTCGTGCTGGCGGCGGTTCTGAGTGCCGTTGTGACCGGGCTGATCATGTGGCGCACGGGCCGCTACAAGTTGCTGTTGATTGCGCTGTTCGCCATCGGCACGGCGGGCGCCGTGCTGCTGACGCTCATGGAGGCATCGACGACCGAGGTTGACCGCGCGCGCAACATGGCGATTACGGGGCTGGGATTCGGCGGCCTGTCGGTAGTGCTGTTCGTTGTCGCCCAGAACGCCTTGCCCGACCGCAACCTGGGCGCGGTGACGGCCGGATTGCTGGTCGTTGGGTGGCTGGGAGCCTTCATCGGTGCCAGGCTCAGGCACGTATCCGCCCTCGGGGATTTGGGTCCCGATCCGCAGGCCTTCGGCCAACAAATGCAGCGGTCGCTCCCACTCCTTGCCCAGTCGTGGGCCAGCCTTGTTGGCGGCACGGTCGTGGTTCTAGCTCTAGGACTGCTCATCACGGTGGTGTTGCCGGAGATTCCCCTGCGCGGGCGGCAGGAGGACGACGCAGCCGCGGCCGAGGCGGAAGCGCCACCGACTCCCAGTCCCTGACCGAGATCCCACGCGCTGTCCGAGCCTTGCGGCCGAACGCTACGCTGGGGCGTTGCTCCCACCATCCCCGAGGCGCCATGTTTCTGGCCTACGCTCCCGATCGGATCGCCAAGGACATCGGCGCCGATCGCCAGCTCTTCATCGACGACGACGTGGTCGCGGTGGTCAAGAACGTCACCCGCCGCTTCCATCACCCGGTCAAGCACCCGGCCAACCCGGTGATCGAAAACGATCAGCCGTGGGAGGTGGTGCCCTACTTCCGCAGCTGCTCGTTCAACGTGCTGCGCGATCCGGAGGACGGCCTCTTCAAGTGCTGGTACGAGGACTATCCGAACTACTGGGGCAGCAAGGGCGTGCCGCGGCTAGGGAGTCGCATCTACTACGCCCAGTCGACCGATGGCATCACCTGGGAGAAGCCGCTGCTGGGGCGCCACGCCATCGACGGCCGCGACACCAACACCCTCATCGTCTCGCCCGATGCCAACGACGAGTCCACCCTGTTCCCGTCGATCATGCTGGACCCGACCGAGACGGACCACAGCCGCCGGTTCAAGAAGGTCCACGTGTACCGCGTCGGCAGACGCGGGATGGGGCTCGGTTTAGCGATGTCGGGCAACGGCCTGGACTGGACCCGACATCCCGCGAACCCGATCATCCCGGAGTGGGCGGCCGACTGCCAGGTGCTGACCTACGACCGGATCGACGAGAAATACGTGCTCTGGGGCCGCTACGGCGACTCCGCGGGTGAGGCCTGGCACCCCGAATTCGACCACTGGTTCGCCCCGGTGTGGCCCAGCCAGCCCGAGGGCGTCTGGGGGACCCGCCGCCGGGTCTGGCGGCTGGAGAGCCAAGACCTCGTCAACTGGTCACCGGCTGAGTTGGTCTTCGAGCCGGGCCCGGCGGACAACCTGGACGATGGGCACTACAGCTTCGTCCCCTGGCGGGCGGGCGAGATGCACCTGGGCATCCTCAACGTGCTGCACACGGTGGACGACACGCTGGACCTGTACCTGCTGTACAGCCGCGACGGGCGCCAGTGGCATCGGTTCACCGAGCACCGGCCGTTCATACCGCGCGGTCCTGAGGGCGCCTACGACGCGCTGGACAACGAGACGACGGTGCAGCCGCTCGTGGTCGGGGATGAGCTGTGGTTCTACTACGGCGGCAACAACGTGCATCACGACTGGTGGATCATCGGCAGCGGGCAGGGGCTCGACGTGCCGGAGGTCCACGACCCGAGCATCGCCGCGAATGGCCACCACCTGTGCCTGGCGACGCTGCGTTACGACGGCTACGTGTCGCTCGACGCCACGGTGCGCGAGGGCTACGTGGAGACCAAGCCGGTGAGGCCGACCGGCGGCCAGCTCTTCATCAACGCCCGCTGCGAGCCCGGCGGCTATGTCGAGGCCGAGGTGATGGATCCCTTCAACGACGTGTGGCCGGGCTTCGAGCGCGCCGACTGCCAGCGATTCGAGGGCGACAGCATCAGCCACAACCTCACCTGGTCGGGCGGCGCTCCCGGTGACCTGCGGGGCGGCGTCAAGCTGCGCTTTCACCTGCGGCGCGCCGAGCTCTACAGCTTCCGCTTTGGCCGCGACTAACCCCGCCGCCGGCGCGGAGACTTCGCCACCCGGCGCGTTCGGTACCGTGACGGCCTGAGCGGCGAGGACGGGAGAACGCCATGACGAATCGAGAACTCGGGGCGACGGGCGCGCGCGTGAGCAGCCTCTGCATGGGGTGTTGGGAGATCGGTGGCTTGTCGTGGGGCCCGATGTCCTCGCTCGACGCGGTGGACCTCGTGCGCGCGGCGTTTGACGCGGGCGTCACGACCTTCGATACCGCCGAGCAATACGGCGGAGGCCGCAGCGAGACCGTGCTCGGCAAGGCGCTGGAAGGCATACGCCACGAGACGGTGATCGTCACCAAGGTCGGGTACCTGCCCGGCACTGACGGCGCGCAGGACCTTCACTCGGACTACGAGCCCCAGGACTTCTCACCGTCCCGCATTCGCCAGGCGTGCGAGCTGTCGTTGCGGCGTCTTCGCTCCACCTACCTTGACGTGTTGCTGTTGCACGACCCGCCGTTGCATATCGTGCGGCAAGCGGCCCCATTCGAGGCGCTGCAGCGCTTGCAGCAGGCCGGCAAGATCCGCTGGTGGGGCGTGTCGGCGTCTCCCGAGGCTGCCGCCGAGGCCATCCGACGCTGGGACGCGCCGGTCGTCGAATCCCCATTCAGTCTCGCGGATGACGGCGTCGCCAAGCACGTGCTCCCCCTGGCCGCCGAGCGCGGCACGGGCGTGCTGGCGCGGTCGCCCTTCGGCAGCGGCGTGCTCATGCTCGACGAGGCGGCGGTCGACCGCCTTCCGGCTACCGACTGGCGCCGCCGTCCGGGCTTCCGCGAGCGGATCCGCACATCGGCCGGCCTGCGCCAACGCCTGCACGCGGCGGCGGACGCGCGTGACGAACCGCCGCACGAGACGGCCATCCGGTACGTGCTCGGTCACGAGGCGGTGTCCTGCTCCATCGTCGGGATATCGAGCACCCAGGACATCCAGCGCAACGCCCCCGCGGCTGAACCGCCCTACCTGAGCACCGAGGAGATCGGCGAACTCAGGGGAGCCTAGCGGCGCGAAGCTTCCCTATCGGCCGAACTCGGCGCGGAACCGCTGGAACAATCCGTTGATGTCCACGTCGTCCGGGCCGCCGTCATGGGCCACGAAGCGCGCGCCGAGCGTGAAGGACTCACCGGGTGCCAGCGTCATGCCGCGGTGCCGCCACGGACCCACGTAGATCGGGCCGTAGTCGCGCGTGAACCAGGGCGTCTCGGCGACATCGGGATAGGGGAACACGGCAACCCCGGCGACGTGCTCGTGGGTCACCGGACCGGAGTAGTCCATCCAGTCCGCCTGGGTGTCGAAGGTCGCGGCCTCGTTGCGGGCGCCCGTGGCGCTGCGAATCTCACCGCCGTCCAGCACGTCGATCTGATCGGCGACCCGCAAGGCCAATCCGGCATCCTTTTCTTGGCCTAACTCCACCGGCGCATCGGCCGCTGAGAGCGTGGTGGTCACGTCCACGGCCACCTGTCCGGCCCAGAGCCGCACACCGACACGCCGCCGCTCGTGCAGCATCAGGCCGCCGGCGCCGTCAACCCACTCGATGCGCTGGTCGAAGGCGACCCCGCCGGCTGAGATATCGGTGCGCGTGTCTCGCACCAGGATGCGCGGCGCCGGATGCATGCCCAGCGTCTCCGGGGCCCAGAAGTTGAGGCCGTTGACGCTGGCGTGCCCGAGCCAGATCGACAAGTGGTGCGGATGGTCGGCTGGCCCGGCCTGCGTGACCACGTGGCCCTGCACGGTCCGTACCGGATAGACGTAAGGGCGATAGCGCCCCTGCTGCACGGCGGCCAGGTAGCGCCCGTCCGCGTAGACCTTGAGTTGGGCCTGGCGCTCGAAGACCTCGTATGTGGGCATGGCCGTCCATCGCGGTGTGGCTTGATCCCGGGCAGTCTACGCAAGCGGACGGTGGCTGCGGCGGGCGTTGCCCTTGACGGCCGCGGGTGCGCGATTGTCTTACGCGCCCACCAACGAACGCGCTGTGAGTCCGCTGACGCAACGTCGACGCACCATGCCGACCAATCTTCCACGGCGCCTATAGTTTGCTCAGGCGGGCCTGATGGCCGCCCGCCGGTGACCGAGGCTGGGTGCGTCCGTGGCGGCACGAATAGGGGACATGCTGCGAGTCGTGTTGGGCACCGGGTCGGCCGGCCCGCTCACGGGGGCTGCGAGGGCCAACTTCCGGCGCGACCTCGCCTTTCAGCTGCTCACCGGCGTGTTCCTGGGAGTGGTGCTCAACTTCTATCCGGTGGTGGCGCGCCGTCTGGGCGCCGGCGAGTTTCTTCTCTCGCTGCTCACGGCGGGCTCGTATCTGGGAGCGCTGCTGAGCCTGGGCGCGCCATATGTGCTGCGCACGCTGCAGCCGGCACGCCGCATCGCGCTGATCTGGGCGGTCGGACGGGCGCTGTGGATCGCGGCGTTGTTTGTGACGTCGCCCGCGTTGTTCGCTGTCGTCGCACTCGGCTACTTCCTCCTCTCCGGTCTACCGCGGCCCGGCGTCACCTGGCTCATGCAGGGGGCCTATCCCGCCCCCATCCGCGGGCGCCTGCTAGCCGCCGCGCGCATGGCCATGGCCGTCGCGGCGCTGATCACCGCTCCGATCGCCGGCCTGCTGCTCGACGTCGTCGGCCATGGTCTGATCTTCGCCGGCGCAGCAATCATCGGCATGCTCGCCCTGGCGGCGTTCGCCGGCATCAAATCTTCGAACCCCCGCCCGTATCGACGTCGAAACCCCTGGTCGCTCGCGCGCGGGGCTTTTGCCACGCCGTCCTTCCGCGGCTTCGTGGGCGCCTGGAACACGATGGGCTTCGGGGTCGCCGTCATGATGCCCGCGATTCCCATCGTGCTGGTGGATCATCTGCACGCCAGCTTCAGCACCGTGGGCGTGCTCTCGCTGCTCGCCGGAGTCGCGCAGGCGGTCTGCTACCCGCTGTGGGGACGGCTGATCGACCGGCGCACAGGGCCTTTCGGCGCCGCGCTGGCCATCGCCGTTCAGGTAGCGGCGCCGGTCATGTTCATCGTCGCCATGGCCACGACCCAGGTGGGGGTCCTCGCGGCGGCCTATGTGGCGATGGGCGTCGCCGGCGCGGGATTCGTCCTCGGATCGCAGACGACCCTGATGTCGCTGGCGCGCCCCGAGGACACGCCGCCGCTGGCCACCACATTCAACGCCTCTGCCGGCCTCTTTGGCGTCGCGGGTCCGTTTGTCGGCGGCCTGCTCCTCATCACGGGCGGGCCGAACGCCGCGCTCTCCGTCGCCGCCGCCCTGATATTTGCCGGGGCCGTTCAGATGCTCCGCGTCGCGCGCTCGTTTCGGCCCGTCGATGCCCTAGCGTAGGGACCATCCGGACATCCGACCGCGGCTCCCCCTATGGCGCCAGCAACCCAACGCAGTCGAGGTCGACGACCGCGCCCGCGACGCGCTCCGCCAGCACGTCGAACACCGACCATGCCGCTGTGCCTTCGGGCATGACCCTTGTGGTGAGGACGACGATTCGCGACAGCACGTCCGCCATCGCGAGCCGGTAGTCGGTCATGCACTGCTCGGCGGTGTAATCGGTGACGCCATCCCGCGCCAGCCCCGCCTGATACGCGCGCAGCACGGCCATCTCCAGCGAGTGCCGCGTCCCGCGGGCCGTTGCCGACACCAGGAAATAAGCCACGTCCATCAGGCCCGGCCCGCGAAGCATCACCTGCCAGTCGACCAACGCCGCGGGTGCGCCGGCTCCACCCGCCGCGAACATCACGTTGTCGGGACGGAAGTCGCCGTGCAACAGGGTTGGCGGTGCTTGGGCCAAGGCGTGCCGGACGGTGTCCAAGCCATCGATTAGCGCCGGACCGATGGTGTCGAAAAAGTCGGGAAAATGGTTTCGATACCGTTCCACGAACTCCGGCCAGGCCTCGCGGCAGATCGCGTGGCGGGTCCCGGTCAGCTGGTCGAAGACCGGGATCCAGTCCAGCGACGCGAGCGCGTCGCTCTCCCACCACGCGCTGTGCATGCCCGCCACGCAGGCGACGGCCGCGTGGACCTGCGCCGGTGAGCAACCCGCCACCGGGTCGCCGGCGCGGGCCGGGGCCAGGTCTTCGAGCAGCAGCGCGTACCGCGGTCCGTCCGAAACTGCAAAGTACATCGACGCCGTCGGGACGCTCGCCCGATGTGCCAATTCCCGATAGAAGCGGATTTCCCGGTCGGCCGCGCGCAGACGCCGGATCAGGTCGCGCGTGATCGCGTTGGGGCTGTGCAGTTTGACGACGAAGCTGGTCGGCGTGTCACCGGCCTCGCTGTCATAGGTCGCGCGCAGGCGCCGTAACTGTCCCGCGAACCCCTGGCTCCCGCCCAGCGCCTCCACCTGAACGGCTGTGACCGTGCCGTCGGTGAGCACCCCGCTCAACCGCAGCGCGCGCGTGAGCCACGGCGCGTCGATCGCCGCCGCGTCGGCGGGCACGTCAGGCATGGATAGCTACCAGCATGTGGTGCATTGAGGGCTGCCGCACGGGTTAATCATGCCTGGCTGGCTCCCCGGCCGAAGTGTGGCGGCTCGTAGAGTTCCGTCATTCCCGCGAAAGCGGGAATCCACGCCACCCCACCGGTGGGCCAACAGAGCGCGCTGGGCGTCTCCCCGCAGGGACTACACTTCGGCTGCGTCGTCCGATCGCGTCACACGCCGGTCTTCCCCCCATGCCCAAGATCCCGTTTGCCTACAGCCTTGTGGCTAACGAGGTGAGCGACGACCTCGACAAGTCCATGTCCTTCGCCGTGACGCACGGCATGTCGGCGCTGGAACTCGACACGGCGTGGGGCGTGCCCATCGAGACGTCCGACGCCGCTGCCCGCGCGCGGGTCCGTGATGCCCTGCACGGTGCCGGCCTCGAAGCGACCATGGTGCTGTCGCCTGCCTTCAAGGCCCTGCGGCTGGCGGATGCCGACCGTGACAACCTCTCGTCACTTCCCGGCTGGCGGGAGCACCTGGACCTGCTGACGGCCGCGATGGACTTCGCCGCGGCCATCGGCTGCCCGCGGGTGCGGCTGTTCACCGGACGCCGCGACGTGGGCGGCGACAACCCCAGCCCCCGCCTGCCCGACGGCGGCGGCCTGCCCGCCGAGCGCCTCGACGTGATCCGCCTGATCTTGCTCGACGCGGCCCGTCGCGCCGAAGACCTCGGGCTCACGCTGTGCGTTGAGAACGTGCGCAGCTGCTTCGGCAATACCGGCGGCAACACGGCGCAAATCCTGGCGGCCGTCGACCACGCGTCGGTGCGCGCCATCTGGGACCCCGCCAACGATTTCGTCTCCGGCGGCGAGGGCTTCCGCGCGGGCTACGAGGCGGTCAAGCCCTGGATGGTCCACGTCCACGCCAAGGACGCCACCGTGGTCGATCCGGCCACGGGACTCACGGCCTGGACCGCCATCGGCCAGGGCGATCTCGACTGGCCGGCACAGATTCGCGCCCTGCTGGACGATGGCTATAGGGGCCGCATCAGCCTGGAAACTCACTGGCACCCGGAAGGCCGCAGCCGCGCACAGAACTCTCACGACTCCTTCACCGGCCTGCGCCGCGCGCTTCAAGCAGCCCTCCGGTCCCCTCGCCCTTGATGGGAGATGGCTAGGGTGAGGGTGCAACCGAGCGACGCTTCCACTGGATGCCTACCAAAGGAAGCAACCTGATCCACGGGGCGGTTGACTGAGCCGCGCGGCGCGCGCATTCTCATTTGGTTGGATAATGTCGGTGGCGCGTCGCCGTGATCCGGCGAACGTGACGACGTTCGGGTCGACGCGAGGGGGACATGGCCGAGGAACGCCAGCAAATCCTCATCCTGCATTCGGGCCGTCTTGATCTCGGGGGACCTGTCGTTGCCTGGGCGCTGTTTGACGGCGCGCAGGCTGACGACGACCGCCAGATGAAGACCGGCGACGCGGACGAGCCGCCCTACGCCAGCGTGGTGGATGCCATGCGCGACGGCTGGCGAGTCATTCAGTTGCCTCAACCGCCGAGCGAGCTTGATCGTGGTCACCTCGACCACGAATACGTGCTGGAGAGGATGGTGTCCATCCCATGATTACCGCCGCCCCGCCCGCCGATACCGCCGCGCGTCTGGATATCCGCCAGATGGCCCAGTTCGTCATGGACGGATTCATCGAGTTCGACGACCTGGTGCCTGACGACCTCAACGCTGCGGTCTACGAAGAGCAGTTCCGAGCCCCGGACAACGCCCGCTGGGAGCCCAATACGCCCAACGTGTTCCTGGACGCGTCGCCCGCGACCCAGGCCGTGCTCGAGCTGCCGCGCGTGCGGGCGATCCTCGCCAGCCTGCTCGGCCCATCGTTCATCCACGACCACTCGTATCTGCACATCACGCCGGCAGGCCAGCGCAGCGCCCAGCCCTGGCACGTCGATCACGACCGGGCCGGCCGGCGTCTGACGCGGGACGACATCCACCGCTTCAACGTCCTGATCGCCTACTTCAGCCACGACGTGCCGCGCGAGATGGGACCCACGCTGATCCTGCCCGGCTCGCACTTGCGCGACGTGGCCCACGACATCTCGCGCTATCGCAACATCGACGGGCAAAAGCACCTGTCCGGTCCCGGCGGGCGCATCGCGTTCCTGCACGACGCCCTGTGGCACTGCGCCCAGCCCAACCTCACCGACCAGCGGCGCTTCATGTTCAAGGTGCGCTACCACCCCGCCGAGCCCCAACGCGGCCACTTCGACGCCACGGGCTGGGACAGCCCCGAAACCTGGCGGCTGTTCCGTGACAACGTGAACCGTCACGCCTGGCAAGGCTCATCCAGCGACCGCGTCGCCGCCCTCCGCGACGACTGGTGGGGTTACCTCTGCGGGGCCGAGTCCGACAACGGAGCGGCGTAGGCTTCGTCGCCAAGCTTCCGCGCGGTCGGAGCTTGCAATTTCAGGCGTGCAGCAAGCGCCGCTGCAGCAGCGTCTGCATGTCGCGCCGGCCGTCGGCGATCACCAGCACGTAGACGCTGCTGGCCTTCACGCGGTAAATGATGCGATACGGCTTGAAGAAGATCTCACGGTACTCGCGAATCCCGACGTCCAGCAGTTCCTTCGGATAGCTCCCGCGGTGGGGGTGCTCGGATAGGCCGCCGAAGGCTCGTTCGATGCGCTCCAGCACATAGTTCGCCTCGCCGAGTGAGCGGCGCTGGCTGATGTCGTCGTAGATGTCCTCCAAGTCGCGCGCCGCGTCGGCGGTCAACTGGACCACGAGGGGCATCAGCGGGTCGGTTGCCGCTCCCGCAGCCGCGCGACGACCTCGGCGGCGGGCTGCACCTCACCCGCGGCGATCTGGCGGTCGCCCAAGGCCAGGATCTTGAGCAGCGCCAGGCTCTCCTGCATCTGTTCATAGCTGCCGATGTCCTGCAAGACCGCTTTGGCTTCGCCGTTCTGCGTGATGATCAACGGCTCGGGCCGCTCCGCAAGCGTGCGCACGATCTCGGCGGCATGGGCCTTGACATAACTGATCGGCTTGATCTGGCTGGACAGTTTCACGCGCCACCTCTCCTTCAGGCCAAATATAGACCATAAACAGGTCGTCAGCCGGCGTCTGTCTCGGAGGTCGCCAGACGCCGGTCGATTTTGGGTGCTCTGACGCCGGACCGCGTTCTTGCGCTACGTCGAAGGCTTCGGACGTACAGCGGCGAGCGATTGATCGAAGGTCATGATCTCGCGCACGCCGCGGCGCCGGCAGCTTGCCAGGTGGCAATGGTCACGCGCGCCCAGCTCGGGATGTTGGTCGTGAAGCTGTCGAGCCAGCGTGACGTCCGCCGCTTCCAGCGCCCACACCTGCACCGCCGCTCGCCTCATCAGATCCAAGGCATCGTCCAACGCGCCGTATCTCCGGACGGGCAGATAGGCATGCAGCAGCTCCTGCAGGACCTCGGCGGATGTGCAGAGCGGTTCGGCATTGAGGAGTGACTCGTCGAAGAAATCACGCGCGCGAGATTGAAGCGGGTGCGGTTTCCCAATGGCATACATGAAGACGTTGGTATCGACGAAAGTCATACGTTGGGAATTCCCGCTGCCCGCGACTCGTCGATCGCACGCAAATGCTCTTCCCAATCAGGTTCAATACCCGAGCCTCGCCGGGCGTCGCATTCTTCGAAGAACCGCCTCAGGTCCCCCGGGGATTTGAACCGTTCGACCCGCTGGCGGTCTTCGAAACGCTCCTGAGCGGCGGCCCGAAGCCACGCGCTGAACGTCAGGCCCTCTTTGCGCGCCTGATGCACAAACCGGTCGCGGTCCTCGTCGGGGATGATCAGCTGAACTCTGGCCATCGGGACCGCAGCCTGCATGTGGATATGTGTATACAGGATACACATCACTGGTCCGGCAGCGCTCGTGTGCTCGGTGGCGCAGGCCGTTATGGTTCCCGCATGGGCGATCGACTGCCGGCGGACCTGACGTTTCGAGCGGTTGAGGCGTCGACCTGGGCTGACTTTGAGCACCTCTTCGAGTCGCGCGGCGGGCCGTCGTACTGCTGGTGCATGCCGTATCGGGCGACGGCGGATGAGAACCGGCGGCTTGACCGCGAGACCCGGAAAGCGGGCATGCGGGCGCGCGTGATGGCGGGCGTGCCGGTGGGGCTGCTGGCCTACGCCGGCGGCGAGCCCGTCGGGTGGTGCTCCGTCGCGCCGCGGACCACGTTTCCGCGGCCCAACACGGCGGCCGTCCCCGGCGCCGCCCGCGCCGATGACCCGTCGGTCTGGTCGCTCACCTGCTTCTTCGCGCCGCGGCGCTTGCGCGGTTGCGGCCTGGCGTCGCGTCTGCTGCGGGCCGCGATTGCCTATGCCCGCGAGCAGGGCGCGTCGGCGGTCGAGGCCTATCCCGTCGATCCCGACTCCCCGAGCTATCGCTATGGCGGATTAAGCCCCATGTTCGAGGCTGTCGGCGCCCGAGATCTTGGGCCGCTGGGCCGACGGCGGCACGTCGTGCGCATCGATCTGGCAGACGCGGCGGCGTCGGAGGGCTCTCAGGAGCGGCGCTAAACAGGGCTGGTCGGCGCGGAAATGGGTCCGGTCCCTTCTCCCCTGGCGGGAGAAGGTGAGAGCCTGCCCCGTACCGCGATACGGGGATGAGGGGGGATTCCTCGCCGGCGCGGCCGGTCCCCCTGCCCACCCCCCCTCACCCCAACCCTCTCCCACGGTGGGGAGAGGGGGCTAGGACCACCGGCTCGCGGCATTTGCGCCGCGTGTCGTGCGGCTGCACTGATATGGGAGCCTAGCCGCCGTAATGGGATACCTCGTAGCCGCCGTGGTCCTCGCCGTGACGTTTGGGCTCATTCAGCGCGCGGCTCAGCGGCGGCGGGTCCATTACTTCCACGTGGCGTGGACCAACTACGTCGTCGCCGCGCTCGTGGCGCTGGTCTGGGTGGCTGCTCGGGACGGCTGGGCGGCCGAGCCACTGGTCTACTGGGTCGGCGTGCTCAACGGCGTCGGCTTCGCCGTCCTCATCGTGTTGCAGTACTTCATGCTTGGGCAGCGGGGCGTGGGCGTCACGTTTGCGCTCGGCTCGCTGGCGTTGATCGCGCCGATCACGGCATCGCTGGTGGTGTTCGGCGAGCCGGCCGAGGCGGTCACGCTCAGCGGCATCGCGCTGCTCGTCATCGCCGCGCCCCTGATCGCCTATCGCCGCATGCCCTTGCTCCCCGCGGCCAAGGTGGGTCTGTATTGGGCGCTGGTTGCGGGTCTGCTGGGATTCACCGCGGCCACGCTGGTTTCATGGAAGTTCATCAACGAGGTCACGCCCGCCGCCGATCGCGGGGCCTTCGTGTTCGCGACGTTTGCCGGCGCGACGGCGACGGCGGCCCTGACGCTCGCCATACGGCGCTGTCGTGATGGTCCGGGACCGCCATTGCGAAGGGAGCGCTTGGACCGGCCCCGTGCCCTGTCGTTGATCCCGTTGCCAATCGCCATGGGCGTCGGCCTGGGCCTGTGCAACGTCGTGCAGCTCTGGCTGTTCCTGGCCGCGCTGCGTGAGGTCCCGGGCGCCGTGGCATTCCCGGTGCACAGCGCGGGCACCGTGTTGCTCATCACTCTGGCCGGGTGGGTCGTCTGGCGCGAACGGCACGGTCCCGTCACCTTGCTGGGGATCGCGGCGGCGCTTGCGGGGCTGGTGCTGGTCAATCTCTGAGCAGTGCGCCATCCCCTTCACCCCCGTATCGCGGTACGGGGCAAGCTCTAGCCATCTTCCTCGGTGGGAAGAGGGAACCGGACTGCCGCAGGGACGGGCTCTGACCGCTGCTCTGCCCGGTCCCCGGCGTCGCTCCAACCCGACGCCAGATGTCGCGCTATTGGGAAAGAAGACAACTCAGCCGGCCGCGTCATAGTCGGCCCTGGTGAGCGCCAGATCGTACTCGGCGTCGGACCCAGGCCCGGCGGCGTGGTCGATGCCTGCGGCGACCGCGAAGCCGAGCGATTCGAACATGCGCCGGCTGCGCACATTCTCCGCGTCGACGCACGCGTAGATGACGTCCACGCCCTCGCGGCGGAAGCCGAAGTCCAGCAGCAGCCCCACCGCCTCGCGACCCAGCCCTTGCCCCCAGAGCGCCGGCACGCCGATGGCGATGTCGATGCGCCGCACGTCCTGGCCGTGATGGCGCGCCACGAGCCGTTGCAGGTTCATGCGCTGCAGCCAGCATTCACCGATGGGCTCGCCGTTCAATTCCATGAGAAAGCAGTGGGCGTTGACGGATATGGCGCGATAGATCCGCTGCACCTCGTCCAGCGTGCTTGACTGCCCTTCGTTGCCCTCGGACCACTGGAGCACCGAGGGGTCGTTGTTCCAGGCCAGCAGCGGCGCCCAGTCGTCCTCGGTCAGCGGGCGCAGCAGCCCTCGCGGTCCACGCAGGGTGACATCGTGCGTCTGGAGCTTGGTCGGCGGTCGCGCAAGTGCTCGACGATGCTCCGGCGTTGTCTCCGGGTTCAGTCCCTGGCGGGGCGTTCCACTTGGACGCCCTGATTCCAACTCGCCGCCACTCACATTTGCCTGCTGATGTAGGGGCGGTTCGCGAACCGCCCGATGCCAGCTCAGCCTCAGCCTGCCACAGGGCCCAACACGCCTATACTCCCGGCGCAGCCCTGCCGTTCTACGCCGCGTCCCCATGAAGCTGCGCAACGTCAACACCACCGATATCGCCGCCGCCATCGAGGCGGGCGCGCGCACGATGGCCAGCGTCTTCAACGCGGACGACGACGACATCCCGTTCTTTCGCTCCGAGGTGTGGCCCGACCCGCACCTGGCCTTCAGCTCGGTCCACTCCGAGGCCCACGTCCCCGGGCGGCATCTCAACGCGCTGTTGACGGCCGAGTCCCTTGGGTTCGCCATCGACGAGGCGGCGGTTGAGAAGCACGCGCGGGCGGCGTTCTTTTCCTATGGCGGACCGTTGCCGTTGCCGCTCAACCGCGAGCGGATCGACGGTCCGCTGGTGAACTTTCGCCCGCACAACGTGCGCGAGGGCTTCCACGCGCTCTACGCGCTGGCGCGCTTCCGGGACTCGGCGCGCGCCCGCGAGCTGGCGGAAGCGAGCATCGCCACGATCAACCGGCTCTGGGACCCCGACCGCGGCTGGGACGGCGAGGGGGCCGCCCGCGCCCACGGCATCGACGTCAAGATTGAAACCACGTTCATCCGCGGACTGGGGCGCGCCATCGGTCCGCTGGTCAAGTACTACCGCGCGACGGGATACGGCCCGGCGCTCGACCTGGCCATCCGGCTCAAGGACAAGGCCGTGGCGGACCACTTCACCGCCGACGGCAGCTACGACACGGCGCGATTCGGCCCGCACACGCACTCCACCACCTGCGTGATGTCCTCACTGGCGCAGCTGGCCGACCTGCTGACCGATGCGCCGCTCATGGAGCGCGTCAGGACGTTTTACACCCGCGGACTGTGGGAGATTCGCGATGAGCTTGGGTGGGTCATCGAGAGCAGCCTGCCGGACGCGCCACCCGACATGGGTGAGGTCAACAACACCGGCGACATTCTGGAAACCGCGCTCATCCTGGGACGGTGGGGCTACCCCGAGGCGTATGACGACGCGGAGCGCATCCTGCGCGGCCATTTGCTGCCCAGCCAGCTGCGCGACGTGTCATGGATATCGGAGCCGTCCGGCCCGGCTGGCGAAGATGGGCGTCGGGACGTGGCCCGGCGCCATTTGGGGGCCTACGGATTCCCCGCGCCCTATGGCCACCGGCCGGTCGAGGCGTCTCGCATCTCATTCAACATGGATGTCGTCGGCGGCGCCGTGGCGTCGCTCTGCGAGGCCTATCGCGACGTGACCCGGCATGACGCAACGGGCCATTGGGTCAACTTGCTCTTCGACCATCGGAGCGAAGCCATCGAGGTCGAGTCGCCCTATTCCGGCGGTGTGCTCGGCGTCACCCTCAAGCGGCCTGGACCGCTCTTCGTGCGCGTGCCCGCCTGGGCTGACGTGGCCAGCGTCGCGGTGCAGGGCGCGGCTGCGTCACGGCCGAGCACGGGACGCTATTTGGTCGTGGCCGAGCCGCCGGTCGGACAGCGCATCACCTTTGCGCTCGATCCGCCTGTGAACGAGACCGTCCTGCGGCACCGCACGCGTGACATTCGGGTTCGCCTGCGCGGCGACGCGGTCGAGGCCATGGACAACTTCGGCCAGGACCTGACCTTCTTCGATCCGATTTCCTAGTCGTGCCGGTCCGTATCGCGGAACTCGCCCACGATGCGGCGCCGCCGCGCGCGCATGGCCAGGTCGAGGTTTGGGGCGTCGGGGTCGGCGGCGAATACGGCGATGACGTCGCGCATGCCCCGCACCGACGCCGGTACTACACCTTGCTCCTCCGCCCACGACGCGACCGCCTCGAGCGCGGCGATCTGCGGCTCGCGCGCCAACCGCGACGCGAGCTCGGTCATGGAGTCGCGGCTGGTTTCCGCTGAGCGGCGCGCGTGCGCCGTGCGTCCGTCACGCGCCATCAGGAACCGCCTTGCGAATCGAGTAGGGAATGTTACCGCCCGCCCTCGTGTTGGGAGATACTGGCATATATGGTTGTTTCTGTCAAAATAGCAGGTATTCTTAGGATATGGTATCATTCACGCCAGAATGAACCACGATTCGCACGGCCGCGATCTCCCCAAGCCCGGGCGGAGCGAGTTCGCCCGCCGGCTGCGGGCCTACATGGGCTATGCCGACCGCACGCTGGACGAGGTGGCGGCTGAGCTGCAAGCGGCCGGGGTCAGCGTGAGCCCGAGCACGGTCAATCGGTGGGCGCGGGGCCAAGGCACGCCGAGCGTGTTCGCCGCGCGTGAGCTTGGTCGGCTCGTCGAGCAGGCGGGCCTGGCCCCTGAGGGCGGCGGAACGGCTTGGCTGCTTGGAGAAGCGCCCGTCGTCACCGCCGCCAGCCCGGCGCTCGATCGGGCTGTTGGCGCCTGGCACTTCCGCGCCGTGGACGCCGCGCTGGCGGATGCCTTGGCCGAACGCGGCATTCCCGCCGGCTACCGAGCGCCGCTCGCCGAGCTCCTCAGCCGCCTGCTCGAGGAACTGGGCAAGGAACCCGACGCCGCGCCGATTCGCGATGCGTCAGCCCCGACCGACCCGCCGGTGGATGGTGGCGCACCGAGCGGCTCGCTAGAATAGTCGGCGGGCCGGCCCCGCCAGGCGGAAGTGGCTCAGTGGTAGAGCATCTCCTTGCCAAGGAGAGGGTCACGGGTTCGAATCCCGTCTTCCGCTCCATCGACCTTTCCCAAACCTGTTGCGACCCCTCAGCCGAAGGAGTCCGGGTCATCCCCGCGTCATCCCGGTGTAAGGAAATGTAGGCGTCGAGGTCCCGCGCCGCCTCCCTTTGCGAGGTCGGGAGGGCGTGGGCGTAGAGGTTCGCGGTCGTGGTTTTGTCCCGGTGACCCAGCCGCTCGCTCACCACCGGAAGCGCGTGGCCCCGCGCCAGCAGCAGGGTGGCGTGCGTGTGGCGCAGGTCGTGCAGCCGGGTGCTCGTGGAAAGCTCTGCGCGCCTGAGCGCGGCCTTGACCCAGCGGTACAGTGTGCTGACCTGCAGCGGCCGGCCCATGGAGTCGGCGAACACCAGGTCTCGGTCGCCGTAGTCATCGCCCAGCAGGTGGCGTACCGCCGCCTGCCGCGTGTGTTGCTGCCGCAGGGCCGCCAGGCCGAACGGACCGAGCTCCACGATGCGCACCTGATGGGTCTTGGTCGGTCCGAGCACGAGCCCCTGGCCCGGCACTGGTGTCAGGCTGCCGCGCACCACCACGAAGCCGCGGTCGAAGTCAACATCTGCCCAGCGCAGACCCAGAAGCTCACCGCGTCGCAGCCCGCCGAGCACGGCGAGCACCAGCAACGGGTAGATCGGCTCGGCCTGATTGGTCGCCAACAGACGCTGCACCGCAGGTTGATCGAGCACGGTGACGGTGCGTTTGGGGATGCGCGGCAGTTCGACGGCATCGGCTGCGTTGCGGGGCGTGAGCTGCCATGTCACCGCCTGGGCCAGCGATTTGTGGATGACTGCATGGATCAAATGGACCGTGGCCGGCGCGAAGCCCTGCTCGAGTGCGCCGTCGCAAAGGCGCTGAATATCGGCCGGGACGATCCGGCGCAGGAGCAGATGTCCCAGCTCGGGATTGATGTGTCGGGCCACGATGCCCGCGTACCGAGCATGGGTACCGGGCCGCTTGTGCAACCGCACATGCGGCAGCCAGCGCTCGTTCAAGTAGCCGCCCAGTGAGGTGTGACCGGCACTTGCCGCTACCCCGAATTCGACCTCGCGTTCAAGTTCGGAGGCGACGCTCTGGGCGTCACGACGCGTGCCCCTGACAGTACGTGATCGATAGCGCTTACGTCCCGTGTCGTCGCGCCCGTCGTAGACCCGGACGCGCCACGTCGCGCGCCGAATGCGTTGGATTGAAGCCATGGATTCACCACCTAAGGATTGATGCCCGGGATGTCGGGATGCACATCGGCCGGACCTGGGTTATTGATCAGCCGCATGAGCGCGGCATAAGGAATGCGGATGTGCCGACCGACTCGGAGCGATGGGATCGTGCCGTCCTGCACCGCGCGGCGCACGGCCTTCGGACCCGTGCGAAGCAGATCGGCCGCCTCGTCGACGGTGATGACCGCCGGTGGGTTAGCAGCGGCGGTCGATGTCATCGTGAATCGCCGCTGCGCCGGCCGTCGCGGAGCCCGAGCGTGGAGAGCCGCGAATCGTCGCGCGGATGCGGGCCGGCCTCTGGATCGGGGAGCGATACGCGACCGGCGTCTGCCGCCGCAACTGTGCCTGGGCGGCTGGCGGCGTGTTGCGGTCCGGCGGTCAACGTCGGGCAATTCCTGCCGATGGACGTCGCAGAGCAACTTCCGTGGTGCATTGCCGCCTTCGGTTTCGTCCGTACGTCACAACTGTAGGCAGGCTCCCGCATTGGCGAAATGAAGGATTCCGTAGCCGTTCGCCGGACATTCGCGCGGCCGATGCCGTCTGCACAGCGGATTGCGCACGCAGGATTTTAGTTGGGCGGGTCCTGCGTGGAGGCAAGCTTGCTCGTCTCAAACACCTCGTGCCGGTCCCGTGGTCGGGAGTCGGACCCCATCGCGCGGCCGATGGCGGGCATTGCTGAAGCTCGAGGACGTCGTGTGGTGGCCACATGTGCCCTGAAGCGACAACCGATGCGAGCCGTCGACGCGTCTGCACCAGCAGGCTTGGCCGCCTGAAGCCCGCCATCTTCAATGGTTACTGCATCAGACCATGCTCCTTCAAGCTCACTGCCCCGTCGCCGCCGATAACCACGTGGTCCACGATCTGAATTCCCAGCAGGCTCGCCGCCTCCACCAGCTGTCTGGTCAGTGCGGTGTCGTCCGCACTTGGCGTCGGATCCCCACTGGGGTGGTTGTGGCAGATGATGATGTGGGGAATAGCCGCAACCACCGCCGGCCGCAGAACTTCAGCCGGCCGGACCATTGCGGAGTTCACGTTGCCCTGGTAGATCACGCGTTGGCCGACCACGTGGTTCCGGCTGTCGAGCAGCAGCACCCGCACCTGCTCCTGGGCCAGTCCGGCCATCTCCGGCGCCACGAGCTGCTGCACGTCATCGGGGCAGAGGATGGTGGGCCGGTCGTCCGCAGGGCGAGCTGGCTGGATCTCGACGCCGTAGCGCATCGTCAGCTCATGCAGCAGGCGCAGGTTGGACCTGAGCGCGTCCAGCAGGGTCTCGTCGCGGGTGGGTTGCATCGTCTCGGTCATGTCAGCCTCCTTGGCTAGCGGTTGAAAACAGAGGTGGGGCCGTCCCCCAGAACGGGGACGGCCCCGAGTTGCGCCGGGCTGTCCGGGTCGCCATGCGACCGTGGGCCGTTAGGTCCAGACGGGCACGGTCTTGCCGCCAGACGTCTCCGTCAGCACGCCACGGAACGAGATAGGTCAGCGGCGTCGAAGGTGGGTGTCGCGGCACATCGCCACCGCGGTGCCGTCCGCTCCATTGCGAGCTTGCGATGTACGCGGCCCTAATTGCTGCGCCTTCCCGGCTCGGGACTGGGAGTCCGGTCGCGGATCGGGCAAGCCGAGCGACCACGACTCGGTCCCGATATCGGGGCCCTGCGATCGGCCCCGCGGATGGCCGCTCCCGAAGCCGGCGCTATCGAGACACGTCGGCTCGGCGGCTGCCCGTGCGGCTGGTCCCGCTGGATCCCGTGCCGTCCGGCAGGGCCACAGGCCCCTCTATCCGCGCCGCTTCCGCACGGCTCAGCGTCGCCGCAGGGTGTTGACCACCCCGGCCAGCGTGGGCGCCAGGGCCGCCGGGGTCGCGCAGTCGATGAAACGCTCGCCGAAGAGCTGGCGCATCTCCCGCCGGTTCGCGGCCTCCAACTCCAGGCCGAGTCCCAGCACCTCGATCCGCGCGGCGTCCGCGCAGGCGTTCAGATGCCGTACGGCCGCGGGGTCGTGCGGCTCGCCGTCGTGGATGATCACCAGCACCTTCAGCGCCTCGGAACGCGCGGTCATCTCCTCCAAGAGCGCCTCATACGCCGGGGCCATGCAGCTGCCGGTGTTGGGCAACAGCCCCGCCAACCGCGCCAGCGCCCGCTCCGATGCGTCGCCGGTCCGCACCACTGACTCCGCTCCCTCAAAGGCGATCACCGCATGCCAGATGTCCAGCTCGGCGCAGGCGAGGTGCAGCGTGGCCGCCGCCGTCTGCGCCGCCGCCATGCGCGGGCCCTCCATGGATCCCGAGCGATCCAGGAGCACCCCCACCGCCACCGACTCCGGGTCGGGCTCCGGTTCCGTCGGCACCACGAAGGGCGTGGCGTCCTGGCTGCGGATCGCCGCCCGCAGGCTCAGCCGTCCGTGCCGATCGGTCCATTCCGGCGTGCGCGCCGTCTCCGGCAGCGCCAGCCGCGAGACGAGTTCCGACGCCAGCGGCTCCGCCGCCCGCAGCAGCGGACCGGGCGGCGCCAGTTGTCGGTCGCCGATGAATCCGGCGGTCGCCAACTCCGCCGGGAGATCATCGTCCCCCGCCTCTTGCTCACCCGCGCCCGTCCAGCCCGCGCCTTCGCGGGGCCGCGGCTCTGCAGCATCGGACCGCATCCCGCGGTTCGGCGCCACCGGCATTGGCAAGCCCTCGGGCAGCGGCTGCTGCAGACCCAGGATGGCCACGATCTGCTCGGCCAGGTCATAGACCCGCCCGGTGTCGCGCGCCGTCCAGGCCCGTTCCACGAGCGGCTTCACCTTGCGCCAGCGCCGGCGATTCAGCGCGGACAGCTGCCCTTTCAGCGGCAGCCCGAGTCGCTGGGCCCAGCGCCATTGCACCGCGGCTAGCACCACCCAGCGCGGGTCGTCGGGGTCCTGCAACTCCCCGCGCGGCTGCCCCAGCGGCATGGCTCGCCAATAGGCATGTCGGGTCATCGCCGTCAGCGCCCCGCGCACCGACCAGAACTGTCCGCCCATGATCCGCTCGATGCGTTCATCCTCCAGCACATTGGTGATCTGCTGCACCACCGGAGTCGCGCCGTCCCGCGGCGTCGTGTAGCGCGCATGGCCGACTTCGTGCGCCAGCACGCCCCGCGTGAGCAGATACTGGGTCCGCGGCGGGCCCGGGAAGGCCCTCGGATTCACGGTGATCGTGCGCTGGCCGAAGTCGCACATGCCGCTCGGGCAGATGGTGCGGTCGTCCTCCAGCCGCACCGCGAAGGCATAGGGCCCCAGAAACGATTTGCCGAAGGTCACGAGTTGCCGCTCGATGCTCGGCCACTGATACCACTGCACCGACATTGGTCTGCCTCCTTAGAAAAACTGAGAGGCCCGCGCCGTGTCGACGGCGCGGGCCTCGGAACACCCGCTGATGTGGGTCGGGGATCACAGGCCTGCCGGCCGGTGATTGGCCACCATCTGCAGCAGCAGGTCCCGCGTCTCGCCGGCCACCCGCCCGTCCGAGTCACGGCCCGCCACCCCCGGCAGCCAGGACATCAGCGCCGCGTCCGCCAGGATGCGTCCCGGATCCCCGGGGCCCTGCAGCGGCTCCCGCACCAGCTCGCCCCAGGCCAGCAATCCGCGCGGCGTCATGTCCGCCGGCAGCTGCCGCGTGCGCCGCATGGCTCGCGTTTCCTGGGCCACGCGCACCATCCAGGTGGCCACGGTCGTCGGGAGGCTCGTGCGCCGGCGCAACAGCGCCGCCTCGTCCTTCGGCTCCAGGTAGTCGAACTCCAGCGTCACCGGGAACCGGTCCGCCAGCGCCGCGTCGATCGGGTTCACCAGGTACCCCTGGCCCTGGTTCATGGCCATGAGCACCATGAACCCCGCCGCCGCCGCCACCTCGCGCGACCCGTGCTCGGTCAGCACCAGCGCCCGGCGCGAGATCGCCCCCAGCAGAACGTTCAGCGTCTTGCCGGGCATGCGATTGGCCTCGTCGACGAACAGCACTTGCCCCTGCCGCATGGCCTGCGTCAACGGCCCGTCCGCCCAGGCGTAGCGGGCCGTCGGGCCGGCTGCCTCCAGGTCGGTGCCCACGGCCAGGCGGCAGGCCAGCTCCGCCTGCAGGGCAAATGGGTCGGCCGAGGCCGACCGATCCGGCACGTAGCCGCCCAGCAGGTCCACCGGCTGCATCGCCTCGTGGCCTTCGACGGTCCGCAGCTCGCGGTGCGCATAGCGCGACGCCTCGGTCGCGCACAGCGACTTGCCCGTTCCCCGCGGGCCCACCAGCATGGCGTGCAGTCCACGCTCCACCGCCAGGACCAGCTGGCCCAGCTGCGGGCCGCAGAAGATGGCGCCCTCGACCCGCCGCGTCAGCGCCTCCGGCAGCCGGCTGGGCGCCACCAGCCCCGTCGCCCGGTAGACCGTCAACGCCTCCGGGTCCGTCAGCAGCGGCGCCAGGTCATCCGAGGTCGGGTCGGGCCGGGCGTCGCACTCGACCTCGATCACCAGCCGGTGCAACCGGTCGTTCGTCGGCGCCGGCGTTTGGTCGCGATAGATCAGCCAGTACCAGAGCTCATCCGCCGCCCGCGCCAGCGGCACGGCCAGCGATTCGTCTACCTCCTCCTCGGCGGCCTGCCAGACCACCAGGAGGGCCTCCCAAGCATCCAGCAGATCAGTCGCCGTCTCGCGGCTGGCGAAGGCCTCCAGCAGCGCCACCAGCCCCAGGTCGGCGTCGACCCGCCGCAACCCGGCCATCGTCGAGCCCGCGAAGCTCATGATCCGTTCGCCGCGCGTGTGGCGCCGCGGCCGCCGCCGCAGCCACAGCCCATCGCCATCCGCGAGCCGCGTCCGTGCCTCAAGCACATCGCCCTGCAGGCCCATCACCACGGCCTCCATCAGCGGCACCGCCCAGGGCGCCGGGCCTTCGCGCCTCCTGGCCGGGGCCGGCAGCGGCTCGTGGGTCTGCAACCACGGCGCCAGCGGCGTCGCCTCCTTGCCACACAGCAGCTGCTCCCGGATTTGCCAGCCGTAGACGTTGAGTTGGCGTGCCATCGGGTACCTCCCCTTATTCCGTGTCGTGGAACGCCCGCGCGGGCCCGGCCCTCGGGGCCGGCACCACCCGCGCGGGCGCCGCCCCTCGCCGGGGCCTTCTCGAATCCGGGCGCTCAGCTCAGCGCGGCGCCCGCCGGTCCCACCAGCACCTGCTGGGTGAGCTCCGCAATCCAGGCGGCCGCGGTGCGCCGGTCCAGCCGGCGGAGATCGCAGCCGTAGCGCGCCGATGCGGCGGCCAGGACATCCAGGCCCAAGCGGTCGCCGAGCAGCCGCAGCGCCTTCAGCTGGATGGGGAGCAGACCCTCAGCCGCGGAAGCGGTGGCGGGTTCCGCTGTGTGTGGCGTCGCCTCACCGCGCACTTGCCGGCGCCTCCCGCGCGGGCGGTCGATCCAGTCGGGGTCCACCGCCACCCGGTGCCAGGTGCCGCGCGCGATGTGCGCCGGGCGCACCCCGCCCGTCAACTGCCGGATCGCGGCCGCCGCCTGCCGGCGGGTGATATCGCTCACCGCCACGCCGAAGCGCACCGGCAGCTCCCGGCGCCAGTCCGCTCCCAGCAACTCCGCCAGCAGGGTCAGCTGCCGGTTGCGCGCTGGCCGCTCCCCATACGGCACCTGCCGGACGACCACCGCCACGGGCGGCTCGCGACCAGCAGTCGGTGCTGAGTGGCCGACCGCGCTCGTCATTTTCGTGGGGGCCGTCACTAGCCCGCCACGCCGAAACATGCGCCGCACTGCCTGAGGCAGCAGACGCCCTGAACCTGGGAACACGACGCTCCTCCTTTGCCCATCAAGGGCACGAAGGCCCGCCGGGTCCCATCGCCGGCGGGCCGTGGGCCACCATCCGGTGGCCGTCCCGCCGGCGTCTTGATACGCCGACCTCGAACCTCGACGCCTCGAGCGACCTCCCAGCGCTCAGGCGTCCCAACACTCGCGACAAGGGCGACCTCCCGTCACCCCGTCGCACCAATCCGTGTCGCGGGCCCGCGGCGGTTTTGTGTTGCGCGGGGGTCGCGACAGAGAAAGCATGCCGAGGATCTGCCCGGGCGCCTATCCAGGTTTCCGTAAATGTCGGGGCCGCAGTAGCACGACCCCCGATACGGCCAGGCAGCGGGCGGCGCAGTGGTTCCCAAAGTCGCGATTGGTTACCGCGGATCGCGCAGATTCGGCTGCGGCAGTCGACCCACACACCCGTTAGACGCGAGAGGTCGGTGTGTGCGCGACAGCCATTCGGGCGGGATGGGCACATCGGTGGTGGTCAGCAAGTGCCTAACGCGAAGCACATCCTTCAACGCCAACTGGTCGAAATAGCTCTCGGCCGGATCCGCAAAACGTAGTGATTGCGTGGCGGCAACTGCCTTGCCGACTATGAGATCGACCATTCAGCGTCATCCTTCAAGGATCGGCTGTTCAGGCCACCGGGTCCTGGAGGCATGACGGGTCGCCCGAGGCTCCCGTGCAGCCTGGCGGCCTGGCGGTCTCATGGCGGATGCTGCAACGGCAAGCGCTGGCCGCCGGTCGAATAAACCGACTTCCCGATCAATTGAGGTGCCTGCTCGGCCTTGTGCTCAGTACACACCGACGTGTACTACAGTGTGTGACATTGGCATACGCGCGAGGAGACGGTGCAATGAGCCGGCACCTCTCGGTACGGATCGGCGACGATGTCTTCGCACAGCTGGAGGCACAGAGCCGCCGAAGCGGGCAGTCACGATCGGCGGTCGCCAAGCAGTTGCTCGAAGAAGGGCTGCGCATGGAGCAACATCCCAGGATCGTGTTCCGTTCGGGCCCCGGCGGGCGACGCGCGGGCTTGATCGACGGTCCGGACGTGTGGGAGATCGTGAGCGCGGTTCGCGGATCGGATGCCGGCGATGCCGACAGCCTGGCGGATATCGGCGAGCGGACGGGGCTAACGGTTGATCAGATAAGAGCCGCGCTGCGCTACTACGCCGACTACACCGACGAGGTCAGGGCCTGGATTCGGCGCGTGGAGGAGGAGGCTGAGCGCGCCGAGGTCCAGTGGCGACGGGAGCAGGAACTGCTCGGCAGATGAAGCTGATGCTCGATGAGATGTGGCCCCCCGCGATCGCAGAGGCGCTGCGGGACCGCGGCCATCAGGTCGTGGCCGTGGCAGAACGGCGTGATCTGCGCGGCCGGCCTGATCAGGCGATCTTCGAGATGGCGCAGGCGGAAGGTTGGGTCGTGGTTACCGAAAACGTGGTGGACTATCGACCGCTTGCCGCCGCCGCAATGCGAGCAGGGCGCGCCCATCCGGAACTCATCTTCACGAGCAACCGCGCCTTTCCACGAGCCAACCGGCGAACGGCTGGGCGGTTTGTGGCAGCACTGGACGGGTTTCTCACGACTCGCGATGAAATCAGCGGCGAGCACTGGCTTGGCTAGCTAGGTGTACTGACTACACACCTGCGAGACACCTGACAGGAGCGGGACCGCCTACGAGCCGTGGGGTTACCACACACCAACGTCTCGCCGGAGGTCCCGATGGATGATGCCATGCCCGGCCCGCAGCGGATGCGCTACTCGTTCGAGTCCCGGTGCCGCGCGGTCGCCGCGATGGTGGCCGGCCTGAGTCCGGGCGTCGCGGCCCAGGTGGTTGGCGCGAGCCGCGCGACGGGCTATCGCTGGTGGCGGCGCTATGGAACCGCGGGCTGGACGGGGCTGCAGGAGCGCCGGTCCACGCCCAAGCACCAGCCCCGGCGCCTCGACGCGGCCGCGGAGGGGGAGATCCGCGCTGCGCGCCAGCGCAGCGGCGCGGGGCCGGTCACGCTCGGGGCGTTGTTGGGGCGCCCCGCCTCGACCGTGGGCAAGGTGCTACGGCGGCGGGGGCAGTCGCGCCGCCCGCGCCTCCCCCGGCCCCCGGTGGTGCGCTACGAGCGCGCCTCTCCCGGCGAGCTGCTGCACCTCGACACCAAGAAGCTGGGCCGTTTCTGGCACGTCGGCAAGCGCATCACCCGCGATGGGGTGACCCGTAGCCCCGGCGCCGGCTGGCAGCACGTGCACGTGGCCGTCGACGACCACTCGCGGCTGGCCTATGCCGAGGTGCGGCCCAGTGACCGCCAGGCCGACGCCTTGGCCTTCCTGGAGCGCGCGCTCGCCTGGTTCCGCGCGCAGGGCATCGCGGTGCGGGCGGTGATGATCGATAACGGGCCCGCCTATAGCTCGCACGCGTGGCGGCGACGCTGTGCCGCGCGCGACCTGCGGCACCTGCGCACGCGCCCGTACACGCCCCGCACCAACGGCAAGGCGGAACGCTTGATCCAGATACTGCTGCGAAGTTGGGCCTATGCCTTCGCCTATCCCTCAAGCGCCCATCGCACGCGGGCTCTCATCGGCTGGCTGCGGTGGTATAACCGCCGGCGCCCCCACGGCGCCCTGGATGGCCTCCCGCCCGTCAGCCGTGTCTCACACCTTGTATGTTCCCACGCCTTGGATTGACCAAGGTCACAGTGAACGGGCCGGGACAGACCGATCACACCTTGGTCGTCAGAGACCGCTACAGAGCAGGGTCGTCCCGGCCCGCACGCTGGCCCAGAGCCCGAACAGTTGCCAGGGCCGTGAGCACGAGCCCGCATCGGCAAGGCAGGGCGCGTGGCCAGCGTTGCCGGAGGGTACCCAATGGCAGCACCAGCGGACGTGACGGTGGGGATCGATGTGGCGAAGGCCCAGTTGGACGTGGCCGTGCAGCCCACGGGGACGACCTGGACGGTCGCGCGCGCACGCGGCGGCCTGCGGCGGTTGCAGGGGCAGCTCGAGGCGCTGCGGCCGACCCGCATCGTGCTGGAAGCCAGCGGTGGCTACGAGCGGGCCGTGGTCGCCGCCCTGAGCGCCGCTGGCCTGCCAGTCGTCGTCGTCAATCCGCGCCAGACTCGCGACTTCGCCCGCGCCCACGGCATCCTGGCCAAGACCGACCGGCTGGACGCACGCGTGCTGGCGCGGTTCGCGGCCGCGGTGCGGCCCCCGCTGCGGCCCCAACCCAGCGCCGCCGTCCAGGACCTTCAGCTCCTTAGCCGCCGGCGGCGCCAACTGGTCGCGGACCGCGCGGCCGAGCAGCAGCGGCGCCGCCACGACCGGGCCCACCTGGACCTGGGCTTCGACCCTCTGGCCGCCGCGCTGACCGCGGCCCTCGCGCAGGTGGACCGCCAGTTGGCGGCCCTGGTGCAGGCGGAACCCGCGTTGCGCACCCGCGCCGCCTGGTTGCAGAGCATCCCCGGGATCGGCCCCGTGGCCGCTGCCACCTTGCTGGCCGAAGTGCCCGAACTCGGGACCTGCACTCGCCAGCAGGTCGCTGCTCTGGTCGGGGTCGCGCCCTTCAATCGCGATAGCGGCGCCTGGCGCGGGCGCCGCAGCTGCTGGGGCGGGCGCGCCCAGGTCCGCGCCGCGCTCTCCATGGCCGCCCTGACGGCCACCCGCGTCAACCCCACGCTGCGCGCCTGCTACCAGCGCCTCATCGCGACCGGCAAGCCGTCCAAGGTGGCCCTCGTCGCCTGCATGCGCAAGCTTCTCGTCCTCTGCAACGCCTTGTGCAAACACCGGACCACCTGGGACCCCACCATGGCCTAGCCCTTGACGCCCCAACACAGTTGCTCTGTGGTCAGTACAGCTTAGCTTCATCGGCGCATGTCACAGCCGGATCACTCGCGGCCTGAGCTGGCTCGATCCAGCTGGCCCGAGGGAAGGCCGGATCGTCTCGCGTTGGAATCTCCGTGTGAACAGCGCACGGCTTGCTCCCGGTAACGAGGCTCCCTTTTAGCAATCGTAGCCAAAAATAGAGCGCCCACCATGGCCACCGACCAGGCGGACGCCGCGACCGACCAGGCCCGCCACGTCGCGCTCAGACGCCGCCCGCCGCTGGCCGGCGTGGCGGACGCCAACGAACTGGCGGCCCTTGAGCGCGTCGCCGCATGGGCGCCCAACACCCGCCGCGCCTACACGGCCGCGTGGAAACGCTGGGCCGCATGGGCCGTAGCTCGAGGCGTCGCTGCGCTCCCCGCCGATGCCCGCCACGTGCGCGCCTACATCCTTGACCGCGCCGCCGCGGGACGCGTCGACGCGACGCTGCGCATGGACGCCGCCGGCATCGCGGCCGTGCATGAGGTCCACGGCGCCGCCACACCATGCCCGCCACGCGGCCTTGTGAGCGCCACGCTCGCGCGACTCGCCAAACAGCCGGACCGCGCCCGCCCGCAGCGCCAGGCCGAGGGACTCACGACGGACGCGCTCGCCGCGATCCGCGCGACCGCATGCCTACCCCGACGCCAGCAGCGCAGCCGCGAGACGCGCGAGCAGGCCCGCCGGCGCGGTTTGGTGGACATTGCCCTGGTGGGCATCCTCTCGGACGCTGGCCTGCGCCGCTCGGAGTGCGCCGCGCGCACGTGGGCCGACATCGAGGCCGCGCCCGACGGCTCGGGCCGCGTCACGATCGCGCGATCCAAGACCGACCAAACGGCGGAGGGCCGCGTCGTGGCGATCACGGCCGCGACCATGGCCGCGCTCGCGGCGATCCGCCCGGAACTGCCAGCCGCGGCGCCGGTCTTCGGCCTGAGCGCCGACCGCATCGCCCGCCGCGTGAAGGCCGCCGCCAGGGCTGCCGGCCTAGGTGACGCCTACTCGGGACACAGTGGACGCGTGGGCATGGCGCGCCGCATGGTGGCCGCCGGCGCGCCCGTCGCCGCCGTCATACGGCAGGGCCGATGGTCGGAGCGCAGCGGCGGCGCGATGGTCGCGCGCTACACGCGCCGCGAAGACGCCGCCGAGGCCCTGCGCTACCTGTAGGCCGCCGCCCGGCAGCCATCCACAACGGGCTGCCAAGCGCCGCCGACCACCGCGCCCACGAACTGGCGCCCAAACCACCCCTCAGCACCCGGCCGCGCGCTGTACACAATTCGCCCACCATCCACCCGTTCTGTGTGGGAAAAATCCACTCGAAAGCGGTTGGGTGTCTCCCGTCCACGCTCAGAAGCCCCCGGAAGAACCTAACCCCCTCCACGACGGCGCCGCGCTCAAGGTAGCCACGCTTGGCGGCGCCTTCCGCGACGTCGGACACTGCCAGCGGAGCCGGCAGGCCCTCCCCTGCCCGCGCCGCCGCCGGCGCGAAACGGCTAGCTTCGATGCGCGGGAGGTGGGTATGAGACGGATCGTCGTGCCACTGGCAACCGCAGCGCTGCTGGCTGTTGTGGCGACTGGCGTGGTGCTGGCGCTGAACTACGAAGGTGAGGCCTTCTGCCAGGACTCGCCGGCCTGGCCGAACGGCACCTACTTGGGGCAAATGCACCCATATCACTCGGACTTCTACCGTGGTTATGCCGAGCGCCGCGGCTGGGACCCCTGCACCACGTGGGCGACGGACCAACGCAACTCGGCGATCCGTGGGCTGCGCGAGCTGGGGTATGCGGTGGTGCCGCCTGGTGAATCGTCGCCAGCGGTCACCGCACCGGCGACGTGGCGCGGGCTGACGGTGAGCGCCGAGAACCGCTGTGCGCCCTATGACGCCGACAATTACCCGTATGCCCAGTCCGTCGAGCCGCAGATCGTGGCGCAGCAGGGCGGGAATATCTACGGCCCGTACACCGGCACATGGTTCGCCAGCACGGCGGAGACGGACATTGAGCACATCGTGGCGCGGTCAGAGGCCCATGACAGCGGGCTCTGTGCGGCTGACGCCGACCGACGGCGGGCGTTTGCCAGTGACCTGGTGAACCTCACGCTGGCCGGCCCGGCGGTCAATCGGCAGCAGAAAAGCGGCAAAGACGCGGCCGAGTGGATGCCCGGCCTCAATCAGTGCTGGTTCGCCAACCAGGTACTGCAGGCGCGGTTGGCCTACGGGCTCACGATTGACCGTGCGGAAGCCGATGCGTTGGAACCCGTGCTCGCTAGCTGTAGCTCGACCGACATGGTGTTCACGGCGCGTGCGGCGACGACAGTGACCATGACACCAACGCCAGATCCCGCAGCCGTGTACGCATCCTGCGAGGCAGCTGAGGCCGCCGGCGCGCCGCGTATTCAGGGGGCAAATGGCAGCGGTCAGGGATTCCCGCAGGCAACGGTACCGAGCGCCCGCGACGGCGATGGTGATGGGGTAGTTTGTGAGCGGTAGGCCAACGAAACGCAAAGTGACCCACTAGTCGCCGCCGCGAGCTGGGCCGACTTCGTGAGGTTCGGTGGCGGGCGGCCCGGGAGTCGGTTTCGAGTAGGCCAAGTGGCGGCGCGGGCGCCAGCCCATGACCGTGCCGCCTATGCCCTAGTGAAGGGCAGTGAAGAGAGCACGCGCGTGTAGTCGGCTCGCCCGAACCTGTTACGGGCCGCTGAATGCGTCCGCAAACCGCACCCGCCGCCGCCCGAATGCCGACACGTCCACGCCATGCCGGCAATCCCCAGGCGTGGTGGCCTACCGGGCGCCCGTCGCGATGAGCACCACGGCGCGCCCGGTCAAAAGCTGCGAGATCCCGCGCTCGCTCACCAGGGCCGCCCCGCCCCGCCCCACGCATGGAGCGCCGCGAGCGCAAGTGCGGGTGCGGCTGCAATGGGAGGCCGAGCATGGCAAGGGCCGCGCGCCCGCCTAGCTCGGGCGGGGGACGGCCATCGAAACGCACGCTGCAGGTCAAGGCTCGCGTGATTGCAGGCATCAAAGCGGGCCTGACGCTCAAGCTCGCGTGCGAACGGGTGAGCATCACGACGGTCACGATTCACAGCTGAGGGGTCAGGGGTCGTAAGGAGCAAGAACGGCACGCCGCCGGTCTGCCGGCGGCCCGGAGCGAAACTAATTTTTGGAGTTTTTGGATGATCCTATGCGCGCGCGCGAGTCAGCATGACGGCGAGCGCCGCCGCGGCCCGCACGTTGCCGCGCGCCCAGGTGGTTGCGGGGGACGTGGTCGACGCCATCGAGGGGCCGGGGGTGCTCCGAGGGGGTACGCAGCAAGCCCATGTCGCGAACGACGTGAGTGGCGCGTGGTTCGGGCGAGGGGTTTATGGACGGGTCCGGGCTGATGACCTCCGAGATCGCTCCGTGCGGAGGCTCTAGCGGCTGCCGACGAGGGCTGATTGAGCTCGGCCAGCTGCCCCGGAGGACGAATCCGAGGACGCAGCCGGCCGAGAGATTCGGACGCGAACCAACTGGCACCCGTGGGTATCCGCCAGTTGCCTCGTGGGATGCCACAAAGGGGGGCACCCTGCCGACGGAGTAGCAGCACATGGCCATGACGGACGCCTACGGAGACGCCGCGGACTACCGCGCGCGCACCGGCCCGCCACTGGCCGGCCAGGCCGCCGCCGTCGCGCGCCCACACGGCGCCCACCTCGCGCGACCGTCCGCCGCGGAGGCGCGCACCCGCCCGCCGCTGGGCGACCAGGCTCGCCGCATGGGCGCCCAAACCGGGAGTAGGGACCGGAACACGGCGCTGCCGCCTGCCTGCGACGGCCTACCCGGCACGCCGTGGCTGCTGGCACCACGGCGCCCGCTGGACAAGCTGGACCTGTTCCGGCTGTCGCAGGACGGTGGGTTTGTGTTCCCTTTTCGGCGGGCGCCATACCAGCCCGCGCCCGACCGCCCGTGACCAGCGCCGAGACGTCGAGACACGCGAACGTCGCGGCCGCGTCCCGCGGATATGTCCCCCCGATGTCTCACGCCACCGTCGCACGGCGCCGCCCTAGGCGCGCCCATCGGTTCGTGGACCGCCGCCAGGCGTAGCGTGTCGCTGCACTCGAAGCGCAGCACGCGGCGCTCACCGTGGCAATGAGGTGATGCGCCGGGAATTGACCGTGTTGCACGAGGTGCTCCCAAGCCGAACGATTGGCTGCTCTGAAAACGGTGCTTGCGGTGTCCTTTGGGTGCCCTCGGCGGTTGCGCGTTGGTAGCGCACCGTGAGCCCCGACGGCAGCCGCAGCGCGTCCAGGTAGATGAGTTGTGGGCCTTCGAATCCATGAAGCAGAAGCAGGTACTGGCCGAGCGGCGCGGCGAGTTGGGCATCGGGGACGTCTGGACCTTCACGAACATCGACCCCGACACGAAGCTCATTCCGACGTGGCTGATCGGGCGGCGCGACGCCACCACGGCGCGGGAGTTCCTGGTGGACCTGGGCCGCCGGATTAGCGGTCGGTTCCAACTCACGAGCGACGGCGCGAGCTTCTACCGTGAGGCCGCCGCCGACGCATTCGGCCCGACGATTGACTCTACGCGCAGCTCGTGAAGCTCTACGCTGCCGACGTGGACGGGGCGCACCGCTACAGCCCGCCGGCGTGCGTGGCAGCGGCACCTGGCGGATCACGGGCGACCCGGACCCGGAGCACATCAGCACATCGCACGTCGAGCGCCAGAACCTCACGATGCGCATGAGCATGCGGCGGTTCACCCGCCTCACGAACGCCTTCAGCAAGAAGGTCCGCAACCTGAGCTGCGCGGTGGCGCTGTTCGTGTTCCACCACAACTTCGTTCGCCCGCACACGACGCTCACCAAGGCCGCCAACGGCAAGCCCGCGATGGCGGCGGGGCTGGCGACGCGCCCGTGGACGATGGCCGACCTCGTGGGGCTGATCGAGGAGCAGGAGGAGACGGCGGCCGATGTGGCGCTGCGGCGGAAGGACCGGCGGTTGCGTCCCTAGTGGTTGGATACACCCAGCAGGTCTTTACAATTTGGCCCGTCCGACGGACGGGCTAGAATGTAAGGACCTACCAAGACACCCGTGCCCATGTTGCCCATGTTGCCCATGCCCCAGGTCTTCCAGGGACCGGATGCCGTTCGAGAGTTAGGTCGGATGGGTCTGCACCCAAAGGTCTTCGCCGAAGTCCTGCAGCTGGCCCATGCCGATGCGGCCAAGACCACGGCCCACGATTCGCCGGCAGCGTCAGGAACAATCTTCTGGCTCAGCGCGCTTCGGTATCTCCGTGACGCTCTGGCCCCCCGCGGATGGGACGTGTTGAACGACGGCACCTACTGCCTGACGGTTAGCCCGGATCATCAACGGGCCATCTTGGTCTGGTCCGGCACCGACGCCACGGGGATTGCCACGGCCATTCCGTCGAACCGAAACGCCAAGGGTCAACGGACCATACAGTCGGTCGAAGGCAACCAGTTGATGCTTGGTGATTACGACAGTGGGTTCCCGCACGAACTGGAACCCGTGCCAACCCCATACGAGACCTGGGCGTTCCTGTACGTAATGGACCGGCAACGCCAGGAGATTCGGGCCGAACTGTCCCTTCCGATTGGGCTTGGTCTCCACGGCAGGCACCCCGCCTGGCGCACCCGTTTGTTGCTGGAACCCAGTTCTCTTCGACCTGAGATCTCTCGCGATGTGCCCGTTCAACCCACCGTTGAGGTGGCCATTCGGCGTCGAGGCTGATGGTCTATGCGAACGACCCCCTAAGCCCAACCCGCCTGTCGCTCGCCAGAAGGCTGCGCGGGTTGAAGCAAACCGAGGTGGCCGTCGCGACACACATCTCGCGCCAAAGCCTGTGGGCGTACGAGCACGGGCGTCAGGTACCCAACCCGGCGATCGTCGAGCAACTTGGCGACGCGCTTGCCGTTCCGCCGGCATTTCTCACGGCCGGAGACGTCGACGAACCCACCGCCGACTCCATCAGCTTTCGCTCCCTTCGCCGACTTCCAGGTCGGCAGCGAGACCAAGCCACCGCGATGTCGACCATTGCGATTCAGGTGTCGACGTGGATCGACCGCCTGTTTGAGGTGCCGGCGGTCGACATCCCGGACTGGCAATTTGTTGAGCCGGAAATCGCCGCCGACAGCCTTCGTGGACAGTGGGGTCTTGGCTATCTCCCGGTCCCTCACCTCATCCATCATTTGGAGTCACGAGGCATTCGGGTGTTTTCCGTAGAGACGATTGCGGACCGGTGGTCTGGCATGGATGCGTTGTCGTTCTGGTACGACCAGACCCCGTACGTCTTGCTCAATACTGCCAAGTCACGGTCACGGCTGCGGATGTCGTTGGCCCACGAACTCGGACACCTGGTTCTCCACCAAGGGGATGGGTTCGCCAATCGTCGCGACGCCGAACGTGAGGCGGCGCAATTTGCGTCGGCCTTTCTAATGCCCCAATCCAGCATGCTCGCCTGCGGGGTGCGAACGGCCGACATGAAGACTCTCAAGGGACTCAAACACGAGTGGGGCGTATCGATTGCTGCGTTGGTGTACCGGTTACATGCCGTCGGAATGTTGTCGGAACGGCGCTATCGCTCAGCCTTCATTGACCTGACTTCCCTGGGGTGGCGCTTGGATGAACCGTTGGACACCGAACAGGACATCACCCCCGAATCGTCCCAGTTGCTTCACAAGGTGTTGACCGAACTCCGGGCTGAGGGCGTATTGCGGCGGGACATCGCACACCAACTGCATCTCTACCCCGCTGATCTGGATGCCCTGCTCATGGGCCTGGTTCCGACAATTCGCCCCGACCCGTTCCCACGATCGTGATGCCACGCCAGCCCAGTCACCCACCCTCGCCCGTACCGTCTCGCAAAGACCAAAGATCGCCGCGAGTCAAAGTAGGACACTACCAAGCGGTCGTGGGCGTTGCGCATGGGTACGATCGCCCGGACCTTGGCCCTCTACTGCCTCAGGACTTCTCTGGCGGCGAAGCCAATGTGGCGAGTCGTCTGGAATCTCTCGGCTTCGAAGTCGAGCGGCCCCGCCGCAATCCCCCTTGGGCTGAAGAAGAGCTGATCCTCGCGCTCGACCTCTATCTCCGCGCGGGCCTTCTCGACGCCGAGGACCAGGCCGTCACAGACCTCTCGCGCGATCTCAACGCGCTGCCGGTGCATACAGTCGAATCGAGCTGCATCGGCTTCGACGACGACAGCGAAGAAGTAGGCTCTTTTCCTTTGGAGGCTTAGGTATGGCTAGCGCAATTGGAGAAACTGTCACACTTGCACGGCAGTGGCACATTTCAGGATTGATTGGACACGGCGGACTTGGCACAGTTTACAGAGCCATTTCGGACCTCGCTGGCACCTATGCACTGAAGCTGGTCGAAAAGGCTCCTGGGGCTGATCGTGAACTTCTATTTGGCGAGGATTTGAGCCAATCAGTAAATGTCATTCCCATTATTGATAAGGGTGAGTGGGGAAACTACTTGGTTCTTGTAATGCCAGAAGCCGAACAATCACTCCGTAGCGTACTCAATCAAAATGGCCCATTTGATCCCCTTGACGCACTCGTAGTATTGATTGATATAGCGGAAGCATTGGTTTCGCTAGCGAGCAGCGTTGTACATCGTGATATAAAGCCAGACAATATTCTGTACTTCGATGGCCGATGGCATTTGGCCGATTTTGGAATATCGAAGTATGCGGGTGCAACGACCGCACCCGATACGCAGAAGTTTGCTAGGACTCCCGCATACGCCGCACCGGAACAATGGCGCGATGAGACAGCCACCGGCGCCACAGACATATATGCACTCGGCATCGTCGCATACGAGCTACTTAGTGGGCACGTACCATTCTGGTCAGATGATGTGAGTGAAATTCGTCGGCAGCATTTGCACGAACCCCATCAATCCATCCCAAATATTGAAGCACCACTTCAAAGTATATTCACTGAATGCCTAATAAAGGCACCCGGGTCACGTCCATCGGCTCATGAAGTATTGGAGCGCCTGAGAGACGCATCCGATTCGGCCTCATCAAGCGCTACAATCCTACTTCGACAGGCAAACGCTATCGCGGTCAATCAAAGGGCGGAAGCAGCTAGGCAAGAGTCTATGCAACAATCTGAGGAATCTCGTCGTGATGCTCTTTATGGTGCAGCAATCGACTCGTTCAAGGAGATCACGTCACTGTTGACTAATGAGATTCAGCGACACGCGGTTCATTCGAGGGTGGAAAGTCTCAGATTAAATAGAAATTGGCATCTCAACAGCGCTACATTGATGCTTCAGCTCGTCCAACGAACAACGATAGATGGCTCTTCAGACAGATTTTCGCGGCCACCTTTTGATATTGTTGCTCACGCAGCCATAGGTGTGAAGATTCCTAGAGACCGTTGGCATTATGAAGGAAGGTCACATTCGCTTTGGTATTGTGATGCCCAATCTGAAGGGCAATATCGCTGGTTTGAAACGGCATTTATGAACAGTGCATTTGTGGCACAGGGGACGACAATGAGGCCATATGATATAGACCCTTCACCTGACGCATTTCGCGCACTTGCGCCAATCGTGGATGTAATTCGGTGCGCCTGGCCTTTTACCGCAATTGATAGAGGAGAAAAGCAAGTATTTGTTGACCGATGGCTAGAGTGGTTTGGTCGAGCGGCGACCGGGCAATTACAAGCTCCATCAACATTACCTGAAAGGGAACCATCAGGCTCGTGGCGTTAAGCCACTGACGAGCAGCTGTGCCATATCATGGCTATTTCTCCTGTTCTGATAGACAGGGACTCATATCGTCCGTGCCTGAGTCCCAGGGCCAGGGCCGGGTGGGATCCGCGAATCCCCACCATGAAATCCTGGGTGCATCAAGTGGGTCGGTCCCAAGACACTGGTCGCATCATCAACACCTCTGAGCTAGAAGTTCAGAACCTGCCGACGCGAGCGACATGAGTGGCCCAGGAGAAGATGCTTCTCATTCCCAACCATAGACACTCTACCAAAGCAGGGAGAAGCATCACTTTAGTTCCGGCTGAGTATAATGGGGTGGTCGTAACTAGTCGATTCCTAGTGGCCCGAACGCAGATTCGCGGAATCTATCGCTACCACATTCGCAATCTGGACATAGTGAAACAAAGGTTGCTCACCTTGGTATCAAGCTCATCGTCAACCTTCGAGCGCCTGATGGCCGCCAACCGGGACCTGGAACGGCGGCGGGCCGAAGTTGGGCAGGTGGAGGAAGTCCAAGCGATGTACATGGCCGGCCTGCTATCCCGTGGGTTGGTCGGCCTCATGTCAGGCGGGTGATGATGGAGACGAAGGCTTTGGTGGCCACGCTGAAGGATGCCGGATTCGCGGCCTGCCAGATCGCCGTCCTGCTTGCGGACCTCACCCGCTGCGAGGCGGCCCTGGGGCTGATCAAGGCGGGCCGCCGGGCCGACGATGGGGAAACCGACTGGCCGGCTGCCCTGGTCCTGACGTGCCTCCAGCCGGCCATCTGGGCCGGCTACAGCCCGGTGCCCACCCCCGTGGCCGAGGTGACCGAACGGTTCGCGGCGGTGCGCCAGCGCACCGCCGACCAACCTGACCAGCCGCGCGCGGTGTATGACCTACTTCGGGAGGTCTGCCAACGGGCACCGGGCGGGATCGAGGTCGCGTTGTGGGGAAAGCACCGCGGCATTCTGACCGACCTGCTCAAGGAGCTCGAAGACCTGGTCGACTAGGGCCTGTTCACACTAACGCAGCGCATCGACTATGAGGGCGATGAGGATGAACCCGAGGAAGAGGGCGTCGAGCTTCTCGAAGCGCGAGAAGATCCGGCGAAAGCCCTTCAGGCGCCGGAACAGGCGCTCGACCTCATTGCGCCGCTTGTAGATCTCCTTGTCGTAGGCCCATGGATCGACCCGCGACCGGAGTGGTGGAACCACCGGCGTAAACCCCAACGCCAAGACCAGTTGGCGCGTCTCGTTGCCTTGGTAGGCCCGGTCCATCACCACCGCGAGGTTCCCAGGCCGCGGCCCGAGGCGGTGAAGGAGCTTGCGCCCTTCCGGGGCGTCGTGGGCCTGCCCGGGCGAGAGGGCGAAGGTCATGGCCGTGCGAGCATCCGCGGCAACCATATGAATCTTGGTGGTCCAGCCGCCACGGGACTTGCCGATGGCCTGGGGTCCGTTTTTTTTAGCGCCCCCGTGCCGTCGGGATGAACCTTGACGCTGGTGCTGTCGAGCGAGACCGCCTCGAGCTTGATGCGCACGATCTGTTCGCGCTGCAGGTGTTCGAATACCCGATCGAGGACCCCGTTCTTGGACCAGCGATTCATCCGCGTGTAGACGGTGTGCCATCTGCCAAACCGACGCGGCAATCCGCGCCACTTACAGCCATGCTCGGCGACGTACAGGATGGCGTTGAGCACCTGCAAGTTCGAAATCTTGATGTTGCCGCGTTGCACCGGCAGGCAGGGTGCGATCCGTTCGTACTGCGCTTGAGTGAGTTCCATGCCTGCATGATACGCTATTCAGCGTTTAGTGTGAACAGGCCCTAGCCGCCGCGCCGAGCGGCAGCGGGATGCCCGGGACTTCCATGCGTATTCGGTAGAGGCTGGTACAAGCCGTGATGAATAGGGTCTTCCAGTCGGAATCGCCCCAGGCAAGGTTCGCCGGTGGCTCGGGCGGAATGATCCGTCCGAGCAGTTGACCCCGACGACAGAACACCCACACGCCGCCTGGACCGGTGCAGTAGACGTTTCCTCGGCAGTCGACCTTCATACCGTCCGTCCAGCCCGCCTCATCCGAATCCAGTTCGGCGAAGACTCGACCTCCGGCCAGGCGGCCATCGGCGCGCACGTCGAACGCGCGGATGTGGCGACGGTCGGTATCGCCCACGTACAGCTGCCGCTGGTCCGGCGACAACGCGATTCCGTTGGGCATCGCAAAGTCGTCGGCGAGCAGATCGATCACACCGTTGGACGTGACGCGGAAGAGCCCCTGGAACGGCAATTCCTTGCCCTCGGTTCCGTTCGGGAGCCCGTAGGTCGGGTCGGTGAAGTAAATCGTGCCGTCGGGAAGGAGGACGAGATCGTTCGGGCTGTTGAGGCGCTTCCCCCGATAGCGGTCGGCCAGGAGCGTGGTGTGGCCGTCCGTCTCGACTCGTGTAACGGCGCGTGCGCCGGCTTCGCAGATGACCAGCCGCTTCCGGGCATCCAGCGTGAGCGCGTTGGCGCCATTGCTTGGCGCGCGAAAGGTCCGGACCTCGGGGCCCTCCGGCAATTGCCGCCAGCGAATGATTCGGCTGCTGACCACATCAACGAACAGCAGATGATCGCCTCGCCAGACAGGGCCCTCGGTGAATCTGAATCCTGCGGCCACGCGCTCGATCGTCGGCTCGGACGACACGAGGTCGGCAAATCGATCGTCGTGAACTTCAACGGCGGCGGCCATGCTCGCGCTAGCCCCTGAGCCCTCCGGTCAGCAGCCCGCGCACGAAGTAACGCTGGAGGGCGAAGAAGACGGCGAGCGGAAGAATCATCGAAACAAATGCCGCCGCCGTCAACAGCTCCCAGTCAGCGCCGCGCGACGATACGAGACTGGCGATCGTGAGCGTAAGCGGACCTCTGTCCGCGGAGATCGGCGGCAGGACTCCGGGCACCAGCTCGGGGCTTCCGCCGAGAAATATCAGCGCCACCAGCAAGTCGTTCCAAATCCAGAGGAACATGAAGATCGCGAGCGAAGCCAGGGCCGGAGTGGACAATGGCAGGACGATTTTGAAGAAGACCACTCGACTCGAGGCGCCGTCCACCTGCGAGGCTTCTAGCATTTCGCGGGGGAGCGCGGCAAAGAAGTTTCGCAGGAGAAAGACGGAAAACGGTAATCCAAATCCCATATGCACCAACCAGATTCCGAGGTATGTGGCATTGAGCTTGAAGAAGCCGAGGAGATTGAGCAACGGGATTAGCGTCATTTGGAGAGGCACGACGAGCAGGGCTATCACAAGAAAGAACAGGATATCGCGCAACGGGAACCGCATCCACGCGAACGCGAAAGCCATGAAGGCAGCAACCATGATTGTGAGGAATGTGGCCGGTACGGTGATCAAGATGCTGCTCACGAAGCTGTCGCCAACGCCCCGTCGAAAGAGGACGAACGCGTAGTTCTCGAGGGTGAACTCGAACGGGAGCTGAAACGCGGTCCACCACCCGGACGTTGCCACGTTGAGCTTGGGCCGAAACGAGCTGACAAGGAGCCCGACGCTCGGAAACGTCCAGAGCAACGCAATGACGATGAGCACCAGGTGCAGCGGTCCTCTCGATGCTGCCCGAATCAACCTCTGGGTCCGAGTTTCCCGTCGGAGCCTCATGGCCTTGACGCGTGGCGTTGCAGTGATTGGCCCCACGATCAGCGCTCGAGTTCTTGCCGGCGAAACCGCCGGATATTGATCGCGATCACGGGTAGTGAAAGCAACAGGAGGATGACCGAGAGCGCCGTGGCTATCCCGAATTCGCGGTATTCGAACATTTCCTTATACATCCGATTAGCCACGACGTCCGTTTCGAACAAGCCACCTGTCATTACGAAGACCAAATCGAAGACTTTCAGCGCGGATATCACCAGCACGGTTGCAACGACGTAGACCGTCGGCATGATCGATGGGCGAATGATGTGCCGGAAGACCTGCCATTCGTTGGCTCCATCGACTCGCGCGGCTTCCAGCAACTCTTGCGGCATGCTGCGGATAGCGGCGGAAAACACCATCATGGCGAAGCCCGTGGTCATCCAGACCGCGGCCACGATGACGGCGACATTGTTGATGCCGTAGAACGGAATGACCGCCTTGCTGATGAGAAATGGATGTGGGTCGAAGCCGATCGCGGTGAGCGCCGCGTTGGCCGCTCCCCACTGCGGGAACCCTGCCGGCTGAAAGCCGTAGATGAACCTCCAGATCACGGCGGCCGCCGTGAAGGAGATGGCCATCGGCAGGAAGACGAGCGTCTTTACGGCCACGTCATACCTGACGCGCTCGACCATCACCGCGATCAGCAGGCCGAGTGCGGTAGTGACCCCGGTAAACACGACCATCCACAGGAGGCTGTTCAGCAACGCCAGCTGCGTCTCCTCCTTGACGAAGACGCGTGCGTAACTCTCCAGGCCCACGAACTCCGTCGAATTGGAGTTCATCAGGCTGCGGCGAAACGTGTCGATGGAGGGGTAGACCAGGAATACAGCGAGCGCGAGGAGTCCGGGAAGCGCCCAGATCCATGGCGCGATCCGACTGGTCCTAATCAACCGCCGCCCCGACAGTCACCGGCTCAGCAGCCCGCGCCCGAAGCCCGCGGGCTGCTGGCGTGCCGATCGAACAATCGCTATAGGCTCTCGACGACGCTGTCGAAGTCGGCCAGGATATCGTCCAGACTGTCCGGATTTCTGAGGTACTTGATGGAGGACTCGAAGAACTTCGGCTGCAGCGGAGCCCCCCACGTGTTGTCGTTGCCGTGGCGGTAAATCTTGGCCTCCTGGAAGATCCTCGCGATCTCCCGGTTGACCGGATTCGAGTACGCATCAAGCGGAATCAGCCGGTTGCTCGAGAGGAATCCCCCCGTGCTGGCCCACAGCTGCTGGGTTCCAGTGGAGGTGATGTATCGAATGAACGATGCCGTCTCGGGACGGTCGGTCAGGGTGACCATCACTCCGGAGCCGCCGCTGCTCGCGCCCTCGAATTGCGGGTTGATCGTCGGGTAGCGGAACACCGAGAAGTCCTCGCCCGGCCGCAACTCCGGGAACCGGTCGGCAATGGTCCCGAACACGAAGGAGCCCATCTGGTGCAGATAGGCGCGCGGCGGGTCCATGAATGGCAGCACCGCCGCGTCCGACCAGCGGGTTGACAGAATCGTGTCGACGCCCCCGAACACGTAGTCGGGGTTGAGCGCGATCTCGCCCCACCGCTCCCACTCACGCTTGATGCGAGGGTCTGTCCACGGAATCTCGTGGGCGCCCCAGGCGTCGTAGATCTGTGGCCCCTGGTCGGCCAGCACGTACTCCTGAATGAAATCGGAGCCCTGCCAGCCACTGTGAACATCGTGCTCGGTGCCCATGCCCCAGGGCGTCCCACCCTGAGCCACGATCCGGTCGGACAGGTCGATCATTTCGTCCCACGTGGTCGGGACCTCGAGCCCCTCGGCTTTGAACCGACTGGGGCTGTACCACACGAGCCCTCGCATGTAGAGATACATGTGCACGCCGTAAACCGTGCCGTCGACGGAGCTCATGTCGATAAACGCGGGCGAGTATTGCTCGGCGAACTCGTCCATGTTCAGGAATGTCTCGAGGGGAACCAGGTGCCCGTCCCGCGCGAGTTGGCTGGCGTGGCCGATGCCGAAGAGCACGGCAACGTCCGGTGGGTGCCCACCCTCGGTACGGGCGGTCATCGTGGCAAACATGTCCGGCGACTGCTCGTGCGCCACCTTGCCGCCAGTGGCTTCCTCCCACGGCTTGACGATGGCTTCGAACGCCTCAAGCTCCGCGCCGCCCCACGGCGTGATGACTTCAACCGTGCCGAGCTCGGTCGGAACCTCGACCTCCTGGACGACGACCTTCTCGACCTCCTGGACGACGATCTTCTCGACCTCACGGGTTACGACCTTCTCCACGACCTGCGTCTCGCCGCACGCAGCCAGCACCGCTGCGCCTGCACCCGCCGCAACGCTCAGCAATCCGGCCCGGATGACCTGTCTGCGACTGAGGCCTGTTCGACCGTTCATTCGTGCCGCCTCCCCGCCCGTTTACTTCGGGCGCCCAACCCTCACAACACCGGACCGCCATCCATCCGCACACTTGGTAGCCGTGTGCTCGGATGCGATGGTTGGCGAGTATATCCAATTGGTTCGTGGTCTGACAATCGTGGACCCGATAGGCCATCGCAAAAAATTTCAAGGGGCGGGCCGGCCACGGCGAAGGTGCAACTTGTTGCTACGGCCTGGCTACGCATCGCGTGCGCTTAGTCGAGGCCCAGGATTGGGAGCAAATCTCGATGGATGATTCGTTCGGTGTTGAAATACCGGCGATGGCGACGAGACTCCAATGCATCAAACGTTTGGTCTAGCGTTCACCCTCCGTCGAACCGTCGAGGCTTGGGCCGTTGTTGCAGGCCGCCCAGTCAGGCGGCCTGCAAGTAGTTCTCTGGTCTGCCCGATGCTCGCCGGCTGTCTGGAAACGGGCGCCCGCCAGGTGCCGGCATCAGTAGCGGTCGGGCCCGAAGCAGTACCCGTCATTGCGTGGGAACAGCCCGGCTAGGACTTCATCGGAAACGCCGCTTGCGTGGGCCGTGCCCGTTTCCCGCAGCTTCTCGAAGGTCTGGTAGCCGAACAGAAGCTGCACGAGTCCCATTCGATCCACGCATAGCTCGGCCGGCGGCGCTTCGCCGCCAAGCGCGATGCGGCTATCGCCGATGTCGGTTTTGAGATAGAGCGATTCGGGCACCGGAAAGTCGCCGGCGCTTGCCCGAGCGGTGAGGGCCGGCGTGCACTTCCGCAGGACGGCTTCAAGGTCGACGATGCGCGTCATGTAGCCGGCGTTGTCGGGGCGCGTCGTGGCGGCCGGACCGCCATACCTCGTCAGCAGCGGCCCCAGTCCGGTGCGCGGATGCAGGCGCGCGAGCAGAGCGGACGCGCCGCTCGCTCTGGCGAGCTGGGCGAGACCGTTGGCTAAGAGCTCCGCGGCCGCGTCATCGCTCGCCGCCGCGTCCGACACGGCCAGGCAACGTTCCGTCAACTCGGCGTCGACGACCGCATAGGCCGCCGGCCGCCCGTGAGGATCGCGGCTCACCAACGCGCGGGGCGTTCGGTCCCAATCCGAGCCCTGCCTGGGCCCTCGCCACGCGCCTTCATGCCGCACGACCGTGCCATCGAGCGCCGCGTAGGCCGCGTTGCACATGCGGGCGATGGGGTCCCAGTCCGAGGGGCGGACTTCTTCAAGCGAGGCGGCCGGCCCATCCATCTTAAGTGCGTCGAGCTCGATACGGATCTCATACTCCGGACAGATGGTGGCGTAGCCGAAGCGGTGATAGAAGTCGGGAATCCCGAACAGCGTGCTGATGTCATATCCCTGGTCAGCCGTAAACCGCTCGCAGGCTTCCATCAGACGACGGGCATAGCCCTTCATGCGATGCGGCGCGGGCGTCGCCACGCCGGCGATGCCTGCGCTGCGCAACTCGGCGCCCCACGCCCGCACCGTGACGTCGACGACCCAAAGTTCGCTGACCATCTCCCCGCCCACCTCCAGCCATAGGTGGTCAACCGACTCCTTGGAAACCCAGCCGGCGGCGTCACCGGCATCGTTGAGCGTGACCGACTCGGGCTCAACGAACGCCTTGGGAGCCTCGCCTTCGGGATCCGTGCCGAAGCGTTGCGGGTTGTCGCGCGCCGTGATTTCAATTGGCGCGTCTCTCAAATTGCCCCAGGACATGTCGCCGAGCATATCCGGCACTGCTGCTTGGCTCCGAGACATCGTCCGCCGGCCGGTGGTGCCGGCCGCGTGTGACACGATGCCGCCGCGCTGACGCTTGAGGGTTCCCTCATGTTGAAAGGCATTGATCCGATCCTGGGGCCGGACCTGCTGCGCGTGCTTGCGGCCATGGGGCACGGCGATGAGGTCGTGATTGCCGATGCGAACTTTCCGGCTGAAGCCAACGCCCGGCGGCTGGTGCGACTCGACGGCGCTGACGCCGCGCGCACGGCCGAAGCAATCCTGTCGCTGCTGCCCTTAGACGAATATGTCGAGGCGCCGGCGGCGGTGATGGCGGTGGTTGAGGACCCGGACTCCGAGCCGGCGATCATGGCCGACTTTCGCCGGATCGCCGAGACGGCACATGGGGCGCCGGTGGGTTTTGCGCGGGTGAAGCGTTTTGCGTTCTATGAGCGAGCGCGGCAGGCCTTCGCGATCGTGGCCACGGGCGAGCGGCGACCCTACGGCAATTTGATCATGACCAAGGGCGTGTTGTAGCTAGGCCGTCAGGATGATCGCGGTGATGATGCCCAGCGCGGTGAGGAGGACGGTGACGCCTCCGCCGAACATCGCGCCCATGCGGATGGTCAGGCGCCGCTCGAGATCTCTCATCTCGCTGCGCAGAGGTGCAATCTCGCGCGCGAGATCGTCTTTCGTAACCAAGCTGGCGCCGATATCTTCGGCAAAGATGGAGACGAGGGCGTCGGCCTGCGTTTCGTCAAAGCCCGCGGCCGTGAGCTGCCGGGACGCTTTGAGAGTGTCAAATGCGACGGTCATACGGCGATACTAGGCGACCCGTTCGAGCAACGGCAACACTTGGTGTGGCTTTCGGCGGCCCTACGGCAACTTGATCCTGACCAAGGGCGTGTTGTAGCCGCGCCGTGGGGATGATCCGCCCGCTGAACGCCTAAACCAGCAACGGCGCCAGGAAACGCTGGGCTAGAACCAACCCCTTGAGCGCGTGCTCGGGGTCGGTCTTGGTGCTCCAGAACCGATCCTCGTGCTCGACGACCAGCGGGCCGTCGTAGCCGACTTCGAGCAGCGCGGTGATGTAGGCGGGCCAGTCGATCACGCCGAAGCCCGGAATCCGAAAGCGGTACGTTCCCTGGCCGATCCGCCCGCGCTCGGCGCCAATCACGCCGTAGCGATACTGCGCCTCCGGCAAGAACTCGGTGTCCTTGGCGTGCGCGTGGTAGATGCGCGTGCCGAATTCCCGCACCGCGCGCAGGTAGTCGATGCCCAGCCAGGCCAGGTGCGATGGGTCGAAGCACAGCCCCAGCGCCTCGTGGGGGACGGCGTCGAAGATGGCCGCCCAGTGCGCCGGGGCGTAGGCCAGGTTGCGACCGCCGTCGGCCCAGTTCTCCATCACCAGGCGAACGCCGACCCGCTGCGCGTGATCCAGCGCCGGCGCCACTCCCTCCGCGAACAGGCACACATTGGCGTCGAACCCAAGGTCGGGCGCCATTTGGTGGCCCAGCCACGCGATTGGGATCTGCTCGGCGGCGGCGTAGTCCAGTGCCGCGCGGGCCTGGGCCGTTTCCTCCGCCCGCTCCGTTGCATCGGATGCAATCGGCTGGCAGACCATGCCCGTGGTGGAGGTAGGCACTAGGCCGTGGCGCTCACAGATGGCGCGGGCGTTTGGCTGGAACAGCGGCACGTCGATGGCTTGATAGCCATTGGCCGCGCCCCAGCGCACGAAGTCCTCGAACTCGATCGGCGGAAAGTGGCCGTTGTGGAAGTAGCCGAGCTTCACTGCGATCTCGTCCTCACTGGGTCGTCGGCGATTGTCGGCAGCGCGAGGGTGTCTGTCCACGCCGGACGCTTCCAAGGCGCAGCGGAGCCGGGGCCGTGCGGCCTGGGGACGTATAGCTACCCTCTTCGAGAGACCGCAGTCGCCGGTCGCTGGACGGGGTCCCTTCAGGTGAGCAAGTGAGGCCGATTTCGCTGTCGGAGCAGCAGGCGCGCCAGGTGCTTGGCCGGGTGGGTGTGAGCGGGCGGATCAGCATCAAGCCGGTGCACGAGTTCAACCACGTCTGGCAGCTGCACTGCGACGCCGGGACGTTCTTCCTGAAGGTCTATACGAAGTCCTGGTACGCACCGCATGGTGCTTCGCAAGCCTTTCCCGTCACCCACGAAGCAGGCGCCTGGCGATGCGTGAAAGCGCATGGACTCGCGACGCCTCAGGTGATGGTTGCGGAGACAGGCACCGCCAACCCTCTGGGACGACCGTTCCTCTTGACGCGCGAGCTGGAAGGACAGTCGCTGGTGGCGCTGTTGCGGCAGAGCCATGAAGACTGTGCGCCGCTGCGGGCCGTTGGTGACTACCTGCGTCGAATGCACGCCGTGAGATTCGCGTTTCCGGGCTACGTCTCCAGCGAGCAGGGGCCGACATCACCGCCTCGCCCCGGACGGTGGCAGCATCGCTGCTGGACGGTGAGGGCGCGACAGAAATATGCACGCGGCACATTCGACGCACAGGCTGCCCAACTATCAGCGGATGTTCGTGCGCGTTTGGATAGCAAGATCGCGACGATGCCCGACCAACTTCAGTCGTGCTACGAGCCGCCGCGCTTCGTGCATGGAGACTGCCACGCCAGCGCCTTCTTTCTGGCCCACGCCGGCGGAGCATGGCGGGTTACCGGAACGGTGGACATGGAGGTGGCATCGGCCGGCGATGTCGGTGAAGACCTCATGAAGCTCTGCATTGAGCTTGCCGCCATTTTGCCGGCGTCCGACCGCTGGTGGGAGGCGTTGTTCGACGGCTACGGCGCCACGCCTGAATTCGACCTGCTCAAGCTACGGCTGCTTGGATCGGAGCCTGCGGAGTTTGCTTGGATAGACCGGTGGCCAAAGCAGTGGAACGACATCGTGCGACACATCCTGAACGCCAGATCGTGGAGCCAACTGTTTGATCTGGGATAGACGCGCCGAGGAGACTGCTCATTTGGCGCACTTCATTATAGCCCCGGTCTTCCAAATTCTCGGCGGGAATCGGCACTGACGGCGGACCCGATCGCCATCAGACTATTGAGGTCCTGACGCCGCGGATTCCTCCACCCGCAATCGCCACCAATCCAGAAGATTCCATAGCGTTGGAGTCGGCCGCCATCGTGCGGCAGGAGCTTCAGCGCCGTTGGCGGGCCACTGCGCTAACCGTCGGGCTGATGTTGGGCGGCGCCGCTGTCAGCATCGTTCCGGCGTTGCTCGTTGCCACCCTGATCGATCATGCCCTGCCCGGCGGCGATCTGGGTTTGGCGGCGGTTCTGGCCGGCGGCATGGCCGGAGCGGCGCTCGCGCAGCTTGTCTTGGCGTCGAGCGAGAGCTACATGCGGGTCGCGATCGGCGAGCGCGTGTCGCGTCGACTGCGCCAACAAGCCTTCGATTCCATCACGGCTGCCCAACTCGTCGAGCTTGAGCAAGTCCCGTCCGAGCAACTCGTCTTTCGGCTAACCAGATCCTGCGGGCGGATCGGTGAGTGGTACGTATCCGAATCGCTGCTTCCCGCCATTTCTCAGGCTTTGGTGCTGGTCGCCGCGCTGACGGCCATGCTGGTGTTGGCCTGGCCGCTCGGGCTCCTGGCCGTCGTTGCCATCCCGGCGATCACGCTTGGCGTTGCCCGCCTCGGACCCCTCGCCACAGATCTTGACCGACGGTTCGGGCGTCATCTGGAACGTGGGCAAATCTTCCTTCAGGAGGTGCTTGCGGGCATGCGGGTGGTTCGCGTGTTCGATGCCGCGGAGCGGGAGCGAGGGCGATGGCTTCGATGGCTCGACCAGCATTGGCGCATAAAGGCCAAGACCTTCGTCCTGCACGATCTGGTGATCGCCCACAGCGGCGCGGCGGCCCAGGCGCTGGTGACGGCGGCGGCATTTGGGGTTGGCGCTGTCCTCATCGCGGGCGGCCACTTGTCGCTCGGCGGACTGATCGCGGCGGTGGCGCTGGTGCCTCGCAGCTACGTGTCCCTCCAGCGACTCCTGACGCTCCAGGGGAACCGGGCACGGATCGAAGCTGAATATGAGCGCGTGGACGCCGTGTTCGCTCTGGCGCCAGAGCGGGCGGGAGGCACTACACCGCGGCTTCCGGTGGTCGATGCCGGTGCGCGGGTGGACTTTCACGAGGTCACCTTCCGCTATGCGCGGGAGGACGCGGGCGTCTTTGGGGTCTCGTTTTCGGTCCAGCCGGGCGAATTCCTCGGCATCGTGGGGGAAACCGGCAGCGGCAAATCGACGCTGCTAGACCTTCTCGTCGGACTGTATGCGCCGCACTTGGGATCGGTGCATGTCGATGGGATCGACACGCGTGAGATCGATCTCTCCTGGCTGCGCCGGCAGATCGGCTACGTGCCCCAGGGACCGCAACTGTGGGACGCGACCATCGCCGACAACGTGCGCTACCCGACGGGGACGGCTGGTGACGACGAGTTGCGGCAAGCGCTGCGGGACGCCCAGCTCGACGGTTTCATTGCCCGACTTCCGCAGCGTCTCGAAACGAACGTCGGTGAGCAGGGTCACAGCATTTCGGCCGGCGAGCGGCAGCGGATCGCCATCGCCCGCGCGCTGCTGCGACATCCGCGCCTGCTGATTCTGGACGAAGCCACGGCCTCCTTGGACGTGGTCACCGCGCGCGAGCTGCAACGCGCGCTCGCGTCGTCGCGCCTTGGTCGAACATTGATTGTGGTCACCCACCGGATCGAAACGGTGATGGGCGCGGACCGGATCGTCGTGATGGATCGAGGCCAGGTGCTTGAGCAGGGGGCGCCAGCCGAGCTTCTCCGAGCTGGCGGGCGGCTCGCCGCGTTGCGTCGTGCCCAGACCAATGATGCGGCGGCATATCGGCCGTACTAGTTCGGACTGGGTTCAGCCCTGAGCGCCGATGCTGCTGCGGCGCCCCAGCCATGTGGCGCGCTTTCCTCCTGTTCGTGATGCGCCTGCGAAGGCATTGCGTGAGGTTAAGGCCGGGGACGAACTCCACTTACCCCGTCAGACAGTTGGGATAGTCGCCCCTTGCCGGGATGTCGCTGGCCGGATAGGGCGGCCCGGCCGTGAGTCGCTCAAAGAACCCGGCGTCCGCGGCGGTGACGTTGCACCAGTAGAAGCCCAGCGACTGGAAGGTCGCGATGTCGGGCACGTGGCGCCACTGCCGCAGGTGCGCGTCGTAGCCGAAGATGCGGTCGTCGCCGCCATCGAAGCGACGCACCAGCAGATTCGGCTCGGGGAACTGGTCGTCAAGGGGAATGGCACCGATCACGCCCACGGGGACGGTGTACTGCGTGTTAACCACCGCCCAGGGGATCTGGTAGACGAAGGGGCTGTGGGGCGGCACCCACCGTCGCACGATCCGGCCGTCCGACTCGCGCCGGACGATGAGGTAGGTCTGGCCCAGGGTCGCGTCGCGAATGACCCCGCCCATGACGACGGTCATGCCGTCGGTTGCGATGGAGCCGATCGCCAGCTCGAACGAGGCGTCCGGCACGTCATGGCGCTGGATGAGGAGGCGCTCGCCGGGCAGCTCGATGGCCGTGGCCGCAGCGGTGGCGCCAATAACTCCCTGCGGGGCGGTCGGCGCTGGCGGGGCCGGTGGAGCGGGTGGTGGGGCTGGTGGACCCGACGGTCCGCGTGGGCGCGGCGGAGGTGGTGGCGGCGGAGGTGGTGGTGGGGGCGGTGGCGGCTTGGCCCCCACCTGGTTGGCCGATATCGCCTCGGCGGACTTGCCGGAGCCGAAGTTGTCACTGTAGAAGGCTGTGGCGCGCAGGTACTGGCCCAGGTCGTCGGCCACGGGCGTGTAGGTGGCCGAAGCCCCGCCCCCGATCACTGTCCACAAGCTTTGATCCGGCGAGCGCTCCCACGTCCACGTCAGGCCGGTGACGCCGCCGTCGGGCTCGATCAGGCGCGCGGTCAGCTGCGTCCCAACCCGCGGTTGCGAAGATGACAGGGACGCCGTGCCGTCGTCATCGGCGTCGGTGACGGTGATCGTGACGATTAGCGCGGCGGCGGCGCCGGATGGGTCCTCGGCTCTAACCGTGACCCGGCGTGTGGGTTTCGTCTCGTGGTCGAGGGGGGCCCTGGTTCGCAACTGGCCGGTGGCCGCCACGATCTCGAACTCCGAGGCGTGAGTCCCGGCCAATCTGTAGGTGAGGATGTCGTTGTCGAGGTCGTCGGCCGTCACCGGCGCGCCGATGTTCACGCCCGCGCCCGTGTCCTCGGACACGCTGCGCGCGCCGGTTTCCGTGGACGGAAACCTCGGCGCACGGTTCACCGGCGGCGCCGCCTGCACCGGGTTAGCCGAGACGCCCTGGGCAGTCTTGCCCGGGCCGTGTCCATCGCTGTACGAGGCCGTGGCCCGCAGGTAGTGGTGAAGGTCGACCGTGATCGGGGTGTAGGCGGCTGCGGTAGCCCCGCTGATGGTGGTCCAAGTGCTTTGGTCGAGTGAGCGCTCCCAGACCCAGGTCAGGCCAGAGATGCTGTTGTCGGCGTCGGTCAGCGAGGCGGTGAGCTGCGAATCGACCTGGGGCTGGAGCGCGGACAGGCTGACCGTGCCGGGTGTCGAGTTGTGCCCGTAGATGGTGAGACTCCACGACGTGAGCGTCCCGGTGCTACCGCCGGATACGCGGTCGGTGATGCGCAGCGTCCATGTGCCGGCAGGCTTCTCACCCAGGTGTCGGGCCGAGCCGAAGCGAAAGCTCTCCCGCAGGCCGTAGCGCCGCTTGGGGTTCGGCAGGGGAACGGCCAACACGGAGACCGCGCCTGACGGGGATACCAGCTCCACGCGCAGATCCCGGAAGGAGCGAGCGTCAAATTCCGTATTGATTTCGACGAACTCGATGAACTCCATGTCGGACTCCATCGTGATGCTGCTCGTAACCGTCGTGGCGGTGTCGGGGATATTGAGTGCGGATCCGGTGGAATCCGCGGTTTCCTCAACCATCGTCGGAACGTTGGTCCAGCTGCCGGCCAGATCCAGGGCGGCCTTGGCATCCACCACGCCGAAACCGTACTCGTGGTTGAAGTCGTAGCGCTGGGTGGTGGAGCGGTACTTGACGGCGCTGGCCTCCCAGCCTGAATCGCTGGCGTCGTTCTTGCGCGCGGACGCGGCCAGGATGAGCTTCACGTCCCGCCAGGTGAGGCTGGTGTTGGCGCTCCGCATCAGCGCGGCCACGCCCGAGACGATAGGCGCGGCGGCGGACGTGCCGCCAAAGCTGCGCGTATAGCGGTCGTTGTTGGTGACGGTGGCAATGCCCGCGCTGCCACCGTTTGAGGGTGCGCAAACCCAAAGGTTTGCGCCCTCCTCCGAGTAGACAGATCGCTGGCCTCGGTCGTTCACCGCGCAGACCGCAGTCACGCCGTAGTAGTTGGCGTAGCCGTCGAAATTGGAGTTGTCACCTCTCAGCGCGCCGTTGCCAGCGGCGAAGACGTAGAGAACGCCCTTGCCGCCGAATCCGGTGCTCGTCCCGGAGTCGATGCCCGATTCCCAGATTGACGGGGCGGCGTTCAGCCGGGGACTGTTGCGGGGTCCCCAGCTGTTGTTGGACACGGCCGTGGTGGCCATGTGGCGCGTCATGGCGTCGAAGAGGTTCGCGTCCGACTGTGATCGGATGTAGTTGTAGCCGTAGATCGTGGCCCTGGGCGCCACCCCTCGCATGCCCAGGCTGTTGTCGCGCGCGGCGATGATTCCCGCCACCGCTGTGCCGTGGGTATAGAGCGGATTGAGGAGCTCATTGGCGCTTCTATAGTCATGGTTTCGACTCGTGTTGACGTTGTCTTTCAGGTCCTCATGCTCGTAATCCAGGCCGTTGTCGACGACAGCCACGCTGACGCCGGCACCGAGAGTGGTGGCCCAGGCAGCCTCGGCGTCGATGTCCTCGCCCGACGTCCCATCGCGCTGGCCCGTGTTGTTCAGATGCCACTGACAGCCGTACAGGGGGTCGTTGAAACTGGTCGAGATTGCCTCACAGTCGCTCACGAAACTCGGATATCCCGATTCCGTAAGCGCGATGAGGGTGTAGGACCCGGTGTCGGCGCCGCCGGAACGGGCAATTTTGATGTAGTAGGTTCCCGCGTCGAGTTGGTCGCGGACGGCATATACCCAGGCGTCGTTCGTCCCGCCTGCGACTTCATACTGCGTCGCTTGGACCTCGTTGCTGCTGTCGTCCAGCAACGTGCCGTCGAGCTGCACCGTCGCGCTGACGGCGTGGATAAACACATACGTCTCGTCGGAGAGATCGAGGCGGAAGTAGTCCACGTCCGTCGTGGGATCGATCCGTCCCGCGTGATACTCGCCGTAGCTCAGGACCTGTGCGTCGGCGGTGGTGCTGCCCGGCTCTTCGAACGTGTCGACAAATAGCGAATATACACCGTCATCGTCTGACAACACACTCTTGACCTTAATATAGTACGTGCCCGCTGATAGTTTCGCCCGTAGCAGGAATGCATAGTAGTCAGGCAGCATGAATCCATCGTCATTCGATAAGATTTCCGTTCCGTTGTTATCCAGAAGCTCGCCGTATGAATCATCGAGATCACCCGTCATATAGATGATGACGCTAGTCTCTTCCGACAACTCAAGTTCGAAGTAATCCGCGTCGCCATAGGGATCGATAATTCCGTTTCTAAGACTACCGACTTCGATTGGTTGCGCGTCGCTCAGACCGGTTGAATCCAGCAGCCCTCTGGTCCGCAGCACGTAGGCGCCAGTGGCTTCGTTGAAACTGGTGACTTTGATGTAGTACGTCCCAGCATCGAGTGTTGCCCAGATAAGAAAATTCACTGCACCGTGGGTGGCGCCACCGTCGTCGTTTTCCTCGATGACGTTGCCGTTGTTGTCTTGGAGCTCACCCACGGTGTCCAAGGCGCCCAGAGTGAATATCAGAATCCCCGTTGTCTCCGTCACCTCCAGCTTGAAATAGTCCACGTCGGTCCCGGGATCGATAACGCCGCCAACGCGCGACCGCAGCGTCACCTCGGTTGCGTCAGTCCGCGTGTCGCCGTGCTCGGCGGGTGTGCCGGTGGCGGTGGCGGACCACACGCCGGGGCTGCCCGACACGGCGCGCACCTGCACGTCATAGCCCGTGCCGTTGGTGAGGCCACCCAGGACGACGCGTACTGCGCCGGATGTCGCGGCCTCAATCACGGACCACTTGTCGTCAGCCTTGTCTGTCGCCGCAGTCTCGATATAGCGCAGGTCGTAAGCGGTGATGTCGGCCTGGTCAATGTTGGTGGGCGCGCTCCAGAACAACGTGAGCGATTGGTCGCCCGTAGTGACTGAGGTGATGATTGGCGCCTCAATCAGCGGCTCTTCGCTCTCCGTGGCCGACCAGTCGCCGTCACCGTCGGTGTTCACTGCCCGCACCTGCACGTCGTATTCGACCTCGGCGGTCAGGCCGGTGACGGTGTAGGTGAGGTCGCCGGAGGTCCAGGCGTCATCGACCACGTCCCATTTGTCGTCGGCCTTGTCGGTGGCGTCGGTTTCGATGGTGCGCACGTCGTAGGCCGTGATCGCGGAGTTGCCGGTGTCCGTGGGCGCGGTCCACACGACGGTGAGCGAGCCGGCGGCCGGCGTAATCGTCGTGATGGCTGGGGCGTGCGGCACGCTGTGACCGGCTCGGACGCCGCCGAACGCCAGCAGCAGGCCGAGAAGCACGGCGAGCACCGCCACCGACAACCGGTGCGTTGCGCGTTGAACTCTGGTGGCGCCACGAGCCGCCTCGAGCCCGCGCTGAGAGCGGGGGATCACTGGCGAATTTGCCGGGCGGCACCAGGCGCGAGCGGCCGAGCGGCAGGCGACCTACAAATGCGGCGGCGCCTTCACTTTGTCTCGACTTCCCGCCACCAGTTGGGATTGGCCAGCACCACGCCATCCTGCCCGGCCAGCGCGTTCGCCAGATTCAGTGACGGGAAACCGGGCTCGGTCTCAATCCGGAAGCCGTTGGGCAGGGGCCCCAGGGCCGTTCGTCGGTCCGCGGCGATGTTGTTTCGATCGAAGAAGCTCGTGACCTCGGTCTGACCCCATGCGGGAGTTAGGACCAACAAGACGCCGCCGGGCAGCGCCATGAGCTCACCGCCCGATTCGGACCGAAACACCGGGCCGGCGTCCGCCCCGTGCCTGGCTTGTCGGCGCACGATGCTGTCGTCGCCCACGCTCGCGATCACCACGTCACCCGGCCAGCTATCCGCCGCCTGCTGGAGAACCAGGTCGTTCTGCAGGACCACCCGCCGCGTCGCTCTCCCGTCCCTCCACGTATAGACCGTTCCCTGCCCGGTGTCCTCCGATTCGGAATCCTTCGTTGCCACCGTGGGTTCGACGATCGCGGCCTCGGACTTCGCCACTGACCGCCGGTTGGGAATCTCAATCGGCGGCTCCGTGGGCGCCGGCGTGGGCTTTGCCGTGGGCGCCGGCGTGAGCTCGGTCGCGGGCTCGGGCGAGGGCTGGGCGATGGAAGCCAGCGTAGCTTCGACCGCAGGCGCCGGCGCGCGATGAGCCGCGAGCCTGGCCGCAGGGGTTCGGTCGTCGTCGACGCTGGATTCGGAAGCCACGACCGCCCTGGCCACAAGCAATCCCGCCACCGCGAGACCCAGCAGGGCGACGGCAACGGTCACTGCTGCCGGCATGCCAAGTCTGCCGAGCGTCATGGCAATCCCTTCTGCTCCGTTGACGCTCCAGCGTGTCGCGCGGTCCTGGTCATCGGGGGACTCGAACGCTCCCCCATCACGCTCACGCACTGCGAGAACGGCAACCGAGCGTCTCCTCAGCGCCGAATCCGCATTGGGATCGGGGCACCCGCAGCCAACGTTAGCACGGCATCAGGTGGACTCTTGATCCCCGTGTTTTCGTTCCACGGCCTCTCGCCGTTGCGGCATCGGTCGACACTGCTTGGTACGGGGAATTGCCACGCCGCCTAGGGCGCCTGGAGACCTCGACGAGCAATGGTCGCCGGTGCCGCCGCTGGTTAGACCGGCAGGTCGCCCCGAACGGTGGTGCGGTGCATGTGGCGCGTGTACTGCGGGTCGAACGGGGTGGCGAGATGCAGGGTGCAGCGGTTGTCCCAGAAGACGATGTCGTGGAGCCGCCATATGTGCCGGTAGACGAACCCGGGCTGCGTCGCGTGGTCGTTGAGCTCCTTGAGCAGGGCCTGGCCTTCAGCGTCGTCCATGCCCTCGATTCCGGCGACGAGCGACGGGCTGACGTAGAGCGCCTTGCGGCCGCTCTCAGGATGGGTGCGTACCAGTGGGTGCACCGCCGTGGGCACCTTGGCCGCCTGCTCGGGTGTCAGGCTGGGCCGCTCCATCGCGGATTCCACAAACCTGCGCTTGATGAAGTCGGCGTAGGAATGCCGGACGCGGAGCCCGCTGACGCGCTGCTTCATTTCGGGCGACAGCGCGTCGTAGGCCGAGTAGAGATTGGCGTAGAGCGTGTCGCCGCCGGTCGGTGGAATCTCCAGCGCGTGGAGCAACGAGCCGAGGGATGGGATCTGCATGTAGGAGAGGTCGCTGTGCCACTCGCGGCCGGCGTCTTGCAGCCCGACGGGCTTTCCGTTGACGCGCTTGTTGGAAAGCACCAAGACCTCGGGCTGCTCGGGCAGCAGGAACTGGTTCAAGACGTGGAACTCGAGCTCGCCGAACCGGCGGCTGAACGCCGCGTGGTCCGCCGGCGAAATCTGCTGATCGCGGATGACGACGACGTTGTTATCGAGCAAAGCCTTGTGGATGATCCCGAACTGCTCGTCGTCGTCGGGCCGCGAGAGATCGGCGCCGATTACCTCGGCGCCAAGGGCGGGCGAAATTGGCCTGACCTCGATCGCCATGGAGCCGTGCTCGATTTCCGGGGCACCCGCAAGCCGCGCGGGACGTGGGGCGACAATCGTAGCAGCGACTCGCGTGGACGCTGCCGCCCCGGGCGCTACTCCGAGGGCACCGTCAACGGGGCCAGCAGCTCATCGGTGATGTAGCGGCCCAGGCCGAAGATCTTGCGGTCGGCGTACCACAGGATGCGCTCGCCTCGGTGCTCGGTGACGCTGGCGTACATCGAAAGCCACTTCATAAAGAAGGGAAATACCCCGATGTTCTGCGTGTCGAAGAGCAGTTGGGGCTGGCTGAACCAGATCGGCTGATGCGCGTTCGGCCGGTATTCGCCCAGGGCAATGAACTGCGGACGCCGGGCGTGGAAGTCGCGCGGTCCGCGGCCGCCGTACCCATGCCCATCGTGGTTTTGCAGCATGAGCAGGAACCGGCCATCCTCCAACCCGAAGATGGGGCAGGGCGAGACAGGGTTGAGCAGGGGCGCGCCGTCGTCGCGGTTGCGCAGCGGTTCCGTCGGGCGCCAGGTGCGGCCGTCGTCGGACGACACCGTGTACCAGATCTGACCGGTTGCCGTGCGCGCCACCGTGAACAGGCGGCCGTCCGGCAGCAGGACCGCGCTGGGCTCCTCGCAATATGAGTAGTCGCGCGATGCTTCCGGCTCATAGGGCACGGGCACGCGAATGGCCGTGTCGTCGTCCTGCAGCCAGGTGATCTGAACATCGCGCGGATGCGGTGATTCGTCGATGTTCTCGAATCGCATGAATTCGGCCTGGCTGTCGCGCCGGGACATGGTGAAATCGTCCTCTCGGCGGGCCACCTTGATATACGAGTTTGTCCAGCGGGTGAAGCCGATGATGGGGCGGTCGCGGGCGTCGCGAATGGGCTTTTGCCAGACCACGCAGTTCGCGCCAATGGAGCGGTCGGGATGGTCGTTCGCGCTGGATCGGTACGGGATCCTGACCTCGCCGTCGATCCATGTGCGTCCGTCGTCATCGGAGTACTTGCAGCGCAGGAAGCTGGTCTGGTAGCTGTCGCCGATGGCGCGGCCATGGTTGTAGAAACAGTAGATGCGCCCGCGCCGGCTGATCACCGGAAACCCGAAGGCGCTCACCTGTCCCGGCTTGGCGCCGGGCCCGTCGATGATGCCGACCGGCGACCAGGTGCGGCCGCCGTCGGCGCTGCGCGCGTAGGCGACCCGATAGTCGGCGCCGTGCGGCTGGCTAGCCAGCGCAAAGATCGCCAGCAGGTCGCCGCCGGGCGTGACGTCCACCAGGACGTGGTCCACCGCCTCGATCCAGAGCGAGGGCTCCTTGGGCAGATAGAGCACGAGATCGGGATTCGTGCGCCGCCAGTCCTCGCTGAAACACTCGTGGTCGTCTAGGGTCGCCATGGTCATCGCTCCACCCATGCAGTCTGGTCACTGAGCCAGAGGCTCGGCATCAGTCACAGCCTAGCGGCAGGACGCGGCGCCTGCCTGAAATCTCGTGAAGAGCGTTGCCAGCCGACGGATCTCTGGCGTGGCCGGATCAATGCCTATGCGCGCTTGCGCCCCTGCACGAAGACGCTCTTCACGGGCGAACCGTGCATCTTGACTTCGAGCACGTCCGCGCGGTCGATGGTGACCCCGGCCAGTGCTGCCACGATTTCAGCGACGGAGGCCAGCGCATCGGCTTCCATGAATCGCCACTCGGCAGCCATGGCCTGCTCCCACTCCGCCACGATGAGCGTGCCGCCAGCCTCCAGCGCCTTCGTTGCCGTGGCGAGGACGGCGTCCCGATGCGGACCCTTGGGCGGCAGGGCGTAGGCGCTGACGACCAAGTCAAATTGCTGGGACGGCTGCCACTGCGCGACATCTGCGACGACGAACGTTGCTGTGAGGCCGCGATCTCGTGCGGCGGCGCGGGCCAGATCGATGGCCGCCTCGGCAAAGTCCACGCCGGTGACCCGCCAGCCAAGCTCGGCCAGCCTAAGCGTCAGCGCCCCAGGTCCGCACCCGAGGTCAACCGCACTGCCCGGATTCAGTTCAGCGGTGGCGGTCAGGAAGAGCGCCTCGGTGCCCGTGCCTTGATCGGGATCCGGCCGGGCATAGAGCCGGTTCCACGCCTCGCGGTCCATCGGCGACCTTCAGCTCCCGCAGTCCGCGCCGCGGGCTATCCGCGGGACGGCTCGCTCATTTCCTGACGGGCCTGGCGCACCAGCTCGGGAAGGTGGCCGTCGTTGGCAAGCCGCTGCTCCAGATGCCGCATGCGGCGCGGACCGGCCGTGCGGATCATCGTCTCGCCGTAGGCCCGCTTGGCCCAAAACCTCACGAGCGAGGAAATGTCCTTCCGCAGCGCCGCCACGTCGTCATCGTCGAAGCGCTGGGACACATTGATGGTGAACATGCGCCGACGGGTCCCGCCCCCATACGACGCGTGCTTGAGGTCCTGGTTGAACATCACCATGTCGCCCGGCTGCGATTCCAGCGCCACGGCGGGCACGTCGCGGCCCGCGATGCCGAGCTGCGCCTCGGTTGATCCCGACCGGCTGCTCGTCATGATTCGCTGGAGCGCCTCGGCATAGCCGTCCCCGCGGCGATGGCTGCCCGGAATCACGCGCAGGCAGCCTGTCTCGCGCGTGACGGGGTCCAGGTACAAGGCGAACTTGAGGAAGCGATACTTCATGCGGGCGAACCCGTCGGAGTGCCAGTCCGTGTCGCCGACGTAGAAATTGCCGTCGCTCGCCTCGTAGTTGTAGTCGTCCCCGAGCAGCGTGCTGGCGACGTTGTCCACGCGCGGGTCGTCCAGCAGCGCGCTCAGATACTCGCTCCGGTCGATGAACGGGACCAGGGCCGAGCGACGCTCATGATCGTGGGTTTGACGGTTGTGGCCGCCGCCGTGATCCGCCCATATGCGCTCGAACTCCTCGGTGATCGCCTCGACGTCATCGGCGAAGATCCCGGGGAAGGCCAGGTAGCCGAAGGTCTCGAAGAACGCCACTTGTTGATCGGAAAGCGTCATCGTGCTGGCCCGTCGAACTCGTAATCGCGTGGTGTCAAGTCTAACGGCGAGCAGGCCGCCTGGACGGAGGCGGGGTGCGACGCTCGACCCGGTGCGGGATCACGCTCCCGTTGTCGCGTCACGCGCTTGCCGCGCCCGCATCAGGATTCCCTTCACGAACGACTCTTTCCCGGCCGTGTACTCACCCCGCTTGTCGGGAAATCGCCGCGCCAGGTCCAGTTTCAACCGCCGGTACTCCGCCGCAACGTCCGGATGGCTGCGGACGTAGTCCCGGAACAGCAGCATCGCATCCCATCCGGGGTGGGCCACCTCCAGCATGTGCAGCTGGTGCGTGCGTCGGCCCCGAATGTCGAGCCGGCGAAAGAGGTGTCGGCGTGGCATGCCGCGCTCGCCGCGGAACTCCCATCCGATTTCGGCCAACGGTGCAAAGGTGACTCTGGCTTCGTCCCACTCGCGCACGCCCACCAGGATGTCGACGGTTGGCTTGCCGGCCATGCCGGGGATGGCAGTGCTGCCCGCATGTTCGATGCGCAGGATGTGCTCGCCGATGTATGTGGCGATCTCCGCGCGTTCCTTCTCGTACATGGCCGGCCACTCCGGATCGTAGGGAACGACGACCAGGCGTCTTTCGGCCGGCACCCGGACCATTGGGCGCTTCACCCTAGCCAGCCGTCCTCGGGACGCGCCGCAGCAGCTTCCGCTCCGTCGGCGGGAGCGTCCGATAAAACGATTCCAGCAGCATCGGTGTCTCCTCGTTGGCCTCCAGCCGCATCTCGCTATCCAGGTGGTACCAGTCGCGGTTGTAGACGATCACGGCGAAGGGACGCGGCACGTCCGTGCGATTCGCCGTGCCGCGGTGCAGCGTGCGCGGGTCGCTGATGAGGACGTCGCCGGCGCGCAGCAGCAGCGGCGCAAGCTCAATCTCGCCCGCCTGGATCTTCGCCTGCGCCTCGTCCCTGGAGATGTGCTGCGTACGTTCGGATGTGCTGTAGGGCCCGTTTTCGAGCGTCATGTCCACGGTCGTGAAGCGCACCGAGAGCGTCGACGGCGGATAGCGAAGGTCGGGCAGGTCAGGGAACAGCGGGCGCACATCCGAGTGCACCTGCTGGTCCTGGGATCCGGCCACCGGCGTGTCGGTGCCGTAGTAGCCGATGAACATGCTCTCGCCCAGGATGCGGCCGACGATCTCGTTGACCGTGTGGTCGCTGAAGAAGGCGGACTGATAGAAGGGCGGCGCGAAGGGCAGGCCGACGGCCCATCGGTGTGCCCGGCGGTTGCCCTCGGGGATGCGCTCGGCGACCTTCGCCAGCAGCGGCAGGAACCCGTCGTGGAAGGCGTCGATCGCTGGCTTTGGGAAGTGGCCGGGCAAGACGCAATGCCCGATGTCAAGGATGTCGGCCACGCATTGGTCGACGTCGACGGTCACGAGTCTCCCTCACGCGTGGCGGCCTGCCCGGCACTGTCGTTGAAACCGTAGCGCACGGGCCCGGCGGCCGGCCCAGCGCGTGCTACGTGGCGATTGCGCCGCCGACGCGGCAGAATGGGGGCGAGCCGAAAGTTGGATGCGGAGCAAAGGGCAATGTGGCGAGCAATCGTGGTTGCGTTGGTTTTGGCGATCGCGGCTGTTGCGGTCGCCGCGTGCGGAGAGTCCGAACCGGAGGGTCCGCCGACCTTCGCGGCCGAGCCGCCGATGACTGTCGATGAGGTTCGACCCTACAGCGCCGTATTCACCACGAGCCTCGGGCGCATGACCTTCAACCTCGTGCCGCAAGAAGCGCCGCGGGCGGTCAACAGCTTCCTGTTTCTGGCCGAGGAAGGTTACTTTGATGGCATGACGGTGCACCGTGTGGTGCCAGGCGTGCTCATCGAAACCGGCGATCCCACCGGAACCGGCACAGGCGACGCAGGCTATACCTTCGAGATCGAGCCGCCGCAGCAGCCGTACCAGCGCGGCGATCTGGTCATGGCGAATTCAGGTGCGCCGAACTCGAACGGGTCGCGATTCTTCATCCTGCTCAGCGACGTCACGGACGCCGAGTTGCCGCCGAACTACACGATCTTTGCCCGCGTCAAGGAGAACCACGCGCCGTCGTTGGCGACGCTGGACAAGATGGGCGGCGTCCCGCTTGGTCCGGGACCGGATGGCGAGGTGTCGGCGCCGCTGGAGGAGATCACGATTCGGACCGTGAAGATCAATTTCGGCTGCCTGCCCAGCATGACTATCTACAGCGGCTGCTAGACCACCGGCCAGAGTCGGGGCGAAGCACTGGGTTGTGCAGCGCTGGCGGGCGCGGCGTGCCTAGGCAGGTCAAATTGCCGTGGCGGGCGGTGGCGGCAGACCAGCCTGCCGAGCGATCAGGCGAGGGGAGGCAGGCGGGCTAACGGGTGGTGTGCAGCCGCCGACGGAAAACTCCTGATGGGGACCTTTGCGTAACCCCTCCGTCACTCCAGCGAAAGCCGGAGTCCAGCCCCCACTCAACCTGGAGCCGCCCTGGATTCCCCGGGTCGTCCCCAGCCTGCCCGAGTTTTGCAAAGATCCCTGGTGGCGAGAGCCAGAATCGAACTGGCGACACATGGATTTTCAGTCCACTGCTCTACCGACTGAGCTATCTCGCCGTTCGCGCGGTCTCTTGGCGAGGTCGCGCGGTGCCGGCGGGCCAACCCGCACTGTACTACGAGCCTTTCGGTGAGAGGTTTCGTTGCAGGCCGTGACTCAAAGCGCAGTGGCTAGACCCCTACCTTAATCTTATCTTAGCCAACGCTCGTATGCGGACAATGCGTCTGCGTCCTGTGCGGCTCTGCTGATCGAGCGGGACCAGGGTCTGTGGCGTATGTCGATGTACCTTAGGCCGTCACCTTAAGCCCGCATCCTGAAGTCGCAGGAGTCTCGCGGCCCAGGCCGGCGACCGTCCTCGAGGTCGTGGCCACGGTTCCGTCGACGTCCTCCTAGTCTTCTGCCGACGAGACGTACGCTCGTGGTCATACGAGGCTGCACCCTGCCGGGAATCCCAACCCGACCTTGGTGAGTCCCTGCCGGTGGCGGCAACCCTGAAGTTCGACGGGCAGGCTAGGGTAACTAGGTATATAGGCCCCGCTCGCTGAACTTCGCTTCTGTGCGACGCATCACTTGCGCTCGGCGGCGGGAACGGCGGCACCTACGCGGTATCGGGGACCACGCGCCACAGTCGTGCGCCAGGAGATGTCGGGTCACCCTCTGGCGGGTGGTCGTTGTAGAAGTCGAGGAAATACAAGCCGTCACCCAGGTAGGCAACCCCGGTGATAGAGGCGAAGCCGTCGCCTACGTAGGTGACGAACACTGACGGCAGCCGCGCCACATTGCCGGCCGCATCGAGCTCGAACTCCCAAATCCGCTTGCCGTTATCGACCGTGCCCTCCACGAAATTAAACCCATGCGTCCCCACGTAGAGGTTGCCCTGGCGCTCCACCGGAAACGCACCGCCCCTAGCAAAGGCGATGCCCACGGGTGAGACGGCCGGAGGCCCAAAGAACCAAAGGCCCTGCCGCACGATGCTCGCGTCGGTCGCGGCGAATCCATAGTTGTGCCCGGCTTCCAATCTCAACAGGCGGTCAATGGCAGGGCCGTTCTCGGCGGTGTAAATCGCCTCGTCGCCTGGACGCTGAGCTAGTGCGAAGTCGTTGCGCAACCCCTTGGCCCATTGGTATGAAATCGGTGCATCGGGCTGAGTCGGGTCAAAGTAGGGGTTGTCAGCGGGTGCGCTGCCGTCCCGATTCAAACGCAGCAGTTTGCCGCCGAAATATCTATCGGAGAGACCTCGCCGCTTGTGCAGTCCGTTCCCCACTGCAGCGTAAAGGTGGCCATCATTTCCGAAGAGCAAGCCATGGATCTGGTGCGACGGACTGGTGTCTTCGCCGTCCATGCGCAGCACGTCCACCGCGCGCGCGGCCGTCCGGCCGCCGTCGTCGCTCTCCAGTCGCACGATCTTGTTGTGCAAAACGCCGTCCTCGCCTCGGTAGGTCGTGGACACGAAGACATCGCCCGTCAACGGATCGACCGCCACGCCAGACGTTCCGGTCTGACCGCTCAGGCGTGGTGGTGGCTCGGACGGCCGCTCGTCGAGCACGTCGGTCGCGTACAGCCAAACGGACCCGTGAGCGCCGAGTGCCTGCACCGAGCCGTAGAGCTCCGTGATGTAGGCGACCGGCGCCGTGGGCGTGTCGGTCGAAAAGGGGTTGGGAGCAATCTGAACCGGCAGCACCAGCCCATCGGCCACCAGTTCCACGCGAAATCCGTCCGCGGCGCGCCAGGGGATCTGAGGCGAGCGGAACCGTGAGATAAGGAGTGGCTCGGCGTTTGGGCTCCCGAGCGGGGTCCCGTCCGGCTCGAAGTAGAACCCGCCGTCGGCTGCCGGCGCCGCGATCAAGAAGCGTCCGGGGTCTAGCTTCATGTATGGCATCCACACCGTCCGCCGCACACCCGCGCTGTCCCGAAACGAGATCCGCGACGGCGGCACTTCCAGTCCGCCGGGGCCGGCATCGAACTTGAAATACGTGCTCTCGAAGCGAGCGGCCCGGCTGAGGTCACGCTCGGTGTTTTGCCACCCACGCCCGGTGATTTCATAGTGCGGGCTCACCGACCCCGTGATCAGCAATGAACTGCCCGGCTCTAGGATCACGGGCGTGCCGTCGTCGGCCACCCAACGCAGCGTGTCCCGCTGAATGTCGCGCAGGCGCATCGGGTTGGGAGTCGGCAGGCCCTGCTGGGCGGTAAGGATGACGCGAGGCGCTGACCAGCGTGACCATTCGCTCAGCGGATCAAGGCTTGAATCACGATGACGGGCGCGGATGGCGTAGACCGTCTTGTGTTCCAGACTCATTCGTCCCGCCAGCGGCCCTTCAAAGACTCCGCGCTCCAGCACCGTTTGATCCTGCGGCCACGACCTCACCAGCGATGACCAGACACGGACGCCGCTTTGGAACTCGCGGATCTCGAATGCAGTGGCCGTGTGCCAGTCCTCCGAGTCCGCATCGGCAAATGGCGCTGCTTGCAGCGCCATGACATAGGGTGGCTGTTCGCGCGACAGGAGGAATGGCGCAGGCTCGATGAGCACAGGGGCATATGGCGGCGAGTTGCCGCTGTGCGCGGGCGTTGCGACCGGAGTACGCGCTGGAGCGGGCGTGGGTACACGCGACACAGCTGTTGGGACGGGGGCGGCAGCTGGCGCCAGCGAGACCTCGGCCGCCGTGGCCAGGGACAGGGCGCCGGCATAGGTCACATCGCGCTTGTCCAGCATGAAAGCAACGACCGCCAGGTATTCGGCGTCGGACAGACTGCCTGGGCCGTCGTCGCCCGGCGGCATTGAGATCTTCACGTATTGATACAAGTCCAGCGCCGTGGCGAAGCGGTTGTGAAGCCCGGGATCAGTGAGTTTCGGCCCAGACCCGCCGTCGAGGTTTGCGCCGTGACAGATAGCGCAGTTCGCCGCAAAGGCCACCGCGCCCCGCTGGACCTGCGAGGCGTCTGTTCCCAAGACCGGCGAGGCCGTCAAACCCAGCAGCGTGAGCAGTCCGGCCACAACAACCGCAGCCCAACCCCACCGGCGCCCGTCTGTTGTCTGCATCAAACGGGCCTCTCAGCGGGGGCCGGGGTGGGCCCTCCTGCGACCTCGCCGTGCGACTCGACGATCACCCGCCCGGGCCACGGATTTCTGACCGGGGTAGTGGTCGTTGACCAGAGTCGGTGACGGTGTGCGATGTTCCCGAGTGTCCACCGTGGGAAGCGTACCGAGGCCGTCACGGCGGTGTTCATGCCGGACTCTGTGCCACTCTGGCCAGGCGGACGGGGTTGTATCCGACTCCTGTCAGCGCCGCCCGCATCCCGGTGGGCGATGCAGGGCTCGAACCTGCGGCCTCTACGGTGTAAACGTAGCGCTCTCCCAGCTGAGCTAATCGCCCAACGCCGCCGTTGGCTCGACCCGGCGGCGTCCTACCCTACGGTCCGGCCACCCCCGTCGCCTGGCTATCTTGAGCCGAGATCCGGAGTTCCCAGGATCACCGGCAACCCCGTTTCCGGATTCGTGGGCACGTACACCACGCTGCCCGAACCCATGTCGCGCAACGCTTGAATGTACTTGTCCTGCAGCACCGCGGGCGTGAGCGACTCGTTGATGCGCCGGTTGGCCTCGGCGATACCGTTCGCCTCCTCGATCTTGCGGCGCGCCTCCTCTGTCGCCTCGTCGACGCGGAAACGGCGCTCCTGAATCGCCTGCTCGGCTGCCAGCTTGTTCTCGATGGCTTGGGTAATGACGGCCGGCAAGGTCACGTCGCGCAACAGCACGTCCTGGATGGTGACGCCGCGGGGATTGAGCGATTCATCGAGCTGCTGCTGGATGCGGCTGCCGATTTCCTCGCGGGCCGTCGTGTACAGGGCTTCGGCTGTGAACTGCGCCACGACATCCCGAATCGCGTTGCGAATGCCCGGTCGGACGATGATTTCCTGATAAATGCCTTCCGGCCCGACGTTATTACGTACTTCCGGGGCCTGATCGAAGTTGAGGACGAACAGCGTCGTGATGTCGAGGCCGACCGACAATCCTTCGGAGGTGAGGGTCCGAACCGTTTGGTCGGAAGCGCCAGCTTCCTCCGCGCGCGAGCTCATCGTGATCGACTGCGTCCGCACACTGTACGTGTCAAGCGTCGACCACGGCAGCTTCACCAGCAGGCCCTGCGGCTTCGGGATTGGGTCCACCACACCGAAGGTGTTGATTACGCCGACTTCACCAACGTCGACGAAGCGGACGCTGAAGAGCCCGATGATGATCACTGCGATCACCGCGATCACGCCTATGCCGAGGGCTGAATTGCCGTACCTGCGTTGGGCCATGCGGACCTTCCTCTATCGACGGTGGGTTGGGCGGCGGGAAGCCAGCGAGCGCTAGCGCACCCTGTCAGCCTTGATACCATTCATGCGCTCTGCGCTCAAGGATACGTCGCACGTTGCGAAAATCCACGATGCATCTGCGGACGCCGCGCAGTCGTGTGTCACGACGGCGTCTGCTGAGCGTGCTGGCGGCCGGAGCGGCCACCCTGGCTTGCGGCGAAGCCGGCGACGATGTGACCGAGACGGTCACGGTCAGCGCGCCGACCGAGCCGTCGCCGACGCCGGCAGGACCCGCCGTCACCGCCGGCGTGATCACGCCCAGCCCCGGCACGCCGGGTGCGGTCACGTCCAGTCCGGTCGCGCCCGACCCCGACGCCGCCCTCCGCCGTCTGGACGGCTATGGATTTCAGGCGCATCTCTACAACCAAGACCGCGACTTCATCGTGGGCAAGACGCTTGATGCCGGGTTCAACTGGCTCAAGCAGCAGGTGGAATGGGGGCAGACCGAGCCGATCGAGAAGGGTGGCTATGACTGGCGGGAGCTCGACAAAGTCGTGGCCGCCGTGTCCGCCGCCGGCATCAATCTGCTGCTCAGTGTCGTTCGCGCGCCAGGCTGGGCGCTCGGCGAAGGGGCCCACGGTCCTCCCGCCGACCCCCAAGACTTCGAGGACTTCATGCGCGCCATCTCGGCGCGGTATCGGGGCGCCGTGCAGGCGTACGAGCTTTGGAACGAGGCCAATCTCTCACGAGAGTGGGGCTATGGCCGCATCAACGCCGGGGGATTTGTGGAGCTGCTGCTGGCCGGCAGCCGCGGGGTGCGCGCGGGTGATCCCGACGCCGTGACCATTGGCGGCGCTCTCACCCCCGCTGGTGACGTCGACATTCCCGACCAGCAGGTGCAGGCGGTGGACGATGTGACGTTCCTCCGCCGCATGTATGAGTACGAGGGCGGGATCGTCCGCGACGGATTCGACGCGTGGGGCGTGCACCCGGGTGGATTCAACAACGCTCCGCGCCAGGAGATCGGCTCGCCGCGCGGCGAGGGCTGGAATGGACACGCCAGCTTCTACTTTCAGCGCTTCATCCAGCATCGCGAGGTCATGGAGGCCTTCGGTGACGGCGCCAAGCCCATCTGGATCACCGAAATGGGCTGGTCAACCGCCAATCAGGACCCGGCGTACGGCTACGGTGTCGACAATTCCGAGGCCGATCAGGCGGAGTTTGTCACCGACGCCCTCCGGCTCGTGCGGGAGGAATACGACTACATCACGCACGCGTTCATCTGGAATCTCAACTTTCGATCCGTCGTCGGCCCGGAGGACGAGAAATTCCCCTTCGGCGTGCTGAATGCCGACGGGACGCCTCGTCCGGCTTATGAGGCGCTGGCGTCCATGCACAAGGGCGACGCGTAGCGGCCGAGCGCGCGCCTACGCGAAGTAGTCCGCGTTGATCTCGGTGTAGTGCGCCCACTCGTCCGGCACGTCAAAGTCCGGAAAGATAGCGGTCACTGGGCACACGGGCTCGCAGGCGCCGCAGTCGATGCATTCGATGGGGTCGATGTAGAGCATCTCGGCCGCCTCATGCTCGGGCGAGTCTGGTCCCGGATGGATGCAATCGACGGGGCAAACGTCCACGCACGAAGCGTCCTTCGTCCCGATGCAAGGCTCGGCAATTACGTACGTCATCGACGGCGGAGTCCTCCTCTGTCGGCGCAAGAGTTGCTCGGCCGAATTGCCGGTCGCAACCCTACCTCAGAGTAGACGCTTGGACGGTCACTCACAAAGAGTTGCTCCGGCGCGGGAACCGCACATCAGGCCGCCTCGGCCGCCTCGCTCCAGCGAATCAACCCGGCGTCGAAGGGGCCTGCCAGCAGCGCGTGGCGCGGGACCACGCGCACGGCGATCCCCACGCGCCCGCTTTGGGACAGGACCGCGCGTCCCGCGAACCAGTGGACGCCGTCCGCCTCCGCGCCGGCATGCTCCGCGACCTCGGCGCGACCGCTGATCAGAGTGCCCTCGTGGTCAACGTTTCCGACAAACACCTCGACGGTTACGTCGTCCGGGCTCAATCCGGCCAGTGCAACGCGGGTGCGCACCGGCACGACCATGCCCGCGTCAACCTGTCCGGGGCCGTCGGCGTGAACATCGGTGATGTGGACATGGGGCCACTGCGCCATCACATGGTCGAGCCAGTGGGCGAGGTCGGTGGCCGCGCCGCCGTGATGCTCGCTCAGACGCTGCCCGAGCAGGTGTGCGGGACCGTAGAACGACTTAACATAATCCTGCACCATGCGGTTCGCGCTGTAGCCCGTTAACGCCAGGGCCATCGAGTGCCGTGCCTTTCGAACCCATGCGGTCGGTATTTCCCCGGCGCCGACGTCGTAGAACAAGGGAGCCACCGTGTGCTCCAGGAGGTCGTAGATCGCCCCGGCGTCGCTCGCGTCCCGCTGACGCTCGCCATCGACGTCCGGCCGACCAATGGCCCAGCCTGCTTCGGTGGTGTACGCCTCATCCCACCAGCCATCGAGGACGCTCGCGTTGAGCACCCCATTGGCCGCGGCCTTCATGCCGCTCGTCCCGCTGGCCTCCTGCGGAGGGACCGGCAGGTTGAGCCAGACGTCACAGCCCTGGACCAGGTCCCGCGCCAGCCCCATGTCGTAGTCCTCAACGAACACCAGCCGCCCCTCGAACGCGGGGTCGCGGCTGATCGCCGTAATCTCCCGCAGCAACTCCTTGGCGAGCTCGTCGTTGGGATGGGCCTTGCCCGCGAAGATGATCTGCACCGGCCGGTGCGAGTCCGAGACGATCGCCTTGAGCCGTTCCACGTCGTGCAGCAGCAGCGTCGGACGCTTGTAGAGCGCGAATCGGCGTGCGAATCCGACCGTGAGCACGTCGCTGTGGAGGGCGGCGGATGCCTGTGCCAGCTCATGCGCGGCGGCCCCGCGGTGTTCCGCTTGCGCGCGCAGGCGGCGGCGCACGTTGGCCACCAGACGCTCGCGGCGCTGCGTGTGGACGCGCCAAAGCTCGTCGTCGGGGATTGCCGCCAATCCTTCGTGGATGCCCCGCGGATCGGTTCGCTCGGCCCAGTGCCGCCCCATGTAGCGCTGCAGCAGGCTGTTGAGCTCGCGTGATACCCACGTGCGCAGGTGAACGCCGTTCGTCACATGTCCGATCGGAACCTCGCTGACCGGGACGCCGGGCCACAGCCGCTGCCACATCTGGCGGCTCACAGTGCCGTGAAGCGCGCTCACGCCGTTCCGCCAGGCGGCGCCTCGCATCGCCAGGACGGTGATGCCAAAGGGTTCGTCGTCGTTGGCGCCGTCAACCCGGCCCAGGGTAAGCGCGTGCGCGACGTCGATGCTTGACGCCTCCAAGTAGGCGCCCGCGTGGCGCCGCACCTGGTCCGCCGAGAACTCGTCGTGCCCCGCCGCCACCGGCGTGTGCGTGGTGAAGACATTTGTCGCGCGCACAATCTGCATGGCCGCAGCCTCGCCGAGGCCCGTTTTCTGGCGGAGCGACTGGAAGCGCTCGAGGATGAGAAACGCGCTGTGGCCTTCGTTCAGGTGGGCGACGGTCGGAGTGAGATCGAGCTCGGCCAGCGCGCGCATGCCGCCGACACCGAGCAGGAGCTCCTGCCGAATGCGAATGTCGCTGTCGCCGATGTACAGGCGGGATGTGAGCTCGCCGTCCGCGGGGCTGTTCTCCGGCGTGTTGGCATCGAGAAGGATGAGCGGCACGCGGCCGACGTCCATGCGCCACAGCCGCACGACGATCTCATGGCCGTCAATCGGCACCCGGATCGTCGCCGGCCCCCCGTCGGCTGACCGCACCGCAATCACCGGCAGGACCTGCACGTCGTTGTCGGGAAACTGCTCGCGCTGGGCGCCGGCGGAGTCGATCGACTGCCGGAAGTATCCCTGCCGGTACAGCATCCCGACGCCGACCAGGGGCACCCCGAGATCGCTGGCGGCCTTGAGCTGATCGCCCGCGAGCACGCCCAGGCCGCCGGAATAGAGCGGCACCGATTCCGCCACGCCGAACTCCATGGACACGTAGGCCACGCGCAGGCCCTCAAGATGGCCGTGCGTCTGCTCGAACCACGTTGGACGGGTCAGATACTGGTCGTAGTCTTCCGCCACGCGGTCGAGATCCGCGACAAATACCGGGTCCTCGGCCAGCACCTGGAGCTGACCGGGGGCGGCCTGGGTCAGCACGGCAACCGGATTGCCCTGTGAGGCGTGCCAGATTTGGGCATCGATGCGCCGGAAGAGTTCCTGCGCCGCGGGCGTCCAGGTCCACCACACGTTGTAGGCCAGGTCGCGCAGCCGTTCGAGCCGCGGTGGAAGCGCCGGCCGTACGGTAAACACTCGGCTCGGGCGGACCTTGCTTGTCATGCGCTACACCATCCGCGCACGCACGGACGCAGGCGCGGCGCCGGAGCGTGCGGCAAAGGTCTGGTGGTCATGGGGCTGGCGGTATGCGACGGACGGCTACGCCGCGATCACCCAGAGATTCTCGGCGACGGTATCGTCAACCACGGCCATCAGGTCGTCGACGTGAACCACGATATGCCCGGCCGGCGTGCGCTCGGCGACCTCGATCACGCGTCCCGGGACGAGCTGCTTCTCCTCAAAATAGTGCAGCAACGCGCTGTCGTCTTCCGCGGGCTCGGAGAGGCGAACCACGCGCACCTTGGACCCGACCTCGGCGGCTGACAGCTTGAAGAGGTTGCCCACGTCGGTCTCGGGGTAGTTGCCCGGAATGGGCAAGCCATGCGGGCATGTGGGCGGGTTCCCCAGCGCCTCCGAGATGCGATCCGTGAGGTCCGGCGAGATCGCGTGCTCCAGGCGGTCGGCCTCGTGGTGCACCTCGGCCCAGCCGAGGCCCAGCGTCTTGATGAGCCAGTGCTCGATGAGGCGGTGACGGCGCGCAAGCTGCTCGGCGGTGCGCTCGCCGCCAAGGGTCAGGTATACCTCACGCTGTGGAGCGATCCAGACGTGACCGTCGCGCACCAGCCGGTCGAGCGATGCCGAGACCGTCGGTGCGGACACGTTCAGGCGCTCCGCCAGACGAGCGGCGATGACGGGTCCGCCCTCGGCGCGCAGCCCATAGATCGCCAGCAAATAGTCTTCAGACTTGCTCGTCAGCGCCATATATACCCATTCTGCCACGAGAGCCGAGCCGGGCGGCGCCGCGCGAGATGCGCGGCGCAGGGCTTCAGGCCGGGCGGCCGCGAGCGGCGGGAGGCGCGAAGGCCGCGCCTGGGCGCCGGCGCGGCGCCACCCCGGCGCGTAGGAAGGCCAGCACGTCGCCGTCAAGCTGGACCCTCGCGCGGGTCCCGAGCGGGGCGAGAAAGGTCGGGCCGGCCCGGCACTCGACGACCAGGCCCGAGTCAAAGCGCACCCGTACGAGCTGGTCGTGCCCGAAAAACCGGCGCGCTTCGATCGCTCCCTGCCCGCTCGGATCTTCGGATATCTGCAAGGCCTCCGGCCGCACGTAGAGATCGACGGTTCCGATCATGGGCTCTGGAATCGTCACCGTGCCGAGGTCGCAGACCACCGCTCGGCCGATGCCCGCGCCCTCGATGACGTTGAACTGGCCGATGAAGTCCGCCACGGCTCGGTTTACCGGCTGGCGATAGATTTCGTGCGGCGGCGCGACCTGGAGTACCCGGCCATCGATCATCACGGCCACCTGATCGGCCAGACTCAGGGCCTCCTCCTGGTCGTGGGTCACGAATACGGCGGTCGTGCCGGATTCGCGCAGAACGCGGCGCACGTCGGTCCGCAGGTCCTGGCGCAGCGCCGCGTCGAGGTTCGAGAACGGCTCGTCCAGCAGCACGACTCGCGGCTCCGGCGCCAGCGCGCGGGCCAAGGCCACCCGTTGTTGCTGCCCGCCCGAGAGCTCGTGCGGCATGCGTGAGGCCAGCTCCGCCAGGCCGACCAACTCCAGCGTGGCGGCAACCCTGCTGGCACGACCGTTCCGTCGCGACAAGCCAAACGCCACGTTTGCCCGCACGTCGAGGTGGGGAAACAGCGCGTAGTCCTGGAACACGAGGCCGACGCGCCGCCGCTCGGGCGGCACGCTCACGTCGGGGCCCTGAACCACGGAACCGCCGAGCACAATGGTCCCGCCATCGGGCCGGTCCAGTCCCGCGATGAGGCGCAGCGTCGTCGTCTTCCCGCATCCGCTCGGCCCCAGCAGCGCCAGGATGCTCCCGGCCGTCACGTGGAACGACGCGTCATCCACGGCCGTGGCGGTGCCAAAGCTCTTGCTCAGGCCGTCACAACGCAGGGCGATCGGCTCGGCCCCTAGCGTCATCCGTGCATCCTCACGAACAAGCCTCGGCTAATGCTGAATATTAGCTAAGGCGAACCGTGGTTGTGCTAGCCGTGAGGCACTAACGCACCACGCGTGATGTGTCCGGAGTCTTGCTGAGCAAATGCCTCGTTGATGTCGGTAAGCGGAAAGTGGTGCGACAGCACGCGGTCGAAGGGCAACCGCGACACATTGTCCCCCAGGAAATCCAGAGCGTGCCGCAGGTCCTGCGCGGTGTAGTGCGCCACGCCGATGATCGAGATGCTGCGGAACACGATCCATGACGGATCGAACTCGGCGTGCCACCCGACATTGATGTTGCCGATCTCGACGTACCGCCCACCCGGCGCGGTCATTTGCAGCCCCTCGGTGACCACCCCGGGGTGCCCCACCAGCTCAAGGGTCACGTCGGCGCCCAGACCATCCGTCAGCTCGCGCACGCGGTCCACGCGCTGCGCGGGCGTCTCGAACTCGCGCATATCCACGATCTCATCGGCGCCGAAGGCTCGAATCAGATCGATGCGCTCATCCACGCCGTCGATGGCGATGACCTTCGAGGCCCCGTGCGCCTTGGCGACCGCGGCCGCGTACACGCCAAGTCCCCCAGCCCCCTGGATGGCCACGGTCTCGTTGAACGTCAGGTCGGCGCGTCGCAGCCCCGAGATGACCTGGACCAAGGCGCAATTCAGCCCGGACGTCATGTCGTCGCTGAGGTGGTCCGGCGCCTTGTACATCGTGTGCTTTGGATGCAGGTAGTAGTACTGGGCGAACGTTCCGCGGAAGTGCGGCCACTCCTCCAGCCCGCCCAGGCGGTCATGCTGCCGCGTGGGACAGGCGTAGGTGTGACCTTTGAGACAGGTTGGACACTGCAGGTCGGGGTAGAGATATGAGAAGACGACGCGGTCCCCTTCTTCGAGGGGCACACCCATGGTGTCGCTGGTCACGCCGGCTCCCAGCCGGAAGATCTCGCCCGTGCCTTCGTGGCCAAGGGACGCCGGCATCGGGCGACCCATCTTGACCATGTCCATCTCGCCGCGCCAGTAGTGCATGTCCGAGCCACAAATGTTCGCCAGATTCATCTTGATGACGGCCGCGCCCGGCTCTGGATCGGGGACGTCAAACTCGCGCAGCTCGAAGGGCTTGCCCGAACCCAGGAACGCGGCGGCCACGCCTTTCTCGGCCATTGCCACTTCTCCTCACGACCGCGGCGGCGGTCAGCGACGCTTGGGCGCTAGCCTATCCCATTGCCTTTCGGCGGCACGACGATAATGGCGCGATGACAACCGACGGCTGGATTCTGATCGGCGTGCTGGGCGGCGCTCTGGTGCTCTTTGCCAGCGAGCGCGTCCGCCCGGACTTGGTTGGCGTTCTGGCGTTGCTCGCCGTGGCCTTCGCCGGCCTGGTGACGCCGGATCGAGTGTTCAGCGGGTTCGGCAGCCCCGCGGTGATCACGGTCGCGGCCATGTTTGTCCTGAGCGCGGGTCTGGTGGAGGCCCGCGTGCCTGACGCGATCGCGTCAGGCATCGCGCGCGTTGGCGGCCGATTTCGCCTGCGCCTGGCGCTGCTGGTGCTCATCGTGGGCGTGATGTCGGCGTTTATGAATAACATTGCCGCCACCGTCATTCTCATCCCCGCGGCCACGACGCTCGCGCTTGGCGCCAAGACCGTGCCCTCCAAGCTCCTCATCCCGGTCTCGTTCGGGTCCTTGCTGGGCGGACTGGTCACGCTCATCGGCACGCCGCCGAACTTGCTCGTGAGCGAAGCGCTGGCCCGTGCCGGCGAGACGCCCTTCGAGATGTTCGACTACGCGCCGACCGGCCTGGCCGTCCTGGCAGTTGGGCTGCTCTACCTGTTGATTGCCGGTCCGCGGCTCATTCCCGCGCGCGAGGGCCCGGACATCGACCGCGAGATCCACCAGACGCGCGAGTTCATGGCTGAGCTCGAGGTGCCGGGGGACTCGGCGCTCGCCGGGCGGACGCTGGCGCAGCTGCGCTGGCGGCCTCGCTTCGAAACCGCCGTGGCCGAGATCACTCACCTGGGTGTCAGGAACAGGTTTCCGGGGCCGTCGGACGCGATCTATGCGGGCGACAAGCTGATCGTGGAAGGCGAGCTTGAGGCGGTCACCCGTCTTGTGCAGTCCGAGCGCTTGCGCTTCGCCGGCGAGCGCGCGGCGCAAACCGTTGACGATGTCAGCGAGGGCACTGCCGTGGTCGAGCTGGTCGCCGGACCGGCCTTTCGGTTTGGGCGCCAGACGATCGTGCAGATGAATTTCAGAGGGCGATTCGGCGGTGTTGTGCTGGGCATTTGGCGCCAGGGGCAGCGATTGAGCCGCTCGATCGTCAATGTGCGGATTCAGGCGGGCGACGTGCTGGTGGCTCGAGTGCCTGCCGACCGCGTGAGCACCTTGGCCCGCTCAGGCGAATTCATCCTCATCGGCCGCCGGCCGGCAAGGTATCCGGTCCGCCCGAGCATGGCCGTCGCGGTGTTCATTCTTGGCGCCGTCGTGGCGCTGGCTGCCGCGGACATCGCGCCGATTGCCGTAACGGCCGCCGCCGGCGTGATCCTCATGCTCATCTTCCGCGTGTTGCCCTATGACCGTATCTACGCGGCCGTCGAGTGGCGCACGATCATTCTCATCGGCACGCTCATCCCGCTGGGCGACGCGATCACGACCACGGGCCTTGCCGATCTCGCGGCCCAGTGGGCCAACGAGTATGTGAGCCCCCTCGGACCGTTGGCGGTGCTCGCCGGGCTGTTCGTTGCCACGGCGCTGCTGACGCAGCTGATGTCGAATGCCGCCGCCGTTGTGCTCATCGCTCCTTTGGCGCTGCAGATCGCCGCGAGCGCCGGCATCGCCGCGCAGCCGGCCCTCATGATGGTGGCGATATCGGCCTCGACGGCCTTCCTCACGCCCATCGGTCACCAGGCCAACCTGCTCGTCTACAACGCCGGCGGCTACCGGTTCACGGACTTCCTGCGCGTGGGCGCGCCGCTGACGCTCTTGATCCTCATCACGTCGCTGATCGTCGTGCCGCTGGTGTGGCCGGTCTAGCGCCTATCCAGGCGCGCCGTTCTCGAAGCGGCCCAGGCGAAACATCTCGACGTCGTGCTGGGATTGGCCATCGAGTGCCAACTCAGCCGCGATCTCGCCAACGACGGACGCGAACTTGAACCCGTGCCCGGAGCACGCGGAAACCAGCGTGACGTTCGGGTGCCGCGGATGCGCGTCGATGATGAAGTGACCGTCCGGCGTGGTGGTGAACATGCAGGTCATCAGGGTCAGCGCGCGGCCGTTGGCTCCCGGAAAGTAGGGCGCCAGGCAGCTGCGCAACAGCGCCTCGTCGGATTCGTCCGCCGTCCGCTGCAGCGCAGCCGGTGTTACCGCAGGCTGCAAGTGGTGCATGCGGCCGAGCTTGAGACCGGGCGGACCGAATCGCGGCAGCCCATAGAAATACTCTTCGTCGCCGGGAGGTTGCAGCAGCCACACCGGCAATCGCTCCGGCTCGCACAGCGCGGGCGTATCGGCCTCGAACCATCCGACGACCTGGCGAGTAACCGCCAGCGGCAGGTTCAGGTCCGCCAGCAACTCCGCCATCCACGCCCGGCTGTGAGCACGAGCCGATCGGCTCGGTAGACGCCGTGCTGCGTGTGAACCTCAACGCCTTCGGACGTCGCCTGCCAGCCGGTTATGGTCTCTTGCGTGCGCACCTCCGCCCCGCGGGCGCGCGCCGCGTCCGCGTGCGCCAGGATCGCCCGCTCGGGAAGCAAGAACCCGGCCGACTGGTCGTGCACGCCGATCATGTCGTCCGAGAGGCGAATGGCGGGAAACTTTCGCTGGACGCCGGCGGCGTCGAGCACCTCGTGCGCCAGCCCAAAGCGCTGGGCGGCCATCAGAGCCCCGTGTACGACGAGCGCGTCCGGCCGTCCCAACGACAGGCCGCCCGTGTGGATGAAGAGCGTCTCGCCGCTAATGCCCTCAAGCTCGCGCCACAGCGTCTGCGCTCGCTGCACGAGCGGCACGTACCCCGGCGCGTTGTAGTACGCGTGCCGCATGATGCGCGTGTACCCGTGGGAGCTGCCCTGGTCGTGGGCGAGCTCGAACTGTTCGAGCGCCAGCACCCGCACGCCCCGGCGCGCCAAATGGAACGCGGCAGAGCTACCCATGGCGCCTACGCCTACTACGATGACATCCCAGTCAGACATGCGGGCAGAGTCCCCGGCGCACACGAAGCGTCCGCATTGTGCGAAAGGCCCGGCGCATGAGCCAACCGCTGCGAATGGTGCTGTTGGGCACCGGGACTCCCGACCCGCGTCCACATCGCGGCGGATCGTCGACGTACGTCGCCGTGGGCGGCGCGGGCCTGGTCTTCGACCTCGGCCCCGGCGCGACCCGAAATCTAGCCGCCGCCGGCATCGATCTGCTCAGCATCGGGCATGTGTTCTTTACCCACCTGCACTTCGACCACACCACCGACTACCCCCACTTCGCGCTGTCGCGCTGGGACCAGGGCGCCGGGCGCGGGGACGATCTCAAGGTCTACGGGCCGCGGCCGCTGCGTCGCACGACCGAGCGGCTGTTCGGCCATGACGGCGCCTTCGGCCCCGATCTCGTCGCGCGCACCAACCACCCCATGAGCCTGCAAGCGTTCCGCAACCGCGGCGGTCTGCTGCCGCGACTACGCCCGAGGATTCAGGTCCGAGAGCTTGAGATCGGGGACGTCGTCACCGCCGATGGGTGGACGGTTCGCGTTGGGCATGCGCAGCACGCGCAGCCGTATCTGCGGTCACTGGCCTACCGGCTTGACGCCGAGGCTGGGTCGGTCGTGATCTCGGGCGATACGCGACCGCTGCCTGAGGTGGTCGAGCTGGCGCGCGGGGCACATACGCTCGTCCACATGGCCATGCATGTCGATGCGGCGCGCGAGCGCTGGCCCGACATCTACACCGCGTGCACCACGGCTCGCGGCGCCGGCGAGATTGCCGCCGCGGCGGGCGTCAAGCGGCTGGTCCTCGTTCACGTGGCCGAGGAAGCCGACGACCCGTCGTATATGGACGCGATGGTGGCCGAGGCGCGCACCGTCTTCGACGGCTGCGTCATCGGCGGCGCCGACGGCCTGCAGCTGACGTTTCCCGCGTCCGTCTAGCGCGCGCTCCCCGCGTCTACAGCGCCGCCAACAGTTCCCGCTGGCGCGCGAGCCGCGAAGATCGGGCCTCGGCGAACCGCAGGATGCCGGCGTAGATTGAATCGGCGTCAAGCTGCGCCTCGGCGATCACGTCCGGCTCGGTTCCCCCGGTCAGCCACTGGTTGTCCCAGTCGGACCACAGCGAGTACTCGTCGGTCAGCGGTCCCAGGTCGCGCACCGGCGGCACACGCCGCGTGCCCGTGGAAACCACCATCGCGTCGTAGCGCGCTCCGGGCGGTACCAGGTGGTCGCGGTAGGCCTGTGGCTGTCGCTCGAAGAGTTCCTCGCTGACCACGGCGATCACGCGCACGTTCACGCCGGCCTCTTCGAGGTTCGGCAAGACCCGCATCAGGTTGACCGTCGAGTTCGAACCCTGCACCAACACCGTGCCCTGCGGCGGGCTGCCGGCGTCCCAATCGCGGATCAGATACAAGCCCTTGGCCGCGGCCAGCGGATCGGAGTCGGCGAAAGCCGCGCGGTCGGCGACCGGAAAGTCCGGCCGCGCCACCTCGATGGTGATCAACCCGACCTTGGGATCGCGGGCCGCAATCTCCGCCGCCGCGAAGTAGCCGGGCGCCACGTCGTTGTAGTCCCAGAAGCTCAGGTTGATGGCCTGGTCGCGTGGGAACAGCTTCCACACCTGCGGCGCAAAGATGCCGAAGTGCGTGCGCGCGTCCGCCGCGGTCTCCGGACCGGAGTGACCGGCCAGGATGTGCAGCACGCCCATGCGAAACGGGCTGTCCTGGTTCTGCTGGCTCCAGACACGGGCGGGCAGATACATCAGCGGCGTGAACGCGCCGTAGGTGCCGCTCAGGGCCCAGACGCCGGCGTGCCGGTCGGGGTCGAGCGACGCCGACTGGCTCACCAGCCCAATGGCCGACGAGGCGTTCCCGGCTTCCTCGATCGGCGCCTTCATGCGCGTGCCTAGCGGATTGTCCACCGGGTCGTAGTGCCCCCACATCGCACCCTTTTCGACGTTGATCGAGCTGGACAAGTCGGCCGCCAAGGTGATGAAGCGGTTGTCCGTGACGTAGTTGACCCACTTGATCAACTCGGAGATTGCGCGCCGCGTTCCGGCGACCTCGCCCGGTTTCTTGGCCAGCGCGATGTCCACCGACGTTGTTTCACCGGTGATCTCGTTGGTGACCTCAACCATCTGCGGCTCCAGCGGAATGTTCTGCGGGCGCAGCCGCTCGTCCATAAACGGATCGACGGTGGGGTCGATGCGCAGCGGCAGGGTGTCGTTCAGCGAGTCGCCAAGCTCGACCAGCCGATCCGCCAGCCAGTCGCCCAATCCGTTCTGGTTCAGCACGGACATGGCAACGTCGATGTTGGTCTTGAACTGAATCAGGCGTTCCCGCTCGTCGGACACGGGGCCTTCGCGGATGCCGTCGAACTCCACGCCATAGCGCCGTTCGAAGGTCTCGGCCAGCGCCACGAAGTAGGGCTCGTTCATCTTCAACTCGTAGGGGTGGCTGTGATACCCGACGAGCTGGTCGCCAAAGCCGGGAACGTGCCCGTTATCGGCGGCCGGCCACCATCCCTTGGTCGTCTGTCCGACGACGATGATCGGCCGGCGATCGTTCGGATCCCAGTCCTCCATTGCCCGCAAGGCGGCCAGGACTTGGTCGTAGTCGTTGCCGTCCTCGAGCGAGATCACGTTCCAGCCGTACGACGTCCACTGGTCCTCGATCACGTAGCCCTTGGCGAGCTGCGGAGCGATGACGCCGCCGACGAGCGAATCGTCGATACCGGCGTTGTTGTACGAGAGCAAGACGCGCAGCCGCTTGCCAACCTGCTGCGCCAGCGCCTGGGTCTTCAGTTCCTGTGCATGCCCCTCGGTCATGGCGAACTCGCCTTCGAGGGCGATGACCTTGAGCGAATCATCAGCGCCAACGAAGTTCCAGAAGGACGCCTTGCCGGCTGCCGTCGCGACCCCGATGCCCGACGGCCCGCCGTTGACGTCGTTGGTCAGGTCGGTGGTCTCGGCGTGCCCGGCCAGCGAGCGGATGCCGCGGATCTTGGCCTGGGCGAACAGGGGGTCGTCGTCCAGCCCATTGTCCTGCAGCAGCGTCGCCAGGGCGCCGCGCCCACGCCGAAATCCCAGCGCGTCGATCGGCAGCATGCCCACGTTGGGATCGACGGCGTAGCGGTCATCGCCCGTCGCGGCGTGCTTCAGGGCCATGGCCTCGCCCATGATCATCCAGAGGGCGTAGGCCGTGGGGATGTTGTGTCCGCCGGCCAGCATGAAGCGGTCGCAAAACGGGTGCTTGGGCCGGCGATAGTCGAACCGCATCGCGCCGTTCTCGGGGCCGCCGAGATGCAGGGCCACGTTGTAGGGCGTGTAGGCCAGCGGACCGCCGAAGTGCCCGGTTTGGGCGTAGTTGCCCAGCAGCACCAGGGTCATCGCGGTCATGAACCCAACGTCTTCGATCCGATCGCGGTCATAGGCGGGCACTTCAACCGTGTGGTCGATGGCCACCGACTGAGCCGCACTCGTGCGGGCGGTGACGTTCTGGGTGCCGTTGGTGTGCGCCATCAATCGCTGCTCCTTGGGAGTCGAGGCCAGGGGAGGGGCATCGTCAGACTGCCCCGGGTGCGCCGGTCACGCGGCGGATGAGGCACGCCGCCGTTGCCGCGGCGCGCGAATGGCGCCTAAGAGATTACCCGATGCCCCACCGCTCGATGGCGCGACGCGGCGCCGGTGCGAGCGACCGTCGGGCCGTAACCGGAGACCGCTAGTCTCAAGGCCTCGCGGAGCCTTCCCGGCTCGCTCTGCGCCATCACGCGGCCGTCAGCAGTTCGAGCAGGCCCTGGGGATACAGCGGGCCGTCGAGCGGCTGGGAGACGTCGAGCCAAACGGCTTCGATGGGCTTGCCGCTTGCCTCGATCCCAATGATCCGCTCGGTGCCGTAAAGCGACCGGTCCACGAACGCAGCCGCACAGTGCAATGCAATCCAATGCGCGGGCTGGCGTTCCCGCCTGAAGATGTTCTCGAGGGTCGCCAGATAGCGCACGTGCTCGATCTCCGCGCCGATTTCCTCGCGAATTTCGCGCTGCACGGTCTGTGCCGAGCGTTCCCCGAACTCGACCGCGCCGCCCAGCGGACGGTAGAAGTGGTCGCCATTTTGCATTTTGTACTTCTGCACCAGGAGACGCGGACCGTCGCGAATCACCGCCAGCGCCAGCAGGCGGATGCGGCCCCTGGAAGGCCTCCGGTCAGACATATGTGCACCCTCGGGCGCCGAGGAATCAACGGTTTGCGGCATTTGTCTGGGGGGTAGTGCTGATTTCCCGGAGAAGCCACTAGTGCAGTTGACCTGTGGTGCGGCTGTCAGCAACTCGACCAGGCCCGCGGGATACAGGGGCCCGTCGAGCGGCTGAGAGACATCGAGCCAAACGGCTTCGATGCGTTTGCCGCTGGACTCTGTGCCAATGATCAGCTCGGCGGCATAGTGCGACCGGTCCACGAAGTCGGCGTCGAAGAGAAACACGATTTGATGCGCGGGCTGGCCGTTCCGTTCGAACAGGTCCTCGAGCGTGGCCAGATGGCGGACCTGCTCGATCTCCACCTCAATTTCCTCCAGAATCTCCCGCTTCACGGCTTGCGCCGCGCGTTCCCCAAACTCCACCGCGCCGCCCAGCGGACGGTAGTAGCGATCGCCATTGGGCGTCTTGTACCGCCGCACAAGCAGCCGCGATCCGTCGCGAATCACCGCCAGCGCCACCAGGCGGATGCGGGCCCTGGCCTTCCGCTGGTCAGACATCAGCACACCATCCGGTCAAGCCGGCCGATGCCTCTGCCCGGCGCATCCGCGCCGGCCGCACCGCGGCGACCCGGCATGCCCCTATGGCGCGCCCTCCGGTGGCGCCGGGGGACCGTCCTGCAAGTAGTCCAGACTGAGCGCCGTGCGGACCTGCTCCAGCAACGCCTCGCCGCGTCGCTTGGTCACGGCTGTGCCGGCCGCCAGCACGTCCCGCACGTCGTCCGGGCGTGCCGCCCAAGCGGCTCGGCGGTCGCGAATCGGCGTCAAAAAGGCGTTCATGGCGTTGAACAGCCGGTCCTTGACCTCAACGTCTCCCACCCGGCCGGTGCGATAGCGGGCTTTCAGGTCGTCCACCTCGGCCGTGTCCGGGTTAAAGGCGTCGTGATACATGAACACGGGGTTGCCCTCCACGGTTCCCGGATCGGTGGCCCGCAGCCGCTTGGGGTCGGTGAACATACTGCGCACCTTCGCGCGCAGGGTTTCCTCCGAGTCCTTCAGGAAGATTGCGTTGCCGGCGGACGTGCCCATCTTGCCCTTGCCGTCGATGCCGACCAGACGCGGCACCGAGCCCAGGCGGCCCTCCGGAACCACGAACACGTCCCCGAAGCGCCGGTTGAAGCGCATGGCGACGTCGCGCGTCATCTCGATGTGCGGCAGCTGGTCGTCGCCAACCGGCACCAGGTGAGCCAGCGGCAGGAGGATGTTGGCGATCTGCATCACCGGGTAGTTGAAAAAGGCCACGGGCACCGACTTGGTGGTTGCTTCGAGGTCCGCTAGCTCGGCCTTGAGCGTGGGGTTGCGTTGCAGGTGGCCCAGGCCGAGAAACCAGCTCAGATGCAGAGTGAGCTCAGCGAACTCCGGCACGCCGCTCTCGATCACGAAATGCGATCGGTCCGGGTCCAGACCCACGCCAAGCCAGTCCAGGGCCACTTCCCACAGCCCCCAGCGAATCCAGGGCAGGTTGTCGGCGTAGTCCGAGACCTGGTAGTCCGCCAGCAGGAAGAACGATTCGTATTCGTCCTGCAACTCCAGCCACTGGGAAAAGGCGCCGGCGTAGTGCCCCACGTGGGAGGGCCCCGAGGGCCGCAGCCCGGTGAGAATGCGGCGGCGTTCGGCGGCGGGGGCGTTGGCCGGGTCCGGCATGCAGGGTGACCTCGACGGAGAGCTTGGCAACCCATAGTGCCACTGGAGGCTGCCCGGACGCGGGGTGCTGGGCCACTTTGAGTCCGTCATTCCCGCGAAAGGAGACCTTTGAATAAAGAGGCGCGGGCGGTTCGCGAACCGCCCCTACTCGTGCGCCAACAGGTTCAGCGGCGACTAGATTCCCGCCTTCGCGGGAATGACGGAGGGGGCACGCAAAGGTCTCCGAAAGCGGGAATCCATCCGCGGCCCGCCGACGGGCGAACCGAGGGAGCCGCGACGATGTCCGCTGGTGATGGGGCCATGCCGCGCCCCAATGTCAAAGTGACCGACTACCGCACGCGGCGCTCGGTCTAGCGCAGCAGCTTGTTGACGCCGTTGAGGCCGGCGACCTTATATGCCTCGGCGAACGTGGGGTAGTTGAAGATCGTCTCCACGAAGTAGTCGATGGTGCCGCCGAGTTGCATGACCGCCTGCCCGATGTGCAGCAGCTCGCTGGCCTGGTTGCCAAAGATATGGACGCCCAGCAGTTTGCGGGTGTTGGGATCGAACAGCAGCTTCAGAATCCCGAAGTCGTCGCCGATGATCGCGCCGCGGGCAATCTCCTTGTAGCGGGCCACGCCGCTCTCGTAGGCGGCGCCCTCGATGGTGAGCTGCTCTTCGGTCTTACCGATCAGCGCGATCTCGGGAATCGTGTAGATGCCGATGGGCAGCTCGTCGTCGATGTTGGGGCAGTCCATGCCCAGGGCGTGGCGGGCGGCCAGCCGTCCCTGCTCCGCCGAGGTGGAGGCCAGCGCGGGCTGCCCGATCACGTCGCCCACGGCATAGACGTGCTCCAGCTCCGTCTGAAAGAACTTGTTGACCTTCACCCGGCCGCGGTCGTCGGCGGTCAACCCCGCGGCGTCCAGGTTCAGCAAGCCGGTAGCGCCCCGACGCCCGATGGAGTACATCACCACGTCGCTGACGGTTCGGGCGCCGGTTTCGAGCACTGTGACCGGACGGCCGCGACTATCGAACTCCACGGTTTCCACGTTGTGCCCCAGGCGCATGGTGATGCCGTCCTCGCGCATGCGGTACTTGAGCGCTTCGCCGATCTCCTCGTCCACGATCTCGAGCAGGTCTTTGCGGCCGTCGATCAGCGTGACGGCGACGCCAAGCGTGGCGAAGATGCTGGCGTACTCCGTGCCGATGATGCCGCCGCCAACGATGGTCAACGACTTGGGAATCGCCGGCAGGTCCAGGATCCCGTCGCTGTCGACGACGCGCTTCTGGTCGAACGGGATATGGGCCGGCCGGGCGGGATTCGACCCGGTGGCCAGGATGATCTTCTCGGCCCGGACCTCGATGATGGAACTCTCGGTAAGGATCGCAATCATGTGCGGGTCAACGAAATGTGCGACGCCGTTGAGCAGGTCGACGTCGTTGCGCAAGAACCCATCGCGGACCACGTCCACCTCGGCCTGGACGACCTGTGCCGTGCGCAGCAGCAGGTCGCTCATGGTGACGTCGGCCATCACGCGGTAGGACTCGCCGTAGAACGAACGCTGGCCGATGCCGGTGACGTGAATCACGGCCTCGCGCAGGGTCTTGGATGGAATCGTGCCGCGGTGAACGGCCTGGCCGCCGATGTAGCGCTGGCGGTCGATGGCGGCCACGCGCTTGCCGCCCTTGGCCGCCTGAATCGACGCGCGCCGTCCGGCTGGTCCGGTCCCGATGACCACAATGTCGTAGCGCGGATCGTCGTTTGCATTGATGCCAGGGCCGTGGCCGCTAAGCATCAGGTGCGCTCCCAGTGCGGATGAGGTGCGACGCCGATCCCGCCGACGTCGTAGCGCTGGGTTTTCTGCATGCGCATCAACCGGTGGCCGCAACAGCTTTCGTGGCATCGTAGCGTGACCACCCGAGCAATACGTGTGCCTGGGTTCCAAAAGAGCAAGCATGACGACTCGCTGCCGCCGCTGGCCGGCGTTTCCGGGGGCATGGCGCGCCGCGGCCGTGGCCGCCATGGTTGTGGTGCTGTTGGGCGGCGCCTGCGGCGCTGCCGACGATGGCGAGCTCACCGTCTACGCCGCGGCCTCGCTGCGCGATGCGTTTGCGGAAATCACCGAGGCGTTTAAGACGACGCTTGTAGACGCACGCATATTCCTCAACTTCGCCGGCTCGCAGGTGCTGCGGGCGCAGATCGAACGCGGCGCGCCCGCCGACGTCTTCGCCTCGGCGGACGAGGTCCACGCCCGCGAGCTGGCGGAGGCCGGACTGTTGGCGACCTCGCCGCGGGTGTTTGCCCAAAATGCGCTGGTGCTCGCCGTGCCCGTGAGCAATCCGCGCGGGATTGCGCAGCTCGCTGATCTGGCCCTTGCGGATGTGCGGCTCGTCATGGGGGTCGCGGACGTACCGGCTGGGCGGTATGCGCGCGCGGCGCTCGAGCGCTATGCCGCGGCGACTGGACACGGGGAGTTTCCGCAAGCGGTCCTCGACAATGTGGTCTCATTTGAGACGAGCGTCCGCCTGGTGGCGGCCAAGCTGGAGTTGGGCGTGGTTGACGCCGGATTTGTCTATCGCACCGATGTCCTGGCTTCCGATGGCGCCCTGGTAGAGATTCCGCTGCCGCCGGAGGCAACGATCTCGGCGCCGTACCCCATTGCGGTGACGACCCGCGCGGCCGGGCGCGCGGCTGCGCAGGCGTTCGCCGACTTCGTGCATTCGCCGGCCGGCCAGCGCATCCTGGCGGCGCATGGCTTCCAGCCGTCCCGGTGAGGCCCGCGGACTGACTCAGAAAATGCGGCGCGCGCAAACACTGACCTGGGGCAGGCTTGCCATCGCGGCATCCGCCGCGATCCTCGTCGCCTTCATCGGCATCCCGGTTGGGGCCCTGATTGCCCGCGGGTTCATCGAGGGCGACGTGCTCGCCGCGCTGCGCAGCCCGGTCGCCACCACCGCGCTGTGGCTCTCGCTGGCGACCTCGGGCATCGCCGTCGTCGTTGCCGTGGCCCTGGGAACACCGGCTGCCTACTTGCTGGCGAGATATGCGTTCCCCGGGCGAAGCATCGTCGACACGCTGATCGATCTGCCCGTGGTGCTGCCGCCGGTCGTCGGAGGGCTGGCGCTGCTCGTGGCGCTTGGGCGTCACGGAGTGATCGGCGGCCCATTGGACGCCGCCGGCGTTGACGTGGCGTTCACCACCGGCGCGGTGGTCCTCGCCCAGCTCTTTGTCGCCGTGCCTTTCTACATTCGGGCCGCGCGCGCGGGTTTCGAGGGCGTCGATCGCCGGCTCGAAGCCGTCTCCGCAACCCTTGGCGCGAGCGGGTGGCACACCTTCCGGCGAGTGACGGTCCCACTGGCGTTGCCATCGCTGATCGGCGGCGCGGTCATGTGCTGGGCGCGCGCCCTGGGCGAGTTCGGCGCCACGATCATGTTTGCCGGCAACGTATTCGGCCGCACCCAGACGATGCCGCTGGCCATCCTCGAAGCCATCGAGACCGACGTCGACGCCGCGCTGGCCATCGCCATCGTCCTGATCGTCCTGGCCTTTGCGGGGCTGCTGGTCTTCAAGGCCCTGGCACGGCTCGGGGGGCGCATCTTGTGATTCGGGCGGACATCAGGACGTCGGTCGGAAGCTTCGAACTCGCAGTCGACCTGACGGTGGACCGCGAGATCACCGTGCTCTACGGGCACTCCGGTGCCGGCAAGACGCTGACGCTCGAGGCCATCGCCGGGCTCCTCACGCCCCGCGAAGGCCGGATCGAGTTGCACGACCAGGTCGTATTCGACAGCGCGTCGGGTATCAACGTGCCGCCGCAGCGGCGCAATCTGGGCTATCTGGTGCAAAGCTATGCGCTATTCCCGCATTTGACCGTTGCGCAGAACATTGCCTATGGCATTGGCTACTTGAGCCGCGCCGAGCGCCGCGGGCGCGTCGAGGAAATCGCGGGCATGTTCGGCCTGCAAGACCTGCTGGACCGCCGCCCCGCGCGCATCTCGGGTGGCCAGGCGCAGCGTGTGGCCCTCGCCCGCGCGCTCGTGCGTCAGCCGCGGGTGCTGCTCCTGGACGAGCCGTTCGCGGCGGTCGACTCGAGCATTCGCCGGACCCTCCGCCGTGAGCTCCGGCAGCTCGCCCAACGCCTGGACCTCAGCGTGGTCATGGTCACGCATGACCTCACCGAGGCCTACAACGTGGGAGACCGGCTGGCGGTCATCGATCGTGGTCGCGTGCTCCAGGCGGGACCTCGCAACGACGTGTTTCACCGCCCCGCGACGGCGCGCGCCGCCGAGCTGCTCGGCGTGCAAAACATCGTGCCCGGGCGGATCGTGGGCGGCGACGGCGACCACGTCCACGTCGCGACGGCGTTGGGCATGGTGGCGGCACAGGCGGAGTCTCGCCCCGCGATGGACCACGTCCAGCTAGCTATTCGCGCCGAGCAGATCATCCTCGAGCGGCCCGACCGTCCCTCAATCAATCGCAAGAATCGCTTCCGCGTCACCATCATCGACGAGGCCGCCTTCGGCTTCTCGCACACGCTGGTCGTGCGGGTCGACGACGCCGCGCCGGCTGCACCGAACCTCGAAATCGACGTCCCGGCGCATCCCTACCAGGTGCTCGACGTCCCCGCGCGCCGCGACTGGCGCATCCATATTCCGCCCGAAGCCGTGCACGTCATCGCCGAGTAGCTCTGTGCGGATGTAATGGTGGAACCGGCAGTGGCCCGATGATACCGTACAAAAGGCGAACGACAGGTAGGAAGGTACGTGGACGAGTTCTCGCATCTCTATGAGGCCAGCGGCGATGGCCTGCCGGTCTCGGACTACCGACAGCACACGTTGCAGAAACTTGGGACTGTGCGCTACTACCTCGAAGCATTAGATGCTGCGTGCAAGCGCGCCAAGCCCTTCGGGGGATGGGCGTTTGTGGACACGTTTGCCGGACCAGGCCTCGTGCAAGTTCGGGACACCCAGCGGTACTTCGAAGGATCAGCCTTGATCGGGCTTCGAAGTGGGGCCTCCGTCGTCCACGCCGTTGAATTGCAGGAGGCCAGAGTCAGTGCCCTGAGGCAGCGTGCGAAGGATCGCGGCCTCGGTGCGGCTCTTCGGACGCATGTGGGGGACGCCAACTCGATCGCCCCGGACATCATCGCCAAGATTCCACCATTGACGCCAGTGTTCGTACTGCAGGACCCCGAGGGCATGGAGCTCAAATGGTCCAATGTCAAGGCTGTTGCGAGGGCCAACAGTGGGCGGCGCAGACGAAAGCCCGAGCAGCTCATTAACTTCAGCGATGGGGTCCTGAGGCTGTTCTGGACGAGTCAAGCACTCACGCCAGAAATGGAAGACACCCTTAACGGCTACTTTGGGAGTTCTGCTTGGCGCGATATCGTCGACGATCGAGGCGCAGGTCGCTTGGAGTCAGGACAGTCAATTAGAGCAGCGGTGAACCTCTACAAGCGCCGACTACGGGATGACGCCGGGTATTCGTACGTGATCGATTGTGAGATTCGTCGCGACCAAGTGACGCGTGGTCAGCGTGCCTATCATCTGGTCTTTGCTAGCGACCACGACGCCGCTCCCCGAATCATGAGAGACGCCTTTGCGAAGGTGCATGTCGGCCAGAGTGTGTTCACTGGCATGCGGCAGGCGAATCTCGATGAGTAGCGCAAGCCGCATTGAGTGGACTGATTCGACTTGGAATCCGGTTACGGGATGCACCCGCATGAGCCCGGGGTGCGACAACTGCTACGCCGAGCGAATGGCGAAGCGGCTGCAGGCGATGGGGAATCCCCGATATACGAACGGGTTTGAGCCGACGCTGCATTGGGACAAGGTGTCCGAGCCGCTCAAGTGGCGGCAGCCGCGTCGCATCTTCGTCAACAGCATGAGCGACTTGTTCCACGAGGCGGTTCCGGCGACCTTCGTGCGCGCAGTCTTTGACACGATGGCAGCCGCCCACTGGCACGAATTCCAGATTCTGACGAAGCGTGCTCGGCGGTTGCCCAAGATTGCTGGAGATCTCCAGTGGCCGCCCAATGTCTGGCTGGGCGTATCGGTTGAATCCCGGGAATACGCCTGGCGTGCGGACTACTTGCGGGGTGTGCCGGCCGCTGTGCGGTTCTTGTCGGTCGAGCCGCTCGTGGGGCCAGTCGGAATGCTGGACTTGGCCGCAATCGACTGGGTCATCGTGGGAGGCGAGAGCGGACCCGGCGCTCGGCTGATGGACGTGCAGTGGGCGCGTGCGGTTCGCGATCAGTGCGTGGCCGCATCCGTCCCGTTCTTCTTCAAGCAGTGGGGCGGTGTGCGCAAACACCGCACCGGCCGCACGCTCGACGGCCGCACGTGGGATGAGTTTCCCGTGGCGGCGGCAAGCAACTAAGCGCCGAGCACCCGGTCGGTGTTACGCGGCCCCGTTCAGCCTTGGCATCACCTCGTCGGCGAGCAGTGTCATCGACCGCACCCACTGGTCGCGCGGCTTCCACTCGTGCGCCATGGCCAGCAGCACGCCGAAACCGCCCACGTCGTCTTGCAGCTGCTGCAGCTTGGCCGTGACGTCGTCGGGGCTCCCCACGATGAAGACGTTGTCGACCAGGTATTCAACCGTTACGTCGGAGTCCGGCATGTCGGGGTCGATCTTCATCGAATCCAGCATGCGCACCTTCGGCATCACGTGCAGGAAATAGTCGCGGAAGTCGCGCGCCAGCGTGCCTTCCAGCGCCTCCTTCCGCGCCTGCTCCGTGGTTTCGGCCACGTAGACCTCACGCGCAATGCGCCATAGCGACCGGTCGGGCTCCCGGCCGGCCTCCCGCGCGCCCTCCTCCACGGATTCCCAATGCGTCTGGATGATTCGTGTCGGCACCAGGTTGATGCTCATCGGGATCCAGCCGCGGGCGCCGGCGAGCGTCAGCGTGCCGGAATTCTCCGACACGCCGGCGACCCCAATCGGGGGATGCGGCTGCTGATAGGGCTTGAGGTGAACCCGCAGTCCGATCAGGTCGTCCGGCTCGGGCACGTTGAAGTCCCAGTACTTCGACTTGTACCGGCCCGGCTTTGGATCGTTCCAGAGCTGCAGCACCGTTTCGATCGCTTCGCGGGTCATGGTCCGGTGGTCGCCCGTTTTCGGATCGAAGCCAAACACCTCGAAGTCGCCCGGAAAGCCGCCGGAGCCCACGCCCCACATGAAGCGGCCCTTGGCCATGTGGTCGAGTTGGGCAATCCGGTGGGCGATCATGAATGGGTCGTGGTTGGGCATGCAGGTCACGCCCGTTCCGAACTTCATGCGCTCCGTTTTGGCCAGCGCGTGTGCGATGAAGAGATCCGGCGCGGGAATGTTTTCCCACTGGGTCGTGAAGTGCTCCCCGATCCAGGCCTCGCTATACCCCAGCTGCTCCAGCGTGATGAGCATGTCGAGATCGTCGTCCAGCGTCTGGGTGACGTTGGACCCCGGCGGGTGCAGGGGCATCGCGAACAGTCCAACGTCCATCGCAACCTCCGTCGAGTGTCCGGGCAGTGCGGGCGCGCTCTGAGGGGCGATTGTCGGCCAGTAGCGGACTCAGCGTCAACGGGACCGCCTTTGCCAAGGAACGCCACGGACCGCCGAGCCCGTCGTTGCTACCGTGGTGGACCGCAGGACCAGCAAGCGTGCGGTGTCGATGGCCGAGTGGGTAGCCGACCAGGGCCAGCTGCTGCTGGCCTTGCTCGAAGAGCATCAGTACCTCGTGCTCGCTCTCGCCGTTGGCTTCGAGGCGGTCGGCCTGCCACTGCCGATCTCGGCTGAGATCGTCGTGGTCACCATGGGGTTTCAGATCTATCGCGGCGAGGCCAACCCCTGGGCCGTCATGGGCACCGTGGTGGCGTCCGCCACGGTGGGCGTGAGCGTGCAGTATTGGATCGCGCGCGGGATTGGCCGACCGCTGCTCGATCGCTACGGCCGAATCCTGCGGATACGCCCAGCGCACCTTGAGCGCCTCGAGCGCTGGTTCGCGCGTCGAGCCCTCCCGGTGGTCGTCATCGGCCGCGTCGTTCCGGCCGTTCGCATCATCATCCCTGTCGTGGCCGGGGTCGCCCGCGGCGACTTCCGCGTCTTTGTGCCTGCGGTGGCCGCGGGCATCTCGCTCTGGACCTTGCTCTACATGGGCATCGGGTGGGCTTTTGGCGACACGGTCGAGCACATCATGACGAACGTGCTGGCAGACCCGACGGTGGCGGTCATCGTGGCTGCCGCCGTCGGTGGATTTCTCGCCGTGCTGGTGGTGCTCCGCTTCCGCCGCCGTCTGGCGCCGCTTGTCAGTGGCCCGGCGGCGCGCCTCACCGCGCGGATCGGCCGGCGCGGGGGCTAGCCCCCGTCCGCTAGCCGAGCACCGCCGTCGCCTCGATCTCTACCAGGGCGCCTGGGAGCGCCAGCTCCACCCCCACGGTCGACCGCGCCGGCTTGGTGTCCCCGAAGACCTCGGTGTAGACCGCGTTCATGCCGGAGAAGTTGCCGATGTCGGTGATGAACACCGTCACCTTCACGACGTCGTCGAGCGACGCTCCGGCGGCCTCGAGGGCGGTCTTGATGTTGGTGAGCGTCTGCCGCGTTTGCGAGGTGATGTCGTCACCCACCAGCTTTCCGTCGGCGTCGAGCCCCAACATGCCCGCGGTCGTCACCACGTTGTCCTTGCGAACCACGAGCGTGTAAGGGGCGATGGGCTCGGCCATGCTGGCCGGGTTGATGCGCTGGATCGCCATGAGCATTCCTTTCTGGCAATGACACGATTCGGAGGGTACACGGCGAGCCGGCGAACAGCCGTCCACGCGGGACGGCTATCATGACGCCTCTTGTCAGGGGAGGGACTTGCGATGTATGACCTCCTGATATCCGGTGGCACCGTCGTCGACCCCGCGCAGGGCCTCAACGACCGGCGCGACGTGGCGATCGCGGGCGGCCGAGTGAGCGCCGTCGCCGAGCACATCGATCCGGCGGAGGCTCATCACGTTCTCGATGCCTCGGGTCTGCTGGTCACGCCCGGACTCGTCGATGTTCACGTGCACGTTTACGACGGCGTGAGCCACTACGGCGTCGACGCCGACACCTACGTTTTGCCCAGCGGCGTCACCACGGCACTCGACGCCGGGTCGGCCGGCGCCGACACCTTCGAGGGCCTCAGACGCTACGTGATCGAGGTTTCGGAAACCCGCATCAAGGCCTGTCTCAACATCTCATCGACGGGCATGATCTCGCCGGTCGTCGGCGAGCTTGAAGACCTGCGGCTCATCGACCCCAAGAAGGCCATCGAGGTCTGCGAGCGGCACCGCGACGTGATCGTGGGCGTCAAGGCCCGCCTCAGCGAGAACCTTGCGGGGAATAACGCCTTGCCCGCGCTGCACCGCGCCCGCGAGGCGGCGGATGCCGTGGGGCTGCCCATCATGATCCACCCCAACGCGCCCGTCTGCACGCTGGACGACATCCTCCGCGAGATGAAGGATGGCGACCTGCTGACCCACTGCTACCACGGCCTGGATGAAGGAATTCTGGACGACGACGGCCGCGTGCGCGCGTCGGTCCGCGCCGCCGTGAGTCGCGGCGTCCGCCTCGACGTGGGGCATGGCCAGGGCAGCTTCTCGTGGAGCGTGGCGGAATCCGCGCTGGCGCAGGAGCTGGTCCCCGACACCATCAGCAGCGATCTGCACGCCTACAACTTCGACGGTCCGGTCTACGATCTGGCCACCACCCTCAGCAAGTTCCTGCACCTGGGTCTGACCCTGTCCGACGCCCTGCGGCGCTGCACGGTCACGCCGGCCGAGATCCTGGGCATGCGCGGCCAGATCGGCACCCTTGCCGTCGGTGCCTTCGCCGACGTGGCGCTGTTCCGTGAGGAGATCGGCGCCCACACATTCGAGGACGCCCACGGCGAAACGCGCATCGGCGAGCGCCGCCTGGTGCCCGTCAAGGTCGTCAAGGGCGGCAAGGTCATCAACGCCGTCGCCCGCGGCTGGCATCACCACCATTAGGTGGGTCGGACGACGCCCTACTCGTAACGCAACGCCTCGATCGGCCGCAGCCTTGCCGCGCGGTTGGCGGGGTAGATGCCGAAGACCAGGCCGATGGCCACGGATACGGCCAGCACCAGGATCACCGGCTCTGGCGCGAGGTGAGCGTCGGGCGAACTCTCGCTGCTGCGCTGTCATCTCCTGTGCGGGACCGTCACCCTGCTACACGAGCGCATGCGCTTGGCAACTTGTCCGTCCCAATGTCGTTGCCCCTGAACAACGCCCGATTGCCACGATTTCGGGCCAGGCAGGCGCCCGACGGCGGGCGCATCCAGGCGCTATCTCAGCGATTGCTAGTGGCGAAGGCGGTTCCTCCGCCTCCCCAGCAGGCTATGGAGCCGTGGGTCCGGATGCCGCAGGTGTAGTTGAGCCCGGCGCCGACATTGATGAAGGATCCGGTCGGTGGTGTGGACTCCCCGTTGTCATCGCTCCCCCAGCAGTCCACGGCCCCGTCGGTCCGGAGACCGCACGTGTGGTCCGCCCCGGCGCTGACGTTGACAAAGGAACCGGTCGGCGGCGTGGACTCCCCACCATTGTCGCTGCCCCAGCAGACCACGGCCCCGCCGGTCCGCACGCCGCAGGCGTGCCACCAGCCGGCGCTGACATCGACAAATGATCCCGCTGGCGCTGAGGATTGTCCCTTGTGGTCGAGGCCCCAGCAGACCACGACCTCGTCGGTCCGCACGCCGCAGGTAAAGCCAGTCCCGGCGCTAACGGTGGTGAACGATCCAGCCGGCGGTGTGGCCTCCCCATAGATGTCGCTGCCCCAACAGACTACGGCTCCGTCGGTCCGCACGCCGCAGGTGTGGTATTGCCCGGCGCCAACGGCAGCGAAGTTTCCGGGCGGCGGTGTGGCCTGGCCGCGATAGTTCCCGTCGAAGTCTTCATTGGAGCCCCAGCAGACCATGGAGCCATCGGTCGTTACGCCGCAGGTATGGTCATGCCCGACGCTAAGGGCGGCGAATGATCCGGGCGGCGGCGCGGTCTGGCCGTGCCAATTCAGGCCCCAGCACCGCACGGCACTGTCGGTGTGTACGGCGCAGACGTGCCCATCCCCGGCGCTGAGGGTCGCGAAGGGCCCGGCAGATATCGGGGCTTGGCCCTTAGAAGTGTCACCCCAACAGACCACGGCCCTGTCGGTCTGCACGCCGCAGGTCTGGAAAGGCCCGGCGCTGACGGCAATGAAGGATCCAGCTGGCGGCGTGGCCACGCCGTGGGCATCGTCACCCCAGCAGACGACGGTTCCATCGGTCTCTACGCCGCAGGTGTGTCGCCATCCGGCGCTGACGGCGGTGAAGGATCCGGTCGGCGGCGTGGCTTGGCCATGGGAATTGTCACCCCAGCAGACCACGGTCCGGTCGGTCGTCACTCCACAGGTGTGCTGATACGCGGCGCTGACGGCGGTGAAGGATCCGGCCGGTGGTCTGGCCCATCCCAGCGGGTTCCCCGACAAGTCCTCAGTGGCGCCCCAGCAGACCACGGAGCCATCAGTCATAATGCCGCAAGTGTGAGTTACCGCGGCGCTTACGGTGGTAAAGGACCCGGTGGGCGGCGTCGCCTGGTCGAAATCGTTGCGACCCCAGCAGCGCACGGTCTCGTCCGTCCGCACGCCACAGCTATGGGCATACCCGCTGCTAACGATGCTGAAGGACCCGGTCGGCGGCGTGGCCTGGCCGCGATAGGCTCCAGAATCAGATTCATTTGGGCCCCAGCACGACACGGCGCCATCAGTCGTTACACCACAGGTGTGGGAGTTTCCGGCGCTGACGACGGCGAAGTCTCCGGCCGGCGGCGTGGCCTCGCCATGATCGTTCGAGCCCCAGCAGACCACGGCCCCGTCCGTCAGCACGCCGCAGACGTGATTTCCGCCCACGCTGATGCCGGTGAACGGCGGCGGCTCTGACCCGGCGGCTATCCCGGTGTCGCCTTGCGCTGTTGGCCCAGGCGCAGTGCCGGTGGAGGCGAAGATTGGAGCCTTGGACCCATCCGGAATGATCACGTTGCTGAGCCGCTTCACCTTGTCCGGCACGTTCTGCAAGTTCACCCGGCCCACCGTCGTCCCGGGCGCCGGCACGTTCCAGATCACGAACACCGTCCGCTGGGCCCGCAGCATCTGTAGGCCTTGTGGATTTCCGTTGACCTCGCGCTCCTCGTAGCGGATCGGCAGCCCGTAAAGGTTCAGCCAGTCCGGCTCACTCAGGAACCGCTCTTTGATCGCCGCGTTCTGCTCCAGCAGCGCTAGGTGGTTCCGCGTGATGGTGGCGAAGTCGGCGCCTTCGTCGGCCGCGAGGACTTGATGCGCGGGCACGTTGGGCAACTCGAAAGTCGGATAGCGGTTGGCCAGCACGTCGAGGGTGTTGTAGTAGTTCATCCGGTACTTGCCGGGGTCCCACTGCAGGATCACCTTCTGAAAGGCCTGAAACGTGAAGGGGCCGTTGGCCCAGCGCTGGCTGATGGGATAGCCGATGGCCTGGAGGTCGCGCTCGCGCACGAAGTCCCAGAGCGGCACGTCGTCGGTATTGGTTACGGCGTATCCGTCATTCGGGTCTTCCGTGTCGCCGCCGGTGATGGTGAAGAGGCACCCGTCTTCGATGACGAAGCCCTCGCAGTCCAGGGCGTGTGACTCCGCCGATCCGGCAATCATGGCGAGGGCGGCCGCGGCTGCTACTACTAGGGGCAGCCACAGCCCGCACCAAGGAAGCGGCATACGGCGCAGGCCCACTGAGCCGCTCGCTACGCGCCGGCCGGGCTCGCTCAGCTCATGCATGCGCTGTCCGCTTCTCCTCGCGCCTTAAGGGGAACAGCGGGAGGGTGTGTCTAGCAGGATCATAGACAACGTCGTCTGCCGTGATCCCGCACCGAGGTGTCCGCACTTCACCGCCTAGGGGCGACCGCCGCTAGAAACCGGCCACGAGCCCTTATGGCTTTACCGGCATCCGCTTCACCAAGGGCTATCGGCAACTGCCAGGCTACTCGTAGCGCAGAGCCTCGATCGGCCGCAGCCTTGCCGCGCGGTTGGCGGGGTAGATGCCGAAGACCAGGCCGATGGCCACTGATACCGCCAGCGCCAGGATCACCGGCTCGGGCGTGAGCTGAGCGTTGAGCGCGCGGCCGCCAAGGCTTAGGCCGCCGACGAAGGTGGCGAGCGCGCCGCCGAGCACGGCGCCTGCGATGCCGCCGCCCAGACTGACCAGGACCGCCTCGATGAGGAACTGCATCAGGATGTCCCGGCGGCGCGCGCCGATGGCCTTGCGGATGCCGATCTCGCGCGTTCGCTCCGTGACCGAGACGAGCATGATGTTCATGATCCCGATGCCGCCGACCAGCAGCGAAATGCCCGCGATGGCACCCAGAAACAGCGTCAGCGTTCCCGTGACCTCACCCAGGGCCTCGATGATGTCCTGTTGCGTCCTGATGGTGAAATCGTCTTCGAGCACGTCGTGCCGTAGCCGGAGCAGCGCGCTCAGCTCGGCGGTGACCGCCTCGATCGTCGACTCTTCCTCGTCGGCGAGCGTCACGCTGATCTCGCTGACGATGTCGTCGCCGGCCAGCGTGCGCAATGGGTTGATGCGCGTCTGAAGCGTCGTCAACGGCACCAGCGCCTGGTTGTCGCGGCTCTGAAACGTGGCCTGACCGGATTCCTCCATCACCGCGATCACGGTGAACGTCTGGTTGTTGAGGCGGAGCGTGGCGCCGATGGGGTTCTGGCCGGCGAACAGATCGATGGCCAGCGATTGGCCCAGGGCGATCACGCGCGCGCGTCGGTTCAGATCGTCGTCGGTGATGAAGCGGCCGGCCTGCGGCTGAAAGCTGCGGACTTCCGCATAGCTCGGCGTCGCGCCGATGATCTGGGTCGAGAAGGCGTTGCCGGTCGCCACCAGCGACGCGCCCGTAGTGCGGGTCGGGGCGATGTCCACGATCCCTGAGATGGCGGCATCGCGAATTGCGTCGGCGTCCTCCAAGGTCAGAGTCGGCGTCGTCGCGCTCACGTCCACGAAGCGGCCGCCGGTCTGCGTCTGGAAACCGGGGCTGACGAAGAGCAGGTTGGATCCCGTGCCGCGGATGTTCGACTCGATGGACGCCTGCGCGCCCGCGCCCAGGGACATCAACGCGATAACCGCCGCCACGCCGATCACCATGCCCAGCACCGTCAAGCTGGTGCGCAGCTTGTTGGCGGCGAGCGCCCGCAGCGCGAGACGCACCCCATCGGCGAGGCTCATGCGGCGGCTCCCGCGGGGGCGGTGCGCTCGTCGCCCGCAATCGCGCCGTCCACCATGCGGATGGTGCGTTGGGTGCGCTCGGCGACAGTGGCCTCGTGCGTGACGAGCAGCGTCGTGATGCCGTGCTCACCATTGAGATCGGCGAGCAGCTCCATGATCTCGTTGGCCGTGGACGTGTCGAGATTGCCCGTCGGCTCGTCGGCCAAGAGCATGCTTGGGTTGCCGACGAGCGCGCGCGCAATGGCCACGCGCTGCTGCTGGCCGCCGGAGAGCTCCGACGGCTTGTGGTGCGTGCGGTCCGCCAGCCCGACGAGGGCCAGGGCCTCGCGCGCGCGCTGGCGCCGCTGCCGTTCACGGGCATAGAGCAACGGCATCTCGACCTGCTCCAGCGCCGACATGCGCGCCAGCAAGTTGAACGATTGAAAGACGAAGCCGATCTTGCGGTTGCGGATGGTTGCCAGCTCGTCATCGCGCAGGTCCCCGACCAACTCCCCGTCGAGGAAATAGCTCCCCGCCGTGGGTGCATCCAGGCAGCCCAGCAGATTGAGCAGCGTCGACTTGCCGGAACCCGAGTGGCCCATGATGGCGACCATCTCGCCGGGCTGCACCTCGAAGGAGACGCCGCGCAGGGCATGCACCGCGATCGCGCCCATCTGATACGTCTTGGTGAGGTCCGCGACGCGCACGACGGGTGTGGGCTGGTGGTCCCGGGGCGCGTCAGCGCTCATCAGCGGGTTCCCCCGCCGCCAAGGCCGCGGAAGCCCGGTCCAAATCCACCGGGCCGGGCCTGGCCTGGCGTGAAGCCCTCCGGTAGCTCGGGAAGCTGGAATCCAGCCACCGCCGCACCGCTCATAACGACCGCGTCTCCCTCGGCGAGACCTTCGAGCACCTCGACAAACAGCTCGTCTTGCAGCCCGACCGTGATTGGTTGTCGTTGTAGGGCGCCGCCGGGGCCGAGCACCTGCACAAAGGACCGGTCGCCAAGGGTTTGGACGGCCTGTCGCGGGATGACAAGCGTGCCGATCGACTGATTCAGCACAATCGAGACGTCGGCCGTCAGGCCGCTCAGCAGACGCTGGTCTGGCGAGGTGAAACCGATCTCGACTGGGAACGTCACGAGGCCCTGCGAGGCTTCCCCCTGCTGGCCCCGGCTGATGACGGTGCCGCTGTAAGTGGCGCCGTCGAGTGACTCGAATTCCAGCGTGACCGGCTGGCCGATTCTGACCAGGCCCACGTCGGTCTCATCGACGTTGACGACTACCCGGATCGACGCCAGCTCGGCCAGTGTGAGAACGGTTGCCGGCGCCTCAAGGCCGGCGAGACCGTTCACTTCCAGGACGACGCCGGCAAATGGCGCCACGATCAGGACATCGGCCAGGTCCTCTTGCGCAGCTTCCAGACGCCGCTCGGCGTCCGACACCGCCAGCTCGAGTTCCTCAATATCCAGGGCGTCTGGCGAGGCGTGCACTGCCTCCAGCGCCAGGTCGGCCCTGCGAACCGTGTTCTGAGCCCGCAGAACGTCCAACTGGGACGCGCCCTCTTGCAGTTCGTCGAGGCGCGCCTGCGCGTCGGCGAGGGACAGCTCCGCCGCGCGCACGGCCTGTTCGGCGAGGCGGACGTCGATCTGGTCAGGTCCCGCCCGCAAGTCGTCAATGCGGATCCTGGCCGCTTCCAGCGACAGCTGCGCCGCTGTCAGCCCCGCTTGCTCGCGCAGCAGCTCGTTGGCGTCCGGGTCGGCGAGCAATTCCTGCAGCCGAGTCTCGGCCGCGGTGACATTCTGTGAGGCCACCACGATGGCGCGGTCCTGCGAGGCGACATCGGCATTGGACGGTCCGGCGAGCAAGTCGTCCAGCTCTGTCTCAGCGTCCGCGATGGCCTGCTGGGCCGACGCGGCTGCGGCCTCCTGGACGGCGATGTCGATGTCGCTGGGACCTGCGTTCAACTCGGCCAGGCGCTCTCTGGCGGTCGCCAGCGCCGCGCGCGCGGCCCGCACGGCGGCTTCCTGAACGGCGATGTCGGTGGCACTCGGACCTGCAGTCAGGTCGGCAAGCCGCTCGATGGCGGATGCGAGTGCCGCGCGTGCGGCCTGCACGGTGGCTTCCTGCGCCGCAATCTCAGTAGCCGTGGGCGCCTCGGTCAGGGTCCGCACGGACGCCTCAGCGTTGTCCAAGGCCGCACGCGCGGCGGTGACCCTGGCCCTGGCTGCTGCGAGGTCCGATTCGGTCGGCGCGCCCTGAAGGTCGTCCAGGCCGCGGCGGGCCGCGCCAAGCTGCCGCTCGGCGGCGGCGATGGCTTCGTTGAGGGTGGCGTAATCCGGTCCGGCGCGGGCCTCGCCGAGCTGTTGGGCGGCCGACGCAAGCCCGGCCTCAGCGGCCCGCACTTTGGCCGCGGCCGCTTCAATCTGCTGCTCGGTGGACCCGTCGTATCGGGCTTCCGTGTGCGCCTCGTGAGCCGAAAGAAGCGCGGCCCGAGCGGACTCGTAGGTCGATTCGGCGGCAGCGATAACTTGGAGCTGCTTGGTGGGCGCTTCTTCGGCCGCTCGTCTGGCGCTGTCGACGGCGGCTTGCGCGGTGGCGATCTGGTCGTAGGCGTCCTGCAACTGGGCTTCCGTCGGCCCATCGACGAGCGTGTCAAGCGACGACTGTGCTTGAAGCAGGTCCGCGCGCGCCGTCAGCACGGCGCTTTCGGCGTCGGCCAACTCCTCGAGCGTTGGACCGTCGCCCAGCGACGCCAGGGTCTCCTCGGCCTCGGCGAGATTGACGCGGGCGGTGTCCACGCTGCTGGCGGCCTCGTCGATTTCAGCCTGCGTGGCCCCAGCGCGCAGCGTCGCCAGGGTTTCCTGGGCCTCGGCGAGATTGACGCGGGCGGTGTCCACGCTGCTGACGGCCTCATCGATTTCAGCCTGCGTGGCTCCGGTGCGCAGGGTGGCCAGTTGATCCTCAGCCTCCGCGTGCGCCGCGCGCGCCGATTGCACGCTCAACTCCGCGCGAGCCACGTCGTTCGTACCGGGGGATTCGAGCAGCGTCTGCAGGGCTTCCTCGGCGGTGGCCAGGTTTGATCGGGCGGATTCGAGCGCGCCTTCGGCGTCGGCGATTGCAGCGACCGTGGATCCGGCCCGCAGCTCTTGCAGCCCAAGCTCGGCACTGGCCAAGCTTGCCCGGGCCGCGGCGATGGCGCTCTCGGCTTCGAGCAGATCAAGAGTGGAGGGTCCCGCCTCAAGGTCCTGTAGGTCCTTGACGGCGCGGTCACGCGCAATCTCTGCCGATACGACGGCCGCTTGAGCGGCGGCGACCGTTGCGGTGGCGGCGGGGGCAAGGAGGTCGTCGAGTGCTGCCCGCGCTTCCTGGACATCCAACCCGGCACGCTCGATGTCGGCCGGATCGGGCGGTTGCAGCAGCCGTTCGAGCTGCCACGCGGCCTGCTGCAAGTCTGATGCGGCGTCCTCCACGGCCCTCTCCAGATCGGTGACGGAAAGGTGGGCCAGCACGGTGCCGGCGGCAACCAGCTCACCCTCGTCGACATTCAGGGTCCGCAGAATGCCGGGTTGCCCAAACCCCAGCCCCACGATGTTGCCGTACTCGACATTGCCGATCGTGGCGAGCGAGCTCACGACGTCGCGGCGCTCGACCACGGCGGTGACGGGCGGTGGCGCTTCTTCGGTCTGAAACACCTCGGAGCGGATGATCAGAAAGGCCGCCGCGCCCCCTGCGGCGGCCAGGATGACCAATGCGAAGATGAGCCTTCGGAGATTCAAGACGTCCCAAAACCAGCCGACAGCGCGCCCTGGCCATCGAAGAATGCTTGACATGGTGGGCCCCAGCATTTTGGCCGCACGTGCACCACGGCCTCGGCGAATCTAAGCTTGACACTGTCGGTAGGTCGTCGACCGGCTATGCAGATTCCGTGGATTTCAGCCCGAAGCGCAAGCGCCGGGCTTATGACGGCCCGGTAGGAGGCGCATGCATGGAACAACGTCGGCTGGGCCGCACGGAACACATGAGCTCGGTGGTCACCTTCGGCGCGATCGCGGTTGGCCGTGGGGTGAATCAAGCGGACGCGAATGCCGCGATCGAACGTGTGCTGGATCGCGGCGTCAATCACATCGACGTGGCGCCGGGCTACGGCAACGCCATGGAACGCCTGGCGCCCTCGATGCCCGCCATTTGCGACCAGGTGTTCCTCGGCGCCAAGACCGGCGAGCGCACGTACGAAGCTGCTTGGGAGAGCATCCGCTCGTGCCAGCAGCGTATGGGGATCGAGGTTTTCGACCTCTTCCAGCTCCACGGCATCAGCACGTTCCAGGACTTGGACGCGGTGACGGGCGACGGCGGCGCGCTGCGTGCGCTCATCGAGATGCGCGATCGGGGACTCACGCGCTTTGTCGGAATAACCGGACACGGACCCGACGCGCCGCGCGTCCACCTGGAAGCGCTGCGGCGGTTCGATTTCGACACGATCATGTTTCCGCTTTCGCCGGCGATCTATCGCAACGCCGCGTACCGTCGCGATGCCGAGGCGCTCTTGGCGGAAGCCGCGGCGCGTGACGTTGGCGTGCAGACCATCAAAATGCTGGCCCGCGGCGGCTGGGGCGACCGTGAGCGCGAAATCAACGTCTGGTACGACCCGCATCGCGAGCAGGCGGACATCGACCGCTCGCTCTGGTTCGTGCTGTCCCAGCCAGTGCACACTGCGCCCAGCACAGGCGATCTGCGCCTCCTGCCGCAGATTCTGGACGCCGCGGACCGTTTCCGCCTCCTCACGGCCACCGAGCAAGCCGAGGCCATCGCCGCGCAGCAGCCACCGACGCCGGAGCCAAGACTCGGCATCGAAGCCGCGGCTTAGGTTCCCTGCGCCGGGGACGGTGCGGGCTCGGCTTCGCTGTCGTCGGTGGCGAACATGATCGCTTCGATAGCGGCCCGCAGACCCTCGCCGGTCGGTGGCGTGGGTGCTCCTTCGGGACGCGCGGCGGCCGCGGCATTGGTCTGCAAGGCTTCCACGATCGCGTCGATGGCGGCGTCCAGGTCCTGCCCGGCCATGAACAAGAGCGAGGCGAACGACTGGCCGCCGGCGCGTAGTTCGCGCACCTCGGCGCGATCGCGTCCGGTGCGCTCGGCGACGATGTCGATGACTACCTGAGCCAGTCCCCTGGCCTGGGCAGCGCCACCCGCCGGGCCGGGTTCCGCGCCGTCGATCAGCGCGTTAACAGCATTGCTGATTGCGGCCCGAGGGTTGAACCCGCTGCCGAAGCCGCCACCACCGCCGCCGCCAGCCCCGTCGCCGCCGGGCCGAGCACCGCCGACCTGGCCACGCCGCCCACCCGGAAAGCTGGACAGGATCTGGTCCACCGCATGTTCCACGACAGCTTCGCGGTCGGCGCCTGCCGCCTCCAGGATCTCGGCGAAGGTCAGTCCGGATTCCTGGAGCGCTTGCACCGCTTCCACTGGTTGCTCGGTGGCCTCGGCCACGGCTGCAACCACGGCATCGACCAGCCCCGCGCCACCGAACCGGCCTGCGAAGAGCCCCGCACCGCCTGGACGAGCGCCGGGGGCGCCCGCTGCCGGTGCTTCTGGGGTGCTGGCTGGCTGAACTTCGGGAGCGGCCGCCGGGGAGGCGGCGCGCACGGTCTCTCGTGGCGTTGCCGCCGGCGTCGCAGGAGCCGCCGCTTGGGACGACTCCCCAGCATCACCGCACGCGGCCACGATCAGGCCGGCGAGAGCAGCCGTGACCGCTATCGCGGCAAGCCTGAAGATCCATCCCGGACGCATTGCGTACCCTATTCCGAGCATCTCGCCTGAGTCTCTGCATGCCGGGTTGAGATGCCGTCCACTCCATTTGCAGATTCGATGCAGACCGGCACTCTTGGACCCTGTTTCTCGTCGGCAAGGATTCGGTCTGGCGACATTCCCACGCTGCCGAGTCGGCGCTCCGTGGTCGCCAAGTCGCCAGCGGTGAAGAGATCGTCGCCTCGCTGATCCCCGCGCCAGGTGCGGCGGCGGGCGCCACGCATCTACCGTGCCCAGGGCTAGTAGATGGCACGCTCGGCTGAGCACTCGGTGGTGGCCCCGACGGTCTGCCGGACCGGTGGGTCGGCAGACCGCCCGCGAAATGTGCGGTTGGACGCGGGGTGGACCATCCGGAGGCCGACGCCGCCTTTGATCTCGTCCTAAGTCGCGGTGTCAATCACATTGACGTGGCGCCCTCGATGCCGGCCATTCGCGACCAGGTGTTCCTCGGCGCCAAGACCGGTGAACGCACCCACGAGGGCGCTTGGGGGAGCATCCGCTCCTGTCAGCGGCGTCTGGGAATCGAGGTGTTCGACCTCTTTCAACTCCACAACGTCAGCACATTCGAGGACTTGGACGCGCTCACGCGAGTGACGTGGGCGACCGCAGGGCCATGTAGGCCAGCGTGCCGATGACGATGTCGGCCGTAACCAGGGCGCTGATAAGCGCCGAGGGCCAGACCACGCGGCGCCCGAATCGCGGCCAGGGTCCCGAGAGCCGCGTCCAGGCGAGGACGACGACAAGCACCCACAGGTAGATGTTGAGAATCACCTCGCCGATCAATCCCCAGTACCGCAGGTCTCGCGGATACTGCCCGTCGATGAACCGCCCGCCCCAGGCTGTCCGCATAGCCAAATCATTCGCATAGGGTGTTGCCCCGCCATTGACCACGGCGGCGCCCTCGGGGATCACGTCGCCGGGGGTCAGGCCGAGGAACACGTAGGGTGGCGCACTGCTCAGAAGGCCGACGGTCAGGGTGTAGCGCTTGCCGCCGCTATCGGGGATGGGTTCGAAGTGGAAGAAAACCTCCGCATTGCTGAAGCGGGCGCCGCGGACTTCCGCCCGGCTCTCGCGAATGGGTTTGTCCGAGCCTTCGGGCGTGAGCCGAGCGAAGATCTCGGCGGGCTTCTCCGCCGAGCCGGCGTCGGCATACGCCCAGACGTCGATACGCCTGAGATGGTCCTGGTTGGCTTGGAACGGCTGCTCGACGAGTGCGATGGGTCCGGCATAGGACCATGGGGCGCCGGCCTCAAACCCGTCGCCCTTGTTTACGCGGTGGCTCGCCAGCGGGAACGCGCTGACCACCATCAGTCCCGCCGATAGCGCGAGCGTGACCGCCAGACGGCGGCGGTTGCTCGTGGGCAGGCGGACGGCGCCGGGCCGCGCCGCCAACATCTCGACCAAGACGACGGCGAGGGATGCGGCCGCCATCAGCTCCGAGGCTTCCTCAAAAACCTCGTAGAAGGCGTACGGACCGGGAGGGAATCCGAGCCGGTCAACCAGAACCTCGTAGACCAGTAGCTCGTTGCCCCCAGCGTCAAGGAGCAACCCGATAAGCGTCAGCGCAAGCGCCAGCACCGTGAGCAGCGCCCGCGCCGGGTGCCCGCGCTGTGCGGCGAGCAGGACCCAACCCGCTGCCGCGGCCAGCGGGACAGCAAGCGGCGCCGCCACAAGCATCCAGCGAAACCGCTGATCGAGGTCCGCGAGCCCGAGGAGTGGCCTGACGATTGATCCGACGTCTACTTGCCGATGCAATTCCTCATACGCCACCAGCCCGATGAAGAAGGCCGCGCTCAGCCAGCCGAGCACCCAGAGCCATCGCGGGCCGTTGCGCGGGGGTGGTCGGCGGAGCGCCTGAGCCGCGGCCAGCGCGGCGACCACGCCAAAGAGGATCCCTGAATATCGGTCCATGCCCCGGCCCTCGTTGATGGCGTTCAGCTCCACGAGCCATCCGCCCGCCAGCCATCGCCAGCCAAGCGAGTCAACCAACGCCAGGAGCACTGCAATGAGGTTTCCGGCCAGGAAAGCCGCCAGCAGCCACCCACGGACGCGCGGGCTGATCGTGAGACGGACTCCCAAGCCGCGCGTGAGGACCATCAGAGAGTTCGCCGGTTCCGTCATGGACGTGACGCAGCGAGCGGCTGCAACTCCACAGCTGCATGTGCGCGAGACCGCAAGTCCGCCGGCGGCCGCAACATCCCACCGTCGCAGGCGGCTGTCGGCGCGGCGGCGGAGCCGATGTGCCCCCCGTCAAGCATGAGCATCGCGCCCGTCTGGCTCGGTGCGTGCCCGCTGTCCCAAGGGGCTAACGGCGCGAACCGCCGAGCACGTGGTCGAAGAACCCATATGCAATCTCGCCGGTATCGGAAACGCTGATCTGCCGCACGGGAATGAAGCCTGCTTGCCGCCAGTAGTTTGGTTGCCATTCATTCTGCAGGCGGACGGCGAGTGTCCAGACCCCCGCCCCGAGCACCCGTGCTGACCCGGCGGTCGGCGCGAACGTGCCGTTCTCATTCCGCACCGCCAGGCTGGGCGCAAGGATATCGAGTCTATACGCGAGGCTCATAGTCCTCATGCTAGGTGCGACCTGACCGGGAAACCACGCCACGGACCCAAGCGTGGTCCCGCCGGGACCCATGGGCATTGGAATGGCCCGCGGCTAGTTGTTGCCCAGCACCACAACCTACTCCTGTCCCGTCCCCTCCTCCGGTGCGTGATTGTCGAAGGTGGCGGTGAAGGCGATACGTCCATTCGTGGCGGGCACGTCCGACACCTGCACGTTGACCGGCGGCGGCTTGGGACCCGGCGGCCGCGGCATGATCGGGGCGACGGCCCCGTCTGGCGCACAAACGGCGATCTCGTCGTTTCACCAGACGGGCTGACGCCCGGTGGGCGGCTGCTCCGCGGACCTAACGGCGAGCCTCTCGTAGCTGACGCCCGTCGTTAACCGGGTTGCGGCGGCACGCGCTTCGCGCCTACCGTGCCCAGGGCTGGCTCACCGGGCGGTCGAAGGGGTGCTGCGTGGGGATGATGCGCGGGCGGTTTGCGGTCGTCGAGGCGCTGCGCGCCGAGGGCGTCCGCTACGTGTTTGGCAATCCCGGCACCACCGAGAGCCCGCTGATGGATGCGCTGGATCGCGCACCCGACCTGAAGTACATCCTGGCCGCGCAGGAAGGCGTGGCCATGGGCATGGCGGACGGCTATGCCCGGGCGTCCGGCTGCGTCCCGTTCGTCAACCTGCATATCGATACCGGTCTGTCGAATGGGATGAGCCTGCTCTTCAACGCCTATGCCGGCGGGACGCCGCTGGTGCTCTCGTCGGTGAACAGCAGCCTGGCCAAGATGGCCGACTACCGCACCGATCTGGCGGGGCTCACCCGGCCGTTCACGAAGTGGGGCACCGAGGTCACCCACGCGGACCAGATTCCATCCGTGATGCGGCGCGCCTTTGCCGAGGCACGGACGCCGCCGACGGGTCCGACGTTCGTCGGGTTCACGCCGGAGGCGCTTGACGGTGAGGCCGAGGTGACGATCGCGCCGCGCAGCGAGACCTATACGCGGGCGGGTCCCGACCCAAGCGCGATTGAGGCTGCCGCGGCAGTCCTGGCTACGGCTCAGCGCCCCGTGATGCTCATCGGTGACCGCGTGGCGCAGTACAGCGCCGTCGATGCCGCCGTGGGCGTGGCTGAGCGCTTGGGCGCACGCGTCTACGGCGCCGGATACCCCGAGATGTCGTTCCCCACGGGGCAAGCCCAATGGATCGGCCAGCTGCCGCCGTATTCCCGGCTCTATCCGGAACAGCTGCGCGCGGCCGACGTGGTGCTTGCCGTGGGGTGCAAGGTCTTTCACGACTTCTTCGACCTGCCGACCGACGTGCTCGCGCCCGGCGCCAAGCTCATTCACGTGGACTGCAACGCCAACGAGATCAACCGCTCCCAGCCGACCGACGTGGGCATCCTGTGCGATCCGCGCGCCGGCTTGGAGGCGCTGGCCGAGGCGCTCGATGCCAGATTCAACTCCAGCCAGCGTGATGCCGCTCGCGACCGCGCCAAGACCATCGCGGCCGAGACCACGGCCACTCGCGCTGCCGCGCAAGCGACCATGCGCGAGTGTCGGGCGAACCGCCCAATGCCGCCCGTCCGCATGATGCACGAGCTGGCACAGGCAGCGCCTGCCGACACAGTGGTCGTGGACGACTCGATCAGCGCCCGCATGGTGTTGCATGAGGCGTTCGAGTTCAGCCGACCGGGCAGCATGCACTCCGAGCGAGCCGGCGGGGCCATCGGCTGGGGCATGGGCGCCACGCTTGGCGTGAAGCTGGCCGAGCCCAACCGTCCGGTGCTGGGAATCATCGGCGACGGCAGCGCCATGCTGTCCGTCCAGGCCCTATGGACGGCCAGCGCCTACAAGATCCCCGTGGTCTATGCCATCTGCAACAACGGCGGCTATCGCGTGCTGAAGGTGAACCTGCACGCCTACTTCAACGACGTGCTGCGTGAGCCGGACCGCCGGACGAGCTATCTCGGGATGGACCTGCCGCAGGAGTTTGACCTGGCCGCGATCGCCGGGGCCATGGGCGTGGCGGCCGAGCGGATTGAGGACCCCGAGCGGGTTGGCCCCGCGCTCGAGCGTGCCCTGGACTCTGGCGCGCCGGCGCTGCTCGACATCGTCATCGACGGAGCGTTGTAGCCGCACCAACGTCCGGCGCCAGCACGACCTTGCCGATGGTCTCTCGCGCCTCGATCATGCGGTGCGCCTCCGACGCCTGTTCGAGCGGCAGCACGGCCGCCACGACGGGACGCAGCTCGCCCGCCGCGACTCGTTGAAACAGGTCTTCCATGATCTCGGGAGCGTGCGCCGCGGCGTTGCTCGCGCCGCCCCATCCCACGAGGCGGAGGTTCTTGGTCCAGAAGGGATAGAAGTCCACCCGGCCCACGCCGCTGAAGCTGTTGGACCCGAAGCTGACCATGCGTCCGCCTTCGGCCATGCACTCCAGGCTGTGGGCGAACACCTCCCCGCCCACCGTTTCCCACACCACGTCCACCCCGCGACCGTCCGTCGCCGCGAGCACCGCCGGCACGAAGTCCTCCGCGCGGTAGTCGATCACCACATCGGCGCCCAGCTCGCGCACCAGCGCCACCTTGGCCGGGCCTCCCGCGGTGGCGACCACTCGGGCGCCGAACGATTTGGCCAACTGCACCGCCAGGACGCCCGTCCCGCCCGCCGCGGCGTGAATCAGCACCGTCTCGCCGACTGACAACCCCGCGGCGATCCGCAGCGTGTGATACGCGACCGGCGCGTAGTTAAAGGCGGCGGCTTGAGCCGCCGTGAACCCTTCGGGCACTGCGGTCGGGCCGACCCGGCCTTCAGGGTCGGCGTGCAAGGCGGCGGCGTCCACCACGCCGTAGTCGGCGTACGATCCGGGCCGCAGGCCGCCGACGAGATGCCGCGACCCCAAGGCCACGTCATGCACGTCGGACCCTAGGGCCACCACCTCGCCGCACACCGTGCCACCGCGCACGTACGGCGGAGTGCCGAGGCCGTAGCCGGGCTCGCGCGCTGACCCGATGCGCCCGCTGCCGCCCCGCCGAAGGTGCAACTGGACATAGTCGACCGACACCGCCACCACGCGCAGCAGCACTTCGTCCGAACCGGGTTGCGGCACGGCGAGTTGGGCGGGGACCAGCACGTCCGGCGGACCAAACGTGTGATGGACCGCCGCGCGCATGTGGGTCGGCAGAGACGGGGTCATTGCACCCGGTGCGGCCATGCACCGTCGTCGCGGCTGCGTGGCTGGATGTGTGGACGACCGCTTGATGGCCCTACCATTGGCTGTATCGGTCTCCAGGGTGCACTGCTATCGACGCTTCGGATGCCACCCCGCCGCGCGTGCTCGTCGTTGACGATGAGGCCAGTCTGCGCGCGGCTCTGACCTACAACCTACGCCGCGAGCACTACGCTGTCGAGACGGCCAGCGACGGGGAGGAGGCGCTCAATCTCGCCCTCACTTCCGACCCCGACCTGATCATCCTGGACCTCATGCTTCCCGGTATGGATGGGCTCGATGTCTGCCGTCAAATCCGGCGGCGGAGCTCGGTGCCCATCCTCATGCTCACGGCGCGCGACGACGAGATCGATCGCGTCGTCGGCCTCGAAATCGGCGCCGATGACTATCTGACCAAGCCCTTCTCGATGCGTGAGCTCATCGCGCGCACGCGCGCCATGCTGCGGCGCCGGCGGTTGCTGCGCGCCGAAGTTGCCGCTTCCCAGCGCGACGCCCACGTGCTCGAGGCCGGCGGCGTACGCCTATCGGTCCCCGACCGCAGCGTGGAGATTGACGGTCGAGCGGTGCAGCTCAAGCCCAAGGAGTTCGAGCTGCTGGCCTTTCTCATGCGCCACGCTGGCCACGTGTATTCCGCCGAGCGGCTGATCGAGCACGTGTGGGGCTATCCGCCGACCAGCGACACGCGCACCGTAGCCGTCCACATTCGCAGCCTGCGGACGCGCATCGAAGGCGACCCCTCGCACCCGCGCCGGATTCAGACGCTCCGCGGGGTCGGCTACAGGTTCGTCCCCTAAGGGAATTCATCATGGGGCTCCGCGCGCGGCTCGTGCTCGCCAGCGCCGCCGGTGTCGTCAGCGGCGTTCTGACGTTGTGGATAGCCCTCGCCGTGGGTGGGGGATTGCTGTCTGGCCTCGGAGCGTGGGCGGTGGTGGGACTCGGCGTTGGCGGAGGAATCGGCGTTGGACTCGTGCTCCATGCCATGCGCGTGCCCATGCGCACGATCGCGGCCGTCCGAGATGGTCTTGCGCATGCCGCCGGCGGGCAGGTCGCGTCGGCGGTGCCGGCTGTGGGCGCCGGCACAGCTGATCTGGCCCGAGAGTTCAACGAGGCGGCGCACGCCCTTGAGCTTCGGCTCCGCGCCATTCGCCAAAGTCATGCGCAGCTCGAGGCTGTCCTGAGCGCCATGGCCGACGGCGTCGTCATCGTGGATGAGGAGGAGGCCGTGGCGCTGATGAATCCCGCGGCTGGGTCGCTCCTCGGCGTCGACGCGGACGATGCGCCTGGGCGGTCGCTCCCAGACGCCCTGCGTGACCATGAATTGGTCGGTGTTTGCCAGCGGGCGCGAAGCGCCGGCGATGCCGTCAGCGAGTCCCTTGCGGTTGGACCGCTCGGCCGATCGGTCCAGGCAGTCGCGACCCCCATCCGGCTCGGCGACGTGCGTCACATCGTTTTGATGATGCATGACCTTACGGAAGTCAGAGCCACGGCGGCGGCTCGGCGCGACTTCGTCGCCAACGTGTCGCATGAGCTTCGGACGCCGGTCACGTCGCTGCGCGCCCTGGTCGAGTCGCTACAGGCGGGCGCCGTCGACGACCCGGAGTTGCGCACGGATTTCTTAGGCCGCATCGAAGGTGAGATTGACCGCCTGGCCGCCATGATCGCGGAACTGCTTGACCTGGCCGCTGCCGAAGCCGAGCGGGCATCCCACCAATTCGAGCGCGTCAACCTCGGCGACCTCGTGCGGCAATCCGCGGAGCGCCTGCGCCCGCAGGCTGAGCGCGGCGGCGTCATGCTGGCCATCGAATCGCCTCGCGCCGTGCTCACCGTCAGCGCCGACCCGGCACAGACGGACCGCATGGTGGTCAATCTCCTGCACAACGCCATCAAGTTCACGCCGCCGGGCGGCCAGGTGCGGGTGAGCGTTCAGGTGGAGGACGGTGAGGCGGTCGTTCGCGTGCAAGACACCGGCGTCGGGATTGATCCCGAGGAGTTGCCCCGTGTCTTCGAGCGCTTCTACAAGGTGGACCCGTCACGCGCGAGCGAGGGCGCCGGGCTCGGGCTGGCCATCGCCAAGCACACGGCCCTGTTGCACGGCGGACGCATCTGGGCCGAGTCCGATGGACCGGACCGGGGCGCCGTCTTCACCGTGGCGCTGCCCGTCGTTACCGAGAATTAACGGAACTCTTAGCTCCCGTTTAACTCCCGTTCAACGTGCGTGGCTGGGGCTTTAGATCGGCAGCGTACGTTGCTGGCTGTGGTTCACGTCTAGCCGCGGGAGCGGGAGGCACGAGTGGCCAAGCTGACGAGACGGCAGGTACTTCGAGCACTGGGAGCTGGAATGCTCGGGGTGGGCGCTGCGGGGGGTCTCGCCGCCTGCGGCGAGCCCGAAGTCGTTATCAAAGAAGTGCCGGTGGATCGCGTGGTGACGCAGGTGGTGGCGAACATCGTCACCGTGACGGCGCCCTCGGGACCGCTGACCGGAACCATCCTGGCGGATGGGTCGAGCACGGTCGGGCCGGTGACGCAGGCGGTGGCGGAAGAGTTCCGGAGCCAGTTCCCCGAGGTGCGGGTGCCCGTGGGGGTCTCGGGCAGCGGCGCGGGCTTCAAGAAGTTCTGCATCGGTGAGACGGACATCTCGAACGCGTCGCGGCCGATCAAGGCGAAGGAGATCGACACGTGCGCGGCGAATGGAATCGAGTTCGTGGAAGTGCCGGTGGCCTTCGATGGGCTGGCGGTGCTGGCGAACCCGGCGAATGACTTTGCGGACTGCCTGACGGTGGCGGAGTTGCAGAAGATCTGGGAGCCGGCGGCGGAAGACACGATCACCAGCTGGGCCCAGGTGCGGGACGGCTTTCCGGACAAGCCGCTGATCCTCTACGGGCCTGGTGTGGACTCTGGCACGTACGACTACTTCACGGACGCGATCGTGGGTGAGGAAGGCGCCAGTCGGGGCGACTTCACGCCGAGTGAAGACGACAACGTGCTGGTGCAAGGGATCGCGGGCGACGCGAGTGCGACAGGATTCTTTGGGCTGGCGTACTACGCGGCCAACAAGGACAAGCTCAAGCTGGTGTCGGTGGACGGCGGCGACGGCTGCGTGGCGCCCACGCCGGAGACGGTGAACACGGGGACGTACCAGCCGCTGTCGCGGCCGTTGTTCGTGTACATCTCGGCGCCGGCGGCGGAGCGGCCGGAAGTGCAGACGTTCATGGAGTTCTACCTCAAGAACGCCGGGACGCTGGCGGGCGACGTGGGCTACGTGGCGCTGCCCCCCAACATCTACGACCTGGCGCTGGAGCGCTTCAACAAGCGAGTGACGGGCTCGATATTCGCGGGCGAAGGCGCCAAGGTCGGCGTGTCGCTCGAAGACCTGCTTAGCTAACCCAATCCCCCTAGCGCTGTGGAAGCCCCCCACTCTGCTCCCAGCGCGCCGGCTCCCGCACCCGCGGAGGTGCGGGAGCCGGCCAGGCGTGGTTTTGGCGCGGTGTTTCGCAGAAAGCCATCCCGTAAGCTGGGCGCGCGCTTGACTGGTCGGACACCCGTCGCGGAGGACGTGAGCAGCTCAACCGGCGGTCCCGGAGCTCCCGCCCGATTTGCTCCGCGCCGCGGCCGCGCGCTCATGGAGCGGGGGATCCACGGCGTCCTTTTCTTATGCGCCGCGGTCTCGATTCTGACGACGGCCGGCATCATCTTCACGCTGCTTGGCGAGGCGCTGGCGTTCTTCCGCGAGATCCCGATCGTGGATTTCCTGACAGGAACGCGCTGGACGCCGCTGTTCGTATCGAAGTCATTCGGGGTATTGCCGCTGGTCAACGGCACCCTCGTGGTTGCGTTGATCGCCATCCTCGTAGCCGTGCCCATCGGGCTCATGAGCGCGATCTTCCTCAGCGAATACGCTCCGGCGCGCGTGCGGGCGGCGATAAAGCCGGTGCTGGAGGTCTTGGCCGGCATTCCAACGGTGGTCTACGGCTACTTCGCGCTGCTTTTCGTCACGCCCATCCTGCGGCAGATATTTCCGCAGACGCAGGTCTTCAATGTGCTCAGCGCCGGCATCGTCATGGGCTTCATGATCCTGCCGATGATGGCGTCCATCAGCGAGGACGCGCTGCGCGTCGTTCCGCGCAGCTTGCGCGAAGGCGCCTTTGCCCTGGGATCCACGAAGTTCCAGGTGACGGTCCGCGTGGTGGTGCCGGGGGCGCTCTCCGGAATCCTCGCCGCCGTCATCCTGTCGGTGTCCCGCGCCATCGGCGAGACCATGATCGTGTCCATCGCCGCGGGTCAACAGCCGAAGGTCGGCTTCGATCTGCTCTCGTCGATGGAGACCATGACGGCCTACATCGTGCAGGTCAGCCTCGGCGACACGCCGCAGGACACGATCGAGTACCGCACGCTCTTTGCGGTTGGCACGCTGTTGTTCCTGATGACGTTCGTGATGAATATCCTGAGTGACTGGATCGTGCGCCGGTACCGAGAGGTGTATCAGTGACCCAGGATGCGTCCACTCGCTGGCGCCCACGCATCCGACAGCGCAACGCCATCGGGCGCGTCTTTGCCGCGCTGACCATCGTGTCTACCTTGCTCGGCGTCGCCGTGCTCGTGGCCCTGCTGATCGATGTCTTCAGCGATGGCGCCGCGCAAGTGGACGGTGAATTCCTGACCAGCTACCCCTCCCGCTTTCCAGAGAATGCCGGGTTGCGCTCGGCCCTTCTGGGCACGCTGTGGATGCTTGTTGCCACGGCCGCGATCGCGTTCCCGCTTGGCGTTGGCGCGGCGGTGTATCTCGAGGAATACGCGCCCGCCAACTGGCTGACCAGGTTCATCCAGCTCAACATCGCAAACCTGGCCGGGGTTCCGTCGGTCGTCTATGGCTTGCTGGGTCTCGGGCTCTTCGTTCGCTGGTTCGCGCTGGGCCGGAGCATCCTCGCGGGAGCAATGACGATGGCGCTCTTGATTCTGCCGCTCATCATCGTCGCGTCGCGCGAAGCGATTCGGGCCGTGCCGGACGGCCAGCGTGAAGCGTCGTACGCCCTGGGGGCGACCAAATGGCAGACGGTCTTTCGTACCGTGCTGCCCGCGGCCGGGGGAGGGATTCTCACCGGGACCATCCTCGCGCTGGCCCGGGCCATTGGCGAGACCGCGCCTCTGATCACGATTGGGGCGTTGACGTATATCGCGTTTGACCCGACCGGTCCTATGGACCTTTTCACGGTCCTCCCGATCCAGATCTTCAACTGGGTCTCGCTACCGCAGCAGGGGTTTAGCGACCTCGCGGCCGGAGGTATCGTGATCCTGCTCATCGTCTTGTTGTTGGCCAACTCGATCGCCCTCTTCGTCCGGTTCCGATTGCAGCGGAGGTTTGACTGATGCAGACCAGGTCAACGGAAGTCCGCGCGGCTGAGGCACAGATGGTCCAATCGGCCAACGAATCCCTTGCTGCGAACGGGTCGGCGAAGCCCGACGTCCTGGTCACTGAAGACCTGAAATTCTGGTATGGGACCTCGCTCGCGCTGGCGGGCATCTCGCTCAGCATTCCGCGGAACGAAGTCTTCGCCATCATCGGTCCGTCAGGTTGCGGCAAGAGCACCTATCTGCGTTGTCTGAACCGCATGAACGATCTCATTCCGAGCGCGCGCGTGGAAGGCCGCGTGATTTTCGACGGCGTGAACATATATGCGCGAAACGTGGACGCGGTGCAGATGCGGCGCCGCATCGGCATGGTGTTTCAGAAACCGAATCCATTCCCCAAGTCCATCTACGACAACGTTGCCTACGGCCCCAAGGTCAATGGCTACCGCGGGTCGATGGACGACCTCGTCGAGCACTCATTGCGGCAGGCGGCGCTCTGGGACGAGGTCAAGGACGATCTCAAGAAGAGCGGCCTCGACCTCTCCGGCGGCCAGCAGCAGCGACTCTGCATCGCACGGGCGCTCGCGGTCGAGCCGGACGTAGTCCTCATGGACGAGCCCTGCTCGGCCCTTGACCCCATCGCGACGACCCGCATCGAGGACCTGATCCGCGAGCTGCGCGAGCACTACACCATTGTCATCGTCACCCACAACATGCAGCAGGCCGCTCGCGTCTCCGATCGCACCTCGTTCTTCATGATTGACGATGCGGGCGCCGGCTCGCTCGTTGAGGTCGACGAGACCCAGCGGCTCTTTACCACACCGTCGGACCAGCGCACCGAGGACTACATCACCGGCCGCTTCGGCTAGGGAGGAAGGCGCTCATGCCGCGCCATGAATACATCCAGCGTCTGAATGAACTGCAAGACGAGATGCTGCTCATCGGGTCGATGGTTGACAAGGCGGTCCAGCGTGCCTTGACGGCCCTCAGGACCCGCGACGCCGCAATGGCCCAGGCGGTGATTGACGCGGACGATGACATCGACGCGCGTCAGATCCAACTCGAAGAACACGCCATCGACATCATGGCCACGCAACAGCCGATGGCCAGCGACCTGCGCCAACTCGTCACAACCATCCACGTGGCCGATGAGCTGGAGCGCATGGGTGACTACGCCGAAGGCATCGCCAAGATCACGCTGCTCATGGGCGAACAGGCGCCCATCAAGCCGCTGATCGACATTCCCCGCATGGCGGACATCGCCCGCGACATGCTGCGCGCTAGCCTCGACGCGCTCGTGGCCCGCGATACAGACGCCGCATCGTGCGTGTGGCAGCGGGACGACGAGGTCGACGACCTGTACGAGCAGGTGTACCGCGAGCTTCTTACGCACATGATCGAGGACCCGAAGAAGATCGAGCGCGCGACCTATCTGATCTGGGTCGCCCACAACCTGGAGCGAATTGCCGACCGCGCCACGAACATCGCCGAGCGTGTGATCTTCGTCAGCACGGGCCGCGTTCCCACACGCGAGGAGTGGTGGGACAAGCGCCTCACGGAGCAGAGCAATGGCGCCAATCCGGGCGGCGACGGCGGGTATCCGCCGGTTGGGGTCTGACACCGGCACGGCTCCCGCGGAGACCGTGGACGCAACAGTCGCGCTGGCGATGCGCGAGGTTGGCAGCGACGTGCGGGGCAAGGCGCCGCGCCGCATCTCCGACGCCAATTTCCGGGCGACCGACATTTGCATCACCATGGGATGCGGCGACCAATGTCCGGTCCTCCCCAACGTGCGCTACATCGACTGGCCCTTCGACGATCCCGCCGGCCGCGATCTGGCCGACGTGCGCCCGATTCGGGATGGCATCGAACGGAACGTCCGCGCGCTGCTTGCCGATCTGGGAGTCAACGCTGACCCCGTGCCCGGCTGATCGGAGCCGACGGCGCTAGCCTGGTAGGCAATGGTTCCAAGAAGTCTGGGCCGGCGTGGACCGAGGGGCCGTAGGGGCGGTTCGCGAACCGCCCGATGCAGTGCGAAGGCCAGCAAACTCGCCCTGGAAGACCCTTGCAAAACCCCTCCGTCATTCCCGCGCACGCGGGAATCCAGGCCCGGTCATCTGCCAGCGCTCACGCCACGCCCGCCGGCCCGCCAAGCACCATGACGACGGCGCTATGGATCGGCGCGGCGCTTTCGCTATTGGCCTTGGGCGCGTGGCTCGTGCTCCTGCTCGCGCGCGGCGGATTCTGGCGCACGGACCTTCGCCTCCCTGCGCTCGATTCCGCAAACCCGCCCCTTGAGTGGCCAGCGCTCGCGATCGTCGTTCCGGCGCGCAATGAAAGCGAAGTGCTCCCCGACACTCTGCCGGCGTTGCTGGCGCAGGACTATCCCGGTCCGCTGGCCGTCTATCTGGTTGATGACGAGAGCGACGACGCCACTGCGGACGTGGCCCGCGCGGTTGCCGACCGAGTCGGCGCCGCCAAACGTTTGACGGTCATTCGCAACGGCCCGCGGCCACCCGGATGGATGGGCAAGACCTGGGCCCTTCACAACGGCGTGAGGGCGGCGCTGGCCAGTGATCCGTCGCTGCTTCTCCTCACCGACGCCGACATTCGCCACCCTGCGGACTCCGCCAGAAATCTGGCGGCGGTCGCCATGCACCACGACCTCGACCTGGTGTCGCAGATGGCCATGCTCCGGGTTGGCTCGCGCTGGGACCGGCTCCTCATTCCGGCCTTTGTCATGTTCTTCGGCATGGTTTATCCCTTCCGCTGGTCCAACGACTCGCGGAACAGCACCGCGGCGGCGGCGGGGGGCTGCCTGCTTGTACGCGCAACAGCTCTTGTGCGCGGCGGGGGAATTGAGGCCATCGCCGGAGCCGTGATCGATGACTGTGCCCTGGCCCGTCGCATCAAGGACCACGGACGGCCTGAGGGCGGCCGCACCTGGCTGGGACTCTCGCACGAGGTTCGGAGCGTGCGCCGCTACCGAGGGCTCAGCGACATCTGGTCGATGGTGACTCGCTCGGCGTATGCCCAGCTCGACTTCTCCGTCTGGCGCCTTGCCGGCACGGTGATCGGGCTTGCGCTGGTCTTCGTGGGGCCGCCTGTCGCCGCTGTCCTGGGCGCGTTCGCGCTCGCGGCTGGTGCGGCCGCCGCGCCGGCGGGCTTGCTCCTAGCGGCGGGCTTGGCCGCGTGGGCGCTCATGGCCGCATCGCAAGTTCCGATGTTGCACTGGTATCGCACCCCAGCCGCCCTGGCCCTCGCGCTTCCGATCAGCGCAGCCCTCTATACGCTCATGACCATCGATTCCGCGCGCCTTCACTGGTCGGGAATGGGTGGACGCTGGCGCGGGCGCCGCGTCGGCGGCGCTAGAATCCAGGGCCCTGCGCCGGAATAGGCCGCATCGTCAAGCTCGGATACAGCACCTGGGGCATGCAGGATGTCCCCATCGAGGTCGCAGTGCCCCGCCTTGCGCGCATGGGCTATACCGGCCTCGAGCTCACCGTGCTGCCCGGATATACCACGGCGCTGGAGCTGCTGGACGACGCCGCCCGCAAGCGGATCCCCGTCTTGCTGCGCGAGCACGGCCTGACGCTCACGGCGATCGCGGCGCACTCGCGCCTTTTGGACCCGCCGGAGTACATGGCCAGCATCACGCGGCTGCGCGAGGCCGTGCATCTGGCCGTCGCCCTCAACCCCGACGGCCCGCCGCCCATCAATACGCTTCCCGGTGGCGCCCCGGACGAATGGGACGCCGTGCGGCATCGGGTAGTTGACGAGTACGCACGGCTCGGGGACTACGCGGCGCCCCACGGCGTGTCGCTGGCGATCGAGCCGCACGTGGGCGCGGCCCTCAGCAGGCCGGATCAGGCGCTCTGGCTCATCGAGCAGATCGCACTGCCCAATGTGGGGCTCAATCTCGATTACAGCCACTTTCAGGCCATTGGCATGAGCGTGGCCGAGGCCGTGCCGCCGCTGGCGCCGCACGCGTTGCACACGCATATCAAGGGCGTCAGGGGGCGTTGGCCCGACCACGTCTTCGTCACGCCTGGCGAAGATGACTTCGACCACGCCACGTATCTCCGCGCGATGCACGACGCCGGATATCGCGGCTACGAAACCGTCGAGATCTCGAAAATGGTCGTCGGCCGTGCCGGATACGAGCCTTTCGCACATGCGCAGCTTGCCTATGACACGCTTTCGGACGCGGCGCGGCGGGCAGGCATCGCCTAACCGTTCTGAAGGCTTGCCAGGTCATCTCGAGGGCCATGGCCCTCGAGCAGGAAGGATCGGCATGGCCTCGTCGCGGGTGAACCAGAGGGCTTCGCGGTGAATGTTGGCCGCATTGCCGCTGTTGCAACGCTGGTGCTCATGGCGGCGGCGGTGATCGTCCTGACCCTGCTCACCACGTCCCCAGGGGAAGCTTTGCCTGCGAGTCCGCCGCAAGTCACGCCCCAGGCGCCTCCCGCGGCCGAGACGCCGGCGGCAGCCGATGTCACGGCGACTCCCGTCAAGCCTCTTGCGGGAATCGAGCGCAGTCCCATCGGGATGGGCGTGTCATTTGCGCTGGGGCTGTATTTGATCGACGCGGGCGGTCTCCTCGGCACGCTGGAGCCGGCCGTGACGTATCTGGACTACCTCTCCGGCCGCGCCGCGCGTGGTGACGTGAGTGCGCTGCGGCTCATTGCCGCGGCTGGAGCCACCGGCGATGTGTTCGGCGAGGCCAACACGACCTTCATGGAGTTCCGGCTGCCGCGGCGCGGGGCGTTCTATAACCGCTGGCTGCGCGAGTTGCTGGCTGAAGGCCGCGATGCCCAGGCCGCGCTCATCGAGCGCCAGTTGACCTCCGGCTTCGCGGAAGCGCCAACCGGCAATACCCATACCGAGCTGGCCGCCAAGTACCAGTCGGCCGCGAGTATCTGGAACGACCTGGCGCAGCGGCCGTAGCCGCTCGCTCGCGCGGACGGCCGGTCCGTGGTTTCATACCGCGAGGTTCCAGCAAGCGAGACCCCGATATGAAGCGAGCGGCAAAGCCGGAAGGCAAGTACAACGTCGTCATCGAGGAAGTGCCCATCCCCGAGCCCGGACCGGGGCAAGTGCGCATCAAGTCGGTCATCAGCCTCATCAGCCGGGGCTCGGAGATCGGCGCTCGCTACACGCGCGAGCACGCGGTCGATCCGGAATCCATGGGATATTCGCTCGCTGGCGTCGTGGACAAGGTTGGCGCCGAGGTCACCCACTTGCGGCCCGGCGATCGCGTCGTGTCACTGGCGCCTCACGCCGAGTACGTCGTCCGAGACGCGATGTACACCACGCCCGACTCGCAGAATCAGGTCTACCCCATCGCCGACGGCGTGAGCTTCGAGCAGGCCACCTATTGGCCGCTTCTGGCCGGGGGCGTCACCTGGGTGGACATCGAGGAGTTGCAGCGCGACGACCTCGTCGTGGTCGTCGGCCAGGGTCTCGTCGGCAGCCTGATCATGCAGGTGCAGAAGATCAACGGTCGCGGCACGATCGTTGCCGTCGACACGTTGGATCTGCGCTGCGAGATGGCTGCCAAGCTGGGCGCCGACATCGTGATCAATGCGGCCAAGGAGGACGCGGTGGCGGCGGTGCAGCGCCTGTCGAACGGCGTGGGCGCCGACACCGTCGTGTACGCGGTGGGCGGCTCGGCGGGGCCGCGGGCGTTCGGCCCAGCGCTGGACATGGTCGCCCGCGGCGGCACGCTGCATCTGGTCGGGCTCTACGAGGACCAGCCGTTGCCGTTGACCTCGGGCGCGGCGCAGCGCCGCCGCATCATCGGCGGCTACTACCAGCGCGGTCCCGACGCGGCGTCGGCGCGGCGCGGCATGGACCTCTTGGCGTCCGGGCAAGTCGCTCCGGAGCGCATGACCACCCACCGCTACCCGTTCGAGCAGGCCGCCGACGCGTTCGATCTCCTCTTCAACCGGATCGGCGAGACGTTGGGCGTCGTGCTGGAGTTCGACTTCAAGGGCTAGTTCCGGCGCGGGCCGAGGGTGGATCGATGCGCGCGCGCCTGGCTGTCTCCTCGCACACATAGGAAGCCCCTGCGTACCTCCTGGCCAATCCAGTGCAAGGAGGCTTCGCGTAAACCTTCGTCATTCCCGCGAAAGCGGGAATCCAGGCCCCACCGAACCAGGGCATGCAAACGTCTGCGTAGACTGGTGCAACAGACGGCTGTAAGCCCGGTGTATGGAGGCCGGACATGCTGCTGCTCGCACGCTCCAAGTCCTTGTCACCCGACCTATGGCGCGCCGTCGCCGTGGGGCTTGCCGTCGCCGTCTTGTTCTTCGTCGTCGTGGGGCTCGTGACGGGCGCCATCGACACGCCGATCCTCGAGCGACAGACGCAGTTGCTGGCGATCGACTACCCGATCTGGGTTGTCAACGCGGCCCTTCTTGGCGTGCTCTCGGGGCTCAGCGTGTATGCGCGGTCGCGCCGCATCACCCAGGGCGGCACGGCCATCTTCAGCGGCGGCTTCCTGGCGGCCTTCGCCGTGTCCTGTCCGCTGTGCAACGGCCTGCTGGTCGCCGCGTTTGGCGCCGCCGGCGTGCTCAACGTCATCGAGCCGGCGCGACCGTTTATCAACGCGGCCACCATGCCGATCCTCACCGTGCTGCTCGTCAGACGCTGGCGTACCTTTCGCGCCGACTGCGAATCCTGCGAAGTGGCGCCGATAGCGATGACGGAGCCGCCTCGGACCTAGCGCCCGCCCCCGCGTCGCGCGTCAGCACCTGTCCGGTGGCCCGGGCTAGTCCGGTGGCCCAGGCTGCGCGCAGCCTGGGAGACCTAACCGATCCCGCTCCCACGCTGCACGCAGCGCGGGCCACCGGATGTCGGCCACCGAATTCCTGCCTTGTAGGGGCGCCCCTCGTGGGCGCCCGCAGGCGCGAATTAGCGCGCCTCGGTCAATACTCGTCCGGCCAGTGGCAGAACGCGTCGCCGCGCGGAAAGAGCGCCGCAAGCCACGACACGTCCTGGGGCGCAATGCTCACGCCCTCGGCGGCGGCGACCTCGTCGGCGGACCAGAAGCCAAAGAGGAGCTGCGCCAGGCGTTCATGGGGCAGTGAGACCGTGCATTCCTCCCCGCGCGACTGGAGCTTCACGGTCGTCGTACCGAGGTCCGTCATGACACGCAGCCTGGCTGGAGCCTCGCGCCCATACGCCGTGGCGCGCGCGCGCAGCGCCGGCTCCACGGCCCCCAGCACCGCGTCTTGGTCGAGGATCCGCAGCATATAGCCCGAGTCGCAGCTGCGGATGGCTTCGAGCTTGGTTTCCATCCGGCGCACATAGGCCCCCAGCCCGAACTCGGGGTGCAGGTGGAAGGTGATGGCCTCCGCCTGCCGTTTGACGGCCTCAGCGGCCGCGTGCGCCACCAGGGACGAAGCAACCGCCGGGTCCCGAATGCCGCCGTCGATCACTGCTGCCGCAGCGGGATCGTCGATCATCGCCACGTAGCCCGCGGGCCGGCCGTCTACGTCATCGGCGATCCACAAGCCCGTCGTGCCGAGTATGGTCGAGCCCTGGCGCAGGCCGATCCAGCTCACGGGATCGCGGATGACCGATCCATCCAGACGCGCGTTGACCGCGTTGTGCATCCGGGCCACATCCGGCAAGTCGCTTTCGCGCGCCCGCCGCAGCCGATTTGCGCCCGTTTCTCGCGCCGCGACGCGCGTTGCGACCTCCATCGCAAATCGGCATCCAATGGTCGCGTAGCCGAATTGGCCGTAGAACCCTGGGATGCCGAACAGAGCCGCGGCCGAATACCCCGCCTCGATCAGAATGTCGTGGGTGTGCGCCATGAGCGCGCTGGCGTAGCCGCGTCGCCGGTGTGGCGCCGGCGTGAAGACGTTCGCGATGCCCGCCGTGTGGAGCTGCGCCCCGGCAAGACGGACCGGGGCCGCCATTATTTCCAGTGCGCACACCCGCTTGCCGTCGCGCTCGGCCCAGATGTCGGTGCGCCCCGGCTTCGGCGACGGCGCCTGGTGAAAGCGCAGGCCGCTCACGGTCGGCGCTACCCGCTGAGCTTGGCCCGCGCGCGCGCCAGGCGGACCAGGCACCGCTCGCGACCGAGCACCGCCATGGTTTCGAACAGCGGCGGCGTGGCGCGCCGCCCGGTCACCGCGATCCGAATTGGCATGAACAGATCGCCCGTTTTCCAGTCCAGCCGCTCCGCCAGTCCCCGCAGCATGCCCTCGATCGCCCCAACGGAGAAGTCCGGCAGCTCGCGCGCCAACCCCTCGACGGTCGTCAACGCCGCGCCAGTTTCGGCCCGGTCGTGGCGCTTGAAGCGCATCAACTCCACGTCGGGATCGAGGTCATCGTCGAAGAAGAACCCCATCATGTCCGGCACGTCGCTGAGGTGGCCGATCCGCTCCTGCTCGAGCGCCAGGGCCTGCTGAAAATATTCCCGTTGCGTATCGTCCACCGGCAGGCCGCCGTCCCGCGCAAACGGCAACGCCCGCTCCGCCAGCGTGTCCATGTCGAACCGCCGCAGCCACACGCCGTTGAAGTGGTCGAGCCGCTGCACGTCATAGACCGCGTCGGCTCGGTTGACGCGCGCCAGACTGAACTCCGCGACCAGCTCGTGCAGGCTGAACAGTTCGCGCTCGTCGCCCGGCGACCAACCGAGAAACACCATGAAGTTCACCACGGCTTCCGGGAGATAGCCCTGGGCCCGATACTCACCCAGCCACTGCGAGCCGTCCCGCTTCGAGAGCTTCTGGCGCCGCATGTTGAGCAGCAGCGGCAGGTGCGCGAACCGCGGCGGCTCCCATCCCAGCGCCCGGTACAGCAGGACCTGGCGAAATGTGTTCGAGGTGTGGTCGGCCCCCCGCACGACGTGGGTGATCGCCATCGAGCGGTCGTCGGCCACGACGGCCATGTTGTAGAGGGCCGAGCCATCGCCGCGCGCGATCACGAAATCCTCGATCTCCGCGGCATCGGTCGCGAGCGGCCCGAACACGCCGTCATCGAAACCCACGGCGCCCGACCCGGACCCAAAGCGAACGGCCGGCACCACGCCCGCCGCCTGCCGCTCGGCGATCTGCGCGGTGGTCAGCGAGCGCCCGCTTCCGCTATAGCGCGGCGTCTGGCCGCCGGCGATCTGGGCTTTGCGTTCGGCCGCGCGCTCCTCGGCCGTCGTGTAGTCGTAGTACGCCGCGCCCGACGCCAGCAGCGCCTCGATGGCCTCGCGGTGCACCTCGTGCCGCTCGCTTTGTCGGTAGGGACCGTAAGGGCCGCCGACGTCCGGGCCTTCATCCCAGTCCAGGGACAGCCAGCGCAGCCCGTCATAGATGCCGGCCTCCTTCTGCGGATCGCTGCGCTCGCGGTCCGTGTCCTCGACTCGCAGGATGAACGTTCCGCCCGACTGCCGGGCCATCAGGTAATTCATCAGCGCCGTCCGCGCATTGCCGATGTGGATGTCGCCCGTAGGGCTCGGCGCCATCCGCACGCGCATGCCAGCCGTCATCGTGGGTTCGATTCTCGAATTGGGAGAAGGGGGATTAGGGCGTCAGGGTACTAAGTGCCTGGCGCCGCAGAAAGACGCCCGCTCAGGATTGGCTGAAGCGAGTTTTTTACGTGTTCGGGGTTTACTTTCGACTCCGAAATACAATGATGTCGTCGTGGTTGTCGGGTGCGCGATGGCTGATCAGGTGGCGCGGACCGGCATTGCGCCTATAGCGGCAGCCGCCCCTGCGCGGCGGCGAACAAGACGGTGTAGTTCATCGAGACGACGCGCTCGCGGCCTGCCAGGACCGCCTCGCGGAGTTCCTGGATGGGCACTCGCTCGACTTCGAGCAGCTCGTTGGCGTCGAGATGCTGGTGCCCCGGCGTCAGGGTGTGTCCGATATACATGTGCATGGCGAAGTCGGCGAGCGAAGGGATCGGGGTATAGCTCCCCAGATGTTCCAGATGGCCGATGCGCAGGCCGGTTTCCTCTTCAAATTCGCGGTGCGCGGCCACGGTCGGGTCCTCGCCTCGATCGATGTGTCCCGCCGGAAGCTCTCGCACCACATCGCGCAGCGGATGGCGGTATTGGCGGATGCAAATGGCTCGGTCGGCGTCATCCAGGGCCAGGACGACGACCGCGCCGGAGCCTATGCCCAGGTAGGTATAGGTCATCTCGCGCGCGTCGTGTCTGGCGCGAATCTCGTCCTCCAGGACTGGAAAGCGCCCCTGCCACACCACCCGAGACTTGATCGTGTCCCACTCGAGATTCACGAATCCTCGCTTCTGCGCGCTGCCGCTATCACGGCATCCGCGGCGGCGCCAATGGTGTCCACCGTGGGGCAATCCTGTGGAGGACCGCCGTCCCAGTTGATCCAGATGGCATCGAGGCCGGCTCCCCACGCCCCCTGCACGTCGGCATAGAAGCTGTCGCCAATATGCACGGTCTCGTCGCGCGTTGCTCCGGCGATCTCCAGCGCTCGTTCAAAGAATGCCGCATCCGGCTTCTCCAACCCCACGAGCCCTGACACGGCCAGCGCATCGAAGCATTTGCGCAGCCCGAGGTGGTCGAGCAGATCCAGCAGCCAGGGCTCCCAGTTGGAGGCCGCCACGATTTTCAGCCCGGCGGCTCGAAGTCGCATCAGCGCCTCGCGGGCGCCTTCAATGGCAGCGTACGACTCGAGAGTCGTGAAATCGGCCGACAGCCGCCGTGCCATCAACTCGGGGTCCTCGACGCGCAGTCGGCGACCCATGGCGGCGTACATGTTTTGCCAGAACGCCCTCGATCGATCGGCGTCGGCGCTGGCGCCGCGTGTGGCCGGATCCCTGATGGCGCGGTCGTACTCTTCGTCGGCGATGCGGTGGACCTCGCCCAATGCCGCCCGCGCCCCAAGCCTTGCGGCTTGTGCCGCGATCGTTGAGGTGTATCCCGGGTGGTAGTGAACGAGGGTCTCTCCCACGTCGCAGAACACGACGCGGTAGGGACCGCGCAGAGGCCGTTTCATTCCCCTATGCTAGCCGCGTTCGCTCAGCGGCGGGTGCTATGTTCGGCCCTGGGCAGACCCGTTACTGGGGTATCGTCTAGTGGTAGGACGCGCGGCTCTGGACCGTGAAGCGGTGGTTCGAATCCATCTACCCCAGCCGCGAAGTTGCCGGGTTGCATGAACCTGCCGACGCTGCGTCCGTCTGACGCCCTGCTGATCGTCGACGTGCAGCAGGACTTCTGTCCCGGCGGCGCGTTGGCCGTGCCGGACGGCGATGCAGTGGTGCCGATTCTCAATGCTTGGATCGAGGCCGCCCAAGACGCAGGCACGGCCATCTTCGCCTCGCGCGACTGGCACCCGCCCGATCACGTCAGCTTCCACCCGCAAGGTGGCCCATGGCCTTCTCACTGTGTGGCCGAGACGCCCGGCGCGGCCTTCCACACCGATCTTGCCCTTCCTGAATCGGCGACTGTCATCGACAAGGGAACGCATCCGGAGCCCGAGGCCTACTCCGTGTTCGAGGGCACTGACCTCGCGGCACAGCTCCACGCAGCCGATATCGATCGGCTGTGGGTCGGTGGGCTTGCCCTGGACTACTGCGTTCGCGCCAGCGTGCTGGACGCTAGGCGGATCGCCGGCCTCGACGTCCACGTCATCCTCAGCGCCACTCGTGCCGTCGACGTGCAGCCCGGCGATGGGCCCCGCGCGCTTAAAGAGATGCGCTCGGCGGGCGCCGTGACCGAAGCCGAGAGCTAGCTGCGGCGCCCGATGGTCGCCGCGCCAGTTTCTCAAGGGCTCGTAACCGACCTCTACCAGCTCACCATGCTCCAGGCATATCTGGAACATGGCATGCGCGGGCCGGCGACGTTCGAGCTCTTCGTGCGCCGCCTGCCGCCGAATCGGAACTTTCTTGTTGCCTGCGGTCTGGACGCCGCGCTTGAGTACCTCGAGCGCCTGCGATTCGGGTCCGAGGACATTACTTATCTGGAGTCTCTGGGGCGATTCTCGCCGGAGTTTCTCGACTATCTGCGCGGCTTCCGCTTCTCGGGCAGCGTGGATGCGGTGCCCGAAGGCACGCCCCTGTTTCCGAACGAGCCGCTGCTGGCCGTGCACGCGCCGCTGCCCGAGGCCCAGCTCGTCGAGACGCGGCTGCTCAATCTCGTCCAGCTCCCGACGGCGGTGGCGTCCAAGGCGGCGCGCGTCGTGGCGGCGGCGGCCGGGAGGCCGGTCGTCGACTTCGGCCTGCGGCACGCGCATGGCGCCGACGCGGGACTCGCGGCCACGCGAGCCGCGTACATCGCCGGCGTGCAGGCGACCTCAAACGTGGCCGCCGGCCAGGCCCACGGCATTCCCGTGGCCGGCACCATGGCGCATAGCTTCGTCCAGGCTCACGACAGCGAGCGGGAGGCGTTTACCCGCTTTGCGGCGACGTTTCCCGGCGCCGCGCTGCTGGTTGACACCTACGACGTCGAGGCGGGCATCGCCCATGTCATTGAGCTGGTACGCACGGCTGGTGAGGCAGTCGCTCCATCCGCCATACGGTTGGACTCGGGCGATCTGGCCGCGCATTCCCGCCGGACCCGCCGGCAGCTCGACGCGGCTGGATTGACGGGCGCGCAGATCATCGCCAGCGGCAATCTCGACGAGATGGAGATCGCACGCCTCGTCGCCGACGGCGCGCCTATCGATGGCTTTGGCGTTGGCGCGGCGCTGGCCGTTTCCGAGGACGCGCCCTGCCTGGACGTGGTTTACAAGCTTGTGGCCTACGACGGACGCGGACGCATGAAGCTCGCCGCCGAGAAGTCGACGCTGCCGGAACCCAAGCAGGTCTTTCGGTCGATCCAGGGCGGCGCGGTCACGCACGACGTGCTCGGGCTCGCCGGCGAGAGCGCCGGCGGTCAGCCGTTGTTGGAGCCAGTAATGCGAGAGGGGGAGCGGCTACCGGCCGGTCGCCACTCGCTCGGTGAAATTCGAGCCCACGCCGAGTGCTCGGTCGCCATGCTGTCGGCGCGCATCCGCTCACTTGAGCCGGCCGCACCGCCCTATCAGGTCGAGATCAGCCGGGCTCTTGGGGCGGCCGCCGCACGCACCCGCCGCCGGCTGGAGCGCGGCTAGCCATTGACGCACCTCCATGCTGAGCGGTCACGCCGGCACGGATGTGAGGTGCCCCATCCGTGATGCGTGGTAGCGAGCTGGGAGACTGCGAAGTCGAAATCAGGCCTCGAACACCGAGATCAGGGACCATTTGCGGAACTTGCCACTCACCGGCCCACTAAGCATCGCGCAGCCGCTTGGCTTTAGCGTCACCACCGGGCTCCAGGTAGCGCCAGTCCCGCTTGGGCGCTCCTTCCATGCAGGCCCGCGCGATGTTGTCTGGAGTGTCCGGAATCGGCTCCGGCATAAGCAGTTCCCGCGGACGGCCTGGCTTGCGTTTCAGCTTATACATGTAGCACCTTGCCTTCTTGTGCCGGCCACTCTGCCCCTGCGAGTCCTTGAGCGTGGGTCATGGCTCCATGACGACCACGGAATCCGGTATGCCGATCAGCACCAGCGGGCAGGGGTTGCCCACTCCACGAAGCAGACGTTCGCGGAGTTTGTTCCAATGCGTTGTTGCGGCCCCGAACTTGTCGGCCACCATTTTGCCTGTCCATGCATCCACGAAGGTCGATTTCGCGCTGCTTTCAATATTTCTTCGCTGCCGCGGGGTGAGCGTGATGCCAAACCGGGCAAGATCATCGAAGCTCCGTAGCCCGTGAATTTCGGCGCACCTGTGGATGATCGATCGCATATTGCCCTGTAGCGACGCCCCACGGGTCACAATCACACCGACACTGATCGCCCCCTCGGCGTGTAGTCGCTGAAAGTTCTCTAGGTCACGATCGAAGAATGGGTCCTTTGTTATTCCATTCGATTTCCAGGGCAATCGCGCCTTTCACGCCCTGCCGAACATGATCGACCTCGTGGGTAGTGCTGGCCTGCTCATGCCCATCCACAATCTTGCGGATGACAATCTTGCGTTTGGCCCATCCACGCTCAGTGAGAGCTCTCCGCAACCGCTGCGTTGATTGAGCCTCGCCACCTCCGCCCTTGATCAACTCCGAACAGGGAATCTTGATGCCAAGCAGCGTGGTGCAGAGTTCCTGCAACGGGCCTGGGAAGTCCTTGGTCAGAATCGCCAATGCGTGATTTTTGATATCCACATCGAAGCCAGCCGCCTCGAGATCGGCCAGGGTCATCGTGTCGACGCAGAGTTATAGGCGTAGGTGTTCCAGTCTGGGGCGTAATCCGCCTCGGCCTGATTGCCCCACACCGTCCAACCGTCGCGGCAGCCTCGTCCGAACAATTCGAGGTAGGGTCCCCAACTGCAGCTCTCGACGATCTCGTACTGCTCGTCCGGCTTGCGGGAATGTTCACGCTTTCGAGTCGCGAGAAGGTTTACCTGGCTACGGCCTGGCGGAAGCGTTCGCGCCCCCTTTCCACGAATGCCGAAAAGCACCATCTCCGTCACGTTGCGAAAGTAGAAGCCAACGCCGCGACCGTCCGGCCCGCCGTCCTTTCTCACTTTGAGCCAAATCAGGTTGGTTTTGTATTCGAAGCCCCAGGCCTCCAAGACCTCTAGGCCCCACGGCAGGATTGCGTTCGGTACCCATAGGTAGCAATGGGCAACATCGAGCATATGATCCGCGACCGGCAGCTTGCAGATCTCCTCAAGCGAGAGTGTCTGGTACCGCGAGAGACGGTGATGCTCCGGTGCGACCTTGCCTGTCCGGTTGGTGAAACGCCAGGGCGGGTCGGCAACTATGGTGCCGAACGTCCGGTCGCCCAAATACTCAGTAAGCTCCTCCGCTATCCCGTACCTCACGCTACTTGGTCCCTGTAGCGCGGCACCTTTGCCAGCGGTCTCACGCCCAGCTTTACGCTCTTGGTCGGCGTAGTTGTTTCGGTCCAGCCCGGGGAGCCCGAGGCGCGCGTTCTGCCAGGTCTCGCGTACGCGGTGCGCCAGGTGCCAGGCGGTTTTCGCGGTCACGCCCAGATCGCGATACAACTTCAGGCTCGACGTGCCCTCAATGCCGGCAGCCAGAAGATAGAACGCCATCGCCCAGACCTGCAAGCTGAGCTTGGAGTTCTGCATCAGGGTGTTAGTACGCACACTGAAGTGCTTCCGGCAGGCCCGGCAACGGTACGGCTGCGGCTTGCGGGTCTTGACTACCAGCACGTTGTCGGCGGCACAGTGGGGGCACGACATGCCATCCGGCCAGCGGGTCTTGGTGAGCCAGGCCTCGGCAGCCGCATCATCGGGGAACATCCGGGTGATCTCGACTAGCGAGATGCCCTTGCGGTAGTGCGTGTCCGGTGCCCGTCCTGCCATCAGCCAATCCTTCCATTTATTGAAACAGATTAGCCAATGGGGTCACCGCTGTCTAGGGGATTGGGGCCGAATGCTCCCGGGTCATGTGCCTGATTTAGCACGCAAACGGCGTGGGGCAATGATCTGGATTGCTGACTGCCCCTGATAGGCGGCGTAACGTCTCGCGTACGCGAAACCGCACACACAATGAGTGGCGATTGCTCAGCCGAATTTTGAAGCGGAAATGCCGTAGCGCATCGGCCTCGAAGTCGCGGCGCAGGTGAAAATGCGCCCATCCATCAAATGCCTCATTCGGCGGAACAGTGGCCAGTGATGCAAGCGCATGCTGTCGCCGGGGGAGAAGCTTGCCGCCCGATTGCAGGCACTCAAGGTCAAGGGGCTGACGACGCTTAGTCAATCCCCGTCGCAGGATGGCGTCCAAATGCACTGACTGGATGTGGAGTGGCATGTCGGAGCCGTTGGCGACGCCCACTTCCACGGCGACACGCAGGAATGGCCGGAAGGAGACCTCAGAGCTCTCTCGCACGTTGATCTGATACGGCTCATGCTGGTTGCCAGCAGTCCCGCCTCGGAGCCGCCACGGCATGATCCGATCCCACGTTGTTACGACGATGAACCCGACGATTGCTACGGCAAAGACAGCAAGCCAGAGCCCTAGCGTGCTACCGATGACAGCGCTCACGGCGCCACCGCCCGACCAGATGGCGAGCTGCGAAAAAGCGAGCCTAGCCTTGAGCCGCATCCGCCCACGCTACCCCGGCCGTGCCGGGGCGTTACTTGGCTAGCCACGTATATAAGCCCCTTTTCGAGTCGAGCGAGCCGGGCGTAGGCTGCGACAGTCGGCGTAGCCGGAATCAGACAAATGGAATATCGACGGCTCGGTCGCACCGGACTCGAGGTGTCGCTGATGTCGCAGGGCACCGGGGGGCCGAGCCTCTTCGGGCAACGGCGCGGCACCACGGCCGTGGCGGCCCGCCGCCTCATCCAGCGCGCGCTCGACCACGGCATCAACCTGTTCGACACCGCCCAGATCTACGACGAGAGCGAGGTGCTGCTGGGGCAGGCGCTGGACGGCGTGCCGCGCGACGCCTACTTGGTCGCCACCAAATATCGCTACGCCGACGACGAGGGCGTCATCGCTCCCTCCGACGTCGGGCGTGCCATCGATCATGCGCTGTGCCGCCTGCGCGTGGATGTCATCGACGTTATGCAGGTCCACGGACTGCTCGTCGAGCACTATGACGAGGTCGTCGCACGGCATCTGCCGGTGCTCAAGGACGCTCAGGCCGCGGGCAAGATCCGCTTCATCGGCGTTTCCGAGCGCTACACCCACGACCCCACGCACGCCATGCTGCGCCGCGCCGTCGCCGACGGCCACTTCGACACGGCGATGGTCGGCTACAACCTGCTGCACCAGGGAGCGGAGCGGCACGTCTTCTCCGCCGCGCACGCTGCCGACATCGGGATCATCATCATGATCGCGGTGCGCCGCGCGCTCTCCATCCCCGAGCGCCTGCGCGAGGTGATCGCGGATCTCGTCGCCCGCGGGCAGCTGTCCGCCGATGCGGTGCCGGCGGACGATCCCCTGGGCTGGTTGGTGGGCGGGGACGTGACCTCGGTCGTCGATGCCGCCTATCGCTTTGCCCGGCAGCCGGCCGCAGTCGCCACGGTGCTCACCGGCACGTCGCGGCCCGAGCATCTCGACGCCAACGTTGCGGCCATCTTGCAGGGACCTCTCCCCGAGCGTGACCGGCAACGTCTGCGTGACCTGTTCGGCCATCTGGAGGAGGCGCTCGGCAACTAGTCGCGAACGGGCAACCAGAAGGATTGCCCCTACACCGGTCGTCACCGGGCGTATCGGCTACCATCGGCCGACCGCACATGTTCGCCGGGAGGGCGCCATGGGCGCCGTTGACGTCAAACCCGAAGCGCCGCCGACCCCGACCCGAGGGCCGAAGCTGGCCCCTTTCATCGTCGATTGCGACTGCCACCACATCTGGCACCAGATCGACGACCTCTTTCCCTATCTGCCGCGGCAGTACGTCGAGCAGATTCGAGATTTCGGCCCGATGCTGCCCAAGCTCAGCTACACCAACGTGCCGAATGTGCTGGGCTTTCGCGCCGACCTGGAAGTGACGCCCGAGACCAATTTCGCCGCGTTCACCGTGAAGGAGCACCTGGACCCCTATCAGATCGACGCGGCCGTGCTCACCGGCGGCAGCGTCTACGGGGTCGTTGGCATCTCGGACGTGGACTACGCCTCGGCGCTGGCCCGCGCCTTCAATGACTGGACGCTCGATACGTGGGTGTCCGAAGACTCGCGCTTTCGCATGACGCTGGCGGTGTGTCCGAACGATCCGGCGCAGGCTGCCGAGGAGATTCGACGCTTGGGCGACCACCCGGCCGTGGTCGCCGTGATGCTGCCCGCCGGAGCCCGGCATCCCTATGGCAACCGGTTCTACCACCCGATCTACGAGGCGGCGGCCGAGCACGGTCTGGTCATGATGACCCACTTTGGCGGCGAGGGCGCCGGCGTCACCAGCCCCCCGACGGCCGCGGGATATCCGTCGTACTACCTCGAGATGCGCATGGCCCGACCGCAGATCGCCCAGGCGCACGTCGTGAGCCTGGTGTGCGAGGGCGTATTCGAGAAGTTTCCGAGCCTCCAATGGCTATTCGTCGAGGTTGATACCTGGTGGATTCCCGGTCTCATGTGGCACTTCGACGCCGATTGGAAGGGCCTGCGGGACACCACGCCGTGGGTCAAGCGTCTGCCCAGCGACTACATCCGCGAGCACGTGCGGGTGGGCACCCAGCCGCTCGAGCAGCCGCCGCGCCGCCAGGATATGGGGACCTTCCTGGACTGGGCGCACGCGGACGAAATGCTGGTCTACGCCAGCGACTTCCCCCACTGGGACTGGGACGAGCCTCGCGCCACGGCTGCCATGATTCCACGAGGATTGCGCCCTCGCATCTTTGGCGAGACCGCGCGTGCGCTCTTCAACCTCTAGTCCGCGGCGGCATATCGTTTGCCGCGTCGACGAGCTGCCGCCGGGCAGCCGCCGCGAAGTTGCGGTGGTCGGCGAGAACGGCGTCATGGTCTTCAACGTCGCCGGGAAGTATTACGCGCTGCGCAATCGGTGTCCCCACACCGGCGGGCCACTCGGGCGCGGCGTGATTCGACCTCACGTCGTCTCGCACGGCGTGGGGCACTTCAAGTTCGAGCGTGAGGCCGAGATCGTGAAATGCCCATTTCACAACTGGGAATTCGACATCGCCACGGGCTGCGCGCTCTACGACCCATCCATGCGCGCGAAGACCTATCCGGTGGCCGTCGAGGACGGCAAGGTGGTGCTCACGCTCGGGTAGGCGGGCCCTGATCGCCAGATGCACCTCCCGTGAGCCTTGGTGACGCATGCGATCCTCCGAGCCGCGCCGCCCAGTGGGCAGTGGAGAACCGTTCGCCCCCGTATCAAGTACGGGACAGGCTCACCAAGAACGCATCGGGGTCACAGCGTGAACGACGGGTCCGCCGTGAATGGACCGTGGATTTCCCGGAAAGCGTCACGCACGGAATCTTGCCGGTCTGGCGGTGCGTGCCTGAGAAACGTCTGAAACGCCTGGATATCGGTGGGATACGTAATCCCAGCTTCACCCCGCTCGAGGTCGACCTCGTGTCGTATCAAATAGATCTCGCGGAGCGCGGCGGAAAAGCCAGCCTCTCCCATGCTAACGTATAGCCGCAGAAGCAGATACTCACTCAATACATCAAGGCAATGTCTCCACCGCACCCTGTCTGGATGATCCGCTCGTGAGAGCTGCTCCCCGGTCAAGGGAATAGTAAGTTGATGGAGGTCCGGAATCCCCTGATCCATGCAGTCGTGCTGGGCAATGAGCGACACTTGGTCGAGCCGGGATTTCAGATCCTGATTACCAACAAAGTCGTCGACGTAGGACGCGGCAAAACCCTTCCCACCATCCCTGATCCATCTCGCCCCAGCACGATCTTCAGGGTGAAAAGGTCCAAGTAGATGAAAGTAGGAATCTGCCGTTAGGGAATAGATGGTTCTTCGAAAACGTTGCCAATTCCTACTAAGGCGCGCGTTGTTATATCGATATATAAAAATTGAGTCCTCCGACCCCGATGTTTGATATCCGGATGGTAAATCTGGATCGTGAATCACTCGGAATCTGACTGTGAAGGTGTCGGTGGGAAATGGAAACCGCATAAGCTGCTCAACGCTCAACAGCGCCTCGGATACCATGCTCAACACATCTTCACCGGCCGGGAATGGCTCGGATTGGAAGGCCCAAAGATGAACGTCGCCAGTAAATGGCAAGCTTACTGTTCTGGATTGTGTAAAGGGCGTTGCGAGCAGCGAGTCGAAGTCGGGCCAGTGCGGAAAGAGAGCATTGATCAGAGCGCGCTCATCGAAACTCAGGCCGTCGGTGTACCACGGCTGGTTCGCGATCTTTTGCCATTGATCCGGGTTTTCGTGGACCATATCTTCGACTCTTGATATGAGATGAAGATTTACATCCGACAAAGGCGACTCTAGAGTATAGTTAAAGAGTTGATCGGCGAGCTCTGGATGTGTTTGATTGAGGCGAAACAAGGCCTCGATAGCGATGAATTCTTGGCGCGTAGGCCCGTCGACTATCCAGGGTGCCCCGGCTACGAGAAACGTGAGGCCAAGATCGGTGTCCATCCAGTTTGGCAAGGAGCTGATGATGATGTATTCATAGAACTTAAGGTCGTCAGTGAACCAGTTGTAAGCGAGGACCAGGTCCAGCAAGTCGGGGCTTTGCTTGCTGACGCGGTAGAGTTGTTGGATGAGGAATCTTTCACTTCTGGCATCAGGGGAGTGTGGTGTGTCGTAATCCCGAAAATTTGCAAACCAGCCGGCCTCAGCGATAAATCTAGCGAGCCGCTGATTCTCGCCCGCGACAACCTGTAGCTGATACAGGAGATCAGATTCGTCGCCCTGGAGTCCGTCGGCAACCCACGGGAAGGCGTAGGTTGCAAGCCAGGGGATCGCGCGCAGAATCTGTTGCAGGTAGGTGTTCTGCTGTGCCAATTCGCCCACCGTGGGAATTGCTCGGATGGTGGGAGAGCCAATGTCGTCCGGAGGGATCGGCGCCTTCGCGGCGTCGGGAATGATCACATTGCTCAGCCGCTTCACTTTGTCCGGTACGTTTTGCAGGTTTACGCGGCCGACCGTCGTCCCAGGCGCCGGCACGTTCCAGATCACAAATACGGTTCGCTGCGCCCGCAGCATCTGCAGGCCCTGCGGGTTGCCGTTGACCTCCCGCTCTTCATAGTGGATCGGCAGCCCGTAGAGGTTCAGCCAGTCCGGCTCGCTGAGGAACCGCGCCTTGATCGTCGGGTTTTGATCCAGCAGCGCCAGATGGTTCCGGGTGATGGTGGCGAAGTCGGCGTCCCGATCCGCCTCAAGCACCTGGTGCGGCGGCACGTTGGGCAGCTCCACCTCGGGGTAGCGGTTCGCGAGCACGTCCAGGGTGTTGTAGTAGTTCATGCGCTGCTTGCCCGGGTCCCATTGGAGGATGACCTTCTGGAAGGCTTGCAGAGTGAACGGGCCGTTGACCCAGCGCTGGCTGATGGGATAGCCGATGGCCTGGAGGTCGCGCTCGCGGACGAAATCCCACAGTGGTATTTCGTCGGCGTTGGTGACGGCGAAGCCGTCGTCGGGGTCGGTCGTATCGCCGCCGGTGATGGTGAAGAGGCAGCCGTCGTCGAGGGCGATGCCTGCGCAGTCCAGCGCTCCTACTGACGGCCAGGCGACCAGCGCAAGCGCCGCCAGGGCCAGCAACACCGCACGCAGCACAGGCATTCGCCCGGCCCCGATCCGTGTTGTCGTGAGCTTTGCGGGCGCCGGTGAATCTAGTCGGAACATGCGGAGATGCACGGTCATGCCGGCGGCGTGGTGCGGCCGTCGTCGTAGCCCCAGCAGGTCACGGTGCCGTCGGGCCGCAGCCCGCAACCGAATCGCCAACCGACGCTAATCGAGGTAAACGCTCCCCCCGGCGGCGATGCCTGGCCGTCGTCGTTTACTCCCCAGCAGGCCAAGCTGCCGTCGGTGCGTACGCCGCAAGTAAAGAAGTTGCCGACGCTGACCGAGGAGAAAGCCCCCGGCGGTGGCGTGCTCTGGCCATCGTCGTTGCTGCCCCAGCAGACGACAGCACCGTCGCTGCGCACGGCGCACGAGTGGTACGAACCGGCGCTGACCGCGACGAACGTGCCGGGCGGCGCCTGCGTCCTGCCGTTGTCGCTCTCTCCCCAGCAGGCCACGGCTCCGCTCGTGCGGATGCCGCAGGTGTGGATGCCGCCGCTGCTGACCGAAATGAATGCACCGGGCGGGGGCGAGGCCCGGTCATCCCAGTTGCGTCCCCAGCACTCGACCATGCCGTCGGTGCGCACCCCGCACGTGTAGCCCGACAACGTGCCGCCGGCGCTGACCGAAATGAAGGTGCCGGCCGGCGGCGATGCCTGGCCTTCGTCATTGTCGCCCCAGCAGGCGACCGTGCCGTCGGGTCGAACTCCGCAGCCGTGATTCCAACCAATACTGGCCGATGTGAAAGGACCGGGCGGGGGCGAGGCCACGCCGTACTTGCCTCGGCCCCAACAGCGAATGGCAGCGTCGCCACGGACGCCGCAGGTGTAAGCCGTGCCGGCGCTGACCGAGACGAACGTGCCCGGCGGTGGGGCGCTCTGGACGAATGTGTTTGCTCCCCAGCAGACCACGGTCCCATCCGGGCGCACGCCGCAGGTGTGGTCCCAACCAGCGCTCACCGAGGCGAACACGCCGGGCGGAGGCGTTGCCTCACCGTCGTCATTGCGGCCCCAGCAAGCGACGGTCCCGTCCGGGCGCATGCCGCAGTTGTGACCGGTCCCGGCACTGACGGAGGCGAAGGCGCCGGATGGCGGTGTGGTCTGGTCGGCATAGTCAGCTCCCCAGCAGACGACGCTTCCGTCCGGGCGCACGCCGCAGGCGTGGCCGCCCCCGGCGCTCACGGAGGTGAACGTGCCCGCCGGAGGGTCGGTCTGGTCGGTGTCGGTCCCGTAGCCCCTGGGGTCAGTGCCCCAGCAGGCGACGGTTGCATCCGCGCGGAGGCCGCACGTGTGAATTCCCCCGGCGCTGACCGAGGTGAAGACGCCCGACGGAGGCGTGGCCTTGCCGCCCTCGTGGTCTCCCCAGCACGAGATCGTCCCGTCGGGGCGAAGGCCACAGGTGTGCCGCACCCCGGCGCTGATCGCGGCGAACACACCGGCTGGGGGCGTGGCCTGGCCGTAGTAGTCCGACCCCCAACACTCGACAATGCCGTCGGTACCAAGCCCGCAGGCGTGGTTGTCTCCGGCGCTGACCGAGGCGAACTCGCCAGACGGGGCGAACGGGTCCTCGTCCAGCGCCCATCCCCAGCAGTCAAGTTCGCCGTCGGATCGCACCCCGCACACGCGCCGGTGACCGGCGCTCAGGGAGGTGAATGTTCCTTGGGGCGGTGTGGTGCGGCCGTCGTCATAGCCCCAACAGGCGATTTCCCCGTTGACCCGCAAGCCGCAGGAGTGATCCTCTCCGACAGAGACGGAGGTGAACGCGCCTGGCGGCGGCGTGGACTCACCTTCGAGATCTGCTCCCCCGCAGACCACGGCGCCGTCCGTGCGCACCCCACACGTGTGGAAGTCACCGACGCCGATGGACTGAAACGCGCCCGGCAATTCCACCCTGCCAATCGGATTGCCCCAGCAGGCCATGGACCCGTCCGTGCGCAGTCCGCACGCGTGGGAGATTTCGGCGCTCACGGCGACAAACGTGCCTGCCGGCGGCTTGGCTCGGTCGCTGTCCTCGTCTCCCCAGCATTTCAGGGTGCCGTCGGTGCGCACCCCGCAGGTGTACCTGCTACCGGCACCGACGGCCGAGAATGTGCCGGGCGGCGGGGTGGCCTGGCCGTCGTCGTCGTGGCCCCAGCAGGCGACGGTGGCGTCGGTGCGCACGCCGCACGAGTGCGCGCTTCCGGCGCTCACGGACTGAAACGTGCCCTCAGGCGCTTGCAACCGACCAAGGTAATCCGAACCCCAGCACGCGATGGTCCCATCGGTGCGCACGCCGCAGGTGTGGACAGAACTGGCGCTGATGGCGGTAAAGGTGCCCGGTGGCGGATCAGCCTGGCCGGTATAGGTCCCGTAGCCGGTGGCGTTGCTGCCCCAGCAGGCGACGGTGCCATCGGTGCGGATGCCGCAGGTATGTCGCCTGCCGGCGCTCACCGCGATCCAGCCGCCGGACGTCGGCGGCTCGGGCGGCGCCGGGGGCGTCCCCAGCGTGAACACGGGCAACTGCGCGACATCGTCCTCCGCCACCGGCGCCTTGGCCCCATCGGGAATGATCATGTTGCTGAGCTTCTTCACCTTGTCGGGCACGTTCTGCAAGTTCACGCGCCCGACGGTGGTCCCCGGCGCGGGCACGTTCCAGATCACAAAGACCGTGCGCTGCGCCCGCAGCATCTGGAGACCCTGTGGGTTGCCGTTGACCTCCCGCTCCTCATAGCGGATCGGGAGCCCGTAGAGGTTCAGCCAGTCCGGCTCGCTGAGGAACCGCGCCTTGATCGTCGGGTTTTGATCCAGCAGCGCCAGATGGTTCCGGGTGATGGTGGCGAAGTCGGCGTCCCGATCCGCCTCAAGCACCTGGTGCGGGGGCACGTTGGGCAGCTCGACGTCGGGGTAGCGGTTGGCCAGCACGTCGAGGGTGTTGTAGTAGTTCATGCGGCTCTTGCCGGGATCCCACTGCAGGATGACCTTCTGGAAGGCCTGGAGGGTGAAGGGTCCGTTGACCCAGCGTTGGGTGATGGGATAGCCAATGGCCTGGAGGTCGCGGTCGCGGACAAAGTCCCAGAGCGGGACGTCGTTGGCATTTGTGACGGCGTAGCCGTCGTCCGGGTCGGGCGTGTCGCCGCCGGTGATGGTGAAGAGGCAGCCGTCGTCGAGGGCGACTCCCGCGCAGTCCAGCGCCCCCACTGACGGCCCGATGGTCAGCGCGGCCGCAGCAGCGATGGCCAGCACCGCGAGCACCGCGCGCAGCCGTCGCCAATAGCCACGCCTGTGGAGCTTCGGCATGCCGCCCCTCACGTGTCGACCGAGAGCCTGGCAGCCCGCCGCGCACCGCCCAACCAACCAGGCGCTGCCAACCTACCCCACGCACCCCCGTCTTGGCGGGAGTGGCGGCGGGCATGGGCGTCGCTGCCGGCGCTGGACGCACCGTCGCCGATGGCTCGGCAGAGCCGGCGTATCGCCTGCGGTCGTGGCTGCCCGCCGCTGTAACACGTGAGGCTCAATTGGCGCCACAGAACGGCAGACCAAGCTCGGCAAGGTCGCTGTTCGCTACATCGCGCAACGGCGCAGGCACGCACCCCGTGAGTTGGTTGCTGCCACCGAGGAACAGCTCTTCCAGGTTGGCGAGCTGGCCGAGGTCGGCCGGGATCGCGCCGCTCAACTGGTTGTCGGCGAGCCACAGCGCGGTCAGCTTCGAGAGGCGGCGCAACTGCGGCGGGATCGTCCCGCTCAACTGGTTCGCCTGAAGCTTCAGCTCTTCCAGGTCGGCGAGGCGGCCCAACGCCGACGGGATTGCCCCGCTGAGTTGATTGGCGCTGAGGTCTAACACTTGCAGCCTGAGGAAGCTGCCCAGCTCGGGCGGAATCGGCCCGCTCAATTGGTTTCCATGCAGATTCAGTACATCCAGGTACTGAATCTTGGCCAACTCCGGCGGGACCGGCCCGGTCAACTGGTTGCCGTGGAGGTCTAGCACATCAAGGTAGTAAAGGTCGCCCAACTCGGGCGGGATGGCTCCGCTGAACTGGTTGGCACTGAGATCCAACGCGTGCAGACGGCCGAGGCTGCCCAACTCCGGCGGAATTGCCCCGCTGAGCTGGTTATCGCCGAGATCCAACCATCCGATCCCGCCGTGACTGATCAACTCGGGCGGGATCGTGCCCCTCAACTGGTTGCCATGCAGGTCCAGCAGATACAGCTGCGGGAGGTTGGCCAACTCCGGCGGGATTGCCCCGCTCAACTCGTTGCCCCCGAGCACCAGCCATCCCAGCCTGGGGGAGCTGCCCAACTCCGGCGGGATCGCCCCGCTTAGCTGATTGTCGCTGAGCTTCAACTTATGCAGCCTGGCCATGCGGCTCAGCTCGGGCGGGATCGTGCCACTGAGCTGATTGTCACTGAGATCCAACTCAGACAGAGTGGCGAGGAGGCTCAATTCGGACGGGATCTCGCCCTGTAACTGGTTGCCTTGGAGCCGCAACCATTGCACGGCGGGGAGGTTGCCCAGCGCGGGCGGGATCGCCCCACTCAGCTGGTTGTCAGAGATCCCCAGCCCGGTGAGGTTGGCGAGATTGCCCAGTTCCGGCGGGATCGCCCCACTCAACTGGTTGTTAGAGAGCGACAGCGTTTGCAGGTTGGTGAGGCGGACCAACTCCGTCGGCAACGCTTCACTTAGCTGGTTTCCATAGAGGTACATCTCTGTCAGGCTCGTAAGGTTGCCCAGCGCGGGCGGGATCGCCCCACTGAGCCTGTTGTCGGAGAGCGACAGCCTTGTCAGGTTGGCGAGGTTGCCCAACTCCGGCGGGATCGCCCCACTGAGCTGGTTGTCAGAGAGATAAAGCGTTTTCAGGTTGGCGAGGTTGCCCAGCTCGGATGGGATCGGTCCACTGAGTTCGTTGCCGGAGAGCGACAGCCCTGTCAGGTTGGCGAGGTTGCCTAGCTCGGGCGGGATCGCGCCGCTCAACTGGAGGCCGTCGAGCGTCAGCGATTCCAGCTTGGCGAGATTGCCCAGCTCGGGTGGGATCGTCCCACTCAACTCCATACCGTGAAGGGACAGCCTCTCCAGATTTGCGAGGCGGCCCAGCTCGGGCGGGATCGCCCCACTGAACTGGTTGCCAGAAAGCTGCAGCCTTGTCAGGTTGGCCAGGTTTCCCAACTCGGGCGGCATCGCGCCACTGAGCTGATTGTCAGAGAGGTAAAGCGTTTTCAGGTTGGCGAGGTTGCCCAGCTCGGATGGAATCGGTCCACTGAGTTCGTTGCCGGAGAGCGACAGCTCTGTCAGGTTGGCGAGGTTGCCCAGCTCGGGTGGAATCGCGCCACTGAGTTCGTTGCCGGAGAGCGACAGCCCCGTCAGGTTGAAGAGGTTGCCCAACTCGGGCGGGATCGCCCCAGTCAACTCGTTACCCCAAAGCTCGAGCACCGTCAGGCTGGCGAGGCGGCCCAACTCGGAGGGGAGCTCCCCACTCAACCTGTTTCTCAAGAGCCCCAATTCCGAGACCCGGCCGGCGTCCGTGGTCACGCCCAGCCATTCGCTGATCGGCGCCTCGGTCAGCCAGTTGTCCTGGTGAGCCCAGTGCCTCCCGTTGGTCGCGTGATAGAACGCGACCAGCGTGGCCCTATCCGGCGAGCTGTCGTTGGCGCCGCAGAACGGCACGTTGAGCTCGGCAAGGTCGTTGTGCGGGGCGCCGGCCAGTTTCTCGGAGACGCAGCCGGTGTATCGGTTGGTTCCGCCGAGGAACAACATTTCCAGATTGGCCAGGTCGAGCAGCTCCAATGGGATCGCGCCGCCCAACCGGTTGTTCTGAAGGTGCAGCGATTTCAGACTGTAGTAGTTGCCCAACTCCGGTGGGATTTCCCCGCTGAGCTGGTTGTCATTGAGCCCGAGCCATAGCAGGTCATAGAGACGGCTCAACTCGGGCGGGATCGCGCCGCTCAACTGGTTGGAGTCAAGCCGCAGCTCTCGCAGGTCGGAAAGGCTGCCCAACTCCGGCGGGATCGCGCCGCTCAACTGGTTGCCTTGCAGATAGAGCCGCAGCAGGTTTTCGAGACGGCCCAACTCGGGTGGGATCGCCCCCGTCAACTGGTTGTCATTGAGGTAGAGGCGATACAGGTTGGTCAGATTGCCCAGCTCGGGCGGGATCGCCCCGCTCAACTGGTTGCCATTGAGGTAGAGCTGACGCAGCCTGGCGAGGCTGCCCAATTGGGGCGGGATCGGCCCGCTGAGCTGGTTGTCGTTGAGGCCCAACCATTCCAGGCTGTGGAGCCTGCCCGCCTCTGATGGGATCGCGCCACTCAACTGGTTCTCTTGTAGCCCGAGCCGTTCCAGGTTCGAGAGGCGGCCCAACGCGGCGGGGATCGCTCCTTGCAGTTGGTTGGAGTGCAGCTCCAGCGCTTCCAGGTCCGCGAGACGGCCCAATTCGGCGGGAATCGCCCCGCTGAGCTGGTTCTCGTTGAGATGCAGCAGTTGCAGGTTGGCGAGGCTGCCCAGCTCGGGTGGGATCTTGCCGCTGAGCTGGTTGCTGTCCAGCCGCAGCCAGAGCAGCTTGGAGAGACTGCCGAGGTCGGGCGGGATCGTCCCCCGCAACTCGTTCCCGGTGAGGTGGAGCTCCAGCAGGTTTGAGAGTTGGCCGAGGTCGGCGGGGAGCGGACCGCGCAACTGGTTGGCCTCCATCCGCAGCGCCGTGACGTTGCCGCTGCGGTCGGTGGCGATGCCGTGCCATTCACCCAGGGGCGCGTCGCTCAGCCAGTTGGTGCTGGTGGTCCAATTCGGCCCGTCGGTTGCGTGGTAGAGCGCGACCAGCGCCGCTCGGTCCGCGACGGATACCGCTGCGGGCGTCGGTCCGGGCCGCGCCGGGGGCGTTCCCAGTGAGAACACCGGCAATGCCGCCACGTGGTCCGCGAGAACCGGCGCTTTCGCCCCATCCGGCATGATCACGTTGCTCAGCTTCTTCACCTTGTCCGGCACGTTCTGTAGGTTCACCCGGCCCACCGTGGTTCCCGGCGCCGGCACGTTCCAGATCACGAACACCGTGCGCTGCGCCCGCAGCATCTGCAGGCCCTGCGGATTGCCGTTCACCTCCCGCTCCTCATAGCGGATGGGGAGCCCGTAGAGGTTCAGCCAGTCGGGCTCACTCAAGAACCGCTCCTTGATTGCGGCGTTCTCGTCCAGCAGCGCCAGGTGGTCTTGGGTGATGGTGGCGAAGTCGGCGCCCTGATCGGCTTCGAGCACCTGGTGGGGCGGGACGTTGGGCAGCTCGACGTCGGGGTAGCGGTTGGCCAGCACGTCGAGGGTGTTGTAGTAGTTCATGCGGCTCTTGCCGGGATCCCACTGCAGGATGACCTTCTGGAAGGCCTGGAGGGTGAAAGGCCCATCGACCCAGCGCTGGCTGATGGGATAGCCGATGGCCTGGAGATCGCGCTCGCGGACGAAGTCCCACAGCGGGACGTTGTTGGCGTTGGTAACGGCGTAGCCGTCGTCGGGGTCGGCCGTATCGCCGCCAGTGATCGTGAACAGGCAGCCGTCGTCGACGGCGGCGCCCGTGCAGTCCAGCGCGCCCACTGACGGCCCGACCGTCAGCGTGGCCACAGCAGCCATGGCCAGGACAAGCGCAACCGCGATTGGCCCAACGAGCCACGGCAAGCGGCGGCGAGTCAAGAGTTGCGCATACATGCCTCGACGGCCCACGGCCCTCGGCTTCCCTTGTAAGAGATTACGTTGTCTGCGGCCGAATCGTTCCCTCTTCCTTCGGAACAACCCTGGCTTCTGGGCAAATCGTAATCGTCGCCGCCGCCGCGACCGGCCTGCCTGGCGAGGCCTGGGCCCGGCCCTTTCGTGTTCCGATGTTTGCAGCTCGCGCATCTTTTGTCGGTAGAGCGGCTGCATCGCAGCCGCTTGGTTCGTTCTCCAAATACATGTGCTTGACGCCATGCGCCAATGCCAGCAGCTTGACGCTTCCGACGCTCGGCCAGCGCGATCTGTATGAGCAGGCGACTACCGGCCGCCGCTGGACTGCACTTGCGATCAGTCCGCCGTTTGCGCGGCGTCACGACTGGGACTGGATCGGCCGTAGCCGCGGCGCGAGACCTTGGTCGGAGCGCCCTCAGCCGGCGGTGGAGCGGCTGCTGCATACGTGCTCACCGAGGAAATATGGCTCGCAAGAAGGTGTCGAACCTACTGCGTATTGGACGAAGACTTACGGAGAGGGCGACGCCAATCCTGCAAGGTAGGTGTAGTCCGAATGCTCGGCGCCACAAACCCGTTAGATCAGAGGTGCTCACTGGTTTTGGACAGAGGTCTCTTCCACGGGCGGACGGTGCCGACAAAGGTCAACAGCTCGGTGGCGGATCGATCCGTTACGATCGCGCGCTCTAGGAAAGCTCTGATTTAGTCCCAGGTCGCGGCCCGCCGGCAAGGCCTATGCTCAGAAGCAACGGACAGCTGGGGAGGGCCCCGATGCACCCGCAACGCTCATTTGCCGACGTGGAGTATGACGGCCAGCCGCGCCAGACACGGCGGGAGCGCTTTCTGCAGCGCATGGACGCGCTGCTGCCCTGGGCGCGGCTCGAAGCGTGCATCCGCCCGGTCTACCCCACCGGCGAGCGCGGGCGACCCCCCTATCCGCTGGCCCTGCTGCTGCGGATTCACTGCGTGCAGCTGTTCTACAACCTCAGCGACCCGGCGATGGAAGACGCGTTGTACGACAGCGTGGCGGTGCAGCGGTTCGTGGGGCTGACCGCGCGGGACCCGCGGCCCGATGAGACGACGATCCTCCATTTCCGGCACCTGCTGGAACGACACCACCTGGGCGAGGGATTGCTGGCGGAGATCACCCAGCACCTGGCGACGCAGGGGCTGCGGCTGCGCGAAGGGACGATCGTGGACGCGACCATCCTCGACGCGCCGGCGTCGACGAAGAACCGCGCGCAGGCCCGAGACCCCGAGATGCATCAGGTGAAGAAGGGGAACCAGTGGTACTTCGGCATGAAGGCGCACATCGGGGTGGACGCCGCCACCGGGCTGGTGCATAGCGTGGCGACGACGGCGGCCAACGTGGCGGATATCACGCAAGTGCCGCAGCTCCTGCACGGCGCCGAGACGCGCGTGTGGGGCGATGCGGGCTACGCGGGGGTGGCCCGGCGCCCCGAGCATCAGGGCCGACCGGTCGATTGGCAGGTGGCCCTGCGGCCGGGGCAGCGGCGACGCTTGGCACCCGGCAGCGCCGCCGCCGAGGCGGAGCAGCGCAAGGCCTCCATCCGGGCGAAAGTGGAGCATCCGTTCCTGTATGTGAAGCGCCACTTCGGCTACACCCAGGCGCGGTATCGGGGATTGGCCAAGAACCGCACCCGGCTGTGCCTGCTGTTCGGGTTCGCCAATCTGCTGCTGGCGGCGCGTGCCGCGCCGGGCTAAGCGGGAGCCGTGCGCCCTGCGCGGGGACGATGGCGCCCCCCGCACCCCATGACGGGCGGATCGAGCCCGCGCGTCGGCCCAGGCGACGATCCCGGCACCGCCCGAACGCCCTGGCGCTCAGGTGCCCCAGTTGTTCAGAGGTTTCCTAGAGGTGTCAGCCCTCTTGAATACAAGGCGGACATTTGTCAAGAGATCGACAAGCGCCGAGGGGCGCTCGGGTGAGTACTGAGAAGTGAGGTCGATGCGCGCGCGGCTGAAGTCATCGGCAGTCGCTGCCAGTATTGCGCTATTGGCAGTGATGTTGGTGGCGTGTGGCGACACACCGTCGCCCGCCGCGACTCCGGCACCCACGGCCACCGCCGCGTCGGTGACCGTCGCACCGACGCCAACTCCAGAAGCGACGCCCACGGCCGCCGCTACGCGCGAGGCAGTCGCACCCACGCCAAGTCCCGAACCGGCGGCCACCGCAACGGCGATTCCCGCCACGCCGACGCCAAGTCCGGCATCGACAGCTACCCCAACGGCGACCCCCACGCCCACGCCGACACCCGAACCGACGCCCACGCCGACTCCTGAACCGACGCCCACGCCGACTCCCGAACCGACGCCGACTCCGGAACCCAGCCCCACGCCCACTCCCACCGCCACGCCCACGGTCGCGGCTGCAACCGATCCCGACGCCCCTCTGGCCTTCGATCCCTCCGTGGTTCGGGGAACCCTGGGCAACGGTTTGGTCTACTACGTCAAGCACAACGAAGAGCCGCGTGATCGGGCCCACCTGTCGCTGGTTGTGAAGGCTGGCTCGATCCTCGAAGAAGAGGAACAGCGCGGGCTCGCGCATTTCGTCGAACACATGGCGTTCAACGGCACCGAGCGCTTCGCCAAGCAGCAAATCGTCGAATACCTCGAGTCCATTGGAAGCACGCTCGGCGCCGACCTGAACGCTTCAACGGGTTTCGACTACACCCAGTATTTCCTCGAGATTCCAACTGACGATCCGGAGATTCTCGAGACCGCTTTTCAGATTCTCAGTGACTGGGCCTACGCCATAACGTTCGCGCCGGACGAGGTCGAGCTTGAGCGCGGCGTGATCCTGGAAGAGTGGCGCTTAGGGCGAGGTTTTGGAGCGCGTTTTCAGGACAATTGGTTTCCACTAATTTTTGGCGACTCTCGCTATAACGAGCGAAGCCCAATTGGGCTGCCCGAAATCATCGAAACCGCTCCCGTACAGCGCCTGCGGGACTTCTACGAGCGCTGGTATCGGCCCGACTTGATGGCCGTTATCGCCGTGGGTGATTTCGACACCGAGGTGATCGCGGCAAAGGTGCGGCAATACTTCGCTCCGCCCCCAGAAGGTGAGGCTGGCCAGGCGAGCGCCGCCGTCGGATCGGCAACCGATCGGCCTCGCTATGGCGTGCCCGAGCACGATGCGCCGCGAGTCAACGTGTTCAGCGATCCCGAGGCGCCAGGTACACAGATATTCCTACTCCGAAAGCTCCCGCCCGAAGCCGGCCAGGACCCGGCGGCGCTGCGGCGCATCGTGGTGGAGCGGCTGGCATTCATGATGCTCAATGCCCGTCTGTTTGAACGGGGTCAGGTTGATGATCCCCCCTATCTAGGGGCAGGCGGCGTGCGCGGGTCATTTGTCGAGCCGGTGGATCTCGTGCAGTTCGCGGCTTGGGTGGAGCAGGACGCCGTCGAGCCAGGGTTTGCGGCCCTGCTCGAGGAGACGCAGCGCGCTCGACAGCATGGATTCACCGAGACCGAGCTGGCTCGAGAGAAGCTCACCCTAATGAGCGAAATTGAGCGTGTGTACAAGGAGCGGGATCAGCGGGAGTCCGCCAATCTGTCCCAGGAGTACGCGGACCACTTTCTTAGCGGGACGCCGGTTCCCGGCATCGAGGCTGAGTGGGACCTGTACCAGGAGTTGCTGCCGCAGATTTCGCTGGCGGAGGTCGACGCCGTGGCTGCTTCCTGGAGCGAGCCTGGGAATACGGTGCTTCTGGTCATGCGGCCCGAAGGAAGTGACGGCAAGTCGGATGATGACTTGGAGTCTGAGTTGCAGGCACAACTGGCGGCAGCCGACGCACTCGAGGTTGAACCATACGAGGACGAGGTGGCAGACGTGCCGCTCCTGGCTACCTTGCCGACGCCAGGGATCATCGACAGTGAAGAGCGGGTCGAGTCAATCGACGCTCTCAAGTGGACACTATCCAACGGGATGACCGTAATCGCCAAGCAGACTGACTTCAAGAATGACGAGATTGTGTTTGGCGCCTTCAGTCCGGGTGGGCACTCGCTGGTCGCCGACGCGGACCATGTATCGGCGCTCTACGCCGACCAACTAGTTGCCGGCAGCGGCGTTGGGCTGCATGACAACGTGACCCTGGACAAGCTGCTGGCCGGCAAGCGGGTATCCGTTTCCCCTTATATCGGAGAGCTGTTCGAGGGCTTCAGCGGCCGGACGTCGCCGGAAGACATGGAAACCCTGTTTCAACTGATAACTCTATATGCAACCGCGCCCAGGCTGGATCCGGTGTATTACTCGACCTACGAGACAAGCCTGCGCAGCGTCGCCGAGACGCGCGCCGACCAACCGGACGCCGTTTTCTCCGACGCCGTGACCACCGTGCTGAGCCAGAACCACTTTCGCCGGCGGCCCCTCACCCTCGAACTGCTGGACGAACTCAGCCTAGAGCGCGCGGAAGCGGTCTACGCCGACCGGTTTGCGGACTTGGGCGACGCAACCTTCGTTTTCGTGGGCGCCTTCGACTGGGAAACCCTGCGATCGTTGACCGCCACATATCTGGCCAGCCTGCCGACCACCGGGCGTGCCGAGCAGTGGCGGGACGTGGGTATCGATCCGCCGACGGGGCTGGAGGACCACGTCGTTCGCAGCGGCATCGAACCGCGCAGCACGACGGCCTTGGTGTTTGCCGGAGACATGGAGTGGAGCCGCCAGGAAGCGCTGACGCTTACGGTGGCAGCCGAGATGCTCCAGATCCGCTTGCGCGAGCGATTGCGAGAGGAGCTCGGTGGTACCTATAGCGTCGGCGTGAGAGCGCGGGCCAGAATTCTCCCGGACCCCGAATACCAAATCTCCATCTTCTTCGGGAGCGACCCTGCCCGTGCGGAGGAGCTCCTCGAGGAAGTGGCGGAGGAGCTGGATTGGCTGCGCGACGGAGGTGAGCAGGAATACCTGGACACGGTCAAGGAGCTTCTGCGTACTCCCCGAGAAGAGCAGCTGCGGGACAACGGCTTCTGGCTCAATCAGATCCAGACTGCCATGCAGCGGGGCGAGTCGTTCACGGCGACTACCGACTTCGACGAAAGGCTGGAGGCCTTGACCCTGGAGCAAGTCGCCGCCGCCGCTCGGCTCTACCTCACTGAGGACAGCTACGTGCGGGTGGTGCTGCTCCCCGAAGACGGTTAGTTCTCTCTCTCACCTCTGTGGTCAGAACACCTAGCCGAACGACTGCATGAATTGCTCGAGACTCTCACCGATCAGTTGATTCACTGTGTTCCGACCTTACGCTGCATCGCGGCATGGGCCTGCATTCAATCAGTAATCGGCCGAACCCGGGCGGCCATCCGAACCCGGTTCGAGTCGAACTCAGGCGAACTCGCTCAGTCGCACGGTGCGGCCTTCCTCGCTGCTTCTGACGGCGGCGAAGGCGATCTTGATCGAGTTCAGGTTGTCGCGGCCGGAGGTCAGGGGCTCGCGGCCTTCCATCACCGCGCTCATCATCTCGGCCATGCTGCCGCCGAAGGCGTCCGGGAACCACCGGCCCTCGATTGGAAAACGCACCCGGCGATCCGGCTCCTCCTTGCGGGAGGCCTCCACCCACTTCTGCGTACCCACAATCGAGCCCTCTACCCCGTCCACATACCAGGTGTCGGAGTGAGACGCCGGGCTGGGCACGATGTTGTTGAAGTGCTCCGCGCATAGCAGGCCGCCGCCGTCAAAGTGCATGAGCAGCGAGTGGCATAGCGGCGAGACCGCGCGCTGTCCCGGTGCCAGGGCGGTCGTGCAGCTCACGGCGTCGGGCGTATGCCCGCTGAAATAGCGAGCCAGATCAATGTAATGGACGCCGTGGTCCACGATATTGAAGTCCCGCAGGTGCCGCCACCACCGGTCTGGATGGTCCTGCCAGGACCGCCGCACGTGGGCCACGCTGTAGAGCGGGCCACAGACGCCGCGGTCGATCAGCACCTTGATGGCGCGATGGGCGGGCGCCCAACGCGCCTGTTGGTTGATCATCAGCGGCACACCCGCCTGCTCGGCGCAATCGATCATCCGCCTGGCGGCCGCCCAATCCATGGCGAACGGCTTCTGCGAGAGGATCGGCTTGCCTGCCGCCGCGATCTCGGGGAGAACCTCCGGTCGCACGTTGGCATGCACGGCCAGGTCCACCACCTCGACCTCTGGATCGTCCAGCAGCACGGCCAGGTTCGTACCGCCCCGTGGGATGCCCCAGCGGCCCCGGGCGGATTCGACCGCTTGGGGATTGATGTCCATGCAGGCGACCACCTCGTAGCCAAAGTCGCGGTAGGCGGGTAGGTGGGCCGAATTGGTGATGCCGCCGCAGCCCACGATGCCGATCTTGAGCCGCTGCCCGGCCGGCGGCTTGGGGGAATAGTCTTCGGGTTTCAGGTCCAACTCATCGAGACGCATACCGAGCCACCGTCACGTGCGGCACAACCCTGCATACCGTGCCACGCCGGCCGGTCAGGCAAGCAAATCTGATGTGGCAAGGACGGGTCGAGTCCACGGTCGCGGGAGAATCTCCGGATATCGCGCCGGGGGATTCGGAATGCTCTATGCGAGTGGCTGCCGCCCCTTGGCCGTTTGCATGCGTCGGACTGGAAGATTCGGCGGCGCAGCTGGCGAAAGTGCTCCCCAATCCCGCGTCCATAGGCCATAATCAGCCATCCGCCAACTCGTCTCTCAACGAGGCAGGGATCCCATGGCAACGCCATCCTCCAGCGTGGCGCAGGTTCCTCGGCTCACCACCGAGCAAATCGCCCAGTTCAAGCGCGACGGTTTACTGGTCTTGCCGGCAGTGCTCGACCCTGAGCTCTGCCGCCAAACCCGCGAGCAGATGTGGGAGCTGATCGCCGAGCATCGACCCAGCATGAAGCGGGACGACCCCGCGACGTGGCTGCCGTTCACCGACGAGGAGAAGGCGAGCCAGCAGCGCCCCGAGGGCGGCGGCGATCCCTACTTCGGCGGCGGCGGCCACCGCCTTTACGTTCGCAATGGCGCCGAAGAGCTGCTGCTCGACCTGGCGCCCCGCGCCATGTTTGGCATCGCCCAGCAGCTGCTGGGCGACGGCGAGGTCGTGTGGCCCGGCGGCCTGGACGAGACCAACACCACCATCGGTCCGGCGCTCTTGACCGAGGACACCATCACCAGCATGGGGGTCCACCTGGGTCCGGAGGCCGACAAGTGGGTCGGCAAGGCCACGCGCAAGACCGAGCAGGTGCGCTTGCCCAAGACCGGTCCCGTGTGGGACACGGCGCAGGGATCGCGCGGTCTCTACTGCACGCTGCCCAACAGCCCGGGCGGCCGGGTCAACAAATACCCCTTTGCCAAGGTCCAGCCGAGCGCCAAGTACCCTTCGGCCCACGCGGCGGAAGGCATGTACGAGAGCCGGCGGCGACTCCAGATCGCGGCCTACTTCGACGACCTGCCGCTCGGCGCCGGCGGCCTGCACCTCTGGCCCGGCAGCCACCAGCGGATTTGGGACCGGTGGTCCGCCATGCACCGCGGCGACATCCCGTCCAATGACGACTGGTTGAGCCTGCGGCATTCCGCCGGCAAGTTCGACGGCTACGTCACGCCGCCCATCTCGGAGATCAAGGAGGACACGCCGGTCGTGGATACCCACGGACCGTGCGGCTCGGTGGTGCTGTGGCACGCCAACATGCTGCACATGGCGGGGCAGAACACCAGCAGCGACGTGATCCGCCAGGCCACGATCTACGCCTACGACAAGACCGAGGAGTCCCTCCCGGACGAGGTGGCCCTGGCCTACCCCGACGGTGACATGTGGCGCGACTGGTCCGACGAGGTGCGCGCGACCGAAACGGCGAGCTAGCCCTATCGACGTGAGGACGCGGGCCGCCGACGGCGGTGGCCCGCGTGCCGCACGGTGGTGGGGCAGCCCATGACGGTCACGACCTTCCTGGGCGACGACAGCCCCGGGCAACGCCCGGCGCATGCCACGCGCCCCGTGGTGATGGGCCGGCGCGGCGTGGTCACCTCGGGTCACTATCTGGCCACGGCCGCCGGCTTCCGCATCATGGAGCAGGGCGGCAACGCCATCGACGCCGCCTCCCTGGCGAATCGCACGCACCCGATCGAAAAAATGCCCCGGTGCAGCTTGCCGTTGCGCTCCCCAGGCCGGCGCCCATAAGCCATAATCAGGCATCCGCCAACTCGTCTCTCAACGAGGCAGGGATCCCATGGCAACGCCATCCTCCAGCGTGGCGCAAGTTCCTCGGCTCACCACCGAGCAGATCGCCCAGTTCAAGCGCGACGGTTTACTGGTCTTGCCGGCAGTGCTCGACCCCGAGCTCTGCCGCCAGACCCGCGAGCAGATGTGGGAGCTGATCGCCGAGTATCGCCCCAGCATGAAGCGGGATGACCCCGCGACGTGGCTGCCCTTCTCCGATGAGGAGAGGGAAGGCTTCCAGCGCCCCGAAGGCGGCGGCGACCCCTACTTCGGCGCCGGCGGCCACCGGCTCTACGTGCGCAATGGCGCCGAAGAGCTGCTGCTCGACCTGGCGCCCCGCGCCATGTTCGACATCGCCCAACAGTTGCTGGGCGACGGCGAGGTCGTGTGGCCCGGCGGCCTGGACGAGACCAACACCACCATCGGTCCGGCGCTCTTGACCGAGGACACCATCTCCACCATGGAGGTCCACCTGGGTCCGGAGGCCGACAAGTGGCTCGGCCAGGCCACGCGCAAGACCGAGCAGGTACGCCTGCCCAAGACCGGTCCCGTGTGGGCGACCGGCCAGGGCTCTCGTGGTCTCTACTGCACGCTGCCCAACAGCCCGGGTGGCCGGGTCAACAAATACCCGCATGCCAAGGTCCAGCCGAGCGCCAAGTACCCCTCGGCCCATGCGGCGGAGGGCATGTACGAGACCCGGCGGCGGCTCCAGATCGCGGCCTACTTCGACGACCTGCCGCTTGGCGCCGGCGGCCTGCACCTGTGGCCCGGCAGCCACCAGCGAATCTGGGACCGGTGGTCCGCCATGCACCGCGGCGACATCCCGTCCAATGACGACTGGCTGAGCCTGCGGCATTCCGGTGGCAAGTTCGACGGGTACGTCACGCCGCCCATCTCGGAGATCAAGGAGGACACGCCGGTCGTGGATACCCACGGACCGTGCGGCTCGGTGGTGCTGTGGCACGCCAACATGCTGCACATGGCGGGGCAGAACACCAGCAGCGACGTGATCCGCCAGGCCACGATCTACGCCTACAACAAGACCGAGGAAGCCCTCCCGGACGAGTTGGCGCTGGCCTACCCCGACGGTGACATGTGGCGCGACTGGTCCGACGAGGTGCGCGCGACCGAAACGGCGAGTTAGCCCTATCGACGTGAGGACGCGGGCCGCCGACGGCGGTGGCCCGCGTGCCGCACGGTGGTGGGGCAGCCCATGACGGTCACGACCTTCCTGGGCGACGACAGCCCCGGGCAACGCCCGGCGCATGCCACGCGCCCCGTGGTGATGGGCCGGCGCGGCGTCGTGACCTCGGGTCACTATCTGGCCACGGCCGCCGGCTTCCGCATCATGGAGCAGGGCGGCAACGCCATCGACGCCGCCGCAGCCATGTGCTTCTGCCTCAACCTGCTGGAGCCTCAGAGCAACGGGCTGGCCGGCGAGGTGCCGACGCTGATCTACTCGGCGCGCGAGCGCCGGGCCTACGCGCTCAGCGGCATGGGCTGGTCGGCGAAAGCCTTCACCATCGACTGGTGCCGCGAGCAGGGCATCGACCTGATCCCCGGCGACGGCTATCTGCCGGCCTGCGTGCCCGCCGTCGTCGGCACCTGGGCCGCGGCCCTGGCGCGCTTTGGAACCTTGAGCTTCAGCGACGTCGCGCAGCCCGCCATCGAGCTGGCCGAGCATGGCTTTCCCGTCTACCAGGGGCTGCACGACAGCCTGGCGAGTAACGAGGCCAAGTTCACCGAGCTCTACTCCAGCACCGGCGAGGTCTACTTGCCGTCGGGCCGGGCGCCCGAGGTCGGGGCCCTACTTCGCAATCCCGCCTGGGCCGAGACCCTGCGCATCCTTTGCCGCGCCGAGCAGGCGGCTGCCGGACGCGGGCGCGTGGCCGGCATCGAGGCCGCGCGCGACGCCTTCTACAAGGGCGAGATCGCCGAGCGCATCATCGACTTCATCACGGCCAACCCGGTCGAAGACGCCAGCGGATCGGCGCACGCGGGCCTGCTGACCTATGAGGACTTTGCCGAGTGGGAGGCGGATTTCGAGGAACCCGTCGGCCTGAACTACCAAGGCTTGGACGTCTTCAAGTGCTCCAGCTGGACCCAAGGCCCGGTGTTCTTGCAACAGCTGGCCCTGCTGCAAGAGTTCGACCTGGCGGCGATGGGCCACAACTCGGCGGAGTACCTGCACACGGTGATTGAGTGCGCCAAGCTGGCCTTCGCCGACCGCGAGGCCTACTACGGCGACCCTCGCTTCGACGACGTGCCGTTCGATCGACTGTTATCCAAGGCGTATGCGGCGGAGCGCCGAATGTTGGTTGGCGAGCGGGCGTCCCTCGAGATGCGGCCCGGTGATCTCGGGGACGGCGTACCGGCGTACGCCACTGGTGACGTGGCCGAGGACAATCGCCGGGCGTTACAGTTGGAGGCCCGCGAGGTTCGGGACCTGGGTCTCGGCCACGCCCACCTGGGCGACACCACCCACCTCGACGCCGTGGACCGCGAGGGCAACATGGTGGCGGCCACGCCCAGCGGCGGATGGCTGGGCACGTCGCCGGTGATCCGCGGGCTGGGGTTTCCGCTGGGCACGCGGGGCCAGATGTTCTATCTCAACCCGGCGCGGCCCAACGCGCTGGCCCCGCGCAAGCGGCCTCGCGCCACGCTCACCCCGTCGCTCGCCATGCGCAACGGCGAGCCGTTCATGGTCTTCGGCACGCCGGGCGGCGACAGCCAGGACCAGTGGACGCTGCAGTTCTTCCTCAACCGCACCCACTTCGGCATGAGCCTGCAAGAGGCGCTGGACGCGCCCACGGTGCACTCGGTGCACTTCCCATCGTCCTTCTACCCGCGCTCCGCCTATCCCGGACGCGTGGTGGCCGAGGGCCGCATCGACAGCGACGTCGTCGCCGAGCTTGAGCGCAGCGGCCACGAGATTGAGCTCGCCGACGACTGGGCCAACGGCAAGCCGATGGGAATCCAATATGGAGGCCCGAACGGCGTCATCGCCGGGGCGGTCTCCTCGAAAGGCACCATCGGCTACGCGCTGGGGTGGTGACGGTGCCGGCGGCGCCGAACGCCCGGACTAGGCCCCCGCGCCGCGGGCGGCGGTGATCAGCTCCAGCAGCCGCTCGCGGGCGGCGTGCTGCATGGCCACCCGCGTGGACAGCTCGATCTGCCCCGGCGTCTCGGTGGTCATGCCCGATCGAATCCCGAGGGAATACAAGTAGAAGGGCAGCGGCCACTCGCCATCCTCCATGTACTCCTGAAACGCCTCCTCCCGCGTTCGGCCTTCGCCCACCGAGATCAGGCCGCCGGCGACCGGCGTCTCGTCCACTTCTGATTTGCCGGTCACCGGCCCACGCCGGGCCACCGCTTGAACGATCTCGGGATGCCACGCGCGGTCTTCGAGAAAGGCGTAGACGTAGAACCCGTCTTCCTCGGGGTCCTCGTGGGCGTCGATGAAGGCGTCGAACGCGTCGTGCTTGATCATGGCCCGCAGCGTGCGGACTTCCGGCACCTCGTCGCGGTCGTACTGCCGGTTGACGTCGATGCCGTCGGCGTTCTCGCGGGTCCCACGCGTGAAGCCGGTGGGATTCAGGCAGGGGAAGATGCTGAAGGCAATCGCCGGGTGGTCGGCCCAGCCTCGCCCTTCGAGGAATTCCAGCACCGAGATCACGCCGGCCGGTTCGTCGCCGTGCACGCCGCCAAACAGCCCCACGTGCGCGAGCGCCGGAGTCTGCGGGACCACGTCCACGCGCAGCAGATCAATGCCAAGCTCGGCGACCGGGTGTCGGGTCAGCGCGAGTTGCGGCGCGTCGGATGCCGCGACGACCCGCGCGACGATCTCGTCATAGCTGGCTGGGGGATGCATGAGTTCCTAGCGGTTGCGGCGGCCTCGAAGCCTACCTGTTGTACCCGCGAGCCTCCGTTACAAATGTTCCCCTGCAGGAGATGCGGACCCGTTCGTGGTGAGCCTGCGCCCATTCGTGGAGAGCCTGTCGAACCACGCCCCTTCGGCGGGCTCCGGAGACGCCCTTTGACAATCTCGCAGAGCGCTCCGCGGCAGGGTCTCTGCCACTCGATACCGTTGCGCAATTCCTCCGTCATTCCGGCGGAAGCCGGAATCCAGTCGGTACTACCTAGAACTGCCTAAGTTAGCCTCTACGCATCCTTCGCTTGCCCCGGCTCTACCAACGTCTCCTATGCCGATTCCGGCTGGGTGAGCCCGAAACCCACGCCCTGAGGGTCCATCACGAACGCGATGCGTCCCACCATGGCGATGTCCCTGGGCGGCAGGCCCACCTGGGCGCCGTTGGCAACCGCTTTCCCCACCACGGCGTCCAGGTCCGTGACCTGGAAGTAGACGCTCCAATGCGCCGGAATGCCCCGCTCGCGCAGGTGCTCCGGCATGGCCATGGTCCCGGCCACGCCCATGCCGCCGGACAAGAAGATGGTGTAGTCACCGCCCTGGCCCATCGTCATCGACTCGGACTCCATGCCCAGCAGCTCGGTATAGAACGCGGCGACCGCTTCGGGATCGTTGGCCATCAGCTCGCACCAGTGGATCGTGTTCGGCTCGGACTTGACCCCGGCCCCGATGTGCTGCTTGGCCTGCCAAAACGCTACGTACGCGCCCGCGGGGTCGCTGATGATGCTCATGCGTCCGGCGTTGAAGACATCGAACGGCGGCGCTCCGACGGTGCCGCCCAGACCGGGAACTCGGTCCGCGATGGCGTCCACGTCATCCACGGCGATGTGGATCATCCAATGGGGCGGGATGCCCGCCTGGCGCTGATCCTCCGGCTGCTCGTACATGCCGCCCACGAAGTCGCCGCCCGTCATGGCCATCGAGTAGAAGACATCGCCGGTCTCGTCCATCGGGCTGTCCTGGTAGTCCCACCCAAACAGGTCCGCGTAGAACGCCTTGGCCGCCGCCTGATCCGTGGTCGCCAGTTCGACCCAGCATGGGGTGCCCTGCGAATAGCTGGTGATCTTCATAGGGAGTGCCTCGTCCTTTCCATGGCGGGGATTCGCTGCACGAAGCACCGCGGAGGTGCACGACGAGCGCGGTAGCCAAACCCACCGCCGGTAGGCGGGCCAAGGCACTGCCGAGCAGGCACGATGCCCAGCTCTGCGGTCCCCTTACCAGACCGTCTCTATCCGAGGCGAAGAGGTGAGGGTCTCGTCGCGGGTCAGCACGGGAGCGTCCAGGGCTTCCGACTCCGCGGCGATCAGCCGGTCGTGCATCTCCGGAACCTCGGGGAAGCGGTCGAGTCTTTCAAGCTGCGTCCGGCCCAGATCCGACAGCTCGATCCCGCCCACGGAGTCCAACGCAGCCAGCAGGCTGGAGGGAGCGAAGGGGTGGCCCAGCTTTACCGACAGGTAATAGAACTCGGCCACGGCGATGGCGGGAACGACGATGGTTGCGTTGCCCGTCTCGGCTAGCCGGAAAACGGCAGTTGCGGCGGCGGTGAGACGCTTAGGCGACTTTAGATACCACCAAAGGGCATGGGTATCGACGACGAACCGGAATTGACCGTCCATCACGGTTTCGTCCCGCCCGACGCCGGCGCCCGAGGCTCCCATATCGCCTTGATGTCCCGAAAGTCTCCGTAGGTCGCGTCTGGAAGATCGGCCAGGGCGCCCCGCAGCGAAGCGAGCGACGGCTTGTCGTCGGTGGGGTGTTGGACGGGTATGAGTCTGCCGCACGGTTCCCCGCGGCGGGTGATGATCACCTCTTCGCCATCCTCAAGGTCTCTGAGTACCTCGCTGACCCTGGCCTTGAACTCCTTAATGCCGTATGTAGTCATATCATGCACGCTCAAGTGGTTCCTTGCGTGAGACAAGGTGACTATATGGTACTGCGCGGCAAACGGACGGCAAGGAACCCGAACTCCGCTCTCAGTGATCCGCCAACGCCAACTGTCTGCCTGCCCCGTCGTCAGCGCAGTCCCGGGGGCCGGCGCCCTTCTCGCTAGCCGCTTTGGTTCCGTCTTTCCCTCGCAGCCTGTCGCCACGGAAGCGCAAGCGGGATTCTCGCCGTGAGCACCGCGAGCACGTAGTCATGCGTGGTGCAGCGCCCGCCCCTTCGTCATTCCCGCGCACGCGGGAATCCAGACCCAGCTTGCCTGCGGATGAACCCCAGCCCGACGCTCAGACGCCAGCGTCGATCGGCGTGTCGGGGAGCTCGCCCGCCTAGTGCCGTGGAGGCGGCCTCCCCGCCCCGTCCCGCACACCGACCGGAGTAATCCATCGGCCGTGAAGCACGAGCTCGGATCATTCAGAGTACTCTGTTTGACAAAGTGAACGGCCTCGCATATCTTCAGCCTGTCCTACACCGACGGTGTCTGCCATGAACGTCACCAGAACCGATGCCGAAGCAGCCTTGCAAGACGTGGATTCCGCCCGGAGGCGAAGCCGGACCCACGTCGGGTATCAGTTTGCAAGCCTCGCCCTTCTGGTGTGGGGCGCGCTCTGGATCGTTGCCGGCGTCATCAGTGCGCTCTGGCCCGACGGCGCCGGCGCCGGATGGATCGTCGTCGACCTGGTCGGCATCGCTGCCACCGGGTACTTAGTCCTCAGGAACGCCCGACGCTTCGCCGGCTACGGAGCGTCCGGCGTCTTCAGACCCTCCGCCCAAGCCATCCGCTTTGTCGTCACTGCCGTTGTTTTGGGCGCATTTGGAGCCATGGTGGGCCTCATCTTCCGGCCCACTTCAGCCACCGAGATCATGGCCTTCATCACCATTGTGGTCGCGGCCATGTACATGATTGCCGGACTATGGACCGGCCTCCGCTTGTTTGTGATAGGCGCGGTGCTGGCCGCGCTCGTCGTCAGCGCCTTTCTCATCGCGCCGGTCCAGCTCCCGCTCATCGTCTCCTTTCTGGGAGGCAGCGCGCTCATTCTGGGCGGTCTCTGGATGCGCTGGGCTTAAGTGGACGCGCCCAATGAGGTCATCCACCAGTCCACGCGGCTCCGAGCCATGTCCGCCCTGCACGCCTTGCCGCCACGCCAGCTGTTGGGATTCGTGCCGCTGCGGCGAATCACCGGCGCTACCGACGGCAACCTGGGATCGCATCTGACCACCCTTGAGAACGCGGGCTACGTAAAGATCGTCAAGGACTTTGTCGGCCGAAGGCCGCGTACCCGGGTCGGGATCACGGCGCAGGGACGGCGCGCCTTCCAAGACCATGTCCGCTACTTGCGCGCGATCCTGGACGGTGACCCCGACAGTTCCTGACGGCGACCCCCATGAGCACCCCCGAGTTGGACGCTGGCCTGCACGACGCTTGCGAGTCCCCGGCCGCCGCCGACCCGAGTGCGGCATGGCTGCCTGTGAGGTTTCTCTCCCAGAGCGCCTTGCGCTAGCGGCGGCCTGCTTTGGTTCCGTCATTCCTGCGGAAGCGGGAATCTAGTCCCGGCTCGCCCGCGGACGAATCGCGGCGAACCGCTCAGACGCCGGCGTCGATCGGCGCCTCCGGGAGTTCGCCGGCCAGCAGCGGCGGAAGCAATGCCGCCAGACGACCGGGCACGAAGGTCTCATCTGATCGCTGCACGGCGTCGACGGACCACCAGCGATGCTCGCGAAACTCTTCCAGCTCTGGCCCTTCCATGTCGCGCGCAGATGTTCGAACTTGCTCGGTGCGCGCGAGGAAATAGCGCTCCCGCCAGTCGTACCAGCGACCGTGCCACTGCGCCACGTGCCGCCGATGCCAAACGCAAGCTCCGACGCTGACACCGCGAATGCCCGTCTCCTCGGCGCACTCGCGCCTGGCGGCCTGCTCGCCGGTCTCGCCCGGCTCGATCAAGCCACCGGGCATGTGCCAGAAAGACTCCGGACCTTGATCCGGGCCGACGGTGACGGTCGCCCGGATCAGCAGCACGCGATCGCGCGGGTCAAGCAGAATCACCCGTGCCGTCGGCCGCACAAACGGGTCGTCTGGATCGCCCAAGGGCATAGCGCGCAGCATAGCCGGGCCGCCTCGCTCGGCATTTGGTCGATCACAACTTGCCCCAGGCTGCTGATTCGCTGCGCCAGCCGGGGTACCGTTGAAGGCTTCTCGGCGTAGGCCGTTGCACTGAGCACCGGGATAGGCCAAGCGTGAGCGAGCAGGGCAATTGCGCCCAACGGGAGATTGAGTCTTAGCCGTGACCCTCGACGATGTCATCGGCAACATCCGTCCGGGCGACAGCCAGGCGCAACGTGCGGCGGCGCAGCGTCAGCAGCGGCTCACCAAGCCCCCGGGCAGCCTGGGTCGGCTGGAGGACCTGTCCATCCAACTGGCAGGCATCTTCGGCACCGCCCGACCAACCGTGCAAGGCACGACGCTCATCGTGGCGGCCGCCGATCACGGCGTGGTGGCTCGGGGCGTCACCGGCTATCCCCAAGCGGTGACTGCCCAGATGGTGCTCAACTTCCTGGCGGGCGGCGCGGCCATCAACGTAATGGCGCGGACTCGCGGCGCGGACCTGGTCATCGTCGACGCCGGCGTGGCCGCTCCGCTGCCTGCCCACCCCGACCTCCAAGTCGTCGCGCCGGGACGCGGCACACGCGACATCACGCAGGGTCCCGCAATGGCCCTCGCGCAGGCGGAAGCCTGTATCAGGGCCGGCGTCGACCTTGCCGTGTCGGCCGCCGAGCGCGGGGCAACCATCATCGGCACCGGCGACATGGGCATTGGCAACACGACATCCGCCAGCGCCATCACCGCCGCCCTTTCGCATGCGTCCCCGCGACAGACCACGGGACGCGGCACGGGACGCACCGACCCGGAGCTTGCGCACAAGATCGCCTGCGTCGAGCGTGCCCTCGACGCGAATCAGCCGGACTCCGCCGATGGGTTGGACGTACTCACCAAAGTTGGCGGCTTCGAGATCGGCGTGCTGGCCGGCGTGGTGCTGGGCGGGGCGCTTGCCCGGCGGGTTGTCGTGCTTGACGGCTTTGTTTCCGGTGCCGCGGGACTCATCGCGCATAGCCTCTGCCCCACAGTGCGGGACTACATCGTCGCCGGCCACCTCTCCGCCGAGCCAGGTCACCGCCTCGCGCTGGAGCACATGGCTCTCGAGCCTCTGCTCGATCTCGGCATGCGGCTCGGGGAGGGCACGGGCGCGCTCCTGGCAGCGGGACTGGTCGAGGTCGCCGCCGCCTGCCTGACCGACATGGCGACCTTTGACGAAGCCGGTGTGTCAGACCGTGAGCCGGCGGAATCCGCCGGACCGACCGCGTGAGGAGCCTGCGGCTGGCGATCGGCTTCTTGACCTTGCTGCCGCTGGCGCCCCGCCACACGGGGCCGATGGGTCCGGCGCGCGCCTACTTCCCGCTCGTTGGCCTCGGGCTTGGCGGGATTCTGGCCGGGTTGGACATCGCGGCCCGACAGGTGTTGCCGCTGCCGGTGGTGGGCGCGCTGCTGGTTGCGGCCTTGCTCGCCTTGACGAGGGCGATCCACATCGAAGGGTTTCTGGATACCTGCGACGGACTTCTCGGCGGACGCGACCGTGCGGCGCGGCTGGAGATTCTGCGGGACTCCCGCGTGGGTGCGTTCGCCGTGGTCGGCGGCGCGAGCCTGCTGCTGCTCAAGTGGACCCTCATGATGGGCATCCCAACCGCGGAACGAACCGCCCTCCTGGTGCTCTTCCCCTGCCTGTCGCGTTGGGGCATGGTCGTCACCATGGGCGCCTTTCCCTATGTCCGAGCGCAAGGGCTCGGCGCGGCGTTTCAAGCTGGACGCAACTGGCGTCAGCTCGTGGTCGCCCTCGCGACGGCCGCGGTCGCTGGTTGGCTGCTGCTGGGCATTGCCGGATTGATTCTGTTGGGGGGCGCCACGGCGGCCGCGCTCGTGCTGGGGTGGTGGTTTAAGCGCATGCTCGGTGGCATGACCGGGGACACCTATGGTGCAACCAACGAGGTGGGAGAAGTAGCGGTGCTGCTGCTGGGCCTCAGCGTGGCGCCGGGGCTGGTCGACGCCCCGTTCTGGTAGTGACGCGGGCAGTGGTTGGCGCCGGCAGGCGTCCATAGGAGGGCCGATGGGCAATTGGTATCTCGTGCGGCACGGCGAAACCGACTGGAACACAACCGGCCGGACCCAGGGCCATGTGGATGTGCCCCTGAACGCCACTGGTCGGCGTCAGGCCGAATTGCTGGCGAAGCGGCTGGATGGCGTTGATTTCACGGCGATATACAGCAGCGACCTCGCCCGCACCCTCGAAAGCGCCCAACTCATCGCGGCAGGCCGCGACACCGCGATTGCAACCGATCCCGACCTGCGCGAGTTCGCCTACGGCATCTGGGAGGGCCTGACCATGGCGGAGATCGAGGCACGGCATCCAGGCGCCCTGGCCGAGCGGATCGACGCCGGCAACCAGACGTTTGCCGCACCGGGCGGCGAGAACACCGCGCAGCTGCTGGCACGCGTCCGTTACTTCTGCGAACGGGTGGCGAAGCGCCATGACCCTCTCGATGATGTCCTCATCGTTGCCCACGGCGGATCGATCCGCGCCCTGGTGGTGTGTTTGCTGGACTTGGCGGACGCCGACTTCTGGCGGTTTCAGGTCGATTGCACCGGGCTTGCCGTCATCAGCGATTACTTCGGCAGCCGCGTCCTCGAACGCTGGAACGACACCAGTCACCTCGCCGGGCTGGATGACGTCTGTCCGGTATGAGCAAACGGCTGACCCTGGTGTTGGGCGGCGCGCTGGGCGAAAAGTACACCTCCTACCGCTACACCGATGCTGTCGGCTTTGGACAGACGGAATTGCCCCGGGCCGAGCGATTCGCGTCGATCAGCAGCGGGGTCTATCACACCTGTGGTCTCCGCTTGGACGGAACGGTGGTCTGCTGGGGCTACGGGTTCTCGGCCGCAAGCTGAGTCTTTCCGCTGTCCTTGCCACGATCCGGTCCTCACGCATGGGCGATGCCTACCGCACACCGCCCGATACCATCCGAGGACCGATTCGACCGAGTCATCGTGCCTGTCGAACCGAAAGTGTGCACCGACCGCCATGCTTGAAGAACATCGCGAGGCGAACCGAACCAACTGGGACGACCGCGTTCCGGCGCATCTGGCCTCGGAGTTCTATGGCGTTGAGGACTTCATCGCGGGTACTCGGACCCTCACCCAGGCGGTCGACTTCGACCGCGCCCATCTCGGCGACGTGCGGGGACGCTCGCTGCTCCACGTGCAGTGCCACATCGGCCTCGACACGCTGTCGTGGGCCAGGCTCGGCGCCGGCGTCACCGGCGTCGACTTCTCCGAGCGCTCAATCGAGGCGGCGCGCGACATCAGTCGCCGCAGCGGCGTCCCCGGTCGCTTCGTCCTCGCCGACGTCCACGACGCGCCCGACATTCTTCCGGAAACCTTCGACATCGTCTACGCCAGTGAGGGCGTGCTCTGCTGGCTGCCCTCGGTCGCCGCCTGGGCGCGCGTCGTCCGACAGTTCACCCGTCCCGGAGGGACGTTCTACATCCGCGACGGACATCCCCTCGCGCACACGCTCGACCTCGATCGGTCCGACGGCCAGCTGGTGATGGTGGACCCGTACTTCGAAGGCGAGGCCATCCGCTACGACGAGCCTGGCACCTACACCGAGGCGGCTGTCGAAATCGATCACACGACGACCTACGAGTGGAACCACAGCCTGGGCGAGATTGTCAGCGCGCTCGCCGATGAGGGCTATCACATCGAGTCCTTGCGGGAATATCCCTTCAGTGGCTACCAAGCGCAGCCGGGGATGGTCCGGGGCGACGACGGATGGTGGCGGCTGCCGGACCGCGCACAGCGTTTGCCCATGCTCTTCGGGCTGAAAGCCACGCTGCCGCCCGACGCCCCGCCGGCGCAGTGACGGTTGCATGCGTGCGCCAGCGGTCTTCGATTCCAGTGCGTATTCGTCAGGACTTCCGATGACTGAAAACGCAGACCTTCTCGAGCTGCACATCGCCGCCCTGTTCACCCAGGATGAGCATGGCCGGCTGGTCGCCACCAACGACCCCGAGCCGGACCAGGTGATTGCTCCCCGCCTATTCCTTGGTCGCAGCGACTCGGGTGGTGTCCTGCGCTTCCGACGCGGCATGAACGAGCCAACCTGTGCGGCACTGCGCGATCTGGCGGCCCCGGACTTGACCTCGAACGATTGCAACCGCGAGCCGGTCAGTCGCGCGGCCATGGAGGAGCTGCTCGCCTCGGAGCGAGCAATCGAAAACATCTACTTCGGCCCGGCGTTCAGCTTTCCCGACGCGCTGAACCATGAGTCACCTTGGTCCCGTCATTCACGCCCTCTCCGTCATTCCCGCGAAAGCGGGAATCCATCCCCCAGCCCTCCGGAGGTCATCGAGATCTCGCCCTCCAACACCCATCTGCTCAGCCCCGAATTCGCCTGGCTGGCCGACGAGCTGACGGTCCGCAACCCGGTCATGGCAATGGTCGTAGACGGCGCTGCGGTGTCGGTCTGCTTCAGCGCGCGCTCGAGCCGCGACGCCTCGGAGGCCGGCGTCGAGACGCTTCCCGAGCACCGCGGCCGCCGCTACGCCGGCGCCGTCACGGCGGCATGGGCGGCTGAGGTCCGCCAGCAGGGGCGAATCCCGCTCTACAGCACCTCCTGGACCAACCACGCCTCGCGCCGCGTGGCCGCCCGGCTCGGCCTGATCCAGTACGCAACGGACTTCCACATCACGTAGCAAGGCGGCTCGGCGTCAGTGCCTTCCCCCTGCAAGGAGACCCTTGCGTCATTTCCCGCGTTCCCCCTCAACCTAACCTTCTCCCACCAGGGGAGAAGGGACCGGACCCGTGCCAGAGTGAGTTCCCTTCGATCCCCATTCCCTCGACGGGAGAGGGTGGAGCATCCCTGGTTTTGCGAACGTCTCCTGCGAGAGGGAAGGTCAGAGCCTGCCCCTTACCCGATACGGGGATGGGGGCAAGGATATGAGGATGGGATCAGCGGCAGACCTCCCAGGTGGGCTCGTCGGCCATCACCAGGGATGACGGCCAGCGCCGGGCCAAATCTGGGCTCGGAAGTGGAATTCCCCAGGGCTAAAGCCGCGCAGAATGAGTGGACCCCAACGAGTGCCGAACCTGGGGCCGGGAGTTTTTTTACGTGTTCGGGCTTTAACTTCGACTACGAAAGATAATCTCGGCGGCGCGGGACTGACGTGCAGAGCCGATCAGCCCGCCGGAGGGTAGGGATCGTTGCCGTAGCTCTCGTCGACGACTCCCAGCAACCTAGTGCGCTTTGTCCACCGCGCGGGCACTCACCTCGGCCTGCAGAACCTGCAAGACTACGGCTGGCGTTGCCGAGGCGGTAGAATGATCCGGGTGCCAGGGCAGGAGATTCGATGGGCATAGATATCGTTCTTGTTCAGCTTGCCATCGTGTTTCTTCCTGGTCTGATCTGGGCGCAGATCGATGCACGCTATGCGGCAAAAGAGAAGCGCGGGCAGATTGAGTTCTTCATACGATCGTTCCTGTTCGGAATTTCGACATACGCTATCACCTATGTCGGCTATCGATTGTTTGGGCAAAGCTTTTCCGGCATAGACATTGAAGCCTCAGCTCCATCAAGGTTATGGCTAGATGATTTTGTCGATGAAATAGTCATTTCGTCTGCGGTGTCATTTGTGTTGGCCATCGCTTGGATATATGCGTCTACTTATAAGTTACTGCATTCGCTACTCCGGAAGATTCGAGCCACAAAGAGCTTTGGAGACGAAGATGTTTGGGGCTATACATTTAACTCGACCGAAGAGGGGGTTGAATACGTGCACATCAGAGACTTTGATCGCGGAATAACATACGCCGGCTGGGTCCGTGCATTCTCAGAGAGCGGAAAGCCACGCGAGCTTCTTCTGAAAGACGTGATCATGTACGATAAGGACGGGAGTTCGTCCGCTTCAGTGTCCCTGGTGTACCTTGCGCGACATGGGGAGGACATTCATATTGAGTTCCCGTATCGCCGATCGGGGCAGCGCGCACGAGAGGAGCAATCTGGTGGCGAGTAAAGAAGAGAAGGCGCGCGAGCCGGTCAAGCCGTACGAATTCAGAGAGGGAATGGTTCGAAAGGGCGGCCTGAATCCGGACGTATCCCGAATCACGGTGCGTCCCGACCCGCCAGAGCCGCTCGGGACGACCGGCGGCGTCAGCCCTGCCGCTGCGGCGGAAAAGCCGACTCAGGAGGCCCCGCAGGGTCGGGAAGGTTCCCCGGCGACCGGCGACGATTCCTCAGACTGATCCTCGGCGGCTCCAACAACGCGCTCGGGCCGGGCATGCATAAGGGCGCGAGCCTGTGATCGCGGTGCTCGCCAAACCCGTGGACCAGATTGGTTTGGACGACATCCAGGAACTGATCGATTCGGCAGTGCCCGAAGGCGAGCAGATCGAGTTCAAGAGAAGCCTCCGGACGAGGGGCGACGGCCGTCCCGACCGCTGGTTGACTGACGGCGACGAGATTGGGGACCGAGCGCGAAACGAGATTCTTGAGGAAGCCGTCGCATTCGCGAATGCCTACGGCGGGGCGCTGCTTCTGGGAATCCGTGAATCCGATGCCAAACCGCCGGTCGCTGTTGATATCTCACCGATCCCTCGCTGCGCGGGCCTGGCGGAGCGCCTGAAGCTGGTGTTTCGCGACTGCGTCGATCCAGAGATTCCCCGGATCGACATATATGCGGTCCCCATCCAAGGCGACGATGGCGTGGTCATCATCCGCACTGGCCGCTCGCGCATGGCGCCCCATCGAGTTAAGCCGACGCGCAAATGCCCGATTCGACGCGCCGATCGGTGTGAGGAGATGACCATGCGCGAAGTCCAAGACCTGACGCTGAATCTTTCTCGGGGATTGGAGCGGCTGGAACGGCGGCTGACACAGCGTTCGGAACGCTTTGCCGAGGAGTTCAAGCGTCTTGAGTCGCCAGATAAGTTGTATGGGATCCGGGCAACGGCCGCGCCGGTGGGAGAGGAGATCCAGTTTGACCGTGTCTATGGCGTAACTGATCTATATCAGCCGCGAAACACAGTCTGTCTTGCAATGAATGACACTAAGCTAATACTTGGTAATCCTGCCTGGGGCAGAGACTTGTGGTACCCAATGCTTCGTGCCGCACGGTGTGACTCGCGTGGTACGATCTTGGCGAAACGCAAGACTCAGTATCGTGAGATTCACTGCGACGGAATGGTTGAGATAGGCATTGTCGAAAAACCTCGGTCTTCCGGTGGAACTAACGGTGAATTGATATTCCCTGGTGCCCACATGATATCAGTGTTTGCAAACTTGCTGATTTGGGCCGATAGTGTCAGAAATGAGTCTTCGTATCCAGTGTCGGAGTACGCGGTCGACGTGGAATTGCATATTCCGGATGAGCACGTGCTGGTCCAAGGATATGGTCCATTTGATCAGCCTTGGCCGGATGAGATGGCAATACTGGAAGCCAGACCAATCAGATACCCGCAATATTCACTCGGCGATCCGGAAGAGATTCCGAGTCTCATCACTAGATTCGAGCGCGATTTCTGGAATTCGGCCGGCAAAGACATTCCGCAAGACAAGCATAGCTTTGTGATAGAAGATTTGATATAGCAGCAGTTTCGCTGTCTGATCACAAAGCAACTCGTGTGCCGCTTCCCGAGATGTAGCGACGGGTGGCGCGCATGCCGGCAGTCGTGAGTGCCGGCGTGCTGGCGGCGCTCCCCGATGGTCATTCCGAGCGTAGCGAGGAATCTAAGATGCTCGTCCTGGGATGTGGAGTTGAGGCACCGGCCGGCGGCTGCAAAGCCGGCGCCCGGCCGTCGTAACGACGCACCAGGGAGGTTGTCGTAACGGCCACAGATTCCTCGCGTGCGCTCGGAATGACCGGAGGCGGTCGGAGTGCCCCGGGGGCATGGCGGCAGGGCGGCCCGATCTGAAGCGACGCCCACCGCTCTCTGACGTCGGCCCAAGCTGGTTCCAGGTTTCATGTCTATATGGGCAGTGGCCAAACTAGAGGCGCTGTTCCCTCAAGTCCCGTCAACTCGACCTCGCCAGATTGAGCTCCAGCAACTCCCGCAGGGCATCCTCGTCTGAAATATCGGCGGGCCAGCCGTAGGCGGTGGCGACGGTGGTGTCGAGGGTGGCGTGGGCGTTGGCGAGCCATTGGGGGCGCTGGTTGTAGAGGTTGGTGAGGGTGCGCTTCTTGAGTTCGGTGAGTGGGGCCGTGGGCGTGGGGACGGGGCGCCTGGGGTAGCCGGGGACGGGTTCGTCGATGCAGTCCACCCACTCTGGCGGGTTGAGCCAGCGGTCGCGCAGCTCGACCAGACGGCGGGCGGCATCGGCGATGGCGGCGGCGCGCGGGTCGCCGGCGTAGGCGGCGGCGGGTATGTCGGGCGTCAGCCCTTCGGGAAACGGGAATGTGGCGAAGGTGGTAGTGGGCGTGTAGCGCGGACGATCCTCGAGGCTGGTGCCCAGCCGCAGTGACCAGATCTCATGAAAGCGGCTGTGCAGGATGCCGAAGGTGGTGTCGTCGTCGCGGGCGACGACGATCAACTTGTGGTCTGGGCAGATGCGTACGTCGCGCCATGCGAATACCCGGTGCTTGGCTACGCATGGCGTGGCGATGTAGCGCGACAGGCCGTCCAGCGCCCGCCACATACCCTGCCGCGGCTCGACGTGGCGCCACCAGTGGCGGCGGTAGGCTTCGCGGCGGTTCCGCTGGCGCATTGGATAGACACGGTCACTTGCCCAGCGGAACGGCTCTTCGTAGAGCGCGGCGTCGCCTTCCGACATGGTCCATCCGAAGTCGATGATCCATTTCCCCTTGGGTCGTCGGGTCAGGTCCATGCCGTTTATCCACGGCTTGAGCACGTCGGCGTTGGGTCGCCCGTTCGGATTGGCCGGGAGGCGCAGCCACTCGCGCGCCTTGTCGCCCGCGATGTCGAAGGGCCCGCCTTTCGTGTCGCCCATTAAGGCGACGCCGGCGTTCCGCGGCAGGCGCTTCGCCTCGGTGAGATCGACGCCGGCGCCACTGCTCCGCGCCGTCAGGTCGGTGAAGATCTCCTCGACAGGCTGGCCGTCGAGCCGAGCATCGGCCACGGACTTGTCGTCGGCGCGCGAGAAGCACACCAGCGACACCCGCACGGCGGCCCCATCGATTACCCAGGGCTCATCGCTCCACGCCTCGAAGATTCGCCGCGTGTCGGTCGCGGCCTGCAGCGCCCGCCGGTTCGCGTGGCCCCTGATGGAGTTCGTCGCAACGAGCCCGGCGCGCGCCGCCTTGCCCGAGGCGATCTGCCGGCCCGCCTTCTCAAACCAGTAGCAGACCAAATCGGCCTCAGCCGGCACGCGGCCTGCGTAGGTGGCGAACATCCGCGACACGTAGTCCTCGCCCAGGTGTGTGATCAAGAGCTTGCCGCCCAAGAACGGCGGATTGCCGATCACCACGTCCGCGTCCGGCCAGTCCGGCTCGGCGCCGTCCGGTGACAGCACCGCGTCGCGGCATTCGATGGTGTCCAGCGGCTGCAGGATCGGGTCGCGCGCCTCGGCGAAGCCGTTGCGCTGCATCCACTGGATCTCGCCGATCCACACGGAGACGCGGGCCAGCTCGGCGGCGTAGGGGTTGATCTCGATGCCCTTCACGTTGGCCGGGCCGATGGTGGGAAATTGCCGATCCAGACCCAGCGCCGCGCTTTCCAGCTGCACCCGGTGCTCCAGGTCCTTGAGCGCCTGGAGCGCCAGGTAGAGGAAGTTGCCCGAGCCGCAGGCGGGGTCGAGGACGGTGAAGCCGCGCAGCCGTTGCAGGAATTCATGCAGCAGACGCTCGGCGCGGTCCCGTCGGCGGGTCTCTTCGGCGCCTGCGCTGGAGACTGTTGCATGCCTCCCAGGCAGGGGCGTTTGCGCCGATGAACCACTGCCAGCCAAGGAGTGCCTCACGGCGTCTGGATTCCGGCTTTCGGAGACCCTTGCATGAATGGTCGACATCCCACGTCCGAGCCTCGGATCACCCTCACCCTCGCCCTCTCCCATCAAGGGAGAGGGAACAGGACCTGCGCTCCAAGCTCCACTGGAGGGGTTAGGCAAAGGTCCCCTTTCGCCGGAACGACGGCTTTGCGTGAGCCCGCGCTGGCGGGCCGTCGCGGCGTAGTCGAGCTCGGCGCTGATCAGGTTCTTGGCCGTCTGCCATTCGGCGAGCCAGGGACGGATGATGACGGGCTCGACGATCAGCATGATCTTGTCGCGGTCGGTGTAGTGCGCCCCCAACTGCGCGCGCTTGCCGGGGTCCAGCCCGCGCTCGAACAGCGTGCCCAGGATCGACGGGTCGACCTCCGACCAGTCCAGCGCCCCCGCGTTGCGCACGGTTTCGATTTCGGCCCGGGTCAGCGGCAGGGCGGAGTCGTCGTCGAAGAGCCCGCCGTCGAACCATGCCACCGCCTCGAATCCGACGCGGCCGCCCAGGGACATTGCGCCGAACAGGTCGCGGGCCAGGTCGGGAAAGTCGACGGGCCGCTGGCGCGCCTGCTCCAGCATGCGCGTGAACAGGTTGTTGGGCAGCAGGCCCACGTCCTCGGCGAACATGCAGAAGACCAGCCGGTTGACGAAGTGCGCCACGGCCTGCGGGTCGTGGCCGCGGTCCCGCAGCGATTGCGCCAGCGTGGCGAACCGTTGCGCCGCGCGCTCGGTGATCTCCTGCCGCGTCTCGCCCGGCCGAAGCCGCTCGGGGTCGGACAGCGCCCACTTGAGCTTGTTGCGAGTGGCCGCGTCCCGCAGGTCTTCCAGCCCGAACTCATGGGTCCGGCTGACGCTGTTGGTCCAGTTGGTGCGGATGCGGAAGCGCTGCAGGTCACAGACGATCAGCAGCGGCGGGTTTTCCAGCGCCAGCGCGTATTGCCGCAGCTGCCGGAAGGCGGCGTCCAGGTTGGCGTGCGGGCCTTTGTACTCCCAGCCGAAATGGCCGCGCTTCCACACGTCGGCCCAGCCGCCGCCGCCGGATTCCTTCTGCGCGCCGCGCTCGAAGCAGTAGCTCTCGCCGGTGGGGTCGGCTTCGATCGGCGTCGGCTCGCCGAGCATGCGGCACAGGTCGATGAAGTGCTCCTGCGCCGCCGAGCGTTCCTTCAGCTCGGACGCCTGCCACTTGGCGATGAACTCGTCCGGCGTCATGCCGTCATTGTGTCAACCGTGATCGACTTTTGGGCCGTTGCCGAACTCATTTGCCATTCGCGCAAACGGATACGTTCGCATAACTGGTCGGCATCCCGCTCCCAAGTCTCGAATGACCCTCACCCTAGCCCTCTCCCTAAGGGAGAGGGAACCGGACCTCGCCGGTGGGCCCCGCTGAATCTGATCACCGACCAGGTGCCTTGGATGATTGGCGTAGGGGCGGTTCGCGAACCGCCCCTACATCGATTATGCAAACGTCTCGTCCCTGGTACCGGGGATTGGACCCTCTCGCCCGTCTAGGCAGGTTCCGTGGGCATCATCCCTGAGCAATCGCTGCCGTGCTTGCCCCTCCATGCGGATCGGGCCGCCGCGGCTCCGGTCCCACGCTGCGCATTGATTCAGGCTAGAATAGCCAAATGAAAAGCGCCAGTGTGAGCGAAACGAAGAATGGCCTCAGCGCGCTCCTCGATGAGGTCCGCCGTGGGGAGACCGTGCTCATCACCCACCACGGCAAGCCGGTAGCCCGGATCGAGCCGTACAACACAGCGGAGCTGACGGTTGACGAGGCCGCGGCGGCGCTGGTGCAGCGCGGAGTTGCCGATCCTCCGCGGGCCGCCCTCGACGTGGACCGCTTTCTGGCCGCACCTGTTCCGCGCCCTGCCAAGGGGCTCAGTGCGAGCCGCATCGTCGTTGCGGAACGGGATGAGGGCCGGTGAAGTACTGGGATTCCTCGGCTCTGGTGGCGCTCATCGTCGAGGAACCGGCCAGCGCGGAGCGGCGCGCGCTGCTGCGGCAGGATCACCGCATCGTGACTTGGTGGGGCAGTTGGATCGAGTGCGCGTCGGCCGTCAATCGACTCCATCGCGAGGGAGGCATGGACGGAACCGAGCTCGGCCAGTCGCTGGAGCTGCTCCAGCGACTGGCCGCGACCTGGATGGAAGTCCGACCGCTGGAGCGCGTTCGGCGGCGAGCGCTGCGCCTGCTGCGGGTCCATCCGCTCCGCGGCGCCGACGCCCTGCAATTGGCGGCTGCACTCACGGCGTCGGCGGAAGAGCCAGCGAGCCTCGCCATTGTCAGCAGCGACGCCCGGCTGTCAGCGGCGGCGGAGGTGGAGGGCTTCCTGGTCGTCTAGTCCGCTTCGGGGCGTCCTTGATCCGCTGCGAATGACTCATCTCCAGCCCGGTGGCCCAGGCTGCGTGCAGCCTGGGAGGCCCGCGCGACGAGGGTGACGCCGGTCTACGTATAGAGCCCGACCAACCCGTGACGGGTGGCGTAGCGGTCGAGGCGGTTGAAGACGGTGATGCCGCCGATGCCGCCAATGGCCGCGGTCAGCGACAGGATGACTAGCTCGGCCCACATGGGGATCAGCGTCGGCGTCCCCAGCAGCGTGTGGCGCAGGGCGTCCAGGGCGTAGGTGTGGGGCAGGCCGTAGCTCAGCCAGCGGATCTCGGCCGGAAGGACGGCGATGGGAAAGGCCGCGCCCGCCATGAGAAAGGCGACGCCGTTGATCAGCCCGGGGACCCGCCACTGCCGCAGCACCAGCCCGGCGCCGCCCATGGCGAGGCCGATGCCCGAGAAGCCGATCAAGCTCAGCAGGATCACCGGAAGACTGACGGGGCTGACGGCCGGGAACCCGCCTGACAGGGGAATCACCACGGCCAGGATCGCGGCGGACCACACGAGCATCTGCACGAGTTCGAACAGCGTGACGCCGACGACCGGCACCCAGCGCGCGACCCGCGTGGTCCAGAGGTGCGGCAGCACGCCGGTCTCGTTCCCCCAGCGCAGATACTCCTGGGCGCCCATCAACCCCTGTTGGGCGACCTGCATCGCGAGCCATCCCAGGGCGACGAAGGGCACCACATGCTCCCCGCCGCCGCTGGCCGCGAAGCCTTCGCTGCCGAACGCCAGCTGCGCCAGCAGCAGCGGGATCAGGAGCAGCCCGATGTTGAGCCAAGTGGCGAGCCAGCGGATCTTCATGCGCCCGACCTCCTGCCACTCGCGCAGAAACGAGGCCCACACCGCTAGCAGCGCAGGTCTGAGCTCCGCGAACGTGGAGTAGGTCAAAACGCCTCCAACAGCCCAAGGCGGCGTGTCGCGCGATCGAGTCGGGCAAACAGCCGCCACCCGACGATGCCGAAGACGAGCGTCATCACCAGCAAGACGGCCGCTGCCAGGTATGCCTCCGCGGCGTCGCCAAAAACCAGCGCGGCCCGCAGGCCGCGGGCGATCCAGGTGACCGGCAGCGCGTGTCCCACCGCCTGCGCCCACCCGGGCAGAACCGTCGTCGGATAGGCGATTCCGGCGAGGATCCCCGAGGCCAGCATCGCGACCCCGATAAGCATCGCCGCACCCCGATAGCGCATGATGAATCCGACCATGAAGACGCCGACCGCGATGCTGGCCGTGAGGGCCGTGAGCAGCACCAGCACCAGCGCTGCGGGCACCACCGCCAACTCGAAGCGAACCAGCACCCAAAGGGTCACGAACATCACCACGCCGAACCAGGTTTGGGTCAGGGCTCGGCCCGTGGCGTCCGCGGCCAACAACAGCGTTCGCGGGGTGAGCGTGGTCCACGCAACGCCAAGGGTGCCGAAGTTTCGTTCGGAGGCGAGCGCGACCGCGACCGACTGCATGATCGTGCCGATCCAGGCCATGACAACGATGCCGATGGCGGTGAAGGCGAGGTAGTTGTCGGTTCCCGCCACGGCGGCGAAGCGCGCGGCCTGCGACTCGTCGGGTCCCGCCAGCGCGCGCGCGTTGAGCACCACCGGCAGGGTCAGTGTCAGCGCGCCGAGAACGCCGATTTGCCAGAACCAGCCCTCGCGCCACTGCATGCGCCAGGCCTTGCCGGCGACCGCCATGAACGCCGCTGCGTGCGCTCCCACCCGGCGCCCGCGCTCAAATGCGCTCAAAGGGACCTTCCAGGCGGACGCCGGTGAGCTTGATGAAAGCGTCCTCCAGCGTGGCGTCGCGCAGGCGGGCGTCCTCGATGGTCACGCCGTCCCGGCGCAGTCGCTCGTCGATGGCGTGGGCCGTGCGCCAGCCGTCTGCCGCGCGCACCGCCGCCTCGATGGACCCATCGTCTACCGGGTCGCCCCACCACAGCGCCTGGTCGCCCAGGGCGGTCCGGGCGGCCCGAAGGTCGCCGTTGAGGCGCAGCTCGAGACGCGGCTCGAGACCTGCTTCGCGGATCAATTCCCGTGGGGCGCCCTCGGCCACCAGCGCGCCGCGGTGGATGATGCCGACGCGGTCACAGATGTCCTCGGCCTCGTGCATGCCGTGGGTGGTGAGCAAGATGGCCTTGCCCTGACCGCGCAGGTCACGAATGAGCTTGCGCGTCCCCCGCGCGGCGGCCGGGTCCAGCGCCGCGGTGGGCTCGTCGAGCATGAGGACCGGCGGCTCGTGGAGCAGCGTGCGGGCGAGGTTGAGGCGCTGCTTCATGCCCGTGCTGTAGGTCTCGACGAGTTGATCGGCGCGGTCCGCCAGGCCCAGATGGTCCAGCAGGTGCGCGGTGCGCTCGCGGATCGATGACCCGGGCATGTACTCCAGGCGCCCGAACAGCTCCAGGTTCTCGCGCCCGGTCAGCCGCCAATAGAGCCCGCGCTCGCCGGCAAACATGACGCCGATGCTGCCCCGCACGTCTGAGCCCTGACGCACCGTGTCGTAACCGCAGACGAGCGCCGCGCCGGCCGTCGGTTCCAGCAGGGTGGAGATCATCTTCACCGTCGTCGTCTTGCCGGCGCCGTTCGGGCCCAGCAGGCCGTAGCACTCGCCGGCCGGAATCCGCAGGTTCAGATCGCGAACCGCCACGATCGGCTCGCGGGAAGCCTTGGACGCTCGCCGTCGCCGCACGAACTCCCACGGGCGGCTGCGGGGCGTCCGCGGCTCGAAGTGTTTGGTGAGTCCCCGCGTCTCGATCAGGTGCAACGGTGGTGGATTCTGTGTCATTGACTACAAGGGACCTCTCGCACCGCTGCGGCGCGCCTCGTCCTGGTTACAGCCAACCGCGCCCGCCGCTCGTCGTCAATCGGCAGCGGCGGCCTCGGCTGCGGCCATGAGACCGGGAAGCTCGCTGAGTGTGTCAATCGCTTCGCCCTGCCACGAGGCCCGTTCCGAACTGTACGCAGCGGACTCGACTGGCGTCGTGATGAGGATGGCGCGCATCCCGACTCGCTGGGCGCCGGTGAGCTCGCGACTGCCGCCATCGCCCACATATACGCAGACCCGCGGTTCCACGCCCAGGCGCTCGCACGCGCGCAGGTAGATGGAGGGATCGGGCTTGGTCAGCCCTTCCAGGCAGGAAAACAAGGGCTCGTCAATGGCCTGGGCGAACGGCGTCGTCGGCCAGAGGACCGGGATGTCCGGCGAGCAGTCGCTGATCAGCGCCGTGCGGAGGCCCAGCGAGCGCAGCCGGTCAAGCGTGGCGACAGCGTCCGCCCGCGGCCGCAGGGTGCGCCGGGAGTACTCGAAGCGAATCTGTGACGCCGCGTCAATGGCCGTCTCGTCGATCCGAGCTCCGATCGTGTTGCAGACGCTCCGCACACCCGCTTGGATCGTCGGATGCGCGCCGTTGAATCGCTCCCGCCACTCGTCGGACCAGCCTTGCGCGAAGGCGTCGGGATCCGCGCCGAGGGCACGCGCCATCTCGATGACCGACGCGCGGTACGCCACGCGATCGACCGGCGCCGTCAGCGTGTTGAAGAGGTCAAAGACCACCGCCGCCACCGGGGCGCCGCCGCTCGACCCGTGACGCTGGTCAGCCATGCTGCCCGGTGGCCCAGGCTGCGTGCAGCCTGGGAGATTCACTCGAAGCCGGCCCCACGCTGCCCGCAGCGCGGGCCACCGGATTGGCGCTAGCGGGGCGTGCTTGGCCGGTAGCCCGCACCGCTCGACCTAGGCTTCCGCGCGCCGCGCCCCGGGCCGGCGCGTTCGCAACGGGACTTCCCTCAGAAAGATCGTCACGACGAAGGCAATTGCCAGCGCCGCGGTTACCACGACAAACACGTCGCCGATGGCCGATGCCAGCGTCTCGCGCAGTGCCGTGATGAGTTGCGTCACCATCTCGGCGCCCTGCGGCCCGCGGCTGGCGAACCCGGCCTGGAGCTGATCCAGCGCCTCGGGATTTACCAGCGCCTGGGGGTTGTTGGACATCTCGGCGAGTTGGCCCTCGGGCAGCGCCTGCCGAATCGCCGGCGGGAGCGAGTCGTCGAGGCTGGTGGCGAACCGGTTGGCCATGTACGACCCGAGGACCGCCAGGCCCAACGCGCCGCCCACGGAGCGATAGAACTGGGTCGCCGAGGTCGCTGCTCCGAGCAGATTCGGGGGAACTGCGTTTTGCACCGCGATCGTGAAGCTTGGGAACGTGATCCCGAGACCGAGGCCCGTGACGACGATGCTGGCAACGGCCTGCCCGAACGACGTATCGGCGGTCATCCGGGAGATCAACACCATGCCGACCCCCATGATCGCGATGCCGATGAGTCCCTGGGTTCGGTAGTGCCCGCCCAGTCGTGACAGGGCTTGCCCCGACAGCCCGGCGGCCACGACCATGCCCAGCATCATCGGCGTGAGGAACGAGCCGCTGCTCGTCGCCGACGCCCCGAGCACGCCCTGGAAGAACAGCGGAATGAAGATGATGGACCCGAACATGGCGAAACCGGTGAGGAACACGGCGACCAGTGAGACGCTGACCATGCGGTTGGAGTAGATGCTCAGCGGCATGATGGGGTCGCTCGCGCGCCGCTCAACCAGAACCAAGGTGACGGTCATCACGGTGGCAAAGGCGAGGATGCCGATGATCTGGGGCGAGAGCCACTCGTATTGAATGCCGCCGAGCGACAGGCCGATGAGCAGCGGTACCACGACCAAGCCGAGCAGCGCCATGCCCGCATAGTCCAGGCGATGGATCCGTCGCATGGGCCTGATGTTGGGAAAGAATCGAATGAAGAGCGCGATCACGGGCAGGCCCACGGGAAGGTTCACGTAGAAGATCCAGTTCCACGACAGGCTGTCGGTGATGAATCCGCCCAGGGTGGGGCCGATCACCGACGAGAGGCCGAACACCCCGGCAACGATCCCCTGATATTTGCCGCGCTCCGCGGGCGAGAACAGATCGCCGACGGTGGTGAAGGCCATCGCCATGATGCTTCCACCCCCGATGCCTTGAATGGCGCGGAAGGCGATTAGCTGGTTCATGGACTGGCTTACGCCGGCGAGAATCGATCCAACCAGGAAGACGCAGATGCCGCCGAGGAAGAACGCCTTTCTCCCGTAGAGGTCCGAGAGCCGCCCGACGATGGGAACCACGGTGGTGGACGCGACCAGATAGGCGGTTGTGACCCAGGTAAACCGGTCGAACCCTCCCAGGTCGGCGATGATCCGCGGCATGGCCGTGCTGACGACCGTCTGGTCGAGTGATCCAAGAAAGAGGGCGAGCATGAGCCCGCCCATCGTGAAGACGACTTGCCGTCGCGGCATCGAGTCGGAGTCCGCCTCTTGGGTGACATCCGCGGCGGCGCCCGGTTGCTGCTGGCTGGGCCGTTGCGCCTCGGCCTCTTTGGTCACGCCAGGCGATCGATTCCCGGACAGGCGTCGAATCCGCGATCGAAGCTCAGAATGCGGCTGATCCCGGCCTTGCGCATGACGGCCACGTGGAGAGCGTCGCGCGCCGAAAGGCTGGCGACGGCGTTTATGAGTGATCTGGCTGCGTGGATCTCCGACATGCCAAACGTCAATATGTCGTCGGCGATGGCATCAAGGCTGTCGAAGGCCGCGTCTATAGCATCAGGGCGCCGCATGGCCGTGAACCTATGAAGGATCTCTTGGTAGACCTCGACATCGGTGACGAATCGCTCCCCCTCTCCGACCAACTGCGTGAGGACTGTCACCGCGCGATTCTTGTTCCGATGCGGCGCTCCCACCAGGTACATCGGGATATTCGAGTCGATGAATATCACGGGTGCGGGCGGCCCGCCTCGATTTCCCGGAGCATGTCCTCGATATCAGCGGTTGGGAATTCATGCCGCGACGCCTCCGCGATAGCGCGCAGCTTGGCGTCGACCGTTCCCGGATGGTTGGTTCGCGCCTGGCGCAGGGCCTGGCGGACCCATTCCGCAACGGTCACGCGCTGCCGCCGGGCAACGCCTTGAATCTCCCTATACTCTTCCTCGTCGAGGAGAACTTGGAGTCGCTTGGACATATCGGCAGTCTAATTGACTCATACTCTATGAGTCAATTGTCCGCGTCAGCGGTCAAGCCCCTTCGTGGCTGCGATGTAGTGGTCGTTGGCTCTTCCGGTACCACGCTCCCGGTGACGTGCCTATGCGCCGCTGGTTCGGCTATTCGACGCCGAGAGCACCATACGTAGGATGCGCCTCCTGCTTGACGCAGGTTCTGGCGGTCTTCTAACGATGCGAGCATGGTGGCGGCGAACGGCTCTGGCGGGCCTCATCCTGCTTGCCGTGGGCGCCACGTGCGGTCCCATCGAGTCCGAGCCTGCCGTCGAGAGCCCGCCACCTACAGCACGCGCCGTAGCCGAGCAGGTCCCGTCGCCGGTGCCGAGCCCTGAAGCTCCCGGTGCCGTACCGCCTCAACCAACGCCCACGGAAGCCGTCCGCGCGACGACGGCCACGCCCGCCACGACGCGCGTGGCGCCGGCTCGGTCCCCGATCCCAACCCCTGCGCCCACGCAAGCCCCGTCGCCCACCCCGACGCCCGAACCGGCACCCACGGCCACGCCATCACCGGTTCCGGTGACGCTCACTGCCACCCCGACGGCAATTCCTCCGACCCCAACCCCCGAGCCTTCGCCTGCACCGGCCGCGCCCACGGCCACTCCCTCGCCGATCCCAACCACGCCCACTGCCACGCCATCGCCCACGCCAACCGCACCGGCCGCAACGCCCACGGCGACGCCAGAAACTCCGACGGCCGCGCCGTCATCCGGTCAAAAGGGAATCGTCCTAAACCTGCAGCCGGGAACCCGCACACGCGATGAGAGCTTTGGCGAGTTTGTGCGAGCCAATTGGCGTGACGTCTTTGAGACGATTTCGACAGCTGAGCAGGAGTGCGTCAGACGCGAGCTTGGCGTGGCGCGATTGTCCTCCCTTCTCGGGCGTCCCCTCCTCACGTTCATATCACCGCCAGCACAAGTGCACGTGGACTTCTTTCGGTGTCTCGACCAGGCGAATGCGCTTCGCTTGCTCATCTTTTGGGTGGGGGAAGGTTGGTATCAAATCACCGAGAACAGCATGAGCTGCGCCGAGGAATTCGTGGTCCCGTATGACCTTTCGGACTACGTGGCCGGGATTCTCCCCGACGCCAGCTCGGAGAGCGTGGCCGACTCTCGGGAGATATTCCGCGGTCTCCTTGCATGCAACATCCAGCCGCTTCGGGACACCCTCGGGGGTGGGGGACCTGGACTCAGCAAGCCAGAGAATCTGTGCATTCAATCCAGGTTAAGTGAAGCGGTGGTGGCACTGCTCTTGGGCAGGACAGCCGAGGCAGAGTCGCAGCAGTGGCAAGAGGAAGTCTTTCGCTGTCTGGAAGATGGCACGGTCGCCAGATTGTTGTTCGAAATGCTCCCGACGGAATCCGGCGGGGTATTCAGGGGCGATGAGAGCTGCGTTCGCGATTTATTTAGTGATAGCGAAATCGCCGGCGGGAAGTTGCCAAGGTCCGATCCGGCCCGTGCCGTGACTGTTCAAGCACTGATTGATGGGCTGCGGAGTTGTATTCCTGACTTGATCCTGTCAGGTGAAGACGCGCACCCCGTCGACCGATGGATTGGATTGCATAGCTTCCCCGATGTCTCATGCGTAAGTACTGAGGTCGGGGAGATGTTTATGGATCTGGTGTTGGGCAAGCCGTTTCGTCCCAACCCTGAATTGGAGAAGGGCGTCCAGAGCTGCCTGGTGGCGCCAACAGCCACGGCTATTTCTCTGGCAATACTTGCGAGAGAGGTAAGCGGTATCACTCGCGAACACCACGAGTGCGTGCAGTCATATCTCATCGATTCAGAATTCACACTTGCTCTTCTCCCGGGTGAGAGCCTGGCAAGAGCCCCGACTTTCCGAGAGTTTGCCGCAGGCTACCGCGCCTGCGTAGAAGATCTGCTCCCGGCAGCCGATGACGGCGACGGCCGGCGCTGGCAGAGCCCGTCGCCGCTTTGGCAGTTTTCCGCCGGCGGCCCGGTCGTTCCGGCTCCCACCGTCAGTGATGGTGTCGTATTTGCCGGGTCGGACGACCATCGGGTGTACGCCCTCGATGCTTCGACCGGGGCGTTGCTGTGGAGTTTCACCACTGCCGACGCCGTGAGGTCCTCGCCAACGATCTCTGCCGGCGTGGTGTACGTAGGTTCCAACGACAATCACTTGTACGCGTTGGACGCCGCGAGCGGGGAGCTGCGATGGAAAGTTGATACCGGTGATTTGGTGGAATACCAACCTGCCGTCAGCGACGGAATGGTCTTCCTCAGCGCACGAGATCGCGGGGCGCAGCAGCTTCATGCCCTTGACGCGAAATTGGGAGAACAAGTCTGGGTTGCGGAACCACCCATCGCGTTCGATCCGCAGACTGCGCCGACGGTATCTGGTTCGCAGGTCTACGTGACGGGCCTAGCGGGCGACCTTCTCGCTCTGAGCGCGTCGACCGGTGAGGAGATATGGACCTTTCGCGCTGAGTCACCCTCACGATCATCCCCCTTGGTGATTGACGGAAGCCCCGTGGTTGCCGACGGACGGGTCTTTCTGACGGCCGGCAGCATCATCTACGCGCTTGACGAAGAAAGCGGGCGGATGATCTGGAACCGCAACTTCTACTGGATCTCTGACGACGATGCTCGAGAGATGCCGGCGCTAGTTGAAGGCGATGCCGTGTACTTTTTGGTCGGCGAGAGCGTCTTCAGCAATGATGTCGCGACAGGTGAAACGAACTGGTCGTTCCAGCTGGCCGGAGCAGTCAATTCGCCTGCGGCATACGCTCAGGGATTCTTGTATATCGCGTCTAACGACGGTCAATTCTTCGCCACTGATCCATCAAAGCCCCACTACAAGCCTGAGGAGATGGTTTGGGGCTTTGATCTGGTTGACCGGACGCTGGCCCATCCAGTGGTGGTCAACGGAATCCTCTACGTCCAGTCAAGCGACGGGAACCTCGAGGCCTACAACGCCGCCAATGGTCACTTGATCTGGGCAGATGACCGCGGCGAGTGGGCCGAACGGCGCTCGTTTACCGTTGTCGAGAACACGGTGTATGTCGGGGCTGCCGACGGCAGCGTGTACGCCATAGCCACCGAAACGCCAGAGGTGGCAGAAGTTTCGGCCACTGCCGAGACCACGCCGGTCGTCGAGGAGACGCCAACACCGCGAGAAGCCCAGCCAATACCAGCAACTTCGAGTCAAATTGCTCAAGGCATCGACACCTCTTCGGGGAGATACGACGACGAGGATGCGAACATCGAGGCGACACGGAGCGGCTTTGACCGGACTTTCCTCGCCATGTGGAAACGGCCGAAGAACATTATTCGCTGGTATCCAGATCCGTCGCAGATACTCTTCGCCGTCGGTCCAAAGCTATATCGCGTCGCGTCGGACGGATCCAGTATAGAAGCGTTGATCGATGTCAGCGCCGAGATGCGGCGGATTGCTGGTAGGGACTATTACGAATGGGTCTTTCATGCCGCCAGTGTTTCGCCGGATGCTACGCATATTGCCTATTCGACGTTTGAGGGTCTGGGGCAATCGGAACGCCACAGTCTGTTGGACGCCTACGCATACGAGATCGGGATTCTGGAAATCGATGGCGGGCAACTAACAGCACTTACGGCCAACCAGGACTACGACGACTATCCGTCGTGGTCACCGGACGGAACGAGCGTGGCATACGTCCAGTGGGACTTCGAGTCCGGCTACGGGCTAGCGACCGTCGGAACCGACGGCTCTTCGGCAAGGGTCCTGGTCTCGGGCTATGTGCTGCCTCGTGAGGCGACCGAAAGGCAAACGCCGGTCTGGTCGCCGGATGGCGGGCGAATCGCGTTTGTCGGGTTCGAAGGAACCAAAGCGCGTGGACCGGCGATCTTTACGATCGCCGTCGACGGTTCGGATCTCCAGCTTCTGGCGGCGACCAATAGTCGGCCCGCATGGTCGCCTGACGGCAAGCGGATCGCATTTGCCAAGCCGGACGGCGACAAATTGGGCCTGTTCACGATTGCGGCCGACGGCTCCGACCAACAGCGCGTCACGACAATCGATCCATCCAGCGGCGATCGGTTTGCGTCGAACGACGAGCCGATGGACCCGGAGGATATCTGGGTGGAGACGATGTCCTGGTCGCCCGATGGGTCGATGATCATGTACAGCTGTGGTGCACACGTATGCGTGGTCACGGCGGACGGCGCGCACGTTGGCGCCTCGCCCTTGACGCTTGCGTATGGGTTGACCGCCGCTTGGTCGCCGGACGGATCTCGCATTGCCCTTGGGAACCTCGAGTTACGACGCCCAACCTATGACGATGGCGTCGCCCTCTACACCATGGCGCCGGATGGGTCCGATCTGCGCATTCTCCTGCGGCACGATTCCGAGGGCGATCTTCGCGCGATTGGTGTCCGTCAGACGCCTGAACCCGTGTCGACCGCCGGCTGTGCGGCAGGCACCGCCGTCGCCAATCCGGCCGACAATCCCGGCCTGGTCCGCGACTGCGAAACGTTGCTGAGTATCCGGGAAATTCTTGCCGCATCCCCACCGTTGGACTGGAGCGGAGATCGACCGATCTCTGCCTGGGAAGGTGTCGAGATCGACGGCACGCCGCCGCGTGTCAGAGCGCTCAACCTCCGATCTCGTGGCATGTCCGGCGTGATTCCGACCGAGTTGAGCGAACTAGCGGCACTTGAGAAGTTGGAGTTTAGCTGGAACAAGCTGGCTGGGAACATCCCGCCTGAGCTGGGCCGGCTGATCGGCCTTTCGTGGCTCAATTTGTTTGGCAACAAACTGACCGGAGAGATTCCGAAAGAAATTGGCAATCTAGTCAGCCTGTCATTTCTTCGGTTGGACTCTATGTATCTCCACGGGCCTATTCCTGCTGAGCTTGGGCAGCTCGCGCGGCTCGAGGTACTCAATCTCGGGGATAATCGGTTGACTGGAACGATCCCTTTGGAACTTACACAACTTCCTGCGCTGCGATATCTCAATCTCGAAGCCAATGATTTGACCGGACCAATTCCGCCCGAGATTGGAAACTTGTCAAACCTCGATGGTCTTGCCCTCGGCGGTAATCAGCTCACGGGCGGAATCCCCAAGGAACTGGGTCAGCTTGTTCGCCTCGATCGTCTAAGCCTTAGCGGAAGCCAGCTGACGGGCGAGATTCCTCCGGAGCTCGGTTCGCTCACCCTAATGCGCGAGCTATTCCTCGGTCGCAACCGGTTGTCGGGACCGATTCCCGATACGTTTGGGCAGTTTCGGTATCTTTGGTATCTGCATCTCAATGACAATCAATTGACGGGTCAGATCCCCGCTGAGCTCGGCAATCTGGGTGAGATGTCGGAGCTGTATCTGTTCAACAACCGGTTGGAAGGACCGATTCCGCCAGAGATCGGACAGCTCAAGAACCTCCTTTATCTGAGTGCCCATAACAATCGCTTGACTGGTCCAATTCCCCCAGAACTTAGTGGACTTTCGTCGGTGACCAGCATAAATCTCAGCAACAATCATATCGATGGGACCATACCACCGGAGATTGGCCATCTGTCGAACGTTGAAGGCCTGTGGCTCCAAGCCAACCGGCTTTCGGGCGAGATTCCGCCGGAGATCGGTCAACTCTTCGAACTCAGGAATCTGGATCTGTCGGACAACCAACTGAGTGGTGCGATACCTATCGAGGTTTTTGGGGCGCGGTATTTGAGGGAGTTGAATCTCTCGGGCAATCAGTTGACGGGTCCAATCCCGCGCGAAATGCTTGAGAGCGTTGGAGATGTGGTGAACGTGTCGAACAACCGCCTGACAGGATCGATTCCGACGGGTCTGGGATGGGATCTCCGAGTCAAGGAGTTGATTGCATCCGAAAATGAATTGACAGGGCCTATACCGCGAGATCTTGTCGAAGACACTTTTCTGCGGGTGCTATTCCTTGATGGAAATCAGCTCACCGGCGAGATTCCCCAGGAACTCGGACGCTCGATCCACCTTGAGGAAATCAATCTTGCCGGGAACCTGCTGTCCGGCTGTTTACCGGCGACCCTCAGATTCGTAGTGATTCATGAGTTCGAGAGGCTTGGGCTGGCCTATTGCGAGAACTAGGGGATTGTGCGTGCGCGAAACGCTGCCTGTCAGGGCAAGACCGATCGGAAGCGCCCGCTCGGTGTGCTGACGCTCGTGACCGCGTGCGTGGCACCGGCCGCGTGAGCCGATAGGCAGTGCGGGTGCGACGGTTGAGGTCCGCGCTGGCGTGCCTCGTGCTCGTGTCCGCCGCAGCCGCGTGTGATCCCGCCGCGCCTGAGTCCGCCGACCCGGCCCCGGCACCGCCGCCAATGCAGACCGCGCTCGAACAGGTCCCGCCGGCCACCCCGATCCCTGAGGCGACTGCCACGGCAGTGCCAAGACTGCCGTAGTGCCAAGACTGCCGTCGCCCGATCCCACACCGCCGGCGCCAACCGACACGCTGACGCTCACTCCGGCTCCCGAGCCGACCACCGCCGTGCACCTGTACATTCCGACGGCTGGCGCCGAAGACGCCACGCCCACGGCGGCGGCGCCGACCGAGCCGACTACCCAGGATGTGATCGCCGAGCGGCTGACGCGAATCCCGATGCATTCCTGAAAGCCGACCCGGGCGTCCGCGCGGGCGCCAGCTTGTCAGCGGTTTTGCGCGCGGGTGCTTCGTATGCCCCGAACGCTAGACTGACGACATCGCACGCTGCCAGTGCTGCCAACGACAGGCGCCCCGGCATGGACGATCATCACGCCCGTCTAAGCCGCGTACGTGATCCGGACCCCCAACCATCGGCCGAGCGGCCTCCGCCGGTCGAGGTCCGCCAGCTCAACAAGCGCTACAAGAACGGCCCGTGGGCCAACCAGGACATATCGCTCGCCGTCGAGTGGGGCGAAGCGCTGGGCGTCATGGGGCCGAACGGCGCCGGCAAGACCACGCTCGTGCGGCAGATTACGACGGAACTTGTGCCGACGTCGGGTCAGGTGCGCGTCCTTGGCATCGACGCCGTCACCCACCCAAACGAGGTCAAGGCGTGCATCGGGGTCGTGCCGCAGGAGGCTCAGCTCTTTGACGGTCTTTCGGTGCACCAGCACTTGCGAATCTTCGGCAAGCTGCGTGGGCTGTCACGGCGCGACGCTCGGCAACGCGCCGACGAACTGATCGATCACCTCGATCTGGAGCGCTACCGCGCTACCACGAGTAGCAGACTGTCGGGTGGCCTTCGCCGCCGGCTGCTGGTCGGCATTGCCCTGCTGGCGGAGCCGGACGTGTTGATCCTGGACGAACCCACGGTTGGCTTGGACGTTGAGTCGCGCCACGGGCTCTGGGACGTCATCCGGAGCTACCGCGAACGAGACGCCGCGGTCCTGCTGACCACCCACTACATGGAGGAAGCGGAGACGCTTTGCGACCGCATCGGCATCATCCAAGAAGGTCGCCTGATTGCCATCGACACGGTCGCGAATCTGCGCGCGTCCATCGGGCACGAATTCAAGCTGGTCTACGAGACGACCGAGGGGCGTCAGACCATGTATGGCAACGACGAGTCATCGCTGGCCTCTCAGGTGCGGGCGGAGGGCGTCGACGAGTACGCGGTCATGCGAACCACGTTGGAAGACGTCTACCTGGCGCTGACGCAGGCAACCCGCGAAAGGACCGACGCCGATGGCGCGAGCTGACGCCCTCAACACCTCGGGCCCACGCAAGCTCGTCAGCGATGCCGTCGCGGTGTTGGAGCTCCATGCGCTGCCGATGATTCGCCAGTGGTATCTCATCGTGCTGGGATCGGTGATGCTTCCGATCCCGATGTTCTATGTCTTTCAGGCCATCGCTCCCGACGACCCAGCCATATGGCAGCGCTTGCTGGCTGGAACGTTGATCTTCGGTGTGGCCTTCAGCACCGCCATGCTGGTCGGGCAGCAAATCGTGGCGCAACGCTTCCTGGGCCATCTCAAGCTCATCATCACCATGCCCGTCTCCAAGAGCGCCTATGTCGCCGGCACCCTTGCGTTCACGTCGGTGGCCGGCGTCTTGTCCACGGTGTTCTTGCTGGGGTTCGCGTTTGTCGCCGGCGTCGAGATCAGCCCCACGTGGACGCTGGCCCCGGCCCTGCTGCTGACGGTGCTGGCGCTGGCCGGCATCGTGCTGTTCGTCATGAGCTTCGCGCCCTCGCTTCAGGTGGGAAACCTGATCGCCAGCCTGGTTGCGATTGTGCTGGTGATCATTTCGCCGGTGTATTTCACGATGGAGGCGGCGCCTCTGCCGCTGCGCTGGTTCGGATATGTCTCGCCGCTGCGCTACGCCGCGGATGCGATCGCCGCGTCACTCGGAGGCCGTGTCGACGTCGGGCTTGAGCTGGGTGTTCTTACAGCCTACGCGCTCGTCGCTATGGGCCTCGGCCTCTGGCGGCTGCCCTGGCGTGAGACGTAGACCGTCTGTACCTACCTGAGCCGTCGCGCGCGATTAGACGATGTCGCCTAAGACTTTGACGCGCACCCGACGAGAGTTGCCCGGCAGATAGGCCAGCGGCAGGTCCTCGACTTCGACGACCTCCAACGTGTCGGGATCGGCCCCTGCCGCGGTGGCGTCCGCGCGGGCGGCAGCCGTCGCGGCTGCAATAGCCTCGTCGCGCGGCACGTCGCGATAGACGCGGTCGGACTCGCCGCTCACCTGGGCCATCGCGGCGCCCACGGCGTTGGCCACCGGCGCGTGCGGTACACGTACGGTGTCGCTTGTGCCGGCCAGACCATCCGGCACCAGGAAGGAGCCGCCGCCGACGGCGATCACCGGCCTGGGCTCGGCGTCTGGCCGCATGCGATCGATGGCGTCCTCGAGCCTGGTGCGGATCATGGTCATGGCCTCGCTGACCAAGCCCGCCGGCAAATCGGCGACGCGGCCCGGATCGCCCAGGGAGGATGCACCGGCAGCAACCGCGATGTCGGTGCACGTGGTGACGTCTCCGCCGAACACCCGGCCAAGCTCCGTCAGCCGGTAGCCCACGCTCTCCGGTCCGATGGCCAGCGGCGACGCCGTGACCTTGGACCCTCCGCCGAGCGGCAGCGACAACAGGTCCGGCATCTGAAACAGCGTGCGCACGCCGCCAATCTCGACCACGCGGTTGGCTTGACGCGGCAGGCCGTGACGCAGATAGCCGACGTCGGTCGTCGTCCCGCCCACGTCGATGACCAGTGCGTCCGGCGTGCTCGATAGAAACGCCGCGCCGCGCATGCTGTTGGTGGGTCCCGAAGCCACGCTCAGGATCGGAAGATCCATCGCCCGCTCCATCCGCGCGATCGTGCCGTCGTTCTGGGTGAGGTAGACCGGCGCGTCAATCGCGACTCTTCGCAGGCCGTCTCGAAACGCAGCCATCGTCGTGCGGGCCAGGCCAACGAGGCCGGCGTTGAGGATGGTGACGTTCTCGCGCGGGAGCAGGCCGATGCGACCCAGGCGATGCGACAGCGTGATGCTGACATCGGGACACACGCTGCGCACGATCTGGTGCGCGCGTTCTTCCAGCGTCGCGTCGAGCGGCGAGAAAACGGACGTGATAGCCACGGCCCGGATTCCGGCCTCCCGGCTCTCACGCGCCGCGGACTCCACGGCCCCGGCATCGAACTCGACGATCGGGCGGCCGTCGTATTCATGGCCGCCGCGAACCATGAAGTGCCGCGCGTGAATGGCCGCGGCAAGGTCGGGCGGCCAATCGGTGAAGGGCTCCAGGAATGCAGTCGCCGGCAGTCCGATGCGGATCGCGGCGGTCGGCGTCAGGCCCCGCCGCTCGACGATGGCGTTGGTGAAGTGCGTCGTTCCCAGCATCACGGCGTCGACGCGCCGCGTATCCGGACCCGCGAGTTCAACCAGTGCTTCGAGCGCCGCGGCAATGCCCGAGCTCACGTCCGCCGTGGTTGCCGTCTTGACGCTGTGGCGCACCTCGCGGTCATGGAGCAGCACCGCGTCGGTGCTGGTCCCGCCCACGTCGATCCCGATGACGTTCACCGGGCCGGGGCGTCAAAGAGCGGGTGGAAATCGAGGTCGTGGGCGAACGCGCGCGGTCCCGTGAGCTCGAGCCCGCGCTCGCTCAGCAGCATCGCCGGAGCCGGGAGTGCGATGACGGCCACCCGCTGCCCAAAGCGGACCACTTCCGTACCCACGGCCTCGCCGGAGTCCTGATCGAGCACGCAAATCAGATCCGGCGTAGTTGCGCACGGGTGGTTGTCGCGCCAGGCCACCGTGAACTCGTTTTGGAACGCGATGCGCATATTGACTCCGGCGTGGGCGTCGAGACCCGCGATATCGAGGCGGCCGCGGAGATAGCCGTCGGTGGTTTGGCGCTCAACGTCCGTGACCTTGCCGCGCAGCAACTCGATGCCGCCTTCTGCCTGCAGCAGCGCGGCCACCGGATCGCAATGCTGGACCTGGGCGCGCCTGATGGTCCGTCCGATGTGCAGGGCCTTGCTGACCGTGTGGAGATGCGAGCCGGTCTTCACCTCGTGTCCCGTTCGCGGCGGGTTGCAGGTCGCGGCGACCGCGCCCAACTCGGTGCAGGCGCGGCGACGGATGCGCTCCAGCCACTTCCAGTCCGCCGCCTCCGAGATGATCACGGTGTTGGGCCGGATATCGGCCATCACCAGCGGGTAGCACGTGAAGTCCTGGACGGCGAAGCTCGTCATCTGCGCTTCCGGGAACGCCCGGCCCATGGCGTCGGCGTCCACGACCGGCAGCTGGAGCACGGCCGCCGCCATCAGGGGTTGAAACGCATTCCCGCCGCCAATTTCCCAGGGCATCACGGCCGTGAACCGGATGCCGGCGTACTCCTCCATGACCCGGATCGCCCGCGTGACCGTCGCCGGGTCGGTCAGCCGCTCCTCGGCCGGCATCGGCGATCCCATCTGATTGACGGCGGCGACGAACGCGTCATCCGGCAGGTCCATCGGGTCGATGACCTCAACCACGCGGCCTTCCGCATAGAGCTTCTTCAGGCAGAGATACCCGTAGTAGGGGTCGCCGCCGCCGCCGGTGCCGAGAACCCAGGCGCCGACGCGCAAGGCTTCGATGTCGACCTCGGTCAGCGTCGTCCGCGCGACACCCTCGAAGTCGTAGGGAACCGGGCCGTCACTCACGATGAGCCGGATCGTACCTGGGAGCGCGTGACAAACCTTAGCGCCGGCACTAGATCGATGCCCCAGCGGAGGCCGTGGGGGCGCTGCATCAGGAGTGGCTGGAAGTCCCGGACGCTGGCACTGGTGACCATGCGCGGCGTAGGCCATACTCGCGCATCAGCGTGAGGGCATCTCCCACACAAGGATGAGATCCAATGACGGCGTCTGCCCCAAGCGTGCCGCAAGTTGCACCCCTGACCGCGAGCCAGATTGCCCAGTTCAAACGCACCGGCTACATCGTGCTCCCCGGTGTCATCGACCCCGACCGCTGCCGCCAGGCCCGCGACCTGATGTGGGACACCGTGGCGGCAAACCGCTCCGGCATGAAACGCGATGACCCCACCACGTGGGTTCCCTTCACCGACGACGAGAAAGCCGGCTATCAGCGCCCCGACGGTGGCGGGGACCCGTATTTCTCCGGCGGGGGCCACCGCATGATCATTCGCAACGGGGCGGAGGATCTGCTGCTTGACATCGGCGCCCGCGCGGTGTGGGACATCGCCGAGCAGTTGCTCGGTAAAGGCGAGGTCGTGTGGCCCGGCGGACTCGATGAGTCCGAATGCACCACCGGCCCTTGCTACATGACCCAAAAAATCGCTGAGGGCATGGAAGTTCACATGGGTCCCAAGCGAAAGGATTGGACCGGAGAGGGCTCAAGCAGGACGGAATACCTTCGGCTGCCCAAGACCGGCCCCCACTGGATGACCGCGCAGGGAACGCGCGGCATGTACTGCACCCTGCCGAACAGCCCGCTTTCGACTCCCCCCGACTGGCGCGGCGCCCACGCGGGTGAGGGCCTCTACAACACGCGCCAGCTGCTGCAAACCGCGGTCTATTTCGACGACGTGCCGCCGGGCGCCGGCGGTTTTACCATCTTTCCAGGCAGCCACACGCGAATCTGGAACTACTGGGAGGCCAAGAACCACGGGGCGACGGCCATCGCGAATGGCGAGGACTCGCCTAGGTTCATTGGCTACACCGATCCGCCGATCGGGGACCTCAAGGCCGACACGGAACCCGTGATGACCTCTGGACCCGCCGGCTCCGTGGTCCTGTGGCACACGATCATGCTGCACCTGGCCGGCGGCAATTCATTCAGCGACGTCCTCCGCCAGGCCACGCTCTACGGCTTTCACAAGACGCCCGAGTCCTGGCCCGACGGACGGCTCGTGGCCGGCCCCAAGGGCGACATCTGGACCGATTGGTCCGAAGAGGTTCGCTCGGTGGCGGTGTAGCTGACTGGGACTCCGCCCACGACGCCGGACCCGGAAGGCTTGGTAGTGGGCGCGGAGAAAGCGTGAGGTTACGGCGGAGCGAACCAATCGGAATCAGTGGCATACACGATATGGGCGGCGTGCCCGGCTACGGGCGCGTGGAGCCTGAAGCGGATGAGCCGGTCTTCCATAGCGAGTGGGAGGGCCGGATATTCGGGCTCGTGATCGCGGTTAAGGGTGGCCTCTCGCGCCCCAGGCTGGAGAGCCTCGATCCAGATGAGTACCTGTCCGGCTACTACCAGCGGTGGATGCTCGCCCTTGAGCGCGGGCTCATTGAGCGAGGCGTGCTGAGCGCGGAGGAGTTGGAGGCAAAGACCAACTGCTTTCGCAATGACCCGGGAGCGAGTCCGACGCGAAACGTCAGCCCGGCGCTGACCGAGCGTGTCCGCGCGGGAATGTACCGACAGCGGCAGATCCGTAAGGAGCCGGCTCAGCCACCCGCGTTCGAGGTGGGAGATTGCGTGCAAGCCCGCAGAATCGAGCATGGCGGACACACCCGCCTACCGCGATATGTGCAGGGCAAGCCCGGCGTAGTTCACGCCATCTATGCCGCCTACGACGTTCCCGACGAGAATTCGGCGGACGAAGCCACGCCGGCCCAGCACCTCTACAGCGTCCGGTTCGAAGGGCCCGAGCTGTGGGGGGCGTCGGCGGAGTTGGGCACGGCGCTGTACGTCGACATGTGGGAGGGCTACGTCGAGCCAATCGATACAGCCAGCACCAAACGGAGCGACGCGTGAGCGGCGACCACAACGGCGATCACCATCCTGAGCCGGAGCCATACGCGGCGCTGCGCGCGAGGGCGCTTGAGTCGCTCCTGGTCGAGAAGGGCCTCGTGACCACCGATGCCATCGACGAGATCGTGCGCATGTACGAGCAGGACATCGGGCCCCTGAACGGCGCCAAGGTGGTGGCCAGGGCGTGGGTCGACGCCGAATACAAGCGACGCCTGATGGAAAACGGCACCGAGGCGATCGCGGAGCTTGGATTCGGTGGCGCCGAGGGAGCTGAGATTGTGGTGTTGGAAAGCACGCCCAAGGTGCACAACGTGGTCGTGTGCACGCTCTGCTCGTGCTACCCGTGGCCGGTGCTCGGCTTGCCTCCAACCTGGTACAAGGACGCGGCCTACCGATCCCGCGTGGTACTGGAGCCTCGCGCGGTGCTGCGAGAGTTTGGACTTGAGATTGACGAGTCGACGGAAATCCGGGTGTGGGACAGCACCGCGTCCATCCGCTACATGGTGCTGCCGGAGCGCCCCGACGGCACGGGCGATCTGCCGGAGGAGAAGCTGGCTGAGCTTGTGACCCGCGACTCGATGATCGGGGTGGGAGTGGCCAGGTCGATGTCCGCGATTGCCTAGATGCGCGCTCCTGAAGAGCACAAATGAGCAGACCGACCGACCGCGGGATATCGGACATGACGGGCGACGAGGCGCTGCCCAGGAAGAACGGTGAGCTTGTCTTCAACGAGCCCTGGGAGGGCCGGGCATTCGGTCTGGCCGCCGTCTTGACCGAGGGCGGCGTCTACGACTGGGTGGACTTTCGTGACAGGCTCGTTGAGGTGACCGCGGCCAACGAGAAGCACGGCGAGCAGACTGGCTACTACCAGCGATGGTTCCGAGCCCTGGAGCGGCTGGCTCTGGATCGCGGGCTCGTCACGCCGGCGGAGTTGGACGCGAGGACCGAGGCGCTTTCCTCTGACAGGCACGCCGGCCACTGGTTCGCGGCCGTCGATTACCCGCGTGCGCTGGGGCTGACCAAAGGTGGCGCTCGGCGTGACCAGCGGCGGCCAGGCCTGGCCGAGTTGGCCGACGCGAAGCCGCTTGCGCCGCTCCCCGGTGCCCACCCAAATCGAGGCCAAGCGTCGCGTCCTCTCCGGGAGTTGACCGCTTATCTGCCCGTTACGGTCACGCTCCGGCCCAGGGTCTCGGCGCGCCATTCGGGGTTGTAGTACGAGTAGACCTGCGACGTCACCGGCTGTGCCCGCACCGGATATAGCGCCACTGCCTCGAAGAAGAGATGTAGCGACTCGCCAGGCGCCATGTCGTCGATGTACAGGATTACATTCCGTCCGGCGATGTCGGAGCGCTTGAGCCGGGGATGCTCCTCCATCAGCGCCCGGACCGTGCCGGCCGACGGGGCGAACCCAGTCGGAACCGCCACGTCGACCACGACCATGCCCGCCGAGACGGGATCTGACGGGGTGAACTGGACTGAGACAGACACCGCAAGCAGATCGTCAACCTCGATGTCCCCGTAGCTGTAGTCGACGCTGATCGTGAACATCTCGATCGCCTGGGGATCGACCTCGGGCCGGTAGAAGCGACGCACCACCTGGGCCACAACCACGCCGCTCCCGTCGGCTGATAGCTCGAGGTTCGCGCCCACTGGCACATCAAGGATCTGGACCACGTCGAAGTTGGTCTCATTCACGTCGACCGTCTTTTCCCAATCGCCCGAAGTGAGGGTGACGGTCATATTGATGTCGGTCCCGGCAAGCGAGGCGGAAGCAATCAGTGCCTGCAGGCCCACGACCGTGTCTTGGGTGGACCCGAACCCGCCGAAGGCGTTGCGCTGCGAAACCAGCCAGCGAGCCGCGTTGGATGCGGCGGTGAAGTAGCCCTGTTCCAGGAGAGCGAGCGTGGCGTAGCCCGTGGTCTCCACCGCGGCGTAGGACTGCGGGCGGCCAAGCCTTCCATTCGCCAAGTCCTGCGAACCGGCGCCCCAGTGCAGGCCCTTCTCATCCTCAATCGCCATCGTGACCAGTCGCGCGTGCGCGTCGTCGGCACGATCGCTGTCGCCCAGCGCGAGCGCATAGGCGACGATGGCCATGGTGTAGGGATCGTCGATACTGTCCAAGTGGTGCTCAAGGTAGGGCAGCGCCGCCGCCGCGCGATGACGCGCCCCGGCTTCCTGCAGGGCAATGGTCACGTAGGCGGTCAACGCCGTTCTTCCGTGCAGTCCGCCCACGAGCCCGTGGTCATGGACGAACCCGACCGGCTCAAACGAGCCATCCGGTCTCTGGTGTTGCACGATCCAGTCCGTCGCACTCTGCAGCACCGTGCTGTCGAGGTAGATCAAACCCTCGGCCTGGGCAAAGGTCTTCAGCACGAACGCCGTGAGCCACAGGCTGCCCGATGGGTCGCTGTCGCCAAACGCCGAGAAGCTGCCGTCAGCTCGGCGGTAGGTCAGCTCACGTTGATAGCCGGTCGTCATCAGGCGCTCGGCTCTGGCGAGCACCTCGGGTTTGATCTGATCGGTTTCCTCGAGATACCTGGCGACGAAGACGTTCGGCGCGAAGAGGACCATGTTCTGTTCGCCACAGCCGAACGGCATTCGCAACAGCCCTTCCAGCCCTTCGATGGTCTGGCTCAGGTAGCTTCCCGTCAGTACGACGTGGGTGCGAGCCGATCCTGAAATCGATCCACTGGGCGTTTCGTTGTCGAACGTGAACTGCTGGCCAGCCGCGATGATGCGGTTCTCCACGGTCTCGTGCCGGACCCCTTCCGGTTCGACCAGGAGGTTTCTGATAACGGCGTCGGCCGACTCGCGGCTGCGCGCGGTGACCTTGAGCGGCACGCTGCCAAGCTCGGTGAGCCGTATGTTGAACTCCAGGCCGCCGACGTCGCTCGGGTCCACCATGATCGTTTTGGTTGCGGCGTCGAGCAGCTCGTAGCTCTCGGATTCCTCCAGCTCCACGAAGAACTCCTGGGGTTCATCGAGGTAGTTGTAGAGCGCGACCTTGACCGGGAACTCCTCGCCTCGGATGGCTGAGTAGGGCAAGTCCACCTGCAGGAAGAATGGCTGAAAGACTCGCAGCTCGGCCTCGGCAACGCCCAAGCCATACTCCTTGGACAGCGCCACTGCCCGCAGCGCCCAAGTCGTGATGCTGTCTGGCGTTTCAGCGGGCACCGTCGCTCGCCCGTCGTCGTCCGTTATCACGTTGGCCCACAGCCAGGTCTCCGGGAAGAACTGGCGTACTCGCTTCACCTCCTCCAGGTCCTTGGAGGGTTCGGCGTCAGCCGGTGCGGAATCCAGAGTCGGCGGTGCTTCGGGCTCTGTCACTTTCTCGACGATGTAGTCGACGGCAATCTCGCGAGTAATTACACGAATTACTTCGAGAGTATTCGTACCCGGGATCATCCGGGTGGAGGCGCGGAAAAACTCCTTGCCCTGGGGAACATCCATGCTCGACATCACCACTAGGCCTGCCTCGTTCAAGATATCCTCCGCGCCACCGACCCATATGTCCTTCGGCAGGAAGCTCTCATGAGGCTCGGCCCGGGGCGGCATGTACAGGCGCTCCAGCTCAGCGAACACCTGGCGGAGATTCAAACGGTTCTCCGAGAGGAGAAATACAGAGCGATCCACTGCCACCAGCCCGACCATGGCCGGACCTTGGGTGGTCACGTCGATGTCGACGGCTTCGCCGGGTCGAGCTTCGCTGCTGCCGAAGCCAATATCCATCGCCATGGGATAGCGGGCGGCGACATCGAACGGGATGTAGTCCGCGGCCACTTCTCCACCGGGGAGGATTTGATACACCACCAGTCGTGACGACGGCGCCATGATGGGCGTGACGTCGAAGGCAATGTCGGGCGAGTGCGTCACGCTTGAGAGGACGACCCTGCCTCTTGAAATCACCTGGTAGTGGAAACTCCCCGTCTTGCTGGTCGAAGAGACCTTGAATCGTGCCTGGTCACCCACGTCCGGCAGTGCGTGGTCCGCCTGCTCGACGTGAATGAAGTTATTCGACGGCGAATAGGTCGCCTTGATAGTGAGAGAAGGGGATGACCAACTGGGGAAGGGGCCAATACGAGTCTCGCCGGCCTGCGCGTTCAATGTCAGGGCCACGGCGTCCGCTGGGGGAGTGATCGGGAGGAGGGCTCTGCCGTCAGCGGTCTCGGTCTCGATGAATTCGCGATTGATGCGACCCAAGTACTTGCCGAAATATTCCACGTTGACTCCTACGTGGCCATCAACCGGTTCGCTGTCGGGGGTCTCCGTCACCAGCAGCAACTTGAAAGGCAATCCTGGCTTGAAGGCACGCCCTTCCGGAATGATCTGCAGAGTCACCGGAGTTCTGACTACGCTGAGACGCCGCGATGTGTACTCGGCATTGCCGGTGGCTTTCTCGCGCACCGTCACGTGAAGGGCAAGGTTGGCCCTGTCGTCAGCTGCGGGTACGTCGCCAACGAATTCTACGCCCGGCAGTTCGAAAGTTGCTGCGCCGTCGATCTCCTTGGCGAAGATCACAAATTCCTCCCACTGGTCGACATAGTTAGCGGCTACGGTATTCCCTGAGAGAGCGGTTGTTTCTTTCCTCGTGCCGACGTAGCGTGAGGCAACGATCTCCATCTCGCCCCTGACCGGTTTGCCAAAGCTGTACTCGGCGGTCACCGTGCCGATGATGGGCTGATTTGCCAAGATCCAGCTCTTGGGAACGTCCACGACTACTTCAAATGTTGGCAGCGTATATTCAGCCACGGTTACGTCGGTCTCGGTCGTCTGTTCGCCGGCCGTGGCCGTTACTTTCCAGACTCCCAGGTTGGGCTCGGACGATATCGGAACATTAAGGTTGGCCATTCCGAAATCGTCAGACGTGGAATGCTCGCGATAGATCTTGTTTCCCTTTGCATCCTGAATCTCGACCGTGAATTCGCCCGGCAATGGCTTGAGTTCGGGACCCAACTGCAGGACACGGATGAGGATTTCCTGTCCGGGCTTGTAGACAGGCTTGTCGGTTCCCAGGAGCAGCACCGGTTTGTTGGCTTCTATCCACAAGGTTTTCGTTTCTGAAAAACCTTTGCCTTCTATTTCGAGTTGATAGTTCCCCGGGGCCACGTCGGGAACCTGGAGCACAACGATGCCGCTGCCTTCAATGTGTGCCTGGGTGTCGACCAAGACGCGTCTGTGCTGCATCAGCGCGAGCCGCACGTCGCCTTTCGCGGGATTCTGTCCGTCGAACAAGGAGACGGATACGTTCTCGGCATGCCCAACTCGCAGGACCTCCGGGGCTAGGGCGACGTAGCCGTCCACGGTGTCCGAGAGCGGCGGCCGGGTAGGGCTCGGCGCATGCGCCGGCGTGGTGGCGACGCGCCCCGACGGCGCTGGCGTGAACGAGATCTCCTTAGGCGCAGGCGAGGTCGTGGCGCTCGCCGATGGAGCAGGTGTCCTGGTCGGGTGGTCCGATGGCGCAGGCGTCTGCAAGCGGTCCGACACCGCCGGAGTTGGAGAACTCTGCGCTGGCTCGGCGGCGGGCGAATCGCCGCACTCCGCGGCGGCCAGTCCGAGGATGGCTATCACGGCAAGGAGGCCGGCCAGCGTCAGACGCATTTGAAACCTCCGATGACTTGCGGACACGTGGCCGCGAGAGATGGCGTCGATACGTTGGCAAGCCCATGGGCCGAGCTTGAGCATCGCGGGTGTCTGGGCGTCGGTGGATTGGCGAGTGCCGTCATCGTGGCCGCATCGGGAGTGGGTGGCCGCCTCTCAACAGACACTACGCTCGGATTGACCAAATCGTTCCATGCTGCGGATGCAATTTCGTTTCAAACCTGCACGGGCCGCTTCGCTACCATCGGCCGGCGCCACCGCCAGGTCCCGCTTATGACACGTTCATCCGTTCGCAGCAGTCCATACGGCGACGTGCAGCTTGGCGCGTTTCGGGAAGTGCTCTCGATTCCGGGTCGCTATCTCAACGACCACTGCCTCATCCGGCACGAGGGCCTGTGGCACTTCTTCGGCATCATTGGCGACGTGCGCGGCTTCCCAGGCGGCCTGCACGGCGCCGAGGACTCGCTTGCGCACGCCACGTCCGCCGACTTGATGGAGTGGACCGTGCACCCACATGCGCTGACCGCCACCGGCGTCTGGCCGGAAGAGGCGACCTGCTTCGCGCCCTACGTCATCGGCCACGACGGCTGCTTCTACATGCTCTATTGCGTGGCCGACGCGCAGCGCACGCAGCGCATCTGCCTCGCGACGTCCACCGACCTCTTCAACTGGGAGCGCTTCCCCGGCAATCCCGTGATCGTGCCGTCCGTCTCCTGGGCCAAGTGGCCGGGATTCGGTCTCCCACGGCCCGACGAAGTGGACCGCATGAACCGCGACGCGGGCGGCGATGTCCTTTCCGTCGCCCGCCGCCTCGGCGGCTCCTACGGCGGCTGCCGCGACCCGCACGTCATCCGGCTCGACGACGGGACCTTCGTTGCCTACTGGGTGGGACGCGTGCAGGAGAAGTTTGGACACAACCTGGTGTGCGTGGCCGCGTCCATGTCGCACGACCTGCTGCACTGGCAGGAAGTCGGGCCGGTGTTCACCATGAAGGCCTGGCCGTTCGACGAGGAGCGGACGCTCGAGGTCGAGTCGCCCTGCGTCGTGCCCAAGGACGGCAAGTTCTGGCTGTTCTTCAAGCATGGGTGGTGGACCCATGTCGTCGCGTCCCACTCGCCATATGACTTCCACGGCTACGAGCCGCAGCGGCTGGGCTTCTGCCACGCCTCGGAGGTGTTCCAATGGGAGGGCCAGTGGTGGATTACCCACTGCTCCGCCGATCCCGAGGACTTTCGCTACCGCGAGTCCAACCGCACCCGCGGCCTGTTCATGGGGCATCTGGACTGGCCGGACGGCGCCCCGCCGCGCCTGATCGCGCCGGACGAGACGTCGTGAAGCTCGCCGCGCCCGCCGACACGGGCAACCTCGGCGGCGCGCCCTGGCCGTCGCCGGACGACCTCTCCCAGATGCAGGCGTCGAACTACGTGCTGCACGCCGGCGCCGGCCGCCTGCACCGCGTCCCCGTGGTCAAGTCGACCTTGCCGCACGATCCCTTGGGTCACCCGCAGATGATTCACGCCGCGCGGGCGCCGGATGGCGCGATCTACGTAAATCAGGGCTCGCTCATGTGCCGCAGCGACGACGAGGGCCGCACCTGGACGGCCTATCCCCGCGGCGACGCAGCGGGACGGCGCCCGTCCGCCGTCCTGGGCCTGGACATGTACCCCTACAACGGTCCGTTCGCCATCCTCGACGACGGCACCTTCGTGCACGTCGGCTCGAACGACGGCATCCGTACCGATCCCATCGAGATCATGGGCTCGGCCGACCGGGGCCGTACCTGGAGCGTGCATGCCAGGCTGACGTTGCCGCCGCGGTACGACGAGCGCTACTTCCACTCACTGCAACTCATCGGCGGTCGCACGCTGCTGTTGCTCTATTGCTGCCGCGACCGTCTCATCTGGGAAGCGCCTGCCAGCGGCGCCATGCACCTGCTGGCCTTCAGATCGAGCGACGGCGGCCACACCTGGTCGGAATCGTCCCTCGTGTGCGACTGGGGCACCGAGGGGGCGGTCGCGGAGTTGGGCGGCGACCGGCTCATGGCGGTCGTGCGCTACCAACGGCCCCGCATGCCGGACGACACCGCCGAGGACCTGGAGCCTCAAGGCGCGCGCGGCGATCTGGCCTGGAAGCACGTTTTCTTGGTGGATTCCGTTGACGGCGGCCGCACTTGGGGCAACCTGCGGCAGCTCACCACCATCTTCGGCCAGTGCTTCGGCGCGCCCGCGGTGGCCGGCGACGGCACCATCGCCATCATCCACGACACCCGCTACGGTCCTGGCCCGCCAAGCGGCCGGGTCATGCTCAGTCGAGACTCGGGTGAGACCTGGGCCGACGAAGCCGTCTACCTCTACTACGGATCAGCCGTCAGCGGCTTCAGCGCCAGCGTCAGCCTGGATGGGGGCGACGTGCTCTCGATTGTCGGCACCTGCGACGACGAGCCCGCCCGCACCGTGTGGGACGCGGCGATCGGGCACACTCAGGTCACGGCCATCAGGTGGAACCCTGGAGGTTTGTCCTCACATTTGGTCTAGGGGCCACTGGAAGAAGTCCAGCGGGAATAGGTCCGGCGCGAAGCCGGGAAAACGCTCCGGACCGAACAACAGCTTCACCAGCTCGCGGTCGCTCACCTCGAGCGTCTGACCGCCCCGCCGCAGCCGCCACCCGTCGGCGGACGGCGTGGCCTCGACATCACTCGAGTCGAGCGCGCGCAGGAGCGCCTCGAGATTCATGACCCGGATCATGTAGTGGTGCGTCTGCGCGAACGGAATGCCGGTCTCCAGCAGCAGACCCGCCAGGCCGTCGTTCGATTCGGGCACGATCACGTCGAGCGTCACCACCGTGCTCTCGCCGGGAGGGCGATCTGTGGTGCTGGCGTGTGGATCGTCGATGTCGCGCAGCACGCGCCGCAGCAGCGCCACGGTGGCCGCCACGTCGCCGCCGTGTTCGGCCACCGCCCGCTCGCGCTCGGCAACGTACGCCACCGGCTCACCGCCCCGCAGCGCGACCAGCAGCCGGTCGGCCCGCGACTGCGCCACCAGCGTGAAGTAGTGCTCGTCGCGGTCGGCGCCCATCGGCTCGCGGGCGTGCATGGCCACGAGCGCCGCCACGTGGGTGCGCCAGTCCTCGGTGATCTCAAGGTCGGGGCTGGGCGGCAGCAGCGCGATGTTCGCGCGGTCCAGCGTGTGGCTGCGCTGCCGCATGCCCATCTCCCAGCCGAATCGGCGGTAGTAGTTCGTGCTGTGCGTGCCCAGCATGGCGATGTGGTGTCGGCTGGCCCGCATGACCCGGTGCGCGTCGTGCAGCACGGCCGCGCCGAGCCCGCGCCGGCGGTGCGCCGGGTGCGTCACGAAGCCGTTGATGCCGCCAACTTCAATTCGACCGCGCGGCGTTCGTACTGTGGTTGGGGCGATGGCCACCGCGCTCACCACCAGGCCGTCGTGCGTGATCACGCGGATGTTGTCGAGGTTGCCGGGGTGATAGACGTGCGGCCAGTCGGCGCCCATCGACGGCCAGCGCGGCGCACTGGCCGGCGAATCAAGCGTCCGCAGCGCCAGGTTCTGCAAGTCCAGCATGGCCCCGAACTCATGCGGGCGGCACGCCCGCGGCCCGTCGTAGCCTGCGGGTACGGGCGGGACACCGCCGCCGGGTCGCGGGTCCGGTTGCTCAGCCAACGGCGACTCCCCGGTGCTTGAGTTCGACGGTCAGCCGCAGCGCGGCGTCGGCGGTATCGATGTCTTTCTTCCCGTAGCACACGACCATGGTTGTGCGACCAGCATCCACGGCCTGCTCGACGATGTCCACGCGGGCGTCGATCTCGGCGTCAGTAAACCGCAGGCGTCCGCCGCCGCCGTTCGACGCGGCCGCTGGGCCGCGGAATCGGAAGTAGGTCAATTCACCGGAGTCAGTCGGCAGCGCCGCGTCATTCGACGCTAGCGGGCCGTGGCGCACCTGCGCAATGTTGTGGGTGCGCAGGGCCTGGGCGACCCGCGCGCCAAGCTCGGGATCCGGCGCGTCGGGCAGCTCCACGGCCAGCGGCAGATCGCCGAAGCCCTCCCGCAGCACCGACAGCGCGCGCTGCATGTCGAGCGACGCGTTCAGCTTGCCGGGAAACTGCACCAGGTACGCGGCGAACTTGCTGGCGTCGACCAGCGGCTGCGCCAGCGCCACATGCCGCGCGAAGCCTTGCGGCTCGGCCTTGTCCGGATTCCGCAGCCACGCCGAGATGAAGCGATGCGCCTTGAGGCTCATCACAAATCCCTCCGGCGTCTGCTCCGCCCACGCCGCCACGGTCTCAGGTCGCGGCATGCGAAAGAAGGTGGCGTTGACCTCAACGCCCGTCAGCCGCGCCGCGTAGGCCGCCAGCTTCTCGTTCGCCTTCGTCCCGCGCGGATAGAAGCCGCGCAGGTCGCTCCAGTTCGCGGTGCCCACGATGACGCGGCCCCGCCCGGGCACGTTGGTTCCGTCTCCGGACGTCGGCTCAGCTCGCCTTTTGGTGGAACCGCGGATCGGTGGGGTCGCCGGGGTAGCCGTAGGGTCGGTAGTCCACCGGCCCGATCTTCGGCCAACCCTGGCCGCCCAGCGCCTGAAAGTCGTCCAAGCGCCCGGATAGCCAGAAGAACATGCGCGCCGCGGCCAAGTAAGACTGTCGCGGCGCGGGCCCTGCATCGGGCCCGGGGCCGTAGACGGCCGTCGCGGGATCGAAATCCGGCTCACGCACCCAATCGCGCTGGGGCGCCGACGTGCGCCAGTAGTTGTACTTCAGCAGATTGCGAATGCCCGACGCCGTCGATTTCGTGCGGCGATGCCACACGGAGTAGGCCGAGATGAAGATCGACCCGGCGGGCGCCGCGCTCGACACCGAACCGCGGAACATGCCGTAGAGCCCGGAGCTGCCCTGCCCAGAAGGCCAGTACAGGTGCGAGCCGGGCAGAAACGCCGTGGCGCCCATCTCCACCGTCGTGTCCTGCGGGTAGTAGTAAACCTGCAGGTAGTTCAACTCGTGGCTCGACAGCGAGCCGCCGTCGCGGTGCCAGCCGTAGGCGCGGGCGGGCATGTGGACGCGGTGGCTCGACATGATCGTCGGCAGTGTGAAGTCCCGCCCGAGCAAGCAGCGCACCGCGCCGGCCGCTGCCGGGTTGCACATCACGCCGTCGATGAACCAGTCCTGATCGAGGATTTCGTTGGGCTCGTGGTTCGCGAAATCGCCCGGCTCGATGTGCGGTGCGTGGTCGTCCATGAAGTCGACGACGCGCTGGTTGACGTCGTCGGGAACCACGCCCTCAAGCGGCAGATAGCCCGTCTTGCAGAAGTCGAGGACCTGGGAATCGGTGAGCGTCGGTTCGCAGTCGTGCGTGCGCATGGCGGGCCTACCTCACCTTCTCAAGGATGAACTCAACGCCGGGGCCGTGAAGCTTCGTCTCATCCAGCATCACGGCCAACTCCGGGAACTTAATGATCCGCCAGCCGTCTTGCACGGCGTCCAGAACGGAGGTGTAGGGCATGTCGTCGGGGTCCGGGGGCCCTTCGTCAATCTCACCGTCCCGCGCGATGAACATGCCGATCACGTCCGAGTTGACCGACGCGGTGCCGGCCTGCAGATACAGCAGCTCCTGCCGTTTGCCGTCGCCGTTTGCCAGCGACTGCAAGACGTCCCACAGGTCTGGCTCGGTCAGCGTGCCGGCGCGAAACCGCTTGATGCACGAGTCGATTGCTGCCTGCTGTGGCGAACTCATACCCAGCGCGCCTCCAATGGATCGGCGAGGCCAATTTTGGTGAGGCAGCCTATCACGGGGGTGCCCCCAAGCATCCTCGGCCGACACAGGCGGACGGGCTATCGGCCCTGTCCGAGTAGACTGCCCGTCACGACATAGCGCCGACGAAGCAGTCCCCAATGCCGCACGGCCGCGCCGCAATTCCGCCGCCCCCATGAGCTGGCGCGTCGTCGAGCACATCACCGTCTACCGCGAGACCGGGCACTACGCCACCGCGCCGAACGTCGTGCGCACGCCCGCGGGCGAGTTGCTGGTGCTCTTCCATCGCTCGCCGCATCTCGGGCATGCGCACCACAGCCACCCCCTGTTCGACGTGCGCGCCGTCATGTCCCGCGACGAGGGCCGCACGTGGAGCGAGCCGTGGCTCGTCACCAACGATCCGCGCGGCGGCGTGATCGACTTTGGGGCGCACACGCTCGCCGACGGCAGCATCTTTCTCCACGCGTCCAGCAACGAGCTCGTGCCCGCCGCGGGCCTGGCCGAGATCGCGTTTCGCGCGCCGCCGCACGCGCGGGACGTCGGAGCACCGCAGCATTCGACCTGGATCTCCCGACCGGGCATTCCGTTCTGGGTGCGCTCGCGCGACGGCGGGCGCACGTGGAGCAATCCCGTACGTTTTCCCCGCCTGCCGGATGCCGTGTGGAGCCATCCGGCCGAGCACTCGGGCGTCTGCCGCAGCGGGCTGCTGGCGTTGCCCGGCGGTCGGTTGCTCATGCCGAGCAAAGCCACCGAGCGTCCCAGGGGCGAGCAGCCCTACTTCGGCATGCTGCGCATCTCCGATGATCTGGGGGAGACCTGGACCTACGGCGGCCGCATCGCCCACGACCCGATCGCGCACTTCAGCGAACCGGCCATCCACCGCACGCCCAGCGGTCGCGTCGTCGTTCTCTACCGCTGCCATCCGCGGGGATCACCCCGGATCCGGCTGTCGGGGCGACAGGGGGGCACCATCGTGGCGCGGGTCGAGTCGGATGACGACGGCCAAACCTGGTCACCGTGGCGCCCGACCTCAATCTACGGCAGCCCGAGCCACATGCTGCCGCTCAGCGACGGGCGCGTTTTCGTCACCACCGGGACGCGGTGGGAAGGGCAGCGCGGCTGCACCGTGCGCGTGACGGACCCCGAGTGCGCCGACCTCGATACCTGCCCCGTCCTCAACGTACGCAGCGATTCCATGACTTCCGATTGCGGCTATCCCTGGGCCGTGGAGTTGACGGACGGCCGCGTGCTGGTGGTCTACTACTACACCCACCGCGACCTGCACCGCGGCATCGAGGCCACGGTCGTCGAGGAGGTCTGATCGCCGCCGCATCCGGCGCGAGCGTGGCCGGCGCGGTAGCCTCGGCACGGCAGTTCAGGCGATGCAACGCGCACGGAGGTCACCAGTGGAGCGGGTCTGCTTTACCTTTCAGATCAAGCCCGGCACCGAAGACGAGTACAAGCGCCGTCACGACGAGATCTGGCCGGAGCTCGTGGAAGCCATCCGCGAATCGGGTTTCACCAACTACTCGCTGTTCCGGCGCGGCCTCCAGGTCATCGCCTACGCGGAGTGCGTGCCCGACGTCGCGACGGCGTTCGGCAAGATCGGGTCCTACGAGGTCAACGCCCGCTGGAGCGAGTGGTTTGAGGACGTGATCGAGCAACTGACCGACGAGCACGGCCAGATGTTCTTCGCGCCCGAGGTCTGGCACCAGGACTAGCAACGCCGAGCCGACCGCCAAGGTCCGGGTTACGCCCGAGACGGTGGCGTAGGGGCGGTTCGCGAACCGCCCTTGCCCGGTGGCCCAGGCTGCGTGCAGCCTGGGAACGCGCTCCGTCCGCCTGCGCCCGAACCGCGCTTGGCCGTCTCCCAGCAGGACGGATAAGGTAAACGCCTGATCTCGCAACCAGACTGATCCAATTGGCAAATAACTCCCAGCCGAACTTCCTCTTCATCACCACCGACCAGCAGCGCTGGGATGCCCTGGGTATTCACAACCCGCGCATCCGGACGCCGGCGATGGACAGCCTCGCGCGGGACGGCATCCGCTTCGACCGCGCCTATCCCACCAACGCCATCTGCGCCCCCGCGCGCGCCAGCATGATCACCGGCCGCAGCCAGCGCGGGCATCACGTCTTCAACAACGTGAACCTCAGCGAGGCCATCCCCGTGGTCGGTGACTCCCTCCGCCAGGCCGGCTACGCCACGGCGCTGGTCGGCAAGCCACACTTCAAGAGCGGTGAGTACGAGGACGCGCTGCCGGATCATCCGCCGCCCGGCGCGCCGGTCGATCCGGACGACGGGCTCTGGTACGGGCCCTATTTCGGCTTCGACTACGTCGAAATCCTCGGCGCGCACACCTATCCCAAGGGTCACTGGCGGGTCTGGCTCGAGCGGCATCATCCGGAGGGCCTGGAACTCTGGAAACCGTTTAACGCGCTGGAGCCTCGGTCGGGCGCGTTCCACAGCTGGAAGAACGCCATCCCGGCCGAGTGGCACTACACCCACCGCACCGCCGACCGGACCGTCGACTGGCTGCGCGGGCACGCCCACGAGCGGCCCTTCTTTCTCTGGATGTCGTTCTACGACCCCCACCAGCCGTTCACGCCGCCGCGTCCTTACTGCGACATGTACGACCCGGCGGACATGCCGCCGGCCGTGCCGCGCGAGGACGTGAGCAACAAGCCGCCGCAATACCAGTACGCGCGCGACGGCCTGCCCTATCAGGGCTACGACACCACCAGCGGGTGGGACGGCGACCACCACCGCGAAATCGTGGCCCACTACTACGGCATGACCACGTTCATCGACGACGGCATCGCGCGCGTGCTCGCAGAGTTGGACCGGCTGGGTCAAGCCGAGAACACCCACGTGGTCTTCAGCTCGGACCACGGCGAGGGCCTCAACGACCATGGCATCGCCGCCAAGCCGATGATGTCGTACGAGTGCGTCAACCGAGTTCCATTGCTCTGGCGTCACCCCGAAACAATTGCAGCGGGCCGCGTCCACGACGGCGTGATGACGCAACTCGATCTCGTGCCCACCTTCATCGACCTGGCGGGCGCCCCGCCGCTCGTGGGCATGGAAGGCCGCAGCTTTGCCCCGCTGCTCCACGGCGAGACCGACGCCCATCGTGACGCGGTCATCGTCGAGCGCATCGCCATCTTCGGCAGCGGTCGACCGGAGCTCGTCGGCAGCGGCAAGGCGCACCCGGAGCCCATCGTGCAGCGGGTCAAGATGCTGGTCACCGAGGACTGGAAGCTGCTGCACTACGGCACGACGGAATACGGCGAGCTATACAACGTCAAGGACGACCCCGAGGACTTGAACAACCTCTGGGACGATCCGGCCCACGCCGGTGTCCGAGTGCAGTTGGTCGAGCGTCTCCTGATCGAGCTCATTAACGACGAAGCCGGTGATCCCCGCCTGATCACGGACAAGCCGTTGATTGCGGGCGGCCTCCGCGACGCGAAGCTCATGGAGCCGCAGCCGGAAACACGCGCGGACCTGACGCAGCGGCTGCGCGACCTCTTGGCCTAGGACCGAACTCCGAGCGGCGGCCTACGCGGCTCGCGAACCTCGGCGCAGCGGTGCTGAGACGGCGTGCAGATGCCGCAGCGGCTCGACCAACCCCTGGAGCGGTCCCGTCACCGCGTAGTCGACCCCTCGCTCGGCGCAGAAGGCCTCCACGATCGGCTGCGCCGCTCTCAGGTTGTTGCGCGCCATTGCCGGAAACAGGTGGTGCTCGATCTGGTAGTTCAAGCCGCCGTACAAGAAGTCGATCACGGGATGCGCCGTCACGTTGCGGGCCGTCAGCACCTGTTCCCGCAGATAGTCCATCCGGTTGGATTCGTCGATCAGCGGCATGCCCTTGTGGTTAGGGGCAAACACCAGCGTGTTGTAGAACCCGAACGTCATCTGGTGAATGAACAGGAACGCCAGGATCAGCCCCCAGTGACCAATCTGAATCAGCAACGCGGCGTATAGCAGCGCGTGCAGCGCTAGGGCCACGCCTTCGGCCGTTCGCCGCGGCGACCTGCCGCTCAGCACCTGCGCCACGGCCTGAGCCCGCATCCCAAACGCCTGAAACGCGCCCAGGAATAGATAGAGAACGGCCTGATAGGCAATGATCGGGTAGAAGCCGCGCTTGCGATCCTTGATGACGTCTGATGCGAAGACCAGCATTGGATATTTCAGGTCTGGATCCTGCTCGCTGTGATTCGGCGTCGCGTGGTGCTGGTTGTGCTTCACCGTCCACCACGAATAGCTCACGCCGATGAGCAGGTTGCCGATAGTGAGCCCAATCCACGAGACCAGGCGTGAATGGCGCGTGATCTGCCGATGGGCAAGGTCATGGCCGAGGAAGCCCACGTGCGTGAACACAAATCCGAGGAAGACTGCCGCCGTGAGGACAGTGGCTGGGTGATCGAACATAATCACGATTGCAATGCTGATCGCGTATAGCAGCGCCGTGCTCGCGAATTTCAAGGCGAAATAGCGCGGCTGGGATTCCAGCAGCCCCGCGGCGTTGATGCGGCGCTTGATCTCCGCGTAGTCCGGCGACGGCGGGAGCATCGCTCTCGTGCGATCCGAAGTCGTCGCGCCTATCTGGGCGGGCATATCAAGCGCCGCGCCGCGTCGTGCACGTGGCGCGCGGCCGGTGACGACGCATACGCGGGCTCGGGATCAGCATTTGTACGGGATGCCGCCAGTTGCGCGGGGCCAGAGGTCCTGGCGGGCCCATTTGTACAACATATCGATCCGATTGCCGCCTTGGGCGACGGTCACGGGCCGACGGCACGGCCCGCGAACCGAGTCCCGCCGATCATCCGACGATTGCGGCGAGACGAGCCGGGTAGTCCCGTAGGGAAGGTTCGCGAACCGCCCTCCGCAGACACCACCACGCGCCTTGCCTGACCATGGGGCGTGGTGAGTAGCGGCAGTCTCCGGCGCTCGGCAGGTGGCCTGCATGTCGGGGCCAAGCGGCGTAGCATGCCCGAGCCGCGACCTCACACGACTGTTCGCAACCGCGCGCTCATGGCACGTCGACGCGCCGACTTCGTAGCCGTCTTCGCCGTCCTGGCCGTGACGGCCATCGTGGCCACCGCTCCGAGTCCGTTGCTCGTCGTGATCCGCGAGGAGTTCGGGCTCACGTTCGCCCAGCTTGGCCTGATCTTCTCGGCCCAGGCCCTGGCGGGCATGCTCACCAACATTCCGGCAGGCCTGGTCGCCGACCGCCTGCCCGCCCGCATGCCGATTGCCGCCGGCGCCCTGGGGTTGGCGGCGGGCACGCTGCTGATGGCGCTGGCGCCCGGATTCATCGTGCTGCTCTCGGGAATGCTCATTGGCACCGTGGGCGCGACCTTCATGACCACCAGCGGCATCGCCTACACCGTCGCGCACGCGGACGCCGAGCAGCGAGGCCGCGCCACCTCGCGCGTGATGTCCGGCATTCAGGTGGGCGCGTTCATCGGTCCGGCGCTGGCCGGTGTGCTTGCCGCCGCCTTTGGCTGGCGCGCCGCGCTGATCGCGCCGGCCGTGCTCAGCCTGTTCGCGGCGGTCGCCGTGCTTCCCATCATTCGCGCCGAGGCGCCGTCGCGTCCCGAGCGGCAAGCTCGCACGTTCAGCGTCAGCGACCTGCGCCTGCCCCGCGTCGTGTGGCCGATCATCGCCTTGTCCATGCTGCTCACGGGCCCGGTCATCGGGCAGAGCCGCGTGATCCTGCCGCTCTATGCCGGCGAGGGACTTGCGTTCACCCCCGCCGTCGTCGGTCTTGCCATTAGCGCCATGAGCGCCGCCCGCGCCGTCCTCACGTTCCTGAGCGGAAACCTGATGGACCGTGCCGGCCGCGGCAGCGCCTTCTACGCCCTGGTGCTGGGGGCGCTGGGGGCCGCGGTGCTGTTCACGCTGCCGCTTGGACTGGGCGTGTTCATCGCCGCGGGCACGCTGGCGTCGATCACCGGCCTGGGGGCGGTGCTGCCGTCGGTGCTCATTGGCGACCGGGTCCCCAAGGCCTACGTAGGCCGGTCGCTGGGCGTGCTGCTGACGATGGGCGCCATCGTCCAGCTCGGGGTTGCGCCCGCGGTGGGCTTCCTGCTCGACGTAGCGGGCTACCACCTCGTGGGCTTGGCCATGGTGGTGCTCGTGGGTCTGGCCGGCATCATCGGCTGGTGGATCGTGGGCGATCTGCCGTGGAAACGGCGCGCGTCTGAAGAATTGTCATCCTGATGCTGTGATGCGATGATGATGTTATGCGAACGACCGTAACCATCGACGACGACGTTCTTGCCGTTGCCCGGGCCTTGGCCGAGCGAAAGGGCGGCAGCCTTGGCAGTGCCTTGTCGGAGTTGGCGCGGCGCGGGTTCAGGAGCGCGTCACCCGCGCGGCACGACCGGGACCCAACGGTATTTGCCGTCGACGCCGACGCCGAACCCTTCACCAGCGAGGACGTCTACCGATCACTGGCCGAGTGGCCGTAACCGCCCTGTTGGATGTCAACGTCCTCGTAGCCCTTGCCTGGCCCAACCACGTACACCACATCGCCGCCAGCGCATGGTTCGAGGAACGCCGGCGGGACGGCTGGGCAACCTGCCCCGTCACCGAGGCGGGGTTTGTCCGTGTCTCCTGCACTCCGTCGGTTGTGCAGCACAGCGTCACTCCGCTTGATGCCATCGCTGTCTTGACGCAACTCACGCGGTTGGAGTCTCACCACTTTTGGCCTCTGAACCGATCCATCGTTGAGTTGCCCCAAGCCATCGGCGAACGCCTCCACGGATATCGTCAGATCACGGACGCCGTCTTGCTGGCCGCCGCGATGCAACATCACGGACAACTGGCCACGCTGGACATGGGACTGTACGAGCTGGTGGTGGAGAGCGAGCGGTCGGCCCTCTGCGTCATTCCAGTGTGAAGCGGCCCGAGGCTGACGCCGGGAGTTCGATATCGCCGGCTACCGAGCCGGCACCTCGCTGCAGGTGACGCCGTGTTCCAGCCAGATCTTCAGCAGCGTGAGCGCCTCTCCCCATCCGGCGGCGCAATAGACGGCAGTCTCGACATCGTCCATTGAATGCCCAGATTCCTGCATGCGCACTAGCGTTCCGGCACCACGCGTCTCAAGCTCGAACGAGACGGTCGTCGCAACCCTTCCCGGCTGCCACTGGAACGCGAACTTGCGGTTCTGCTGAACCTCCAGCACCGGACCTCCGTCGTCAGTGGTCATGCGCTCGGCGCCAAAGTTGACCCATCGCAAGCGGATCTGGCCTCCGGGCACGGCCTCCAGCGTCGTTCCGTTGGTGAACCAGGCATCCCATCCCGCCGCGGTCGTGAAGGTTTCGTAGACCTTATCGATCGGGGCGTCTATCTACGTGACGTGTTCTAGGGTTGGGGCGGCGGACTCATCCATAGGCGTCTCCTTCGCGAAACGACGAATGAGACCGGCCTGGCAAGTTCAAGGCTCTACCTCGGCGGTTGCTGACTCGATCCACAGGCCGGCGTGGTCGTGGGGCTCGGCCAGCGCGACGACGCGCAGGTAGTTCACCCCAAGGGTCTGGTGCAGTTGGGGGACCGTGGTCACCAGCCGGCCGTCGACCGACACGCGGCACGTGCGCTCCCGCCCCGTGTCCCACGCCAACTCGACGGTCTGCCAGCGGTCCGCTTCCAGCGCGGACTGCCCGGCAATCAACCCATCCGGCTCAACCTGAACGTTGAAGCTGTTGTGGTACTGGTCCTGCGGGTCGAACGGCGTGGAGAAATGGTCCGTCAGGCTCAGCCGAAACGGCCTGGCGCATTCCTGCGTCCGCAGCCGCACCTGCACGCGTCCCCGGCGTCCGGCGGGGAAGTTCCACACCGCCGCAGCCGTGCGGCCAGGCGCTTGCTTGGTGAGGCGCAGGGCAAAGGCGCCTGCGCGGTCCGGGTTCGGCTGCCGCTGGACGCCGGCGGTGCCGAAGATCGACCAGTCCTCGGTCCCGTCGGCAAAGTCGCTGGCCTGCTGCGTTTCGTAGAGCCACTGCGGATCCAGCCGCACCATCAAGATGCGGCCGTCCCCCTGGCCCGAGACGATGATGACCGAGTCGTCGTTCGTCACGAGCGGGAAGGGATAGGCGGTGCCGAAGTCGCCGGTGGTGGGCGGTGGATCGTGGCGGCGCGGATCGCGCAGCACCTCGCGGGTGCCGCGCCAGGTCAGGCCGTCGTCTTCCGAGACGGCCGCGTGCAGCACGTGGCGTCCGCCGTAGGCATAGGGGAACCGCTGGCAGCAGTTCCAGAGCAGCACCAGGCGGTCGTCGCTGAGGCGTACCAGACCCACCGGCGAGTCGGACGAGGTCAGCGGGGTCGGGCGGGCGACGGACCACTCGGCGCCGTCGTCCGAGAACGACTCGTAGAGCCGCCCGGTCTGCGTGCGCAGCAGCATCCATACGCGCCCGTCGAGCTTCTGAATGGCCACCGGCTCATCGGCGCCGTAGGCGGGAAGGGGCGCCCACGCCTTGACGTCGCGCGTGCCCTGGCGCCAGGTGTCCCCCGCGTCGTCGGAATAGACCACGGTTGAGTAGAACTCGCCGCTGAAGCTGAACGCGTCGAGCCCGGTGTCGACGCGGTTTGCCCAGGTCTGACCCGTCGCCCACGCAAACGGCAGCACGATGCGGCCGCTGCGCAGCTGGATGACGCTGTTCAGCGCGCCGGTGAAGCCTTCCCAAATCCGCTGCGGCTCGGTCCACGCCTCGCCGCCGCTTCTGGACTTGAGGTGCCAAATGTCCAGGAACTTGCCGTGGTAGGGCCCCTCATGCGCCACGCCTTCACCCGCCAGCGGCGCGCCAAAGACCCCTGAGCCACGGTCGTGCATCAGGAAGCAGTGAACCTCGTCGTCCGCGTCACGCAGCACTTCCAGGCCGCCCCAGAGCCCGCCCACGTCGGGCAGCACCAGCACATCGGGTCCTTCGCCCCAGGTTTGGCCGTCGTCGTTCGAGACGATACGCACGATTCGGCTGCGGGGGACCCCGGTGTCCTTGAGAAAGAAGCCTTCAAGCCGTCCATCTTGGCGGCGGACGAGCATCGGCCGCTCGACGCCCGGCGGCAGCGCGATCAGGGTTGGATGCATGGCGCGTTTCCTCACACGAGCACGCGCGACCCCGGGGCGGAACGACCGCACGCGCACAAGCGTTGGGGCAGCTTAGCCGCCCGACCCACGGGTACCTCCCGAGGTGGTCGGATCGACGATCTCCACGTGCTGGATCAAGTCCGGCAGGTCGAAGTCCAGCGGTCCTTCGGCCTCTTCGAGATATCCGTCGCGCATGACCACGGTCTGATCGGCGATCTGGCTGAGCGCGGGATCGTGCGTGGCCACCACGGCGGTCACGCCTTCGGTGGCGACGATGTGGCGAAACAGCAACATGATCTCCAGCCCGGTATTGCTGTCGAGCTCGCCGGTTGGCTCGTCGGCCAGCAATAGCGTGGGCCGGTTCGCGATGGCGCGGGCGATGGCCACGCGCTGCTGTTCACCGCCGCTGAGCTCGAACGGCCGATGGTCCGCGCGCGGCTCCAGGCCGACCAAGCGCAACACCTCGCGCGTACGCGCGCCCCACGTTGCGGCGGGAGCGCCCGCCACGCGCAGCGCCAGCTCCACGTTCTCTCGCGCCGAAAGCACGGGCAGCAGTGCAAAGGTCTGAAAGACGAACCCCAGGCTACGGCGGCGCACCGCGGCGAGATCGTCCTCGCTCAGCGCGCCCAAGTCGGCGCCGTCAACGAATACCTGCCCCTCGGTCGGTACGTCCAGGCCCCCGATCAAATTGAGCAAGGTCGTCTTGCCCGAACCGGAGCGACCGCGAAGAGCGTAGAGACCGCCGCGCGCGATGTCCCAGGTCGCGTCCGCGACGGCCGTCACCGCGGCGGCGCCCTCGCCGTAGCGGCGCGAGACGTTGAGCAGTTGCACGACTGTCGATCGCGGCGCCTGGGTCACGACGGCTCTCCGGTCTCGTCGGACGGCTCTACCGGCCGGACCACCAGTCGCCCCTCGGCGACATCCACCGACGCGCGTCCGGAGATGCCCAACTCATCGAGGTATGCGCGCGGAATCTGCAAGCGGCCGGTCTCGTCGACGATCACGTATTCCTCGTGGGTTGGCTCATCGACCCCTGGCAGCCCCACGCGCCGCACGATCTCGGAGCTGGTCTGGCCATCGCGAATGGCGACGACCCGGCTCACGTGGCGCGTGACGTCCCGGTCGTGGGTCACGATCATCACCGTCAGCCGCCGTTCGGCGTTGAGCCCCCGCAGCAGCTCATAGATATCGCCGGCCGTTTGATTGTCCACCTCGCCTGTTGGCTCGTCCGCCAGCAGCAGGTCGGGCTCGTTGGCCAGGGCCACCGCGATGGCCACGCGCTGTTGCTCGCCGCCCGAAAGCTCCGGCGGCCGGTGGCCGGCCCGCGCTTCGAGTCCGCAGGCGGCGAGCAGGTCGCGCGCGCGCTGCGTCTCCGCCGGACCCACGCCCCCCGCGAACAGCATGGGGGCCAGCACATTGTCCAAGGCGCTCAAATAGGGGATGAGATTGCGGGCGCTCTGCTGCCAGACGAAGCCGACCTCGTACCGCTTGTAGGCGGCGAGCTCCGCGTCTGAGGCGTTGACCAGGTCGAGCCCCCCGACGGTGCAGGCGCCAGCCGACGGTCGGTCGAGGCCGCCCAGGATGTTGAGCAGCGTGCTCTTGCCGCTGCCGCTGTTGCCGACAATCGCCATCATCTCCCCGGCGGCCACTTCCAGGTTGAGGCCGCGCAGCGCCACCACCTCAAGGTCCGCGACCTTGTAGATCCGGACCAGGTCCTGGCAGCGCACGTGAACGGCGGCGCTCATCCGGTTTCTTCCCCAAACTTGATGGCCTCGTGCGTGCGCACGCGCCGCAAGAGCCAGACCGAGAGCGGCAGCGCCGCGGCGATGAGCACGCCAAACACCACGTAGATCTTGCCAATATCGTCCCACGCGGTATCGACGATGAAGGGCGGAAATGCGTCGCGCTCGCCCGCGCTCAACTCGAGGAAGGGCACGAACAGCGCGGCGGTCACCAGGCCGATGGCCGTTCCGGCGACCGTGCCGAGCACCACGAGGAACCCTTGCTCCAGCGTCATGATCGCGGCCATCTGGCGCGTCGAGATTCCCATGGCGCGCAGGATGCCGAACTCCTGCACCCGCCGCCGAAACGACAGGACCGCGTGCATGCCGAACCCGCTGAGGGTGAGGGCCGCGGCAACCACGAACGCCAGCGTCAGCAGCCCAAACGTCCCGACGAGCACGGCGTCACTGCGCGCTTGGACTATAGCCGCTCTGGCATCGACGGTGCGCAGCGCGCGGATGTCCAGGTCGTTCAGCGGCTCGACCAGCGGCTGTGCCGGTGCGTCGGGCAACAGGCGCACCAACGTGTTCCACGGCGAGCGCCCAACCACCCGGTCCACGTAGGTGAGATTGGCCAGTGCGAATGCGCCCAACCCGCGATTGTGGGCCGGCAGCGCGTCCATCCAACCCACCACCACGAAGGGCACCACCACCCGATTGATCTCCATGGTCACGGCGTCGCCGATCTGCACACCCATGACCTCATGAAAGGGACCGCGCTCCAAGACCACGCCGCGATCGTCCGCGGCCAGCGCGTTGGCGAGGCCATTGAGCGAGGTCAACGCGTAGTCCTCCCGCCACGCAATCGTGCGGGCAAACGGAATCGGGTCGACTGCGTGCAGCCGCACCTCGCGCAGGGCATTCACCGACGGCGTGCTGACATGCAAGAGCGCATTCTTGACCCAGTGCCGGGCTGCTTCCGTGATCGCCAACCGTCCCGAGTCGTCCGCCACGTCGAGATGCCGATCCACAGGGGCGATGTACCACGCCTGAGCGTCGGCGTCGAAGTGCCCGCTCTCGATGATCTGGGCGTCGGCGCCGGTCTCAAAGTAGACCCGATCGATGAGGTTGCGATCGATCGTGGCCGCGAACGAGGCGCTGAAGGCGCCCAGGGCAAAGGTCAGCGAGAGCAACAACACCAGGCTGGTGTAGTGCGCCGGGCTGCGGCCGATCTGGCGCAGGGCCACGAAGGCGCTCACGCCGGATACCCGCGAGCTGACCGCCGCCAGCGCGCGCACCGCATACGGGAAGGCGCGGAGGGCGAAGACCGATACTGCAAAAATGAAGAGAATCGGCACCAGCACCAGCAGCGTGTCCGCCAGCAGAAGGTCGTCCTCGGTGTCGCCGGGCAGCGCGTCGACGCTGCGCAGCAGGAAGAATCCGGCAAGCGCCCCCGCCAGCAGCAGCACGTCCAGGAACCGCCGCTGGTAGAGCGGTCGATCCAAGCTGCGCGACGCCTGCTGCTTGGCGCCCACGATGCTCAGCCGGGCCGCCGCCACGACCGGCCCCAGCATCGCGGCCAGGCTGACCCCGATCGCGCCGGCGCCAATGGCCACGTGGCTCCCGTCGAGGGATATGTCGAGCGGCTGACGCGCGTCGAAGGCCAGGAAGGTCGCCGTCTGTCCGATGGCCTGCGCGAAGCCCATGCCCAGCGCCAGACCCACCGCGAGCGCGGGCGCCCCGATGAGCAGGCCCTCGATGAGATACACGCCGACCAATTGGACCACGCCAACGCCGCGGCTGCGCAGCAGGGCGACCTCCTGGCGCTGCCGCTCGATGGCCAACGCGACCGAGAGCCGCATGAAGCCGAGCACCATCACCACGATCGGTACGCTGAGCGCCAGCAGGGCCACGGTGAGCACCACCAGGCGGCCCTCGAACCGTTCGAGGTCGCGCTCCAAGCGGGTGTTGAGCGTTGTATTCGGCAGCACTCGCTCCGCCACCGTACGCACGGCGGCGATGCCCTCGCGGGTGCGACCGGCGGACCCGGCTTGGAGCGCGGTGGCATCGAGCGGTGCAAACCAGACCGCGCGGTCGAAGAGGCGCGGATGGGACACGCTCGGATAGGTTGACAGTAGACCGCCGAGAAACGCGGCTGGCGGCGTGAACAGCGTGCGCTGCGTGAGATCCTCGACGTCCTCGGGCCAGAACGGCCGACCCGCCTCAATGGGCGCGAAGCGCCCAACGATGTCGACGGCCACCACCGCCTGAGGCGTGCCCAACGCACGAGGGTCACCGAAGCGCAGCTGCACCTGGTCACCAACCACCAGGCCCCCGGCGTCGAGCATCTCCGTCGCGGCAATGGCCTCGACCAGGGGCACCAGCGCACCGGACGGCAGGCGCAGCGAATAGACGTCGTCGGCGGCCGCGCGGCCTTCCAGCATCTCGACGTTGGCGTACAGGCCGGAAATCGCGCCCAGCCCGCCCCAGGGAACGCCCTCGCGCAGCGGCGCGCTCGGATCGTCGGACGTGAACAGGATGTGACGATTGTCGGATCGCACGAACCGCACGATGCGGTCCGGCGACACGCCGAGATTCGCGGTGATGGCCTGGCCCAGGATCTGGTCGGCCTGCCGATACTCGCCGAGCGTCGTCGACGGCTCGTCCGGCAGCTGCGTCCCGCCGTGCTCGATCACCACGCCCAGGTCGAGCGGCCCCGGCGACTCCCGCAAGTGCTCCCGCAGCAGGCGTGTGCTCATGCCCTCCGCGTAGAGCGGCACGGCGGTGATGACGCCGACCGTGAGCGAGAGCCCAAGCAGGGTGGTCAGGGCGTGGATGGGATTGCTGCGCAGCCGCCGTGCGGCAAACCCCAGCAGCGCGAGCACGGTGCGCCCGACGGCGCTCAACGACGCGCCGCCGCCCGGCCCGGTCACGAGCGAACGGTGGCGAAGACCATGTCGCCCTCGGACAAGCCGTGGACGATCTCGACCTCGTCGTCAGTCTGCATGCCCAGCGTCACGGGCAGCGTGCGTCGGCGGCCGTCGATCAGCGTCTCGACGAACGAGCGGCCGTTGACCGTCCACACCGCGGTCGCCGGCACCTTGAGCACGCCGTCGGAGGCGCCGAGCAAGACGCTGATGACGCCCTGCATGCCGATGGTGACGGGCCGGTCGCCCCAGGGAACCGCAAGCTGGATGAAGGGCTTGTCGGAAGCGTCGCCCGTGTCGAGCGGCAGCGTGACGACCGTCCCCTCAAGCGGTGTATCCGCAAACTCCCGCAACGTGACCTCCACCACCTGATCGACGTGCAAGTTGGCGACCTGCGCCGTGGTGGCCACTGCCTCGAACACCAGATCGCTCGCCCGCGCCAACTCGACGGCGGGCTCCCCAGGTGCAATCTCGCGCCCGCGCACGGTGAGCACTCGGGAAATGATGCCGTCGTAGGGCGCCACGATCTCCAGTCGGGTCAAGCGGTCCTCGAGCAGCGCCACCTGCTCGTCGATGCGCTCGGACTCGGCCTGCAGCCGCTTGACGTCGGCGGCGATGGCGGTGGCGCCGGCATCCAGCCCGGCCAGCGCCTCGGCGGCCAGATCGTATTCGTACTGCGCCGAGGCCAGGGCCGCCTCCGCCGCGGCGAGCGCGACGGCCGAGGGACCGGCCGTCAGGCGACCCAGCTCGCCCTGCGCGGCGAGCAAGTCCAACTCGGCGGCGGTACGCGCCCGCCGCGCCGCGCGCAGTTGGGGCGGTCCATCCGGGCCGGCCGCTTGCTGCTCGATCACGCGCGCCTCAGCGGCCGCAAGCTCGGCGGCGGCCAGTTTCGCGTCGGCCGTCGCCAGTTCACGTGCCGACGCATCCTCGGGCAGCGCGTCGCGCTCAGCCTGAGCGTCGGCGAGATCGGCCTCACGCAGCGCACGCTCGGCGCGCGCGATCGCCACCAGCGCGTCAACCGAACGTTCGGCAGCCGTAACTGCCGCATGGCGCTCGGCTAGCACCTCCGCCAGCAACGCCAGCCGCGCTTGGGCGACGAACACCTCAGCGTCGGACGCCGGTGCGCTGAGCGCTTCCCACACGCGTTCCCGCTCGGCAAGCTCTGCTCTCGCCGCCAGCAAGGCGCGCTCGGCAGCCGCGCGTTCCGTGGCAAGCCGAGCCTCGGCTGCCGTGAGTTGCTCCAGGATCGCTCCGTGGGACTCGCGCTCGGCGCCGATCTGGGCGTTGAGCGACTCGGCGTCGAGTTCAGCGAGCACGCTGCCCTGCTGCACCATCACGCCCCGCTGGCCGCGCACGGTCGCCACGACGCCGGGAACATCGAACGACAGAATCTCCTGTCCAAGCGCCTCAACCAGTCCGGGGATGCGCAGGCGATTTTCAAGGCGTCCGCGCACAACCGGCACCATTGGGTCCCGCTGCTCGGTCGAGGGGTCGGGAGCGAGCGTGGGGGTGGCGTCGGCCGCGGGTGCGACCGGATCGCAGGCCAGGACGCCGATGGCTGCCGCACCGCCGACGATCAGCGCGCCCAGCACGGTGCGCAGCCGACGGGCCGCGACCCAGCGTCGAACGGGCAGCGCCAGGTGTGTGGCGCATGCGGTTCGTATGTTCGCGACCGGCGACGGGATGCGATGCAGCGTCAGGGGGTGACGCCTCCCTCGACCACGGTGTCCCGAAGTGTAGGCCGCGCCGCGGCGATGCATGTCAGTGAGCGAGTTTCGCACGGCGGCGCCGTCTGGCGAGTCCAGGCGCGCTTGCGCCGAGTTTGCGACCATGGGCCGACGCACCCGCGGGAGGTGATTCCATGTCCATTAGGCTCGCCTGCGCCGATTTCACGTGGCCGTTGCTCCGGCACGAGCAGTCCCTGGCCCTGATTTCCACCCTCGGGTTCGAGGGTGTCGATCTTGGGATCTTCGGCAACCGCTCGCACGTGCGCCCCGAGATGATCCAAGGCGACGTGCCCATGTGGGCCGGCATCCTGCGTGAGCGGCTGGAGCGGAACAATCTCGAGCCCGCGGACGTGTTCCTGATCCCGAGCACCGAACCCGGCGGCATGGTGCCGAACCATCCCGATCCGGCCCAGCGCCAGGCTGGGCGCGAGCACTTCAAGGACGTGGTGGAGCTGGCGCGCCGGCTGGAAGCCAAGGGCATTTCCTCGACCTGCGGCGAGGTGTTCGAGGGCGAGACGCCCAGCGAGTCGCTGCGCAACTCCGCCGAGGAGCTTTCCTGGCGCGTCGATCAGGGCGACCGGTACGGCATCGCGGTCTCCGTCGAGCCGGCGGTGGGCACCAACGCCAACACGGTGGAGAAGGCGCTGGAGATGCTGGATCTGAGCCCGGGCCTCAAGCTCACGCTCGACTACTGCCACTTCGTCTACCAGGGCATGGAACAAACCTCCGTCGATCCGCTGCTGCCCCATGCCCGGCACTTCCACTGCCGCGGCTGTGCGCCCGACAGGATGCAGGTCGACTTCGACGAAAACACCATCGACTACGCGCGCATCATCAACAAGATGCAAGAGGTCGGCTACGGCGGCTGGTTCGGCGTCGAGTTCGTCTGGACGGCCATCTGGAATTGCAACCAGGTCGACAACACGGCGGAGACCATCCGCTTTCGCGACCTCGCGCTGTCCGTCATCAACGGCACCGAGCATGTGCCGTTCATGCACACGATCTAGCGCGAAAAGGCCAGGCCTCTGCTTACGGGACGGCTCGCCGCCCCTTCGGGTGGGCTGCGTCGCCTCGATTGAGCGGCGAGTTTTTTTACGTGTTCGGGGTGTTGCTTCGACTCCGAAATATAGTCTGGCCACGGGCATGACCGGCCAGCAATGAGACGAAGTTGCTTAATCCAGGTCGTCGCGGCTTTACTGGCCACTGGCGGCTGACCACCGGCCACAGCCCATGCCCGACTTCTTCGCGCAGCCCATCCTGAATTCCCCGTATGCCTATCCGGGGGAGCACTGGGAGCTTGACGACGACGGGCAGCCGACCAACCACATCATTCATTGCCGCCGGGCCTTCGCCGAGTTCACCGACGTCTACGCGCTTGGGGACAGGTTGGGAGTCAAGATCACGTCAGGCCTGAACAAGCTGATCGCGCAGGCAGCCGGTAGCAGCGCGGGAGCAGCCGTGTGAAGGCGACGCGCTACTTCGATCAGCAGGTGCGCCGCAAGCGGCCCTACATTGATCCGGCCTGGTGTGTCCAGGTCATCACCGCGCCCATCCGCCGCGAGGGGCAGCCGGATGGACGCGTCCGCTTCTGGGGCGAGATTGCCCAACCAGGCGATCCCGGCGCCCGTTTCCTTCGGGTCATTACGCTGGCCGACGGAGAGACGATCCACAATGCGTTCTTCGACCGACGCTTCCGAAAGGACAGCCCATGAAGCTCCACTACTACCCGGAAACCGACAGTCTCTACGTCGAGCTGAAGTCCGGGCCGGGCGTGGAGACGCGCGAGGTTGCGGACGGGCTCAACGTCGACCTCGATGCCGCCGGCGAAGTTGTCGGCTTTGACATTGACCACGCGTCGAAGCGATTGGAACTTTCGACGCTGGAGACCGAGGCGCTGCCGGTGCACTCCATCAAGGCAAGCTGATCGGTGCCCCGCAGACGCGGGGCGCGGGAGCGACGAAGGGTTTCGCCAAGGTCTCTTGAAGTGGGAGGTTTAGAGAGCCCGTTTCAGAAGCCCACGAAACCCGTTCGTGGTGAGCCCTTCGACAGGCTCAGGGCAGGCTCTGGCGAACCATGAATGGCCCTTCGACGGGCTCGGGGCGAACGGCTTGACCGCTGGGCCGCACGCCTATTCCTAGAAAAGGGCCCGCTACGGTGACCAGCGCGGCTACCATGCGGCCATGCCGCGGCTGACGACAGCGGTCGAGACCTACTTCCAAGACCTGCGGCGCATCCGCGCCTCCGGCGGGGCCACGGCCGCAACATGACCGGCGACGACTTCGCCGTCACCGCCGGCTGGGGGCACTTCGGCACCGGTGAGGCCGTCATGCCCGGCCAAGGCCGCGCGGTCGAACGCGCCTGCACCCAAGATGAACGCGTCGCGCTCGGCGATACCACGTTTGACATCTATCTCAACGACCGCGCCTACTGGCGCAACGTCCCCGCCGCCGTCTGGCGCTACAGGCTCGGCGGCTACCAGGTGCTCAAGAAGTGGCTCTCCTACCGCGAGCGAACCATCCTCGGCCGCCCGCTTCGCCCGGAGGAAGTCCAGCATTTCACCGACACCGCGCGGCGGATTGCTGCGATCCTGCTAAAGACCGGCAAGAGGGATTGGAAGTACTAAGGATAAGGGTCTGACGGGCGACTACAGGCGCTGACGATGCGTGAAATTGACCGTCGCGTTGGGCGCTTTTGACAATGCTGCAAGGCAGAGAGCCATATCCACCGTGACCAACGGCGTTTCCGCCGTGACGACTTCCAGCAGGGCGGCGTCCGTCAGGCCCAGCCGGCTGAATGCTGCGTTGCGTGCCGCCTCGGTGCTGGCGACGACGATCTCCTTGTGAATGTCAATTTGGGACTGGAACGTGGCAAAGAACCTGGACCGCTCCGGTTCGCCGTGTTGGCCAAGCAGGTTGGATGTCTCCGTGAGCGTGTTTGGCGTGACCAATACCGCGCCATAATCGCCGACAAGATCGACCAAAGTGGCATAGTCGTGCGCCGTGAATTTGCGCAGTCGACGATGCTTGCGGATCAGGTCTGCATCGGTAGTGTCGACGACGAGCAGCGTGAGCAGGTTGGCGTCGATATAGCATCCAGCGGGCAACGAATCAATCCACGCCGGCCACCACGCGGTGCTTGAGGGAAACGACGTTGCCGGAGCCGTCGTCGATGTTCACGATCTTGAAGGAACGACGCATTGTCGGCGTACCTTCTGAATAGCCTGATGACGCAGCTTGAAATACGTTCATTCGGCCTCTGGGACGCAGGAAACTGACGGTTATTTTCCAGAGATCCGATCCGTCGTCAAAGTCAACTTCTTCGAGCACGACCTCATCGATATCCTCGTCGGCGAAGACATCGGCGATATACGTCTTGGCTGTCCGCGCAGCCTCCCGCACGTCCATCGACTTCTCCCGCGCCTTCCGTGGTTGCGCGATTATAGCGGCGAGGACAGGTGAGGTCGTTTGTGGAGTTCGACTCCGCGCTGGTTTTGAGGCGGCGCGGTGTGCGACTTCGAGCAGTATTTCGTGCGCCCGGGCCGTCCGGCTCCTACGATGCTCTTGGGCGCGCGCCGCGCGGCCTTTTGGGGTGGAGTGCAGCCGATGATCAAGCAGGCGAGGTACAGCAACGGATCGCGCGAGGTGGTGGTCACGGCGTCGGAGCCGGACGTTTGGCTTGAGGCGACCGACAGCGTCATCAACTTTCCGGGCCTTGTGGAGCTGGACGGCGACAACCTCTTCATGTCGTATCACCGCGGCCGGCACGGCGGGGTGGAGCCGCTCGCCGGGGTCGTCTCAAGCGACCTGGGGGCGACGTGGCAGCCGGCGCCGGACGATTCGCCGTTCATCGACCGGCATCCGGACACCGGCTTGAACACCATGGATTTCGGCTCGGGGATTATCGGCTACCCGAGCGACGGCACGATCACCCGGATCGACACCTACCCCTTGGAGAACTACCAGGAGCCCTATCTGAGCGCCGAGGGTCCGCATCACCTCGTGATGCAGCGTGCGGACTCGACGTTTCAGCTGCGCAAGTGGTCGAAGTCGGGCGAGTTGCTGGAACTCCACCCGTTCAAGGTCGAGGGGTTTCCGTGGGAGGCGGCGTCGTACGAGAACTACTCCCGCCTGATTGAGCTCGACAATGGGGACTACATGACGGTGTTCGAGCACCAGGTCGGCCCGCCCGAGATGCTCGACGGGTTGAGCCCCAGCGGACGGCAGATGGTGCAGTACAGCTTCTCGAGCTCCGTCATTCGCTCGTCGGACCGCGGGTACACCTGGAAGTTCGTCGAGCACTTCCATCCCGACGACCACAAGCCGGTCTACGGCCCGGCGGACCGGGCGGTTGACGAGGGCTTCGACGAGCCCGACGTCATCCAGCTCGACAACGGGGACATCCTCTGCTTGATGCGCACCGGCAGCTACTCGCCGATGTTCCAGTCGCGCTCAACGGATGGCGGCGGGACCTGGTCCGCGCCGGAGTCGACGGGCTGGCAGGGCGTCAAGCCGCGGCTCCAAAAGCTGCCGAACGGCATCCTGGCCTGCGTAGCCGGCCGCGGCGGCTACGGTCATCCCCAGGTCACGCACGTGATGCTGAGCCTGGACGGCACCGGCGAGCATTGGGAATACCCGTTCGCCTTTCACACCGGTCCGGGCTGCTCATACACCTCGGTCATGCAGCGCGACGGCAAGCTGCACGTCGTGTACTCGCAATCGGACTTCACCCGCGAGTTGGGTACGAACGAGCTGCCGACCCAGTCGATCCGGCGTATCGTGATCGACGTCCAGGATGCCTAGGTTGGCGGAACTGCAGGGGCCGGGATTGGCAGCGGTCGCTCTGCCACCGGGGCATCGCCAGGGGCGTGAGCGCCTGTGTCTGTTCCCCCTCATCCTCGCCTTCTCCCGCCAGGGGAGAAGGGACCGGCAGTGAGGCGCGCGCCGTGCGTGGTCCCCCTCATCCTCACCTTCTCCCGCCAGGGGAGAAGGGACCGGAAGTGAGGCGCGCGCCGCGCGTGGTCCCCCTCATCCCCGTATCGTGGTACGGGGCAGGCTCTCGCCTTCTCCCGCCAGGGGAGAAGGGACCGGAAGTGACTCCCGCACCGTGCAGGGGCGGGCGCGGGCAACCACGAGGGTTGTCCCTACGCGGTCGTCTTCATGCCGTGCGAGGGCGCACCCCTGGGGGCGGTTCGCGAACCGCCCCTACCAAACCTCGACCCGTGCAGCTTCGCGAAGCGCCCGTTCGACAAGCTCAGGGCGAACGGACCTACAGCCTTATATCTTTCGATATGCCGCAGCGTGAGCGCCGGTGGAGGAATCGCCCGTGACGTTGATTGCGAATGTCCGCGCGCGCGAGATTCTGGATTCGCGGGGCAATCCGACGGTCGAGGTGGACGTGTCGCTCGAGAGCGGGGCGGTGGGTCGGGCCGCGGTGCCGTCGGGCGCTTCGACCGGCGCCCACGAAGCCCTGGAGCTGCGCGACCAGGACCCCGAGCGCTATCACGGGCGCGGGGTACAGAAGGCTGTCCACCACATCATCAGCGTCCTCGGCCCTGAGATCGAGGGTGAGGACGCCACCAACCAGACCGCGGTGGACGAGATGCTGCTGGCGGCGGACGGCACCCCGAACAAGTCGTCTTTAGGCGCCAACGCCATTCTGGGCGTCTCGCTCGCGGTGGCCCACGCGGCGGCGGACGAGCTGGGGCTGCCGCTCTACCGCTACCTGGGCGGTCCGTTCGGCGCCACGCTGCCGGTGCCGATGATGAATCTGCTCAACGGGGGGCGCCACGCCGCCGGCAGCACCGATTTTCAGGAATTCATGGTCATGCCCGTGGGCCGCCCCACCTTCGCCGAGGCGCTGCGCGCGGGCACTGAGGTCTATCACGCCCTGCACCAGGAGCTGTCGCGGCGGGGGCTCTCGACCACCGTCGGAGACGAGGGCGGATTCGCGCCGGCGTTGCCCTCGAACGCCGCGGCGATGGAGCTGCTGGTGCAGGCTATCGAGGCTGCGGGCTATCAACCCGGAGCCGACGTGTACCTGGGGATCGACGCCGCCGCGACCGAGTTGATCCAGCCCGATGGCCGCTATCGCTTGGACCGAGAAAACCGCACGCTGACGCGTGCCGAGTTGGTCGAGCTGTGGGTCGAGTGGGCCGACCGATTTCCGCTGCTGTCGATAGAGGACGGCATGGCGGAAGACGACTGGCTGGGGTGGAGCGAGTTGACGGCGGCGATCGGCGACCGCGTGCAGCTCGTGGGCGACGACCTGCTCGTCACCAGCACGGAGCGCCTGGAACGCGCCGTCGACGAGCGCGCGGCCAACAGCATTCTCATCAAGGTCAACCAAATCGGTTCGCTCACCGAGACCCAGGCCGCGATCGAGATGGCGCAGCGCGCGGGATTCAGCGTGGTGATCTCGCACCGCTCCGGCGAGACCGAAGACACGACCATTGCCGACTTGTCCGTGGCCACGAATGCCGGTCAGATCAAGGCCGGGGCCCCGTGCCGGACCGACCGCGTCGCCAAGTACAACGCGCTGCTGCGCATCGAGGAGGACCTTGGCGCGGCGGCACGCTATGCCGGTCCGCAGGCATTCACGAGCATTCGCCGAGTTCTGGTGTGACGCCCGGCGATCTGCGGGACCTGCTGGAGCAGGTGGCTGGCGGCGCGCTGACGGCCGATGCGGCGATGCAACGGCTGCGCTATCAGCCCTTCGACGATCTGGGGTTCGCCCGCGTCGATACCCACCGCACGCTGCGTACCGGCATGCCGGAGGTCATCTACGGCGCGGGCAAGACGCCGGCCCAGATCGCCGGCATCGCGGCGTCGCTGGCGCGCCATGGGGAGACGGTCCTCGTCACCAAGACCGACGCGGCGGCCTTCGAGGCCGTGCGCGCTGAGTTGCCGGACGCAGAGTTTCACGCGGAAGCGCGCATGATCACGCACGCACCCCAGCCGCGGCCCGCTCCCTGCGGACGGGTGCTGGTGCTCACCGGCGGCACCTCGGACGCTTCGGTGGCGGCGGAGGCGGAGGTCACGGCCCAGACGCTTGGGGCGAATGCGACCACCGTCGGCGACGTTGGCGTGGCCGGATTGCATCGCTTGCTCGCCCAGCGAGAGCACTTGGACGCGGCCGACGCCATCGTGGCGGTTGCGGGTATGGAAGGCGCCCTGCCCAGCGTCGTCAGCGGCCTGACGGACCGTCCCGTGATTGCCGTCCCCACGAGCGTGGGATACGGCGCGTCGCTCGGCGGGATTGCCGCGCTGCTCGCCATGCTCAGCGGGTGCGCGCCCGGCGTATCGGTGGTGAACATCGACAACGGCTTCGGCGCCGGCTATCAGGCCGCGCTGATTGCGCGACGCGCCGGTGGATCGGCGTCCGCATGACCATCGCCCGCGTCGACTGCCCGGCGGGCGCGAGCGGCAACATGTTCCTCGGCGCGCTGCTCGATGCCGGGTTGGACCAGGCCAAGCTGGAGGCCGAGCTGCGCACGCTCGATCTGCCGCCGTGGCGCCTGGTGAGAAAGTCGGTGCGCAAGGGCCCCATCGCGGCGACGCACATGGACTTCGACATTGACGCGGCCGGCACCCACCAGACGCTGAGCGACCCCGAGTCGATGGCGGCGGTGATAGCCGCGAGCGGCGTGCGGGAACCGGCCAAGACTCGTGCGCAGCGGATGGTGCGGCGGCTGGCTGAGGCTGAAGCCGCCGTTCACGGCGTCGATCCCGGCGAGGCTCACTTTCACGAGCTCGGCGCGGTGGACGCGGTGCTCGACATCGTGGGCGCCTGCGTCGCCGTGGACCTGCTCGAAATAATCTCCATGAGCACCTCGGCCATCAATACGGGCAGCGGCACGGTCAACACGTCCCATGGCGTGCTGCCGGTACCGGCGCCGGCGACGCTGCGGATTCTTCAAGGGTCGCCGCTCGAGGTCTACGCGTCCGACACGGCCTGTGAGTTGCTCACGCCGACCGGAGCCCTGGTGCTGACCGAGTTCACCACGCACCCCGGTCACGCGCCCGCCATGCGCGTGACCGCGACCGGCTACGGCGCGGGCACCGCCGACCTGGCGATCCCGAACGTGCTGCGGGTCACCCTGGGCGAAGCCACCGGCGCGCTCGACGCGGACGTCGTGACCGTGATCGAGGCGAACGTGGACGATATGAATCCGGAGCACTATCCCCCGGTCACCGAGCGGCTGTTCCAGGCCGGGGCGCTGGATGTGACCCTGACGCCGCTGGTGATGAAGAAGGGGCGCCCCGGAACCCTGATCAGCGTGCTGGCGCCGCCCGAGACGAGCCGCGCCGCGGTTGACATTCTGCTGCGCGAGACTTCGACGCTGGGGGTGCGGCTGCATGACGCCCAACGCGTGAAGGTGCCCCGGCATACGCTGCGCGTGGATACGCCGTACGGGCCGATCAAGGTCAAGGCTTCGTATCTTGATGGACGCTTGCGTGACGTGGCGCCGGAGGCCGACGACTGCGTGCGCGCCGCGCGCGACCACGACGTTCGCTTGCAGGCGGTTTACGATGCGGCTCGGGCTGCCGCGTGGGAGACCGTGTCCCCGAGTCAGCCGGCAATGGGAGGCCCAAATGACCGATCGTGACGATCACCGGCCGCTGAGGCGTTTGGACGGCGAGATCGTGCGGGTGGACCGCCAACCCGTGGGCGTGGTGCGCGCCGAGCGCGCCATCGTGCGCGGCGGGTCCGTGCGCCGCATTCAGACCGAGAGCTTGCAGAGCGATGCTTCGGCCATTGGCGTGGCCCGAGCCAATGAGATCGCCGCTGGGCAAACGTTGGTGGGGGGCGTGGCCGCGCGTGACGCGGTCGTGCGCAACAGCGCCGTCGCCGGCACCGTCACCGCCAACGCGTGGTTGGAGAACGTGGCGGCGTCGTGGATCGTGGCGGGCAACGTGCAAGCCGATCGGGTGCTGACCCTGGCGGTGGTGGGCGCCAATGTCAAAGGCAACGTGCGAGCGCTCATGGGTCCGCGGGCCGCCATTGCCTTCGGCGTGGCCCTCGGGCTTTCGACACTTCTCGCGCGATTCATCGGACGGCTCCTGAAATAGGGCCGCGCGACTACTCTGGAGGGGGCACCGAACCGGAGCGGTCTCGCCTAGCTTGAGAGTTGGACTCCCATGCTGCACGAAGCATGGGCCACCGGGCACCGGGCAGACCCGGGTCGGGTGAGTGGCAGGGCGGTTCGCGAACCGCCCCTACGCGGCCGTCGCAACCATCTGGCGCGTTCCCGAGTAGATTGAGTGGCCGATGGCTCGGCCACCCGGGCAGGTGGGCACTGGAGGCGGCTTGTGGAGGGTGAATACCGCACGTATCGCAGCGACGATGTCGAGGTGCGGGCGCTGCGGCGCCGGATGCCCTCCGAGCTGTTCCACGTCTGCGAGCACCTGCTGGGCCGTTGGCAGGATGCGGGATTGCCGCTGCGACCGACCGCGCGCGGGTTCGCCCTGCAGGCGCCGCTTGGAGAGCGGCTGCACAGCCTCGCGTGGGTCTACGCGCCGGACGCCCGGCATCCAGAGCCGCGCCTGGAGGTCGCCATCGATCTTCTGCGCCGGCGCGGCGTGCCCGCGCAGGATCTCGAGGCGCTGCGCGAACGGTTGGACGCGTACGGGGACGACGAGGGAGCCGCGGGGCTCGCGACCGTAACGATCACCGCCTCGCTATCCACCGAAGACGCCGAAAGGCTCGCGGGCGCGCTGGTGCAATTCGCGCATTCGCTCGGCTGACTCGCGGCGCGGCTTGAACCGGACGCTCCGCTCCCACAAGTGGACGACGCTGGCGGTTGTCATGGCCAGCGTCTTCATGGCGACGCTCGATTCCAGCGCCGTCAACATCACGCTGCCCACGCTTGCCGTCGAGCTGGACGCCACCTTCGACACGCTGCAGTGGGTCGTGCTGGCGTACCTGCTGGTCATCACGGGCCTGCTCCTGCCCTTGGGCCGGGCGGCGGACGCACTGGGCCGGCGCCGCCTCTTCGTGGCCGGGCTCACGATATTCGTGGTCGGCTCGTTGCTGTCGGGAATGGCGGTCAACGTGTGGATGCTCGTGGCATGCCGGGTCCTGCAGGGTCTTGGCAGCGCCGCCACGCAGGCCATCGGCGCGGCGCTGGTGATCGATGCGTTCCCTCACAGCGAACGCGGTCGCGCCATGGGGTGGGTGCTCAGCGCGGTCTCCGCGGGTCTCGTCACCGGGCCGCTGGCCGGGGGCGTTCTGGTGGGCACCATTGGCTGGCGCTGGATCTTCTACCTCAACGTTCCGGTTGGCCTGGTCAGCCTCGCGTTGGGGCTGCGATCCCTCCCGTACACCGCCCCCGTCGGACCGCGGCGCTTCGACATCCTGGGGGCGGCATCGCTCGTGGCCGGCATCATGCTGGTGTTATTCGGGCTCAACCGGGTGCAAGTCGCGGGCATCGTGGCGCCGCTGGTGCTGGCGCCATTGCTCTCCGGGCTTGTGCTGCTCGGCGGCTTCCTGGCGTGGCAACGCCGCTCGCCCGTGCCGACGGTCGATCTTGAGATGTTCCGCGTTCGCGAGCTCAGCGCGGCGACGCTGGCGGCGTTCCTGGCATTCGCCGGCCTGGCGTCGCTGATCTTGCTGCTGCCGTTCTATCTGCAGCGGGGTCTTGGGCTGACCCCGGTGCAGGTCGGTCTGGTGCTGGCGACGATACCGGCCCTGATGGGACTGATCGGACCGCCTGCCGGGGCGCTCGCCGATCGCGTGGGGCCGCGACCGGTGGCGTCGGTGGGTGTGGCGCTCACCGCCATCGGGCTCGCGCTGATGGCCACGCTTGGCGACACGGCCGGTCCCGGCGACGTGGTGGTGCGGATGCTCGTGACGGGCGTGGGACTTGCCTTGTTCAACAGCGCCAACGCCGGCTCGCTCATGGGCGCCGCCGCGCCGCGCCATCGCGGCCAGGCCAGCGCCACCATGTCGCTGGCGCGCAATACCGGGCAATCGGTGGGACAGGCGCTGTGGGGAACGCTATGGGGCGTGCTCGCGGCGGGCATCCTGGGCGTCGCGGCTGTCGGGGATCAGCCGCTCCACACCGCATTCGACGCCTTTCGCGTGACCTGGGCGGCGGCCGCGGCCGTTACGGCGCTTGCTCTTGTTGCTTCCCTCGCCCGCGGACCGACTCGCGCGGAAGACCCAACGGCTGACGCCGGGGCGTAGGCAGGGCCGCCTACGCCGGGCGTTGGAGGTCGAGGACGCCCGGCGGAATCGCGTCCGCATCCGGTCGCAGCGGATCAGGCGATCCGCCGCCGGGCCCACGTACCCGGCGCAGGTAGTTCAGGGCCTTGCGCGTATCGCTGGCAACGCGCGGGGGCACGCACGTCCGCACGCGCCAGCGAAAGAGCCAGTACGTAAAGGACTTGTAGGTCGGCCAGGCGAGGCGCCGCGGGGGAGCGGCGCCTCGCTCCTCCGCGTGGGCCTCCAGCAATTCGGGCAGTGAGCGCCCGTAGATCCGCTCATAGAGCCCCAGGCCCGCGGACGCGTCCAGCGCGTGGAACTTTGCCGCCTCAAGCTCAACCGCGCAATGCAGCGCTTCTTCAACGGTGATGCCGTAGAAGTAGTTGAGATAGGCCGTATAGCTCGCAGGCCCCAGGGCGTCGCGGAATTCGGATTCGCTGAGGGCGATTGGCGGTTCACCGTCGAAGAGGAGCCGTTCGAGTTCTTCAGCCTTGGCCCCGCCGCCCGCGCCGACCAGGCGCTCGATGACGAGGAGCAGATCGAGCGCCTGGCCGTCGATCAGATACACGAGCCGCCGCTGCCGCACGACCTCGGAGGCGAGCGTCCAGACGCCGGCCGCGCGGAGCGCCGCGAGGTACCAGTGCGCGCCGAGCACCAGCTCGGCGCGATATCGCTCGAACGGGCGGGCGGCGTGGAGCGGCGCGTGTCCCGTCATCCCAGCCGCCACCTCGGCCGATAGGTACGATCACGCCCGCGAGCCACGCACGACTCCCGAGGCCCACGATCAAGCTCACCATTCATTGCGACGGAGCGAGCCGGGGGAACCCGGGACCGGCGGCCGCCGGCGTGGTGGCACTGAATGCCGAGGGCGAGATCGTCGCCCGGTCCGCGCTGCGGCTGGGGGAGATGACGAACAATCGGGCGGAGTATCACGCCGTGTGGACCGGCATGCAGCTGGCCAGCCAGCTCGGCGCGACGGACATCGAGTTTCGGCTGGACAGCCTGCTGGCGGTGAGGCAGCTCAGCGGCGAGTGGCGCATCAAGCACGACGGCCTGCGCGCCCTGGCGGAACGCGTCCGGGCATGTGAGCCGCCCGAAGCCTGTATTCGGTACACCCACGTAGGTCGCGAGGCCAACGCCATGGCGGACCGCCTGGCGAATTGGGCGCTGGACCGCACCGATCCGGCGGACGCCGCGCCCGGCTAGCGGCGGCGCGGCTGTGAACGCCGCGCACATGTTCTGAAAATTCTTGGTGAAACACTTGACGCATGGTGGGGTATATGCTTTACTTCCGCCGTTGAATCACCACTCAAGTGGTGATTAGTGGGGGAATGTGGGGAGGATGACCGCGAGGCATCGGTCCGCTCGCGAACGTCATGAGCAATGCACGGCATCACGGGACTACGAGTCCACCAGCTCGACGCCAAGGGTCGTTTGGCCTTCCCCAGCAAATTTCGCGCCTTGCTTCCGGGCGGGGGCGTGCTCACAGTGGGCGCCGAGCGGTGCCTCACATTTTATCCGAGCGAGCGATGGCGCCAGATCGAGGACCGCTTGGCGACCATGGACTCCCTGGACCCCGACGTGCGCGACACCAAGCGGCGCGTATTCGGCATGGCCGAGCGCGTGGACTTCGATGGGCAGGGCCGGATCAACATTCCGTCGCACCTTGTCGAGTTCGCTGGACTGGCAAAGCAAGTCGTCGTGATTGGCACGGGCGATGTCATTGAAATCTGGGACGCCGAGGCCTGGCGCGATCAGCGCGACCGGATCGACGCGGACGCCGTCGCAATCATGCGGCGAGCCGGCGGAGGCGGCCCAAACTAACTTTCGGGTGTTCTATGGGGGACGCAGTGCCTCCCCTGCGTCCCCCATACACCAAACCTGCGAAGGGAGCGTCGGCAGTCCACGCCTCGGTGCTCGTAGCGGCTGTCGTTGAGTTCACGGGGGTATCACAGGGGGGGAGCTACGTGGACGCAACTGCCGGCGCCGGAGGGCATACCCAAGCCCTTGTAGCGGCCGGCGCGACACGCGTCCTGGCGCTCGACGCCGATCCCGATGCCGTTGCGCGACTTCGCGCTCGGTTCAGCAACGAACCTCGAGTCTCAACCGCGCAGGGAAATTTCTGCGACCTCGCGCGCATCGCCCCTGCCCACGGCTTCGACCGGGCCGATGGCGTGCTTTTTGACCTCGGACTCTCCAGCGATCAGCTCGACGATCCGTCACGGGGGTTCTCCTTTCAGCATGACGGTCCGCTCGACATGCGCTTCGATCCCAATTGCGGGCGTCCCGCCCTAGACCTTGTCAACCGCCTTCCCGAGCCGGAGCTGGCGGATCTGCTGCGCCGATTTGGCGACGAGCGGCGCGCCGGACGCATTGCCCGCCGCATCGTTGAGCGCCGGCCGATCACGAGCACCGCGGTGCTGGCGGCGGTGGTGCGGCGCGCCATCCCCGGCCGCCAACGGATTCATCCGGCTACCCGCACGTTTCAGGCGTTGCGCATGGCCGTCAACGACGAACTCGGCGCTCTGACGGCCGGTCTGCACGCCGCGCACGACCTTGCCGCTCCGGACGGCCGCGTGGTGGCCATCGCCTTTCACAGCCATGAGGACCGCATCGTCAAGCAGCGATTCCGCTCGTGGGCCGCCGCCGGTACGGCGGAGATTCTGACGCGCTCGCCGCTACGCGCGGACCGGTCGGAAGTGGCCGAGAATCGTCGGGCGCGCAGTGCCAAGCTGCGTGCCGCGCGCATGACGCCGGGCCACTGATGGCCTCAATCGGTTGGGATGGCCATGGCTGTCCGTGAGGCGCGGATCCAGCGCCGCACGCCGCTCGCGGCACAGCTGGCGCACGTGGTGCTGCGGCCGATCAGCCCATCGCGGCTGGTGCTGGCCCTCATCGTGGCGGCCTTCGTGCTGGCCATGGTGTGGGTGCAGCAGACCCAGGCGATCGTGCGGGTTGGGGGCGAGGTGCAGATCCAGGAGCGGAGGCTCGAGGTCCTGCTGCAGGCTCAGCAAGACCTGCGCGCGCAGCTGGCCAGCGAAAACGATCTCCCAACCGTGCAGCGTGCGGCATTCACGGACCTCGACATGCGCGAACCGACCGATTCCCTGTACGTGAGCAGTCAGGCATTGCCACCGGGCGTGTCATTGGACTTGCCGGTCTGGGCGGCGCCGAGCCAGAGGCTGTATGAGACTCCGTGGTGGGAAGCCTTTCTGCGAGCGATCAGTGCCAAGATCACGAGCCTCCGCGAGTAAGCGCCCGGTCAACGGCCGGCCGGACGAGCCCGCGGACCCAAGCCGGCGATTGGCCGTCATGCTTGGCGGCGCCGCGCTGGGCGCCGGGGTGCTCGGGTGGCGCCTCTACGACTGGCATGTGAATCAAGCGGCGGACCTGGCCGCGCGCGGCGCGGGCGAGCTGCTGGCGCGGACCGAGCTGCACCCGCGGCGCGGCACCATCTACGACATTTCCGGCGACGTGCTCGCCATCGAGCGCAGCGCCACCCGCGTGGTGGCGGACCCGCGCGTGGTGCACGAGGAGAGCGCCCCCTTCGACGTCGCCAATCGGCTCGGTGACATCCTCAGCCTCGATCCCATTCCGCTCGCAAACGCGATCAGCAACCCTCGGTCCCGCTATGCGCTGTTGGCGACCGGCCTTGTGGACGGCACCCAACGGCGATTGCGTGACGCCGTGGCGGCCGACGAGCTCCCGGGCATCCGGCTCGAGCCGGATCGCGTGCGCGTGTACCCCAACGGCCGCCTCGGCGCGCATGTGCTGGGCTTTCTCGGTGAGCGCGTCGATCGACCGGGCGACATCGTCGGTCAGGCCGGCGTCGAGGCGCACTATGACGATTTGCTGTCGGGCAGTCCCGGCCTGCGCACCTCGGACCTCGACCGTCTGGGCCGCGAGATTCCCATCGGGCGTCACAATCTGCTGCCGGCCCGCCACGGCTCCCACCTCACGCTCACCCTCAACCGCACCATCCAGCACATCGTCGAGGAGGAGCTGGAGGTGGCGGTCGATCGCTTCAGCGCGGCATCCGGCTCGGTGATCATGCTCGATCCGCGCACCGGCGCCATCTTGGCCCTGGCGAACGTGCCGGACTTTGACCCGGCGCGCGTGCACGAATACCAGTCGTTTGGCCCGGAATTCGCGAATCGCGCGCTGAGCCACATCTATGAGCCGGGCAGCACGTTCAAGCTCGTCACGATGGCTGCCGGGCTGGACAGCAAGGCCGTGACCCCCGAGTCGACCCATGATCTGCCGGGAACCCTTCGCTATTTCGGCGAGGAGTTCAAGAACTGGGACTTGCAGACCTATCCCGAGCAGAACATGACGAGCGTCTTGCGCCACTCAAGCAACACCGGCGCGATCTTTGTGGCGGATCGGACCGGTGCGGACCGGTTCTATGCCTACGTCGAGAAATTCGGGTTCGGCGACGTCACCGGCGTGGACCTCAGCGGCGAGGTTCCTGGGATCCTGCGCCGCCGCGGCGACCAAGCGTGGTTCCCGGCTGATCTGGCGGCCAACTCGTTCGGTCACGGGATCGGCGTGACGGCACTCCAGTTAGCCGCCGCCATTGGCGCCATCGCCAACGACGGCACCCTCATGCGTCCCCATATCGTTCGGGCGGTTGAGCACCCGGACGGCCGGCGGGGATTCGTGCAGCCGCAGGAGGTGCGACAGGTCATTTCGCCGGAGACGTCACGCCGGCTCATCCAGATGATCGAAAGTGCCGAATCCGGCATCCTGAACAACCCCGCGACAGTGGCCGGGTATCGCACCGCGGGTAAAACGGGCACCGCCGAAATCCCGCTCGGCGGGCGCTTTCAATCCGACCTCTCGATCGCGTCGTACGCGGGGTTCGGACCGCTCGAGGACCCGCACGTGCTCACGCTCGTGGTGATCAACCGCCCGCAGAAGGGCTTCTTCGGCGCGTTTGTGGCGTCACCAACCTTCCAGCGAATCATGACCCGGGTTTTTTCGTATCTGCGAATCCCGGCCCGCGCCGCATGAGCTGATGGCAACGAGCGCACATCCCGCGCTGCCGGGGATCCGGTGGCCGCCGCAGGATCCAATTCTGCTGCTCCTGACCGTGCTGCTGCCGTTGGGCGGCGCCGTCATGGTCGCCAGCGCCCGCATCCCGGCGGTGCTCGGCGAGGGCGCGCCAATCGACGCTGACACCATCCAGCAAATGGTGTTCGGGATCTCGGGGTTGGTGCTGGCGTTGGCGCTGAGCGCCGTGGACTACCAGCGCTACGAGCGCTTCGCCTTGCCGGCTCTGGGCGTGACCTGGCTGCTGCTCCTGGGGGTCTACTTCTTCTCGAACGCACCGCCGCACTTGGCGGCCAGACGCTGGTTCGTGATTGGGGACTTCACGCTGCAGCCCAGTGAGTTCGCCAAGATCGCCCTGATTCTGGCCCTGGCCAAGCTTGGCAAGCAGGTCGGCGCCAGGGTGCGGGATTGGCGCATTGCCGTGATCGGCGGCGGCGGACTCCTGGCCGCGGTGGTGCTGCCCGTGCTCGCGGAGCCCGACCTGGGAACGGCCGTCACCATGGCCGTCGTGGTTCTGGCGATGCTGTTCGTGGCCGGCGCTCGCCTGCGTCACATTGCGGTGCTGCCGCTTGGCGCGCTGGTGGCCGGGGCGATTTCCATCGCCATCCACGAGTATCAGCGGACGCGGGTGCTGGCCTTCCTCACGCGCGACCCTGAAGTGACGAACACGGGCTACCAAGCCGCGCAGTCCAAGATTGCCCTCGGCGCTGGCGGCGTGACCGGCCGCGGCCTGGGTGCGGGCACGCAAAAGTTCTTGTTGCCGGTGCCCGATTCCGACTCCATCTTCGCCGTGATCGGCGAGGAGTTCGGGCTTGTCGGCACGGGGCTGGTGCTGCTGCTGTTTCTGGCGCTGTTCGTGCGCGGGGTCCAGATCGCCGGCGCCACCGAGGATCCCTTTGGCCGCTTGCTGGCCGTGGGCATCGTGACGCAGCTGACGTTTCAGGCCTTCGTGAATATGGGCGTGGTCACGGGATTGATCCCCGTCACGGGCCTCACGCTGCCATTCGTGAGCCTGGGCGGCTCGTCGTTGCTCACCTCGCTGCTGATGATGGGCATGTTGCTCAACGTGTCGCGCAAGTCCGCGTTGCAGCGGCGCGAATGAGAATCCTGCTGGCCGGCGGCGGCACCGCCGGACACATCTTTCCGACTCTGGCCGTGGCGCGGCGTCTGCGCGAGCTGCTCGGCGCCGACGGGGCCGAGCTCACGATCGTCTGCGGCGCGCGTGAGCTTGATCGGGAGCTGTACCGGGGCGTGGATTTCGACCTCTTCCCCATCCACGTGCGCGGCATCGTGGGCGTGGGTTTCGCGCGTCTGCCGGCACGGCTTTGGCGACTCTGCATCTCGACGGTTGCCGTGTGGCGCGACCTCGGAGAACGGCCGCCGGACGCGATCGTCGCCAGCGGCGGCTATGTGAGCGTCCCCGTCATGCTGGCCGGGTGGCTGCGGGGCGTCCCGCGCCTGATCTTCTCCGGCGACGCGCAGCTCGGGTGGGCCACGAAGGCGCTGGCCCCACTGGCCACCGTCGCCACGGTGGCATTCCCCGAAGCGGTGGGGCAACTGCGCGGCCCGCGGATCGAGTTCACGGGCTATCCCCTGCGGGACGTCTTTGCGCATCCCGATCGCGCCGCCGGCCGCGCTCGCGTGGGCGCTCCACCGGACGAGGTCCTCGTGCTCGTCGTGGGCGGCAGTCAGGGCGCACATGCGATTAACCTGGCCGTTGCGCGGGATCTCGCCCACTTGCTCGAGCGGGCGGTGATCGTGCATGTGACCGGACGCCACGATCTCGAATGGCTTGCCACCGCGCGGGAGAGACTGCCCGCCGAGCTCCGCGCGCGCTACCACGTCCACGCCTTCATCAGGGATGGCTTCGCCGATCTGATGGCGGCCGCCGACCTGATGGTCACGCGTTCGGGTGCAACGGCCGTGGCCGAGCTTGGCGCCGTCGGTGCTCCCGCCGTGATCGTGCCCGGCGCCTTCGGCGCTGGACACCAGATTGCCACCGCGAACGCTGTTGCCGCATCCGGAGCGGCCGTGGTTCTGCTGGACGAGGATCTGGCGCAGGGCCGACTCGCCTCGACGATCGCGGACCTGCTGGCCGACGGTCGCCGCCTCGCCAAGATGCGCCGCGCGGCGGCGGCGCGCGGCCGGCCGGCCGCCGCAGACGCCGTGGCCCGAATCGCGATCAAGCTCGCCGATCCGACCTGGCAGGCGGCGCAGGCATGAGCGCCGAGCCGCGGCGGCTGCTGGCGTCCGGCGTGCGCCACGTGCATGTCGTGGGCGTAGCCGGAGCGGGCATGTCCGGCATCGCGGCGGCGCTGCTCGACCTGGAACTGCATCTGAGCGGCAGTGACCTGCGCACCACCCCTGCAACGGATCGGCTCGCGGCGCGCGGCGCCCATATTCAGGGCGGTCATGCCATCGGCAATGTTGTCGGAGCCGACCTGGTGGTGCATTCCGCGGCTGTCCCGGCGGACAATGTGGAGCTCGTCGAGGCCCGGGCCCGCGGCGTGCCGGTGGCCTCGCGCGCGGCGATCATCGCCGAGCTCTTCAACGAGTCGCGCGGCATCGCCATCGCCGGGACGCATGGCAAGTCCACCACCAGCGCCATGACGGCCACGGTGCTCCGGGTGACGGGCCGCGACCCGAGCTTTCTCATCGGCGCGGCCAGCCCGTCGCTCGATCACGACAACGGTCGCTTCCGGCGGGGGAGCTGGATGGTCGTCGAAGCCGACGAGTTCGACTCGGCGCTTCTTGCCTATCGTCCCGAGATTGCCGTCATCACCAACCTCGAGCGCGATCATCTGGACTACTTCGGGTCCGAGGCGCGGTTGGTCGAGGCCTTCGCCACATTCGCGGCGCGGCTGCCCGCGGGCTCGCAGTTGATCGCCCGCGGCGACGTGGCCCACTTGCGACACGTGGCGACCAGAGCGCCCATGCCCGCGATGTGGTTCGGCCCGGGCGAAGCGTGGGACCTAGCGGCCTACGCTCCGGTTGCCGACGGGTCCGCGCTGGAATTTCGCACGCCGCACGGGCTGCTGGGCTGCCATCTGCGGGTGCGCGGACACCACAATGCGTGGAACGCGCTGGCGGCGCTGATGGCGTCCACCTTGGCCGGGGTGCCGGCGGCGGATGCCGCGCAGGCGCTCGAGTCGTTCGCCGGCGTCGAGCGCCGCCTGCACGTGCGGGCCTGCGCGGGCGGCGTGCGGGTGCTCGAAGACTACGCGCACCATCCCACGGCCGTGCGCGCCACCATCGAAGCGGCGCGCGAGTTCACCCACCGACGGCTGTGGGCGATCTATCAGCCGCTGCTCCGCAGCCGGACGCTCGACCTCTTGGATGACTTTGTGGACGCGTTTGCGGGCGCCGACCGCGTAACTCTCGCGGAGATCTACTCACCGCCGGGCCGTGAGCACGGCGTCGCTGCCAGCTCGGCGCTCCTGGCCGCCCGCGTCCGACATCCGGATGCGAGCTTCTTGCCGTCGTTTGATGTCATCGCCGCCTTGGTCGCCGCGGAGGCCGCCGAGGGCGATCTCATCCTGGTCATGGGACCGGATTCCGTGACCCCGCTGGCAGATCGGATAAGCGAGTGGGTCAGCGCGCGGGCGGCTGCATGAGCACGTCGCTATCCCTCCCGGGACATCTGAACGTGCGCCAGCGAGAGCCGTTGGCGCGGCATTCGACCTTCGGCGTCGGCGGCCCGGCCGACCTTTGGGTCGAGGTGCCCACCGTGGACGATCTCACCGCGGTGCTCGACGCGGCTGAGACGGCGGGCCTTCCCCGCACGGTCGTGGGTCATGGCACGAACCTGCTCGTGGCCGACGCCGGCATCGAGGGCTTGGTCCTGGCCAACGGCTGTGTCGGATTGACGTTTGACGCCGCGGCCGGCCTGGCCCACGTCGAATCAGGCCACACGATGGCGCGGCTTGCCAGGCGGGCCGCCGCCGGCGGCCATGCCGGTCTGGGGTTCGCGATCGGCGTTCCCGGCACCGTCGGCGGCGCCGTGTTTGGCAACGCCGGCGCGTGGGGCAGCGACATTGCGGCCGTGCTGGCGTCAGCCGATATTTGGTATCCCGACGGCGTGCGGCGGGTGTGTCCCGACGAGCTGGCCTTTGGATACCGGCGCAGCGCGTTGCAGGATGATCCCCAATTGCCGGTGGTACTGCGCGCGGCCCTCCGCATTCAGCCCGGCGACCCCGACGCGCTGCACGCCCAGCTCGAGACCTTCGCACGCCGCCGCGGGGAAACTCAGCCGCGCGGGCAAAACGCCGGCTCGTTCTTCAAGAACCCGAGCGGGGACTACGCGGGCCGGCTCATCGAATCCGCGGGACTCAAGGGATGCGCCCGCGGCGGGGCGTTCGTATCGCCGGTGCACGCCAACTTCATCAGCAACGACGGCACCGCCACGGCGGCGGACATTCTGGCGCTGGCGCTTCACGTGCAGACGATCGTGCAGCAACGGCATGGCGTTCGCCTCGAACCGGAAGTGCGCGTGCTGGGCCGCTGGGATGCCGCGGCCGGGGAGCTGACCGCATGACGCCCGATGCCCGCACATGGCACGTCCATCTGCTCTCATTGGTGATCGCCGGCGTGACCACCATCCTGCTCGTGTGGATGCTCACCTCGCCGGTGATGCGGGTGCGCAACATCACCGTGCATCGAGCAGCGTCGTCACCGCCGCCGGTCGTGAGCGCGGAACAGATCGAGTCGTTTGTCAGCCAGTTCGTTGGGGCCAGCGTGTTTCGCATCGACACCGCCGCCATCCGTGACGAATTGCAGGAGATGCCGGGGGTGGCTGACGCGCTGGTGGATGTGTCGGTCGATGGCCACCTCACGGTCACGATTGCCTATGACGCGCCGGTGGCCAACTGGATCATTGGCGGGCAAAGCTATCTGGTTGACGCCGATGGCCAGATCCTGGCCGCGCGCTATCGACCCGAGCTCGAGCTGACGATCGAGGACACCGGTGTCCGCGAGGCCGCCCCCGGCGAGCACGTCAACCTGCCCGCGTTGCTGGCCGCCTACCAACTGCAGAGCAACTTGCCGTTGCTCCGCGTGTTCCCCAACCGGATTCAGTACGCCGCCGGCAACCTGACGGTCATCGATCACTCTGGTCGTGAGCTGCAGTTCGGGGGCATTGACAAGCTCGAGCCGAAGCTCGTGGCGCTGCAGGCCGTGCTTGAGCGAGCCACCCGCCGGGGTGAGCGCATCGCCTCGGTGGACCTGCGCCCCGTGGACCGGCCCACCTATCGAACCACCAACGCTCCCCCGCTGATCAGCACGATCGGGGAGCCGCCGTGAGCTAGCGCAGGCAGGACGGACTGAGTCAGCAGACATCCGGGGGGCACTGGAGGAGCAGACGTTGGGACGCAATCGAACGGTCATCGGGCTCGATGTGGGAACGACCAAGACCTGTGTGGTCGTCGGTCGGGAATATCGGGACACGCAGCTGCATGTCCTGGGCATAGGCACGGCGCCGTCGCTTGGCCTCAAAGGTGGGCAAGTCGTCGACATCGTGCAGACGATCAAGGCAATCGATGAGGCGGTGATGCGCGCCGAGGAGGCGTCGCAGACGCGCGTGCGGGACGTGGTGGCCGGAATCGCCGGCGGGCACTTGCAGTCGCACAGCCAGCACGCCGAGCTGCGGCTCGGCGCGAACGACCCAACGGTTCGGCCGCGGCACATGAACAGCATCGTGCGCACGGCGGCCACGATCTCCCTGCCTGCCGAGCGCGAGATCGCCGCCGTCATTCCCAAGACCTTTAGCGTGGACCATCTCACCGATGTGCTGGATCCGCGCGGGCTCACCGGGCGTTCACTGAAAGTCGAGGCGCACGTGGTGACAGGGGCCACCAACGCCATGGCCAACCTCGAGCGCTGCGTCACGGGCGCCGGGTGCGGCATTGAGGATCGCGTCCTGCAGCCGCTGGCGTCGGCCGCTTCGTGTCTGACGGCGGACCAGCGCCGGGAGGGCGCGGCGGTCGTCGACATCGGCGGCGGCACGACGGACGTGGCGATCTACGTCGGCGATGCCTGCTGGCACATTGCGGTGCTGCCCATGGGCGGCGCGCTGGTGACCGCGGACATCGCGCGCGGCCTTCGCCTGCCCCTGCGCGTGGCCGAAGCCCTCAAGATCCAGCATGGTCGGGCGGACCCGTGGGTCGATGCCGACGAGTCGGCGGTCGAGGTGCCGGGGTTCGACTACGGCTCGCCGGTCGCCGTCCGCCGCCGCGATCTTGCCCAGGTCATCAACGCGCGCATGGAGGAGATCTTCACGCATGTGCGGGACGAGATCGTCCGCAGCGGGTACTACGACGTGCTGCCGGCCGGCGTGGTGTTGACGGGCGGCGGGTCGCAGATCCCGGGCCTGGCGGCCAAGGCGTCTGAGATTCTCGAGCTTCCGGTGGTGCTTGGCCGGCCGCAGGCACTCGCGGGGCTTGATGAGGACATGCGCGGGCCGCAATTCAGCACCGCCATCGGGTTGACGATGATGGGCGCGGCGCCGCGCTCGGACAACGGCTGGCTGGAGCAACGGCCGGTGCGACGGAGCGGGGGCGTGCTCACCAGCTTCGGTTCGTGGCTGCGCGGCTTTGCATCACCAGCTTCCGCCTGATGATATGTCCCACAAACACATTACTGTTGTGCATAATGAGTTGCCGAACGCGCGAGCTGACCCACAGACGTCCGCCAGCGCCGGACTGCGGCCGATAGAGGACCACGACATGAATGACGATACTGACGGCACGAGCCGCATCACGCGCCTCACGACGCCGCGGCGCAACCCGTCCACGGCTCCCAGCGAGCAATCCTCCGCCAACATCAAGGTGGTCGGCGTCGGCGGCGGTGGGAGCAACGCCGTCGATCGGATGATCGACGTCAGCGTGAGCGGCGTGGAATTCATCACCGTCAACACCGATGCGCAAGCGCTGATGCGCTCCCAGGCCTCCGCGCGCGTGCACATCGGGGAAAAGGCGACCCGCGGGCTCGGCTCGGGCGGGAACCCGGCGCTTGGTCACAAGGCGGCCGAGGAGTCTGCCGAGGACCTGCGCGAGGCGCTCGAAGGGGCCGACATGATCTTTATCGCCGCCGGCATGGGCGGCGGAACCGGCACGGGCGGAGCTCCGGTCGTGGCCGAGATCGCGCAGGAAAGCGACGCGCTGACCGTCGGCGTCGTCACCCGTCCCTTTGGGTTCGAAGGCTCCTCGCGCGCCCGCGTGGCCGATGAAGGGATCCAAGACCTTGGCGAGCGCGTCGACACGTTGGTTGTGATTCCCAATGATCGACTGCTCAACGTGGCCGACGCCAAGTCCACGATCAGCGAGGCCTTTGCGCTGGCCGACGATGTGCTGCGGCAGGCCATTCAGGGGGTGTCGGACCTCATCACCATGCCCGGTCTGATCAACCTGGACTTCAACGACGTGCGGGCCGTCATGACGGATGCGGGAACCGCGCTCATGGCCATGGGCGAGGGGCAGGGCGAGTCCCGCGCGACCGACGCCATCACCCAGGCCCTGAACAGCCCGCTGCTCGACACCTCCATGGACGGGGCACGAGGCGTGCTGTTGAACTTCACCGGTGGCTCGGACATGACGCTGTACGAGGTCAACGAAGCGGCGGAAATCGTGTCCAAGACGGCCGACCCCAACGCCAACATCATCTTCGGCACGGTGGTCGACGAGTCGCTGGAAGGCCGCATCCACGTCACCGTGATCGCGACGGGCTTTCAGCAGGAGCGCAAGGAAAAGCGTCCCGCGGCGCGGCCACGCGCGCGAACGTCCGCGGCGCCCCGGGTGCGCGAGCTGGATTTCTCGCCCGGTCCAGGGGCCACGCCCGAGATCGAGATTCCGGCGTTCCTGCGGCGCAGGTCCGCTGGGTAGTCGCACGACAGGCCACCAACCGTCGGCGGCGCGTGCCCGCCGGCGCCTAGAATGGCGGGATGCAGGGTGGGGATTCCGTTGGTGACGGCCTATGCGTGCGCATCGCCGCGGTGCGTGACGAGATCGCGGCGGCTTGCGCCGCGGCCGGCCGCTCGCCCGATACCGTGGAGCTCGTGGCCGTCACCAAGACGGTGCCGGCGGCCGTCGTGCGCGCGGCGCTAGCCGCGGGACTCAGCGTGTTCGGCGAGAATCGGGTCCAAGAGGCCGATGCCAAGATCCCCGAGGTTGGTGGCGGCGCCTGGCATCTCATCGGGCACTTGCAGCGCAACAAGGCTCGGACCGCCGTCCAGCGGTTCGCCTGCATCCAGAGCGTTGATTCCCCGCGCCTGGCCCGCCGGTTGGAGGCGGTGCGTGATCAGCAGTCCGTGGACGTGCTGGTGCAGATGAACCTCACCGGCGCGCCCAGCCAGGAGGGCGTATCGCCGGCGGACCTGGACAGGCTCTGCCAGATCATCGACCGCGAGACGGGCCTAACGCTGCGCGGACTCATGACGATCGGTCCGCTGGGGGGCGGTCCCGCGGCTCTTCGCGAGTGCTTCCGTGAATTGCGCGAGGCGCGGGATACGCTTCGGCCGCAGCTCCCCAACCAGCCGCTGACGGAGCTTTCGATGGGAATGACGGACGACTTTGGCGCGGCGATCGCCGAGGGGTCGACGATGGTTCGGGTGGGACGGGCTATCTTTGGGAGTCGCCCGTCGGCCGCGGCCGCTACGCCCGCGCCAACATCAATGGACTCGCCAGCTTGACCGGCCTCATCAATCTTCTCGACATCCTGGTCACGATCGTGGTGTTTGCGATCGTCGGCCGCGGGCTGCTCTCCTGGTTCGTTCAGGACCCCAGGCACCCGCTGATGCGCCTGCTCATCGACGTCACCGAGCCGATTCTCGCCCCGATCCGCAGTCGATTGCCCTCGACCTGGATGATCGACCTGTCGCCGCTGATTGCGATCGTGGTCATTCAGATCGTGTGGCGGCTGATCGTGGCGCTGGCCCTGCAGTAGGGCGATGCCGTCTTGCCAGTGCAGCCCCACGCCGTGGGTCCGGCCCGAATGACCGTGCCTGCGCTGAAGCCTGTCATCGTGCGCGTGCGGGCAAAGCCCAATGCCCGCGCCGAGCGCCTCACGCGTGACGCCGACGGCGGGCTGGTCGCGCGGGTGAAGGCGGTGCCGGTCGACGGCCGCGCCAACGCCGCCATCCAGGCCTTGCTGGCGCGCGCGCTGGACGTGCCCCGGCGCGGCGTCACTATCGCGAGCGGAGGTCGGAGCCGCCAGAAGCGCATTGCCATCGCCGGCACGTCCCCTGAATGCGTCCAAGCCGCCATCGACCGATTGGATCCGGAATCTCGCTGATGGCTGCTTCTCGCCCTATCGATCAGCCGCGCTCCGCCAGTGCCTAGCCCTGCCTTGCAGCGGCCGCGCGGGACGGCCGACCGGTTGCCCGCGGACGCTCCGGCTTGGGAAGTCGTGGCGCGGACGTTTGCGCGTGAGTGCCGGCTGCGCAACTACCAGCCCATCAGCACGCCAACGTTCGAGGCCACCGAGTTGTTCAACAAGGGAACCGGTGCGACCACGGACATCGTGCAGAAGGAGATGTACACCTTCGAGGACCGCGGCGGCGACTCGCTGACGCTGCGGCCCGAGGGCACGCCGTCCATCGTGCGCGCCTACCAGCAGCGCGGCATGCACGTGCTGCCGCAGCCGGTGAAGCTGTTCTACGTGCTGCCGGTGTTCCGCTATGACCGCCCGCAGGCGGGGCGCTTGCGCGAGCACCACCAGATCGGCGCCGAAGCTCTGGGCGACCCCAACCCCGCGGTCGACGCCGAGGTGATCGACTTGCTCTGGAGCACGCTCCGCGCGCTCGGGATCACGGACCTCGCGCTGCACCTGAATTCGCTCGGGGACCCCGAGTCACGACCGGCATACCGTGCCGCCCTGGTCGCCTATTTCACACCGCACGCTGATGCCCTGTGCTCGGATTGCCAGATGCGGCTGACGCAGAATCCATTGCGGTTGCTGGACTGCAAGAAGCCGCCGTGCGAGCACGTGAGCGCCGATGCGCCGCGCTCGCTGGAATATCTGGGCGACGCCGCGCGCCAGCACTTCGACACACTGGGGCGGCTGCTCGAGGCGTTGGACATTCCGGCCAGCGTGGACCATCGGCTCGTCCGCGGCCTGGACTACTACAACCGCACGGTGTTCGAGATCGTGCCGCCGGATAGCGGCGCCCAGAGCACCGTCGGCGGGGGCGGGCGCTACGACTACCTGTCCGAGACGCTCGGCGGCCCGCATCTCCCGGGCGTCGGGTTCGGCAGCGGCATCGAGCGCATCCTGCTCAATCGCCAGCGCGTGGGACTGCAAGACTCGCCGGCTGCGACGCCGGACGTCTACCTGGCGCCTCTGGCCGACGCCGCGCTGACGGTCGTCACCACGGTGGCCGCCGGCCTGCGGCGAGCGGGCATCGCCGTGGAGACAGGATATTCGGCTGCGAGCCCGCGGTCCCACCTGCGCCGCGCCAACGCGACCGGCGCACGGGTCGCACTGATCGTCGGCATGCGCGAGGTCGAGGCTGGCCGCGTATCGCTCAAGCCCCTCGACGGCGGCGAACAGGTCGACGTGGCGCTCGATGAAATCGTTGCAGCCACGCAGGCCGCCCTTGCCCGACCGGCGGCGGCGAGCGACGCGTGATCGCGGTCGTCGACTACGGGGCCGGCAACCTGCACAGCGTGGAACGGGCGCTGCGGCACGTCGGCGCCGAGATCACGGTTACCCGCGACGCGTCGGTGATCGCCGACGCCACCGGAGTTGTCTTGCCGGGCGTCGGGGCCGCTGCCGACACGATGCGCGGTCTGGAACGCGCCGGCGTGACCCGCGCGATCCTGGACGCGATCGATGGCGGCGTGCCGTATATGGGCATATGCATGGGGCTCGAGGTGCTCTACGAGGCCAGCGATGAGGACGGCGGCACGATCTGCCTGGGCGTGGTTCCGGGCCGCGTCGTGCGGTTCCCGCCAACCCAGCACGTGCCGCACATGGGCTGGAACCAGGTCCACCAGGAGGTTGCCTCGCCGCTGTTCGCGGGCATCCCGCAAGACGCCAACTTCTACTTCGTGCACTCGTACTACGCGCCCGTCGACGGCGCCGACCACGTGGCCGCGACCACCGACTACAGCGTGCCGCTCACGAGCGCGCTGCTGCGCGACAACATCTTCGCGACGCAGTTCCATCCGGAGAAGAGCGGCGCCGCGGGGCTGCGGCTCTATGCCAACTTCGTTCGACTGGCGGGGCAACGGCCACACAATCTAGCTGGGGTGTGATGGAGGTCTATCCCGCCGTCGATATCCGCGGCGGTCGCTGCGTGCAGCTGGTGCAAGGCGACTTCGGACGCGAGACGGTCTATTTCGACGATCCGGTGGAGGCGGCGGCGCACTGGCTTGAACGGGGCGCTTCCTGGCTCCACGTCGTCGATCTGGACGGCGCGCGTGACGGCGCGAGCGAGAACGCCGCGATCATCGAGGACATCATCGCCGGCGCCGGAGATGTTCCGGTGCAGGTCGCGGGCGGCATTCGCTCGATGGCGGACATCGAGCGCGTGCTGGGGCACGGAGCCACGCGAGTCGTGTTGGGCACCTCCGCCGTGCGCGACCCGGATTTTCTGGCGAGCGCGGCCGTGAGCCACGCCGGTCGAATCGCCGTGGCCGTGGATGGACGCCAGGGCCGGGCCGTCACCGACGGCTGGGCGGCGGATTCCACGGTCTCCGTTAGCGCGTTGGCGGCACGGGCCTTGGACGCCGGTGCCGCGGCCATCATCTACACGGACGTGGTGGTCGAGGGCATGCTCAAGGGACCGAACGTCGCGGGAACCCGCGACCTGGTCGAGCAGGTGGGGGAGCGCATGCCGGTGATCGCGTCGGGCGGCGTGGCGACGCTTGCCGATCTCACGCGGCTGCGCGATGCCGGGGCTGCCGGCGTCATCATCGGAAGCGCCCTGTACCGCGGCGACGTCTCCCTGCCCGAGGCCATTCAAGCCGCTCGGGGTGAAGCCTCGTGCTGACGCGCCGCATCATTCCCTGTCTCGACGTCAAGAACGGGCGGAACGTGCGCGGTGTGAAGTTCTCAGCCGACGTGGACGCCGGCGATCCCGTCGAGCTGGCCGCGCGCTATGACCGTGAAGGCGCCGATGAGCTGGTGTTCTACGACATCACGGCCTCGGCCGAGCGCCGCGACATCATGGGCGATCTTGTCGAGCGCGTGGCCTCGCAGGTGTTCATTCCCCTTACCGTGGGCGGAGGCCTGCGCAACGCCGACGACATGTACGCGATGCTGCGGCGTGGGGCTGAGAAGGTGTCGATCAACAGTGCCGCCCATCGCGACCCCGACTTGATCCAGCTGGGTGCGGACCGCTTCGGATCGCAGTGCATGGTGCTGTCCATCGATGCGCAGCGCAGGACCGATCGCGATTCGCCGTGGTGGGAGGTCGTGCTGGATGGCGGGCGCGCACCCACGGGCCTCGACGCCATCGAGGTCGCGCAGCGGGGAGTCGCGCGGGGCGCCGGCGAGATCGTGATGAACAGCATCGATGCCGACGGCACGCGAGCCGGCTATGACTTGGACCTGTTGCGCACGGTTTCCGACGCCGTGTCGGTGCCGGTCGTCGCCTCCGGCGGCGCCGGGTCGATCGAGCACATCCGCGACGCGCTGGTGGACGGGGGCGCGCATGCGGCGCTGGCGGCGTCGATCTTTCACTTCAAGCTCATCAGCATCGAGCGCGTCAAGCGCGAGTTGACGGCGGCGGGTCTGCCTATGCGCATGGACCCGTTCGCGGCGGTTGGCGACTGACCGACCGGTTGGGTTCGCGCCTGGCTTAGGCGTCGTCGACCGGCAACTCCGCGGCAACGGCCGTGGGCGCGGCGGCGCGCCGGCGTCGCATGGCGCGCCACACCCGGTATCCCAGATCGAGTCCGATGCCGAGCACGATCGTGCCCACGATGAGAAAGAAGACGATGGTCGCGATCACGGGCTCATGATGCCGGGTGCGGGCGGTCAGCCGATGCCAAGCGTCTCACAGAGCTGATCGAGTCGGCGGAGTGCTTCCGCGTCCAGGACTTGCTCCGCGGGTGCGCGGAAATGGCTGTGGGCGATCACGCCCTCACGCCGCAGCATCTCCTTGTAAACGGACGGGCCGATAGCGTTGAGCGGCACGATCTCGCGCTGCCAGGTCTCACGGGCGGCTTCACGCTGGCCCTCGTGCCACAGGTCCCATACGCGCACAAACGACGCGGCGAGGGTCGCGTGCGGCATGGTGCCCTGCGACCCGGCGGCAAGCTCCTCGATGAGCGCGCTGCCGCTGGCGCCGCCGATGATCGTGACTTGGTCGCCGGCCTTGTCGATGGCCTCGGCGACGGATTCCGCCGGCGGTGCGCTCTCGACCTTGGCGTATTGCACCTGCGGCACGGCGTCGGCCAACGCCGCCAGCTGGTCCCCGGAAAGCGATGCCCCGGTCATCACTTGCACCACCACGGGAATGCGAATGGCCGTGGCTACGGACCTGAAATGGCCGTGGAGCTCCGCTTCCGAAAGGCTGTTGGCCGGCGGAATCAACATGACCGCCGACGCGCCGTGCGCTTCGGCCTCTTGACTTGCTCGAACGGCCAGCACCGTGGCGGGATATCCAGTTGACATAACGACGGGCACACGCCTTCGCGCCTGGTCGATGGTGACCCTCGCCACCAGCGTGCGCTCTGCCTCGCTGAGCTTGGGAAGCTCGCTGCCGAAGGCGATCCCGAGGCCGTGAACGCCGGCGTCGATGCAATAGTCGACCTCACGCCGCAGGCTGTCCTCGTCCACCCGGTCGTCGAGGTCGAAGGGGGTCTTGAGGATGGGAATGACGCCGCGGATGGTCGGCATGGCCTGTGGCTCCAACAGTCGGCCGCGCGGCATTGATAGCAGAGCGGAGACGGCGTGCATACTGAAGCCCGAGTCTGCCGCCGCTGAAGACCATGACCAGCACCGCTCCCGATATCCGCGTGGTGACGTTCGACGGTCCCGGCACGCCCCCGGTGCTGCGACGGGTGCCACGGCCGTCGGTGCCGCCACGGGGCGCGCTGATACGCATCGAGGCCTGCGGCGTCTGTGGCACCGATCTGCACATCCTGCAAGGGCACTGGCCGGGAGCGTTGCCCTGGCCGATCACGCTGGGGCACGAGCTGGCGGGCGTCGTGGAGGAGATCGGGCCGCAACTGCGCACGGACGCAACCGGCGCCCCGCTCCGCGAAGGCGACCACGTGATGCTGCCGCCGCTCAACGCATGCGGGGTGTGCGAGGTCTGCGTGGAAACGCCGGAGCGCGCCAACAAATGCCTCAATCCGACCTACTACGGGCGCAAGATCAGCTATCACCGGCCGCCGCACCTCTGGGGCGGTTGGGCCGACATGCTGTTCGTGGACCTGGACGCGTTCCCCGCGACCAAACTCTTTCGACTGCCGGACGACATGCCGCTGATGGTGGGCACGCTGGTCGAGCCGTACAGCTCGGTGACGCGGGCCTTCAATCGAGTTGACGCGCTGGGTCTTCAGGTGCGCACTGCGGGCGCGTCGGTCGTGATACAAGGCGCCGGACCCATTGGCTTGCTGGCAACCGTGGCGGCGCGCCAGCGCGGGGCCGGGACCGTGGTGATGGTAGGCGACCCGGAAACGCCGCGGTTGGAACTGGCGCGCGCTTTTGGCGCCGATCACACCGTGTCGCTGACCATGACGCCGAACGCGGCGGACCGGATCGCGATGGTGCGCCAGGCCGTGGGCGGCAGGGGCGCCGACATCGTGATCGGTTGCTCGGGCAACCCCGCGGCCGGACCCGAGGGCGTGGAGATGCTGCGCGACGGCGGAACGTTCGTGGAGATGGGGCAGTTCACCGATGCCGGAAGCTTCGACACTAGCTGGCATCGATTCTGCACCAAGGAGATCCAGCTTCTCGGAAGCTGGGCCTTCACCCCGGACGAGGTGGCGCAGGCCATGCGCGATCTGCACGCCATCCAGGCCGACCATCCCTGGCCACGGCTGCACACGCGGTTTTCACTGAGCGCCGACGGTGTGACGGCGGCGCTTGAGGCGGCAACGCGGATGACCTGCCTCAAGGCGACCGTCGTGCCGGCAGTGCCGGACGGCGCCTGACCGGGCGATTTTAGGTGGCCCGCGCTGCGTGCAGCGTGGGAGCGGCTACCTTGGCCCGCAGGGTCGCCGGAGGGGCGGTTCGCGAACCGCCCCTACTTTTTCCCATGCTGCGCGCAGCGTGGGCCACCGGGCCCGTCCGTCATTCCGGCGAACGCCGGAATCCAGATCCGGGCCGCTGGCATCTCATATCCCACGCCCGAGAATAAACGTCTGAGATTCCTCGCCTGCGGCAACATACAAATGACAAATGTGGGCCACCGGGCACACAGCCTGACCGGGCGCACGGACCGAATGATTTACGCTCGCTGGTCATGGACCGCCTGCCTCGCACGATCCGGACGCCGCGCCTGACCCTGCGGCCGTTTGAGCTGCGCGACGTGGAGTCGCGCCTGGCCTATTGCTCCGACGCCGAGTGGGCCCGCTACTTTCCCATCGCGCAGCCGTACACCCGCCGCGACGCCGAGGAGTTCATCGCCCAGCGGCAACTCGACAATTGGGGACAAGACCCGGCGTGGTGGGCGGCGGACATGGACGGTGAGTTGATCGGCCACGTGGGGCTGTGGCCCGACCCAGTCAACCGTCACGCGGAGGTCGGCTATGCCATCGCCAAGCCGCGCTGGGGCCAGGGCTTCGCCACCGAGGCCGTGAGCGCCGTCATTCACGCCGTCTTCACCACGACCGACTTCGAGCGCGTGTACGCCCGCGCCGACGTGCTAAACGGGGCCTCGCGGCGGGTCTTGGAGAAAGTGGGCATGGTCCAGGTCGGTGAGGTGAGCGGAAACCGCGTCGTGCATGGGCGTCGCACCGACGACGCCTTCTACGCCGTGCTCAAGAGCGAGTGGCGGCCGGCGGAGACGCTTGCCTAGCTGGGCAGAGGTCTCGTAGGGGCGGTTCGCGAACCGCCCCTACGCCAACCATCCGGCGCGACGCCAGGTTGGGTGAGATCTGGATTTCGGCCCCGTATCGAGTACGGGGCAGGCTCTTCGCGGGAATGACGGCAGAGGGCGCGCGATGCGAGCGGCTGAGCTGGTCGGGGCGCTACTATCGCCGCGATCACCGCTGCAACCGTCCATCGGCGTATGAACCAGTTTCGCGACTCGACAGATCTCATCGACGACGCCGACCGCTTGCGCGCCCGCGCCGAGCAGGATGGCTATCTCTTCATTCGGGGCCTGTTGCCCGCCGCCAACCTCGAGCGCGTGCGGCTGGCCTTTCTCGAGGTCTTGCGCGACGAGGGCTATGCCGACGCCGAGGGCTACGGGGACCAGCTGATCAATCCCGCCAACATCCCGGCCGATCGCGGGACTATTCCGACCGAAACCTACCGGCGCCTCTACCTCATCGAAGCGTTTCACGCGCTGCAGCTCGAGCCGGCGCTGCTGGGCGTCATGGAGGCCCTGCTCGAGCCCCCTGTGCTGGCGCATCCCAGCATCATCTCGCGCGTGGTGTTCCCCCAGCGCGAGATGTACACGACGCCGGCGCACCAGGATTTTGTCCACGTGCAGGGCGCCAGCGACACCTATACGGCGTGGTTTCCCCTGCACGACTTGCCGGCGTCGATGGGCGGGCTGACGGTTGCCGCCGGCTCACACCGACGGGGCATCTACGACTATCGCCCGGCGCTCGGCGCGGGCGGTATGGCCGTGATCGATCCGCTGGAAGGCACCTGGGCGACCAGCGAGCTTCGCCAGGGCGACGTGCTCATCTTCCACAGCTTCGCGGTGCATAAGGCCCTGCCGCTCACGGGCGACCGGCTGCGCCTATCCGTCGATGGCCGCTACCAATCGGCTCGCGACCCCGTGCTCACCCAGAGCCTGAAACCGCACCTGGGCATGGCGACGTGGGCCGAGGTCTACGCCGGATGGCCGTCCGGCGGCTTGCAGTACTACTGGACCGGCCTCCAGCTCGATCACCGCCAGCGCGACGGCGTCTTCCGCGATCGGGTTGACAATCAAACGCTAGAGGAGCTGGAAGCCGGCTCGCTGTCGACCGAGTTGCGGAGCAAGGCGAGCGGCGCGATGGCGCGGATCATGGCGGGTGAGGATGCGGCACGCCGTGATCGGGCGGCGGCGATGCTGGCGCAGTTGACGGCGTCCGACGAGTCGTAGGCGCCGCCGGATGGGGAGGGTCTGATGGTTCGATCAGCGTCTGACGACGCCCAGCCGCACGACGCGCCGACCGCCGGCGCGTACGGGCGCGGCCCACGCCGGGTGGCCAACGTCAACACGACGGACATGCGCAGCGCGATCGATTTGGGCACGCGCGCCATGGCCCGCTGCTTCAACGCCGATGACGACGACCGCCCGTTCATGTATGGGCGGTTGTGGCCCGACGGGTGGTTTGGATTCAGCCCGTGGCACGGCGCCGTGCAGATCGCCGGACGTCACCTGGAGGCGATGCTGCGGGCGGCAGCGGTCACCGGCACACCGCCGGACGACGACGCCATCGAGAAGCATACGCGCGCGGCGTTCTTTTCCTTCGGCGGGCCGATCCCCCTGCCGTGCAACCGACGCGAGCTGGGTGGGCAGCTGGTCGAGATTGACGAGCATGGCATTCGCGAGGGATTCCACGCGCTCAATGCGCTGGTGCGCGACCGGAACAACGACCAGGCGGCCGAGCTTGCCGAGAGCTTCATCGCCGCGATTCAGGAATTCTGGTCGCCCGAGCGCGGCTGGGACGTGGCGTCGCTCAAACGCCGATCCGGCCTGCCCTTTTATGCGCGGCCGACGTTCGTCGAGGGTCTTGGTCGGGCCATCGGGCCGCTGGTCAAGTACTTCCGCACGACCGGATCGGACGCAGCGCTCGAGCTGGCGCAGACATTGAAGGACCACACGCTGGACAAGTTCTTCCTTGCCGACGGCTCCTATGAGACGGAACGCTTCGGGGCGCACGGACACTCCACGACCTGCGTGATGTCGGGGCTGGCGCAGCTCGCCGATCTGACCGACGACGCCGGTTTGCTCGAACGCGTCCGAACGTTCTACGACCGGGGCTTGTGGACCATCCGCGACGAGATCGGCTGGGTCATGGAGCGGAGCGACCCGGGTCGCAATCCCGATCAGGGTGAGTTGAACAACACCGGCGACGTGGTGGAGACGGCGCTGATCATGGCGCGGCACGGCTACCCGGAGTACTACGACGACGCTGAGCAAATCCTGCGGGCGCATCTGCTGCCGTCGCAGTTCCGGGACACGTCGTTCACGGGGCCGTCGCCGGAACCCGACGACAGCGACGCCCGCCGCGACGTGGCCGATCGCGCGCTGGGAATGTTCGGCTTCTGCGCTCCGTATGCGCACCGACCGATCGGGATTCCGGAGGTCGCTCCCAGCTGGGACATCGTTGCGGGCACGACGGGGTCGCTCTGCGAGGCGTTCGTGGACGCCGTGCTTCGCGACGGCGACGTCACGCGCGTGAACCTGTGGTTTGATCGAGAAACGCCGGATGCACGCGTGGAGTCCAGCTATTCCGACGGAGTGCTGCGAGTCACGCCGCTGCGTGGTGGAGCAATCGCGGTGCGGATCCCGGACTGGCTGAGCCCAGGCGACATTCGCGTCGAGCCGAACGGGTTGGAACAGCGTTTCGCGGGCGGGTATCTGGAGTTCACGAACCCGACGCCGAATCAGGCCATCACGCTGCACGCAAAGCTGCCCACTCGTGAGCTGGTGCTGAAACACCGCACTCGCGACATCCGGGTGCGGATGCGGGGCGCCGCGGTTGAGGCCATGGACAGCTTTGGCACGGACTTCACCTACTTCGACCCCCTCGACTGATTTGGAATGGGCAACCACGAGGGTTGTCCCTACAAGACGGCCGCTACTGACGGCCCGGTGTAGGATCGGTGTCACGCGGCACACGCGCGCGGGATGCGAGCAAGCCATGAACGTGCGAGCGATTGACTTCGTTCAGATCCAGGTGCGCGACATGGACCGCGCGCTGGGCTTCTACCGCGATGCCCTCGGCATGCCGGTCGGCGAGGCGTGGGGCAACGAATGGGTAGAGGTGGCGGCCGGCGGGACGACGCTGGCGCTGTCGCCGGAAGTCGAGGGCGTGGGCATCGCGCTGTCCGTCGATAGCGTGAGCGATGCCGTCGAGGAGCTGAAGGCAAAGGGGATCGAGGTGGTCTCGGGTCCCCACGGCAACGAATGGTGCGCCAGCGCCGCAATCAAGGACCCCGACGGCAACCTGGTGCTGCTGCATCAGCGTCACGACGGCACGGTCGGGTGATCGGCGCTACCCGGCTAAGGCTTGCGCGGGCGGTCGCGAGGATTCGCGTTGCGAGCACGGGCGATGCCGGGCCGAGACGGTTCCACGTTTCGACGGTGGGCGGCCAGGCGGAGTTCAGGAAAACTCCCGGCGTGAGGCGCTACAAGGCCGCCGGAGTGATCCGTCGGTACCAACCCGCGGCCACGGCGCCGGCATCCGCAACGCCTGCCAACCCGGTGCTGAAGGCGGTACGCATGACCGCAGCCGGGATTCGATGGATAGGCCGCGGCACGGTTGTGGCCGGCAGGATCACCCTGCGCTTGCTCCTGGACGAGTCGGCGACCTCATCCCGTAGTCAGCGCGCGATGACCGAGGCGTCGATGAAGCACGACATGCCAATGCACCTGCTGCCCGGCTTCGGGCCGCGGGATCTCAACTAGCGGCGCTAGAGCACCTCTAAACTAGCAAGGAGGCCTTGGCGTCCTTGTGCCCCAATCCGTGCGGTAGCCCCTTCGACAAGCTCAGGGCGAACGGATTGAGGCAGCGGCCATCGACTTATTCAGACCATCCCGAGGTGCGCGGCCGGTCCGCCGCGGCTATTTTGTGGTGACCAATGCTCGCTGAAGCCCGCCGCGGTGAGCTGGAGCGGATCGCGTCGCGGCCGTCCATCGACGACTGGCCGCACGAGGTGCGCCGCCGCAAGGCAGCCGCTGGAACGCGCGTCCCGCGGTCCACCATCCTGCGTGCCCGTGACGCCGACCGGAGGTGACGGTCGTCGTCGACGCGTCCGTCCTTGGCCGTGACATGGGAGCGTCGAGCGCAGCGAGGAATCTCCGACACTCCAGCACCGGCCGGGCCGTTGTTCCAGACCGCCGCTATGCCACGAAGCGGTCGGCCCAGCGCATGAGGTCGTCGGCCACGTCCTCCCAACCCGGTTCGAGCTGCAGCATGTGCGCGCGGCCGGGATAGATCGTCGGCAGGACGCGATAGCGCGCCCCCAGGCGCCGGGCCACCCACGGCGTCACGCCCAGGTCGTCTGAACCCGACGCGACGAGGACCGGACTGCGAATGGCCGAGCGCGGAACGTGCGGCGGCCAGAACGCGAGCTGGCGCACGAATCGCCGCGGTTCGGGGACCAGGTTCTCGCTCAGCGCCGCGGCCTCCGTTGCCTCCAACCTATTGAAGTACATGCGCCGCATGTAGGCGGCCTCGGGCCGCAGCGGGTCGCGGCGGAGCGGATGTCCGGCGAACTTGGGCAGCGCCCGAAGCGTATGCCAGCCCCGATGCAGGGTGAGGATGCCGAGCGGCGCGGTGCTGGATAGGAGCACCACTCCGGGCGCCTCCCAGGTTGACGCCGCAACCTGCGCGACGAGGCCGCCGACGCTGTGCCCAACGAGAATTGGTCCGCCGATCTCGCGCGCCGCCTCGACCACGTCAGCTGCGATTTCCCGGACGCCCACGCCGTGGAGCGATCGATGGTCGGCGCCCGGGTGGTGATGCCGCAGCCACACGGCGTACGCGGCGTAGCCATGCGCCGCGAGATACGGTCCCATGCGCCGCCACATGTGCGCGCCGCCCCACAGACCGTGGATCAGGATGAACCTCGAGGGCGCACGGATGTCTTGCGGGAGCCATCGCAACGCCCGCAGTGGTCCAACTCGGACCACTTCCTCTCCCTGCGTTGGCTGAAAGAGGTCCGGCGCGCCGGCGGTCAACCGATGGCGCCGGCTGGGGCGTGCAACGAGGCGGCCTCGGCCGCGTCGCGCAGGATCTCTCCGGCTTCCTCGATGTCCTGAGCGTCGACCTGGTGGTGCGTCACGAATCGAAGTCGATGCCCGGGCCGCACGTCCGCCACTCCCACGCCCTGAGCCCGCGCCGCGGCCACGAATCGCTGGTGATCGATCAGGGTTGGATCGACCCGCACGAACACCATGTTGGTCGCCGCCGGGTAGATCAGGTCCAACCCGGTGATGGCGCCCAGCAGCTCCCCGAGCCGGCGGGCGTTAGCGTGATCGGCGGCCAGGCGGGCCGGTCCGTCGCGCAGCGCGATGAGGCCGGCCGCGGCCATCACGCCGCCCTGCCGCATGGCTCCGCCCAGCATTTTCTTGTACCGCGCCACGCGCTCGATAATCTCGCCGGATCCCACAACGATGGAGCCGAACGGCGCCCCGAGTCCCTTGGACAGGCAGAACTGCACGGTATCGGCCCCCGCCGTCAGCTCCCGCACCGAGACGCCCTGGTCGACGGCGGCATCGAAAATGCGGGCGCCATCCACGTGGACGCGCATGCCCCGTTCGGCGGCGAACTCAACGATCCCCTGCATCACCTCCGGGCCCCAGGACACGCCCCCGCGCACGTTGTGGGTGTTCTCGGTCCAGATGAGCGCGGGGCGGGCGGGCGGGATGGTCGAGGATTCGAGCCGCTCGCGCACGAGGTCTGCGTCGAGCACGCCGTCAGTCTCGACGGTCAACAGCGTGCATCCCGCGACCACGGCATAGTTGCCGTTCTCGCCCACCATGTGGCACAGCCCGTCCACGATCACGGTGTCGCCGCGCTCGGTGGACGCCAGCATGCTGGTCAGATTTCCCATCGTGCCGCTCGGCACGAAGAGCGCGGCCTCGCGGCCGAACATCTCGGCCGCCGTGCGCTCGAGTTCGAGCACGGTCGGGTCTTCGCCCCACTGCTCATCGCCGACATCGGCCTTAGCCATGGCCTCGCGCATGTCGGCGGTGGGAACGGTCTGGGTGTCGCTGCGGAGTTCGATGCGGTAGGGGGCCACAGGCAGGACTCCTTCCGTCGGGCGTGCGATTGTAGGCCGTTCACCCGCGTTCGCGGCCGTGCGCGCGCAGCGGCGGTTTCGCCGACCGCCCTTGCCAACGGCCTGCCCGGTGCATTGACCCTCCGCAGCGGTGCGCCTACTATCCAGGTGAGGCCGCGCTAGGTGGGGAGCTAGCGGTGCCCTGGAACCGCAATCCGCTACAGCGGGCCGAATGCCTGCCCGAGGGCTTCCACTGTCGTGTCTGTCGCCACTGTTCGGTGTTGACGGCTGGGCCTCGTGCGACGAAGACCTCCTAACCCCGTCAGGTCCGAGAGGAAGCAGCGGTACGGAGTCATCTTTGGGCGCCGCGGGATCACCTGGCTCGAGCCGGCGGTGTCGGTAAGGCGGCGGCCGGTGCTCGACGGCAGGGCGCGGCCTCGTCTTCAGCCAATTCCGTGACACGACGAAGCCTATGACCGCGTCGCCCCCGCCCGCTTTTCAAGCGCTCTACAACCGCTACCGGCCGCAGCGGTTCGGCCAGCTCGTGGGCCAGCCGCACGTGGTTCGCATTCTGCAGAACGCCCTGGCGCACAACCGGCTGAGCCACGCGTACCTCTTCTCGGGCGAGCGCGGCACGGGCAAGACCACTGTCGCGCGCTTGCTGGCGAAAGCCGTCAACTGTCGCGAGGGCGTGCAGCCCGAACCCTGCGCCGCCTGTGACCACTGCCGCGCCATTGCCGCCGGCACGTTCGTCGACCTGGTGGAGATGGACGCGGCCTCCCACAGCAGCGTCGACGACGTGCGGTTGCTTCGCGAGCAAACGCAGTTCGCGCCCGCGGGCGGGCGCTACAAGGTCTACATCATCGACGAGATCCACCAGCTCTCGGCCTCGGCGAAGGACGCCCTGCTCAAGACGCTGGAAGAGCCGCCGGCGCGCACCCTGTTCGTGCTGGCCACCACCGAGCCGCACCGGGTGCCCCTCACCATCCGTTCCCGCTGTCAGCACTTGACGTTTCGGCGCATCGGCACCGTGGAGCTCATCGATCAGCTCCGCAGCGTGGCCGAAGCCGAGGGAACGTCGGTCGATGAACTCGCCCTTGCCGCGCTTGCTCGCAGCGCCGCCGGCAGCCTGCGCGACGCGATCTCCCTGCTGGATCAGGCGCTCGCCTTTGCCGAGGGTTCCGTGACGTTGGACGACGTGAACGGCATGCTCGGGCTGACGGGTCGGGCGGCGGTCGTCGCGCTTGTGGAGGCCATTGCGGACGGCGACGCGGCCGCCGGACTCAGCGCCATCGAGCAGGCGATGGCCGACGGCAATAGTCCAGGCACGCTCCGCGCCCAGGTCGTCGATCTGCTGCGCGACGTGCTGCTGGTAAGCGCCGGGGCGGCGGACGCCAGTCACGTGCGGGACGATCCGGAAATTGCGGCGCTCGCGCGCCGCACCGCCATCGGCCAGGTCGTGCAGGCGCTCGAAGTGCTCGCCGAACCCGATCCACCCTCGCGGGAGGTGGGCGATCCCATCCTCGATCTTGAATTGGCGTTCGCCCGCGCCCTGCTGCGGGTGCACGGCGACGCCGTGTCGACCGGAAGGCCGCGGACGGCGCCGCCAGCCGGAAATGCCTCCCCGGCCCCGCAGGCTGCGCCGCGGGAAGCCGCCCCGGTTCCGCGAAGCTCGGATGAGTTGACCATCGAGGCGATCCAGGCGCGGTCGTCGGAGTGGATCGAGGTGGTCCGTGAGGCCTCGCGCATGCTGGCGCCCTATGCCGAGCAGGGCGAGGTGCTGGCGCTCACCGATGACGTGGTCACCATGGGCTATCGCAGCCAGCTCCTGTTCGAGCATATGGAGCAGCCTCAGGCCCAACAGCTCATGGCGCAGGCGCTCTCGCGGACGTTTGGCGCCGCGCTGCGCGTGCGCAATCAGCTCCAACGTCAGGCGGCGCCCACGCGCCGGGGGTCGCTTGGGCCGTCAGCCAGCGACGATCCTGTCGTGCGTGTCGCGATAAGAGACTATGGGGCTCAGCCGATTGACGACGAGCGCCCCAAAGGAGCCTAGCCAGTGTCCATGAAGATGATGCGGCAGTTGCAGCGGCAGATGGAGAAGGCCCAAGAAGAGTTGCGCGCCGCCACGCTGGAAGTCACATCCGGCGGCGGCGCGATCAAGGTTGTGATCACCGGCGACCAGCACATCGAATCGATCGCCATCGATCCGGCGGCCATCGATCCCGACGATCCCGAGCTGCTCGAAGACCTGGTGACAGCCGCTGTCAATGAGGCCATTGACCAGTCGCAGGACCTGGCCAAGCGCAAGTTGGGCGGATTGACCGGCGGGCTCAATATCCCTGGGCTTACCTAGGGCGTGCCCGATCCGGTTCCACGACCGATCACGCGCCTGATCGAGGAATTCAGCCGTCTGCCGACCATCGGGCCGAAGACGGCGCAGCGTCTCGCCTTCTTCCTGCTGCGGGCCCCGGCGGCGCAGGTGGCGGCCCTGGGAGCCGCGGTCACCGGCTTGCGCGAGCACGTCGTCACCTGCTCGCGGTGTGGGAACTACGCCGACCAAGACCCCTGCTCGATTTGCCGTGATCCCGCGCGCGATCAGCAGCTGCTGTGCGTGGTCGAGGACCCGCTGGATCTGCTCGCGATCGAGCGGTCGGGCGGGTTCAACGGCATCTATCACGTGCTCCACGGGGTCATTGCCCCGCTGGACGGTGTGGGACCCGACGAGCTCAATCTGTCCGCGCTGGTCGCGCGCGTGCGGAGCGAAGGACTTCGTGAATTGATCGTCGCGACGAACGCCAGCATCGAGGGTGATGCCACCGCGGCTTACATCAGCAGCATGCTGGAGACGGGTGCTGTGTTGGTCACGCGGCTCGCGCGCGGCCTTGCGCGCGGCGGCGACATCGAATACGTCGATGCCGCCACCATTGCCATGGCGCTCGAAGGCCGCAGCCGCGTCGCCGACGATTGGCCCAATGGCGCCTGAGTCGGCAGCCATTCTCCGTTGGCTGGGACACGCGTGCTTTCTCTTGCGGAGCCCCATGGGCGTCCACGTGCTGGTCGATCCGCTCAACGACGTCCTGGGCTATCCCGCGCCGGCGTTGCCGGACATCGATCTGGTGCTCGTCAGCCATGAGCACGCCGATCATGCAAATGTGCAGCTGGCGCCTGGGCGCCCCAAAGTCGTCCGCGGAGTGAGCGCCGATGTGTGGCACGCCGGTGAGGTTCGATGCGGCGACGTGACCGTGACGGTGATCGCCGGCGGCTATCACGATGACGTGCAAGGGGCCGCCCGTGGTCGCACGGCGCTGCTCTCGGTGACCCTTGGCGGCGTCCGCGTCTTGCACCTCGGGGACCTCGGCCATGTGCTGGACGCGAATCTCATTGCGCAGACCAGAGGCCACGACGTCGTCTGCGTTCCCGTCGGAGGCCACTTCACGCTCGATGGCGCCGGGGCCGCGGAGGTCATCGATCAGATCGCTCCACGCGCCGCCATTCCCATGCACTACCGCCCGGCGGAGCGCGAGATGCCCCTGCCAATCGCCACATTGGAGCACAGCGGCTTCTTGACCGGGCGCACGGTTCGAAGGGTGGCGTCGTCCCAACTCGACCTCGCGCCCGACCTTCTGCCGGACGCGCTTGAAGTTATGGTCCTGGAGCCGCCGGTTCTTCCAGCGCCCGCGTGAACAAGCCGGTGACGCGGGCGTCGTAGACCTCGGGCGGCACGAATTCCGCCACCACGTGGCCTGCGCCCGGAACGCGCCAGAGTTCCTTGGGGTCGCCGGCGCGCGCGAAGAGGGCTTCGGCATCGTGCGGGGAGACCAGTGGATCATCCGTGCCGTGCGCAAGCAGCACCGGCCGCGGACTCAGGCTGGCGATGGACTCGATCACCGCGAGATCGCGCATTCGCGCAGCGGTCAGGCGCTCGACGAGCCACGTCACCCCCCGCTTGAACGGCCACGGCGGCAGGCCGGTGAAGGACTTGAAGCCCCAGGCGGTGGCGCTCTCCAGGGATGCGTACGCCGCGTCGCTGAAGATCGCTCGAATCCTGGTGTCACTCGCCGCCACGGTAATCGAGACCGCGGCGCCCATGGAGTTGGCGAGAATGAAGATGGGGGCGCCGTTCAGCGACGAGTCCGTGGCCGCCATGTCCACGGTTGCGCGCAAGTCGAGCATTTCATGCACGCCGGCGCTGCACATGTCGCCCGCCGACTCACCGCAGGCGCGGAAATCGAACAGCACCACGGAGTAGCCCGCGCGATGCAAGCGTCCGGCCCGCCACTCCATTTCGGTGTGGTTGGTGCCCCAACCATGCACGCAGATCACCGTGGCCGGGGCGTCGGCGCGCGGCGCCACCCAGGCGCGCAGCCGCACGCCATCGTCGGCCTCGACCGTGACGCTGCGCAGTGGAAGATCGGACGGCTGCCAGTCGTGGGGGCGCCAGCCACGCGGCGGATGCGTCAGGCGCCAGGCCGTGTGGGCCGTCACCATCGCCCAGAGCAGCGCCACTCCGCCGAGAATCAGCCCGATCAGGTGCATGCGGCGGCGTCCACCATCGCACGCACGTGCGCGGCCGAACGCGACACGGCCTCCGCCGGAGGCGAGGCGTCGAAGATGTCGATCAGCGCGCTGGCCATGATCGCCGCCTCGGCCTGTCCGCACAGCGCCCGCACGTGGGCCGGGGTGGAAATGCCAAAACCGACCGCTCGGGGCAGCGCGGCGGCCTCACCCACGCGCCCCAGGAACGTCGAAAGCCCCACTTGAAGGTCTTCGCGGCGGCCGGTCACGCCCGTGAGGCTCACGCAATAGAGGAACCCGCTGCCCCGCTCGGCCACGCGGCCGATCCGCTCGGCGGGGGTCGTCGGCGCCACCAGCGAAATCACGTCCAGGCCGTGCGCGGCGCAGGCCGACGCCAGCTCGTCATTGGCCTCCGGCAGCAGGTCGGGAACGATCAGGCCGTCGACGCCGACACGTTGCAGGTCGCGCGCCAGACCCTTGTACCCCCATTGGAGGAATGGGTTTGCATACCCCATCAGCACCAGTGGCGCGTCGGTCGCGGCTCGAATCGTGGCGGCGGCGTCCAGACACTCGGTAAGGGTTGCCCCTTCCGCCAGCGCGCGCTGCGTCGCCCGTTGGATGGTGGGTCCGTCGGCGATCGGGTCGCTGAACGGCACCCCCAACTCCAGCATCCCCGCGCCGGCGTCGAGGTACGCCCGCGCCAGCTCAACCGAGGTCGCCATGTCCGGATACCCCAGCGCGACGTAGGGCGCGATCAAGAGACGATCGTCCGAGGCGGCGTCGCTGAACGCCGTGGAGATGCGGCTCAACCAGCAGCCCCTAGCGCGCTGACCACAGTGTCCATATCTTTGTCGCCTCGCCCAGAGAGATTCACCAGGATCGAGGCGTCGGGCGGCAGCGTCGGCGCCAGCTCGATGGCATGGGCCACGGCGTGCGCGGACTCCAGCGCGGGAATGATGCCCTCCTGACGCGCCAGCGTCTGCAGGGCGTCCAGGGCTTGATCGTCGGTTACCGAGACGTAGGTCGCGCGACCGGTGTCCCGCAGATAGGCGTGCTCCGGCCCTACGCCCGGATAGTCCAGACCGGCGGCGATGCTGTGCGTGGCCGCGACTTGACCGTCCTCGTCCTGCAACAGATAGCTGATCGCCCCGTGCAGGATGCCTGGCACGCCGCTTTCCAACGTGGCGGCGGTCGCGGCCGGGCCAGCGCCGCCCGCTTCCACCCCAACAAAGCCGACCGCGTCATCGACGAACGGATGGAAGATGCCGATGGCGTTGCTGCCCCCGTTCACGCACGCCACAACCATGTCGGGCAAGCGGCCGGTCAGCTCCAGCATCTGGGCGCGGGCCTCGATGCCGATCACCTTCTGAAACTCGCGCACGATCAGGGGGTAGGGATGGGGGCCGGTGGCCGATCCAAACAGGTAGAAGGTCGTCTCCACGTGCGTCACCCAGTCGCGCAGCGCCTCGTTGATGGCGTCTTTCAAGGTGCGGCTGCCGGAGGTCACCGGCACGACCTCGGCGCCGAGCATCCGCATGCGCACCACGTTGAGCGCTTGGCGCCGCACGTCCTCCTCGCCCATGTACACCACGCATTCCAGCCCGAACATGGCGCACACGGTCGCGGTGGCCACACCGTGCTGGCCGGCGCCCGTCTCGGCGATGACCCGTTGCTTGCCGCTGCGCACCGCCAGCAACCCTTGACCCAATGCGTTGTTGATCTTGTGCGCCCCGGTGTGCGCCAAGTCCTCGCGCTTGAGCCATATCCGTGCCCCGCCGAGTTCCTCATGCAGCCGGCGAGCCTCGTAGATAGGCGTCGGCCGGCCGGCGTAGTGGTGCAAGAGGCGCCGCAGCTCGGTTTGGAAGGCGTGGTCGTCGCGCAGGCGTGTGAAGGCGTGGTCAAGGTCCTCGAGCGCCGGCACCAGGGTCTCGGGCACGTAGCGACCGCCCCAGGGCCCAAAGTAGCCGGCGGCATCGGGCAGATGAGTGTCGATGGTGGTCGTCAAGGTCCCTCGCTCGTGCGCAACTCTGGCGGGATTCGGGTCACCAGCACATTGCCGATGAGCAGCACGTCGCTCGGATCTTGTTCGAGCAGGTAGACAATCTCGAGGACAGCAGTCATGCGGCCTTGCCGCAGCACGATGTAGTAGATCGTCGGCACCGCCGGACCGCTGGACGGCGAGCCCTCCGCCAGGTTCGGGTTCATTTCGAGGACGGCAAGGTTCACCTCGTCCGCGATCTGGGGCACGTTGCCAAACCCGGTCAATGACGAATCGAGGTCGGGATAGGGCTCTTGCATAGCCTCAACTCGGGTGGCGGCGGAGCTGCTAATGAAGTTGGAGCTGAGGAATTCATAGAACGACGCCGCCGTCTCGGCGCTGCCGTGCACGAAGACGAACTGCACCAGCTGGACCAGCCGCTGCCGCTCGCTCAGCGCTCCCGACTCCGGCTGGCGCCCGCTGAACTTGGCGGCAAAGCTGACGATATCGATGCCGGCGAAGACATCTGGCGCGAAGACCAGGCTGGGGTCCGACGTCTCTTCGAAGGTCTCGAGGCCGGGATCCACTTCGACGTTCGGGATGGCGATCGAGGACGCCAGCAGATTGGCCGCGATAGCTTCCATGTCGACCGGCGCCGCCGCGGTGGTTGCCGCCGGGGGCGGCGTTCCCTCGGGCGCTGCGCCAGTCGTCACGGGGGGAGTCGTTGGCTGCGTCGTTGCCTCGAATGTCAAAACCGGCGTTGACGAGCGGTCAGCGGGCGCGGGTGCCGGCGAGGCAGTCGGACGGGGCGTCGGCGCGGGCGTTTCGGTTGGGGATGCCGTTGGCTCGGGAGTCGGCGTTGGCTCCAGGCTCGTTGGCGCCGGCCGCATCTCGATCTCGGTCTGGCCCTCGCCGAACACAAATTTCGCTTCGGTGAGCTCGGCGGCCGGCCGCTCGCCGCCTTCGAGCACGAAGCCTTGCGTGCAGCCGCACGCCAGCGCGCCCGTCAGCAGCAGCGCCGCGGCGAGCCGCCGCCGCATCGCTAGGCCGCCGCTTCCAGCGCGGCGAACGCTGCGCGCGCGCGCCGGACGAACGCCGCGATCTTGTCCGGGTCCTTGGCGCGATCGGTCTCGACGCCGCTGCTCGCGTCCACGCCAAACGGTCGCGCGGCGGCGATGGCCGTCGCGACATTCTCCGGCGTGAGCCCGCCGGCCAGCATCGCCGGATGCTCGCGGGTCACGCAGCGCGCCATGGCGTAGTCCCAGGAAATCCCCGTACCGCCGGCTCGCGTGTCGTGGGCCGTATCGAGATGGAAGAGCGTGACGTCGAAGTCGGGCACGATCGCCTCGTCGCGCGGCAGTCGCAGGACCTTGACGGTACGCGATCCCAGAGCGGCGCAATAGTCCGGGTCTTCCCTGCCGGCCAGCTGCACGCGATCAAGATCGCATGCGCGGGCGACCTCCTCCACCTCCGCCAGCGGCGCGTTGACGAAAACGCCCACCCGCTCAGGGCCCGACGGCGCCGCGGCGAAGATTCGCTGCGCCTCGGCCAGGGAGCGTCGACGCCAGGCAGGCGCGAAAATCACGCCGAGCATGTCGGCCCCCGCCGCGGCGGCCGCGGCGGCGTCATCGGGTTGGAGCAGCCCGCATATCTTGACCAGCACGGCCTAGCTCGCCGCTCCGGCGGCCACGAGTTGCCGCAACTGCGCGCCGGCGTCGGGCGCCGTCATGATCGATTCGCCGATGAGGACGGCGCTCACGCCGCCGGCGGCCAGCCGCCGGACATCGGCCGGGGTTCGCACGCCGCTCTCGCTCACGATGGTGATGTCGTCCGGAATCATGGCGCAGAGGCGCTCAGTGACCGCGAGGTCGGTCTTGAACGAACGCAGATCGCGATTGTTGATGCCCACGATTCGTGCGCCGGCAACCAGCGCCTGCTCCACTTCCTCCTCGACGTGCGCCTCGACCAACGCCTCCATACCGAGCTCGTGGACGAGGACAAGGTCCTCTTCCAAATCCTGCTCCGGCGTCAGCCCGACAATGAGCAGCACGGCGTCGGCGCCGGCGGCCGCCGACTCGTAGAGTTGATACGCGTCGACGATGAACTCCTTGCGGATCACCGGCAGCTCGCAAGCGCCGCGGGCTTCCTGCAAGTCGCTCAGCGACCCGCGAAAATACTTCCGGTCCGTCAGCACCGAAATGGCGGCCGCCCCGTTGGCGGCGTAGTCGGCGGCCTGGTCGGCTGGGTCCAAGTTCTCCACCAACACTCCCGCGGTTGGCGATGCACGCTTGATTTCAGCGATGACGACGACCGCGTCGATATCCAGCGCGTGCCGGAGCGACCGCCGGGTTCGCGGCGATTCGCCGCGGCGGCGCATCTCTCCTAGCGGCACGGTCGCCGCCGCCTGCGCCACCTCGTGGCGCTTGTGCTCGACGATCTCGTCCAGAATTGTCATTTAGCTGCTGGTGGAGTGGTTCGATATGGCGACCAGGCGTTCGAGGCACCGCGTCGCCGCGCCGCTGTCAATGGCGGTTGCGGCGCGTTCGACGCCGTCACGCCAGGACGCGGCAACCCCCGCCGCCAGCAACACGCCGGCCGCGTTCGCCAACGCAAGATTGCGCCGCGGGCCGCGGTCGTTGCCGTCGAGGATGCCGCGAGTGGTGGCTGCGTTCTCATCCGGCGCGCCACCGGCCAAGCTTGCCCGGTCGCCTGCCGCCAGCCCCAGATCCTCCGCGCTGATGGTGTAGGACGATATCGCGCCGTCGCGCAATTCAGTCACCTGCGTGGGGCCGTCGAGGGTGATCTCGTCCGCGCCCTCATGCCCGGCGACGACGAGCACGCGCACGGCGTTCATCTGGCGCAGGGCGTCGGCCATGATCGTCGTCAGCGCGGGGTCGGCCACGCCCAGCAGCTGCCGCCGCACGCCGGCGGGATTCGTGAGGGGGCCGAGGAGGTTGAATACGGTGCGGGTGCCGATCTCACGCCGCAGCGGCGCCGCGAATTTCATGCTGGGGTGAAAGGCCTGCGCGAACATGAAGCCCATCCCGGCCTCGCGCACGCACTGCGCCACGACCGCCGGCGGGACGGCGAGTTGAACCCCGAGGGCCTCCAGCACGTCGGCGCTGCCGCTCTTGCGGGTGAACGAGCGGTTGCCGTGCTTGGCGACCTTCGCCCCGGCGCCAGCGGCAATCAGCGCGGCCGTCGTCGTCACGTTGAACCAGCTGACCCCGCGGCCGCCGGTGCCGCACGCGTCGACGGCCGGCAGGTCGTCCAGCTCCACCCGCGTGGCATGCGCCCGCATGCTCTCCAGGAAGCCGGCGATCTCGTCCGCCGTCTCGCCCTTCATCCGCAGCGCGGTGACGAGGGCGCCGAACTGCGCCGGCGTGACCTGGCCGGTTAGCACGGCTTCCATCACCTCGCGCGCCGTGACGCGCTGTAGCGGGCGCCCGTCGACCACCGTCTGGATCGCGCCGACGATCATGGGAGCGTTCGCATGCCGGCCAGCTTGACGAAGTTTCGGAGCAAATCAGGCCCCACCGACGTGAGAATCGACTCCGGGTGAAATTGCACGCCGAATATCGGGTGGGTGTGATGCCGCACTCCCATGATAGTCCCATCCGGAGTGCGAGCCGTCACGTAAAGCTCCGCCGGCAGGCTCTCCTCCTCGATGATGAGGGAGTGATAGCGCGTGGCCGTAAATGGGTCCGGCAAGCCCTCGAACAGTTCCGCCCCGTCGTGGTGAATCGGTGACGTCTTGCCGTGCATCAGCTTCGGCGCCCGTACGATGCGGCCCCCGAACGCCGCGCCCACGGCTTGGTGGCCCAGGCACACCCCCAGCGTGGGGATGCGCGGCCCCAGGGTGGCGATCAGGTCAACCGAGATGCCGGCCTCGGCCGGCGTGCAGGGACCCGGGGAGACCACGATTGCCTCCGGAGCCTTGGCCTCGATATCAGCCACGCTCAGCGCGTCATTGCGGTGGACGTCGATGTCATCCGTGATCACGCCGAGGAACTGCACCAGGTTGTAGGTGAATGAGTCGTAGTTATCGAGCACGAGCAGCATTGCCAGCCTCCTCCGCGATCTCGATCGCCCGCAACAGCGCCCGTGCTTTGTTGAGGCACTCGTGGAATTCCTGCTCGGGCACGGAGTCGGCCACGATCCCGGCGCCGGCTTGCACATATGCCACGCCGTCGCGGACGACCATCGTGCGGATGGTGATGGCCGTGTCCACGTCGCCCGAGTAGCTCACGTAGCCGACGGCGCCGCCGTACGGCCCGCGCCGCAGATTTTCGAGCTCGGCGATGATCTCCATCGCCCGAATCTTGGGCGCGCCCGAGAGCGTCCCTGCCGGGAAGCACGCGCGGAGCGCGTCCAGGCCCGTGCGGCCGGGCGCGAGCGTGCCCGTCACGTCGCTCACGATGTGCATCACGTGCGAGTACCGCTCGATGCTCATGAAATTGTCCACCGCGACCGAGCCCGACACCGACACCCGGCCGACGTCGTTGCGTCCCAGGTCTACGAGCATCACGTGCTCGGCGCGTTCCTTCGGGTCCTCGATGAGCTCGCGCGCCAGCGCCGCATCGGCGTCGTCGTCTGCGCCCCGAGGCCGGGTGCCGGCGATGGGGCGCGTGCGCACCTGGCCGTCTTCGTACCGCACCATCATCTCGGGCGACGCGCCCGCGAGCTGCATGTCGCCGAAGTCGAGGTAGAACATATACGGCGACGGATTGATGCGCCGCAACGCCCGATAGACCTCGATGGGGTCCACGCTGAGCTTCCGGCTCAGGCGCAGGGACGGCACGGTCTGGATGATGTCGCCCGCGGAGATGTATGCCTTCGCCCGTTCCACGGCCTGCATGAATTCGGACTGCGACATGCTCATGGCCACGTGGCCGTTGCTTGGCGGAGTGGTTTCCCGGCTCGTTGCGGGCGTCGCGCCCGCGATGCGCTCGGCGAGCGATCTGAGCCGGTGGCGCGCCGCGGCGTAGCCCGCTGCCGGGTCGGGGCGCGGACGGGCCACTGTGACGAGCTGCATGACGTCGCGGACGTGATCGAAGATCACCAGCTCCTCGCACAGCATGAACATCCCGTCGGGCACGCCCAACGGGTCCGGCGCTGGTACCGGCAGCTGCTCGAAGCTGGCCGCGGCGTCATAGGCCAGGTATCCCACGGCGCCGCCTTGAAATCGGGGTAACTGGGGATTGGCGGCGACGTTCGCCTCATCCAGCATCTGCGCCACCAGGTCGAGCGGATCGGTGTAGGTCTGCCTCTGGGTCTCGCCGCCGGCGTCGCTGAAGATTGCCTGGCCATCGCGAAAGCTGAGGCGGCGCGCCGGCCGCGCGCCCACGAATGAATACCGCGCCACCTGCTCGCCGCCTTCCACGCTTTCGAGCAGAAACGCGGGATCGTCGGCCCGCAGCTTGAGGAACACCGAGACCGGCGTGTCCAGGTCACCCGGGACCTCGTCGAATATCGGTACCGCGCGGCCCAGGGAAAGCTGGTCGAGGGCCCAGGCGCGCTGATCCGTGGGCGCGTCCACCAGTTGCGTCATGCCCATTCGATCCCTCCTTCCGGCGCCAACTCGGGACACGAAAAAACCTCTCGCCTGAGGGGCGAGAGGCTCATGCCTTCGCGGTGCCACCCTGCTTCGGGTGCGTACGCACCCCTTTGCAGATACGGAGCTTGCGCTCGATATCCTGCCCTGTGCTAACGGAGGGCTTCCGGCGGAGCCTACTTGGGCATGCCCGTTGGGTCCGCGGCTCGTGGGGCCATTCGCCGTCGTTGCCGCGACCGGACTTGCAGCGCGAGGTCCGGCTCTCTAACGCGGCTTCCGACGGGTACTCGTCCCAGTCGTCACCTTTCCAGCAAGATTGAGACTACGGCGGGCGGTCGCCGTGTGTCAATGCCAATTGCGTCAATCCGGGTGGCGCGTCGGGGCGCCTACGATGCTGCGTGCGCCTGCCCGTACGACAGTGCTTCCAGCACGCCGAAGAGATCGTCGAGGTAGGCGTCGGTTCCCGAGAGCCCCATGTGCCCCACGCGAAACACCTTTCCCGCGAGATCCGCAATCCCGCTCCCGAGTTGAATGTTCACGCGCTCGCGAACGGTCGCCACGACGTCGTCCGCGGCAATGCCCGGCGGTGGACGCAGGGCCGTGACGGTGGGCGAAGCCCACTCATCCGCCGCCAGCGGCTCACAGCCGGCGGCGCGCGCCCGCGCCCGCACCCGGGCAGCGGTTGCCCGATATCGCTGATACCGCTGCTCCAGTCCCTCCGCCAGGATGCGATCGGTTGCGACGGTCAGCGCGGCGATGACGTTGACGGGCATCGTGGCCGGTTGGGGGTGGAAGTCGGCCATCTCGGTGGCGTAGCGGCGCCACACGCGCAGGTCGCTGTAGAGCCCGTGGTGCGCAGCGCCGCTTGACTCCAGAAACTCCCACGCTTTCGGATTGACGATGACCGGCGCCACGCCCGGAGGCGACTCCAGGGCCTTCTGCGAAGCGGTGCAGCAGATGCCGATGCCCCAAGCGTCCACCGCCAAGCGCGCCGCGCCGAAGGTCGATACCGCGTCGACGATGAGAAACCGGCCGGCGTCCTCCACCACGCGCGCCAGCGACTCCAGGTCGTTGAGCACGCCGGTTGCCGTCTCGCCGTGGGTCAGGCCCACGACCTTGGCTTCCGGGTGCGCCTGCATGAAGGCGGCGAGTTCATCCGGCCGCACCGGATTGCCGCGGGCCGTGCGCAGGATGTGGGTGACGACGCCGTAGCCCTCGGCGATCTCTTGCATGCGGCCGGAGAAGAAACCGTTGTCGACCACGATGAGATGCCCGCCGGTTGGCACCGCCGTGCCGATGGCGGCATCCAGTCCCACGATGCCGGTACCGGCGAGCACGAAGGCGTCGCCGGCGCTCTCTCCAATGGCCAGCAGGTTCTGCCGCAGCCGGCGGTAGGCCGCCACCCAGGCGTCGCCGTAGTGCGGGACCACCTGCCCGGCGAGCGCCTCCAGCACGTCAGGCTCGAGATCGATCGGCCCAGGGATCATTAGCCGCGGCGGCTGGTTCATGCCGTCGGAGCCGCGGCGCACCGAGGCAGAGAACCTCGGCGAATCCCGCGGCTCATCGCTGGATCACTCGTATTGGGCGACGCATGCGTGCCGTGAAGCATAGCGGCTTGGCGGCGGTGCGAGCGTGCTATACACGCACCGGCCGAGTCACCGGGAAACATCATGCACCGCACGCGATTGCCGAACCGCGTCTACGCCGAACTGGGCGTGCCACTCGTGATCCACGCCGGCGGGCCCACCACCAACTACGGCGGCTCGCTGATGCGGCCGGACACGCTGGAGGCGATGGCCGAGGCGGGGCGGGCGTTCGTATCGGTCGAGACGCTCAACCGCCGCATCGGCGCCTACATCGCCGAGGTCACCGGCGCCGAAGCGGGCATGGTCGTTGCCGGGGCGGCCGCCGGGATGGTCCTCTCGCTCGCCGCGTGCATTACGGGCACCGACCTCGCGGCCATTCGGCGCCTGCCGGACACGACGGGCCTCAAGGACGAGATGGTCATCCAGAAGATCCATCGCGGACCCTATAGCCACATGTACAGCTTCACCGGAGCGCGGCTGGTCGAGATCGGCAACGTGTCGTCGTGCCTTCCCGAGGAGCTCGCGGCCGCACTCACCGAGCGCACGGCGGCGGTGGCGTTTCTCATCGCACCGGGGAATCCGCGCGGCGGTCTGACGTTGCCGCAGGTGGCCGAAATCGCCCACGGGCGCGGTATTCCGGTGATCGTGGATGCGGCCATGACAGTGCCGCCGTGCGACAACCTGACGCGCTTCATCCGCGAGGGCGCCGATCTGGTCACCATGAGCGGCGGCAAGGTGATCCGCGGTCCCCAGGCGACCGGACTGCTCTACGGACGCGGCCACCTCATTGAGGCGGCCCACCTCAACAGCAGCCCAAACCACGCCATAGGCCGCCCGTCCAAGGTGGCCAAAGAGGAGATGGTGGGCCTGTACGCCGCGCTGCGCAGCTACATGGACAGCGACGAGGCGGAGATGATGCGGGAGTTCCGCGAGCTGGTCGAGATCATCGTCGACGACGTGGGCGAGATCGACGGCGTGCGCGCGACTGTCGAATTCGACGACGACCGCTACTTCGTGCCGACCGCGGTTGTCGGATTCGAGCCCGGCTGGACGGGACCCGACGTGCAGGCCATTGGCGACGCGCTCCTGGTCGGCGATCCGGCCATCTACGTCCGCGTCGATCCCGCGCGCGACCTGCTGGAGGCCTACTCGGCCAACCTGCAACCCGGCGAGCCGGAGTTCATCGCGCGGCGGCTGTGCGAGGTGCTGACGGAAGCCGCCTCCTAGCCGAAGGACGGACGGTTGCGGGCCTGGATTCCGGCGTCCGCCGGAATGACGGACGTGCAGGCGATCGCGGTGGCTGCGCGCAGCCTGGGATACGCCCTTGCGAGCGTCGTCTTACGCCCTCCCGGCTACTGCCTGACGATCAGCAGCACCGGCAAGCGCGGGCGCTTCTGGTTGCGGCTCATAAGCCACTGCCCCCATTCGGCGGCGTGACGCCGGGGTCGCATCCCGTAGGAGGGGACGCCAAGCCGCTTGCATCGGGTTAGTAGGCGGTATAAACTAGTTTGTGTTACAAACCCAGGGTCGGCGAGCGGCCCCATGACGATAGGCAGGTACACAATGCAAGGGTCAGAATCCGACACGGCCGCGCTCACACCCGACGAGAGTTGGAGCGCCGTGCACGCGACGCTGGACCGGGCGCGGAGTTCGATGTACGTGGCGGGGACGGCGACGATCCTGCTCCTTTGGGGCGCCATAGTCGCCCTGGGCTACTTCTCGCAGTTCGCCGTCGCGACCCTGGCGGCTGACTTTGCGGCGCGCACCCCATGGTTTCCCGGGCCGTTGTGGGGCGGCCTGGCGGCGGCTGGGATGCTGGGCAGTGCCCGCATCGGTCACCGCGCGGGTAAGGAAAACGCGGTCGGGCCCGCCGCTCGCAGCGCTGGGATCAGGGTGTTTCTGTTCTGGCTCGCGGTGATGGCGGCGGCGTTCCTGCTTCCGGCGGCTGCGGGCTTGTGGGCGACGGGCGCCGCCGGCGCCGCCATACCGCGCGTCACGGTGGGCATCGTGGCTCTCGGACATGTCTTGTTCGGCATCATGCACCGCCCCGCGATAGCGGTGGTGGGTGCAGGCTTCGCGGCGGCGTTCTACGTACCCAGCTATCTCCTGGGCGACGCGGCCCTGGCGGTGTCGGCGGTGGCGACGCTCACGGTGGTTGCGCTGGGCACGGCCTGGATACGCAGGAGCGGCGTCCTTTGACCGACGAGGCCACCGTCCTCAACGAGACCATCCACCAGGCGACCCGCTTGCGAATCATGACGCTGCTGGTCATGCAGCCCGACACGGATCGGCTCGCGTACGGCTTCATTCAGAAGACGCTCAACCTGACGGGCGGCAACCTGACCATCCATCTGCGAAGGCTCGAGGACGCCGACTATCTCGCCATCACCAAGGAGTTCCAGGGAGTCAAGCCGCGGACATGGGTTCAGGCGACACCGACGGGCCGCCACGCCTACGCCGAATACCTCGCCGACCTGGAGAGGGCGCTGAACGGGCAACTGCATTCCTAGTCGACTGGTTCGAGCTACGCGGCTGGTCCCATGCTGCACGCAGCGCGGGCCACCGGCGAATCCCCCCAGTTGTCATTCCGAGCCGCAGGCGAGGAATCTAGGACATTCGTTCTCGGGCGCGGGGGATAACGAAGTGCCAGCCCGGGCCTGGATTCCGGCCCCGTATCGAGTACGGGGCAGGCTTTTCGCCGGAATGACGGATGGGCCGGTTGCTCACGCGCCGGCTGGTCGGTCGGTCGTGACGGAGAGCTCTCGGGTGACCGCGATGGTGTGCCGCCGCATCTCGGCGACCTTGACGTCGGACAGGCTCGTCGTGTCGAACGTGAGGGTCTCGCCGGAGACGGTGAGAGGTTCATGCGGCGTGTGCAGCGTCGCGCGCATGTCCTTCAGCCGATCGTGATCGAAGTGGCTTGGGTGGCGCTCGCCGCGCTCGGCGCGCGTCCGGTAGCGCTCGAAGAGCACGCCGGGATCGCCCGTGAGCACGACCTGGACCGGCAGGCAACCGGTCTCGCGTTCCAGTGCGCGGACGCGGGCGTTGTCATAGGACGGGACTAGCGGCGATTCGATGATCACCGACACTCCGGCGGCCAGCAGTTCGCCGGCCACCCTGAACATCACGTCGATCGCGGCGGCGCCCAGACGCTTGGAGTCCTGGTAGTCGGTCGCTCCCAGCCGATCGAACAATTGCTCCTTGATGACGTCCTTCACTACCAGCGGCCAGCGCAACTCGCGGGACAGCGCCCGCGCGAGGGTCGTTTTGCCGGATGCCGGATACCCGTTGACGATCAGCAGCACGGGCAGTCGCTGGCGCTGGTGGGTAGGGTCCACGCTCAGCCATCCTCAAACAGCGACGCAATGAACGCCGTCGCTTCGGTATGTGCTTCCGGTGACGCTGCGGCAGGATCGCGCAGGTGGGCGGAGGTGGGCTCGTCGGGCCAGAGCCCGCCGGCGGGCGCCGTGGCCCGCTGACAGAGTTGCTCGTAGAGCGCGAGTTTCGCGGGCCGGTCTTGCTCAGCTACGGCCTGCTGAAACAGGGTCAAGAACGCGGGATCGTGCTCACGCAGATGGCTCACGGCGGCCTTCTCGCCCCGCCACCGCATCCCGCGGGTCGCAAAATATCCCGTAAAGGCATCGTCGAGGCCGTACAGCATCCGCAAATCAAGAGCTGCGGCGTATGCGGGGTCGTCAGACTTGAGCATCCGGCGGTTGTGCTGCCGGTCGTAGTTGATCTTGTTCCACGCGCGGTAGGCCGCGCCGGGCTCTGCCTCTGATGCCGCGGAGGACTGGCGAGCCTGGACCTGTGCTCTCGCGAGGTCCCCGTTTCGATCAAGCAAGATCCGCGCGGACTCCAAGTGCGATGCAATCATCCCCACCCATGCGCCGGCGTCCCGGGCGGATGCTGCATCGGCGATCTCCGCGATCTCGCGCGTCGTGGCGAAGATCACGTCGCCCATGCGGCTGTCGATCTGAGTCACGGCCCCGCGCAGGGTGGCCCAATCCTCGTCGACGACGATCAAGAGATCGATATCGCTCGCGGAGTTCAGCGCCGACCGCTGGCCGGAACCCAAGAGGGCTGCGCCGTGGACGGCCGGGTGCGCCGCGAGGCGCCGCGCCACGTCATCGAGCGTCGCGTCGCTCGCCGGCGAGGGTGCGGCTCGATAGACGGGAGGCGGCGGGCGGCGGCTATGCCCTCGCTCGGGTCGCCCCACCGGCATTCTAGAATCGTCTCCCCTCTCCGCTTGTGCCCGCACTATGGCTATCGCGCCCAATCCTGGAGCCCCCGCCGGTTTTCGGCTCGAGGCGCCCTATGGGCCGGCGGGCGACCAGCCCAAGGCGATTGCGCAACTCGTCGACGGTATTCGCGCCGGTGATCGCTGTCAGACGCTGCTGGGCGTCACCGGCTCCGGCAAGACCTTCACCATCGCCAACGTTATCAACGCCGTGCAGCGCCCCGCGCTGGTGCTGGCGCACAACAAGACGCTGGCCGCCCAGTTGACCACAGAGTTGGCCGAATTCTTCCCGCACAACGCCGTCGAGTACTTCGTCAGCTACTACGACTACTACCAGCCCGAGGCCTACGTGGCGCGGACCGACACCTACATCGAGAAAGAAACCGACATCAACTGGGAGATCGACAAGCTGCGGCTCTCCGCCACGCGCTCCCTCTTCGAGCGGCGCGACGTGATCATCGTCGCGTCGGTCTCGTGCATCTACGGCATCGGTTCGCCGGAGGACTACGGCCAGGTCAGCCTGGCGCTCGCGGCCGGCCAGGCGTATGACCGGCAATGGCTGCTTCGCCGGCTCGTCGGCATGCAGTACCAGCGCAACGACGCCGGGTTCCAGCGGGGCCGCTTTCGCGTGCGCGGCGACGTGGTGGAGATCCACCCGGCCTATGACGATTTCGTGCTGCGCTGCGAGTTCTTCGACGAGGAGCTGGAGCGCATCGCCAAGATCGAGCCGCTGACGGGCGAGATTCTCGAGGACGTTGAGTCCGTCACCATTTATCCCGCGCGGTTCTACGTCACCCCGGCCGAGCGCCTCAACGAGGCGCTGCGCGCCGTCGAGGACGAGTTGACGGAATACGCGGCCCAGCTGGACGAGCGCGACAAGGTGCTCGAGGCCGCCCGGCTGCGCCAGCGCACCAATTTCGACCTGGAGATGCTCCGCGAGACCGGCATGTGCTTCGGCATCGAGAACTACAGCCGTCACCTGAGCGGCCGGCGTCCCGGCCAGCCGCCCTGGGTGCTGCTCGACTATCTCCCGGACGACTTCCTGCTGGTGGTCGACGAGTCGCACGTCACCCTGCCGCAGGTTCGCGGCATGCTGGCCGGCGACCGCAGCCGCAAGCAATCGCTCGTCGACTACGGATTCCGCATGCCGTCGGCGTTCGACAACCGGCCGCTGGCCTTCGCTGAATTCGAGACCTATATGCGGTCGTCCGTCTTCATGTCCGCCACGCCCGGCCCGTACGAATACGAGCACAGCGAGCAGATGGTCGAGCAAATCGTGCGGCCCACCGGCTTGGTCGATCCGGCGATCGAAGTTCGGCCGACCGAGGGGCAGATCGACGATCTGATCGGCGAGATCAACAAGCGGGTCCAAGCCCATGAGCGCGTGCTGTGCACCACGCTCACCAAGCGCATGGCCGAAGACCTGGCCGAATACCTCGCGGAGATCGGCATCAAGGTGCACTACCTGCACTCGGAGATCGACACGCTGGACCGCGTCACGATCCTCAGCGAACTGCGGCGCGGCGTGTACGACGTCGTCGTGGGGATCAACCTGCTGCGCGAGGGTCTCGATCTGCCCGAGGTGTCGTTGGTGGCCATCCTCGATGCCGACAAGGAGGGATTCCTGCGCGCCGACACCTCCCTCATCCAGACCATCGGGCGCGCCGCGCGGCATCTGCATGGCCGCGTCATCATGTACGCCGACATCGTGACGGCGAGCATGCAGCGGGCCATCGACGAGACATATCGCCGCCGCAGCTTGCAGATTCAGTACAACGCCGAGCACGGCATCACACCGCAGTCGGTGGTTAAGGCGCTGCGCGATCTCACCGACCGGGTGGTGGAGGCCGAGGCGCTGCCGCGCGCCGCCGAGACCGCGCCGGCCTATGAGCTGGGCTTCCGCCGCGTCGACGCCATGAGCCGGGCGGAGCTGGCGGCTCACATCAAGCAGCTGGAAGCCAAGATGCGCCTCGCCGCCGAAGCGCTCGAATTCGAAAAGGCCGCCCAATTCCGCGACCGCATCAGCGAGCTCCGTCAGGACCTCGAAGCGGCGAAGGCGTAGCTCCCGTGACAACGGACGACTTCCCGCGCTCCCCCATCCCGGCTGCCAACGTCGCGTCGGTTCCGCAGCGCAGCCCGCTGCGCTATCCCGGCGGCAAGACCTGGCTGGTGCCGCACATCCGCGCCTGGCTGGGCGGTCTCGATCCGAAGCCGCAACTGCTGATCGAGCCCTTCGGCGGCGGCGCCATCGTCTCGCTCACCGCCGTGATGGAGGACTTGGTCGATCGCTGTCTGCTGGTCGAGCTTGATCCCGACGTGGCCGCCTTTTGGAAGGCTGCGCTTCACCGCGACCACGGCCCAGAACTGTGCGAGCGGATCCTAGACTTCGAGCCCACGCGCGAGGCCGTGGAAGCGCTGGAGCGGTCGCAGCCGGTCCAGCTGCTTGAACGCGGGTTCCGTACCCTGGTGCTCAACCGCACCCGCCGCGGCGGCATATTGGCCCCGGGCGCGTCCTTTCTGAAGTCCGGCGAGGACGGCAAGGGGCTGTCTTCTCGCTGGTATCCGGACACAATCGTGTCCCGGCTGCGCGAGATCAGCAAGCACCGCCACAAGATCGAATTCCTCGAGACCGACGCTATGACAGTGCTTGAAGAACGCGCACGAACTCCGGGCTGCGTGGTCTTTGCCGATCCGCCCTACACCGCCGGTGGCAAGCGCGCGGGTCAGCGGCTCTACACCCACCACCAGATTGACCATCTACGGCTGTTCGAAATGTTGTCAGATGCCCACACCGATTTCGTGCTCACCTATGACTATTCGAACGAAATCGTTGAGCTAGTTCGCCGACATTGCTTCCAGACGGAACAATTCAGCACGAGGAACACGCATCACACACAAGGGATAGAATTAGTGATAACTCGTGAATTCGTGAAATGGTCAGACTTGGCACCCGAAGCCAGAACAAGCTAGATTGAGGGCTTAAGTCATTGATATGCCGTTGAGACTCAAAGTCTCGGCGACCCAGTTCCGACACTCATCTGACGGGAAATAGGACTTGCGCCCTGCATCGCCTTCAATTGTTGAGGTTGAGAGGCAATGCGCCCATAGTGCAATCCTGCAACGGTCAAAGATAATTCCCGCATGCCGGGTCGTATGATTGAATGTGGGCCTATCAATACGATGCGGTATGAACAAGGATTTGAGAAAGGCACTCCTGGGCGACTCTTGAAGCCAGTCGTCAATAAAGACATCTGGCCTAAGGTCATCGATCTTCTGTTTCCATAGCTTGCCGGAAGCACACTGTCCGAACAACAGTATTTTTCCAGGAAGACGGTCGGGAAAATTCCGGCAGGCAATTATGTCAATTCCTGCATCCTTGTCATCTGGAACTGACGCAGCTTTGTATCCAAGACCCTCCATCAGAATGTGCCTGCAAATAAAATCCACAGCTTTTTCGAACTCCCGTGGTAGTTCCTCGGGTTCCCTTGGAGACCCAAACCGGACTGCGACGCCGGAAACGTATGATTGCGCTGCATCGCGAGACAATTGCTCAAACCAGCGCGCAGGGTATGCACTGGGTCGTACACTGAACGCCATTTGAAAGTTCGAGAAATATGAAAGCACCAAACAAAATACGTAAGGCAAATACGATTCCCAGGGGTTTTTCAATTCTATTTCGTCGTCGGCAACCGATAGCGGATACGCATCGCCTGCTGCAATGGTTCGATCAGTGATTTCGCTAAACACACCGCCAATTGCTTCTTCGATCTGGCTGTCTTGGTCTGGATCGGGCAATTGCGCCGAAGCCTTGAGCGCACGTTCAAGGAGCGCAGCTGGAGCCGTGGAGCTCCTCGATGTTATTGCGGCTAGTTCCAGCCAGTCGGCGAGGGCGATATGATCATCCGGCGAAGGAGGGAACGGCAGCATTTAGGCTTCTAGTGGTTAGTCTCGGGGGCGCCATCCACCTCTTTGCGTAGCTTGGTGGCCAGGAGATGGATCTTACCGACCTCTGTTCGAATCTCTTCTTCGCCGCTGAAACCCAGTGATACGGTTCCCATTGCTTCTTTGAGGCTTTCGGACGCCTGGAACACTGATTCCCGAAATCGATGCGTATCGCCAAGGGCGATTGAATGGGCGACGTCAAGAGGGTAACCGTTACGAATTGCGGCTAGGGATTGAGGTATTGAAATGACCTCGCGAAGATAATTTAGATCGGGATTTTGGCGGCCTACGAGCGGCGCTTTCCCCAGTTTTGTGATTCCGAAGAGCCAGCCCATAAGTTCGCGTAGCGCATTGAGCTTATCGTGATTGATAGGCTGGTGTGATACGTCGTCAGTTGGGTCTAAACCGAGGAATACCTGATATTCTCTTTGGTCTAGTGCTGTGTAAAGATGTGAGAAGTAGAACTTGCCGCTGTACGTATTGTTGACATCAAAGTCGGCTTCAGTTTGTGCTTGTCGCAGGACGCGATAACCGCGATAGAGGCGTCGGACGGTTGAATGCCTGTCACCAATCTTTGATGCAATCTCGGTCAAGGCGACCCCATATTCCTCGTGGATGTGGGCTATATATCGTGATTTGCCTATACCGTCCCACGGCTTAACTCCGTTTATGTGTCGAAACCCAATATGCGTCCACAACTCTTGTCTGCCAGCATGGAGTGATGCTGGTATTGTCTGTAGTTCTTGCTTGCGCTCTTTGCTGATGGCTGGAAGGTCGTGCGCATGCAGACGGTTTCGAAGTGCGGAGTCGAGAAGGATCTTTATTGCTGCTAACCGTCTGTTGCCTTCTACGACGATGAACGACGAATGATGGATCGTGTTCTCGGTTGATCGGATCACCAGAAGCGGCTCGTCTTCGTAATAACCGTTAGCTGCAATTGAGAGGGCTATTTCGTCGACCGCGTTTGTCTTCCACAAAAGTGAAATCAAATCTTCCTGGTCCATGCCATCACCGTCTTCCAGCGCAAGGCGCGGATTCTGTCTATCTAACAGGAGATGGTCGGTAGGGATTCTGTGGATTTCTACGCTCGTGAAATCTGTTGGTGGGGTCGGTTGCTGCGTATCGGCCATCCGTCCCCCTAGATTGTGTTGGCTGGCGGGCTGTGATGCGGAGGTGGCGATTTCGCGTTGCTTGCGAGGCGACGGAGGAGGCACATCATATGCACTCTGGGGCTGCCATTGTCTATTTGGGTCTGTCGTGAATCAGGGGCTTGTGGCCGGAACTGTTGCGTTGGAGTTGGTCAGTGGCTCTGATCCGGAGCGCGCCCTGTGACTGAGGACTCGTTTCCTGGTCGAGGTCACTGCACACGTTGATGCGTCCGCGAGGCGTCAGGCGATCCATGGCCGGCGTCAAGGCACCTTCGCTTAGACCCCAGGCTGCATCACGGCGCTGGCCGAAGGGTCGAGCCGGGTTCCCACACTACTGCTTTCCGGCAACAGGCCATGTTGTATGTCGCTCAGTTCTGCGAGAAGTGGGTGGCGACGACCTGATCGAGCAGGTCGTTGGTGCAGTCGCGGCAGAACACGGTGCGCGAGCGATGCTCCTGGCGGGCTAGTTCCAGGATGTCTTCGGGGCGCGGGGCTGCCCGCATGACGCAGACATTGGTGCACACGCGGCGTCCGTGGACCAGATCGACCGCCTGCGCGCGATTCTCGCCCGGCAGATCGAGCACCTGGCCGAAGCTGCGCGTCGCGAGCCGGCGCACGGCCATCCGCCGATCATCGCGCTCGGGAATACGCCGCAGGCGGTGCATGGAGAGCAGGGCGGCGAGATTCGGCTCAGCCGCCGCCAGGACGTGGGGATCGGTCGTGCCGCCGGCATTGCGCTCCGGCGCATCCAGGAGATCGGCGTGCACGATCACCACGTCATAGTGGGGCCCGACCTGCTGCCACGGCTCGTGGCGCACCACATTGATGAACTTCGGCGCGTAGATTTGCCCCGAGGCCCGGTCCAGGCTTTGCTCGACGTACCAGCTGGTGCTCCAGTACGGCGATCCGCGTGGCACTCCAGAAATCACCCACGTGCCGAATGGGCGAAGCTGGCCACGCACCAGGCTCAGGCCGGCCCGCTGGCCGAGCACGAGCATGATCTCTTGGATGTGCGCCACCGTGGAGACGACGGTTTCCGCCTCCCAGGGCGCCACTTCCTCGGTCCACTGGAACGAGATCGCCTTCATGGCCGAATCCTGCGGGCTCCATGCCGTGCCGCTGACGCTTGCCCGTCATGGTAGGACCCCGACGCCGCCAATTCCCGAATTGAATTCGGCGCGGAGGCTCCCCTTGGCAATTGCTACGCTCGCCCCATGCAGCTGAGCGACGAGCGCGCGGTGGCGCCGAGCACTGCCGGTCGCGTCTCCGTGGTCGAGCTCGGTGCGGAGACGCGAATGGGCGTCTTCGCGCGGCAAGACGGTTCGTACCGTCTCCTGACGGTGGCCGGGGCGCCCAGCACCCTGGACGCGCCCGATTTCGACCTGACGCCGAGCTTCGAGCGGGCCGCGGCGGAAGCTGAAGCGCTGGCCGGGGCCTACTACGCCCTGCCCGAGTCCTCCCCCCGTCCGCACGGGGCGCCGCGCACGCCGCCGGTGGGCGCCGCGGTGGGCCGCGGCTTGGCGCCGGGGCCGTCGTGCTTCGTGGTGAGCAATCTCGTCGCGCGCGATCTCGAAGCGCTCGAAGCCGAACTCACGGCCCGTGAATTCGTCGTCATTGGCCGCGCCACGACGGCTGCGCGTGAATTCCGGGACCGGATCGACGGCCCGGCGACCATCGACGTCATCACGGCGCAGCGGCCCAACATCGTGGTGGTAGCGCTGACGGAGGACCGGGACGGGCAGGGCCTGGCCTACATGGCCGACCTCCTGGTTGGCGGGCTGGCCGGTCGTGATACGAGCTACGTACCGGTCATTGCCATCCTTTACGGCGGCGAGCTGGATGAGCGCACGTTCACCGGCCTCCATCAGGCGTTTCCGGTGCACGCCGTGTCCGTGCAGGGTGGCAGCGTGGACGTCCCGCTCGAAATGACCGGGCCGGACTCGCTGCTCGATGACGTGGTGCAGACCGTCAAGGCCCGGCGCTTCGCCGGTCGGCGCGTGCCGGCGGAGGTCGCCGACGCTCCCGCCTATTCGACCGTCGCCGCGTTGGAAGTGGCGGCCCAGGCGCTGGCAACCCAGCAGGATCTTGAGGTGGCGGCGGTGTCGCTCGATGACGACCACGTGTCCATCGTTGGCTACCAGGCCGGCGCGGCGGTCAGCGTGGGGCTGGGGCATGGGCACGACATCGCGCGGGCGTACCACATCGCGCTGCAAACGCCGATCGAGCGCGTGGCCCAGTGGGCGCCGGAGGAGCCGATTCCGCAGGCGTTGCGACTCAGCGCCTTGAATCGCTCGGCGCACCCGGCGGCGGTTGCCGCGTCCTCGATGGAGTTGCAGCTGTCCCATGCCGTGTGGATGGCCGCGGCGCGTCAGGCCCTGCGCGCTTCGGAAGACGGCCGCAGCCCACTGAATCATGAGGCGCTTGATCTGGTGGTCCTCACGGGACGCGCCGCGCGCACCGCCGGCCGGCCGGTGCAGGCCGCGCTGTTGCTCGTGAACATCCTGGAGCCGGCCGGCGTCACGCAACTGGCGCTCGATCCGGCTTCGAGCCTGGCCATGCAGGGCGCGCTGGCCCGCACCGGCGCTCGGGTTGCCTTCGAGTCGGCCCTCGTCCCGTTGGGCGTATGCGTCGCCCCGCGCGGCCGCGGGAAGGCCGGCGAGCCGGCCGTGCTGGTTGACGTTCGGCCAAGCTCGGGTGCTCGCATCGAACGCGAAGTGAGCGCCGGTGCGCTCGACGTGATCCAGTGGGACGCACGCGTGCCGGCCGAGGTTCGGATTTGGCCGCAGCCGCGCTTCGACGTGGGTTTGGGTAACGGCCGCCCGGCGCGGCTCAAGGCAAGTGTCGGGGCCGGCCTGGTGGGACTGATCGTCGACGCGCGAGGACGGCCGCTGGTCTGGCCGGACGAGCCCGACGAGCGCCAGGCTCGCCTGCAACAGTGGCTGCGCTCGATGGACGCCTTTCCCCCCACCGCCACGGGGACCGCGCCGCCGAGGCCTCATGGTGGCTGAGCACGTCAGTCGCGCCATTCGGCGAACCGTGCGGAGCGGCAGTCTCCGCCGGCGGCACGTCTTGCCAAGCTCGGGCCGCATCCTGGTGAATGAGGGTGACGAGGTGGTCATGGGCCAGGTCTGGGGCCGCGGTCGTATGCGCACCGGGGTGACGGTGGCCGACTTGCCGCGATTGCTCAACGCCCAGTTGGCCGACGTGCCTCGGCTGCTCACGGTGAGCCGCGCCGAGATCGTCGAGGAAGACACGTTGCTCGCCGAATCGCCCGGACGGATGGGGATTGGGCGGCAGTGGCGGGCGCCGGCGCGCGGCATGCTCGCCAGCGTGAGCGCGCGCACCGGGGTCGCGATATTCGTGCGCGAGGTGCGCGAGGTTGCGTTGCACTGCCGCCTCGCGGGAACCGTCGTCAGCGTCACCGCGGGCGAGTCGATCGTGATCGAAGGCCAAGGCGTCGCCATTGCCGGCGCGCTGGGTGCGGGCGGGCGCGCCGTCGGGCCTTTGCGCGTCATCGAGTCGGGCGATCGTCCGGAGGACGTGGCCACGGGAGGCGAGATTCTCGTCACGCCCGACCCGCTGCGCACTGAATGGATGCAGCGCGCCGTCGAGGCCCGCGTCGCGGGGGTCATTGCCCCATCGGCTGACGACGAGACCCTATCCGAGCTGGCGCTGGCCCCAACCATCGTTGGTTTGCCGTTGCCGTCAGACGCCCCGCTCACGCCGCCGCTGCCCACCCTCCTGACGGAGGGCTTCGGCCACACGCGCATGCCGCGCGCCCTGCAGCGCATGTTCCGGGGCAGCGCCGACGAGTTGGTGTCCGTCGTCGGGAGTCGTCAGCCGGGCGAGTCCGAAGTGCTGCTGCCCCCGGGACCTTCCGAGGAGATCGTCACCGAACTTCGCGTCGACGGCCTCCCGGTCCGCATCGTGGCCGGATCCGATGCCGGTGAGGAGGGTGTGGTCGTAGGGACGGCGCCGGATGTGGCGCGCGCGCCCTCGGGATCGCCAGCCGTCTGCGTGCGCGTGCAGCGGACGCAGGGAGGCACCGTAACCGTCCCCGCAGCCAACTGCGAGGCAATCGCGTAGGGCGCTCCATCCACGCCGGCGCTTCGATTGCGAGGCGGTCCGGCGGGCTCGGCGGGGGCGGTTCGCGAAGCGCCCCTACATCCGGGCCGGCGCTTCGATTCCCAGAAGCTCCAGGCCGTTGGACAGCACCTGCCGCACGGCCGCGACCAAGCGCAGCCGGCCGGCCGTCAGCACGGCGTCGTCGCTCACCACGCGGTGGTCGTTGTAGTAGGAGTGGAAGGCCCGAGCTAGTTCCAGCAAATAGTGCGCAATGCGGTGCGGCTCCCGCGAATCCGTGGCGTCGACCATCACCTCCGGATAGGCCAGCAGCTGCCGCACCAGGGCCGATTCCGGGGCGCCCAGGCGTGTGAGGTCCGGCGGCGCCGTCGGAGGACTCGCCGCCGCCGACCGCTGAATGCCCGCGCAGCGGGCGTGCGCCATCTGGATGTAGTAGATCGGGTTTTCCGGGTCCTCACGCTTGGCGAGCTCGAGATCGAACTCCATCTGGCTGTCGATCGCCTTGGAGAGAAAGAAGTAGCGCGTGGCGGCGGGTCCGACCTCGTCGAGCACCTCGCGCAGCGTCACGAAGCGTCCGCTGCGCTTGCCGGCGCGCGCCAAGCCATCGCCGCTGCGCACCCCGACCATCTGCGCCACGAGAATCTCCAGCCGCGACGGGTCGACGCCCAACGCCTCCATCGCCGCCTTCATCCGGGGCACGTGCCCCTGATGGTCGGCGCCCCAGATGTTGATCACGCGGTCGAATTGCCGCTCGCCGAACTTGTCCTGGTGATAGGCGATATCGGTGGCGAAGTAGGTGGGGTCCCCGCGCGACCGCACGAGCACGTTCTCGCGGTCATCGGTTCCCTCGCCCCCCACGAACCAGGTGGCGCCCTCGCGGTGCGTCACGTGTCCCGTGTCGGCCAGCGTCTGGAGCACGGCCGCGACCTCGCCGCGGGCTCGCATCTCACGCTCCGAGTACCACACGTCGAATTCGATATCCAGGTCGCCCAGGTCGCGCTTCACCGAGGCCAGCGCGATAGCGATGGACCGCAGCTCGAACGCCTCGGCGTCTTCGTGTCCATTGACGTCGAGCCAGCGGTCGCCGTCCTCGGCGGCAATGGTTTGCCCCCATTCCGCCGCGTAGGCGCCCCGGTAGCCGTCCTCGGGGAAGGGTCGGCTCGCGCCCAGGGCGGCGGCGTAGTGATGGCGGACGGTCTGTCCAAGGACTTCGATCTGACGGCCCGCGTCATTGACATAATACTCGCGCGTCACGTCATGGCCGCGCGCGGCCAGCATGCGGGCGATGGCGTCGCCCACCACGCCGATGCGTCCGGCGCCGACCGTGAGCGGCCCTGTGGGGTTCGCGCTCAGATACTCCACCTGCACCCGCTGGGGATCTGCGACCGGCGTAGGCCCGAACGCCGCCCCGGCCTGCACGATTGCCTCGATTTGTTCAAGCACCCACCCGTCGTGGAGTCGGAAATTGATGAATCCCGGACCCGCAACCGTGACGTCGGCAATCGCCGCATCCGACGCGATATGCGCGGCAACTGCCTCCGCAATGGCGCGAGGCGCCATCTTGGCGACGCGCGCAAGGCGCAGTGCGTCCGCGCTGGCGTAGTCGGCCAGCTCGTCGCCGCGACGATCCAACCCAATCTGAGCGGCTGGCATCGGCGGCAAGTCGCCGCCCGCGAGCGCGGAGGCTAGGGCGTTTCGCAGGAGCGCGGCCAAGCGCTCACGGAGTACAAATTCAGGCACAGGAAATCGTGCAGTCTGGGACGGACGCCCAGTGCGTCACTCCGGAATTATACGGATGAGCCGGACGCACCGGCACCGCTTGCAGACCGCCGTCTCCGGCTAGCGTCCCCAGTCGCGCGGATAGCGGAAGTCTCGATCGATCGTCCGGTCGGAGAGCTTGGCGATCACTGGCGGTCGTCGCTTGAACTGGGTGCGCTGGACCCGTTGGCGGATTTCCTCCACGAACGCGGCGTCGTAGCCGCCGGCAACGATCTCATCCGCCGTGTGCCACTCGTCGATCAGCAAATACAGCACCTCGTCCGCCATCTCGTAGGTGAACCCCAGCTCTTCCTCGTCGGACTGGCCCTGCCACAGATCCGCCGATGGAGGCTTGCCGAGGATGCCGGCGGGAAGGTCCAGCGCCGCCGCCAGCTGCCGCACCTGCGTCTTGTAGAGGTCGCCGATTGGGTTGGCGGCGCTGGCCATGTCGCCGTGCAACGTGCCGTAGCCCAGCAGCAGCTCGGTCTTGTTGCTGGTGCCCACCACCAGCGCGTCGAACGCCTCCGACTGGTCGTAGGTCGCGATCATGCGCGTCCGCGCCATCACGTTCCCGCGGCGCACGGGTGTCGTGGGGCCGTCGAGCTCGTCGAGGTAGCCATCGACCGCTTCGCTGATGTCGATGACCTGCGACTCGATCCCCAGGGCCTGGATCAGCGCCTCGGCGTCGTGCCGGCTGGCGGGGTTGCTGGTGCGATAGGGCAGCATGACCGCCAGCACGTTTTCGGGGCCCAAGGCCCGCGCCGCCAGCGCGCAGGTCAGGGCCGAGTCGATGCCGCCCGAGGTGGCCACCACGGCGCGGGTGTAGCCAAACTTCGAGATCGCGTCGGCGATGAACCGCACCAGCACCTGCTCGGCAAGCGCCGTGTCCAGCCGCAAGCCCTGGCGGGCGCGACTCCGCAGTGGGGCTTCAGTGATCGATGCCATCGCGGCGCTCCGCGGCGATGCGCGCGAACTCGCGGCTCACCAGCTCGATGTTTTCGTCCCGGCGCAACGGCAGGCGCGTTCGCTGGCGGCGCAGGCGGCTATCGGGCAGGTCGGCGACGATGAACGCTTCCTCGAAATCGGGCGCTCGCGCCACGCACGTGCCGTCCGGCGCCACAACTTCCGACCCGCCCCAAAAGTTCACCCCGTCCTCGAACCCCACCCGGTTCACGTGCACCACGTAGCACACGAGCATCTGGGCGTAGAGACGGTTGAGCGCGTGCCAGGTCTCGGCGCTCCCCAACTCGCGTGAGCTGCCGCCCACGCCTCGTCCGGGGCTGCTCGACAGTCCGTAGATCACGTCCGCGCCGTCCGCCGCGACCACCGCCGCGCTGGTCGGGTGCCAGAGGTCCTCGCAGATGAGCATGGCCTGGCGTCCATGGGGCGTGTCGAAGGCGCGTAGCCGGCGCCCCGGCGCCAGGTCGCGCGCCTCGTCGAACAATCCATAGGTCACCAGATAGACCTTGTGGTGGACATGCAGCAGTTGTCCCCCGTGCGCACAGGCCGCCGCCGGAACGAAACGATGGTCGGGGGTGCGCTCGATGAATCCGAAAATGATGGCGATGTCGCGGCTGGCTTCCAGGATCGGCCCGAGACTCACGTCGTCGCGCGGGACGGCAACCTCGGCCACCAGGTCGCTCAGGAAGTATCCCGTCAGGGACTGTTCCGGGAAGACGACAACGTCGCAACCGGCCTCCACGGCGCGGTTGGCGTACTCGACGTGGATGGCCAGGTTGTGCGCCACGTCGCCCAGACGGGGGCGAATTTGCGCCAGCGCTACCCGGATATCGCGCACGGGTGCCCCTTGGTGACTAGCGTGGCGCCAGTCTAGCCACTGCACCGCCACAGGCGCGGCGTCCAGTGTCCCCGGCCATGCCGTGTTGCACAGCCAAAAAAGGGTTGACGGGTTCCGCTATCGAGCCTAAATTCAGCCATAACGGCTTGACGGTGAACCACGTTCGGGCTCTGGGAGGCAGAAACCCAAGCGGGCGCCGTCGTATACGTCTGCCTCCGAGGAGTTCCGCGCATGCGCAAGTGGTTCGTTGTAGCCATCGTCAGTCTCTTGGTCGTCGGGGCGGTCACATCCGTCCAGGCCATCGGCTGCGATCCCCATGAAGGCACGCCGGTCGAGGGCGGCTGCCTTTACACCATCACGGGCGGCGATACGTCGGACCCGAGCGACGGATTCCCGGTCGTGGATACCGGCGAGATCAACTGGTACTCGTGCGTGCGCACACTCAATCTCCAGGATGTCGGCTATCCGATTGCCCAGCAGTTCGAGTTCAGCGGCTTTCAGATCCTTGCGTTGCAGAAGGTGATGTTGCAGTACCGGCCGGATTACGCAAACCGAGGCGGCTGTAGTCAGTTCGCGTATTTGAACTCCATGGACCTCTTGGCGAACAGATTCAACGTCAACCTGCCCGGTGTGCCCGCACACGGCGTCCTGCCGGAGGACGAGGGTGCGAGCTTCTCACAGATCATCGAAAACCACTTGCGGCTGCTTGACGCGAATCCCGTCCTCAAGGCCAAGTTCTTGGAGAACCCGAACTGGATCAACCTCTACGGCTTGCCGATTGCCTATGAGGAGCAGGAGATCAATGGCAACCCGCAAGGCGCCCAAGTCCTGCGGGCCCAGCGCGCCGCGTGGCGGATCTTCAACGTGCCGGCGCCCGGGACCAGGGTCGGAGTTCCTCATCTGCTCAACGTGCCGGACCAGATCAAGAAGCTGAACGGCATCATCATTCCGCAGAGCGCCAAGCGCCCGGTGACCGCCGGTCAAGCCGAGAGCATGGCGCCGGCGCCCACGGTGCTGCCGAAGGGCCTGCAGGGCTACGGCATGCAGGGTGAGTTCCGTCGACCGGACGACCAGCAGCTGGCAAATCTTGTCACCGGCGCCGGCTTCGGCTGGGTCAAGCAGCAGGTGCCGTGGGAAGAGGTTGAGGTCTACGGACCGGGCTGTCAGGCACGCCCGCCCAGCCAATGGTTCTGGGCAGACGTGGACCGCTTCGTCAACACCATGCGGGCCAACGGCCTGAGCATTCTCCTCAGCGTCGTGAAGGCGCCGCCGTGCCTGAAGCCGGCGGGATCGCCGCCTGGTCACGGCCCGCCCATCGACCCGGCGACCTTTGGACGTTTCATGCAAGAGCTGGCCGGCCGGTACAAGGGGCGGGTCCAGGCCTACGAGCTGTGGAACGAGGCCAACCTGCAGCGTGAATGGCCCTCACTCCGACCCACCGACCCCAACAACACCGGCCACCTCGAGTTCCTCGAGCTGGTCAAGCACGGATATAACGGCGCCAAGCGCGGCGACCCCAACGCCTACGTGGGCTTGGGCGCCATGACGCCGGCGGGCGACACGGCCACGGCCATCGACGACCGCCGCTACTTGCAGCGTCTCTGGGCTGCCAACGGCGGCGAGGTCGCCAACTACTTCGAGTTCCTGGGCGTGCATCCTAACGGCGGGCCGAACGCGCCTGACGACACGATTCACAACCCGGCGGCGAGCCGTGCGAAGTGCGGCGGCGGTTGGTCGACCCACGACAGCTTCTTCTTCACGCGGTACGAGCAGCTGTACGCCGATATGATCGCGGCGGGCCCGGCGTTCCGGGACAAGACGCTCTGGCTCACCGAGTTCGGCTGGGCCACGACCCCCAACCCGGCGCCAGGCTACGGGTACGCGAGATGCAACACCGAACAGGACCAGGCGAACTACCTCGTTCGCTCCTTTGCCAAGGTGCGGGATGAAGCGCCCTATGTGACGCACATGATCGTCTGGAACCTGAACTTCCAGCAGGTCGTGGGCTCGGATGACGAGAAATGGGCCTTTGGGATCGTGGACAGCAATCTGAATCCGCGGCCGGCTTACACCGCCCTCAAGAACATGCCGAAGTACGCCCCGCCGGTGGCGGGGTAGACGAGGCGCGACCCTAGTCGCGCGCGACGGTCGGACCGGCGGGGCTGCGAGCCCCGCCGGTTCCGCCGCGGCCCGACGCCTCGGCCGCCGGCAGGTCACGTCGAGGGTTGACCGCCTACACTTGTCGCCATGGGCGTGCTCTACGTCGTGGCCACGCCGATTGGCAACCTTGAGGACCTGACGGCGCGCGCCGCCCGGGTGCTGGCCGCGGTACCGGTGGTCGCGGCGGAGGACACCCGTCGCACGCGCAAGCTGCTCAACCACCTGGGCGCCAGCCCACGGCTCATTGCATATCACGCCGAGAGTCCTGAGCGCCGCGAGGACGCCATCGTCGCCTGCTTGGGCGAGGGCGATGTCGCGCTCGTCACGGACGCCGGCACGCCGGGCTTGGCCGATCCCGGACCCGACTTGGTGGCGCGAGTCCGCCGCGAGGGGATCTCCGTGGTGCCGATTCCCGGCGTTTCGGCGCTCGCAACCGCCCTGTCGGTGGTGTCGTTCGCGCAGCAGCCCGTCACGTTCATCGGTTTCCTGCCGGAGCGGACGCCGCGGCGCGAGCGCCTGGTGCGGCGCGCGGCCGCGGTCGCGCGCACGCTGGTGATCTACCTGCCGCCGCATCGGGCCGCGGCGCGCGTGGCCGAGCTGCTGGAGTGGCTGGGCGACCGTCCGGCGGCGATGTGCCGCGAGCTGACCAAGCTTCACGAAGACATCCGCGAGCTGTCGCTGTCCGAGCTGCACGAGGCCCTTGCGGACGGCGCCGCGCGGGGTGAGATCACGCTGGTCGTCGACGTGGCGGGGCGTGAGCCCGACGCCGCGCCCGAGGAGACCGATATCGAAGCCGCGGTCGCGGCCGCCTTGGCGGCGGGCGCGACGCCGGCCCAGGCCGCGGCGGCGGTCGCTCGTGAGCTTCAAGTGCCGCGGCGCGAGGCGTATGCCATGGCCCAGCGACTGCGCCGCGCGACCCCGCGCGAGGCGCACTGAGGAGCCTGGGCTAGAATCGCGGACTTGCCTCGGGCGAAAGCTCCTGTGTCGAAGTACTACCTCACCACGGCCATTCCCTATCCCAGCGGCGAGCCGCATGTGGGCCATAGCTTCGAGATGATCGCCGCCGACGCTGTCGTGCGCTTCAAGCGGCTGCGCGGGGTCGATGCGTATTTCCTTGGCGGACTCGATGAAAACAGCCAGCGCGTCAGCCGCCAAGCCGCCGCGGCGGGCATGGATACCAGGACCTACGTCGATGAGGCCGCTGAACGCTATCAAGCCGTCTGGCGCAGCGTTGACGTGGTGTTCGACGACTTCGTGCGGACGACCGAGCCGCGGCATCACGTCACCGTGAATGAATTCTTTGCTCGCGTGTTAGCGCAAGGCGATATCTACGAAGGGGAGTACGAGGGCTGGTACTGCGTCCCATGTGAGGCCTTCTACACCGACGATGACCTGGCCGAAGGGCTCTGTCCGGTGCACGGCGCAAAGCCCGAGTGGCTCGCTGAGCGCAACTACTTCTTCCGAATGTCCAAATACCAGGAGGCCATCGCTGCCCACTACGAGGCCCAGCCTGACTTCGTGATCCCTGCCGTGCGGCGCAACGAGATGCTGGGAATCATTCGCGAGGGTCTGCGCGACTTCAGCATCTCGCGCGCCTCCATCACATGGGGCATCCCGCTCCCCAACGACCCCGCCCAGCGGATCTATGTCTGGTTCGACGCGCTGATCAACTACATCACGGGCGTCGGGTTCGGCCAGAACGGCGGCGAGGCCGACTTTGGGCGCTGGTGGCCGGCCGACGCGCACGTCATCGGCAAGGACATAGTCCGGTTCCATGCGCTCTACTGGCCCGCGATGCTGATGTCGGCGGGTCTGCCGCTGCCCCGCCAGGTCGTCGTCCACGGCTGGGTGGATTTCGAAGGCGCCCCAATGAGCCAGAGCAGCGGCCACATCGTGCGGCCGGCCGACGTGATCGAGCGGCATGGATCGGATGCCTTGCGCTACTACCTGCTGCGTGAAGTGCCGTTCGACCGGGACGGCGACTTCAAGTGGGAAAACATGGGCCGCCGCTATCAGGACGACCTCGGCAACGACCTCGGGAATCTGGTGCTGCGCACGACGTCCATGCTTGGGCGCTACTTCGACGGTGTCGTTCCGCCGGCCGGAGAGCCGTCGGAGCTCGAGAGCGAGCTGCGCGCGGCGGCCGAGACGGCGTGGACACTCGTCGAGGCGCACTATGAGGCCTGGCGGCTCCACCTGGCGCTGGGCGCTTCCTTCGACTTCGTGAGCGCGGTCAACCGGTATATCGACCGCACCCAGCCGTGGCGTCTGGCCAGGGACCCGGGGCAGCGCGAACGGCTCGGGACCGTGTTGGGCGCCGCCCTGGAGGCGCTGCGTCACATCGCGATTCAGATCCAACCGGCCATGCCGCGGACCTCCACCGCTATCCTGGAAAATCTGGGCTTGCCGCCGGCCGGGCCTGGAGACTGGGGCGCAGGCGGCTGGACGGGATTGCCGGCCGGACACCGCGTCCCGGGCGGCGGGGCGCTATTCCCGCGCATCGAGGCCTCATAGCCGCGCTCTTCGACACCCACGCGCATCTGGCGGCTGTCGCCTTCGCCGACGAGCTGCCCGCGCTGCACGCCCGCGCCGTCGCCGCCGGCGTCGCCGACGTGCTGGTCGTGGCCAGCGACCTTGTGGAGAGCCGGCGGGTTATCGAGCTCACGGAGCGCTTCGAGGGCTGGTTGGCCGCCGTCGGCGTGCATCCGCACGAATGCGACGGCTGGGATCGCCGTGCGGAGCGAGAGCTGCGTACCCTGGCCGCGCATCCGAACGTGCGCGCCATCGGCGAAACCGGCCTCGACCATCACCACGAGTTTCAGCCGCGGGATATTCAGCGGCGCGCGTTTGCCGAGCAGTGCGAACTAGCGGTCGAACTTGGCCTCCCAGTCGTCGTGCACTCGCGCGCGGCGCTCGACGCCGTGGCCGCCGTCCTGGAGGGCGTGCCGGGCATCCGGGGCGTCATGCACAGCTACGCGGGCGACGCCGCGCATGCCCGAGTGTTCACCGACCTTGGCCTGCACATCTCACTGTCGGGCATTGTCACGTTTCGTCGTGAGCACGCCCTACGCGCCGCGGCGGCGGAGATCCCGCTCGAGCGGTTGCTGCTCGAGACCGATGCGCCCTACTTGACCCCGGAGCCTCTCAGGGGCCGGCGCAATGAACCCGCGCACCTGCCGCACACGGCGGCCGCAGTGGCGGCGGCCCTGGGAATCTCGGTACCCTCGCTCGCGGAGAGGACAACCTGGAATGCGCGCACCGTCTTCGGTGCCCCCGCCGTCAGTGCCTGACCATTCGCCGCCGGCCGCTGCCGGCGACCCAGTAACCCCGATCGCGCCGCAGCTTGCCGCGGTCGAGCGGGTCATCCGCGACTGCACGCGGGTTCCCGAAGTTCCCATGCTCGAGGACGTCCTCGAAGCAGTGCTCATCGGCCCGGCCAAGCGCCTGCGGCCCGCGCTGGCGCTCCACGCCGCCCAGATCGTTGGCGGGCGGCCGCATGACGTGGCCAAGCTCGCCGCCGCCACCGAGGTTTTGCACTCCGCCACGTTGGTGCACGACGACATCGTCGACAGCTCCGCGGAACGCCGGGGGCGTCCCGCCGTGCACGTGATGTGGTCGCAGAAAATCGCGGTCCTTGCCGGTGACTACCTCTTCGCGGCGGCCGCCGATCTGGTTGCTCAGCTCGACCGACCGGCCATCGTGCGCCTTTTCGCAGCCACCATTCACGACATGTCGGTGAGCGAGTTCGTGATTCCGACCTACGACGGCGACGTCGATCTGGCCCGGCGGCAGTACCTGGAGAAGATCGGCCACAAGACGGCTTCGCTGTTCGCGCTGGCCTGCGACGCCACCGCCGCGCTGGCCGACGCGCCGGCGTCGGAGCGCGAGGCCCTGCGCGACTTGGGGTGGAGCCTCGGGATGGCCTTTCAGATCACCGACGACATTCTGGATATCAGCGGATCGGTGGCGGAGACCGGCAAGCCGGTGGGTACCGATCTTCGAGCCGGGCTTGTGACTCTTCCGTCCATCCTGTACCTCCGCGACGAACCGAGCGCTGACGAACCCGTGCAGGCTGTTCTCTCGGGTCGGACGACCGATGACGACGCCGTGGCGCGGGCCCTCGACGCCATCAAAGCGTCCGGCGCGGTGGACGAAGCGGCCGGCGTTGCGGGGAGCTATGCCGCGCGCGCGTATGCGGCCCTGGACCGTGTCCGGCCCGCACCGTCGCGCGCATCCTTTGAGGCTTTTATTCGGCAGGCGACCGAGCGTCGCCGCTAGCCGCCCGCGCGGCCGATAATGCGGCATGGCCAAGTCGCCGTGGGCGCGTCCCATGTTCGATGCGATCGCGCCCCGCTACGACATGCTCAACCGGCTTATGAGCTTCGGGATGGACCGGGGCTGGCGCCGCCATGCCGTGGCGCGGGCGCTTGAGGGCCGGCCCTCAACCATTCTCGACGCCGGTGCAGGGACACTCGACCTCGGACTGGAAATCTGGCGCAGCTCGGTGCACCCTCCCCGAGTCATCGCCCTCGACTTCGCCGGCGAGATGCTGGCCCACGGGATGGCCCGCGTCCGGCGCGCCGGCGCCGGCGTATGTGCGGTGCAGGGCGACGCGCTCCGCCTGCCGCTGGCGTCTGGCTCCGTCGACGCGGTGGTCAGCGCATTCTTGTTGCGCAATCTGGATAGCCTGCCGCGCGCCTGGGACAGCTTCGCGCGGGTGCTGCGCCCCGGGGGCGTGCTGGTCATCCTGGAGATGACGCCGGTGCGCACGCCGCTGTTCCGGCAACTCTTTCGGCTGTATTTCCATCGGTGGGTTCCCTGGATCGGGCGGCGCCTGAGCGGCCACGCCGTGGCCTACGACTGGCTGCCGCAATCGGTGGACGACTTTCCCTCGGCGGAGGAGCTGGCCAGCCAGATGGAAGCCGCCGGGTTCGTCGACGTGCGGTTCCGCAGACGCGGGTTGGGCGCCGTCGCCGTCCACGTGGCGCGCCGCGCATGACCGCCGCCGTCGCCCCGGTCGAGTCCCAGGGCGCGTGGGAAGCTCTTGTCGCCGGTCATCCGGACGGCGGTTTCCTGCAATCGTGGCGCTGGGGAGAGCTGAAGGCGCGCTACGGATGGCGCGCGATTCGGCTGGGGCTGCGGCGAGCTGACGGCGACCTCGCGGCCGGGGCCCAAGTGCTTGTCCGCACCCGACGTCTGTTGCCTGGCGGGCCGCGCCTCGGCGTCGCCTACGTGCCCCGCGGACCGCTGGCCGAAACCGCCGACGATGCGGCGGCGGTTGTGAGTGCGGCCATCGCCGTGGGGCGGGCCCAGGGCGCTTCGTTCGTGCGCATCGAGCCGCCCAGCGCAATGGCCGCCAAGTCGCTGCCGTGCCGTGGATTCCGGCCGTCCAGCCAGTTCGTGCAAATCCCGCGCACCGCCGTGGTCGACCTGACGCGCCCCGAGTCCGACATCCTCGCCGGCTTCAGATCCAAGATGCGCTACAACATCCGCCTTGCCGGCCGGCGCGGCGTCGAGGTCGCGGTCAGCGAAGAGGACGCGGACTTCGAGGACTTCATGGGTTTGATGGCTATTACCGCTCGCCGTGAAGGCTTTGCCATTCATCATCCGGCGTACTACCGGCACGTGTGGCGCGCGTTTTGGCCCGACCACGCGGCGCTGCTCGTGGCGCGACATCAAGGAACGCCGCTCGCGGCGCTGATGGTCGTGGGCGCGGGTCGCACTGCCGCCTACGTGTTCGGCGCGTCCTCCAACCACCACCGCAACCTCATGGCGCCCCACGCCGCCCAGTGGGCGGCCATGCAGTGGGCCCGGGCGAACGGCTTTGCGCGATATGACCTGTGGGGCATGGCGGACCCCGACGATCCGGGCGACGCGATGGCCGGCGTGCACCGGTTCAAGCTTGGATTCAACCCCGACTTGGTGACCTACCCGGGCGCGTTCGACGCCACCCTGCAACCGCTGCGGGCGTGGCTGTTGACGGGTGCGGCGCTTCGCCTGCGCAACGCGCTGCAATCTTGGCGCGGGGGCCGCGCCGCCTCGCCGTGACTCGCGACGAGCCGTCCGCGCCGCAGCCCTTCACCGAGCTCCTGGCGGCCTGTCCGGACGCACAACTGAAGCAGCCGGCACGTGAGCTGGTCGCCTCGTTGCACTTCGACTCGCGCCAGGTTGGCACCGGCGCCTGCTTTGTCGCGCGGCGAGGACTGCGCGACGACGGCCACGCGTACATTCCGGCGGCCGTCGCCGCGGGGGCAGTGGCGGTGATCGCCGAGCGTCCCGTCGAGGTGCCCGCGCACATGGGGCTGGCGCTCGTGCCCGACGGCCGGCGGGCGCTGGCGGCGCTCGCCCGACGCCTCTGGGGCGAGCCTGATCTCGCCCTGGGCACGATCGGCGTGACGGGCACCGACGGCAAGACGACCACCAGCCACCTGATCGCCGCGATGCTCCAGGCGCAGGGGCGGCCGGCGGGCGCAATGACCACGGTGGGAACGTGGCTGGCCGGCGAATGGCGGCCGGCTGCCGGACGCTTGACGACCCCCGAGCCGACGGTGATCGCCCGGCAATTGCGCGGGCTCGTGGATGGCGGCGCGGCCTGGGCCGTGCTGGAAGTGGCCTCCCACGCGCTGGAGCTCCAGCGCGTGGATGGCTTCAGCTTCGACCGAGCGGTGATCACCAACGTCACCCACGAGCACCTCGACCTTCACGGCAGCGTCGAGGGCTACCGCCGGGCCAAGCGCCGGCTGCTCGATCTGCTCGATGCAACTCCGATCACCGACCGAGGTCGTGCCGCCATCCTCAACGCCGACGATCCCGTCGTCGCGGAATTCGCGCGGCATACCGGCAGCGATGTGATGACGTTTGGCCGGCTGCCGACGGCCGACGTGCAGGCTTCGTGGACCGAGGTCGCCGATGGAAGCGGGCAGGTGACGCTGAATTCTCCCTGGGGTCGCTGGACCGTTGCCACCAATCTCATCGGCCCGTGGAATGCCGCCAACATTGCCGCCGCCGCCGCCTGCGTGGGCTCGATCTGTGGCAGCCTTGACGACGCCATGGCGGCGCTGCCTCACGTCGCATCCGTCCCCGGGCGGATGCAGCCGGTGGACTGCGGGCAGCCGTTTCGCGTCATCGTGGACTTTGCGCACACGCCGGCTGCACTGGCGGCCTGTCTGCGCGCGCTCCGTCCGCAAACCGCCGGACGGCTGATCGCCGTGTTCGGCAGCGCCGGCGATCAGGATCGGAGCAAGCGGCCGTTGCTGGGGCGGGCGGCCGCCGAGCTGGCGGACTGGATTCTGGTGACCGACGAGGACCCGCGCAGCGAGGACCCGCAAGCCATCGCCGACGCCGTCGTCGCCGGAGCGCGAGCGGTTCGGCCGGATATCCAGATTGACATCGTGCTCGATCGGTCCGCCGCCATTCGGGCAGCCATCGCGGCGGCCCGCGCCTGCGACACGGTGCTGCTGGCGGGCAAGGGTCACGAAACCAGCATCGCCTACGCCGATCGATCCATCCCCTGGGACGAAGCCGCCGAGGCGCGGACGGCGCTGGCCGCCGCAGGCTATTCCGCGCCGCCGTCCGTCGCCTGATGGGGCGACTCTGGGTCATCTGATCTCAGAGTCCGCCCGCCCCTCCGAGGGCCGGGCGGGTCTCGTCACCTCTCGCCAAGGTCGCGCACCACGGCTGCTAGGGTATGCCCGCGACGAGACCGTAGAACCGCAAATCCACCCACGAGACACTGCTCGATGAAAATCGCCCTTTATCAGGAGTTCGGCGAAGGCTGCCGCCGCCTGACTCATGGGTTGCTGCCGGCCACGGCCGGCTGGGACCTGGTGGACGTGCCGCACGCCGGGGCCGACGTTGCCTCGCTGGCGGCTGAGGACGCGGAGACCATACGCAGCGCCGAGGTGGTGATCGGCACGCCCCTCAGTCCCCTTCCAGACGCCGTCTACGATCCAGACGGGCGGGTGCGACTGATTCAGTTGCTCTCCGCCGGCTACGACACGGTAGATCTCGACCGCTGCCGGGCGGCTGGGCAACTGGTGGCGACCAACGGCGGCGCCAACGCCGTGGCCGTGGCCGAGCACACGATTCTGCTCATCCTCTCGGTGCTCCGGCGGCTGCCGGTCATCGACCGCGACACCCGCGCCGGCCGCTGGACGGCGGCCAAGACGACCGAGTGGGAGCCGCACGAACTGGAGGGTCGCACGGTCGGGCTGGTGGGCCTGGGGCAGATTGGCCGGCAGGTCGCGCGGCGGCTGCTGCCCTTCGACGTGCAGCTCCAGTATCACGACGTGGTACAGGCCCCCCGCGAGGTGACCGAGAGCTTGCAGATTCGCTATGTGTCGTGGTCGGAGCTGCTGGAGACCTCGGACATCGTGTCGCTCCACGTGCCGCTGATGGAGAGCACGCGCGGTCTAATCGGCGCTGCCGAGCTGGCCCAAATGAAGCCGGACGCGATCCTGATCAATACGGCGCGGGGCGGTGTGATCGATGAAGAGGCGCTCGTCGACGCGCTGCAGAGCGGGCATCTGGGCGGCGCCGGACTCGATGCGTTCGACACAGAACCGTTTCCAGCCGGGCAGCCGCTGGCCGCGTTCGATCAAGTCGTGCTGACGCCGCACTTCGCCGGACCCACCTATGAAAGCTGGCCCAAGCGTGTGCGTTTCGCCTACGAAAACGTCGCGCGGGTGGAACGCGACGAACGCCCCGAAGCGGTTGTACACGAACTGGCGGATTTACCCCTACGGGCGGCGCGGTAGGCGGCGCTACTCCGACTCCTCACTTGGAATCAGCGGCTCGATCTGAGTGATGAGGTCCGGCAATTCCACTTGAGTGATCCGCCAGAGAACATCTAAGTCCACGTCAAAGTACTTGTGGACGACACGATTACGGAAGGCGACGATTCGGCGCCACGGAATCTCTGGCTGAGCTTGCCGAATGTCCGCACCGACCCTGGCTGCAGCCTCACCGATGTTCTGGACCGCATTCAGAGTTGCGCGCCAATGCAGGCTGCTTTGCTCGAATTGGCGGAAGCTGAGCCCGGCTGTGATCTCAAGCGCGGCGCGCGCTTCCAGAAGCATGTCCAGCAAGTAGGCGTTCTCATCGCGCTGCATAGATGACCTCGGCGGAATCGAGGATCGCCCGGCGGCGGATGTAGTTGCGACTCCGCTCGATGCCCCGGCGGCTGACTAAGTCTGCCTTGCGTCCGAGCAACTGACTTAGCTCCTCCTCCATTGTCACCATCTCAAGAAGCCCGTGCTGCGCTTCTGGCAGGTAGCTCACCAACACGTCGACGTCGCTCTCAGGGCCGAAGTCGTCGCGCAGCACCGATCCGAATAGCGCCAATTCCTTGATCTGCCAGCGTTTGCAGAAGGCGGCTACTTCATCTTGCTGCATGTCAATATGAGCGTTCATTATCTAGAGCGCCTGGTTTACATCGACAGCCAGTCCAGCCTTCCGTAGTTCTCGGGCAAGCGGCAGCTTCCACCCTTCGGACTCGTCCAATTCAACATATACGACCCCCGAATAGTCCGAAGGAATCTCTATATCGCCTTTGGTCAAGGCACAGACACGATCTCGCCCAAGCTTTCCGATGAAGAATCCCAGCTCAAATATCACGTTCTGTCTTGCACGTGGATTTGGTGCATTGTCCGTACCCTGTAGCGAACCAGTGTCGTCCGGCGTCAGTAGAACGATGGCGAATGCGACTTGCGCATGCCGCTCGAATTTCTCGATGATTGTAAGCCCTTGGCTGGGCTGTTCCGCGAGAACAATCGGCTGAAGATCTAACTTTTCGAGGAATCTAGCCAGGGTACTCGCGGAGCCAGCGTCCCGGCCGTGGACGATGAACACCTCACTAGTGATTGGCGGCTCAATCTTGTGAGCATGAGACGAATGCGAATGATCTTCATCTATCCAGTATTCGTTGACCTCATCAGTCATTGAAGCAAGAAGTGAATCGGCTCCCTCCAATCCCCTTTCATATGCGGCCTGATGTTCGTTACGCGTATAGGCGCCAGCTACTAGCGGCTTGCTCAGGTAAAACGTAATCGTCTTGAACTCTTCAACGTGGCCGTTGGATTCTGGGAATGTATTGGCAATTGCCGTTCGAGTATCCCGACGCCACTTGTTGAACTCCTGCGAATCATATTGAAGCTGCTTCAGTCTTGGTATTGCGTTCCGTGCTTTCCGCAGACGCTCGATAGCTTTGGCTTTGGTCGGACGCCTCATCATGCTGGGCCCATCATTTCCTAGCTCCAGCTTTCGCGGTGGCCCACGAAAGTGATGGCGGCCCGGGCATACATGCCGGCTGGCGTCATGTCGGGCGCTCGAGCACCTTCATCAGCTCGCGCCATTCGGCGTTGGCGAGGCCGCTGGATTCTTGATCCACCGCCTCGCCGTTGAGCATGCGGCGCAGGACGGCTAGGGCGGGGCCTGAGATCGAGGCGGCGTTGACGCGGTAGTCCATGAAGGCGTCAAAGGTGAGCGGCACCCAGCGGCGAATGACGTCGAGGAGCACTTCGGCGTAGGCGCGGATCTCGTATTGGGCGTGGGGGTCCGAGCGCAGCCAGACGAAGTGCAGCAGGTTGAGCAGGTCGATCTTCCAGTACCACTGGGTGTAGAAGTTGAGGGAGAGGTTCATCCGCGCCAGCTCGCGCGCCAGGCCCTGGCGGCCCGGATCGAGGGCCGTTCCTTCGGCGTCCAGGTTCAGCATTTCCTCGTAGTGCTCGTACGCCTGGCCGGCGTCGGTGGTGAGGAGGTCGAGGACGCGCTGGGCCTCCTCGTCGTTCAGCACGTCGCCGCTGCCCTGGCTGTTGAGGGTGGATTGCGCTTGCAGGCGGTCACGCGCCGGGACGTAGAACTCATGATCGAGCACGGAGTAGCGGGCGGAGTATTCGTTGACGCTGGCGGTGCGGTGCCGGATCCACTGGCGGGCGACGAAGATCGGCAACTTGACGTGCAGCTTGATCTCGCACATTTCGAACGGCGTGGTGTGCCAGTGGCGCATGAGATAGCGAATGAGGCCGCGGTCACGCCGCCGCCGCTTGCTGCCGCGGCCGTAGGAGACGCGCGCCGCTTGCACGATGGCCTCGTCGTCGCCCATGTAGTCGACCACGCGCACAAAGCCGTGGTCGAGGACCGGCACGGGCTCGAACAGCAACTCTTCGAGTGCCGCGACCGTCGTGCGCCGAGTGGTATGCGCTTGCGCGCGCTGCTCGGCGATGCTGGCCTGTTGCTCGGGCGCGATGCGTGGCGTCTGGGCGGTCCCGGGGGTGCGGTCCCTGGCGCTTCGAATCTTAGCCACTATGGGAGACCCGTGCGCATAGCGGCCAGGCTAGGGACGCCCCCGAACTCTGGGCGGTTCCGAGTTGGGTAGGGCCTGGATTCCCGCTTTCGCGGGGATGACGGAGTGGGAGGCGGGGATGACGGAGTGGGAGGCGGGAATGACGGAGTGGGAGGCGGGAATGACGGAGGGGACCCCTCACCCCAGCCCTCTCCCTCAGGGGAGAGGGAGTCGGGCACCGGAATGCCGGAGCGGGGATGCGCGGGTTTCCTATGGCAGCAGCCCGCGTTGGCGCAGCAGCTCGGCGCCGATGGACCCGAGGCGGACCTCACCGGGCACTGGGTACCACTCGAAGCGGGCGCGCTGGAAGTACTGCACGATGCGACCGTTCTCCTGCATCTCGTCGGAGATCGGGTATCCGAAGCGGTCGAGTGCGCCCTGGGACTCCCAGTACGCCAGGAATCCGTAGTGCACGGCCTGCCGGGTCTCCGGAAAGTAGCGGTGGCCGGGCACGGATGGGAACGGCTGGGCGCGCGGGAACGGCCGCCGTCCGACCGTCACCTCATCGCCCAGCAGGCCGAGCTGGACCTCGTAGCGGGTGCCGGCGTGCTCGGGGTGGTACTCGAAGCGGGCCTTCTCGAAGTACTGCACGGTGCGTCCGCCCTGGAAGAATTCCTCGGTCAGGGGGAGCCCGAATGTCTCGACGCCGCCGTGGGTGTCGAAGTAGCGCAGGAAGCCGTGGCGGATGTTGTGGCCGGTGGCCTCGAAGTAGCGGGAGAGCCCGTTGGGCAGGTTCAGTGGCACCACCGGCCGCGTGAGCGGGTGGCCCAGGACGATGCGGAAGTGCGCGCTTGCAATCGATCCGATATGGGCCGCGTGCTCGTTGATCGCGCGCCTGATGTCGCCGGTGCCTACGGTCGTCGAGCCGGCGGCGCCGTTGACCTGGATTCGCACGATCCGCCCGCCGTCCGTGCGTCGTATCTCCAGGGACTCGATCTGGCCGAGCGTCACCTCCGCCGCGGCCTGCAGCGCGTCGCCCAGCACCGTCAACGCGAACGGCTCCGTGCTCCAGGTTCCGAACGGGGAGTCGGCGTCCCATGGGCGTCCCGACGGATCGACATCCGGAAGGGCCTGCAAATAGGGCAACGGCCGTCCGCCAAACTGGTCGCTGTTGTTCTCGGTGTGCCCATTGCTGGTGCTGAAATAGAACGGGCGGACCGGTTCGCCGGCGTAGGTCACCACCTGTCCCGCCGTGGCGTCGACAGCCGCGTCGGTCGACTCCGTTTCGTGGTTGGCGCCCCGGTAGGCCTGGTGGTTCGGCGTGTCGTCGACGTCCCAGATGGAGTTGTGCGGCCGCAGCCCGGTCAGCGCATAGCCGCGAGCGGCGATTGCCTGGGCCTGCAACGCGGCGGCAGGCCAGTGCAAGGGCATTTCGGCCGGGACCACGCCGCGGAGGTAGTCCTCGATCGGCAGAACGTTCACGGTGTCGACCAGGCCGGCCTCATGAGCGTGCAACACCAGCGAGCCGCGGTAGGTATCGAGATAGGCGCCCGGGACCTGCTCGCTCTTGGGGGCGGGCTTATGCACCGCGCGCAGGCGCGTCGTTGGTTCAAGGGGCTTGATGACCAGGACATCAGGCAACTGGAATCCCTGAATCCATACGCCGCTGGGGTTGACTACGCCGACGGTAATGCCACCGCTGCCCGTTTGCTCAAGCAGGCGCAGGCGGGCGCCCGCCGGCAGATGGCCGGTGACACCCTCGACTTGCCAGCTTCCGCCAATACCGATGATGTCGCCCGGCAGGCCGTTCGATGATCCTGTCGAGCCGTCCACGGCCGGCGGCCGGTACGCGCGGTCGATGAGCACCCGGATCGCCGTGCCGGCGGTATCGGCCTGACCGACTTGGGTGCCCGGGTAATACGCCTGCAAGATTTCCGCTGCCGATTGCCCGGCATGCGCCCGACCTCGAGCGCCCCACTGCGACATCCCCACGCCGTGGCCCCACCCCGCGCCCTCCAGCCGAACGGTGGTCTGGGGATGAAAGGGGACGGTGACGGTATTCACCGCGGCCGCGCGTCCTGGCGGGGTCGCCAGCAACACCGCCGTCACGGCAACCAGGCCGGCGAGAGCCTCTGCCAGCCGGCCCGCCCGGCACCAGCGGAAGATGTGGGCGTGTCGTCTCACAGAGCAACGAGTGTACGGCCCGCGGGCACGGGATTGAGCCACATGCGCAAACGGAGGGCCGTCGTGGATTGTGACGCCCGGCGGACCGTAGGCCGCACCGGCGAGCCATATACTGCAGGCGTGGCGTCGCGCAGCGGCAAACACTCATGAGCGCTCCCGCGGCGCGGGGTCCAATTGTCACGATTGACGGCCCGGCCGGTTCAGGCAAGACAACGGTCGGGCGCCTGCTGGCCGAGTCGCTTGGCTACCTGTGCCTGGACAGCGGGCTGTTCTACCGGGCCGTGGCGCTGGCGACCGCGCGCGCCGGCGGCGATCCGGACGCTCCGGACGATGCCGTCGCGGCTGCGAGTTCCTTGCGCTTGCGTTTCGCCCCGGATCCGTCGGGGCGATACGCTGCGCGGGCGTTCGACGGCGACTGCGATATCACGGCGGAACTCATCAGCCCAGAGGTCGATCGCACCGTGTCGCTGGTTTCGCGAATTCCCGAGGTGCGCGCCGCCATGCTCGATCCCCAGCGCGAGGCGGTCAGCGATGGCGATGTTGTGGCGCTCGGCCGCGATCTCGGGACGGTGGTGTGCCCCGATGCCGACCTCAAGGTCTATCTGGACGCCAGCTTGGACATCCGGGCGCAGCGCCGGTGGCGCGAACGGCGGGACGCCGGAGGCCAGCTTGAGCTATGCGACATTCGGGAAGGCTTGCTGGCGCGTGACCGCATCGACTCACAGCGGTCGATTGCACCGCTGCGGGCGGCGCCCGACGCCTTGATCATCTCGACCGATGCCTGTACACCGGCCCAGGTGGTGCAGACCATCAGAGCCTCGATGGCTGCGCGGGGGTTGATCCATGGGGCGTGATATCGCTCGGGGGACGACCGACACCACGCGCGCAAAGATGTGGGCCTACCACGCCGGGCACGCCTTTGGCCACTTTCTCATGTTTCCGCTGCTATTTGACGTCCGCGTCCGTGGATTGGAGCACGTGCCCCCGGATGGACCGTGCATTCTGGCCGCCAATCATGTGAGCAACTTCGATCCGCTGCTGGTGGGCTCCTATGTTCCGCGCACGACGACCTTCGTCGCCAAGCAGGAACTCTACCGGGACTCGATTCTGGCGCTGCTGTGGTATCTGTGGGGCGCGGTCAAGGTCCGGCGCGACGGTATGGATATGCGCCCGCTGCGCATGCTCCTGCGGATCCTGGCGGACGGCGGCACGGTCTGCATGTTCCCGGAAGGCACCCGCAGTCGCGGGCGCGGCTTGCAGCCGCCGGTGCCGGGCTCGGCGTATTTGGCCGTCAAGAGCCGCGCCCGGGTTGTGCCCGTGGGCATTTCGGGCACGGAAACCCTCGACCTCAAATCGCGGTTGGTTCACGGCCGTCCCCGCGTCGACTTGCATATTGGTCAAGCCTTCACGCCAGACGTACCGACGGGCAATCTCAAGGCGGCGGCGCTTGAGCAGATAAGCGAGGACGTCATGCGGCGAATCGCCGCGCTGTTGCCGGAACGGTTGCGCGGGGTCTACGCCACCTCGCCGACGGGAGCGGCCGATGCCTGACGCTGATCGCCGCCTGCCGCTCGTGGCGCTGATCGGGCGGCCGAACGTCGGCAAATCGACGCTGTTCAACCGGCTTGTCGGGGAGCGCTCGGCGGTGGTCGAGCCGCAGCCCGGCACCACCCGCGATCGCATTTATGGCGAATTGGAGTGGCGCGGGCGGGCGTTCGCCGTCGTGGATACCGCCGGCATTGCCTGGCACGAACCGGCGCCCGTGGCCGAAGCGGCCGTGGCGCAGGCCAGAGCCGCCGCCGATGAAGCCGACCTGGTGCTCGTGGTGACGGATGTCCAAACCGGCGTGACGGAGTTGGACGGCATCGTGGCGCGTGAGGTGCTCAGGCACCGGCGGCCGCATCTGCTGGTCGTCAACAAGGTCGACCACATGGACCTGCGGCTGGACACCGGCGCGTTCTATGCCCTGGGCTTGGGAGAGCCGACGGCCATTTCCGCGATGCACGGCACGGCGACGGGCGACCTGTTGGACGCCGTGGCCGAACGCCTGCCGGCCGTGGCCTATGCCGGCGAATCCGACGCCTTGCCCCGACTGGCGATCGTGGGCAGGCCCAACGTGGGCAAGTCATCGCTGCTCAACAGGTTGCTGGGTGAGACACGAGCGCTCGTGCATGAGACGCCCGGCACGACGCGCGACAGCATCGATACCCTCCTTGAGTGGAAAGGCCGATCCATTCGGCTCATCGACACGGCGGGGATTCGTCGTCGCGGCCACATCGACTCCGGCGTGGAGTACCACAGCGTGCTGCGCGCCGTGCGCTCAATCCAGCGCTGTGACGTCGGCATGCTGGTGGTCGACGCTGACGAGGGACCCACCGCGCAGGATGCGCACGTGGCCGGGCTCGTGCTCGAAGCGGGCAAAGGCATCGTCGTGCTCGCGAACAAATGGGATCTGCTCCCGGACGCGGAGCGTCGCGGCGAGGTCGACTACCACCTCCAGCGGATGTTGCACTTTCTGCCCGAGGCGCCGTTCCTGCATGCCTCCGCGCTTACCGGACGTGGCGTGTCGGCGAGCGTCGACGCGGGGCTGCAGGTGCATGCCGTCCGACAGACGCGCGTGGCGACGGGCCCGCTCAATCGGTTCCTGCGCGCCTGGGCCGGCCGCCGGGGCCCGCCCAGCCGCAAGGGGCGCCAGGCGCGGTTCAAGTACGCCACGCAGATCGATGTCAGCCCGCCGTCCTTCGTGACGTTCTTTGCACGGCCCGAAAATGTGCATCCCTCGTACGTGCGCTATCTCGAAAACGGGCTGCGCCAGGCATTCGGATTTGACGGCACGCCAATCGTCATCCGTCTGCGGCCGTCGTAGCCTTGCGCGGATGCGCGTTCCAGGTGGCGGGTTGACAGGTGCGGTGCCCCATCTCAAGCTTGACGCCACGCGGCGGTAGGGGGCTACCTTAATGTCCGTGGGCGAAATACTAGGCGCGGTCGGCCTCGTGCTCGGCGCCTATGTCGTCGGCTCGCTCCCGACCGGCGTGCTGGTGTGCCGGGTCGGATTCGGCATCGACGTGTTCGCGCAGGGCAGTCGACGGTCGGGCGCAACGAACGTCATGCGCGCGGTTGGGTTGGGACCGGCGGCGCTGGTCATCGCCGGCGACTTCCTGAAGGGGTTTCTCCCCGCGCTCGCGGCCCTCCTCATCTTTGGCGACGAATCCATCGTGCCGGCGTTGGCGGCAGCGGCGGCTGTCGCCGGTCACAATTGGTCCGTCTTCTTGCGATTCCGCGGCGGGCGCGGTGTGGTCACGTCGTACGGGGGCCTGGCGGCGATGGTTCCAATCGTTGCCGCAATCGCCCTTCCGGTGGGTCTGGCGGCGCTGGCGATCGGCCGTTACGTCTCGGTGGCCTCGTTGACCGGCTCCCTGGCCGCGCTGCTGAGTGCGGTCGTCTTCTACGCCGTCGGCGGTTGGATCACGGGCTACGACCTACTGCTGGCGGCGGGACTCTCGATCTTTGTGTTCACCCAGCACATCGACAACATGCGGCGATTCGTCGCCGGCACCGAGCCGCGGCTACCGGCTTGGGCCGGGCTGATCGGCGGCCGCAACGGGCGCAATCGCGGTTCTTCCCTGAGCTGAGTCGATAGGCGGGCGCCGGGGCCCGCGCGCTATGGGGCGCCGCCCCGTTCGATCGTTTCCGCCAACGCCGAGGCAAGGTGCCGCGCGATGCTCTCGACGGCGGTTCCCGCCGCCCGGCCGTCGGTGGCCAGCTCACCCGCCCGGGCGTGCAGCCAAACGCCGAGACGCGCGGCGTCAACCGGGGCAAGGCCCTGCGCCGCCAGCGCGGCCACCGTCCCCGCCAACACGTCACCGGTTCCCGCCGCGGCCAGCGCCGGGTTCGGCCGCGCCAGCACGTGCAGCTCGTCCTCCGCGGCGATGAACGTCGGCGAGCCCTTGCCGATGACGACCGCTCCGCTGCGCGACGCGAGCTCGCGCGTCGATTCCATCATCTCGACTCCTCGCGGAGTTCCGTCGAGGCCGAGGAGGCGCCGCATTTCTCCGGGATGGGGTGTGAGAATCGTGTTCGAACCCAGCGTCCGCAATCGCGCGGCGTCATCGGCGAACGCGTTGAGCCCGTCGGCATCGATGACCGTCGGCACGCCGTGCCGGGCGGCGGCCGCGAGGTCGCGGGCCAGAGCGTCGCTGCCCCGACTGCGGCCCAGGCCGGGACCGACCAGCAGCGCTGAAGGTTCGCCCAGCGCCGTGACCGCATCCGCCGACGCCCCGATGCAGCCATCCGCGTTCGTGGGGAGCACCCGAAAGGTGGCCGCGGGTGCCACGGCTGCGCAGGAGCCCACCGCCGCTTCCACGGAAGCGACCGTCACGATGCCGGCGCCGGCGCCCTGGGCCGCGAGGGCTGCCAGGGCAGGCGCGCCGCGATAGGCCTCCGACCCGCCGACGATGAGCACGCGGCCGAACGTGCCCTTGTGCGCACTCAGCGGCCGCGCGGGGGCCAGCCGCCGCACTGTCGCCGCGTCGACGACCTGCGCTGCGCCCGACGCGGAAATCGCACAAGACAGGCCGATGTCGAGCGCCTCGACGATGCCGGCATGGGCAATGCCGGGATGAAGCACCGTGCCGATCTTGATGGGTCCGGTCGCGAGCGTCGCCGTCGCGCGAAACGCATATCGATCTGCGCGCCCGGTGTCGGCGTCCACGCCGCTTGGGACGTCGATCGCCAGTCGCGGCTGGCCCCTAGCTGCCGGCAGCGCGCGCAGCACTTCCGCGACCGGACCACGCAGCGGTGGCATGCTGCCGATGCCCAGGAGCCCGTCGACGATACAGGTAGCCGCATGGACATCGCGGCGAAACGGTCTGGCGTCGCCCTGCCATACGCGCCACCGCGCTCCGGCTGCGCGCGCGGCGTCAACCAGGGGATCGTTGGGTCGCGCGCGCGACGCCCAGCAGATGACGGCCGCGCCCCTGCGGGCGAGCGCGCGCACCATGATGAGCGCATCCCCGCCATTGTCGCCGGGGCCAACCAATGCCACGATCACGCGCCCGCGCAGTGACCCGAGGCGACGCTGGGCCGCGACGGCCAGCGCGGCCCCGGCCCGATGCATCAAGTCGACCTCGGGCGCCGCCGCCGACTCCAAACGCCGCATCCCGGCAACGTCCACGACGCGGTCGAAGGCTGCCCCGGCGGCCCTCACCACCGCCCGCGGCCGCCTCATGCGCCGATGAGAGCCACGACGAATGCGATGGCCTGCTCGCGGCCGTGGGTCAGGCTGATGTCGAGATCCGTGATGCCGAGGTGATCCGCCCGTCGCTGCGCGGCTCCGTGAAGGCGTACCAGGGGCTTGCCGCGCCGGTCGTTCACGATCTCGATCTCCTTCCACAGGACGCCGCGCATACCCGTACCGAGCGCTTTGGACACGGCCTCCTTGGCCGCGAAGCGCGCGGCGAGCTCCTCGGCGCGTCCGCGGCTCCTCGATTGCTCGGCAGCCGTGTAGATGCGGTTGAGAAACCGCGAGCCGTAGCGATGATGTGCCTGGCGGATGCGCTCGATCTCGATGAGATCCACGCCGGTGCGGACCTGAACGCCGTTCACGTTGGCGTCAGTGCCCGGTTATCTCAACGCGGCGAATCGAGGAGTCGTACTCCCAGCCGCTGCCGAGCAACTCGATTCGGCGCAGCTTGACAGGCGGCGGCTGCAGCGCCCCGAGGAGATCATCCACTTCCAGCGTCGCCCATTGGCCGCGGGGAACCAGCCGACCCAGCTTGACGCTGAGGCCGGCATCGTTCTGGTAGTAGAACCCGGCGCCCCAGATTTGCTCGCTGCCATTGTCGTCCACGTAGACCAAGCGAACCATCAACGGATACTCGGTGCCGGCGGTACCGCCGCCGGAGAGGCTTTGCAGATCCGTGCGTGCCTCCAGGCGCAACCGCAGCGCCATGAGGTCGCGCGTGTCGAGGTCCAGAAGTTGCATGACGCCGCTCTCGCCGTGTCGGTCGATCGGCGTTCCTTCGCTCAGCCGCACAAAGCGCAGCGTGCCGTCGCTGGCTTCAATACGGCCCTGCGGCCCGGCCTCCGTGTCGAAGAGACTTTGCCATGGTCCGTTGCCGATGTCGCTGGCGAAGAGCGAATCTTCGATGAGGTCACGGTCGATCGGCAGCGGCCCAACGAGTCCGGAGGCCGTGCCGAATTCCGCCCGCGATTGACTGATGATGCGCACCGAGCGACTGCCGAGGCTCACCATGGCCCGCCCGAGGCGCACGGCCACCTGACCGGGGCCTTCGACTGGGCGCTCGACCAGGTAGCTCCCCTCGGCCAGGTCTAGGCGCGCGTTGTCAACCAGCACCGCAATCTCGCGCTCCGGCGAATGCGGATGGCGGCTCACGCCAAGGCGCACTTGACCGGTAAACAGCCGCACCTCCGAGTCCTGTGATTGCTCATTGAACCGCCCGAATTGCATGCGCTGCAGCGCTAGCTCGGTGTCGTTGAACAGCAGGAGGGTGCTGCCGTCAGGCAGGCTGACCAGCGCGCGCGACCGATCGTCCGTCCGCAGCCGCGTTCCCTCCGGCACGTCGGCAGTTGCCGCGAGTTGGCGCCACGTTGCGGCCGCCGGCGGTTGGTAGAGCACGGTGCCCTCAATGACGACAGCCTGGCTGCCGCGCGCCTCTTGCACCAGGCCCAGCACCGCGCTGACTCCAAGCGGCACGAAGACCACCAACGCGACGAAGACAATGAACGACCCGAGCAGCGCGACCCACGCGAGCATTTGCATGCTGCGGTATGTCTCAGTCTCGGGGGCTGCTTGGCGTGTCGTGAGATCGATCTCGGCGCGCATCTGCCTAGTTTAGGAGCGAATCGTAAAGCCCGTGAATTCACCGGTCGTCGCGGCCCACCCGACATCGATGCGCACCACGCGAGCGCCCGGGGGGCCGATCCGCAGCTGCTCGAGCCATGCATCGAGGGCCGCCTGACTCCCCTCGGCGCAGAGTTCGACGGAGTGACCGTCCAACCGATTGCGCGCGAAGCCGCTCAACTCGAGTCGCCAAGCATGCGCCTGGGCGAAGTAGCGAAACGCGACACCCTGCACCCGGCCATGCACCGTTGCGGCAAGGCGGGGCACGGCAGCGTCAGAGCAGCGAGCCCTGCTGCGTTCCAGGGTCGCGGGTGGTGAAGCCCAGGTGCTCATACGCCTTGGGCGTGGCCACGCGGCCACGGGACGTCCGTGCAAGGAAGCCGGCCTGCAACAGGTAGGGCTCATAGTGGGATTCCAGCGTGGTGACCTCCTCGGCAACCGTGGCGGCCAAGGACTGGAGCCCGACCGGTCCCCCGCCGTAGGACTCGACGATCGTGGTGAGGATGCGTCGATCCATGCCGTCCAGGCCCTCGGGATCCACGCCCATGTCCTCGAGCGCTTGTTCGGCAATCGCTTCGGTTACCACGCCGTCCGCCTCGACCTCGGCAAAGTCGCGTACCCGCCGCAGCAGCCGGTTGCAGACTCGCGCCGTGCCGCGCGCCCGCCGCGCAATGGCCACGGCTCCTGCCGGCACGACCGGCACGCCGAGAATGCGTGCCGAGCGGAGCACGATCTGGGCGCACTCATCGGGCGAGTAGAAGTCGAGGCGATAGGACTCGCCAAAACGGTCGCTCAGCGCCGGCGTGAGCTGTCCGTGCCGGGTCGTGGCTCCGACGACCGTGAACCGCGGCAGGTCCAGCCGATACGTGCGCGCATGCGGCTTGCCTGCGCCGACGACGATGTCCAGCGCGAAATCCTCCATGGCTGGGTAGAGAATTTCTTCGACCGTCTTGCCCAGCCGGTGAATCTCATCGATGAAGAGGACCTCGCCGTGCTCCAGGCTGCTCAACGTCGCGGCGAGATCACCCGGACGTTCGAGCGCCGGTCCCGACGTGACGTGCAGCCGGCCCTCCATCTCGGTGGCGATGATGTTGGCCAGCGTGGTCTTGCCCAGTCCGGGTGGTCCGGCGAGCAAGATGTGGTCGACGGGCTCGGCGCGCTGCCGTGCCGCTTCGATCATCAAGCGCAGGCCGCGCTTGACCCGCGGCTGGCCGATGAATTCGTCGTCCGCGAGGCTGACGGGCCGCAGTGTGGTCTCGAGGCTGCCATCCTCCCCGCCGGCATCGGTGGCGACGATGCGTTCGGTCACGGCGCGACTCGCGTGCCGAGGATGCGCAGGGCCGCGGCGATCCGCTCCTCCACCCGGAGGTTCGTTGCGGCGATTTGCTCAAGCGCGAACTGAGCCTCGACGCGCGTATACCCGAGTCCTACGAGCGCGTCGAGCGCCTCATCGCCCCCGGCCGGCCCGAGCCTGATCCCGGGCTCAGGCACCAGCTTCCCGCGCAACTCCAGGATGACGCGGCTCGCCAGCTTGCGCCCGATGCCGGACACGGCCTGGAACGGGGCCGGGTCTTCGTCGTCGAGCGCCTGGATGATGCGACTGACCGGGTGGCTCGAGAGCACCCGCACGGCCATCCGCGGTCCCACGCCGTTCACGTCCAGCAGGTGCCGATACATCTCCAGCTCTTGGGGCGACTCGAAGCCGGCCAAGATGGCCGCATCCGAGCCGATGTGCGTATGCGTGTGGAGTTGCACGGGTTGTCCGCGGGCCTTGCGCGCCCGCGCCGGAACGGCGACTTCCAGCCCGAGACCCGTGCCGTCGACTTTGACCACCAGCGAGTCGTCGCCGGTGCGCACGACGACGCCCTCGAGATACCCGATCATCGAGCGCGCAGGGTCCGCTCGAGCGTGCGCGTGCGGATCGAGTGCTGGTGGCACACCGCCGTTGCAAGCGCGTCGGCGGCGTGGTCCGAGTCCGGTGCGGTGGGCATGCGCAGCAGCCGGGCCACCATGGTTTGCACCGCGGCCTTCTCCGCGTTGCCGTAGCCAGTCACGGCCAGCTTGATCTCGGGCGGCGCATATTCTTCCACGGGCAGCCCGTGGTCGGCCGCCACCAGGTGGACCACGCCCGTCGCGTAAGCGACTTGCGCGGCTGTCGTCAGCCGTCGCGCATACCCCAGGCGCTCAAGCGCGACGTCGGTGACTGGATACTGCTCGACGAGTGCGGCCAGCGCGTCTCGGATTGTTGCCAGTCTGGTTCCGAGCGGCTCACCGGCCCGGGTGGTGATGCACCCAAAGTCGATGGCGCGCGCGTCGCGTGGACCGGCGACGATTCCATATCCACAGCGCGCGGTCCCGGGATCGATTCCCAACGTCACCATGTCAGGCACGGACGCCGGACCCTTGAACGACGCTAGGAGGCCACTTGTGCGAGCAGATCGTCGCTGATCTCCAGCGTGGTGTAGACGCGCTGCACGTCGTCGAGTTCCTCGATCGCCTCGGCCATGCGGATGGCCTGGGCCGCGTGGCTTGAGGCTAGCGGCATGGGGGTGGTCGGCTCATGGACCAGATCGGCGGAGGTGACCTGATACCCGGCGTCGGCGAGCGCGGTTCGCATGCGTGCCAAATCCGCTGCCGGCGTCGAAATGTGCACCGCCGCGTCCTCGTGCTCGACGTCCAACGCGCCGGCGTCGATGGCCATCAACTCGATTTCTTCGGGATCGGTATCCCCGACCGCAATCGCCAGACTGCCGCGCACCTCGAACTGCCAGGCCACCGAGCCGGAATCGGCAAACGTGCCGCCAAGCCGCGTCAGGGCATTGCGCACCTCGGCCACGGCGCGGTTGCGATTGTCCGTGACGACTTCGATAAGCAAGCCCACGCCCGCGGGCCCGTAGGCCTCGTAGGTCAACTCTTCGAGCGTTGCCCCGTCACCGGGGCCGCCGCCGGTCCCGCGCTCGATCGAGCGCTCGATCGTGTTCTTGGGCATGTTCGCGGCGCGAGCCTTGGCGAGCGCCTGTTCAAGCCGGAAGTTCCCGCTGGGATCGGCCCCGCCCCCCTGCACGGCGACGGTGATCTCGCGCCCGATCTTCGTGTAGAGCTGCCCGCGCTTCGAGTCGTTCGCGGCTTTCTGGCGCTTGATCTGTGACCACTTGGAATGGCCGGACACTGCCTGCACCCCTATCGAGCCACGAAGGATTTCTCGAAGTATAGGATAGAGTTGTTCGCTGTTTGTGCGTACCCTGAATCACGAGCACCGAGCGCGGGCTATGCTGGCGCGGACCTACGAGACTTCGCTTGCCATGGCACCGAAATCTTCCCAACCGCACGCTGCGTCGGCGGCGTTGTTCGAGCGCGCGCGTCGCGTGACCCCGGGCGGGGTCAACACGTCGCTGCGCAAGGTCGCGCCGCAAATCGGCTGGTCGCGCGCGTCGGGCGCCTACATGTACGACGTCGATGGCAACGCCTATCTCGACTATCACGCTGCGTTTGGCCCCATCATTCTGGGTCACGCGCACCCCGGCGTGGCCGCTGGCGTGGCGGCGCAGCAGGGCACGCTGGACCTCACGGGCGTCGGAACCAGCGAGCTCGAGATTCGTGCGGCCGAGAAGATCGTGGCGCACGTGCCATCGGCGGAGCAGGTGCTGTTCTGCACCTCAGGCTCCGAGGCCACCTACCACGCGGTGCGGGTCGCGCGCGGGGCTACGGGCCGCCGGGCAATCGTCAAGTTCCAGGGGCATTTCCACGGCTGGCACGACCACCTGCTCGCCAACGTCATTTCCGCGCCCGACCGTGTGGGCCGGCTGGACCCGCTGTCGTCCGGCATCCTGCCGGACGTGCACGCGGAGTTGATCGTGCTCGAATTCAACGACCTGGAGGCGCTGGAGCGCGTCGTGGCTGAGCGCGGTCACGACATCGCGGCCGTGATTCTGGAACCCATCCCGCACGCGATCGGCGTGGTGATGCCCGAGCAGGAATTCCTCACGCGCCTGCGGGCGTTGACCCGCGATCACGGGATCGTGCTCGTATTCGACGAGGTTGTCACCGGCTTTCGGCATGCGTTGGGCGGCTATCAGGCCATCAGCGGCGTCACTCCGGACCTGACGACGTTGGGCAAGGCGATGGCCAACGGCTATCCCTGCGCGGCCATTTGCGGCCGGCGCGACCTGATGCAGCATTTCAACACGTCCGACGGCGACGTGTTCTTCTCGGGCACCTTCAACGGGCATCCGCTGGCGATGGCAGCCTGCCTGGCCACGATCGAGGTGCTCGAGCAGCCTGGGTTCTACGAGCGCCTATTCGACATGGGTGATCGTATGCGGCGTGGCCTCGAAGCCATCATCCAGCGGCTGGGCATCGAGGCCTTCCCCAGCCAGTTCGGCTCGGTGTTCGTGACGTACTTTATGCCGCCACCAGCCGTTTCCTACCGCGATCTCCTGCGCAACGACGACGAGTTCTACATCGATTTCCACCGCGGGATGCTGGACCGCGGTTTCTACATGCTGCCAATGGCCCTGAAACGCAACCACATCTCGGCAGCGCATACGGAGGCCGATATCGACCGCACGCTGGAGGCTGCCGACGAGGTCTTGACGGCGCTGGCACAGGGCCGTCCCGTCACGCGCTAGCCGGGCCCAACTCGTCCTCGATTTGGCAGATCAGCTCGATCAGCTCGTCCGCGACCCGGGCATGGTAGCCGTCGAACGCCATGATCGGCTCGCGCACGCGGGCGGTCGCGAACAGGCCGCGACGCACGCAGTAACGCTTGTAGAAGTGGATCGAGATGTCCACGAACTGGTGCGCGAAGGCCAGGAATGGCACGACGCGGTGAAACAGCTCCCGCGCTTCGTCGCGGCGACCGGCGCGGTGCAGCCGGTCGATATGCACGAAGGGTCGGTTGATTGCCGTGGTGGTCATGAAGTGCGTGCCGCGGTCGAGAGCCTCGATCAGCTGCGGCAAGGACCAGCCGCAGCCGATCGTGAGCCGGCCGTCGGTGGCGTCGATGAGCTCGGTGGTCTTGGCGCCCGAGGGCACTGTCTCCAGCTTGAGGCACCTGAAGGTTGGCAGCTCATCCCAGAGCTGCAGCAGCGTGTCGCGGGCCATGCCGTAGCCGCCCCAATGCAGGTCTTGAATCATGAACATCCGCATGCCGGCGCGGGCGACCTGGTGGAAGTAGCGCACGGCCCCGTCGTGATCCTCGATCAGGGGCACCGGCACGGCGCAGAGCACGCCGTCCGCGCCAAGGGCCACGGCATCCTCCGCCAGGGCGCGGGCGCGCCGCGCGTCCGGATCGCTGGCGCCAGCCACGATGGTGACGCGCCCATCGACGATTTGCAGCACCTCGCGCACATAGGCATGCCGCTCATCGGGCGTGAGCTTGGCGACCTCACTTGCCACCGCGGGAACGATGAACCCGCTCACGCCGTCGGCGATGCCTTCCTCGAGCAAGCGTTCGAGGGATGCGGTGTCGAGCTTGTCGTCGTGCGTGAATGGGGTGTTGACGATCGGTACCACGCCGGTGAGCGGGTAGAGCTCCTTCACGACGTAAACACCGTTCCCTCCACATAGTCGGCCTCGTCGGACGCGAGAAAGGCGAGCACACGAGCCACGCCGTCCGGATCGCGCAGCTCCTGTCGGGCGGCGTCAATCTCTTTGCGCGTCCACCCGCGGGCCTGGCCTTCGTCCTCGACGTTCGCCAGCTTGAGCGGCGTGGCGATGTTCCCCGGACACACGGTGTTGATGCGGATGGGCCGTCCCGCGAGGCGGGCCGGTGCGACGAAGCCCAGGCCATGGACGGCGGCTTTGCTTGTGCCATAGGCCACGGATGAACTGCGGCTGCTTACGCCGGCGCCCGACGCCACCAAAAGGATGGCTCCTCCGCGCTCGCCCATGGCGGCCACGGCGTGCTTGATGGCGAGGAAGGTGCCTCGCACGTTCACGTCCTGCACGCGCTGGAACACGTCGAGGTCCAGTGCGGCGATGTCGACGTACGCGCCCTGCAAGATTCCGGCGCAGGTGATGAGCACGTCCGGCGGCCCATAGCGTGAGGTTGCCGTTTGCATGAGGCGTTCGCAATCGGCCTCGCGCGTGACGTCGACGTGCACGTAGGCGGCGGACAGACCCAGGCCGGTGAGGTCACGAACCAAGGCGGCGCCTCCGGCGTCGTCCACGTCCGCAATCACGACACGGGCTCCGCGCGCGGCGCATAGCCGCGCGGTTGCGCCGCCGATGCCCGACGCGCCGCCGGTGATGACGATCACCCGCCCCGAAAGCGCCGTCACGGCGCGGCGTCCCAGGCCAGGCCGGCGCGGGTCATGGCGGTGTCGAGGGCCAGCTTGGCGGGTTTGAGCTGGTCAAGCGTGAGGTGCTCCAGCAGCACCCATGCCTGCGGTTGCGCGGCGTGGAGCCGCCGCAGCCAACGCGCGTGGTCGACCACCCCTTGACCCGGCGTTACCTCGTCGATGTGCAGCACGAGTTCCTCGCGAACGGTGAAGTCCTTCCAGTGTGCAGCCATGATGCGGCCCCGTGCACCGTCAAGGAGGCGGTCAAGCACGTCGTCGGGCCGCCACGCTTGCCAGATGCTGCCGATGAAGTTCACCGGATCGAGGTTGAAGCTGAGCGCGGGCGAATCGATGGCGTCGAGTATCGCCCTTACGCGCTCGGGTCGATCGATCGTCGACAGCACGTGTCCCTCGAACGCCAGTACAACGCCAATGTCCTCGGCGGCACTGGCGGCGGCGCGCAGGCTGTCGAGCGCGCGGTCGAAGGTGGCGTCCAGATGGTGCTCCGGGTGGGGGAACCAGGGGCCGCGCGGATTGAGCCCGCCCGGCCGGACGTAGCAGGTGCGCGCACTAAGGGCATTCGTGGCCTGCATGTGTGCGATCAACTCGTCGATCCCGCGGCGGCGATCCGCCGCGCTCCGACCGACAAGCGAGCCATACGCGCCGTTGGCTTGGGCGATTGTGAGGCCGGCGTCGGCCACGATGGTCCGCGCGCGCTGCAGGTCGTCGCGACTGGCCTCGCCGGGCGCGCCGAGCGTGACGCTCACGCCCTGAAATCCCAGCGCGGCAAGGTGGCCCACGTCGGCGGGCGAAATGTCCGCCGGACGCGCCGGCAGCGCTCCGGCCGCGCCGATCAGCATGTCTGAATAGCCCCTTGCGATGCGCACGGTCATCGTACGGCTTGCGCGCCTACCCACTCTTGCGGCGGCTGAAGGGCTGCCGGGCGGGCGATTCCCGTGTGCCACACTCGGCGAGCTTGCTTCAGGAGTGCTGCCCCTTGTCGTCTCCAGCCCCTCCCCCTGATTGGCATTCCCAGCCGTTCCGCAAGCTCGTCACGCTTGGCGAGAGCACGACCGCTGGAGGGTGGAGTTCCGTGCGCGAACGCAGCTGGCCCCACGTGCTGGCCGCGCTGATCTCGGATTTCCAGGATGAGCCCGTCGAGCTGGTGAACACCGGCATTGGCGCAAATGTCATCTCGACGCGCGCGCCCTGCTACTCCTATTCGGGCAAGCCGGCGGCCAACGAGCGCGTGCAGAAGCATGTGATCGATCACGATCCCGACTTGCTGGTGATCTCCTACGGTCTGAATGACGCTCGCGGCGGCACGCCGGCCGAGATGTTCCGCGATGAGATGACGGGGGTGATCGATCAGGTGCGGGCGGGGTGCGATCCGCTGATCGTGCTGCTCGGGCCTTACTACATGACGGATTTCGGCCTGGGGGAGCACTTTCAGGAAGGCAGTCACGAGGTGTTTGAGACCTACAACCTCGTCACCGAACAGGTCGCCCGGGCCACCAATTGCCTGTTCAGCGATGTCTACAACGCCTATGGCGGCGCGCCGTGGATGGTGCACTACGACGGCGTGCACGCCAACGACCTGGGGCACCGGCTGGTTGCGCACACCATCTTCCAGACGCTGGCTCAGAATTGCACCGGGCTGGCCATCCGCACCAAGCGATTGGAGCACACCGGCGAGCGCTGGCGCGATGAATCCACGCTGATGGCGGACTACGGATATCAGGGTCGGCGGGCCATGCCTGTCGATCCCGACGACGATGCCTAGCGCTGGGTCGCGTTTGCGGGGCGTATTCCCCGTCTTGCAGTCGCCCTTCGACGACGCGGACCGCCTGGATCTCGACGCGCTGGCCGCTGAAGTCAAGTTCTGCCGGCGGGCGGGCGTCCACGGTGTGGTGTATCCCGCGATTGCCAGCGAGTTCCAATACCTGACGGACGGCGAGCGCCGCGCCGCGGTCGAGGCGGTGGTCGGCGCGGCCGCCGGCGCCGTTCCGGTCGTGGCCGGTGTGGCGGCGGCCAGCGGCGCGCAGGCGGTCGTATATGCCGAGCACGCCGCGCGTGCCGGCGCAAGCGCCGTCATGGCGCTGCCGCCGATCATCTCACCGGGGCGGGCGGACGAGTTGCGGGCCTACTACGCCGGGATCGCGGAGGCCGCCGGGCTGCCGCTGTTCGTGCAGCATTCCCAGGCGGGGATGGACGCCCCGTTTCTCGCGGGCCTGGTTCGCGACATCGAGTCCGTGCACTACATCAAAGAGGAAATGCACCCGAGCGCGCACTACATCAGCGGCGTGCTGGACGCACTGCCGGAAGGCTCGGTGGGCGTATTTGGGGGCTTCTACGGCCGCTGGATGCTTTCGGAGCTGGCGCGCGGCGCGACGGGATTCATGCCCGCGACGGATACCGTCGACGTGCACGTGCAGGTGTGGGATGCCTGGCAGCGCGGCGACGCCGCGGGCGCGCGCGACATATTCAATCGCCTGTTGCCCCTCATCAATCTGTCGGTGCTGCTGGAAACGCCGTTGCTGAAGGAAGTGCTGGTCCGGCGGGGCGTCTTCCCGTCGGCGCGCATGCGGCAACCGGGCGCGCTCCAGCTCGACGACGGCGATCGCGCGGAACTCGACGCGATCCTGGAAAACTTGCAGCCGCTGCTGCGCGCCTGACGCCGGCCGCGGGCATCGGTCACAATACGCCGCCCCCCGCGAGGGACCTTGCCATGAAGATCACCGCTGTCCAGGCCATCGTTCTCCGACTGCCCGATATCAACACCGCCGCCGACGGCACGCAGGACACCTGCCTGATCCGCATCGAGACCGACGCCGGGATCACCGGCTGGGGCGAGGTGGATTCGGCGCCGACTGTGGTGCGGGCGGCCATCGAGGCGCCGCTGTCGAACGGCATCACGCGCGGCATAGCGAGCGCGCTGGAGGACGCCGACCCGCTGGCCATCGACGCCTGCATGCAGCGCATCTACGACCTGACGCAGTACTTCACCCGCTACGGCGCCGGCGCCCACGCGGTCGCCGGGGTCAACATCGCCCTCTGGGACATCGCGGGCAAGGCCTACGGTCAGCCGATCTACCGGCTGTTCGGCGCGGACCAGCGCCAGGTGCGCGCCTACGCGTCGGTGCTGTTCCAGGAAACGCCGGAGGCGACCTACGAGCTGGCGGCGCGCCTGGCCGACCGCGGATTTACCGCGGCCAAGTTTGGCTGGGGTCCCATGGGGCAGAGCGAAGCCAACGACATCGCCCTCGTGCGCGAGGCTCGACGGGGTTTGGGCGAAGACGTGGATCTGATGGTCGACGCGGGCCAGCCCTGGGACTGGCGCACAGCCCTGCGCCGCTCGCGGCAGTTCGCCGAGTTTCGCCCGTTCTGGCTGGAGGAGCCGCTGCACCCCGAAGACGTCGCCGGGTACTCGAAGCTCACCGCCGTGAGCGAGATTCCCATTGCCGGCGGAGAGTCGGAGTCCCGGCTGATCGATTTTGAGGAGTTGATCGTGGTGGGCGGGTTGGACTGGGTGCAGGCCGACCCCGGCCGTTGCGGTCTCTCGACCATGGTCGACGTAGGACGGCTTGCCGCCCGTCACCAGCGCCGGTTCGTGAACCACACGTTCAAGACCGGCGTCTCGATCGCGGCGTCATTGCACGTGCTGGCGGCCGTGCCGAACACGCAGGTGCTGGAATATGCGATGACCGAGTCACCGATCCGGCACGAACTGACCTACGAGAACTTCGAGCTCGACGCCGGCTGGGTCGGCCCGTCCGACGCGCCTGGGCTTGGGGTAACGATCAACGAGGCGACGCTCGAGCGCTACGGGGTGGCCTAGCCTTCGGCGAGCAGTTGCCGCAGATAGGCGATTTCGTGGGCCGCGGTTTCTTCCCAGGGATGGTGGTGGGCGTGCTCGACGCTGATCCAGCCGTCGAAGCCTTCCTCGCGCAGGATGCTTAGATAGCGCCTGAAGTCCAGGTCGCCGGCGTCCAGGAAGGTGAGCTGGCCCCAGGTGGTCTCGGTGGCGCCGATCCAGTTGTGCGCCTGGACCTGGTCGACGTAGCGCCCGAGGTGCCGCGCGCTCTCCTCGGGCGTCTCGCCGACAAGCGGCGTTTGGATGGCGACGCGGAGGTTGGGGCGGTCCACCAACTCCAGGAGCCGGATCGTGGTCGGGCTTGTATCGCTGAGGCACGGTCCGCTGTGGATTACCTGGTGCGTTTCGAGCAGGAGCGTCACGTCTGATGCCGCCGCCATGTCGCAGGCTTCCTGGAGGCCCTTGACGCAGCGAGCCCACATGGCGTCGTCGGCCTCTGCGCTTGGCGTGACGCCGGTGTAGGCGCGCACGTATGGGGCGCCCAGGGTTTCGGCGTAGCCGACGAAGGTGTCGGCCTCGCGCAGGGAGGCCGCGGCGGACGCCTCGCTGGTCGTGAAGTCGAAATAGGGGCACACCTGGACGATCTGCAACTCCTGCTTGGCGCAGGCGTCCCGCACCCAGGCGAGGTCGGCCGTGTCGAGGTATTGCTTCCAGAGATCGATGCCGTCGTAGCCGAGGCCGCCGGCGACCTCGATGCAGCGCTCGGCCACGTCTTGGGTCCCGCCGTAGCCCATCATCGCCAGGGATACCTGCATGCGGGGGTCCTAGGTGCGCGCGGTCGGGAGCAGTTTAGGAAAGGACTGGACAAGCCTGCGCGATGTGGTGGCCTGCCACCGTTCGTGGGGGGTGGCCGAACGGCCCAACGGCCCAACCTGGAACACCGGCTGCTGATTCCCTTCCCAGCCTTCCCCTCGCAAGGAAATACTCGCAACGCCAGGTAGGGGCGGTTCGCGAACCGCCCCTACTTGTGGGTGGACAGATTTAACGGCCGCTGGATTCCGGCGTGCGCCGGAATGACGGAGAGGTAAAGCACAGGTCTCCTTCATGGGTGAAGGGACCCAATCGGGGATTGCCTGGGAGATACGAGCTACCGGCTGTCGCGCTATTGTCACGTCGGCGGCTAGCTGAGGGGCATCCACGTGGAGTATCGACGGCTGGGCAAGACCGGGCTCGAGGTGTCGGTCGTGGGCATGGGCTGTTGGGGTCTCAGCGGCGGGTTGGGACCCGTGTCGCAGGCGCAGGCAAACGCGACGGTGCACGCGGCCATCGACGCGGGCGTGACGCTGTTCGACACCGCCGACGCCTATGGGCCGCGTCTGAGCGAGCCGATGCTCGGCAAGGCGCTGCGCGGCGTTCGCGACCAAGTGCTCATCGCGACCAAGGTGGGCCAAGTCGGCTGGAACACGGGGCACTTGCTCAGCTACGAGTCGGTTGAGCACATCCATACCTGTTGCGACGCCAGCCTCTACCGCCTGGGCACAGACGTTATCGACATCTACCAGTGCCACCAGCCCAATCCGGCGCACCCGGAGGTGTTGGTGGAGGCCTTCGAGCACCTGCTCCAGGCGGGCAAGATCCGGGCCTACGGCGTTTCGACGGACGATCCCGAGGTGCTCCGCGCGTTTGACGAGCGCGGGGGCAACGGCGTGTGCCAGCTCGGATACAGCGCGCTCAACCGTGCCGCGGAGCGCGAGTTGCTGCCGCTCTGCGCCGAGCGGGACATCGGGACGCTGGTGCGCGTGCCGCTGGAGCGCGGCATTCTCACCGGGAAGTTCGACCGAAATACCGTGTTCGACGACATGAACCGATCCGCCTGGAACGAGGCCGCGCGGGCCGAATTTCTCGCGCAATTGGACGCTGTCGACCAATTGCGGCCGTTGGCGAATGCGCGGCGAAGCCTGACGCAGGTTTCGTTGGCCTATCTGCTGGCGCACCCGGCGGTGACGTCGGTGATTCCGGGCATGAAGACGCCCGAGCAGGCGCGCGGCAACGCCGCCGCGGCGGACGTGGCGTTGACGGCGGACGAGCTCCAGTTGATTCGCGACATCCCCGAGGCCGTCACGGTGCCGCTGGGCGCTTCCGGAAAGCCAATCGACAGGTCGCCGACGTAGATCCAGCCGCGAGTAGCCCCTTAGTAACAGCGGCGCCGGCGGCCCTTCGTGAGTTTCGGCCGAACGGTCCCACCTAGGGCCTTAGCCGCTGCCCCCCGTTCCGAACTTCCCCCTGCTAGGAGACCTCGAAGAAATGATGTAGGGGCGGTTCGCGAACCGCCCTTGCGCGTGGGTCAACACGGTCAGCGGCCGCTAGATTCCCGCCTACGCGGGAATGACGAAGGGGCTACGCAAAGAGCCCCTGCAAGCGGGATGGGCTTCAACCGGACGATTCCGAGCGCCGGTAGCAGCGCAGAGGGCCGACGGTCAGGCGGCCTCGAGGTGCAGCATGGCGGTGGCGTCCCGCACGGTGCAGACGGCCACCGGCTCCGGCTTTGAGCGCGCGTGCGCCAGCAACGCCGGCAGGGCGCGGTTGGCGGGATCGTGCAGGTAGTGGGTATAGGGATGCCAGGTCGGCACCCACAGCAGGCCGTGGTCGTAGGCATGGTCGAGCGCGGCAAGGTTGTAGGCAATCCAGTCGTCCAGGGCCGCGGCGTCGGTCCAGGGACAGGTCCAGCCGTCCGGCACGGGCAGGTGACCCTCGGAGAGGCGCCACGCTTCCATCGCGTCGTTGTCTCGGTTGCGCTCGAAGTCGAAGAACAGGCGGTCCATCCAGCCCTGGATCGGAAGCTCGATCAGGCCGGTCGGATAGACGTAGGGCTGGAGGCGGGACGGCGCCGCCACGTCGTGCTCCCACCCATACTTGCCCATCGTCGATTCCATGTGGCTGCTGACCCAGCGAAAGCCGCTGTCGAGGATGGTCTGCTGGTTGGGCAGGAGTCGATCCAGACCGCCGGGCAGCCCGCCCGGACCGCGCAGCACGGTTGACTGAACGCCCAGCCGGGCTTCGAGTTCGCGGTTTGCCGTCGTCAGCTCCCACCCGAGCTGCGCCGGGTCCGAATGCGAGAGCAGCATATGGCTGTAGGTGTGGTTATCGATCACGTGGCCGCGGCGCAGAATCTCCCGCAGGTAGTCGATGTCGGGTTCTTCCAGGCCGTTGGCTACGTAGAAGAAATGCAGCTGCACGCCGAAGGCTTCGGCCGTGGTACAGAGCCGCAACGTGTAGTCACGCAGCGGCCGCATGATGCGGCCGTGATTGATGAGCACGGGGGAGTAGCCGGCGCACATTTCGAGGTCGTAGCTCAGCGCCACCGCGCAGCGCGCGCCTTCGGGCAACTCCACGCGAACCTGCATCTCGGTCTCCGGGGACCTGGCGTCTCTGGAAGGTACCCCGTTGGGCGGTTCGGCGCCTGCACATTCGTGGTTCGACAGAGCCTGTACTGAGCCTGTCGAAGGGCTCACCACGAACGGCCGGTGGGTTCGGGAGACGCGAGTGTCCGACGCGCACTGCGTACTATGAACCGCTTCCCGCTTCCGAGGATTGAACATGGCCGTCACGCACAGATTCCAGGACATGACCTGGCCCGAGGTCAACGAGGCCGTCACCCGAGGCGTCATTCCATTGCTGCCGGTCGGAACGGTGGAGCAGCACGGGCACCATCTCCCCGTCAAGATCGACAACTGGACCTCGACCGAGATTTGCGAAGAGGCGGCCAAGCGATCGGACGGACGCATCATGGTCATGCCGTCGGTGAGCTACGGCTACACGTCCCACGTGATGGACTTCCCCGGAACGGTGACCATCCACCACGAGACGTTCATCCGCTACGTGGTCGACATCCTGAAGAGCCTGGCGTATCAGGGGTTCAAGAAGATCATCATGGTCAACGGCCATGGCTCGAACATCAACCCGCTGGAGCTGGCCGCGCGGCGCGCCATGCTCGAGAGCGACGCCTGGGTGGGCATCGGCGGGTGGTGGCATTTCATGGCCGCCGATCCGGATTTCATGGCGACCTGGCGCGAGTCAGATTTTCCCGGCGGCTGCGCCCATGCCGGCGAAGCCGAGACGTCGCTGGCGCTCTTCTTCGATCCCGAGATGGTGTACATGGACCTCGCCAAGGACCAGATCACTGAAACCAACCAGCGCAAGTCCAAGTACCACTGGGTGGACCTGTGGGCCAGCGGTCCGGTGCGCATGGACGGCTGGACGAGCACCTACACGACTGACGGCACGCAAGGCACGCCCAGCCTCGCGACCGCGGACAAGGGCCGGCGAATCTTCGAGGAGTCGGTGAACAACATCGTCGAATACGCGGAGGAATTCGCCGCGCGCGAAATGTGCCCGCGCGTGGACCACCACGGCTCGCCGCCGACGTTCGACCCGCCTGGATAGCCGGCGGCGCGGCGGGGCTGCGCGCCGTTAGATCGCGTAGCCCTCGGCGACGGTGGTACGGATGTAGCGGATGGAGTAGTGCGTGTCGTCGGGCCATGAATCGGTCGCCCACGCCGGAACTGCCCCGAGGCCGGCGACGCGCACCGTTTTGGACGGCGGGATCTCCAGCACTGCGCAGCTCATGCCGGCGACGGGCAGCGCGTCGGAACGGCCCCCTTGCTCCAGGAGATCGGCGCGCAGGTGCATGCCCCACAGGTTGTCGATGCGATACCGCACCGGCAGCGCGTGCTCGACTTCCCCATCGTGCCGGAAGCCTGGGATCGTGTCGGCCTCAAGCAGAATCGATCCCGGCGGCGTGCAGGCGCTGCCCATGACGGCCACCCGCACCATGGGCTCGTCTTCGTGGATCACGATCCAGTCGGATGGGATCTGGGTCGACGCCGTGGAGCCGTCGGTGGTCTTGATCGGGAACAGCTCCATGCCGTGGCGCTCGCCGCCGATCCAGACGCGATCGACGTCGACGTTCGGGTAGTTGAACGGAAACTCGTACTCATAGGTCCTGAGCATGAGCTCGCGTTTCTCGCGAACGGGGTCGTGGGGGTATCCGGGGATCCGTCGATCTGCTGCGACTTGCGTCATCTGATGCTCCGCCGTTGGGCGTGACTGCTGGCGACCGGAGCATAGGGAGCGCCGGGCGGCCTTTGCAACGGCCGGGCGGCCTGGCTAGGCGCCGCGGTCAGGTCGATTGGCGGCCGATCGCCTTTGGGTTTCGGCCAGCAGGGCACGCAGCAGCGTTCGCTTGGCGTCCACGAACGGCGGCGAGGTGGTCATCTCGCGCTTGCGCGGCCGCGGCAGGTCGATGGCCAGCTCGAGCTTCATCGTTCCGGGCCGGCGGGTCATCACGTAGACGCGGTCGGACAGGAAGATCGCCTCCTCGACGTCGTGGGTGACGAACAGGACCGTCTTGCCCAGCTCGGTCCAGATGTCCAGCAGCCACTCCTGCATCTCGCCGCGGGTCAGGGCGTCCAGCGCGCCGAATGGCTCGTCGAGGAGCAGGGTTTCGCGGTCCAGCAGGATGGTGCGCAGCATGGCGGCGCGTTGCCGCATGCCGCCGGAGAGCATGTGGGGGTAGGCGCCGGCGAAGCCCTCCAAGCCGAATCGATCGAGCTGCGCCAGCGCCCGTTCTTTGCGGTCGGGTTCCCCGCGCAGTTCCGGCCCGAGCACGGCGTTTTCCAGGGTCGTCCGCCAGGGCAGCAGCAGGTCGCGCTGCGGCATGTGCGCCACGAGGCCCGTGCGGCCCATGGCCGGGCGACCGTCGACGGCAATCTCGCCGGTACTGGGACGATTGATACCCGCGATCAGGTTGAGCATCGTGCTTTTGCCGCAGCCGCTCGGTCCGATCACCGACACGAACTCGCCCCGCGCCACGGTGAGGTTGACGTCATGCAACGCCTCGACGCGCAGGCCGCGCTCGACATAGGTCGCCTGGACGCCGCGCAGCGCCACGGCCGGGGGCGCCGCGGCGCTGCCGGGCGGCGGGCTCACGACGGGCTCCGTGGCCTCAGGCGTTCTCGATAAACGAGTTGTCGAAAGCGTCGTTGGGGTTGATCGCGCGGTCGAGCAAGTCGTACTCCACCAGCCAGTTGGCGTAGCCCAACCAGGTCTCGCGTGTTTGCTCGCCCCAGCGACCGGCGTCTTCCGCGTAGCGCGGGCTGAGCCAGGTCTGGCTGGCGCGGACGAGGTCCGCGTCGATTCCGTCGACGGCCTTGATCAGCGTGTCGGCTGCGCGCGTCGGCTCGTCGATGGCCAGCTCGTAGCCGCGGGCCGTTGCGCGCACGAAGCGCTGCACGACGTCCGGGTTGTCGGCGATCATCGCCTCACTGGTCGCGAGCACCGGCGTGTAGTAGTCCGGGATGCAGTCGAGGTCGGTGAGGCGGATGTAGTCGAGCTCGAAGCCTTGGAGCTGAGCGCGAATGCCGTCCCAGGCCTCGAATATCCACACGAAGTCCACGTCCCCGCGCTCCCAGGCGGCGAAGTAGTCGACGGCCCCGATGTCGACGAACTCGACTTGGTTGATGTCGCCGCCGTCGCACTGCATGAGCGCCGTAAGCACCTGCCGCTCCGGCCCCCATCCAAAAGCCCCGTACTTCTTGCCCGCAAAGTCGCGTGGTCGCCGGATGTTGCGGTCTGCCGGCGAGGCGAAGCCCGACGTGTTGTGCTGGATGATGGCCGCCAGCGACACGAGCGGAACGTTCTCCGAGCGCGCCAGGGTCACCTCTTCCTGAAAGCTGATGCCGAAGTCGGCGGCCCCGCCGGCGACGGCCAGCGCGGCACCCGATACTCCGGGCTCGACGATCGAGACTTGCAGATTCTCGTCGTCATAGAACCCGAAATCGCGGGCGACGTAGATCCCGGTGTGATTGGTGTTGGGGACCCAGTCCAGCATCAGCGTGACGGACGCGGGTTCCTTGGGCGACTCGCCGCAGGCTGCCACGAGCGGTACCGCCGCGGCTCCCAGCATCAACCCCAACGTCCGGCGTCGCGAAATCCTCATGGTGCGGTCTCCTCCTTGGCGGCCGTCCACGGTGCGATGGTCCGGCCCACGAGCTCAACGCAGACAAACAGCCCGATGCTGAGCACTGCGATGACGGCGATCACGGCAAAAACTTGGTCGGTCTGAAATGAATTCGACGCCCGCAAGAGGTAGAGCCCCAGGCCTTGACTGGCCCCGGTCCACTCCGCGATGACGGCGCCGATCACGCTGTAGGTGGCGGCGATCTTCATGCCCGAGATCACCGACGGCACCGCGGCGGGCAGGCGGACTTTGACGAAGAGCTGCCGGTCGCTGGCCCCCATGCCGCGCACGAGATCGAGCATCTCCCGGTCTGCCGCCCGCAGTCCGCCAACCGTCGCCACGACGATTGGAAAGAAGCACACCAAGGCGACGACCAACACCTTGGGCAGCAGCCCGAATCCGAACCAGATGGCCAGCAGCGGCGCCAGCGCAAACGTCGGCACGGTCTGCGAGGCGACCAGCAGCGGGTAGATCGCGCGGCGCGCCAGCCCCCAGCGATCGATCGCGGCGGCCAGCGCCACCGCCGATGCCAGGGCCAACGCGTATCCCGCGGCGGCGGCCGTCACCGTGGCCGCCACGTGGGGACCGAGCACCGGTGCGGCCTCGCCAAACGACGCGGCAATGGCCGACGGCGCCGGCAGCAGCCACGGCGGCATTTCGGTGGCCCGTGACACGAGCTCCCAGAGCGCCAGCAGGCCGGCAATCAGCAGGATCGCCGGTCCAAACGCGCGCAGGTGGCGGGTCATCTTGCTCAGCGCCCCGGTTCTCACTCCGAAAGCCTCCGGCTGTCATTCCGACCGGCGAAAGGAGTCTCCAGCCGCTGCGGCTCTTTCCCTGCCCTTGAGATTCCTCGCCGGGCTCGGAATGACAGGGTTGTAGGGGCGCGGCACGACAATGTTGTGGAGGCTCGGCATGACGGGGTTGTCGGGGCGCTGAGAGCCAAGGTTGTAGGGGCGGTTCGCGAACCGCCCTTCCGTGGAAGGCAGAGCTGACGTGCCTTGGGCTTGCTCACTCGCGTGCTCCGTGCCGGAACGGCGCGGTCTTCTCGTGCATGGACGCAAGGCCCGCCGGGTCCTCGATCATGCGGACGTTGGTCTGGACGGGGCCGTCAGCCAACTCGATGGCCGCGCGGTGAGCCCGCGCGGCGATGTCGAGCAGCTCCGGCAGCGAGTCGCCCTCGATGGTGGTCTCCATGGGGCCGACCTCGTGCGCGACGCCGCTGCCGCGGATCACGGCAATTGCCGCGTCGATAGCTGCCAGCGCGTCGGGCGCGTTCAGCGGCAGCACCTGGAGGGCCAGCGTCGCTCGGGGCATCGGTTCACCGCCATCAACAAAAAGACCGCAGATTCGGTGGAACCTGCGGCAGCCAACGCGGTGAACGTCCCTGCGCTGGCATTACCCAGATCAGGTTCCACGGGTCGGCGACGTTGAATGTCGCCCTCTCAGCCGGGCGTTACCCCAGCTCCCCGCGATCGAAGAGGTCAACCTAAGGATACGACACGGGTGGCTTGGGCGCCTGTCGCCGTATTATTCGGGGCGGCGCCCTCAAGCGGTCTTGCGAACCTAACGCCCCGCGCGATTTGTGTCCGGCTGCCAGTCACGGATCAGGGCGGTCTCCAGATCGCGGGTCTCCCGCTCGCCGGTGGTGAACGCCGTCGAGAACTCCACCTGATCGCGAAACAATCGCAACTCGCGCCGCAGCGTAGGATTCGTCTCGTTGGTCAGATGATCAAGGAGGCGCCGCCGCACGCACGTAGTGGACATGCCCAGATACAGGCGTTCGTGGCCGCCCTCGGTCTCGGCCGCCAGCCAGAGGGCGTACAGCCCGAAGCGGTCCCGCGGCAGCCGCCGCACTTCTTGGCGAGTGAATGGGCGCAGGCCTCGCTCTAGCTGATATTTCGCGGCAAATGGCGTCATTGCGTCGCTTTCATCGCCGGGCTCTCCGGTGTCCGACTCACGCATCGCTAAACGCTATGCAGGTCCAACGCGACTTGAGACGGTTCCGCGGCCTGGTGTTGCGCTTCGTCGCGGATTTGCGGCCATGCCGTGACGAGGGTATTGAAGATGTGCGCGTTGGCGGAATCGCCGGCGCGGTCGTAGTGGCTGTAAAGCAGGCGCGCCAGGCGCTCGGCGGCCTCGATGTCGCCTCTCATGACCTGCACCACCTGGGCCGCACCGGCCACACCTGCGCCGTACTCTCGGGTCAAGTGCCAGGCCATGCGATGGCAGCCTTCCCAGGCTGCCATGGGGCCGCGCGGCCAGCGTCGATCGTGGTGATAGTCGTCCAATGGCCGTAGCCGCACTAGGCCGCGCGCGGCGGTCAGCAGGTCGTCACCGGCCAGATCCTCCACGACCACATTGCTTGCCTGCGACAGCACCTCGGCGTCGCCGAACCTGCCCTCGGCGTGGCCGTGTTGCCGCAGCCAGCGCAGGCAGAAGCGCGTTTTGGCATCAAGCTCGCCTTCCTGCCGTTCCTCGTAGTTGTCGACGACCTGGTTTATGGCGGCCAGCGCCTCGCGCACGGTCACAGGCTCGCCGCTGATCGCCTCCACGCGCCGGTAGCGGGAATAGACCTGCATGCCGGGCCCGATGGCCGCCTGCGCCAGGTCGGTAGGTGCGATGTGCCCCTCGCGGGTGAGCTGGTCTAGTGCAGTCGGCAGTTCGCGCGCCAATTGGTCCAGGAACTGACGCCGGGTACCGACCGGAGCATCCGGCGGACGCTGACGGCAGACTAGTACTACCGATGAGGCTAGCGAGTTGGCGCTTATGGCATTCGGGCGTCCGGTCCGCTCGGTCCGCATCGGCCAGGTGCCCACGATCTGGAACCCAGCCTGAATAGCGGCATTCAGCATGGTCTCCCAGCCGGTGGAGGCTCTGCCTTCTCGCATCTCTTCCTGCTGCTTGTACGCATAGAAGACGGCTACGGGAAAGTTGCTGCTGCCACTCTCACGCATCCGCGCCAGCGCCTGGCCGAGCAAATCCTCAAACCGTTCCCCCGGTTGCTCAAACCTGAATCGATTGGCGACTATCTCTTCGTGCTTAGGCGCCAGGATGCCGGTAAAGAGGTCCGGGTAACTGTCACGCAGTAGTTGTCGCAGCCATACGTAGAAGAAATCTGAAGAATCAGCATAGTGAATATTGTCGTAGTACGGTGGATCGGTAACGATGATTGGCCTTGTTCTGGAATGGATATTTCTTGCCGCATCTGCCTGGCTGGTTTCTCCTGAATTACTGCTGGCTGGCAGGCTTTCGACGGCCTCAGAAACCCATTCAATCTGCGCCATCCAATTCTGGGTTGAAGCTGAGAAGATATTTACTTCGGCATAATCCCACATCATCGGGATTCCTTGACTTGAAAAAACACCGGCGACTTTGTCGCCGGTGTTTTGCCAGCGCGAGAAACTGGAGCAGCTAGCTATTGCCCTACCGACAGCTAGAGACAAATAAGTATATAAAGCTTCGATATACTCGGGGTTATCGGAACTTTCGTGAATCTGATTTCTGGTTTGCATCAACGCGTCGCTTACTGCAGTCAACCCGCTTAGCTGGCGCTTGGTAAAAAGAAGATGCCATTCGGTAAAGCCGTAAACCTGCGCACTGATGCTTCGCGCCTTTTTAGGCAAGCTCCCGCCTGGCCGCCACTCAGGTTCGGCTTGCCGCGCCGCCTGGACATGCACATCGTCGGGTGAAATAAACAGCCGCTTGCGATTCCCCTCGGCCACGATGGCCGTCATCTGCTCGTCCATTTCGCCGGCCCGGGCCCGCTCGCGAACGTAGGCCAGCGGGGCGGCGCTGCTGCAGGCCAGGCAGACGGCGCCCTTGCGGCTGACGGTTTCGCCCGGTGGCACCCCTTCAGGGTGGTCCTGGACGACAAAGGCAATCGTCTTGGCCTCGCGGTCGATCAGCGGGCGCGTCCAGTGCCGATTGCCCTTCTTCGTCGACAGTTGGAAGGTGCGCATGAGCGGCATTCGCACGCCGCAGGCCGGATTGGGGCAAGGGATGGTGCGCGCCCACAGCCAGGCGATCACGGTTGCCTCGCCACCCTCCGGCAGCCTGATTTTCGGATACAGATGGCCGATCCGCCTGTAAGCCTCGTCGCGCAACCAGCGCCCGTAGTAGCGGATGTCGTCGGCCAGGCCGGCCGCGCCGCGCCAGGCGACTTGCCGCGCCTTGCGTCCCTTGCCAATGGTCATGCCCATGCGGTCCGCCTCCGGGTTGACCGGCGGCTGGTCCCTGAACTTGGGCGGGAGCTCGATAAGGGCCTTGTTGATGAGCACCGCTAGCGGATTGAGGTCCGAGGCAATGGCCCTCAAGCCGAGCCGCTGCGCTTCCAGTGGAATCGAGCCGCCGCCGGCAAATGGGTCGTGCAGCGGCGGCGCGTGCTCGCGCAGATACTTCAGCACTCTGTCGGAGTCCGTCGGCGCTGCTTCGCCCCGCCCACGCGCCAGCGAGCGGGCGATTTCGAGGCGCGCCTCGTTCAGCACGCCGTCCTGGCTGTCCGGTTGCACGTTCTCCCAGACCACCAATCGCTCGATCAATGCGTGCAGCCGCTGCCGCTCCGCCTGCTGCTCCTCTTTAGTCGCAAACTCCTCAGGCCAGTCCTCTGGATCGTCTACCAGGCTGGCAAAGATCACGGCTCGGCAGGCTGCCAGCGGCCGCCGCGCCCAATACAGGTGCAGCGTGGACGGATGCCCATGCCGCAACGACTTCTCCCGCGCCGACTCTTTGTTGATCGCGGCCAGCGGCAGATCGACTTCGATCAGCTTGCGGCGCGGCTTGGACTCAACGGACATGCGTCAATGCTCCCCAGAGTCAGGGATCGGGTTCGGCAAGCTCGCCATCCTGGTCATCCGGCTGGTACTGCAGCCCCAGTAGCAAGCTGTTCTCCCGGACGGTGCTGGCGGTGCGTTCCGAGAAGCCGTCAGGGTTTACAGCAGTAATCTTGATCTCGATGGTCACCTGACCGCCGTCATCGCGTAGGTTGTCGATGACCTCGTCGCTCAGGTGGTCGATGTCGTCCAGCGATATCGCGTCCTGAATCGATTTGACGGCAACGATGCGCCTTGGGCCGCGTGGCGGGGGATCGACCACCGGCGGTGATACGACTCCGGTGCCGGTTCCGGTCCCCGCGCCGTCCGTGGCCCCTCTATCCGGCGGCGTCGGCCCCACATCGGGCGGCGACTGCTCGGCTTTCGCCAGTTCTGCCATCTCGGGACTCACCAACAAGCCCGGGTCGCGTTCGGCTACAGCACCGAACAGGGGTTCGTCCTGCGGCTCGCGGAAGCGAAGATTCTGGTAGGCGTCGGTTTGGTAGCCGCTGGCGTAGCCGAACGCGCCTTCGGGCACGCCCTGCGCGATGGCCCGCTGCAGCACACCCCGGTTGCGCAGCCGGTGCATGTAGACATTGCTGGTGAGCATGTCCCAGAGAGCGTCGACACTGATGTGGTCCTTCGGGTTGGCGCTGTTGCCCCAAACAAACTGGCCCAAGAGGCTAGCGAGAGCTGTGGGCGAGATGGTTTCGACAAGCGCCTCGTCATCGCGAAAGCGGCGGAAGGCGGCATCCACAATTGCGCCGCCAGCGTCCGCTGCGTTGATATCCGCCACGGACAGCCGGTAGACCGCTTGCCGCGGATCGTCCTGCACTGGTGCCAATGCCTGGTGGTAGGCCTGGACCAACGCGCCGCGCACCGCGCGTCCGGCACTGCGCAAGCTGCTGTGGGCTTGCGCCTGACGATTGCCTGAGAGGTTGTCAACCTTAGTTGGGCCGATGGCGATGGAGTCCCAGGCCAGGAATGCCCTGACCTTGTTCCGCAGATCGCGGATTTCGTCACGCCGTGCCGCCAGAAAAAGCAAGGTATTGCGGCGCATGCGGGCGGCGTCCCCGCGTTGCTGGAGGACTTCCAGGGCCCAGTCACTTGCATCGTCGTGCTCGCTGGCGCGGGTCGGCCGAGACGCGTCCGGCGGCAGGATTACGAGCCGCACCCGATCGACTTCGGGCACGTCGGCCGAGTCCTGCGGGCATACAATCACGTCCGAGCGGCGACCGACAGCTTCTTCCAACTCGTGAAGTATGCGCGCGTTGACGACGGCCGTGTCGAGTGCGTCACGACGGTCAGCAGCGACCTTATTGAGGTTTTCCTCGGCGTGGAAGTAGTAGCGCCCATCGCTTGTGTAGAGGTAATAGAGTCTGCCGCTCATGCGACCAAGGGCCTCGTTGTACACCGAGATTCCCTGGCCGGGCTGCACCGCGCCGAGGCGGATCCGCCGTTCATCAATGCCTCGGACGGCACCGCTGGGCGCGCTGCCCAAGAAAACTGTGCGGGCTATGCGGCGGGCGGCTCCGCCGACATCGGCGAACCTTTGGAGTGCTTGGTCGATATCGTCGGTCCGCGAGTTATCGCTATCGACCTCCGACAACACTGACTGCCATTGGTCGCTAAGCAGCTTGACGAATTCCTCAGCCAGCGCGGAATCGCTAAGCGGCAGGCTGGCCGGCTGGATTAGTGGCTGACGGTCATCATCCAGGTAGAGTCGGCTGACGCAGGTCGCCAGCATCCGCAGCACGCCGCGCGTGCGTTGGAATTGGGGAATCGACGACCAGTCGGCGTATAGGCGGTCAAAGATTTCCGGGTGGATCGGGTAGCAGGCTTTCAGTCGCTCCAGATATCGCTGCTCAGCGGCCTCGCGGGGGAAGTCGCCGTGCGAGCGGCTGTACATGGCGGCAAACGCTTCACAGGTACGATCCCGTTCGGCTGCGTCGCTGACTTCGCCGAAGAGCCGGCGGCGGACCACCTCGAAGGCCTCGTCGACCTCCAGGGGTTTCCAGACGGCCTCGATGCGTCCCAGAAGGCGCTCGAGTCGATCCAGTACCTCCGCGCCGCCCGTGTCTCCCGCCTCGGCCTGGCTGTCCGGCAAGGTAATCACCAGCACTACGCCGTCGTTGCGGCGAGCCGCTTGGGTCAACGCCTGAACGAAGGTGTAGATGTTGTCTTTGGTGGCGTCGGCGTTGCGCACGTAGGCCACCAGCTCGTCGATGAGGATCACGCATGGCCCCACGTGCCTGAATAGCTCATCCAGTTGACCACCGCCCGGAGCAACGCTCTCACGCGATGCCGGGCCGACGATCTCGTAGGCGTCCTGCCCGCCCAGTTGGTACGCCATCTGGCCCCAAAGGGTGTTCAGCGGGTCACCGGTTTCTTCGGTGACGGTCGTGTCAGTGGGCGACAGGTGGATGCCGTCCAGTACGGCGAGGCTGGATTGAAATTCGGCACCAGGTTCCAAGCCCGCTTCGCGCATGATCTGGCTGAGCTCGGCGCTGGTTCGCTGTGTGCCGGCCTGCGATGACGGATTCAACAGGGCACCAGCGTGGTTCACAAGGTGGTATAGGGCGATCAGGCTATGCGTTTTGCCGCCACCGAAGCCGGTCTTGGTCTGAATGACTGGATCGCCGCCGCTGCCGGTTAGCCGCTGAAGCGTGTTCACCAATAGTGTGCGGAGGCCGGGCGTGATGTAAGTGTGATTGAAGAAATCGACGGGGTTTCCGTATTCGGTGGCGCTGGCGCGCCCGTCGTGGACCTGCTGGAGGTCCGCCGCGAACTCGGCTTGACGAAACGTGCCCTGGGAAACGTCGGCGCTGGGCTTGATGACTTGGCGCCAAGGCGTGAGGTTGCTGGCAGTTCGCGGCGCCCGTCGCCCACTAGCCGCCGCGGGCTTGGCCGGTTGCTCCTTGGGCGCATCGCCGGGGCCATCCGCGGCAAGCAACTGGTCCCTGATCCGTTCGACATCGCTCTCCTCAGAAGGCCTATTGATCAACCCAAGTACATCGGCGATGTGAAACAGGTGAACGCGCGCGTACTCAGTTTCCAGGTCCCGCGGGGCCGGGTGCGCAGCCTTGTCACGTGCGCCCTTGATAAGCCAGGTCGTGCTCTGAGCGCTGCTGTCGTCCGGGAATTGCCGGCTGAATGCGTCCCGCCAATTGCGACCAATGATGTTCGGGAAGTCACCGATGTCGATAGAAGCTTCGAGGTCGCCGTTGCTTTCGCGCAGGTTCTGCCGAAAGCGGTCGGACTGGTTGTAATGCAAGGAATTGGCGATAAGGTCCTCGACCTGTCGGCCTGGAACCCGCTTCAAGGTTCTGACGATGAACGGCCGCATGGCGTCGCGAAAGATGTCCAGCGCCTTGTTGAGGGCCTCCCTGTTTGGACGATCAACCGTAGACGTCATCCGTGGAGACTCCGCTCTGCGACATTCCGGCAGGCTGGAAGTGCGCCCGCCCAGTTGCGACATGGTACGACCGTATTCTAAGCCGCCCGATCCGCCGTATGACCCGGCCGGCTGCGAGTGCCAGTTAGGTTCAATGTGCGGACCGGCTGGCTCTGCTTGGTGAAATGCACCCGTTGGACCGCGTCACGCGGCCCCATGCCCGTTTAGACGTCGATGGGCGCCGGATAGGCGAGCGGGATGCCGGGGACGGACATGCGGAGGCGGTTGAGGTGCCAGCGGCCGAGGTTGGACGTGAAGAGGTCGGTGAGGTCGGGGCCGCCGAAGACGATGTTGGTGGGCGAGGAGAGGCTCGTGTGGTGCGGGTCGTCGACCAGCACCTGGATGCGTCCCGACGGCTCGAGCCGGTAGATGCGGCTTGGGGTGTAGAGCGTGATGTACAGCGTGCCCTCGACGTCAAACTGCACGCCGTCCGGAACGTCGCCGGGGAGGGTGGCCACGACATGGCGCTCGCCGAGCGTTCCGTCGGGAAGCACGCGCAGCCGGCTGACGCCCGGCATCTGCGATTCGACCACGTAGAGCCACTCCGCCGCGGCGTCGAAGCACATGCCGTTGGCGAAGAAGCGCGGCGCCTCGCTGACTAGATCGGTCGACCCGTCGGGACGCACGCGGTAGATCCTGCCGGTGTCGTGGTCCCATTCGCCCGAGTCGGAGACATAGAGGTCACCGGAGGGGTGGAAGCAGGGGTAGTTCGGCGTTTCCATGGGCCGGTCGGCGGTGCCGCGGGTGATCTCGACCACGGCGCCGTCGGCGCCGGCGCGCACAACCGAGCCGCCGAACGCGGCGCAGACGTAGACGTTGGCCTCCGCGTCGCAGGCGACGCCGCCCAGAAATCCTTCGTGCTGCGCGATCTGCGTGATGGTCCCGCTGCTTGGATCCACGCGATAGATCTGTCCGGCTTCACCGCCGGCGTAGAGCTGCCCGTCCGGGCCCCAGGTGACGCCTTCGGGGTGGTCCAGGCCGTCGTTGAAGTCGCCGGCAACTGTCTCGACCTCGGACACGTCGCGTAGTGCCATCGTGCGCGCCCTCGATGGTGGCTAGGCGCTCACGGTACATGACGCGGATTGGGGCCGCCCACTGCGTACACTCAAGGTGAAGACGCCCCGGAGACTCACACGCGCGTGCCTGCCGCCGTCGCGACCCTGCCTGTCGACACGCTTGGCCGCCAGCTGCGCGACCTGCGCATTTCCGTGACGGACCGGTGCAATTTCCGCTGTCCGTATTGCATGCCGGCCGAGGTCTACGGCGAGCACTACACCTTCTTACCGAAGTCGCAGATTCTCACCTTCGAGGAGATCACGCGGCTGGCGGGTATCTTCGTGGAGCTTGGCGTGCGGAAGCTTCGCCTGACCGGCGGCGAGCCCTTGCTGCGCGCGGATCTGCCCAGCCTGGTGGCCATGCTCGCCGGCTTACCGATCGAGGACCTGGCGCTGACGACCAACGCCCATTTGCTCGGGCGTCACGCCGACTCCCTGGCCGAGGCCGGGCTGCGGCGCGTGACGGTGAGCTTGGACAGCCTGGACGACGAGGTGTTTCGCGCGATGAACGGGCGGGGCTTCGGCGTGGACGCGACCCTGGAGGGCATCGCGGCCGCCGAGCGCGTCGGTCTGTCGCCCATCAAGCTGAATTGCGTGGTGGTGCGAGGCGTGAACGACCACACCATCGTCGATCTCGCGCGCCGCTTTCACGGCACCGGACACACCGTGCGCTTCATCGAATACATGGACGTTGGCAACCTGAACCAATGGAAGCTGGACGAGGTCGTGACGGCCGGCGAGATCGTGGAGCGTATCGGCGCTGAGTTTCCGCTTGAGCCGTTGCCGCCGAACTATGCCGGCGAGGTGGCGCAACGCTTCCGCTATCGCGACGGCGGTGGGGAGATCGGCGTCATTGCGTCGGTGAGCCAGCCGTTCTGCGGCGCCTGCACGCGCGCCCGGCTGTCAACCGACGGCCACCTGCTGACGTGCCTGTTTGCCTTCGGCGGCACGGACCTGCGAACGCCTCTGCGCGACGGCGCCACGGACGCGGAGTTGCGCGAGCTGATCGCCGGCGTGTGGCGTGTGCGCCGCGACCGCTATTCCGAAGCGCGCGCGGGCCTCGTCACCGGCGACGGCCACCCACCGGAAATCCAGAAGGTGGAGATGTACCAGATCGGCGGGTAGCGCCGGTCTACTTCTTCGACGCCTCGAAGTAGGGATTCGTGCCCGAGGCGTGATCGGTCACGTCGATCACCCGGGTGATCTCGGGCACGGCCTCGCGGATGGCCACTTCGATTCCCTGGGTCAGGGTCACCGATGCCATGCCGCACCCCTGGCAGCCACCGCTGAGGCGCAGATACGCGGCGCCGTCGTCGACGGAGACCAGCTCGGCGAACCCGCCGTGAGCGGCGATGGCGGGATTGATCTGCTGCTCCAGGATTTGCGCGATCTGCTCCGCCACCTCGCCGCTGAGCTGCGGCGTGGGGGCGTCTCGGGCAGCCGGTCCGGCCACCGGGCTGGGCGAATTGGGATTGTCGACGAACAGACCGCCGCCAGTTTGGCTCGAGCGGTAGTCGATGGTGGCTCCATCGAGTTGCTCGACGCTCCCGGCCGGAACGACCACGTTGAGCCCCGGGGCGACTTCCACCACGGCGTCGGCGGGTCCGGCGTCGCGCCAACTCTTCAGATACATGTCGTAGGTGAAGCTCGCGTCCGAGAATCCGGTGACCTCGATCCACATTGCCAAGTCATCCCTGGCCGGGCTGTTCGACCGCGAGCGAAAATCGAGCACCAGGTCGCGCGCGGTATCGCTGATGAAGATTGCCGTGTCGTATTGCAGGGTCATCCTCCCCGTGGTGCGGGCATGCAGCGCAACGTCCCTCGTTGGTTCATCATAGAACGATGCGCCGAGTTCTCCTACTGCTGCCGACCAGGGCCTACCGGGCGGCCGATTTCCTCGAGGCCGCCCGCGAGCTTGGCGTCGAGGTCGTCGTCGGCGCCGAGGAACGTCACGCGCTTGACGACATGATTGGATCGCGGGTGATCGAGCTGCCCCTGCATCGCCCTGAGATCGCGGCGGACGCCATCGTCGAGTTCGCGGACGAGACGCCGCTTGACGCCATCGTGCCGGTGGATGACGCGGGCATGGAGGCGGCCAGCATGGCCGCTGAGCGTTTGGGCCTGGTCCACAACCCACCCGCGGCGGCGGCGTTGACGCGCGACAAAGCCGCGATGCGCCGGCGGTTGGCGCAGGCCGGCGTGCCCCAACCGGCGTTTACCGTCGTGGACGGAGGCACTGACGCAGCGGTGGCGGCCGCGGATATCGGCTTTCCCGCGGTGCTGAAGCCCTTGACGCTGTCAGGCAGCCGCGGCGTCATCCGCGCCGACACGCCGGAAGCCGCCGCCACGGCTGCCGTTAGGATTCGACGGATGCTTCCGCCGTCCAATAGCGACTCTCCCGCGCCGTTGCTGGTCGAGCAGTTCGTGCCAGGCGAGGAGGTCGCCGTGGAGGGGCTGCTCCGGCGCGGGACGCTCGACACGCTGGCCATCTTCGACAAGCCGGACCCCCTGGTCGGACCGTACTTCGAGGAGACGCTTTACGTGACGCCGTCTCGCTTGCCCACGGATACGCAGCGCGCCGTTGAGGAGGTGACGAGCTTGGCGGTCGCGGGTCTCGGGCTGACCGATGGTCCCGTGCACGCCGAGATGCGCGTGGACGGTGACGCGGTGGCGGTGATCGAGGTCGCCGCGCGCTCGATCGGCGGTCTCTGCGCGCGCTCGCTGCGATTCGGGCTCGGCGTGTCGTTGGAGTCGCTGATCCTGCGGCATGCGCTGAACCTGCCGCTCCGGGACACCACCGCCGCGCACGCCGCCTCGGGCGTCATGATGCTGCCCATTCCCCGCGCGGGCGTGCTGGTTGACGTGCGCGGACAGGCCGAGGCGCTGGATGTGCCGGGCATCGTGGGCTTGGAGATCACGATTGCGCGGGGCGGGTGGGTCGAGCCGCTGCCGGAGGGCGACCGCTATCTTGGCTTCCTGTTTGCGCGGGGCGATACGCCATCATTGGTCGAGGCGGCGCTGCGGCGCGCGCATGCGAAGCTTGCGATAGTGATCGATCCCGACCGGACGCCTGAGCGACGGCAGGGGTCGGAGAGTTCGGAGGCGGAATGTTGATACGGAGCGCGCGCACGTCGGCGCGGCTTCCAGAATCGGACAGGGTCTAATGCGGGTCTTGATCGTTTCCACCTACGAGCTTGGGCACCAGCCGGTCCATGCGGCCTCCCCGGCCGCCGCGTTGCAGGCGGCGGGCCATGAGGTGCGCGCGCTGGACCTGGCCGTCGAGATGTGGGACGAGTCGGAACTGGAGGGGATGGACGCGCTGGCGTTCTCCGTTCCCATGCACACGGCCATGCGCATTGCCGTCAGCGCCGCGCAGGCGGCGCGCCGCACGCGACCGGAATTGCCGATTTGCTTCTATGGCCTGTACGGCGAGATGGCGCCGGCCCTGGATCCCAGCCACCCCATGGACCGCGCGCTTGCCGGCGAGTATGAGCCCGCCCTGGTGGCGTGGGTGGACGCACTGGCGGGCGTGAACGGGCCGGTGAGCGTTCCCTCAGAGGTCATCCAGCTCACCAAGCACCCCTATAGCGCTCCGGCGCGCGAGCTGCTGCCGCCGATCGACCGCTATGCGCGGCTGGCCATTGGTGGGCAAGAACGGCTGGCGGGATACGTCGAGGCCAGCCACGGCTGCGTGCACAAGTGCCGCCACTGTCCGGTGCCGGTGGTATACGACGGTCGCATCCGCATCGTCGGCGCCGACGTCGTGCTGGCCGACATCGAGCGCCTCGTCGACGCGGGCGCGCGCCACATCACCTTTGGCGATCCGGACTTTCTCAACGGCTGGCGACATTCGCGCAACGTCGTGCGGGCGATGCACGCGCAGTTCCCGGACCTCACGTTCGACTGCACGACCAAGGTGGAGCACATCCTGGAGCACGCGCACGTGTGGCCGGAATTCGCCGCTGCCGGATGTCTATTCGTCATCTCGGCGTTCGAGTCGATGAACGACGAGATTCTCGAGCATTTGGACAAGGGGCACGTTGCCGCCGAGACCGAGCAGGCGATTGCCTTGCTGCGCCGGCACGGCATCGAGACGCGGCCATCCTGGCTGCCGTTCACCCCCTGGACATCGTTCGCGGACGTGCTCGACATTCTCGATTTCGTTTCCGCGCAGGACCTGATTGGAAACGTCGATCCCGTGCAATACACGATTCGCTTGCTGCTGCCGAAGGGGTCGCTGCTGCTGGATCTTCCCGACATGCAGCCGCACCTTGGCCCCTACGACGCCGCGCAGCTCAGCTATGGCTGGAAGGCGGCGGATCCGGCGGTTGACGCCCTTCAAGCCGAGCTGTCGACGCTCGTAGCGGCGCTGTCCGCCGAGGACACGGACATTGCCACCGCCTATGCGGCGGTGCGGGCGCTGGTGCTCGACGCCGCCGGAGCGGCTGCCCAAGGCCGCGCCCGCGAGATTGCCGTCGACGCCGAGCGCGCGGCCGCACGGCCGAGACTGACCGAGGCGTGGTTCTGCTGCGCCGAGCCAACCGACGTCCAATTCGCGCAGCTCGCCGGGATCTAGCGCGCGGCTGGCTCATCCGCCCCGGTCGCCGGGCTCAGCGAGGGTCTCGCAGCGGGGTGCCCGCGCGAACGGGTCCGCGGGGCTTGGTTCGGTTGGGCTTGGTCGGTACGCTCAGGCCATGGAGTCCGCTTCCATCGATGTGCACCGAGCAGGCCGCGTGGCCTATCGAGACGCGTGGGCCTGGCAGCAGGCGCGCGCCGCCGACGTGCGCGCCGGCAAGGCGGCTGAGGCGCTGGCCGTGCTCGAGCATCCGCCGGTGTACACCTGCGGCCGCCGCAGTGATCCCGCGCACCTGCTGACGTCGCCGGAACGGCTGGCGGCGAACGGTATCGAAGTCGTGGACGTGGACCGCGGCGGCGACGTGACCTATCACGGTCCGGGCCAACTGGTGGCCTACCCGATTCTGAATCTGCGCCGGCGCGGCATCTATCCGATCAGCTTCGTTCGCGGCCTGGAGCAGACGCTCGTGACCGCCTTGGCCGCCCTTGGCGTGCCTGGAGAGCCCCGAAAGAACCTGCCCGGCGTGTGGGTGGGCAACGACAAGATCGCCGCGCTGGGCGTGCACGTGCGCGGCGGCGTGAGCATGCATGGGATCGCGCTCAACCTCGCGCCGGACCTGACGGCCTTTGAGGCCATCGTGCCTTGCGGCCTCCACGACACCGGCATAACGTCCGTGGAGCGCTACTGTGGGGCTGCGCCCGATCAGGAGATCGCCAAGGAGGCGTTCATCAAGGCCTTCGCACAGACCTTCGATGTCGTCCTGCAGGACGCTGACGGTGAAATGGCGCTTGCCAATGGCAACTGAGGTTCGCCCCAAGTACCCCAAGCCCGCCTGGCTCAAGGTGCGCGCTCCGACGGGCGACCGATATACGGGACTCAAACGGCTCATGCGCACGCAGGCGCTGCATACGGTGTGCGAGGAGGCGCGCTGTCCCAACATCGGCGAGTGCTGGAACGACGGCCACGCCACGTTCATGATTCTCGGCGATACGTGCACGCGAGCCTGCGGATTCTGCGCCGTCACCTCGGGCCGCCCGGATGTGATCGATCCGCTGGAGCCGCTGCGCCTGGCGGCTGCGGTGGAGCGCATGGGGCTCGACTACTGCGTGATCACCTCGGTCAACCGTGACGATGTTTCGGACGGTGGGGCGAGCGTGTTTGCCGGGTGCATTCGAGCGGTGCGCCGCGTGCGGCCGTCGTGCCAAGTCGAGGTGCTGATTCCCGATTTCATGGGGAACTGGGACGCGCTGGCTACGGTCGTGGAGTCCCGCCCGGTGGTGCTGAATCACAATACGGAGACCGTTCCGCGCCTCTACGGCCGCGTGCGACCCAAGGCGCGCTACGCGCGCACGCTGGAGCTCATTCGGCGGGCGGCGGCGCTGGCGCCGGATGTCGCGACCAAGTCGGGCGTGATGGTTGGGCTCGGCGAGTCCCGCGATGAGCTTCGGGCGACGCTGGCGGACCTCGTGGCGCACGACTGTCAGCTGCTCACGGTAGGCCAGTATCTCCAGCCGACGCGCAAGCACCTGCCCGTGCAGCGTTTCTATCACCCCGATGAATTCGTCGAAATTGCCGAGGAGGCCCGAGCGCTGGGGTTCGTCCACGCGGAGGCCGGTCCCCTCGTGCGCAGCTCTTACCATGCCGGACGCCAGGCGCTGGCCGCGTCCATGAACCGCGCGCGCCTGGGATGACGACTGGCCAGCGCCGACGGCGCGCACGTCTTGCCGCAGGCGCTTCGCTCGACCCGGCCGACCCCGTGCGGCGTGCCTGGCCAACCACGACCGGCCAGTCGCCCACCAAGCGCGCTACTTGCGCCTCCTACCCTCGAATACACCTGAGGCGGAGCGCATGGCACAGCTAGACACCCACCGCGATGGCGCCTTGAATCGCGGTCAGGGGGCTGACGCGGGCGAGACGAGGGACTGGCTAGAGTCGCTGAAAGACGTGCAGCGGCTCTCGGGCTCCGAGCGTGTTCGCGAGCTGCTTCGCGAGTTGCAGATTCATGCCCAGCGGGCGGGCGGCGTGCTGCCGGTCACCGCGCGCACGCCGTATGTCAACTCCATCCCACCGGAGCGTCAGCCGGCGTATCCGGGGGACGAAGCGCTCGAGTGGCAGATCCGCAGCATCATTCGCTGGAACGCGATGGCCATGGTCGTCGCCGCGAATCGCGAGGCGGACGGTATTGGTGGGCACATCTCCACCTACGCGTCGGCTGCGACCCTATATGAGGTTGGCTTCAGCCACTTCTTCCGCGGGCCGGACCACGCCGACGGGCCGGACATCATCTATTTCCAGGGCCACTCGACGCCCGGCATCTACGCGCGCGCCTATGTCGAGGGCCGTCTAACCGATGCGCAGATTCACGACTTTCGGCGTGAGCTCGCGCCCAGCGGAGGGGTCTCGTCATACCCGCATCCGTGGCTCATGCCTGATTTTTGGCAATTCCCCACGGTGTCGATGGGACTGGGCCCGCTGATGTCGATCTACCAGGCGCGGTTCACGCGCTATCTGGAAGACCGGGGACTGAAGAAGCCCACCGATCAGCGGGTGTGGGTGTTCGTGGGCGATGGTGAAGCCGACGCGCCGGAAACCACCGCGGCGATCTCCCTGGCGGGGCGCGAGCACCTGGACAACCTGACCTGGGTCGTCAACTGCAACCTGCAGCGCTTGGACGGCCCCGTTCGCGGCAACGGCAACATCGTGCAGGAGTTGGAAGGGCTATTTCGGGGCGCCGGCTGGAACGTGATCAAAGTGCTCTGGGGTCGTGACTGGGACAAGTTGTTCGCCAACGATCACGACGGGTTGCTCACGCGCCGCGCCGGGCAAGTCGTCGACGGTGAGTATCAGAAATACAGCGTGGCCGGCGGGGCGTACATCCGCAAGAACTTCTACGGGGTGGACGACCGGCTGCTGGCCATGGTGGCGGATCGCAGTGACGACGAGCTGGTGCGCATGAATCTCGGGGGGCATGACGCGGGCAAGGTCTATGCGGCGTTCGACGCCGCGGTGCGTCATCGGGGCGCCCCGACGGTGGTGCTGGCGCGCACGATCAAGGGCTACGGACTCGGCGAGGCCGGCGAAGGCCGCAACGTCACGCATCAACAGAAGCAGTTGAACGAGGACGAGCTGCTGCAGTTTCGCGATCGATTCAGAATCCCGATTTCAGATGAGGATGTCGGTCGTGCGCCGCTGTACCGGCCACCGCCGGACTCCCCGGAAGTCCGCTATCTCGTCCGCCGCCGGCGCGAGCTTGGTGGATTCATGCCGACCCGCGTGTCGGGCAAGAGCCAGATCACGGCCCCGCCGGCCGATGTATTCGCCGAGTTCGAGAAGGGCAGCGACCGTCCGGCTTCGACGACCATGGCGTTCGTCCGCATGCTGGCCAAGCTGCTGCGCGACCCGACGCTGGGCCCGCGCGTCGTTCCAATCGTGCCCGACGAAGCCCGCACGTTCGGCATGGAGGCGCTGTTTCGCCAGATCGGCATCTACTCGCGCGTGGGACAGCTCTACGACCCGGTCGATTCGGCGTCGCTTCTCTACTACAAGGAGGCCACCGACGGCCAGATTCTGGAGGAGGGGATCACCGAAGCGGGGGCGATGAGCTCTTTCATCGCTGCCGGCACGTCCCACGCGACCTACGGCCTCGCGACCCTGCCCTTCTTCATCCACTACTCCATGTTTGGCTTCCAGCGAATCGGCGACTTGACCTATGCCGCAGGCGATGCGAGGACTCGCGGGTTTCTGCTTGGCGCCACCGCGGGCCGGACGACGCTGGCGGGCGAGGGGCTGCAGCATCAAGATGGACACAGTCACCTGCTGATTTCGACCGTGCCGAATTGCCTGGCCTACGATCCCGCCTTTGCCTATGAGATTTCGGTGATCATTCGCGAGGGCATCCGCCGCATGCACGACCAAGACGAGGATGTGTTCTACTACCTGACCCTCGGCAATGAGGCGTATCCGCACCCGCGCCTGCCACCGGGCGATGAGGTTCGCGAGGGCATTCTCAAGGGCATGTACCTGCTTCGTCCCGCCGAGGCGGCGCCCGGCCAGCCGCGAGCCACGTTGCTTGGCAGCGGCGCCATTCTCAATGAAGTGGTCAAGGCGCAGGAGATGCTGGCCGCACGCTACGGCGTGGCGGCCGACGTGTGGTCGGTGACGAGCTACACGGAGCTTCGACGGGAGGCGCTGGACACGGATCGGTGGAACATGCTGCATCCGGACCAGCCGCCGCGAAGGTCATACGTGGCGACGTGTTTGGCGGAGGCGCCGGAGGTGGTCGTGGCCGCTTCCGACTACATGAAGGCGTTGCCGGACCTGATTGCCAAGTGGGTTCCGGGGCGGCTGGCGGCGCTCGGCACCGACGGATTCGGCCGCAGCGACACTCGCGAAGCCCTGCGCGATTTCTTCGAGGTCGATGCGCGGTTCGTGGCCCTGGCGACCCTGCACGCGCTCGCGGGGGAGGGCCAAGTTGACGCCGAGCTGGTCTCCGAGGCGATCGAAGATCTAAACATCGACGTCGAGAAACCGAATCCGCGGCTGAGCTGATGCGAGCCGCAGACTCCGGCGCGACCCGCGGGCAACGACGGCCATGAGCGTCGAGGTGCGCTTGCCGGACCTTGGTGAAGGGATCGAGGCGGTCGACGTGCTCACCGTGCTGGTGACCGTCGGCCAGGTTGTGGCCACCGACGATTCCTTGATTGAGATTGAAAGCGAGAAGGCGACGCTGGACGTGCCGGCCGACTCCGGTGGCACCGTGACGGCGATACACGTCAAGGCCGGTGACGCGATTGCGGTGGGCCAGCCGCTGCTCACGCTCGACCCCGTTGCGGACGGGCCGTCGCCGACAGCCGCGCCCGCGAAGACCCCGGTGCATGTCGATGACGCGATGACGCCGCCCGCGCAGCGGCCGCAGACCGCTGACGCTCCTGCCCCGCAACCTGAGTTCGCCGAACCCGGGACGGCAGCCGATGCGGCAGCCGGCGAGGGTCCGCCGGTCGCCGCCGCGCCCTCGGTGCGCACCTTCGCGCGTGAGATCGGCGTGGACGTACGCCGGGTCGGGGGATCCGGCCCGACCGGACGGATATCCGTCGATGACGTGAAGGCGCATGCTCGCCGACGCGGCCCGGCGGCGACAGCGGACGTGGCGATGCCGCTGCCGGACTTTGCGCAGTGGGGCCCGATCGAGCGCATCCGCATGAGCCGCTTGCGGCGAACGCTGGCCGAGAATCTGGCTCGCTCATGGGCCACGGTTCCCCACGTGACGCTCTTCCACGAAGCCGACGTGACCGATGTCGAGGCCGTGCGAGCTCAGTACAAGGAATCGGCCGAGGCCAAAGGCGCCAAGCTCACGCTCACGGCGTTCTTGCTGCCGGTGGTAGCCGCCGCGCTCAAGGCCCATCCCAAGCTCAACGCCAGCCTGGATCTCGCCGCCGGCGAGATCGTGCAGAAGCGCTACTACCACCTGGGTGTGGCCGCCGATACGGAGCGCGGGCTGTTGGTGCCGGTGATCCGCGACGTGGACACGAAGGGTGTGATCGAGCTCGCGACTGAGCTGACCGGCATGGCGGAGCGCGCGCGCGACGGCAAGCTGTCACTCGACGAGATGCAGGGCGCGACGTTCACCGTCAGCAACCTCGGTGGGCTGGGAACGGGGTTCTTTACCCCAATCGTGAATCCGCCGGAGGTCGGCATCTTGGGGGTAGGCCGCGCGGCGCCGCGCTCAACGCTCTACAACGAGGTCATGCAAACGCGGCTGATGCTGCCGCTCTCGCTGTCGTTCGATCATCGGGCGCTTGACGGCGCCGACGGTGCACGCTTCCTGTCCTGGATCGTCGATGCGCTCCAGCGGCCGATGATGCTGGCCATGGAGTCCTAGGGCGCCGTGATCGATTCCGACGGTCGTCGGCACGTCGCCGTGATCGGGGCCGGACCCGGCGGGTATCCGGCGGCGTTTCGCGCGGCCAAGTTGGGCTGCGGCGTGACGCTGATCGACCCGGAGGCCCGACCCGGCGGCGTATGCCTCTATCGCGGCTGCATCCCATCCAAGGCGTTGCTGCACGCGGCGGAGGTGATGCGCGCGGCCGACGAGGCGACCGTCATGGGCCTGGACTTCGCCGCGCCGCGCGTTGACCTGGACCGCCTGCGTGCGTGGAAAGACGACGTAGTGGCCCGGCAGACACGCGGTCTCGCAAGCCTCACTCGGGCGCGTCGAGTGACGTATGTACAGGGTCGAGCGCGGTTCCTTGACGCCACCTCACTCGAGGTGACGGGCGAGCAGCCGCAGATCGTCGCGTTCGACGCGGCCATCATCGCCACGGGATCGTCGCCGTCGGCGCCCGAGAGCCTCAGCGGCGACTCGCCGCGCATCATGGACTCGACCGCGGCGCTCGAAATCGACGAGGTGCCGGCCACGCTGCTGGTGATTGGCGGCGGCTACATCGGCCTCGAGTTGGGCTCGGTCTACTCGGCGCTCGGGTCTCGAGTGACGCTCGTCGAGATGACGCCCGGTCTATTGCCGGGAGTCGACCGGGAACTGGTAAAGCCGCTGGCGACGCGCCTGGAGGCCGAACTTCACGAGATCCTGCTGGATACACGGGTCGTTGCCCTGCGACCAACTGCGGATGGGGCGACGGTCGAGCTCAGCGGGCCAAGCGTCAAGCAGCCGCGGCGTGCTTCGATCGCGTGCTGGTGGCGGTTGGACGCGCGCCGAACAGCGGCGATTTGGGGATCGAGCGCACGGCCGTCGAGGTTGATGCGAAGGGGTTCATCCGGACCGACGAGCAGCAGCGGACGGCGGAGCCGACGATCTACGCGGTTGGCGACGTTGCGGGCGAGCCGATGCTGGCGCACAAGGCGACGCACGAGGGGCACGTGGCCGCCGAGGCCATTGCGGGACAGCCGTCGGCCTTCGACGCGCAGGCAATCCCGGCCGTGGTATTCACCGATCCCGAAATTGCCTGGTGCGGCTTCACGGAAGCGGAGGCCATCGCGCGCGGCCTGGAGGTCGAGGTCAGCCGCTTTCCTTGGATGGCCTCGGCGCGGGCGGCCATGCTCGGGAGCGCCGACGGGCTGACCCAGCTCATCGTCGAGCCGCGCACGGGACGGGTGCTGGGCGCCGGCATCGTTGGACCCGGCGCCGGCGAATTGATCGGTGAGTGCGTGCATGCCATCGAGATGGGCGCGACGGTAGGCGACTTGGCACTGAGCATCCATACGCACCCGACACTCTCCGAGACCATCATGGAAGCCGCGGCGCTCGTCGGCGACGACAGCCCGCACTTGATGGCGCGGCGACGCCGGACGGTTCCTTAGGCTCTCCCGATCACGAGCTGCGGTGGCCCGCCACGGCAGCGGCTGGTCGTACGCATGCGCGCGAAGAGCGGCACGGTGCGCACCCGATTTGCCCGCGCCTGGACTACACGGCGGGGCTTGCCAGCTCTCCGATCTTAGCCAGGTAGGCGCGGACGGCTGCCTGCCAGCTTCGCAGCGGACGCCCGCGCGCGGCGACCATGCGCTCCGTGGCCAGCACCGAGTAGGGCGGGCGTTTGGCTGGCGTTGGAAAACCAGCCGTCGTGATTGGTGTCAGCGAAGGCTCGAGACCTGCGGCGGCGAAGATTTCTCTCGCGAAATCGAACCAGGTGCAAGCCCCGGCGTTGACCACGTGATAGGTGCCGTGGGCGTCGGCGTGCAGCAGATCGACGATGGCCTCGGCCACGTCCAGCGCGTATGACGGGGTGCAGTGCTGGTCGTGGACGACGCGTAGGTCGCGGCCCTCCCGGGCGAGCCGCAGCATCGTGCGGACGAAATTTCCGCCCTTGGCCGCCGAGCCGCGCGAGCCGTAGAGGCCGCAGGTGCGCACGATCAGGTGCCGGGCGGCCGTGCCGCGAGCCAGGTGCTCGCCGGCGAGCTTGGACGCGCCGTAGACGCTGAGTGGCGCCGGCAGGGCGTCCTCTGAAAGCGGCTCTCGCGCCGGCTGGCCGCCGAAGACGTAGTCGGTGCTCACGTGGACCAGCGTCACGTCGGCCGCGGCGCACGCTCGGGCCAGGGTCAGGGGGCCCTCGGCGTTGACGCGGAACGCGCGGGCGACGTCCGTCTCACACATGTCAACGTGGGTGAATGCGGCGGTGTTAATGACCGCGTCAGGGGCATGCGCCTTGATCGCGCGGTCCACCGCCTCGGCTTCCGCGATGTCGAGTTGCGCATGCGTCAGCGCGATTGTGGCGTCAGCCGGCAGCAGCCGCGCCAAATAGCTCGCCAACTGCCCGCCGCCGCCCGTGAGCAAAATTCGCGTGGCGTCTGGGACGCCGCTCATCGAGCTGCCGCCCGGTTCGGCGGTGCCTGGCATGGGGGAGGAGTCACTGGGTTCGGTGGCTGGCAGCTTCGCGCCGATTCCCTCGCCCTGGATCAGACGCTTGCGCGATCCGGTCAGACCAAGGGTGCCTGGAACGACCCCTGCGCGATTTCAGGTCGGTTCGGGCCTGGATTCCCGCTTTCGGAGACCTTTGCGTAAATCCGGGGGCGGAGCGGAGTATTGGGCGTCGCCAGGCGGATGATGGGGGAGAAGTCGTATGCACCGGGACATGGGCCGGCCGTCGCTCGCGGAAGCGGTGGTGTCGGAGACGCTGGGCCAGAACCAGCGGCTGGAGCGGATCGACGACGCGGTGGACTGGGAGCGGCTCGGGCAGGTCGTGGCCGGCGTGCATGCCGCCGCCCGCGGGCGGCCCAGCTATCCCCCGCTGCTGATGGTGAAGGTGCTGCTGCTCCAGCAGTGGTACACCCTCTCGGACCCCCAGCTGGAAGAGGCGCTCGGCGACCGACTCTCCTTTCGCCGCTTCGTGGGGCTGGGCCTGCAGGACGCCACGCCGGACCATTCGACCATCAGCCGCTTTCGGCAGGCGTTGGCGGGCGACGGGCTCAGCGCGCCGTTGTTTACGGAACTGGCGGCGCAACTGGACGCCCAGGGCCTGGTGCTGAAGCACGGCACGCTGCTGGATGCCACGCTGGTGGCGGCGCAGGTGCGGCGGCCGCCGCTGGCGGCGGGGCGCGGGGCGCCGAGCACCACCGACCCGGAGGCGGCGTGGACCCAGCGGGGGCGGGGCACCCGCTCCCACTTCGGCTACAAGGTGCATCTGGGGGTGGACGCGGACACGGGCCTGGTGCGGCGGGCCGTGTTGACCCCCGCCAACGTTTACGAGCGCGAGGTGGCCGACGCCTTGGTGAGCGGGGATGAGCGGGCGGTGTACGGCGATCGGGCCTACGAGTCCAGGCGCCGCCGCCAGTGGCTGCGGGCCCAGGGGATCAACGACCGGATCATGCACCGCTCCCACAAACATCAGCCGGCCCTTCCCTATTGGCAGCAGCAGCGCAACGCCCTCATCGCGCCGCGCCGGGCGTTGGTGGAGAAAGTCTTCGGCACCCTCAAGCGCAGCTATGGCTACCAGCGGGGAGACCTTTGCGTAAATCCGGGGGCGGAGCGGAGTATTGGGCGTCGCCAGGCGGATGATGGGGGAGAAGTCGTATGCACCGGGACATGGGCCGGCCGTCGCTCGCGGAAGCGGTGGTGTCGGAGACGCTGGGCCAGAACCAGCGGCTGGAGCGGATCGACGACGCGGTGGACTGGGAGCGGCTCGGGCAGGTCGTGGCCGGCGTGCATGCCGCCGCCCGCGGGCGGCCCAGCTATCCCCCGCTGCTGATGGTGAAGGTGCTGCTGCTCCAGCAGTGGTACACCCTCTCGGACCCCCAGCTGGAAGAGGCGCTCGGCGACCGACTCTCCTTTCGCCGCTTCGTGGGGCTGGGCCTGCAGGACGCCACGCCGGACCATTCGACCATCAGCCGCTTTCGGCAGGCGTTGGCGGGCGACGGGCTCAGCGCGCCGTTGTTTACGGAACTGGCGGCGCAACTGGACGCCCAGGGCCTGGTGCTGAAGCACGGCACGCTGCTGGATGCCACGCTGGTGGCGGCGCAGGTGCGGCGGCCGCCGCTGGCGGCGGGGCGCGGGGCGCCGAGCACCACCGACCCGGAGGCGGCGTGGACCCAGCGGGGGCGGGGCACCCGCTCCCACTTCGGCTACAAGGTGCATCTGGGGGTGGACGCGGACACGGGCCTGGTGCGGCGGGCCGTGTTGACCCCCGCCAACGTTTACGAGCGCGAGGTGGCCGACGCCTTGGTGAGCGGGGATGAGCGGGCGGTGTACGGCGATCGGGCCTACGAGTCCAGGCGCCGCCGCCAGTGGCTGCGGGCCCAGGGGATCAACGACCGGATCATGCACCGCTCCCACAAACATCAGCCGGCCCTTCCCTATTGGCAGCAGCAGCGCAACGCCCTCATCGCGCCGCGCCGGGCGTTGGTGGAGAAAGTCTTCGGCACCCTCAAGCGCAGCTATGGCTACCAGCGGGTGCGCTACCGCGGCGTGGCGCGCAACACCGTGGAGTTGTGGTTCAAGCTCATGGCCTACAACCTGCGCAAAGCGGACACGTTGGCCTGGGCCGCGGGCTGACCGCGGGACCAGTGCGCCTCGCGCGGGGTCCCGCGGCCCGGGATCCCGTGCCGGCCCGCCCGACCCGACGCCGCGCCGGCCTCCAGGCGGTGCCGATGCCCCTCCCCACGCGCTCCATCCCCAATTATTCAAAGGTCTCCTTTCGCGGGAATGACGAGGGCGGTTAGCGAAGGTCTTTGGATGGGAGAGCTTCCGTCTGATCCCCTCTCCCTTGATGGGAGAGGGGTAGGGTGAGGGTGTCGCTGGCCGCCTAGCTCCAGACGCTCAGGATGCCCGCCATGAGCGGGATGGTCACTGCGTTGTAGCCCACGTTGATCAGGTAGAGGTTCCGGGGCCGGTTCTCGTAGACGTAGGACGATGCGAAGGCGGTGGCCACCAGCCCAACCGCTCCCCAGATTCCGATCACGAAGCCCTCGCCAAAGCCTTCGGCCCCGGTGAGGGCCACGATCTGTGCCAGGAGATAGGCGGTCACCAACGCGCCGACGATGCTCACGGTCAGCGCCCGCACCATGTTCCCCTCAGCTTGGATTTGCTCAGGACTCTTGCCGATGAGGCGTGCCCACGCTGTGCCGAATACGCGCAACGAGTACCAGGTAAAACCCACGGCCATTGGCACGAGCGCCGCCACGATCATGGCCGCGTAGTTGATCTCAGCCGTCCACATGGTGGTCTCCGATCTTGCCCTGAGCGTGACTGTGACCGTGCCAAACCCCACTATCAGTGTCAACGCGCGCCATAGAATGGAGCGTGGTCATGTCGGGGTCGGTTGTGGCGGCCAAACGGGTGTCCGGGTGCTGAAGCCCGCTAGGGATTCCGCGGCGGGAGCGGGGTGCGATGGGCGACATCCCTCGCCACCGGGCTTGTCGCGGCGCGGCGGACAACCGGCTCGGCCTCGTGCACGTATGAATGCACGAGAGCACTAGTCGCGTAGGAGATTTCGATGGCTGACCAGAAAGCAGGGCGGTTGTCTTTCGTGTGGAGCTACTGGGCACGCGGCGGTCTGGCCGGGATCCTGGCCGCGCTGCTGGCCGTGGGTGTGAGCGAACTTTATGCGGGAATCTTTGGCGGCCTGCCGTCGCTCATCGTGTCCATGAGCGGCAGGTTCGTCGATCTGACGCCGCGCGCATTCGAAGAGTTCGCCATCGGCTTGTTCGGCACCAGCGACAAGCTGGCCCTGGTCATCACGCTCGTGGTGCTCGCCGCGATCTTTGGCGCCGTCCTCGGCGTCATCGCCTTGCGGTCACGGCCGATCGCCGTGGCGGGCTTTGCCGTATTTGGAATGCTGGCGGGAATTGCGAGCGCCGTCGACGCGCAGTCGACGCCGGGCCATGCGGTGGCCTCGGCTGCTATCTCGATAGGGCTTGCGGTGGCGGTGCTCCTGTGGCTGACCCGCGTGACCAACGAGCCCGTGGCTGCGGATGAAACGGCGGCAGCGATGCAGTTCCAGCGCCAGCGCCGGCTCTTTCTTGGCACGGGCGCGGTGGTTGCGTTCGCCGCCCTCGCGACCGGGATCGCCGGGCGCAACCTGATCGAGCGCGCCAAAGTCGCCGTGGCTAGCCGCGAGGACATCGTGCTGCCGCCGGTGCGCAGCCGCGCTGCGGCGGCCAGCACTGCAACGCCGGTTACGCCCGCTGCTGCACAGACGCCGGTGGCAACCGCGTCGCCAGCGACAGCAGCCAGCGCTGCGGAAACGCCCGCGCCGGTTGCCACCCAGGCGCCCGCGGCAACCCCGTCGCCGGTGCCAACGGTCAGCGCCGCGGAAACGGCCACCCCGGCTGCGACCGAGGCGCCTGCGGCGCCGGCCGGCGCCGCCGAAACGCCCTCTCCGACTGACGTCGAGGCGGCTACCGGATCGCTGCCGCCATCGACCATGCTCGACGTCAGCGGGATCTCACCGATCGTCACGCCGAACCGAGACTTCTACCGCATCGACACGGCGTTCTCGATTCCGCGCGTCGACGTTGAGAGCTGGGAGCTCAAGATCACGGGCATGGTGGAGAGTCCCTACACCCTGACCTATGGCGAGCTGCTCGAATGGGCCACCGAAGAGGAATACGTCACGCTGTGCTGCGTCTCGAACCAAGTCGGCGGAGACCTGATCGGCAATGCCAAGTGGCAGGGCATTCCGCTGGCCGACGTGCTGAATCGCGCCGGGATCGCGGATGAAGCCACCCAGATCGTCGGTCGCTCGGTGGACGGCTTCTCGGTTGGCTTTCCGCGTGAGGTGGCGTACGACGGTCGCCCGGTCCTGGTCGCGGTCGGCATGAATGGCGAGCCGCTGCCGTTCAAGCACGGCTTCCCGGCGCGCCTGGTCGTCTCGGGCCTCTATGGCTACGTCTCCGCGACGAAGTGGTTGCAGGAGATCGAGCTCACCACCTGGGAAGGCTTTGACGGCTACTGGATCCCGCGGGGCTGGTCGAAGGAAGGGCCCATCAAGACGCAATCCCGCGTCGATGTGCCGAAGCCGTTCTCGTTCGACACGGCGCCCGGCTTGCAGGCGATTGCCGGCGTGGCGTGGGCGCAGAATCGGGGCATCAGCAAGGTCGAGGTGCAGGTCGACGGCGGCGACTGGATGGAAGCCAGGCTGTCTTCGCCGATCAGTACGCACACCTGGGTGCAATGGGTGTCCGAGTGGGACTTCACTCCGGGCGCGCATTACGTCCGGGTGCGGGCCACCGACGCCGATGGCGAGTTGCAGCCCATGAATAACAAGGCACCGGCGCCGGACGGCGCCGAGGGCTGGCACCAGGTGAACTTCCGCGTCACCGACGGATAGACGATGCCGTGAGAACACGCTTGTCGGCGGCGCTCCTCCCAGCTATATCTTGAGGGGGGAGCGCCCGCCGAGCTTGTGACGCCGCTGTGGCAGACGGCTGCCTGGACCGCCGGAATGGTGGTGGTGTTTTCCACGCTGGCGATCACGCAATACCGACGCCTGTCCTAAAGCGACGGAATCGGTGGCGGCTGGTGACGCCACCCTTACAATCGGTACTTGTGACTTTGCTTAGCCCGACACTGATGGCGCTGGCGTGATGGACGACTGGCCGCCGATCGAGGGCCTGGAGCGCGGCACGAGCGTCGGCGCCGGCCCGCGGGGGACGGTGTTTCGCGCCCTGCGTACCGATGGCAGCGGCGACGTGGCGGTGCTCATCCTGCATGAGCATCTCGCGCAGCGGCATGAGCTGATGGCGCGGCTCGTGCGTGAGGTCGACCGTGCCGGGCGCGTGGAGCATCCCTGCGTGACGCAGGTCTACGGCACGGCGGAGGCGGCCGGCCGTCGGTACGTCGTGATGGAGCTCGTTGGCGGTCTGACGCTGCGCCAATACCTGGAGGCCGTCGGATCGATTGGCGTGACGGAAGCGCTTGGCATAACGAAGAACATGGCGGCTGGGCTGGCGGCGATGCATGCGCAAGGGCTGCCGCATCGAAATCTCACGCCCGCGAACGTCAAACTGCAGCAGGGCCAGATCAAGATTCTCGACGCTGGCACGGCCCCGCAGCACGAGCTCGACCCCTCGGGCTCGACGGCCTACATCGCGCCGGAACGCGCCGCCGGACGCCGGGCGACCGCGCAAGCGGATCTCTACGCGCTGGGCACGGTGTTTTTCGAATTGATGGCCGGTGTGCCTCCATTCCGGGCCGACACGCCGCTGGCGGTGCTCGATCTTCATCGGCAGGCGGCGGTGCCTCCGCTGGCCTCATTTCGCGACGACGTACCGCCGGTTGTCGAGGACCTGATACTTCGCCTGCTGGCCAAGGAGCCCGACGCTCGTCCCCCGTCCGCCGACGAGGTGCGGGCGCGGATCGAGGACATTCAGGCTACGGAGCGCGCGCTTGCCGGGGCGGCGGCGGCGCCGGCAGCCGACCGATTTCACGCTGGCTCGCGCCGCCAGCGTGTGGCGACCGCGGGCACGGTCTCGCGCCGTCAACTTCTCGTAGCAGTCTCGGCAACGGCTATGGGAGGAGTTGCCGTCGCGGCGGGCGCTGCCGCCGTAGGCGTGCTCACCGCCCGCCGCCAGCCGGTCGTGCAGGTCGAGCGGCTGCTCCCGAGGGAGGTCGTGAAGATAGTGACGGTAGACCGCGTCGTGACGCGAGACGTCGTGCGCGAAGTTCCCGTCGAGAGGGTCGTGATCCGTGAGGTGGTCCGCGAGATCCTGCTGGAGCCGCCCGTGGCGCAGACCGTCTCGCCCGTGCCTACGCAGGCCCCGCAGCCGCCGGCGGCCACGGCGACGCCGACCGCCGCCGCGGAAGCGCTGGCGGACGCCAGCGGGCACTTCCCGCTCGATCCCGGAAGTCACGCGCTCCCGAGCGTGCTCGAGCCGATACGCGCCGCCAATCTGGGGCGCGTTGCCCAGCTCCAGCGTGTTGGCTTGGGCATGGCACAAGCGTTGGCGGCGTTGCCCGACGGCGACATCGCCGTCGGCTCCAGCATTGGCCTGATCAGCGTCTTCGACGGCGGGTCGGGTCGCGAGCGCCGGCGCTGGCCCGCCGGATCTGATGACGCACCCGGTTCCGGGGTCACCGCGTTGGCAGCCGGCGGCGATGCCCTCGTGAGCGGCCAAGCCGACGGCACCCTCGCTGTTTGGGAAGCCGCCACCGGCAGCCGTCGCCGGGGGACTCAACTCGAATCCGAGGTCACGAGTTTGGCGATCGACGCTGCGGGCGACCTCATCGCCGCCACCGAGCGTGGGGGGGCGGTTGTCGTGTGGGCGGCGAAGAGCGGCGACGATCCCCAGCGGCTGGCGCCGCAAGCTGCCGCCGCACGCGCGGTGGCGTTTCACCCTGGGCGCCCGCTCTTGGCCGCCGGAGGCGACGACGGGAACGTTGTGATCTGGAATGTCGAGCAAGGCACCGCCGAGGCGACGTTTGGAGACGCCGCGCGACCGATTCGCGCGCTCGCCTTCAATGCCGCGGCCACGCTCCTGGCCGCCGCCGAGGCGGGTGGATCGGTCGGGATTTGGAATGTGGCGAGCCGGACGCGCCAGTCCACGCTGAGCGGACTCCAATTCGATGCGGACGATGTGGTCTTTGGCCCTGACGGAACCTGGGTCGCGGCGGCTGATGGGACGGATCGGGTCCTGGTGTGGGACGTGGTCTCAGGCGCCGTGATGCACGACCTGCAGGATCGAACAGGCTCGGTGAGCCGTGGGTCGCTGGCGGTCACCGCGGACGGCGAGTCGCTGGCATCCGCCGTCAGGCATCTGGCCGTGGCGCTGTGGAGCCTGCCTGACGGCCGTCTGCGTCATCGGCTCGGGTCATACGGCGACGCCACCCGCGTCGCGCTGCGAGGCGACGCCGCGCTCCTGGCGGCAGCGCACTCACACGGGACGATCGAGCTTGTGCGGCTTCCGAACGGGTCGTCCGCCGGAACTCTCGTTTACCACACGGGGCTGACGCACGCGCTGGCGTTCAGTCCCGACGGGACGCAGCTCGTGAGCGGCGGTGCGGCGGACGGCCCGCCGCTGCGGCTGTGGGACGCGTCCAGCGGCGCTCCCGCGGAGACTCCCGTGCCGGAGGCGTTGCCGCAGGCACCCATCGCCGCCGCCGCCTTCAGTCCTGATGGCAGCCTGCTGGCTACGGGTTGGAGCGACGGCGTCGTCCGAATTTGGCATACCGCGTCGGGGAGTCTCGTGACCTCCCTGTCGGCGCACACGGTGCTGGTGGACCATTTGCAATTCGGCCCAGGAGGCGCGCGACTTGTCAGCTCCGACATCGATGGCGTGGTCTACCTCTGGGATATCTCAAGCTCGACGGCGCGTAAGTTGCCGTCCGATGGCGTGCCCGTGCGGGCTGTCGCGATCCACGACAACGGCGGGCCGATTGCGGGAGCCCTCGATGATGGCGCGGTCATCCTCTGGGACGGCGTCGACGGCGCCTCTATCCGGCGGCTTGAAAGCCCGGAATCCGGCACCTTGGCCGTGGCGTTCAGTCCCATTTCCTCGTTGTTGGTCTCCGGTCATCGCAGCGGCTCCCTGCGCTGGTGGGACACGGCGTCGGGCGAGCCGCTGCATGTGCTCGAGGGGCACCGCGCCGCGATCGTGAACGCTCAATTCAGCGCGGCCGGCGACCTGCTGGCCAGTGCGGCATTCGACGGCACCGTGCGGCTGTGGGGCGTTGCGGGCGCACCAGGGTAGGGTGCGCTAGCCGGTCGTCTTCAGCTCGCCGATGAGCCGTCGCAGCATGGCATCGCCGTCACCAAAGAGCATGGCGGTGTTCGGCGCGGCGAAGAGCGAGTTCGGGATGCCCGCGAATCCGGGACTCAGGCTGCGCTTGATCACGATGACCGTACGGGCCCTGTCGACGTCAAGAATGGGCATGCCGTAGATGGGACTGTCGGGGTCTTCGCGCGCGAGCGGATTCACCACGTCGTTGGCGCCGATCACGAGCGCCACGTCGGTCTGTGCGAAGGCGCCGTCCAATTGCTCCAGATCAAAGAGTTGGTCATAGGGCACGTCGGCTTCGGCGAGCAGCACGTTCATGTGACCGGGCATGCGGCCGGCGACCGGATGGATGGCGTACTTCACGTCGACGCCGCGCCGCTCGAGCTCGGCGGCAAGGTCGCGCACGGCATGCTGCGCCTGGGCCACGGCCATCCCGTAGCCGGGCACGAACATGACGCTGCGCGCGTCGCGCAGCAGCAGCGCGGTTTCCTCCGGGCTTGTCCGCTTGATCCGTCCCTCGTAGATCTCGTCGCCGGGTCCGCCCTCACCGGCGGCCAGCGTGCCGAACAGGACGCTCAGCACCGATCGGTTCATGGCGCGGCTCATGAGCGTGGTCAGGATGAATCCCGACGCGCCCACCAGCGCGCCGCCGATGATCAGGACGTTGTTGCTCAGCACGAAGCCGGTGGCCGCGGCGGCCAGGCCGGAGGCCGAGTTGAGCAGCGCGATGACGACGGGCATGTCGGCTCCGCCAATCGGCAGCGTGAGCCGCGCGCCGAGGACGGCGGCGGCCGCGACCAGCGCCCAGAAGGGCCATTGCAGCGAGGCGTCGAATATGACCAGCCCAAACAGGGCGAGCGTGCCGGCGGCGAGAACCGCGTTGATGCCGTGCTGCAAGGAGCTATTGCGCGGTTGCCAGCGCAGCGCTTCATGCAGCTTGCCCCAGGCCACGGCGCTGCCGGCGAACGTGACTGCCCCGACAAGGCCGCTGATGGCGCCCGCGGCGACGGCCTGCAGCTCCGCCGCTGTCGTGATCGCTGTCCCGGAGGCGATCGCGCTGCCCGCAACCAGCGCCGACGCCCCACCGCCAAACCCGTTGAACGCCGCCACCAACTGCGGCATGGCGGTCATGTGCACGCGCAACGCCAGGGCAATGCCGAGCGCCGCACCGACGCCCAGACCGATGGCAATCAACTCGAAGCCGATGATCTTGTGGTCCAGCAACGTCACCACCACGGCCACCAGCATTCCGAGCGAGCTGAGGGCGTTCCCGCGGCGGGCGGTGCGGATGCCCGAGAGGCCCCGCAGGCCGAGGATGAACAGCGTCGCCGCGACCAGGTAGGCCCCGTTGACGACGCCGTCCGGCACCGACTACTCCTTCCTCGACCTGAACATCGAGAGCATGCGATGGGTGACCAGGAACCCGCCCACGACGTTCACGGTGGCCAGGATGAGCGCGGCGAGGCCCAAGGCGGCGGATAGGGTCGATTGCTGCGCGCCTGCCGCGATGAGCGCTCCAACGATGGAAATCCCCGAGATCGCGTTGGCGCCGGACATCAGCGGCGTGTGCAGCGTCGGAGGGACCTTGGTGATGACCTCGAAGCCGATGAACGCGGCCAGCAGAAACACCGTGAGCGCCAGAATGAAGACGGGCATCTAGCTTCCTCTCGATGCGGCGACGCCCGCGGGCTCATCGTGGTCCGCCGGCGCCAATTGGGTCATCAACGTTGCGCGGACTATCTCGTCGCGCTCGTCGAGCGCCAGGCCGTCGGGTGAGGCAACGTGCCGCAGGAACGTCGAAATGTTGCGGGCGTACATCTGGCTGGCATGCACGGGGGCGGCTGACGCCAGATCGAGCGCCCCTAGGATCGACACGCCGTGGTGCACGATGGTCCGGCCGGGCTCGCAAAGTTCGCAGTTGCCCCCGCGCTCGGCGGCCAGGTCCACGATGACGGAGCCGCGGCGCATGCCGGACACCGCCGCCGCCGTGATGAGAATCGGCGCGCGGCGTCCAAGCACCAGCGCCGTGGTGATCACGACGTCGACCTCTCGCAGGGCCGCGGCCAGCATCGTCTGCTGCCGCGCATAAGACTCCTGGGATTGCGCGATGGCATAGCCGCCGGAAGTCGTGTCGGTGCCGTCAACATCGAACGACACGAACGCGGCTCCCAAGCTCTCGACCTGTTCGCGGACGGCAGGCCGGACATCGTAGGCCTGCACGATGGCGCCGAGGCGTCTGGCGGTCGCGATGGCCTGCAGGCCGGCCACGCCCGCACCGAGCACGAATACTCGCGCTGCCGCCAGCGTGCCGGCGGCGGTCATCATCAGGGGAAACATGCGGGGCGCCGCCTGCGCGGCCAGCACCACGGCCTGGTAGCCGGTGATCGTCGACATCGAGCTCAAGACGTCCATGCTCTGGGCCCGCGCGATCCGCGGCATGAGCTCCAAGGCGAAAGCGAGGACTCCGCGGTCGGCGAGCGCTTGAATCCGATCCTCGCGGTCGTACGGGTCAAGAAGGCCGACAACCGCCGCGCCGCTTGGGACGGCCGCAAGGTCGCGCGCGAACGAGTCGTGGTCGGCGCCGCCAAGCCCGCGAACCGTGAGCACGACATCGGCATCGCTGAGAAGGTCGGCGCGATCGTCGACGACGCGCACCCCGCCAGCCTGGTACGCGCGGTCGTCGGCATGTGACGGCAACCCGGCGCCGCGTTCGACCGCAACGGCGAATCCGTCGGCGACGAACTGGGCCGCCGCGTCCGGCACGAGCGCGACGCGCGCCTCGCCTTGACGGAGCTCGCGCGGGACGGCGATCTGGAGCTTCATGCGTCGCCGTTCGCCGCGGGACGCGTGTGCGCGGGCCTATCGACACCCGGGTGGTTCTCCGTCAAGCGAGGCACACCGGCTCCTGTGTGAAGCGTGGCGCGCGTGTGCAGCCGACGGCGGGCGTCGTTCCGGCCTCGATTCTGACAGCCAGTCACGGGCCCTCAATGCTACTCAACGGTCGGCGCCGCGGCTGTACCGTTCTACACGAATTGGGTCGGCCGGTTAGTCGTTGCGACCACCATGCGATCACGGCCCAGCCGGGCGCGGCTAACTCCCGGGGTGCCGCGCCGCGGATCCGATCGTCTCGGGCGATTCGCGTTGCGGCGGAGCTACTCGATGCTCATGCGGGCGGTGAGACCGCCGTCGACGAAGAGCACGGCGCCGTTGACGTAACGCGCATCCTCGGATGCGAGGTAGGTCACCGCACCGGCGATGTCGGCCGGTGTGCCCACCGAGGCCGATGGGATCCCGCGGATCATGTTTGACTCGTCCACGTTGTCTCGCTCGTACCGCTCGACGTGAATGGCTCCCGGCGCGATGACGTTGGCCGTGATGTTGGGATGCCCGATGTCAACGGCCAGGTTGCGCGTGAACTCGTTGATGGCGCCCTTGGTGGCTGAGTAGATCACGTAGCCGGGCGCGTGTACCTGCGAGTGCACCGAGCTGACGTTGATGATGCGGCCAAAGCCGCGTTCGAGCATGCCGGGCAGCGCCGCCTGGCAGGTCACGAACATGGACTTGATGTTGATATTGAACAGGTTGTCCCAGTCCTGCTCGTCGCAGTCGGCGAAAGGCTTGACCAGGGTATAGCCGGCATTGTTCACCAGAATGTCAACCTGGCCGAAGGCATCCAGGGCCTCGTGCACCACCTGCGCCGCGTTGGCCGCTTGGCGAAAGTCCGACTGAACCGCGCGCACGTCCGCGCCCTGTTGGCGCAGGTCGGCCGCCAGCTGCTCGGCACCCTCGAAGCTGCTCGACGCCGAGACGATGACTCGCGCACCCTGCTCGGCGAGGCGTCGGGCAACTCCCGTGCCTATGCCGGTCCCCGCGCCGGTGACGATGGCCGCGCGCCGAGACAGATCGGTCATTGATTCCTCCCCGCACGGTGCGACGCGGTCGAGCGCGTCATGCGTGCTGCATCGCCTGGCGTTCGCCAAGCTGCCAGCGTGCCGTACCTGCCTGAATCTGGTGCATGCGGGAATACCAGCCGCCTTGGGCCATGAGCTCGTCGTGCGTGCCCGATTCGGCGACGGACCCGTCCGCCAGCCCGACGATATGGTCGGCCCTGCGGACGGTGGACAGCCGGTGGGCGATGACGATCGTGGTGCGGCCCTTGGTCAACTGGGAAAGCGACTCTTGGATCAGGCCCTCCGTCTCGGTGTCGACCGATGACGTTGCTTCGTCGAGGATGAGGATCGGTGCGTCCTTGAGAATCGACCGCGCGATGGAAATGCGCTGTTGCTGCCCGCCGGACAGACGCACACCGCGCTCGCCGACCCGCGCGTCATAGCCGCCGGGCAGGCGCTCGGCGAACTCATCGACGTTGGCCGCACGCGCGGCAGCCAGGATATCGGCGTCCGTCGCATCGGGTCGTCCAAAGGCGATGTTGTCCCAAATGCTGCCCTCGAACAGGAAGACGTCCTGCAGCACCATCGAAATGTTGGAGCGGAGCCAGGCTATGGGTAGGTCGCGCACGTCGATGCCGCCGATGCGCACCGCTCCGCCGTCAACGTCGTAGAAGCGCGGGATCAGGCTGGTGCAGGTGGATTTCCCCGCGCCGGTGGGACCGACCAGGGCCGCGAGCGACCCAGCTGGGACGGTGAAATCCACGCCCCGCAGCACCGATGCACCGCGATCGTAGGCAAAGTCCACCTGGTCGAACTGCACGGTCCAGTGAGGATCAGCCGGCGGGCGAGCGTTTGGACGGTCCACGATGTTGCTGCGCACGTCGAGCAGCGCGAACACGCGGTCGGTGCTCGCGATGGCCTTCTGGATGTCCTCGCCGATGGCCGCGAGCTGGATGATCGGCTGGTAGATCATCCCCAAATACACCACGAACACGAACAGGTCGGCTACGGGCACGATGCCCTGGAGCGTCCAGTTGCCGCCAATGGCCACGATGAGCACGAGCCCGAGTCCGGCGATGATCTCGAGCACGCCGACCGGGATCAACGTGAGCGCCTGGGTGCGGACGATGGTGTCGCGGAATTCGGCGCCGGCGCGGTCGATTTCCGCCCGGCGCTCGGGTTCGCGGCCGAACGCTTTCACCACCGCGAACCCTGAAATGCCCTCGGCAACCGCGCCGGTGAGTTCGGCCATGCGCTGGCGCACGCCGCCCCACTCGGCTCGTAGTCGCGGCATCACGAACCAGGTGACCAACAGGATGAGCGGCATGGGGATGAGGCTGATGAGCATGAGTTGCCAGTTGATGATCCCCAAGGCGATGACCATCGCAGTTGGGATGGTTAGGGCGAGGGTCGTCTCCGGAATGCCGTGGGCGATGAAGTCCTCGACGGCCTCGACGTCCCCGACGGCGCGCGAAATGAGATTTCCGGTGCGCCGGCGCTCGAAGAACCGATGCGGCAGGGTCTGGATGTGTCGGTAAAGCGTGACCAGCATCAAGTGCTGGGCGCGGTAGGCCACGATGTGTGAGACCGCCCCGTAACCGTAGCGACCGGCCGCGCGCAGCACGAACGACCCGACGAGAACCACGATGATGATGCCGAGCGCACCCGTCTCAACGGCGCCCTCGGCGTGCCACAGCAGGATCTGGCGCACGAGCAGGGGGGCGATGAGCCCGGTGCCCGCGAACAGCATGCCGAAGAGGATCGTCACGGCCATGAGGCGATGCTGGCCGCGCAGGAAGACGTGGAGTCGGCGCAGGAACGTCACGCACGAAGCCTAGCGCGTTGCAGGCCGACGGGCGTACCGGGCGTGCTACGTCGCCGCGGCGCCATTCTCCGAATCGAGCGTGGCGATCGCCGCCTGAACCTTTGGCGGTGACGCCGGCAGGTCCCGCATGCGGGCGCCGGTGGCGTCGGCGATGGCGTTGGTGATCGCGGCCAGCGGCGGCACGATGGGAATCTCCCCGACGCCGCGGGCACCGTATGGGTGGCCGGGATTCGGCACCTCAACGATGATGCTCTCGATCATCGGCACGTCCAGCGTCGTGGGCATGCGGTAGTCCAGCAAGCTCACGTTCCGCATACGACCCTCGGCGTCGTAGACATATTCCTCGGTGAGCGCCCATCCAATGCCCTGAGCCACGCCGCCTTCCATCTGCCCTTCCACATACGGCGGGTAGATGGCCGTTCCGGCGTCCTGGATGGCGGTATAGCGCACGACGTCGACTTTGCCGGTTTCTACGTCCACGTCGACATCCGCAATGTGAATGGCGAAGGTGTTTCCCGAGCCTTCCGGCACCACGGTGGCGGACCCGACCAGGCGCAGATCGTCGCCATCGAGAAGGCTGGCGGCCTCCTTGAAGGACACCGTCTCTCCGTTTTGGCGAAACGCACCGTCCTCCGCGACGATGGACTCGCTGGCGACGTCCCAGTGGTCCGCCAGCCCGTCGATCATCTTCTGTCGCAAGTCGCGGGCGGCTGCGATGGCCGCCCAGCCGGTGGCAAACGTCACCCGGCTGCCGCCGGTCACGCCCGTGAAGGCGATGCTGTCCGTGTCGGGGACGATCGGATCGATGTCCTCGACGGGAATCCCCAGCGTCTCGGCGGCTTGCATGGCGACCGACGTGCGCGTGCCGCCGATATCGACGGATCCCTCCCGTAGCGTCACCGTGCCATCGGAGTTGAGTTGAGCGTCGGCGGTGGACATCCCGCCGCCGTTCATCCAGAACCCCGAGGCAACGCCGCGCCCGCGCTGCCGTCCCGGCGCCGACCCGATGGGTGACTGCCAGTGATCCGACGTTTGTGCCGCCTCGATGACCTCGTGATTGCCGATGGGATGGTATCGGGTGCCGTCGGCGCGCAGATCGCCTTCTTCCGCGGCGTTCATGGCGCGGAATCTCAGCGGATCGAAGCCCATCTCCTCGCAAATCTCGTCGACGAGACTGTCAACCGCGTACTCGCCCTGCGGCGCTCCCGGCGCTCGGTAGGCGTGTGACTTCGGCTTGTTGACGACGACGTCGTAGCCGTCGATGCGGAAATCGGTGAGCTTATAAGGGCCGAAGGCGCAAAGGCAGGCCGCGCCCACGGCCGACCCCGGGTATCCGCCGGCGTCGAAGGCGTACATGGCCTGCGCCGCAGTGATCCGACCGCCGTTGGTGACGCCGATCTTGACCCAGGCGTAGCCACCCGGCGCCGGGCCGGTGGCGCGCAGGATTTCGGCGCGGCTCATGGTGAGCTTGACCGGCCGTCCCGACTTGCGGGACAGCACGGCCGCCAGCGGCTCGAGATAGATGGTGGTCTTGCCGCCGAACCCGCCGCCGATCTCCGACGGGAACACGTTGACTTTCGAGATGGGCCATTGCAGGTGGTCGGCAAGCTCGCTGCGAATGCCGAACTGCCCCTGCGAGCTGCACTCGACGCGCAGGTGTCCGTCGGCGCTCCAATAGGCCAGCGCGTTGTGCGGCTCGATGTAGCCCTGATGCACCATCGACATGGTGTATTCACCCTCGAACACGCGGTCGGCCGCGGCGAACCCGGCCTCGATGTCGCCTTCCTCGTGGATCGTGCGCGAGGCGACGTTGCTCGGCTGGTCGGCCACATCGCCGCCGGTATCCATATAGAGGTCGTCCAATAGCAGCGGCGCGTCGGGCTTCATGGCCTCGCGGACGTCCAGCACCACGGGCAGCAGCTCGTAGTCGACGTCGATCAGGTCGAGAGCCTCCTCGGCCACGTGCTTGTTGGCCGCCGCCACCGCGGCGATCGGGTGACCCTCGAAGAGCACCTTGTCGCGGGCCATGAGGCTGGCGCTCTTGTAGCGCTTGCTCTGCAGCCCCGATTCGTTGGCTTCGGCGACGCCGGCCCCGGGATCGGGGAGGTCGGCCGCGGTCATGACGGCCTGAACGCCATCCAGCGCTTCGGCGCGTGACGTGTCGATCGAGCGAATGCGGGCGTGGGCGTGAGGGCTGCGGAGCACTTTGCCCCACAGCATGCCCGGCATGTGCGCGTCGACCCCGTAGATCGCGCGCCCGGTGACCTTGTCGACCCCGTCATGCCGGACGGGTCGAGTGCCTATGACCTTGTAGCTGGGGTTCGCTTCCGCCATGCAGGTGTCCTCCTACGGGCGTGCGAAGCCGGCGACCGGACGCACGTGACTACGGTCTGACCAATGATGATCTATTGCAAGTCTGCCACCGAACGAGCCGCCGCCGATGGATTCGAGGAAAAATACTTCGCTGTCCTCGCGCAGTTTCGTGCGCAGCCCGCGGCGGCTGTTGGCGCCATCGACGAAGACGGCTAGTCCCGGCCGCAGGTCGCCTTCCTGCACCAAGCGATTCTGGAGCCCCGGATAGCGCGCCTCCAGATTCTCGACGACCTGACGCACGGTGCCGCCCTCGACGTCCACCTTGATCTGGCCGTCGGTGAACTCGCGCAGCGGCGTGGGGACGTGCACTCGGGCCATGGCTACGCCTTGGCGCTACGCATGGTGCCCGCGCCGCGGCGGCCGGAAGTGCCGCCGCGGCGCGGTTGAGGTCTATTCGCCAGCGCCGTTCTGCCTCGCCGCCAGAGCCGCGTGCACGCGATGCGGGGCCATGGGCAGGTCGCGGAAACGAATGCCCAAGGCGTCGTTCATCGCGAGCGCCAGCGCGGCCGGCGGCGGGACGATCGGCACCTCGCCGACGCCGCGAACGCCGAATGGGCTGCCCGGATTCGGGACTTCGACGATGATCGTTTCGATCATGGGCACGTCGAGCGCGGTCGGCATGCGGTAGTCCAGCAAGGTGGCGTTCCGCAGAAGACCGTCGTCGTCGTAGAAGTACTCCTCGTTGAACGCCCAGCCGATGCCCTGCACCGCGCCACCCTGCATCTGGCCCTCGACGTACGGCGGGTAGATCGCCACGCCGGCGTCCTGGATGGCCGTGTAACGCAGGACGGTCACCTTGCCGGTCTCGACGTCGACCTCCACATCCGCGATGTGGACCGCAAAAGCGTTGCCTTCCTTTTCCGGCGTGACGGTGGCCTTGCCGATGACCTGCTGGGTGTCGTCGTTCAGAAGCTGCGCGGCCTCCTTGAAACTAGCGGACTCGCCGTTCGCCGTGAAGGTTGCGTTTTCGTAGGTGATGGCGTCCGCGGCCACGTCCCAGACGTCGGCCATGCCTTCGATCATCTGCCGACGCATGTCGTTGGCGGCCTCGTGCGCGGCGTAGCCCGTGGCAAAGGTGACGCGACTGCCGCCCGTGACATCGGTGTACCCGACGGAGTCGGTGTCGACGACCATGGGAATGACGTCGTTGAAGCCGATCCCCAGGGTTTCGGCAAACTGCATGGCGATTGACGAGCGGGTACCGCCGATGTCGGGCGACCCCTCAAGCAGCGTCACCGTGCCGTCCACGTTCAGACGGGCGATGGCCGACGACGTGAATCCGATGTTGAACCAGAACCCGGAGGCCACGCCCCGTCCACGATAGGTGCCCGCCGGCTTCTCGAGCGTCGATTGCCAGTGGTCGGAGTCGCGCGCGGCTTGCACGCACTCCTTGTGACCGATCCGAGCGTACGCCGGACCGGCGGCACGCCAGTCGCCTTCCTCAGCGGAGTTCGCCTCGCGAAAGTCCAGACTGTCGATCCCGAGCTGCTCGCAGATTTCGTCCACCACCGTCTCGCTGGCGAACTCCGCCTGCGTGGCGCCGGGCGCGCGGTAGGCGTGGGTCTTGGGCCGGTTCACGACGACGTCGTAGCCCTCGATCTTCACGTTAGCGAGCTTGTAGGGCGCGAAGACGCACATGCACCCGGCGGCCACGACCGACCCGGGGAATCCGCCGGCCTCGAACGCCAGGTACGCCTCGGCGGCCGTAATCTTGCCGTCGCTGTCAGCGCCCATCTTGACGCGGACGTAGCCGCCAGGCGTTGGACCGGTGGCCTTCAAAATGTCGGCCCGGGCCATGGTCATCTTGACCGGACGCCCCGCCTTGCGGCCGAGCGCCGCCGCCAGCGGCTCCAGGTAGCAGGTGGTCTTGCCGCCGAACCCGCCACCGATCTCGGTGGGGATCACCTTGACCTTGGAGATGGGCACGTCGAGGATGTCGGCCACCTCCGCGCGGATGGTGAAGTGGCCCTGGCTGCTGCACCAAACGGTGAGCTCGCCATCGCCATGCCAAAGCGCGAGGGCGTTGTGGTTTTCGATGTAGCCCTGGTGAACCGTGGCGAAGCTGAACTCGCGCTCGACGACCACCGCGGCCTGGGCGAATCCCGCCTCGACGTCGCCTTCCTCGAAGAGGAACTTGGCGGCCACGTTGCTGGGCGCGTCGGACGTTTCGCCCGCCAAATCGGTGTAGAGGTCGTCGTGCAGAAGCGTTGCGTCGGGCTCCATCGCCTCGTGAACGTCCATGACCGGCGGCAGGACCTCGTAGTCGACCTCGATAAGCGCCGCGGCTTCACCGGCCGTATGCGCGTCGACCGCGGCCACGGCCGCGACCGCGTGGCCGTGATAGAGCGCCTTGCCGCGCGCCAGCACGTTGGCGCTCTTGTGCTTCAGCGGGACGGCCGTCGCTTCGCCGCCGCCGGTCACTTTCTCGCCCGGATCGGCAAGGTCGGCGCTCGTGATCACCGCGTGCACGCCCGGCAATGCCTGGGCCCGACTGGTGTCGATGCCCCGAATGCGCGCGTGGGCGTGCGGGCTGCGCGTGACGGCTCCGTAGAGCTGACCGGGTTCGCTGACATCGGCGCCATAGCGCGCGGCGCCGGTGACCTTGTCTACCCCGTCGTGCCGCACCGGGCGGGTGCCGACGACGCTGTAGTTCTCCGAATGATGCTTGATGGTTACCGCGGCTTCGCGTGTCTCAACGGCCATCGTCAGCCCTCCCCACGCATGGATGCGGCGGCGTCAAGCACCGCGCGCACGATCTTGTCGTACCCGGTACAGCGGCAGAGGTTGCCGGCCAGCCACCACCGCACATCGTCCTCCGTCGGGTTCGGGTTGGTGTCGAGCATCGCCTTGGCCGACACCAGGAACCCTGGCGTGCAGACGCCGCATTGCAGCGCGGCGTGCTCGAGGAACTTCTCCTGCAGCGGGTGCAGGCCCGACGGGCCGGCCAGACCCTCAATGGTGGTGATGTCGGCGCCGCGGGCCTCGACCGCCAGCACGCAACAGGAGTTCACCAGACGTCCGTCCATGATGACGTTGCAGGCGCCGCAGTTGCCGTCGTTGCAGCCTTCTTTGGCGCCGGTGAGGCCCAGGGTCTCGCGCAGCGCCTCGAGCAGGCTCTCGCGCGGCTCGGCAAGGAAGTCGGCCGACTCCCCGTTGATCGTGGTGTTGACATGCACCTTGCCGCTGAGAATCTCAGTGGCCATTGCCGACCTCCATTCCACGGGCGCGGGCTACCGCGCCGCGCAAGGCACGCTGCGTAAGCACGAAACTCAGATGCTTGCGATGCGGCACCGTGCCGCGCATGTCGTTGATCGGCCGCGCCGCATCTCGCGCGATGTTGGCCGCGGCTGCGTAGGCATCCTCTCCGGCGGTCTGCCCGATGAGCGCCTCGCCGGCCTCGGTCACGAACAGCGGCGTGGGAGCGACCGCGCCGATGGAGATGCGCGCGGCGGTGATCGTGTCGCCGTCCAAGGTGACGGATGCACCCGAGCCGACTTCGGCGATGTCCATCTCGTTGCGAGGAATGAATCGCAGGTAGTGGGAGCCCGAGCCTGCGGCAGGCTTCGGCAGTGTCAGCGAGACCAGCAACTCGTTGTCGCCGAGCACGTTCTGCGACGGGCCCGTGCAGAAGTCTTCCACCGCCACGGTCCGGTCGCCGTTTGGACCGACGATGTTGGCGGTTGCGCCATGCACGATGAGCGGCGGGATGGTGTCGCCAGCCGGCCCTGAGTTGCAGAGGTTGCCGCCCACGGAGGCGCGTCCCTGGATTCCGGTGCTGCCGATGATCCGGCAGGCATCCACCAGCGCCGGGTATTGCGCGGCCATCGCGGCGTCGCCGTAGATCCGATAGCAGGGAACGGCGGCGCCAAGCGTGGCCGATCCGTCTGCGTTGAAGACGAGTTGCGAAAGGTCCGGGATGTGCTTGGCATCCACGAATACCGTGGTGTCGCGCAGCTTTTCACGGACCTGCACGATGAGGTCCGTGCCGCCGGCGAGCATGCGGGCGTGCGCCCCATGTTCGGCGAGGATGGAAACCGCGTCCGCGACAGTCGTGGGCGCGGCGTAGGAAATCGCGTGCACGAGAGCGCTCCGTTCAGAGGCGAGGACGGCTAGTGCGGGTGCATTGTTGCCGATACTGACCGGCGTCGGCTAGTGCCGCGCGCCGTGAAGGCTCGACAAGCCGTGCTGGAGCACCGCAATCACCGTCCGCGGCCCCGACGCGGGCCGGGTGCGGGTCCCACGCGGCACGCAGCGCGGGCCACCGGAATCTGCTTGTTTCGGGTGCGGGTCCCACGCTGCACGCAGCGCGGGCCACCGGAATCTGCTTTTTTTCGGTTGGGGGCCCTAGAAGAGCGCCAGGAATACGGCTGTCAGCGCGCTCACGACGGCCGCGCCGCCGTAGCTCGCGGCGGCGAGCGCCGCGTGAGGCGCCGGTGCTTGCAGGTCGATCAGCGTGTGCCGGATGCGGTGCGCCGCATGGAACACGGCGAGCGCCATGATCAAGCCCAGCACGGCTCGCACCGGGGCGTGCCGCAGCAACGCACCGATGCCGTCCTGGCCATGGCCAAGCGCCGCCGATACGGCATCCCAACCGACGGCGCCGCCGATGCCGGTGACGAAGATCATGACGGGGACGAACAGGGCGGCGATGATCCCGCCCATGCCGAAGATCGACCACCAGAAGGGCTCGTGCGACCGGCCTCTCATCCCGTTCCGACCCACCAAACCCAGGCGATGATCAGCCCGGTCACGACGGCCCACGCGCCAAACTGCGGCGCCACCAGCAGGATTCCGGGGATTCGCCGGCCCCTAATGCGGATCGCAACGGTGGACGGCACCAGGTTGAACCAGGTGTAGGTGTGCCAGAGGGCGAAGACGATGGAGATCACGTGGAAGACGACCATTCCCGGATTCCAGAGAAAGTCCAGATACGCCTGATAGTCGGCGGGCGGCTGGCCGGCCTTGTGCACCAGAACGAGCACGAGCACGACTTGCACCGCGATGAACACCGACGAGGTTTCGCGCAGAAACACGAGGAGGTATGAGGGCCGCTGCGCCCACCACGTCCATCCCAACGGGCGATGCAGCGGCTCGGTCAAGACTTCACCGTCCACGGCATGAGCAGCCGCTTGTAGTAGTCGATGGCGCCGGTCATCTTGGCTTGCTGAATCGCGCCGGCCGGGTCCACGTGCTTGGGGCAGACGGCGGAGCACTCGCCGACGAACGAGCACTCCCAGATGCCTTCGTCTTTGAGGATCACGTCGCGGCGCTGCTCAATGCCCTCATCCCGCGAGTCGAGGTTGTAGCGCTGGGCCAAGGCCAGCGCGGCCGGCCCGATGAAGTCGTCGCTGTGCCCCGAAACCGGACACGCGGCGTAGCACAGCAGGCAGTTGATGCACATGCTGAACTGCTGGTAGGCGGCGTGCTGGTCCGGCGTCTGGAGATTCTCGGACGAGAGGTCGTCCGCGGATGAGTCCTTACGGATGATCCACGGCTGCACCTTTTCCAACTTCTCGATGAATCCGTCCAAATCGGTCACGAGATCGCGCTCGACGCCGAAGTTGACCAGCGGCTCGACCCGAATAGGTCCCGGCATGTAGTCGGACAGAAATGCCGCGCAGGTGAGCTTGGGGTAGCCATTGACCATCGCGCCGCACGATCCGCATACGCCCATGCGGCATGACCAGCGATAGGTCAGCGTCCCGTCAATCGTGTCCTTGATGTAGTTGAGCGCGTCCAGCACGACCCAGTCCTCGTGGTACGGCACGTCGTAGACCTGGAAGGTCGGTTCGTCCCAATCCGGTTGGTAACGGAAGACTTCAAATCTGATCATGGTCTCGGTGGCCGTGGTCATGATGCGCTCTTAGCCGCCTTTGCCTGGTCGTCGGAACCGTACGTCCGGGATCCGGGCGGCCATTTGGTGATCACGACATCGCGAAATGACACGCGAGGAGAGCCGTCGGCCTCGCGGACGGCGAGCGAATGCTTGAGGAATTGGCCATCGTCGCGCTCCGGGTGGTCCGTGCGCTGGTGCGATCCGCGCGATTCGGTGCGGTCGCGGGCGCACGCGGCCAGAGCCGTGGCGATGTCCAGCATGTAGTCAAGCTCCAGCGCGCTGATCAGGTCGGTGTTGTAAACGTTGGTGCGGTCGTCGAGATCGACGCGGCCGAAGCGCTCGCGCAGGTCGTTGAGGGTGGCGTAGGTCTGCTCGACAAGTTGTTGCGAACGGTAGATGCCGGCGCCTTCTTCCATGGTCGTGGTCATCTCGCGCCGCAGCTCCGCGACCCGCTCGCCGCCGGACGGCTGCTCCAGGATGCGTCGGATGCGGGCCCGCTCATCGTCGACTTGCGGCTGCAAGCGGTCGATCGCTGCCGAGTCCGTCTTGGCCGCGAAATTCGCGGCGTTGCGCCCGGCGCGCGCGCCGAAGACCACCAGCTCGGTGAGCGAGTTCGAGCCAAGCCGGTTGGCGCCGTTGATGCTGACGCAGGCGACCTCGCCCGCGGCGTAGAGCCCCGGGAGCGTGGTTGCGGCGTCAATGTCGGTGTCGATCCCGCCCATCATGTAGTGCACGACGGGCCGCACGGGGATCGATTCCTTGACGGGATCTATGCCGGCGTAGTTGCGGGCGAGTTCGCGCACGAATGGGAGCTTCGTGTCGATGCGGTGCTCGCCAAGGTGCTGGATTTCCAGATGCACGTAGTCGCCGTAGGGTCCGCTGAAGGTGTTCCCCAGCTCCTGCTCCTTGATGAACGCCTGCGAGAGCCGGTCACGGGGGCCGAGCTCCATGGTTCGAAGCTGTGGATGCTGCGGATCGTCCAGCGGCAGCGGCTGGCCAAGGTCGTAGTCGGCCAGATACCGCCGACCCTTGTTGTTGGTGAGCACCCCGCCCTCGCCGCGCGACGCCTCGGTGATGAGGATGCCGGTGCCCGGCAGGCCCGTGGGGTGGTACTGCACGAACTCCATGTCTTTGAGCGCCACGCCGGCGCGATAGGCCATGGCCAAGCCGTCGCCGGTCTTGATGGCGCCGTTGGTGGTGAAGGGGAAGATGCGTCCGGCTCCGCCCGTGGCGATGATGACGGCCTTGGCGAAGATGGGGCGCATTTGCCCGCTGCGCAGCTCGATGGCCGTGCAGCCCTGACAGCGACCGTCCTCCACGAGCAGCTTGGTCGCGAACCATTCGTCGTAGCGGGTGATGGAGGAGAACTGCATGCAGGTCTGAAATAGGCTGTGCAGGACGTGAAAGCCGGTCTTGTCGGTGGCGAACCAGGTGCGCTGGATCTTCATGCCGCCGAACGGTCGCACCGCCACGTGGCCGGTCGCCTCGCGGGACCAGGGGCAGCCCCAGTGCTCGAGTTGGATCAGCTCGCGGGGCGCTTCGTCGACAAACATCTCGACGGCATCTTGATCGGCCAGCCAATCCGAGCCGCTGATGGTGTCGTAGATGTGGTCTTCGGCGCTGTCGTCGTCCTTGATGACCGCGGCCATGCCGCCTTCGGCGGCCACGGTGTGGCTCCGCATCGGGTAGACCTTGGACACGATGCCGATGCTGAGGTCGGGGTGCTCTTGGGCTACGGCGATGGCGGCGCGCAGGCCGGCGCCGCCGCCGCCAATCACGAGCACGTCGTGCTGCAGGTGGTCCACGCGCGCCATGGTAGGTAGCCGGTGAGCGGCCTGCAAAGCTAGGTCGCGGGGCCTCGCGCCGCTCGGTCGCGGCGCAACTCGGCGGCGACAGCCGGGTTCTGCTCGATCAGATCAACGAGCTCGTCGCGCATGGCCGACCGCTCAGGCTCGGCCGTTCGACCCGAGCGCTGCAGGTCGGCGAGTAGCTGCCGCGCACGGGCCAGATTGTCCGGCGCCGGGCGCGGGCGCCACACGCGGCGGTGCGCGGCGAAGAGGAGCGTCAGGATCACACCGGCGCCAGCCGTGACGAGCGCCCACGTATCGGCCGTGGTGGAACGAACCGCCCGCGCGATGCCGGGCAGCGTGGTGTCCGAAACCTCGATGGCAATCGTCGTGCGGGCGGCGACGTTGCGCGCTTCCCACAGGTCGACTGCGATTCCGCCGAATGAGGTCGATTCTTGGGGCGCCAGTCCCTGCGGGGCCGTCGCCAGGACGCCCTGCTCGCTCAACAGCCGCACGACCCCCGCTGGCAGACCGATGAGCCAGTCGAAGGCGGCAACGCCGTCGGTTAGGCGTAGCTGATAGGCATAGGCGATGGTGGTGAGTCCCGGTCGGAGGGGGGCCAGCACGGCGAATCCCGGGCCGCCAATGACGAGTTCATCCGCGCGGAATCCAGCAACTGGCTGCAGACCAAACGCGCCGTCCGGCACGGCGAACCTGAGCGGTGGCGGCGCGGCAGTCGACACCGCCGGCAGGAATGTCCGGTCTCCGGGAACGATGACGTCTACCACGTCGAGCACGGAGATCGCGTCGGCGGTCTGGTGTCGGAGGAGCCGGGCGATGGATTGCAGGGAGATGCCTGGGTTCCGGCTCGTCGCCTCGTAGATCGTGAGCGTGGTCTCGATTTCCGTTTGGCCGTCGAAGCGAATTCCGTCCGTCGTGTACGGCACGCCGGCGTAGTCCACCCCAACAAAATATGCCGCGTCCTGGGCCGTTGGGACCTCCGTGAACCTGAAGGTGCCGTCCTGCGCGACGCCGGTTGTGAGGGTCGGGAGCGCATCGGGGCCGCGGCGCCCGACAAGGGCCACCACCAGACCGTCCGGCACCCCACTGCCTGACGTGCCGTTGATGACGGTGCCCAGGATCTCGCCATGGTCTTGGGCGCCGACCGGTTGCCAGGTTGTGGTCAGCATGGCGGCAAACACCGCAACCGCGAGAAAGCGGGACAGCGCCAGGCGGCCCAGCCGAGGCTTGGCTACTTCCATGACACGCCGAGGTCGCGGCTCCGGAACACGGTGCCGTCGCGGGCGATGGCGTAGAGCTCTCGCGGGGCCGCGGCGCTGCCGGTGACGATGACGACGTCGGCGACGAGCGACAGGCGGTTCCAGGACTGCGTGCCGTCGACGGTCTTGAAGACGCCGGCGTCGGTGGCTGCGTACACGGCGCCTTGAAACTCCTGGCCGGTCGGCGAGACATAGCGGTCGCCGCTGTTGGGCTCGTAGTGCAGCGAGCGCACGTTGACGGTTGGCAGTGCGCCGTTCACAAAGCCGTTGGCGCTGCGCCATGGACCGCTGACGCTTGTGGCGAGCACGCCCTCGGTGGCCGTGCTCACCAGAATCAGGAACTCGGGCTGATCGACGACGGTAATCCCGGTCACGTTCGGTGGCGCGGCTACGGCTAAGGTGCGCCAGGTCGTGCCGTCGTCGTGGGAAGCGTGGATGGCCCCGGTGGCGTCGATGCCGACCAGGCGGCCGGACTGACGCCCGGACGCGAGGTGAGCCAAGTCGCGCGACGCTGTCCATCGGGACCAGCTGGACGCCATGCCGTCGCTGCGAAACTGCCCGACGTCACTCAGGGCGACGAAGCCGGTGGGAGTGGTTGCCACGGAACGGGTCGTCCGAGGGAACTCGGCGGCCTGCCATGTTGCTCCGCCGTTCCGGCTGACCTGAAGTCCCGATGGATGCGCGGCCACGAGGACCTCGGGGTCTGCCGGTGAAACTGCCGCGGCGGCGATTGCCGCGACGCCCACGTTGCCGACTGCGGTCTGATCGGCGACGCCCTGGCGTGCGCCCAGCGTCACGACGAGGACGACCGCAACGAGTCCACTGACCAACGTCGCCGCCGTGAGCAGCCAGACGAGGGGACGCCGCACCGCCGTCGGCGACGGCATGCGAGCTGTCGCGCCCTTGATGGCCGTGGGCAGGTCGGTGAGCAGGGCATCGACCTGCGCGGAGGCTCTGGCGTGACCCCGTTGGTGCGCATCGAGCGCCAAAGCGGCCTGCTGGCGCAGCTCCGCCGTGAGCTCGGCGTGCTCGGCGTCGCTCACGGCGCCGCGGCGCCGCTCGAGATCGAGATCGTCCATGAGGTCCAGAGACCGCTGAACGTCATCGCCAAGTCGCCTAGGGCGCGATTGGACTCGGCGTGCGGTCTCGCGCAGGACGGGCGTCGTGATCCAGGCCAACCCGCCCAGGGCCACGAGCGCCAGCGCCGCGAGGAAGACGATGGGCGTCACGTGCTGCTTCCGTTCGGCGGCTGTCGGAGTCGATCGATCTGGGCCTCGAGCTCGCTGAGGTGCTCTGGGGTCTGCGGTTGCTGCCGGGGCCGGCGGCGCAGCAGCACCACCCCAACCACCAAGACGCCCGCGGCGGCGGCGATGATCGGCCCCAGCCATACGCCGAGGGCCAGGCCCTCCTTCGGCGGGTCGCGCAGAATGCCCACGCCGTAGCGCGTGGCGAAGAAGTCAAAGATCTCCGCGTCCGTCGCGCCGTCCGCGATTTTCGTGCTGATGATCGCGCGCATTTGCTGCGCCAACGGGGCGTTGGATTCCTTAACCGACTGGCCTTGACACACGGGGCAGTCCAACTGGTCGGCGATGCGCGACTGGCGTGCGTACAAGGCGTCGGCGGTGTCGTCGGCATGGACGACCGAGGCGCCGAGGCTCGCCATGACGAGCGTCAGCGCGACTAGTGCGCGCAGGGTCACGGTGTCGCCGAACGCCGGGCGGGCGACGCCAGGGCCGGAGCTCGTGGCAGCGCGGCGACCGGCCACGCGACTACGAGCACGCCGATGAAGTACAGCATGCCGCCGACCCACAGCAGCGGCACGAGCGGATTCACCAGAATGCGGAATGACGCCCCCGAGCCGTCGGGCTCCCAATCGTCGAGGAGGACGTAGAGATCGTCGAGCGCGGGGATCGTCGTATGAATGGCGACATCGGACGTGGGTTGATTCTCCCAGCCGCCGTGGATGCGGCGCGACGGTGTGAGGTGCGCTGCCGGCTGATCGCCGCGCCTCACGTCGAGGTCGGCGAACACGGTCGTCAGGCCAGGCTGCGCCTGCGTGCGCAGACCGCGAAACGTCACGCTGTAGCCATCGATAGTTGCGGACTGGTTCTGCGCCAGGCGGACGGCGGTCTCCTGCCCGAAGGAGGCCGAGCCGACGACCCCGATGGCGAACACGGCGACACTGAGATGCACGAGGTGGCTTCCGAGCCGTCGCCGGCTGCCAATGATCCGCAGCGTGATCGGGGGGCCACTACTTGACGCGTTTGGCCCGGCGCGAAGACCGCGCGTCAACTCAAGCAACGCCCCCGCGGCCACGAGGGCCGTCAGGCCGAATCCCAGCACGGCGAGCCCGGCGCGCATGCCCATGGCGAGCAGAATGGCGGAAACCACGATGGTCACGAGCAACGGCCAGCGCGTGGCCCGCCACGCGGCATGCGCCGTCGTGCGCCGCCATGCCAGCAGCGGGCCGATGCCCAGCAGCCCGAGCATGATCAGGAGCAGCGGCACGGTGACCTGGGCGTAGAACGGCGGTCCGACGGCGATGCGCGCGCCTTGGACGAGCTCCGAAAAAATGGGAAAGACGGTGCCCCACAGCACCGCTACCACGACGGCCATGAGCAGCAGATTGTTGAGCAAGACCCCGGCTTCCTTCGACGCCAACGACTCAATGGGCAAGGGGGCTCGCAATAGCGGCAGGCGGTAGAGAAACGCAAGGACGGCGGCCACGAGCACTACCCCGACGAACGTGAGAAAGACCGGCCCGACGTCTGAAAGCGCGAAGGAGTGCACCGACGTGAGGATTCCGCTGCGCACGACGAAGGTGCCGAAGACGGCCAGCGCGAACCCGGCGAGCACCAGTCCAATCGACCACGCCCGAAGCTGACCGCGTCGCTCCTGGGCCAGCGCCGAGTGAATGTAGGCCGTGGCCACCAACCAAGGCAGGAGCGCGACGTTTTCGACCGGGTCCCAGCCCCAGTAGCCGCCCCAGCCCAGGACGCGATACGCCCACCACGCGCCGAGCAGCAAGCCGGCGCCCTGGATGGCCCAGGCCACGAGCATCCAGTTGCGCATTTCGCGAAGCCATTCCTGCGAGAGTCGACCCGCGGCCAGAATCGCCGCCGCGAAGGCGAACGGAATGGTGAAGGACATATAGCCCGTGAGCAGCATGGGCGGATGCACCTGCATGCCGCTGTCCCAGAGCAGCGGATTGAGTCCGCGCCCGTCAGGCGGCGCCACGACCAGCCGCTGAAACGGGCTCGACACGAAGACCAGCACGCCGATGAAGAAGAGGGTGATCGCCGCGAGGGTGCCGATGCCCCAGGGCGCGAGCGCGCCATCGCGTTTGGGCATGCGCCAGGCCGCCGCGGCGCTGAACAGGCTGAGCATCCAGGTCCAAAAGAGCAGCGAGCCTTCCTGCCCGCCCCACAAGGCGGAGACCGTGAGGCCGAGCGGCATGGAGCGGCTGGAGGTGTCGGCGACGAAGGCGATCGAGAAGTCTTGACTGAGGAATCCGGCCGCGAGCGTGCTGACGGCGAGCGTCACGACGGCGGCCAGTACGATGGCGGCGTTGCGCGCCGCATCCGTGAACTCGGGGCTGCGCCGCCAGACGGCGAGCCCGCTCATGGTCAGCTGGAGCACCGCTACGCCGAACGCGAGCCCGAGCGCCAGGCGGCCAACCACCACCAGGTCGATCACGGCCGTGGGCCCCGTCGATGGAGACGTTTGCCTAACCCGGTCAGCCTAAGGATGGCCGGGGAGACGCATGCGCGAGCCCAGGTTGAGCGAGGGCTGGATTCCCGCTTTCGCGGGAATGACGGACTGTGGGTCGGAAATGACGAGGGGGTGCGCAAAGGTCGCCGATGCGGGCAGGACGCCGCATTGAGCCTAGACGCGAGCCTGCGGTTACTCACCGAGATTGCCTGTCCAATCACCGCCGCTTGCGCCCGCTTCCGCCTCGAAGGGAAATCGCGAAGTCGAGGTTACTCGGAGGCCTTCTGACGTTCGGCGTCGAGCTCCTGCCGCACATCCTGGACCGCGTCGCGGACGCTGCGAATCCGGCCCGTGACAAAGACGAGATATCCGAAGAGCAGCAGCCAGACGGCGCCGTATCCCACGAGCAGAAACACAAGCTCCTGTGTCATATCCCAGCCTCCGGGGTCGATCTGCCGCCTGCCAGCCGCCATTCGTCGAGCTGGTTCTGCAGGCGGGTGCGCAGGTCCTCACCTTCATCGCCGGCGCGCTCCAGCAGATAGCGCTGGCGGATGAGGACGGAGAAGAAGATCGTAAACGCCACCAGCGTAACCAGCAGCGTCACGAGCATTTCCGGCGGAAGCGCGCCCTCGCGCGTGACCGATTGGACGGGATGCAAGCTGCGCCACCACTGCACGGAAAACCACACGATCGGCACGTCGACGAAGCCCAAGATGCCGAAGATGGCGGCGACGCGCCGGCGTACGTCAACGTTGTCGATATACATCCGAAGCGCCAGATAGGCCACGTAGATGAACCACAGCACCAACGTCGTCGTGAGCCGCGGGTCCCAGGTCCACCACACGTTCCAGATGACCCGGCCCCAGATGGCGCCGGTTGCCAGCGTGAGCGTGGTGAACAGCACCCCGACCTCGGCGGACGCCACCGCCAGGCTGTCCCAGCGTGGGTCGCGGCGCCAGAGGTACACCACGCTGGCTATCGCGACGATCGCAAACGCAAGGAACGCAAGCCAGGCCACCGCGACGTGGCCATACAGCAGGCGCTGGGCGTCACCCTGCACGCGCTCCGCCGGCGCAAAGATGAAGATCATGTAGAGCGCCGCCGACATCAGGACGAGCAGCGTCGTATACACGATCAGGCCGCGCCAACCGAACAGCGGCGGCTGCCTGATTGCGCGGCGCCCCAGCGCAATGCTGGAGAGACTCATCCCAACTCCCCTATCCGTCGACGGCCTGTGGGTAGAGCATGATGCTCAACGACAAGAATACTGCGGCCACCACGGCGAGCAAGCCGAACCAGGGCGCCGCTCCCGCCGCCGGAGCGCCTTGTAGCGTCTCCAGCGTGGCCCCAACTCCGGCCAGCATCACGGGAATGGCCAGAGGCACGGTCAACAGCGGCATCAGGACCTCTCGAGCGCGGCTGTGAAGCGCCAGGGCGCTCTGCATGGCCGTCAGGGCGCTCAAGGCGACGGTCACCAGAGCCAAGCTGGCCAACATGCCTCCCTGGAGGAGTTGCAGATCGAGCAGTGCGCTGAGCAGCACCAGTTGCACTAGTCCAACGGCCAACACCTGCGCGGCCAGCACGGCGTACTTCGCTACGAACACGGCGCTCTGGTCGATCGGCGTCAACCGCAGGCAGGTGAGCGTGTTCGCGTCGCGCTCCGCGCCGAACAGCCGGACTCCCGCAAGGCTGGCGGCCAGCAGCAGCGTGGCCCACGCCACTCCGGCGGCGACCGCCGGCGCGTCCGCCGCCGCCGGGATGACAAAGGCCATGTCGAACAGCACCGTGACCAGCAGCGTGAACGCCAGCAGCGCCGGCCCCTGCTCCCGCGCCCGCCATTCCACCAGGGCGTCCCGGCGCAGCAGCGCCCACGCCGCGGCGCGGAAGGAGACGCTCGATCCCCCGGTCGGAGTCGGGCCCGCTAGTGGGGCCGGGGCACCGGATTCCTGTGCGGTGACGCGGCCCCGGTCCACGATGGCCCGGCGTCCGGCCACTTGCTCGGCTACTTCAGGGTCGTGAGTGCTCAGCAGTACGGCCGACGCTGGACACAGTGCGTCCAGCATGGCGGGCAGCGCGCGCACGCCGTCGCGATCGAGGCTTGCGTCGGGCTCGTCCAAAAGCAAGACGGCCGGATGGTGCAGCGCCGCGGCGGCCAGCGACAGCCGCTGGAGCTGCCCGCGCGAGAGCTCGCGCGCGCGCCGGTCGGCCATCGGCACGAGCCCCACGACCTCCAGCGCCTCGGCTATGCGCGATTCGGCGCCTGCCACCCCGTACAGCGCGGCCAGGAACCCGAGGTTCTCTCGAGCGGTGAGATGGCCGACCATGTGCGGCGTGTGGCCGACGTATCCGAGGTGACGCCGCGCCTCGCGCTTGCGACGCACGACATCCGCACCTCCGACCTGCGCCAGGCCTTCCAACGGCGGCTGGAGGGTTGCCAGCGTACGCAGCAGCGTCGTCTTGCCGGCACCGTTCGGCCCCAGCAACGCGACCCGTTCACCCCTGCGTAGGGACAGGGAAACATCGCGGAGCACATGGCGCCGCCCGAATCCCACCGTGAGGCGATCCAGCGTGAGAGCCGGAGGCACCATGTCCGGCTCATCCGTTGCCAGCGGCGTCGGCCGCGTGGCAACCGGCTTCACTGCGCTGGGATCTCGCGAGGCTCGAACTCCGGGCCGTGCTTGACGATGAGGTTGCGTGCCTCGAAGACGCCGGTGCTGAGCAGGCGGCCTTCCGCGATCACGTCGGAGTACTTGTCGTCTTCGGCATATCCGAAGAGATCGGGCGGGGACCCGCGAAACGCAACCGGCAGCACGCCGGTGGCGTCTTCAATCTCGAACCGGATGATGCCCTCGGCGGACGCCTCATGAATCGACCCATCCACCACGAGCCCGTTGACGCGCACCAGGCGGCCCTCGATCTCGTCTCCCATCGCGTGCAACTCGCTCACGGTGTGGTAGTAGACGGCGGCGCCTTGCGTGGCGGTCCAGATCAGAAACCCAAGGGCCGCGGCCAGCGCTCCGCCGACGAACAGAATCTTGCCGGACATCAACCGCTGCTGGAGCGGCTGGGGCGTGGTTGTGCTGGCCTGCTCGGACGCTTCGTTCACGGCGTTGACACGGGCGCGCGGACTAAATCAGCCTAGCCGATCCGGAGCACGGATCGTTCGATCACCTCGTTGAGGACGACGGACAACAAATACACGACTAAGGCGATGGCGACGATCCAGAACGTACGGTCCCGCGCCCATCTGGACCAATTGCCGGCTGGCGGTGCCGCGGCGCGTCGTGATCGCGGCACCGCCAGCCAAAACATCGCAAAAGCCAGGCCGATTTTTCCAGCGAGCACGACGACGTAGGCGGTTGGCACGTTTGGCTCGGTGAGCCGCGCCGCGGTCAACAGCGCTCCGGTGATGATGAAAACGGCCACGCCGAGTCGCAGGGTGCGGCCGGCCGCGCGTCCCCATTGCGCCGATAACGTGCCCGATCCCAGGCCGTGCGCCCGCAGGGCCAGCAGCAGGATCCCTCCGCCCAGCCAGAGCGCGGCGGCGACGACGTGCAACCAGCGGAGGACAACGAGGAAGACCACGGGACTCTCAGCCATTCAAGCCTCGCCTCCGCACCTCAGAATTCCCCGCGCGCATTCGGGTGATCGGCCCGAAGCGCCGAGTTGTCGCCATGCTGGGTCGGCGGGCTGGAAGCGGCAGGCCGTCGACGTCCCACCAGGGGCCGCTAGCGGGTGCTATTCAAGCGATCGGATAAACGTCACAAGCACCCAGCGTTGCTCCGCGGTGAGGAGCTTCTGCCAGGCCGGCATGTTGTTGACGCCGTTTGTGATGGTCCAGAACAGCGTGCCGTCCACCTGGTTCTTCACGTTGTCCGACACGAGTGACAACGGGCGCTTCGCGCCATATCGCTCGAAGGCGTCGGCGACGTAGCTATCACCCGTGCCGTCGAGGCCGTGGCACATCGCGCAATTGGCCGCGAACAGGGCGCCCCCGCGATCGATTGACGGTCCGTCGAAGGGCACCGGATTTTCGAGGGTCAGGGCTTCGACAAAGTCCGTGACCGGAACCTCGGCGCCGCGTGTTGAGATCTGCCCCTCGGGCGGCGCCTCGTACGGCGGTTCCTGTGCGCGATAGGACTGCTGGTAGTGCATTTCGGGGAAGAGATCGAGCGGATATGCACCGGTCTCGCACGCCGTGATGACGAGTGCCGCCAAGGCCAGCCCAACTGACAGGCTGGCGGCTCGTCGCGCCCGGCGTGCGAATTTGGTCAAGGCGATGCCGCCGCCGAACTCATGAGGCTGCCCTCTTTGCTGAGCACGTCAATCGCACGAGCTTCCTCGAGCGCAATCTGGGCGTCCGGGATCCGGCGCTCGCGCGCCATGACCGACACACCGATCAGGCCGTCGGCAATGCGGTCGTCGTACAAGCCCACGCCGTCCGGCAGGCGGGACTCGAACAGCACGCCGAGGACGGTGAAGAGCACCGCGCCGAGCATCGTGCCCTCGTAGAGCACCTGAATGATGGCTGGCACCGCGACGATGGGCTTACCGCCGGTCACGATGGGCAGTGCGATCTGGGCGCCGATGTGCCACGCGATGGCGACCGCGAGACCGCAGGCCGCCCCCGCAAACGGGAAAGCGAACAGGCGGTGTTTCGCATGGTGCTCGCCGAAGGCGCCTTCCGGGTACGGCGTCGCCGAGATGATTTCAATGTCGGTGTCGCCGAAGCCCGCGCCGCGGAGCCGCGATACGGCGTCGGCGGCGTCGTCGGGCTCGTTGTACAGCCCGAGCAGCTCACGCTTTCGATCGGAATCCCTGGCGCTCATGAGTCCCCCTTATGCCTCGCGCATCGTGGCCGGGACCCGTGCACGGCCGACCTTGATTTCGTCACGCAGGATCTGACCTTCCTTGATGTCTGCCGCCGGCATGATCGGCAGCAGCTTGGAGAACACGAGGAATCCGGCGATCACGAGCGATAGCTGGGCGGCGATGATGCCGAATTCCGCCAGCGACGGCGCGTAGTCGCCGTACTGGAATGTGAGGTTCGATTTCCGCTCGAGTCCGGGTATCACGATCATGTACCGCTCGAGCCACATACCGATGTTGACCAGGATGGTGGTCACGAACATCAGGAAGAAATTGCGGCGCACGCGGCGGAACAGCCAGGCGCCGACGGGAATGATGTAGGCCGTGATGATGAAGATGATGGCTATTGCGGTCCAGGGCGGCTCGGCGAGCCGGCGCTGCCACGTGTCGACCTCGGCCGGCTCGGTTCCATACAGGCCGAACATGAAGTCGAGCATGAAGAAGAAGAGCCATACGGTGGCCACGATGATGAGCAGCCGGGCCAGGGAATCGATGTGGTCCTTGGTGATGAAGTTCTTCAGGCCGAAGGCGTAGCGCATGGCGATCATCACCGTTACCACGGCGGAGACGCCGGAGTGCACGGCCCCGATGACGAAATAGGGGGCGAATACGGTGTTGTGCCATCCCGGAATGATCGTTACGGCGAAGTCCCAGGACACGATGCTGTGCACCGAGACGAAGATGGGAAGAATGAGCGCCGAGAGCAAGATGCCGGCGATGGCCTGAATCCGCCACTGCCTGGTCGTGCCGCGGAATCCCAGTGAGAGGATCCCATAGGCAACTTTGCCGATTGGGTTCTTCACACGATCGCGGGCCAGGGCCAGGTCGGGCAGCAGCGCGATGTAGACGAACATCACCGTCGACGTCAGGTAGGTGAAGATCGCGGCGGGGTCCCACACCAGCGGCGACCGCGGGTTCGGCCAGATGCCGCGCATCCAGTCGTATGGAAACTCCCAATACAGCGTTCGCCAGGGACGACCGCTGTGGATGATGGGGAACGTCATGGCGGTCATGAGCGAGAAGATCGTCAGGACCTCCGCGGCCCGGGTCACGGGGCGCCGCCACTCAGCCTGCGCCAGCCGCAAGATGGCTGAAACCATGATTCCGGCGTGGCTGACCCCGATCCAGAACACGAAGTTCACGACCGGGAAACCCCAGTAGACGGGGTGCGCGTAGCCGAACAGCTGAAGGCCGAAGATCATCAGCAGAAGGAAGATGATGAGGCCCAGCGTGATCACGCCGCCGAGCAGGCCGGTGGTTGCGAAGAACCACTTGGGCCAGCTGAAGACGAAATCCAGCAGCTCGCGGTTCGCGGTTTCGCGGTTGACGACTACGGGTTCTTGCATGCCTGGATCAGTCCGGCTTCCCGAGCACGAGGACTTCGGTGTGCATGAACTTCTGCTCGCGGCGGTACATGGCGCCTTCGCGCATCTCCCAGCCGCCGGGCGTTGGGATGCGCGACAGCACCCAGAGATAGAGCCCCGCAACCATGCCGACGACGCCGATGATGAACAAGATGTCGATCACGTTCGGGTAGTACGGGGCTGGCAACTCAGCGAGCCCGTGCGCGAACGGGTCCTGATGCGACATCGATGCCACGAACAGCCGGATACGGTCCGCGAGCAGGCCGATCAGAATAATCACGGACACCGCGGCAAGCCGCGATAGATTTCTGCGAATTGGGTTGAAAATGAGCGTGAAGAACGGCAAGAGGAATTGCCCGCTGAGCGCGATGAGGAACGGAGCGATATACGTGATCGCCACGTTGGTTTGGACTGCCGCCACCTCGCTCGGGATGCGCGCGTACCACACGATCAGAAAGTCCGACCAGAAGAAGTAGAACCAGAACAGCGTCAGCGCCAGCAGCAGTTTGCCGAAGCTGGCCGCCTGCTCGTCGCCGATGAACTGCCCCACGCTCGGTGCGAAGCGGCGCAGGAGATACAGCGTGATGACGATGAGCGCGATCGCACCCTGGAACGACGTGACGACGTGGTAGGCCGGAAATACGCCGGACCGCCAGCCCGGCAGGAGACTCTGGCCCAGATCCGTCGTCAGGATCATCGTGACGAACACGTACATCATGAGATAGAAGGCGCTGATCCAGCGGATGGAGGTACGCAGGATGACCCACTGCCGCTTGGTTCCGGTCCAATTCAGGAACAGCAAACGCTTCCAGGCCGGCATGGCGCGGACCCGGCTTGGGGGGCCGGCCAGGTCGGGCACGGCGGCGAACCACATGAGGGCTCCGCCCGCCAGCAGCATCACCGAGACGGCGAGTTGGTCCGTGAGAAACGGCGCGCCGCCGCCAAATCCAAACCACAGGTTGGCGCGCGTGACGCCGTCCTGCTCGAACGGTGGCAAAGAGCCCAGGATCGGTATGAGCAGCACGAAGCACAGCATCGACGGCAGGGCGAATAGCTCGACCACGCGGCGGGCCGGCAGACCCCAGTAGCCTCGCGCATGGCGCGAGGCAAAGGCGACCAAGGGCGCGGCCGACACCGTGGACAGCACAAACATCGTGATTGCCGCCGGATAGGCCCACTCGGCGCGGTCGCCCCAACTGAACAGCTTCACCACGTACATCACCACGCCCAGCGCCGCGACCAACCCAACGCCGATGGCCAGGGCGCTCTTGCGGTTGATGGGTATGGTCGCCGGCCGAAACGGCGGGCGCAGCGTCAGCCTCAGGCCGGCGGCTTCGGGCTTAATCAATGGCCGGACCCCTCGTCCTCGTCGACGTGGCTGGGGTCTATCTTTTTGAGGTAGGTGACGGCGGGGGCGGTGCCGAGCTGGCCCAGCAGCGAAAAGGCGCGGTCGGAGTGCGCCAGCTCGCTGACCTTGCTGTCCGCGTCGTTCAGGTCGCCAAACACCAGGGCCGTCGTGGGACAGGACTGCACGCACGCCGGCTCGACCTCGCCGTCGGCCACCGGGCGGCCCTCGCGATCGGCCTCGCGCTTGGTCCGGTTGATGCGATGCACGCAGAACGTGCACTTCTCGACGATGCCTTTCGTGCGTACCGTCACGTCGGGGTTGAGCTGGCGGTCCATCGGCGAGGGCCACTCGGGCTCCCAGAAATTGAAGTAGCGCACTGAGTAGGGACAGGCGTTGGCGCAGAATCGTGTGCCGATGCAGCGGTTGTAGACCTGGACATTGAGTCCGTCGGGGTTGTGATAGGTGGCCCATACGGGGCAAACCGTCTCGCAGGGCGCGTTGCCGCAGTGCTGGCAGAGGACGGGCATAAACCGCGCTTTCGCGTTCGGCCACTCGCCTTCCCAGTACCGCTCGACGCGAATCCAGGTCTTCGCGCGGCGCTCGAGTACGCGGTTCTCTTCGTTGAGCGCCAGGTTGTTCTCGGACTGACACGCCACGACGCAGGCCTGACAGCCGGTGCACTTGTCCGCGTCGATGACCATGCCCCACCGATGACCGTCCGTCTCCGGATGCGGATCGTCGGTGGGCAGGGTCGCGGCGGCTGCAACCACCGGGAGCTCCGCCGTGTCGGTACCGCTAGCCACTGGTCACTTGCACCGGAGGCGCCTCCCCGTCGTTGCGTGGACTCTCGATAACCTCGAGGGTGGGCAGCCGGCTGTATTCGCCGGCCGGTCGGACGCGTGCGCGCGTGGCTCCCCACGCCAGGGCCCCGGTGCCGGCCACGGCCTGCGCGGCCAGGGTCTGCATGACATTCGCTCCCCGATCGGAGTTCCACCGGCTGCCGAACTCGCGGCCTTGCCCGATTGGGACGGCCACGACGTCGGGCGGCACAACCGGCGCCTCGTAGACACGCGCACGCAGCGTGCCACTCGGCGTGTCGATGTGCACGACGTCATTGCGTTGGACGCCGAGCCGTCGGGCCGTCGCCGGGTTCAACTCGGCCCAGGTTGTCCAGGTGACGGTGGTCAGGGGGTCGGGCGTGGCCTGCAGCCACGGGTTGACCGATTCGTTCCCTGCGCCAAACGCCACGTTCTCGAACGGAATCAGGTGGAGATCGAACTCGTTCGCAGGGCCGGCAAACGCCGGCTCGGCAAGGAGGCCAACGTGCCAATCGGGTTGGTCGGCCTGGACCTCGCGGCCGTCACCGTCGCGCCATCGACCGCCGGTGCGAAGCAACTCGATCCAGCCGTGATCGAAGCCCTCGGCCCCGATTAGTGCTTGGGCGCCATCGCGGACCGCATCGCGCATCGTGGTCCACGGCGGCGCGTCGGGCGAGATCTCGGATTTCAGCGCCAGCAGCACGTCGCCGAAGCTGCGCGCCTTGGTCCATGACGTGACTACCGGCTGCTGGTAGCCCACGACCTCCATGTTCGGCGCGGGGTCGGCCAAAAAATCGCCCCATTCCTCGAAGGGATGGGTGGCCGGCAGGACCAGGTCGGCGCGGGCGAGCGTTTCATTGAGGAAAGTGCCCATGCCTACCACGAACGACATCTGGCCAAGGGCGTCCGCGAATCGCGTTGTCGCCGGGAGCCCGTAGACCGGGTCGGCGTCGTAGATGAAGGCCGCGTCGACGGTCTCGCTGCCGTCCAACAGTCCTGTAGCCAGCGCGCCCCACTGGGCGAACGGCGTTGCCGCCGCCGGTTCCGGCACGGCCGCCGGTGCGGCTGGATTGGGCCGCACGCCGCCCGCCACGCCAGTGCTCCCGACGATGCGGTTGAGCAGCAGGGCGGCCGCCGCATTGTCCAAGCCGTTCGTCTGGGCGAGCGCGGGGCCGCCGGCGATGGCCAGCGCGGGCGGATGGCTGGCGAATTCCCGCGCGATCTCGCGCACGGCGTCAGGCGCCACGCCCGTCCGTGCGGCAGTCAACTCGGGCGCATACGGATTCAGGGCGTCCAGGCCGCCCACGGCGTTGACGGGATCGAACCAGCGGTCGTCGCCGGTGAGGTTCTCGGCGGCAATGACCTGCGCGATGCTCAGGGCCAGCGCGCCTTCCTGCCCTGGGTTGACATAAACCCAGCGATCCGCGTTGGCCCCGGTGAGCGACATATGGGGCTCGATCTGAATCAGCCGGCCGCGGTTGGGCCCCTCGCGAAACTGGCCGTAGGCGGTGCTGTAGTGCACCGGCGACAGCCACGTGCCCAGGAAGTCCGCGCCGAAGGACAGCACGGCGCCGGCGTTGGCGATATCGAAATGCGGCAGCCGGGAGTAGCCGAAGATCAGCCGCGCGGCTTCGCGAATGGTGGCGGTGTCCTGCGTCTCGTAGACCAGGTGACGGCCTTCTGTATTCGCCAGGAATTGCGCCACTACTTGCCGGCGTGTGCCGCTGATCGGCCCCGTGACGACGAGCGGATTCTTGGCGGACCTGAACCCCTGGACCAGCAGGTCCAGCGCCTCGGTCCAGTCGATGGCTTCGAATAGGCCGTCGCCGCGCGTGCCGCGCCGGCGGAGCGGGGTCTTGAGGCGGTCAGGGTTGTACAGCGACTGGACGCCCGCCTGTCCCCGAACGTTGGTCTTGCCCAGGTTGACGGGGAAGCCCTTGGTGCCCTCGACCTTCTTGGCGCGGCCGTCCACGGTGCGCACCACCACGCTGTTGCCGCACGTCGAGTGGGCGCAGCCGGTGGCGAACCACAGCTCTTGTCCGGGCAGCGTCTGCTCCGGCGAGTGCACGAAGCTCTGCACGCGCGATTCGCGCTCGGGGGCCGCGCAGGCCACCACGGTGGCGCCGCCGGCGAGCGCCGCCGCCCCTGTCAGAAACCGCCGCCGCGCGATGCCGCTCATTGCCCACCACCCATCATTTGTGACACACCGCGCAATCCAGGGGGGCGTTGTTCTCGCGGTGACAGCCCTGGCAGTCGCCCATGTTGAGCGCCCGGACCTGCTCGACCTCGGTCATCGACGCGACGTCGCCGTGGCAGGTGGCGCAGATCTGTGCGGTGCTCATGCTTGGGTGAAGCTCGGACAGGACGCGGATATGGGGGTCGTGCACAAAGTCCACGTGGTCGGGCAGCCGGTGCACCCGCGTCCACTCGATGGCGGTGCCGGTCTCCCACGCGGCGCGCAGCTTCTGCACCTCGGGGCTCTCGGTGGCGACCACCGTGTGGCAGAACATGCACTGCTCCACGGAGGGGATGGTGGCGGCCGCGGACAGCGGGGCGCTCGTCGCGGTCGGCGGGTCGCCAAGCACCGGGATGCCGCGGTGGCAGAACTCGCAGGCGATGCCGGCCTTGCCCGCGTGGATCGAGTGATCGAAGGCGATGGGCTGCTCGGGCGGTCCGGTGACGGTTCCGCCCATGGCGCCGAGCACGATCAATACGATCACGGGAGCGATGGCCCCGCCGCCAAGTACGGCCCCGAGCCCGCTGATGACGAGCAATTGTTTCGGGGAGAGACGCGGCAGGAGCGCCCGGAATGAATCCAACACTCAAATCGCCAGCCGTGGGAGCATCGTCGGAAGGAAGTCGAGGGCCAGCAGCGTGGCCTTGATGGTGATGGCCACCACCGCGCCGAGTCCGGCCGTCATGAGTGCGTAGAGCGGAGTGCGCATCAGGCGCCCGGCGTCCGGCGCGATGTCGCCGGTGAGAACCAGCGACGGAATCATGGCGTGCGCAAGCGCGTACACCAGCGCCGTCCCAATGAGAATCGCCGACAGGATCCAGAGGTGCGCGTTCAACTCTGCCAATTGGGCCCAGTCGCTCGCGCCCAGCTCTCTTAGCTCCACGCCACCGCCTCATGCGTCTGTGCGCAACCGGGGCCACGATCGAAGAGTGCGCACAGCGGCACGCGAGCGGCGAGCGGGAAGCTGCGTGCGTGAGACGCGGGACGCACCCACGTCCGTGCCATGAACCTAAAGTTCCGCACTGTCGGCAAAATGTTTCACAAATGCAGGCGGGCTGCAAGCAGGTGCCCGCGGACGGCGCCTGGCGCCGGTCAGCGCTCGGTGGCCCACATGTGCCACCATTCGCCACCGGATCGAATTGCCGTGGGATGACGCCTGATGAAGATGTATGTGGCGGGCGAGTGGACGAACGGTCGCGACTCGATTGAGGTGCGCAACCCGTACGACGGGTCGGTGGTCGACACCGTACCCCGTGGCTCGGCGGAAGACGTGGACCGTGCGCTGGCGAGCGCCGAGCGCGGCGCGAAGGTCATGGCGGCGCTGACGGGGTTTGAGCGCTACGAGATGTTGCACCGCGCGGCCGACTTGATCAAGCGCGACGAGGAGTCGCTCGCGCGCATGCTCACCCAAGAAGAAGGCAAGATCATCTCGGAGGCGCGCCTCGAGGTCTCCCGCGCCGCCGAGATTCTTTACCTGTCGGGCGAGGAAGCCAAGCGGCTCGGCTCCGAAGTGATTCCGCTCGACGGCGGCCCGGGCGTGCACAACAAGTTCGGCTTCACCGTGCGCGTGCCGTGCGGCGTGGTGGCGGCGGTGGCGCCGTTCAACTTCCCGCTGCACCTGGTCTGCCACAAAGTGGGCCCGGCGCTGGCCGCCGGCAATGCGGTGGTCGTCAAGCCGGCCACCGATACGCCGCTCATGGGGGTTCGCGTGATCGAGCTGCTGCTCGAGGCCGGCGTGCCCGAAGAGGCCGTGCATATCGTCACCGGGCCCGGCTCGGAGATCGGCGACGCTCTGGTATCCGACCCGCGCGTGCGCAAGGTCACGTTCACCGGCAGTCGTGACATCGGCGAGCGCATCTGCAAGGCGGCCGGCATCAAGAAGGTCACGATGGAGCTGGGGTCCAACTCGGCGGCCATCGTGATGCCGGATGCCGACCTCGACAAGGTGGCGGAGATCCTGCCGCAGACGGCATTCGCGAACGCCGGGCAAGTGTGCATCTCCACCCAGCGCCTGCTGGCGACCGACTCGATCTACGGCGATCTCATCGACGCGCTCAAGCCCAAGGTCGAGGCCATTGCGACCGGCAACCCCCTCGACGAGGCGACGGGTATGGGTCCCATGATTCGCGAGAGCGATGCGGCCCGCGTTGGCGCGTGGATCGACGAGGCCCGGGCGGGCGGCGCCGAGGTGCTCGTGGGCGGCGGCCGCGACGGCCAGATGTTCCAGCCGACGCTCGTGACCAACGTCGCGCCGGAGATGCGGCTTTCCTGCGACGAGCTCTTCGGTCCAGCCGTTGGCGTGACGCGCGTGGCGGACATCAACGAGGCCATCGCGATCGCGAACGACTCGAATTACGGCCTCAGCGCCTCGATCTTCACGGAGAGCCTCGACTCGGCCATGCGCTTCGTCCGCGAGGCGGACTCGGGCAACATCCACATTAACTGGGGCACCCAGTGGCGCACCGACTTGATGCCCTACGGCGGCGTGAAGGACAGCGGCCTCGGCAAGGAGGGCCCCAAGTACGCCGTTGAGGAGATGACCGAGCTCAAGATGGTGGTGATGCACCTCTAGGCCCGGGTCGCAGCCAGGGCAGCGCCACCAACGCCACGGCCATGCCGCCGGCGCCGACGAAAAACGCCGCGTCCGGCGCCGTGGCGGCCAGAGCCGCGGTGGCGCCCGCGCCGACGATGACGCCCAGCGCGAACGCGCTGGTTTGAAGGGTCATCATCGTCGGCAGTTGGCCGGGCTGGGCGATGTCGCCCGCCATTGCCGGGAGCAGCGTTTGGTGCGTGCCGAACGCCAGGTAGATCACGCCGGAGAGGATCAGCAGCGGCACGACGTCTTCGACAAACGCGAAGCCAATGGCGGCCACGGCGCCCACGACCAGCGACAGCGCGAAGATTGCTGCCCGCCCGATGGCGTCGGAGAGACGTCCGATGCCGACCTGTGAGGCCGCGCCGCCGATCGCGCTGATGAGTGTGAACAGTCCAACCGAGCGCAAATCGCCGCCGGCTGCGATGAGTTTCGGACCCGTGAGCAGCACGACCACGCCGAAGCTGACGGTCGTGCCGGATCGCGCGGCCACCATGGCCAACGCCGGAGCAGTACGCAGCGCCTGAAGCACGTCGCCAGCAGAACGGCTGGGACCTCGTTGACGAGGCGTGGTCGATGGCAGGAAGAGCGCACGAGGACAAAGGCCCCGCCGATCATTCCGCCCGCCACGCCGGTCATGACCCGAAGCCCGCCGCTCTCGGCGATTTCGCCGAAGACCAGCCCGGCGATGCCGGGTCCGGCGATGATGGCGAAGCTCATGATTCCCGTGGCGAGCCCGCGGCGCGCCGGCGGCGCCACCTCCAGCACGTAGGTCTGCGACCCGGCCCAATGCAGCGCCAGCGCCACGCCCAAGAACGGTGCGGCAACCAGTACGGCGGCGGCGCCGGAGGAAGTGGTCATCACGAGCAAGAAGGCCGTCATGCCGGCCAGCCCGAGCGCGTAGGTCCAGCGACTGCCGACCCGGCGCATCCACAGCCCGGTCGCGAGGCCGAGCGTGGCCGTGCCGCTCTGAATGACGATCAGCAGCAGGGCGGCTCCCAGCATGTTGCCGCCAAGCTCGTCGCGCACGAAAAGTGAGAGAAAGTTGTTGACCGGCAGCCAGCCCGCGACGCCGATCGCCATTGCGGTGACGACCGTGACGAACTGGCGACTCAGCAGATCGCGTGCCGCGCCGCCGGTCGGTTGCTTGGGTGTGGCCGTCGGAATGGGGCGCGGTCTGCCGGGACGTGGGGCGTTGACGCTGGTGCTCCATGGCGAAGGGCCACCAGAGCGTACGCCCCGGGTCGCTCGCCTTCGCGAGGCTGCTATGCTCCCGGCGGGTTTCGCAACACCCTGTCGATCGTCTGGGACGCTCCGCACGTGCGCGGAGCTTCGCAGGGGAAGCCGGTGCAAATCCGGCGCTGCCGCGCAACTGTGACCCGGGTCTCACCCCGGGAAGCCAGGTCACCTGCCCCAGATGGACGCAGTTGTCACCTTCGCACGGGAGGGACGCTGATGACGCGTTTACGCGCCTGACTACACGCTCCGCGCGTGCGGAGCGACTCTGGATTCCGGTTCACGTCACAACGGCGGGCGCCGTGCGTTGCGCGTCCGCGCCCTTGGAGGACTTCTTGAGTTCTTGGCGTATTTGCTCGTGGTTCAGGTTGACCCTTCCGCTTGTCGCGGCAGTTCTGGCGGTCGCGGTGCTGGCGGCTTGCGGTCCCGACGACTCCGCGTCGGCGTCGCCGCGCGTACTCGTCGATAGTGCGGGCACGGAGGTCGAGCTGACCGGTGAGATCGAGCGCATCGTGTCGCTGGCGCCCAGCGGCACCGAGATTCTGTTTGCCATCGGCGCCGGCGATCGGGTCGTCGGCGTTGACGACTTCAGCAACTTTCCGCCCGAGACCGCTGGAATCGATCGCATCGGCTCGCTGACTCCCGACATCGAGCGGATCGTGGCGCTGGAGCCTGATCTGGTCGTGGCCGCCTCCATCACGTCTCCCGACGACATCGAGAAGCTGCGGGCCGCCGGCATCGCGGTGTGGGTGGCGGATAGCCCCGACGTGCGCGGTGTTGCCGGGTCTATTCGGGGACTCGGCGAGGCCGTCGGTTTGAAGCAAGCCGCTGACGAGGTGGCTGCTGAGGTGGAGGATCAGATCGAGCGCGTCGTGGAAACGGTGTCCGGAGCCGCGGCCCGGCCGCGCGTGTTTCATGAGCTCGACGCCTCGGATCCTTCAAAGCCGTTCACGGTTGGCCCGGGCAATTTCGTGCATGACCTGCTGACGGTTGCGGGCGGCGAGAATGTCTTCGGTGACGCGCGATCGCCCTTCCCGCAGGTCGGATTTGAAGAAATCCTCGCCCGAAATCCTGAGGTCATCGTGCTGGCCGACGCGCCGTTTGGCACCACCGCGGCGTCGGTGAAGTCGCGCATCGGCTGGGAAGCCCTCGACGCGGTCGTCAACGGCCGGATTCTCGAGGTGACCGAGGAGTTGAGCGATCAGATGTCCAGACCCGGACCCCGCATCGGCCTTGCGCTCAAAGCCCTGGCGCGCTTCCTGCATCCGGGCTTGTTCGCGTGACGGAATCCGGAGACGTGGTCGGAGCGGCTGCGGCGCTGCCGCGGCCGGCCACGGCCCTGCGCTGGCGCGGCCCCCGGGCCACGGTGGTCTTGGGCGCGGCGGGCGCGATCATGGTTGCGGCGGCGGCCGTCGGCGTCTGGATTGGCAGCGTTGGGATTCACCCGGCCACGCTCCTCGGATTGCTGTGGAATGCGCTGCCGTTCACCGACGTCGAGCCCTGGTGGAGCGCCACCGACGCTCAGATTCTGCTGGGCATTCGCCTGCCGCGCGTGCTGGCGGCGGCTGGGGTGGGAGCGTCGCTGGCGATTGCCGGCGTGATGTTCCAGGGCCTGCTGCGCAATCCGCTCGCCGATCCGTTCGTCATCGGCTCGTCCGGCGGGGCGGCGCTTGGCGCCGCGGTCGGCACCCTCCTGCTCGGCCTCCAATTCACGGCGCTGGGGTTTGGGATCATTCCCCTTCTGGGGTTCCTCGGTTCGTTCACGGCGGTGTGGATCGTCTTCCTGCTGTCGCGCCACCGCGGCCGGGCAAGCATCAGCGGCCTCATCTTGGCCGGCTTTGCCATCGGCTCGGTCGCTGGCGCGTTCAACGCGCTGCTGGTGATGCTGAGCGACCAGCTCCAGCTCCGTATCGTCCAAACGCTCACCTGGATTCTCGGCGGAATATCAGTCAACGGCTGGACGCCGCTGGCGACCGTGCTGCCGCTGATGCTTGGCGGCGCGATTGCCGGGCTGCTGCTCACGGCGCGTCTCAACGCGCTGGTGCTGGGCGAGCATGGCGCGGCGCGCGTCGGCGTCGATATCGAGCGCACCAAGCTGCTGATCATCGCGATTGCCTCGCTGCTTACGGCTCTTGCCGTCTCCCTCAGCGGACTGGTCGCCTTCGTCGGCTTGCTGGTCCCACACGCGGTGCGCCTGGTCATCGGCCCCAACAATCGCCTGCTGCTCCCGACGGCGGCGCTGACGGGCGCCGCCTATTTGATCCTCATGGATCTGCTGGCGCGGACCGTGCTGGCGCCCGTGGAGCTGCCGGTCGGCATCTTCACGGCTATCGTCGGCTCGCCGTTCTTCATCGTGCTGCTGCGTCGGACGCGGGGGGCGTATGAATTCTGAGCCCCCCGGCATGGCGGTCGAGGTTGAGGGCCTGTCGTATGCCTACAACGGCGCCCCGGTGCTGCACGACGTGAGCTTTCGGCTGGCGCCCGGCGAAATGGCGGCCCTCATTGGGCCCAACGGCGCCGGCAAGACCACGCTCATGGCATGTGTGAACGGCCTGCTGCGCGACTACGACGGAGCGATCGGCGTTGGCGGAACCGAGGTGCGGTCGATGCGCCCGCGTGAGATCGCGCGCAGCATCGGCGCCGTCCCACAGGAATTTCAGATTCCGTTTGCCTATCGCGTGCGCGAGATCGTGGCGCTCGGCCGGGCGCCCTATCTGGGTCGCTTTGGTGCCCTAAGCGAGGCTGATGAGCATGCCGTGGATCGGGCGCTTGCCGCCACGCATGTCGAGGCGCTGCAAGGACGGGAATACAACGCGCTGAGCGGCGGCGAGCGGCAGCGGGTCGTGATCGCGCTGGCGCTCGCGCAGGAGCCTCGCATCTTGCTCCTGGACGAGCCGACGGCGCATCTCGACCTGGCGCACCGCATTGAGCTGCTTCAACTCGTTGCCGGCATCAGCCACGAACACGGTGTGACCGTGCTGGCGGCCCTCCACGACATCGACTTGGCGGCCGGGTGCTTTCCGCGCCTGCTGGTGTTGAGCGCCGGTCGGATCGTCGCGGACGGACCGCCGAGGGATGTCGTAAATCCTGCCTTGCTGCAACGGGTGTTCGGCGTGGATGCTCAGGTGATGGAGGATCCAGTCACGGGCGCTCGGCGCGTGTTGCCCAATCTGCACGCCCCGGCCGCCATGCGCTAGATGCTGGACACCCTTGCGTCGTGGGTGATCGACCGGCGCCGGGTGGTCATCGCGCTGTGGATCGTTGCCGCCGCGGCCGCGCTACTCGTCGCGCCGCAGGTCGGATCGGTGCTGCGGGCGGGTGGCTTCTCGGCGTCGGGCGTAGAAGCCGAGCTCGCGCTCGAGCGTCTGACCAACGACCTCGAGAACCCGGGCACACCGATCGAAATTCTCTTTCGCAGTGACGACCTGGACGCCACCGACCCTCAATTCATCGCGGCCGCCGCGGCGGCGCTCCAGCCGGTTGCGTCGCTTCCGGAAGTGGTGGCCATCGTTCCCCACTGGCAGAACTTCACCCAGATTTCGCCCAGCGGCCGCGCGGGCTATGCCACCGTCTTCATCAGCCTGGAGCTCGAGCACGCCCATCAGCTCGTGCCGACTATTCGCGAGCTGGTGGAGACGCCGGCGCTCGAGACGCACGTGGCGGGCGCCGCCGTGTTCTACAGCGACATCCAGACGCTGAGCGAGGGCGATCTGCGGCGGGCGGAGCTCATCGGCGGACCCTTTGCGCTGGTGGTGTTGATTCTGGTGTTCGGCTCGATCGTCGCCGCGGCGATTCCGCTGGTCGCCGGCGGCGCCACCGTCGTGATCGGGCTGGCCGCCGTGTGGGCCGTGGGGCAGGTCACGAGCTTCTCCGTGTTTGCGCTCAACGTGGTCACCCTGGTCGGCCTCGGGCTTGGCGCCGACTACTCGCTGTTCCTGGTGAGCCGGTTTCGTGAGGAATTGCGGCGGGGTCGCGAGGTCGCTGACGCGGTGAGAGTGACGATGCAAACAGCCGGACGGGCCGTGGTGTATTCCGGCCTCGCGGTGCTCGTCGGGCTGGCGTCGCTCAGCGTGTTCGAGTTCATGATGCTGCGGTCCATCGGCATCGGCGGCGCCATCGTGGTGCTCATCGCCGTGGCCGCGGCGTTGACGCTGGTGCCGGCGATCTTGGTCGAGCTGGGTCCCAACGTGAACCGTTGGGCAATTCCGACTCCACGGCTCAGGATTCGCGATGGATGGGAGCGCCTGGCGCACGCCGTGATGCGGCGGCCGCTGCCGATCTTCCTGATCGTGAGCGCGCTGTTGATCTTGCTGGGCGTGCCGTTCCTCCACGCGCGGATTCGCGGCGCGGACGCGTCGGTGCTCGGGTCCGGCAGCCCGGCGCGCGCGGCCTACGACGCCATGAGCGAGGAATTCGGCGCCGGCCAGCCCGCCCCGTTGGCCATCGTGGCTCGGCTGGAAGCCCCGGCGCTCGCGCCCGAGTCGATCACCCGCATGCACGCTCTTGGCGAGGCCCTCCGCGCCGACCCGCGCGTGGCGCAGGTGTACAGCCACGTGACCATCGACCCGCGCATCACCCTGGAGCAATACCAGCTGCTCTATCGCGATCCGGGCGCCATTCCCGACGCCTTCGCCGCTGCCACGGCGGCCGGCCTGACGAACGGCAACACCGCCCTCATGGTTGTCGAGCCTCGCGCGGCCGCCACGTCCGACGAGGCCCGCGATCTGGTGCACGCCATTCGCGCGTACCGCGATGCCAACGGGCTGGATGCGCTGGTTGGTGGCGGCGCGGCCAGTCTGACGGACTTCGTCGACCGCCTCTATGGGGACTTTCCGAAGGCCGTCGGCATGATCCTGCTGGTGACATACGTGGCGCTCGTCGCGCAATTCCGGTCGGTCGTGCTGCCGCTCAAGGCGGTGATCATGAATGTCCTCAGCCTGCTGGCGAGCTTTGGCGCTCTGGTGCTGGTATTCCAGGACGGATGGCTGGAGAACGTGCTGCGCTTCGAGCCGCTGGGCTTTATCGAGTCCACGGCGCCGATCATCTTGTTCGCCGTGCTGTTTGGGCTGAGCATGGACTATGAGGTCTTTCTGCTCTCGCGCATCAAGGAGGGCCGCGACGCGGGGCTCGACAACGCGGCCAGCGTCGCGCAGGGCCTGGCGCGCAGCGGGCGGGTGATCACCAGTGCGGCGCTGGTCGTGATCGTGGTCAGCCTGGCGTTTGCGAGTGCCGACATTGTGCTCGTGAAGGCCATTGGGCTTGGCGCGGCGGTTGCTGTGTTCATCGACGCCACCATCGTGCGCTCGCTGCTCGTGCCCTCCACCATGCGGCTGTTGGGCCGCTGGAACTGGTGGGCGCCGGCCTGGCTCTTCGAGCGTCCCAGCCTCTATCCGCGATGACACGCCACGTGCGCCTGGTGGGGCTTGCGCTTGTGGTGCTGATGCTTGCCGCCGCCTGCGGGGCGGAGGTGACGCCGCTCGCGTCCGCGCCCACGCCAAGCCCGCGCGAGCGCACGTTCGCTCCCATCGATCTTCCCGCCGACGAGGCGCCGCACCGCAACTTGAGCGAATGGTGGTACTTCACGGGCCGGTTGAACGCAGGCGACCGCCGCACCCTGGGCTTCGAGTTCGTCATCTTTCAGGCGGTGCGCGGCGGCGGTCCGCCGGCCTACGCGGCGCACTTCGCAATCACCGACGTTGCGGCGGGGGAGATGCTGTTCGAGGAACGCACGGCCCTTGGCCCCAGCACTGGGCCGTCCGACGACCTGGACCTCTGCGTCGACGGGTGGCGGCTCGCGTTCGACGGCGACCGCTTCACGGTTGACGCCGCCATGCCGGGCTACGTGGTCAACCTCGCCTTCGACCCGGCGTACCGGGCCGTCGAGCACAACGGCGGTGTGCTCGACTTCGGCGAGCTTGGGTGGAGCTACTACTACTCCTACCCGCGGCTCAGCGTCACGGGCCGCCTCACGGACGCGGGCGGCGCGGTTGGCGTCAGCGGGACGGCCTGGTTCGACCATCAATGGGGCGACTTCATCTCCTTGACTTCAGGCGGTTGGGATTGGATGAGCCTGCGCCTGGATGATGGACGCGATCTCATGCTTACCGAGCTCTGGGACGAGCGCCGACGGCTCGTCCTGGCCTATGCCACGCTCAGCGGCGGCGGGATGCCACTGCATCTGACGGGCGACGACTTCACGACGATTCCGCTCGACATCTGGATCAGTCCCAAAACCGGCACCACCTATCCGGCGGCCTGGCGAGTGCTGATTCCCGTGCTGGGATTGGATCTCCTGGTGCAACCGGTCTTGGCCGATCAGGAGCTCGACACGCGGCGCAGCACCGGCAGCATCTACTGGGAAGGTTTGGTCGACATAATGGCGAATGGTCGGTCGGTGGGGTATGGCTATGTCGAGCTCACGGGCTACGCGGATGATCCGGGCATTTCGGGGGTGCCCGACGAGCGCAGCGGCGCCCGCGGCTGCGCGGGGGCGGCGCTATCGGGCTGAGCCGGGGTGGCGCGCGGCGTACGATGCGCGTCATATAGCCACTTGAGGGACGTGAGCATGTCGAGCGAGCGCGCACGCATTGCCGTCGTCGGTACCGGCTGGTGGTCGACCTACACGCATATTCCCGGCCTGCGGGACAACCCGCTGGCCGAGCTTGTCGCGATCTGCGACGCAAACCCGGAGCGGCTCGGTAGGGCGGCGGAGGCGTTTCCGGGGCACGCCGTCTACACCAACGTCAACGAGTTGCTCGCCGAGGAGGAGCTTGACGGTGTGATCGTCGCGGTTGCCCACGCGGCGCACCACCCGGTCGCCGCCGCCTGCCTCGATGCGGGGCGGCACGTGATGCTCGAAAAGCCGATGACGCTCACCGCCGCCGATGCCCGCGACCTCGTCGACCGCGCAGCCGCGGCCGAGCGCGAGTTGATCATCGGCTATCCCTGGCACTTCACCCGCACGGCGCAGCGCGCGCGCGAAGTCATCACCAGCGGCGAGCTCGGCGAGCCGCAGCACGTGGTGAATGCCTACGCGTCGATGATCATCGAGTTCCTGCGCGGCAACGCCGAGGCTTACCGCCCGGTGTTCGACTGGAAGGTCGTCGGCCCGGACGCGGTCTACAACGACCCCAGGGTGTCCGGCGGCGGCGAGGGCCATCTGCAAATCACCCACTCGTCAGGGCTCATGTTCTTCGTCTCGGGATTGCGTGCCGAACGGGTGTCGGCGGTCATGAACAACTATGACGTGCCCTTGGACCTTGTCGATGCGATGAGCGTGCGGTTCGAGGGCGGCGCCGTGGGCGTCGTGGCCGGCACCGGCAACATGCCGACCGGCGACGCCGGCCAGCTGGACGTGCGGGTCTATTGCGAGAACGGCTACGTCCTGCTCGACGCAGTCAAGGGCCACTTGACGATTACCCGCCACGACGGTCCGACCGAGCACGTGAGTATTCCCGATCCGGACGATACGTACCCGCGTTTCGCCACGGCTGCCAACCTGGTTGACGTGTGCCTGGGACGCGCGCCGAACGGATCGCCGGGCACGATCGGGCTGCGCAGCGTCGAACTCCTCGACGCCGCGTATCGCTCGGCGGCCGACGGCGGCAGCGTCATCGCCGTCAGCGAGCTGTACGGCTAGCCAACCGCCTCGACGTCGGCCCACATGAAGTAGTGGTCCGACGGCCACACGCCGTCGGGCCGGTCGCGCACGACTTCGCATCCGCGAACGCCGGCGGGACCACGGACCATGATCCAGTCGATGCGCTGCGGATGGGCCGAGGCCGCCGCGCCGAAGCCGTGCCGTGTGGGGCCTGGGTCCGGTTGGTTCGGATGTGCGGCCGCCCAGGCATCGCGCCAGCCGCTGCCTTCCAGCGTCCTGACCGGCTCGCTGCCGGCGCCGGCATTGAAGTCGCCCATGAGCACCTGCGGGGTTTCGGTGGGCCACGCGGCGGCGTCCTCGGCGAGCAGGCGAGCCGCCTCCGCACGCGCTTGCTCGCTCACGTGGTCGAGATGGGTGTTCAGCACGCGCCAATGTCTGCCGTCTGGTCCCGCGAGCACTACCCAGTTGACGTGGCGCGGGTACTTGGCGCCCCAGCCAATCGACCCCGGCACGTGCGGCGTTGGCGACAGCCAGTAGCCGCCCCGGTCCACGACCGCAAGGGACCGATGCACCAGGACGGCGTTCCGGGGTTGCCCGAGCGGGTTTTGACGCAGCCCGAGCCACGTATGGTCCGGCAGCGCGGCCGCGACCGCCTCGACTTGCTCAATCGCCGCTTCCTGCAAGCCCAGGACATCAGGCGCGCAGGCGGCGATGACGCGCGTGCAGGCATCCTTCCGGCCCTTCCAGGCGTGACCGTCGTCCAGGCGGTCGGCGTTGCGAACATTGGCCGTCATCACCCGCATGGCTGGTCCTGTGGGAACCAGGAATACTGGCTACGGTACGGTGCACGCCAACCATGCTCGTTGTCACGCATCAGGCCGCCCTCGCCTTGCGCGCCGCCATCAAAGACGCCGCGGCCGCGGGGAACCGGGTGATACGCGCGCATGCCTTCCGCAACGCGGCCGGCGAGTTGGACGTGCGCTTGGAGCCCGACGAGTTGCTGGCGGGCGACAGGACGGTGGTGTTCGAAGATCTGGTCATCTTGGCCGCGGATGCGGAAGCGGCGGCTGTGCTGAGCGGGCACACACTCACGATTGAAGAAGGCGGCGGTCGGGCGAGGTTCGCTTTGCGCAAGACGCCGTCCCCGGAGCCGTCCAACGACGTCTGACTGCGGTTCGTTTCCCACCGGCTAGGCGCCTTCGAGCAGGGGGGCCACCAGATCCGCGAGCTGCGCATCGTTTATCGGACCCACCCAGCGCCGAACGAGCACGCCGCTCGGCGAGATGACGAACGTCTCAGGAAGTCCCGTAACGCCGTACTCCACGGGGATCGACCGCGTGGCGTCCTCGGCGTTTGGGTAGCTGACGTCGAACTCGTCCAGGAATGCCCGCGCTTGTGCGGCGTCGTCCCATACGTCGATGCCGATCACAGTCACCCCGGCCGAACCCAGGCGCTCAGCCGCGCGCTGCAAGACCGGGGCTTCCACGCGGCAGGGCGGGCACCACGAGGCCCAGAAATTCAGCAGCACGACCTGCCCGCGGAAGTCGGAGAGTTGCAGGCGCTCCCCGTCGTACGTGGTCAGCACGAAATCCGGGGCCGGGCGCGGATCAAGGTTCACGGCGCGACCGGTGGCGAAGATGCCGAATTGCCCCTGGTCAGTCTGTCCGCGCAGCGCCAGGGCCATGACGACGATGAACGCCAGGAGCAACGCAACCGAGGTGCCCGCGATGGCGACGCGCAGCCGCACCGGAAGCACCGGCGAGGGGTCCGCCATGCTTCCCGCGTCGCTGGGCGGAATCGCTTCCGCCGGCTCCGACCCTTGCATGTCTGGGAATATACCCACGGCGCCGCCAGCACCAAATGCGACCCATCCGCGTATTCATTACTGAACAGTTGCGTCCGAGGGCGTAATCTCACGCAATGGTCCAGGCTTAGGTCCGCTGAATCGGGTCCGATGGTGAGTCAGCGAACGAGGCAATATTGGGCGACGCGAGTCCCGGAGGGGGGCGGAGAGTGACTACGGTGATGCTGGTGCGCTGGATGTCGCGCCGTCGGTTGCTGGTCGGCGCGGCGGCGGCTGCCGCGACCGTGCTGGCGGCCTGCGGTGAGGCCGGAGACGACGAACAGGTGGCCGCCGCTCCCGCAGCGACGCCAGCCGCGACGCCGGCGGTGACGGCAGCCGCAACAGCTGGAGCCACCGCTGCCGCGGCGCCTGCAGCTACGGCCACTCCCGAGCCCACAGAGTCCTCCTCGTCCGAATCCGAGCTCAGGAGCTTCCCGGCCGGCGACCAGATGCCGGCCCCGGATTTCACCTGGGAGCACTACGCGCCCAGCGAATCCCTGGGACGCATGACCATGACGCTCACGGACATCCTGGCGATCGGAAAGCCGGTCGTGCTGAACTTTTGGGCCGGGCTGTGTCCGCCGTGCCGGCGGGAGATGCCGGAGTTTCAGGAAGCTTGGGAAGTCTTCAAGGATCGGGTGATTCTTTTTGGCGTGGACGTCGGCCCCTTCGTCAATCTCGGCACCACCGATGACGCCGTCAACCTGATGGCGGAGCTCGGCGTGACCTATCCGCTGGGGACCACGTTCAACTCCAACATCCTGCGGGAGTACCAAATCCTCGGCATGCCCGCCACCGTGTTCATCACGCCGCGCGGCACGATCTTCCGCACCTGGAACGGCGTGCTCGACAAGGACGGCTTGATCGACTTGGTGGAAGAGCTCGAAGAGGCTTCGGCGGCCGGCGTATGAGCGCCGACAACGCCTCAACGGCGGTCCCGACACCGCGCAAGCGACCGCAAGGCGCCGCGATCCTGGCCTATGCCATTCCGGCCGCGGTGGTTGCGGCGCTGATCGGCGTTCTCGTCTCGGTGCAGGGGAACGCCGAAGCCACCGTCGCCGATTTTGCGGGGGCGCTCCCCATCGGGTTTGCGGCCGCCGCCGGGCTTGTGGCCAGCGTGAATCCGTGCGGCTTCTTCATGCTGCCGTCGTACATCGCGTACCAGCTGGGCACCGAGGAAGCCGGCTACAACGAGATTGCGGCGCCGCTGCGCGTGGCCCGCGCCCTCGGCGTGGCCATCACGGCCACGCTCGGATTCGTGATGATCTTCGTCGCCTTCGGGGCGGTCGTATCCGCCGGCGGTTCGGCCCTGGGCGAGGTCTTCCCCTATCTGGGATTGGCCATCGGGCTCGCGATGGTCGGATTCGGCGTCTTCCTGCTCCTATCCCACCGGTACATAGGCATCCTCGCGGCCAGCCGCATCCAGGTGACGCCGCGCCGCAATCTCGGCAACGCGTTCGTCTTCGGGATCGCCTACGCCGTCGGATCGCTGAGCTGCACGCTGCCGATTTTCATGGTCGTGGTGGGCGGGTCGCTCGCGACGGAGGGATTCGTCGAGTCGCTCAGCCAATACCTGGCCTATTCGCTCGGCATGGGCGTCGTGATCGTGGCCGTGACGCTGGGCGCGGCGCTGTTCCGCGACGCAATCTCGCGCTGGCTGCGCAGCGCGCTGCCGCACGTGCACCGCGCCAGCTCGTTCTTCATGCTCGGCGCCGGGGCGTACCTCATTTGGTACTGGCTGGTCTTCGCGGACATCTTTGGGGTGTTCCTCTAGTCGGCCGGCAGGCGTACGCGCAGGGGTGACTTCGATGGCTGCCTTCAACCTCGGCTCCCGGGTCTGACTATTGCTTCGGAGTCGAAATTAAACCCCGAACATGCAAAAAAACTCCCGGTCTTGAGAGGGGGAACCGCGTCGGGCGCACCCACCGCGAGTGCCGCCCCAGGTCCGTCATTCCGGGCTTGACCCGAAATCCAGATCCGGGCCGTCGCTATCTCATATCCCGCGCCCGTGAACGAGCGTCCTAGATTCCTCGCTGCGCTCGGAATGACGCTTGGGGGTAGCGGAATGACACCCCGGGACGGCGGCCTACGTCTAGTCGGCGGCGCTCGCGTTTCGCTCCCAGTCTGCACGTAGGAGCCCGTAGCGAGCTTCATCAAGGACCTGACCGCGATGCACCCAGTGCTCACGAAGCAGCGCCTCGCGCTGCATGCCGAGCCTCTCCAATAGCCGAGTCGAGCGGACGTTGGCGACAGTCGCGATGGCCGTGACCTTTCTGATCGGGAGCCGCCGGAACGCTTCGTCGATTACCGCCGACACGGCTTCGGCCGCGAGGCCGCGGCCCCACAACCACCGGGCCAGGTCATAGCCGATTTCCGCCCGCAAATTCCGCCGCGCGAGCCACAGGCTCAATCCTCCGACCACCCGGCCGTCCTGCTCCAAGGCCCAGATAGGATTCTTGGGCCACTTCGCCAATACCTGCTTGGCGACGAAGGCGTCCGCATGTTTCCGTTCATAGGGCTGCTCGACATCGAGAAAGCGCCCCCATTCCGGGTCGCGCGCATAGGCATGCACATCCTCCGCGTCACCAAGTCGGAACCGACGCAGGAGCAGCCGCGGCGTTTGGATGGACTCGGGCAGCAGCGGCCAGTCCCTGGGCTTCACCCCGAAGCGCGCGGCTTCGCGGAAGGCCGCGGGATGATCGCCGGCGCGAGGCTGGCCTCCAGCACGTCGTCGACGGCATTGCGCCCGATCGCATCCTTGGTCACGAGAAGCGCGTCCCGGAACACCTCAAGCGTCACGCCGAGGTCGCGGTCGTCGTGCGCCGAGCTGTGGCGTGGGTGCGTGTTTAACAAGATGCCCCGCTTGGCGGCTTCTTGCGCCACGAGTGCGTTCAGCTTCTTGGATTCGTCGGCGTCGAACGGCGCGGCGAACGTGAAGCCTGGAGTCGCCGGCATGCCCGAGATCTCGACCGGCAACTCCACCTCGTCCAGCACTTCCTGCATGCCCGACTGCAAGCGCTCGCCGTAGTCGGCGAGTTGCGCGGGCACGTCACGACGCTCGATCTCCGTGAGGGTGGTGATCGCTGCCACGATCCCCACCAGATCGCTCCAGTAGGTGCTGCTGACGAACATGTCCGCCGCCGGCTCCATGACCCAGCGGCGGCCGACGACCGCGCCCATGGCGTAGCCGTTGGAGATCGCCTTGGCGAAACACGCCAGGTCGGGGATCACGCCGACGAAGTCCTGGATGCCGTTGGCGCCGTAGCGGAAGTTGGTGGTGACCTCGTCGAAGATCAGCACCACGTTCTCGCGCGTGGCGAGCTCGCGCACGCCTTCAAGGTAGCCCTCGGGCGGCCTAGTGGCGAGCAGGATCGGTTCCATCATGATGCAGGCCACCTGGCCGCGATGCTGCTCCAGCAGCCGCTCCAGCGGCTCCAGCTCGCCCCAGGGGAACGGAATGGCGGTGCCTTCCAGCGCCTTGGGCACCCCGGTCGGCTGGATATTCGGCAGGGCGAAAGGGTCGAAGGCGCCCTCTTGCAGATGGCCGGCGGCCAGGTACCAGTCGTGCCAGCCGTGGTAGCCGCTGAACAGCACCACGTCCCGGCCCGTGGCGCCGCGCGCGATGCGCACCGCGATGGCGCACGACTCGCCGCCGCCCTTGGAGAACCGCGCCATATCCGCGCACGGGATGTGCTCGATGAGCAGCTCGGCCAGCTCGATCTCACGCTCGCTGTTGAGCGAATAGGTCGCGCCCTTGCCAATCTGCTCGATCACCGCGTTGTCCACGACGTCATCGGCGTATCCCAGGATCGCGGAAGTCACCGACATGCCGTAGTCGATGTATTCCACGCCGCGGTCGTCCCAGATGCGCGAGCCCTTGCCGCGTTGGGCATACACCGGGGCGAATCCGTTGGAGAAGGCGTACGGCCGTCGGCTGATGAGTTGCGATCCACCGGGGATGATCCGGTTGGCGCGCTCCCACAGCGCGTAGGAGCTGGCCACGTCGTGCGTGCGGGGATCTTTCACGTCATGCCGCCTTTGCTCATGGGACGAGGCGTCGGATCGCCGTCGCCGGGAGCGCGTCTTCACGGTAGCGCCGGCAGTGCGCAATGCCAACATGCCCGTTGCTAGACTCGCGCGTGCGCTGTCCCGCTTTTTCCCGGTGATCCGCCGAATTCTCGAACTACCGGACCCGGAGTTACGGGAACGCAGCGCGTCGGTCGCCCAGATCACGCCCGACATCGTGCGCCTGGCCGGGGACATGTTCGACACCATGCACGCCAACGTCGGCATTGGGCTCGCCGCGCCGCAGATCGGCGTGCACGCGCGGCTCTTCGTGCTGGAGCTGCCGCCGGACGACGACGACCCGCTGGCTGGTCGCCAGTTCGTGTTGATCAATCCTGAAATGGAGTTGACGGGCGGGCGCAAGGAGATGGTCGAAGGCTGTCTGTCGTTGCCGGGGTTCCGCGCGTTGGTGAATCGCGCCGAGGGCGTCAGCGTGGCCTTCACGCAGCTCGACGGCGCGCGTGTCTCGTTGGATGCGCGCGGGCTCTTTGCGCAAGCGGTGCAGCATGAGCTCGACCATCTCAACGGCGTGCTCTTCATCGACCACCTGGGGTCGCTGCTGGACCTCGAGAAGATCCCACCCGAGATGCTGGACTGGACGGACGAGGCGGAAGAGGCGGAAGCCGAGGCCGCGTAGGCTCCCGCGCTAGCGCGAAACCTCGCGGACGAAGTGCCGCAGCTCGGGAACCAGCAGCTCACCCAGCGCCAGCTCGACGGCCGCCGTCGATCCCGGCGAGCAGACGACCAGCGCCCGCCCCAGCTTGCCCGCCACGGCGCGGGACATGACCGCCGCGGCGCCGATCTGATCCCAGCTTGCCCGCCGGAACCACTCACCGTAGCCGTCGAGCACCTTGTCGAGCATCGGCGTCACCGTGTCCACGGTGATATCGCGGTCTCCCAGACCGGTGCCGCCGGTGCAGAACACGAACTGGGCGCCGGCGGCAAGCGACGCGTCGATCGCGCCGCGAATGAGGTCAGCGTCGTTTGTTACGAGATCGCGGTGGACGACCGTGTGGCCGCCGTCGGTGATGAGCCGCTCGGCGGTGCGCCCGGAGCGGTCGGTGCGCTCGGTGCGCGAGTCGCTGATGACGAGCACGGCACATTGGACGGCCCCGATCCGCTCCGATTCGTGCCGGTGCTCTTGGGTTGATTGGGAGGCGGTGTGTCCGTGCGGCATGAGTATCGATAAGCAGCTAGGATCGCGGCGATGGTCGCACAGCCTCGCGGCAGAGGTTGGTCCATGAAGCCGGCCGCGGTTGATACGCTCGAAGCATGAGTGGTTCAACGGCACCGCACGCGGCCGCGGATGCGCCCCCGGCTGGCGCGGCGATTCGGGTCTCGCTGCTGCTGTTTGCCTCGGTCGCCGAGGCGGCCGGCGAACGTCGGCGCCTGATGTGCGTGCCCGCGGGAACGACGGCCCGCGGCCTGTTTCAGCTGCTGGCGGGGGACGTGCCGGCGCTGGCCGGACGCGTCGATCACGTCTCGTTCGCGCGCAACCAGCAGTTTGTGCCGGCGCATACCGTCCTGGAGGACGGCGATGAGCTTGCGCTGATCCCGCCGGTTTCGGGGGGCGCATGAACATCAAGCTGACGCGCGAGTCCATCGATGCCGACGCGCTGACCCAACGGGTCGCGCGCCCCGGCAACGGCGGCATCTGCACGTTCCACGGCATCGTGCGCGACAACATGGACGGCCGGCCGGTCGTGAAGCTGGAGTACGAGGCGTTCGAGCCCATGGCGCTGCGGGAGCTTGAGCGCATCGTGCGGCAGGTGGAGGAGCGCTGGGGCCTGACGGACGTTGAGATCGAGCATCGGGTTGGCGAGTTGCGGATCGGCGAAGCCAGCGTCGTCATCGCGGTTGGCGCGCCGCACCGCGCGGAGGCATTCGAAGCCTGTCGCTACATCATCGACACGCTCAAGACCACCGTGCCGATCTGGAAGAAGGAGTGGTATCGGGACGGTGCGGTGTGGATCGAGCCCGCATCCGTCGGCCCGCGCACCGGGTAGGGCCGCCGCGTTCGTTATTTCGGGCTTGCCCCGGAATCCCAGACGGTCAGCGCCCGCGCGTGGATGAATACCCCACGCTGCACGCAGCATGGGCCACCGGCCGATCACGCGCGGCGGGCAAATGGCACCTCCTCCGGCGCAGGGCTCTACCCGGCCAGCCAGCCTCCGTCTATCGGCAGGACGTGTCCGCTCACGAACGCCGCCGACTCGGACGCCAGGAACACCACCGCCCCGGCCAGGTCCTCCGGCAGACCCCAGCGGTTCATCGGGGTGCGCCCCAGAATCCAGGTGTTCCACACCGGATCGTCGTGCCGCGGCTGGGTGAGGTCGGTCAGGATATAGCCGGGCGCGATGGCGTTGACGGTGATGTTCTGCTCGGCGAACTCCACGGCCAGCGCCTTGGTGAGCTGCGCCACGCCGCCCTTAGACGCGCCGTACACCGAGATGGGCTTGAACCCCAGAAAGCTGGTGAGCGACGCGGTGTTGATGACGCGGCCGTAGCCGCCGCGCACCATCAGGCGCAGCCCGTATTGCGACGCAAAGAACACGCTGCGCAGATTGACGTTGAGAACCCGGTCCCACTCCTCGGGCGTCACCTCGAGCACCGGCGTACGCAGACCGATGCCGGCGTTGTTCACCAGGATGTCAAGGCGGCCGAATTCGTCGTCCGTCTTGGCGAACAGCGCGGCGAGTTCGTCCAGGTCCGCCACGTTCGTCGGCACCGCGAGCGCCCGCCGCCCCAGCTGTTCGATCTCGTCGGCGGTGGCGTCGAGTTGATCGCGCGAGCGCGCCGCCAGCACGACGTCCGCGCCCGCCTGCGCCAGGGCCAGCGCAATGCCGCGTCCGATGCCCCGACCGCCGCCGGTCACCAGGGCTACGCGGTTGGTCAGGTCGAACGAGGGGCCGGCGCCGGGGGTGCTCATGCGGGTCAGCGTTTCCGTTGGGCGTCAGATTGTGCGGCGCCGATGGTCGCACAGACCCGCCGTGCGGGTCGGCTTTGTGCGCGATGGGATGCGATGATGGATCGCTACGCCTAGAGGGGATGTGCGCATGGCGATGCCGCGTGTGGGCGACCAAGCCCCCGATTTTGCGCTCGAAGCGACTGATGGCAGTCTCGTCCGGCTCGACGAGCAGCGGGGCCGCAAGGTCGTGCTCTTCTTCTATCCGCGAGACGACACCCCAGGCTGCACCCGCGAAGCGTGCGGATTCCGGGACCGGATGTCCGAGATTGCAGAGCGCGGGACGGCCGTGTTCGGTGTCAGCGACGACCCGGTGGGGTCACATCAGCGCTTCACCAGCAAATACAGTCTCAACTTTCCCCTGCTGGCCGATGTCGAGCGCCAGGCGATCGAGGCCTACGGCCTGTGGGTTGAGAAAACGATGCGGGGCCGGACGTCCATGGGTACCCAACGCGCCACGTTCCTTATCGACGAGGACGGCATCGTGAGCGCCGTGTGGCCCGACGTGTCGCCCGATGACCACGCGGAGGAGGTTGTCGAAGCGCTGGAGCAGTGATCCGCCCGCACATTGCCGCCGCTGCGGCGCTTCGACGACCGCAGCTCGGCGCCAGGCCCACATAGCTCAGTTGGAAGAGCGCGTTCTTGGTAAGGACGAGGTCCCCGGTTCAATTCCGGGTGTGGGCTCCAATACAAGCTTCCAAAATGCGTCCGCACCATGAGTGAATGCTGCGGCCGGCCGAGTCCTGTCACAGTGCTCGACCAGACGGTGGCTGTGAGATCGCGGCCAACACGTATTGGTCCTCCGCTCGCACGACATCCCATGAGGCCAACGACCCGGAATCACTCAAACAGTGGCGGCGTTCTCGGATTTCAAGTGCTCGTCGAACCAGGCAAGAGTTCGATCAAGCACGTCCCGCAGATTCGGTTCGGACCAGCTGCCGGGCCAGTGGCCTTCGCCTCGGTAGTTCCGGAGTTCGACGCGCTGGCCCAGTCGACGCAAGGCGCTGAAGGTCTCGCCCGCTTGCGTGAATGCGCCCGGGTCGGCGTCGCCACTCAGCAGCAGCAGCGGTGTCGTGACACGGTCCAAGTAGAACAGCGACGAATTCTCGATGTAGGCATCGCGTCTTTCCCAGAGGCTCCCGCCGAGCCGCGCCTGGCCGCTTTCGCACCACCCAAGCCACGATGTATCGCCCGCGTCGCTCAAGGCCCCATAGAAGCTCGTGAGGTTGACGGCTCCCGCCGAGCAGACGGCGGCGGCGAACATCTCGGTCTGGGTGATGAGCGCCAGCACGCTGTAGCCGCCGTAGCTGTGGCCCAGGACGCCGATTCTTGCCGGATCGGCGATTCCCAGCTCGACCACTCGATTGACGGCGGGCAGGACGCCGCGTGGGATACCGCGACGAGGATCGCGCGGCCCGAGGGGGATGTCGGGCAGCAGCACGGCGTATCCGTGCGATGAATAGAGGTGGACATCGGCCAGGCACAGGCAGGCTAGAAGTTGAAAGCTGTGGATGCGCTGCGAGCCCATGTCGCCGCCGTACACGATCACAATCATCGGTAGCTGCTGCCCCTCGACGTAGCCGGGTGGCAGCAATAGGAACGCTTGGCGCCCCGCGCCATCGGCGTCGCGGTACTCGACCAGGCGATTCGACCCAATCCGTCCGCGTTCAAGCCAGGGGTTGAGCGACGCAAGTCGGCGGGATTCGCCGGTCTTCAGATCGAGCCGCCAGGTTTCTGGCGGATGCTCGGCCGCCTCCAACTGCAGATAGGCAATCTGGCCCTCCCAGTCAACCTCCATCCCGAGAGTCGCGCCCCGTGCGACGTAGTGCTTTTGCAGCGCCGCGTGCGTTGACATGTCGCCGCCATCGAGGTCGATGGAGGCCACTTCCAGCGCCTGGGAAGCCGGGTCGCGAAGCAGCAGCGGCACGGTGCCGTCGACCGACGTGCCAAGGATCTGATCGTCGGGCGGCTGAATCCAGCTCGCCAGCTTCCTGCCGTTGTCAACGGGATGCATGCAAGAGGCGGACCCGTCGCTTTGGAAGCTCATCACCCCCTCCGCCGTCATGCAGAAGATCTGTTCGCCGGTCGCGCTCCAGCGCGGATGTTCGTAGTGCTGGCGCAGGTCTTCACGGACGTCGGCGGACAGGTCCAGCGGCTGCTGTTGGCCTTGGACGTCCGCGACGAAGAGCCCGCCGCGTGGCGGCTCGCCGTCGGCACGCTGCCGATCGAACGTCGCAAACGCGATCCGCGAGCCATCGGGTGACCAACTGAAGCTCTGGCCATAACGGAAGGTCACGCGGCGTGCGACCGCTCGAGGGTTGGAGCCGTCCAGCGGAACAACCATCAGGTCGCTGAAGAACTGGAGACGAGCCATCTCCGCGTCGACGATCACGGGGACGGCAACGGCCCTACCGTCGGGCGACATGCGCCAGCCACCGATGATGCGCCACTTCTCGGCGAGCCTGCGGACCCTTTTCGTCCTGACATCGACAACCCCGAAGTCACAGCCGTAGCGATCCGCGATGAGTCGAACAGAAGCACCGTCGTCGACCTGGGAGCCGGGATCGTGTGAGTACACCACCGTGCCTGAGGTGCTCGCATCGGTGGCGTGTCCGCCGCCAAGCAATGCCTCGTCGGCCGGCCAGAGCTTCACGACGACCAATTGACTGTCGGGCGTCCAAACCGGCAGCTCGAAGCCGAAGAATGGCCGGACCGCCGCGTCCCGGACGAGCTGCAGACGACGTTCAGCGAGATGCAGGACGCCCAAACAGGCTGGGCCGCCCATGACCACATACGCCGCCAGCATTGAGCCGTCAGGCGACCACTGCGCGCCCCAGGAAACCTCGGCGCGGGGAAACGGCTGCCAAAGGGCGCCGGTTGGGATGTCGATGACCGTTATCCGGCTGCCGGCGACGGTCTGCGGAACGTGGCGGGCGTCATATTCCCGCGAGCTGTCGCCGTCTTGGGATGAAACGGCCGGCGATACGGTCAGTGCCAACGACCGGCCGTCGGGCGATAGGCGCGGCGGAACGCTCTCGGTCGGGTATCGAATCTGGACCAAGTCGTCGATCGAGAGGCGCCCGGGCATTTCCCTCCCTGTCGACCTCAGCGAGTCGGGAGCATAGCGCAGCGTCCGTGGCTCCGGACGAAACCAGCCGGTGGTTTGGTCGTGTATGACGGCGCGTGTCGGAGCGCTGTGGAATCATCGGCGACACCGGGTCGACGCTGACTTCCGACTAGAGCGGGCGTCGTGGAGGCTTGGGTCTGCCGGTTCGTCGGCGCTTGCCGAGCGTACGCCTGTACGCCCCTTCAGAGGCCCCACTGCTGGCCAGCAACCGATCCAAAGCGGAGCGCCGGGTTCCAATGGCGGGACTCAGGGCAATGCACCACACCATAATTTGATGCGTTTCGCTCGGGGTCCCCAGGTGTGTGCCACAGCGCTGGGAGCGAAATCCTTGGTAAGGGGGAGGTCCCCGGTTCAATTCCGGGTGTGAGCTCCAGCTGGCGATTCCACGCACCGTCCAGCGTCATTCGTGGCCTCGATTTGGGAAAACCGGCAAGCCCCGCCTACCCTGTCTGGACAGACTCCATATGCGGCGGGTCGTTGGCTGCGCCCACAGCGAGGACCGCGGTCGCCGTTGGATTGACATAACCGAGACTCATGGCTGACACCAACTCGTTCACCGATCTGCGCAAGGCAATCCCGGCCGTGGGCCACTACCGCTGCCTGAACTCCGGCGGCGTTGCCCCGACCCCGCAAGCCACGCTCGACTTGCAGCAGGCGTTCTACGACCGCGAAGCGGTGATGACAACCACGAATCCCGATCTTTACCAGGTCTACTTGGCCGAATTGGGCGCCCTGCGCAGTGAGATAGCCGCGCTGCTCGGCGCGGAGCCGGACGAGATCGCGCTGATCCGAGCGGTCTCGGAGGCCATCTCCTGGGTCGCAGCCGCGCTCCGGTTGCAGCGCGGCGACCGCGTGATTCTCACCTCCGAGGAGCACCCCAGCGGCTATCTGCCCTGGCTCACGCTGCGCGATCGGCTCGGTCTGGAACTGGTCGCGATCAAAGTCGACGGCGACGACCACGCGTTCCTGCGCGATCTGGAAGCGGCCATGACCGCCAACACGCGCGCGATCTGCCTGAGCCACGTCACCACCGAGCGCGGGGTCGTGCTGCCGATGGACGGGGTCTCCGCGCTGGCCCGAGAACGTGGGGTCGTGACCGTGGTGGATGCCGCGCAATCCTTCGGCGCGCGACCCACCGACGTGCGTCAGCTTGCTTGTGACGTCATGGCATTCCCGTCGTTCAAATGGAGCATGGGGCCATATGGCATCGGCGCCATGTACGTCCGGCGCGAGGCTCAGGAACGGCTCGACCCGTGGGGCAGCGGTGGCGGCGCGGTGAGCGAGGCTGAATTTCCGCCGGGCAGCTTCCGTCTGCACCCAACCGCCGAGCGCTACGAATTTGGCGCTCGGCCTTACGCGCTCTATGCCGCCTGGCGCGCTTCGATCCAACTGCTGAACGATCTCGGTCTGGAAGCCATCCAGCAGCGCAGCGCAGCGCTTGCGGCCGATGCCCGCCGCATCTTCAGCGACGTTCCCGGCGCCAACGTCCACACGCCCGAGCAAGGCGATGCGCGTTCCGGAATCTTCACGGTTGGCCTGGAGGGCGTCTCCGGAATGCCGCTGGCCGAGCACTGCCTCAAGACGCACCGGATTCTGTGCCGGGCCGCGGACGGCCGTACGGCCGTCCGCTTTTCCTTCCACGTCTTCAACGATGCGTCGGACATCGAGGCCGCCGCGAACGCCCTGGTGGACTTCCCGAGCTAGGGCTGTCGAGGCTCCTTCACGCGCCGCGATGGCGCCGTCTACTCAAGCACGGGCAGCGTGGACGGTTTGTAGATGCGCCGCAGATTGCTCGCCGTTGGGCTGCAGTCCGGCCCGTCGAAAGCCCGCTATGCTCGCCTGCGCTGCGTAAAGCGGCGAGCAGTTCCTGAACGGAGAGAACCATGACGACTGAGCCATGGGTTCCAAGCGCCGCGGCCCGTCGTCTCTTCGATTCGGCCGTGGTGATCGACGGTCTCGACACCAGCAGCTGGGGCGTGGAGCAAGTCTTTCGCGATCTGCGCGACGGGGGCGTGACGGCGGTCAACGCCACCTGTGCGATCTGGGAAGGGTTCGAGGAAACCCTTGAGAACCTCACCACCTGGCTGCGTTGGTTCGAGGAGTTCTCCGACTACATCCGCCCGGTGCATCGGGTGTCGGACATCCACGCCGCGAAGGCCGAAGGACGCACTGGCATCATCCTGGGCTGGCAGAACGCGGCTCCCGTGGGCAACGACGTGCGGCGCTTTCGCCTCTTTCACGCGCTGGGGGTGCGCGTCGTCCAACTCACCTACAACGAGCGGAACCTCTTCGGGAACGGCTGCTGGGAGCGCAGCGACGACGGCTTGAGCCACATCGGTCTCGCCGCGATTCGCGAGATGAACCGGCTCGGCATCCTCATCGATCTCTCCCATGTGGGAGACCACACGGTGCTGGAGACGATCGAGCACTCGGAGCAGCCCGTGGCCTTCACCCACGCCAACGCGCGTTCCCAAACGGACTATCCGCGCAACAAGACCGATGAGGCGATTCGCGCCCTCACCAGCAGGGGAGGCGTCGTCGGCGCCAATGCGTTTCCCGCTCACCACGCCCATGGCTACGACTCGACGCTGGACGACTATCTGGACGCGATTGACTACCTGGTGGACATGGTGGGCGATGACCAGGTGGCGATTGGCACGGACTTCTGCATGGGCCGGACGCTCGAGTGGTTTGACTGGATTGGGGCGTCGCACGGCCGCGAGCCGTTCCTCTCGTCGGGTGACGTACCTCAGCCCTTCCGTCTCCTGCGCGGATTTGCCAACCCGCGGGAGTTTGTGAACGTGGCCGAGGGCCTACTGCGCCGCGGTTACGGCGAAGACGCCGCGCGCAAGATCCTGGGTGGGAACTGGCTGCGGTTGTTTGGCGAGGTGTGGCGCGACGACTGAAGGCCCGCGCCTCCAGCCGGCGAGCGGCGCCTTATCCGGCCCCTTCGACAAGCTCAGAGCCTGCCCCGTACTCGATACGGGGGCGAACGGATTGGTCTCCTCCCGGCGGGCGGCGCGCTACCAGTGCCCGTCCATGGCCGCCGGTGAGCGATCCACTCGAAAGCGGCTCAGGTCCCAGCGAGTCGTGCCGTGCATGGCCAGGTCCGCCAGGATTTGACCGATGAGAATGCCAAACTTGAACCCGTGTCCTGAGAATCCCGCCGCGACGATCGCGTTGGCTCGATTCGGCAGGTAGTCGATGACAAAGTCGGTGTCCGGGGTCATGGCGTAGGTGCAGGTCTTGCTGTAGACCACCTCGGCCTCACTGAGGTCCGGCATGTGGCGGCGCAGGAAGTCCCGCAGCTTGGCCAGCGCCGCCGGGTCGTCGTGCTCCCGCTCGCGGTCGGGATCGAACGGCTCGCCGGTCGCGTCGTCGGCCACCTTCACGCAGCCGCGCCAATGCACCGGGAACCCGTAGAAGTGCGTGTCCATCACGAAGAAGGGCGGCAGACGCGGAAAGGAATAGGCGTCGGGGTCTGGCGGCGTCAGGTAGTGAAGCCGCGCGGCGGTGGGCTGCACGCGGATCGGCAGCTCGGGCAACAGCTTCGGGGTCCACGACCCGGCCGCAATGACAAATACGTCGGCCTCGAACGCCAGCCCGTCCCTGGTGGCGACGCTGGCGACGCGCCCGCCCGATTCCCGCAACTCCACCACCTCGGCGTTTTCCCGCACGTCGGCCCCAAGCCCCGCGGCTGCCTCGGCCAATGCCTGTGTGACCGGCCCCGCGGCGACGTAGCCGCCCAGATCTTCGAGGATGTAGCCCGAATCCACGTTCGCAAACTGGGGATAGCGGCGCCGCAGGTCGTCCGCCTCCAGCCATTTCGGCTGATAGCCAAGCTCGAGCAGACCCTCATAGCCCTCGATGAAGGGCGCGTAGTCGGGCTGGGCCTGCAAGGCGAGGGCGCCCTGCTCCCGATAGAAGCTGGCGCCCATCCGGCGGTCGAACGCTTTCCAGAGCTCCACCGCGGCGGCAACCATCTCGGTATACAGCGTCTGCCCGCGGTATTGGTAACGCACCATGCGGGACTCGTCGGCGGAGGCCGCTCGCACGTGAGCGGGGCTGTAGATGTCCAGCAACGCCACGCGCTTGCCGGCCCGGCTGAGCCAATAGGCCGTGGCGCTGCCCATGACGCCCGCGCCTACGATCACGACGTCATACATGGTTGGCGCCGGTCAGTCTTGTGAGGCCCAGGGATTGATCACTTCGACTCCACAGTGTGCCGAGACATTGATGTATCGCGTGGCGACCACTGCCTCAATCGAAATCGGGCGGCTGGCGCATCGGCGCACTGGTTGGTAGGTCGAGCTCGACGCCGCCGAGGGGCGCGAAGCGGGCGCGAATGGCACTGGCGAGGTCCGTGCTTGTTGAGGAGTCATCGTTCGGTGCCGCCGTCGAAGTATTCGGGGTCTCCGGCTCGACCGATGTGCGATGCGCAACGGTCCGCTTGCGCAGACGGTGCTTCATTCCGTCGTCTCGATTTTCCTCGGCGATATTGACTTTCCCTGAGTCTCCGGCGGAGTTGTCTCGCCACCGTCCCACGATGGCATTGCGAACACTGCAGCGTCCATCCAAAGACTTGGACTTACGATGTAGTGCCGTTCTGCGAGTATCGAAGGCCTTGCGACTGGCTGGCAGTGCCGTCAGGGCGATGGCAGACGCTCGTGACGGCCAGCGTGATGTGATAGGTTGCAACTGGTCATAATGACTAGTGGGGCGGCGTGCCGTGCGTGAAGTACGAGCGACCGATGCCAAGGCGCGACTGGCCGAGCTTCTGCGGCAGGTTGAGGGCGGCGAAACCATCGCGATCACCCGTCATGGCACGACGGTTGCCCATCTCACTCCAGTGCCTATCGGACGGCGCGCCCCCTGGCAGGAAGCCATGGATCGGTTCATGCAGGCGCGCGCGCAATGGCAGCCGACCGGTATGTCCCGAGCCGAGATCCTTGCCACACGTCATGCGGGGCATCGCCTTTGAGCACGGTAGTCCTCGACGCATCCGTCGCGTGCGATTGGCTCCTGGACGATGAACTCGACCCACGGGCGCAGCGCGCGGCACAGCGTGTGTCCGACATCGGGGCTCTCGTGCCGCACCTTTGGCACCTTGAGATTCGAAACGCGCTCGTTGTCGCCGAGCGTCGAGGCCGCCTAACGGCGCAGGGGTTAGCCGACCGTCTGCGCGCGCTGCGGCAACTGCCCGTAGTCACTGACGCTGAGCCAGACCTCGATGCCGTTGTGGCACTTGCACGCTCCCACCACATATCGGTCTACGACGCCGTCTACTTGGAGTTGGCGCAGCGGCGCCGGGCGGCTCTCGCTACCTTGGATGCCGCTCTCGCCGAAGCGGCCGCCGCCGCGGACGTTGCGATAGTCGCCTGATCTCGCCGCTTCCGTGCGCTGTTCACCCACCTGGCCAATCCGGTCTCAAACAGGCTCTAGGCGCGGTTGGGCTACAAGCCGGTGCGCGACTTTGCCGAATACATATTCGTGGATCATGACTCGGCCAACTGACCTGAAATCACGGTATCTACTCAGGGAACGCTTCATGCTGGACTTCAGCTTGCCGCCATGACGCCAAGGGATGATTTCGGGGTTGATTGCCGAGCCGTAGTGAAGCGTGGCTACGACGCATGCGCGGAGTCTTACGAGGGGGCTAGAAGGACCGATCCCGGAGTTGAGATCGAAGCGCTGATTAACCGGCTGGACGACGGCAATGCCGTGCTCGACATTGGCTGCGGAGCGGGAATCCCCACCGCGAGGTTTCTGGCGCGACGGTTTAACGTCACGGGGGTGGACGTCTCATCGGAGATGGTCCGCCGAGCGCGCAGGAACGTACCCACAGGAGAGTTCTCTTGCGCCGACATCATGTCAGTCGACTTCCCTCCGTCCAGCTTTGATGCCGTGGTGGCGCTTTACTCAATCTTCCACCTGCCCAGAGAAGAACACTCAGACCTGTTTCGCAGAATCCACAGATGGCTAGTGCCAGGAGGCTACCTGCTATGCACGCTCAGCCATCGAAACGAGGCGGGATACACCGAGGACGACTTCTTTGGCGTGACGATGTATTGGAGCAACTACAGCCTCGATGAATACCGAAAGATGCTGGCCGAAACCGGATTCACGTTGTTGGCGACGTCGACGATGGGCTCCGGCTACCAGGAGGCGGTGCAGGGGTTCAATGAGGGCCATCCCTTGGTCTTCGCTCGAAAGCAGTGATGGCCACCGTAGGATTCTGCAACGCAGCGTTTCGTAGCGGCGCGGTGATCCCGCCGGCCGAGCTGTGAAGTTTCTCCCGGCACACCCCGGAATGCGCCCTCCGCGCCATGACTGCATCTGTGCCAGTCCGGGTCCGACACGCCTCTGGCGATCAGCACGTTGCACGCGGTCGATTCCCAGGGATCGCGCTAATGGACCTTGGAGCGGCGCGACCACCGGCGGCTGCGCGCCGGCGTTGGTGACGGCTGCGGCTGACGACCGTACGATGCGCACGCTGTAGCCTGTCCGATGCCACACAGCGCGGCGTGTCGTCGCGCGCCGTCTGGAGACGATGTTCACGATGACCACGCCATCCGTTCCTGTCGCCATCGACCACGACCGTTTGCTCAAGATCTTCGTCGACATCCTCAGCGTGGACAGCTACTGGGGCAATGAGGACCGCGTGGTGGCGATCCTTCAGCCGCTGCTGGAGGACGTTGGGGTGGTCTGTTCGCGCGACGAGATCGGCAACCTCATCGGCAAGTGGCCAGCCAAGGGCCAGCAGTCGCCGCCGATCATGCTCAATGCCCACATGGACACGGTCCAGCCCACGCCGGACATGCGGCCGGTGGTGAAGGCGGATGGCGTCTACTCCGACGGCTCCAGCGTGCTGGGGGCGGACGACAAGGCCGGCGTGGCGGCCATCATCGAAGCCGTGCTCGCTGTCCATGACGCGGGGCCGGATCACGGACCGATCGAGTTGGTCTTCACGGTGGGCGAGGACGTGGGGCAGTTCGGCGCCGACGCCTTTGACCCGGCCGATATCGACGCGCGCGTGGCCTTCGTCCTCGACGCCGGCGGGCCTGTTGGCGACATCGTCACGCGTCAGGCCGGCTCCTACGGCTTTGAGGCGGTCTTTCACGGCAGGGCCGCGCACGCGGGCATCGCGGCGGGGGACGGGATCAATGCCATTGCCATGCAGGCGCGCGCGGTGGACAACATGCCGCTGGGCCAGGTCGACGACGTCACGGTGGCCAACGTCGGCGTCGTGTCGGGCGGCCAGGCGGCCAATATCGTGCCGCCGGAGGTCAAGCTGGTGGGTCAGGCGCGAAGCTTGGACCAGGAGGCTCTCGAACGGCAGATGGATGCCATGCGCGGAGCCTGCGAGGACGCCGCGGCGGCGTTTGGCGGGCGCGTCGACTACACGCAGCGAGGCCGGTTCAAGGCGACGCAATTTGACGACGACCATCCGGCGATCCAGCTGGCCGACCGAGCCATTGCCGCCGCCGGCCTCGAGCCGCGGCACATCTCGACCCACGGCGGCAGCGACGCCCAGAACTTCAACGAAAAGGACATTGCGACCGCGATTCTGTCGGTCGGCTACATCGACGTGCACTCCACCGCCGAATTCATGCCGCATGACGAGCTGCGGCGCCTCACCGACGTAACCGCGCAGCTGATTCTGCATGCCTAGCCGGGCGCGGCGATCATGCTGAGACAGCCGAGGTTGCTGTGAAATTCGGCTATAACACGCTCGATTACGGGTCCACGCCGGACCTGGCGCGCATGCTCCGTGAGCTCAAGCAGACCGGCTGGGACGGCTGGGAGGTGCGGCAGCCGCTCGACTGGCTCGGCTCCGCCGAGCGCGTGTCCGCAATTTCCCAGGAGGTTGGGCTGCCGGTGGCGGGCGTCTGCGGGCAGGGCTGGAACTTTGTTGACGATCCGGTGGTTTTTGAAGTCAACTGCCGGCGCATCGAGTTCGCGGCGGGCGTCGGCGCCGACGCCTTCGTGATCATGGCGCCGGCCCGGCCCGAGGACCGCCCGCCTTTGGCTGAAGAAATCAACCGCTTTGCCGCGGCGGCCGAGGCGCTGAGCAAGTTCGGCGCCGACCTGGGCACGACGGTCGTCTACCACTTCCACACGGCGCAATTGGTCCACACCGAGCGCGAGATTCGACAGGTTCTGGACGCGGCGCCCGAGCTCAAGCTTTGCATCGACGTGTCGCACGCGCAGCTCATCGGGTGGGACGCGCACGACTGCCTGCGAGAGCTCCGCGATCGGCTGGAATACGTGCACCTGCAGGACTATCGCGCCTGGCGTTACGTGAACATCGGAGCGGGCGATCTCTTTCCCAGCATCTCCGCGATCTTCGACACCCTCGACGACATCCAATTCGACGGCTGGGTTGTCTGTCACGGTGGGCATCTCACGGATGATCCGCCGCGTGAACGGGCGCGCATCTCGCGCGAGTACCTCCGGGGAATCGGTCGGTAGCTTTCCCTGGCCGTGCGCGTCGCGGCCAAAGGGACGGTCAGCGGGTGAGGACCGCTCGCAGTCGCCAGATGGCCAGCGCGTAGAAGGCCGCCGCGTATCCGAGCAGGATGCCGAGAAACGGCAGCACGTCGCCGATGCCTCCGTCGTCGCGCACCAGAGCCTCGAACGCTTCCAGCGCCCAGGCGTGCGGGGTGACGTGAGCCGCGGTCCAGACGCCCGGGGCAAACAGCTCCATGACGTACAGCGGCAACATGCAGCCGCCGAGGGCCGCGGTGCCGAGTCCCAGGAACACCCCCACCGGCGCCGCCTGCTGGTCGTTGCTGAAGAGCGCGCCCATGAGCATGGCGGCCCCGCTGCCGACGAGTCCGAATGTCACCGCGATCAGGATGGCGCTGAACGGATCGCCCCAGCGCACGCCGAACATCAGCATGGTGCCCAGCATGATGTACAGGCCCTGCACCAGAGCTACGGCGAACCGCCCGAGTCCCTCGCCGAGCAGGATGGTGCGCACGGACGTGGGAGTCGCGAACATGCGGCGGGCGATGCCCAACCGCCGCGTCTGCACCAGCGCGGCCGACCCGGCAAGCGAGGTGAGAAACATGAACAGCATGAGTTGCTGCTGGGCGCCGAGGTCGAATTGCCCCCAGCTGACGCGGCGGACGGACGGCTCTCCGGCAACGGTCGTCGCGACTTGAATTTCGCCCAATTCGTCCCTTACGGAGGCCGCTTGAGCCAGCGCCTGGTCATAGGACGCGGCGCCCTGGCCGGCGACGAAGGCGGCGATGCGCGGCAGCGCCATTTGCTCCGCGAGTATCGCGTCGATGGTGCGGCGAATGCTCAGCGAATCCTGCCCCGGCCGAGCGATGAAGTCGATTTCCACGGCGTCGCCGGCGCGGATGGCCTCGTCGTAGCTGGGCGGGATGATCAGGCCGGCCTCCAGCTCGCCCCGCTCGACGGCGCGCACAACGGTGTCGCGGTCATCGTGCCGCTGAACCACGAATGTCTCGTGCGCCTCCAGGGCCTCGACCATGGCCGTCGCGAGGTCGCCGGTGCCGGGAGCCACCAGGCCCACACGCGGATCGAATCCGCGTCCGAACACCGAGCCCAGCACCAGAATGAGCAGCATGGGGAGGATGAGGACGAAGAACACGTTGGCGCGGTCGCGCGTGAAGCGGCGCAGGTTCGACGCGGCGATCGCGAGCGCCTTCATGGATTCAGCCTCCGCCGCAGCAGGGCGAGCGCGATCACCGACGTCACCGCGGTGAAGCCGAGCAAGGCGGCAACCGCGGGCAGGATGTCGATGATCGCGCCGCCGGCCAGATCGCCGAGCCCTTGCAAGAACCAACCTTGAGGCGTGATGAAGCGCAGGTTTGCCAGCAGCCCTTCGGCCCGGCTGATCGGAAAGAACGTCCCGCCGATGATTCCCAGCACGACGGCGGTGACGGAGGAATACACCGCCGCTTGCTCGGACGTTCGGGCCAACGAGCTCACGAGGGCCATGACGCCGATGGCCGACGCGGTGCCAGCGACGATCAGCAGTGCCACGCCGCCGGGATTGCCCCAGTCGGCGCCCAGCAAGAGCGTGGTGGCGACGACGAGGACCAGCATGCTCACCAGGCCCAGTCCGAAGGCGGTGATCGCCTTGCCCAGGATGATCGACCATTTCGGCAGCGGCGCCGCCAGCAAGCGGCTCAACGTGCCGGCGTGACGTTCCTCCATCAGGCTGTTGACGCCGAACTGCACCGTGAAGAACAGGAAGAACACGGCGACCCCGGCGGCGTAGAACGTCGTGTCGTCGAGTTGCTTGGTCGTGGCGGACACGTCTCCCACCGTGACCGGGCTGGGCGTGGATGCCGCCTGTTGCGCGATGGCTTCCGCGTCGGCCAGGCGCCCGGGATCGAATGAGGCCAACGTGCCAACGGCGCCCTGCACATAGTCGAGTTTCCGGGCGTAGTCCTGGACGACCGCCACGGCGAGGGTCGACGCGAGCGACGCGTCTGCGCCCTGGACGACTCGCAGCTCCGCCGGTTGGCCGGTCTGCACGCGCGCGGAGAATCCGGCCGGAACGATGATGGCCGCGTCGACGTCCTGATCGACACCTTCAGCGTCGCCGGCGACGAGGCGCGTGGCCTCGTCCGCGCTCGCCGCGTGCACCAGGTTGACGCTGCCGTCGTCCGCGAGGCCGCCCAGCACGCCGTTGACGAGCGGGGCGGCGAGCGGTCCTTGATCAAGATCCGCGACGGCATACGTCGCCGTGAAGTCGAAGTCGCTGATGGGGTTGAAGACGAAGCCGAAGATGACGGCCAGACCCAGGGGGGCGGCGATGGCGAACACATACACCGAGCGGTCGCGGGCGCGCTGCCGCAGGTCCTTCGCCGCGATGACGAGTGCGGGCCGCATGCCTAGTCCCGCAGTGAGCGCCCGGTGAGATGCAGGAACACCGCTTCCAGGTTCGGCTCGTCGATCTCGACGCCGGTGGTCGACACGCCGGCCTCATTCAGCGCGGACAAGAGCGCCATCAGCGTGTTGCCGGCCTGCTCGACCAGCACGTCGATTCCTCCGTCGACCACGTCCACCTGTTGCACCCCGGCGATGCGGCCGAGCGCCTCAGCGCCGGCTTGCAGAGGGCCGGTCGCGCTCAAGCGCACGCGGTCGTGCTGGCTCACGATTTGCGCGAGTTCGCGGCGCGTTCCTTCGGCTTTGATCTGCCCGCGATCGATGATCCCGATGCGGTCGCACAGTCGCTCGGCTTCTTCCATGTAGTGTGTTGTGTACAGCACCGCCAGACCCTCGCTGCCAAGCTGCTCGATGCTTTCGAGAATGGCGTTCCGGCTCTGCGGATCGACCCCCACGGTCGGCTCGTCGAGTACCAGCAGGCGCGGGGCGTGCAGCAGCCCGATGCCAATGTTGAGTCGGCGCTTCATGCCGCCGGAGAAAGTATCGGCCCGATCGTCGGCGCGGTCGCTGAGCCCGATGATCTCGAGCACCTCGTCCACGCGGAGCCGCAGCTTCGCGCGCGGCATGTCGTACAGGCGGCCGAAGAATCGCAGGTTCTCGCGCGCCGTGAGGTCGGGGTAAATGGCCAGGTCCTGCGGGACCAGTCCGATCTTGGCTTTGAGCTTGACCGTGCCGGGGCTCAGGGGCTCGCCGTCCAGCAGCACCCGGCCGTCGTCACGCTCCATCAGCCCTACGGCCATGGAGATGCTGGTGGTCTTGCCCGCGCCGTTGGGCCCCAACAGGCCGTAGGTCTCGCCGGCGGCGATCTGAAAGCTCACGCCGTCGACCGCCTTGAGCTCGCCGAAGCTCTTGCGCAAGTCGCGGCACTTGAGCACGGGGTGGTTGTTAGCCGTGGAACATTATCCAGGGGGCGAAACGGCCCCCATGGTATCCGGCCATTGACGCGACGTGGGTCCGGCTTTGCCTTCTGGCGGAATCCACATCTTGCAGGGCCGCTTCGGCGTCGCTTCGGCTGACATTCATGGCAGGCACCGTCCGTGTACAACAGCATTAGGCTATGCCACGCCGATCACTTTGTCAAACAGAGTGCTCTGGATTATCGCGTGCCTGCCTGACTGCCGATGGATGACCAGCCGGACAGTCTGCGCCACAGGACAGTCTAGGTCCCGCGCGGTCGAGCGGCGCGCCTTCTAGAATCCGCCACTTGCCGTTTCCGTGAGGACCTGATGCCGGGATTGTTCGATCCGCTGCGGGTGCGCGGCGTGACCCTGCGCAACCGCGTCGTCATGGCTCCCATGGACCAGTTGGCGGCCGTGGACGGCGAGTCGGCCGGCGACTGGCACGTGGTGCACTACGGCTCGCGCGCGGTCGGGGGCGCTGGGCTGATCTTCGTCGAGGTCACCGCGGTCGAACCGCGGGGCGTGATCTATCCCGTCAACCTTGGGCTGTGGGACGACGCCCAGATCGAGCCCCTGCGTCGCATCGCGGCCTTCTGCGCCTCGCAAGGCGCCGTGATCGGCCTCCAGCTCGGCCACGCCGGGCGCAAGGCCTACTTCGACGACCGCGGGTACTCCGAGCACCGCCTGGTGGCGCCGAGCCCGCTGCCCTTCGATGAGGGCTGGCGTGTGCCGGAGAGCCTCTCGATTGCCGAAATCCACGACATCGTCAGTGCCTTTGCCGCCGCCGCGCACCGCGCCGTCGAGGCAGGATTCCAAGCCATCGAGGTTCATTCCGCCCACGGCTACCTGCTCAGCGAGTTCTTCTCGCCGCTGACCAACCGGCGCGACGACGCCTACGGAGGCGAAATCGAGGGTCGCTCGCGCATGCCGTGCGAGGTCGTCGCCGCCGTTCGGGCGACGGTGCCGGACCGGATGCCGATCTCGGTGCGGATTTCGGGCACCGATTTCGCGAAGGGCGGCAACACCGCCGACGACATGGCCATTGGCGCGGCGCGGCTGCGGGCGGCCGGGGCCGATCTCATTCACGTCAGCAGCGGCGGCGTCACGCCAATTGTTCCCGACGTCTACCCCGGCTACCTGCTGCCGGTGGCGGAGACCATCCGCCGCGTGGCCGGTGGACCGGTCATCGCGGTGGGGCTCATCGAGCACGCGCAGATGGCCGATGAGATCGTGCGCAACGGGCGCGCGGACCTGGTCGCCCTCGGACGCGAGCTGCTGCGCAACCCGTACTGGACGCTCCACGCCGCCAGCGAGCTCGGCGTCGAGGTGCCGTGGCCCGGAACTTACTACCAGGCCAAACGCTAGCCGGCGGCGGGGCTAGTGCGCTGCCCGAATCGGAGCGCCATTGCGCCGCACGATTGGCGCCTCCGCGGGCTCGATTGCGACGTTGACCAGGCTGGGCAGGCCAGATGCGAACGCGCGGTCGAGCGCGGCGTCCAGCTCTGCCGGTTTCGTGACGTGCTCCCCGTGGCCGCCGAGCGCCTCGACCGCGAGGTCGTAGCGGGAGGGGAGCAGGTCGCAGGCGAAGATTCGATCTTCGCCGTAGGTTCGCGCCTGCAAGCGGCGCTCGGCGTTCCAACCGGCGTCGTTGCCGACAACGGCGACGAACGGCAACTCGTGGCGCACCGCGGTGTCGAACTCCATCAGATGGAAGCCGACCGCGCCATCACCCTGGAGCGCCACGATCGGCGCTTCTCGATTGTAGATACGCGCCGCGAGCGCGAAGGGGATCGAGCTGCCGATGGATCCGGCCGGACCATTGATGATTCGTCGCCGGCCGCTGAGCAGCGCCTGGGCCCATTGGCCGAATTCGCCGCCGTCGGCGACGACAATTCCTTCGTTGACCCATGGCCGGATTGCCATGCACAGCTCGATCGGATGCAGGGGGCCCTCGGGCGGCGACCGCCAGGCGTCCCAGGCTGCGGGCCGGTAGGCCACGGCGGTCTCGACCGCGGTGCGCCAGGCATCGTGCCCGGCGCCTCTGGTCACGGCTGCCAGTCGGCGCGCCGCGTGCAGCGGGTCGGCTTGCACCGCCGCCGCAATCCGTTGGGATGGCCTCACGTTTCGCCGTGTCAGGTCAAGCACGGCGACGTCGGTGTCGATCTGGGCGAAGCGCGCGTCGCGGGCGAAGACCGGCGATGCACCAAATTGCAGTGAGTGGTCCAGACGCTTGCCGAGGAGCACCACCACGTCGGCTTGCGCCAGCACCTCGGCGAACGCTCCCAGGCTCGGATCGTTGACGCCTCGGGGGCTCTCACCGGCCACGACCGGGACGCCCGTTGCCGCTTCCAGCTCCTGCAGCGCAGAGCTCGCCGGCGGCCGCATCATGGCCGGGCCGGCCAGGATCATTGGGCGTTGGGCGCTGTCCAGCAGCTCCCCTATGCGGCGCCCAGCGTCGTCATCGAGCATCGGCGAGTTGGTGCATAGCGACTCGCCTTCGGCCCGCTGGGCCTGCGCCTCCAGTACGTCGCTGGGCAGACTGACCACCACCGGACCGGGACGACCGTGCGAGGCCAAGGCCAGCGCGCGTCGCGCGTCACCACCCAGCGATGCCGGGTTTTCCGCGGTCCAGGCGGCCTTCGCCAGTGGTTCGGCGAGCTGAGCCTGGGGCATCTCCTGGAAAGCGCCGCGCCCGTCGTCCGCCCGTGCGCTCTGGCCGCTGAGCACCACCAGCGGCGACTCCGCCTGCCGCGCCACAAAGAGCGCCGAAAGTCCGTTGGCATGCCCGGGACCCGCGGTGAGCAGGGCCACGCCGGGCCGGCCGGTCAGCCGGCCCCAGGCATCGGCCATGTGGACGGCCGCCGCCTCGTGTCGCACGTGGATGATCTCGAGGCCCGCATCGAGGCACGCGTCATACACCGAGAGAATCTGGTTGCCCGATAGCGAGAACAGGCGCTCGACCCCTGACTCGATCAGCGCCGCAACCAGGTGAGCCGCGCCGGTACTGCCTGAGCGACTTGGCACTGACTGGCCTTCTCGAAGCTAGCCTGGGGTTGGCGATGGTACCCGCAGGCGCACACGCCGGGTGTGTCCCGGCCACTTGCCGCGGGCGGCGTTCCAACTGGGCCCACTCGCGCGCCTCAGCCTTGCCGGGCGCTTCCCCGCACGTCGAACGCATCCCGCAGGCCGTCGCCAATGAAGTTGATCGAAAGCACGGCCAGGCTCACGGCAACTCCCGGAGACACCCACATCCACGGCATCTCGGCCAGAAACGCGATTTCCTTGGCGTCGCTGAGCATCGAGCCCCAACTCGCATTGGGTTGCTGGACCCCCAGACCGAGGAAGCTCAGCCCGGCCTCCGTCAAGATGGCGCCGGCCACGCCGAGCGTGGCGGCGACCGTGATTGGACCAATGCTGTTGGGCAGCAAGTGACGCAAGATGATGCGCGCGTTTGACGCTCCCAGCGCCCGCGACGCCACGACGTAGTCGAGCTCGCGTAGAACCAGCACCTGCCCGCGCACCAACCGTGCCACTCCGGGCCATCCAAAGATCCCGATGATCCACATGATATTGAAGATATTGGGTCCGATCATCCCAGCTATAACCACGATCAATATAAAGGTGGGGAAAGCCAATACAACGTCTGTGATGCGCATGATGATATTGTCGACGCGGCCTCCAACCAGTCCGGCGAATCCTCCCAGGACCAGGCCAATCGCGATGTAAATGCCCACGGCCACGATCCCCACCGATAGCGAAACTCGCGCGGCGAATACCAGGCGGCTGAATACGTCGCGCCCGGCCCGGTCGGTTCCCAGAACATGTTCTGTGCTCGGAGGCTGAAGAATCACCTTTACGTCCACGCGATTCGGCTCATAAGGCGCAACGAACTCAGCGAAGATAGCGAGCACGACCATCAGGCCAAGGAGTCCGAGCCCAAGCACCGCCAGTCGGTGCGAGAAGAACCGACGTATGCTGCGCTTCCACGGTGAAAGATCGGGTGCAATTTCTAGGATGGTAGGATCAATTGTTTGTGCCATCAATGCCGAATCCTTGGGTCAATGAATGCGTACACAATATCAGTAAGGAGATTCGCCGCAACAACCGCTACAGCGCTAATCATTATTACACCCATTTGCACAGGATAATCACGCTGTAATATCGCTTCGTATCCAAGGACGCCTAGACCTTGCCATGAGAAGAGATTCTCGATGATAAAGGCTCCGCCCACCAGCTGCGGAAGGCCAAGGCCGACGATTGTCACGATTGGAATCAGAGCATTGCGGAACACATGCTTCCATAGCACGACGTTTGGGTGGAGCCCCTTTGCCAGTGCCGTAGTGACGTACTCGCCGGAGAGCGCGTCCAGCACTGAAGCCCGCGTGTAGCGCATGTAGCCGGCGATGTCGCGTAGGGCCAGCGCAAGGATCGGAAGAATGGAATGCCTGATGAGGTCGAGGTTGAAGCCGATCTCGCCCCCCGCGGTCCACATACCGAAGGTTGGCAGCCACCCCAGTACCACGGCGAAAAGAAACATGAAGATAAGCGCGAAGAAGAATTCAGGTATCGATACCGCGAAGAACGCTGCCAGCGAGAAACTCATATCGGTGATGGAATATTGACGCAACGCCGATATGACTCCCGCTATGATTCCAAGCACAAGCCCGAGCGCTATGGCTGCACCTACAAGCCCGAGGGTGATGGGGAGCCGCTTGATGATCAGCTCGCTTACAGGCGTGCGCTTATGGAATGACTTCCCAAGATTCCCTGTCAGCACATCGCGCAACCAGATAAAGTAGCGCACCGGTCCGGGGAGATTGAGTCCCAACTCCTCTCGCAGGCGGTCGACTTCCTCGTTGCTCAGGACTTCCATTTGCAGCGGGTCGACCAAGGCGTCGATCGGGTCGCCGGGCGCTAGATTGATCAGAATGAATACGACGGCCGATATGCCAACGAGGATCGGAATCGAGATGAGAATGCGTCGGACGATGTAGCGCGTCACGTCAGCACGGGCCGAGGCGCGACGAAGGGCGAGGCCGGAGCTTCACGCCCCGGCCTCGCGCCAACGCCGGTGTCAGGCAAACGGCGGGCTAGGCGGAAGACTCGCCGATGATCGCGTCCCAGCGCGGATCGAGCCACAGCCTCCAGATCGGCGCCTGAACTTGGATGTAGTACAGGTTCATCCAGTCCACATCGCGCACGCGCGCATGGTACGTGTTGAGCAGCGAGAGGTACCACAACTGCGCCGCCGGCAGGTGGCCCTTGGAGTGAATCAGGATGTCCAGCTCGTCCCAGATCTCCGTGAGCTCCTCCACGGTCGTCGCGGCGATGCCCTTCTCATAGAGCGCGTCGACTTCGGGGTCGCAGATGCTCGAGTGGTTGAAGCCCCCGTTGTCGATGCTGGCGCCGCAGCGGTTCTGCTGCCACATGCCTGGCAGCATGGGGCCGCCGCCAAAGTTCGCCATCACCAGATCGAATTCGTTGTCGACATAGAGCACGTCGCGCACCGCGGCAATCTGGATGATATTGAACTCCACGTTCATCCCCGCGTCCGCTAAGTACTGCTGAATGGCGAGCATGGCGGGGTTCGGTGTCGACCACCAGAGCCAGTTCAGGGTGCGGCTGAAGTCGTAGCCTGCCTCCTCGAGCAACGCCCGCGCCGCGTCCGGGTTGTACGAAAAATCTCGCACAGCGGCGTCAGGAGGTCCGCCGGCACGGACCGAGAGCGCGTCGAAGAGATACCACGAAGCATTGGCAGTGTTGCTGAGGACGTCTGCGACGATTGCCTCGCGGTCAATCGCACGCAGCATGGCCTCGGTTACGAGCTCCGCGTTGTCCACCGTCTTCCGGTTAACGAACATGAGTGTGCCCAGGTTCCGGAGCTGGGTGCTGCCGCGGACGTGCGGGGGACGAATGAGGGACTTGAAGTTCTCCACCGAGCCCGTGCGATGCATATCCAGCTCACCGCCGGCCATCGCGGCGTCGCGCGACGCGATGTCGCCGTATCGCACCGTCATGCCGTCGATATACGGCGCGCCGTAGGGGAACTCCTTGAACGACACCAGCTCCGAGAACTGGCCTTCGACCATGCGAATGTGCTTCATGGGCCCGTTGCCGACGGGCGCCAGCGCGTACTCAGACTCGAGAATGGCCTCTTGCCCCGGCTGCATCGATCCGTAAATGTGCTTGGGCATGGGGAAGACCCGGTCGTCCCACTGGTGGCTCTCAAGCCAGCGCAACTCCGGCGCCTCGAGCGCGAGCTGGACCGTCATCTCATCGATCTTCGTGATCCCGCCCGAGTCCTCGATGTTGTCCGTGGGGTTCTCCTGCCAGGCCCGCAGGCCCTGAATGGACCGGAATGACGCGCGACCGGCGTGCTGGAATCCCCACTCGGGATGAGTCGCCATATGCAACCCGAACACGACATCGTCGGCGGTCGTCGGCATGCCGTCGTGCCAGGTTGCGTCCGGGTTGATGTGGAAGTTCCAGACCCGATTGGGTTCGATTTCGTCCCACCGGTTCGCCACGCCCGGGCCCGCTGGGTTGCCTAAGTTGGGCGTGCGACCCTCGCCCCAGTCAATGCCGTTCCAGAGGGACATCCACGTGTGCGATTTGGTGTATACCGTGTTCGAGAGCAGCACATAGGGATTGATCGCAGGCTTCGAGGGCGGCGTGTAGCCGGTCCGAAGCGTCCCGCCGGAAACAGGGACGCCCATCTCGGCAGACTCAATGCGCTTCTCGCGCTCGGACATGACCTCAACGACCTTTTCGACCGTGACTTCCTTGGTCACGACCTTCTCGACTTCAACGACCTTCTCGACTTCCTTGATGACCTCGACTTCCTTGACGACTTCCTTGATGATCTCCTGCGTCACGACCTTCTCGACCGGGACTTCCCTGACGACCTCCTTGACGACCTCCTGGGTCACGATCCTGTCGACCGGGACCTCTTTGATCACTTCTTTCGTGACCACCGACTCGACCGGGATCTCCCTGATCACTTCCTTCGTGACCACGGTCTCGACCGGGACCTCTCTCACCACCTCTTGGGTGACGATTTTTTCGGTGACCTGCGTCTCACCGCACGCCGCGAGAATCGCCGCACCCGCCGTTCCGAAAAGACCCAAGCTCGCGCCGCGCAACAGTGAACGCCGCGTCATGTGCCGGACTCCTGTATCCATCACCAGCCCCTCCCCGTCCCGACGATCGCCGTACGTTGCGTCGGGCTACTGAAACAATCCCCACGGTCGGGTTCAATCAATCGGTCGTGATGCCCCTTAGCCTTGACAGGCACGCAATCTGCCTGCGATTCACCGAAGACTCGGATGTGAAAGGGACCGCGTATCTCCCAATGGCGGGGGCTGACGCGGCGAAAGTGATTGCGTGGCGGCCATCCAACGGGCCGCGGCCGGCCTTGAGGAGACGCATGGATGGCGCGGTCATCTATTGGACCTGACGACACAAGTCGACGTGCGCGGGCATGCGCGTGCAGCGCTCGCGCAGGTCGTCCATCGGCCCTTTGCCGCGCAGTGCCGCCGGGAACTTTGCCGCCGCGGCTTCCCACTCCGCGACCGATCCACACCAACTGGTCGCGGCGTCCAGGTCCTCGGTGCTGGCAACGCCCATGGCGATCAGCTCGGCGGCCGTCTTGAACTGCGCCTCGCACAGACTCAAGTCGGCGTCGTCGGCAGCACCGCTAGGAGGAGCTGGGGCGGCCGCCGTGGGGCCTGCATCGCTAGGTTCGGGGGTATCGGCCTGGTCCGGCGCGCTCGCGTCGCCGCAGGCTGCGAGCGCTGCGAGCGTCAGGGCCGCGAATGCCGCGAGCAGAACCCCGCCGAAGGTGTGCGCTCGTCGCGCCCTTCGCAGCCGTTGCCGTCGATTTCTTCGCGGCATCTCGGGGCAGCCTGCGCGAACGGTACTTAGGGGGAGAATCGTTTGCCCTTTGATTTTTGTCAATCTCACTATTTCAGGCGGCGAAGGTGAAGCCGAGACGGAGGCTCCATGCTTTCGAGCACGCGCGCGGGAGCGGGCGGGATGGCCGCGAGCCCGGCGCGTGAGGCGCGGACGGCTCGCTAGGACACGACCTCCGCGAAATTGCTCTCGCCGCAGATGTCCATGAGCACGTGGTGCACGGTCAGGTCGTGGTCGTATCCGAATCGCGGCTGCAGGTCGCCGCGAATGCACGCTTCGAACTCCTCGATGTCGGGGCGTTGGATCTCGAATTCGCCTGCTTCATGCTGTTTCCAGCCGTCGATCCCAGCCTCTGCGCCGCCCGCATGAATCCGCACGGCCGGCATGACCCCGCCGGTCGGCGAGACCGGCGACACGATCGCCTGGGCCTCGGAGCCGTAGATCTCGAAGCTTTTGGGAATGGCGCCCTCGACCTCGAGACACGACACCTCGAGCGTGGCGATGCCGCGCTCGTACTCCAGCACGACCACGATGTTGTCGGCATACGAGACCTCCCGGTAGACATCGCTGCGCATGAACGGATGGACGCGCACCGGCGGGCCCAGCACCGCGATCAGCAAGTCGAGCGCATGACATCCCAGGTTGAACATGAACCCGCCCCGAAAGTACGCGCGCCCGTCCGGCAGCCGCGTGTATTCGTCGCGGAACTGCGACGAACCCATGTGGAACCTGGCGGTGTAGATGTGCCCAAACGCCCCTGCCGCCGCCATGTCGAGCACGCGGGCGATGTGCGGCATCGGGCGGTAGTTGTAGCCCATCTGAAAGACCAGCGACCTCGCCCGCGCCGTCCCAATGAGCTCATCGGCGTGGCGCTTGGTCCAGCCACAGGGCTTCTCCATGAGGACGTGCTTGCCGGCCGCGAGCGCACGTCGGGCATATGAGGGGTTCTCGAGCTCGTGACCGTCGGTCACCACGCCGGCAATGGACGTGTCGCCAAGGACGGCGTCGATCGACTCGACCCATGGCACGCCGACGAACTCCGGCTGCCGGTCGCAGGCCGCGCGGGCGAGCGGGCTGGGCTCATAGGCCCCCGCGAACTCGAGCTGGGGGAGGTCCCTGAGCCAGCGCGCCTTGCGCGCGGCGTGCGCGTGCGTGGCGCCGAGCATGGCGATGCGCGTCGGCGTAAGCGAGGTCATCTGCGCCGCCTCGTCGCCTGTCCCTGGCCGCACCAGCTTGCCTCAACCACCGCTGAGCCCGCGCGAGCAATGCCGGCGGCGCTCGCCCCGCGGCCCGGGGTCGCTCAACGGACTATCCTGTGAAGTCGGCGGCGCCGCCATGACGAGGAGCGCTCGGATGGACGAGATGTTTGCCGGTCCGGCCGCCACTTCCCGGGAAGACCTGCGGGAATACACCGGGCTCGCGGCCGCTGAGCGAATCGTGGGCGAGCAGCGACGTGCCGCCTACATCATCAACTACAACCAGCTGGACGTGAACTACACCGGGGCGGTCGAATTTCAGCTGCGCCGCAACCTCGTATTGCTCTGTCCGCAGACGGCGGACTTCCTCTATCGGTCTTATACGCCGGAACGCACGTTGTACGCCGGGGGGGCTCGGCCCGAGCTGGAGGAAACCGTGCGCCGCGTGACGAGCCAGGGCGGCACGGCTTCGGACAAGGCGCTGGCCCTGATGCGCTTCTGCCGGGACGTCCATGAGGAGGCCGGTCGTGCGCCGTCGCACGAGGACTACGTCTATGGGGGCACGGACGCTCAGCTCATCGCCAAGGGCGAGTGGCTCTGCGAGGGCCTTGCGCGGCTCTATGTGGCGCTGTGTGGGGTCGCCGGCATTTCAGGGCGAATCCTGCACCACGTGATCGGCGGGCACGTCACGGCGGAAGTGTTTGTCGGCACCTGGGCGTACGTCGATCCCCGCATGGGGGTGTATTTCCGCAAGGCCGACGGCAGTTTCGCTTCGGCGTGGGACTTGTGGCGTGAGCCTTCGATCATGGACGACCAGCCGGACGACGTGAAGCGTGACGTGAGCTATCAATCAACGTGGGACGAGAGGCATCAACGTTGCCGCGATCTCTTCTTCGATTCCCGCGAGGTGAACGGATTTGTCAACTACAGCCTTTCTGATGCACAGGACTATGACTACACCCAGACGACCGCGGAGCAGGCGACGGCGGCCGGCCTTTGGACGATCAACAACGAATATCGGGCGTTGATTGCCCAAGTGTTTGGTCAGGAACTCTCAGGCTTCAGCTGAGCGGCGCTCAGGCCGTGGCTGTGTCCCATTCCAGGATCACGCCGAGGGCGTCGCCCGGTCGTTCCTGCAACAGGGCGAAGGCGTCGCCGGCTTGCTCGGCGGGGAATCGGTGCGTGGTCATGGCCGTCGTATTGATCGCCCCGGACACGAGCAGCTCCATCCCCGCCCGTGCCGTCCAGGCATCGTTGCCGCGCCCGTAGTACCCACCGAGCAGGCGCCGGCCTTGAATCTTGCTGGACGGCAGCGGCAAGGGCTCCGGCTCGTAGAGACCGACCAGATGCAGAAGTCCGCCGACGGCGAGCATGTCCAGCGCTTGGGCGAAGGCCGTGCCGCCGCCCGAGCCGCCGACCGCATACACGACGACGTCCGCGCCGACCCCGGCCGTGATGCTCCGCACCGCCTCGACCGGGTCTTCGCGGACCGCGTCGACCACCATGTCGGCGCCAAAGCGGGAGGCCAGATCGCAGCGAAGCTCCAGGGCGTCCACCGCCACGATCGGCCCGTGGCCGGCCGCCTTGTGGACCTGGAGGATGAGACTGCCAACCAAGCCCTGACCGAGGATCACCACGGCATCCTTCGGCTGCACGGCCTCGATCTCCATCCACGTGGCCGCGCCGGCCGCCAGCGTCCAGTACGCGGCGGTGTCATACGAAACGCCATCCAGAATCGGGAATACGTCAGGCCGATCGTCCGGCGTCGCAGCTGGGCTGACCACGACGTAGTCGGCATGCGGCTCGCGGGCCACCACCCGTTGGCTGAGCCAATGGCCGGAAACGCCCGCTCCGAGCGCGTCCACCACCCCCGCGAGGGAATATCCCAGCTCCTTGGGGCGCCCGGCGGCCTCTTCCCGTGAATACCGGTCGTCGTCCGGGCCAATCGTCAGCCGCCCGGTTTCCGAGCCGCGGCTGATGAGGCTCCGCACTGCCTTGATGCGCACCTGCCCCGGACCGGGCTCGGGAATCGGAACCTCCGCGACCTCGACCGACCTTGCCCCGACCGGCTTGACCACCTGCCTCATGTCACGCGTCCCTCTCTCAGTTCCCTCGCGGGGATGGTGCATGATCCGGTCCATGACCGCCGACGGCACGACGGCGGTCGGGCCCGGCATGCTGGCCTCCTCAGGGGATCGAGCTCCCTGACGCGAGCCTTTCTCGCTGAATGCGGCGCGGCACGTCGCTCGTCGCCTCACGGGAGATGATCCGCAAGCTGCGGTCGGGCAGCGGCAGGCTCACGCGGACATTGCCCCGCCGGTGGGATTCGCGGGTGGCGATGGCAATCTCCAGCGCCTCGCGGGCGTCTTCGCCGCTGCAGTTGGGTATGGCTGTGCCGTCCATGCAATCCAGCAAGTTGTAGACGGCGTTGATCCCGACAGAGCGCCGCGTGCGCGGTGGGGGAAAGACACGGCGCGCCGGGGCCCCGCGCGTCATGCCGCGCAGCAACGACTCGTTGGTCCAGTGCTCGATCGTCCAGCCGTCGTGCAGGATTCGGAGCATTCCGCGCGTGCCGGTGATGTCGAATGCCCACTCGTTCGGGCCGTTCGATATCCCCCGAAAGTAGCCGCGCACGCCGTTCGGGAACCCGACGTAGCCGGCGCCTTCGAAGTCGGCGTCCGACGAAGCGGCGGCATCCGCCGCCTCGAACATCTTCTCGCGGTCGCCTCCGGGCCTCACGCCCACGACGCTCGGCCCCTCGACCTCGCCCATGACCCAGGACGCGCGTGCGCCCGTGAACATGGTGAGCGTTGTGAGCAGGTGACTGCCGTTATGGGACAGTCCGCATTGCGCCAGCGCCACGACGTGCAGCACGTCGCCGATAAGACCGTCATCGACCATGCGCAGCGCCTGGTTGTATTTGTCGTCCCAGCGCCGGGAGCAATTCACCGCCAGCGCGATGCCGGCCTTTTCGCAGGCGTGGATCACGCGGTCGGCCTCCTCGAGCGAGAAGGTGATGGGCTTTTCCGCCCAGATCGCCTTGACCCCGTAGCCGCCGTCCGCAATGGCGAGAATGATCTCGGCTCGCGGCTTGGCGGTCGTGCACACGCTTACGATGTCGGGTTTCGTGGCCTCGAGCATGCGCCGGTAATCTGCGTATACGGCATCGATGCCCCACTTGCGCCGGGCCGCTTCACGCTGGTCGGGCCACGTATCGCACAGCCCCACAAGCTCGATCTCGGGCACGGCCACGTAGCAGGCCGCGTGGGCGCGCGGGATCGGGATGCCGTCGTAGGGACCATGCAGCTCGTCGCACGTGCTGCCCATGCCGCCGAGTCCGATCACGGCGGCCCGATAGCGCGGTGCGGCGCGGGCGTTGCTCACGCTTCCACGCTGGCAAAGGGTTGCACGGGAGTCAAGGACGCCCCGGCCCCGAAAGGGGTGGCCGAGATTCCCCGGACTGCGCGACGATGGAGGCGCCGTCTCGAGCAGTGGGCGCGCCCATGACCTCTCCCTTCGATCTCGTCTTGACCAACGGTACCGTGATCGATGGCTCGGGCGGGCCCCGACGGCCGGCCGCGGTAGCCGTCCGGGGCGGCGCCATCGCTGCCGTTGGCGACATCCCGCCAGACGCCGGCAAGGCCGTCGTCGACGTGCGCGGCCTGATCGTGGCCCCCGGTTTCATCGACGTTCATACTCATTCGGACATCTCGCTGATCGTCGACCCGCGGGCGCAGAGCAAGATTCGCCAGGGCGTGACCACTGAGGTTGTGGGCAACTGCAGCTATAGCCCAGCCCCCATCACGGACCTCAACCGGGAGCAGATGGTCGAGCGGGAGTACTTCCGCCAACGCGGCGCCGAATACGACTGGTGCTGGTCGACGATGGGTGAATACATGGAGGTACTCGAGCGGCAGGGCACTGCCCTCAACGTCGCCACCATCGTGGGGCACGCACCCATTCGATCGGCGGTCATGGGCTACGACAAGCGCTATGCCACGCCCGCCGAGCTCGACGCGATGAAGGAGTTCCTCGTCCAGGCGCTGGATGACGGGGTGTGGGGGCTCTCGACCGGTCTGATCTATCCGCCGAGCTCCTACGCGGATACGGAGGAGCTGGTGGAGCTGATGAAGGCGGCGGCGCCCCACGGGGGCATGTATTGCTCGCACATCCGCGGCGAGGGTGTGAGTCTGCTGCGCGCGGTGGCGGAGGCCATCGAGATCGGCGAGCGATCGGGCGCCCCGGTCCAGATCTCCCACCTCAAGGCCCAGGGCGAAGCCCATTGGGGGCGGGTCAACCAAGCCCTGGCGCTGATCGAAGCCGCCCAGGACCGTGGCCAGGACGTGGCCTTCGACGTCTACCCCTATACCGCGGGCTTCACGGGGCTCACCGCCCTCGTTCCGGACTGGGCCCAGGATGGTGGAACCGAGGCCATGCTCGCCCGCATTGACGACCCGAAGACGCGCGCCCGCATGGAGGCCGACATGGCCTCGCCGCACGTCGGGTTCGATCGTGTGATGGTCTCGGCGGTGCCATCCAAGGCCAATGCAGTCCTGGTCGGAAAGATGATCGCTGCCGTTGCCGACGAGCGGCGGATTACGGCGGCCGCCGCCGCGCTCGACCTGCTGCGCGAAGAGGCCGGCGACGTGTCCATCATCCTCTTCGCCATGGATGAGGCCGACGTGCGCACCGTGCTAAGGCATCGGACCGCCATGATCGGGTCCGACGGCATGGCGATCTCTCCCGAGCCGCCGCTGGGCACGGGCTCGCCGCACCCGCGCTGGTACGGCACCTTCCCCCGCCTGCTCGGGCACTACGCTCGCGATGAGCGATTGTTCTCGCTCGAGGTTGCCGTGCACAAGATGACGGGCATTGCCGCCGAGCGCTTCGGGCTGCGAGGCAAGGGCGTGATCGAGCCGGGCCGCGACGCCGATCTGGTGATCTTCGACGCGGATAGCGTCCGTGATACCGCCACCTATGAGGCGCCGCATAGCTTCCCCGCCGGCATCATCCATGTCCTGGTGAACGGCGAATTCGCGGTGCGCGACGGCGCCCAGACTGAGGTATTGGCGGGCGAAGTCCTGCGGCGCGAGCGCGCCGCCTAGGTGCACCGCTCACGCCCCGTGATGACCATTGCGCCGGTTTCGACTACGACTGCTGGAGAAGGTATGATTTCCTGCGTACGCAATTCATACTAGGTAGTCCATGCGAATCTCCGAGCGGGGACAGATTACGATCCCTAAGAACTTGCGGGATCGGTTCGGGCTGCATCACGACGTCGAAGTCGAGATCAGCGCCACTGAGCAGGGCCTGCTCATCCGCAAACGCACGGCGGCCGAGCACCCCGTGGACCGGGTGTACGGAATCCTGGGCGCTGGCGCCCTCGGCGAGGGTGTCAGCGTTGACGACTACATCGAGGAAATCCGGGGAAGATGATCACGGCCGTCGACACCAATGTCCTGATGGATGTATTCCTACCCGATAAATGGCACGGCCCTCGATCGAGCGAGTGGCTCCGCGGCGCCTACAACAGCGGCGCCGTTATCCTCTGCGACATCGTGTACGCAGAGTTGGCGCCGGCCTTCGCCGACCGGACCGCCTTGGACCGCGCGCTGCGAGGGATAGGGGCAATGCTCTCGCCGATCGACTCGTCCATCGCCTACGAGGCCGGATTGCAGTGGAAGCAGTACCGCGCGGCCGGCGGACCGCGAAATCGGATCATCGCCGACTTCCTAATCGGCGCCCACGCCGTTGCCGTCGCTGACACCTTTCTCACCCGCGACCGCGGGTTCTACGCGACGTATTTTCCGGAGCTGCAAAACCCCTAAGCCACGTTGCCGCCGCTGCAGACGCTGGTTCGACACGTCAGGGGCGGAGCCCGGCGGTCGCGCAGCTGGCTCAGGCTCACGGTCGTCCACGGCGCCATGGACGAAGCCAAAGAGTGGACCGAGATTCAGCCACCGGCTGGGCGCTTAAGGTCGAAGGCGCCTCATCCCGCGGATGGCGTCGTGAGTGCCCGCATCGTCGGAACCGCGCCGGGGTCCAGCGTCTCGTATTCCTGCAGAGTCTCCCCGAGGCGGTCGATGGCCCGCACGCTGAGCCTCAGCGACCTGCTGAAGGTCTGGAAGTCGAGGCCCGACAGCGAGTTTATGGCCAGGCCCAGGTTCTCGGACGTCGCTCCCAGCGCGGATACCAGCGTCAGGTGATACCTCACCCAGTCATCCGGGGGATCTTTCCCGACCAGTCGATCGAAGATGCTGGACAGCCCGGCAGCCATTTCCCGAATACGTATGTTCCAGAACCCGTCATCGATGAGTGGGACTTTCAGCAGCGCGTCGATCTCCGGTGTGAGCGAGCGAAGCGTGGTGACCGTGCTGCGCAGGAACGCCCGATAGGCTTCCTCGGGGGAGAGTGTTGGCACGGGGGTGAGTGTTGGCGTGGCGGCCGGCGTGGGCGGCGCCGTCGGCGCGACCGTTGCTGTGGGCTCGGGGCTCGGTGCAACTGGTTCGTCGCCGCCGACATCGCATGCAACGGTCACAATCATGGCTGCGGCGGCGATCCAGGCGACCACTAGGCGGCGTGGAGACCTTTGCATGACTGGTGGACATTCGACTCCCAAGCCTCGGATCACCCTCACCCTAGCCCTCCCCCTTCTTCAAGGGAGAGGGGATAAGGCCCGCTCTCCAGCCTCCGCCGGAGGGGTTGCGCAACGGCCTCCTGTGCGGGACGGCGGTATCGATGCGGGTGCGGAATCGGGGAGCGCTCTTGTGCGATGGCTTCCGGCGCAGACCGGATTGACGGTGGCATTGTCACCTATCGTGCCCCGCGGCGCTGCCGGGATGGCGACGGCGAAAATCTGGCGGGCACCGCGGCTAGCCCGTGCTTATCTCGACCGTGTGACGGCCCGGTCCCACCGCGACCTCGACTGCCGCGCCGCCGGCCGGCGTGTCCAGACGCTCCCCATTGTGCGTGACGACCTGATGCGCGTCGCTCGCGCGGTCCAACACGACGTCCGCCGTGTGGCCTTCGGGCAGGTCCAGCGCGACCTGTGTTCCGCGGGCGCTGCGGCGCCACTCCACCTGCACGTCGCCGCCGGGCGTGGGGAACGTCCCGCGGGCCCACGCGAGGTTGCCCATGCGGGGATGCACGCGCAGGTGCGACATCCCCGGCGTTGCGGTGCGCACGCCGAGGACGCGGGTCGAGAGGACCCAGCCGACGTAGACGCCGCCGGAGTGCACCAGGCTGCGCACGCCGGCCGGCCGGACTTTGTGGGCGGTGTGCCGGAGCTCGAAGTCCGCGTCGGTCTTGATCGCCGAACCGGCGGTGAACGGGTCCCAGCCTTCCCAGAGCGTCGGGTTGTCGTGCGCCGACATCATCCAGGCGTAGCGGTTGTGGATGATCCGCAGCGCGTCGGTCCCGAAGCCCCGCGCGAGCATGCCTTCGAGCACGTAGGGGTACCAGAGAGGTGACGCCTGAAACAGCTCGGCGCCGCGTCCGGCCAGGCTCTCGCACATTCGGACGGCTTGGTCGTCCGTAGCGATGCTATACAGCAGCGCGAATCCCTGCGCCAACTCACCGGTCACGCCCGTGAGTTGGCCACGGTAGTGGGAGTCCTCGAACACGCCGAGATCGGCGTTCCAGAAATGCTCCCGCAGCGCGCCGCGCACCTCGTCGGCGATGCGCTGCCAGCGGGCCCGATCGTCCTCCCGCCCCATCTGGGCGGCGATCCAGGCGCCGTCCTCCAATGAGTTGACATAAAGTGCGTTGGTGCTGAAGTTCGCGCCCCGCAGGTCAACCGGCGTCCAGTCCATCCAGTTCTGCTCGGGTAAATCGCGCAAGAGGCCCATGTCGTCGCGATAGGGCTCAAACCAGTCGTTCAGCCGCCGCACGCTCGGGTACGCCTGCTCCAAGAGCGTGCGCCGCCCGATGTACTCGTAGTGCTCGCGGATGCGCGTGGACCACTGCAGCAGAAACTGCGGGTGGCAATGGTTCGTCGGGTTGTCCCGCGGAAACACCATTTGCAGCCTGCCGTCGCCGCGATCGGTGGTGATGAACTGCCGCAGGAACCGGTCATGGAGCGCGATGTCGCCGTAGGCCATCAAGGCCCCGTGCATGCCGTGGCTTCCGTCGCCGGTGTTCCACGGAATCCGCTCGCGGTAGGCGTCGCACACGATCGTGTCCTCGAGATGCAGGTCGGTGGTGTCGACGCAGGCTTTCCAGAGGGTGGTGAGCACCGGATCGGCGCACTCGAAGCTGCCGCGCAGCGGAGCCGGATAGGTGTATTCGTTGAGCGAGATCGAGCGGATGCGCACCGGGCTGTAGGTGCTGCGGATGGCGATAAAGAGGTAGCGGAACTGCTTGTACTCAGCCGCCTCCCACGTCTGGTCGCCGTCGCGGGTAATGTAGCGGTCGGCGTAGGACAGCGCGCCGGGGATGCGGTCGTTGATGAGCTGCTGGCCATACGTCAGGTCGAGGATGGCGCCGGCCTCTGCTTGGAGCCGCACGCGCGGGAAGCCAAAGACTTGGCGCCCGAAGTCGAGCACCACGTAGGGCGCGCGGATGCCCTTGCGGGGTGCGAAGACTCCCTGGAATCGAGCCGAGTCTGGACCGTCGTTCAGGACGGCTTCGACGTCTTCGGCTATCGCGTGCTCCAGCGGGAAGTGCAAGCCCTCCAGGATGAGCTGGTAAATGTCCGTTTGCCGCGCGTTTCCCATGTCGATCAGCTCGCCGACCAGCGACACACGGGCGGGCGGCAGCTCGGTTTCGCGCAGCAGGGGGATGTCGCGGGCTTCCAGCACGTGCCACGGTTGATCGGGAGGCGGCACCAGCCACGGGCGTCTCCACTCCCCGTCGTCGAATTCGACCCCCGTCCAGTTGGGAATGTCCGCCGCTGCGTTGTAGGTCTCGTTCGACCCGATCATTCCGCAGTTGACCAGCGGGGTTCGGGTATCCCAGGCAGGCGAGGGCAGCAGTCGCCAGTCGGGATCGGTGCCGCTGACACGCGTGGCGCCGTCGGCGTCGGTGATTTCGATCTGCGCCCACAGCCCGGCGCGCTCGCCCACCGTGAAGCTGTTGCCGCTCATGCTGTTCCATCCGCTGCCGTGTACGGGCTGACCGAAGTGATAGGCCCGCACCGCGATCACGTTGCGGCCCGGACGCAGCGCGGCGGCCACGTCATGGGTGTCGTAGGTCTTGAAGCGGGGATCGCTCCGGGCCGGACCCCGGCCCACGTAGGCGCCGTTGAGATACAGCATGTAGCGGTCGGACGCCGTCACGTGGAGCTTCGCGGCCGCCGGCGCGCCGTCAACATCGACCGTCCCGCGCGCGTAGAGGTAGAAGTTATAGGGCTTGGCGTCGCCCTCGATCCAAATCCACTGCCCGACGGCCCGCCGGGAAGGTGCTTGCGCGCCCTGCATCACTTGGGTCATGAGCCTGCCCTTTTTCCGACGACGTGCCCGTTGCCATGGTGAGTACCAGAACCGCCGGGCGCCCGCAACGGTGCGCATCCGCAGCGGCGCCGCGCGTACCATGAAGATCAGCGTAGTGGCGGTGGAGTGAGTGTCATGGCGACCTACCGGGCAGGGCTGATCGGCCTCGGATGGATGGGCTGGCTGTACGACGTAGCGCAACGTCGGCAGGAACACTACGGGAGATCCGGCCGCGGCTCGCCGATGCCGCCGCTGCGGCCGGACCGCGACCCGCCGCCCACGGCGCACCCGGGCCGAGAAGGCCTGCCGAGCGGATTCGCCGACTCGCTGGCACTGCACCCGGCGACGGAGCTCGTAGCCGCCTGCGAGCTCTCGGACCCGCGGCGGGAGGCCTTCGGCGAGCGTTATCCGGGTGCGGCCCTCTATGCGGACTACCGGGAGATGATCGCCCGCGAGCGCCTGGACGTCGTGGGCATCTCCTCGCATGCGGCGCTGCGGCCTGAGGCCACGCGCGCGGCGGTGGAGCACGGGGCCAAGGGCGTGATCACGGAAAAGCCCATGGCGCCAACGCTCGCCGGGGCCGACGACATGGTCGACGTCTGCGTGGCGGCCGGCGTTCCGCTGGTGGTCGGCGCGGTGAGCATGAACCACCCGGCGGTGGCCAACGCGCGCCGGCTGCTGGACGAGGGCGCCATCGGCCGGCTGTTGAGTCTGGATACCAACCTCGTCATGGCGCAGCACAACTCGTGGAACTACCTGCTCGACTCTCCGGGCGAGTGGGTGATCGGAATCTCCGACGATGACGCCCGGGTTGAGAACGGACGTGAATTCAAGGGCGCCGGATTCATCCACTTGCGCAGCGGACTGCCCGTCTGCCTGCGGCCGGGCGCGCCGTGGGTGCGGATCACAGGCGAAACGGGCGAGCTGACGTTCGATTGGTACGAACTGCGCCTCTGGCAAGACGTGGAGACGATCTCGGGAACTCAGCGCGTCGAGGTTCCGTTCCCCGAGCCGCGGCTGGCCGGCAGCTGGTCCGTAATCTACGGCATCGACGATCTGATCGGGTGCATCGAGAACGGCGGCGAGCCCCGCGCGAGCGGGCGGCGCGTGCGCGACGCGATGGAGATCGAGATCGCGCTCAACGAGTCGCACCGTCGCGGCAACGTGCGCGTGGACCTCCCGCTGCTCGACCGCAGCCAGGGCCTGGTGTACGACGCGTTCCGCTGAACGCGGCGTGTCGGCTCAGCGCTGCTGAATGGCGGCTGGAAGCAGGCTGAGTTCCGGCACGTAGGCTCGATCCGGCAGCGTGCTCACGAACACGACGGCGCGCGCCACGTCCTCGGGCTGCAGCGCTTGGGCCACGATCTCGGGCGGCGTCAGGGTCGGACGTTGCGCGAGCAGTGGGGTGTCCGTGAGCCCCGGATAGATGACCGTGGCGCGGACGCCGTTTTCGGCCTCTTCCTGCATCATGCCCAGGGTGAAGCCCGCTTCACCGCTCTTGGCCGCCTGGTAGGCCACGCCCGACGCGTCGGGCATGATCGCGGCGGCGGACGAGATGACCACCAGCCGTCCTCGCGACGCGCGTAGTGCCGGCAGCGCTGCCTGCGCCACGTCGTAGAGCCCCCAGAGGTTGACGCGCTGCATGGTCTCCCAGTCGTCGGCGCTCAGCTCCTCGAGCCGCCGCTTGGGGATATTCCAGCCGGCCGCATACACCACCACGTCGAGCCGGCCGAGGTGGTCCACGACCGACTGCGCCGATTGGCGCGCCGCGGCGCCGTCGGTGAGGTCCACGGGCTCCACGTGGGCGCGGCGTCCACCGTTGCGAATCTCCGCGGCCACGGCGTCCAGCTCGTCCTTGCGCCGCGCCAGCACGGCGACATCCATGCCTTTGGCGGCCAGCGCCAGCGCCGATGCTCGTCCCATGCCGCTGCTGGCTCCGAAGACCGCCGCCACGCGTGTGGGACTCATGACGCCGCGCCGTCCCTTTCTTGCTGAAGCTCTGCCCAGCGCGACCTGAGAAATTGAAGGTCCTGCACCGCCCCGCGGGCGCGAATGGCATCGGCGTCGGCCGACTGGTCCTTGCCGCCCACCGTCGCAATCACGTCCTGCCGCGTGGTGTATTCCGTGTGCACCGAGAGCGGACCTTCGAAATTTCGCTCGGCCAGCAGCTCGAGCACGCGTCCCCAGGGCGCCGCGCCGTCTCCCAGGTACACGAATGCCGGACCGTATGCCGCCGGGGCCTCCGGCCGGGAGTCTGTGAGGTGACAGGCGTCCTTGGCGGCGACGGCGGCCAGGTAGTCGGTGCACATGGCGAAGGCCATGTCGATGTCCTCGCCGTCGACGGCCAAGTGCCCCGGATCGATGTAGGCGCCCACGTGGGCGGGGTCGCGTCCCTGGAGCAGGTGCATCAGCCCGGCGCAGTTGGAGCCCAGCACCGCCCCGCTATGCGTGTGGTACAGCGATTTGACACCGGTGCGCGCGCTCAGCGCCTCGAAGCCTTCGAGCTGGCGGCGTGCATGGTCCACGGCGTCCCAGTAGTTCATGCCCGGCCTGAACGTGAAGTAGCCGGTTTTGATGACCTGCACGCCGGCTTCCGCCGCCGCTTCATAGATCGCGACCGTGTCCGGGTGCTCGGGGTCGTTGAGCTGGGTCGGGGCGGTGATCATCGGACATGAGAGTCCCAGCGCCGCCCACTGGCGCGCGGCCGGAGGCAAGACTGTCCGCACGTTGTCCGGGTTGATCGGATAGCCCGGCCGCACGGTCAGGTCCAGCCCGTCGTAGCCCATGCCGGCGACGTGCTCGCCCAGCGCCTCGGGCGCGAGCGTCTCGAAGAACTTGGTGAACAGGATGATTTGCATGAGCCGTGCTTGCGCCTCCGCGAAATCGCGCGATGCGTGCCTATCATGCCAGCGCAGGGCGAATGACACCGAGAGATGCCTTATGCCCGTGCCTCGCGTGCTTGTAACGGTTGAACGCCCGTTGTTCCAACGGATTTCCACGCCTGAATCGCGTGCGCGGCTGACGCGCCTGGCCGGATCGGTGACGTTCAACGATGGCGACCGGGCCTGGGATGCCGCGGCTGTGCGGGAGCGAATCGGCGGCGCGACGGCCGTGCTGGCGTCATGGGGCTCGTGCACCTATGACGAGGCGCTGCTGGACGCCGCACCCGAGTTGGAAGTCATCTGCTACGCGGCGGGCACCATCCGGAACGTCGCACCGCCAGCGGTATTCGAGCGCGGGGTTCGGGTCACCCATGCCGCCGACTTCATCGCCGTCGGCGTTGCCGAGCACACGCTGACCGTGGTGCTTGGGTTGCTGCGGCGAACCGGGGAGTTCGATGCGGCCATGCGCGCCGGCCGCTGGCGGGATATCGGCCCGAATGCCGACCGCGACTTGTATGGAAAGCGCTACGGCATCGTTGGCGCCAGCAAGGTCGGGCGCCGGCTTCTTCCGCTGCTGCGCCCGTTCGACGTCGACATCGTCGTCGCCGATCCCTACCTGACGGAAGGTGACGCCCGGCGGTTGGGCGTGCGCAAGCTGGAGTTGCGGGACCTAATGCGCACCAGCGACGTCATCAGCATTCACGCCCCGGCCATCCCCGCGACGCATCACATGATCGACGCGGATCTGCTGGCCATGATCAAGGACGATGCCGTGCTTGTGAACAACGCGCGCGCGGCTTTGATCGACACCGACGCGTTGGTAGCCGAGTTGGCCAAAGAGCGGTTCGACTGCGCCCTGGATGTCTTTGACGAGGAGCCACTGCCGCCCGAGCATCCGCTGCTGCGGATGCGGCGGGTGCTCCTGACACCGCACGTCGCCGGGCTCACGCCCGAACGGCGCGCCGGGTTGACCGGCGCGATGCTCGATGAGCTGGAGCGCCACCTGAACGGCCTGCCGCTGCGGCACGAGGTCACCGTCGATCAGCTCGACAGCATGGCCTAGCGCCGAGGGACGCGCCCGTCCCGCGTATACTTCTCTCGTCGAAGACCTGCGAAGCCCCGAGAGGCAGCGCCGACAAGCCGCAATGTCCCCCAAGATTGGACGAATTGGGCGGACCGCCCAGATGGACGAGGCGTTGGGCTTACGCGCCTATCTGAGCGAGATTCGCCGTTTCCCGCGTCTCAGCGCGCGCCAAGAAGTCGAGCTGGCGCAGCGCATCGAGCGCAATGAGCCGGGGGCCCGCCAGCAGATGATCACGTGCAACCTGCGTTTGGTGGTGGCGGTGGCGCGACGCTTTGCCGACGGGCGCGCACCGGTGCTCGATCTCATCCAGGAGGGCAACACGGGGCTCATGCGCGCCGTGGAGCGCTTTGATTGGCGACACGGCTTCCGGTTCAGCAGCTTCGCCATGCAGTGGGTGCAGCAGCCCATCGCGAAGGCTGCCGCCGAGGCCGACCTGCCGCTGCGGCTTCCCGACTACGTGCACCGCAAGCTCGCGACCTCGCGGCGCATCTGGGAGGAGTTGCGGACCGAGCTGCAACGCGATCCCGATATCGGCGAAGTTGCGCGCCGCGCCGGACTGCCAACGGCCGAGTTGGCGCGCCTGAGGCGGTTCGCCGCGCGGACGATCTCGCTGGATAGCGTGCTCACCGAGGATGACGGGTCGGCGACCGCGCCCGACGCCGAGCCGGCTCCGCAGCCGTTCGACGAGCTGCGGGCAAAGTTCCTGTCGGCGGACCTCAGTCGCGCACTTGCCACGCTGGATGTCCGCGAGCGAGCGATCTTGCGCCTGCGATTCGGCCTAGGGGGCCGCGAGCCGCTGCGTCTGGTGGACGTCGGCACCCGGCTGGGGCTTACCGCCGAGCGCATCCGGCAGCTGCAAGCCCAGGCGCTGGCCAAGCTGCGGCGGTCGAGCGCCGCGCGAATCCTCGACGGCTACGCCGCGGGATAAACCGGCCGCGTGCCACCCCGACAGGCGGATCAAATCATGTTGACCATACAGCCATACATGCTGTATGGTTTGCCATATGACGACGACGTATGGTTGGCCAAATGAAGACAACGCTGAATATCGACGACGCCATGATGCGCCGTCTGCGCGAAGAGGCCGCGCGTCGTGGGACCACCATGACAGCCCTGGTTGAGGCCGGCATTATGCGGGTGCTCGAACCGGCGGCGCCGTATGTGACCGAGCGGGATGCGCTCCCGGAGCTTCCGCGCTGGAACAGTGGCGGCGCGCTGGTCGACGTCGCCAATCGCGGCGAGCTCTATGCGGCAATGGACGAGTCGTGAGTGCTCGTCGTTGATACGAATGTTCTGGTCTACGCGGCCGACGAGGGTTCGGAAGCGCACCATGGCTGTCTGCGGCGCCTGAACGAGTGGCGAGTTGAAGCCACGCCAACCTTTCTCACGTGGAATGTCTGCTACGAGTTCCTTCGGGTCAGCACGCATCCACGCGTGCTCCGCTCGCCGTGGAATCCGGGTGACGCATGGCGATTCCTCAGCGTGGTGCTTGACTCCCCAGGCTTCGCGCTCCTGCGACCAACCGACCGTCACCAAGCGGTCCTGTCGCAGACGCTGTCGGAATTGCCGGACATCCGCGGCAACCTGATGCACGACCTGCATACCGCGGTGGTGATGCGTGAGCACGGCGTCAGCCGTATCTGCACTCGCGACACCGATTTCCATCGCTTTCCGTTCCTCGAGGTCATTGACCCTTTGCGATAGCCAGACGGTCGTCTGGACCCGAGGCCCTGGGTCAACTGCGGGCGCCAGCTTGTCGCAGGGCGCCTCAGACGCGTGCTAAGTGGTCAGCGACCGAGATTCCTCGCGCGGTATCGGAGCGACAGGCGGGTTGATCTGAGCTTGCGGGAGGTCAGGGTCGCGTACGATGCATTCAGATTCAATTCACGGGACTCATGCTAGATGACCGACGATTCCGGAGACGATCTTTCGGAGACACCTGATCTGAAGTGGCCAAGCCCTGACGATGACCTGTTCAAAGAAGGTGGTGACTGGTGGAATACCGCCATCATTGATAGTTTTAGTCGACACATGATAGCTGGAGGATTTAAACAGGCTGCCGATCTACTTGTCGAGCATGTGAATTCCATCCAGATGGACCAAGACTCTCTGGTATTTCCGATTATGTTTTCCTATAGACAATACATCGAACTGACACTCAAAAGGCTAATTCTAGATGGGCGATCTCTCCTCGACCGCAGTGGAGAATATCCAGCGGGTCACGACCTGCGAAGATTATGGCGCGAGTGCAGAGGTATTCTTGATGAAATCTTCCCAGATGATTCTGAAGGTCCGCTTGATGCCATTGAAAAGAATATTGAAGAATTTATGAAGGTGGATCCGAAGTCTGAGGCCTATCGATATCCTGTTGACAGAAAAGGAGAGCTTATCAAGACACATAAGCTACGGGTGCCGCTCGCGAATGTTGCACAAGTAATGGACAGAATTGCAAATCTCTTTAGCGGATCGATTGACGCGATCGATGCATATCGAGATTCAATGCCGCCGTTGGATGAATACTTATAAATATCGACCGTCTTTGGTTAAATGATATTTCCTGCTAGTGACTGTCCGAATTCGTCGCTGTAGGTCGTCGAGATAAGCTGAACTCGTAGTTTCATCTGGCGAAGACGACACGCTAGGGAAAGACTGCGAGCAGGTCGTCGTCGGTTTCGCGCCGGCGGGTCAGGCGCGCCTGGCCGTCCACGACCATCACGACGGCCGGCCGACCGACCATGTTGTACGTGCTGGCCATGCTCATGTGGTAGGCGCCGGATGCGGGGATGGCGATCAGATCGCCCCGGCGCAGCGGTGGCAGCATCACGTCGCGCAGCAGCACGTCGCCTGACTCGCAATAGCGGCCCGCAAGCGTCACCGACTCGGGCGGCCCGTCGCCGCGTCGGTTGGCCAATAGCGCCGCGTACTTCGACTGGTAGAGCGCCGGACGCGGATTGTCGGCCATTCCCCCATCGACGGAGACGTACGTACGCACGCCGGGGATGTGCTTGACGGTGCCGACGGCGTAGAGCGCGACCCCGCTGCGCGCCACGATGGAGCGTCCGGGCTCGATGAGCAGCCGAGGTGGATGGGCCAGCCCGCGAGCCAGCACCGTCGACGTGATGGCTTTGACGATATCGGCCGCATCGGGCGGATCGTCGTCCAGCGTGTAGCGCACGCCGCCGCCGCCCCCGGGGCTCAGGTCGCGTAGGTCAAGTCCGTAGGCAGCACGCATGCGCTCGGCAAAGTCGAGCGTGATGTTGAGCGTGTCGGCGTAGGGCTCCGTGTGGAAGATCTGGGAGCCGATGTGGGCATGGAGACCCATGACGTCGACGTTCGGCGCGCGCATCGCCCGCGCCATGGCCTCCTCGGCCGCGCCGGAGTCGAGCCCGAGCCCGAACTTGCTATCCACGGCGCCGGTGCGGATGTATTCGTGCGTGTGCGCTTCCACCCCCGGCGTGATTCGCAAGAGCACCGGCGCCGTGACGCCGCGCCGGCGAGCCAGTTCGTCGATGATCTCGATCTCTTCGAGCGCATCGACGACGATGCGGCCGACGCCCAGCTCCAGCGCCAGGTCGATCTCGCGCGGCAGCTTGTTATTCCCGTGGAGCACCACGTGCTCCAGCGGCAGCCCGGCGGCCTGCGCCGCGCGCACCTCACCGGAGGAGACGGCATCCATCCCCAGACCTTCGGATGCCGCCACCTGCAGCAGCGTCGGATCGACGTAGGCCTTGCCCGCGTAGAGCACCAGCGCGTTGGGATAGGTGTCGGCCAGCGCGCGGGTATAGCCCCGGCACGCCGCGCGCAGCGTTGCCTCGTCGTAGATGTAGAGCGGCGTGCCGAATTTCCGCGCGAGTTGCGAGCAGCTCGCGCCGCCGATGACCAACGAGCCGGCATCGTCGCGGACCGTGTTTCGCGGAAATACTTGATCTAGTAGGTCTTGCTCGGGCGGTGTCATCGGTTCGCGCTCATGCGCGACCGTTGCGCAACGCCACGTCATTCCCGCGAAGAGCTTGCCCCGTACGCGATACGGGGGAGACCCTTGCGAAACCCCTCGTCATTCCCGCGAAGAGCCTGCCCCGTACTCGATACGGGGCCGGAATCCATTCTTCATCCAACCTGGAGCCGCTGCGAGCGTGGGATCGAGTTCTAGATTCCTCGCTGCGCTCGGAATGACACCCCGGTGGCCCAGGCTGCGTGCCCGGTGGCCCAGGCTGCGTGCAGCCTGGGAATGGTGGCCTTCGAGGGCTGCGCGGCATCAGGCCCCGGGAGCGAGCGCGCTCCGCGTTACGTGGCCCTCGTCCTGTCGCTCGAAGGCTTCGTTGATGGCGTGCAAGGGGTAGGTGTGGGAGAGCACCCGGTCGAACGGCAGGCTGTCGATGTTTTGGGCCACGAAGTCCAGCGCCTGCTTCAGGTCCCGCCAGCGGTAGTGGGCCATACCCAGGACCGAGATGCTCTTGAAGACGATGGTTGAAGGATCGAAGCTCGCGTCGCGGCCCACGCTCACGTTGCCGATCTCGACGTAACGCCCGCCCGGCGCGGTCATGGCGATGCCCTCGGCGAACACGGCGGGATGGCCCACGAGCTCCATCGTCACGTCGGCCCCGATCCCGTCGGTTAGCTCCTGGACGCGGGCCACGCGCGCTTCGGGCGTATCGAAGTCGCGCATATCGACCGTCTCGTCCGCGCCGAAGGCCCGGGCAAGCTCCAGGCGTTCCGACACGCCGTCAATCACGATGACGCGGGCCGCGCCCCGCGCGCGGGCGACGGCCGCGGCGTAGACGCCCAGCCCGCCGGCGCCCTGGATCGCGACGGTCTCGTTGACGGTTTGTCCGGCGCGGTCGAGCCCTGACACGACTTGAGTCAGGGCGCAATTAACGCCCGAGACGACGTGATCCGGCAGGTGGTCCGGCACGCGATAGACGGCGTGGTTTGGGAACAGATAGAAATAGTCTGCGAACGTGCCGCGGAAATAGGGCCATTCGTCGAGCAGGCTCATCCGGTCGGCCTGGCGCACCGGGCAGGCGTAGGTATGGCCTTTCAAGCAGTTCGCGCAGCGCATGCACGGGTGGAAGTAGGAGAAGATCACCCGATCCCCCTCGTGCAGCGGCTGGCCGGCCGTGTCCACGGTGAGGCCGGCGCCGAGCTTGGCGATCTCGCCGGTGCCTTCGTGCCCGAGGGTGCCGGGAAGGATAAAGCCGCGTGTCTTCAGGTCCGCGTCGCCGCGCCAGTAGTGCATGTCGGAGCCGCACACGTTCGCCAGCCGCATGCGTATGACCGCGGCGCCCGGCTGTGGGTCCGGCACTGGAAACTCGCGCAGGTCGAAGGGCTTGCGGACGCCGTTGAAGACGGCGATTGCGCCTGTTCTTGGCATGGTGGGTGCGGGGATCTGTTGGCCTGCCCAGACTACAGCAACACCCGGCGCGCATGGTGCGGTGGTCGAGCCACTGTGGCCTATTCGCGTGTCCGGCCCGCGGTCCCGTACGCTGCCCTCGCCGCCGGCAGCGTGAGGCGTCCATGGCCTGGGTCCAGATCTCGGAGCGGATCTTTCGCTGGACCGACACCTGCAACGTCTACTGTGTCACCTCGGGTGACCGCGGCTTGCTCATCGACACCGGGTCGGGCGCCGTCGTCGACCAGCTCGAAGACATTGGCGTGCGGCAGGTCGAGTGGGTGCTCCACACGCACCACCACCGGGACCAGTGCTGGGGCACCGGACGCCTCAGGGACCACGGCGCCAGGGTCGCCGTGCCCGAGCACGAGCGGCATCTCTTCGAGCAGGTCGAGCTCTTCTGGCGGCACAAGCGCGTCTACGACAACTACAACGATCGCAATACCTTTTTTTCGCTGGCGGAGAACGTGGCGGTTGACGCCGACCTCGAGGACTACGAGCCGTTCACCTGGCGCGACGTGGAGCTGGAAATCGTCCCGGCCAAGGGCCACACCCACGGCAGCAGCATGCTCATCGGCCGCATCGACGGTCGGCGCGTTGCCTTCACCGGCGATCTGCTCGGCGCCGGCGGGGTGCTCTACCAGTACCACGCGCTCGAGTATGGCTACGGCGATCAACAGGGCGCGCTGTTCACGCTGGAATCTCTACAGGCACTGCGGCGGCACGCGACCGATCTGGCGCTTCCGTCCCACGGGGACGAAATCGAGGACCCGGCTGGGGATTGCTCGCGTCTCGAAGATCGTCTCATGGCCCTGGCGCGCCTCGGCGCCGGAATGCGGTTCTTGGGCCGCGACGGCGGACACGGGCTCGACCTCCTGCCCGATCCCCGGTTCACCCAGGTGTCGCGGCACCTGCTATGGGGCGGACCGCAGACCTGCTCCAACTTCTACGTCCTGCTGTCCGACAGTGGCAAGGCCTGTTTCATCGACTACGGGCACGCATTCGCGGCGCACATGGGCGTCGCCCAGGAGCGTGAGGACGGCGACACGATGCGCTTCGTCGTCCACCACCTCGACGAGCTGCGTGAGACGTACGGGGTGCGCGATATCGACCTGGTGCTGGTCACGCACATCCACGACGATCACACGGCGGGCATTCCCTATCTCGTGCGGCATGAGGGCGCGCGCGTCTGGGCGCTCGACGAGGTGTCGCAAGTGTTGGAGGACCCAGCGGGCTGGTGCAGCACGCCGTGCACGCTGCCGCGGCCGATTCCGATCGAACGCAAGCTCCGCGACGGTGAGCGGTTCGCCTGGGAGGAGTTCGAATTCGAGGTGCACCACGCTCCCGGCCAAACGGAATTCCACTCCGTGCTCGCCACCCAAGTCGATGGGCAGAAGGTGGCCTTCACCGGCGACAATGTGTTTCTGGAGCTTGCGCCCGGGATTACCGGCGAAATGACGACGCAGCTCTATCAGACCACCGTGCTGCGCAACAGCCTGCAGCTATGGATGCACCGTCGTTGCGCGGACGTGATGGACCTGGTTCAGCCGGATCTGGTGTGCCCTGGACATCGCGAGCTCATTCCCTGGGACGCGCGGCGCGCGGTGGAATATCGCGATTTCATCGTGCGGAAGGAGCGCGTGGTGCGGGCCTTGCTCGACGAGCCGGCCGACGTGGGCGTGGACCTCTGGTGGGCGCGATTGGTTCCCTATTTGCGGTCGGTCAGTCCGGGCGAAGCGTGCAGCTATCGCCTCCTGCTGCGGAACAACGCGGAGCGGCGCGTACGCTTCGAGGCGCGGTTCTTGGCTCCGGACGGGTGGAGCACGGACGGCGGCTATGCGTGCCTGGACCTGGAAGCCGGTGCGCGGGGTGAACTCACGCTGGCCGCCACCGCGCCGGCGCATCCAGACGTGCGCCGCATCCTCACGGCTGAGATTCGCGTGGACGGCGAGAGCCGTGGTCCGGTTGCCGAGGCCTTGGTGACCGTGGGCGACGGAGCGGGATAGCCGGCGAAAAGGAAGGAGATCAGCGTGCGTGTGTTGATGATGGGTTCGGGCGGGGTTGGCGGTTTTGTCGGTGCCCGGCTCCTCGAGACCGGCCACGACGTGACGTTCGTCGCCCGTGGGGCGCATCTCGCGGCCATGCAGGATCGCGGGCTATGCATGCTCAGCGAAGACGGATCGCGTCGGGTGCTTCGGGTCAATGTGGTTGAACGGCCGGTGGATGCCGGGTCGGGTTTTGATTTCATGGTGTTTGCGGTCAAGGCCTACGACACGCTGCCGGCCGCCGAATTGCTGCGACCCGCGCTCGGCGAGGAAACGGCGGTGCTCACCCTGCAGAACGGCATTGACAACGTGCCAACGCTGTCCTCGATCCTCGGCGCGGAGCACGTGATCGGCGGCGCCACCTGGCTCACCGCTCACATCGCAGAGCCCGGCGTCATCGAGTATCAGGACGCCCTGGTTCGAGCGGCCATCGGTGAGCCGGCCGGGGGCATGTCCGACCGTGTGGAGACGATTGCGGCGGCGCTGCGCGCCTGCGGCATCGAAACCGAGGTCAGCGACGACATCAACCGGATCCTGTGGAGCAAGATCGTGCTGCTGTCGGTCCATGGCGGCATGAGCGCCGCCTGCCAGCTTCCGCTCGGCGACATCTTGTCCACCGAGGGCATGGAGGACTTATACCGCCGGATGTTCGATGAAGCGGCTTCCGTGGGGCGGGCGCTAGGCGTGGCGCTCGCGGACTCGACGAGCGAAGACCTGGTGGCCCTGCTGCAGTCGGCGCCGGCGGACAACACCACGTCGCTCCAGGTTGATTTCGGCCACGAGCGCCGCGTCGAGCTCGAGTACCTCACCGGTGCGGTGGTGCGCCGCGGCCGTGATGCCGGCGTGCCCACACCGGCGCTCGAGGCCATCTACCTGTCGCTCAAGGCGCGGGCGCGGGCCTTCGGCGGAATCTAGGGCGCCGCCCACTCGGCTGATTGCCGTCGCCGGCGGTGTACAATGCCGTATCCCTTGGCCAGTGCCTTGGGAGTGCGCGTAGTGAGGCCGGCCACGCGCAATGCACGCCACGGCCCTGCGGAACGATCTGATGCCCCGACGCGGTGATCGACTTGTCATAACACTCGAGTGCACGGACTGCGGCTCGCGTGGCTACGTGTCGAGCAAGAACCGGCGCAACGATCCGGATCGTATGGAACTCAGCAAATACTGCGCGCGCTGTCGCGAACATCGAAGCCATCGTGAAACTCGCTAGAGAACAAACGAGTCGGGCGCCGGCGCGCCGCGGCCGCGCGCGCCGCAGGGCCACGCCGGCGAGCCGGCTGGCGGGCCTTCCCGGCGCGGGCTTCATACGTGACGCCTATGCCGAACTGCGCAAGGCTCACTGGCCGACCCGCGAGCAAACGATGCGCCTGACCGGCCTGGTGGTGGCCATCAGTCTCCTCATGTCGATGGTGCTCGGGTTGGCCGACTATGTGTTCGCCCAGCTGTTCGACGTGATCGTGGCCTAGAAGGGGATAGTCGTGGCTACATTGCCTGGACCTGCCAAGACCATGACCGCCGCCGGCAACGACGAGCCCGGATGGTTCGTGATCAATACCTACTCGGGCTACGAGGGCAAGGTGAAGGACAACCTGGAGCACCGCGTGGTCTCCATGGACGCCTCCGACAAGGTCTTCGACGTGGTGGTGCCGACGGAGGAAATCGAAGAGGTCAAGCACGGCCAACGCCGCCGCGTGAAGCGCAAGATGTATCCGGGCTACGTGCTGGTGCGCATGGTGCTCGACGACGAATCGTGGCTGGTCGTGCGCAACACCCCGGGGGTTGTGAACTTCGTCGGCTCGGGCAATCGTCCAACGCGGTTGCCGCCCGAAGAGGCGGACGTGATCTTCAAGCAGATGGAGGGCGAGACCCCGCGTCCGGAGGTTCGCATTCAAATTGGCGAGCGGGTCAAGATCATCGACGGCCCGTTCACCGACTTCTTTGGCACCGTCGACGAAGTGCTCGACGAGAAGGAGCGCTTGCGCGTGCTTGTGTCCTTCTTCGGCCGCGAGACGCCCGTCGAGCTCGACTTCTTGCAGGTGGAGAAGCAGAGTGGCGGGCCGGTGGCCGGAACCAGCGGCGGCTAGACTCGCAATATGGCACGCAGAGTCCGATCCATCGTCAAGCTGCAACTCGCGGCCGGCCAGGCCACGCCGGCGCCGCCGGTTGGTCCCGCGCTGGGCAGCCACGGCGTGAATATCATCGAGTTCACCAAGCAGTACAACGAGCGCACCAAGGACCAGATCGGATCGGTGGTTCCCGTCGAGATCATGGTCTACGAGGACCGGTCGTTCTCGTTCGTCACCAAGACGCCGCCGGTGTCGGACCTCCTGCGCAAGGCGGCCGGGGTCGAGAAGGGCTCGGCCATGCCGCATGAGGAAGTGGTGGGCACGATCACCCGGCGTCAACTCCGGGAAATCGCCGCGACAAAAATGCCGGACCTGAACTCGTACGACGTTGAATCCGCCGAGCGCGTGGTTGAGGGCACGGCTCGCAGCATGGGCGTTCTGGTGGAGGGCTAGGCATGCCGCGTCACGGCAAGAGATACCGGCAGGCAGCGGAGATGGTGGATGCGAACGCCAGGCTCACGATCGCCGCCACCATCGATCTGCTGCTGCAACTCCCGCCCGCCAAGTTCGACGAGACGATCGAATTGCACCTGCGGCTTGGAGTGGACCCCACGCATCAAGATCAGCAAGTGCGCGGCACGCTGTCGCTGCCGCACGGCACCGGGCGAACCGTGCGCGTGATCGCCTTCGCCACCGGCGACGGCGCCGAGCAGGCCCGCGACGCTGGGGCCGATGAGATTGGCACCGACGAGCTCGCCAAGCGCATCCAGGGCGGATGGCTGGATTTCGACGCCGCCGTCGCCATGCCCGACACCATGCGCATCATCGGCCCGCTGGGCCGCATTCTCGGTCCGCGCGGGCTCATGCCGAACGCCCGCGCGGGAACGGTGAGCAACGACGTGGGACGCGTCATCAAGGACCTCAAGGCTGGCCGAGTCGAGTTTCGGGTGGAGCGGTTGGCCAACGTGCACGTGCGCTGCGGGAAGGTGTCCATGGGCGCCGCGGCGCTCAAGGAGAACGTCGCGACGATCGTGGACGCCATCGTGCAGGCCCGTCCCGCCGCGGCCAAGGGCACCTACTTGCGCTCGGCCACCATCACCACATCCATGGGCCCGGGCATCCCAATGGACGTGTCCCGAATTCACGAGGAGGCCGCCGCGCTAGCCGCCTGAGGCGGCCAGCAACTCAAACGCAACCCTTTGCCGTAGGCCGAAGACTGCGGGTGCGACGCATAAGCTCCCTTGGGGACGCCCGCCGAGGCGCGGATGACCACGCGAGCGGCGCGTGTCTGGACGCGCTGCTTGGCGCAGCGGCACCCGGTCATTCGCGGAAAGGACGTTGAAACTGATGGCCACCAAGGCCGAAAAGGTCGAGATCGTCGAGGCGCTGACGACGGCGCTGGCCGATGCGCCGCTAAGCATTGTCACCGGCTACACGGGCCTCACCGTGTCGGACATGCAGGAGCTGCGGCGGCAAATGCGCGAGTCCGGCGCTGTGTTTCGGGTCGTGAAGAATTCGCTGGCGATCCTGGCGGCGCGCGAGAGTAACGCCGAGCACCTGGAACCGTTCTTCCACGGCCAGACCGCATTCGCGTTCAGTGGTGAGGACGTCATTGGGGCCGCGCGTGCCGTTCGCGCCTTCGCCGCCGCCCATCCAAGAATGGAGATTCGCGGCGGTGTGGCGGGGGGGCAGGCACTTGACAGCCAGCGCATTTCACGGCTCGCCTCGCTCTTCGGGGTTGAGCAGTTGCAGGCGGAGTTGGTCTGGTCGATTGAAAGCCCGATCTCCAGCTTGGTTCACACGTTAGCGGGAACGATTCACGGATTGGTCTACGCCTTGCAGGAACGCGTAGATCAATTGCAACCACACGCGGAAGGAGCGTGACGGATGGCGAAGGTCAGCAAGGACGACATTCTCACTGCGATTGACTCCATGACGGTCGTGGAGCTCAGTGAGCTGGTCGAGGCTCTCAAGGAGAAGTACAACGTCACGGGGGCGCCCATGGCGATGGCGGCGGTGCCCGCGGCCGACGGGGCCAACGGTGCGGCAGCCGAGGCGGAACAGACCGAGTTCGCCGTGCACTTGGAGGCCTCCGGACAGCAGAAGATCCAGGTCATCAAGGCCGTGCGCGAGATTACCGGCCTTGGCCTGCGCGAGGCCAAGGGCGTGGTCGACGCGGCGCCGGGGCCGGTGAAGGAAGGCGTTTCGAAGGAAGAAGGCGACCAGATCGTCGCCAAGCTTGCCGAAGTGGGCGCCACCGCGGAGTTGCGCTAGGCCAAATCTCGGCGGCTCTGGGAGGCCGTCCATGGTTGACGCGGTCGTTGTGGCGTACGGCGCCGGTGCTCGGGTGCGCCGCTGTGTGGCTGCGCTGCGCCGCAGCTCGCACCCGGCGCGGCGGATCGTGCTTGTCGATACCTCGGCGGACGGCTCCGCGCTAGCGGCGTTTCCGGATGCCGCGCCGTGGCTGCACACCATCGCGCGCCCGGACAACCCGGGCTACGGCGCCGCCGCCAATCACGGCATTTCCGCCACGGAGGCGCCGTACGTGCTTGTCGTGAACGACGACGTGTACGTCGACCGCGACGCCATCGAGCACCTGGTAAATCACGCGGAAACGGAGCCGGATCTGGCCTGCGTCAGCCCGGATTTCAGGGAGCTCGACGGGGCGCCGCAAGAAGGCGCCTTTCGATTCCCGGGCGTGGCGCAAGCCGCGATCGACGCCTGGCCCGCGCCGGCGTGGTTGCGCCGCGGCCGCCTCAACGGGCGCATCGCGGCGGACGGCGTCCCTGTCGAGATCGACCACCCGCTTGGCGCCTGCATGTTGCTGCGGCGGCTGGCGCTCGATGTCGTGGGCGGATTCTCCGCCGACTACTGGATGTATTGCGAGGAGATTGACCTGTGCCGGCGGCTCAAGGACTTCGGCTGGCGGGCGGCGCAGGTTCCAGCGGCGCGGGTCTGGCACGTCGGCGGCGCCAGCACCGGCCGGCAGCCGGACCGCATGCTGGCGCAGCTCTATCGGAGCCGAGCGCGCTGGTACCGGACGCACACGCCGCCGTTGGTGGCCCGGACTTCACTGGCAGCCATGCGCTGGGGGCTGCACGCCAGAGCTGCGCTGCACGCGGCGACTGGACGGGCGCCGGCCAATGTCGCCGACGCCCTAGCGGCCTTAGACGAGCCGTGAGCCGCCGAGTGCCGCTGAGCGCGGTGGTGATCGCCGCCGGCGAGGCGGTCAACATCGAGCCGTGCTTGCGGACGCTTGCCTGGTGCGACGAGCGCTTGGTCGTGGACGCCTTCAGCACCGACGGCACGCCGCGCGCCGTCCCAGCCGGCACTCGCGTCGTCGAGCGTCGCTTCACCAGCTTCGCCGCCCAACGGCAGGACGCTCTCGCTCGGGCCGCCAATGACTGGGTGATCTTCGTCGACGCCGACGAGCGCGTATCTCACGCCCTGGCGTCAGAAGTGCAAGCCCGGGCCGGACGTGAATCTCATGCGGCCTACATGATTCCGCGCCGGAATCGCATCTTCGGTCACTGGATGCGCGGGAGCGGCTGGGCGCCCGATTCGCAGTGCCGCGTCATGGATCGTCGCCGCGTGCGTTACCCAAGTGAGCAGGCGGTGCACGAGGTGCCTGATGTTCGCGGCAGTGTTGGCGCGCTCGACGCGCCGCTCGTCCACTACAGCTATCGCACGATTCGCGAGTTTCGTCGGCGGCAGCGGCGGTATGCCCGCATGCACGCAAACGGCCTCTATGCGGCAGGTGTGCGCCGGCGCCGCACGGCTGTCGTGGCCCAACCGCTGCGGGAGCTGCGGCGACGCTTGGTTGAGCACCGCGGGTACCGCGACGGCTGGGTCGGGCTTCAACTGGCGCTGCTGATGGCGGAGTATGAGTGGCGGCTGCAGCGCGGACTGGCGCGGTGCTGGCGCTGCGGCGTTCCCCTGCGGTGACCAGGGTCATGCACGCGTCCGCGGTGGTGGTGACGCACCAATCTGCCGGCCATCTCCCAGCGTGCCTGGAGGCATTGCAGGCCGACGGGGGCGGCCAGCTCGAGATAATCGTGGTCGACAATCAGTCGAGTGACGGCACTGCCGATCTGGTTCGTGAGCACTTTCCCGCGGTCGTCCTGCGGGGCACCCACCGCAACATCGGCTACGGCGCGGCGGCGAACATTGGCATCGGCCTCGCCAGCGGCGACCCCATCCTGGTCCTGAATGCCGACGCGGTCGTTGAGCGCGGGACCATCGCGGCGCTGCGGGAGCGTCTGGATGCCGATCCGCGCCTCGGGTGCGTGAGCCCGATCCACGTCGGCGCGGGTGATGGGCGCCTGTCCCCGGCGCGGTCGTTTCCGTCCATCGGCGCCGCGATCGTCGACGGCACGATGCTGGAGCGTTGGCTGCGAGGCTCGGCCGTCCTGCGAGCCTACTATCGTGATGATGTCCCGTCAGGCACACCGCCGGATTGGCTTGACGGCGCGTGTGTCGCGTTCCGGGCTCGTGCCCTGCGCGACGTCGGGGGATTTGACGCGGGGTACTTCATGTACGCCGAGGAGCTCGATTTGCAGTTGGCGCTGCGAGCCGCCGGGTGGAGCTGTGCCGTCGAGGAGCGGGCGCGGGTGCGTCACGTCGGCGGCGCTTCGGCGGGACGCGATGTCGTTACCCGTGAGCGCAATTTCTTCCGGAGCCGCTATCGGCTGGCGGGCAAGCTGTGGGGGCGACCCTTCGCCGTGGTCCTGCGCCTGTTCGTGGCTCTTGTCAATCTCGTGAGGCTGGCCGAGCAGCTTGTCAGACTTCTGCTGGCTCGCGACACCCCCTCGCCTCGCGTCGAGGCCCAGCGCATCGCGCGGGTCACGCTTTGGCAGTGGTTCGGCTGGCGCCGCTAGTGGCCTCGATCTCCGGCGGCAACACGCCAAGGGCCTGGCGGTAGTGCCGCCGCCGACGCGCCGAATTCTGTTCGTCACCGGCGAATTCCCCCCGCGTCGGGGGGGGATTGCCGATCACGTAGTCCGCTTGCGCTCGTCGCTCGAGGACATGGGCGCGCGAACCTACGTGGCAACCGAAGCCGTGGCGCACGATATGCCCGCGGATCGCGTGTACCGCCTGGCGCCGCGGCCATGGTGTCGCCAGATCGTGACGGTACTTCGGCTGAGCAGGCGTTTCCGAAGCGACGTCGTCCATATTCAGTACCAGGCGGGGGCCTTCGACTCAGCGCTGCAAGTGGCGCTCATGCCCAGAGCACTTCGCCTCATGGGCTACGGCGGGTTGGTGGCCGTCACGCTCCACGACCTGGCCGAGCCCTATGTCTTCCCGCGCGCCGGCGCTCTGCGCCGCTGGTCCGTCGATCTGCTGCGCGGCTGGGCGGACGTGTGCATCTATGTCGACGCCTATGATCGCGCACGCGTGAGCGCGCGCATTCCCGGCGAGTGGCGCCGGTCCCAGGTGATTCCCGCGGGGCCGACCATCGAGCCGCCGCCTTCCCTGGGCACGCGGGCGGAGGTTCGTAACGACTTGGGGCTGCCGACGGATGTCTTTCTCGTGGGCTTCTTTGGATTTCGGCAGGCTGGAAAGGGGCTTGAAGTCTTGGCGACGGCGATGCGCGCTCCGGCCTTGGCAAGCCGCGGCGCGCGTTTGGCCTTGATTGGGGGTGCGAGCCCAGAGATGAGCGCTCGGCGGGCCGCGACTCAGGTGCCGCCGTCCACGTTTGCAGGCGTTGACGTCTTGGAGCCCGGCTATTTGGACGCGCCCGAGATCTCGCGGTGGTTGCGCGCGTGCGACGTTGCGGCGTTGCCGTACGACGAGGGCCTCTCGACGCGCCGCGGGTCGTTCATGGTTGCAGCGGCTCATGGTCTCCCGGTGGTCACCACGACGCCGGTGCGGCCCGATCTGCTCGATGTGCGCCACGGCGAGGTGGCGTTTACACCGGTGCGCGATCCTGCAGCGCTTGCAGCGGCGCTGGTGCGTGTCCGGGACGACCCCGACTACCGATCCGCGCTCGAGGCCGGAGCGCGCGCCGTGGCTCGCCGCTATTCCTGGCGCCGCATCGCCCGTCAGACGCTCGATGCCTACGGCGGATAGCGCCCGCTTCGCCGCTGCCATCGCGGCCTGGGGGCGGGCGATCGCGCGGCCTCTCACACCGGAGCTGGCGGTGCTGCTGCTGGTTGTGGTGGGGGCGGTCTTGCGCCTGTGGAACCTGGAAGGTCTCGGCGACTTTGACTTCGATGAAGTTGCGGCCATTTGGTATGCGCGGGCGGGCCTGCTGGAAATCATGGCCGATGTCGCGCGGGCGCCGTTCGAGCATCCACCGCTCTACTACATGGCGCTGCACGTGTGGATCGGGTGGTTCGGCGAGGCCGAGCCGATCGCGCGGGCCTTCTCCCTTCCCTTTGGGCTGCTGCTGATCCCCGCGACCTATCGCCTGGCCCGCTGCTATGTCGCGCCGTGGCCGGCGGTGATCGCCGCCGTACTCGTCACCGCGTCGCCCCTGTTGATCTTCTTCAGCCGTGAGGCGCGGATGTACGCGCCAGCGGCCCTCTTCGCGGTGTTGTCGTTGTGGCTGTTCGAGCGTGCGATGCGGTCGGGGCGCCGGCGCGACTGGGCGGGCGTGGGCGTCTGCGTCGCGGCGGGCAGCTATATCGACTTCACCGTGGCGATTGCGGTCGCCGCCATGGTGCTGGCATTGCCGTGGCACTGGCGGCGTCGCCGGCGCCGTGTGCTGGTCTTCGTCGCCGTTGGCGTCGTAAGCATGGCCGTTCTGGTGCCCTGGCTGATCCTGGCGCGCGGTCTGCACGACAGCCTGCCGGCCTTCGGGACCGGTGACCTGGGACTGGGCGTGCTCACTGAGATTGGTCGCACCGCATGGCTCGATCTTCTAGTGGGCGTGGAGGAGGTGCGCAGCGGACGGCTCTCGACGGCGTTCGCCGGTGGCGCCGGGGTGCTCGTGGCCGGCGGCATCGGCGTCACCCTCGCCCGTCGCCGCGGGGGACTCATGCTCGCATACGTGGGAGCGGTTGCCGCGTTTCTGGCGCTGCTGCTCGTCTTCGACAAGCCCTATCAGCCGCGATACCTCCTACCGGCGATTCCGGCGATCGGCGTGCTCGTGGCCGTGGCGTTCGACGCCGTGCCGCGCATCCCGCTGCGGGGACTAGCTGCCGCCGTCGTCGCCTTGGGGTTGCTGGCCGGCCCGATCGTGGCGAGCCGCGCCTATTTCACCGACTACGTGCGGGGCGATTACCGATCCATCACGACGACCATCGAGAACCTCGCGCGGCCGCGGCGTCCCGACCGCGGTCAGGGGAAGTTTCGCGACGCGGTCGTGCTTGCGGGCCCATGGCAGGGGTGGTTCTGGCGTCACTATTACCCCAACTTCCTCGACAAGGTCGATGTCTGGCTCCTCCCCGACGAGGTGCCTCCGGCCGTCGACGCGCTGGAGGTTGATGCCAAGCTGGCGCACGCGGCGCGAAATCATCGCCGCGTGTGGGTGGTGTTGGCCGGACTGGAGCAGGCGGACCCCAAGCACCTCACGGAGGCCTGGCTCACGAGGTATTTGTGGCAAGCGCGGTCCGAGGTCTACCGCAACGGCGTGCTCCAGCTCTATATGACGCACGGCTACGACTTCGTGAAGCGCAAGGGTCAGGTGACCATGAATGACGAATTCGAGATGGCCGAAATGTGGTTCACCGGCCACCGGAAAGACCAAGGCCCGCGCGAAACGGCTGACGGCATGCGCTTCACCATCCGCCTGGCGGCGCAATCGCCGGTGGACTACGACCTGCGAATCCGCATTTGGGTGGAGAGTCCAGGCGGCGTGATCTACGAAAAGGAGCTCTTCGCCCACGACCTCAGGCGCCGGCGCACGTCAGCATGGTCACCCGGCGACGTCCACGAAATACGGACGGGGCTTTGGATTCCAGCCGATGCCCCGCCCGGCACGTACCAGACCTTCATGGCCTTGGTTGGCCCCGAGGGCCAGGGCCTGCCGGTGTCAGGCGTGTTCGTCCGGAGGACGTATGTCGGACAGAAAGCCCTCTGGCTCGGCCCGACGGTGTTCGTTCCGTCGTCGCTCGATGGGCGCGATGAAGCTCAATAGAGACGCGTGGTCCTGCGGCGTCGCGTCTCATTCGTGGATACGCCGTGCTACAGCGACCGCACCACGTCGCGGATCGCCGATGGCCGGAGTCCACCGATGACGATCAGCGTCACGACGTAGGTGGCCATCGCGGCCAGGGCCGCGGCAATCCACGCGAAATCACGCAGCAGCAGCGCCACCGCGGCCGCCGCGCCCGCGGCCAAGATTGGACGCGCGGCAGGCTCCAGCACGCGACGCTGCAGCCGGTCCTTGCGCAGAATCCAGCCAAGTCCAACCAGAAGCACCACTTCACTCCCGATCGTCGTCGCCGCGGCGGCCACGAAGCCCCAGATCGGAACGAGCGCCAGGTTCATTCCGAGATTGACGAGCGTGGCGACCAGGAACGCCGGGGTGAGCTTCGCCTGCCGGTCGGAAGCGATCACCACGTATTGCAGCGTTCCGTTGAGATAGCTCAGCGGGAGGAACCAGATCAGAATCGCCAGGGCCGTGGCCGTCTCCGGCAGGAACTCCGGTCCAAGCAGGGTGTCGATCCAGGGCTCGGCGAAGATGAAGAACAGCACGACGAGGCCCGCGCCGGCGGTGACCAAGACCCGCCACGTGCGCGTGAACCAGCGTGCCAGCTCGGCCGGGTCACCCGCCGCACGAGCCATGAGCGGGAATGCAGCCAGCACCACCGCCGCCGGCAGGACGTTCATGGCGTTGAGAAACTTGTAGGCGGCGTTGTAGTGCCCGACGACCGCCGTGCCCTGCAGCGCCTGCAAGATCAGGATGTCGATCTGGATGAACGCTGTCGCCAGCAGGCTGTTGAGCATCAGCGGCAGCGCATGCCGCGCGAGTTGACGCAGGTCGTCGTGCTGAGTGCCGACCGATTGGCGCAGGAGGGCAAAGCCAACAGGCCGGCCCAGGGCGAAGAGCGTGACACCGCTTGAGATCAGCCCGGCCAGGGCAATTCCCACGACCCCAAGGCCCGCGGCGAGAAGGACCAGACCCAGCCCCACCGTCAGGGCCGACGTGCCAGCCACCACGAGCGCGCGCCGGTCGATACGCTCCCACGCGTCATAGACGGACGCGTAGGCTTGGTTCACCGCCGCCAATGGAAGCCCAAGCGCCAGCACGGCCGTCGTGAGCAGCGCTCGACTGTCAATGGTGCCGGTAGCCCAGTAGATGAGGGCGATGCCGACCATGACGGGCATGCTGACGGCCAGCAGACGCATCCGCAGGGCCAAGGCTGCGCGGAAGATGCGCTGCAGCCCGGCCGCATCTCTGGCGACATCCCGCGTCACCAGGGTGCCGAGGCCAAAATCGACCACGACGGCAAAGTAGATCAGCAAGTTCGCCGCGAAGGCATAGTCGCCGTTGCCGCTTGGCCCGATGCGGCGCAGCACGACGATCCAGAACGCCCAAAACAAGGCGCGGTCGATGAAGCTGGTGACCATGGGCGCAATGGCATTGCGCGTGAACCGCCGTTGCTCGGCTGCCTGGGTGCGCGCCGTTGGCTGGACGAGGCGCCGTGTGGCGAGGAACGCCAGATAGACGGCCGCCGCCACAGCAAGCAGGGCGCCAACGGCAACGAAACCTATGCCGTTGGCGCCCACGCTCATGGGGAGGGAGGCGAGTCCGAGCTTCCCGCAGGACCGCTGCCTTGGACGTCCGGACCCGCCGAACATACATCGCGGCTCATGACCGAAACGTTGCGCGAATTGGCACGCGTTTTTCCGACGCGTGCAGCGGGGGCGGCTCCGTGGGTCGCCGGGGCTCCATGGGCGGCAAGCATACGCGGCCCCGCGTCATATCTCGGCGCTGCGCTTCGTTCTTCACCTGACCGTCCGCCCGAAATGCGAGCGACCACCCGGCGACATGAGGATGGCTAGCGTGACGCAGACGCCGTCCACCAATCCAACCGCGGCTAGACTGGCAAGGTCGGCCAACGATTCTGGCGCCGCATTTGCTCCGATGATGTCCCGCCTCATCCATCGACGGACAATCCTTGCCGGTCTCGCGCTGGCCCCGTTGGCCGGGGCTGCCGTTCGGTCGGCGGGTGCGCAGGACGACGCGCCACTGGCGGTCACGCTTGCCGCCATCCGCGGTGTGGGCCGCGATACATCGCCGTGGGGCGTGGCCGTCGACGACGATGGCTTCCTGTTCGTCGCCGACTCGCGCACCAGTCGCCTCGTCCGAATCTCCCCGGACGGCTTTGAGTTGCTGACCATTGTCGGCGACGCCTCGGGGCTTCTCTCCCGGCCCAAGGGCGTAGCCATCGGCCCTGACGGGTTGCTGTATGTCGTCGACGGCGGCAATCGGCGCGTTCAGGTCTTCACGCGAGATGGCGACCTCCGCAACTCTTGGGGTGGTCGTGGCAGTGCTCCCGGCCAGTTCAACGCGCCACGGGGAGTCGCGCTCGATGCCGACGGATTCGTCTACGTCGCCGACGGATTCAACGACCGTGTCCAGAAGTTTGGGTCGGATGGCTCTTTCGTCGGTGCGTGGGGCGGCCGCGGTTCGGAGTCGGGTGAATTCAGCACGCCGAACGGGATCGCCGTCGGTCCGGGGGGCTTGGTGTACGTGGCTGACACGTTTCGCGACCGCGTCCAGGTCTTCACGCCCGAGGGGGAGTTTTGGCGCTTCGCGGTGACCGCGCCCGAGGTTCGCAACCCCGTCGGCGTTGCGGTCGATCAAGCAGGGCGGGTGTACGTCACCGAGGAGGCCGATCACCGCGTCGCGGTCTTCGAACCGGACGGCGCGCTTGCCGGCCGTTTTGGCGGCGAGGGCAGCGAGGTCGGCCAGTTCCGGTTTCCGCAGGGTCTCGCCGTCGATTTCGACGGCCGGATCTATGTCGCCGACAGCCTCAACAGCCGCGTGCAGGTATTCGATTCGCCACTCAGCCAGCTTGCTCCGCCTCGCGAAGCCGAGGATCTGGCGGTGGGGGTCGCGCTGGCCGACGCGGCGCCCGGGCCGCTGCGCCACAGCTTGACCGACTGGCGCGTACGGCTCGACGGCGTGCTGCTCACGGTCGGCTTCGCCGAGTACGTTCGGACCACCGGTGGACTCAGGCGCTGGGGCTGGCCAACCTCCGATCCCTTGAGGGAGCGTCCCGACGTCATCTCCCAGTGGTTCCAACGCGGCGTGCTGGATTGGAACCTCGACACCGTGACGGGCACTCGGCAGGTTTTCGCTCGGCCGGTTTGGGACTACATCGGCGGCGGCCGCGGCGGAGCGCCCAATCTCGGCATCGAACCCTCGGTGCTGTCCGATCAAGCGGGCGTGATTGTGGGGACCTGGGGCCATCGCGTGTCCAACTTCGCCATCGATGGCTCGGTGACCGGATTCCTCGACTTCTTCGAGGCCATGGGAGGCTCGCTGATGTTCGGCGCGCCGCGCACGGAGGCGCGGCTTGACACCGGCGCCCCCGGCACCATCATCGCGCCTGGCGCCGAGGCAGGCGTGATCCGGCAGTACTTTCAAAACGCGGTATTCGAGAGCTGGCCTGGATCCGGCGAGCCGGTGCAGCTACGACTGCTTGGGGACACCCTGCGGAATCGCCGGTTTCCCAACGAGGCGTGGCGGCTGTTGGCGCCCTTTGCCGACGCCGAGTTTGTCCAGCGCGGCGATGCCCGGGAATTCCCGCGCGTCGGAGACGCCGCCGCTTAGCTCGGGTAATAGGCCTCGCAGTTGTCCGCGATGAATACCGGCTCGCCGGCGGCATTCGTGGGGCCTTCGAGCGAGCGTTTGAACGCGTCGGCCACGAAGTCGCGAATCGCCACGAGGTCCGGCCGCAAGAGGAACGCGCCATCGTCGCCGGTTGTCCATTGCAGCAGCTCCTCGCCACCGCTGTGGACGGCAAACGAATGCACCCGCTGCGGAGGGATCTGGAGCGCCAACTCGGCCAGCGCCGGGAGCCGTTCCAGCGGAAGATCGGTGAGAAACGCGCCCCCCAACTCTTCGATGATGGCCGGGATGTTAACGATCAACGCCGGCGACAGCGCTTGATCTCTCAGACCGCGCATCACCTGCTGCTGACGGCAGATACGGGCGAAGTCCCCGGCCGGGTCGTACTTGCGTGACCGGCCGTAGGCCACGGCCTCCCGGCCGTTGAGCGTGTTCAAGCCCGGCTCCAGGATCAGTCGAATCTCCTCGTCGGAGTCCAGGTAGACGAATCGCTCGTCGAACTCACGCGGCGACCAGACGTTAACGCCGCCCAGCGAATCGATGATGCGTTCCACGCCGTAGAAGTTCACCAGCAGGAAGTAGTCGATGGGCAGGCCGCTGATGGTGTAGAGCGTCTCATGCAATGCCTCCATGCCCTGTCGTTTGAGAATCTCGTTGATTCGCGAGGAGTGCAGATCGCAGGCGCCCAGGCAAAGGTCGCGTGGGATCGACAAGACGAAAGCTGAGCTGCTGACGGGATCAAGGCTGACCAGCATGATGACGTCCGTGTTGCCCTCAAAGGAGTCCGCGCGGTCGATGCCGAGCAGCAGAAACGTGACGCGCTGCCCGAGACCCGGCAGTTCGGCCGGGGCGACTGGCGGCAGGGTGACTTCGGCCGGACCCGGGCTTGGGGTGGCTGCACCGGCCGCCGGAGTTGCGGACAACGTCGCCGTTGGCGAGGGCGTCGCGAGCGGCGGCGGAGCAGTCGGCGGAGCGGTCGGCGGGGCGGTCGGCGGGGCGGTCGGCCGTGGCGCGGTCGGCGGGGTCGTCGGCGAGATCGTGGGCGGCGGCGGCGCCGGCGAGACCGGAGCGCCGGTCTCCGTTTCAGCCAGGGGCGCCGGGGAAGCTAGTGCCGTGGTGATTGGCGTCGGCGCCGCTGTCGGTGGCGGCGTCGGGGCCACGACGACGACGGCCGTCGTGGCGGTCGACGGCTCCGGGGTTGCGTTGCCGCATGCGCCGAAGATCAGCATCCCGGTGGTGGCCGCCGCGATCAGGCGCACCAGGGTGCGGCCCAATGGCGTGGCGAACTGGGAAATGGCGAGCTCCGGCGAGCCGATGGTCCCGGTGACCGTACCATCGGCCTGCGAATCGCATGTGCACGTGGGAAAGCGGATGCTGCGGGCATTCCGTGACTAGCCTGATCGAGATCGACCGGCGATTCCAGCGGGCATTTCAAGACCGTCTCATTCGCTGGTACCGCGCGCATCGGCGTGAATTGCCCTGGCGGCACACACGCGACCCATATCACGTGGCTGTGTCCGAGGTGCTCCTGCAACAGACGCAGGCCTCACGGGTGGCCCCGGTGTATGTCGAGTTCGTGCGCCGCTATCCGACGATTGCTGATCTTCACCAAGCGCCTGCCACCGAGGTGAGTGCGCTGACCGATCCACTCGGTTATCACGTGCGGGGCAGATGGCTGAAGGCAATGGCGGCAACCGTGGTCACCGACTACGGGGGTCGCATGCCGGATTCACTCGACGCACTCAGGCGTCTTCCAGGCTTGGGGCCCTACGCCGCTGCCGCCGTGCACGCCTTCGGCAATGGCAAGCGCGCGCCGCTGGTGGATACCAACATCGCGCGCGTCTATACCCGGGCCGTAGGGCTCCCTGCCGAGGGCTCGGTCTACCAGGACGGTCGCCGGCTCGTGGAGCTTGCGGAGGCGCTCACGCCGGCCCGCCGCTTCTACGACTACGGACAGGGACTCATGGACCTCGGGGCCACCGTGTGCACGGCACGGTCGCCGTCGTGCCCCACCTGCCCGCTGCGCGGGCTGTGCCGCGACGTGCAGGGCGGACCTCCGGCGGCCGTGTGGCGCGTGGCCGGTGTGCCAATGGCCGCCGAGCGCACGGCGGGCTACCGCGTCGGGTCGGGGGCGACGCCACGCCGGGCGGCACCGCCGGGCTACTGAGCGCTCTTCGCCCCTGCCCCACGTTGACGGGCGTGCAGCGAATCGAACGCCGCTCGCTCGACCTCCGCGACATCCGGGCTGTCAAGGAGTCCGCTCGCGGGGCTACCTCGGTAGACCCATTCCGCGTTGGGCGCATAGGGGCCGTACACCCAAGGCTCGGTCGTCGTGAACACCGTCACTGAAGGGGTGCCCACGCACGCCGCGAGCTGCGCGGCCGTCGAGTCGTTGCCGATGAACAGGTCGCTGCGGGCAATGAGCGCCGCGAGCTGTCCAAAGGCCGTCTGGCCGCTGAGATCGATTGCCGGCTCGTGCATGGCCGACCGCACGGCGGCGTTCGAGCTCGCGTCCGATGGCAGCCCCACCAGCACGACGGTCGCGCCTTCGCGCTTGACCAGCGCGTCGGCCACGCGGGCAAAGCCAGTGGCCGTCCAGCGCTTCGAGACGTCCACCGCGCCTGGATTCAAGCCACCCCCCGGCGCCATGATCACGAGCGGGCGGCCGGCGGCAACCCCGAACTCCTGGTGCAAGCGGTCGGCGGCCGCGGTGTCGCTGGGTGACGGACGAAAATGGCAGCGCGCGCCGCTCGTCGCGATCCCCATGGACCGGGCGACTCGCAGGTACGCGTCGACCTCGTGATCGTCGTCGGCGATGGGCACCCGCGTGGAATGCGTAAATCCCCGGCCTTTGTTGTGGAGGCCGATGCGGTAGGGAATGCGCGCGAGGTACGGCAAAAGGGCCATCAGCGGCGAGCGGTCCAGCACGACGGCCACGTCGAACTGCCCGCGCCTCAGAGCTTGGGCGAAGCCAAGGTAGGCCTGGGCGTCGTAGCGACGCGGCGCGCCCAGCTGCCCCATGTCCAGCGTGGCGTCGATGTGCGGATTGTTGGCAAGCGCCGGATTGGCGTAGGTGCCGACGGCATAGACGATCCGCGCGTCGGGGTAAGCCCGGCGCATGGCGTCCAAAATAGGCGTCGTCCGCAGCACGTCGCCCAAGGCAAGTGGCTTGATGACTACCGCGGAGAACGGCGAGGGCGGCAGCTTGCGATGGCCGGGTGCTGTGGGGCGGACGACAAGGCCAGCCCCGCGGCACAGCGCCGTAACCGTGTGCGCCCGCAAACCATGGCGGCGGCGCCAGTCTTTGCTGGGCTCCCATCGCCTCATGGCTGCACGCTCGAACGGGCTCGCGCGGCCCACTTGCAGGTATGAGCCTAGCACCGTCCCGGCGTGATGTTTGGGCGCGAGCCGTACACTTGCGGCTGTCCCCGTGCTGGTCGTTCCAGCGCGGCCTCTACTCCGTCGTGCCTGTTTTCGACTACCGCTGCCATGCCTGTCGGCGGCGCTCGACCAAGCTCTTCAAGACCTTTGCGTCGGTGCAGACCCCGCCGTGCCCCCACTGCGGCTCCGATCGCCTGGAGCGCCTGCTCTCGCGCGTCACGATTGTCCGCGGCGGGGGCGCTTCCGATGATGCCGCGGGCGATGACGACTTCACGGGCATGGCGGCCGCCATGGAGGGCCTCGAGTCCGGCGACCCGCGTGGCCTGGCCCGCATGGCGCGTCAGATGAGCGAGGAAATGGGCGAAGACCTGCCCGGCGAGTACGAGCCCATGCTGCGCCGTATGGAATCCGGGGAGATGCCCGACGACGACGAATTCGAGGACGCGGGCGCCGACCTGGATGATGGCGGCGACGCGTTCGATGAGAATTAGCCTGCAACCCCGACTCCTCGCGCTCGATATCGACGGCACACTGACCCGCCCCGGCCGGGGCCCCGACCACGGCGTCCTCCAGCTGCTCGGCGGCCTTGATGCGCTGGGAGTCACCGTCGTCGTTGCGACGGGCCGCGGGACGTACGCCACTGGCGAGATCACGCGCGAGCTGCCCGCTTCCGCCTATGCCGTGCTCAACAACGGCGGCATCGTGCGGCGTGTTCGCGATGGAAGCGTGCTGCGCGCCAGGCACTTGGCCTACTCCGCCGCGAGGTCAGTGGTCCAGGTGTTTCGAGATCAGGGCATGACCGCCATCTGGGTCGAGTCGCCGTTTGCCGGTGGGCGCTACCTCTGCGACGGCGCGTGGTGGAGCCATGCTCCGACGCGGAGCTATCTGTCGACGAAGCTGCCGATCATTCGCCCCTTGCCGCGGACGGCGATTGCCGCGCCCGCCGTCGAGGTGTTTGCGTTCGGCGACCGTGCAGCCGTGGCCGGCGCCGAGCGCCGCATCAATGACGAGCTCGGCGATGCCGTCTCGACGGTGTCCTGGTGGAGCGAGCGGCTCGGGGCGGGCGGTCTGGAAGCCCTGCCTGCCGGCGGGACGAAGGGAGAAGCCGTGGCCTGGCTGGCCGGTGAGCTCGGCATCGACGCTTCCGAGGTCGTGGCCGTGGGCGACGACCGCAACGACATCGAAATGCTGCAATGGGCCGGTCGCGGCATCGCCATGGCGCACGCGCCGCCGGACGTGCAGGCGGCGGCCGACGACGTAGCCGCCGTCGAGGGGCCGCCGGCCGTGCGGCAGATCATGCGGGAAGTCTGGAGCGTATAGCCGGCTCCCGTTGCCTGCAGTGCAATCTCGGCGTGCCTCTCGTCATTCCCGCGAAGGCGGGAATCTAGATCCGAGCCAACTTGGAGTGAGGGGATTTTCTTTCAGACGTGGGTGGACCGTCCGGATGAGGCAAATGCTGCTGCCGTGGGAGACCGATGAGGTGTTTGAGGGAAACGGCGAACGGCCGGGTGCTAGCATTTTCTGGATCCGGCCGATGTAGCTCAGCTGGCAGAGCGGGGCTTTCGTAAAGCTCAGGTCGTGGGTTCGAATCCCACCGTCGGCTCCACCTTGCCTCCAGTTCAGCCGCGCAACTCTAGGCCGCCATCGTGCGCACCGCGTAACGCGGGATGTTGGCGTCCGCGGTGACCAGCGTGAGCCCTTCAACCTGCGCCTGCGCCACCAGCATGCGGTCGAACGGATCGGTGTGATGCTTCGGCAGGCTGCCAGCCTGCTCGGCGTGCACATAGGTCACCGGAAGCTCGCTGAAGCCCGCGGCCTCCACAGCCGCAACCAGGTTGGCTGGAGCGTTGAGCTTTCCAAGCGCGCGCTTGATGGCAATCTCCCAGATGCTGGCCGCACTTACGAAGACGTCGTTGCCTGGGTCGGCCAGGGCGTCACGCGTGTCGTCGCCGAGGCTCGGATCGCCGCCAAGCGCCCAGAGGAGCACGTTTGTGTCTACCAAGAGGCGCTTCACTCTTCGCCCTCGAACGCTTTGATCACTTCCTCCGGCGTCTCATCGAAGTCCGGCGCGATCCATATCTGGCCCTTGAGGTCCCCAAGCCTTCGCGGCTGGTTCGGTCGCCGGTAGGGCACCAGCCGCAGATACGGCTTGCCGGCCTTGGCAATGACGACCTCTTCGCCCTCCCAGGCTCGCTCACCGAGTCGGGAAAGCTGCGATTTGGCTTCGTGCATGTTGACTTGCATGGCGGTTCACTTTGCTTAGCTAAGCTAGACTAAGCTTATCCCATATCAGGCGCGCTTCGCAATCGTCGCGGCGCCCGCCCGCCCGTCCGTTCGCCCATCGGTGAACTCAGGGCAGGCTCACCACCAACGGGACTGCTAACTGGGGGGCCTTTCGCACGACCTCGCCGGCCCCAATTTGAACACCCGGCGCGCGTTGCCGTGCAGCACCGCGGCGTAGGCCGCCGGGTCGAGGCCGGCGCTGTCCACCAGCCCTACCATGAGCGACGGCGACAGCAAGTCCATATCCGTGCCGAACATGACGCGGTGCGCTCCCAGACGGTCGACGGCCGCGCGCACCGGGTTGTCTTGCGGCCAGGAGCTGGCGTACTCGACATAAAGATTCGGCAGCGGCTCGGCCAGGTCGAGCATTCGCTCCCAGTCGAGCCCGCCTCCGTGGTAGGCCACCACGGTCAGATCCGGATAGCGCGCCGCCAGCTCGACGATGCCGTCCACCTGCTGCGTCTCGCTCGGTGAATCGAAGCCGCCCAGCGCCATCACGTGATTCACCACCGGCTTGCCGCGCGCGGCCACCTCGCGAAACAGCGCGGCCATTCGCGGGTCGCCGATGGCCACGCGGGACAATTGCGTGTGCAGCTTGGCGCCCACGACGTGGGGCTCCGGATACCACCGGTCCATCTCCTCGCACGATCCCTGGACATCGTGGGGGTTGATCGTCACGAGCGGGCGGATGGTGCCCCGCCCACGGCTGCCCTCCACGAGCTCCCGATTGCCCCGGCGGAAGTCGTTGGTGATGGCCAGCGCGGACGACGCGAACGTCTGCTCGACGTTGTACTTGGCCATGAGCCGCTCAAGCGTGGTGATGCCGTGATTGTCTCGGCTGGTGGCCCCGGCGTAGGGCCAAGCGCCGTTGTGCGCGTGGATGTCGATAATCGGCTCGGATTCGGGGCCCCGAACCGGCGCGCCGAAGGGATCGGGCGACAGATCGGGTGTGGCGCGGTCGGCCACCCCAGTTCCCTCGATCAGCCGCAGCGCGTTTCCGGCCAGGATCAGACGGCGATCCGGTTCCGGAAGGTTGGCGTGCAGCACGAGGTCCAGCGCCGCTTGCGCGTTGAACGGCGGCCCCGAGGTGCCGAACAGCACCCGGTCCGCGCCGACCTCGGACGCGATGAGCTCCAGCGTGTCGGGGCGGCACAGCCGGTGGCTCTCCAGGTGAACCCGAGGGTCGTCGCGCATGACGGTGAGCGCTTCGCCCAGCGTGGCGTAGGTCACGTTGGCGAAGACGATCGTCAGGTCGAGGTCGCCCAGCGCGCGCATGTAGTCCGTCAACTCGCCGATGGGATTGCCCAGATCGGCCATGAGGACGAGGCCGGCATCAGCGATCCTGCGCGCCGCGGCCTGAAACGTCGCCTCGCTTGGCGGCCAGGCGCCCTGCGCGCCGCGAAGCGCTCGAAACAGCCGCACGCCCGCGTCAAGCGACTCCTCGACCTGGTCCAGCGCGCGGCTTCCGGATCTTGGATCGACCACTGCCGCCGCCGTCAGTTCGCTATGCCGCGACGCCGCGGCGCGCGCGTCGGCATTGCCAAGTCCCGCCTCGTGAAAGACGCCGGTCAACGCCGCGACGTAGCTGTGGGTGATTCCCGCGGCCGCCGCTCGGTCTACGACCGCTGCCGGAGTCCACGACGCGCGCGCGAAGGGCACGGCGCCAAAGTGGCCGGATACGTCGATGATCCGGTCGGTCGTCATGGGATTCGGCTGTGGAGCGGCGCGCGCATTATGCGGGAAACGCTTACCGGCGGCGCACGCGTCAGAGCCGGATGAAGCGCTCAAGCTCCAGGGCGAAGACTGTGGCGCCGCCCACCTCGACCTCGACCGGCTCGGCCAGCAGCATCGTGTCGCCCGCCAGCGAGACGATCTGCATTTCGCTGCGCGTTTGGCAGTGGCTGGCAATCAGGTCCATCAGAGTGTCGTGCCGGGTATGCGAATAGGCCACCATGATGGCCTCGCTGGCGCGTTGCAGGAATCCACCGCGCGTTGGAATCCGCGTGTGCGCGAACCCGGCATCGTTCAGCGCGTTGGATAGTCGCATCGCGTCCGCGTCTTGCACGACGGCGATGATCAGCCGGTCGTTTTCCCCGGCGGTCATGGGCACGTCAGAGCCTCGCGAACTGGCCGGCCCGCACCACGAATACGATGCCGTAGGCCGAGCCACCGGCGTCGGCTCCCGCTGCTTGATGGGCGGCCTGTTTGAGGACGGCGATGACGGCGTCGACCGCCGACTGCGCAACGCCGATCACGAACACCGCGTTGCCCCGTCGCAAGAAACCACCCTGGGCCGTGATGCGCGTCACGCCGTAGCCCGCGTCAACCAGGGCCTGGTTCACGCGGTTGGCGTCGTCGTTGTGCACCACCGCGCATACCAGCCGATCGATCTCGTCGGTCATTGCGGCATCGGATAGACCAAGCGAAGCCCTTCACTTTCGCACATGCGCGCAACGGACGCGGCTAGCGCGGGAGCGTCAGGTGACTGCCGAACCCGTGGGCTCCCGCGTGGTAGGTCGAGTCAAAGTATGTCGAGGTCTTGAACCACTCGTGACGTCCATCCGTGGCCTCGCGCCGTACCCGATCGCGCAAGGCCTGCTGCTCATCCTCCGACAACGGCGCAAACGTGCGGGCGATCTCCAGGTCCTGCAACACGTCGGCAACAGTGACGGCGCCGCACGCCAGGGTCGTGATCGGCTGCGACAGGGCGTAGCGCCGCAGCTCCTGCGCCGTGAGGCCGGCCTCGGTCACAAACTGCCCGCTGCCCCCAAGCGACTTCATGCCGATACACGCGATGCCCCGCCGGTTCAGCTCGGGAAGAATGTCGGCCGTGAAGCTGCGGTACTGGTGATCGAAGACGCTCACGGGCATCTGGCACGCGTCCCACTCGTAGTCGGCGGCCAGCATGCCCTTGAAGATGTGCGGGCTCTTGTGTCCCGTGAAGCCGACGTAGCGCACCTTGCCCTGGGCCTTGGCGATCTCTGCGGCCTCGACGGCGCCGCCCGGCTCGAAAATCCACTCGGGGTCGTTGTCGTAGTTGACCTCGTGGAACTGCCACAGGTCCAGGTAGTCGGTGCGCAGGCGGCGCAGGCTCTCGTCGAGCTGCCGCAGGGCGCCGTCGCGGGTGCGGTCGCAGACCTTGGACATCAGGAAGATGTCATCGCGGTGGTTGGCCAAGGCGCGGCCGTACCGGCGCTCGCTGATGCCATCGCCGTAGTCCCAGGAGTTATCGAAGAACGTCACCCCGTTGTCCAGCGCCGTGCGGATGACGTGCTCGGCTTCGCGGTCGGTCACCGTCGGCCGCGAAAGGTGGCCGCCGCCCAAGGCGATGATCGACACCCGGTCCGAGTGGCGGCCGAAAGGCCGCATGGGCAGCGGGCCGCCGGCGGCTGGCGTCATCGGCGGTGAACTTGCCGTTGGCGCACGCTAGACCATGCCTTGGGTCGTGAATTCCCAGAGCTTGTACTCGCCGCCCTGTGCCAGCACCTCGTCCGCATAGTCCTCCGCGTTGTCCTTCGGGCGGTACCCGAGCTCGGTGACGGCATTGGTGATGTCCCAGTAGGCGCGCGCGTTGGCCGAAATCCCATAGTAGCTGCCCCAGCGAATGCCCGGCGCCTCCACCGACCGGCGCACGAGGTCGACCATGTCCCGGTCGCTGAGCCAGGTGGAGAGGATGCGCGGGCCCATGCCGAATGCCGGCGGCTTCTGCCGGTACTGGTAGCTGCCGATGCGCAGGCAGACGACCTCGAGCCCAAAGCGGTCCGCGTAGTAGCGGCCCAGTGACTCGCCCCACACCTTGGCGACGCCGTACATGCCGTCCGGCCGCGGGGTCGATTCCGCGTCGCAGCGCTCGCCGGCAAGCTCATACCAGCCGGTCGCGTGGTTCGAGCTTGCGAAGACAAAGCGCCGCACCCCGGCCCGCCGCGCCGCTTCGTAGGCGTTGTAGACGCCCACGACGTTCGGCTGCAGATACGGCCCCAGCTCGTCTGTGTCGTGGTTCGACTTGGCGTGCATGTGCACCACCGCGTCGTGCCCGGCGAAGACCTCGGCCACGGCGTCGATGTCGTCGAAGTCAAGCACGCGGAACCGCGGGTCGTCCTGCGGCTGGCGCGACGTTCCGGTGAGCGTGTAAACCCCGTCCAGGTCCTCCATCAGCGTGCGCCCAATCTTGCCCGTGGCGCCGGTGACGATCACGTTGGGTCGATTACTCACAGGCAGGACTCCTCGGCGGCGCGGAGCGATGTGTCGCAGAGTACCCGTCTTGCGCCGCGCGGGGCACCTTGCGCCGCGCGGGTCGCCTTGCGGCGGTGGGTCACCTTGATCCCGTCATTCCCGCGCCATTCCGTCATTCCCGCGCCCCTACATCATTCCCGCCCTCCCTCCGTTATTCTCGCGAAGGCGGGAATCCAGGCCCCAACTCGCCGGCGGACGAACCAAGTGCGTCCGGCGTTGCCTGGCATCCGAATCCCCGAGCCTCTAATCCGGTCTATGCAGCACTCCCAGCCCGCGTCGCCTAAGTCAGCAATCGTTTCGATCCCTAAGAATGTTATTCCGAGCGGCGGCGAGGAATCCATAGCCCCAAGCAACCAAGGCCAAGGGCGAGCGCCTTTCACGGCCGCACCGGCCTCCCCCGTTCGTGCTGAGCCTGTCGAAGCACGAGTGGAGACACGCCTGGCAGGCGTTCGATCCGGTGCGCTTCATGCCGTGCTACCGTAGCGCGCCGCCTAAGGCCGAGTTGAACGCCAGGCTGTGACCGTCGCCTGCACGTATAGAGAGCTTGTCAATGCGTAGCTTGGCTCCCATTTCCGATGCGGGTGACGGCCAAGGAAACATTCGCCGGCGGGGCTGTGTGGACCGGGTAGTTCGCGTTGCGGCAATCATTCTGGTGGTTGCGTTTGTTCTCTTGGTCACGATCGTAGTAGCTGCCCTGGTCTTCGGACCATCCAATGACGATGATTCGGCGGCTACTGCCGTCGCCACCGCTACGCCGACCACAACTTCGGCACCCGCCTCAACTCCAAGTCCAACGCGAACCCCGACGGCAACGCCGGCTTCCGCATCCACGCCCACTGCACGCCCCGTCGAAGACGCGCCGGTCAATGCGGCGACTCAGGCCAGCGTGGCATCGAATCGAGTCACCGAAGCCGCCTCCAGCGAGAGTGCGCCCCAGCGTGAGGGTGACTGGGAAGTTCGTGTCCGGGAAGCCGTGAGGGTCCCTGAGCTACTTGGGGAGACTCCAACTACCGGCGACTTCGTAGTCGTGGTCTTCGCCGCTACCCATATAGATGATGGGCAAGGGCGTTTCGACAAGGCGATCTTCGAGTTGCATGAGCTGCGCGGTGATCGCATCGCGAAGCACGATGAGCAACTTAGCGATCGTGCCGCGGCGGAGCTCGACATGTCCCTCTTAGGGGCGTCGGTGCCTGAGGGATCGACCGCCGAATTCGTGGTCGTGTTTGCGGATGTCGCCACCGCCAGCAATCGGCTAATGTTTCGCTTCGATTCCAATAGGCTTTTGATGGGGAGCATCAGTTTTGATCTCAGCCGGATTCTTGGTCAATCACTCACGGCTCGGCTCGTTGCGCTGCCACGCCAAGAACCAACAATCGCCGCAGCGGCCGCGCTGACGCCGACCAGTGAACCTACGGTGACACCAACGCCGGACCCAACGCCCACATCGACGCCGGCGCCAACGTCAACTCCCACGCTGACACCTGAGCCAATGCCGACTCCGACGCCTACTCCTCAGCCAACATCTACCCCCACGCCGACGCCAGAGCCAACGCCAACGCCGATACCACGAACGTGGACCTGTCCCAGCGGGACTGTTTACGACGATTCCACGCGGTCGTGCATTCGGGTGTCGGCGGAAAGGGTCAGCAATAGGGAACCGTCACAGACGGGCAGTAGCCCGACGAGTGAATACGTGGTCCAGGCCGGAGACACCTTGCGGTCCATCGCAGAACGGTTCGGCACTACGATAGACAGCCTGATGGAGGCGAACGATATTGAAGACCCCGACCTGATTCGCACCGGGTCAGTCTTGCTCGTACCGGCGCCCGCGACGGTCGTGGAAGATATCGTGGACGACTCTGAGTCCTCGCTGACCGCCTTCCCAGCAACCCGAACTTCGACATCGACTCCACGGCCCACCCCTACACCATATCCTACCTCAATCCAGCTATCACTTACCGAGCTGCTAGACGAATATGATCAAAACAAAGTGCGTGCCAATTCGCGACTGCGATACCGAGAGAACGGCAACCTCCCAGTGTCAACTTCCGGCTACATATCTCAAGTAGACGAACACTACAGCACTATTGCTCCCACCCAAGATAGATACGCGACGCAGGAGCTTCACTGCTACTATGCAGACACTAGAACGGCTCTTCAAATAACGAAGGGTCAGTTTGTATCGGTGACTGGCAGAGTTAGCGGGTCGACTGAGTATTCAAGCGATGTCAATATGTATGCATGCCAATTCGAGGGCATAGAATTTGAGTCGAACCCTGTCGTATCTATTCCAGAGCTTCGCACAAATGTTGTCCAAGTGATTTGCCATCATGAAACCTCTCTATTTGGCGTAATCTCGATCTCCTCGGAAAACAGGGGTACGGGCGTCGTTATTGATCCCGAAAATGGCACGATATTAACCGTGCATCATGTTATTGCGGACGAAAACGAGTGTAAGAGCATAGTGGTTCGATTACCAGGAGGTGGACTGCCTAGACGAGCCACCACGCTCAAACACTGCGCTTCGATTGACAGAGCGGTTTTGCGTATCGATCCCAGCGCGATAGCTCGTCTGTCATTCCAACCCATTTACAGATCGTCCGCCCCTGCCCAAGTAGATCAAGAGGTCTTCTTTTGGGGCTATGGTCCAGGCAGGATCCGAATGGAATCGGGGATTGTAAAAGAAATATGGGGTGACGATGTCGTGATGGATGCATATGCTGTCCCGGGCGATTCCGGATCCCCGGTATTTGATGAAAACGGACATTTACTTGGAACCGTATCTAGCGGCAACCGTTCTGATCGAACGGTGTTTACGGGCGATGAATGCTAATGCAGCGTGATTCACTCGGCGGCGCTGATGTCGACTTGCCAGACGATGCGATGATGGAGCTCAGAGTCGAAGGTGATTTCGGTCTTGAGTTCATTCTACGGCGGCGAAGGAGCGGCAGCTACGATTCGACCAGCCACACGCAGCGCGAGTTTCAGGGGCGCTGATGGACTGCTGGAAGGATTCTTGGCATGGAGTAGTACTGTTCATGTTCGACCTGGAGAAAAGCGGATCTTCGTCCTGCATCATCGTGGTCCTTGTTGGCCTCTGCATCAATTGGTCGTCGTGCCGTCTGGTGCAGTACACGGCAGGGGCCGGAAGTAGGTTTTCAGGGAGAGATGGTCGGCTGTAGTCCAAGGCATCGCGTAAGACGGGGGCCTTAGCTGCCGGGTCGATCAGCGGCGAGTCGGAAGATGGAAATATCTCTCACCGATGACTCGACAATCCCGTACGGACCATTGAAAGAAATGTCGGTGCGGTGGAGTTTGGACAGGAACCCTCCCTCAATGTCCCGAATCTCCCCGCTCTTGATTCGTTGTGACAATTCACGGGCCAACTGCTGTGGGAGCGAGCTCGGCCATCCCGATCCCTTCCCGCCGGTCGTCAAGCCGAGTTGACGTCCAAGCTCTGGGAAGCGGCGGTGGTATTCAATTGCTAGTTGGTAAGCGGTGAGAAACGGACGGCCGAGGTGATGACGGGGATTCGGGCCGTAGCGCACACCTCGAAGGATTTCCCTGATGTTGTTTTCGATAGTGCTGTTCCACCAGGATGCCATTGAACGATCTTCATCTCTGGAACCTCTTCAAAGTGTTTCTAAGCTATTGCGTTTCCCGAACTAGGGCAAAGCGACGGTCTGAGCCGCCGGGCGCACCGCAGCCCGGGCTGCGGGTGTCGGTGGCCGGGGCTTAGCTAACGCTGCATCCGAGAGCCGATACGTTCGATCCAACCGAGATGCCTACGCCGGGCGGCGACGACCCGATAGGCGGCGTCGACGACCCTGGCAACGGCCGCGAGGGTGAGCAGCCGCCCGGCGCCTTGGCCAAGGGCCACGGTCAGCGCGAGTCGCAGCGCCGGACCGGCGGAGTGGACGCTGCCGTCGGTATCCGCCACGTGCAGGGCAGTGCGGCGTTCGGCTGCCGTGAGTGCGGCGAGCAGTGGATCGGTCTCGGGGCGGTTGAAGTCGAGCAGGACGAGGGCGCTGCCGCGGTCGAGACGGCGCAGGACCCTGGCGCATGCGCGGCAGAAGGCGCAGTCGTCGTCGTAGAGGACGACTGGTCTCCCCCTCACCCCCGGATCGAGTCCGGGGCAGGCTCTAACCTCTCCCTCGGTGGGGAGAGGGAACCCGCAAGGCATGACCGGGCGCCCCCTCACCCCCGGATCAAAGCCCGCCCCGTACTCGATACGGGGTCCGGGGCAGGCTCCAACCTCTCCCACGGTGGGGAGAGGGAAGCCGGAAGGCGGCTGGTACTGTCGGGCTCCGAGGATTGAGCTAGAGATTCCTCGCTGCGCTCGGAATGACGCGAGGCGTGGAATGGAATCGAGCAGTCCAGCGTGCGGGCCTGGGATCGGCCACTCGCCGTTCGCGATTGACCACGGCCCAGCCGCCGCAAATGCAGACGGGAGAAGACGAGATGGCGCATCACGACTTTGAGCCTACGACGTATCACAACACCTTTGGCTGGCACGAGCCTGGGCTGACGGTGCAACCCGGTGACAGCGTTCGCACCAGCACCGTGGACGCCCGCGGCGGCGACCGGCACGGCAACACCGTTGCCGAGCGGGGGAACCCGCAATCGGGGCCGTTTGCAGTTGCGGGCGCGGAGCCCGGCGACACGCTCGTGGTCACGCTTGACCGGGTGCGCATCACGCGGTCGTGGGGCTTCAGCTCGTCGGCGCTCGCGGCCAATGTGCTCGAGTTCGAGGATGTCCCACGGTTTGCCGACGACGCCGACCGCTCGTTCTGGGATATCGACATCGAGGCCGGCACGATAAGGCTCCAGCCGCCCGAGCGGGCGCCGGCGGGGGAGTCCACGCCGGCGCGGAACCGTATCCACGACGTGACGCTGCCGCTGCGGACCATGATCGGATGCGTGGCGGTTGCGCCGCCCGGACGGCAGCACATCTCGACCGCCACCTCCGGGCCCTTCGGCGGCAACATGGACTACAACGGCGTGGTCGAGGGGCTGCGGCTCTACTTCCCGGTGTTCGCGCCGGGAGCGCTGTTCCATCTGGGGGACGGCCACGCCCTGCAGGGCGACGGCGAGATGGACGGCACTGGCGTGGAGGTGCCCATGGACGTGACCTTCACCCTTGACCTCATCAAGGACAGAGCCATCGAGTGGCCGCGCTTCGCGAATGACACCCACGTCATGACGGCCGGCAATCTGCGACCGCTCGACCAAGCCGTGCAGCACGCGACGTCTGAGATGGTGCGCTGGCTCGAAACGGATTACGGCCTGACGACCCGCGAAGCCCATTTGCTGCTTGGACGGATGGTCGAATACGACCTGGGAAACATGTTCGACCCCGCCTACACCATGATCTGCAAGCTGCGGAAGGACGTGCTGCGCGAGGTGGCAGGCCGCTAAGTGTCGTCGAGGCGCGGGCGGTATTGCAGCGCTTCGGCCACGTGCGCGGCGCCGATCACCTCGGCGCCGTCCAGGTCGGCGATGGTGCGGGAGAGCTTGAGCGTGCGGTGATGCCCACGCCCGCTGAGGCCCATTCGGTCGTGCGCGTTGCGCAATAGGGCCTCGGCGCGATTGTCGAGGACGCACAGCTCCGGCACGAGACGTGCGGTGATCTCGGCATTCACCCGCAGATTGTGGGGTTCGAGGCGGGTTGCCTGGATCGCTCGGCAGGTTTCCACTCGCTCGCGCACGGCTTCGGAGGACTCGCCGCGCTCCGCGTTCGCCATGTCGTGATAGGGAATCTGCGGCACCTCCACATACACGTCGATGCGGTCCAGCAGCGGGCCCGAGATACGCCGTCGGTAGCGGCGCGCGGCGTCGGCCAGGGTGGAGTCGCCGCCACCGCCCTCGGCGTAGCCCCCGGGGGACGGGTTCATGGCCGCCACGAGCATGATCCGGGCGGGCAGCGCGACCGAGTAGTTGGCCCGCACCACGCTGATCGTGCCGTCCTCCAGCGGCTGCCGCAGGGCTTCGAGCGACTGCCGGCTGAACTCCGGGAACTCGTCGAGGAACAGCACGCCCCGATGCGCCAGGCTGATCTCGCCCGGTTGCGGGCTCACGCCGCCGCCGACCAGGCCGACGTGGGACACCGTATGGTGCGGCGCGCGGAAGGGACGCTCGGCGATGAGCGACTTCCGCTTCGGGATCAGGCCGGCGACGCTGTAGACCTTGGTGACTTCGATGGCCTCTTCCAGCCCGAGCAGCGGCAGGATCGACGGCACGCAGCGCGCCAAGAGCGTCTTGCCGGCGCCCGGTGGGCCGATCATCAGAACGTTGTGGGCCCCGGCGGCCGAGATCTCAAGCGCCCGCTTCACGTGGGCCTGTCCGCGCACGTCGGCAAGGTCCACCGGATAGGTCGAGCGATCGACGGCCGCCTGGGTGGTCGCGAGAGGCTCGATCCGGATCAGTCCGGTGAAGTGCGCGATGAGCTGCTGCAACGAGGACACGGGGAATACCTCGACGCCGCTCACCACGGCCGCCTCGGCACCGTTCACGGCCGGCACGAAGGCGCGCTCCATTCCCGCCCCGCGCGCCTCGGCCACCATCGGCAGAATCCCGTCGGTGTGGCGCAGGGCGCCGTCGAGCGACAGCTCGCCCAGGAAGACCGCGCGATCCTCGGTGATGTCGCCCAGCTGTCCCGTTGCGGCCAGAATGGCGGCGGCGATGGACAGATCATGCACTGGCCCAACCTTGCGCACGTCCGCCGGCGCCAGGTTGATCGTGAGGCGGCGATTGGGGAACACGGCGCCGCTGTTGCGAATGGCCGCGCGCGTGCGCTCCCGCGCCTCCTGCACCGCGGCGTCGGGCAGACCGACGATGGTGTAGGCGGGTAGCCCCTGGGCTACGTCGACCTCGACATCGACGAGCACGCCGTCAAGGCCGACCAGCGCGCAACTATGCACCTTGGCAAGCATGCGCGGATTCTACTTGTGCGCTGCCGGGTGAGCGTGTTCCAGCAACCTGGGAGTTGTCTCTTGGCGCGGCGCTCGCGCGCTCTCGGGCTGCGCGCCGGGCCTGCTAGGTCGTGGGTCCGGGAGCGGGATCTGGCGGCGAATCGGCCGCGCCGCGGTCGCGCCACAACCAGCCTTCAATGCGCGCGACGCGCTCAACCAGGCTGTCCACGCGGGAGCGAAGGTCGCGAATATCCGCGTGCAACCACGCGACCAGTCCAAGGATCAGCGCGGCCAGCACCGCACCCACGCTCAGGATGCCGATCAATTCTGGGCTCACGGGCGCGAGCGTAGCCGACGGCAAGGAGCGCGTGTGACTCTCGTCGGCGATGGATACATCTGACGCCGGTCGCCGCGGCGGCGCAAGGATCCACGTGACCTATACGGGGGGAGGGCCGCTATTGGGGCACGGCGACCGCGACGAACGTGATGCCGAGCAGCACGTCCTCATCGACCGAGGCGACAAACGGCACGCTGGGAATCGTCAGCTCGTAATCCGGCCGCTGGATGACGGTAACCGCCGTGCCTTCGACGCGGTCCGGGGCCGCCAAGGTCAGCTCGGCGTCAAACGTGACCTCACGCGTGATGTTGCGGATGGTCAGGTTGCCGACGATCTGAAATGCCGCCGGCTGGCCCATCTCCACCGACTCCGGGAGCCCGACGAGGTTCACCGGCTCGAACGTGGTGAACTCGTACTCGTCGCTCGCCGACTCGAGAATCCGCGAGCGAATGGCACGGTCGCGCCGGTCCTCCGGTGTGCGCAGCGTGCGCACGTTAATGCGTAGCGTGCCCAACTCCGAGGCTCCAAGATTGGCGAAATCGACAATGAAGTCGCCTGCGATCTGGTTTGTGGTACCCACCACGAGCGTCGGCGCGCCGCGCAGAATCTCGTCGATCTCGAAGCGCACCTCCGACTCCTCCGGCACGATGCGGTAGAGCACAGCTGAGGTCGGCACGCCGCCCGCCGGCGCTTCGGTGGCGGCTGCGGTGGGCTCGGCGGTCGCAGTGGGTCTCGGCGCGTCAGTGCGAGCCGGCGCGGCCGTCGCCGCGGCGGTTGCCGGGGCCGCGGCCGGCGTTTCCACCGGAGTTGGAGCGGCGGTTGCGGGCGCCGCGGTTGCCGTGGGCAAGGACAGCTGTGGTGCGCTGATGGGCTCGCTCGCCTCGCCGGTGCCGCCCGTGATGAAGATCAGGAGATAGATCACGCCGGCCGCGACAAGTCCGAGCAGGCCGGCGACAACGGCCCACCGGGTGAGTCCTCGACGCATGGGCGCTTCCCTATCTGACCGGACGAATGTGTCTACGCAGTCGCCGCCCTATGGCGTGCCAGCGTACGCCGGATTCGCGTGCTGACGATGCAGGCGCGGTGCAGATTCTGCGCAGACGCCCGAGCAGCCACGACGGCTCCTCTCAAACCCTAAGCAAGCTGACCGTGCTGCCGCAACCAATCACGCAGCGGCGAGTCGGCGCCGATGTACTGGAGAGGTTCGTCGCCCTTGCTCGGGTAGTCCAGCAGCTGTCGGCGAATCGGGTCGGCCTCCGCGAGCAGATCGGGCGCAATGGGCATTGCATCTATGGCGCGCCGTCGAATCCAGCGGTAGCCATAGCCGTAGAACAGCGCGCGGCGTGACCACGGGGCGGTGTTGGGGCTGCCGTCGTGCCAGATCCGCCGGTCGAAGATCACGGCGCTGCCGGCGGGCGCGCAGACCGGCATGGCGCCGGCCGGCTGGCCCTCACCTTGCGGAGGAACATCAATGGAGGACCGCGTGTGAGCGCCCGGCAGCACCCACAGGTTGGCGCTGCCGGACTGCGAGTGATCGGTGAGGAAATACGCGACCTTCACCGACAAGCGCGCCGGCACGGATAGCTCCGGCATGTCCCTGCCCATCCAGGACGAATCCTGGTGCCAGTTGAGCGTGTCCCGCGCGGGATCGAATTCGTCGGCCTGCGGCGGCGTGATGATGAGATGGGTGCTGTAGAGGTAGATGTTCGGCCCCAAGATCCCCCACACCTTGGGGAACAGCCGCGAATGGTCGATCAGGTCCACGAAGGCTCGATCGAGGGTGATGAACCCGAGGTGAAGCACGCGCTGGTCGATGCCGGCGTAGCGTTCCGGCGATGCCAGCCGGTTGGCGTCGCGCAGCCGATCGAGCACCGCGTTGAGCGCCGCAACCTCCGCGTCGCTGAGCGCGCCTTCGACCACCAGGTAGCCCTCGGCGTCGAAGCTGGCCCGCTCGCTGTCCGTCAACGCGTGCGCCAGGCAGCTGGTGTCCATGGCGCGCATCATAGGGGCTGCGGCGGGTTAGCGCGTGGCGATGATGGACTCCGCCAGAATCGCCACGGCTCGGTCGATCTGCTCGTCGCTGACGATCAAGGGCGGGGCCAACTGCATCGTGCCGCCCAGCAGGGCGCGCGTCGCCAGCCCGCGCTCCAGCGCCGCCGCCGCCACGGCGGTCGGTCGCTCGCTGAGGACAAAAGGTTCCTTGGTGGCGCGGTCGCGCACCAGCTCCACGCCGGCCATGAGCCCCGCCGACCGTATTTCGCCAACCTCCGGAAAGTCGCGCAGCTCGTCCAAGCGCTCGCGCAGGCGGCGGCCCTTGGCCGGCACGCTGTCCACGACGCCTTCGCTTTCGAGGATGTCGAGATTCGCCAGGGCCACGGCGCAGGGGACCGGGTGGCCCGAGTACGTGAAGACGTGCATCAATGGCGGGTCGCCCGGCGCCTCGCGCATGGCGTCCCGCAGGTGCTCCCGCAGCATCACGCCGCCCAGCGGCAGGTAGCCGCTCGTGACGCCCTTGGCAAAGGTCATCATGTCGGGCACCACGTCGTCGCGCTGCGAGCCGAACCAGCCGCCCGTGCGCCCGAAGCCGGTGATTACTTCGTCCGCGATCATGAGCACGTCGTACCGGTCGCACACCTCGCGCACGGCGCGGAAGTAGCCGTCCGGCGGCACGATCACGCCGCCGGTGCCGAGCACGGGCTCCATGATCACGGCAGCCACGCGCTCCGGCCCGAGTTCTTCAATCCGTCGCGCAACCGCGTCCGCGCGCGCGATGCCGTCCGCGTCGATGTCGTTGGGGCCGTATTCGTCCCAGCGATAGGGATACGGAGGCGGCACCTTGTCGAACCCCTCCGCGAGGTCGCCAAAGATGCCGTGGTATTCGGTGAGTCCGGTGGCAGAGGCCGCCCCGTGCGTGAGCCCGTGATAGCCGCGCACGTGCGACAGGACAATTGACTTGCCGGGCAGTCCCTGCAAGCGCCAGTAGTAGCGCGCGAACTTGAATGATGTCTCAGTGGCTTCGGCCCCGCCGGAGGTGAAGTAGGCGGCGGTGAGGTCGCCGGGGGTCAGCGACGCCAGCCGCGCGGCGAGCTCGATCGCCGTCTGGTGGGAAAACCCGCTGGCCGTGTGGGCAAAGGCCAAGCGCCGCATCTGCGCGGCGGCCGCATCGGCCAACTCGGCGCGGCCGTGGCCGATGTTGACGCACCACAGGCCCGACGTGCCGTCCAGGATCTCTCGACCATCGGCCAGCCGTAGCGTGGCGCCGCTCGCCGATTCGACGATCACCGGACCGGTGCGCGCGTGCTGACCGGCGCGGGTGAGCTGGTGGATCAGGTGGGCAATGTCCGCCGACGCCAGCGATTCGCGCGTCGTGGTTTCGAGCATGGAGGCGTCCTACAGACGAGTGGCGGCGCGCGAAATGCTAGCACCGGCGACAGTTTTGGTCGCGAGCTCGGCGGCGCGAGCGGCAACGCTCGCCTTGGCGGCGTCGCCGTCGTGTGCCAGCAGCCGGATGCCAAGGTCCAGCGTGCCCCCTTGCCGCACCTCGCGGGACTCGCGGGCAAACGGATTCACGACCACCGTGCCCCAGTCATAGGCCACCCACGGCACCTGCGCCGTGGAGGCGTGCCGCAGGATGGCCAGACCGGCCCTCGCACCGTGCGGCGCCGGACCGGAAGCATCCACCCATGCGGCCGTGCCATTCGTGATCGCCGCCCCTCCGCTTTGGCCGTCGGCGTCGATGAGGGTGCCGCCGTCGACGACGCGAAGACCGTAGGCAAGCCGCACGGTGAAATAGGCGTGACGCGTCGGCCCGATGGTCAGGTCCCACTCGGTGGGCCTGAGCTGCGAGCGGACGTCGACCGTATTTGCGACGTCGCCGGGGCGGACGTCCGTCGTCCTGGTTTCCACGGCGAGCACCCGGCGCCCTTTGGCGGCGCCCCACTCTTCCGGTCCCTGCCACTCGACCGTTTGCACCACGCGCAGATGATCCGGGGCGAGTTCGGTCGCGTCGATGTCCACGGCCCAAGTGCGGCCGGACGCTCGGCCCTGAAACACTTGGTTGGCATAAAGATTGTAGGTGCCGGACTCCGCCAGCGGAGAAACCGCCGGCGTCAGCGGCGGGAACTTGGCCGTGACCATGTCCGCGCCCACGGTGACCGAATCGTGGTGCGGGTGGTCAACAGGGCTCTCGGCGGTTAGCGGCACGCCGGCCGGTGAGTACAACGGATACAGATAGCAGCGATGCGCTCCCTGGGTGAAGGCGCAGATCGGCCGGCCGCGCCAGGCGACGGCTACCCGGCGAGCCTGCGGCGTGGCGGCTTGCGGCAGGTCGATCTGCTCGGTCGTGACCGAGAAGTGCTGCATGTCCGCGCCCGTGCCGATGCTCATCCGACCGGCGGCCAGCGGCGCAGGCTGTCGCTGGCTCCGAGCCCCGCATCCTGCCCGCTGGCAAAGGCGGAGGCGATGAGATTGCGCTCGCCGGCCACGATATCGCCGCAGGCCCAGATGCCTGGGATGGGCTGTCCGCGAATGTCCAGCACGCGGTGATCCTCGTCGCACACCAGCAGCCCCTCGTCGTCGTGTTGAGGGGAGAATCTGACCAGGAACTCGTCATTGGGCTGGAGACCCTCGTCGACGAAGAACCCGTCGAAAAAGAGCTCGCGGCCACTGGCCAGTCGTAAGCCGAGCAGGTCGCGTCCGCTGCCGATGTGGGCCTCGATCGGCTCGGTTTCGAGCTCCACGCCCCGGCGCTCCATCTCCGCGAGCACTGGGTCCGACATGCCGTGCGGGCGTCCATTGGTAAGCACCGTCATCCGGTGCGTGAAGTCCTGGGCGCCGTGCACGACGTCGAAGATGTAGTCGCCGACGCCCACGATGGCCAAGGCCTGGTCAGTGTGCAGATGACCGTCGCAGCGCACACAGACGTGCCACCCGCGGTGGTTGCCGGCATATCGGAAGACCACGCCATACTTGGCGTACGCTCGCTCGGCCGACGGTTTAATCTCGATGTCGGGCCAAGCGTCCTCGAACCCCGAGGCCACGACGACCGTGCGGGCTTGGACCGCTTCCTTGGGCGGGTCCGGGCTGCGAGCGGTCAGCGCCGCCGTCGTCATGGTCACCGCCAGCGTGCCGTCCGCGGTTCGCTCGATGTCCGCGACGTAGGCCGGCAGGCGGCGGATGCCTATGCGCCGCGGCTCCCCGTCGATTGTGATCTCGCGCTCCGGCTGCGCGTCGGTCCACTCTTTCAGCGCCCGATTGAACGCCGGGCCGGTGATGCCGGGGAACACCGGCGCGTCCACGAACTCGACCGACTTCGACCAAAAGTGGCGGCCGCGTCGCAGGCTGACGGCTCCGCCGTCGACCAGCGCCACGTGGCGCATCTGATGCGCGGCGCTCACGGCAGCCTGAGCCCCCGCCGGCCCGGAACCGATGACCAGAACGTCGAACAGGGCGTCTGCCGCGATGCTTGTCATGGACCCATTGTCGCGTCTCGTGCCGTCCTGGAAAGACGTGGAACGGCTGTGGTGGTGCCGCTGATCTCGGAGGCGTATGGTCGCATGGTCGAGTGCGAGCTTCCGTGCCGACTTGCGGTGGTGAGACAAGTGTGCGTGACGTAAGTATCGCCGGTGTCGGTTCGACGTCGTTCGGCAAGCTGCCGGACGACGGAATTGTCGAGCTGGCCACCGAGGCTTGCCGCGCGGCGCTTGAGGACAGCGGCATTCCGCCCGAGCGAGTGCAAGCGCTGTACCTCGGCAACTTCATCGGTGAGCGGCTGGCCGACCAGGGAGCGCTGGCGCCCATCGTGGCGCGGCGTCTGGGTCTCGACGGCATACCGGCGACCAAGGTGGAGGCTGCCTGCGCCTCCGGGGGCATCGCCGTGCGGCACGGCTACCTCACGGTCACGGCTGGAATCTACGACGTCGTGCTGGTGGCCGGCGTCGAGAAGATGTCCGTCGTCCCCACCGGCGACATCACCGCCGCCCTGGCTACGGCTGGCGACGAGGGCCTGGAGATGCGAACCGGGCTCACGTTTCCGGGCGGGTTTGCCATGGTGATGCAGGCGCACATGGCGCGCTATGGCACCTCGCGGGAGCAGATTGCCGCCGTTTCCGTCAAGAACCATGGGAACGGCACCGTAAACCCCAAGGCCCAGTTTCAGAAACCGACAACGATCGACCAGGTGGTCAACTCGCGATTCGTCGCCGAGCCGCTGCGATTGTTCGACTGTCCGCCCATCAGCGACGGCGCGGCGGCGGCGGTTGTCTGCACCGCTGACATCGCGCGCCAATACACCAAGCGCGGCGTTCGCATCCTCGGGTCCGGTCACGGTTCGGGACCGGTGGCGCTGAGTGGCATGGACGACCTGACGACGTTTCCGGCGACGGTGCGCGCGGCGGCGGAGGCGTTCGGCCAGGCCGGAATCGGCCCCGGCGAGGTGGATGTCGCCGAGGTGCATGACTGCTTCACGATTGCGGAGCTGGTGGCAACCGAGGACCTCGGTCTGGTGCCGCGCGGCGATGGCGGTCGAGCGGTGGAAGCCGGCGAGACCCGTATCGGGGGCCGGCTGCCGGTCAATCCCAGCGGCGGACTCATCGCCAAGGGCCACCCGGTGGGAGCCAGCGGCGCGGGGCAGATCTACGATATAGCGCTGCAGTTGCGCGGCGCGGCTCCCAATCAGGTCGCCGGCGCCGGCGTCGGCCTGGCCCACAGCATGGGCGGCTGCGGCGCGGCGGCGACGGTGCACGTCCTGGCCCGTGACTGACTCCCCGGTGCTCACCGCCTATCGCTGTCGGCAGGACGGCCGGCTGGTCATGGCGCGCGGCGATGCGTGCCCGACCTGCGGCCGAACCGACCTGGAGCCTCACGAGGTTGCCGGCGAAGGTCGGGTTGTCGTTTGGACCACGATCCACGTGCCCCCCACCCGCTACGCCGCCGAAGCGCCTTACACCGTGGCGATGGTCGAGTTAGACGGTGGCCTGCGCACCATGGGGCGCTTAGTCGGGGACGCCGGGCGCGCCTTGGGCGCCCGTGTTCGGCTGCATCATGTCGATCAGCAGCGCGGACCGATATTCGAGGCCGCCGAGCCGGCTACGCCGTCGGGATAACGGATCGGTAGGGGCGACCCATGCGGTCGCCTAGGGCGCTACGACGGGATGACCGGCAAGCGCAGGTGGGACGGGTAGGTGTGCGCGTGCAGCACGGTTTGCGACGCGGCGCGCATGGTGGTGTCACTCGCCAGATCGTTCCCCGTGTTCAGGTTGCGGTCGTAGCACGGGAAGTTCGATGACGAGATCTCGATCCGGATGCGGTGGCCGGCGCGGAAGACATTGCTCGTGGCGCCTACCTCGATCTCGTAGCGGTAAACCTTGCCCGGCTCCAACAGGGTCGGATCGGTCATCCCCTCGCGATAGCGGGCGCGCACGATACCGTCGCACAGGTTCATGGCGTAGCCGCTGGGCGCGACGTCGACCAGCTTCGCCGTCCAGTCGGTGTCGCGGCCGTCGGTGGCGGCAAACAGCACCACCGTGATGGGCCCGGTGACGTCAAGATCGGCTTGCAGCGGCTCCGACGTGTAGCACAGCACGTCCGAGCGGGCCTCGACCGGCCGCTGGTCGTATGGCCCCCAGGCGACGATCTCCGGCGTGCAGCAGGTGGTGCCCCCCAGCGTCTGCACCGGCAGCCGGGGGTCGTAGACGTACCGATCGGGCGGCTCCTCGGCCGGCGGTGTGGTCGTCAACGCCCCGTCGCCGCGCGCGCTGTTGGCGTCGCCGTCGGAGTGCAGGTACCACTCCTGCCAGTCGGTGCGCGCCAGCGGCCACTCGTGCTCGTCGCGCCACTCGTTCACGCCCATGGTGAACAAGCGCAGCGGCGGTTCCTCGCTCAAGCCGTCGTCCTCGCCCTTGAGCCAAAGGTTGAACCAGCGCCGCTCGACCTGGGTCAGATTCACCAGCGAGTTGGTACCGAAGTCGATGTCGCCGAGCCGCGTGGACTCGGCGAGCCGGTGCGGCCAGGGGCCGATGATGGCGCGGCTCTGGCGCGCGGCCGGCGTCGCGCCGAACCGTCGCAGACTCCTGAAGTTCTCCAGCGTGTCGGAGGCGTACAGGTCGTACCACCCGCTCATGTTGAGCGCCGGCACGCCAATCTCGTGCCAGCGGTGCGCGACGCTGACGGCCTCCCAGTACTCGTCATAGCGATCGTGCGCCAGCCAGTCGCGCCAGAAGTCCAGGCGTCGGCCCGCGCGCAGGTCTAGGTCGGCAATCGGCAGCGTGTGAAATGCCTCAGTCCAGTTGTGAAAGGCGATGCTCTGCGCCGTGCGGGCGTTGGTGCGCATGCCCCAGGTGAGGGCTGTGGTGAGTTGTAGCGCGCCTCCCGGCCGCACCAGACCGCCCAGGAACTCCGCGCAGACCACGCGCGGCGCCAGACACGTGAGATACGGGCTGGCCAGCGGCGCGCTGAGCCACTGCACCAGGCCCAGATATGAGGGGCCGCTCATGCCGATGCGTTCGTTGCTCCACGGTTGTCGCCCAATCCACTCGTGCGTGTCGAAGCCGTCCGCCGCCTCGTTGTGGAAGGGGTAGTAGGTGCCGTCGGAGTCCCAGCGCCCGCGCACGTCCTGCACCACGCAGGCATAGCCGTCCTGGGCGAAGGCGCGGGCTGCGGCGATGCTCTCCGGGGTGTTGTTGTCGTAGGGCGTGCGAATGAGCGCCGTCGGGAACGGACCGGGAGCGTCGGGGAGGTAGATGTCGCCCGAGAGATCCACGCCGTCCCGCATCGGCATCTTGGTGTCGAGCGCGTAGCGAACGCCGTAGGTGGGGTGCATGACCTGCCCTCGCGGGATGTCGCTCGCCGCCCAGCGTCGGCGCGCGACGCCTAGCGTGCGGTCGGTTGCGGCAGTGTAGCCGCCGCACCCTGGTCACCCGGCGAGTTGCCGCGGCTCACGCCGAGCGCCACTATGCGAAAGGTCCGCCCGCCGGGGTACGCCGCGTGAACCCATACGAGCCTGTTGCTATATCTGACCTCTGCAATGTCCCCGCCGATGCGGCCGGACCCTTCGCGGCCGATTTGCTCGGGGCGCGGGACTTTCGCGGGCTGCCGTTCATCGTGGGGGACGCGGCGCGGGGCGCCATCGCGCAGTTTGGGCCCGGCGGGCACACGGCCTCGCAGACGCTCGCGCTCGGGCGTGCCGTGCACACGCTCACGTTTGCGCACGCGCTGCTCGACACGGCCATCGCGCACGGGGGAGCGCCCGGGGGCGAGATCGGCCGCTACACGTTCGTCTATCAGAACGGCAGCCGCGCCGAAGCGGCGCTGCGCGACCGATTCGAGATCGGTTGGATCTCGCGCCATTTCCTGATGCGGCCCGGCGAGCCGTATCTGGCCGCGCGCGACGGCGACGAAGGCATGCAACCGCGCTATGCGGGTCCCTATGACGAGAAGCAGCGGCGGATCTCCGAAGTGAGTTCCGGAGGCGCCAAGGCTTTCTTTCTCTGGACCTGGCGCAATCCGCATCCCGACGCCGAGATCGGGAGCATCGAGATCAGCGGCGGTCCGCTGCCGTGGGTGCTGGGCGGCGTGTCGGCTGGGTTCGTTGACGAGGACCCGCTGGAGCGTGCACCACGTCGCCCGGTCCGCATCGAGCTGACGCGTCCCGAGGACGCCGAGCAACCGTTCGATCTGGACGTGCAGGTCGACCGCGGCACTGCGACCTATGCGCAGCCGCTGCCGGAGAACCCGGAGGCGTTCGTCGAGGCCGTCGACAAGGGGTGGGGCGAGCCAAACAACCTCACCTCCAGCCCGGCCTACACCGAGATCAGCGCCGTGCCATCCGCGGAGGTTCGCGTCACCCACGGCGATGAGGTGCTCGGCACGGCAACGTTCGGCGATCTGCAAACGCAGGATGCGGTCCAAGCCTCGCCGCAACTGCGGCTCAGTCTGCCTGAGACCGGCCGCAACTGGGTGCACACGCGCGTCCTCGACGCCGAGACCGGCAAACCGGTCCCGTGTCGCGTCCACTTCCGCTCGCCCGAGGGCATCCCCTATCAGCCGTACGGCCACCACCCGCACCTGTTTTCCGGCTTCTCGACCTGGGGCCGCGATTTCTTTGGCGACGTGCGCATGGATCAGGTGACGTATGCCTACGTCGACGGCGCCTGCCAGGGCTGGCTGCCCCGCGGGCGCGTGATCGTCGATGTCGCTCGGGGCTTCGAGTATGAGCCGCTGCGTACGGTAGTCGAGATCAAGCCGGGGCAGCGCGAGCTGGAGCTGCGCATCGCCCGCTGGACCAACATGAACGCCCGCGGCTGGTACAGCGGCGACACCCACGTGCACTTTCTGGCCGGCAATGGCGCGGTGCTCGAGTCCGCGGGCGAGGACCTGAACGTCGCCAACGTGCTCCAGTCGCAGTGGGGACACCACTTCAGCAACACCGATGACTTCACCGGCCGGCCCCAGGTGTCGGATGACGGCCGCACCATCGTCTCGTTCGGCCAGGAGAACCGGCAGCACTTTCTGGGGCATCTCAATCTGCTCGGCCATACCGAGCCGATCATGCCCTGGTGCACCGATGGCCCCGGTGAGGCCGAGCTGGGAGGACCGCTGCAGACCACGATGTCCCACTGGGCCGAGGCCTGCCGCGAGCAGGGCGGGACCGTGGTGTTGCCGCACTTTCCCTGGCCCAACGGCGACCCGGCGGCCCTCATCGCGTTGGGGTTGGCCGACGCCGTCGAAATGTGCCGGCAGGTTCCATTCGACCACGACGAGTACTACCGCTATCTCAACGCGGGGTACCGCCTGCCGCTGGTGGGCGGCACGGACAAGATGGCCACCGATACGCCGGTCGGCATCTACCGCACCTACGTCCAGCTTCCCGAGGACGTGCCGTTCACCTACGACGCCTGGCGCGAGCAGATGAGCGCCGGACGCACCTTCATGTCCAGCGGCCCGATCATTGGCCTCAGCGTCGAGGGCCATGCCATCGGCGACACGGTGCATCTGCGCGGCAACGGCGGCACCGTGCACGTCGAGGCATGGGCCGAGGGCAGCCTGCCCATCTACAACCTGCAGATCGTGCAGGAAGGCCGGGTCGTCGCCGAAACCGTGGCGCGCGACGGCGTCCGGCGGCTCGAACTACGAGAGCGGCTGCGGGCGGATGGGCATACCTGGTTCGCAGCCCGTACCGGCGGCCCGACGTACTACGACGCGCCGTACTACCTCGATAGCTGGCAGCGGCAGCGCTTCGCCCACACCTCGCCGGTGTACGTCTCGACAGGCGGCGACTGGCACATGTGGAACGACGCCACCGCCGAATACATGCTCACCATGATCGCGGGCAACTTGAGTTACGTTCGCCGCCGCGCGAGCAGCGAGCCGACCGACGGTTCCGTCACCCATCACCACGGCGAGCCCGATCACACGGCCTACCTGGAGCGCCCGCTGCTGGCCGCGCGCGACGCCATTCACCGGCGCATGCATCAACTGGGGATTGCGCACTAGGCCCTCCGCACCGACAAGGGAGGTCATTGCTGTTTGTGCCCCAAGTCCCGCCGCGCGCTCGCGTAGTCGTCCGGCGTGTTGACGTTCCGAAACGAGTGCAATTCAGGGTCCAACGGGCGTAGGTCCGCTTCCGGCACCCAGAGCACGTCGAGCTCCCGGAATGCCAGCGCAATCTTGAGTTGCCCGCGCTCGATCTGCGACCGGGCCGCCGGCGCGACGGCACGGCTGTACACGGCGTGCAGCGGCTCCGGTCTGCTGCCAATGACCGGCACCACCGCGTCATGGCCTTCGAGGCGATCCAGCAGGTCGCGCACGAGCCCCGCGTGCAGAAACGGCATGTCGGCAGCCGCCACGAATACGCGGTCGTAGCGGGCCGCTTCGACGCCGGACAGGATGCCGCCCAGGCTGCCCGAGCCCGGGATCGCGTCCGGCACGACGCGGGCGCCCGCGACGTCGGGTTGATCATTCGCCACCACGATCACGTCGCCGGCAACGGCCGCCAGCGTGTCGATGACCGCCTGCAAGAGCGTGCGGGGCTGCCCGTCGGTGTCTACCCCCCACGGCAGCAGGCGTTTGTCACGCCCCATGCGGCGGCTGGCGCCGCCGGCGAGCACGACCGCCGATGCCTCCAGGGTGACGGTGCCGATAGCGTTCGTTGACATGACCAAGCTGCCGTTCCTAGGCTCTGGCGCGCTATATCGTGGCGCACGCGAAGGGTGACAGGATCACATGGCGGCTCCCGTTGCGGTGACGGACGCGGAATTTCAATCGACGGTGCTCGACGCCGACACGCCCGTGCTGGTCGACTTCTGGGCGGAGTGGTGCGGGCCTTGCAAGATGGTTGCGCCGGTGGTCGCGGAGCTGGCGCAGGACTACGACGGTCAGGTGACCTTTGCCAAGGTGGACGTAGACGCCAATCCGGACACGCCGATGCAGTTCGGCATCCGCGGCATTCCCACGCTGATCGTCTTCAACGGCGGCGCCGAGGTGGGCCGCATTGTCGGCTACCGTCCGAAGGCGGATATCAAGAGCCAGATTGACAAGGCGCTCGCCGCTTAGCGAGCGCCGCTCGGTCAGGCCGCGCCGCGTTGGTCGGTCCGTGTTTGCGGCGCTACGGTGCTGGTCCGCGGGTCAGCACCGACAACTCGCGCATCGCCGTCTCGACGCTGCGTTTCTGCGCGCCGAGCTCGCGTGAGCGCGCGGCGGCGGCGGCGCCGTCTTCCATCGCGCCAACCTCGCGCAGGGCCTCGAGAATGCGCCGCTCGCGCAACCGCAGCACGGTCACCTGTAGCGCGCTGACAAAATCCTCGCCCTCGAGTGCGGGCAGGTCGGCGATGCGGGCGCGCACGGCTTCCACCTGCTCCCGCGACTGGTCGTCAAGCCCGTCGAGCACCGATGCCCAGGACTCGTCTGACGACTCTCCGGCATGTTGCACCAGGGCCTCGATCACGTAGCGCAGGGACGGATCGGATACGTGCGACGCGTCCAGGCGGGCGACAACGGCGGTGGCCTCGGGCGGAACTTTGAGCACCAGCTCCAGCAGCCCTTCCTCGACCCGGTCGATGGGCTGTCTGGCGGCCGCGGGCGCGGCGCCCATGCGCCGTTGCCGCCGCGGAGCCGCGCGGCGCAGCTCATCGACCGGCACGCCGGATACTTGCGAGAGACGCTCGTAGTAGTGCGCGCGCGCGGCGGGTTCGCTGATCTCCGTGATAACGGGCGTCAGGTCCGCAACCGCCCGACGCCGCCCGGCAATCGAGGACACGTCGTGCTCGGCCAGCGCCCACCGAAAGTAGTAGTCGGCCAGCGGCACCGCGGCGTCGAGGAGCGCGCGCCAGCGGGCCTGATCGGCGCGGATCACCGAATCTGGGTCTTCGCCCGCCGGCAGCTCGACTACGGCGATGTCGACCGAGAGTCGCGTCTCGTGTCGAATCAACCCGCGAAAGTCAACTTCGGCGTCCGGTGCGTCGCGACCGGCGTCGCGCAGCACGTCCACGCCACGCCGGGTCGCGGCGGCCCCGGCCGTGTCGGCGTCCAGGGCCAAAATGATTCGCTGCGCGCCCGATCCCGAAAGCAGACGGCCCTGCTCGGACGTCAGGGCCGTCCCCATGGACGCCACCGTGTTGCGGAAGCCGAACTGGTGCGCCGCGATCGCGTCCATGTAGCCCTCGACCAAGACCGCCGCGCGTTCGCGGCGAATGGCGTCCGCGGCCAGGTTGAACGCGTAGAGATGGTGCCCCTTGCGGAAGGTGTCGCTCTCCCGCGAGTTCAGGTACTTGGGCGTTGCGTCGCCCAGCGCGCGCGCGCCGAAGCCGATCACGGTCCCGCGCCGGTCGCTGATCGGGAAGATTAAGCGGTTGAAGAAGTAGTCGCGCGGCGGGCCGTCGTCGTCGCGAACCAGGCCCGTGGCCCGCAGCGCCTCCGGGTCGGTGCCCAACGTGCGCAGATGTTTCGTAACCGGTGATCCGTGCGGCGGCGCATAGCCCAGGCGGAACGCGGCGATCATCTGCTCCGATAGGCCGCGCTCGTTCAGATAGGCGCGTGTCTCGGCGGCCTCGGGCGCGCTGTGCAGCAAGTCGTGCATGTGGATGGCCGCCGCGTCGAGCGCGGAACGCGTGCGGCGCCGCTGCTGGTCCGCCGCCGGATCGCGGGCCTGCGCCTGCAGCTCCACTCCCGCCTCGCTGGCCAGCAGCCGCAGCGCATCCGGAAAGTCGGTGCCGTTCCGCCGCATGACGTAGGTGAACAGGTCCCCGCCCTCGCCGCACCCAAAGCAGCGAAACGTGCCGCGATCTCCAAAGACGAAGAAAGACGGCGTCTTCTCCGTGTGGAACGGGCACAGCCCCTTGAGGTAACGTCCCGAGCGTTGCAGGCGCACGTCGCGGCCGATGAATTCGGCCGCGGTGAGCCGGGCTTTGATGTCCTCAACGGGCGAGGCCACGCGGCGTCCTTCAGGCGTGTCTCAGGTCGCCGTTGATTCTAGTCCTTGGCCGCCGCCGGGCGCGGTTAGCGGTCGCGCTCGATGCTTGCCAGGCGGGCGTGGGCGGCTGCCATGCGCGCCACGGGGACGCGGAAGGGCGAGGCGCTGACGTAGTCCAGACCGAGGCGCTCGCAGAACCCGATGGACTCCGGGTCGCCGCCGTGCTCGCCGCAGATTCCCATTTCGATCTCCGGATCGGCCTGGCGCCCCTGCTCGACCGCCAGACGCACCAATGCCCCGACGCCGTCCTCGTCCATCACCTGGAAAGGATTGCTGGGCAAAATGCCTGACTCGACATAATCAATGAGGAACTTGCCCTCCGCGTCGTCGCGCGAGATGCCGTAGGTGGTTTGGGTGAGGTCGTTGGTGCCGAAGCTGAAGAAGTCCACAACCTCGGCGAGCGCCGCGGCCGTCAGGCAGGCGCGCGGGACCTCGATCATCGTGCCGAATTCGTAGGACACCTTGGCGCCGCCGGCGCGCAGCACCTCGTCCGCGACCGCGTGCAGCCGCGGCTCAATCACCTGCAACTCGCTGACGTGGCTCACGAGGGGAATCATGATCTTCGGGCGCGCCCGCACGCCCGCCACGCTTAGTTCCAGCGCGGCTTCGATGATCGCGCGCACCTGCATCTCGTAGATCTCGGGATGCTGGATGCCCAGGCGGCAGCCCCGCAGGCCCAGCATGGGGTTGGCCTCTTGCAGTTCCTCTACACGACGCAGCATGCGCTCGAGTTGCGCCGCGCGCTGCGGATCGGAGCCGTCGGCGATCAGCAACGCAAGCTCTGCCGCGAGCGGCTCGTGGTCCGGCAGGAACTCGTGCAGCGGCGGGTCCAGGAGCCGAATGACGACCGGAAGCCCATCCATGGCGCGCAGAATGCCCACGAAGTCCGCGCGCTGAATGGGCAGCAGCCGGTCGAGGGCCCGCTGCCGCTCCTCGGGAGTCTCGGCCAGGATCATCTCCTGGACGATGGGCAGGCGGTCGCCCTCCCGAAACATGTGCTCGGTGCGGCAGAGCCCGATGCCCTCGGCGCCGTGCTGGCGAGCCAGCGCCGCCTCGTCCGGCGTGTCGGCATTGCCCCATATGCTCAGCCGCCGGATATCGTCCGCCCAGCTCAGCAGTACTTCCAGCTCAGGAGTAATCGAGCCGGGGATGAGCGGCAGGGCGCCGGCCAGCACCTCGCCGTCCGTGCCATCGACCGTGATCACGTCCCCGGCCCGTACGGTGACGCCATGGGCCGTGAACTGACCGGAGTTCAAGTCGAGGCGCAGAGCGTCGCAGCCCACGACCGCCGGTATGCCGAGTTGTCGCGCCACGATGGCCGCGTGGCTGGTCGCGCCGCCGCGCGCCGTGAGGATGGCCGCGGAGGCCGCCATGCCGTGAAAGTCGTCCGGTGACGTTTCCGGCCGCACCAGGATCACCGCCTCGCCGGCCTCCGCGAGCGAGGCGGCCTCGTCCGCGGTAAACACCACGCGCCCGTGGGCCGCGCCGGGGGACGCGTTGAGACCGGTGGCGATCGGCGGCTCGGCGTATGAGGGATCCACCCGCGGATGCAGCACGGCGCCGACCTGCTCCGGCTCGACGCGCTGCACGGCGGTCGTCTTGTCGATCACCCCCTCGCGCGCCATGTCGACGGCGATCTTCACAGCCGCGACCGGGCTGCGCTTGCCCGCGCGGGTCTGCAGCATGTACAGCTTGCTGGCCTCGATGGTGAACTCGAGGTCCTGCATCTCGCGGTAGTGCTGCTCCAGCCGCGTTGCATACGCCTCGAATTCGGCAAACGCCTCGGGCATCGACGTCTCGAGCGTGGCGATTGCCTCAGGGGTGCGCACGCCGGCGACGACATCCTCGCCCTGGGCGTTGAGGAGGTACTCGCCGAAGAGCTCTCGCTCGCCGGTGTTGGGATTGCGAGTGAAGGCCACTCCGGTGCCCGAGGTTTGGCCCATGTTGCCGAACACCATCGTCTGGACGTTGACCGCCGTGCCCCAGTCGTTGGGAAGCCCGTTGACCCTGCGATAGTCCACGGCGCGGCGGCCAAACCACGAGTCGAACACCGCGCGAATCGCATGATCGAGCTGCTGGTGCGGGTCGTCTGGAAACTCAGCTTGGGTGGCGTCGCGAATGATCCGGCGGAAGTCGGCCGCCACCGCTTGCCAGTCCGCCGCGTCGAGATCGGTGTCATGGGTCGCGCCCAGCCGGGTCTTGTGGGCGTCGATGCACTCCTCGAACGCGTGGCTCTCCACGCCGAGAACGATCGAGCCGAACCCCTGGATGAATCGGCGGTAGGCGTCCCAGCCGAAGCGTGCGTCGCCGGTGCGCGCGATGAGCCCCTCGAGTGTGGCGGCGTTCAGACCCAGGTTGAGCACCGTGTCCATCATGCCGGGCATGGACACGCGCGCGCCGGATCGGACCGACACAAGCAAAGGGTTTTGCGAATCGCCGAAGCGCCGGCCGACGGCTGACTCGACCTCGGCCAGGGCCGCCTCGACCTGGGCGTCGAGACCGGCGGGAAGGGTGCGGTCGTTGGCGTAGTACTCCAGGCACGCGGCCGTGGTGATGGTGAATCCGGGCGGTACCGGCATGCCGGCCTTGGTCATCTCGGCTGCGCCGGCGCCCTTGCCCCCGAGCAGATTGCGCAGGGACTCGTCGCCTTCGCGGAATGGGTACACCCACTTCGACATCACGCGGGTGGCGGGGGGCATGCGGGGTGTGCCAACGGTGCGTACGCTTGGCGTGCGAATGTACCACCGGCGCCGCGCCACCCCGGCCGCCGCGCCGGCGCCTCAAAGGTCGAATCGTCTCGCAAATCCTTGCCGGCCGGCGGCCCGTGATGACGGTCGCGCTCGGTCACTTCGCTTCGGACTTTTCCGCCCTGGGGCCGACGATGCTCTATCCCATCCTGGCCGTGAGCCTGGGGATGTCCTACAGCATGATCGGCCTCGCGGCGCTCGCCTGGGCGGTCACGACCTCGGTCCTCCAACCGTTGTTCGGTCATCTCGGTGACCGAATCGGACGGCGCTGGATCGCGTCGTTCAGCCCGGCTTGGATTGCCGTGTGGGTGGCCATGGTCGCGTTTGCGCCCAGCTACACCGTGCTGGTCGTGTACCTGGTGGTGGCCGCCGTTGGCGTCGCGGCCTTTCACCCGCAGGGCGCGGCGGTGGCCAACGAGGCCCAGGCACGCAACACCGGAACGAACGTCGCCCTGTTCTTCCTGGGCGGCCATGCCGCATTCGCCGTCGGTCCGCTGATCCTCGGCGCGGTGCTTGCGGCCGGCGGTCCCGCCTGGATGCCGGTGGTATTGGCGCCGGTGCTCGCCGTGTCGGCCTATATGGCGTGGTCGCTGCGGGGCTTCCGGGTTCCGCACAGAGCGCCTCTCCGCCTCGATGTGGGGCGGCGCGCCTTCGGCGGCATCTCGGCGGCGCTGTTCGCGTTGCTGCTGGTGGCCATCGTGCGCGGCTGGGCCTACGCCAGTCTCGCGACCTTCATTCCGGTTTTCGTGTCACCCGACCGGCCCGATCCACTGCGTGCGGGAATTGTGCTTTCGGCGCATCTGGTAGGACATGCCGTGGCCGCGTTCGCCGGCGGCGTCTTCACCGACCGCTTCGGCGTGCGCCGGATTCTGGGTTACTCATCGCTCGTGATGATTCCGGCGCTGCTGGCGTTCGGACTCCTGCCGTTTGGCCCCTGGCACATTCCCCTTGGCGCGGCGATGGGGGCGGCCCTCGGTGCGGGGTTCACGCCGACGGTCGTCATGGTGCAGCGGCTGCTGCCGGGTCGCATGGGAGCCGCCAGCGGCATGGTTCTCGGACTGTCGTTCGGCGCCGGCGCGGTGGGGAACTACGTGACCGGGATTGTCGGCGACGCCGCGGGCTTGAACGTCGCGTTCGCCGGTATCGCGCTGGCGCAGTTCGTCATCGTCGCGGCGCTGCCTTGGATGCCGCGTCGCGGGCAGGTGCAGGCGACGCCAGCGCGGCCGCGCGGATCTGACCCGGGCTAGGCCAAAGTCGTGGCGAGCTGCGCCGCGATCTCCGCGCGCGTGGGCATGGACGGTTGGGCCCCGGGCCGGGTTGCCGCCAGCGCTCCGGCGGCGTTGCCCCAGGCGAGCGCCGTCGGCAGGGTTTCACCCAGCGCCAGCGCGGCGGCCATGGCGCCGCAAAACGCGTCCCCGGCGCCGGTCGTGTCGACGACGTTGACCGGGTGTGCGGCCAGGCGGTGCGGGCAACAGTCGACGTGGGCCGCCAGACCGTCGCCGCCCAGCGTGATCACACATCCCCGCCCGACGCCGGCAGCCAGGCTTCGCGCGGCGTGGGCGGCGTCGGCGCTGGCGACGGTTGTTCCCAGCAGGTCGGACGCCTCGATCTCGTTCACGATAAGCAGATCGACCACGTCCAGCGGCAGTTCCGCCTCCGGCTCGAGAGGCGCGGCGTTCAATACGCGGATGGCCCCCTCGGGCGCATGGTCCAGGGCGGCGCGCACCGCGTCGTCCGGCACTTCCCGCTGGACCACCACAACGGCCGGATCGTGCGCGGCTATGGCCCGCGCAACGTCTTCCGGCCGCACGGTCAGATTGGCCCCCTCCGCCAAGGCGATGGCATTGGCGCCGGAGCCGTCGACCACGATCATCGCGGTGCCCGTGGCGGCATCCGCGGTCTGGCAAATGCCGGTGCTGTTCACGCCGGCCGCGGCCAGCGATTCCAGCATGGCCGTACCCGCGTCGTCCCGGCCCACGGCGCCAACCATGGCTACCGCCGCACCGGCGCGCGCCGCCGCCACAGCCTGATTGGCTCCCTTGCCGCCGGGATAGCGTCCGATACGCCCGCCGGGAACGGTCTCACCGGGACGCGGGATGCGTGGGACGCGCATGACCATGTCCATGTTGAGGCTGCCGACAACGACCACGCTGCTCATCGCGCGAGGCGCTCGCCGTGCATTTGCACGATCTCCCGTGCCGCGAGCGCCGCGAACACGGGCAGGACCCGCATGCGACGCCAGCGGGCGGGCTGCCGCCACAGACGGTAGGCCCATTCCAGGCCCGTGGCTCGCAGCGCGGCGGGTGCCCGCGGCACACGGCCGCTGAGATAATCCAACGTGCCGCCCACGCCGATGGCGACGCACTCCGCGTCCGCGTCCACGTTGCGATTAATCCAGAACTCTTGATGGGGAGCGCCATAGCCCACGCAGAGGATGCGCGGGCGGACCTCCTTCAGGAACGCCTGCGCCGCGCTGTCGTCCTCGGGTCCGCGCGCGCCCGAATAGACGTGCGGCGGACGCAGCCCCGGCACGTCGTGAGCCAGACGCTCCGCCGCGGCCTCGGCCACTCCGGGCGCGCCGCCCACGAGCGCCGTGGGCCACCCGCGGAAGGCCGCGAGCTTCATGGCTTCCTGCATGAGCGCCACGCCGGTGACGCGGCCGGGGACGGGCCCGCGGCCCAGCCGCCCCGCGATTACGACGCCGATTCCGTCCGGCACGTTCAGCCGGGTGCGCTCGAGCAGGCCCTGAAACGCCGGATCCCGGCGCGCCTGCATCACGAACTCGGGATTTACCGTGGCGACGTGCGCGCGCACTCCGCGCTGCGCCCACGCATCGATCCACGCCGTAGCGTGGCCCAGGTCGACGCCGTGGATCCGCGCGCCGAGGACGCGGAACTCAACGGCTTGCAGCGCCTCAACCTCGGTGGAGGGAGCGTCGCTCATGCGGCCGGGCCGGACAGCATCGAACGCGCGGTGCTGACGACGCGGTCGGGGTGGAGCCATTCCATACAGAGCGTGTCGCCAAATGCGCACGTCGCCGTCTGACGAAAGTCATAGCAAGGTCCGCAGGGCAGGTCCACGCGCAGGGCCGCGCAGGCCGGGTCTCCGGGTCCGTGCAGGGCGGTGTCCGTCGGTCCGTGCAGCGCGATCACCCGCGTGCCCAGGGCTCGCGCCAGGTGCGCCGGGCCGCTGTCGGTGGAGATCACGAGGTCCGCCGCCTGGAGCGAGCCCATGAGTGCTTCGAGCGACGTTTCGCCGGTGAGGTCGATCAGCTCATGAACCGAGGCTTGCAGCCGCTGAGCCAGGGTGCGGTCGCCGGCCAGGCCGACCAATGCAATGGTCGCGCCGCTTTCCCGAATCGCGGCCAGCGCGCGTTCCCAGTGCTCCTCCCGCCAGCGCTTGGCGTCGCCGTGCGCCGCTCCGGCATGCGCCACGACCAGCGGGCGCGGGGCGCCGGCCAGAGCCGGCGGCACGGGCAGGTCGTCGGCGCGGTCGATAGCGCGCCAGGGCGCCTCGGCGCCATCGACCAGGTGTGCGGCGAGCTCGGTTTCGTGCGGTCCGCCGTTGCGGCGGCCGCCGTCGAAGGCCCGGTCGAAGCTGTAGAGCGGGGCCTCACGCCCGTAGCCGCGGCGCTCTCGGGCGCCACTGAGCGCCACGAGCGTCCCGGCAATCGGACCGTAGATGCTCACCGCAAGGTCTAACCGCCGCGCGCGTATGCCGTACAAAGCTCGCAGCACGCCGCCCCAGCGCCGCGGGTCCAGGCAGGCGGGCCAGTGCGTGACCGCCGCGGGGTCCAGGGCAATCGTCTCGTCGACAGCCGAGCAGCGTTCCACAATCGCGCGCCACTGCGGCGGCGCCATGAAGGCGATGTGCGCTTGCGGCCACCGTCGGCGCGCCGCATGGGCGGCCGATAGCCCGTTGACGATGTCTCCCATCAGGTCGAGCCGTATCAGCAACACCGACCGGGGCTCAACGCACCTGCTGGATGCTGCCGAAGCCCGGCGCCAGAGGGCGATTGCGGCGAGCCCCGGAGTGAGTACGGCGGCGGCGAGCCGACCCAGCAGCGCCCGCGCTGGACGTTTCACCCGGAGTCGTCGGCCGGCGCCGGCCACGGCCAGATCGCCTTGAGCGCGTCGAGCTCGGTGCGCGGCAGGAAGCCGAACCGTGCCGCACCGCGCGGCGCGATCGTGTTGAACCGATCGATCAGGCGGACGATGGTCTGGACGTCCCTTTCCAGACGGTCGCGCAGCTCCGCGTGTTCACGCCCCGCTGCCCGAAAGCGCGCGGTAAAGTCGCCGGCCGGTCCCGCCAGCGCGTGATCGAGCACACGGCGCATCCGTTGCTCATGGTCGCGCCGGGCCGCGCGAAAGTCGTCGATGCGCCGCTCGATTTCGCCCGCCAGGTCTACCCATGCGGGGGCCATGCCGGCGTTTTCCAGCACTTTGAACGGCACGCGCAGCTCGTCCGGAACTGTCCCCGCGTCCGTTGCCAGCGGGCGGCCGGCTCCCGCGAGATTGTCGAACGCACCCTCGGCAGCCGCCTGCTCGATGGCCTGATCCACACGCCGCTGAATCGGGCCCGTTTCATCACTGGTCATGCGTCAACCGATACCCGGTCGTCGTACAGGGGCGCCCCGTCTGTCATTCCGAACGCAGTGAGGAATCTGGAGCCGCTGCGCCATATCCCCTGCTCTTGAGATTCCTCGCTCCGCTCGGAATGACAAAAGGGGGGCTCGGAATGACGAACGGGAGGCTCGGAATGGCATCGGTGGGGCTGAAACGGCATGGGTGGGGCTTCAGGGTCGTGGCCGGCGGAAGGAGGCGGCTCCAGCCTGAATCAAAGTGGCCTATTACTCAAGACTGCGACGCCTGCTCGCATCCAACGGTTGGGTTGGGGTGAGCCGGTCGAGTCCCACCGTCGCCGTCAACGGCCGCCTTGGGCTTCCTGTGATGAGCGAGCCTGAGGCGCACGCTACGCCCCTGCCCATGGCTGCGGGTCTATCTCGTGCGGCACGCCGGCCGCCGCGCGCACGTCGGCTGCGACCGCCAGGCTGCCGGTGGCCAGCACCGCCTCGCCGCGCCGGCACGCCGCGCGCGCTTGCCGCAGCGCCGCGTCGGTCGATGCCGCGATCTCCGCCTTGTCGGGAAGACCATATCGCCGGATCATGCGCTCGGGCGCCCAGCCCCGCGGGTGCTCCGGCTCCACTAGGATCAGGCGCGTGGCATAGCCGCGCAGCCCGTCCAGCATTTCCGGCACGCGCTTGTCGCGCAGCGCGCCAAAGATCACCGGGCCGCGCCGTATGGAAAAGACTTCCCGCAGCGCCGCGACGATAGCCTCGATCGCCTCCGGCGTATGCGCCCCATCCACGATGGTCAACGGATCGTTCGCGACAACCTCCAGCCGCCCCGGCCAAGCCGCGGCGCCGAACCCGGCTCGAATGGCGCCGCGATCGATCGACAATCCATGATCCGCCAACGCGCGGCAGACGTGCCACGCGACGGCGGCATTCCGGCGCTGGTGCGGGCCGACCAGACCCACGGGCAGTTGTCCGCCGTCATCGGGCGCGCCCACGAGCATTACGGGGCGGGCGCCGCGCCAGGCCGTGCCACCGTTCCAGGCCAGCGGCTCGACCACGGCCAGCGGCGCTCCCGCGTCCCGGCAGGCTGTGCGAAACACCGACACCGCCTCGTCGGATTGAGCGGCGGCGATCACCGGCACGCCGGGCTTGATGATCCCGGCCTTCTCGTGCGCGATGGCCGCCAGGGAGTCTCCCAACACACGGGTGTGCTCCAGCACGATCGTCGTCAGGCCGACCACCGCCGGATCGATCACGCGGGTCGCATCCAGCCGTCCCCCCAGCCCGACCTCGATGACGGCCAGGTCGACCTGCTGCTCGGCGAACCACAGCAGCGCGAGCACGGTGGCGAGCTCGAAGGTCGAATACGGCCCGTCGTCAGGGTGGGCGGCGGTCAGCGCCTCGATTCGCGGCGCTATCCGTTCGCAAAGGTCGGCGAACGCCTGCGGCTCGATGGGGCGCCCGTCGATCGCGGCGCGCTCGCGAAAGGAGTGCAGATGCGGCTGCGTGTAGGCGCCGGTGCGCAGGTCCGCCGCCTCCGCTGCAGCCGCGATCAGGGCGCAGACGCTGCCCTTGCCCTTGCTGCCGCCGACGTGGACGCAGGTCAGTCCAAGGTGCGGATCGCCGAGCGCGTGCAGTAGCCGGCGCGTGCGCGCCGGACCCGCCTCATAGGCCGCCCGACCCGCGTGGCCGACGCCCCGCTCCAGGTCGGCAAAGCTGTAGATCCAGCGCAGCGCCTCGTCATAGGTCATGGACGGGGGCCATTCAGGTGGAAGCCTACGAAGGTTGCGCGGAGACCTCCGTCATACCCGCCGAAACCTCCGTCACGCTCGCGAGAACCTTCGTCATTCCCGCGCCCCAATCCGTCATTCCGGCGAAAGCCGGAATCCAGGGCCTGCCGTCGGGTACCGGTCCGGCCCCCTCTCCCTCGGGAGAGGGTTGGGGTGAGGGGGGCTGGCCCAACCAAGCCCCCGCACGTGATGAACCCGCCTCCTCCGTCATTCCGGCGGACGCCGGAATCCAGGCCCCTATGATCCCTGTCGCTCATGCGATTCCGCGGCCGCTTGGCGTAGAGCCTGCCCCGTACTTCATACGGGGGGCGGGTCTCAGACCCGCCCGTGCCGGGATTCGCAAGGGCCGCCGCATAAACGCCGTCATTCCGGCGGAAGCCGGAATCCACTCGGGTGTCGGTGCACCCCCAAGTCCGGCGCCACGGCTCGCGCATCCCCCGGACCCGGCCACACCGCGTCCGGCGCCGCAACCTCTTTGACGTCCTCACGCCCCAGCCGGCGGTCGAGTTCGGCCAATGAGGCGTCCAGCCCTGCCAGCGTCTCGCTTCCTGCAATGTCCGCCAGCGGCGCCGTCATGAACGACCGCTCGGCGACCCGAGGATGAGGAATCGACACCCGCCCGTTCTCAATTGCCAGCGTTCCCAGGCTCACGATGTCCACGTCCAGCGGTCGCGGGCCGTAGTGAATGCCCGGCCGGCGCCCCGCCGCGAACTCCAGGCTCTTGCACCACATCAAGAGCCGCACCGGCCCGAGCGTGGTGGTGAGCCGCAGCGCTAGATTCAGGAATGGACCCTGGTGGATATGTCCGGCCGGCGGCGACTCGTAGACCGGCGACACGGCATCGATGCGTCCCGCCAGCCCGAGCGCCTCTACCGCGACCCGTAGATAGCCCAGCCGGTCGCCCAGATTCGACCCCAGCACCAACAGCGCCGGCAAAGGCTCCCGAGATGGCCGCGGCATGACGCCGGGCGCCTCACCCGTCATGCCTCTACGCCCGCGTTGGGGGAGGGGCTTGGTAGGGTCCCGCGCCAGAACCCGATGCGGGTGATCACGGATCCTCGGGCTTCGCGCACAGCGGATTCTCGCGTTCGCATGACCACCGCGCCGGGTTTTCGTGGACATACTGGCGAATGTGCTTCAAAGACTCTTCTTTTCGCACGATGTGTTCGTAGTAGTGCCGCTGCGACATCCGCCAACTAATACCGCCCACCCGTTCGGCTCGATGGTATCGCCGTGAATGCGTGTCCGGGTCTTCGCCGCGATGGCAGGGTGGGGCGATCCCGAAAGGATCGGGATCGACGTCCGTCATTCCGGGCTTGACCCGGAATCCAGTCGTGCCCGGATACGCGGTCGGGCGAATCCACTTCCCGGCACTTGCCGAAGGTTCGCCCAGGGCGCGGTGGGCGTTTCTCACGTACCTGCCGGGTTTCTGGATTCCGGCGTGCGCCGGAATGACGCGAGGTGGCGGGTCGTTTTGAGACTCCAGTACTCGCCTTTAGAATGGGCACCCGCAGGATGGTGCCGGCATGGTCCGCGCGCGGCGCCCATTTGAGGACCCCAAGCCCGCGTGAACACGGCAGTTGTGGCCGGGGGTGCCGGCTTCATCGGCTCGCATCTCTGTGACCGTCTGCTCGCCTCCGGTCGCCGCGTCATCGCGGTTGACAGCTTTCTGACCGGGCGGCCCGAGAACGTGGCGCATCTGGACGGGCGCTCCGACTTTCGGCTTGTCGAGCACGATGTCTGTGAGGCGGTGGATGTCGGCGAGCCGGTGGATGCCGTCTTTCATTTGGCCAGTCCCGCCAGCCCGACGGATTTCGACCGGATTCCCGAAGAGATCATGTGGGTCAACGCGCTGGGTACGCGCAACCTCTGTGATCTGGCGCAGAGGTACGGCGCGCGTGTGTTGCTGGCGTCGACCTCGGAGATCTACGGCGATCCGCTCGAGCACCCCCAGCGTGAATCCTATTTTGGGAACGTGAACCCGATCGGGCCACGCTCGCCCTACGACGAGAGCAAGCGTTTCGGCGAGTCGCTGGTGATGATGCGGCGCCGCATGCACGGGCTGGATGCGCGTGTGGTGCGAATCTTCAACACCTATGGCCCGCGCATGCGGGTGGGGGATGGCCGGATGTCGATCGAGTTCGTCACTCAGGCTCTGCGCGGCGAGCCGCTCACGGTGGTGGGCGATGGGAGCCAGACGCGGAGCCTGTGTTTTGTGACCGATATGGCGGAGGGCATCGCGCGCGCCATGTATCACTCCGGGACGGATGGCCAGGTCTTCAACCTTGGCAACCCGAGCGAGCACTCGGTGGCGGAGTACGCGGAGCTCATCCGCGACATCGCCGACTCATCGTCCGAGATCCGCCACGTGCCCGCGCGGCCCGACGATCCGCAGCGACGACGACCCAACATCGACCGCGCGCGCAAGGTTTTGGACTGGCGCCCGCTGGTCACGCCCGCCGACGGGTTGAGGCGGACGGTCGATTGGTATCGCGAGCATCTGGCGCTTGCTGAACCGCACTAGCCCGAGCGCCATCGCCTCGGTCTGGCCGCCGCTGCTGCTGCTGGCGCTGGCCGCCCTTGTGGTGTCCTCGCTCTACGCCGCGCTTGCCGTGACGAGTCGCGGCGGCCTGCTGCATGCCATTCCACCGGTGTTTGGCGCGGGCATTGCGGCCGCCGCGTGGTGGACGGCGCAAGACCAGGCGCGGGGGCTTCGATGGTTGGCGGCCGCCGCGGTTGCCGCGTTTCTGGCCACCGCGATCGTGCAGATGCCGCCCGCGCTGCTCGTCATGGCGCTCGCCGCGCTTGGCGCGGTGGTGGTGGTCGGGGGACTGCGCATCGCCGGCGCGCTGCCGGATGCGCGCACGGCCACGGCGGTGCTGGCTGCCGCGGCCCTTGCCCTCGTCCCGTTTCGCGGCCTCGGGGAGATTCCGCTTGGCGCGTCCGTGCTCGGATTGAGCGATTTCGCCCTCGGGGCGGCGCTGGTGGTCTGGCTTGGGGGCCGTGGCCGCGGTTCGCGAACCGTCATGCCCCGTCTGGCGCTGGCGGTGGCGCTGTTCGCCGCGTGGTTAGGCGTCACCGGGGTGCTGGCCTACAACCTTGCGCCGGTGCTCAAGGAGACGACCAAGTGGCTCCAGGTGGCCGTCGCGGTGGTCGTGCTGGCGGATGTCCTGCGCCATCCGGACGCTAGGCTCGCCGTGGTCTGGATGGTCGGCATCGCCGTGGCGGCGGAGGCTGTCGTGGGCCTCGTGCAGGCGATAACGGGGCTGGGTCCGGCGGCGTTCAACGTCGGTGGGCTGATCCGGTCGTACGGGACGTTCGAGCAGCCCAATCCCTTCGGGGGGTATCTTGGCCTGCATTTGCCGTTGTTGCTTGCCGGGGCGATCTATGCGCGGCGGTCCCGCCGGCCATGGATCACCGTCCTTTGGCTGCTGGTGCTGGCAGCCGTGGTCATCAGCCGCTCGCGAGGAGCCTGGATTGGGATGATCGGGAGCACAGCGGTGGTGCTCCTGGCGGCGATGCCCCGCGCCCGCGTGCTCGGGGTGGCGGCCGGCGCGCTGCTCATTGCCGGATTCCTGGCCTTCGCCGGCTGGCAGTTCTCAGGCGGCGTTGTGGAGGTCATTCCCGATCCGGCGCGCGCGGCAATGTCAGGCCGCGTGGAGCCCCGAGACGCGCTGCGTATGGTGGTGGGAGACGACTATCCCGTCAGCGAGCGGCTGGCGCAGTGGGAGATCGGGTGGCGGATGTTTATGAGCGCCCCGCTGATCGGTGTGGGCGCCGGCAACTATGATGATGCCTACCCTGGGTTTGCCTTCACGCCCTTCCGGCAGCCGCCGGGCCATGCCCACAACATCTATCTGAACTTCGCGGCTGAGACCGGGCTGCCGGGGGCCGTCGCGTTTCTTGCGCTCAGCGCCTGGGCGATCTGGCGCTGCATGCGCGCGGTGCAGTGGTCCCGCGGCACTCGCTGGGAGTGGGCATCGATCGGCGCTCTGGGCGGCCTCGTCGCGTTCACCTTGCATAACCTGGTCGACAGCTTGTTCGTGAATGGCATGGGGCTCGTCTTCGCCCTGTTCATTGCGCTGAGCTACGCCGTGGAATGGGACGGTCGCCGTCAAGCCTGTCGAGCCGCGAAAGCGCCGTCATGAACGAGCGGACCGCGGAGCGGCAAGGCGAGGATCCGGCAGCGCCGCTTGTAGCCCGGCCGGCCCTCCGGCGTCGTTTCTTGAGCGTGCGGACGCTGCTGAGCTTTGCCATCGCCGCCGGGCTGCTGGTGCTGGTGTGGTTCCTGAACGACCTCTCGTTCGAAGAGATCTTGGATCGCCTCTCGCGCGCGAATCCATGGCTCATTGTGGCCGCGTATGTGGTCTACGCGTTGAACTTCCCGCTGCGGACCTTGCGCTGGCGCATCCTCCTCAACAACGCGGTCAAACACGAGGAGTCGAGCCCCCGGTACACGATGTGGGGCTTGTTCCAGATCCTGTACATCTCGTGGTTTGTAAACGGCGTCATTCCGCTCAAGCTCGGCGATCTCTACCGCGCCCACATGGCCCGAGCCAACTACGCCACCTCGCTCACGCGCACGCTCGGCACCGTCTTCACCGAGCGCGTGCTGGACGTGGTGACATTGATCCTCATTGTGTTGGTGAGCTCGGTGTTCGTGCTCCAGATGCCGGAAGTCGGCGAGGACGTGGGCCGCATCATCTTGGTTGCCGTGGTGGCGCTTGCGGTACTCGCCGCGGCGGTGTTCGCGATGCTCCTGTTTGGCAGCCCGGTGTTCCGACGCTTCCCGAAGCGGGTGGGCGAGATCTATGAACGCTTCCACAGCGGCGTCTTCGATAGCTGGACCTGGCGCAGCGGACCCTTCCTCTGGCTGCTGAGCTTCGCCATCTGGTCGGCGGAGATGGGCCGGCTGACCCTGGTGACGCGGTCGGTTGGGCTCGATCTGGGCCTCGGCACGATTTTCTTCTGCGGCGCGGCCGCGTCGCTGCTGCTGGCGTTCCCTACGCCCGGCGGCTTGGGAGCCGTGGACGGCGGGCTCATCGGACTCCTGCGGGTGGCTGGTGGAGTTGGCGCCGGTCCTGCGGGGGTGGTGGCGATCATCGACCGGTTCATCTCCTATTGGACCGTTACCGTAACCGGCGCGGTGATGTTCGCGCTGACCCGCATGCGGAGGTAGCTCGACGCGTGCGGGTGGGCATTGACTACACGTCCGCCGCCACCCAGCGTGAAGGTATTGGGCGCTCGACGCGGGAGCTCGTGGCCGCCATGCTGCGCCTGCCGGACTGCCCGGACCTGCGCCTAATCTATGCCCACCGCGGCCCGGTGCCGGCGGCCGACGCCCTTGCCGTGCATGATCGAGTGACGGTGCGGCGTCTGCCCCTGAGCCCCCGTATCATGCTGGCCGGCTGGTACAAGGCGCGGCTGCCGCTGCCCATCGAGGCGTTGCTGGGCCCCCTGCATGTGATGCACGGGCCCGATTTCGTGCTCCCGCCGCGCATTGCCGCGGCCGGCGTCGTCACTGTGCACGATTTGGCGTTTGTCACCCGGCCTGAGGACGCGCACCCCGCCCAGCGCAGGTTTCTCGAATCCGCGGTGCCGCAATCGATTGACCGCGCCCGCCTCGTGATCGCAGTCTCCGAGACGACGCGCCGGGACTTGATGACGCGCTATGGGGTGCGACCGCACCGTATTCGCGTGGTGCCGAACGCCGTAAGTCCGGTGTTTCACGAGCGCGACATCGCCGACGAGCTCGCTGCAGTGCGGCGTCGGCTCCGACTGCCCGACGAATATCTGCTCAGCGTGGGCGCCATTCATCCGCGCAAGAATCTCGGGGGGCTGGCCCGCGCGGCGGCGCTCAGCGCCCGGCGGCTGGGGCGGGCGCTGCCCGTCGTGCACGTCGGACGCGAGGGCTGGCTCTGCGCGCGCGTGTTTGCCGACGTCGAGTCGGCTGGGCCGCCGGGCATTCGGTTCATCGGCCAAGTCAGCGACGCCACGCTGCGCGCGCTGTACCGCCAAGCCTCCGCGCTCGTGTACCCGAGCTTTGCCGAGGGGTTCGGCATTCCCATATTGGAAGCGTTCGCCTGCGGCGTCCCGGTGGTCACCTCCAACGGCTCCGGGATGCTCGAGGCGGCCGGCGATGCGGCGGAGCTCGTGGACCCGCACGATGCCGACTCGATCGCCACCGGGATCGTGCGAGTGGTGCAGGATGCTGATCGGCGCGCGGAGCTCGTAGGTCGGGGCAGGCTGCGGCTGAAGGACTTTTCATGGACCCGATCGGCGCGGCGGACGCTCGCCGTATATGCCGAGGCCCGCCGCGGTGAGCCGGAGCCGGTGGCCAGCGCGATTGCCGCGAACGGGTAGACTGCGCCCGAGGCGAGGCACATGACACCCCCCAGCATCCCGAGCTACGTCATCCTGGGCGCGGCGGCCTACCTGCTTGGCAGCGTGCCGGTGGCGCTGATTATGGCTGCCGTCCTCAAGCGGACGGATCTTCGAAACATCGGTTCGGGCAATCTGGGCGTCTACAACACGATGTTCAACGTGGGCAAGCTGCCGGGCGTGCTCACGATTGCCGGCCATGGCTTGCTGGCCGCGCTCACCGTGTTTCTGGCGGGATGGTTTCCCGAGGGGTGGTTCCCGGCGGGGTGGCGATATCCCGACGGGTGGTGGTTTCCCTTGCGGGACGATATCGCCCTGATGGTCGCCATCGCCGGCCTCACCGCGGGCAATATGTGGCAGCTCTTCGCCAAGTTTCGGGGCAGCCGCGGCAGCACGACGGTGGGCTGGGCGCTGCTGGCGGCGGCGCCGCTGACGCTGCTGGTGCTGTTTGGGGTGTGGCTGGCGGCAATTCTGGTCTTGCGGCGCAACGTGCCCGCGACCCGATTGCTTCATGCCTCGCTTCCCCTGGTGTTCGGGCTCATGCAATGGTCGTGGACGTTTGCGATCGGCGGCGCCGTCATTGCGGCATTGCTGACCCTGAAGGTCCATATGAGCGGTGACGATGCCACGGCTCTTGGTTTGTATCGGCGATTCGGCATCAACGAACACCGCTGACCGCGTAAACCTCCGTTGCGCGTCGAGATCAACGCCTACTTCCGCGCGCATCCGCTGACGGGCACCGGCCAGCACCTGGAGCATCTGGTCGCGGCGCTGCGGGCGGGATACCCCGACATCGCGATCGTCGAACGCACGCCCGGCAGGCGGTTGCGGGGACGCGTCGGTAAGGTCTGGTGGGAGCAGGTGGCGTGGCCCGCGGCCGCGTGTTGCTCCGGGGCGGTGCTTCACGCGCCCCATCTCGCGCCGCCGGTCGCCGTCCCGCGGACCATCGTCACCGCGCACGACGCCATCCACTTCGTGTTGCCCGAGTACGGCGCTCGCGGACTGCGGCGGCTCTACAACGCGCTGACGCGTATCGGCCTGCGGCGTACCCGCCACGTGATCGCGGTGTCCGACTGGACCAGGCGTGACCTGGTCAAGCTGCTCGGCGTGCCGGCCGCTCGGATCGATGTCGTCCACAACGGGATCGCGGCCAGCCTCACGCCGACGCCCGACCATCGCGACGGGGCGATCCGGCAGCAGTTCGGCCTACCCGAGCGCTTCGCCCTGTACCTCGGCGCTCTCGATGCGCGGAAGAATCTGGGTGTGCTGCTCCAGGCTTGGCCGGAGATCTGGGCGGCGACCGGTGTCTCGCTCGCGGTGGCCGGACGCGCGCCCCGCCCTGGGAGTTCGGTATACGTGGACTGGTTCCGAAATCATCGCGATGCCCCCTGGCTGCATGTGCTTGGGGAAGTGCCTGAGGTCGACAAGGCTGGGCTCTACCGCTCCGCCGAGGTCTTCGTGTTTCCCTCGCGCAATGAGGGCTTCGGGCTGGATCCGCTGGAAGCCATGGCGTGCGGCGTGCCGGTCGTGGCTTCGGACGCGACCTCAATTCCCGAGGTGTTGGGCGGTGCCGCCCTTTTTGCGGCCCCCGATGACGTTGAGGGCTGGCGGACAAGCGTGGCGGACGTGCTGAGCGATCCAACCCGTGCAGCGTCGCTGCGGGACGCGGGGCTTGCACGGGCGCGCCGGTTCACCTGGGAGCGCGCCGCCGAAGCCACCATGGCGGTGTACGCCAAGGCGGCGGGATGAGAGTCCTCATGGCGTCGAAGGCGCTGGTCGTCGGCGCCTACCACGCCAAGCTCGAGGCCCTGGGCGCGCAGCCGGGGATCGAGCTTCTCGCGCTGGCCCCCGAGTCATGGATTGAGAATGGTCGGCGGCAGCGCGCTGAACCTGTGACACCGAGCGCCTATCGCTTGCGCCATCAGGCTCTCCGGCTGAACGGCCGGTTTCACTTGCACTGGTGGCCCGGACTTTCCGGCGCGGTGCAAGAGTTCCAGCCTGACATCGTTCACATCGACGAGGAGCCCTACAACGCGGCGACGGCGCATGCGTGCCGTGTGGCACGGGCCCGCGGCGCGCGCGTGGTCTTCTTCGCCTGGCAAAACATCCGGCGCCGGTATCCCCCGCCATTCGGGTGGCTCGAGCGCTACGTGTTCGGCCGCGCCGCGGGCATTGCGGGAACGGCGACGGCGGCGAGCGTGCTGCGGTCCAAGGGATTCGACGGCCGGTTGGACGTCATCCCCCAGTTCGGCGTGGACCCGGAGCTGTTCGCGCCCGGTCCCGCCTCTGCGAGTGGGAGCCCATTTCGTATCGGATTTGCCGGTCGGCTGGTGGAGGCCAAGGGCGTGGAGCTGCTGGTCGAGGCCGTTCGTCCGCTGGGTGACGGCCTGGAGCTGCTGATCGCCGGCGCCGGACCGCTGCATGAGCCGCTACGCCAGCACACCGCCGGCGATGCCCGCGTGCGTCTGTTGGGCGCGCTGCCCAGCGCGGCGATGCCGGAGTTCTACCGGGGGCTTGACGTTTTGGTATTGCCGACCCTGGGGCGGTGGGGCTGGACGGAGCAGTTCGGACGCGCAGCCATCGAAGCCATGGCGTGCGGCGTGCCGGTGATCGTCTCGGATGCGGGAGAGCTGCCGGCGGTTGTCGGCGAGGCGGGACGGGTGGTCCCCGCCGCCGACGTGGACGCTCTACGCGAGGCGATGGGCCAATTGCGCGACAACGTCGAGAGCCGCGCGCGCTTGGCCGAGGCTGGGAGGTCGCGCGTACTGGCGAAATTCACCCATGACCGCATTGCCCAGGCCACGGCGGCGTTCTATCGGGCAGTGCTGGGCAATCCCGACCGCTAGCCGCTGACGATCTCGCCCTCCACGGGATCCACGCGAATTCCCTGCGCCTCGGCCCAAGCGACGGCGGCGTCAAGTTCGTCATGCTCGCCTTCGAGCAGCAGCTGGATCCAACCGATTCCCGCGTCGATGTCGGCGCGGCGAATATTGAGTCGCAAGTCGAATCGCCGCACCAGCTCGTAGACGATGGGGGACTGGATCTTGTCGGCGGGATAGGTGAACTGCAGGCGTAGGCGTGCGGTCCCGGGGCGGGCCGCGGCTCGCGCGCCGTGTCCATCCCACGGATCGTCGACCGCGACCGGCCCGCCGGAAGCGGCCGCATCGCGCACGGCGTCCAGCACGGCGAGCGTACGGATGGCATCCAAGCCGGTGACGGCGGGCGCGGATCGATGGCGCACCGCCCGCGCAAACTCCGCCATCTCGCCGTCGAACATGGCCTGCCAGGCATCCCCAAATTGATGCAGCGTGGCGGGCTGGTCGAAGGTGCGGCTCGCGGTGGCGTTCACCTCGATCGTCGCCGCAAAGACATCGCTGCGCAGGCGGCCGAGGCGGCCAATCACGTCGATGACGTCGCCGTGCGCTGCCGAGGCCTGCGACACCACGAGGGCTGCGGTCACGCCGTCATCGAAGGTCATGAGGATCGACGACGTTTCGTCGCTGCCCGTGTCGTCGCGATGCACGATGCGGGCGCTCACGCTCACGACCCGCGCACGGTGCAGCCAGAGCACTTGGTCGACGAGGTGGCTGCCGACGAAGGCGAGCTGTCCGCCGCCGCGCTCGGGCTCCGCCAACCAACCCTCGAGCGGCGGACCGCCCTTGAAGGCGACGATGCTGACGATCTCGCCGGTCAGCCCGCGTGCCAGCAGGTCGCGCATGTGCGTGCGGGCGGGGTGGAATCGGAGACAGTAACCGGGCATTACGACGACGCCGTGCTCGTGCGCCGCCGCCGCGACTCGTTCGGCTTCGGGACGGTTGCGCGCCAGGGGCTTCTCCACAAGAACGTGCAGACCGGCCTCGACACACGTCAGGGCAGTGTCCGCCAGCGCGTCGTGCGGAACGGCGATCACGGCCGCGTCGGCTACTCCGCTTGCCGCCATGGACTCGGCGTCGTGAAACACCTCGACCCCGTCGTGCGCGACCTGCCGCGCCGCGGCAGGATCGGTATCCACAGCCGCCGTGAGCCGCAGGTCGGGGGTGCCGGCAATTGCGGGCGCCAAGCGCGAAACCAGGTGCTTGCCGCAGCCCACCGCCGCAATCCGCACCGGATCAGCCATGTCGCCCATCCACTAGCGCCTGCATGGCCGGCATTGTAGTGGGGCGGCTCAGATGTCCCGATGCTGGAAGGCGCGGATGGCGTAGGCCAGCATCGCCAGCACATGCAGCGTGGCCACCAGCAGCATCCAGCCCGATGGCGGATTCAATGAGCCAAACGGCCCCGCGGTCAAATTCGTCATCGACGCCGATTCCTGGGCCAGCTGCGCGCTGGCGAGGTCCCAGAGCGCCCGCGTGGGCAGCAGCACGCTGGTTGCAATGCCGATGTCGAATGTCACGGGATTCTCGAGCAAGCCTCCGATCTGCTCGATAACACCGCCCACGAGCGCAACCGCGTAGAGCGTGAAGGCCACCACGCCGTTGGCCAGCGTGCCGAATCGGGTGCTGCCGGCGATGGTGACGGCCAATAGAACAGCGGCGGCAAACAACATTACGAACGGCGCCAGCCAGGCGCGCTCGGGGTACTGCCCGGTAATGATGGCGACAGTGGCGATCATGATTGACGTCGAGACTCCGATGAACACCGTGAGCAGCATCAGATTGCCGAGAAACTTGCCCAGCACGATCTGGGCGCGACGCACGGGACGCGCCGCCACGGCATGCATGGTGCCCTGGTCGATCTCGCCCGAGATGGACCCCACCGCAAGGAAGACGGCGAGCAGCGATGCCACGAAATTCAGGCTCCACATGCCGCCCTGCAGCATGAAGCCCGCGATCACCTGCCGCATCGATGCGGTGAGATTGGGATCGTTGGAGATGTCGCGGTAACCGAACCATACGCCGACGGCGTAGAGCGCGAGAAAGCCGCCGATGACGACGGCGGCCGCGAGCACCACCCGGCGGCGCACGGCTTCGCGCAGCGTGTGATCGGCAACCACCCAGAGGTTCACTGGTCGGTTGCGTCCGCCAGGCGCACGAACAGATCCTCCAGGCTGTCGGAACGGCTGTGGATCTCATAGATGGGAACGCCGACGCTCGCCAAATGGGCGCTGATTCGCGCGATTTCGTCGTCGCCGCGCGCCGTGAGCGTGTAGCGCCCGACGGCAGATCCCCGTGCTACCGGCGTGAGCCCGGCCGCGTGCAGGGCCGCCTCGGCGCCATCGCCCAGGCGAAGCTCCACTTCGCGCACTTCCAGCAGCTCACGCAAGTCGCCCGCGGCGACGATCTGACCGCGGTTGATGATGGCGACCCGGTCGCACACTTGCTCGACTTCGGAGAGCAGATGCGAGTTCAAGAAGACCGTCGTGCCGGCGGCGCGAAGATCGCGAATGATGTCGCGCACGTCACGCCGGCCGATCGGATCGAGCGCGGAGGTCGGCTCGTCCAGCACGACCAGCGGAGGCTCCGCCAGCAGGGCCTGCGCCAGCCCAATGCGCTGCAGCATGCCCTTGGAGAACGTGGCGAGGCGGTCGCGACGGCGCGGTGCGAGCCCAACCAGATCGAGCATCTCGCTCGCGCGGCGGCGGCGGGTCTCCCGCGTCAGGCCGGCGAGCCGCCCGTGGAACTCAAGGAACTCCGACGCGTGCATCCACTCGTGGAAGCGAAACATCTCGGGCAGGAAACCGATTTGCCGCCGTGCGGTGAGGCTGCCCGCGCGATGGCCCAGCACGGTCACCTCGCCGGCGGTTGCCTTTACCAGGCCGAGGATGATCTTCACCACGGTGCTCTTGCCCGCCCCGTTGGGACCGAGGAATCCAAACACCTCGCCCCGACGAACCTTGAGATCGATACCGCGCACCGCATGGGTGTCGCCGAACGACTTGTGCAGAGCGGTTGCGCGAATGGCCTCGTGGTTCACGCCCTACGCTCCGGGCTCGAATCCGGCCAGTCGCATGAGCGCGGCACGGTCCAGCGGACCCACGAGCGCGGCGTAGGATCCGTCCGCCCGCCAGTAGAGGAGCGACGTGCCGCCCGGGAGCCTTAGCCATTGCGGCTGCGCGCCGTCGTCGAGGGGCTCAAGGCCGAGGACGTCACGATAGAGCGCGATCTCGTTGATATCGATGCGGCGCGCCAGCACGGGCGGCAGGAACTCGCGCACGAGCGCCCGGCTGATCAGCTCGAGATCCACCTCCGGCGGCGCCGTGATTCGCGGGGCGGCGAATTGCACGAGCACCAGAGGATCGCCGGTTGAGGCGTTGCTGGCCCATCTTGTGACGAGAATCTCGGGACCCCGAACCGTCGCCGCGCGCGTGCGAAGGTTCTCCGGCAGCGGGACGCGCACTTCCGCTCCCGCCAGGAAGCTCTGGAGCTTCTCAAAGTCGATGTCGACGCGCCATGAGCCGCCCTGTTGCAAGGTGTACTCGTCCGCCGGCCCAAAGCCGGGTGGCGGGTCGAGGATGAACGGCTCGAACGAGAGCGGCGGCAGCGGCTCGGCCGCGCCAATGGTCACGGCGACCGGCGCCTCGATTTCGGTGATGACGAAGGTGTCCGGCTGCAGCGTGCCGGCGTCCCCTGGCGTTGGGACGACGGAAGGGGCCTCGCTGCTGGACTCGATGCGGATGGGTTGAACGCGCAACCCGCTGAGCACGTTGTGGACCGCGAGACGCGCCGGCTCGACGGTTACGAGGAGTGCCACAAAGGCCGCCGTCAGCCCTAAGCCCGCCCACAGGCCGCGGTACCGCAGAACGGTGGACAACGCGCTACGTAGTCCGGGTGACCGTGTCGTGGTCGAATCCCAAGCAGGTGGCAAGCCGTCGCACGAGCTTAGGCGGCGGGATCGCGCGCCGTCAGCAGCGACGCCAGAAACGGCTCGGACAAGGGCACGCCCCGGGCGCGCGTGTCACGGTGCGCCGCGCGCGCGTCGTACGGAATGCGCCGCAGGGTGGCCGACCAGCGGCCCGACGCGTCGTCCAGCACTGCGTAGGTGCCTTGCCCGGGCTGACCGTCGTAGGTTCGGCCCACCGAGCCGCAATTCACGACGAGCAGGCGCCCCACGTGGCGCACGAAGGCGCGGTGCGTGTGGCCGCAGACCAGGACCGTCGCGTCCACCGCCGCGATCCGGGGACTCAGTTGCTCGTCCGATGCATCGGGGTGGATCCCAGCCTCGTCATTGCCGGGCGCGGCATGAACCACCACCAACGGCCCCGCGGCCGACGGCATGCGCACTACGGTGCGCATCGAGGCCATGCGTTCGACCAGCCGATCGCCCAGTTGCGCGCGCGTCCACGCCACGTTGCGCTCGAGGTGGTCGGCTGCCGCGGGCGAGGTCTCGCGCAACCCGCGCAAGACCGGATGAGGATTCACCAGATAGCGGTCCGTATTGCCCTGCACCGAGGGCCACCCGAGGTCCAGCAGTCGCTGCCAGCATTCCAGCCCGTGCGCGCCGAAGAGCGCTGCGTCGCCGCCAAAGACCACTAGGTCGGGCGCTTGCGTTCGCAGGTCGGCCAACACGGCCAAGAAGGCGCCGAGATTCCCGTGAATGTCGGTGACGACCGCCAGGCGCATGACGACTAGAGTGCACCAGAATGTGCCCAATCGCCAGCGGGCGAGGCGGCTTGGCTACACTCCCGGCGTGGCCGTCCACGATCACGTTCCGCCGCCGCGCATGCACCTGGTCCGGCAGCGCTTCGACGCCACCGAGGTTGCTGACTTCGATCGGCGGCTCGGCGCCGAGGCGCGGGCCATTCTCGAGGCCCGGGGCATTGGCCCGGGTTCACGCATTGCCATAGCCGTCGGGTCGCGCGGCGTCTCGCCGATTGCAGATGTCGTCCGGCTCGTCAGCGAGGCGATTCGATCGCTCGGTGGCGATCCCTTCATCGTTCCCGCCATGGGCAGCCACGGCGGCGGCACGGCTGCCGGGCAAGCGCAGGTGCTGGCCGGATACGGGATTAGCGAAGCGGCGCTGGGCGTGCCGGTGCGAGCGACCATGGACACGGTCGAGTTCGGCGCGACCGACCATGGGGTCCCGGTGCACATGGACGCGGTGGCCGCCGCCGCTGACGGCATCGTCGTCATCGGCCGAGTCAAGCCGCACACTTCGTTTCGCGGGCCCGTCGAAAGCGGTCTGTGCAAGATGCTCGCCATCGGACTCGGCAATCGACGGGGCGCCGAAGCCATTCATGCGCATGACCTTGCCGTCACCGTCCCGGCCGCCGCTCGAGTCGCGCTGTCGGCGGGGCCGGTATGCCTGGGCGTGGCGCTGGTCGAGAACGCCTTTGACCGCCCCCATCGCCTGGCGGTCGTCGAGCCGAAAGCCTTTGAGGCCACCGATCGCGATCTGCTCCAAGTCGCCCGCGGCGTGATTCCCCGCGTCCCGCTCGACCGGCTCGATCTGCTGCTGATCGACCGGATGGGCAAGAACGTGTCCGGCACCGGCATGGATCCCAACGTGATCGGTATGTGGCGGCGGCTGCCGGAGTTGCCGCGCGAGCCCGAGTATCGGTGGCTGGCCGTCCTGGGCCTGACCGAGCAATCCCACGGCAACGCGGTCGGCATCGGCATGGCGGATCTCACGAGTCGCAAGCTCACGGATGCCATCGACCCCGTCCCCACGCATGCCAACGTGCTCACCAGCATGGCCGTGGGCATGGCGAAGGTTCCCGTGACGCTGTCCAACGACCAAGCGTGCTATGCAATGGGCTTGACGCTGGCCCGGCGCTCGTCGTCCGAGCCGCTGCGAGTGGCGCGCATCGCTTCCACGATGGAGTTGGAGACCTTCTGGCTGAGCGATACGGCGTTGCCCGAGTTGCCCCACAGTTGCGAAGTCATGGCCAGCCGATCGGCCTTCGAATTCGGCAAGGACGGATCCATCGTCGAAGTTGGCGCCTACGCCCATTGACGCGCCTTCCGCATCGTGCGGGCACACCGACATCTGGCTGAACCGACCCTGGGGCCGGTGCTCGTGAACCGGCAGCGCCTCCTAATTGCCAGCGGGTGGTTTTTCGCGTCGCTTGGCGTCGCCTTCAACGCCCTTGGGCCCGCCTTGGAGGCCATCCGTGAGGACTTCAACCTCGAATACGTCGGTGCGGGGATGGCGCTTGCGGCGCTCGGGCTGGGCTATACCGCGGGCTCACTGGTTGGCGGCCCCGTGTCGGACCGGGCCGGAACTCGTCCGAGCATCATCGTCGCCTCGGCGGTCGCGGCCGTTGGCATGCTGCTCGCCGGGCTCAGCCCGGCGCTGCCGGCATTTCTTGCCGGGCTGGTCATCGCGGCCGTCGGTTTGGGCGCGACGGAGGTTGCCATCACGGCCTGGATCGCGCGCGGCGAAACCGGGCCTTCCGTGCGAGACCTCAATCTGGCGCAGCTTGGGTTTGCCGTGGGAGCCATTGCCGCACCGGCCATCGTTGGCGGTGCATTTGCTCTTGGCTGGGGCTGGCGACCGACGGTGGTGTTGAGCGCGCTGCTGGTCGCGAGTGTCGCGGGCGCGTTCATGACCGTTCCGGCCGCTCGAAGCCCCCTGGCGCACACGCCGCTTCGCGGCGTCCTGCGCGCGGCCGCGTCGCCGGTGTTGCTGCTCATCGGCGTCGCGGCAGCGCTGGTCGTCGTTCTGGAGACCGGATTGGGCGGGTTCTTCGCACCGTTCCTGGAGCACGAATTCGATCTGGATCGCCCCGCCGCGGCCGTGATGCTGACAGTCTTCTGGGCGGGCGGATTTGCCGGGCGGTTGCTCGGGGCATGGCTCAGCGGTCGCCTGGACTTGTTCACCTGGCTGATCGGCGCGGCAATCGCGTCGGCGGGCGCGGCCCTGCTGGCGGCGTTGGGGCCGTCGACATGGATGGCCGTCACGGGGCTTGCGCTGGCCGGTGTCGCCAGCGGCGCGCTCATTCCCTCACTCTTTGCGTTTGCGGCGGGTCATCGACCGGCTGATGCGGGGGCGATGCTCGGGGCGGTGATCGCCATTGTCGGCTTGGGCGCCATCGCCGCGTCATTGGGAATCGGCCGCGCCGCTGACGCATGGACGCTGCGCGGCGCCATGCTCATCGTCCCGGTGGCCATGGTCGCCACCGTACTGACGTTGCTTGCCATACGCGCGCTCGTGGCGCGTCCAGCTGACGAACGCGGACCGAATCCGGAGCGCTAGCTTGCGTCGCTGACGATGACGGCGCGCAGGTCAATGGCTCCCGTCACGGCTTCCAGCCCGAAGCCGGTGATGCGCGGGTGGAGCAAGTAGGCGTCGGCGTGATAGCCGATGCCAATGGCCGGTTGCTCGGCCTCGAGCACCGAGTCCGCCTCGCGGTAGGCGCGTCGCCGCGCCGCGGGGTCCGTTGCCGCTCCCGCCTCGCGCACGTGGCGGTCGAAGCTTTCATTCCGCCATCCGGCGCCGAGATAGTCGACGTCGGAGACCCAGAGCGCGTCGTACCAGTTGGCGGGGTCCGCAAACTCGGATGTCCACCCACCTCGATACATGTCGAAATCGCCGGGGTCGTCGGTGAATGTCAGGAAGTCGCGCCACGATCGCTCGTCAGGCGCAACCTCGACCCCAAGGGTCTCGCGCCACGTTGCGGCCAGATATGCGGCGAGACGTTTCCATGTGTCCGTCGCGTGAAAGGTGAACCGCAGTGGCGGCAAGCCCTCGCCACCGGGGAACCCCGCCTGTGCCAGCAGGTCACGCGCGCGCCCAACATCCGGCGCCGGTTGCGGGATATCGCGGGCGAGGGTGCTCGTGGGCACGATCGACCATCCGGGAAGCGTCGGCTCCTCAAACACGGCTGCCGCAATCTGTTCGCGGTCGAGCACCATGCCCAGCGCTCGCCGGACCTTCACCTGGTTCCAGGGAGGCTTGGTGGTGTTGAACACGAGGAACCAGGTGCCGGCCCGCTCGAACAGGCGCAGCCGTTCGCGCAGCTGATCGTCGGCGCGGGCCGATCGGTACGCCGCCCCGCGCACCGGCGCCACGTCGACCGTACCGCCGCGAAACGCGAGCAGTGGTGAACCGTCCTCCTGCGGGAAGCGCACGATGACTTCGCGAAAGCGGCCGGGTTCCCCCCAGTAGTGCTCGTTCCGAAACAAGGTGATGCCGCGGCCTTCGTCCCACTGCGCCAGCTGGTATCGGCCGTTGCTCCGCAGCGTGCGGGGTCGGGTCCAGCCGGAGCCGTAGGACCGGATTTCGCCCTCCGGGAGCGGGAAGAACGTCGGTGCCGCAACCCTTGCCGGAAACCCGGGAGACGGCTCGGCCAGATGAACGCGCAGCGTCGCGTCGTCCGGTGCACTGATCCCGATGGCTTCGGTGTTCCCGGTGAGTCCATAGGCGTAGTCGCGCGCGCCCACCACCGGGAACAGGAGATAGTTGAACGCCCCACCGATTTCCGGGCTGAGATTTCGGCGCCAGGCCCAGGCGAAGGCGTCCGCGGTCACCGGCTCACCGGTCATCCATTGAGCGTCTTCGCGGATCGTGAACGTGATGCTGCGCCCGGCGTTGCTCACGTCCCAGCTTGCCGCTGCCGCCGGCACCGGCAGCCCGTCGCCGCCGACGGTGATGAGGGGCTCGAACAGTGCATTGAGGATCGTGAACTCGTTGGGCGCGGACGCCAGCGCTGGATCGAGCGTGAGCGGCTCCCGCAGCAGAAGCTCGATCTTGCCGCCCTCGCCGGATGGGCCGGGCTCGCCGGGTTCGCCGCAAGCCGCCAGTGCCGTCGCGCCCGCCGCGACGCCCACGGCCGCCAGGAAGCGCCGGCGGGGCAGCGCGGGGCTAGTGGGGCGCGATCTCAACGTCGGTGAGCCATTCACGCACGACCGGCTGACCCGGATACTGCGTGACCCATGGTTGCACGAGTTCGTGCGACACACTGTGGGCGACAGGGATCACGGCGCCGCGCTCGACGATGCGCGATTCGGCCAGCCGGTAGAGCGCCATCCGCCGATCGAGCTGCCGCTCGCTGCTCGCCAGGGCGAGCAACAAGTCGACGAAGCCGTCATTGAAGCCACCGTAGTTGTCGGGCCGATCGGAGCCGAAGAGCGTGTCCAGGAAGCCGAACGGGTCGGGGAAGTCCGCAATCCAGGACACCAGGTAGACGTGCCGCGAGCTCGCGGCTGTCGTGAGGTTCTCCACGACGTCCAAGTACTCCAGGAAATCGAATTGCTCGACCGAGATGTCGACGCCCAACTGGTCCCGCCACGGCTCGACGATTGCACGCGTCATTCCGCCTGCGCTCAACCCCGCACCCGCCGTCACGAAGATGAGCTCCGGCCACTGCTCGACCGGGCCGTGCGGCGAAAGCTTGAGCTCTCGCTGCGCCGCATCGAGGTCGAATGGCAGGCCCGGATAGTCCGCCTGATATCCAGGCATGCCGGGGGGCAGAATGCCGCGCGCCTCCGCCTCATGGCCCCGCAAGGTGACCCGGTTGATACGCGGACGGTCGACCGCATGCGCGAACGCGCGGCGCGCATGGTGGTCGTCAAACGGCGGCCGCGAGGTGTTGAAGCCCACGTACGTCAGTGCGAGCGTTGGCGTCTGGCGCAGCTCGGCCGCGCGCGGCTCCCGCGGGTCGGAGAATCGATCGACGTTGGCCCCACCCACCTGGACGATGTCGAGTTGGTCTTGCTCGTAACGCAGCAGCGACTCACCGGGGGCGAACTCGGTCAGGCGAACTATTGACGGACCCGACTGCCTCGGCAGGTAGTTTGGGGCCGACTCCAGCACGACCTCGGCCCGTGGCCTGAAGGACGTGAGCCGAAATGGCCCCGACCCATTCGGACGCGAGGACCATCCCGGCCCCTTTGCCACGTTCTCGCGGTCCACGACCAGGCTGGCGCCCTGGGCGACCAGCGCCGGAAAGTAGGCGGCGTGTTGGACCAGGCGCACTTCGAGCTGCTGGTCGCCGAGCACGCGCACGCCGCGCAGCGTCTGCGTCGCGCCGCTCGTCACCGCGTCGGCGCCCTCGATGTTGCCCAGCGTCACGCTGGCCGTGTGCGATCCGGTGCTGGGATGGAGCGCCCGTTCCCACGACCAGCGCACGTCGTCGGCGGTGAGCGGCCGCCCGTCGTGAAACTGCAAGCCGTCGCGGAGCTGAAACAGATAGCGGTGGCCGCCGTCTGTCACCTGCCAGTCCCGGGCCAGCGCCGGCTCCGGCCGCAGCTGCGCGTCGATCCGCGTGAGTCCGGCAAAGACCTCGATCGCATAGCCGGCGGAGCCCGCATCGCGCACGATTGCCGGGTCGATGGTTTCCGGGGTGGTGGTATCCAAGCGAAGCGTGCCGCCCACGGGGGCCGCGTGCGCAACCGACGCTCCGCCGCTCGCGGCAAGCGCGCCAAGCGCCGCGGCCCCCAGCTTCAGGACATCGCGGCGCTGAATCGAGACGAGACTCCTACGGCGTGACGCCCTCGGGCACCGACCGGCGCAGACTCTCCTCAGCGCGCACCATCACCGTGCGCTCATTCGCGTGATGCAGCATGCGGATGGCGTCCGCCACACTCACCCAGCGGGCTTCCACGTGCTCGGCGGGGTCAGGACGGATGTTGCCGCCGCGTGCCAGCAAGAGGTACTGGTGCACGATCTTGGGCACGAAGCCCGTCCAGAGATCGGGCCGGACTTCATAGCGAATCTCGCCCAGGTCCTCTTGGACGTCGCTGACGATCCCGGTCTCTTCCAGAACTTCGCGGACGGCGGCGTCATCGGGCGCCTCGCCTCGCTCGACGGCGCCCTTGGGAAGGACCCACGCGCCGCGCTGCGTCTGCACCAGCGCCACTTCAATTCGGCCCCGGCGGACGCGGTAGACGACGCCGCCGGAGGACTCCAGATACGGCTCATCGTCGTTGTTGACGGCGGGTGGTTGCGGTTCGGCAGTCATCCTGTTTCGTTGCCTCCACTCTGGCTCGGGACGTCTGAAAATCTCAGATGCGCCCGGCTGGGCGTCGATTCCTGCTGGCCCTGATACCTGCTGCCGAGACCGGGAGATCCGTAGGGCCGCTCGGCGGGCGTGGTCAACTGCATGACTGATAGCTGGCCGATCTTCATCGCGGGCCGCAGCAAGATCGGCAGCGTGGCGATGTTGGCCAGCTCCAGGGTGAACTTGCCCCGAAATCCGGGATCGACGTAGCCTGCGGTGCTGTGCACCATCAGCCCCAGCCGACCGAGGGAGCTCTTGCCCTCGATCCGACCAACAAGATCGTCCGGCATGGCGACATGCTCCATGGTGCCGCCGAGCACGAACTCGCCGGGATGAAGCACAAATGGCTCATCGGAGCTAACGGCTACTTTCTCGGTTAACTTTCGCTGATCCATGCGTGGGTCGATGTGCGTGTCGGTGTGATTCAGGAATACCCGCATCACGGTCCCAAGCCGAAGGTCGATGCTCGACGGCTGCACCGCGGCATCGTCAAACGGCTCGATGCGAAGGCGCCCTGAGGCGATAACCTCGCGTAGGCTCCTATCGCTGAGAACCACTCTCGCGCAACCTCGATTGAACTCAATGCTACCGTACCTGACCCCTCGGCCCCAGGCACCGCGGTGATCCTCGCCATCGATCAAGGCACCAGCGGCACCGCGGCCTTCGTCGTGGCGCCTGACGGAACCGTGGCCGGTCAGGGACGCATCCCGATCGCCGCGCATCACCCACGGCCCGGTTGGGTCGAGCAGGATGCCACGGAGATCTGGCGCAGCGTACAGCGCGCCGCACGACTGGCGCTGGCGGACGTCGGCGACCCGCCCCTGGCAGCGCTGGGGTTAACCAACCAACGCGAGACGGCGGTGGCGTGGGATGAACGCTCGGGCCGCCCGCTGGCGCCGGCCATCGTGTGGCAGGACCGGCGCACGGCGCCGCGCTGCGAGGCGCTGCGGGAGGACGGCTGGGATCCGCGCATTCGGTCGCTGACGGGGCTGACCATCGATCCGTACTTCTCGGCCACGGCCTACGAGTGGATGCTCGCCAGCCATCACTCGGTCCGCGAGGCGGCGCGGCGCGGCACCCTGCGGCTGGGCACGGTGGACGCGTGGATCGTGTGGAACCTCAGCGGCGGCGCGCATGTCACCGACGTGTCGAACGCCTCGCGCACGATGCTGATGGACCTGCGCACCCAGGAGTGGTCCGCCGAATTGCTCGATCTGTTCGACATATCGCGCGCGGCATTGCCGATGATCGTCGACTCCGCCGGTGAGATTGCGCGCACGGCGCCGGAAGCGGGCATCGCGGACGGCATCCCAATCGCCGGCGTCGCCGGGGACCAGCAGGCGGCGCTGTTCGGACACCTGGCCCATGCGCCCGGTGACATCAAGGTGACCTACGGCACCGGCGGGTTCCTGCTGCAGGTCGCCGGCGAGGACCGCCCGGAAGACGTCGAGGGGCTGCTCACAACCGTCGCCTGGCGCCGCGAGGGACGCGTCACGTTCGCGCGCGAGGGCAGCGTGTTCGTGGCCGGCGCCGTCATCCAGTGGCTGCGCGACGGTCTGCGGCTCATCTCGCACGCCGCGGAATGCGAGGTGCTCGCGCGCCGGGTGCCAAACGCCGCGGGCGCGGTGATCGTGCCGGCATTTGCCGGCCTGGGCACACCCATTTGGGACCCGTTGGCGCGCGGCGCGATCGTGGGCCTGACGGCGGGCGTCAGCGCGGAGCACCTCTGCCGCGCCGCGCTCGAAGCCATCGCGCATCAGATCGCGGACGTGCTCGACGTCATGGATCCGAGCGACTCGCCGCTGCGGGTGGACGGCGGAGCGGCCGCCAGCGATTTGCTTCTGGAGCTCCAAGCCAGCATCGCAGGGCGTCTGGTCGTTCGCCCCGCACAGCTGGAAACGACAGCGCTGGGCGCCGCCTATCTCGCCGGGCTGGCGGCGGGCGTATGGCGCACGGCCGAGGAGATTCGCCAACTCCGTCCCCCCGATCGCGTCATAGACTCGCCCGGTGATCTGGGCGCCGTATCGCGTGACACGTGGCGCGCCGCCGTTGATCGGGCCCGCCGGTGGGCGCCATCAAGTGAGGCGTCGGCGTGAAGCACGAGGCGCAGCCCGAGCCCCTCTGGCGTCCACCGCCGGATGCTCGCCGTAGCACGCAGTTGGGTCGGTTCTGGCTGACGGCGGAGGCTCGAACGGGCCGGACGTTCGCCGACTATGCCGCGTTGCATCGCTGGTCCGTGAATGACCGGGAGGCGTTCTGGGGCCTCTACGCTGAGTTTGCCGGCATTGAGTACGACAGGCCCGCCGAACGGGTGAAGGGCCCCGATGAGATGCCCGGCACGCAATGGTTCCCCGGAGCACGCCTCAACTTTGCCAAGAATCTTCTCCGGCGCCGCGACGACCACATCGCCCTGATCGCTGTCACGGAGCAGGGCATCGTCGCGAAGCTCACCTACGGGCAGCTGCATCGCCAGGTCGAGTGCTGCGCCGACGCCATGCGGGTCTCCGGAATAGTGGCGGGTGACCGCGTTGCCGGCATGGTCAGCAATGGCGTAGAGGCCGTGGTGGCGTTCCTGGCCAGCGCCAGCATCGGAGCGATCTGGAGCGCCTGCTCACCGGACTTCGGGGCGCAGGCCGCCATTGCCCGCCTTGGCCAAATAGCCCCCAAGCTCTTAGTCGCCAGCGCGGCCTATCGCTATGGCGACCGTGACTACGACTGCCTGGACACCATCCGCACGGTGGCAAACGAGCTGCCTGGCCTGGAGCGGGTCGTGCTCGTCACGCCGGCAGGCTCGGCGCTTGGCGATCCCGGTTGGGTCACGTGGAGCGACTTCGTAGATCGCCCCGCGGCGGAGCCGCTGGCCTTCACGCCGCTGCCATTCGATCACCCGCTGTACATCCTGTACTCATCGGGGACGACCGGCCCGCCCAAGTGCATGGTCCACGGCGCCGGCGGCAGCCTCTTGCAGCACCGCAAGGAGCACCAGCTCCACACCGACGTCACCCCGGACGACGTGATGATCTACGTCACGACCTGCGGCTGGATGATGTGGAATTGGCTGGTCAGCGGTCTGGCCACCGGCTGCACCCTGGTGCTCTACGACGGCAGTGCGTCGCATCCCAGCCTGGCCGTGCTCTGGCGGCTGATCGATGAGCTTGACATAACTATCTTCGGGACCAGCGCACCATTCCTCGAAACCTGTATGCGCAGGCGGACGCCAACCTGGGCGCATCCAACTTTGCGCGCGATCCTTTCCACCGGATCTCCGCTGTCGCCCGCGGCGTTCCGCTGGACGCAGGCCGCGGCCGGACGGGATGTCCGCATCTCGTCGATCGCCGGTGGCACGGATATCGTCTCGTGCTTCGTCCTGGGGAACCCTCTGCTCCCGGTCTATGCCGGTGAGATCCAATGTCTGGGCCTCGGCATGGACGTCGCGGCGTTCGATGCCGCGGGGCGGCCGGTTGTCGGCGCCAAGGGCGAGCTCGTGTGCCGCCGCCCGTTTCCATCCATGCCGGTGCGGTTCTGGAACGACGCTGATGGAGAGGCTTATCGCCGGGCCTACTTTGAGGCCTACCCCGGCGTTTGGCACCACGGCGACTTCATCGAGATCACGCCGCGCGGCGGCGTGATCATGTACGGGCGCAGTGACGCCACGTTGAATCCCGGCGGCGTTCGCATTGGGACCGCGGAGATCTACCGGCCGCTGGAGCAGATCGCGTGGGTGGCCGACGCGTTGGCGGCGGGGATGCCGCGCGGCGCGTCGGAGGAAACTGCGCTGTTCGTGGTCGTCGGCGACGACAAGGGGCTTTCTCGCGCGCGTGTGAACGAGCTGCGGACGCTGATCCGGCGTGAGGCGTCGCCGCGACACGTTCCGCGACGCGTCCTCCAGGTGCCAGCCGTGCCGCGAACGCGCAACGGGAAGCTGGCCGAGCTGGCGGTCACGCGGATTCTGCGCGGGGAGAGCGTGCCGAATCGGGACGCTCTGACGAACCCCGAGTGCCTGGACGCGTTCGCACGTGCGCGCGACAACCTCGTAGGGACGCACGCGAAATGAATATCATGGCCCGGCCGTTGTTGCACTTGGTTCGACGGGGGAGCGCGCGACCGTGCGGGCACTGATCATGGGCGGTGCGGGGAGCATCGGGTCTCGTCTTGCCGCGGCGCTCGTCGCTCGCGGTGACGAGGTGCTCTCTTTCGATATCAGCGCCGAGCCGATCGTGACTTCCCCCGAGTTCGCGCAGGTCACCGCGCGTATCGGCAGCGTTCAAGACGCGGCGGCGGTGGATGGGGTCGTGGCGGAATTCCGACCCGATGTCATCTTCCACCTCGCGGCGATCCTGTCCGGACTGGCCGAGTTGGATTCCGGGTTGGCTTGGCGCGTGAACGTCGATGGCACGCGCCACGTGCTTGAGGCCGCTCGCAAGTTCGGCACGCCCCGGGTGGTGTTCACCAGCACGGTCGCCACCTACGGCGCCGGGCTGCCCGAGCCGATCACCGAGGATGCGCCGCAGTGGCCGGCGGGGCTTTATGGGGTGACCAAGGTGCTCGGTGAGCGTCTGGGGGTCTACTACCACCAGCGGTTTGGTCTCGATTTCCGCGCCGTCAGGCTTGCGGCCATGATGGCGCCTAACGCGCCGGCGGGCGGCGCGGCCAGCGCCTTCGTGTGCGACCTGTACGTCAATGCCGTCCGTGCGGGCGCGTACGACCTCTACGTGTACCCGACGACCCGCGTCCCCGTCGTCTGGGTCGACGATGTCGTGGGCGCCCTGCAGCTCCTCAACGACGCTGACGAGCGGAAGCTCTCGCGCCGCGTCTACCACATCATCGGGGCCGGCCCGAGCGTCCAGGAGATGGTCGACGCCGTGCAGGAGCGGCTGCCCCACGCCCGCCTGCGGTTCGAGATCGACCCGGTGCGAGCGGACATCGTCGATAGTTGGCCGTCACGCATGGACGACTCCGCGGCGCGCGCGGACTGGGACTGGCAGCCGCGCTTCGATCTGGAGCGCATGACCGCCGCCAACCTGGCCGCCTTGGGTGCGCCGGAATAAGACCAAGGCGCTGCTCTCGCTGATGAATCAACGCTACCGAGACCTTTCAGAACTCGCGGTCGCGGCAATCGACGGCCGCCGCGACGTGTCTCAGCTCTCGTCGTCGGACATCGACCTGGCCCGCCTCTACGTCTACGCCTATCGCACGCACACGGTGGGTGCGTTTCACGCCACCCGGCTCGCTCTCGACCCATTCAGCGGCGCGCCTGCCGTGCAAGCTGCCCAGCGCAGGCTGCGCGATCTTCAGGCGCTCGCCATGCGTCCCGTGCCGGCCGACGTACGCGCGGCGGCGCCGACGCTCGCCTGGTATCACGCCTGGAGCGATGAGGTCGCCGCCGCGCTCACCGGTCCCGACATCCCGCCCGATGCGCGCGTGATAGGAGACCGCTTCCAAAACGTGATCAATGCCATTCGCGTTTCCGACGGGATCGTCCCCACCCGCGATGACGCCCTGCCCGAGCAGGCGAGCTACAAGGTGCCGGGCATCGAGGTCGTCATCGTGCCGCTGGTCTACGGCGATCACATCTCGTGGAACACCGCGTTTGTCACGGCCGCGAGCGGCGGCGCCACCACCCACCGGCACGCGCTGCAAGTTGAGATCCACCTGGGGTACGACGGCGTTCAGGGACGGACCTTGCTCGATGGTCGCGCCGCAACGGTGACCGAGCCGTACGCCATGCCCATTCCGCCAATGCTCGACCACGGGTTTGACAACCTCAGCGGCCACGATCACTTCGTGCCGTTCGTGTTCGGCTCGCGGACTCTCGACGGATGGGGTGTGTTCTTCGATGTCGAGCCGCGGCCATCGTCCACCAGCGACTGGCCCGAGACTCCGCTCGAGTCGCCGGGCATGAACGGCTCCGTCTACCTCGAGCCGGCGCTCGCGGCGCTGCGCCAGGCGGCGCCGGGCCAGCGCCGTGTGCTGATTGCCGCCGAGCGCACCGCCCGCCGCGCCACCGGGGGACTGGAGCTGGCGGCCATGCATGTCAGCGAGCAGGAGACGACGCTGACCTTTGACGAATTCCACATCCTCTCGGTGCGGGAGGGACGGGCTCGGCTCTCGATTGCCGGAGTCACCGTCGATCTCGGGCCGAGGGAGCATGTCGGCATTCCCGCCGGTCTGCGCGCTACCCTGCGTGCGCTCGATGGCCCGTGCCTCCTGCTCGAGGCCTCGTTGCAACCTGGTTGACACGCTCGCCAATCTTCTGACCTAAAGAAGGAGCACGAAATGCGGATCGGCGCCTGCCTATGGTCCCTGCCCGAAGACCCCCACGAGGCCGCGGCCTGGGCCAAGGACGCGGGCTTCGAGGCAATCGACGTGGATCCAGGATTCGCCGCGGGGTGGGACTCGGAGGGCGGATTGCCCGTGGCCAGCGTTGCCATCGCACATCTCATGCCCGAGGGCGCCGCCCTTGAGGCTGCCGACGCGGGGGCGCGGACGCAGGCGCTGGACCACGTGCGTGCCGGACTAGCCGAGGCGGCCGAGCTCGGGGCGGAGTTCGTCTACCTGCCGCCGGCCTCAGCCGATGACGCGGCGTCCCGGGCTCGCTACCGCCAGGCGGTGGTGGACCTCACCAACGAGGCGCAGCGACTGGGCATCAAGTTTGGCATCGAGCACTTTCCCGGCTACGCGCTGCCCAGCGTGGCGCTGACCCAGCAGTTCGTCGAGGAGGTGGCGCATCCCAATTTGTTCGTTTTGCTCGATATTGGCCACGCCCAGATCAGTGGTGAGAGCGTGGCTGACGCGGTCGAGGCTCTAGGCGATCTGATGGTCTTCGTCCACTTCGACGACAACCGCGGCGAGCTCGACGATCATCTGGCGCTGCTCGACGGCCTCCAGCAGGAGCAGGACCTCGTGGACGCCGTCAGGGCGCTGCGGCGCCATGGCTACGACGGTCAGATCTCCATCGAGATGAACCCGAAGCTGCCGGACCCCCGCGAGGCGACGGTCCGGAGCTTCGAGATTCTCAAGCGCGTGATGGCCCGGGCGTAGGCCGGCGGCCTACTTCTCGATCGGCACGCCGATCATCGACCCCCACTCGGTCCACGAGCCGTCGTAGTTGCTTACGTTCGGCAATCCGATCAGCTCCTTGAGCGCAAACCAGGTGTGCGAGGACCGCTCACCGATGCGGCAGTAGGCGATCACGTCCTTGTCGGCGCTCGCGCCCTTGCCGCCGTAGATCTCCTGCAGCTCGTCGGCCGACTTGAAGGTGCCGTCCTCCTCGTTGACGGCCGTGAGCCAGGGCACGTTGTGCGCGCCGGGGATGTGGCCCATGCGCTGCGCCGTCTCCGGCAAGCCTGGAGGGGCCATGATCTCGCCGTTGAACTCGGCCGGCGACCGCACGTCGATCATCACCGACCCGCTGTCGCCGAGCGCGTCCTGCACGTCGCGCTGAAACGCCCGCAGGTCCGCGGCCGGCGGCTGCGCCGTGTAGGTGGCCGGCGTGATCGAAGGTGGATCGGTCGTCAACGGGCGCCCGTCCTTCTCCCACTTCAAGCGCCCGCCATTCATCAGGCTGACGGTCTCGTGCCCGTAGAGCTTGAAAATCCAGTAGGCGAACGCGGCGAACCAGTTGTTGTTGTCGCCATAGAGCACGACGTGCGAGTCATTGGAGATGCCCGAAGCGCCCAGCAGCTCATCCCATTGGGGCTCGGTGGCAATGTCGCGCCGGACCTGGTCCGAGAGCTGGGACTGCCAGTTCCAGCCGATGGCGCCGGCGATGTGACCCGTTTCATAGGCAGTCGTGTCCACATCCACTTCGACGAGCCGGACGTTTGGGTCCGAGCCGTGCTCGGCGACCCATGCCACATCGACCAGGGCATTCGGATTTGCGTAGTCGGCCATGGGCATTCTCCTTGCGTCGTGCCGCTGTAAAGTTTGTCACGCTACTCGCCTATGTATCTTGGCAGCCGGACATGCGACCTACAACAGGAGCGCCGCTAACTGTGAGACTCGGGCGTTATGCCTGAGCTATACACCGGCCCCGGTCATTCCGAAGCCGCCGTTGAGGTCGGGCGCAGGGTCTCCGGCCGGTTTCGCTTCGTGATCGCGCGTGAATCCGATGGTGCCTGGTGGCTGCACGTGCAGCCGGCACCGGCCATCACCAGCATGTCGCTGCGCTTTCGGGAAAGCCATGCATTGCGCGTCATGGGCTTCACGCCCGTCAGAGCTTCGCGGTTCTTCCCGGCCGCCTGCACGTTTGCCGGGTGCTACTCGCGCGAAATCCATCTACCGTCGGGCGATGATCATGCCGACGAAGCGGCGGCGCGGATCGCGGTCCGTCTCGAGCCGGCCATTGACGCGCTGCTGAAGCTGGCGGCTGAAGTCGAGCCTCTCGGCATCGACCTGCCGCTGCCGGACTAGCTCGGCGGGGCTACTGGCGTCCGGCGAGCCGGTAGGCCGCGTGGACCAGTTCGATGGCGTTTGCGCAATCCCTGGCGGAGATCGCCGGCGGATCGCCGCGTCCCGCACGCTCGAGCATGTCCCGGATCAGGGGCGGATAGTTACCCGCGGCGGATGCGGCGCCGGGGAATCTGTCGACGCGTCCCGGCCCGATGACCTGCAAGCCGTCGGGTACCACGCGCAGCGTCGCCTTCTCCCCGGCGACCTTGAACTCGAGGTCGCTCTCGTTCGCGGGCCACGTGGGCCAGGTGTACCCAACCTCAACGTGTACGAGGGTGCCGTCGCCGTTGCGCAACGTGGCCAGGGCGTAGTCCTCGACTTCTGCTAGGTGGACGCGATTGCTGATGACCGCCGAGGCCACCGACAGCTCCGGCCCCACGAGCATGCGTGCCAGGTCCATGCCGTGGCCGCCGAGGTTGAGCAGCGCGCCTCCGCCGGCGAGCGCCCGGTCCCACATCCACGGGGAATCCCATTCGCGGTATCGCTGCATGGTGGGGCGAATGAGGCGCATCACGATGTGTGAGATGCGTCCGAATTCGCCGGCGTCGATCATGGCTTTGGCCCGCACGGCCCAGGGCAGCAGGCGATTCGGGAACGGCACCGCCGCCCACGCCCCTCGCTCCTCCGCGAGGTCCGCCAGCGCCGTGACGTCCTCGGCAGTCGTGCCCATGGGCTTTTCCATCATGAAGGGAATCCCGGCATCGATCAGGAAGCGGGCAATCGCCGGCATGTCGATATGCCGCCCAAGCGCGATGACGAAATCAGGCTTGGTCTCGTCGATCATGGCGCGGTAGTCGGCAAAGGCTCGACTTCCGTACCTGCGCGCGCGGTCGGCGGCCAGGTCGGCATCCGCATCCGACACGCCCACAATGTCAACCTCCAGATCGCGCAGCACCTGCAGGTATTGAGCGTCGTAGGACGAGTGCCAATGGTTGACTTCGGTGACGGCAATGCGCCGCGGGATAGGCATGCAACATCACAGATGTGCGCGGGTACCGGACCGTACCATGCGCCCTAGGAGTAGGCTTGCTGGAAGCAGCCTGGGCACTGGAGGTCGGCACATTGACCGAGAAGCAGTCATGGCAGGAGAAGGCGCGGGAGTTGGCGCGTCAGGCTGAGGCCGAGCTCAAGAGTGAGCGCGTGCAGCAGCGGCTTGAGGGCGCGCGCGCGGCGCTGGACGAGGCGCTCGAGAGCGACCAGGCTAAACGTGTGCGCGAGGACGCCAAGGTCCTGGGCGCCAAGGCCCGCAGCCAGGTCGAGCAAACGCTGGCGCGCGATGACGTGCAGCGGGTGCGGGAGGATGTGCATCAGATCGGGGCGAAGGCTCGCGACCAGGTCGAGCAGACTCTGGCAAGGGACGATGTCCAGCGGGTACGCGAGGATGTGCATCAGATTGGGGCAAAGGCCCGCGAGGCGGTCGACGCCGCCGTGCAACGCCCCGAGGCTCAAGAGGTGCTCCGGCGCGTCGAGTCCGCGATCGAGGATGTCAGCGAACGATTGCGACCCGCGGCGGCGGAGGACAAGAAGGAGCCGCCCGAGGAAACCGGCGCCTCGTAGCGACCGTTGTCCCCGGGCCTCGGCGCGGTTGGCGCGTCACGGCAAGACCGGGCGTCAAACTGGCCAGGCCAGTCGGTTACGGAGGGGTGAAGCGATGGCGCGTCACAGGTGCCGAGCATGAGTAGAGTTTCGCGTGCGGGCGCCGCGCCTCCGCTCGTGCTGGCGGTGGACGTTGGCAGCTCGTCGGTGCGCGCGGCGCTCTACGACGCGCACGGCCGGCGAGTGCGCAAGACGGGTGCGAAAGTCGGGCACCGGTTGCTTGCAACATCGGGCGGCGGTGTCGTCGCGGACGCTGAGGCGTTGAGCGGCTGCGTCGTCGAAGCCGTTGACGAGACGCTCGCGCAGGCCAGGTCGCGGGCGCGTGACATCGCGGCGGTTGGCTGCAGCGTGTTCGCGTCGAGCGTGCTCGGGGTCGATGCGGCAGGCCGGGCGCTTACGCCCGTATACACCTATGCGGATGTCCGCAACGCTGAGGATGCCGCCGCGTTGCGGGCGGAGTGGGACGTGGCGGCGCTCTATGACCGCACCGGCTGTCCCCTGCACGCCAGCTACCTGCCCGCGCGGTTCCGCTGGCTCGCCCGCACGCAACCGGAGCTCATAACGCGCGTCGAGCGCTGGGTCTCGTTCGGCGAATACCTGTATGGCCGCCTATTCGACCGGCCATGCGGCCTGGGCGTATCGGTGGCCGCCTGGACGGGCTTGCTGGACCGCCGAACGTTGCGATGGGACGAGGAGACCCTGGCCGCTCTGGGGATGCAGCCGGGCGCGCTCGGGCACATCGACCCGGCCGGCACTGCCCTGCACGGACTCGCCGCGGCCTGGGCGGAACGCTGGCCGGCCCTCGCCGACGCGGCCTGGTTACCGCCGGTGGCCGACGGTCTGGCCAGCAACGTTGGGACGGCGGCAACCGACACCCCGGCGGCGGTGGTGAATCTCGGCACCAGCGCGGCGGTGCGGGCCATCGTGCCGGGGCCGATCGCGGCGGTGCCGCCGGGCCTGTGGGAATACCGCATTGCGCCGGGTCAATCGCTCCTGGGAGGCGCGCTGACCGACGGCGGCAACATGGTGCGCTGGGTGGCGGAGCTGACCGGCGCGGGTCCCGCGAAAGGATGGGACGCGCTCGTGGAGGAGATGCGGCCCGACGATCACGGCCTCACGCTCCTGCCGTTCCTCAGCGGTGAGCGCAGTCCGGGCTGGGACGACCAAGCGCGGGCGACCATCCATGGCCTGCGACGGAACACGCGGGCCGCCGAGCTGCTGCTTGCGGGTATGGAGGCCGTGACCTACCGCCTCACGTGCATCTACGACCTGCTCGCCGCCGAGCTGCCGTCGTCCCATTCGGTCATGCTGTCGGGCGGGGGATTCCGCAGGTCGAAGATTTGGGCGCAAATGGTCGCGGACGCGTTTGGGCGGCCCACGACGCGGTCGTCGGCCGTTGAAGCCACCAGTCGCGGCGCGGCGTTTTGGGCGCTCGATCACCTCGGCGCGATCCAGTCCGGGGACACGGCCGAAACGCCCGGCGGTGAGCCGCTCATGCCCGTCGCGGCCGACGGAGCGATCTACCGCGCGGCGCTGGCGCGGCAGCAGCGGCTCTATCGACGCATGGCCGGGGCCGGCGATCTGACGCACGGCTAGCGCCCACCGCTGGCGTATCCTGAGAGGCGCGTCAGCCGCCGGCGATGCCGCCGGGGTGACAGGAGGCATGCGTGCGCGTTGCCGTCGGCGTCGACCACCGCGGATTCGCGGTCAAGGACGAGCTCATCGCCCTGCTCGCGGCGGCCGGCCATGAGGTGCTGGACCTAGGGACCGACTCCGCTGCCTCGGTTGACTATCCCGACTTCGCGGCCGCGGTCGGACAGGCCATCGTGGACGGCGAGGCCGCCCGGGGCATCGTGGTGTGCGGCAGCGGGGTCGGGGCGTGCGTGGCGGCTAACAAGATCGCCGGAGTTCGCGCGGCCATCTGCCACGACACCTATTCGGCGCATCAGGGCGTCGAGCATGACGACATGAACCTCCTATGCCTGGGCTCGGAGATCGTGGGCATGTCGCTGATCGCAGAAATCGTGCCGACGTTTCTGGGCGCGGAATTCACCGGCGCGGAGGATCGCTATGTCCGCCGGCTGCGCAAGGTGCAGGCACTCGAGCGCGGTGAGCGGCTCTCGCCGTAGAACGAACGGCATTGCCGCCGCGGCCGCCGCTGCTACGCTTCCAATTGAGCCATGGTGTCCGCTTCGCGCGGAACCGCCCGCTGGTCCCCCAGTTGCCTTTGGCCCGTGCGTGATAAGGAGTCGCTGTCCATGATGCGCAACCCGCTGCAGGAACTCGTCGACCAGGGCCAGAGCGTCTGGCTCGACTACCTCAGCCGCGATCTCATCCGCTCAGGCCAGCTTGAGCAAATGATTGCGAACGACGGGCTGCGCGGCATCACGTCGAATCCGACGATCTTTCACGGCGCGATCTCCGGCAGCGATACCTACGACGAGGAGATCGCGCCGCTTTCCGCGAACGGCCTGGACGCCGAGGCAATCTTCGAGACGCTGGCGATCGCGGACATTCGCGCCGCCTGCGACATCTTGATGCGGGTCTACGAGGCCTCGCAGGGTCGGGACGGCTTCGTGAGCCTTGAAGTGTCGCCGCATTTGGCGCGGGACACGGAGGGCACGGTGTCAGCCGCCCGGCGGCTGGCGGCTCGTGTGGATTCGCGCAATCTCATGATCAAGGTGCCGGCCACGTGCGAGGGACTGCCGGCCATCGAAACGCTGCTCGGCGAGGGCATCAACGTCAACATCACGCTGATTTTCGCGCAGGAGGTCTACCGCGCGGTTGCCGAGACATACATCAACGCCCTCGACGCACGCGCCGCTCGCGGCGACTCCGTCGACGACGTGGCGTCGGTGGCGAGTACCTTCGTCAGCCGCATCGACACCGCCGTCGACGCCCAGCTCGAAGCGCTGGCTGAGAGCCGGCCCGATGCGGCGAAGGAGGCCCGCGCCTTGCTCGGCCAGGCAGCCGTCGCGAATTCCAAGGCCGTGTACCGGATATTCGAGGAGGTTTTTGGCGGTGAGCGCTTCCAGCGGCTGGCGGCTCGCGGGGCGCGCCGGCAACGGCCGCTCTGGGCCAGCACCAGCACCAAGAACCCGGACTACCCTCCCACGCTCTACGTCGACGAGCTGATCGGTCCCGACACCGTCAACACGATGCCCGAAAACACCATGACGGCGTTCCGCGACCAGGGTGAGGTGCAGGAGACGGTCCGCGCCGACCAGGAGTTCTGGAATGAGGTGCTCGAGCGGCTCAAGCGGCTTGGCATTGACCTCGACGCGGTGATGGTTCAGCTGGAGGACGAGGGCGTCCAGAAATTCGCGGACTCCTACGACGACCTTCTGGCCGATCTGGACGCGAAGGCCGGGGCGCTGGGCGGGTAGCCGTGACCTCGACGCCCAGGCTGGTGATGCACGCCACCGCCTTGGACATCTCCGATGCCGAGGCTCGGGCGCGTGCGGAAGGACTGGTTCCGCGGCTCTCGGATGGGGACGCCTCGCTATGGTCCGCCGAGGCCGGGCAGCAAGCCGAAATCGCGAACCTCTTGGGCTGGATTCGCATCGCGGAGCGGCTCGCGCCGGAAGCTGGCGCCATTTCCCAATGGGCAGCCGAGACATCCGCCGGGATCGACGACGTAGTGCTGCTGGGCATGGGCGGGAGCAGCCTGGCGCCGGAGGTGATGGCCGCGATGCTGCCCCCGGCCGCGGGACGGCCGCGTCTGACGGTTCTCGACTCCACGGACCCCGCGACCGTGCGGCGCGTGAGCGGCGCCGTCGATCTCGAGCGCACGCTCTTCATCGTGGCCAGCAAGTCCGGCGGCACGTTGGAGACGGCGGTGCTCTACGCCACGTTTCGGGCGCAATACGCGGACCGCAACTTGCCGGACGCCGGGTCGCACTTCGTCGCGATCACGGACCCGGGAAGCTCGCTGGCGCGGCGCGCGTCGGACGAGGGGTTCGCTCGCACGTTCCTCAACGATTCCCGGATCGGCGGGCGCTATTCAGCCCTCTCATACTTCGGTCTCGTGCCGGCGGCGCTCATCGGTCTTGACATCGCGGCGGTGCTGGCCGGGGCTGTCGACTTCGGCGGACAGGCCCTGCAAGAGGCCAACATTGAGGAGAACTCAGCCATTAGTCTGGGGCTCGCGCTCGGCGTGCTGGCCCAGCGAGGGCGGGACAAGCTGACGCTCGTGCTTTCGCCGCGGGCGGGGCCGTTGGGAGCGTGGATCGAGCAGTTGATTGCCGAGAGCACCGGCAAGCAGGGATACGGCGTCGTCCCGGTCGACGGCGAGACGCTCGGCGACCCGTCGGTGTACGGCGACGACCGGGTGTTCGTGGGCATTTTTGTTGGCGACGAGCCGATCAACAGTTTGGATGCGCTGGCAGCCGCTGGACATCCGGTTATTCGACTCACGATGGGCAATGTCCACGATCTGGGGGCCGAATTCTTGCGCTGGGAGCTTGCGACAGCCGTCGCGGGATGGGTGCTTGGCATCAACCCCTTCGACCAGCCGAACGTCGAGGAGAGCAAGGCCAACACGGCGCGGGTGCTTGGCGGCGCACCGCTCGCAGAGAATGGGGGCGGCCCGACGGCGGGGACGGCCCTGCGTGTGTCTGGCGCGTCCGGCATGACCGCGGCCGAGGCGGTGACGCAATTCCTCGGCGACACCGCTCCGGGGGACTACGTGTCGATCCACGCCTACCTCGACCGCACGTCGGCGCATGAGGCCCGGCTTCGCCAGATTCAAACATCGATCCGCGACGGCACCGGGCGAGCCACCACGCTGGGGTTCGGCCCGCGGTTTCTCCATTCGACCGGGCAACTGCACAAGGGTGGACCGAATAGGGGCGTATTCATGCAGATCACTTGCGATCACCGAGAGGACGTGCCCATTCCGGGCGAGGCGTATCAATTCGGCGCGCTGATCGACGCGCAGGCCGAAGGCGATTTGCAGTCGCTGCGCGATAAGGATCGCCGGATTCTGCGCCTGGTGGCGCACGAGCCGGCGTCGGCGCTCGACGAGCTTATGGCTATCGTGGAGACGCTGTGATGAGCGCTACCCAGGACATGGCCCCCGCCACCGCCGCCGTCGCCTCCGACGGCCAACCGGCGCGCGTGGAAGACGATGCCCCGAGGACCGGCGATCCCCAGGCGCTGATCATCTTTGGCGGCTCCGGAGACTTGGCCGCCCGCAAGCTCATTCCGGCGCTCTACAACCTGCGGCGGGATGGACTGTTGCCGGAACGGTTCGTTGTGGCGGGGCAGGGGCGCCGCCCCATGGACGACGAGACCTATCGCACGCGCTTGCTCGAGGCGGCGTCGCGCTACTCGCGATCCGGTCCACCGCAGCCGGAAAGCTGGAACGCGTTTGCCGAGCGTCTGCACTACCTCCGAGGCGACTCCAGCGACGCCGAGGGCTTCACCCGCCTCACCGAGGAGCTTCCGCGCCTCGAGGAAGCGCACGGGACCGGCGGCAACCGCATCTTCTACCTCGCCACCCAGCCCAGTCTGTTCCCCGAGATCATCAGGCGCCTTGGGGAATCCGGGCTGACCCAGGGACCCGGAACCTGCCGCATCGTCATCGAGAAGCCGTTCGGCCGCGATCTCGAATCCGCCGCCTCGCTCCATGCCATCGCCAACAGCGTCTTCGATGAATCCCAGATCTATCGGATCGATCACTATCTGGGTAAGGAGACGGTGCAGAACGTGCTGGTGTTCCGCTTTGCGAACAGCATCTTCGAGCCGGTCTGGAATCGCCGCTACGTGTCCCACGTGCAGATCACCGTGGCGGAGGAAGTTGGAGTCGAGGGCCGCGGCCGCTATTACGAAGAGGCTGGAGCGCTGCGCGACATCATGCAGAACCACATGATGCAGCTGTTGGCCGTCGTCGCCATGGAGCCGCCGGTGGATTTCGGCGCCGACTCGATTCGCGACGAGAAGGTGAAAGTCCTGCGTGCCCTGCGGCGCATGACGGTCGCCGACGTGCGGAAACACGTCGTGCGCGCGTCATATATCGCGGGGCGCATTCACAGTGAAGAGGTACCGGCCTATCGCAGCGAAGACGGCGTGGCCGACGACTCGCTCACCGAGACCTACGTCGCGGCGCGCTGGTTCATCGATAGCTGGCGCTGGCAGGGCGTGCCCTTCTACATGCGCACGGGCAAGCGCCTGCCGAAGCGGGCCACCGAGATCGCGATTCAATTCAGGAGCGTGCCGCACCGGCTCTTCAGCGATTCGAGTCCGGACGGCGTTCCGCCCAACCGTCTCGTCATGCGCATCCAGCCGAATGAGGGTATCTCGATCACCTTCGAGGCCAAGCAACCCGGACCCTCGGTGCGCGTGCGACCGGTTCGCATGGACTTTGGCTACGGCCAGGGGTTCGCCGAGGAATCCCCCGATGCCTACGAGCGGCTGCTGCTCGACGTGATGCTGGGCGACCAAACGCTCTTCATCCGGCGGGATGAAGCCCAGGCGGCCTGGGCCGCGGTCATGCCCGTGCTCTCGGCGTGGCGCTTCGACGACGGCCACCCGCTGCATGCCTACCAGGCCGGAACGTGGGGCCCCGACGCCGCCGACGATCTGCTCGCGTCGGACGGATTCCGCTGGCGGCGTCTGTAGCGCACCGGCGCCCGCTGGAGCGACGCAGGGGACGAGGCGCAGCGGTTGGGAATTCCTCACGGCGTTCCGACTGGGGATACCAGCACAAGCCAGGTGACCCACGGCGAAGAGACGCACATCCGCGTATGTTCGTAGTTTGTATGGTATTCTTGGCACGCGGCAGGGGCACCGAAAGGCCGCTGTGCCGTGCGACTGGACGTCCGTCCCATTCAGTGCCGTTCCGCCCTCAATCGCGTGCGCGGCATGCCCTTCAAGTGGAGCCTGAATCCGTATCGGGGCTGTAGCCACGCCTGCTGGTATTGCTACGCGCGGCAGACGCACACCTATTTCGACCTCGACGGCGGACGCGACTTCGAGCGCATCGTCTTCGCCAAGGTCAACGTCGCCGAGCGGCTGCGAGCTCAGATTCAATCGCCGCGCTGGAAGCGGGAAACCGTAGCGGTTGGCGCGGCGACCGATCCCTATCAGCCGGTCGAGGGTCGTCTCAAGCTCACGCGCGCCTGCCTGCGTGAGTTCCTGGCAGCCCGATCGCCGGTCAGCCTGATCACCAAGTCAACGTTGCTGCGCCGCGACGGCGCTCTCCTGCAGGACCTTGCGCTGGCCGCCGGCGTGTCCGTCACGGTGTCCATCCCCATCGCGGACGCGAACCTCGCTCGCCGCATCGAGCCGGGGACGCCACCGCCGGACGAGCGCTTTCGACTCGTTGCCGAGCTGGCGCGGCTCGACCTGGACGTGGGCGTCAACATGGCGCCGGTGTTGCCGGGGCTGACGGACTCGAACGACGCGATCGAGGCGCTGATGCGGCGGGCGCACGACCATGGCGCGCGGCGCGTGGGCGTGATGATGCTGCATCTCGATACGGAGCCGAAGCGCTGGTTCATGCGCAACCTGCGGCGCTATTTCCCGCACCTGGAGTCGCTCTATGCCGGCCTGTATCCGGGGGAGACGCGCTACGTGGATCAATCGGTTGCCGATGACCTGGGCGCTCGTGCGCAGGCGCTGCGGCAAACGGTTGGCGACACGCGAGAGCTGTTGCCGGTGCTCGGCCCGCCGCCGCCTCCGGCGCAGCTAGTGCTGGCGATGTGACGGAGTCTGGTCCGCCAATTTCCCGAGCCACTCGTCCACCTCGCGCTGGGAGCGCAGCCGCAGCGCCTGTCCGCCGCGATGCTCGAGCTCGGCGGCCAGGCCGGTGTAGAGGCGTCGCCGCCGCCGGTGGACGCGGATATTCCACAGCCACAGGCTGTCGTGTCTCAGGACTGCATTTCGAAAAGATTCACGCTGCGTGCCCCAGAGCGGCTTGCTCGACCGCAGGCGCCGCAGGGTGCGCCGCAGCACCCGCCAGTTCGCTATCCGCAGGCGGAGGTCCAGCCACACCAGCATTTCGACCCGTGACCAGTACACTGCGCGAACTTTCCGATAGTTGCCCTCCACCACCCAAGCGTCGCCCGCCAGGGCGCGTTGCACCGCATCGGCGAACTCCGCGTCCGGCGGCTTGGCCCAGTCGGGATGGACCCAATGCAGGGCGTCAAGCTCAACGTGCGGAGCATCCACGAGGCAGGCAAGCCGCCGGGCAACGGTGGTCTTGCCCGAGCCGGAAAGGCCGACAACCGATATCCGACGTGGAGGTTGCGGAGAGCGTGATGTGGACAGACCCACGCTTCGTCCCGGTCGGCGGGGCGGCTTAGGCCGCGGCGAGTCGAATGAGGCTGGTCAACTGCCCCGCGGCCAGGGCGTCCAGGCGCACGTGCGCCGCAGCCATCTGCTTGGCGAGTTCCACCAGCGAGCTGCTGCGATTGTGCCGCCGGTCGGCATCCACGACGAGCGCCGGCACCCGTTCGCGCGCGATGGCGCTGGCGGAACGCAGCGCGTCCGTGATCGGATCGGAGCCCGCGGCCAGCCCGACGTTTGCCACGCCGTCCGTCAGCAAAATAAGGATCGGGCGCAGCTGGGCATCGCGCGCGCGCTCGCGCTCCACCACGAGGCGCGCCAGCTCCAGCCCGTGGGCCAGCGGCGTGCGGCCGCCGGTGGGCAGCTCGTGCATGCGGGCGTGGGCCACGTCCAGGCTCGACGTCGGCGGGACGGTTTCGTACGCCTCGGTCTTGCGGAAGGTGATGACCCCCACCCGATCACGCCGTTTGTAGGCGTCCGAAAGCAGCGAGAGCACGGCCGACTTGGTGAGCTGCATGCGTCGCTGGGCGGCCATGCTGCCCGATCCATCGACGACGAACAGCATGAGATTGCCGACCTTGCGCATTCTCCGGTGCACCCGCAGGTCCTGTACCCCGATCTGCGGTGCGCCGCGCTGCGGCCGTCGGGCGGCGGCTGCCCGCACCGTGTCGATCACCGCAATATCGGGCGGATCGTCCGGATCCATCGGCCGGCTGCGCACGGAGTGCCCGCGGCGACCCTTGACCTCTGCGCTGGTTCGCCGACCCGTGCGCGGCTTTTGGAACGAGATCCGCTCCGGCGCATTGACCGGCGGCGCCACCGCCGCCTGGTCGCTGGCAAGCGTCCGGTCCGACTCGGAGGTCGCGCCGGGCGGTCCGTTCTCTCCTGGGTCGGAGGCCAACGTCGAGTCGGCGGCACCGGCGGCCCCATCGGTTCCGTCGGCGGCGGACTCGGTGGCTGCGGCGGCGGCCGGCCGGGCCTGAAAGGCTTGAATCGCGCGGTCGAGCTCGTCGGGATCGAGCCCCGGCGGCGTGAAGGGATCGCGGCGGCGGCGGTGGGGCAGCGCGAGCTCCGCGGCGCGGCGCACGTCGTCCAGGCTGACTTCGCTCCGCCCATCGAGCGCCGCGATCGTGCGCGCGGTCTTGTACATGACGATGTCGGCGCGGTGGCCGTCGACGCCCATGGCGTTGGCGATATGCGTGATCAGCCCCAACTTGTCGCTGCTGACGTTCACCTCCGGCAGCAGGGCGCGGGCCCGCTCGATCAGGGCCAGCAGGTCATTCGTCGCCGGGCGCCAGGATTCCAGGAAGGCGGCCGTGTCCGTCTCGTAGGCAAGCCGCCGCCGCACGATCTCGGCGCGTGCTTTGGGGTCCCTGTCGCCCTTGATTTCGGCGGCAAGCCCGAAGCGGTCCAGCAGCTGCGGGCGCAGGTCGCCCTCCTCGGGATTCATCGTGCCCACGAGGATGAATTCCGCCGGATGATGAAAGGCCACGCCTTCCCGTTCCACGCGGTTGACGCCGGATGCCGCGCTGTCGAGCAGCGTGTCGACCAGATGGTCGTCCAGGAGGTTGACCTCGTCGACATAGAGGATGCCGCGGTGTGCGTCCGCGAGCAGGCCCGGTTCGAACGACCGCCGCCCGTCCCGCAGCACGGCTTCGAGGTCGATCGTGCCGACGACGCGGTCCTCGGTTGCCGACACCGGGAGGTCAACCACGCGCACGCGTTGAGACGTTGACTCGATCGGAGTGGCGGCCTCGCGTTTGGCGCGGCACTCCAGGCAGAGGTTGCCCGACGACGGGTCGCAGCGATAGCGGCAGGTTGCGACGGTGATGGCCGGGAGGATCACGGCCAGCCCGCGTACGGCCGTCGACTTGGCCGTGCCGCGCTCACCGCGAATGAGCACGCCGCCAATGGCGGGGCTGACCGCGTTCGCCAGCAGCGCCAGCTTCATTCGGTCCTGGCCCACGATCGCCGCGAAGGGATACGTCATGCCGATCGTCTGAACGGCAGTGTCTGTCGGCGTATTCATCGGCGGCGCGGCGGTCGTGGCGCGGCCTTGGCGGGCGCCTTTGCGGCGGCGACGCGGCGCCATGCGTGGTTGGACACCCAGACCGCGGTGACGACGAGACCGATGACTCCAATGACCTGCGACTGCTGCAGGCCGGCGAACAGCACGTCTTGGTCGAGGCGCAGGAATTGCAGGCCCAACCGCAGCGCGCTGTAACCCGCGACGACGAACCAATAGGTGTGGAGGTTGCCCATGTAGCGGTACACGAGCCACAGGGCGCCGGCGAAGATCACCAGGTCGCCCAGCATCTCGTAGGTCGTGGCCGGGTGGACGGGGAAGCCTTCGAGGCCAGGCCGGATCGGACCCTGCCCGAGCGTATTGGGGTGGGTATAGGACACCGCCCACGGGAAGTTGGAGGCCAGGGCATGGTGCTCGCCGTTTATCAGGTCTCCTATTCGGCCGACGCCCATGCCGAAGATGGTTCCAGGCGCGCCGATATCCAGCGCGGTGCGCACGGGCAGGCGCATCCACCACGCGGCGCCGCCCACGCCGATGGTTCCGCCGACAATCGCGCCCCACACGGTGATGCCGCCCTGATTCAGCTTGAAAATACCGGCGAAGTCTTGGGCGAACTCCCGCTCCCAGTTGTCGAGGACGTACAGCGCGCGCGCTGCCACGATGCTCGCGGCCACGCCCCACAGGGCAAGCGTCGTAATTTCATCGGCGGTGATCGAGGACCGGCGCGCCAGCCGCCGCGCCACGAACACGCCCACGATGATCCCGATGACGGCCCACAGCGAGTGCCAGGTGAACTGGAAGTCGCCGAGCGCGAACAGATCCGGGTCCCAGGGGATCTCGATGGCGAGCACGCCGCAGCCTCAGTCTGTGATTGGGCCCATCGGAGGACCCGCGGCCCGATGGTACCTGCCGCGGCGCGGGCGGTGGCCGAGTGCCGTCATCCGGCGCCAGCCTCGCTCAGGGCCCGCAGCTCATCGGCCAAGGCGGCCATGCGCGTGTCCACCGCATGTCCCGAGGCCATCACATCGTCGATGGCCGGCAGCAGCCGCGACTGGGCAATCTCAGCCCCGGGCACTTCGAGGGACGGGCGGCGCCAGCCCGAGGCGGCCTCGGTGAGGTCTTCCGGCTGCAGGCCGCGCTCCGCGGCAACCTGCTCGACGGCCGGCCGCCAGGCGGGCACACCTCGCGCGCCAGGGGCCGGCCAGGCATCGGTCACCATCAGCGACGCCACGTCGGCCGCCGCCGCGACGTGCTCTGCGTCCCACGCGACCGCCACGTAGTCCGCGCGCACCGGCACGGCCCGGCGGTTGGCGCCCCAGGTAGGCAGCGGCACCTGTTGCCAGGTTTCCGTGTCCGGTGTGTCTCGCGGCGCCAGGTCGTCGAGCACCCAGCCGGAGCGGATCGTCATCGCGACTCGCCCCTCGGCAAGGGCGGTGTGCGCGGCCAGCAGTCCATCCCAAGCGTATGGAGGCGGCGACACGGCTTCCCGATGAATCAGGTCTGCGTACCACTGCCATCCCACGCTTGAGGCAATCTGGGTCCCGGTCCAGAAACGCCCGCCGGCCGAGGTGGCCACGGTTTCGATTTCGGGCACGTCGGCCACGACGCCCCAGCCGTAAGTGAAGCGCTCCCGATCGGTGAGGCGGCGCGCCGTTTCCAGCCACTCCGGATAGGTGGCGCCGGGCTCGGTGACTCCGGCGCGGTCCAGCGTCTGTGGGTTGACGAAGCCGAAGACGGGGAACCCGCTGAGCGGCAGTCCGATGCGGGCCTGATGGTGCCGCCCGAGGCGCTCCAGGGCCGGAAGCAGATCGAGGCTCCCGAGCCACGCGTTGAGCGCCAGCACCAGGCCCTCGCGCGCGAGGCGGGCCAGCTGCGTGCCCGGGACGCCGGCCACCACGTCGAACTCACCGCCGCGACGGGCACTGGCGATGAGTCCTGCGAGACCGGACGGCGACGGGGCCAGATGCGACGCGCGGAGATCGATCTCCGGCCGGCGCGAAGCGACCGCCTGCACGCGCTCGGGCCATGGGGACTCGTCGCGACCGAGCACCAGCAGGCGAACCGTCACGGACTCGGCCATGGCCGGCTGCGCCGAAGCCGTGATTGCCGCCATCGCCGGCCGATTGAAGTCTTGGCCGCCGAACGTCGCGCCCGATGCGGCCAGGACTCTGGTGGCGACGCTCGATCCGGCGCCCACGAGCAGGGCCCGCCGCGACAGGCGCTTTCCGAGGCGGCTGTGGCCGCCGGCCGGCGTCACTACCCTCCGGCCCAGCGCGGCCATGACGCCGCGTCATGGTGGGCGGTCCCGCATATTGCTTGTGCAAGAAATACAACGGTTTGCCGCCGCACCTTTAGAACCAGCGTGCCGGGCATGCGATTATTGACGGCGTGGCATTCCAGCAAGAATCGCACGGGACGCCCGTGATGAGGGGCAGATGTACGACATCGCGATCTTAGGCTCAGGACCGGCCGGTCTCACGGCCGCCATCTACAGCGCGCGCGCCAACCTTTCCACCGTGGTGATCACCGGTGAAATGTTTGGCGGTCAGATCGCGACGACCAACGACGTCGAGAACTATCCGGGATTCGACCAGATCGAGGGTCCTGAGCTCACGCTGAGAATGCGAGAGCAAGCTGAGAAGTTCGGCGCCGAGATGCTGGTCGACACCGTCACCGACATCGATGTCGATGGTCCGCCCTTCACCCTCACGACGCTGGCCGGCGACCTTCAGGCGCGGTCGGTCGTGGTTGCGACCGGGGCGACGCCTCGACAGCTTGAGGTTCCGGGCGAGCAGGAATACTGGGGCCGCGGCGTGTCGTTCTGCGCCACCTGCGACGGCGCGTTCTTCAAGGACGCGCCGTTAGCGGTGATCGGCGGCGGTGACAGCGCGCTGCAGGAATCGTTGTTTCTGACTCGGTTCGCGTCGCAGGTCACCGTGGTCCACCGGCGCGACACCCTGCGCGCCGGCACCTATCTGCGAATGCGGGCCGAAGAGGACCCGAAGATCGGGTTTCTTTGGAACAACGTGGTCGAGTCGGTGGAAGGCGATGACCGTGGCGTTACGCATCTCCGACTGCGCGACGTCGGGTCGGGCGCGATCAGCAACCTGGACGTCGAAGGCATGTTCGTGTTCATCGGGCACTTTCCCAACACGGCGATGTTCGAAGGCAAGCTCGATATGACCGATGAGGGATACGTCGTCTCCGACCGGCGCATGCATACCAGCGTCGAGGGGATCTTTGTCGCCGGCGAGGCGCAAGACCACTATTTCCGGCAAGCCATTACCGGGGCCGGCGAGGGATGCATGGCGGCCATGGAGGCGGAGAAGTTCGTCGCCGGCCTTGAGAGCGCCGAGGACGCAGTTCCGGCGGAGGCCGCGGCAGCCACCTAGCCGGACGGCAGGTTCTGCCGTCCGGCGGAGTCGCCTTTGGAGACCGGGCTCTAGAAGCCCATGCCGCCCATTCCGCCCATGCCACCCATACCGCCCATACCGCCCATGCCACCCATACCGCCCATGCCACCCATGCCGCCCATGGGATCCATACCGCCCATGCCGCCGGCGGCCCCACCGGGCGGGTCCTGCGGAACAAAGCCGGTCTCAGCCACCACGACCTCGGTGGTGAGGATCAGATTGGCGATCGATACTCCGTTCTGCAGCGCCGACCGCGTCACGCGCGCCGGGTCGATCACGCCGTCCGCGACGAGATCGCCGTATTCGCCCGTGAGGACGTTCAGGCCGTAGTTCCGGTTTTTGTGTTCCTGCTGGCCGCGGCGGATGTTGTTGATGACCACCCCGGGATGCAGGCCGGAATTCTCGGCGAGCTGACGCACGGGCTGCTCCAACGCCATGCGGAGCGCCCGCACGCCGGCTTGCTCGTCCCCCGAGGTCTCGCCTTCGATCGCGTCCAGCGCGCCGGCGCTATTCAGCAAGGCCACGCCGCCGCCGGGGATGACGCCCATCTCGAGCGCGGCTCGCGTGGCCGCCAGGGCGTCCTCGACGCGGGATTTCTTTTCCTTCAGCTCGACCTCGGTGGCGGCGCCCACGTGGACCACTGCCACGCCGCCCGCCAGCCGGGCCAGCCGCTCTTCGAGCTGGTCAAGGTCGTACTTCGTCGTGGTTTCCTCGATCGTCACCTTGATCTGTCTCACCCGCGCCTGGATCGCGGCCGGCCGACCCTTGCCGCCCTCGATGGTGGTTTCCTCCTTGCGGGAGATCACCCGACGCGCCCGGCCCAGGTCGTCCAGGGTGGCGTCATGGAGCTTGCGGCCGGCCTCGGGGCCGAAGGCCGTTGCTCCGACGAGGATGGCGATGTCTTCCATTATGTCTTTGCGGCGATCGCCGTAGCCCGGAGCCTTCACTCCGAGCGAGTTGAGATTCCCCCGCTGGTTGTTCACCAGCAGCACGGCCAGCGGGTCGCCCGCCAATTCATCGCTGATGACCACGAACTCTTTCTTGCCGGCTTGATTCAACTGGTCCAGCAAGGGCACCAGGTCGTTGATGTGCGTGGGCTTCGAGTTGGTCACGAGGATGTACGGGTCCTCGATCACGGTCTCCATCTGATCGCGGTTCGTGACGAATTCGGGCGAGGCGTAGCCCTTGTCGAACGTCATGCCCTCGGTGTGCTTGATCTCGGTCTCCAGACCCCTGGACTCGTCAACCGTGATCGCACCGTCGCGCCCCACGTTGTCCATGGCCTGAGCAATGAGCTCACCAACTTCCTCGTCGCCGGATGCGATGGCGGCGATGTGCGCGATTTCATCCCGGTGCTGGATGGGGGTCGCCTGACGCCGGAGGTCGGCCATCACCGCTGCGGTGGCCTTTTCAACGCCGCGTCGAAGCATCATGGCGTTCGCGCCGGCGGCCATGCTCTTCAGCGCCTCGGTCAGCACGGCCTGCGCCAACACGGTGGCCGTGGTCGTGCCGTCGCCGGCGCTTTCGCCCGTGCGACTCGCTGCCTCCTTGATGAGCTGCGCGCCCACATCCTGAAAGACCTCGTCCAGGTCGATTTCCTCCGCCACGCTTACGCCGTCGTGCGTAATGGTGGGGGCGCTGTATTTCTTGCCCAGCGCCACGTTGCGTCCTTTGGGCCCCAGGGTTGAGCGCACTGCGCGGGCAACGACCTCCACGCCGTCGGAAAGTTCCTGGCGGGCATCTTCGGCGAGCATGATCTGCTTAGGCATGGTTTCCTCTCGGGCGCATGGCGCCGGACATCTCAGGGTGGGTTACGGCCGCCAGGGAAGGCATCCCGCAGCGGCGCTCGGCTTTCGCCCAATTTTAGGAGCGGTTGGCGACAGGATCAACGCCTCTGGGTATGGTCCAATGTATTCGGTCCCAGCGGTACAACGGGAGAGGCCCTATGCGGCTCATCATTGCCGGTTGCGAGTACAGCGGAACGACCACGCTTGCCAACGCCATTGGCGAATGGGCGGAGACGACGCTCGGCGGCAAGCCGGGGATTCACGACCATTTCAAGGGCCCGCCGGAGAAGGGGCTCACGGCTGAGGAAGAGGCGCAGTTTGCGGCGTTGGGTCCGCGGCTCCACGAGATGTTTCAGCGGTATCAGATCGAGTACCACCTGCAACCGGGCTTTTTCGCGTATCCGGACCACGTCTTGGTGGGGATGCATCTCGAGGATGCGGTCTATGCCCCGCTCTACTACGGCTACGGCGGCGAGGGCCAATATGCCGAACGCACGGAATTCGCGCGCCACACTGAAGAGCGAATTCTCGCCCTTGCGCCGGATGTGATTGAAATCCTGGTGCGGGCGACCCCCGACGTGATTCGACGCCGCATGCATGAGACGCCGCATCGCATCCAGATCGTGCAGGAGGGGGACATCGAGCACGTGCTGGAGCGCTTCGAGAGCCAGCACGCGGCGTCGCTGATCCGGAACAAGATGGAGATCGACACCTCGGCGACGGACGTGGCCGCGTGCGTCGAGCAATTCGTCCGCGTCTTCGAGCCGCTCATGACCGACGCCGATCGCGTGCGCGCTCTGGTGGCGCGAGCGCGGCGGGCCGGGGAGTGGCTCTGAACGCCGCGTGGGGCTGCCCGCCCGGGTCGCTGACCGCGAGCCGAAGCGCTGGGCGGTGTGCGCGCTGTTCGACAAAGGGGCCACAGCGGGCGTCGATCAGGATCGTGCCACTATTAAAGTTCGGAGGCGAAGAAAACCCCGAAAGCTTAAAAAAACTCCCGCCGGTCACGACGGCGTTACTCCCAAGCGAGTGGGTGAGCTGGTCGGCTCCTTGAGGCTCATCGTCGGCGAGTCGTTGTTCGGACGCTGACGCTGCCGGGCGCGGCGCGGCATGCCGCGCAGGAGGGCCGCCAGGCTTTCACGTGGTCAAGCCGCATGCATCAGCGCTCCGCTTCGGTCTACTGGGCGAGCAGTACACTCTTTCAGGACACCGATGCTTTATCTGTGAGGACTAGGGTATGAACGAACAAGAGGTTGGGCGGCGCGTGCGCGACGGGCTGATCGGCGTGATTCGCGGCACCGGCGATGTGCTCGAAGAGACCGTGAAAGCCGTCACCGGCGTCGCCAAGACTGCTCTGGGTGAGACAGCCAGCACTGCGGGCGCCGTCGGCGAGGTGGGCGTTGGCGCGGTGCGCGGCGCGATCCGCGCCGTCGGCGACGTTGGCGAGGAGGCCGCCGAGACGGCTGCCACAAGTATCAATGCTGCCGTAGACGCCGCCGACAGCGTCGGCGTCAAGGTTGGCAACACGGCCAAGGGCGCCGTGATCGGCAGCGTGCGCGGTGTGTCCGAGGCCGGCGTGGCGAGCATCAGCGCCGTCCAAGAGACGGCCAGCGCCGCGGTGTCGGAGACGGCCCAGGTCGGCGCTGACGTTACGGTTGCGGCTGTCGGTGCGGTCGAGGGCGCGATCGAGGCTGCGAAAGACCTCGGCGTGAGCGCCGAAGAGGCGGCTGCCGCCGCGGCGACTGGTGCGATCGACGCCGCCGGCCAGGTGAGCGAGACCGCCGCCCGGCGCGTCCAGCGTGCCGTTGAGGGGACGATCGGCGGCGTGAAGGTCGTCGCCCAGTCGACGGTCGCCAAGTAACGACGAGCTGGCATCGATTTGGGCGGCGGGCCGCGCGGCCTGCCGCTGCGCCTAACGGGCAGCAGGCAGTGCCGATCTAGCCGACCCTCTTGCACTTGCAGGTCTGCTCGTCAGACCACCATCGGACGGCTGGCGCGATACGCCAAGCAATTTCCGGGGTGAATGCGGGCGTTACCAATGTTCAACGCGCTACAGTTACTAGAGTTCAACGCGCTAGACTTCATGAATCTCCCAGGAGGCACGCATCGTGATCTCGATTCCTCGCTCGCGATGGACGATCATCCTGGCCGCAACCATTGTGAGCAGCCTGGTACTAGCGGCTTGCGATGGGCTTGGCACGGAATCCGTGACCGTGCCGGAGGACGCCACCGCGACAGTGGAAGTCATTGGGGGTACCGCTTCTCCCACTGCGGCTCCGCCCACCGCCGCGCCGACACCGGCGCCGACGCCGGCACCCCTTCCCACCAATACGCCCGCGGCAACTCCGCCGCCGCTGCCAACACCCGCACCCAGTCCAACGCCCACGCCGAGTCCGGCGCCTGTGCCCACGCCCGAGCCGACGCCGACATCCGAGCCTGCGCCCGCACCGGTGGTCGTGCCGGTCCTGGCGCTCGTTATCGCTGACGTGCTCAACGTCCGCGACCAGCCGGGCTTGGAGGTTGGCGAGGTCCAGTACGTGGTTCGCGAAAACGATGAAATAGAGGTCACCGGGGCCGTCGTGGTCTTGGCGGATGGCGCCTGGCGCGAAACGGCCGACGGAAACTGGGCTGCCGAGCTCTGGTTAGGACGAGGCGCGTTCGCCGATGTCGAGCACGCCGGAGTGGCCGTGGTGATCCCCAGCGACGGTGTAAACGTGCGCGACGTGCCGAACGCCGACGAAAGCACGGTCCAGTACGTGGCTGGGGGCAATACCGAGGTAAGCCTGACTGGCGTCTTGCAGGTGGTCGACGGCGTCCTGTGGCGCGAGCTGGCTGACGGCAACTGGGTTCAGAGCCGCTATCTGCAAATCGAGCCGGAGGCCGCGCCGGCATAGCCCACGTGGCCGGCAGAGCTGACGAACGGCTCGGCGGGCCGCTGTGCCGGCGCATGTGAGCGCGACGGTGCGCCATGGCTTGGTCGGATTCCGGGCGCGGCGGTTGGCTCGCGGCTAGACTCTGCCCCGGCCGCCTTAGGATCTCTCGCCATCACCGAGTCCGCCGAACGCGCCGCGATCACGGCCATGCGGCACCTGCGCCGCGTCGACGGCGTGGTTGCGCGGCTCATCGACAAATTCGGACCCTTCACGCCCCGCGCTGCGGGCGATCCCTATGAGGCGCTCGTCCGCAGCATCATGTTTCAGCAACTTGCCGGGGCCGCAGCCAGCGCCATCCTGGGACGCTTGCTCGCGCTCTACGGATCGGATGGGGGCTTCCCCACGCCGGCGGAATTGCTCGCTACCACCGATGAGCAATTCCGCGCCGCCGGCGTGTCGCGGCAGAAGGCCGGATACCTGCGCGACCTCGCTGAACATCTCGACAACGGGCGCCTTGTCCTGACCAATCTGGCGGCCAGTGACGACGCCGAGGTCATCGAGCGGCTGACCCAGGTCCGCGGGGTCGGGGTGTGGACCGCGCAGATGTTTCTCATGTTTCAGCTCGGCCGTCTGGATGTGCTGCCGGTCGGGGACTTGGGCGTGCGGCGGGGCATGCAGGTCGCCTACGGCCTTGACGACGCCCCGTCACCAGCCGAGGCGACCGCCATCGGCGAACCTTGGACCCCGTATCGCAGCGTGGGCTCTTGGTACATGTGGCGCGCCGTGGATGTCCGGACGCCCGGTTGACTGTCCCTAGGTAAACCGCCCGCGGCCGCTGATAGGCCAGATATCGACGACCTCGTCGTCCTGAAGCACGTAGAGCGTGTCGTGCAGGTTGAACGTGGTGCAGCCGTGCCAGGGCGTCACGCGCACCTGATCGCCGGGCCGAAGATCGGGAGCGCCGTCGAGCATCTTCACGTGCAGGTGCTCCTCGGCTACGGCCTCGATCTGCAGACCTTCCGGGTCGTCGATGACCGGTACGCCGGTAGGCTCGTACGCAATCGACTTGCGCCCGCCGTCGAGGTGGACATACCCGGGCTTCGCCCGACTGGTCACGCTGGTGAGAATCCAGAATGCCTGGGTGAAGGCGTGGCCGGCATGCGGCCGGAATCCGGCATCCATCGTCACGTAGGTGCCGGCCTGCAGCTCGGTCCAGCCGTTGATCGTGCCGGTGATGTCGAAGGTATTCGTGGCGCCGCCCGTGACCTCGCGCACGGGGATGCCCTCGGCCTCGCAGAGACGGCGTGTCTCGATGACCGGCGCCAATGCCGCGCGGGCGGCCGCATCGCGCTCGGCCTGGTCCACGATGCCGACGGTGTGGCCCTCGTAGGCCATGAGGCCCGCGAAATCGAGCCCGGGGCGGTCCATGATGCGGCGCGCGAGGGCCAGGGCCGGCTCGTACGGCGGCACGCCGCCGCGGGGTCCGCCGACGTCGATCTCGACGACGACCCCCAGGGTCACGCCCAGGCGCTGCGCCGCCGCCGAGATCTCGTCGACGTTGGCCGGGTCGTCCACTTCCACGCTGACGCGCGCGCGTTCGGCCAGCCGGCACATGCGCTCGATCTTGATCGGGCCGACGACCTGATTGGCAATGAGGACGTCTTCAATTCCGCCGTCGACCATGGCCTCGGCCTCGCCGACCTTGGCGCAGGTGAGGCCAACCGCCCCGGCCTCAACTTGCAGTTTCCCGATGGCCGGCGTCTTATGGGTTTTGGCGTGGGGGCGCGAGTGCACCGGACGGAAACGCACGAAATCCTCGAGGGTCTGAATGTTTCGCTTGACGAGATCCAGGTCGATGATTGCCGCGGGGGTGTCGATCTCGTCGATGGTTCGGGGAGGACGGTCCACGGGGATGTGCCTCGATTGCTGGCGAACGAAGGGTATCGCGATGTCCGTCTGCGTGCTCGGGGTCGGGCTCGCCGCGGCCTGCGTGGCTTGCTGCGACCGCTCGGCGCTCTGCTTGGTCAGGTCTTCGGTATACGCCCGCCGCCGCCGCCGTTGGCTATGCAGCCGTAGGAGCGCGCGCCCGAGCAGGACGGCGAGTGCCGCCAGCAGGCTCAGATACGCAACCCCGATCGCGGTCAAGTCGACGATGTAGCGGCGGAACGCCGGAACTGCGTCGAGGTCGACGTAGCCGGGACCCGCGGCGAAGCCGATTGCCACGGGACTGGCGAGCGCGAGCGTCATCAGGCTCAGGTCCCAGGTGATCTTTCGCCGCAGCGTCTTGGCGGGCCGGGTCCGCAGATATGCCATCCAGAGCTCGATGACGAGCGCCGGCCCCAGGAACCCCGCGAGCGAGTGGGGAAGCCCGATGACGTCGTTCCAAACCGCGGCGAACGCGCCCACGACCAGCGCTGCTCCGGGTCGGGCGCCGGCCAGCGCGGCGACCATGGCCAGCGCGCCCAAGAGCACGGCTCCGGCCGCCGGCTGCACCGGGAATACGCGGGTTGCTCCATAGGCCAGCGCGGCGGCGATTCCGGCGACAGCCACCGTTCGCGCCCATGTGGCGTGAAGGGGCGGCAAGGGGATGAGTGCAAGCGAGCGGCTCATGCGGTTGGCTGGCGTCACTCCGGCGTCCAACTCAGGGCTGTGCGCGGTTTTCATCTACGCAGTGCGCGCGTAGGATAGGGGCATGGACCACTCTCAGGCATTGCCACGGTTCCCGCGGGGCCATGATGACCCGGTCGGGATTTGGCTCTGGGGCGACCCGGCTGAGATACGCGACTACCTTGAGCTCGGGGTGGTTGGGCTGGTCACCAACACCATTGTGCTTGATCAGCTCACGGATTCCTACGGTCCCATGATCCGTGTTATCGAGCGGTATCTGAATCTGCCGCACAACGGACCGCTTGTGGTAGAGGTCGATGGCGATACCACCGAAGAGCTCGAGCGCGTGGCGCGGGTGTTCACGGCGATGTCGCCGCGGGTGGTGCTCAAGATCCCCTGCACCATGAAGGGCCTGCGCGCCGTCGTTCATCTCAGGGCCGAGGGCCACCTGAGCATGGTCACGACCACGTTTTCCGTCAGCCAGGCCGTGGCTGCCGCGGCGGCGGGTGCGGCATTCGTCGCGCCCTTCACCGGGCCGCAGATCGACGCTGGGGCGGACGCCGGCAAGATCATTGGCGATATCGTCCGTGTGATCGGGCGCAGCGAGAACTCGCCCTATCTGGCGGCGGGCATTGTGCGGACGACCATCGCCGCCGACACCGCGATTCGCGCCGGTTGCGACGGCATCGTGATCTCCCCGACCACGTTCGAGGAAATGCTGCTCCATCCCGGCACTGCCGAGTGGAACGCGACATTCCGCCGCCACTGGGATCAGATGGAGGCGAAAGGCGCGCTTGAAGGCGTCGTCGACGCCCCCGCGCCGACCGAACCACTCGTGGGGACGCCCGCCCGCTAGCTTTCCTCGACGTCCCAATCCAGCAAGACGCCTAGCGTCTGGTCCGTGTGGTCGTGCAGCAAGTGGAAGGCCTCCGGCGCCCTCGTATACGGGAAGTGGTGCGTCGTCATGCGGTCGGCGTCCATCGCGCCCGATTCGAGCAGCGCCAGCGCACGCCGGGCCGATCCGGCGTGCCATTGGCCGCCGAAGTAGCCGCCCAGGATGCGACGGCCCTGGATGGTATCGGAGCTGAGCGGCAGGGATTGATGCTCGTACTTGCCGATGAGATGCAGCGTGCCGCCGCCGGTGAGCATCTGCATGCCCTGCTCGAAGGCCCGCGGGCCGGCCGGTCCGCCCACGGCGTAGACGACCAATTCTGCGCCAACCCCGTTGGTGAGCCGTCTCACCGCCGCCACCGGATCTTCGTCGGCCGCGTTGATGACGTCGTCGGCGCCTAGCGCGGCGGCGAGTTCGCAGCGCAACGGCGCCGCGTCAACCGCGACGAGCCGTCCGGCGTCAATCGCGCGCATGGCCTGGAGCATGAGGCTGCCGACCAAGCCTTGCCCCATCACGACGATGACGTTGTCGCGTTCGAAGGGGGCAATGTCCACCCAGCGCACCGCCGACGCTCCCAGCATCCAGTAGGGCGCCTGGTCCCAGGTGACGCCGGGCGTGAGTGGAAAAATCTCGGGAATCTTGCCCTGCTGTTCGGGGAGCGCGGCGCCCAAAACGTATTGCGCGTGCGGCGCGACGGCGCCCACGCGGTCACCGATGGCGAGATGCTCCACGCCCTCGCCCAGCGCATCCACCGTGCCCGCCATGGAATAGCCCATCATCTGCGGGTCGATGGCCTCGTCCATGACGTAGCGCCGGCCGATTTCGGAGCCGCGGCTGATGAGGCTGCGCACGGCCTTGACGCGGACTTCGCCGTAGCCCGGCTCTGGAATCGGGGCGTCCTCCAGCATCACGTTGCCCCGTCCCTCGGGCTTTGCCATTCGCTTCATGTCGCCTCCCGTGCTCGCGGCTTGCGCGGAGCCTTGACTATGCGTCGTCGAGCGTCCAGTCGAATATTACGCCCAGGGTCTCGCCAGCGCGGTTATACAGCAGGTCGAAGGCCGAGGGCGCGTCGCTGAACGCGAACCGGTGCGTGGTCATCAACTCGGTATTGATTGTGCCCGTGGCCAACAAGTCCATGCCCCGCTTGGCTTCCGCGATGCCCTTTGACCGCGTGAAGTAGCCCTCGAACATGCGCTTGCCGGCGAACTTGTGACTCCAGAAGGGGAGCGGCGCATCCTCATAACGACCGACAAGGTGGAGCAAACCGCCGCGCGCAAGCATGTCGAGGCTTTGATCGAACGCCTTGGGACCGGCCGGGCCGCCGACGGCGTACACCACGATCTCCGCCCCCACGCCGCTGGTGAGCTTGTGGACGGCCTGCACCGGGTCTTCGCGGCCGGCGTTGATCACGACGTCGGCGCCGAGCTGGTGCGCCAGCTCGCAGCGCAGGTCCAGTGCGTCGACCGCCACCACGCGGCGGATGCCGTTGGCCTTGTGCACTTGCAGCAGCAGGCTGCCGACGAGGCCCTGGCCAACGATGACGATGGTGTCGGTTGGCTCGGGCGCCTCGCCGACCGCCCAGGTGACGCACCCGCTGACCAGCGGCCAGTAGGGCGCGGCGTCAAAGTCCACCGCTGGATCGATGGGATACACGAGCGGCCGGTCGTCGGGGGAACCGATTGTCGCGTCCCGCACCACGTAGTCCGCGTGCGGCGCCGAGACGACCACCCGGTCCCCGATGTCGAGGTGGGTGACGGACTCGCCGACCGCGTCCACGATGCCCGACATCGAGTAGCCCATCATCTGGGGATCGATGGCTTCCTCGCGGGTGTAGCGCCGGCCGATCTCCGACCCGCGGCTGATGAGGCTGCGCACGGCCTCGACCCGAACCTCGGACGGGCCGGGCTCGGGCACCGGCACGTCTTCGAGCATCAGGTTGTATCGACCGGCCGGTTTCGCCAGGCGCCTCATGCGTCGACTCCATGCGGCGCGGCTCTACGCCAGCGCAGCGACCCCATCATGCCAGTGGGTACACGGGGACGCGAGAGTGGACCGCACGCAGTTACTGCTTCGGGGTGCCCTGCCGTCATGCCGGCCTTGAGCCGGCATCCAGGTCCGCGCTGCCGACGATTCATCCCTGGCGCCCGAGGTCGAGCATCTTAGATTCCTCACTTCGTTTCGGAATGACACCCTCGGGGCCGCATCCTGCTTTCGGAGGGGCGCCTTCCGACCTCGACCCGCGACCGGTCGTCACTACGAGCCGCTACTCCCGCAGCCCGCCGCGCCGCAGGTCCATTGCCAGCGAGCGGAAGTCCCGCACGTGGTGAATCGTGCAGAGGTCGGCGTCGTGTTGGTTCTCGGCGTCCCGACTGGTGCGGGACAGAACAACGAGGTCGTCCCCGTCGATGGCGGCGCTGGGATACATGAAGCTGCGGTGGACGCTGTCGGGCCAGCGCGCCACGCAGCCCGCGGGAAACCAATTGAGACAGTCGATGCTGTAGTGCAGAAACAGCCAGCGCCGCTCGTTGCCCGGCCCGCCGGTGTACTTGGTCTCCCGCATGCGGTCGCCCCAACCGACGAGGTCCTGCGAGTTGGTGACCAGGTTGCTCAGCATCCAGTACATGCGGTGCGCCTGGTCGTGGAGGATGAAAAACTTGCACTGTCCGCCCGGCCAGGACGTGAACTGGGTGAAGCGCAGCTCGTTTGCTCCCTCGTCGTAGTCGAGCACGGCCGCGATGTTCGCCGTGGCGTTTTCGTCGATGTTCGATCTAACGAACGCGCGGATCGTGCCGCCGACCTCGACCGTGTTGGGCTCCAGCCACACGAACGGGGACGGCCCACCGCTGTAGAGCTGCGGCCGGTTGGCCGCGGGGAATAGCCCCCGCGTCAGGGCCGCCGGCAGCTCCGGCGGAGGCACGACGTTGGATATCGACCAGGCGTCGGGATCGAGCGCCGACCTGGCGCGGTCCCAGCGCACCATCACCTTGCCCTTGTAGTCGATGCCGGCGGAGTCGCAGTCCATGGCCCAGTAGAGCGCGTCGGGGCGGATGACCTGCGCCGTCGAGATGTTCCACAGCGGCCCTTCGATGACGGTCCGCGGCTCGGTCCACGTCTCGCCACGGTCGTCGCTGGTAACGATTTGGAAGTCGCGGTGGCTCCGCTCCTGCACGAACATCAGCAGTTGGCCGTCGACCACGAACGGCCGTCCCTCCTCGTAGGGCAGCGTCGGCAGGTCGGTCCAGATGGCGCCACTGTCGGTGCTTCGGACGATCCGCAGCGACCGTCCCACGTCCGTGCCCCTCCGGCCCCACTGCGGCGCCGCGACGATCAGCGTGCCGTCGTCGAGCCGGGCCAGGTTCGGGTCGTGGAAGAAGTAGAGCTTCGGATCGGGGACGCGGGCCGCAATCACGAAGTCCTGGGCGAGCGGGGTGACGTTCGGGTTGGGCATCGTGGGCTCTCAGTCAACGGGATGAAGCGGCGTAGGACTCCAGAGCGTCTGCTAGTTTGCCGTGCCTGCGAGATTCTTCCTATCGGCACTTCGTGCCAGGATTCGCGTGGCGATCGTGCTCTTGCTTTTGGTTCATCTAAGCCGTCTACCAATCAAGCCCGACCCAATTGGAGCGATGGCTGCTGTCTCAACGATCCTATTGACGTATGATGTGTGCGGCTAACCTGCGCATTTCGCCGCCACGCACTGATTGCCTTGGAAAAGAACCACCGCACCTTCAGCCGCACTTGCTGGGAGAACTGAAGACCATTAGACGTGTGCAATATCGGCTCACGAGTACACTTGCCTAACCCTAAATGCAATGAAGGAAGAATCCAGATGAGATCCCTCCTGGACCTATACGGTGAACTCAACGGGATTTATGGATATGATGTTCAGATTCGAGCAGCGCTTCACCACTGGCAGCAGCACTTGCGCCGGATATATGAAAATTCCAATAGCGAAGCACGCAATGGTCAAGACAAGAGACTGTTCTTTGGCAGAGGGGAGCCCAACAACCCAGATGCTAGCTATCAATACGTTCGGTCTTTTAGAGAGTTGATCGTCGAGTCGGAAAAGGACGGATTCAATGCGACTGTTCACGGTAGGAGCGTGATAGTTCTAACTTATGCAATCTGGGAAGAGAAGTATCGCAATATGATAGCTGAAGAATGCAATTTGTCTTGCAAGAACGACGTCGAAAGTGAGGCTTTCTCTGATCTCAACAAGTATCGGCAGGCAATACTGCACGCCGACGGTAGGCTTGATAGAGACGCAAGTTCTATTGGCATTTTCCGAAGAGGTGATTTCATTTCGCCGGATGAAGAGCAGATGTACAATCTCTTTTCGACACTGATAGACGAGCTAAATCGTATTGGATTGGTCTACTATGGAAGTTCACCAGGACTTGTTCTAGACCGACCGCTCAATGCTTAATTGCGGGAGGCGTAGCGCTTATAACCAGATGCCATCGCCCTCACCGCAGGCCATAGCAGGGTGGTCGCGAGCACCACGGCTGCGAGGGCGGAGAGGCCGACGACGAAGTCTTGTGTCCAGTTTCGTTGCGCCATGTTCAGGTCGTTTCTTGCTTGGGTCAGCCGCGGATCGGATCGAATGCCTAGACTCGCGCGGCGATGGTGGGCAAACGACTGCCATCCGCCTGGCAGCGGTCAGGATCTGCGCACTCACCGCTGCGATGGGCGAATCCTGGAAATGGCCAGTGCCAAGTAACCTGGTTGGTTGCGACGTCTGCACGGCGAGGCACGTGGGTGATGGCCGGACGGCAGGGCCCTTCGGATGGCCAGGAGATTCTTTCGTTCTACGAGAGGATTGACGAGGCCGACCGACTCGCGAGAGGCGGTGGGCAGCTTGAGTTTGCCCGGATGCAGGAGCTTATCCGGCGGTTCCTGCCTGCACCGCCGGGTACGGTGCTTGACGTCGGCGGCGGCCCAGGCAGGTATTCGTGCTGGCTGGCTGAGCAGGGCTATGACGCCCACCTCATCGACCCTGTCGAGAAGCACGTGAAGCAGGCCCGACAAGCCTCCAGAGCGCAGCCCGATCACCCTCTGGCAAGCGCGACCCAGGGCGACGCACGCTCACTCGATCACGGTGATGGCACCGCGGACGCCGTGCTTCTCATGGGGCCTCTCTACCACCTCACGGACCGTAACGACCGGCTAGCAGCGCTGCGTGAGGCGTGCAGAGTGCTGAAGCCAGGCGGTCTGTTGATTGCCAAGGCGATCAACCGGTTCGCTTCTCTCCTGAGCGGTCTCATCGATAGCAACATCGATGACCCAAACTTCGTTCCAATCCTGCGTCGCGATCTTGAGGAGGGGCAGCATCGTGGTCAGTCAGGCCCTCCCAATTATTTCACCACGGCGTTCTTTCACCGGCCGGAAGAGCTTGAGGCCGAGGTGCTCGAGGTGGGATTCGACGAACTGGGTCTCTATGCGGTGCAGGGACCGGGACTGATCGCCACCGACCTGGAAGGGCGCATGTCGGATCCGGCGAAGCGAGCGCAGCTGCTCGATCTGATTCGAGCTGTCGAGCAGGAGCCAACGTTGCTCGGCGTGTCCACGCACCTCGTGGTTGCGGCGACGAAATGACTGGAAACCGCGACGGGCAGTGACCCAACGCAGGCCATCGTGATTGACGCGTCGGCGGTGTAGCGGAGCGGCGCGACCTAGGCGATGTCGGCGCGGCCGCCGGTGATGTCGACGTTCGCGCCGGTGCCAAATGATGCTGTCGGCTTGCCGGTCGCCTCGCAATGACGACTTTCGAAGCTCGCAAGACCCAGGGCGTCGGCCATGGCAGCCTCGGACCTTCCCACGCCGGGGCAGCGACAGACGAACCGCCATCAGGCAGAGTGGCTGCCGCCGGGAGCACGAATTGAGGAGGAGGCTGGCGATGACCGAAGTCGACGATTACGAGTTTGAAGGGGTCGAGCGCGAAGTCGGCCGCATATGGGACCGCAACGCCGAGTTCTGGGACGGCCGGATGGGCGACGGCAACCGCTGGCACCGGGAGCTGATCGCTCCCAACCAGGAACGGCTCCTCGAGCTGCGTGAGGGCGAGGTAGTGCTGGACGTGGCCTGCGGCAACGGGAACTTCGCCCGGCGCATGTCCGAGCTTGGCGTCGACGTGGTCGGCTTCGATCTCTCGGAAGGGATGATTGGCAAGGCCCGTGCGCGCGGCTCCCGCGGCCCCGGGCGGATCGAGTACCGCGTCATCGACGCGTCCGACGAACATTCGATCCGCTCACTGGGTCGAGGCCGTTTCGACGCGGCGGTATGCACGATGGCCATGATGGACATGCCCAGAATCTCTCCGCTGCTTTCCGCCCTCGGCCAGGTTCTGAAGCCCGGTGGACGGTTCGTGTTCTCGGTGCTTCACCCGTGCTTCAACTCGACTTCGACCCGGTTCTTGCTGGAGGAGTCGGAACGCGGCGGCATTGTGCAACGCGACTACTCGGTCAGGATCAGCGAGTACCTTGAGCCGACACAGCGCATGGGGCTCGCAATGGGTGGCCAACCGGAGCCTCATTACTCCTTCCACCGGCCGATCAGCGCCCTGTTCGGTGCGTGTTTCGAGGCTGGGTTCGTCCTAGACGGCATTGCGGAACCCACGTTGCCGAAGGCGGACGCCGATGAGGGGCGAGCCAACGCAATTTCGTGGAGGAACCAGACCGCGATCCCGCCGGTCCTGTTCGCCCGCCTGCGGCTTGCCGCGCCGTAGGGACTCACTCGAGGCTCGGGCGAGCTGTTCGACTCAATCAGGCGATGTTGGCGCGCCCGCCGGTGACGTCGAAGTTGGCGCCGGTGCTGAAGGCGCAGGCGGGCGAGGCCAGGAACGCCACCAGGGCGGCGATTTCCTCGGGTTGAGCGGCGCGGCCCGTGGGAATCTTCGCCAGGAGCGGAGCGCGCATCTTGGGGGCGGAGGCGAGGGCGTTGTCGGTGTCGACGCCCCGGTCCATTTGGCGTTCTCGACGCCTAAACCTCAATCAGTTCGTAGGCCTGCGGAGCCGGAATGGGGAGGCCATCCTCCTCGAGCGCCTCGACGTAGAGCTCGATAGCCTCACGAATCAGCTCGCACACCTCTGCCTTGGTCCCTGCGGCGGCCACGCAGCCGGGCAGATCGGGCACGTGCGCCCCATAGCTCGTGGGACCGCGCTCGATCACGACGGCGTATTTCATCGCGCTCATCACTTCAGGCCAGCCTGCTTCAGGATACTGTTCCAGGTTCCCCGCGGAATATCGACGCTCGGCTTCCCGGCGACAACCACGATGCCTCGCTTGTCGGAGTGCTTGAAGACCCGGTGGCTTCCGCGTGTCCGCGACAGTCTCCAGCCTTCCCGCTCCAACAGTTGGATAGCCTCGCGAACTTTGGGAACGTCCCGACTCCGAACTGGGTAGCGCCTCATCCCGGCCTGGGAAAGCCCACCGCACGAGGCACATGGTTGTCAGTGATTCTCGCCTCTGGTGGTCAGTACTGCCAGCCAACCGTCTGCGAGCGAGCGATGTAAGCTTCCGACGGGCGCGGCTCAGGCGATGTTGGCGCGGCCGCCGGTGATGTCGAAGTTCGCGCCGGTGCTGAAGGCGCAGGCGGGCGAGGCCAGGAAGGCCACCAGGGTGGCGATTTCCTCGGGTTGAGCGGCGCGGCCCATGGGAATCTTGGCCAGGAGCGGAGCGCGCATCTTGGGGTCGGAGGCCAGCGCGGTTTCCGTGTCGACGGCGGCGGGCGAGACGGCGTTTACCAGCACGCCCTGGTCCGCGAGTTCCATGGCCAGGGCTCGGGTGAAGCCCAGGATGCCGGCCTTGGAGGCGGGGTAGGCGGCGACGTTGACGTTGCCGTCCCGCGCCGAGATCGAGGCGATGTTGACCACCCGACCGTAGCCCAGTTCGCGCATGTGCGGCACGACGGCGCGGCACATCCGGAACGTCCCGGTCAGATTCAGGTCGAGCACGCGGTGCCAGTTGGCGTCCGTGGTCTCCCAGACGGGGGAGAAATAGCCGGAAACGCCGGCGTTGTTCACCAGAATGTCCACGCGGCCCCAGTGGTCCGCGGCTTGAGCGACGCGGGCGCGCACCGACGCGTCGTCGGTGACATCAAGCCGCAGGCCCAGGCACGCCGGGCCGGCGGCGCTCAGGATGCCCGCCAGCACGCCGGCGCGGTCGCCGTCGATGTCGGTGACGGAGACATTCGCCCCGGCGGCGTGCAAGGCGCGCGCCACGGCCCGACCGATGCCCGCCGCGGCTCCGGTGACGATGGCGTGCTGGCCGTCGAGGTCGGTGGTGAGCGGCGGGGGCACGATGGTGTCGGGCCTCAGTCCACCTTGAGCGGCCGCCGGAGCTTGGCGGGCACGTCGATGATCGACGGTCGATCGAGCTCCAGCGCGCGGCGCAGCGTGTCGCCCAACTCGTCCGGGTTAGCCCGCATGCCCACGGCGCCGAACGCCTCGGCGTAGCGCACGAAGTCAGGATTCACCAGGTCCACCTCGTAGGCGTTGTCGTAGTCACGCACGAAGTCTTCCTTGATGGCGCCGTACGCGTCGTCGTTGAATATAACCATGGGGACATTGATGCCCAGCTGTACGGCGGTGGCCAGCTCCTGCCCGGTGAACAGGAAGCCGCCGTCGCCGCCGATGGCCACGACCGGCCGGTCCGGCGCGGCGAGCTTGGCGCCCAGGCCCACGGGATAGGCGTAGCCCAAGGTGCCGAACTGGAGTCCGTACAAGAATGTGCGCGGATGGTAGATGGGGAAGTGCTCGCGCGCCCAGTAGCCCCACAGGTGCGGATCGCAGGCGACGATGGTCTCGCGCGGCAGGGCCTCGCGAACCGTTTGCATCAGGCTCCACTCCAAGGGCGCCCGCTGCGCCAGGTCTCGACGCACGTCCGCGCGGGCGGTGCGGGCCGTGTCCACCCAGTCGTCGCGGTCCACGTCCCCGCCGTCGAGGGAGGCGGCGAGGGCCGCGAGCGCGAGCTTCGCGTCGGCGTGAATGCCGATCTCGGCCGGGTAGTTCTTGCCGGGTTGCATGGGATCGATATCGATGTGAATCAGACGCTCGGGAATCGGCAGGGTCCATTTGGCGGTGATCAGGTGCGGAAAAATCGCGCCCACGGCGAGCATGGCGTCGCAGCGTTCCATCAGGCGCGTGACCGGGCCGTGGGTGGAGATGTTGGTCAGAGCGAGCGGATGATCGTCCGGAATCGAGCCTTTGCCGCTGCACGTCGTCAGCACCGGAGCGTCGAGGAGTTCGGCTACCTGCTGCAGCTCGTCCCACGCGCCGGAGTTGATGACGCCGCCGCCGGCCCAAATCAGCGGTCGCTCGGCGTCGCGCAAGAGAGAGGCTGCCCGCTCGATGTCCCCCGCGTCGCCGCCGGGGCGTGCATGGGACTCGCGCGCGAGAATCTCGACGGGCCCTTCGCCCTGAAAGACATCGAGCGGAATCTCGACCACCGTGGGCCGCGGGCGGTTGACGTCCATGCGGCGCATTGCCTCGTGGATGGCGCCGGGGATCTCTCCCGGGGACATGGCCTGCCGGCCCCACTGGGACAGGCGGCTGAACACGCCGAACTGGTCCTTACTCTCGTGGACGAGCCCCTTGTCCTGGTAGAGATAGGGCGAGAGGTCCTCCGCCATGATGTTTAGCAGGGGAACGCCGTCGCCATAGGCCTCACCCATGGGCGTGGCCACGTTGAGCGCCCCCGGTCCGGCGGTGCTCAGCAGGCAGGCGGGCTTGCCCGTCACGCGCGCCGCGCCGATGGCCATGTACCCCGCGCCCTGCTCGTGGCGCACCAGGACGTGGCGGATGCTTTCCTGCTGCATCAGACGGCCATAGAGATGCTCGGAGTGGTAGCCCGGTATCCCGAATACGAGATCGATGCCCTCGGCGATCAGGCTTTGCACAACGGCGTCGGATCCGGTCATCACGGGCACACGGCACCTCCAGGCGCGATTGGGACTAGGCGGATGGTAGCGGGCGCCGCCGCCGCGATGGAACCGCGAGCCTACGCGGCACGGCTTCGGACCCGGGCGAGCATTTCACCGACGAGCGCTCGCAGGGCCTTGAGCTCATCGACCCGCAGCAGGACCAGCGCCGCGCCGTACGCCGCGCCGGCGCCGCCGCCGGCGAGCAGCAGCGTCAGCCAGCCTCCGCGGCCGTCCGGCTCGAGCCCACCCATCACGGCCTCGCGCAGCCCCAGCGCGACCAGCGCCATCACGCCTCCGGCCAGCGCGACCTTGATCGCAAAGATCCAGCCGCCGCGCTGGATTGAACCCCGCATGAGCCACCAGAGTCCGAGCCCCAGCACCAGTCCGTGAAGGCTGTTCTGGACCGTGTTGGCGGTCACGAGGCCGAGCATGCCCAGGGGCTCGATCAGCGACAAGGCGGTCGCCAGATAGACCGCCCCGCCGACGATGCCCACGACGACCGGCGTGATCGTGTTCCGCATGGCATAGAACGCCACGATGAAGAGTTGATCCAGCACGGTGAGTGGGAGCTGGATTGCATAGATCAGCAACGCGGGTCCGGCGGCACTCGTAGCGGCGGCATCGAACGCGCCGCGCTCGTACACCGCGCGGATGACGGGCGTGCTGAGCACGGTCATGAGGACCGTGATCGGGATGATGAGGAGCGTCGAGAGCTTGGCGGCCATGGCCAGCAGACTGCGGAATTCCATCGCCGATGCCAGGCCGCGGATGGACGCGGGGGCCGCGCGTGCAAGCGTCGGCAGATAGGCCAACGAGATCGCCGTTGCCACCAGGCCGATTGGGAACTGTTGCAGCCGCGTGGCGAAGCGCATGGTTGCCAGGCTGCCCTCGCCGGTGCGCGAGGCCAGGTTGGCGTCGACGATGACGAGCACTTGCGCCACAACCAGACCGGCGGCGATCGGGGCGTAGAGCCGCAGGATCTGATGAAACTGCGAATCGCTGAGCCACGCCGGCGGCGAGAGGCGGGCGCGGTCGCGCACCAGCGCGGGGAGCTGGACCAGAAGGTGCATGCCCGCGCCGGCCAGATAGCCGAGCGCTACCCCTGGCGGTCCGACGACTGGAGTGAGCGCCAGCGCGAACACGATGAGCGTGCCGTTGAGTGAGGCCGTGCTGAAGGCGGGAAAGGCATAGCGGTTACGGGCGTACAACCGCGCCGTCGTGACGGCGGAGATGCCGAGGAACAACAGCGACGGCAGCGTGATCCGGGTCAGCGTCACGGCGAGCTCGCGCGTCTCCAGCGGCAACCCAATGGCGGCCAGGTCCACCAGCGGCTCGGCCAGCAGGACGAGGATCGCCGTGGCCACGCCGGCGATGGCGATCACCGTGGCGATGACTGTCGAGAACGTGCGCCGCAGGGCGGGATCGTTGCCGGCAAGCCGGCTGAAGACCGGGATAAGGGCACCGGAGACTGCGCCGCCGATCACCAGCTCGTGCATGAATTGCGGGATGCGGGTGGCAATCTCGAGCGCGTCCACGGTGCCGCCCGCACCGAACAAGGCGGCAATGACGGGCTCGCGCACGAGTCCCAGAAGCCGGCTCAAGATGTTCCCGCCGGCGATGAGGAGGGCGGCGGTGGCAATCCGCCGTCCGGTGGCCTCGGTCACGGCTCGCGGCGCAGACGCTCGATGAAGTCGCTGGTGGAACGCCCGCCCAGCAGCGGGGCATAAGTGACGCGCACGCCAAGGTCGCTGAGCGTACCCGCCTCGGGCAACTCGCGGCCGCCCGTGGTCGGGTCGTAGTCGGCGCCTTTGACGTACACGTCGGGGCGCACGCGCCGGATCAGCGCATCCGCGGTCAGCTCCTCGAAGACGGTGGTCGCGTCGACCCAGCGCATGGCCGCGACGAGGGCCAGCCGGTCGGCGAGGGACGTCGTGGGGCGGCCGGGACCCTTGAGCGCCCGCACGCTCGCGTCGTCGTTGACTCCCACGACAAGCACGTCGCCTTCGGCGGCCGCCGCACGCAGTACCGCGGCATGCCCCGCGTGCAGCACGTCGAAGCAGCCATTGGTGAGCACGATGGTCCGGCGTTGGGCGCGGGCGGCGTCGAGGACGCGGTCAAATGTGTCCGGGGTTGGCGGCGTCTCGTTAGTCATTGGCCGCGCCCGCTTCGGCCAGGACTGCCCGCGCCGATGCCACGGCCACGCCAAGCTGACGGATCACGATTCGCGCGGCAAGCTCGCCGAGCAGAGCGGATTCTAGGATCGAGCCGCCGCCAAGCAGCCCCGCCGTCACAGCCGCCGCCACCGTGTCGCCCGCTCCCACGGGGTCGGCGATGCGGGCTTGCAGCGCGGCGGGAACGATCACGGGCGCGGCGTCTTCGGCCGCCACCGCCATGCCGGCGGCGCCGAGGGTGATGACAACTCCCTGGGCTTCCAGATGCTCCCGCAACTCGCCCGCGCCCGCGCGCGCCATTTCCGGCGACGCGAGCGCATGACCAAGCTCGGCCTCGGCCTCCGGCTGATTTGGCGTAACCACCGCGGCGCCGCGAAACCGTGCCAGGCGTCCATGGGCGTCAACGGCGATGATCAGCCCATGTTTTCGTGCCAGGGGCAGGGCGGTGGAGAGAACCTCCGACCCGACGACGCCGTTCTCGTAGTCGGAGATGAGCAGGGCATCCGCCTGGGGAATGGCGCGTTCGAGATAGGCGATCAACTCGGCTGCCATCGGGCCATCCAAGTCGCGGCGGTCCACGGTGTCCACGCGCGCCATCATCTGCTGCGCTCGCTGGCGATCGCCGCCGGCCCAGATACGCTGCTTGATCGACGTCGTGCGCGAGGCATCGGCAGCGAGGCCGGCCGTGCCGATGCCCCGCTCCGCCAGCTCCTGGCGCAGCGTCTCGGCAGCGCGGTCGCGGCCAACTACGCCGCAGACGCTCACCGCGCATTCCAGGGCGCGGAGGTTCGCCGCGACGTTCGTAGCGCCGCCCGGTACCGCATAGCGCGACTCTTGCTCGACAATCAGTACCGGGGCTTCGCGGGCGACCGCTTGCGCCCGACCCACGACATGCTCGTCGAGCATCATGTCGCCCAGCACGATGACGCGGCTGCCGTGCGCGCGGTCCAAGATATCCCGAACGCGGCCGGCGTCGAGCCCAGGCGTCTCGGCTCGCTGAGCCGCCTGGTCGCTCATGACACCCCGGAAGTGTTGGCGGCTGCACGTTGCACCGTGCTGCGTTGAGCGGCGGCCCGCGAACCTAGCCTATGGGGGGCGTCCGAGCCGTTGCTATGATTCATGCGGCGGCGTTGGCGACCTATGGGTCGTTCGCGCAATCTTAGGAGGAATGTGAACAAGGCGAAGAAGGTTGCCCTGCGGAAGCGGCGAAAGACTGCCAAGCGCGGCCGTCTGCAGCGTAAAGCCGAGCGCGAGGCGGCGGCTGGACAGCGACGCTCGCAGCGCGGCGGCCGCAGCGCAGGCTAAGGCCGCCACCGACATATCCGCCAGCGTCCTCAGGGAGCGTTGAGTACGTTCCGCGACCACTGCACCACTCGATCGCGTCTGCGCAACGGCGCCCATGTGCTTGTCACTCCGGTTCCGCACGCGCGTTCTGTGTCGATCATTGCGGCGACGCGCATCGGATCGGGTTTCGAGTCGCCATCGGAGCAGGGGATCTCGCACTTCGTCGAGCACATGCTGTTCAAAGGCACCGCGCGACGCCCCTCCTACACCGAAATTGCGGCCTCCGTCGAGCGTCTCGGCGGCATGATCAACGCCTTGACGGAGCCGGAGATGACTGTGCTCTGGGCGAAGGTGGCGTCGCCGCACTGGCGCAGCGCGCTGGACGTGATGACCGACATGATCGGTAACTCGCTGTTCGACGTCCGCGAGATTGAGAAAGAACGGCGGGTCATTCAAGACGAGATCGGGATGTTGTCCGACGTGCCGGAAGAAGCCGTGCGGCGATCGATTCGGTCGCGCCTGTGGCAGGGGCACGGCCTCGGGCGCGAGGTGGCGGGAACGTCCGCCAATCTCGAGACCTTCACGCCCGACCAGATGCGCGCGCACGCGCGCCGGATGTTCGCGGGCGCCAACTTGGTGGTCAGCGTGGCCGGTGATCTCGATCCGGCGGACGGCGCCGCGGCCGTCCGGGCTCGTATTGGCGACCGGCCGGCGGGACGTGAGGCGGTCTGGCCGTCCTTCGTGCCCGACGGGCCGCCGTCGCCGCGCGCGGTGGTTGATTCTCGCGACGCCGATCACGTGTACTTCGCCGTTGCCGGGCGCGCCGTCTCGCGTGCCGATCCCCAGCGATATGACGTGGACGTGCTCACCGCGGCCTTGGGGGAGGGCATGGGCTCGCGGCTCTTCGAAGAGCTGCGTGAACGGCGCGGCATCGTGTATGAGGTGCTGGCATCGATCACCGCCACGCGCGATTCCGGCGCGCTGATGATCGAGGCCGCAACGGACCCGGATACCCTTGACGAGGCGATGCGGGCCGTGCTCGATGAGTTGGTGGCGGTGCGTGAGGACGGCATCACCGAAGACCAACTGGAGCGTGCCCGCGAGGTCATCAAGGGGGAGATCCAGCTTTCGATGGAAGACACCTATGCCGTGGCCGGCTGGGCGCTGCGCGAGCAGCTGCTGGAAACCGAACAGCTCACCCCCGACGGGGCGATGGCCAAGTTTGACGCGGTCACCTGCGAGAGTGTCGTGCAGGCGGCGCGGCGGCTCTTCAGCGACGAATGGCCGATCGTCGCGGCGTCAGGCGCCATCGATGACGATGCCGAGATTCCGCAAAGATTCGACGGCGCCGCCGCGCCGGCTTCCTGATCGCCGTGCGACCGAGCGAGGTCATCGACCGCGCGCAGCGAGCGTTCCGGGACGGGTCGTTGGACCAAGCCCTCGACCTCGCCGAGCACGTCATCGCCCGCTACCCCCGTCATGCGCCCGCCCGCCTGGTCCGTGCCCTGACGGCTGAGGCGCGGGGTGAGCTTGATCGAGCCCTTGACGATCTGCGCTTCGTGTCCTCGGCGGAGCCGCTGAACGCCCGGGCCGCCGCGGCGTTGGCGCGAATATTCAAGCGGCGCGACGACGACGCGCGTGCCCAGGATGAAGCGCGCCGCGTGGTGGAACTGGTGCCTGAAGTCTCGGACAACGAGTCCCTCGAGGCGGCACTGGACATTCTTGGCGTGGACGCCGACGCGCTGCCCATCTCGGCCGGCGTGTTTGCGCGCATCCACTTGCGCAGCGGGTGGCCGGGCACCGCTGAGCGATACGCCCGCCGCGCGCTCGACGATGAGCCCGACCGCATCGACATTCGGCTCACCCTCGCCGAGGCGCTCTGGCAGCTGAACCGGCTGACCCTGTGCGAAGAGCAGTGCACGATCATCTTCGACCGCGCTAACGACTGTGTGCGCGCGGCCGTGATGCTGGCGCATGTGCTGGCCGAGCGCGGTCGCATGGCCGAGGGCCAGGACTTGCTGGGCCGCGCGGGTGAGATCGACCCGGAGTATTTGGAAGCAAGGCAGATGCTGGCGCGACTCGAGATTCATCGGCTGGTCCTGCCGGACGTACCGCAGATTGACGTTCCGGCAGCGCTGCGTCCTGCCGACATCCCGCCGGAGGCCGCACCCACGTCAGCAACGAGCCCGGTGCAGGAGACCCCGGCAACGGCCCAGCCGTTGCCGGACGACCAGCCCGCCATGGTCGATGAGGCGCCGATGGCTGAGCCCGCGGCAGGGCCCGTGGGGGCGGTGTTCAGCCAACTCGACTGGGCCCGCGAGCTCATCAGCCAGGAAAACTGGACCGAGGTGGAGCGTGTCCTGCGCGAGATCGTGAATGACGATGGGCTGCCGCCGGCTGACGTAGACGCGCTTCTCGAAGAGGCGGCGGCGCAGCCAATACTCGCTGCCGCAAGCTGGCAGCTACTTGGGGACTTCCGCATGCGCACGCGTCGTCCGCAGGCCGCCGCCGAAGCGTATATGCGCGCGGCCGATTCCGACCAGGCGACGAATGGCTGACCCCCGGGGCTTGTTGGCCGATCTTCGGGCCCTCGATGGAGTCGAGGGCGCGGTGGTCTGGCGCGTGGGGGACGCTCCGGTGGGCGACCTTGCGGAAGCCGTGAGTCCGGTGGCGCCCGGCCTGTTGGCGTCGGGCATAGGGACCATGGAGCAAGTGGTGCAGACGGTAGGTCTGGGCCAGGTCGAAGAGCTGTGGTTTCTTACCGAGGCGCACCAAGGATTGGCCGTGCGCTTGGGCGACTGGCAGGCGATCATTGTGACGACGTTGGATGTGGATATCGACGGCCTGCGCAACGCGGTCACCGAGCGGCTCGAGCGCCAGTCATGATTGCCGGATCGCGTATGCGGTCGTCGCGCCGCTGACGATAGGAGGACGAGGCACGTGGAACGCACGCTGGTCCTATTGAAGCCCGACGCCCTGCAACGGGCGATTGGGATGGAGCTGTTGGCGCGGTTCGAGCGCCGCGGCCTCCGGTTTGTGGGGCTCAAGCTCGTGCAGATCGATGTGTCGTTGGCCCGTCGGCACTATGCCGAACATGAAGGCAAGTTCTTCTTTGACGGTCTGGTGCAACACCTCACGAGCGGTCCCGTTGTCGCGGCCGTCCTCCAAGGCCCCGAAGCCATCCAGGTCGTGCGGGCGATTGTGGGGGCGACCAGGCCGCATGAGGCCGCTCCCGGCACGATTCGCGGCGACTACGCCTTGGAGGGACTCCGAAACCTGATCCACGCCTCGGATGGACCCGATACGGCGCGAGAGGAAATCGAGCTGCACTTCGACGCACATGAGCTTGTGGACTATGCCCGCGGGCTCGACGCCTGGATTCTCGAGGACAGCGGCACGTGAAGATCCACGAATCCGACGCCCGGCGCATCTTCGCGGACCATGGGCTTCGGGTCCCGCCCAGCACGGTTGCAACGACGCCCGATGAGGCGGCGGCCGCGGCCGCGGCGTATGGCGGGCTGGTCGTCGTCAAGGCGCTGGTGCTGGCGGGCGGCCGCGGCAAGGCCGGGGGCGTGAGGCTGGCCGACAGCGCCGACGCCGCGCGAGACGCGGCGCAGTCGATTCTAGGGCTCGAGATTCGGGGCGAACGCGTCCGGCGGGTGCTGGTGGCGCCGGCGGTGGATATCGCCCGTGAGATCTACCTGGGCGTGACGATCGACCGCGAGCGCCAGTCGGCGGTGGTGATGGTGAGCGCGGCCGGCGGCATGGATATCGAGGAGGTCGCGGCTGCCACGCCCGAGGCCATCCAGCGCATCGAGTTCGATATCGCTCGCGGTGTTGACGCTTGGCAGGCGCGGGCTGTGGGATTCGCGCTCGGATTTGGCGGCCGGCAAGTGGTGGACTTCGCGGGTATGGTAGACGGGCTGGTGCGCGCCTTCGTCGATTGCGACGCGTCGCTGGCTGAGGTCAATCCCCTGGTCGTGGACCCTGAGGGCCAACTCTGGGCCATCGATGCCAAGCTGAATATCGACGACAACGCCCTGGCGCGCCGTCCCGACATGGCCCAGCTGCGGGACGATGACGCCGAGGAGCCCGCGGAGGCGCGCGCACGCGAGGCTGGGATCAGCTACATCAAGCTCACTGGCGATATCGGGTGTATGGTCAATGGAGCCGGACTCGCCATGGCCACCATGGACGTGGTCAAGCACTACGGCGGGGAGCCGGCAAATTTCCTCGACGTCGGCGGCGGCGCAGGCGCGGAGCGCGTGGCTGCCGCCCTCGCCATCATTCTGGACGATCCCAACGTCAGGGCGGTCTTCGTGAATATCTTTGGCGGGATCACCCGGGCTGACGATGTGGCCAGCGGGGTGATCGAGGCCCGCGCGGGGATGCCCCGCGACGTCCCGCTGGTTGTGCGCCTGATGGGTACGAATGAGGCTGAGGGCCTGCGGCTGCTGGCCAGTGCCGGCATACAGGCGGAGCGCTCGATGGACGCGGCGGCGCGCCTGGCGGTGGAGGCCGCGCGATGAGCATTCTGCTCGATGCCTCGGCACGGGTGGTGGTGCAAGGGATCACCGGGCGCCAAGGCGCCTTCCACGCCCAGCGCATGGCGGAGGCCGGCACCACGGTCGCGGCCGGCGTCACGCCCGGTCGCGCGGGAGCCGTGGTCGACGGCTTGGCCGGCGTCCCGGTCTTCAACACGATGGCCGAGGCGGTGCACGCAACCGACGCAAATGTGGCGTGCATCTTCGTGCCGCCGCCGTTCGCCGCGGACGCGATCTTGGAAGACATTGCGGCCGGCTTGGAGCTGATCGTTTGCATCACCGAAGGCATTCCGACCATCGACATGCTGCGCGTGATGCCAATGCTCCGGGGCTCCACGTCCCGTCTCATCGGACCGAACTGCCCCGGCGCCGCGGTGCCCGGCGCGAATGTCAAAGTCGGCATCATGCCCTGGGAGATTCACGCGCCCGGCCGGGTGGGGGTCGTCAGCCGCAGCGGCACGCTGACCTATGAAGTGGTGCAGCACCTGACCAATGGCGGTCTGGGACAATCCGCGGCGGTTGGCATCGGCGGCGACCCGATCATTGGGACGCGCTTCACCGACGTGCTGGCGCTGTTCGAGCGAGACGACGACACGGATGGGATCGTGCTGCTGGGTGAGATTGGCGGCGGCGACGAGGAGCAGGCGGCACAATTCATCAGCGAGCGCGTGACGAAGCCGGTGAGTGCCTTCATCGCCGGCAAGACCGCTCCGCCCGAGCGCCGGATGGGCCACGCCGGCGCTATCGTGTCAGGATCAGAGGGAACGGCAGTGGGGAAAGAGGCTGCCCTGCGAGAGGCCGGGGTGCTCGTGGGCGATACCCCGCGGGAGGCGGTCGACATGCTGGCCGCTCAGCTTCCCTAGCCTCGCGGGGCCGGAGCGTTGATAATGGACTCAGAACGACCAGCGCGCGCGCCCTGGGTGCGGTGCGCAACGACGTGAGCATGCGCGCGCACTCCGTATCGGCCTGCAAGGAGCGGTGATGGCCCCGAGCAATCTATCCATCATGATTGGCGGTCCTGCCGGAAGCGGCGTGAACCCGTCGTCCGAGATCTTCATGAAGGCCTGCTCGCGCGCCGGCGTGTTCGTCTTTACGAACGTGGAATACCACTCCAACATCCACGGGCGGCACATCTTTTTCCGCATCCGCACGGCCGATGAGCCCATCACCTCGCATGTGGATCAGGTGGAGGTCCTGCTGGCGCTGGATGCCGAAACCATTCATGGCACCGATCCGCACCAGGACTACCAGTCGCACCGCGGCCACCTGCACGAGGTTGTGCCGGGCGGCGCGATTGTCATCGACGCCAAGGCCGGTATCACCGATGAGAACCTCGGGCGGGACGACGTGCGGCTGTTGTCGCTGCCCTACGACGACATTGTGCGTGAGGCTGTCGAGGCGCATGGCGTCGAATACAACGCGCGCCGTCACGCCGTCATGGCCAACATGGTGCCGCTGGGTGCGTGCTGCGCGCTGCTCGACTTCGACGTGGACCGCGTATTACCGATCGTGGCCGAGCGCCTGCCGGAACGGCATCAGAACCTGGTGCCGCTGAACCGCTCGGTCCTACAGCACGCGTGGGAGGCGGCGCACGACACCCTGGGCGACTCAGGATTCTACTTGACGCTCCATCCCCGCGACGGCCTGCCCGCGCGCATGCTCATCGCCGGGCACGAGGCCATCGGCATTGCCAAGCTCCACGCCGGCTGCGGCTTTCAGACGTACTACCCGATCGCTCCGGCCTCCGACGAAAGCGTGTATCTGGAGACTTTGCAGGCGGACTGGCCAATCGTGGTGCTGCAGGCCGAGGACGAGATCGCGTCCATGAACATGGCCGTGGGCGCGGCCCACGCGGGCATTCGCGCGTCGACGTCGACGGCCGGTCCCGGCTTCACCCTTATGGCCGAGGGTATGGGGTTCGCCTCGATCACCGAGGCGCCCGGTCCGGTGGTGGTGCTGTATCAGCGCGGCGGCCCGAGCACGGGCTTGCCGACGCGAAACTCCCAGCAAGACCTGCGGTTCGCGCTCCAGCCGGCCCATGGCGAGTTTCCGCATATCGTCGTGGCGCCCGGTGATGTTGAAGAGGCGGCGCGATATACCCACCTGGCATTCAACTGGGGCGACCGCTATCAAGTGCCGGTGGTTGTGCTGGCCGACAAATTCATCGCCAACTCGCACTTCACGGTCGACAGCCTTGGCCTAGACGGGTTGCCGGTGGATCGCGGGGCGATTTGGACCGGCGAATCCAATGGCGCGGAGCCGTATCGGCGGCATCAGCTGACAGCCTCGGGGGTGAGCCCGCGGTCGGTGCCAGGCACTGCCGGCGGTGAGTTCGTCACCACCAGCGACGAGCACACCGAGCGCGGCCGGATCGAGGAAGACATCGAGAACCGGATCGAGCAGATGGACAAGCGCATGGGCAAGCTTGACATAATGCTACGAGAGATTCCCGAGGCGGACCAGTTCACGCTCCACGGTCCAGCCGACGCCGATCTCACCATCGTCTCCTGGGGGTCGACGCGCTGTCCCATCCGCGACGCGATTCGACAGGTGGAGCGAGCGTCGAACATTCGCGTGAACAATCTCCAAATCCGCCTGCTGCGCCCGTTCCCCGCCGACGCTGTCCGCGAGATCCTGGATGGGGCGAATCGCGTGCTCCTGCTTGAGGACAACTACACCGGCCAGCTTGGCCTGCTCATTGCCGAGCAGACCGGAATCCAGATCGAGGAGAAGACTCTGAAATACACCGGCCGCCCGTTTTCCCAGGACGAAGTCGCGGAGGCGATCCGGCGGCAGGTGCCCCTTCCGGCAGCCGTCGCGGTGGCGGCGCAAGGCTCATGACGTGATTCATTGGCATCTGCCCAGGCGCACCAAAGGATGGCCATGGCCGTAGCAACGCTCCCAACCGTCAAGGACTTTGCCGTCACCGATTCGCACCCGGACTGGTGCGGCGGGTGCGGCGATTTCGGCATCCTCAACGCCGTCAAGCAGGCGCTGGCCCGGCGCGGACGCGCGCCGCATGACGTCATGGTCGTGTCCGGCATCGGCTGCTCCGGCAAGCTGCCGCACTACGTGCGCACCTACGGGCTGCACACGCTGCATGGCCGCGTGCTCAACGTGGCCACCGGCGTGAAGCTGGCGAACCGCAATCTCGAGGTGCTGGCCGTCGGCGGCGATGGCGATGGCTATGGCATCGGCGCCGGCTACTTCGTCAACTCGGGCCGACGCAACGTCGACTTCACCTATCTCGTCCACAACAACGGCGTGTACGGCCTCACCAAGGGCCAAGCTTCACCCACGATGCAACGCGGGATGCAGGTCAAGAGCATGCCGGAGCCGGCCATCATCGACGCGGTGAACCCGGTGGGGCTGGCGATTTCCTCCGGCTACACGTTCGTCGCGCGGGGATACGCCATGGCGCAGCGCGAGCTGGTGGGCCTGATCGTGCAGGCCATGGAGCACCGCGGCACGGCGCTGATCGACATCCTGCAACCTTGCCCGGTCTACAACGAACTGCTGACCATCGACTTCTTCAGAGGCCGGGACATCGGGCATCCCCGCAGCTACTCGCTGGCTGACGAGGGCTATGACGGCAAGGTGCACGATCCGAGCAATATCGACGAGATCGTCGCCAAGCAGCAGGCGGCGCTCGCCAAGTCCTACGAGTGGGGCGACCGCATCCCCATCGGCGTGCTCTACCAGATCGATCTGCCGACCTACGAAGACGGCGTGAGCTCCCGGCGGCCCGAGTTCGAGACGACTTCCCTCGCCGACAGCGTCCGCCCCGGCGTTGACATCAGCGCGCTCGAAGACCGTTTCCGCTAGAAAAGCGCTGACTAGCCGAGGGCCGGCGCGCCGAGGTCTCGGCCAAGTGCGGCATGGCGCCTTGGGACTGGTGCGCTCCGTCAGATGCGGCGCGGGCCGCGTGCAGCCCGGCGTGTGGGCGGTGACCCCGCACGCGAGTCCGTCAGCGCTGCCGACGTAACCCAGGCTGTGCGCCCTGACCGCCGTCGCGCGAGGCTATGGGAGACTCTGGGCAGAGGCTGACGGCCACCCTACGCCCCCGTAGCTCAGTGGACAGAGCAGCGGCCTTCTAAGCCGACGGTCGTGGGTTCGAATCCCGCCGGGGGTGCCGCAGCCCGGCCGCCGGCCCTGGTCCGGTTCCTATCCACGATGTTCCGAACTCATCGTCAGCCGGTGCCGGGTGGTGACCGGCTGGGCATCCGAGGGGGTTGGCGCTCGCACGGGCGCCAGGTGTACCCGCCTCGGCGCGTACACTTGGTGGTGAGGCTCGGTCCGCGGTCACGCGACGGTGGGCTGGAGGAAACGGTCCGATGCTCCGCACGCCCGAGCTCTAGTTTCCGCCGCTCAGCGCCTGTCGACCAGTACCTGATGGCGCTGCGCGTCGATGGCGTGGCCCCAATAACCATCAAATCCAATCGCTCGGTACCGGCATCGAATCTGTGCTGGGCCAGGAGGGGCGTCCAAGCTGCCTTGATTCAGGCTGGTGAAGACGCGGTCGGGTGGCGTCCCAGACACGCGAGCACGTGCTTTTCGCCCGCGGTCGGAACCATAGGGGGCTCGCGGAGTCAAATATCCAACAGACCGTTCTGCACGGCCCAGACCACGATTTCTTGCTTCGTGCCGACACCCAGCTTGCGTTGGATGCTGTAGATGGCGTTTCGGATGGTCACCGGCCTTACGCCCCTGGCCTCCGCTATCGCGGCGTATGACATGCCCTGGACGAACGCCGCAAGAATCTCCTGCTCCCTCGGTGTCAGCACGGCCGCTTCCGCCGGCTGCACCCCGCTGCGTAGCTTCGCGAAGACCCGCCGCACGACCTCGGTCGGCATGCGCATCTCGCCCGCAGCCGCGACCTTTAGCGTGCTCAGGAGCTGGTCCATTCCAGAGACCTTCTGTAGGTAGCCGGTCGCCCCGGCGGCGAGCGCATCGATCATCGCGTCCTCGTCCGTCGAGGCGGTCAGCATGATCACGTGTGTGGCGGGCAGTGACTCCATGATCTCCCGGCATGCCTCCACGCCGTCCTTCACAGGCATTATGACGTCCATCAGGATGACGTCCGGCGACAGTTCAGTGGCCGCTCGCACCGCCTCTGCACCGTCCCGGGCCTGCCCGACGACCGCAACCTCGCCCGACTGCTCCAGCAGCACCTGAAGGCCTTCCCGCATGATCGCGTGGTCGTCGACGATCAATACGCTGATGCGCGGCGTGTTCGATGGCACCCTAGACCCCCTGTTCCCCGCGACCCAATCGCATTGCGCAGGTGACGCTGGCGCCCCCGGCCGGGCCCCGGGGCTCAACGATCAGTTGTCCGCCCAGCCGCTCGGCGTCCGCCCGCATGTTGGAGAAGCCGTGGCCGCGATCCGCGTAGTCGGCGGGAAGTCCCCGGCCGTCGTCTGCCACCGTCAGACAAAGTTCGTTCTCGTCGAAGTCCAGCGTGAGCAGCACCCGGTTGGCCTGGGCATGGCGAAAGGCGTTCGTCAGCGCGTTATGCGCGATGGTGAAGAGCATACGCTTGACCTCGATGGGTAGCGGCGGCTCGGCCCCGTTCTGGCTGAGCTCCGCCTGCACCGAGGTGATGGCGGTGAACGTTGCCACGTGCGAGTCCAGGGTCCGGCCTAGCTCCCGCCCGTCGAAAATGCGGCCCATGTCGATTGGATGTCTGAGTTGCCAGATGGCGGTCTTCGACAGCAGGGCGGTGGCATCAAGCCGGGCGGTGAGGTCCGCATTGGCGTTTCCGGCAACGCGTTTGGCCGCGTCGATGCCGAGGCCGATCATGTAGGCGGACTGCGCCGTCGTATCGTGGATGGCTTGGGAGAGTTCGAGGCGCTCGCGCTGCAGCGCCCGCTCGCGGGCGACCGCCGCTTGCCGCCTGGTCCGTTCGAAGCTGGCGATGAGGCTGACACACAAGACCAGCGCGTACATGGCCGCCACTCGAACGAGCAGTTCCTTTTCATGGCCGGCCACGAGATCGAGTCCCGAGTCGACCGTGAGGCAGACGAGGGAATATACGCCGGCCGTCATGGTCGTCCAGGCCAACCCGAGCCACACCGATGTGAAGACCACGACGAACAGCGCCAGGGCCGGGTAGTAGGCCACAAAGAGGAAGCCGGGGAATCCGCCCTGAATGATGACGCCGGCCGTGGCGAGGGCGATATCCATGGCGCTCAGGACGAGCAGCCAGAGCCACGGCACCCATCCTTTCGCCAGCAGCCGGAAGTGGACCAAGCCGTTGAGCGCTGCGAGCGGCACCAGCAGGAGGGTGTACTCGAAGTGTCCGAAGTACCAAAAGCCCGGACGGTAGGCAAACTGAAACACAGTGACGAGGACGACGAACCACCGGCCCCAGACCGAGACGCCGGCGACATACCGGGCAACGTCGGGGTCGATCTGCCTCGGCGTCCAATCGTCGATCCGAAAGGCACTAACAGCCCTGGCAACTAGCTGAAGGACCTGGCTGTAGTGGGACGCCAGAATGACCTTGTCTCCCCAACGACCGTGAGTCGGTGACGCGCTCACGCGCATCGTTACCAATCTAGACGGCGGCGGAATACGTCGGCAAGTATCAAATGCCCTCGGCTGACATAGCAGTCGCGTTGGTCGCGCGTGTGTCACTTCGAAGTCTCGCCGTCTCGGTGGCGTGGGGGAGGCACATTCTCATTTCCCGAATGTACACGGGCTCATAGCGCTCTGACTGTGACGAGCGAGTATATTTGACTAAATTGTGAGGGCAATCCGTTTGCATTGAAAACAGCAAATTTTATCCATTGACATAGCATATGCACCCACACCTGAAGTAGCATTTGTATCTCTCACTAAGCAAACAAATGACCATTCATGGCTAGGCGATACATCCTTGCTGAAAAGTTAGGCGGCATCTACAGTATGCAATAGGGAATCATTGAATTATGTTCGCGCAAGTGAGCGAGATTTCACGCTGCCGGCTTCCCCGTGGTCGGCGGCCATACGTCCGGCGACCTCGTTGGCGAGGGTCCAGTCCAGGGTTCAGGCGGCTGACGCTCAGCTCCATCGAGCCGACCGCACGGCATGACGACGAGTTCGACGGGCTGACCAACCTTCGCCATCTGACGTGGTCCGTGGTTTCGCATGACGGCGGCTGGTAGGCACGCCCCGTGGTGAAGAGCGCCGCTCGGCGGGTGCGCCGACTGCTCGGCCGCCGATGGTCGAGCGTTGGGGCCCCTGTGATTGGCCTGGCCCTCGTAGCGGTCGCGGCAAGCGAGCATGTTGTCGCCTCCAGCCACTGTGTCTCGCAATCGACCGAAGCTAGCAGTCCCCTGATCCGCGATTGCGAAACACTTTTGAGTCTGGAGACCGAGCTTGATCCCGACGGGGTTCTGAACTGGGATGGGAGCCTGGCGCTGGCTTCGTGGGACGGCATCACCAGCGACGCGACGTCGGGCGTCACAAAACTGGAACTCATTCGCAAGAGCCTCACTGGAAGCGTGCCTTCGCAACTGGGCGACCTCAATGGCCTCACCGTACTGTGGCTGGCCAACAATTCGCTGACCGGAAGCATCCCAGACCGGCTGGCAGACCTCTCGAACCTGCAGGAATTGCGCCTGGAACAAAACGAACTGACGGGAAGCATCCCCGCTGCCTTGGGCGACCTCAGTGGCCTCACCGTGCTGCAGCTGCGCAGCAATTCGCTGACCGGAAGCATCCCGGCGGAGCTGGCAGACCTGTCGAACCTGCAGGAATTGCGGCTGAGATCTAACAAACTGACGGGGAGCGTCCCTGCATTCTTGGGCGACCTCACGAACTTGCAGTTTCTCTACATCGGCAACAACGGATTTACGGGGAGCATTCCCGCAGAACTGGGGAATCTCACGAACTTGCGGTACCTGGGGCTGGATGGCAATCAGTTGACGGGGAGCATTCCCGAGGACCTGGGCGACCTCGCGAACTTGAAGCAATTGTCTCTGTCAAGCAACCAGTTGACCGGCTCCATCCCAGACGCGTTGGGCAGACTGACCAACCTGGGCGATCTGACGCTGTTTGGCAATCGGCTGAGCGGTGCAATCCCGACCGCGCTGGCCGACCTCACGAAACTGTGGAGCCTGCAGCTGAACAGCAACCAACTTACCGGAACCATTCCCGCATTCCTGACCGACTTGACGCAGTTATGGGATCTGGACCTCAACAGCAACCAATTGACCGGAAGCATCCCTGCCGACATAGGCGACCTCACGCGCCTGAACCATCTGAAGCTGGCCTCTAACGAATTGACGGGGAACATTCCTGCCTCCCTAGGCAGCCTCACGGAATTGCACACTCTCCAACTGTCACGCAACCAATTGACAGGCCCAATCCCTTCTGGTCTGGGCAACAACTCCGATTTCTTCAGGCTGGATTTGGCCTACAACGAGTTGACTGGCTCCATCCCTCGTGATCTAGGCAACCTCACGCGCCTCCATTGGTTAGAGCTCAACGATAACGAATTAACTGGCTCCATACCCGCCGAACTAGGCAATCTCACGAATGTGGTATTACTGCGGCTCCAAGGCAATCAATTGACCGGTTCCATTCCTAGTGAGCTGGGCGATCTCACGAACTTGGAGTCACTTGTCCTCACCGAGAACCAGTTGACGGGGAGCATTCCGTCGGATCTGGGCGACCTGTCATCAAATCTGTACAACTTGCAGCTGGACGCCAATAAACTCAGCGGTCCCATCCCGGACGCACTCGGAAACCTCGCCGGGCTCGGGGTGCTTTACTTGGACAAGAATGAACTGACAGGTTCCATCCCGGCGGCGTTGGGCGACATCCTGAGGCTGCGGGAGCTGGGGCTGTCGTGTAACAAACTGAGCGGCAGTGTTCCCAGTGCCCTGGGCGACATCACCACGCTGACGAGGCTGGAGCTTCAAGGCAACCCCATGTTGGACCTGGAAGCTGCCGATATCCCGACCAGCTTGGCCGATGTGCCGAACCTCGTCCTGACGGGCGAGTGCCGCGGAGGTCCGCGGCCGCAACCAACCCCGGACCCGCCGACACCGCCGACACCCCCGCCCCCGCCCCCGCCGCCGCCGCCGACGCCGACGCCGACGCCGACGCCAGCATCCTCGGAAGGGTCAGGTGCGTCCGGGTCGGTAGGCCAGGGCCCGCCCCCGCCGCCGCCGCCACCACCCGCGCCGTCACCACCACCCCCGGGACCGTCACCACCACCCCCGGGACCGTCAGGTCCGGCACCACCGCCCCCGCCGTCACCACCGCCCCCGGGACCGTCAGGTCCATCCGCGCCATCAGGCCAGCCGGCGCCCACGACTCCCGGCGGGCCGCAGAACGTGATTGGCGCAACCCCGGCGGCTACGGCGACAGAGCTGCCGGGAGACCGTCTGCTGATCCAGCGCCATGACGAGCCGGACGCCTCGTTTGAACTGGCCATCGGCTCAGTCTCGGCCGACTGCGCGAGCGTTGTCATGGCAGGAGTCATTCGTGACCAAACATGGGGCCAGACCTACCTCGTCGTCCGCCGTGAGGCTGATGGACGGATCGTCCGCCGCTGGGTGCCGCCCGACAGTCCGCTGGTCTATCAGATTCCGTGGCCCGTCGTGAATACCCGGTACACGGTCCCCGTGCAGGTTGTCGCTGCCATTCCGATGGATGGTCAGTGCCCGCAGCCAAGCTTGCTGGTGCGGCGGTTCGACGGCGGCGACGACCGCATCTTCAGCTACGACGCGGCCCTGCGGCAGTGGCGCCACGTGCCCGACATCCCCACCTTACAGGCGCTGGGTTTCTATTGGTGCAACGTGACGGCTGCGGACGTGGCGTTCTTCGACCGGATCACCGAAGGGCCGGCGCACCCGCTCACGGACATGCCGGCCCGCGATGACTACCCGAACTGCCTGACCAGCTAGTGCATGGGAGGTGTCCGTCGGTCGACGGCGATCGGCGCCGTAGGCCTGAGCCGCCACCGACCAGGAGTGGCTAGCGTCCCGAACCTGCTAGGCGCGGCTCGCTATCCGCCGCCCGCGGCCACGACCCACACTTGCACGCCGCGACTGGGGTTGCCTTGGGTTAGGACATCGAATGCGGTGTCGTTGACGAAGATGAGGCGGTCGTTGAGAGTGACGCGGATCTGCAGGCCGTAGGTCGCGCGAGGGTCGATGTCGTTCGATTCGTAGGGCACGGCGAAGTCGATCGGGAAGCGCTCCGGGTCCTCGATCGTCTGGGAGGCTATGAGCTTGGAAGGGGCGTCTTGCCATGAAACGTCGCGCACCGCCACGGCTAGGGCGACGCCTGCAGGAATGGCGGGGTCGTCGCCGAACGTAATCCTTCCTGTTACGGCGTTGCGCTCCTCGCCGCAGGCGCCAACGGCGAGCGCAAGAGCAGCGATGAGAACAACTGCTGGGATGATGCGTACTTCGGAACTCTCCTATGACGATGCCTCTACCTAGTAAGTACGCATGAGCAGCCTGCTGCGTTCCACGCCGGGCGCAGTCGCTTGCAAAGGGCGCTCCGCTCGGCGCCTACGGTCAAGGCCCAGACAGGCCGCAGCGGCCGGTTGAGTGCGGCATTGATCACACTCGGGCTGGCGTCGCGATCCAAGTCGTCAGCCCTGCTGGTCTGGGCCATACGGCAAGGGAGCTACGACGTTGAGGTCAGTGACAACGTCCACTACCGCGGGACGCCCGGCGGTGAGGGCCGCGGCCAGGGCGTCCCGCAGATCCTCGGCGCGAGTTACACGCACGGCATAGCAACCCATCGACTCGGCAAGCTCTGCGAAGTCGACGTCCTCGAATACCCACAGCTCGTCGGGGTTGCCGTCGTCGTGTCCCGCGTACAGGAGATCGACCGCAGGCTTGCCTTGATTGAGAGAGCGGTTGTTGTTGATCACCGTGACCGTGTTGAGGTTGCAGCGCACGGCTGTCTCGAGCTCGGCGAGGTGGTACCAGACCCCGCCGTCTCCCGTGAAGCAGATCACCGGTCGGTCGGGGACCGCGCACTTGGCGCCCATGGCCGCGGGAAGCCCTCAGACATGCGATCCCGTGCGGGCCGCAGGGGCCGCTCACGATGGCGACCCTGCCGTCGAGCGCGCCTGCCGGCCTACTCCGGGAAGTGACAGGCGACGCGCACGCCGTCAAGCGGATCGAGCTGAGGGACCACGGTGCGGCACTTGTCCTGCGCCTTCCAGCAGCGTGGATGGAAGGGGCATCCGGGCGGGATGTCCGTCGCGCTGGGCACTTCGCCGGCAAGCTCGATGGGGACCTCCGTCCGCCGCTGGGTGCTGGGAACAGCTGAGAGCAGCGCGACCGTGTACGGGTGACGCGGATGCTCGAACACCTCGCCGACCGGGCCCGATTCAACGATTCTGCCCAAATACATGACGGCGACTCGGTCGCACAGGTAGCGCACGACTGCCAAATCGTGCGACACGAAGAGCATCGCGAGATGCCGGCGCTCGCGGATGCGCTCCAGCAGCCGCAGTATTTGGGCCTGCACCGAGACATCGAGCGCGGAGAGCGGCTCGTCGGCGACGAGGACCGCGGGCTCGAGGGCGATGGCGCGAGCCAGCGCCACCCGCTGCTGCTGACCGCCGCTCAACTGTCCGGGGTAGCGGCCGCCGAGATCACTCGGCAGCCCGACTTCCTCGAGCACCTGGCTGACGTAGTCGTCGACCATGCGGGGACCCACCACCCTGCCGGCCTTGACAGGCAGACTGACGATGTCACGCACACGACGTCTCGGGTTCAGCGATCCGGTCGCGTCCTGGAACACCATCTGGATCGACCGCCTGTCCTCGGGGTTGGCGATTCCGGAGCGAGCGTGAACGTCGCGACCGCGAAACAGCACGCGGCCTTCGGTCGCCGTCTCGAGTCGAACGATGATGCGGCCCAGCGTGGTCTTGCCGCAGCCGCTCTCGCCGACCAAGCCCAGGGTTTCTTCGGCGTTGAGGTCGAGGCTAACCCCCGCCACGGCGCGCAATCTACGCGCTGTCTCGAAGAAGCCCCGATGCGGGAGGTCGAAGACCTTGACCACGTCTTGAACCTGGAGCAGGGGCTCGCGACTAGCGTCCATCAATACAAGTGGCAGCGAACCGCATGCCCAGGCTCCACGCTGCGGAGCTCGGGGTCCTCGATCGGGCAGCGGTCGAAGCGCTGGGCGCAGCGGGGCTCGAAGTCGCAGCCGCGGCCTTCGACCGTCAGGTCCGGCGGGAACCCCTCCAGCGGGATGAGTTCGCGGCGCTCGCCCGTGACTTCAGGCACGCAGGCGAGGAGCGCCTGCGTATACGGGTGGAGGGGCCTGGCGAACACATCGTCAGTGGCGCCTATCTCGGCGATCTTGCCCGCGTACATCACCAGCGTTTGGTCGCAGTTCTCCACCACGAGGCCCATATTGTGGGTGATGAACAAGACGGCCATCCCGAGCTCGGCACTCAAGCGATGCAGCAGTCTGATTATCTGAGCCTGGATCGTGACATCCAGCGCGGTTGTCGGTTCGTCGGCGATGAGGAGCTTTGGTCGATTGGACAGAGCCATGGCGATCATGGCTCGCTGCGCCATCCCGCCGCTGAATTGGTGGGGATACTGGTGCAAGCGGCGCTCGGCCTCGGGAATCCCCACGCGCTGAAGCAGGTCCAGGGCGCGCTCCCGGGCCGCGCGGCGACCTATGTGGTCGTGTTCGAGGATCGCTTCCTGGATCTGGAAACCGATGGTGAGTACGGGGTTGAGCGAGCTGAGCGGGTTCTGGAAGATCATGGCGATATCCTTGCCCCGAATCTGGCGCAGCGTCCCGGTGGACGCACCCACCAAATCCTGCCCCTCGAATAGCACCCGTCCGGACACGATTTCGCCAGGCGGCCGGATCAGGCCGAGAATCGAAAGTGCGGTGACGCTCTTGCCGCAACCCGACTCGCCGACAATGCCAACGACCTCACCGCGACGGATGGAGAATGACACGCCGTTGACAGCTCGCACGAGTCCATTCTTTGTATGAAATTGCGTGCGAAGATTCTCGACCTTCAGCAGCACGGAGTCGTGCGGAGTACGCTCGCCAGGATGCTCTGCGGTGCCGGCCGCGGCAGGACCCCGTATCGGGCCTGTCCCGGCTCCTGTTCGAACCACTTGCATCACGCTTGGCCGTCGCCAACCAATTGATCGAACACATGCGTATGAGCGTCAATAATTAATCGATTCATCTGTCGCTTAGCATTCTTCAGTGGCTACCCAAGCATGACACATGACGCAGACTGCACCAGCGGTATCGCATCTCCTATCGGCCTCATCTTCCCGCCGGATACGCATTCGAATCATCTCCCCACAGGAGCCTGCACGCGGTCCCTCCCAGGATCATGGCCGACTGCTCGCTGCTGAGGAACGGCGCCTCGCGAATCGACCTGATGAGCTCTGGATAGCCCACGTTCCCCAAATAGGGCCAATCGGTTCCGAAAATGATCCGGTCGGCGCCGAGTCCTTGGGTCAGAACTTCAACGATCCGCAGCGCGCTGCGATACGGATACTCCTCGTTTGCAGGGATGACGTGTTGATATGCCGACAGTCCGCAGAACAGGTTTGGGTGTGGCGAGATCATGTCGATCGGTCCTTGCAACAGCTCGTAATCGATCTCTCCGTCGGCCAGTGCTTTGGGCTCAGCTTCGCCATATTGAACGCTCTTGAGCTCATGTGGTCTCAGAATAGGAGTCCCGTAATGCGTGATCTCCATACGCACGTCGGGATACGCCTCCGCCACCGTATGGACGGTCTCGGCGAATTCCCCGAATGACTGGTACTTGCCGACAAGTCGCGGCGCAAACCATGGGAAATGAAGATACCAATACGAGAGATCGATGATGCACGGTACCTGCCGGTCCGACATCAACTCGAATATGGGTCGCCACCCTGGATCGTCGATGGTCGAGTTCGTGAAGGCGGGCAGAATCTTGAGACCGGTCGCGCCGTTGTCGAGGTCGCGCGCCGCCCGTTCCACGTAGCCCGGCACGCGTGGATCGATGGAGTCCGCAAACAAGAAGAAGCGATCTTTGTGGGCCGCCCAGTCGCGCCAGTAGCAGGCCTTGTTGATGAATGGATCAAAGCTGACCAGGATGTCGTCACGGACGTCGGGGTGAAAATGCTCCATCACGTCAATGATCGTGGACGTAAGCAGGCACGCGTAGTCGATGCCAGCGTGGTCCATTTGCGCGATGAGATCGTCAACGCCCCCGCCCCACCGGTCGCCGCCCCATTTGTGCGCCACCTGCTCGTAGCCGGGCTCCTGCCTGTCGATCAGATGGGCGTGTGTGTCAATGAGCAGATTCATGGCTACAACTCGTTTCCACACCATTCCATTGCCATGGCTGCCACGAACTGGATCACCGGCACCATGCTCGGCAACTCAATGTACTCGTCCGGAGCGTGGGCTCCGCCGCCGCTGCCTGGGCCGAGAATCAGCGCGGGCGTGTACTTGTTGAAGCTGAAATGCCGAATGTCGCACCAGGCGTTGACGGTTATCCAGCGCACGGGAATTCCCGCGACCTCCTCATGGACGCGGGCAAAGGTCTGATAGAAGGGGTCGTCCTCGCGGAGCAGCCAGACCGGTTCGGTCGCAAGCCCCTCGAACTCGAGCTCAGGCGGGTGGTCGCGCAGCCACGGGTCTTGCCGAGCGAACTCGTCGATCGTCTGCCGGATCTCCTGCCGAATCGACGCCAGCGAATCCGGGGGGTTGAAGGCCATGCAGCACTCGATCTCGCATTTCGCCGGGAGGTTGGAGTACCACTCCCCGCCGCGGATACGACCGACGGAGAAGTGAATCTCGTTCTCGATAGCGTTCCAGCCGCCCGGAAGCGGCGCGGCGCGCTTCCGGTCTCGCAGTCCGCGAAGCGCTTCGGCGACCTGCAAGGCAAGGTGGATGGCGTCGGTCTCTCGATCCGACCGCACCGGCGACCCACCGCTGCCAAAGACACGAATGACGAACTGAACCTGCCCTGAATGGTTCGTGTAGGCACGGCCCAACGGCGAACCGTCGACCATCCAGGCTGCATCCGCCGTGTAGCCGCGCGCCATGCAAGCCAGCGTTCCGTTGGCGGCGGCCTCTTCGTCGATGGCGCTTTGCAGAATGATGTCCCCCGCGGGCTCGAATCCCACCTCCTGCAGGGCGCGCACGGCGGCCAGGATGTCAACGATCCCGCCCTTGTCGTCGATGGCGCCGCGCGCATACATGCGATCGCCCACGATCGTTGCCCCCCACGGATCGTGGGTCCAAAGCTCGACGGGTTCGGCCGGGACGGTGTCAACGTGCGCGTTGAGGATCAGCGAGCGCCCGCCCCCGGTGCCTTTCCATACACCCACGACGTTGGGACGGTTCTCGTAGGACCACTTGGACGGCGTCCAGCCCGGTAGCGACGCCATCGCCTCCGGGTCGCAGTCGAACGCGTCAACGTCCAGGCCGAGTTCCGAAAATTGCTCGGCCACCCAGGATTGCGCGGCCGCCTCCGAGCCCGTCGGGCTCGGAATGGAAAGCAACTCCCCCAGCAGTCCGATGGTCTCGGAGTGCATGGCCTCAACGCGTTCAAGAGCCACCTGACGCATAGCCTCGGGCGATCGGTCGCTCATTGCGCAACGCCTCCTCCCGCCCGCCGGTTCATCATTCCTCCAGCCTCCTCACGCGGCCGCGATCGCCGCCTTGGGTTCTACCGAACACGTTCCTCGCCCAACGTGCGCTGCAGGGCGTCGCCAAGCACAAAGAACACAAACGACACCAAGGCCACCAGGACACTCGGAATCAAAGCCAGGTACGGAGCCCGGAAGATGTGGCCGCGCGCGTCGGCTATGAGCGTGCCCCAGTCCGCGTCCGGCGGCTTGACGCCCAAGCCGAGGAAACTTAGCCCGGCGATCGCCACGATCATCCAGCTCATCTGGATCGTCATGAGCGCCACGGCCAGCGGCAGCACGTTTGGGAATATCTCATACCGGATGATCCGCCAGCCGCCCAGCCCCGACACCTCCGCAGCCTCGACAAACGGGCGCTGCTTGATCGAAAGCACCAGGCTGCGCAGGGTCCGGGCGGTTCCCGGAGTGCCGCCGATCATCAGGGCGATCATGGCGTTTCGAATGTCCGTCCCCAGCACGGCAACCATGAGGATCACCAGCAAGAGGAATGGAAAGGCGAGCAGCACGTCGATGATCCGCATGAGCACGGAATCCACCCAACCGCCGAAGTAGCCACTCGTCATGCCGATGACAAGGCCCGCGACCATCGCTCCGAACGCCGGGATGAGCCCCGCCATGATCGAGAGCCGGCCGCCGACGACGAGCCGGCTGAGGTAGTCGCGGCCCAGATGGTCGGTTCCAAGCGCATGCCCATCCGACCACAGCGGGAGGTAGCGCTCCGACAGCACGACCTCCGTTGGGTCGCCCGGCGCGATCCAGGGGGCAATGATCGCGAACAGCATCATCGCCGCGGCAACTGTCAACAGGACCGAGATCCACCGGTTCGCGCTCACCCACGCGGCAAGGGTTCCGGTCTGACTGGCCCCCGCCATCCGGACGCGGTTCGTGCCGCGCCCGGCCGAATCCAAAGGATCATGCCCGCGCATAGCGAATCCTCGGATCGATGAGGCCGTAGGAAAGGTCTACGAGGAGATTGACGACGGTGAAGATCACGAGGATGAGCAGCGTGATGCCCTGCACGATTGGGAAGTCCCTGGCGAGGATGGCGTTGACCAGCCCGCGCCCGAGGCCCGGCCAGGCAAACATGAACTCGACCAGCACCGATCCGGAGAGGAAACCGCCAAACATCAGGCCGGTGTTGGTGACAATTGGGACCATCGCGTTGCGCAGCACGTGGATCAGAAACACCCGGCGCTCGGATAGGCCCTTCGCGTAGGCGGTACGCGCATAGTCGCCCAGAAGGGCGTCGGTGATCGCGGCCTTGACGATGCGCCCGAGCACAAAACCGGGCACGGTGGCCAGCGTCACGGCCGGCAGGACCAGATGCCGCAGCCTGTCCAAAAGGCCGGAGCTCTCGACCGATTGCATGCCCAGCACGGGCAGCCAACCGAGATTGACGCCGAAAATGATCATCAAGATCAGGGCGAGCGAGAAGGAGGGGATGCTGATCATGACAACCGAGAAGCCGGACAGCGCATAGTCCGCCACCCACATGCGGCGATACACGAGCAGGGCGGCGATGATGCCGACTCCGGTTCCGCCCAGGACAGCGATGATCCACGCGGTTGCACCCAGGACTGCGGTATTGATGGCGCGCATCCGCATGAAGTCCCCGACGGATTGCGGTTGGACGATCGAGTCCCCAAGGTCGCCGCGGACCAGCTGCCCGACCCAGTACAGATACTGAACGGGCGCCGGCAAATCGAGGCCGAACCGCTCGGTGTACCTGGCGACCAACTCCGGATTGGTGACGCCCTGGGTCCCAAGCATCAGCTGGATGGGATCTCCGGGGATCGCTCGCAAGACGCCGAAGACGAGGATGGTTCCGCCCACAATCACCAAGACCGAGGCCCCGAGGCGTCGTAACAGAAAACCGGTCATCGGCAGCTAGCGTCCCGGCCGCCAGATGGCGACGGGCGGGTGGGTCCCGGTCGTTGCGACCGAACCATATCGCACCCTAGACACGTCCCAGCGGTTCGTCCTCGCACGCTCCCGGGACCTTCGAAAGGTCCCGGGAGAATCGCTTAGGGAGGTGAAGGTCCCTGACGAAGACGGGGATCGGCTACCGATCGAGCCAAACGCGCTCGAGCTCGTTGACCCGGTAGGGTCGGTAGAAGAGACCGTGCACGTCGCCCTTGATCAGCACCGGGAATCGGCTCAGCACGCCCCATTGCATGACCGCCGCCTCCGCAACGATCTGCTGCACCTCCTGGTAGGCGGCAGCCCGGGTCTCTGGATTCATGTCCTTGCGAGCTTGCGTCAGAAGCGCGTCCACTCGCTCGTCGCAGAACTGTGCGAAGTTCCAGCCGGCGCCTGCCTTCTCCGCCGGCGGGCGTTCCTCGCACAAATAGGTCGGGTCCAGCAGGAAGCTCGGGTCCGGCAGCGCCGTGTTCCATCCCAGCGGATAGAGCTCGAGCTTGTCGGGATTCCGGATGCCTTCCACGTCGTCGAACACGACGGAGGGGTCCATGATCCAGAATTCCGTCTCGATCCCGATGTCCTTGAGGTTCTGCTGCATGAAGAGTCGGTTGTCGTCCACCGGCGTGCCCGCGGCGAGCCAAGCGGCAATGGTGAAGCTGGCGCGCTTGCCGTCGCTCTCGCGCACGCGCACGCCGTCGGGACCCAGTTTCCAGCCCAGGTCCTCCAAGATTTGTCTGGATTTCTCCGGGTCGTATTCGTACGTAGGCACGTTCGAGTTGAAGCCATACCCGTGTGGGTACCACGGGGTAGGCAGGTAGTCGTTGAACGGCTCCAGCTCCTTGATCCGGGTCTTCCAGTCGTACGCATGGGCCAGCGCCTTGCGGAACTCCGCGTTGTCGAACGGATCGATGGCGTTGTTGGCCGACAGGTAGAAGTACGTGTTCGTTGCGAACAGCTGCAGCCGGAACTTCGCGTCATCCCTGAGCTCCAGGATGTCCGGCGTCAACGCGAACGGGAACACATCGAGGTTCCCCGCCCTGAACTCGGCGGCCGCCGCCTGGGCGTCCGGAATGATTCGGTAGATGACCTTGTCAAGGAACGGCGCGTTGTCCGGGTTCCAGTAGCCCTCATTGCGGACCAGGCTGAGCTGAACTCCCGGATCGAAGGAATCGAACTTGAACGGCCCGGTTCCCACTGGGTTGAGATCGATATCTTCTCCGAACGTCTCGATGGCGGCCGGGCTTGTCAGATAGGTGGCCTCGGTCGTCAGCCGCCAGTGAAGAATTGGGTCGGCGTCGAGTCCCGAGAACACCCGCACGACATCGCTGCTCACCTTCTCGGCATGGCTGAGCAAGGCCCAGTTCGTGTAGGGATACACGCCGGTAGCGTGGAATGGGTGATCTTCCACAAAAACGCGGTTCAAGTTGAAGACCGCGGCATCGGCGTCCAAGTCGGTGCCGTCGTGAAACTTGATGCCGTCGCGGATCGTCAGGTCGATGAACGTGCCGTCCGGCGAGATCTCGAAAGACTCGGCCAGCCATGGGACGGGCTCAACCTTCTCGAAATCGAACTTGAGGAGCGTCTCGGAGATCATGAACGCAATGCTCTTGTCGACTTCGGCAAGTGCCTGTGCGCCCTCAATCCCGCCTACCTGCGGGTCGCGCGTATGGCGCAAGATCAGGGTGCCGCCGCGACGAACATCAACGGGCCGCTCGACCTCGCGAGTGACGACCTTCTGGACTTCGACCTCGCGGATCACGTCGCGGGTGACGATCCTCTCGACCTCGACCTCTTTGACGACCTCGACCGGGACTTCCTTGATCGTCTCGACCTGGACTTCCTTGACCACGACGGTTTCGACCGGGACTTCCTTGGTCACGATGGTCTCGACCGGGACTTCCCTGATCACCTCTTTGACTTCGGTGACCGTCACCGTCACGGTCTTCTCAACGACCTCGGCTTCGCCACACGCCGCCAGAATGGCGGCCAACGTGGCAGATCCGCCGCCCAGCATGGCTGCGCGCAGCAATTGCCGACGCGTCATCCCAGGTTCAACTGCTCGTCCCATATAAATCCCCTCCATGCACACATGCGCGGATTGGACCCTAGCGTCCGCAGGCACCCGCAATCGGCGGCGCTTCACCGCGGAGTGAATAATGCCGCGACAAATCAGCGCAGCATGAATAATCGTAGTTTCAATTGTTCTGATCCGTCAACGGAGCGCATGCCCGCCCCAGCCTCGGCGCCTAGGGCGGAATCCCGATGGGCTGAGTCACGTCTGCGCGCGAGCGCCCGCGTGCGCGCTCACTCCTCCCGCCTCACGGTCTCGGGGACGGCAGCCACATCCTTTTCCAGGATGGCTGCCGTCGTGGATGCAGGCTTGGCGTTGTGCACGTCGCTGGCGCTCGACACGCCCACGAAACGCCCCGATCCAGGCACTCAGCCTTGCTGATCCGGGACGTACGGCAACGGAGCGACCGCATTGATGTCCGTCACAACGTCCACGACCCCGGGACGCCCGGCGGTGAGCGCCGCGGCCAGGGCGTCCCGCAGATCCCCGGCGCGAGTCACCCGGATCCCAAAGCAACCCATCGACTCCGCGATCTCTGCGAAGTCGACGTCCTCGAACACCCACAGCTCATCGGAGTTTCCGTCGCCGCGTTCTGCGTAGAGGCGTTCGACTTCAGCCTTACCTTGATTGAGGGAGCGGTTGTTGTTGATCACCGTGACCGTGTTGAGGTTGCAGCGAACGGCCGTCTCCAGCTCGGCAAGGTGGTACCAAACTCCGCCGTCTCCGGTGAAGCAGATCACCGGTCGGTCGGGCACCGCGCACTTGGCCCCCATCGCCGCGGGAAGCCCCCAGCCGAGCGATCCCACGCAGCGCAAGTAGCTCTGGGTGCGGTGCGTGAGATCGATCATCGTGCCCGTCCAGATGCCCGCATGCCCGGTATCGGAGACAAGCACCGCGTCGGCGGGGAGGATGTCCTGGACCTCGCGGCACAGCCGCTCGGGGCGGATCGGGGAGGCGTGTGACTGGACGTGCGATTCCAGCTCGGCGCGCCACTCGGACACGAGTCGCCGGGCGCGCTGGGACCACTCGGTCGCCGCCGGGGCGGGCTCGATGACGTCGATGAGCCGCTGCACCGCCAGCCGGGCATCCGCCAGCACGTCAACCTGGCTGGGATAGTTGCGGCCGAGCTCGGCCGGGTCGACATTGATCTGAATCGTCGGAACGCCCGGCTTGGGCACGCGCCAGAAGTGCGTGGCCTGCCCACCGGTCTGGCTGCCCACAATCAGCACGAGGTCGGCCTCGTAGGACACCTGATTGGCACACGAGCGCGAGTAGGTGCCGAGCACGCCAACCGACAGTGGATGGTCCTCCGGGATGGAGCCCTTGCCGTTGAGCGACGTAACGACCGGCATCGAGAGCCTCTCGGCCAGCGTGGTGATCTCTGGCCCAGCCTGCGAGGCGGTCACGCCGCCTCCGGCCAGCAGCACAGGTCGCCGCGCCTGGCGGAGCAGCTCCGCGGCGGCGTGGATCTGGTCATCGTCGGGGGGAGGCCGGAAGGCGGGGTAGCTCCGGTACGACGAATCCACGATCACTTCCGCGTCGACTTCGGCTTCCTCCACCAGCTCGGCGGCGATGCCGAGAAGGTCCAGATGGACAGGTCCCGGGGCGCCGGAGACGGCCTCGCGGAACGCTTGGCGCAGCAGCAATGGCAGCTGGGCGGCGCCATCCACGAGCGCGTTGAACTTCGTGACGGGCTCGTAGAGCGGCCAGTGATCGATCTCCTGGTAGGCATGCCGGTAGCGATACTCCGCCGGCCAGCGTCCGGTGAGGGCGATCACCGGCGAGCGGGCCAGAAACGCATCCTGCAGTCCCGCCGCCAGATTGGCGGCGCCTACGGACTGCGCCAGGGCCACTCCGGGTCTGCGCGCGGCGCGAGCGTAGCCGTCGGCCATGTAGGCGGCCGCCTTCTCCGTGTGGCACATGACCCGCTTGATACCCAACGGCTCCATGTCCACCAGGGTCTGCTGAAGAATGCCGGGGACGAAGAACGCGGCGGCTACGCCGTAGCCGTGCAACGTCTCGGCAATGAAGCGGGACCCGGTCATCAGGGGCATAGCGTCACCTTCTCGCGCATGCGCCCACCGGCGCACACACTATCGAACCACACGGGCGCGTCAAGGCTTGCTAGGCCGTGCATGCAACTCCCGACGTCGACAAGCTCTAGCAACGCTCCGAACAACCGGGACCACTGAGCGCCCGAGCGCTTGGGGCGGCGATCGGGGGAGAGCCGCCCGACCAATTGATGATTGGCCGTCCTACGCCCCGCGGTTGAGGCCGTGACGCAGGAGACCCTGGCGCTTACGCAGGGCTGAGTCCGCTTGAAATGGCGCAGGAATTCGGTGCCGTTGTTCCTCGAAGGGGGCAACGGCCTGCACAGCGGCCCGAGCGAGGTCACAGGTTTGGCACACCTCAGAGGCAGCGCCTGTCCCCGTGGTCCTTCGAAGTCCTTGGCAGCGTCGTTCGAGTCCCGTTAGGCCCACCAAGCTACAAATAATCAAAAACCTTCACAATAAGGAGTTGCTTAGGAGTTTAGTCAGACGCTCGTATCGTAGGTCTCGAACGAGCACCGATGTTGACATTACGCTGGTCCGCCGTTACGGTGACACGGGCTACACGTACGGAAGACTAGTAAAGGGTACTTCGATGTCCATCAAACTCTCCAGAATACTGAAGGATAGACTGAGCGCTTCTGGTGTCGCTCCGATCATCCGCGAATACAGAGATCGATTCAGGAACGCCAAGCGCGGCGAATGGGAGAATAAAGAACGCGACAACAAGAAATTCACCAATCTCTACTATGACCTTGCTACGGACTTCTATGAGTACGGATGGGGTAGTTCTTTTCACTTTGCCCCGCGCGTCCCCGGAGAGAGCTTCGAGGCCTCGCTTGCCCGCCACGAGCACTATTTGGCGCACATGCTCGGGCTCAGACCCGGGATGGTCGTCGCCGACCTCGGTTGCGGCGTTGGCGGGTCGCTATTGGAGATTGCCCGTTTTTCCGGCGCCAAGGTCGTCGGTGTCAACAGCAACGCCTATCAACTCGAACGCGCTCGGGAACTAACCGAAGAAGCGGGTCTGACTCATCTGGTTGAGTACATGCACTGCGACTTCCTGCACGTCGATGCTCCGGACGACTCGTTCGACGCGGTCTACGCCATCGAGGCAACTTGCTGTGCACCGGATAAAGTCAGCGTCTATGGAGAGGCGTTTCGTCTGCTGAAACCGGGCGCGTGCTTTGGCGCATACGAATTCTGCTTAACCGATCGCTTCGACGCCCAAGACCCCGTCCACCTCAAGATCAAAGCAGACATCGAGCTGGGAGGCGGCCTGCTCGAAATCGACGACTGTCAAACGGTTGATGACGCGCTTCGATCAGTAGGGTTTGAGGTCTTGGAAACACGGGATCTTTCAGTACAAGCCGGTCCGTCAATTCCCTGGTATCAACCGCTGATTGGTTCAGGCTTTTCTCCGGCGGGATTTCGCCGTGCAAGGATCGGACGCCGGGTCACCCACAATTCGCTGAGAGTGCTCGAGGCGCTCCACATTGCGCCGCAAGGAACGGTTCGCGTATCGGAGACCTTGAACCTCTGCGCGATAGCCATGGGCGAGGCTGGCCGGCTCGGCATCTTCACGCCGATGTACTTCATCCATGCCCGCAAACCGGCATAGCGCAGAGAGACGCACGCAGCCGCTCGGCGCGAGGGACGCTAGTCCTGCAACCGGTTCTACTCTCCCGCCGGGAGACCTTTGCGTAAATCCGGGGGCGGAGCGGAGTATTGGGCGTCGCCAGGCGGATGATGGGGGAGAAGTCGTATGCACCGGGACATGGGCCGGCCGTCGCTCGCGGAAGCGGTGGTGTCGGAGACGCTGGGCCAGAACCAGCGGCTGGAGCGGATCGACGACGCGGTGGACTGGGAGCGGCTCGGGCAGGTCGTGGCCGGCGTGCACGCCGCCGCCCGCGGGCGGCCCAGCTATCCCCCGCTGCTGATGGTGAAGGTGCTGCTGCTCCAGCAGTGGTACACCCTCTCGGACCCCCAGCTGGAAGAGGCGCTCGGCGACCGACTCTCCTTTCGCCGCTTCGTGGGGCTGGGCCTGCAGGACGCCACGCCGGACCATTCGACCATCAGCCGCTTTCGGCAGGCGTTGGCGGGCGACGGGCTCAGCGCGCCGTTGTTTACGGAACTGGCGGCGCAACTGGACGCCCAGGGCCTGGTGCTGAAGCACGGCACGCTGCTGGATGCCACGCTGGTGGCGGCGCAGGTGCGGCGGCCACCGCTGGCGGCGGGGCGCGGGGCGCCGAGCACCACCGACCCAGAGGCGGCGTGGACCCAGCGGGGGCGGGGCACCCGCTCCCACTTCGGCTACAAGGTGCATCTGGGGGTGGACGCGGACACGGGCCTGGTGCGGCGGGCCGTGTTGACCCCCGCCAACGTTTACGAGAGCGAGGTGGCCGACGCCTTGGTGAGCGGGGATGAGCGGGCGGTGTACGGCGACCGGGCCTACGAGTCCAGGCGCCGCCGCCAGTGGCTGCGGGCCCAGGGGATCAACGACCGGATCATGCACCGCTCCCACAAGCATCAGCCGGCCCTTCCCTATTGGCAGCAGCAGCGCAACGCCCTCATCGCGCCGCGCCGGGCATTGGTGGAGAAAGTCTTCGGCACCCTCAAGCGCAGCTATGGCTACCAGCGGGTGCGCTACCGCGGCGTGGCGCGCAACACCGTGGAGTTGTGGTTCAAGCTCATGGCCTACAACCTGCGCAAAGCGGACACGTTGGCCTGGGCCGCGGGCTGACCGCGGGACCAGTGCGCCTCGCGCGGGGTCCCGCGGCCCGGGATCCCGTGCCGGCCCGCCCGACCCGACGCCGCGCCGGCCTCCAGGCGGTGCCGATGCCCCTCCCCACGCGCTCCATCCCCAATTATTCAAAGGTCTCCGCCGGCGGGAACGGATCCTGCTGACTCACAAACGCCTGTGACTCGCGTATGGGCACACCCCGTTTGGCCTTGTCTCCCCACAGGCTCTTGATGTAGGTGAGCACCTCAATGATCTCGTCGTGGCTGAGCCGGTCACCAAAGGCCGGCATGGCGCTCTTGAATCCCGTGTCGCGAGGGTCTTCCAGGAACATTCCACCCTGGCTGACAATTCGATACAAGAGGCCGTCCCCGTGGTGCCAGGTGTGCCCGTCGCCGTTGAGAGGGGGCGGCGGCAGGGTGCCGTCGGCCTTCTTGATATGCCAGTCGGGTTGACCCTCGCCGGACGGTCCGTGGCAAGCCGCGCAGTTTGCGGCGAACAGCTCCTGGCCCGTTGGGGCGGCCTCGACCGTGGCTGTTCTAACCGGAGTCGAGCGATCCTCGCCAGGAGACGAGGCGCAGGCGGTCAGCAAGATAGCGGCGACCATCGGTATGCCGACAACGGCAGCGCTGCACACAGCCCTCAGACCGATGGACCGGACGGAGCCAACCGTTGACAAGGTCTTCTCCTGTTGAATCAGTGCACTATTCGCCGTTGTTGCAGCGAGCCCGCCAGGGATCTGACACGACATCGGCTCAGCACACCGTTGCAAAGGCATCACCCTCAAAGATCCCGCTGGCGCGCTGCAGCTCTCGGACGTAGCAGATAATCATCTCCACGTCATCGGCGGACACCGTCGCGACGGGGGGCATGGCGCCAAACGTCCAGTGGTGTTGCGGCACTCCGTTGCTGGCCGCATTGCGAAAGCTGAAGTCCGAGTGATGGCCCGGGTGGTAGATGCGGTCGATGAGCGTTGGCCCCTGACTGGTCCCGGAAGCATTCACCCCGTGACAGACCGAGCAGTTGGCATTGAAAAGCTCTTCGCCGGCGCGAGCCATGTCGGACAAGGCGGGTCGAGCAGTATCGGACGAGGCGGGTGTTGTCACCGGGGCTTGCTCGGTAACCGGCGGTTGCGTGGTCGCGTCCTGGGTGGCGCTTTCTTCACCGCAGCCAACGATTGCGAGCAGGACGACGGCCACGGCCATGGCGGAGACAAGATTCCGACCGATTGAGGTTCTGCCTCTGATCATGGCGGGAAGTCTCCCCCGGTGGCTGCCGTCACGGCCTGTGGCACGGCCCGGCGCCACGTTGTGAACAACGCAATTCTGCCACCGAACGATGCGCACGCGATGGGCTGCTCCCAGATCTGACTAGCCCCTGCCCTGTTGGCAGCGTCCGGCGATATTCCGGCAGAACGTCTGCGCCCACTCTTGCGCGAACGCATGATCCGCTCCGCACCGGAGTGCCTGTGCCTCAGAGATGGGCACCTGCCAAGACGTACTTTGCGCTCCAAGGTCATGCCACGAGCGTGAGTGTGAGACGCTCGGCAGTGGCGTGGGGGATGAAGGAGATGCGCGATGTCCGGTGGTGAAGTGACGCAGGCGATGGTGGAATTCTACGGCGTTCATGGGGCGGTCAAGCTGCCGGGACTCATCAGCCGCGAGGATGCCGCTGCGTACCGCGAGGTGGCGATGGAGCTGCTGCTGGCGGGACCGACGGGCGAGCTGGACATCGATGGCGTGAATCAGCAGCGGGTGCAGGTGTGGAAGTGGAACGAGACCTTGCGTGGGTTGACGATGCTTCCGCGGCTCGGGGCCGCGGCCGAACGGCTGGCGGGGATGCCTTTGCGGCTATGGCACGACGACATCATCGCCAAGCCGCCGCAGAACGAGGGTCCGACCCGGCCGCACCAGGACATGCCCCTGTGGCCGCTGGGCAACGCGCCGGGCGCCCTCACGGCCTGGATAGCGTTGCAGGACACCTCGATCGAGATGGGTTGCATGAGCTTCGCCATGGGCAGCCAGCGCTGGACTGACCTCCCGAAAGAAGTGGCCCACGGTCACCGACCGGACGTCGCCAAAGGCTCGCTGCAAGGCGTGGCGGAGGTGGCGTGGCTACCGCGCATCACGATCCCGCTCGAAGCCGGCGATTGCACGTTCCACAACGGCTACACGTTCCACATGGCGGGACCGAACCTCACCGGCGATTGGCGCGTGGCCCATCGAGCCGTGATGGTGGACGCGGCCGCGGTCTATGACCCGCATTTGCCGCATCCGGTGATCGACCATCTGGGCCTCGATCCCGGCGACGGACTGCCCGACAGCGCCTTTCCGCTCGTCGCGGGCTGGGCCGGGGCCGCCACGCCGGGCTAGGCATTCGGGTGTGCGCGGGGCGCCGACCGTGAGCGCCGAGGACGACCGCCGGCGCCTGGCAGGCGATCCGTACCGGCCCGTGTATCACTTCGCCGCGCCGGCCAACTTCACCGGCGATCCCAACGGGACGATCTGCTGGGACGGCGCCTACCACCTCTTCTACCAGCACAACCCCGACGGGGCCTACGACAACCCGCGGCGGATGCACTGGGGCCATGCGGTGAGCCGCGATCTGGTCCATTGGCAAGATCTGCCGATCGCGCTGGCGCCCGAGCCGGGGGAATCGGACCGCCTGGGCTGCTACAGCGGCGGCGCGATCGATCTCGACGGCGTGCCGGCGCTGGTGTACTTCGGAAGTCCCGACGGCATCTGCGTCGCCACTAGCCGCGACGGTTTGCGCACCTGGTCGCGGCACCCGTGCAATCCGCTGATCCCGCAATCGACGGATCCGCACGCCGAGTGGCGCGCGTGGGACCCGTTCGCCTGGCGGGACGGCGACGCCTGGTATCTCGTCTGCGGCGGCAAAATCGATGGAGCGGGCGACACGGCGTTTCTCTTCCGCTCATGCGACTTCGTGCATTGGGAATATCGCGGCCCGCTCTACGCTCCCGGCAACGAGAGCGACTGCTCGGTCCCGGACCTCTTCAGGTTGGGCGACGCGCACGTGCTGCTGTTCGCCAGCCACGAGCGCGGCGTGCAGTACTACGTCGGTGAGCTGGCCGGCGAGCGGTTTACGCCGCGGCGTCACGGCCGCATGAACTTTGCCGGCTTCTCGCTCGAGAGCGGCACGCTCTGCGCCTCGATCACGCTGCGCGACGGCGTCGGCCGGCGCATCATGTTCGGCTGGGTCACGGAGGGCCGCACGGAAGCTGCCCAGCGGGCCTCCGGCTGGTCGGGGGTGATGTGTCTGCCGCGGGTGCTGTCCCTGGGCGGCGATGGTTGCCTGCGGATCCAGCCCGTGCCCGAGTTGTGCGCGCTGCGTGGCGCCCATCAGCGCTTCGAAGGCCTGGGCTTGCCGGGCGGAGCGACGGTCCAATTGCCGGGCGTCGACGCGAACTGCGCTGAGCTGGCGGTCGACTTCGAGCGCGAGACCCCAGGCGAGATCGGTGTCATGGTGGGCCGCTCGCCGGACGGCGCGGAGCAGACGCGCATCGTCTATTCGCGTTCCGAGGGCCGCATCACGCTCGATCCCAGCGCATCGAGCGTCCGCCCAGACGCCGTGGGGCGCACCGTTCAGCACGCGCCGCTGGATCTCGACCCGGATGAGGCGCTGCAGTTGCGCATCTTCATCGACCGTTCAATCGTCGAGGTGTTTGCCAACGGGCGCCAGTGCCTCACCCAGCGGGTCTATCCGTCGCGGCCCGACAGCTGCGGCGTGGCATTCACGGCCGACGGCAACGCAAGCGTCCGCTCGGTCGACGTCTGGCAGATGCGATCGATTTGGACGTGAGCGCCGTAGTCCGCGCGTTACGCTTGCGGGGCGAAGGTGGTCGGGCACCGGCATGATTGCCGGAGACGTCCGGCCAGCGGGCGTGAGGTTGACCGGCCCATGTCGAAGAGGGCCGCCATCTCTTGGGATCGGGACACGCGGGCCACTGGCCCAGGTAGCTCAATCGGCAGAGCGGCGGTTTTGTAAACCGCAGGTCGTGGGTTCGAGTCCCACCCTGGGCTCCAGTGTCCCGACCTCGTAGGCCTTTCCCATATGCACGTTGATCCGTCGGTGATCCCAGGGCTGCTGCTTCTAGCCGCGGAGCTTCTTGCGCTGGCTGCCGTCGGCTTTGTCGTCGTGCGAGTGGCGCTTGGGCAAGCCGACGATCTGATGGCGCTGGCGCAGGGCCTGGTGGTCGGCCTCGCCCTCTGGGGCCTGATCACCAACTTCATCGTGTTCCTGTTGCCCGGATTGGCCGGGGCTCTGGCGGCCTGGGTGATCGTGCTGGCGATCGGCGCAGGTGTAGCCTGGCGCCGGCCCCAGCGCATTCGCCCGAAGCCGCGCGTGCTGGCGGGGTTCGCGATCGCAGTCCTGGTGCTGTTTTGGATCGCGCTGGCCGGCCGCCAGCTGCTCCCGAACCCTGACCCGTATATCCACCACGGGTTTATCGCCGCGATCCGGGCCGGTGGTCCGCACCCGCCGGAGCTGCCCTGGAATCCCGGGATGCCGGTGCCGTACCACTATGGGGTTGATCTGCTGATCGCGCTCCTCACGCCGCCGGTCGGACCCGACCCCGCCTTCGTGACGGAGCTGTTGGGCGCGTACATCTGGATGAGCTATGCGCTCATCGTGGGGACGCTGCTTCTGCGGCGTGGATCATGGATCGCGGTCGCGACGCTCGCGCCGCTCCTGCTTGCGGCCGGCACGCAAACGCTGCTCTTCGCCTCGCCGGGTGTCCTTCAGGTTCCGATCCCGGCGGGGATCCCGGAGCCCGGTCTGCGCGCATCGCTTGGATCGGTTTACGTGGATGGGGTCGGCGCGAGCGAGGCCCTGCTCCCAAACCTCTGGAAGCCACCCTTCCCGCTGGCTTATGCGCTGGCGCTGGTGGTGCTGGAGCGGGCCGCGCGTGCGAAGAACTGGCGCTGGCCGCGCCATGTCACGTTGGCGGCTCTGATCGGGTTTCTGGGGCTGGTGGACGAAGCCGTTGCTCCCATCGTGCTCGCACTGTGGGGGGTAGTCGCGGTCGTGGCGCTCGTGCAAGCCAGGCGCGAAAACCCAATCCGCCGGCAAGCACTCCTTCGTGCTGCAGCGGGTCCGGCGCTGGCAATTCTTCTATTGGTCACCGGCGGCGGCATCATCACCGGCGTCCTGGTCGGGGACGACGCCGGGGCCCTGTCCTTCGGCTGGACCGACGATACAAGCGTCCGACAACCTGTAGTGTCGTTCGCCGAGCTGCCGGGAGGAATCGGCCTGTTGGGCCTGGGGCCTTTCGTGCTTGCTGGCGGCGCCGCGCTGCTGGCCGGGCGCGATCGCCTCAGCCTGGCGCTGGCCGTCGCCGCCGGCGCGTTCCTGCTTGCCGCGCTCACGCTGCAGTACGAAATTGGGCAGCAGGATGTCACGAGACTCGACGGACACGCGCGTAACTTCGCGCTGTTGGCGCTGCTGCTCGCGTTGAGCCTTCGGCTTCCAGACTTGAAATCTCGCTGGCGCTACGCCGCAAGCGCCGTCATCGCGGCGCTCGTGACTTGGCCGGCCGTTGTGTCACCCGTCCGGGCCATCGGTCCGGCCCTCGGCCAAGGCGTTCTGCTTGCCAACGCTCAGCCTGCATCGCGAGATTCGAGCACGCCGGGAAGCTGGCATCGAGAAGTGTATCCACGCTTCACGTCCGCGCGCCTTGCGGCCCATATCCAGGGCCACACGGGCATCGCCGCGCGCATCCTTTCGCCCCACCCGACGGCCATGTCCACCGCAACCGGCCGTCCCAACGCTTCGGGCTTCACCCAGGCGCCGCACCTCCTGTACGAGGTTGGACCCGAGTACGGGGACGCTGCTAGCTATCTCGAGCCTGCGGCCGTCGAGCGGCTGGGCGTCGCCTACGTGCACGCCACGGACGCCTGGGTCGCGCGTTTGCCCGATCGCGCCAGGCGCTGGCTCGATGATCCGCGGCTGTTCGAGCGCTTGTTTCAGGACGGAGACGACGCGCTCTACCGGGTGCGGCCGGCGTTCCTTGAGCTAGCGGCTGCGCCTGCGCCCGCGTCGTACGAGGCGCTGCGACAAGCCGTACCGCCATCCGCCATCGTGTATGTGGACCCTGCGATCGAATCGACATTCGCCCTCCGTGCCGCGTCCACGCTCGCCCACGCGCGGCTCGTCGGTGAGGTGTTCCCGGGCCGTATGCACCTGCGGACAGACTTTGGCATCGAGCCGCTCGACGAGCACATTCCCACTGTCGTGGTGGTGCCGCGCTGGTTTACGCCGTCCATGTTTCCGCCGGAGGCGCGCCAGCCGATTTGGTGGAACGATGCAGTGACGGTCTACGCGCCCGACGGCGCCGTCGATCCGATCAGGCTTTTCATGCCCGCGGCATCGCCGTCCGTCAGCGTCCGCGTGTCCGACGGCGTCGCCGTGGATGAGCGGGTCACGTTTGCCCTAACGCTCAACAACTGGGAGCCGGATCGCTGGACTGGCCAGGATTGGCTCGTCGTACAGACGACAGATGCCAATCTTCCGATCTATCCCGGCTTCGACAGACCGGCGGCCGCGCGGTGGTTTCCTGGCCAGATCGCCTCGTGGCGCGGCACCGCCAGCGCCTCGTACAGATTCGATCCTCTTGCGGGAAGCTTGGCCGCCCGCACCGCCGAAGCGCCCTTCACCACCGTGGGGGACGGGGACCCTCTTGGTCCCGGGCGCTGGACGCTCGTGCTGCGGCTGATCCGCGAGGTGGATCGCGGCACCTACGTGGCGCATGAGCACGTTGGGCTCATCCCAGTCCTGCAATTTAAGATTTCCGAGAACGCCGAGGTGTCGTACACGGTCTACGAAGGCGACCTCAGTGCGAGACTGCGGCCCTAGGCTGTGGTCAACACGACCGTCTTGCACGTCCCGGGTGCGGCCGCGGGCAACTGGAACTGTAGACCGCGAGTCGTGGGTTGGAATCCCATCCTAGGCCCAACGATGGCGGACCTCAGAGCGGATCTGAATGATCGTTGATCTGTCGATAGTCCCAGGGCTGCTGCTGCTGGCAGCGGAACTCGTTGTCCTGGCCGCCGTTGGCTTTGTCGTCGTGCGAGTGGCGCTTGGACAAACCGACGACCGCATGGCGCTGGCTCAGGGCCTCGTGGTCGGCCTTGCCCTGTGGGGCCTGATCGTCAACTTTGCCGCATACGCCATTCCAGGGCTGGCGGGGGCCCTTGTGGGTTGGGTCGCCATTCTCGCCATCGGCACCGGGCTAGCCTGGCGTGCGCCTCAGCCACTTCGCCCGCGACCGCGCGAAGTGGCGGGGTTGGCGGTCGTGGCTCTGGCGCTGCTCGTGATCGCGCTGGCCGGCCGCCAGCTCCTGCCAAACCCCGATCCGGCCATTCATCACGGGCTGATTGCCACGATGCGCGCCGGTGGACCCCACCCGCCGGGGCTGCCTTGGCATCCGGGGCTGGCCGTCCCATACCACTATGGAATTGATCTGTTGATTGGGCTCCTTACGCCGCCAGTTGGGCCCGATCCGGCCTTCGTGACGGAGCTGTTGGGCGCGTACCTCTGGATGAGTTACGTGCTCATCGTGGGGACGCTGCTTCTGCGGCGCGGATCATGGCTGGCGGTTGCAACGCTCGCGCCGCTACTGCTTGCGGTCGGTACGCAAACGTTTCTTTTCGTCTCGCCGGGAGTTCTGCAGGTGCCGGTCCCGGCGGGGATCCCGGCGCCCGGTCTGCGTGCGTCACTGGCGACGGTCTTCGTGGACGGGATGGGCGTGACAAATGCCGTGCCTCCAAACGTCTGGAGGCCGCTGTTCCCACTGGCGTATGCGCTGGCGCTGGTAGCACTGGAGCGAGTCGCGCACGGCAAGGACCGACGCTGGCCGCGTCACGTCACGTTGGCGCTGCTGGTCGGATTTCTGGGGCTGGTGGACGAGGCCGTTGCGCCGATCGTGCTCGTGCTGTGGGGCGTATTTGAGGCCATGCCGCTCGTGAAGGCATGGCGCAAGCACTCCTTTCGCTGGGAATCGGCGCTGCGCGCCGCCGTTGGGCCGGCTCTGGCTGCGTTCCTGCTGGCCGCCGGCGGTGGCGTAATCTCGACCGTTCTGACCGGGGGATCGGAAGGTGGTCTGTCACTTGGCTGGCTCGACGACACGAGCCTCCGGCCGCCTCTGGCGTCCTTCGCGGAGCTGCCTGGCGGCGTCGGTCTGTTGGGCTTGGGACCTGTCGTCGTCGCCGGCGGCGCTGCGTTGCTGGCCGGGCGCCATCACCTCAGTCTGGCGCTGGCCGCCGGCAGCGGCGCCTTCCTAGTTGCCGCGCTGACGTTGCAGTACGAGTACGGGCAGCATGATGTCACGAGACTCGATGGACACGCGCGAAACTTCGCGCTGCTGGCGCTGCTACTTGCACTGAGCTTCCGACTTCAGGCCCTGCGGCCCCGCTGGCGACTTGCGGTAGGCGCTGCCATTGCGGGCTTGCTGGTTTGGCCGGCCATCGTGTCGCCCGTACGGAATCTTGGTGCGGCGGTCGGACAGGGCGTTCAGCTCACCAACGCGCAGCCCGATCAACAAGGGCGTCGACAGGTCTTCACGCGTTTCACGTCCGCACGCGTCGCTACCTATATCCGCGACCACGCGGCCGTTGACGCGCGCATTCTCTCTCGCCACCCGACGGACATGTCCAATGCCACCGGCCGTCCCAACGCGTCAGGCTTCACTCAGGCGGTGCATTACGTCTACGGACTTGGGCCCGAATACTTGGATGCGATCCGCTATCTCGAACCTGCCGCCATTCGGCGGATGGGCGTCGCCTACGTGCACACCACGGACGCGTGGATCGCCAGTCTGCCTGAAAGAGCCAGACGCTGGTTTGACGATCCCCGGCTGTTTGAAGTCCTCGTTCAAGATGGGTCCGACGCGCTCTACCGTGTACGGCCGGCGTTCCTGGAACTCGAGGCGACGCCGACACCGGCGTCGCACGAGGCGCTGCGACGAGCCGTGCCGCCGTCAGCCATGGTGTACTTCGCGCCGGCGACCGAGGCGTTGCACGCGCTCCGCATTGCATCCGCGCTGCCGCATGCGCGCTTCGTCGGCGAGCTGCGCCCGGGCCACATTCACTTGCGGACGGACTTTGGGGTCGAGCCGCTCGATGAGCAGCTCCCGAGTCTCGTCGTTGCGCCCCACTGGTTCACACCGTCCATGTTTCCGGCGGTGGCACGTCAACCAATTTGGTGGAACAAATGGGTGGTCGTCTATGCATCGGACGGTTCGGTCGCTCCGATCATGCCATTTGCCCCCGCGGCATCGCCGCCGCTAAGCGTCGCGGTGTCCGACGGTCAAATCATTGATGAGCGCGTCAGGTTCACGGTAAGACTCACCAACCGTGATCCGGACCGCTGGAACGGTCAGGATTGGCTGGTGCTGCCGACGAATGCAAGTGTCCCTGCCTACCCCCGTTTCGGTGGACCCGCAGCTGCCTTGTGGTTTGCCGGCGAGTTTGTCTCGTGGCAAGGCACTCAGAGCCTCGCGTACGAATTTGACCCGCGTTCGGCCAGCTTGGTCGTCCGGTCGGACGATGGTCATGTGCCGGTGTCTGGCGCTTCCGGTGACACCCCACTTGGCCCGGGGCGCTGGACACTCGTGCTCCGGCTCAACCGTGCAGTGGATCGAGGCAGACACGTGGCTCACGATCCCGTCGCGTTTATCCCGGTGATGCAGGTGGAGATTTCGGAATCTGGCGACGTGGCGTATGAGGTCTATGAGGGCGACCTCGGTGCGAGACTGCGGCCCTGAGCGGTGGTCGCGACCGCGGCTGTTGCTGATGGCAGCTGCCAGAGCGCGCAGACCGGTGAGAATCCTCGGCCAGACTGCGAACCGGTGGACGCCAAGCACATCATCGGGCTGCGTTCCCGGAGCGCGACGCAGGTAGGCGAGATCCCCGCCGGCGCGGTCTAGCTCAAAGCCCCCAGCTACAGGATCTGATCCAAGAACATTCGAGTGCGATCTTCCTGCGGGTCGTTGAAGATCTGGCTTGGCGCGCCGAGCTCGACGAGCGCGCCTTCGTCGAAGAACGCCATGCGGTCCGCGACCTCGCGGGCGAAGCCCATCTCGTGGGTGACGCAGAGCATGGTCATGCCCGTGGCTGCCAGCTCACGCATCGCGTCCAGGACCTCCTTGATCATCTCGGGGTCGAGCGCCGACGTGGGTTCATCGAACAGCATGATCTGCGGCTGCATGGCGAGCGCGCGGGCGATGGCGACCCGCTGCTGCTGGCCGCCCGAGAGCTCCGCGGGGTACTTGTGCGCCTGCTCGCGTATGCCCACGCGTTCGAGCAACTGCATCGCGGCCGCTTCGGCCTCGCGCCGCGGCACGTGCCGCACGCGTTGCGGCGCCAGCATGATGTTGTTGACCGCGGTCATGTGGGGGAAGAGATTGAACTGCTGAAACACCATGCCGACTTCGCGCCGGATGGCGTCGAGATTGCGCACGTCGTTGGTCATCTCGATGCCGTCAACCACGATCCTGCCCTGCTGATGCTCTTCCAGGCGGTTGATCATGCGGATGAAGGTCGACTTGCCTGATCCAGACGGGCCGAAGATGACGACGACCTCGCCGCGCTTGACCGTCATGCTGACGTCACGCACGGCGCAGAAGTCGCCAAACCACTTGTGGACGTTCTCGCAGACGATGATGTCGTCGCGCTGCTCCAAGGGGAGGGCGAGGATGCCTTCCTTGTCCTCGGGCATTGCGATGGGCTCGTTCGACAGGCTGGTTTCGGCCATGATTGATCTCCCAGGTGGTCCGTTTAGCGTCGGCCCACGCCAAGCGTGCGCTCAATGCGCCGACTGATATACGACATCGAGAAGCAGAAGACCCAAAACACGAGGGCGATGAACAAATAGACTTCCCGACCATTGTCGGTGAATTCCAGATTCCCTTGAATCGTCACGCGCCCCATCTCTACCAGGTCCAGCATGCCGATGATGAAGACAAGGCTGGTGTCTTTGAACAGGCTGATGAACTGCCCCACGATGGCCGGAATAATGTTTCTGAGTCCCTGCGGCAGCGTGATGAGCATGGTGGTCTGCCATCCGCGCAGTCCAAGCGCGCGGGCTGCTTCCGCCTGTCCCGGGGACACCGCGGCCATGCCCCCGCGCACGTTCTCGGCCATGTAGGCCGAGCTGAAGAGCGTAATGGTGATGGCCGCAAGATAGAGCGTATCGATGTTGACGTTTGCCGGAAAGGTCAGCGGCAGGATGTGCCGCGACAGGAAGAGCAAGGTGATGAGGGGAACGCCTCTGATGACCTCGATGAATGCCACGCACACGATTTTGACCACCGGCAGGCGGCTCTGCCGTCCGAGCGCGAGTGCAATGCCGATGGGCATCGACATTCCGATGCCAAAGAGGGCCAGCAACAGGTTCAGCAGCAGCCCACCGACGGTGCGCGTGTTCACCGGCTCGAGGCCGGGCACGCCTTCGATGCCTCGGATCAGCAGCAAGGCGGCGAACACCGCCACCAGCGAGGCGGCGACCATGCGCCTGGGACGGCCCATGGCAAGCTGTGCTGCCAGAAGATATCCAAGGCCGATGGCCACCGGGATCAGCAGCAGCAGGACCCGATTGACCGGCGGCATCCCGTGCGGCACGGCGCTCACGATTACGGCGACGGCACTCAGCCCAATGGCGAAGCCGCGAGCCGTGCCGCGCCACGATTGCCACGATATGCCCAGCAACACGGTTATGAGCAGCACGGCGACCTGAGGCCGCCAGGCGTGTTCCACTGGATAGAGCCCCACCAGATAGAGGGGCACCCGACTGGTGATGACCTCCCAGTCGGCGGCGAGGATCACCCACCCGACCAGGCTGACTACCACCCACGTCAGCAGCGCCGCCAGAACGACGGTCACCAGACTGTTGCCCCATGAGCTGAAGAGGTTCTTTCGCAGCCAGCCGGCAAAGCCGACGGTCAGTGGGGGAGGCGGCGGAGGCGGCGATATGGCCTGCGCGGTTGCGGCGCTCATGTGCCCTTGAACCTAATCGCGCGGTTATAGAGGTTGCCGATCAATGAATACGTCAAGCTCATGGCGAGATAGGTCACCATCACAATGGATATGAGTGAGATCGCGGGCGCCGTCTGCGTCATCGTGCTGGCTACGCTCACGAGGTCGGGGTAGCCGATGGCGGCGGCGAGACTCGAATTCTTGGTGAGATTCAGATATTGACTGATCGTCGGCGGGATGCTGACCCGCAGGGATTGGGGAAAGGTGACGTGACGCAAGGTCAGCATGCCTGACATCCCCACCGAACGCGCCGCTTCCGTTTGGCCCTTGCTGACGGACTGGATGCCGGCTCTGACGATTTCGGCGATGAACGACGAGGTGTAGATCACCAGTCCGACGAGCAGCGCCGTGAAGCTGCCGCTGAGCTCGGCGCCGCCTTGCGGACGCCCAAACCTGCCCTCGGGCTTGGGAATCTCAAGCGTCATCGGCGCCAGCGCGAGCAGCGCGATCACGCTGACGCCGATCGCGATGACGAGGCCGGCGAGTATGGGATAGCTCGCCTTGCCCGTCTCGGTTTCGCGCCGATTCAAGCGTCGGGCCACGTAAACGGCCACGACGATGCCGACGATGGTGATGATTGCCCAGGCCCAGAATCCTTCCTGGGGCGCCGGCCATGGCAGGTTGACCCCGCTGTTGCTGAGGTAGAAGGCATCAAAGGCGACATAGCCTTCTCTAATCGTCGGCAAGCTCAGCACGATGAGAAACCAAAAGAGCAGCTGCACTAGCAGCGGGATGTTGCGGAATATCTCGATGTAGACGAGGGCGGCTCTGTTCAGCAGCCAGTTTGGCGACAGTCGGGCAATGCCGATGACGAGGCCGAGCAGGGTGGCGAGGATTACGCCCAGGACCGAGGCCTTGACCGTGTTCAGCGCGGCGACCAACAAGCCGTAGCCGAAGCTGTCGGCCGGGTCGTAGCCGATGACCGTTTCGCCAATGGGAATCTGGGCGGCGCGGTCGAGGAAGTCATAGCCGAAGGGGATGTCCCGCGCGGCGATTTCTCGGGACACGTTTACGAAGAAAAGCGCCAGCACGGAGATGACCAGCACGGCAGAGACGATCTGCACTGCCCAGCGCAGCACGACAACGTTGCGCCAGAACGGGATGCCCTGGACGTAGAGCAGCTGGTTCACGAGCGTGGCCTAGGGATCGGTGGGACGGCGCGAGCCCGACGGAGCGCCCGGGCCCATGAAGCAACCAGGGGGATGCTCACGCATCCCCCCGGTTTGTCGCCCGTTTCTGGCGGGACCCGACTAGCGCAGCGGTGGCGCGTATATCTGGCCGCCCTTCGGGCAGTCCGTGCATGGGGCGTTTGCCCACAGAGCGTTCCGACCGCCCTCGCGCGGCAGGTCAATCCCTTCCGGCCCGAGGTTGCGAGCGTAGATCTCACCGTAGTTGCCCACGCTTCCGATCACGTCCTGCATGAAGGTCTCGGACAGTCCCAGGGTGTCCTGGCCGAAGCTTCCCTCGGTACCCAGCAGGCGCTTCGCTTTCACGTTGTCGCCAGCGGCCATCGCTGCGACGTTGCTGCTGTTGATGCCGTAGGCCTCGGCGTAGATCAGCCCGGACACGACCGTCTTCACGATGTCGAACCACTGCTCGTCACCGTGGGGCACCACCGGACCAAGCGGTTCCTCGGAAATGGTCTCCGGCAGGATCACGTGGTCGTCGGGGTTTGGCAGCGCGCTGCGAAGAGCCGCGAGCTGCGACCGGTCGTTGGTGAAGACGTCGCACTGGCCTTCCTTGTAGGAGTCAAGCACGACATCGGTGTCCTCGAACACCTTGGGGTTGTACTCAAGGTTGTTCTGCCGGAAGAAGTCCGACATGTTCAGCTCGGTGGTGGTACCGCTGGTCACGCATACCGAAGCGCCGCCCAGCTCGTAGGCCGAGGTCACGCCCAAGTCCTTCGGGACCATGAAGCCCTGGCCGTCGTAGAACGTGGTGTGGACGTAGTTGCCCCACTGCGCGTCGCGGGAGGTCGTCCAGGTCACGGTTCGGACGAGCAGGTCGACTTCGCCGGACTGGATCGTCGGGCCGCGCTCAGCCGCGGTGATGAAGGTAATCTCGATCGCTTCGGAGTCGCCGAGCACAGCGGCGGCGACCGCCCGACACAGGTCGATGTCAAAGCCAACGTTGCGACCGGAGGCGTCGAGCGAGCCGTAGCCCGGCACGTCGTTGCGGCTGGCGCAGATCAGCGTGCCGCGTTCTTGCACGGTGGCGAGACGGCTGGCTGCCGGCTCATCCATCATTTCCGTCTCGGCCACGGCCTCGGCTGCCGGCTCAGGCGCCGCTTCCCCGTCACATGCGGCGACGACCATGACGGCCACCGCCAGCATCATTAAGATCAATCCCAGCTTCCACCTCATGTTTGCTCCTGAACCGCGGTGGCCGGCGCCATCACCTGCCGCCGAAATCTATATGCGCGCGTCTGCGCGCCTAGTTGGGGCTGCTACGAGCCCCAGCAAGACCGTCAGCATGGTACGGCTCGGAGCCGAACAGAATCAAGCTGAGACTTGGTCCAATGTTGGCCTACGTTTCCTCTTTTGGGGGGCGGCCGGCAATCCGTTAGCCGCCGGCCGTCGCGCGACGCGCTCGGTTCGTCCGCAGGCGAGCTGAGCTAAACCCCGATTTCTCGCGAACGTCGGAACCAAAGTGGCCCACTAGCGCGGTTTACCGCCGGGAGGACGCGGCAGATGTCGGGTCTGCGCTAGCCGAGCGCCCGTCGGAACGCGCCGTCCACGATCTCGAGTGTGCGATCGAGGTCGTCGTCGTCGTGCGCGATGGAGACGTACCACTTCTCATTGGGATTGAGGAGCAGGCCGCCGCGAATGCACTCCACGCTCCAGCGATGGCCGAAGTCGGCATCGTGCTCCTGCAAGTCCATCCAGGTCTTGGGTTGATCGTTCTCCATGAACCGCACGCCGAAGACGGCGTCCTCGCCCAGCGCTTGGGTGGGTACGCCGTGCTTGCGGCCCAGGTCTTCGATGCCCCGGCGCAGCCGCGATCCGGTGGCTCGCAGACCGTCATAGACGCCATCGGCCGACAGGACGTCGAGAGCGGCCAGGCCCGCAGAAGCGCCGATGGGGTTGCCGCTGAACGTGCCGCTGGCCCACGCCACGTCACGCATCGATCGCTCCTGTCGCGCGTACACGTCCATGACGTCCGCGCGTCCCATGATCGCCGCCAGCGGAAAGGCTCCGGCCATCGCCTTGCCGTAGGTGGCCATGTCGGGCACCACGCCGTAGCGCTCCTGGGCGCCACCCCAGGCGATGCGGAACCCGGTGACGATCTCGTCGAAGATGAGCACGATGCCCAGGCGGGTGGTGAGCTCGCGGATGGCCTCGAGGAAGCCGGGCTCGGGTTTGAGGACCCGCTGCAGCGGCTCCATGATCACGGCGCCAAGCTCGTGCGCATGGGTTTCGATGATGTCCCGCGTAACGTCCAACTCGTTGAACGGCGCCACGAGTACCTCATCGCCGATCACGTCCGGAATTCCAGCCGAGTCCGGTTCGGAGTGCGGATAGTCGCTGGCCTCGGTCGGGACCGTGCCCCACAGGGCGTAGTCGTGCATGCCGTGCCAGGCGCCTTCGAACTTGAGGATCTTGGATCGTCCGGTTAAGGCGCGCGCCCCGCGCAACGCGAGATGCGTTGCCTCCGTGCCAGTGCTGGTGTAGCGAAGCTGATCGGCGCAAGGCACGGCTTCGGTCAGCCGCTCGGCCAGTTGGATCGCCGGCTCGTTGAGGAAGAAAAACGTCGTGCCTCGGCCGAGCTGTGCCTGCACGGCCTCTATCACGGCTGGATGGGCGTGGCCGAGCAGCACCGGACCGGAGCCCAGCAGATAGTCGATGTACTCGCTGCCGTCGACCGAGTGCAGGCGGCTGCCCGATCCGGACTCGAACACCACGCTCACCTCGTCCGGAATGCTGAACCGTCCCAACGCGCCGGCGGCCAGCACGCGTTTGGCTCTTCCCAGCAGTTGGTCGGACGAAGACGTGGTGAGCGTGGACATCACAGACTTCTGCCTCTCATGCCGTCGGATGGCGCGGGCCGCGCGGCGCTGATGGTAGCGCGTGGCGGGCGCGACGGCGCCGGGACGTTCAGGTCGCGGATGACGGTCTGCGCGGCGTTGTGACCGGGTACGCCGCTGACCCCGCCTCCCGGATGACACCCCGAGCCGCATAGGTATAGCCCGTCGAGTGGGGTGCGGTAGGCCGCGCACTCGGGCAGCGGACGGGCGCCAAGCATCTGATCGATCGTCATGTCCACGTGATGCATGTTGCCGCGTGTGATGCCGGCCCGAGCCTCGATCTCCGGCGGTCCATGCAGGTACGCGTCGCTCACCAGGTCGGGGAAGTTAGGGGCATAGCTCGCGACCTGCGCGATGAGGGCGTCGGAGATCTGAGCCCGCCGCGATTCCCAGTCGGCTGGTGCGAGGCCCACCGGCGCGTATTCCACCCAGATCGAGATGGTGTGGTGGCCGGCGGGCACGACTGATCGGTCGTAGACCGAAGGGCAGACCAGCCCGAGAATGGGCTCGGTGGGCATCTGGCCGGCCCGCGCCTCACCCCAGGCCCTGTCGATGGTGTCCAGCGATTCGCAAATGCGTACGTTGGCGCCGTGCTGCGGGCCGTCCCCCGGCAAGGCTCGCCAGTCGGGCAGGCCGGTGGTGGCGCAGTGCAGCTTCAGGTAGCCAGCGTTCAGCCGCAGGCGCTGAACCGCTCTCGTAAATTGATCGGGTAGGTGCTTCGCCGGCACGAGTCGAGTGAGCGTGCGCTGCGGGTCGGCATTGGAGAGCACGGCCCGGGCGGTGATGACGACGCCGTCGGTGAGCGTGACACCTCCGGCATGCCCATCGGCCACATGAACGCCTGCGACCGGTGTTCCGGTCCGCACCTCGGCCCCGGCGTCCTCAGCCGCTTGCCGTAGCAGTCGCGTGACGGTTCCCATGCCGCCCTGCGGGAATCCGACCAGCCCGCGTTGGCCCAGGCGGGACGACAGGGCCGCGGCAAACGCGAAATAGAGCAGCCCGCCCGCGTTGTCGGTGTAGCCGGCGTCGAACGTCGTGCCAAGCGACGCTTTGACGCGCGGCGATTCGAAATAGTCGTCGAGAAGCTGGCGCCGGGTGCCCGTGATGAGCGTGTGCGCGATCGAGGCGTTCGGCGTGCCCTCGGCGGCGCGAAGAAACTCGCCCAGGGTCGGTGGTGCGTCGAGCAGATAGGGCTCGAAGAGTTGCGCCGCTTTCTGCCAAAACTTGACATAATCGCCATAGACCTCGGCGTCGCGCCGCGAGATGCGGGCGATTGACTCCCGCGTCCGCGCTGCGTCGTTCCATGCGAGCAGATATTGGCCGTCGGCAAATGGGTGGAACTGCGGCGGATCGCGGCGGAACACGCGCAGACCGCGCTCCACCAATCGCATGTCGTCCAATATCTGCGGATGGAACAGCACGAAACTATGAGCGCAGGTTGAGAAGTGGAAGCCGGGGAAGAGCTCGTCGGTGGTGGCCGCGCCGCCGACCTTGGGGCCTTGCTCCAGTGCCAGCACTCGCAGGCCCGCCCGCGCGAGGTAGAACGCCGCCACGAGGCCGTTGTGGCCGCAACCGATGATGATCGCGTCGTAGTCCATCTACGCTCCTCGCGGTCACCGGTGCTTGCCGGACTAGCCTACCCCTGGAGCCCGGCTGCCTAGGGCTGCATGCGTCCGGAATTCCGAGAGGCTAGCTCCAGTAGGCCGAGCACTCCGTCTGCAGCCACTCCAGGCTGGCGGTCAACCAGTGCTCCGTGTCGTAGTCAGGCCGAGGGACGACCTCGACGTAGTGATGCAGGTCGTCGGGCTCCGGCGCGTTCGCCCGCAAGACGTCGAGCATCGTCGGAATGGGGACGCTGCCGAGACCGATGGGGGTGTGATAGAAGACGCCGGTGGCAATCGCGCTGATGGGTTGCGCCCGCATGTCCCGCAGGTGCGTGGCAACGGTGTAGCGGGCCACGTGCCGGACCCCGTCGAGCGGGTCTTCGTTCACGGCCATGGAGTCGGCAAAGTCGAACACGTGGCGCAGCGTCGTCGCGCCCAGGCCCTCGTGGATGCGCGCGAACTCCGAGCAGCGATAGTCCATGTGATTCTCGGTCGCCAGCGTCAGACCCATGTCCTCGGCGATCGGCAGCAGCGTCTTGAGGTTTTCGATGATCCGGTCGATCTGCTCGTTGATCGACGGGTCCTTCGTGTAGTGATTGGGTCGGCCGGGCTGGCCGTGCACCAGGCTCAGGACGCGCGCGCCCGCGGCCCGCGCCAGTTCCATGGCCCTCACCGCACTGTCGAACGGCGTGTCGCCGCTCCAGCCTGTCCGCACGGCCGTTGCCTGCGACACGTCGAAGGTGGGCATGCGTCGACTGCCCCATGACGGATCGTAGGTCCCGCTGCCCCAGGCATCGGGCGCCGCCGCCAGATCCACGGAGACGGCGGCCAGATATGTGAGGTTGTGGTCGGACATACGCGCCTGAAAGTCACGGGCGCGGGGGAGGTCTTCGAACCAGCCGCAATCCATGGCCAGCGACGAAAGCCCGTGCGCCACCACCCGATCGATCAGCCAATCGATCGGCAACTCCCCGGGCGGCGGCGGGTCGATGCTGCGCAGGTAGATGGGCGCCTGCATCTCGCCGACGAACTCCGGGGTGTCCGATCGCATCCACGGGAAAGCGACCCAGCGATACGTCTCGTGTGAGAGGCCGAGCTTCATCGGGCGGAAAGATGGGGCTCGAAGTACTGACCCTGCTCTTCCAGCAACCAGCGCTTGCTCTCGAGCACCCACGTTTCCGGGTCGTGCTGCGGCGGCGGTGAGATCTCGATGTTGGCCAGCAAGTTGGCCGGGTCAGGCGCCTCGGCTTGCAGAAGCTCGAGGATCGCGCCGATTGGCGAGTCGCCGTGCCCCACGGGCGAGTAGTGAAAATGCGGCTCCCAGGTCGCTCGCAGCGGTTGGGCGCGGAAGTCCTTGAAGTGCACCGCCACGGTATTCCGGGCCGCAAGTCGCGCACCCTCGAGCGGGTCCTCGAGGCTGGGAAACGGGTTGGAGGTATCGAGGGTGATCCGCAGCCAGGGCGAGTCGATCTCGTCCACCACGCCCGCGACCTCGGACACGCGGTAGTCCATGTGGTTCTCCCAGGCCATGATTACGCCAAGGTCCTCAGCCACCGGCGTCAGCGTCGGGAGATGCTTGGCCGCGCGCGCCATCTGCTCGTCGATCGGCGGATCGGTCGAGAAATGGTTGTGCACGCTGGGCAGCCGATGGGTCATGGTGGCAATGTTGAGGCCGGCCCAATGGTTGAGCCGCAGCTGACGCACGGCGTTGTCGTACTCGAACGTTTCCCACTCTTTGTCCGTGGCTGCCATGTTGACGGTGAGGCCGCCGTTCCAGATCAATCCGCGGTCGTCGACCTTGCGGCGCATGGCCTCTGCCCCGGCCCGGTCATTGACGTATTCGCCCGGATGCGCGTAGAGGCCCTGGAGCCCTAGCTCGGCCGTCTTGTCGACCATCCAGAAGAACCGATTGTCTTCTGGCGGTGGGGGCGTGAACGACTGCAAGTAGGCCAGCGGCCCGCCGCCGGAGCGGTATTCGACGGTGTCGCGTCGAATCGAGGGCTGGAACGCCCAGCGATAGCACGCGATGGAGATGCAGAGCTTCACGACTTGCTCGGGCGCTGCGAGGCGGTGGTCACGGCAACTCCGGCGGCTGATCCGCAAGACACCGGCGGCGAACCGGCGGTGACGCCGACATTATGGCGCATGACGGCGTTGCGCGTATCGTCCCCGACAGCCTGCCGTGCCGACCGATCGCGATCCGTCGGACGTGCGTTGGCGGGCGTGATTCGCCACGGGTTGACTGATCCGCCGGATTGACGCGGACTGGTGAAGCAGCTTACGGTCCAGCGACAGTCGCGGCCGACCGGGGCGGGATCGCAGGTCTCGTGCCGGCAGGCGCTGCTGTCCGTCGGCCTAGACGTCCGTGCCATGAGGCATTGCCGCATCAGGACAGAGGGCAGCCGTTGAGCTTGGAATCCCGGATTGTCGGCGAAGCGGCGCTCGAGGGCGCCGTGCAGCCCAAGCCGCGTAGCGAATGGTCCCTTGCCTGGCGGCGTCTCTACCGCAACAAGGGCGCGCTGGTGGGCGGCGTGGTGCTCATCGTCATGGCGACCGGCGCGATTTTTGCCGACCTCATCGCGTCTGAGCGGCTGAATTACTACAACGTCCCCGGGGCGTTGTTGCCGCCCGGAACGGATGGGCACGTCTTCGGCACGGACGACATCGGGCGCGACGTGTTCAGTCGCGTCGTGCGAGGGTCGCGCATCTCCTTGCGCATCGGGTTCACGGCGGTGGCGATCGGCGCATTCGCCGGATCCATCCTCGGATTGGTCGCGGGCTACTTCGGCCGCTGGCCGGACATGCTGATTAGCCGCGTGCTGGACATCATGCTGGCGTTTCCAAGTTTGCTGCTGGCCATCACCATCGTGGCGGGGCTGGGTCCCGGCCTGAACAACGCCATGATCGCGCTGGGGATCGCTGCGATACCCGGGTATGCCCGTGTCGTGCGAGGCACGACGCTGTCTGCCCGTGAGTTTGCCTATGTGCGGGCGGCGCGCGCCATTGGCATGCGGGATGTGCGCATCATCTTTCGCCACATCTTCCCCAATGTGGTCAGCCCCATCCTCATCCTCGCGACGCTCGGGCTCGGAACCACCATGCTCGCAGCGGCCGGCCTCAGCTTTCTCGGATTGGGGGCCGGCCCGCCGGAGCCCGAGTGGGGTCTCGAGCTGTCGTTGAACCGAAGTTACTTTCGCACGGCGTGGTGGATTCCAACGTTCAACGGACTGGCGCTGGCCATCACCGTATTCGCCATCAACCTCTTTGGCGACGGCCTCCGCGAGGCGCTCGACCCGCAAGCGTCGTCCTGGGCAAGCTAGCCGGTTCCCACCGCCTCGTGTTGTGATTGCCGCCCGTAGTGAGTAGGATGCGCTGCTAACGATGAGGTTCGGTGTCTGACAGTCTGGGGAGAGGCAAACCATGGGGCGAAAACTTTCGATCTCGCGTCGTCAAGCGTTGCGCGGCGGAGCGCTTGCCTTGGGCGGCGGCGTCGGAGCGGCCGCGCTCGCCGCATGCGGTGAGGCGGAGGTCGTCGAGAAGGTCGTGACGGTCACCGTCACCGAAGTCAAAGAGGTGGTGAAGGAAGTCCCGGTCGAAACCATCGTCACCAGAGATGTGGTGCGGGAGGTTCCGGTCGAGACGGTGGTGACCAAGGAGGTCATCAGAGAAGTTCCCGTCGAGACGATCAAGGAGGTTGAGGTCGAGAGGATCGTCGAGAAGGAAGTCGTCCGGGAAGTCATCGTCGAGAAGATCGTCGAGGCGGCCCGCGAGCGAGCGCCTGGCGTCGACGCGCACCTGCTGAGCAAGATCGTCGACATCGGCGGCGAGCCCTGGAACCCCATCGTGGGCGGCGAGGTCAGCTACTTCACCTTTACCAATCCCAACACGTTGGACCCCCTGAGCTGGATTACGCGCGGACCCGAGGCGACCTCGCCGATGTTCGAGCGCTTGGTGGTGTTCGGGGAAAACAACGTGCTGCAGCCGCATCTGGCGGCGGGTCTCCCCGAGGTCGCGGATGACCGGATGTCGTGGACGCTGCCGCTGCGCAACGACGTGAAATTCCACGACGACACGCCGTTCAACGCCGATGCCGTCGTGTTCAACTTCGAGCGCTACCTCGATGACAGCGCGTTGCGCGGCTCGGTCGCGGGTGAGGTTGGCGCGTTCGCAAGCGTCGAGAAGATTGACGACTTCACCGTCCGCTTCAACACGAACGGACCGCAGCCCTTGCTGCCCGAATTCCTGACGACCCCCTCGCTCGTGATGGCGTCGCCGACGGCCATTACGGAGATGGGGCAAGACTTCGAGCGCAATCCGGTCGGAACGGGTCCTTACAGCTTTACGAAATGGACCGACGACGTCGAATTGGAGTATTCCAGGTTCGACGACTACAACTGGGGCCCGCCGTTTGCGACAAATAAGGGTCCCGGCTTCGCCGACACGGCCAAGATCCTCGAGCTGTCGATGGACTTCGCCGCCCGGGCCCAGGCGTTCGAGGCCGGCGAGATCGACATCTCGCTGCAGTTCACATTCCCGGACGTGCAGCGAGTCTCCGAGAATCCGGCGTTCCATGTCATCGGGCTGCTGTTCAACGACATCCAATACGTGCCGCTGAACACGATCAAGTGGCCCTTGACCGACATCAACGTCCGGAAGGCGCTGGTTCACGCGCTGGACCGTCGGACCGCGACGGTGCGGCAGAACGGCGGGCTCGCGCCAACGCTGGTGAGCAATCTGTTGGCCCCAGGCACCGTCGGCTTCAGTGAAGAGGCGTCCAAGCTGTACGACTGGAACGTCCCCAAGGCGAACGAGATTCTGGACGAGGCCGGCTACCCGAGGGGTGAGGATGGATTCCGCTACGACTCGGACGGCCAGCGCCTTGAGGTGATCTTCCCGAACACCCCGAATCCGATTTGCGAGCTGTTCAAGCTGGATATCGAATCCAACGTGGGCATCTTTGTGGACATTCCGAACATCGACTTCCCCACGTTCGCCGAGGGAATGAGCCAGGGGCTCTACCACATGGCTTGGAACGGCGTGGGCGGTCGGAACGGCGATGCCCTGTACACGAGATTCCACACGTCGTTGCTGGGCAAGCCCGGTCGGGCGTGGACGTTCTTCGAGTACTCCGGAGAGCCTGGCGTCGCCAACCCGGATTCGCGGATTGACCCGCTCTTGGACGGTGCGCGCACCGAGTTCGACCCGGAGAAGCGCGTGCGCATGTGGCAAGAGGCCGAGTATCTGCTGATGGAGAATGCCGTGGGCGTTCCGCTGGTGCAGTCGCTCTTGGCGTGGCTCACGAATCCGGCGAAGGTCGGCGGGCGGCTGTTCATCGGCAGTGGCGCGTCACACCCCTACTTCGGCGACCTGTACAGCAAGGACTAGGAGCGCCTGAAACATCGCTGCCGATGAGGACTGCCCCGAGAGCCGCACTGCCGGCACGCGGCAAAAGTCGAGATGAGGTCGGGCGCGGCGCCTGCGAGATCAGGCGCCGCGCCCGGCTAGCCTAGCCATGGGCGGCTACATCTTCCGACGGGTCCTCTATATCATTCCCGTAACCCTGGGAGTGGTCACCGTGGCGTTTGTGTTGTTGCGCTTGGTCCCCGGAGACCCGATCACCCTCTATTACTTTGGCCAGGATCAGCCGGGGCAAGCCAGCGCATCGGCCGCCGGCCTGGAATCGGAGGCCACGCTCCAGCGGCTGCGCGAGGCCTATAACCTCGACAAATCGATGCCCCACCAGTACGTGCTGTATCTGGCGGATCTGGTGCGTGGCGACCTTGGGGTATCCATCCGCAAGAAACGGCCGGTCCTGCACATCATCGGGGATCATTGGCCCGCGACCATGCAGATTACGCTGGTGGGCATGTCGGTCGCCATTGTCGTGGGGCTGACCGCCGGGATCGTATCGGCGATCAAGCGCCACACCGTAATCGACTACGCGGCCCAGATGTTCGCGATTGTCGGCGTGTCAGTCCCACAGTTCTTACTTGGGCTGGTCTTAATCTTCATCTTTGGCATTACTCTCGGCTGGCTGCCGGCTATTTCCAATGGTCACGGCAAGGAATTGATCTTGCCGTCGATCACGCTGGGCCTGGCGGCTTCCGCCATTCTGGCTCGGCTGACCCGGTCATCGATGCTGGACGTCATGTCGCGCGACTATATCCGCACGGCACGCGCCAAGGGCCTCCGTGAGCGCGCTGTGATCTGGCTGCACGCGCTGCGCAATGCGCTGATCCCCGTCGTGACGGTGATCGGGCTGGAGTTCGGCGGGCTTCTCGGCGGGGCGGTAGTGATCGAAGCGGTGTTTACGCGCCAGGGCCTGGGATTTCAGCTCATCAATGCCATCAACCAGCGCGATTACGCCATTGTTCAAGGCCTCGTCGTCTTAGCGGCGGTGGTCTACGCGGCTATGAATCTTCTCGTTGACGTGCTGTACACCTACATTGATCCACGCGTGCGCCTCGAAGGATCCACGGCCACTTAGCGCCCAGCTGACAACGAGGCATCCAGCGTGATCCATGCTCGTGCAGGCGGCGCGCTGCGGCAGATGGCATGCGCAATCCGCTGCGCGGTCCGCCGCTTCACGACCACGGCACGGTCGCTCAGGTGCTACGGTCGCTTCGTCTGAGTTACGGGAGCGCGCCCATGGCTGATCTCGACTCGACCGAGCTGCACATCCGCGACACGCCGCAGTACTTCTTCGACACGGGCATGATCGAGGAGATCCAGAACATCACCCGCACCGTGCACAGCCCGGAGATGTTCGACGGCAACCCGATCCTGATCCAAGACAAGCCGTGGGAGCACCTCGTCAACTTGCACGCCGACGACTACAAGGTCTGGCGTGACGACGATGGAGTGTTCCACCTCCTCTACAACGACTTCGACATCGATCGCGAAAAGACTTTCCGCACCCCCGGCAGCACCTTCATCGACTACGACATGTGCCGCTTTCGCGTCTGCTATGCGCGCTCCGAGGACGGTGTCACCTGGGAGAAGCCTCCCATGGGGATCGTGCACGAGGACGGCCACGACACCAACATCATCATGGGCGACCGAACCTATGGCAACGTCTGGGGCCTGGCACCGCTGGACGATCCGCTGGAGACCGATCCCGCGCGCCGGTACAAGGCGATCTACGAAATCGGGCCGCCCGGCTTTCGGGTGGCGGACGAGCTTCCAGGGGCGAACGTGCGGCGCGCCTACTCCGCCGACAGCATTCACTGGACGACCTATGACGAGCCGCCCATGTTCGAAGGGCTGGGGGCAAAGCAGGGCGACGGCATCTTCCCCTTCTTCGACCCGTCCACGCGCACCTACAACATTCTCACGCGTCATCCGTTGATGGAGATGACGCCGCGGCCGCGGGTGGGGCTGGTGGAACAGGCCATTGCCGGCGGGTCGACCACCGACGCGGCGCACGGACTCTCCAACCGGCGCGGGATGCGCCGCATCTTCCAGTCGCAGAGCCGGGATTTCCACCACTGGAGCGAGCCGCGGCTGGCACTGGCGCCGGACCCGGAGTTGGACAACCTGGACGACTCGTTCTACAGCATGCGGCCCTACCTGCTCGGGAGCCATTGGGTGGCCTTCGTGGGCGTGCTCAACATGACCACGCGCACGATGTTTCCGCAGCTGGCCTTCAGCCGGGACGCGCACCAATGGGACCGCCTGCGACCGACTCACACCTGGATTGGGGGCGGTGGCCAGGGCTCATTCAGTGAATTGATGGTGGCATCGCCGCACATGGTGGACGTGGGCGATGAGTCGTGGCTGTATTTCGGGGGCATGGGTGGCAGGTCCGCGGAGGATCGCGACCCGTACGCCCTGGGGCTGGGCAAGCTGCGGCGGCACGGCTTCGTCTCGGTCGGGACGAACGACTCTCACGTCGGCATGTTGCTGACGGAGGCATTCATTGCCCCGGGCGACCGGCTGGTGATCAACGCCGCCTGCGGCCCGCAGGGCTACATCAAGGTGGAGGCGGCGGACGTGACCTACACGGTGATGCCTGGTCGATCAGCGGCCGAGTGCGACGGGTTCACGGGCGACTCGATCGGACACGTGGTGACGTGGGGCGGCGACCCGACGCTGCCCCTGCCCGAAGGCACGGACTCGGGGACGGTCTATCCGAAGTTCATCCCCCATCGCCACCTGCGGTTCTATATGCACGACGCGCAGCTCTATTCCTTTCAAATCGCCAGCTCGGAGGGCTGATTAGGTCCCGGGAACAGACGGGATCGCTCAGGCGGCGGCAACGGCGGCGATGTCCACGGAGGGTCGCTTCCCGGCGCTGCGGTTGCGACGGCGTCAGCTCCAGATCGAGCGCATCTTCCACGCGTCGAGCGACTTGAGCCGCGCGTCCGCACCCTGCGCTCGCATCGAGACCCCAACGCTGTCGGCTCGCTCCGGATAGACGCGAACCGCCACGCATTGCTTGTTGTTCACGAACACCTCGACAACGCTGTGGTCAACGAATACCCGGAGCTCAATTGACTCGTGCGGCTCGATGTTGACTGGTGCCGTTTCAGGAGCTCGTGAGAGGACGTCCGGCGCGACCGACGCGTAGGACGTGTCGATCGTGATGAGGCTGAAGTGCCGCCCGGTACCTAGTACGCGCTCGACATGACCACGATTCTTGAAGAACGCAATACGCGTGAACTCTTCCTTGCCGGGCGAGCGCAGGACATTCACTTCGACCATCGGCGCGTCCTGAGGATCGAGCGCGGCCACGAGCTCGAGCGCACGGCCGTGCACGGACTCGAAGACGCACTCTTCATTCGCGGGCAGCAAGGTCGCATCCACGTGCGTGTGAGCGTCGCGAAGCGCTGCGACCGCCGCGACCGGTTCCATGGACAAGTCATCCCCGTCGAGCGTGAGGCGCCGCGGCAGTGACATGATCTGATCCCAACCCGCCGTGGGCTTGCCTTCGTTCATGTTGAAGATGGTGATGACGCCGCCGCGGCCATCAGGAGTAGCGGACGGGGCGTGGACGCCGGCGGGCCGCATCGCACCAAAGTTGAATCGTCCCCCGTGGGTGGCCACGAATTTGTCTCGCGCCGTGTCGTAGTTCCCCAGCAGGTACTGGGCGCCCGTCATGTGACTGGCGAAGAGCAGGATGTGCCGATCGCCAATCGGCCAGAAGTACGGGACCGAGCCGTCGTCGCCGACCAGCGAATACATGTCGTCCTCGACGAACGGGTGCAGGTATTCCCAATGCTCGAGATCGGTTGAGCGAAACAGGAAGTTCGCCCGGATCGGCTTGCCCGCGGGACCGCCGGGTCTGGCCCAGCCCGATAGGGAGTAGTAGGCGCCGTCCTTCTTCCAGATGCACGGGTCGTGCACGGTGTATGGCAGCGGCGACCCGTCGGGCGCGGCAATCGGAACAACGGCCCGGTTGGCGACTTTCCTCCAGTTCAGCAGCAGCGGGTCACTGGATGTAGCGACCATGTTGCCGACCTGCGTGCCGAAGTACATGGCGATGACGCGATCGTCTTCGACCAGTGTCGAGCCCGAGAAGCACTTTTCTTCGGGGTCGGGATAGATGCAGTACGGGAGATCGCGCCAATGCACGAGGTCCCTTGAGACGGCGTGGCCCCAATGTTGGCGTGGATCTTCCGGCGGATACGCTTGATAGAAGAGATGCCAGTTGCCCTGCCAGAAGCACAGGCCGTTGGGGTCGTTGAGCGTGGACTCTGGATTGACATAATGATAGGTCGGCCGGTGCGGATCGTCCGCAAGCGCCGCGCGTGAGGCCTGCAGCCGCTGCATGAGCGGATTGCTGGCGAGCGCCGCTTCCTGGGCCTCGAGCATTGTCGGGAAGGTGTAGCTGGGTACACGTGATCTGTAATCGGGCATGGCTGCCTCGCGTGCGAATCTCTTGCTGCGAACCGGCCGATTCCGCCCACCGTGATCACCGTCAGCCCTGACGCCGGCCGGTCCCGACATCTGACGGCTACTATAGATCGCCGGTCTAGGCTTGAGAGCCGCCCGCGACTCCCGTGGCGGCAACGGCCCGCCTGGAGATGGCCGAGCCCCACCGACCCTAGGTTTGGGCCATCCCGCTGGCCGGAATCGAGGGCGCCAACATGCGCAGCCCTGCGAGGTGCTACGGTCGCTTCGTCTGAGTTACGGGAGCGCACCCATGGCCGAACTCGACTCGACTGAACTGCACATCCGCGACACGCCGCAGTACTTCTTTGATACCGGCATGATCGAGGAGATCCAGAACATCACCCGCACCGTGCACAGCCCGGAGATGTTCGACGGCAACCCCGTCATGACCAAAGACAAGCCGTGGGAGCACATGGTCAACCTGCACGCCGACGACTACAAGGTCTGGCGTGACGACGACGGGGTTTTCCACCTCCTCTACAGCGACTTCGACATCGACCAGGAGAAGGTCGCCCGCGAGGGCGGCACGGCCATCGATGCCGACAACAGCCGATTTCGCGTCTGCTACGCGCGCTCCGAGGACGGCATCACCTGGGTGAAGCCACCCATGGGAATCCTGGAGGTGGACGGCCACGACACCAACGTCGTGATGGGAAACGCCACGGTTGGCAACGTGTGGGGCCTGGCGCCGCTCGACGATCCGCTGGAGACCGATCCCGCGCGCCGTTACAAGGCGATCTACGAGATCGGGCCGCCCGGATTTCGTGTCGCGAATGAGCTGCCCGGCGCAAACGTGCGGCGCGCGTACTCCGCCGACAGCATTCACTGGACGACCTATGCCGAGCCGCCCATGTTCGAGGGGTTGGGCGCGAAGCAGGGCGACAGCATCTATCCGTTCTTCGATCCGTCCACGCGCACGTACAACATCCTCACGCGCCACCCTTGGATGGAGATGGCGCCGCGGCCGCGGCTGGGACTGATAGAGAAAGCCATTGCCGGCGGCTCAACCACCGACCCGGCGCACGGCCTCGCCAATCGGCGCGGGATGCGGCGCATCTTCCAGTCGCAGAGCCGGGACTTCCACTACTGGAGCGAGCCGCGGCTGGCTCTAGCGCCGGACCCGGAGCTGGACAACCTGGACGACTCGTTCTACAGCATGCGGCCCTACAGGCTCGGCAGCCACTGGGTGGCGTTCTTGGGCGTATTGCACATGACCACATACACGCTGTTTCCGCAGTTGGCCTTCAGCCGCGACGCGCGGTCCTGGGATCGTCTGCTCCCGACCCACCCGTGGATCGGGAGCGGCGGAAAGGGATCCTTCTACGAGTTCACGGTGGCCGCACCGCACATGGTGGACGTGGGTGATGAATCGTGGCTGTATTTCGGTGGCGTCGGTGGGAGGTCCGTGGGAGACCGCGACTCCTACGCGCTCGGTCTGGGCAAGCTGCGGCGGCACGGCTTCGTCTCGGTTGGGACCAACGACATGCACGTGGGCATGTTGCTGACGGAGGCGTTCATCGCGCCGGGCGATCGGCTGGTGATTAACGCCGCCTGCGGGCCACAGGGCTACATCAAAGTGGAGGCCGCGGACGTGACCTACACGGTGATGCCGGGAAGGTCCGCGGCGGACTGCGACGCGTTCACGGGGGACTCAATCGATCACGTCGTGACCTGGGGCGGCGATCCCACGCTGCCCCTGCCGGAGGGCACGGACTCAGGGACGGTCTATCCGACGTTCATCCCGCACCGTCACCTGCGCTTCTACATGCACGACGCGCAGCTCTACTCGTTTCAGATCACGAGCTCGGAGGGCTGATCCACGCCCGGCGCCGCTGGCGACGCGCGCTCGTAGTATGGATCGGACGTTGCTCCAATAGCCCCGGAGAGTCGCTGCATCCCTTGAGAAGCACGTGACCAGCGATCGGTTCATCTGGATCGCGTGGGGGTTCGTGGCTGCGGCAATCGCGGTGCTCTTGACGGTTGGGGTGCGGTCGGCGGGATGGGTCGTCCCCATATTCCTCATCGTGACCGGGCTGGTGGCGATGATCCTGGGCATCAACGCGGCGAAGCGCTTGCGAGTGCGCTGGGCGCTGCACTTGTCGATAGGCCTCCTGGCCGGTGCGCTGGGTGTGGTCGTGCCCTTGGCTTTCGTCGTGTCGGTGGACACCGCTCACCCCGAGCGCACCATCTGGGGGCGCGGCTGGTATCAGAACTCGCTCGGGCCAGAGTCCGAATACGTCGTGACGGCCAAACGGTTTCACCCGGACATAGAGAATCTCGGATGCGTCAGCTACCGCATATCCCACGACGAGGAAGCGGAGACTTGCTTCCGCCTCCAAGAAGACCTCGCGGGCTTCGTTGACAAGGGCGCGGCGACCACCGCGGACTTCCTTTCGTGCCACGGCTGGTCGCGGGGCGTGCTCCTCGGGTCGGTGGTGCGACGTCGAAGCACGTTTGACAGCATCGGCGTTGGCGATCACCTCCCGGATTGCTGGCGGCAGGGCATCGCGAGTCGCTAGGTCCAGGCCTGCTCGGAGCCGGCCCAGGCGCGGCGCCGCCGAAAACGCGCTAGGTTCGGCGGTGAGCCACGGCCAGTGTGTCGGTGGGGCGATTCATCCCGACCACAGCGTCGCCGCTGAGCCCTAGGAAAGCGAGCCCGCCATGACCATCACCGACGTCAAGACCTATCTGCCGTGGGGCGGGTCGCGCGCCGAGACGATCGTCAAGGTCGAGACCGACGCGGGCCTCGAGGGCTGGGGCTGCTCCGGCATGTCCGCGCGAGAGTGGGCGGTCGAGGGCGCCGTGCGGCACTACCGTGATTTCCTGGTCGGGCGCGACCCGATGCAAATCGGCGCCCTGTGGCAAGAGCTCTATCGCAGCCAGTATTTCGAGGGTGGGCGGGTGCTCACCGCGGCGATCTCCGCCATCGACATTGCCCTTCACGACCTGAAGGGCAAGGCGCTGGGCGTGCCGGTCTACGAGCTCCTGGGCGGCATGCATCGAGACTTCGTGCCGGGCTTCGCCACCGCTTCCGCGCCCTACGGCCCGGGGCTGGTCGACGACGTCCTAAAGCTCCAGGCGGAGGGCTGGCCGGCCATTCGGTTGGGGCTGGGCACCGCCGATGCCGGCGAGGATGGGCGGCTCTTCGAACCGCGTGAGTCCATTGGCCTGACCGCGGAGTGGGTGGTCCGCGTGCGCGAAGCCCTCGGTCAAGCTCCGGTGCTCGGCCTCGACTACCACCACCGCTTGACGGTGGCCGAGGCGGCGTCGTTCTGCCAGCGGCTGCCACGTGCGACCCTCGACTTTCTGGAGGAGCCGATCCGCGACCAGACGCCCGAGGCCTACGAAACACTGCGCTCGATGACCGAAGTTCCATTCGCCATCGGCGAGGAGTTCGAGAGCAAGTGGCAAGCCCTGCCGTATATCGAGCGCGGGCTGGCGAACTTCATGCGCATCGACATCTGCAACGTCGGGGGATTCACGGAAGCGATGAAGGTGGCCGCCTGGTGCGAGGCGCACTACATCGACGTCATGCCGCACAACCCCGTCGGCCCGTTGTGCACGGCCGCGTCGGTGCACTTTCTGGCCGCCATCCCCAACTGCGCCTGGCTCGAGGTGCGCACGCCGCCGCGCGGGCCGTGGGGCGAGGACCATTCCGACTCGGTGCCGGAGCGCCGCGCAATCTATCCCAAGCAAGTCGAACTGGATGGAACCTGGTATCCGCTGCCCACCGAGCCGGGATTGGGCATCGAGGTTGACGAAGAGCTCGCGGCGAGCCAGGAGCTTCGCCCGTGGAACTCGACGCTGCTCCACCGCCGAGACGGCTCGTATACGAACTTCTAGCTCAGGCTTCGGCGGTATCTAGGGGCGGCCAGAGTGGCCCCGCGGCGTCGCAGGACGTGCTTGCTAGACGGACGAGCGGATGAGCCGGACCCGCGGGTCGATATACGTATACAGCACGTCGACGACGAGGTTCATGACCGCGTACAGGATCGCCGCGAGCATCACCAGCCCCTGGACGACCGGATAGTCGCGCTGGGTGATGGCGTCGATGAGCTGGAACCCGAGTCCCTGGCGGATGAACACCACTTCGATAATCACCGTGCCGGCGAGCAGGCCGCCGAACTCCAGCCCGGCGACGGTGACGACGGGAATCAGCGCGTTGCGCAGCGCATGCAGCCAGATCACGGCGCGCTCGCGGAGGCCCTTGGCGCGCGCCGTGCGGATGTAGTCGCGCGACAGCACGTCCAGCATGGAGGAACGCATCAATCGGGCGAGGATCGCCGACGCGGCCGTGCCCAGCGTGATTCCCGGCAGGATGAGTTCCTTGCCGTGGCCGTTGGAGATTGCCGGCAGCCAGCCGAGCCCCACACTAAAGACCATCACCAGCACAACGCCCAGGAAGAAGCTCGGAATGGAGACGCCGAACACGGCAAAGCCCTGCGCGGCATAGTCCACCCACGTGTGGCTCCGAATCGCCGAGATCACGCCGGCGCTAATGCCGACCACGAGCGCGACGGCCATTCCGGCCATCGTTAACTGGATTGTGGCGGGCCAGTGATCACCGATGATCTCGTTGATCGGGCGCTGCGACCGAATCGATTTGCCCAAGTCGCCGCGGGCGAAGTCCCACATATAGATGAAGAACTGGTGCACGATGTGCTTGTCGAGATTGAATTCCTTGCGCAGGGCGTCGTAGGCGCCCTTTTGGGTCGGCGTAACGACGAACGAGACGGTGCCGGAGGGATCCTGGGCGCCGAGATAGAACAAGTCGACCGGGTCGCCCGGGATCAGGCGCAGGAGGATGAACGTCACGATCAGCACTCCCAACACGACCGGAATCGTGTAAAGGAGGCGTCGGGCGATGTATCCACCCATGCCTGCGCCTGATCCCCTTTAGCTACCCAGTGCTATGCGCCAGTTCCTCTCGGCTAGCCAACCCGCTTGTCGTACCAGTCGCTCCAGATCGGCAGCGCGAAGTTGCCGACAAAGAGGTTGCCGCCGACGATATCGGTGTTGGCGATCCAGCTGAGGAACTCCGTGACGAACGGAATCATCAGCGCGTTGTCCATGATGATGTGGGACGCACGCTGCCACAGCTCAATCTGCTTGGCCGGGTCGAACTCGATCCGGGCGCCGTCGAGGAGTGCATCCAGCTCCACGCCTGGCGTGGGCTCGCCGGGCGGGTCGGTGTACATCCAGCGCGAGTAGGCGCGGCCCGGCAGCCCGTAGACGGACGTGTGGAAGCGGTCCCACAGCACGTCGCCGTCCGGCCCGCCAATGCCCACGTACCCGGCGTGGAAGGCGCCGTTCTGCATCTGCTCGTTGAACGTGCTGCCTTCCATTCGCGGAATCTGCACCGAGATGCCGAGCGACTGCTCGACGTCGAGCTTGAACAGCTCGCGCACGGGGTAGCCGGTGTCCGGGAAGACGATCTCCAGCAACTGGCCTTCCGCGTTGTAACGGAAGCCGTCGTCGCCCAGCGTCCAGCCGGCGGCGTCGAGCCGCGCTTGCGCCTTGGACACGTCGAAGGTGTATAGGTTGTTGACCTCCGGGTTGTAGCCCTTGACGGCCTCCGACGTCAGGCAGTTGCTGACGACCACCGGCGGCACGCCGCCGTTGGCGCGCACGGTGACCGTCCGGCGGTCAATGCCCTCGATCATCGCGCGGCGGACCTCAACGTCGTCCGTCGGGAAAAGCTGGGTGTTGATCGGCATGTACTGCGGCATGCCCTCGTTCAAGATGCCCAGGACCCGGAAGCTTGGGTTCGTCGAGATGCGCTGCACGTGCGGGAACACGAAATGGAGCAGGAAGCTGACCTCGCCCGCTTCCATCGCGTTGATCCGCGCCGTGCTGTCGTTCGACAGGACCTTCCCCACGGCTCGATCCGCATACGCGGGTCCCTGGTTCGCGGAATACCACGGCGCCCAGCCGTACTTGTCGAACCGCGTGCCGACGAGCTCGACGTTGTCGGTCCAGCTTTCGAACTTGAAGGGGCCGGTGCCGATCGGGTTGAAGTCGAAGTCCTCGCCCATCTCCTTGGCCACCAGCGGCCACGGCCGATAGCCGCGGGTTAGCGGCTTGAGGAAGATCGCGTTTGGAATCTTGGTGAAGAAGTCGACCGTAAAGTCGTCGACTTTCTCGACCCGATCAAGCTCGTTGGCGAATCCGACGATGCCGCCGCGAACGATGCTTTCGTCGAAAATCTCCTCAAAGTTCGAGATCACAGTGTCCGCGTTGAACGGCTCGTCATTGTGGAAGACCACGTCGTTGCGCAGACGAATGCGCCATTGCGTGCGGTCGTCTTGAACCTCCGCGCCGGCGGCCAGGAGTGGGGCGAAGTCGTTTCCCGCGCCCAGCACGTACAGCGGCTCATGGATCATGTTGCCGATTTCAACCGATGCACGGCTGGCGGCGCGCAGCGGGTGATAGCTGTTGGCGTTGCCGAACGTCGGGTAGCTCACCTCGCCGCCGACGACCGGGTCGTACGGGCCAAGCGGAATGACGTCGGGGTAGCTGAAGACGTTGATGCCGGGAACCAGCTCCTGGGCACGCTCGATAAATTTCTCCTGGACCACGACCTTCTCGAGGACCTTCTCGACGACGACTTCCTTGATGACCTCCTTGGTGACGATCCTCTCAACCTCGACCTCTTTGATCGTCTCGACCGGGACTTCCTTGATCGTCTCGACCTGGACCTCCTTGATCACGACGGTTTCGACCGGGACTTCCTTGGTGACCACGGTCTGAACCGGGACTTCCTTGATCACCTCTTTTATCTCGGTGACCGTTACCGTCACGGTCTTCTCGACGACCTCGGCCTCGCCGCACGCGGCAAGCGCCGCCGCGCCCACGCCGCCGGCGAGGGCTGCCAGCCCCCCGCGCATGACCTGGCGCCGCGTCACTATTCCCCTACTCCCCATCCGACACCTCCCTGAGGCTCAAACGCCATCCGCAACGCTCACCGGCTGGGACGGCGCGAAATTCCGCTCCTCGAACAACCGTTATTTGACTTGCGCATCTTACTGCGCCCATGCGCTGGCCTGTGGATCGAGCGCCTCGCGCAGACCATCGCCGACCATGTTAACCGACAGGACGGTGACCGCGATTGCCAACCCGTTGGAGGTCGATACCCACCACGCCGTCCGGAGATAGGCGCGGGATTGATTCAACTCGCTGCCCCACTCGGGAGTTGGCGGGTCGGCTGCCAGTCCGAGGAAGCCCAGCGCGGACGCGGCGAGGATCGCGCCGCCGAGGCCCAACGTCACCATGATCAGGATCGGGCTCAACACGTTGGGCAGGATGTGCTGCAAGATGATGCGTGAATCGCGCAGGCCGGTGGCCTGGGCGGCGCGGATATAGATGAGCTCTCGCGTGGCCAGCGTGGCGCCGCGGACGACGCGCCCATAGCCGGGAATTCCCGCGAGCCCCAGGGCCACCATGGCGTTAAACAGGCTCGGTCCAAGCGACGCCAAGATCGCAATCGCCAGCAATATTCCCGGGAAGGCCAGCATCACGTCGATGATCCGGCTGATCACCTGGTCGACCCAGCCGCCGAAGTAGCCGGCGGCGAGACCGATCAGCGTGCCGGCAACGCTTGCGATGGTGACCGCGAAGAAGCCGATCCGCAGCGACACGCGGGCGCCGCGGACCACGCGGCTGAAAACATCGCGTCCGATGTCGTCAGTGCCCATCAGGTGGCCGTCGGTCAGCGGCGGCAGCCATTTCTTGGTCTGTAGCTCATCGAAGCTGAAGAAGGTGTCCTCGGGCTCAATGGCGATGACGTCCGCGAATATCGCGCCCAGGCTGATGATGATCAGGATCGCGAGGCCGAGGACGGCCGCTTTGTGGCGGCGAAAGCGGCGCAGGGACATTTGCCATTCACTGCGCGGTGGCCGTAGGACCAGGGTGTCTTCCGCTTGCTCGATGGGCGAGCCTGTCAAGGCACCAGTCGACACGTGCACTTCCTCGCTGGTCTGCGCGTAGTGGGATTCTCCACGGTCGCCGCCCATGACTCTCATGGACAAGGCCGCATAACCACCGCGGGTGCGCCGATTAGCGCTACGCACTCGCTCGGCCCGCCGCGTGCGAGCCACCACATTCGTGTGGAACGTAGCCCTGGCTTGTAGTCGTGTCAACCAGTGTGGCGACAAGCGTGTGAGGGCGGCGAGGTCAGCCGTAAGGCGCTCGAGAAGCTGCGCGAAAGCTACAACCTGGACAAATCGCCGCCCCACCAGTTCGTTCTCTACGTGTGGGACGTTGCGCGCGGTGATCTCGGCACGTCCATTGCCTACCGACGCTCCGTCGTCGACATCATCGCGAGTCACTGGCCGGCCACGTTCGCGCTCACCATGGCGAGCATGGCCGTGGCAATCACGATCGGTGTCGGTGCCGGCGTACGGTCGGCAATCAAGCGGCACACCTTCTTTGACTACGGCGCGCAGGCATTTGCCATCCTGGGCATCTCGTTCCCGCCCTTTTCGTCGGCCTGCTCGCGATTCTGGTCTTTGCCATCAAATGGCAGACGGACGACGGCGTAGGAATGCTGCCGGCCGTTTCCAACGGCTATGGCAAGGAATTGATCCTGCCGGCGCTGACGCTGGGCACGGCCGCATCCGCCATCCTGGCGCGACTCACCCGCGCATCGATGCTCGACGCGCTCTCGCGCGATTACGTGCGCACCGCGCGGTCGAAAGGGCTGCGTGAGCGCGTGGTCGTGATGGGGCACGCCCTGCGCAACGCCTTGATTCCGGTGGTTACCGTCATCGGCCTGGAGCTTGGCGGCTTGCTGGCCGGCGCCGTGATCATCGAGGCCGTGTTCCATCGGCAGGGGCTGGGACTTCGACTGATCGACGCCATCATCGACCGCGACGATCCGGTCGTGCAGGGGCTAGTCCTGATGTCAGCCGTCATCTACGCCGTGGTGAACCTGCTCGTTGACGTGCTGTCTACGTAATATCGACCCGCGGGTACGTCTCGAAACGACCGGGTCCTAGCGCCACGCGCGGGGCGATCAGGAAGCCCGCGGTCGCAATCTGTCCCTGCGGTAGCCGGATGTGCCAGCATGGGACGCGGCAGATGCTGGGTGGATTGTCCAATGACTGAGCACGAACGCTATCTCTTCGACCTTCAGGGGTACCTCGCGGTGCCGAACGCCCTCGACCCGGCCGAGGTGGCGGCGCTCAATCGGATTCTTGACGAGCAGATTGCGGGGATTCCGGGCGAGGACTGGTCCTCGCACCGCTTCTTGGACCTGCTGACGTGGGGTGCGCCGTACCGCGACCTCATCGATCACCCAAGGCTGCTGTCGTATGTCATCGACCTCGTGGGTCCCAAGGTTCGCCTGGACCACACCTACCTTGACATCATTCGCGGACGCCTCAGTCCCATTGGCTCCACCCTGCACGGCGGGCGCGTGCCGTTCGATCCCGCGCAGTATTTCGAGTTCGCCGACGATCGGTTCTACAACGGTCTCAGCGTGGTGGCCATCAACCTGATGGATGTGAATCCGGGAGACGGTGGATTTGGCTGTGTTCCCGGGAGTCACAAGAGCAACCTGCCATTTCCCGCTGACTGGAAGAATCTCGATGACACCCAGCCAATCGTCGAGCGCGTCACCGGGACGGCGGGGACGGCGATATTCTTCACCGAAGCGCTTACGCACGGGGCGCTGCCGTGGACGAGCGCCGCCGAACGGCGCACGATCTTCTACAAATACAGCCCGAGCCCGCTCGCGTGGTGGGTTCCCTTTCCCGACGGCGCTGGCGTCGAGGGGCTCACCGATGCCCAGCAGAGGCTCTTGCAGCCGCCGACCGCGGACCCACGACGGATCGGCCGTCGAACGGTGGCACTATAAGTTGACATAACACGCATCCCGCAAGGGAGCGTGCCCGCGCGGACCGTGCCCTGCTAACTGCCGCCGGATTCGCGCGGCGCAATGTGCGTGAGCGCGTGCTGATAAATCCGTAAATCGGCCTCGCTGAAGAGCACGAACCGAACCTCATTGAAGTTCAGCCCGGGCGCACACGACGCGACGGTTGCGAGGGCGATGCCCGCTGCGCTGGCTGTCGGATAGCCATAGGCGCCGGTGCTGATGGAGGGAAACGCAATCGTTCGCGCTCCGGCTGCTGCGGCGGCCTTCAAGCTCGCTGCGTAGGCCGAGGCCAGCAGATCGGGCTCACCGTGCCCGCCGCCGCGCCAAATGGGTCCAACGGCGTGGATGACGTGCTCGGCCGGCAGGTCGCCGGCCGTGGTGCGCACGGCTTTGCCCGTTGGGCAGCCGCCGAAAGTGCGGCATTCGGCCATGATGGACCGTCCGCCGGCGCGGTGGATGGCGCCGTCGACGCCGCCACCGCCCGCCAGTTGCGCGTTGGCCGCATTGACGATCGCATCGACGCGCTGCTCGGTGATGTCACCTCGGACTAGACAAATTGTGGTCGCGCCGATTGTCCGCTTCATGGCTCAACCTCCAGGATTGCCCGCCGGCGGACTTGCTGAATCGCCGCGCGCGTGTACCAGCAGCCGGCTTGGCCGGTCGGCATCGTGGTAGATCGACTGATCGGCCGTGGCGACGCGGCGGGCGTGCCCGAGGGGTTCGCCGGTATTGGGATTGGCATCGAAACGTGGGTAGTTGGATGACGAGATATCTACTCGAATTCGGTGCCCGCGCGCGAAGCGGTTGGCGGTCGGATACAAGATGATGCGGAACTCGTAGATCTCGCCGGGCGAAAGCAACTCCTCGGCGTCGAAGCCATGGCGGAAGCGCCCGCGGATGATGCTGTCGCACAGATTCAATTCGTAGCCACCGGGTGTGCTGCCGGGCGCATCGCGATCATGGGGATACACGTCGAGCAGCTTGGCGGTGAAATCCGTGTCGACCGCGCTGCTCGCCGCACACAGCCGCACCTCGACGGGACCGGCGATCTCGACGTCGGCGTCCAGCGGCGGCGTCTCGAAACTCAGCACGTCGGGGCGCGAGGCGAGCGAGAGCGTGTCGTGATGCCCGAAGAAGCGGCCGGGCTGCCCCCGCTGATCGAATCCCCCAGACGGCAGCAGGTCCTCCGAGGCGCTGATCGATCCGCCGGCGGTCGGCACCGGATCGCGCGGGTCATAGGTGTAGCGGGTCGGTGCCTGCGGCTCGGACGGCGGCTGCGCTTGCAGCGATCCGTCAGGATGAAAGTAAAGCGACCGCTCTTGGTATTCGGGCGGCGGCCATGTTGAGGAATGCTCCCACCGACCCCCGTGCCACAGCGTCTGCTCGAGGTCTGCCGGCGCCCGGCCCTGTTGGCCACCCATCACGAAGTAGCGAACCGTCGGCGCGGCGCGCAGCCCGGTGTCGAGCCCCTTCAGATGCTCGTCGAAGAAGCGCAGCCGCATATCGTCATAGGCGGGCGCCGCGGCGTCGATGCCAAGCTCCACGTCGCCGGCCGTGCTCTCTTCAACCGTCCCTTCGCCATGCCGCCACGGCCCCAGCACCAGCCGCATGGGGCTGGACTTGCGCTCGCTGAGCGCAATGAAGTTGGCAATCGCGCCCCGCGGATAGGTGTCATACCACCCGCTCTGGAAGAGCACCGGCACGTCCGCGTGCTCATCCCAATACTTGTCGATCGTGTAGCCCCGCTGCATCCAGTATTCGTCGTACACGCCGCGGGTCAGAATGTCCCAGGCCCATTGCTCGTAGGTTGGGAGCAGGCGAAGCGCCGTCCGTCCGGGGCGGAATCGCAGCGGCGGGCCGAAAAGTTCCGGGATGTGGCGATCGGCCGTGTCGAGCGTCCGTTTCAAGTCGGGGTCGGCGAGCGCTTCACGGCTGGAGCGCGCCATGCGAAAGGCGTAGCGAATAAACCGCTGCTCCAGCGCGCCGCCCTGCCGCAGCGACGACACGTGATAGTTGCTCGTCCCCTGACCTACGACCTGGCACGCGAGGTGCGGCGGGTTGAGCGTGGCCAGCGCGCTCTGGTCGGATCCGGCGTAGCTCGCCCCCATGGTGCCCACGCGACCGTTGCACCACGGCTGTGTGGCCACCCACTCGACCACGTCGTATCCGTCGGGCGCCTCGAGGGCGAACGGATACCAGTCCCCAGCCGATGAACCCCGCCCGCGGACGTCGTTGATGACCGTCGCGTAGCCGCGTCGGGCGTACCAATGCCCACGTCTGGCGTAGCGCGTGGCGTCCTTTAAATACGGCGTGCGCTCGACAACGGCCGGAAACGCGCCATCGACCAGCTTGCCGTCGCGCGCGGGCAGGTAAATGTCGGCGGCCAGCAGAACGCCGTCCCGCGTGGCAATGGGCACGTTTGGCCGAACGATCGAGTCATAGGCGCGATGCGACCCTGCGAAGGGCGCCGCTGCGTTTGGCATGAGCGAATACCAAGGATGGCGGGCCGGCTGATTGTGGCCCACGTGAGCCTGAACCAACAACGCTGGTCAAGCGGTGTCCGCTTTCCCTGCTGAAGGCGCTGCCGCACGGATGGCCCGTTACCCTGAAGCCACATGTCGCGTCCTTCCCACTTGCGCACGGTTATCGGCGTTGGAGGCGTCGTGCGCATGGGGGACGGCATCGTGCTCGTACGGCTGACCTACAGCCGTCACCGCGGCAAGTTCATGCTTCCGGGCGGCAAGGTGGAGCACGGTGAATCCCTTGAGGCTGCCCTCGTGCGCGAAGTGCGGGAGGAGACGGGGATCGAGGCCGAGCCCGATGGCATCGTCGCCGTGCGCCATCGCGTCGATCCCGACGAATTGAACACGTTCGTGATCTTCGAAATGCGGCATGTGCGCGGCAGCCCGCGCGTCGTCTCTCCAGAGGCCGACGAGGTCCGGGTCTTCAGCGCCGCCGATCTGCGGCGCACGCCCGAGGACTTCGTGTCACTGGTGTCCGAGATCGCGCTTCCGGTACTCGACGGGCGGTATACACGCCTCTTGCCGAACGACGGCTACTTGCCCAGCTCGGGGTACACCCGCGACACGTTCCGAATCTTCGGCCCAAGCGGGCAAACGGTGCCCGCACCGGAGTGATTCGCTCAGAGAACGCGGGACGTGTCGCGCATACTTGAGGAGACGGCGGTGGTAGTGTGCTGCCGGGACGAAGTCGGCGGCGCGGAGAGGAGCCTCATGGCTCGACAACGGCGGCTGAGACGCTGGTCGATCAGCGTCCTGATGGTTCTTGGCATCGCGTGGCTCGCACTCGCGAACATCCACGGAACGGCGCGTGCCGAGTCTCCCTACATCGCGGTCGCGACTGTCGACGAGGTCATTGACGTGGTCACCACGCGCTATCTCCAGCGTGTGATCGATGAGGCCTGGGACTCTGACGCGGTCCTGCTGGTCGTGCAGCTCAACACGCCGGGCGGGCTCGCGGACAGCACCCGCGACATCGTGGGCCTCATACTCGAGTCGCGCGTACCGGTGGCCGTGTTCGTGGCGCCGGCCGGCGCGCAAGCCGCATCCGCCGGCACCTTCATCACCGCGGCGGCCCATTTCGCCGTGATGGCGCCCGCCACGAACATCGGCGCGGCGTCGCCGGTGACACTCGGTGGGGACGATGTGCCGGACACCCTCTTCCGCAAAGTCAACGAAGACACCCGGGCATTCATTCGCAGCATCGCCGAGGAACGCGGTCGAGATGCGGCCGCGCTCGAGGCCACGGTGACCCGCGCTCGGTCGTACACCGCCGGTGAGGCCCAGGAGGCCGGCATCGTGGACCTCGTCGCCGATGACATCGACGACCTCCTGCGGCAGGTTGACGGCGCGGAGGTTGAAACGACGTCGGGGATGAGGCAGGTAGACGTGACCGGCCTCCAAGTGCGCCAGCTCGATAAATCGGGCGTCGAGCGATTCCTGTCCGTGGTGGCGAATCCCGGCCTGGCGATCATCCTGTTGCTGGTGGGCGGGATCGGGCTGTTCATCGAGCTTTCGGTGCCGGGGCTCGGCGTGCCGGGTATCGCAGGCATCGTCGCCCTCGCACTGGCGTTCACGGCGCTGGGGCAGCTACCGGTGAACTGGCTGGGCCTGCTGCTGATCGCGGGCGCCCTCGCGCTGGCGTTGCTGGAGTTGCAGGTCGCTGGCTTTGGGCTGTTCGGCACCAGCGCCGTCGCCGCCTTTGTCGTCGGAGCCTTCCTGCTCGTTGGCGACGCATTCCGTGCGCCGGAGATCGACATCCCGGAGATCTCCGTCGGGGTGAGCCCGTGGCTCATCGGCGTGCTCGGCGGCGTGTTCGCGGCGGTCATCGCGGTCATGGCCCTTGCGCTCCGATCGGACCGCCGCCGGGGCTCGACATCCTATGTAAATCCCGCATCACGCGCCGCGCTCATTGGCCAGCTGGCGGAGGTCACTCAGACGCTCGATCCCAACGGTGAAGTGCTGCTCGCCGGCGAGCGTTGGGAAGCGGAGTTGCCCCCGGGCGGCGGCGCGCAGGTAGGCGAGCGCGTTATGGTGCAGGATCTCGAGGGATTGCGACTCAAGGTCGATACCGTGCAAGAGCGGGCGACACAGGCGCCGACGTCGGCGCCGCCGATGACAAGCTGAGGGGGATTTCGCCATGGCCATCATCAACTTCGTGCGCGACTACCAGCGGGTCGCGAGATTTCGGTTCGGGCGATTCGAGGGCATGTTGGGCCCGGGCATCGTCTTCTCCATCCCGATCCTGCACCAGATTCGCCGGATCGAGACGCGGACCGAAGTGCTGGACATTCCGCGTCAGACCAACATCACCAAGGACAACGCCTCAATCGATATCGACTTTCTCGTCTACATGCGCGTGGACATTAACGAGGCCCACCGGGCGGTGCTGGAGGTTGAGGACTACCGCGCGGCGGTCGTCGGCCTGGCCACCACGACGCTCCGGGCCGTGGTCGGTGATATCGATCTCGACGAGGTGCTGTCCCAGCGTGAGCGCATCAACGAATCGATCAGGGTGAAGCTCGACGCCGAGACCTCACGCTGGGGCATCAAAGTCACGAACGTCGAGATCCGCGAGATCGACCCACCGCGAGAGATTCAGGAAGCCATGAACCGGCAAATGTCGGCGGAGCGGGTGCGCCGCGCGGTGATCCTGGAAGCGGACGGCACGCGGCAGGCGAACATCACGGTCGCGGAGGGTGAGAAACAAGCGGCGATCTTGAAAGCCGAGGGCGCGCGGCAGGCTGAGATTCTCTCCGCCGAAGGCGACCAGCAGGCCGCCGTGCTGCGCGCGCAGGGCTTCAGTGACGCGCTCGAGCGGATTTTCACGATCGCGCAACGCGTGGATTCGAACACCATGAGCTTGCAGTACTTGGAAGCGCTCAAGGCGCTTGGTGAAAGCCCGTCCTCGAAGATCATTTTCCCGCTCGAGTTCACCCGGCTCCTGGGATCAATCGGGGGGATGGCGCCGTCGGCGTCTGACGACTAGGTTCGCCGGCAGGCCCGCGGACCTGGTGGGCGCCGCACGCGCGCGTGCGGCATGGATGACTCAGGCCTAGCCTTGCGGCGGGCTGGTGATCGGCGGTAGCTGCCAGGCTTGAAGCTGCCGTTCGGCGCTGACGGCAAAAAGCCGGTTGAGGCCCGGCGCAACCGCGACGCCGCGGATTGCCGCGAGCGTCGTCGCGTCGCCAAGCACCGCGCCGTCGGCGCGAATGATGGTGATTGTCATGTCGTCCACGAGCGCTGCCACGTAGTCGTTCATGGGGTAGATCGCGCGGGCGCGAACGCCGGGCGCGAACCAAACCTCGGTGCCATCGAGCGTGAATGACCCGATGCCGGCTTCGCCCGCCAGGATCAGAATGTCATCGCGCGGGGCCCGAACCACGGTGGTGGCCGGGAACGGCAGGCGCGACCGAAGATTGGCGCTCGTGCCCTCGAAGACCTGGAGACCCGCGCTCGTCAGGGCGATGACCTGGTCCCCCGCCAGCGTGAAGATGACCTGCAGAATGTCGCCTTCGACTCCGAAGCGCTGCTCCAGGTTGCCGTCGGGCCGGACCAGGACGACCTGGTTTTCCTCGCGATTGGACGACCCCACGGCCACGATGCCGGTCTGCTCGTTGAGATCGATCCACGCGGCGGAGATATAGCTCTTGGTCGGACCCCAGACCTGGCCCTGCCGGTTGAAGGAAAACACGCGACCCACGCCGCTGGCGTTGGTGCTGCGGACCACGAGCCGCGAACCCTGCTCGTCGAAAAGGGCTTGTTCGAGAAGCTGATTGTCCGGTCGAAACGGCGACGGCCATACCTGGTTGCCGTCCGCGTTCAGCATCTGGATATCGAATCCGTGAATGGCCAGAAGCTCACCGTGCCGCTGCATCGAGACGCGCGCCAGGGCCATGCGCATGTCGCGCGTCCAGCGCAGGTCGCCTTCCGCCCCGAATGAGGCCACCTTGCCCCCGCGAGCCACCGCCACTACCTGCTGACCTAACTCCGATGCGGCCAGATGGGTCGCGTCGAAGTCCAAACGCGCCAGCCATTGCAACTCACGCCACGACTGACGCTCGGGCGCGCGGATGGTGGTGACGTCGAAGCTGAGGTCCGTGACGTCCTCAACCTGGACCTGAAAGCCGCCGGCCAGCCATTTGCCTGCTGCGGTGTCGGCTGCAGCGGGGTCGGCGAACCGGCCGATCTCGACCCAGCCCGGGTTGTTGCGCGAGAGGCGCACGTTGTCGAGGATATGGGCCAGTGCGGCTCGCGCCTGGGCCTCGTCTTCGTAAGGTCCAACCAGTACGGCGCGCTTGCGCACGCGCCACGCCGCAATCGTTGACTCTCCAATGGCGTCCAGCCGCGCCCGCAATCCGTCGTGGGCGAGTCCGGGTCCAATGCCGTCGATGAAGGCGCCGAGGTGCTCGCGAACCCGCTGCTGCAGGGTGACGAGGTGCATCAGCTGCTCGGGCTGCTCACTCGCGCGGTAGGCGCGGACGGTCGGGCCGATCTCGACCAAGGCGTCGACCGTCGTGGCAAGCGCGGTGTGCGTCGCCTGAACATCCGGCGCGGGGCCCAGCGGGATCACCTGCTGGGCCAGATCGGCTATCGGCCGCAGCTGCAATTCGATGCTGCGCAGAAACTGATCCGTTGTCAGGGAGCCTCGGGCGAACGCGCCGGTGTTGATCGCGAGCGTCCGCAGCACGTCAAGCGCTCCGGTCGCGATCTCGAGCGCGGGCTCCCAGTACGGGCGCAATTGGACGGCGAAGGGCGTGGGCTGCACCTCACCGCAGGCGACGCTGCAGCCGCCAATCGCGATGGCCGTCAGCACCTTCCGCCGCGTCAGCACGCGACGGCCAGACGGAGCGCCCACCGGTGCCTAGGCAGGCACCGCGACAGGCTGCACGGCGCCGCGCAGCGACCACGGCGTCGCTGCCGTCACGTGGATCGGCACGGTATCGCCTGCGTGCATCCCGGGCTGGTCCGGGCAGAACACCAGCTTGTTCGAGCGGGTCCGACCGCGCCATGTGGGCGGGCGTCCCGGCGCCTTACCGCTTTCCAACGATTCCAGCAGCACGTCCTCAACCGATCCAACCAGGGCACTGTTGATATCGCGCGCGATCGGCGTCTGCACCCGTTCGATTTCGTGCAGCCGCCGCAGCTTCTCGTCCGGCGGAACGTCGTCGGCCCATTGGTCGGCGGTCGTGCCCCGCCGCGGGCTGAACGCGGCGACATGCACTTGGTCAAACCGCAGGTCGGCGACGAGCTCGCGGGAGTGCTCGAACTGCGCCGCGGTCTCCCCGCAAAAGCCAACGATGATGTCGGTGGTCACCGCGACCCGCGGCACGAGCGACCGCAACATGGCGATCATTTCGCGGTAGTGGGCCACGCTGTATCCGCGAGCCATGCGACGCAGCACGGTGTCGTCACCAGCTTGCACCGGCAGGTTGATTTCCTCGCATACGCTTGGAACGTCGCGCATCGTCAGCGCCAGGGGTTCGGTCATGAATTGGGGATGGGCCGTGACGAACCGCACCCGCTCAACGCCGGGGATCGCGTCAACAGCTGCCAGCGCGTCGGGCAAGCGGTGACCGTCGAGGTCGAACCCGTAGGCGTTGACGATTTGGCCGACGAGGATGATTTCTCGCGCCCCCTCGTCCACGAATTGCCGCGCTTCAGTGACGATCTCGTCGAGCGGGCGGCTGCGCTGCGCGCCCCGCCGAAACGGCACGATGCAGTAGGTGCACCGCTTGTCGCAGCCATAGATGATATTGACATAACGTGATACCGAACCCACGCCGGGAAGCGGCGCGGCCTCGACATCCTCATAGGCGTCGGTGCCGGGGATCTGCCGCGTCATGCGAGCGAGCATCGGCTCGACATTCAGCGAATCGAAGAGCACGTCGACGGGCCTGAGGTGCGGTTCGAGCTCGGTTCGATCCGCGTGGACCGTGCAGCCGGTGAGTCCCACCAGCAGCTCGGGCCGGCGCCGCTTTGCCCCCTGCAGGAGCCCGAGCATGCCCCATACCTTGCGGTCGGCGTTCTCTCGCACGGCACAGCCGTTTACGACGACGGCAGTTGCATCCGCCAGGCTGCGGGCGGGCGCGTGACCGGCGCTCACGAGATCCCGCGACATCCGCTCGCCGTCAGCTTTGTTCATCTGGCAGCCGATCGTCCAGATGAAGAATCGATGACGGGCGTTGCTGGCAGGCATAGACGACCTGGGGGAGAATGTCGCGACCAACAGCCGCGGCAACCCACCCTGCATCATACGCTCGCAACGCCGCCGACCGGTGATGATCGCTAAGGTCCGCCCATGAAGCTCCCCAACCAGGTTGCGAGGCGTCCCCGGCTCCTGGCCTGGGCCGTGCTCTCGACGGTCTTCGTTGCGCTGATTCTCATCGTGTCGCTTGGTCGAGAACTCGACGTCTGGCAGTACATCGGGCTGAGCGCGGTTGCCGTGGCCATTGCCGGACTCTGCGTGGCGCTCACGTTTACCCGGAGTGACGATCCAGAGTTCGATGACTAGCCGTCCGCACCGGATTCTCATCACCGGCGGCGGCGGCCAGATCGGGATCGAGCTGGCGCACCGGCTTGACGAGACCAACGTGTGGGCGCTGGGTCGCAGCGCGCTCGACGTCACCAGCGGCGCGGCGATGGATCGCGTCTTCGCCGACATCGAGCCCGACGTCGTCATTCATGCCGCCGCGATGACCGACCCGGAGGCCTGCGAGCGCGATCGCAGCGCCGCGCAACGCGTCAATGTCGTGGGAGCCTGGAACGTCGCGCGCGCAGCTGCCCGCGCCGGTGCCGACATGGTGTATTTGAGCACCAGCTACGTGTTCGCCGGTGACAAGCTGGGTCCGTATCGCGAATATGACGAGGCCGGACCCATCAATGCGTATGGCGTGAGCAAGCTTGGTGGGGAACGCGCCGCCCGACAGGCGTTGGACCGGCTCTATGTCGTTCGTTCGGGATGGGTCTACAGCCGGTGGAACCGCGGATTCGTGGCCCGGCTGGTCGGCCTGGATGAGAGCGTCCCGCGTATCCGTTACGTCGGCGACCAGGTTGCCAATCCGACGTTTGCAGGGGATCTGGCAGCAGCCATCCTGCGCCTCATCGACTCGCAGGCCTATGGCGTGCATCACCTTGTGAACGAAGGCGCGTCGAGCTGGTACGGCTGGGCGAGGGCCGTCCTGCGTGCCGCGGGGCGGGCGGATGTGGAGCTCGAGGAGATCTCGGCCGAGGAATTCAAGCGCGAGGCGCGCATTCCGGCGAACAGCGAGCTGGCCAACGATATGTCGCGAGCCGTGGGAATTACGCTGAGGCCCTGGGGGGACGCCCTCGAGGAGTTTGTGCGGGACTGGGTGGCGGACCGTGGCTGAGGCGCCGCGCTGGAGCGTCGTCATCCCGACGTGGAACGGCCGTCATCTCCTGGCTGAGGCGCTCGACGGGCTGAGCCGGCAGACGCTGCAAGATTTTGAGACCGTCGTGGTCGACGACGCCTCCGATGACGACACACGTCGGTGGCTGCGACAGCACCAGCCCGGCGTTGTCGCCGTCGAGCTACCCCAGCGGCGCGGACTGGCGCATGCGGTGAATCGAGGATTGGCCGTCGGCCAAGGCGAGCGAATCGCCCTCCTCAACAATGACGCCCTGCCCGAGCCCGAGTGGCTCGCCGAGCTTGATCGGGCGTTTGACGAGCATCCCGAAGCGAGCATGCTGGCCTCCCGCATCCAGCTCTACGCGGCGCCGGACCGGTTGCACGCCGCCGGCGATTTCTACACCCTCAGCGGTTTGCCGGGAAACCGAGGCGTGTGGCAACGGGACGGAGTCGCCTTCGACGAGCCGCGTGAAGTGTTTGGCGCCTGTGGGGCCGCCGCGGCCTACCGGAAGTCGCTGTTCGAAGCCGTGGGTGGGCTCGATGAAGACCTCGTGATGTATTGCGAGGACGTGGACTTGAGCTGGCGGGCGCAGCTCGCCGGACACCGTTGTCGCTACGTCCCGACGGCGCGCGTGCGGCACCGCCGCGGCGCGACCGCCACCAGCGAAATCGAGAGCTTCCTGGTTGGGCGCAACCGGCCGTTGGTCGCCGTGATGAACGTTCCCGGATTCGTGCTGCGTCGCCGTTGGTGGTCGATGCTGCAGGCCCAGGGGGACATCGCCGTGGACGCGCTGCGAAACTTTCGGGGGCGCGCGGCGCGCGCGACCCTCAACGGCCAGCTGGCGGCGGTCCCGCAGCTGAGCCGGGCCCTCCGAAAGCGTCGGCGACGCCAACGGACTCGCACGGTCAGCGAGGCGTACGTGTGGTCGCTGCTGGACTAGCGACGGCGTCCCGTCGAGCGGCCGCCGCCCACCTACCGGCGGTGACGGTTGCGGCCGCCGCCGTGCTCTCGGGATTGATGGCCGCGCGGCTGGCTCCGCCCGCCGCGCTCGCGGGCGGCGTCCTCCTCGTCGGCGCTCTGACGGCCGCTCGACGCCCGGCGCTGGGTTTGGGTGCACTCATTGCTCTGGCGATCCTGGCGCCCTTCCTCATCGTGCCCGTGCGCGTGGGCGCGCAGCCGCCGATCATCTCGGTGTTGCTCGTCGTGGTCATCGGCGCATCGGTGGTGGCCATGGTCAGACGGCGCCGGGCGCCGGTTCGCGACCCGATCCTCCTCGCGCAGGGCCTATTCCTGCTGCTCATTTTGGTGGCGACCGGGCTTGCGCTTCCCGTCGATCGAGATGTCGAAGCGCTGCAGACCGGCATCAAGCTCGCCATGGCCGCGTCGGTTCCCCTCCTCGTCGTCACGTGGCTGCCGAGACAGGCCATCGTCCGGTATGGACCGCCGCTCATCGTCAGCGCTGCAGCGGTCCAGGGGGCGCTCGCGGTCGTGCTATATGTCGCGGGCGATGCCGGCATTCGCTTCCTCGAGGCGCTGGCCCCGGCTGGGTATCCCGCATCCGACGTTCAGCGGTTCCTGCCCGATGAAGTCACGCCGCGCGCCACGGGGCTGCTGGTGGATCCAAATGTCCTTGCCGTCACGCTGGCCATGGCGTTGCCGTTCGCCATGGTTGGGTCAACTGGCTCTTCGCGCAGATTCGCGCTTCAGGCCGCAGCTACCGGTCTGATCGCGGCGGCGCTGCTGCTGTCCCTGTCACGTGGGGCGTGGCTGGGCGCCGCGGCGGCGGTGCTAGTGGTCATTGCGAGCACGCGGCCGCGCTTGGGCGCCGTTCTGGCACTGGCCGGTGCGGGAGGGCTCATCGTGCCCTGGCCGGGGGGCGTGGGAGAGGCGATTCGAGCGACAGTTGTGCAGCGCGACGTATCGGATGCCCTGCGTCTGGGCGAATTGCGGGAGGCTGCGCGTGTGATTGGACGCTATCCCTGGTTCGGCGTGGGCTTTGGAGCATCGCCCGACGTGGACATGTTCGTTGGCGTATCGAATACGTGGCTGTGGATCGCGGAGCGCGCCGGCGTCCTTGCCGCCGCCGCCGCGCTGGGCGTCGTCGTCGGCACGTTGCTGCGGGCCGCCCGATCCGTACGCGACGACGCTCTGGTGCGCGCATGTGTCGCGGGGCTCACGGCGCTGCTCGTCGCGTCCCTGGTCGACCACCATTTGGCGAGCTTCCCGCACCTGGCCGTGCTGGCCGGCGCGCTCATCGGCGCCACCCTCGTGGCCGTTCGACGCACCACCTGACGTGCGCGTTGCCTTGGATGGACGCATGCTCCATCGCGATCGCGCGGGCATCGGCCGATACGTCTGGGAGCTCCAGCGCGCGATTGCCGACGTGGACGACCGAGGGCATGACGTCACGCTGCTGCTGGACCCGCGAGACAGGGTGCATCGCCGCGCCGTACTGCCGATCCGGACCGCGCCCGCGCCCGCGCGGCATCGCCTCGAGCGGGCTACGTTGGGCTGGGCGCTGCGGCCGTTTGAGGCGGCGCATTTTCCCGATCATGCCGTGCCTCCAGGGGTCCGGGTGCCGAGCGTGGTGACGGTGCATGACGTGTCGTTTCTGACGCATCCCGCGGCCTACGATGCACGCAGTCTCGAGTTCTACCGCGCCGCCATCCGGCGGCTGTCAGGCGCAGCGCAGGTGATCACGGTGTCGGCGCATGTCCGCGATCAACTCCTCGAGCGGCGTCTCGTGTCCGACGACCGTGTCAGCGTCGTTCACGAAGCTCCCACAATTTCGCTGGACACGGTTGGCGACTCCGAGGCGCCGGGCACCGACTACGCGCTGATGGTCGGGACGCTGCAACCGCGCAAGAACCACGTGCTCGCGGCGAGCGCCTGGGTGCGGTCGAAGGCTGCGCGCGCCATGCACCTGTTGGTCGCTGGCGCAGCCGGATTTCAAGGTGCGGATATCGTGCGAAACGTGAGGACGCTGGACCCGCAGGCGCGCGTGCGGTTCATCGGGCGTGTGTCGGATGCCATGCTGGGGCGGCTGTATCGGCATGCGAGCCTGGTGCTGCAGCCGTCGCTCGACGAAGGTTTTGGGTTGCCGGTTCTCGAAGCCATGCGGGCTGGAGCGCCTTGCATCGTTTCCGATATCGGCGTCCTGCGGGAAGTGGCCGTCGATGCGGCGGTGTACGTTGATCCCCGAGACGCCGAGGCCCTTACGGCCGCAATCGACCAGGTGATGGGCGATCCCGCGCTGCGCGAGCGGCTTCGGCTAGCCGGGCGCAGGCGCGCCGCCGAGTTTTCCTGGGCGCGGGCGGCCGCGGCCACCCTGACGGTTTACGACCGCGTCAATTGAGCGTTCTCGTCGTTACGCCTTCGGTCCCCTGGCCGCCGACGCATGGCGCCGCGGTGCGCAATAGCGCATTCATCATGGCGCTATCCGAGCAATACGACGTCGACCTCGTCACCCTTGCGGGCTCGCGTGAGCGGGTGCGCCCTCACCCGGACGCTCGGACGACAACGGTTGTGCGATTGCGCCAGGCGCCATGGCCGCGCCGCTTGGCCAACGTGGCTGTCGGCCCCGCGCCGGACCTCGTGTTTCGCCATCGCACGCCCGACCTTCGTGCGGCCGTCCAGCGGTGTCTGACCGTGGGCGACGTTGACGTGGTGCAGGTCGAAGGCTTGCAGCTTGCACATATCGTGCATGACACGGCTGCCTGCACTGAAGGCGGGCAACGGCGCCCACAGGTCGTCTACGACGCACACAACGTGGAATGGCGTCTTCAGAGCCGCCTGGCCAATTTGGCGCGGGGCGCGCGGGCCTGGCACTCACGGCGACAGGCGGCTCTGCTGTATGGCGTCGAGCGCTGGGTCGTCAGTGCGGCTGACGCCGTCGTCGCATCGTCGGCGGCCGACGCCGCGTCCCTGGCGACGCTCGGCGGTCGCGCCGTAGCGGCCATCGCGCATCCCGTGCCAGTCCCGGCGCACCCACCTGACCCTAACGGTGAGGCCGATCGGCCCCGAGTCCTGCTGGCCGCCAATTTTGCCTATCGACCCAACATGCTCGGCGCTGAGTGGTTGTTTGGCAGCGTGTGGCCGGCGGTGCTGCGGCGAATTCCGGAGGCCGAATTGCGCGTTGTGGGTCCCGAATCGATGCGTCTGCGCACGATTGTCCCGGCGCGGTGCAGTTTGGGCGGGCTGGTTGATGACATTGTGGCCGAGCAGCGCGCGGCGTGGGTTGGCACCTCGCCGGCGCCGGTGGGGTCTGGGGCGCCGCTGAAGGTGCTCCAATCCCTGGCGCACGCACGCCCGGTCGTGGTTCGAGCAGCCGGTCTTGCCGGATTGCCGCACTCCCTGACGGGCATTGTGGTGGCAGACTCGGCCAGTGCGTTTGCCGATGCCATTGCCGAGTTGCTTCACGACCATGCACGGCGACGCGAAATGGGTCGTCGTGGTCACGCGTACGTCAGGGCGAACCATGCGCCGTCGATCGCGGGCAGGGAACTCTTGGCCGTACACGAAAGCCTCCGACAGCGGCGTGAGGGCGGAGGCCGCGCATGACAGTGGCCGTGTGTGTGACGGTCCGCAACGAGGCACGCGACGCCAAGGCACTGGCTGACAGCTTGCTGTCGCAGCGTCCGGCGCCCGACGAGCTCGTGATCGTCGACGGCGGATCGACCGATGGGACGCGGGAGACGCTCGGCAATGCCCTTGCCGGCGTGTCGAGCGCCCAGATCATCGACGCGCCCGGCGCCAACATTGCGGCCGGCCGAAACCTCGCCGTGCGCGCGACGCGATCCGAGCTCATCGCCGTCACCGATGCGGGGATCACGCGGTCGCCGGATTGGCTCGGCGCGCTCCTGGAGGCCGTGGAGCAAGAAGCTCAGGCCGCGGGCGCGTTTGGCTATATCCTCGCCGCGCCGACAAGCACGGTCGAAGCGGCGGTGGGGGCCGTGGGTCTTCCCCGCGCGGGCGAGATCGATCCGGCGCACTATCCGCCGAGCAGCGGATCGCTGCTGGTGCGGCGGCGGTGGCTCGACCACGTCGGCGGCTACCCCGAATGGCTCGACTATGGCGAAGACCTCTGGCTCGATCGGATGGTCTGGTCGGAGGGCGGATGGTTCGTCCATGCGCCTGGGGCCGACGTGTGGAATCGGCCCCGGTCGAGCCTGCCTGATTTCTTCCGCCAGTACTATCACTATGCATGGGGCGACGGGCGCGCCGGCATGCTTGGGAAGCGCCATGCCGCGCGCTTCGCCGCGTATGCATTGGGACTGAGGCTCGCGCGGCGGCCGACCTGGGCCGGCACGGCGCTCTTGCTTGTCCTGGGCTACCAGTACCTGCGACGCCCCGTCGCGCGGGCGCGAGAGTTGCAGCGCGGCAGATCGGCAGCGCCCGCGCTCGTCCCGCTGGTGCGAGTCGTTGGGGACGTGGCCAAAATGCTGGGGTATGCGGCCGGCCGCTGGCGCAGGCTGCGGGCGTAGGCGCGCCGGCATGGACGTCTCGATCATCATCGTCACGTACAACGTGCGCGAGCTTCTGGAGCGATGCCTCGCGACGATCCCGGCCTCAATCAAGGGGCTGACAGCCGAGGTCTTGGTGGTGGACAACGGCACAGGTGACGGCACCTGGGACGACATCGCGTCGCGGGCGGACGTGCACGCGATTCGAGGCAGCGGGGACTTAGGGTTCGGCCGGGGCAACAACCTCGCCGCCTCGCGCGCCACGGGCCGCTGGCTGCTGTTCCTCAATCCGGATACCGAGCTCCCACCGCTTGGGGTGCGCCGCCTGGTGGAGCGCGCCGACGCTGACCCCGCGCTGGGCATCCTGGGGCCGCGATTGGAGCTGGCGGATGGCTCGTTGGACCGGGCGGCTTGCCGAAGTTTTCCGACGCCCGCCGCGGCCGCGCTGCGCTTGCTCCGCTGGCCGCGCCGCTTCTTGCCACGCGGTATGCAGCCCTACAATGTTGAGCCATCTACGAGGCGCGAAGTGATGATTGACGCTGTCTCTGGCGCGTGCATGCTGGTGCGCGCCGAGGCGTTTCAGCGGGTGGGCGGGTTCGACCCGCAGTTCTTCACGTATGGCGAAGACCTCGATCTGGGATATCGGATTCGCCAGGCTGGTTGGCCGACGCTCTACGTGCCGTCCGTGGTGGTGCGCCACCTCAAGCGGCAGTCGACCCGGCAGCGTGCCGTGCGGGCGCGGCTCGAGTTCTATCGGGCGATATGGCTCTACTATCGAAAGCATCGGCAACACGATGGCCTCTGGCTGCGAGCGCTCATCACCGCCACCATTCTCGTGCTGGCCTTGGGCGCCGTTGCCCGCCAAGCGGCCGCGCGCGTGCTGGCGGTTGGCCGTCACAAGGGGTCAGTGAGCTGACCTGGTTTACACGTAACTGGGAGAATATCGAAGCCACGGGAACGGTGGCGTTGGACCTCGCGGCGCTGGTGGCGGCCACGGGAATTGCGTTCTACGTGCGATTCCGGCTGGGCTGGGGCCCGGAGCTCGCCTCGAACCGGTATCTGTTCTTCGCTCCGGTTAACATAACGTTCACGGTGGCGTGCATATTGGCCGGGCTGGCACTCGGCCTCTACACGCGGCATCGGACGGCAGGCCTCCTGGACCGCGTCGTGCGAGCCGCCGGGGCCGTCACCGCGGGAGCGCTGCTCACCGTCGCCGCCACGTTTTTCGTGATCTCTGATCGGCTTGAATTCCTGCGCCTCCTCGTTGTGTACATGTGGCTGATCGGGATCGTGCTCGTCGTTTTCGGGCGAACGCTGGTCATCGGGGCGCGCCAAGCGCTCAATCGCCTCGGCATCGGCGTCACGCGCGTCATCGTCGTTGGGGCTGGGGCTGAGGGGACCGAGGTGCTGGCGCGACTGGTCGATGAGCGGGCGCGGCGCTTCCAGGTGATTGGCTTTGTTGACGACTTTGCAACCTCCGTGACGTCTCATGGCCACCGAGTGCCGGTGCTCGGCCGCGTGGACTCGCTGGCGGATGTGCTCAGTGAGCACCAGGTGGACAAGATTGTTGTGGCCATTCCATCGCTCTCGCACGAAGCGCTCTTAGCCATCCTCGAGCAGACGGAGGCGTCCTACACCGACGTGTGGCTGCTGCCCGACCTGTTCCAGCTGATGGTGTCGCCCGTGACGACGGATGGCATTCGCGGACTGCCGCTGATGTCGATCAACGAAGTTCGCTTGCGAGGGCTCAGCCGGTTCACCAAGCGCTCGCTGGACCTCGCGGGCGCTATATTCGGGATGGTGATCTTGTCGATTCCGATGCTGCTGGTCGCGCTGGCCATCCGCTTGGACTCCAGCGGGCCCGTGTTCTACGTCCAGCAGCGCGTGGGCCGCGATCAGCGGCGCTTCCCGATCATCAAATTCCGGACCATGCACCGCGATGCGGAGGTCAGCGGCCAGACGTGGACGATTTCAAACGATCCTCGCGTCACCCGCATCGGCCGGTGGCTGCGACGCTACTGGATTGATGAGTTGCCGCAACTCATCAATGTGATTCGGGGGGACATGAGTCTTGTGGGGCCAAGACCTGAGCGGAGCTCGTACGTGCGCCAATTCGAGCGCGAGTACTCTCGCTATATGGTCCGTCACCGTGAACGCGCCGGCATGACCGGCTGGGCGCAGGTCAATGGGCTGCGTGGCAACTCGTCAATCGACGAGCGCACGCGCTATGACCTGTTCTACGTGGAAAACTGGTCCTTGCTCTTCGATCTCCGGATTCTCATGCGCACGCTGCGAATCGTGATGCGGGGCGATGCGGCGTAGCGCTCGACGCAGTCGTCCGTTGACGCGACGACAGATCCTCGTGGGCGCGATGGCGACCATTGCGGCAACGGGATGCGACTTTGGCGGGTCGGGCGATGAGCAAGGTCCCACGCAGCCCCAGGACGCTGCGCGGACCGCTCCACCAGTTGCGTCGCCCCATTTACCACTCGCCGTGTCGAGCCTGCCGCCCGCCGTCCAACTCCCGCTGGTTGTCATCGATCTTGCGGGCAGCGGCGATTTCGGCGACGCCGGCGATGGTCAGCCGGCCGCTTTGGCGCAGTTCCGCAGTATCGGCGGCGTCGCGGTCGACCCGCAGGGCCGGATCTATATCTCGGATTCGCAGGCGAATCGTGTGCGGCGCATGGATGCTGACGGCGTGATCCAAACCGTGGCCGGCACTGGCGTTCGCGGCTCGGCCGGCGACGGCGGTCCCGCGACCCAGGCCGAGCTGACCGAGCCAACCCGCTTGCTGGTTGACGGTGCTGGCGTTCTCCTCATCGCGGAGCTGCATCGGATCCGCCGGGTGGCGGTCGACGGCACCATCACGACGGTCATCGGCGATGGGCAGCCGGGGCTTGAGGGCGATGGCGGACCGGCGAGCCTGGCCCGCTTGGCCGGCAACGTCGGGATGGCCCTCGATGGCGAAGGCACGCTGTTCATCGCTGAGCGCGCGGCACACCGTGTGCGCCGGGTCGGCACCGACGGCATCGTGACCACCATGGCGGGCACTGGAGTTGCCGACAGTGCTGGAGACGGCGGCGCCGCCACGAGCGCCCAGTTGAATCAACCAGTTGACGTGGAGGTCGATGCGCTGGCCAACGTGCTGATAGCCGAGCTCGGCGGCAACCGCATCCGCCGTGTGTCCGGCCAGAGCAGCGTGGCGGCGATTCACACCCTGGCCGGCACCGGCGAGCCCGGAATGGCGGGCGACGGCGGCTCGGCGGTCAACGCCCAACTCCACGGCCCCCAGGCCGTTGCCGTCGATACCGACGGCAATGTGTTCGTGGCCGACTGGAACAATCGGCGCATCCGCCGCATTGATTCCAGCGGCGGCATCGCCACGGTCGCCGGTGACCTCCAACAACCTTCGACATCCGGCCGTCTGGCCGTTGATACACGGTTGGAGCTGCCTGTCGACCTCACCGTCACCACGCGAGGTGAGTTGCTGGTCGTCGAACAGGGAACGCGCCGCTTGCGAGCCCTGGTGCCCATCGCCCAAATCCCGGCCGAGCCGGAAGCGCCGGCGGCGCCTCTTTACCAGGCGCCGGCCCCAGCGCGCGCCCTGCCGCCGCCGGTGGCGGGCGAGCTCATGGCCGACGTGTTTGCGGGTCGCGGCGATCCGGGCTACGACGGCGAAGGCGGATCGCGCTCGGACGCCCAGTTTTCCACGCCGCGCGGCATTGCCGTTGACGACGCTGGGCGTGTGCTGATCGCCGATACCGGCAACCACCGAGTGCGCCGCATTGAGCTTGATGGGACTGTGTGGACCGTGGCGGGCAATGGGAGTCCGGGATTCTCGGGCGACGGCGGCATTGCGACGGCCGCGCAATTGAACCGGCCGCACCATGTGACCGTCGACGCGCAAGGTTCCCTATATATCGCCGACGCCGGCAACTTCCGGGTGCGGCGCGTGTCGCCCAACGGCGTGATCGGCACGATGGTCGGCGGCAGCGCCCCAGGTTCCGCCGGCGATGGGGGTCCCGCGGTCTTCGCCTCGCTCACCGAGCCTGTTGGCGTGGCGCTGGACCCATTTGGGCGGTTGTACGTGGTCGATGCACCCGATCACCGGGTGCGGCGAGTGGAATCCGACGGGACCATCTTCACGATCGCGGGCGCCGGCGAGTTCGGCGCGTCCGGTGACGGTGGACCCGGCACGGCGGCAGCCGTGGGCTTTCCCCAGCGCGTGGCGGTCGACGCCAGAGGAGACATCCTCATTTCACAGTTGCAAGCGGGCGTGATTCGCCGCCTGCGCCGCGATGGCGGCATCGAGCTCGCCGCGGGATCCTCGGACCCGTCCGCGCCCGATGAAGGACCGGCGGCGTCGGTCCGGATCGAGGCGCCCATCGGGCTCGCGGCCGACGCGGCGGGCGGGTTCTACGTCGTCGAGAGCGGGGCCGGGACGGTGACGGCCGTCAGCGGGGGCGGTGCCCGCGTGATAGCCGGCGATCCGACGGGCTCGGGGCAACCGGGCGGGCCGGCCAGCGAGATACCGCTGTTCACGGCCATCGACATCGCGATCGCCAACGATGGCAGTATCTATCTGCTTGAGGCACGTGGCATCGTGTGGCGCATTGCCGCACCCGGGCAGCCCGAACAGGCGACCCCCGCGCCGTCGCCGACGGGCGAGGCGGGGGCTACGCCGGAAGCCACGGAGGACGCCTCGCCAACGCCGACCCTTGAGCCGGCCGTCGACGAGTCGGCCTCGATCGCAGCCGTGACCCTGGCGCTTGATCTTGACTCAGCCCAGAAGCCCGTGGAACCAACGCTTCAATTCCATCCCGGCGAGCGAGTGAGCATTTCCGTCGATTTCACCGATATCGTCGAGGGTACGCGACTTGGAATCCGATGGAACGCCGGCAATCGGGAGATTGGCAGCTTTCTTACCGATCCAGTCGGCGCTTCGCTACGGAGCACCTTCGGCTTCTGGTTCTTTCTCCCAACCACCGCCCCTGAGGGCCAGTGGAGCGTCGAGATCCTTGTCGGTCCGCGAGCAGTGAGCCGGGCAGACTTTGTCGTCGTGCCGGGTGAGATCAGGATCCAACGTGACAGCGGATAGCCATGGCTGTTGCTGGTCTGGGAGCGCCTTTGGTACGGTCATTTTTAGGCCCGGCCGGCGATGGCCCCCCGGCCGAACCGTGTGTCGGCTGGGCGCCAACCCCACATGCGACAGGCTCGGCAGGTCAATCATGTCCGTGGACAGCTCGCCGTCCGGGTGGGTCATCTCGCGGCCACTCGTGGACATGCGGGATGCCTCGGCCGTGGGCCTTGCGGCCCAGCGCCGCAACCCGTTGAGGGTAGAGGAGAACGCATAACGGATGGTGGCAACCCCGCCTGGTGAACCGGAGACGCCCGACGCTCAGGCGCCGCGTGCGGATGATGGCGAAAATCGGCCGACGATTCGCGTCACCGACCGGCGCGCGTCGGCAGGTTTGGACGACCAGCCACAGCCGGAGGCCGGCCAGCCCGAGGCCCCTGGAACGCCGGCCGACGATGCGCCGGATCTTGAGCGCCGGCATCGCGATCTTCTCAATCGACTCACCCGCGTCCAGGCCGACTTTGCCAACTACCGGAGGCGGTCCGAGGCTGAAGCGCAGGAGAGAGCCCGGTTCGCCAACATGGCGATGGCGTTTGATGTGTTGCGCGTCATCGACGGCCTCGAGCGCGCCTTTCAGGCGCTGCCGACCTCGTTGCGCCTGGTGAGCTGGGTCGATGGGATCGCTCTCACGCATGCCCAGCTTCTGGGCGTGCTGGAGACGCACGGCGTGAAGCCTATCGAGTGTGCGCGCGCCGACGCCATCGACACCTCCATTCATGAAGTGGTGATGTCCGACGACGGCGAGGGACCGATGGTGGTGGCGGAACAACTGCAGCGTGGCTATCGCATGCATGATCGGGTGTTGCGACCGACCCTGGTCAAAGCGGCGCCGGCGGATAGCGTTGCTCTGGAGTCGGATGCGGCGGCTGCGGATGCCGCGGCTGCGCCTGGCGACGACGCGGGCTAACGGCGAGAAGTGACGCGGCTGTGAGCAGCAAGCCGGACTACTACGAGGTGCTGGGGCTGAGCCGGGACGCCTCCGAGTCGCAGATTCGCAGCGCCTTCCGGAAGCTGGCGCGGGAATACCACCCGGATGTGAGCCGCGATCCCGACGCCGAGACGAAGTTCAAGCAGATCAACGAGGCGTACGAGGTCCTTCGCGACGCCGAAAAGCGACAGATGTATGACCGCTTTGGGCACGCCGGCCCGCGCGGCGGATTCGGGGCGGGCTCCGATGACTTTGCCGGCGTCGGCGACATATTCGATGCGTTCTTCGGTCGTGGCACGTCGCGTCCCAGACCGACCGAGCAACGCGGGGCAGACCTGCGTGTCGTGTTGTCTCTCGAGTTCATCGAGTCGGTATTCGGCGCGACGAAGTCGGTCGAATACGAGCGCCACGAGCCGTGCGGAACCTGTGGCGGCAATGGGGCGGAGCCCGGCACCAAGCCGTCAACCTGCCGCATGTGCCAAGGCGCCGGGCAAGTGCAACGAACCCAGCGATCCCTCTTTGGCCAGTTTGTCAACGTGGCGACGTGTCCGAGGTGTCACGGCGAAGGCCGCGAGATCACGGAGCCGTGTTCCACCTGCCATGCCACGGGCCTCGAACGCCGCCCCATGGACCGGGAGATCGAGGTCCCGGCGGGCTTGCCGCCGGGTACGGAGTTGCGGCTCTCCGGCGCGGGCGATCATGGCCGCAACCGCGGTTCCCCGGGAGACCTGTACGTGGCGATCGAGGTAGAGCCGCACCCGCAGCTTGAGCGTGCGGGCGACGACATCGTGAGCGATCTCGTTCTCAACGTCGCTGAGGCCGCCCTGGGCGCCACGCTGGACGTTGCAACGGTCGACGGAGAGGAAACCGTGACGGTGCCGGCGGGAACGCAACCGGGCACGGTGCTCAAGTTGCGCGGCCGCGGCGTGCCGCGGTACCGCCGATCGGGACGGGGCGATCAGCGCATTACCGTGCAGGTGGCGATTCCCAAGAAGCTCTCGTCGGAACAGCGGGAACTCCTGGAGCAGTTGCGTGACTCGCTTCCCATTGGCAGCGATGGCAAGGACCGGAGCTTCGTCGAGAAGGCACGCGCCGCGTTTCGGTGAGCCAGCGCTGGCTCGAAATCTCGGTCCACGCGGAACCGTCGGACGTTGACGACGTCCAGGCCGAGCTCAGCCGATGGGTCGGATCGGCGCTGGCGGTCGAGCACCCGGCGGAGGTCGCGCATGGCAGCGTCACCGTGCGCGCCTACATCGCTGACGGGCCGGCGTGCCTACCAACGCGTCGGGCCGTCGAACGCGCGCTTTGGCATCTGGGCGCCACGGGAGCTTCCTCGCTTCGAGAGCCGCAGGTCCGTTGGATGTACCCCGACGAATACCTCAACGGGTGGCGGGCCTTTTACCGACCGTTCCCAATTGGCTGCGGCTTTGTCGTCGCGCCGTCGTGGAGCGATGCGCCGGCCTGCGACCGCCACGTAATCCGGCTGGATCCAGGCATGGCCTTCGGCACCGGGCTGCATCCGACCACGCAGCTTGCGGTGGAGGTCCTCGAGCAAGCGGTCGAGCCCGGCCAAATCGTCATCGACGTCGGAACGGGCTCCGGCATCCTGGCCATCGTCGCGACGTTGTGCGGCGCTCGGTGCGTGTGCGCCGTTGACACCGACGCCGACGCGGCGCGGGCGGCCAGGGCAAACGTTGCCCGGAACGACTGCGACGACCGGGTGACCGTCATCCATGGACCGCTGCCAGTATCGGGCTGGGAACTTGCCGATATTTTGGTGGCCAACATCGTGGCGGACACGCATCTGCGACACCTCCATCACTACCTGGCGGCCGTGCGTCGCGGTGGCGTGGTAATCCTTGGAGGCGTCATCGCGGCGAGAAGCGCCGAGATGCGGGCTGCGGCCGCCGAGCACGGGCTGGACGTCGTGGGCGCGGTGCATCGCGACGGTTGGGAATGCCTTACGCTCAACGCACCAGCCATCGCGGGAGCGGCCGCGTGACGTCGAGCGACACGGGTTCGCAGGAAGCGCATGGCGACTGTCTCTTCTGCAAGATCGCCGCGGGCGCCATACCGTCGGCCCAGGTCTATGCGGACGATGCGGTCGTCGCATTTCGGGATATCGCTCCCCAAGCCCCCGTGCACGTTCTCGTCGTGCCGCGGCGGCACTTGGGAAGTCTTGATGCGTTGCGCCTCGATGCCGAACTCGCCGGGCGCTTGCTCACCGCCGCCGCAAACGTGGCGCGCATGGAAGACTTGCATGAGGACGGTTATCGCGTGTCGGTGAATCACGGGCGGCACGGCGCGCAGACCGTTGGGCATGTGCACCTGCACGTGCTCGGTGGCCGGCAGCTACGCGGAGAGCTCGGGTAGATCGGAATGTGCGTCGCCTTGGCAACTATCCACAGCGTGCGTGCGGGTCACGCCGGTCACGTTGCCCCGCATCCACCGGCCCAGCCGACCTTGACGGTCTACGTGGTGTGCTAGGCTCGGGAGTCGTGCGGGGATTACGCGCCCGGCTCGAGCTAGGGCGAATTGAATAGACCTATCACCCAGGCGGTTGCGGAGCCGCGCTGGGTGTTTTGTGTCATCCGCAAATAGGGTGTCGGCGCTGCGACTGACAAGGCGAGGCTATTAGCAGGAGTTGGTGGTCGCGTGCGCCGAGGCACGTGCGGCGCCGTTGCCCGTGATTGCGCATCACGGACTGGGCGCGTGCCTGTTCGTCACGCAACGGGACTCTTCGTTTCCCCCACAGCATTCGTCCGGCACGTTCGCCGGACCTGAGAAGCCGAGGCTCCATGGCTAACAACGGTGCGTCGTCGCAGGTAGAGGCCCGGTATTACGGCAAAACCCGGAATCTCATTGACCCGCCGAACCTGATCGACCTTCAAGTCGAGTCCTTCAACAGGTTCAAAGAGGAATACCTGCGCGAGCTCTTCGCCGAGATTTCACCAATTCAGGACTTCACCGGTCGCAACCTCGAGCTGCACTTCGAGGTGCCTGACGAGCCATTCGACCAGCCGGCGTTCTCCGAAGAGTTGTGCCGTGAGGCGGACCGCACCTATCAGGCCCCGCTGCGCGTCAAGGCGCGGCTGCACAACAAGCAAACCGACGAAATCAAAGAGATGACCGTCTACATGGGCGATTTTCCGCTCATGACCAGTCAGGGCACGTTCATCTACAACGGCGCCGAGCGTGTGGTTGTCAGCCAACTCGTCCGGTCGCCCGGGGTGTACTTCTCGGCTGAAGACGACCCGGCCACGGGGCGGCGTCGATTCGGCGCCAAGCTCATCCCCAAGCGCGGTGCGTGGCTCGAGTTCGAGACCGCGAGTCAGAACCTGATCGGCGTGAAGATCGACCGCAAGCGGCGCATTCCCGTCACCACCTTTTTGCGCGCGATCTCACCCGAGTGGGGAGCCGACGAGGTGCTGCTGGAGAAGTTCGCCGACATCGACACCGACCCGGATCATCCGTTCATTCGATCCACGATCGGTGACGCCTCCACTCGGCGCGATTCCGCCTTAACTCACGAAGACGGCCTCATCGAGCTCTATCACCGCTTGCGGCCCGGCGACCCGGCCACGGTGGATAACGCTCGAACCCTCATCGAGCAGACCTTCTTCACCATCCGCCGCTACGACCTTGGCCCTGTTGGCCGATATAAGCTCAACAAGCGGTTGGGCGCCGACCCCGACGACGAAACGCGCACCCTGCGGCCGGAGGACCTTCTGGCCATCGTGCGCGAGATCGTCCGTCTCAACGTGGTGCAGGGAGTGCCTGACCACATTGACCATCTTGGCAACCGGCGCGTACGCGCCGTCGGCGAGCTGCTGGCCGAACAGTTCCGTATCGGGCTGCTCCGGATGGAGCGGGTGATCAAGGAACGCATGAGCATTCAGGATGCTGCCGAGGCTACGCCCTCTGGGCTGATCAACACGCGGCCCGTGACCGCCGCCATCAAAGAATTCTTCGGCGGTAGCCAGCTCTCCCAGTTCATGGACCAAGCGAATCCGCTGGCCGAGCTCGGGCACAAGCGTCGGCTCAGCGCCATGGGACCCGGTGGTCTCTCACGCGAGCGCGCGGGATTCGACGTGCGGGACGTCCACTACAGCCACTATGGCCGCGTGTGCCCGATCGAGACGCCAGAAGGGCCGAGCATCGGGTTGATCAACACGCTCGCCACCTTCGCCAAAGTGAATCCGTATGGGTTCATCGAGACTCCGTACCGGCGGGTGGCCCATAGCGTGCCCGCGTCGGATGCGGCGGCAGTTGCCGGCCGCGTTGCCTCCCAGCCGATTCCCGCGCCCAACGGCGGCGATGTGCTGGTGGCGGCCGGTGCGGAGATCGCGCCGGAGGCCGCCGCGATACTCGCCGCGGCGGACGCCGGCGCCGAGATACCAGTTCGCCCGTGGGTCACCGACGAGATCGAGTACATGACCGCCGACGCCGAGGAGCAGTTCACCATCGCCCAGGCGAACGCGACGCTTAAACCCAACGGCGAATTCGCGGACGACCGCGTGTCGGTGCGCCATGGCGCGCTAATCCACGAATCTCCCGTGGCGGAAATCGAGTTCATCGACGCCTCGCCGCAGCAGATCGTCAGCGTCCCCGCCGCCATGATTCCCTTCCTCGAGCACGATGACGCGAACCGCGCCCTGATGGGGGCCAACATGCAGCGGCAGGCCGTGCCGCTGATCAAGCCCGAAGCTCCCCTCGTGGTCACCGGTATGGAGGCCCGCGCCGCGCGTGACTCCGGACACATGGTCAGCGCCGCTGCCGAGGGCACCGTTAGCGGCGTCACCGCCCGCCAAATCGTCATCGATCACCCCGAGCAGGGCGAACACACCTATCGCCTGCGCAAGTTCGAGCGGTCGAACACGGCCACGTGCATCAGCCAGCGGCCGGTGGTGCAGGTTGGGCAGCGAGTCGAAGCCGGCCAGGTCATCGCCGAGAGCATGGCAACGAACGACACCATGCTCGCGCTTGGCCAGAACATTCTCGTGGCCTTTATGTTCTGGGAGGGCGGCAACTACGAGGACGCGATCGTCGTCAGCGAGCGGCTGGTCAAGGACGACGTCTTTACGTCGATCCACATTGAGCAATACGAGGTCGAAGCGCGCGATACCAAGCTGGGCCCCGAGGAGATCACCCGGGACATTCCCAATCAGAGCGAAGAGGGCCTGCGCAACCTTGACGACACCGGCGTCGTCTACGTGGGAGCCGAGGTCGGACCTGACGACATCTTGGTCGGCAAGATCACCCCGAAGGGCGAGACGGAGCTCAGCGGCGAGGATCGCCTGTTGCGCGCGATTTTCGGCCGCGACGCGCGCGAAGTGAAAGACACCTCAAAGCACTTGCCGACCGGTGAATCCGGGCGGGTCATCGACGTCAAGCGCTTCACCGCCGCCGACGCCGCCGACCTCCAGGCCGGCGTGACCGAGATGGTGCGGGTAAGCGTGGCGTCCAAGCGCAAGCTGATGGTGGGCGACAAGATGGCCGGGCGCCACGGGAACAAGGGCGTCGTCTCGATGATCCTGCCGGACGAGGATATGCCGCACCTCGAGGACGGCACCCCGATCGATCTCGTTCTCAATCCGTTGGGCGTGGCCTCGCGGATGAATGTGGGGCAGTCGCTCGAGACCCACCTGGGCCGGGCGGCGGCCAAGATGAACTTCCGCGCGATCACTCCCGTCTTCGACAGCGCCGACGAGGCTGACATCGTCGCGGCGCTCGCCGAGGCCGACTTGCCCGAGCATGGCAAGGCGCGCCTGATCGACGGCCGCACCGGCGAGCCGTTCGATCAAGAGGTTGTCGTGGGCGTGATCTACATGATGAAGCTCGGGCACATGGTGGACGACAAGATCCACGCCCGATCAACGGGGCCGTACTCGCTCATCACGCAGCAGCCGCTGGGCGGCAAGGCGCAAATGGGCGGTCAGCGATTCGGCGAGATGGAGGTGTGGGCGCTCGAGGCCTACGGCGCGGCCCACACGCTGCAGGAGATGCTCACCGTCAAGTCCGACGACATCCTCGGTCGGGTCAAGACCTACGAGGCCATCGTGAAGGGCGAGACGATTCTGGAACCCGGCATCCCCGAGTCCTTCCGCGTGCTCGTCAAAGAGCTCCAGAGCCTGGGGGTGGCGGTGGACATTCTCGACGAATACGAAGAAGAAGTGCCGCTGGTGGTCGAGCACTCGCATGACATGTTGCCGGACCTGGACGGCATCAACATTCAGGGCCGCGAATACCGGCTGTAGGAGGCAAAACAAGCGTGCTTGAGGTCAACAAGTTCAACGCGATCCGTATCCGCCTCGCATCGCCGGAGCAGGTTCGGTCGTGGTCCTATGGCGAAGTGATCAAGCCGGAGACGATCAACTATCGAACGCTCAAGCCAGAGCGTGACGGGTTGTTCTGCGAGCGCATCTTCGGTCCCACGAAGGACTGGGAATGCTCGTGCGGCAAGTACAAGAAGATCCGCTATCGCGGCATCATCTGCGACAAGTGCGGCGTGGAGGTGACCCGCTCGCGCGTGCGTCGCGAGCGCATGGGCCACATCGAGCTCGCCGCCCCCGTCACCCATATCTGGTTCCTGAAGGGTACGCCTAGCCGGATCGGGCAGGTGCTGGACATCACGCCGCGCGATTTGGAGAAGATTGTCTACTTCGCCTCGTTCATCGTGACGGAGTTTGACGAAGCCGAGCGCGACGCCGCCTTGGGCCGCACCGACAATGACTTGGCGGCGCGCGTGTCCGAGATCGAGGCGGACATGGCGCAGCGGGCTGAAGATCTCGCCGCGGAGACGGCCGAGCAGATTGCGAAGCTCGATGAGCAGCTCGAGGGCGAAGTCGCCCGGCTGCAGGAAGAGGCCGAAGCAACGGTTGCACGGCTCACGCCGATTGCCGCGAGCGACAGCCAGGCTGAGGACGACGTTCGACTTAGTTGGCTCGACGAGCCGGTTGTCGCCGCGGGCGCCGCGATCGACGCCGATTCGCTGGCTGCCATTGAGGCAGCGGCCGAGGCCGCCGTCGCCGCCGCGAACGACCGATTCGGCGCTACCAAGCTGGCTCGGCGTCGGGAGGCCGACCAGGAAGCCATGGGTTTCGACGAGGAGCGCGCGTCCCAGGTCCAGGGCACTCGTGAGTTCTACCAGCAGCGCTCCGAAGATCTGACGACGCTTGAACTGCACCAGCTCCTCAGCGAGCCGCGTTACCAGCAGTTGAGTCACACCTGCGGCGAGGTCTTCCGGGCCAGCATTGGCGCCGAGGCCGTCGTTGAGCTGATTGGCAACGTCGACCTCGATGCCCTGGCCGCCGAGCTGCGCGAGGAAATTGAGTCGCCGTCGATTCAGCGACGGAAGAAGGCCACCAAGCGCCTGAAGGTCGTTGAAGCGTTTCGCCGCTCGGGCAACCGTCCCGAGTGGATGGTGCTGTCAGTGCTGCCCGTGCTGCCGCCGGATATCCGGCCCATGGTTCAGCTGGATGGCGGACGGTTCGCGACCAGCGACCTCAATGATCTCTATCGCCGCGTGATCAATCGCAACAACCGGCTCAAGCGGCTGGTGGAGCTCGGCGCGCCCGAGATCATCGTGCGCAACGAGAAGCGGATGCTCCAAGAGGCGGTGGATGCGTTGATCGACAACGGTCGGCGCGGACGTGCCGTCACCGGTTCGTCCAACCACCCCTACAAGTCACTCAGTGACCAACTCCGCGGTAAGCAAGGGCGATTCCGCCAAAACTTGCTGGGCAAGCGGGTCGACTACTCGGGCCGCTCGGTGATCGTGGTCGGTCCCCACCTGAAGCTCAACCAGTGCGGGCTGCCCACCAAGATGGCGCTCGAGCTCTTCAAGCCATTCGTGATGCGAAAGCTGGTCGACTACGGCCATGCCAGCAACATCAAGAGCGCTAAGCGCATGGTCGAGCACCCCGAGCCCGTGGTGTGGGACGCGCTGGCGGAAGTGACGCAGGGCCATCCGGTCTTGCTGAACCGCGCTCCAACGCTGCACCGGCTTGGCATCCAGGCATTCGACATCGTCCTGGTCACCGGCAGCGCGATTCAGATCCATCCGCTGGTGTGCACGGCCTTCAACGCCGACTTCGATGGCGACCAGATGGCGGTCCACGTGCCGCTGAGCCGGGCGGCGCAGGACGAAGCGCGCTACATCATGAAGAGCACGCTCAACGTGCTCTCGCCGGCGGACGGCGCTCCCATCATCGCGCCCACCAAGGACATGGCGTTGGGGGCGTACTACCTGACGGAAATGGTCGAGGGCGGAGTGGGCGAGGGCAAGACGTATGCCGATTTCGGCGACGCGCTCCTTGCCTTTGAGCACGGCACGCTGCATCTGCATGCGAAGATCAAGCTCCGCGTCACGGCCGCGGACTTTCCCGTGCCCGAGGATCAGCTGCCCGACCCGGCCTTCATCGAGACCACGGTCGGTCGGATCATCTTCAACACCGCGCTGCCGCGCGAGCTGCGGTTCGTCAACGAGCGGGTCGACAAGGGCGGGTTGCGCCGCGTCCTCGCCGGGGCCTTCTTCTCCAGCGGCATCGAGGCGACCGCCGAGGTTGCGGATCGGGTGAAAGACATCGGCATGTACTGGGCCACGCGCTCAGGCGTGACGATGGGCGTGTTCGACCTTGTGATTCCCGCCGTGAAGCACGAGGTCCTTGCCAACGCTGACGCCGAAGTGGCCGAGATCGAGCGCAGCTACAGCGAGGGCTTCATCACGGACCGTGAGCGCTACGGGCTGACGGTGAAGAAGTGGACCGAGGCCATGGAACGGGTGACGGCCGCGGTGCCCGAGCATCTGGACCGGCATGGCCCCGTCTACATGATGGGCAACTCCGGCGCGGCCAAGGGGAACTTCGATCAGATCCGTCAAGTCTCCGGCATGCGGGGACTCATGTCCGACCCAACGGGCCAAATCATCGAGATGCCGGTACGCGCGAATTTCCGCGAGGGCCTGAGCGTCCTGGAATACTTCATCTCCACCCACGGCGCGCGCAAGGGACTCGCCGACACGGCCCTGCGAACGGCCGACAGCGGCTACCTCACCCGCCGCCTGGTGGATGTGGCGCAGGACGTGATCGTGATGGGCGAAGACTGTGGGGCAACAGAAGGCGACCGCGTCGTCACCGCGGCCCCCGATCAGGTTGAAGGCTCGGTGGGCGATCGCGCATTCGGGCGTTTCACCCTCGCGCCGGTCATCCACCCTGAGACCGACGAAGTTATCGTGCCGGCCGATGTGCTGGTCGATCGCCATCTCAGCAAGGCCATCGACGATGCCGGCGTGGGTGAGGTCTTCACGCGGTCGGTGATGCACTGCCGCAATGCGCGCGGCGTGTGCCAGCGATGCTACGGCATGGATCTGGCCCGCCATGAGCTTGTGGCGGAGGGGGCTGCCGTCGGCATCATCGCCGCCCAGTCCATGGGCGAGCCCGCCACGCAGCTCACCATGCGCACGTTCCACTTGGGCGGGGTGGTCATGGGCACGGACATCACGGACCGCGTGCAGGGGCTGCCGCGCGTCGAGGAGCTCTTCGAGGCCCGCGTTCCCAAGGGCGTGGCCGTGATGAGCGACATTGAGGGCACCGCCGAGATCGTCGAAGAAGACGATCGCAAGGTGATTCGAGTCGTCTCGGCGCACATCCACGAGCAGGTGTATGAGCTCACCGACGACCTCGTGCCCATCGTGGAGGACGGAGACACCGTCGCGAAGGACGCCATCCTCGCCGTGCCGCGGGAGCAGGCGGAAGACCTGCTTGCCCGCAAGGCCAAGAGCAAGTCGAAGACGATCAGCAAGCGGGCGCTGGCCAGCGTCGCGGACGCTGGTCCTCGGGCGACGAGCGAGGGCGTGGTCAGCGTGCGGGACGGTGAGATTCTCCTGCGGTCGGAGTCCGAGGAGACGCTCGAATACCCCGTTTCCCCGGCCGCGGATCTCCGCATTGGGAACGGACAGCTCGTCTCCAAGGGGCAGCAGCTCACCGCCGGCCCGTTGAATCCGCAGGACATCTTGCGCCTGCGCGGTCGGGAGGCGCTGCAACGCTATGTCGTCGAACAGGTCCAATCGGTCTATCGCATCGTCGGTGTCGCGGTAAATGACAAGCACATCGAGGTGATCGTGCGGCAGATGCTGCGGCGCGTCCTCATCGAGATGCCTGGCGACACGGACATGCTTCCGGGCACCCTCATCGACCGCCACGTGTTCGACGACGCCAACGAGAAGGCCGTTGCCGAAGGCCAGCGACCCGCGACCGCCCGCTGGGTGCTTCTGGGTGTGACCAAGGCCTCGCTCAACAACGAGAGCTTTCTGGCCGCAGCGTCATTCCAGGACACGACGCGCGTGCTCACCGAGGCTGTCGTCGACGGCAAGACCGACCATCTCCACGGCCTCAAGGAGAACGTGATCATCGGCAAGCTGATTCCGGCCGGCACCGGCTGGAAGCGGTATCAGGAAGGCACCGTGATCGCCGACGGCGAAGGTGAGACCGACGCCCTCGCGGCGGACGACGTCGACGGCGCGGGCGTGCTGGCGGCGGTGGAGTCCGCTTCGGATGCGGCCGATGGCGGGGATGGCCGTGCCATCGACAACCTGATGAAGGCCTTGGCCGGTGAGGATGCCGACGACCGGACGCTGCTCGCCGGGATTCCGGAGCGACCCAACGCGGCGGCCGACCAGTTTGCGGCGTTCCTGCGATCGGGTGCTGACGAACCGATCGAGGAGGCAAACGTCCAGGACGATTCGTTGCCCGAAGCTGATGCCAGCGTTGACGATGACGGGGCGCAGTGATAATCTCGCCTCGGGCGCCTTAGTGCGTCCTCGTTTGTTGTGCCCCTAATCACAGAGTTCGCGGTGGTCGTGTGCCAACGATAAATCAGCTTGTTCGCAAAGGTCGGCGCAAGTCACGGCGCAAAGTGACCGCGCCAGCCTTGCACTTTGCCTACAACGGCCTCCGCCGGCGCTTGGTGCGTACGCGAGGGGCGCCGCAAAAGCGCGGCGTATGCACCTTGGTGCGCACGGTGACTCCCCGTAAGCCGAATTCAGCGCTGCGCAAGGTGGCGCGCGTTCGCCTGTCGAATGGGATGGAAGTCACGGCCTACATCCCCGGTGAGGGCCATCAACTCCAGGAGCACTCGGTGGTGCTTATTCGTGGCGGGCGAGTCAAGGACCTGCCTGGAGTGCGCTATCACGTCGTACGAGGTCCTCTGGATGCCACGGGCGTCGAGAATCGCAAACAAGGGCGGTCAAAGTACGGAACCAGGCGCGGCGCGTAGGTTCATCACTCCCGTGGAGCAACCGTTGTCCCTCAAAGGCGTGCGGCTTGCTCGGACCCACGGCCCGACACACTAACCAGGAGCTCTAAAGACATGCCACGCCGTAAGCGCCCCGAGCGGCGGATGACCGCGCCCGATCCGAAGTACAACAATCGGACGGTGGAGCGCTTCATCAACAAGCTGATGCACCATGGCTACAAAGCCAAGGCGCAAGCAATCGTCTACGGCGCCTTCGACATGGTTGAGGAGCGAGGCGGCACGCCGGCGATTGACGCGTTTGAAGAGGCTATTCGGAACGTCATGCCGCAGATCGAAGTCAAGCCGCGTCGCGTTGGCGGCGCGACCTATCAGGTGCCCGTCGAGATTCGCGGGGACCGCCGATACTCGCTTGCCGTGCGTTGGCTCATCAGTTCGGCACGCGCGCGCTCCGGCCGATCCATGCGCGAGCGCCTGGGGTATGAACTGCTCGACGCCGCGTCGGGGCAGGGCGGTGCGGTGCGCCGTCGTGAAGAAATGCACCGCATGGCCGAGGCGAATCGCGCATTCGCCATCTACGCGTTTTAGCCCGAGCCCGCTGCACCATGTCCGACACTGCAATTGCGCGAACCCGCAACATTGGCATCATCGCGCACATCGATGCCGGCAAGACCACCACGACGGAGCGCATCCTCTTCTATACGGGACGCATCCATCGCATCGGTGTCATCGACGACGGCACCACCCAGATGGACTGGATGGCGCAGGAGCGCGAGCGTGGCATCACCATCGTCGCGGCCGCCACGACCTGCTACTGGGGGGACCGGCGCATCAACATCATCGACACGCCGGGACATGTGGACTTCACGGCCGAAGTCGAGCGCTCGCTGCGAGTCCTCGATGGCGGGCTGGTGGTCTTCGATGCCGTCCACGGCGTCGAACCGCAGTCGGAAACGGTGTGGCGCCAGGCTGACAAATACGACGTCCCGCGCGTCGCCTTCATCAACAAGATGGACCGAGTGGGGTCTGACGCCGACGCCGCAGTCCGCTCGATCCGAGAGCGTCTGGGCGCAAACCCAGTTCCAATCCAACTCCCGATGGGCCGCGAGCAAGACTTTCGCGGGGTGATCGATCTCGTGGAGATGCACGCCATCGTATGGGCCGCCGATGGAGCGGCCCCGCCCTCGGTCGAGGCCATTCCCGAAGATCTGGCCGAAGTGGCGGTTGTGGCGCGCATGCAGTTGCTTGAGGCACTGAGCGAATTCGATGACCAGATCGCCGAGCTTTACCTCAACGACCACGAGGTCGACGCCTCGGCGGTCATCGCCGCGCTGCGACGCGGCACGATCCAATCGCAGATCGTGCCGGTTCTGTTTGGCAGCGCCTTGCGGAACCGCGGCATTGAGCCGGTTCTCGATGCCGTGGCGCACTATCTGCCCTCGCCGCTGGACGTGCCGCCCGTTCGCGGGATCGACCCCGCGACCGAGGAACCGCTCGAGCGTGGCGCGTCGGTTGACGCACCCTTTTCCGCGCTGGCGTTCAAGATGGTGGCTGACCCGCATTCCGGCAAGCTGGCGTACTTTCGCGTCTATTCAGGTCGGATCGACCCCGGGGCCACGGTCCTCAACGTGGGCACCGGCCGGCGGCAACGCCTGGGCCGGATTCTGCGCATGCACGCTGACAAGCGCGAGGAGCTCAAGGAGGCCATCGTGCCCGGCGACATCGTCGCGGCCGTTGGGATGCGCGACGTGAGCACCGGGGACACGCTGGCGGATCCGGCGCATCCCGTGATGCTGGAAGCGATCACGTTCCCTGACCCCGTGGTGACGATCGCCATCGAGCCCAAGAGCCGGGCGGATCAGGATCGCATCATCACGGCGCTAGGCAAGCTTGGCGACGAGGACCCGACCTTCCAGGTCCGCAATGACGAGGAAACGGGACAGACGCTGATCGCCGGCATGGGCGAGCTCCATCTCGAGGTCATCGTCGACCGCCTGCTGCGTGAATTCCGTGTTGGCGCAAACGTGGGCCGCCCGCAAGTGGCCTATCGCGAGCGGCCATTGCGAGCCGTCGAGGCGCCAGGCCGGTTCATTCGTCAAACCGGCGGGCGCGGGCAATATGGCCATGTCGTCATTGAGCTCGAGCCGCTTGAGCCGGGCGCGGGCATCGAGATCGAGACGCGCATTGTTGGCGGCGCCATCCCGCTGGGCTTCCTGCCCGCGGCGCAACGCGGCGTGCGCCGAGCCCTGACCAGCGGGCTGCAAGGCTATCCGGTCATCGACGTGCGCGTGTGTATCGTGGATGGATCCTCGCACGACGTGGATTCGTCCGAGCTCGCCTTTGAGTTCGCCGGATCGATGGCCGTGGCGGAGGCGTTGCGGCGGTCGGGCACCTCGGTGCTGGAACCGGTGATGGCCGTGGACGTCGTGATCCCCGACGAGTATGTCGGCGATGTTCTGGCCGGCTTGGCATCCAAGCGGGGCGTGGTCCAGGGGACCGAACCGCGCGGCGGATCAAGCGTGATTCTCACAGAAGTACCGCTGGCGACAATGTTTGGGTACGCTAGTGCGTTACGCTCGGCCACTCAGGGCCGGGGCACGTTTTCGATGGAGTTCTCGCACTACGCCGTCCGGCCAGGGGCCGGCACGGGACAGGAAGTTCTCACCGAGGTCTAGGCGCGCGGCCACTCGGCCGGCGCATCAGGAGCACGCAGCGAATGGGACGAGCTAAGTTCGAACGCACGAAGCCGCATATCAACGTCGGCACCATTGGTCATGTCGACCACGGCAAGACCACGCTCACGGCATCGATCACCAAGGTGCTGTCGTTGCGTGACTTGGCGCAGTTCGAGGCGTTCGACGCCATCGATAAGGCGCCCGAGGAGCGAGAGCGCGGAATTACGATTTCGATTGCCCACGTGGAGTACGAGAGCGATACCCGGCACTACGCTCACATCGACGCGCCCGGCCATCGCGACTACATCAAGAACATGATCACCGGCGCGGCACAGATGGACGGCGCCATTCTGGTCGTCAGCGCCCCGGACGGCCCCATGCCCCAGACGTTCGAGCACGTGCTGCTGGCGCGGCAGGTCGAAGTGGGCGCGATTGTCGTGTATCTGAACAAAGTCGACATGGTGGACGATGAGGAGCTGCTGGAGCTCGTGGAGCTCGAATTGCGCGACCTCTTGAACAAGTACGAGTTTCCAGGCGACGACGTGCCGATCGTGCGCGGCAGCGCCCTCCACGCACTCGAGTCCGAGAGTACCGATCCGGACGCCCCCGAGTACGCGCCGATCACGGAATTGGTCGAGACGCTCGACACCTACTTCGAGGAGCCGCAGCGGCCGGTCGACGAGCCGTTCTTGATGCCCATCGAGGACGTCTTCGGCATCAAGGGACGCGGAACGGTGGTCACGGGCCGCGTCGAGCGCGGCGTGGTCAAGCCCGGCGAGGAAGTTGACATCGTCGGCATGCGCGACCTCGTGGACCGTCGCGTGTGCACCGGCGTGGAAATGTTCCGCAAGACGCTCGATGAAGGCGTGGCCGGCGACAACGTTGGATGCCTGCTCCGCGGGATCGAGCGCCACGAGGTCGAGCGCGGGATGGTGCTCGCAGCTCCTGGGTCCATCACGCCGCACACGGAATTCATGGCAAACGTCTACGTCCTGACGAAGGACGAGGGTGGGCGCCACACGCCGTTCTTCAACGGATATCGCCCGCAGTTCTACATCCACACGACCGACGTCACTGGCGCGGTGATCCTGCCGGAGGGCACGGAGATGGTCGTGCCCGGTGACAACATCGAGATGACCGTGAAGCTTGGCGCTCCCGTGGCCCTCGAGGACGGCGTGCACTTCGCCATCCGCGAAGGCGGCGTGACGGTAGGCGCCGGCGTCGTGACCAAGATCGTCAACTAGCTGCGATGGCCGAGGCACGCGCAGCCGCCGACAGCCCGTCCGAACCGTCGGCCGGGCGGCCCGCCAGTGGGCGCGCCCGGCGACAGGCCCCGCGTCAGCGAATTCGCATTCGCCTCAAGGCCTACGATCACAAGGTTCTCGACGACGCCGCCCGCCGAATCATCGAAGCGGCTGATCGCACCGGAGCCGATGTCCGCGGTCCCATTCCGCTCCCGACCCATAAGAAGAAGTGGACGGTGATCCGATCGCCGTTCATCGACAAGGATTCGCGCGAGCAATTCGAGATGCGGACCCACAAGCGCCTCATCGACGTCATCGACCCCACGCAACAGACGATGGACGAGCTCCTGCGACTGCAGCTCGCGGCGGGCGTCGATATCGAGTTGAAGTCCTAGCGCCGTGGCCACCGGAATCCTCGCGCGCAAGCTGGGCATGTCCCAGCGCTTCGATGACGCAGGGCACGCCGTGGGGGTGACGTTGATCGAGGCCGGGCCTTGCAGGGTGACGGACGTACGCACGCTGCAGCGCGACGGCTATGTCGCCGTACAGCTTGGATTTGACATAACGCGCGATTCGAGGCTCTCACGGGCGGAGCGGGGGCATCTTCAGGATGCGCCCGCCTACCGAGTGCTGCGTGAGTTTCGCCTGGCCAGCGCTCCCGACCTCGAGGTCGGCGCCGAGTTGCGGGCCGACATGTTCGCGCCCGGCGACTTCGTCGACGTGACGGGCATTTCAAAAGGTAAAGGCTTCGCCGGCGTCGTGCGGCGTCACGGATTCCGCGGCGGGCCGCGCACCCACGGCCAGTCCGACCGACTCCGGGCCCCGGGGTCCGTGGGTGCGGGAACCACGCCCAGCCGCGTGTTCAAGGGCATGCGAATGGCGGGCCGCATGGGCGGGCGCCGCGTGACCGCCAAGCGCCTTCGGGTGGAGCACGTGGACGCGGAGAAGAACTTCATCGCCCTGCGGGGCGCCGTACCCGGACCGCGCAACGGCATTCTCGTGATTCGGCCAACCACTCGACGCGGGAGCCGCGATTGATGGCTGCGAGTGAAGCCGCGCCGACCACCCCAGTGGCCGCCGATTTGTTCGGTGAGCCTGGGGCACGCGAGGACCTCCTGCGGCGTGCCGCGCTCGTCGGTGCCCAACGCCGTCGGCAAAGCACGAGCCACACCAAGACGCGCAGCGAGGTGACGGCCAGCGCGCAGAAGCTCTATCGCCAAAAGGGCATGGGACGCGCGCGCGCCGGCAGCGCCTCGGCTTTCCAGCGACGGGGCGGCGGCGTCGCCTTCGGGCCGCGTCCGCGCACGGTGCGTCGGCGGCTCAGCCGACGCGAGCGGCGCGAGGCACTCCGCAGCCTGCTGGCGCAGAAGGCACAAGCGGATCGCGTGCATCGCGTCGACGCATGGGGCGACACGGCCAGGACCAAGGAACGCGCCGCATGGCTGGCAGACGCAGGTTTGGCCGGCCGAGTGCTGCTGCTCGATCGCGAGCCGCCGGAGGCTCTGCGGCGATCGTCGCGCAATATCCCCGGCGTCACGGTGCAACGGGCCGACGCCGTGGGGTTCCTGGACGTGGCCGCGGCCGACCACGTGGTGGCGACCGACGCCGCGCTTGCACTGCTTCGGGGAGCCGGCGATGACTGATCCCGGGGACGTGGTGATCCGACCGGTGGTCACGGAGAAATCAACCGCGCTTGTGGAAGACCGCAAGTATGTGTTCGAAGTTCATCCCACAGCGTCCAAGCACATGATCGCGGAAGCCGTCGAAGCGTTGTTCCGCGTGGATGTTTCCGACGTCAACGTCATGAATCTTCGCGGCAAGCCGCGACGGTTTGGGCGCTTCGAGGGTTATCGTTCCTCCAAGCGCAAGGCTATCGTGACGCTTGCCGAGGGACACACCATCGACATTTATCCGGGGACCTAGGCATGGGGCTTCGCACGTACGATCCGACTTCGCCCGGGCGCCGGGGCTATGTGTCGGTTGACCACGAGGAAGTCACCGAGTCACAGCCGCACAAGCCGCTGCTGCGGCCGCTCACCGAAAGAGCCGGGCGCAACAATCAAGGCCGCATTACGGTGCGCCACCGCGGCGGCGGAGCCAAACGCCGCTACCGCGTGATTGACTGGCGCCGGGACAAGCCCGGCGTGCCCGCGGCGGTCTCATCGATCGAATACGACCCGAACCGCTCCGCCCACATCGCGCTGCTCGTGTATGCCGACGGCGAGAAGCGCTACATCCTGGCACCGCAGGGGCTGCGCGTTGGCGCCAAGGTCATTTCCGGCCCAAGCGCGGAGCCGCGGGTCGGCAACGCCATGCGCTTGGCCGACATGCCCGCCGGAACCGAGGTGCACGCCGTGGAGATGGTGCCGGGCGGTGGCGCCAAGCTCATCCGCAGCGCCGGTATGGGCGGGCAGCTCATGGCCAAAGATCGCGGGCTGGCCACGTTGCGGCTGCCATCGGGCGAAATGCGACAGGTCCCATTGGCGGGTATGGCCACGGTGGGTCGGGTCGGCAACCAGGATCACAGCAACCAGTCAGCCGGCAAAGCCGGTCGGATACGCTGGCGACGCCGCCGGCCGCAAGTGCGCGGCTCGGCCATGACGCCGCGCGATCATCCCCACGGGGGCGGTGAGGGCAAGGCTCCGGTTGGTCTCCCCGGACCGAAGACGCCGTGGGGCAAGCCGGCCCAGGGGCGCCGGACCCGTCTCGGGCGGCGCCGCAGCGACCGCTTTATCATTCGACGCCGCAGGAAATAGGGCAGCATGTCACGAAGTTCCAAGAAGGGCTGGTACATCGACCCCAAGCTGGAGAAGCGCGTGGCCGAAGCCAGCCGCAGCCGTCAAAAGCAAGTCATCCGCACGTGGAGCCGGGCAAGCGTGATCCATCCGGAAATGGTCGGGCTCACCATTGCCGTGCATGACGGTCGGCGCCATGTGCCCGTGTACATCACGGAAAACATGGTTGGCCACCGCCTAGGCGAGTTTGCACCCACGCGCACGTATCGCAGCCACAGCCAAGCAGGGTCGCGCGTTGCGGCCGCGCAGCAGGGACCGCGGTAGACATATGGAAGTCTGGGCAACGGCTAAGTACGTGCGCATGGCCCCGCGGCGCGCTCGCGTGGTGGCCAACGAGGTTCGGGGCAAGCCCCCGGAGCTGGCGCTGGCGACCCTGGCGCTCCTGCCGCAGCGGGCGGCGTTCGAAATCGCCAAGGTGCTGAAATCGGCGCTGGCGAATGCCGAGCACAACTACGGCCTCGAGCGCGACAGCCTGGTCGTGCGCGATGTGCGCATCGATCAAGGACCGTCACTCCGGCGCTTCCGGGCGAAGTCCCGCGGTCGCCCGGGGTTCTATCGCAAGCGGTCCGCACATATCACCGTCGTCGTGGACGACGAAAGCGAGTAAGCATGGGGCGGAAGGTTCACCCAATCGCCTATCGCCTCGGATACACGAAGCCGTGGCTCAGCACGTGGTACGCCGACCGCGACTACACCGCGCTGCTGGCCGAAGACTTCCGGATTCGGAAGATCGTGCGGCAGTTCCTGGACAACCCGCCCGGCCGGCGCGATCAGCGTCGCGGCGGCCGCCGACGTGGTTTTGGGGCCGGCGTATCGCGCATCGAGATCGAACGCCAAGTCAGCCAGTTGCGCGTGATCATCCACACCGCGAGGCCCGGCATCGTGATTGGCCGCGGGGGTAGCAACCGCGAGGAGATTCAGCGCCTGCTGGAGCTGCACACGAAGAAGCGCACCGTCGTCGACGTCCAGGAGATCGGCCAGCCCGAGCTGGACGCATTCCTCGTGGCGCGCAACGTGGCCGAGCAGTTGGAGCGTCGCGTCTCATTCCGGCGGGCCATGAAAGTCACCGCCGAGCGCAGCATGCGCGCCGGCGCCATGGGCGTGAAGGTGATGGTGAGCGGCCGGCTCGGTGGGCGCGAGATGGCGCGCACCGAATTCGAGCTCAGCGGCACCGTGCCCCTGCAGACGCTTGACGCCGACATCGACTACGGATTCACCGAGGCGCGCACGGCGCAGGGCCGCATCGGCGTCAAAGCGTGGATCCATCGCCGCGACACGTTGAGTGACACCGCGGATATGCTGGCCGGCCGCGTCGGCCCGACGGGAATGGGCGGCCGACGCGCGCCCAGAGGAACCTAGCGTCATGTTGATGCCCAAGCGCACCAAGTTTCGCAAGGCTCACCGAGGCCGGCGTCGCGGGCGCGCCATGCGCGGCAACACGCTGCAGTTCGGAGAAGTCGGGCTGCAAGCGCTCAGCGTGGGCTGGGTCGACAGCCGCGAGATCGAGGCCGCGCGGCGTGCCATCACGCATGCGATCCACCGCGGCGGCCAGGTGTGGATTCGCGTCTTTCCCGATAAGCCGGTGAGTGCCAAGCCCGCCGAGACGCGCATGGGCAGCGGCAAAGGCAACGTCGACCACTGGGTGGCGGTCGTCAAGCCCGGTCGTGTGCTATTCGAGATCGCAGGCATCGAAGACGAGCTTGGCCGCGAGGCGATGCGGCTTGCGTCGCACAAGATCTCCGTGGCCACGCGCGTCATCACCCGAAATCGCGAGGTGGTCGTTGGCTGATCTGGCAGAGATTCGAGCGCTTGACGCCGAAGCCTTGGAAACCCGGCGCCGGGAGGCGAAGGAAGAGTTGTTTCGCCTGCGCGTGCAGCATGCGACGCTCCAGCTCACCGCGACGTCGCGATTGCGCGAGTTGCGGCGCGATGTCGCGCAGATCATGACCGTGCAGCGCGAACGCGAGCTCGTTGGGGCCGGCGCGGCAGATGAGGCTGAGTGATGGCGGCAGATAGCGCACGGCGCCAGCGGCGCGTTGGGACCGTGGTGAGCAATCGCTCCGACAAGACCATTGCCGTGCGCGTGGAAGCTGTGCGTCGGCACCCGATCTACCGCAAGGCTGTCCGCATTCGGCGCAAGCTGCTGGCGCACGACGCCGAAAATGCGTGCGAAGTTGGCGATGTCGTCGAGGTCACGGCGTCGCGGCCCTACAGTCGCCACAAGCGCTGGCGGCTCACACGAATTGTGAATCGCGCCACGCTCACCGAAGAAGAGCAGGCAGCCGTTGAGGCCGCCAGTGAGGCGGCTCAGGCGGTGGACGCCGAGCCTGAAGAAGAAATCGACGAGGCGACCGGCACGGCACCTGAAGCTGCCGTGGACGTATCAGAGAGCGAATCTCGATAACGCAATGGTCCAGCAACAGAGCCGGCTGAAGATTGCCGACAACAGCGGGGCGCGAGAGATCATGTGCATTCGCGTCCTCGGCGGTTCCGGCCGCAAGTACGCCGGCGTGGGCGACGTGATCGTGGGCAGTGTCAAGCAGGCCGCGCCAAATAGCCCTGTGCCCAAAGGCAGCGTCGTGCAGGCGGTTGTCGTTCGTGTCGCCAAGGAATATCGGCGGGCGGACGGGTCCCGGATTCGCTTTGACGACAATGCAGCCGTCGTCCTGGACGGCACCGCGCCGCGCGGCACGCGCATCTTCGGCCCGGTGGCGCGCGAACTCCGCGAGCGGCGTTTCATGCGCATCGTGTCGCTCGCCCCTGAGGTGCTCTGAGCATGGCCGACTCGCACCGATATCGCCTGCGCAAGGGTGACACCGTCGAGGTGCTCACCGGGCGTGACAAGGGGCGTCAGGGCGTTATCGATCGCGTGGTTCCGGAGACCGGCCAACTCGTGGTCGAGGGCGTCAACGTGCGCAAGCGACACACAAAGCCGCGGGCCATCGGCCAGCGGGCCGGTATCATTGAGTTCAACGCCCCGCTCGACGCTTCGAACGTCATGCTGGTTTGCCAGCACTGCGGCGGGCGTTCCCGCATCTCAATCCGTGTCAGCCGACGCGGGGCGCGTACGCGTCACTGCAAGAGCTGCAACGAACCGTTGGACGAGTAATGGCACGCTTGCTGGATCGATATCGTGAATCGATTCGCCCCGACCTGCAACAGGATCTCGGGCTGCGCAACCTCCATGAGGTGCCGCGGCTGGAAAAGGTCGTCGTGAACGTTGGCATTGGCGCGGCGGTGAGTAACGACGCCATCGTGGACCACACGGTGCGTGACATTGCCGCGGCCACGGGGCAGCGGCCGATCGTGACGCGCGCGCGGCGCAGCGTGGCCGCCTTTCGGTTGCGAGCGGGCCAGCGGGTGGGCGTCAAGACGACGCTGCGCGGAAGGCGCATGTATGAATTCGTCGATCGCTTGATCAGCGTGGCGCTGCCACGGCTGCGCGACTTTCGCGGGCTGTCGGTGCGAGCGTTCGACGGGCGCGGGAACTACTCGATCGGCCTGCCCGAGCAGTTGATATTCCCCGAGATTGACTACGACTCGATTGACCAGATCCGCGGATTGGAAGTCACCATGGTCACCAGTGCCCAAACCGACGCGCACGCGCGGCGGTTGCTGGAGGCGATAGGGTTGCCGTTCGAACGCGAAGAAGCAGCGTAGGAGTCAGCATGGCCAAGAAATGCAAGGTCGTGAAATGGGAACGGGAGCGCAACGCCTTCTATGCGCCGAACTTCGACGAGCGTTCGCTGCGGGGCCGCAAGCTGCGCTACAAGGTCCGCTACCGCAATCGCTGTGTCCTCTGCGGGCGCCCCCGCGCCTACATGCGCCGGTTTGATCTCTGCCGCATTTGCTTTCGCACGCTGGCGGCTCAGGGTGAGATTCCCGGCGTTACGAAATCGAGCTGGTAGCGAACGATGACAGACCCCATTGCCGACATGCTCACGCGGATGCGCAACGCCGTGATGGCGCGCCACCGCAAGGTCCGCATTCCGCATTCCAGCCTCAAGGTGCGTGTCGCCGAGCTGCTGCGCGACGAGGGTTTTATCGCCGGCTTAACGGTCGTAGAGGATTCGCCGCGGGGTTGGCTCGAGATTGACCTGCGCTACAACGCCGAAAACGAACCGGTGCTCCGAGGCTCCAAGCGCGTGAGTCGCCCGGGTCTGCGCGTGTACACACGCGCGCGCGAGATTCCGCGCGTGATGGGCGGCATCGGCGTGGCGCTGGTGTCTACGTCCAGTGGGTTGATGACCGGGAGCGAGGCACGCCGACGCCGGCTGGGTGGCGAAGTGCTCGCCTTCGTCTGGTAGGCAACGGCATGTCACGCATCGGCCAACTTCCGATACCGGTCCCCGGGGGCGTTACGGTCAGCATTGGCGACGGCAACACCGTTGAGATCAAGGGGCCGCGCGGAGCGCTGGCGCGAACGCTGCCGCGGTCGATGACCATCACTGCCACGGACGGCGTGCTCAAGGTGTCGCGGCCAAATGACGAGCGCAAGCAGCGAGCGCTGCACGGCCTCACGCGCCAGCTCCTGGCCAACATGGTGATCGGCGTGACGGACGGATTCCAGAAGCGGCTCGAGATTCAAGGAACCGGGTATCGCGCCTCGCTCCAGGGCGGCGCCCTCGACCTGCAATTGGGGTTCTCGCATCCTCGGGTGATCCAGGCGCCGGATGGCGTCGATATCGAGGTGCCCGATCCCACGCATATCGTAGTGCAGGGGATCGACAAGCAGGCCGTTGGCCAGATTGCCGCCGAAATTCGCGCGGTGCGTCCGGCCGATCCCTACAAGGGCAAGGGCGTCCGCTATGCCGGCGAGTACGTGCGCCAGAAACCTGGCAAGACCGCTGCTGGACTGACGGCCGCCTAAATGGCTACGCATACACGGCACGCGAGCCGACTTCGGCGACACCGACGCCTGCGGACGCGGGTGCGGGGCACCGCCGCGCGTCCGCGCTTGGCCGTGTTTCGAAGTTTGAAACACACGTACGCGCAGGTGATTGACGACGCAAGCGGGACAACACTGGCCGCTGCCTCCACCCTCGAGTCGGACATGGAAGACGGCTCCAGGCGGGCGCGGGCCGGCAGCGTCGGCCGCGCGATTGCCGCGCGCGCCAAGGCGCTGAAGGTTTCGCGGGTGGTGTTCGATCGCGGAGGATTCGCCTACGCCGGTCGTGTGAAAGCCGTGGCGGACGCGGCGCGCGCCGATGGGTTGGAGTTTTAGCAATGCAGTTTGATGGCCGAAGGCGGGGACAGCCCAGCTTTCTCGATAGTGACGGTGAGCGTCAGCGGTTTGAGGATCGCGTGGTCCGCATCAAGCGGGTGTCGAAAGTCGTCCGCGGCGGACGGCGCTTCGGCTTCAATGCCATCGTGGTCGTCGGTGATCGCAACGGTCGCGTCGGCGTCAGCGTGGGCCGTGCGCGTGAGGTGGCCGACGCCATTCAGAAGGGTCAAGAACGCGCTCGCCGCGCCATGTTCGACGTTCCGCTCACCGAGGATGGATCCATTCCGCATTACATCGAAGCGAGATTCCGTGCGTCCAAGGTCATTCTGCGCCCGGCAGGTTCGGGAACCGGGGTGATCGCTGGCGGCGCTGTGCGCGCCGTGCTTGAGCTTGCCGGCGTGCGAAACGTGCTCACCAAGATCATCGGCTCCTCGAACGCCGTCAACGTCGTCCAGGCGACCGTGGCGGGCCTTGAGGCGCTGAGCGACCCCAGCGCGCAGCGAGCTGCGAGACTCGCTCCTATCGACTCACGTGGCGATGGCTAGCGCCCGGCTGCATTTGCGTCAAGTGCGGAGCGCCATCGGCGCAACGCGTCGCCAGCAGGAGACGCTGCGCGCGCTGGGTCTGGGCCGCATCGGTAAGACGGCCGAGCGTGAACAGTCGCCGGCCATCGACGGCATGTTGGCGGCCATCGGGCACCTGGTCGAATGCCGCCGCGAATCCGCGGAGTGATCCGAACGTGAAGCCACACGTGCTGGTCCGTACCTCGCAGAAGCGTCGGCGTCGCCGACGGGTCGGTCGCGGCGAGGGCAGCGGCCGCGGCAAGACGGCGGGCCGCGGCACGCTTGGTCAGGGCGCCCGCAGCGGGTCTGGTCCGACACCGGGCTTCGAGGGTGGTCAGACCCCGCTCCTGCGGCGGTTTCCCGCCCGTCGTGGGTTCACCAACGACCGATTTCGCACGGACTACCAGCCGGTAAACCTGGGCCGGCTGGCGCAGTTTGAGGCTGGATCCGTCGTCGGCGCGGACGAGTTGCGCGCCGGCGGCATCATTGATGACGGGCCGTTCAAGATTCTGGCGGGCGGCGAATTGCCCCACGCACTGACAATCCGGGCGCCCAAATTCTCGGCTGCGGCCAAAATGAAGATCGAGGAGGCCGGCGGCACCGCCGAGGAAATTCCTGCGTGATCCAGACCGCCATCACCGCATTTCGATTGCCGGATGTACGCCGGAAGATCCTGTTCACGATTGGCCTTTTGGTGCTGTTTCGGCTCGTGGCGCACATCCCCATGCCTGGGGTTGCGACCGATCGGCTGCAGGAATTCTTCGAGGGCAATCAGCTCCTCGGGTTCCTAAACCTGCTCTCGGGCGGCGCCCTCGAAAACTTCTCCATCGTGGCCCTCGGCGTCTATCCGTACGTCACCGCCATGATCGCGTTTCAGGTCCTCACGCCGCTGATCCCCCGGTTGCAGGAACTCTCGAAGGAAGGGGACAGCGGGCGCAAGCGCATCGCCCAATACACCCGGATAGCGACGGTCCCATTCGCGATGCTGCAAGGCTTCGGCCAGATCACGCTTCTGCGCAGCTCGCAGGCCGATTTGATTTCGCCGTCGCTTGGAGCCCCGGGGATCGTGGCCATGCTGATCGTCATGGCCGCCGGTTCCATGTTCCTGCTGTGGCTGGGCGAATTGATCACCGAGAACGGCGTGGGCAACGGCGTCTCCATCATCATCTTCGCGGGCATCGTGGCGGGGGCGCCACAGGCCGTAGGCCAGGCTCTGTTTGCCGGAGAGAACATCGGCGGCTTCTTGGCCGTGGTCGTTATCGGCCTGGCCATGATCAGCGCGATCGTGTTCGTTCAGGAGGCGCAGCGGCGCATTCCCGTGCACTACGCGAAGCGCGTGCGCGGCAACCGCATGTACGGCGGTCAGAGCACGCATATCCCGCTCAAGGTCAACTCCGCGGGCATGATCCCTCTGATTTTTGCCTTCTCCTTCATGCTGCTGCCTGGGACCGTCGCCAGCTACTTCGAGAGCACGGACATCACCTGGCTGGGGAACTTGGCCGGCCTCATCGCCAATGCCATGAGCCCGGAGAATTTCATCTATTGGGTGGCCACCTTTTTCTTAGTCATTGCATTTACCTACTTCTACACCCTGGTCATCTTTCAACAGCAGAATCTTGCGGAGAACTTGCAGAAGAACGGCGGCTTCATTCCGGGGATACGACCGGGGCGCCCGACGCAGCAATACCTGATGCGCGTGGTGAATCGGCTCACCCTGGCCGGATCGCTGTTTCTTGGCTTTGTCGCGGTACTCCCCTTCCTGGCGCAACTGGTGACCAACGTGAACGCCGTGGCGCTCAGCAGCACGGGATTGCTGATTGTGGTCGGCGTGGTGCTCGATACCATGCGGCAGCTCGAGGCCCAGCTGTTGATGCGCAACTACGAAGGATTCATCCGGTAGGTTGGCGAATCACACACCATCGATTGTCGTGTTCCTCGGGCCGCCGGGGGCGGGCAAGGGCACTCAGGCGCAGTTGCTGGTGGACCGGCTCAACATCACGCATGTGTCGACCGGCGGGCTGTTTCGCCAAGCCATCGAGGCCGGCACGCCCGCCGGGCTGCAGGTGAGCGAATACGTTGAGTCGGGTCGGCTCGTCCCCGACCATCTGGTGATGCAGCTCGTCGAGAGTCTCGTGGCTGGACAGCGAAACCAAGGCATCTGCTTCGATGGATTTCCGCGCACCCATGCGCAGGCCGAGGCGCTGGATGAGATCCTGGCCAGGTATGCCACGCGCGTGCATGCCGTGCTTGTCCTGGACCTACCCGAAGACGTCGCGCTCAATCGGCTCCTGAGTCGTGGCCGAAGCGATGACGATCACGCGACCGCCCGCTACCGACTTGAGGTCTATCGCACGGCGACGGCCCCGCTGATTCGGTACTACACGCAGCGCGGCCTGGTACATCCGGTCAACGGCGACGCCGACATTCACGCCGTTGCCCGTCGGGTCATCGATGCCCTGGGAGCGCTCGCCGCGTGACTGCCGGACACGTAATCGCCAAAACACCGGAGCAGATCGAGGGCATGCGGGTGGCGGGCGCTTTGCTGGCGCGCACGCTGGATCTAATCGTGGAGGCCGTGCAACCCGGCGCCACGACGGAAGAGCTCAATGCGGTGGCGGACCAATTCATTCGTGACCACGGCGGCACGCCATCGTTTCTTGGGGTGCCCGCCGCGTCGCCCAGCGTTGCGCCCTTCCCCGGCAGCATTTGCGCCTCTGCGAACGATGTCATCGTGCATGGCATTCCCAGTGGAAATGCATTGCGTGAAGGGGATATCATTGGGGTTGATTGCGGAGTGATCCTTGATGGGTGGCACTCCGACTCGGCGGTAACCGTTGCTGTTGGCGAGGTCGACGACGAGGCGGATCGTCTAATCGCCGTCACGCATGACGCGCTAGACGCGGCAGTTGCAGCCGCCCAACCGGGGAATCGGCTCGGTGATGTCGGCGCGGCCGTGCAGGGCCTTGTCGAGGGTGCCGGGTTTTCAGTTGTTAGGAGATTTGTGGGACACGGAATCGGACAATCCATGCACGAGCCGCCGCAGGTGCCGAACTTCGGCACCGCGGGCACGGGCGCCGTGCTCGAGGCGGGCACAGCCCTCGCCATTGAGCCCATGGTGAACGTCGGAAGTCCCGATGTGCACTTTGATGCCGACGGCTGGACCGCCCGCACCGCCGATGGAAGCCTTTCGGCCCACTTCGAACACACGGTGGTCGTCAGCGAGTTTGGTCCGATCGTCCTCACCAGTCGGGTGAACGCCTGATGGCGCAACGCTCCGCACGCGAGGCGCGCACTGCCGAGTCCAACGGCAAGGGCAAATCCCCGATGATTGAGGTCGAGGGCGAGATCGTGGACACGTTGCCAAACACCATGTTCCTCGTGCGCCCCATCGGGCCCAACGGCAAGCCGCTGCGCCTGGTGACCGGCTCGGACGGCGACGAGCCGCCGGCGATCTTGGCGCACCTGTCCGGCCGCATGCGGCTTCGATTCATCCGCGTCGGTGTCGGCGATCGCGTGAAACTCGAGCTTTCTCCCTATGACCTCACGCGCGGACGCATCACCTGGCGTCTGCGCAACGAGCGAGTCGAGTAGCGCTGTCGCATGAAGGTCGCCGCATCCGTCAAGCCGCGTTGCGACAAGTGCCGCGTGATTCGTCGCCACGGCCGGGTCCTCGTGATTTGCGAAAACCCGAAGCACAAGCAGCGTCAAGGATAGGCGGGGTATAGCTATGGCACGTATCGCAGGCGTTGACATTCCGCGGGAGAAGCCCGTCGAGATCGCGCTCACCTACATCTTTGGCATCGGGCGCACCAGCAGCCGCCGGATCCTGGCCGACGCCGGCGTGCCGGGAACGAAGCGGGTTATCGATCTGACCAACGATGACCTTGGGCGAATTCGTGACCAAATCGACCGCCAGCAACGCGTCGAGGGCGAGAAGCGGCGCGAAGTGCAGACCAATCTGGCGCGCCTGCGTGAGATTGGGAGCTATCGCGGACTGCGCCATCGCCTCGGCCTCCCGGTCCGTGGCCAGCGGACGCGGACCAACGCGCGATCGCGCAAGGGTCCGCGCCGCGCCGTGGGGATCCGCAAGCGCGTGATCAAGAGGGACTAGCGTGGCTGAACGCTCCAGTCGCGCGCGTCGGCGCGACCGTGCACCCGTGCCCAAGGGAGCGGCGCACGTGCACGCGACCTTCAACAACACGATCATTACGATCACGGACCTGCAGGGTGAGACGCTCACCAGCGTGAGCGGCGGCACCGTTGGTATCCGCGGTTCCCGCAAGAGCACGCCCTTTGCCGCCCAGCAAGCCGCCGACCAGGCGGCGCGACAGGCCATGGACATGGGCATGCGCGACCTCGACGTGTATGTCAGAGGCCCGGGGTCGGGACGTGACGCAGCTATCCGCGCCCTTCAGGGCTCCGGACTCAACATCACGAGCATTTCCGACGTGACACCGATTCCACACAACGGCCCGCGGCCACCGAAGCGCCGGCGCGTCTAGGCCAAATACGAGGAACGTTCCCTAATGGCACGCTACACCGGTCCCGTCTGTCGGCTCTGCCGGCGCGAGGGCGAAAAGTTGTTCTTGAAGGGCGACCGCTGCCACACGCCCAAGTGCGCGATCGAGCGACGCGGCGATCGCGGCGGACCGGGAGCTCGCGGGCTTTCGCGCCGCCGGGCGACCGAGTTTGCCGTGCAGTTGCGCGAGAAACAGAAGGCGCGCCGCCTCTACGGGGTGCTGGAACGCCAGTTCCGCCGCTACTTCAAGCGCGCGAGCCGAGGCTCGGGGTCGCGCGGTGAGCGGCTGCTGCAAGAGCTGGAGCTTCGCGTCGACAACGTGGTGTACCGGATGGGCTTTGCTCTTAGCCGGGCGCAGGCCCGCCAACTCGTTAACCACGGCCACTTCCTTCTCAACGGCCGCAAGCACACCATTCCGTCCGCCACGCTGAAGGTTGGGGATCAATTGCAGGTGCGTGAGAAGAGCCGGGGCCTCGACTTGATCGCCAGCGCCCTGACCCGGGCGGACGCCATGGGGCGCCCCGCCTGGCTGCATGTGACCCCGGATGAATTCAGTGGCAGAGTCTCGGCGCTGCCGGAGCGCGACCACATTGACGCCACCGTAAATGAGCAGCTCATCGTTGAGTTCTATTCCCGATAGGGACTTCGTGCGGACGCCCATAAGCAACGTGCTGCAGCCGCACACGAGAGGACGCCTGTGTTTCTAGAATCGTTGGAAGCCGCCAGTCCGGCTGAGCCCGCTCCTATCACCGTCGAATCGAAGGAGCTTGGCGACGACTACGGCTTGTTTCACATCGAGCCGCTGCGGCGCGGCTTCGCGCACACGCTCGGCACGCCGCTCCGGCGCACCTTGCTGTCGTCGCTGCCGGGTGCGGCCATCGCCACAGCCCGAATCGACGGCGCCTTGCATGAGTTCAGCACCCTCGAGTTCATGCGCGAAGACGTCGTCGAGTTCCTCCTCAACGTCAAGCGCGTCCGATTGCGGTCGTTCAATCGGGAGCCTTCGCTTTGCATGCTGGAGCAAACCGGGCCCGGCATCGTCACGGCCGGCCAGATCGAGGTTCCAAGCGGAGTGGAGCTCGTCAATCCCGACCACTACCTGGCCGAGCTGACTGGCGAAGGATTGCTGCGCTGCGAATTCACCGTCGAGCAGGGGGTTGGGTATGTCCCATCCGAGGGCACCCGATCTCTGCCAATCGGTGTGATTCCGCTTGACCGCGTCTTCACGCCGGTCACCAAGGTTGAGTACCACGTCGAGCACGCCCAGGTCGGGCAGGACACCGAGCATGACCGGCTGGTGCTGCAAGTGTGGACCGACGGAAGCGCCGGGCCGCACGATGCCCTGCGCGCTGCCGCGCAGCAGCTCGTCACCTCTTTCAACATGATCGGCGGCGACGATTTGGTCGTGGGTCCGTCCACCGACTTGCTCACCGACCAAGGCGTCGTGCCCGGCGAGCCGCTCGAGGATCTCAAGCTCTCGAACCGCGCGGTGAACTGTCTCAAGCGGCATGGGGTCGAGACGATCGAGGAGATCGCGGCCATGACCGAAGAGGACCTCTTCGCGCTGCGCGGCATGGGCGTTCGTCTGGTCGACGAGATCCGCGCCGGGCTGGAGCAGCGCGGCCTCACGCTTGCCGAAGCGGTCGCGCCGGAGGAGTCGAGCTAGCCATGCGTCACCGCCGCAAGGGACGGCACCTTGGCTGCAACCCGGCTCGCCGCAAGGCGCTGGTGCGCGGCCTGGTGCGATCGCTGCTGGTGCACGGCCACTTGCAAACCACCGAGGCGCGCGCCAAGGCCATCCGACCCGATGTGGATCACTTGGTCACGCTGGCCAAGCGCGGCGACCTCCACGCCCGGCGTCAGGCGCTTGCGTGGCTGCCCGATCGCGATGTGGTGAAAGACCTGTTCGACACTGTGCCGGAGCGGTATGCGGATCGCACGAGCGGATTTACCAAGATGTATCGTCTGGGTCGCCGGCTTGGCGACGGAGCGCCCCTGGCCCGCCTGGAGCTCATGTGACGCCTTCCCGCACCGTCTGCGCCACGGTCGAGTATGACGGCGCCGGGTTTGCTGGCTTCCAGCGCCAAGCCGCTGCGCGGACCGTGCAGCAAGAGCTGGAAGTCGCGCTTACGTCGGTCGTCGGCCACCAGGTGCACGTCGTCGGCGCCGGCAGGACCGATGCCGGTACGCATGCGACCGGTCAGGTCGTAAATACGCGTGTGACGACGCAGTTGGATGATGCGACGCTTTGGCGTGCTTGGAACGCCTGCTTGCCCAAGGATCTTGTCACCCACTCGGTCGCAACGGTCGCCGACGGCTTCCACGCGCGGCGCGACGCGGTCCAGCGCACCTATGAATATCGCATTGCACAGACGCCCCACCGTCCGGTATTGGATCGGGGCCGCGCGTGGCACATTCGTGACCCGCTGAACGTCGCTCGCATGCAAGAAGCCGCCCGCGTCTTCGTCGGCAGCCACGACTTTCACGCGTTTACGATTGGGCCGGAGACGCGCACCTGGCGCGACATCACCAATATCGCGGTGTGGCGAGAGGGAACTATGGTCGCGGTGCGCGTTTCAGGCAACGCGTTTCTCCACCGGATGGTGCGACGGATGGTGGGCGCGCTGGTGCGGGTAGGCCGAGGCGAACTCACACCGCGCGATGTCCAGTGTTTGCTGCAATCCGGCGATCGCGCCGCCGTGGGAGCGACGGCGCCCGCGCACGGTCTGACGCTGATCGGCGTGGAGTATCTGGTCGAATCGCAGCGATCCGACGCAGCGGCCACAGCTGTGGAGGTGGTGGCATGAGCGCCGCGACGTCCACCGCCCGAACCTGGATGGTGGTCGACGCGCGGGAACGCGTGCTCGGCCGCGTGGCGTCCGAGATCGCGCAGCTTTTGCGAGGCAAGCACAAGCCGGAGTTCGCGCCCAATCTCGATTGCGGCGATGGCGTCATCGTCATCAACGCGTCGCAGGTGCGCGTGACGGGCAACAAGCCGACGCAGAAACACTATTACCGCCACTCGGGCTACCCGGGTGGGCTGCGAAGCACCCGTCTTGACCGGATGCTCGAGCAACGCCCGGAGCGCGTTATCGAGCACGCGGTCCGAGGCATGTTGCCCAAGAACTCGCTGGGTCGGGCATGCTTCCGCCGCTTGCGCGTGTATGGCGGCGCTGAGCATCCTCACGGCGGCCAAACTCCGAAGGCGGTAACCTGACATCATGCTTGAAGGCAACTACTACTACGGACTGGGCCGGCGGAAGCAAGCCATCGCGCAGGTCCGCGTATATCCGGGCGGCGGCCCGTTCATCGTCAATGGCAAGCCCATCGAGCAATTCCTGCCGCTGGCGTTTGACCGCTTCCACGCGCTGGAGCCCTTGCGTGTGCTCGAAGAGGCCAACGTCGGGATGTCCGTGCTGGTGAAGGGCGGTGGGCTGCGTGGCCAGGCCGGCGCGATCCGGCTGGGGTTGGCACGGGCTCTCTGCGAGATGGACCGCCAGTTCCGGCCGCTGCTCAAGCGCGCGGGCATGCTCACACGCGATGCGCGCGTCAAGGAGCGCAAGAAGCCCGGTCTGGTCGGCGCCCGCAAGGCCAAGCAGTTTACGAAGCGCTAGTTCCGCTCAATCGCCATCGGTTGAATTGGACGGCCCGGCGCCATGCCCCGGCTCGGGGAGGTCGAGTTCCGGCAGCGCGGTGAGCGACGGGATGCCGAAGTAGGCCAGAAACAGGTCCGACGTACCGAATAGGACCGGACGTCCCGGGGTATCGAGGCGGCCGGCTTCTTCCACCAGCCCGCGGGCGAGCAACGTGGCCAAGGCGCTGTCGGCATCCACGCCGCGGATGCTCTCGATCTCCGACCGCGTGACCGGCTGTCGATACGCGATGATCCCGAGGGTTTCGAGTGCGGCGCGTGAAAGTCGCGAGCGCGTCTCGAGTCCCAGCAACCGACGACAGAACACCGCCGCCCGGGGAGACGAGACCATCCGATAGCCGTCGGCGTGCTTGATGAGCACGATGCCGCGGTCAGCGTAAGTGTCCTGCAGCCGCGTCATCGACTCGGACACGTGCGCGGCGGGCGCGCCCGTGACCTCAGCCAGCTCGTCAACGGTCAATGGGCGGTCGGCGACAAACAGCAGGGCCTCGACCATGACGCTTAAGCCGAGATCGTCGTCGAACCTGTCAGCCCCGCTGGGCTGCGCGCAGTCGTAGAGCGGGTCGTCTCGCGTGTCGTTCACGCCGCTTGACCATCCCCGTTGGATGCCGTGGCGGACCAGCGCAACATGATCTCGCCAAAGGCACGGGCTTGGGTCACCTGCACGCTGCGCTCGATCACGAGATGGAGCAGGGCCATGAAGGTCGCGACGAGCTCGTCGCGACCGCTGCACTCCGAGGCAATCACGGAGAACGCCAACTCACCGTCGCGGGCCAGCCGCTCGCGAACGACGCGCACGCGCTCGCCGACGCTTACCTGTCGGTGCGGCACGGGCGGCCCGGCGTCACTCTTCTCGGCCCGGGCGGTGAGTGTGTGCATGGCGGCGACGAGCACGTCCAGGTCGCCACCGCCGGACTCGAGAGGCGGTTGGGCAACTAGCGGCGTGGCTACGCGGATGAACGAAGTGGCGCCCGATTCCCAGCGGTCGCCTAGGTCCGCCGCGATGGCCTTGAACGCGGCGTACACGCGCAACCGGGCCGCGAGGTCGTCCGCCGTCTCTTCCTGGGGCTCCTTGGCGGCGGCGGGCAGCAGCGCGCGCGACTTGAGCAGGAGCAGCTGGGAGCCGACGAGGAGAAACTCCGACGCGGCGTCGGCATACCGCGCTTCGATGTCCTGCGCGTAGGCGAGGAATTGGTCGGTGACCGCGAGCACGGAGACGCCGGTGATGTCCAAGCCTTGCCGCTCGATGAGCTCCAGCAGCAGATCGAGCGGTCCGTCGAATCCCTCGACGCGGACCTCGAACCCGGTGAGCGCCGAGTGTTGGCCGACCGCGCGCCAAGGGACTCTCATCGCGCGGCATCCAGTTCGGCCAGGAGCTTGCCGCGCGCATGATCGCCATGGCCGTAAGCGCGGATGGTTTCCACCACGCCCGGGGCCGACCCGGCAAGCTCGGCCAACCGCGCGCTGGCCTCGGTGTGCGCCGCCAGGCGCGCGACCCTGCCTTGGCGGGTGCTCGCTGGACGCCGTCGCCAGCGGATGAGGAGCCATGGGGCGAAGGTTTCAAGCAGCGTCAGCATCACGCGATCGGTGCGCCCCGGCCGCCCCTTGCCGACATCATGCAGCAGCGCCGCCATCCACAGCACGCGGTCGTCGGGCGCGGTTGCTCTCGCGGCCGCATACACCGCCAGCGAATGACGCTGATCAACCGGCTGCAATCGAGCCAGGAGCATTCGCTCGCCGGGCGTCAGATGCTGCACCGCCTCACGCAGATCCTGTCGCGGCACGGAGCGGTTGAACGTCTGCGCGAGTTGGCCCACGCGGTAGCTAAGGGACAAGGAGAAGCTCAGTGACCCACTGGGCCGGGCCCGTGATGATGATTGCCCCCTGCGGTATCACCCAGAAGAGCAGGAATACGCCGATAAGCAGGAAGGGACCGTAACGCCGCAACTCATTCAACTGGTCGGCAAGTGGCTGCGGAACTAGGCCGACCAGCACGCTGAACCCATCCAGCGGCGGGATTGGCAGCAGGTTGAACGCCGCGATGAGGATGTTGAGTTGCACGGTCACCATGAGCGCCAGCGCGGTGATGTCGTAGGGCGATGATGCAAGAAGCTGGCGCGTGACGGGCGTCAGAGCGACCGCAAGCGCCAGGTTCGACACCGGGCCCGCGAGCGCCACCAGCGCCATGCCGCGGTTGACGCCGAATCGCAGCCGGTAGGGATTGACGAGCACCGGCCGTCCCCAGCCGAACGAGGCGATGGCAATCATGAGCGTGCCGAGCGGGTCGAGATGCCGCATGGGATTCAACGTCAAGCGGCCCTGGTGGCGCGGCAGATCGTCGCCGAGCCAGGTGGCGACCAGCGCGTGCGCGGCTTCGTGAATGGTGATGGCCACGACGAACGCCACGATCACGGTGATGAGCAGCTCGGGTTGTTGGGCCAGTCTCAGCAGCATGGCGCGGCCCCTTGTCTGGAGGATGCGGACAGCGCTGCTTGGGTTCTGTGCCGGAGGCGACCTATCAGGTGGATCACTCCTTGGGCGATGGATACGGACCAAGAGTCCTGCGGACCAGGACGGCGGTCGCGCGGCTCGCGCAGCCCAAGTTGCGATTGAGGAATCACGCTGGCCGCAGCCGAACCCTATCACCGCGCCGGGCACTCAGCGTTGCTTCCGCGCTGCCGCCCGGCACCGCAATCTCCAGCAGCCCAAGGCTGCTCAGCACGGCCACGGGCGCGGAGCCGAAACCGTAGGTCGACTGCACGCCGTCGATGGACACGCCGCAGAGCTCCACCAGACCGTGCTCGACAGCGCGGGCGGCGGGGCTGGGAATATTTGTGATCAGATTGCCGAATCGATCGACGTGCACGACCCGCCCCTCAATGACGCCGCCTTCCGAGCGCGCGAGGATTGCCGGCGCAGGCACGGCGTCGTCGATGGGCGATCCCATCGCGTCTGGACGCACGTAGCGTGCGAGGTGTCCCGCAACCGGGGCGAACACGTCGCGGCCATGGAACGTGGGGTGGGGGTCGGGACGCCAATATTCGGGCCGATCCAGGTGCCACACGCCGGTGACGGCGGACGTGCCCATGAGGAGCCCGTTGTCAGGACCCACCAGCCAGCGACCGGCCGCGCGCACGATCAGCCCGCGCCTCCCACCGCCAACACCGGGGTCGACGACCGCCACAATGATGGCGCCCTTCGGAAGTTGCTCTAGCGAGGCCGCCACCACGACCGCTCCATAGGCAATGTCCTGCGGGGGAATGTCGTGCGTGATCGACACGACGCGGGCGTCCGGCGCATCCGTCAGCACGGCGGCCGCCATCTGACCGGCGTAGGTGTCGCCGGGCCCAAAATCGCTAATCAGGGCGACGAGGCGCTGCATCAGCCCGCGACCACCGCAGATTTCATAGCGAGCAGACCTGGAGCATCGGTGCTGGATTGCTTCGCTGACGCGACGAGCCGCGCATCCCTCTTATAATTTGACATAATCACTACTGTCCGGTGATCCGTCTGCCGTGCTGCTAGTGCTACCCGCGAGTCGCGTGCGGAGACGCCGCAGCGCGTCGCGCACTGCCAACTCAGGGTCAATCCCCGAAGCCCTGGCCGTGAGCGCCAGTCCCAGGATCGCGTCGCCGGCGCGAGCTTCGTCCGTGGCGATCCCTGCCTCGCGATACCAACTCAGTGCGTCCGCGGCGCTTTGGGACAGGCAGGCCGAAGGCTTGTCCGTTTCAAGCGTGCCGGCAAGCTTCGCCGCCTGGCTCAAGGCGGGCAGCGCCCCGTCGGTGCGAGCTTCCAGGCCTCCGCGAGCTTCAGCATTCTTGGCGTGCCGCCAAATCGCCGCGACCTCCGAGATTCGGTGGGCTGTCTGCTCGCCAAACACGTGTGGATGCCGTCGGACCATCTTTGCGGTGATGCCCTGGACGACATCCGGCCAGGCGAACGTCTCCGCCTGGCGCGCGATTTCCGCGTGCAGCACGATATTGGCCAGCAGATCGCCAAGCTCGCCGGCGATTTCCGCAGGCTCGCCGTCGTTGATCGCGTCGATGACCTCCGCAGCCTCCTCGAGCGCATATTTGCGCAGCGACGCGTGTGTCTGCGCGCGGTCCCAGGGGCATCCGTCGGGTCCCCGCAGGGTCTCGAATACGTCGCGCAGGCGCGATACCGAGCGCTCGCGCGAGGTGTCGGTGGGCTCCGCGCGCAGCGTCAGCGGAAACGCCTCGGGCTGTTCGTGGAGGTCATGCCACGTGGTTGAGGTCCAACCTCGCGCACGCAGCCGAACAGCGTCACCAAATTCCCGCGTGAGCAGGAGGCGCCAGCGTTCGAGCTCGGCCGCATCGCGCACGCCGCGCACCACGGCCGCAAGCGCCGGATCGGGCTGCCAGGACTCGGCCGCCGGTCCTATGACCGCCGCCCCCGGCAGATCCGGAACCCCCAAACCGACAGCGTCAACCTCGACGCCGGCGTCCGCCATAACCTCGCGAACGATGACCGCCCCCGGGTCGTCGTCGGGCCCGTAGCCCGGCGCCAGATAGGTCACGGCTCCATTCCGCAGCTCGAGCAGCCGCGGTTTCCAGGCCGGGCGCGACGGGGTGTCCAGCCGCACGACGGCCCGGTCCACAATCGCTACCGGAGCCTCAATCCAGGTGACAAGTGCGTCCGCCTGGCAAATTGCCTCACGGCCTCTCGCCGACAGGGCGCCAAGCTCGCCGGTGCCCGCGAAGACGACCGTGCACGATGTAGGCAATGTCACCAGCTTCCGGCGCGCGAGAAAGGCGCCTAGGCTATTCTAGGCGCTGGTCTGGCCGAGCTTCGCGGCGCGCTCCGTCGACGTTGCCGGACCCTGCGCGCCACTTCAGGTAAACGGGTTCTTATGACGTTTCCCACCGACGCACGCTACACGCGTGAGCACGAATGGGCTCGATTTGACGGCGATGATGTCATCGTGGGCATCACGGCCTATGCCGCCGAGGAACTAGGCGACGTGGTGTTTGTTGAGCTTCCCGCTGAGGGCGACCACGTCGAGGTAATGGACGAATTCGGCACCGTTGAGTCCGTGAAGGCCGTGTCGCCGCTCTACGCGCCGGTGGCCGGGGAAATAACCGCGGTCAATGCAGCGCTCGACGGCGCGCCCGAGCTGGTCAACAGCTCGCCCATGGACGAGGGCTGGCTGATCCGACTGCGCCCGGATGACGCCGCCGCGGCCGTCGAGGACTTGCTGGACGCCGAGGCCTACGACGCATTCGTGGATGAGCTACTCGCCTAGCACCGACGCCGACCGCGCACGCATGCTGCGCACCATCGGCGTCGATTCCATCGACGACTTGTTCGTCGACATTCCTGTCTCGCACCGGGATCCCAATCTCGATCTGCCCGACGCGCTGCCGGAAGTCGACGTGCTGCGCGAGGTACGTTCGCTAGCGGAAAGGAACCAGGTCCCGGACCACATTCCTAGCTTCCTCGGCGCCGGTTTCTACCGCCATTTCGTGCCGGCCCTCGTGGATCAACTGCTGCTGCGGTCCGAGTGGTACACGGCCTATACGCCCTTTCAGGCCGAAATGGCGCAGGGCACGCTGCAGGCCATGTACGAATTCCAAAGTCTCGTCTGCCGGCTTACCGGAATGGAGATCGCGAACGCCTCGCTGTACGACGGTGCGTCGGCGCTGGCCGAGGCCGTGCTCATGTGCCGGGCCATCACTCGCCGGTCGGGAGTCGTCATGGCCGGCACGGTGCATCCGACCTACCGCGAGGTCGCGGCCACCTATACCCAAGCCATTGGCGTGGAACTGCGCACCGTCGACGGTTGGTCACGGTCCGGCGAAGGCTTGCGCCCGGACCTCGAGGCCGTGGCCGCCGCGATCGATGACACAACCGCATGCGTGGTTCTCCAGCGCCCGGACTTTCTGGGATGGGTCATCGATCCCGCACCGGTGGTCGAGGCCGCCGGACGCCACGGCGCCAAGATCGTATATGTGGTGGCCGACCCGATCTCGCTGGGGCTGCTGACCCCGCCGGGAGACCTGGGGGCCGATGTCGTGGCGGGCGAGCTCCGGTCGTTGGTGGGACCGCCGGCCTACGGCGGACCCGGCGCGGGCATGCTCGTCACGCGCCGGGAGTTCATTCGGCGTCTCCCCGGGCGCATCGCCGGACGCACGACCGACCTCGACGGCGAGCAGGGCTTCGTGCTGACCCTGCAGACCCGCGAGCAGCACATCCGCCGCGAGCGCGCCACGTCCAATATCACGACCAATCAGGCGCTGGTGGCGCTTGGCGCGGCGATTTCGATAAGCGCGCTGGGACCGGCGGGCGTGCAGGCGCTCGCAGCGCGCAGTATGAGCGCGGCGCATCGGTGCGCGGAGGCGCTCAAGGAAGTCGGGGCCAAGGTCTCCGATGCGGCGCCGTATTTTCACGAGTTCATCGTCCATACGCCCGGCCGTGCCGAGGAAACCGTCGCGGCGCTGGCCGCCCAGGGCGTCTTCGGTGGATACCCCCTGGGCCGGATCGATCCCGCGCTCGACGACGCGCTACTGGTGTGCGCGACGGATCTCACGACACGTGAAGATCTTGAAGCACTCACGAGCGCGTGGCAGGCGGTGCATCGTGGCTAGCGAGGCGCTGATTTTCGAGTTGGCAAGTCCCGGCCGGGCCGGAGTGCGGCCACCGTTGCCGCAATTCGACGACGTCGATCCAGAGGCGGTGCTGCCGACGGGCCAGGTGCGCGCCACGCTTGATTTGCCGGAGGTCTCGGAAATCGACGTGATGCGTCACTTTGTGCGCCTCTCGCAGCGCAACCACAGCATCGACACGGCGATCTATCCGCTGGGCTCCTGCACGATGAAATACAACCCCAAGATCAACGAGGTCACGGCGCGGCTGCCGGGCCTCATGGAGCCGCACCCCTATCAGCCTGAAGCGTCCGTGCAGGGACTCCTGGCGCTCATTCACCACCTGGAAACGCTGCTCGGCGAGATTGCCGGATTCAGCAGGGTCACGACCCAGCCGGCAGCGGGATCGCAGGGCGAGCTTGTGGGTCTGCTCTGCATCCAGGCCTGGCTGCGCAGCCGCGGCGAGCAGCGCCGCACGGTGCTCGTGCCCGACTCGGCGCATGGCACGAACCCGGCAACGGCCACGATGACCGGTCTGCGGGTCGAGCCGCTGGGCACCGCGCCCGACGGCAATATCGATCTCGCCGAGCTTGACGCCAAACTCGGCGACGACGTCGCGGCGCTCATGCTCACCCTGCCGACCACGCTGGGCCTGTTCGAGCAGCGGATTCTGGAGGTCACCCGGCGGGTCCATGAGGCTGGCGGCCAGGTCTACGGCGACGGCGCCAATATGAACGCGATGCTGGGCCGCGTGCGCCCGGGCGATCTGGGCATCGACGTTATGCACTTGAATTTACATAAAACGTTCACCACGCCGCACGGCGGTGGAGGTCCTGGCGCCGGTGCGCTGGGCGCGCAGGAGCATCTGGAGCCGTTCCTACCGGGTCCGCGCGTCGTGCAAACGGATGACGGATTTGCCCTGGCGCCGGCGGGTCCGGCGAGCATCGGCCGGGTGCACTCGCACCTGGGCAACGTCGGCAACCTAGTCCGGGCCTACACCTATATCCGCAGCCTTGGCCGGGAAGGAATGCGTGAAGTCGCCAATGACGCCGTGCTGCACGCGAACTACCTCCGGGCGCGGCTGGCGCCGCACTACGACATACCGTATGACCGCATCTGCATGCACGAGGTGGTGTTGGCGGGTACGCGACAGCGGCGTCTTGGCGTCCGCACGATGGATATAGCCAAGCGGCTCATCGACTACGGCGTCCATCCGCCGACGGTCTACTTCCCCCTCATCGTCGACGAGGCGCTCATGATCGAGCCGACGGAGACCGAGTCGATCGAGTCGCTCGATCAATTCGCGGAGGCCCTCATCAGGGTCGCCCACGAGGCCGAGCACGACCAGGACGTGCTGCACGCGGCGCCGCTGAATGCGCCGGTGCGCCGGCTCGACGAAGTCACCGCCAACCGCTCGCCCGACGTGAACTGGAGCGCCGGCGACTAGGGACGAACGCTCAGCCCGGCTGCGGGCTGGTCGTGCGTTCCCAAGTGACCACGTGCAAGTGCGCCTCCCGCGGCGTGCGGAATGCCAGAGCCGTGCCGGTGGGGCTGATCCGCCAGTCCAGAACCTCCATGTCGACGAAGTGGCGGTCCGGATCGGTCAGCGCGCCCTCCAGATAGAGCTTTGGGAATGCCAGGCGCCATATGCGAAAGGGCTGGCCGGGGGCCCGTCTGAGGGGTATGGATAAGAGGCCGCTGTCATCGGGCATCCAGCGGGTGCTCACGCGCGACGGCATGGGTCGCTTGCGACCGGAGAACAGGTCGATCACGAACAGCCCATTCCGTCCTGGCTCGTCGAGAACGACCGCGAAGGTCATGTGCCGGCCGGACGGCGAGACATTCGCGGTTTGCACTCGCCGGCCAAGCGTCCATTGGTCGTGCAGCGCACCCTCCGGCCCTATGACGCGGAGGGTGGTTGCCACCTCCAGGCTGTCGCGGCCGATCACCAGCAGCATGCCGTCGGTGCGCCAGCCGGCAACACCGCCCAAGACCTGCGCCACGACCTGGCGGTGTCCGCCGTCCAGCTGCACGCGAACCACGTCCGCCGGATGGGTGAACGGCCGTTGGGCGCCTGAGTTCCGGAGGCTGCCGGCCAGATGCGTCTCGGCCGGATTCGGCAGCGGGCGGCTGCCAACCTGTGGCACTTCCCATGTGGCTAGCGTGATGCGGTCATGCACGCGGGTTGCTTCAGGTTGACTGCCGGCGGTCAGGATGTAGCGCCGCGACCTCGAAAACTGGCCCCACACGTGCGTGACGACCCGCTCGTCGCCTGTCTGGACGTTGACGGCCCGCGTTTGTGGCAGCCCGGCGTCGTCGACATCGAGCATCCAGATCTCATCGCCGCTGGGCGACCAGATCCAGCCCGGCGGCACCGCGCGCGATACCACCGGGTCCAGCCGTACGGTGGCCGGGTCTATGCCGGTGGCCACGCCTGGTCGAAATCGTTGAGGTAGGGCCCGCCGAATCGCACGTCCGGCTGATCGTAGATCGACTGCCACTGCGTCGGATTGCCGAGATCGACCTCGAAGGGGGCGTCGCTGCGCGGCGCGTATATCGCAGGCCAATCGGTTGCGACCCACGGCACCGGGTTCGTGCTGACCCGCATGCCGTCATATCGGACCTCGAAATGGAGGTGCGGCGAACCGTTGCAGGCATGGGTCACCGAGTCCCCACTTTCGGCGATAATCTCGCCGCGGCGGACCTCATCGCCGATGCGCGACACGATGCTCCGTGACAGATGCCCGTAGATGGTGGTGATGCCAAGGTGTGGGTGATCGATGGACACGTGCAGCGGCCACGCGCGGCGCACGCCGCCGATCTCCCGCACGACGCCATCCGCCGCTGCGATGATCTCGGTGCCGCACGCCATGCCGAAGTCGATGCCGAAATGCAGTCCCTGCCCGGCGAAGTAGATGCTGCGGCGCATGCGGTAGGCGAACGTGGTGTTACCGAACCACTGCGCGAGCCACCACGTGCCAGGTGACGATTCGCCCTTGACCGGCAGTGACAAGGCTTCCACGGCCGGCGCCGGGCGGGCCGTGACCGGCCAGACGGTGGCCGGACCAATACCGGCCGCGTAAGCCAGTGCCCGTCGGCGTGCCAGCGGTAACGAGGCGTGATGCATGGTGGCGCGAATCTTACCGCCTCGGGCCAGGTGCTCCGCCCGTCAACGGCTTGCGAGGTGGGCGTGCGAGACTGTGGCGCATCTCAGCCATCGGACTTGCAGATGCGAATCACGCATATCGAACGTATCGTCGTGGACGCCGGTCACCAGCCGACTGCGGGGCGGCACATGCGGCGCGGGCTGGCCAACTGGGCCCTGTCCGAGCTTTGCAAGGTCACCACGGATACCGGGCTCGTGGGCTGGGGCGAGACCGTGCCGCATTACACCTGGGGCGTCGTGTCGGACGCGAGCGTGGAGCTCGCCACCGGCGAGAATCCGGCCGATCTGCTCTGGGATGACTCGCTCGGCGCCGGCCTGCAGCAGGCGCTGTTCGACGTGGTTGGAAAGTCGCTTGGAGTTCCCGCGCACCGCCTGTTGGGATCGGCGGTGCGCGCCTGGTGCCCGCTGGCCTGGTGGTGCTACGACATGCCGCCGCAGGACTGGGCGGCGGAGGCGCGGGCGGGCATCGAGGCCGGCTACACCGCGTTCAAGCTCAAGGCGCGGCCCTGGTTCGACATCATCGAGCAGGTCGAAGCCGTGAGCGCCGCGACGCCGCCGCACGCGAAGCTGGACCTGGACTTCAATGGCTTTCTGGTCGACGCCGGATTCGCCAAGCCCATGCTGACGGCGCTGGCGGAGTATCCCAAGGTGGCGATCTTCGAAACGCCGATTCCCCAGACCGACGTGGGCGGGAACCGAAGCCTGCGGGCGGCCGTGCCGCGCCCGATTGCGATGCACTTCGACTCACCGCCGTTTTTGACAGCCGTGCGCGAAGGCGTGTGCGACGGCTTCGTCGTCAACGGCGGCGCTGCAACTTGTCTGCACCAGGGAGCACAGGCCGCCGCCGCGAACATGCCGCTGTGGCTGCAACTCGTCGGAACCGGTGTCACCACCGCCTTCGCGATGCACTTGGGCGCCGTGCTACCCGCGGCGCGCTGGCCGGCCATCTCCTGCCTCAATACGTATGCCCACGACCTGCTCGAGGAACCATTGACCATCGAGCATGGCTACGTGCGGGTGCCCGATGCGCCCGGCCTGGGCGTGACCGTGGACGAAGATCTGATCGATCGGCTGCGGCGTCCGGACGCCACGCCATTCGAGCTGCCGCGCACGATCTACACGGTCCGCTGGGCCGACGGACGCACCGCCGAGTTCGTGGACCGCGACGTCTACGAGCCGGATTTCCTGGCCGGCAACCAGCCCGTGTTCGAGCGGGGCGTGACCCTGACCACGACCGAGGACGACGGCAGCGTGGCCTTCGACAATCGCTATCGATCTGTTGAGGCAGCAGGCTGCTTGGTGAGCTCGACCTAGGAAGCGGTTGCTTACTTTACATAAAGCAAGAGGTGTGGGCGATCCTGCGGCTGCACAAACCTGCCGCTGCTAGCCCACACACCCGACCAGCAGTCCACGGCACGCCAGGTGTCATTTCGAGCGGAGCGAGAAATCTAAGGCGCTCGTCTCACAGCGCGGGGATAAAGCACCGGGAGGTCGGATCTGGATGCCAGCCCAATTCCGGCAGTCCGTCCGCGCACCGGGGAGGTCGTCGTGGCGGCCACAGATGCCTCGCATTCGCTCGGCATGACGCAGGGACGGGCTGGCGACGAGGTGAGCGGGCGTCACTAGACGCTTGGTCGTGCATCGGAGTCATAAGTAGAACTAATACACATTAGTTCTACTAGCTATCAGCACCGCCCGGGTGCCGGTTCTCGCGGGGCCACGGCAACCTGCGGCACACTGCTCTGGGTCGCCCGCCGTCGCGAGAGGACGCCATGTCGATCACTGACGACCAGCGTGCACGAGTCAGGCAGGAGTTGCCGCAGATCGCCGAGATCACCGACCCGAATCTCCGCGACCTGGTGGTCGAGGCGTGGGCCACGGCCCTGGCCGGGAGCAGCTTCGATGCCATCGCCGATATCCCGCCGTCCGGGAATCCCGGAATGCCGATGCTCGTCGACGGCACGCAAGCCGACCACATATGCGGCGTGACGCGCCTTGCCATCGTGCTAGGGGACGAGCTGCAGCAGCAGTTTCCGGCGCTTCCCATCGACCGTGACCTTCTCGTCGCCGGCGCGCTGTGCCACGACGTGGGCAAGCCCTGGGAGTTCGACCCGGTCAACCAGGCGCGTTGGAAAGCCTCGCCCGGCAAGACCGGCCGTCCGTCGATCCGGCACCCCGCATACGGCGTGCACATTTGCCTCACGGCCGGCCTGCCGGAAGCGGTGGCGCACATGGCGGGCGCCCACTCGGGCGAGGGCGAGCTCGTGGAGCGCAGCCTCGAGAACACCATCGTCCACCACGCGGACTATGCCTTCTGGCAGGCGGCCAAGGCGGGCGGATTGCTCACGGATCCGTAGTTAGTTGACTTCGGGTGCGCCGGCCTTCACGGTCGGACGCGCACGGGCGGCGGTGACGCCTGATCCTGCATTGGCCACCTGCGGTACACGCATGGCAACAAGGGCTTGACGCTTGTGAATATGTTATGTAAAGTCAATGCCTATGGATCGTACCCTCGACGCGGCGTCCACGCGATTCCTGGCTAGCCTGCGGGCAAAGTCCCCGCGCACGCGCGCCACGTACGCGACCGGGTTGCGCCGCTTTACGCGTTGGGCGCGGCAGGCCGCGGGGAAGGACGAGCTGACGCTCGACGCCATCGACGACGGCGCCCTGGAGGGTTTCTATCTGGCGCTTGTCGACGAGTTGGGGTCTGAGCGTGAAGCAACCATTGCGACCTACGTGGCCGCCGCTCGCGCCTTTCTGCGGCATTGCCTGCGCGAGGGGTCGTTGACAACAGTCTCGCTCGAGCGCGCGGTCGAGCGTCTCCACGGCGTGCGGGCCGCGCCGCGCTACCGCACGCCTCGCGTTGACGATGCCCTCGCGATTATCGTTGATTATGTCAAGAACGAGTTGCCGGCGCTGATTCCGCCCGGCGCCGACGACGAGACGCGGCTGCGCTTCGCCCGCGACCGCGCCTTGCTGCAAGTGCTCTACGGCACGGGCATGCGTCGCGCTGAGGTGGCGCGGCTCGATCGCCGCGACGTCGATGACGGTCATGCCCAACAGGCCCTGATCACCGGCAAGGGCCGGCGGGAGCGTGTGGTCTTTTTCGATGACGACGCGCGCGAGGCGCTCCGCGCCTATTTGGGGCTGCGCCGCGATGCCTACGTGCCGCTCTTCATCCGCCATCGCGGCGCGCCGCGCGATCCTGGACGCGGTGGCGAACGCCTCCGCCTGTCGCCCCAGTCCGTCTGGAAGGTCGTCAAGCGCTACGCATCAGCGGTCGGAGTGACGGCCACCACTCACGGATTCCGTCATCTCAAAGCCACGTCCCTGCTCAATCGCGGCGCGAATCTCTCGCACGTGCAGGACATCTTGGGACACGCCTCGCCCGATACGACCAAGCGCATCTACGCCCACTACGAGACGGCGCACCTTCGCGAGGTCTTCGATCGATTCAGCGTTCCGGTGGACGAGGCGTCCGCCCGCGCCCGCCGCCGCCGGACGCCGCCCCGGGAGATTAGGCGCTAAACAGGCTCGCCAGAGACCCGTGCCCGGCGGCGCGCAGGGCGTCGCCGCTCTCGGGGCGCCAGGCCGACGGCTGTTGGTACCAGCGGTGGGCCGTTTCGGCCTCGTAGCCTCCGTGTGCGGCCACTCGGCGGGTGGGCAGGTAGCCCCAATTGCCGTTGCTCCATCCAGCGACCATCGTGGCCGGCGCCGGTGACGCCGCGCGCAGCGCCTGCCCATCTTCGAAGAAAAGCTCTACCGGCGTCGCGATCACGGCCAGATCGCCGATCCGCAGCGATTGAAGCTCGATCTCCTGCCGGCCCGTCCAGGCGGGATCGCCATGCACCGCCAGCACGCGGTCGGCATGCTCGATTTCGTAAGCCTGAATGTGGCGGCGCATGGCGTCGCTGGCGGCGCTCTTCACGTGCGCCTCGCCGGCCGTCCGCAGCGCGCGGGCTTCTTCCGGCGTCGGCAAGTCTTCATGCCGCAGAGTTGCCGGACGCGTCGCAGCCGCCACGATGGCGGAAGCCGACGGACGCGCCGCCTGCAGGGCCTGCGCCGCCGTCAACGCGAGCGCCTGGCCGTAGCCGCGGGCCTCGCCGTATCCACGCTCGCGCGGGTCCGCGAATCGCAGATTCGCATTCGCGCCCGCCCCGTTGATGAACATGCACGGCGCTCCAGTGATCAACCGCAGGCGCTGCCGCAGGTGGCCCGGGTAATCCGCGGCGTAGACCCGATCGCGGCTGCTGGTCGGATGACAGCCGTAGTTCACCAGCGTGACGATGGGGCGTCCGTTGCGGCCGCGCGCTTGCGCCGCTATCAACGTGGGATCGATGTCATCCGGCCCCCCGTCGGCCGGTCCGTCCGGGGCCACGGCCCGCGAGCGGCGGTTCACCGCGGCGAACGAGGCTGCGTGTCCAATCACGATATCCGCGCGCGCCTGGCGCCTCACAGCAGCTTGGGCGACCGCCACGGTTCTTGCCGTCAGCTCGTCGAGGTAGTTCTCGTCCGGCTGGCCCATGGTTGGCAGCACGCCGGTCTCGGGCCCCCCATGCGTGTGGGTGCAGGCGTACATCTGGTGGTCGGCCGCTATTCCTGTCGCCGCGCTGACGCGTGCGCGGGTTCGCTCAATCCAGGCCGGCGTGAGCCCGACCAGGTCGAACGCGGCCAGCATCACGGTGGTGTCGCCGGCGGTGGCCACCAGCACGTGCAGCTCCAGGGGATCGCGCACCCCGAGGGCGGCGCCCATGCGCGGGCTGAAGCCCGACAAGTCAAGCCCGACCTCGGGGGTGATGTCCCCATGGGCGATGCCGGTCCGCAGACCTCCAGGCGACGTCATTGCTGGTCCGCGTCGATACGATAGCCGTGATAGCGGACGGCCAGTGCCGGCGGAAGCGTGCCCTCGATCCGCGTGCCGCTCGGTTCATACGCCTCGTGCACCACCTCGCCGCGGCGGTGGAACAAACTCACGAGTTCGCTGTCGGCATAGGGAATGCGCACCGTCACGTTGACGCTGGACGCGCGCGCCGCCTCGGCGAACCGGTCGCGTAGCTCATCCAAACCCAGTCCGGTGAGTGCGGATACGCGTACGGCGTTTGGAAAGTCGGCGACGTCGAGGTCCGGGGCGAGGTCGGACTTGTTGAGCGCGGTGATCACCGGGCGCACGCCAACCCCGATTTCGGCGAGCGTCTGCTCCACCACGCGCACCTGTCGCGGCATGTCCGGCGCCGCCGCGTCGACCACGTGCACGAGGAACTGGGCGTCGAGCACTTCCTCAAGCGTGGCGCGAAACGCGTCGATGAGGCGTGGAGGCAGTCGCTGAATGAATCCGACCGTGTCGGTGAGCAGGACCTCCCCACCTTGCGGCAGCTCCAGACGCCGTGTGGTCGGATCGAGCGTGGCGAACAGCCGGTTCTCGGTTAGGACCGAGGCGTCGGTGAGCGCGTTCAACAGCGAGCTCTTGCCGGCGTTGGTGTAGCCAACCAGCGCGGCCACGTTGAGGCCGGCGTCGCGGCGCCGGCGCCGGCGGCTGCCGCGCTCCTCACGCACCCGGCTCAACCGGTTGTCGACATCGCGAATCTGATCGCGGTAGAGCCGTCGGTCGGTCTCGATTTGGGTCTCACCGGGTCCGCGAAAGGGGCCGATGCCGCCGCGCTGACGGGAGAACTCGACCCACAACTCCGAGAGGCGCGGCAGCAAGTACTCGAGCTGCGCGCGCTCCACCTGCAGCCGGCCTTCGGCGGTTTGTGCCCGGGCGGCGAAGATATCCAGGATCACGCCAGTGCGGTCGAGCACCTTGCCCTCGAAGGCGCGCTCGATGTTTCGCTGCTGTCGAGGGAGCAACTCGGCGTCAACCACCAGGACGTCCGCGGCGACGGCGCGGCTCGCGTCAATCGTTTCCTGCAGCTGGCCCTGGCCGATCAGCGTGGCGGGATTGGGCTCTCGAATCCGGACGCGTCGGCGCCCGGCAACCGCGGCGCCCGCGGTATCCACCAACCGCTCCAGCTCATTCAGCGAGACCTCGGAGGGCCATTCACCGAGCGACGCCAGCCCGTCGATGCCCACGAGGAAGGCCCGCTCGCGCGCCTGGTTGGGCTGGCTCTCAGAAGCTGAGCGCGGCGATGCGATCCAGAGCCTCCTGCAGACGGTCGTCGGGCGTTGTGAGGGAGATGCGGAAATAGCCCTCCCCGCCGGCGCCGAATCCCACGCCGGGCGTGACGATGACCCCGGCGGACTCGATGAGCCGGTGCGCGAAATCAACCGACGTCATGCCGTCCGGCACCGGCGACCAGAGATACAGGCTCGCCTTGGGCGTCTCAGGGTTGAGGCCCGAGGCGCGTAGGGCATCAAGGACAAGGTCGCGGCGCTGCTGCAAATGCGCGTTGCGGCTGTCGATCCAACGCTGCGATACATCCAGCGCGGCGATCCCCGCAAGCTGCACGGCCTGGAAGATTCCCGAATCCACGTTGGTCTTCACCCGCCCCAGCGCTTCGACGACCTCGGCGTTGCCGACCATCCAGCCAATGCGCCAGCCCGTCATGTTGTAGGACTTGGAGAGCGAGTGGAACTCGACCGCCACGTCGCTCGCGCCGGGCACCTCCAGGATGCTGCGGCACCGCGTACCGTCGTAGGTCACCTCGGAGTAGGCCGCGTCCTGGGCCAGCACCAGCCCGTGGCGGCGCGCGAAGGCCACGGCCTGCTCGAAGAACTCGAAGGGTGCGATGGCCGCCGTGGGGTTGCTGGGATAGCAGAGCCACATGAGCTTGGCCGACGCCAACGCGTCGGGCGGTATGGCTTCCAGATCGGGCAACCAGCCGTTGGCGGCGGTCAGCGGCACCATGTGCGAGCGTCCTCCGGCCAGCATCGTGCCGATGGCGTACACCGGATAGCCCGGGTCGGTCATGAGCACGGTGTCGCCGGGGTTGATCAGCGCCAGCGGCAGATGCGCAATGCCTTCCTTGGAGCCAATCAGCGGCACAACCTCGGTCGACGGGTCCAGGTCGACGTCAAACCGCCGGGCATACCAATCCGCAATGGCGGCGCGCAGCTCGTCCAGGCCGTAGTACTCGGGATAGCGATGATTGGCGGGATCCCGCGCCCCGCGCTCGAGTGCCGCCACAATCGGTCCCGGCGTCGGCAGGTCCGGGTCGCCGATGCCCAGACTGATCACGTCCACGCCCTGGGCGCGCTTGGCGTCGCGCAGCTTGTCAAGCTCCGCGAACAGATATGGCGGCAGGGCCGAGATGCGGTCGGCAAACGTGATCCGTGACGCGGACATTAGGCGGCGCCGATTGGCAGCGGGAGCCGAGTCACCCGGTGGGCCACTCGCCGGTGAATACTGTCGTGGCGGGTCCTTGCATCGTCATTTCGCTCTCGGGTCCGTCCCAGGCTACGTGCAGCTGCCCGCCGGGCATTTCCAGGGCGACGTTGCCGGGTGCCACGCGCCCGGCGGCAATCGCCGCGGCCGTGACCGCGGCGGCGCCGGTGCCGCACGCGAGCGTGAGGCCCGCGCCTCGCTCCCATACCCGGACCCGCAGCTCACCCGGGGCCGTAACGTCGACAATCTCGAAGTTGGTGCGCTCCGGAAAGCGTGGATGCCGCTCGACTAACGGGCCTACCGAAGCCAGTGGAAACGCATCCACGTCGTCAATGAAGGCTACGGCGTGCGGGTTGCCTACCGAGACACCCGTGATATCGATAACGTGACCGTCGACCTGTAGGGTGGCCGCGTTGGGCGCCAGCGTGCCGGGAAGCATCGGTAGGGACGCCGGGTCGAATGACGGGACACCCATGCCAGTCGTGACGCGAAGGCTGCCGTTCGCTTCCGCAACCTCGACCCATCGCGGGCCGCCAAGCGTTTCGATGACCTCACGCCGGTTGCCCAGTTCGCCGCGTTCGTACAACCACTTGGCAAAGCAGCGAATGCCGTTGCCGCACATCTCGGCGCGTGAGCCATCGGCGTTCCAGATTTCCATGGCGAAGCGGGCGTCCTGGCCCGGGCGCACGACCAGCACCTGGTCGCAACCCACGCCGAAACGGCGGTCAGCGAGCGATGCAGCCAGCGGCTCGATATCGACCGGCAGGGGCTCGCGCCCGTCGAGCAGCACGAAGTCGTTGCCGGCTCCGTGCATCTTGGTGAATGTCAAGCTCACGTCAGGACTCTTCGTCTGCGGCCATGTCGCGCAGCTGTGCGGCCAGCGCCTCGACAATCGCTTCTGGAGTACGCCAGTGTACGGGAAGCTGGTGCCGGAACCAGGTGTGCTGGCGCCGCGCGAACTGCCGCGTGCGGATCACCGTACGCTGCCGAGCCTCTTCGAGCGTGAGGCTTCCATCGAGTACGGCCGCCGCTTCACGGTAACCAACGCCCGTGAGTGCGGGGGCATTGGGCGATAGGCCGCCGTCCAGGAGCGCCCGCGTCTCCTCGACCAGCCCGTTGGCGTACATGTCGTGCACGCGCCGCTCGATGCGATCCGCCAGGACCTTCCGTGGGTGATCGATGCCGAAGATGACGCTGGGCATTGGCGTCGGTGCACGGCCTTTGGTTCGGGTGCGCTCGGCGACCTCGATCGCGCGAATGAGGCGGCGCGGGTTGGCACGGTCGATGGTGGCGGCCCGTGCGGGGTCTGACCGTCGCAATCGCCCCGCCAGGCCCTCCAGACCTTCCCGTGCGTGGAGCGCCTCGAGCTCGCGGCGCAGCTCGGGGTCCGGCGGCACTTCGGCCAGCAGCGCGGCTTCGACGAGTGCCTTGATGTAGAAGCCCGTGCCCCCGAGGACCAGGGCAAGGCGACCGCGGCACCTAATGGCGTCGAGGTGGCGATGCGCGTCTTGCACGAAGCGGTGCGCGCTGTAGGTTTCGTGCGGCTCGATGATGTCGACGAGGTGGTGCGGCACCCGGGCTCGTTCGCTGGCGGTCGGCTTGGCCGTGCCGATATCCATGCCGCGATAGACCTGGCGCGAGTCGGCTGAAACAACCTCGATTGGAGACTCATCGGCGAGCTTTAGCGCTGCCGCCGTCTTGCCCGATGCGGTCGGGCCCGTTAGCACGACGAGCAAGGCCGTCACCTCCAGGACACGCTCGGCCGCCCCATCCCCGCGTTAGGATGCACGATGCGTGCTTGCCCGCCGTCGAGGTGACCGCCCCCGTTGTCTGACCCACCCACCGCCGACGTCTCCGCCCAGGGGCCGCCGTATAGCAATCTGCAGGCCGTGCTCGACGCCGGCCACTTTGCCGTCACGTGCGAGCTCGGGCCGCCAAAGGGGCCGGATGCGGCCGATGTTCTAGAGAAAGCCGCGATCCTGCGCGGCTTCGTTGACGCCGCGAGCTGCACGGACAACCAGGGCGCGGCGCTCAAGATGTCGCACTGGGGCGCGGCGCTGCTCTGCCGCCAGGGCGGCGTCGAACCGATCATGCAGCTCTCATGTCGCGACCGGAACCGGCTGGGCATTCAGTCGGATGTCATTGCGGCGCAAGCCTTTGGCATTCGCAATTTTATGTCAATCAGCGGGGACTCGCTGGTCTTGGGCGATCACCCGATGGCCAAGCCGGTGTTCGACCTGCAGGGCGTGCAGCTGGTTCGCTTGTTGCAACGCCTCCGCGACGAGAATCGCAATGCCGCGGGCGATCCGATCAAAGGCGAATTCGGCCTTTTCATCGGTGGCGCCGCCAACCCCTTCGCGCCTCCGTATGGTTTTCGGCCGCTGCGCATGCTCAAGAAAGCCGCCGCGGGTCAGGAGTTCGCGCTGACCCAGATGATCTTCAACGGGGAGCGGTTTGCGGAGTGGATGTCGCGTGTGCGCGATGAGGGCATCCACGAGCAGGTCCACATCCTCGCGGGCGTCGGTCCACTCAAGTCGGCCCGGATGGCCGAGTTCATGAAGTTCAAGGTCGCCGGGATGGAGGTTCCCGATGCGGTGATGCAGCGGATGCGCGGCGCCCGCAAGCCGCGCACCGAGGGCATTCGCATCTGCCTCGAAATCATTGAGCAGGTGCGTGAGATCGAAGGCGTGCACGGTGTGCACGTGATGGCCATCGACTGGGAGAAGGCCGTGCCGCGGATCGTCAAGGCCGCCGGCCTTGAGCTGCCGCGGCCGACGCCCGTGGCCGCGCTTGCCCCGACGGCCGCGGTGGGTGCGGCCGTCGTACCGGCATAGCGTGGAGGGACGCGGCGCCAGCACGACGCTCGAGGGATTTGCCGCGGCGCTGGCGTCTAAGGCGCCCACGCCGGGCGGAGGCAGCGCGGCGGCGGCGGCGGTGGCGCTTGGCGCCGCGCTCGTGGCCATGAGCGGCCAGCTCACGCTCGGCCGGCGTCGCTATCGGGACGTGCAGGACCAGATGCAGCAGATCCTAGCGCGGGCGGACGCGATTCGAGCTGAGGCGCTTGCCCTCATTGACGCCGATGCGGCTGCCTATGCGAATTTGTTGGACGCGTTCCGACTGGCGCGGCCATCAACTTCCGGGCCGGATTCCCGAGCCGAGGCAGTTGCCAAAGCGGCGTTGGGCGCCAGCCGCGTTCCGGCCGCCGTCGGTGAGTTGGGGCTCGAGGTGATCGAGTTGGCCGCGACCGCCGTGGCTCAGGCCAATCCGCACGTGCGGAGCGATGCCGCGGCCGGTGCCGCGCTTGCCCGCGGCGCCCTTCGCATTTGCGAGATGAACATCACCGCCAATGTCGGCCTGGTTGACGACGAAACCGCGCTCGCCGACCTCGAATGCAGCTGTGAGCGTTTTCGTGCCGCGCTGGCGCGTGCCGATGCGGCGGCGGATAGGGCGCTGTCGGAGTTGCGTTCGTGACCGTGATGACGGGCCGCCAGCCGGCTCGGCTCCTGCGCAAGTCGATCGCGGCGGCGGTTGCGCAACTCGCCACGCCCCCCAGCCTGGCCATCGTTCGCGGCACGTGCGATCCCTCCGCAGCCGGCTACGCCAAGCAGGTCGCGCGGGGCGCTCGGCGAGTCGGGGTCCCAGTCCGCGACGAACTGGTCGCGGACGCGGCCACGACCGCCACGGTTGTCACGCTCGTCGAACATCTGGCCACGGACGAGCGAATCCAGGGGATCATCCTGGCGCTGCCGCTGCCGCCGTCCGTGGACGCCGCATGTGTCGTTGCGGCCCTTCCGCCGGCGAAGGACGTCGACCGGATTACACGCGGTGCGCTCGGCGAGGTGCTTGCGGGCAGGTCTGAGCGGGCGCCGGGCGTCGCGCTGGCCGTCGTGCGCCTATTGGATTACTACGACATCCGGCTGGCCGGGCGCCGGGTGGCGGTTGTCGGCCGCAGCCCAAGCGTGGGGAAACCCGCGGCGCTGCTCATGCTGGCGCGGGACGCGACCGTGACTCTATGCCACTCGCGGACGCGCGACCTCGCCGCCGTAACGTCGCAAGCGGACGTGCTGGTCGCGTGCGCGGGGCGCCCGGGACTGATTGGGCGCGAGCATGTGAAGCCCGGCGCCGCGGTCGTCGACGTCGGTACGACGTACACGGATGACGGCGTGCGGGGCGACGTCGACGCGGACGCCGTCGCTTCGGTCGCGTCCGCCTACTCGCCCGTGCCCGGCGGCGTCGGGCCGCTCACGGTCTACTGCCTGCTGGCCAACCTGCTCAGCCTCGCCAGGGAGGCGCAGGGCCGATGACGAACCATTGGTTGACCAACAGCCTGTTCTAAGGCTGGGCTACGATCAGCCGGTCACGTTCCCGTCCGCGCGGCGCATTGCGGCAAGGTCCTAACCACTCATGAATATCGTGCTGGTGATCTTCGACACCCTGCGTAAGGACCATCTCGGCGCCTACGGGAACGACTGGATTCATACGCCGCACCTTGACGCCTTCGCGGGTGAGTCGGTGCGGTTCACGCGGGCGTATCCAGAGTCGTTGCCGACGTTGCCATTTCGGCGGGCCATTCACACGGGCCTGCGGACCTATCCGTTTCATGGACACCGCGACTTGAAGGGTGACTTCCTGGGCACGCCCGGGTGGGGGCCAATCCCCGAGGAGCAGGACACGGTTGCGGAGCGCTTGCGCGAGGCCGGGTATCGCACGGCGCTGCTCACTGATTGCTATCACCAGTTCAAGCCGTCGAAGAACTTCCATCGCGGGTTCGACGAGTGGGACTGGATTCGGGGGCAAGAGACCGACCGGTTTCGCTCGGGACCGGCGCTTTCGCCGGGCGCTATCCGGCATCACGTGCCCGAGCGATTCCCGCCGGTACACCAGCGCACCGAGTTCTTCCGCCAATATCTGCTCAATAACCAATTCCGCCGCGACGAGGCCGACTATTACCCGGCGCGCCTGTTCAACAGCGCAAGCCGCTGGGTCTACGAGAACCAGGATGCCGACCCGTTCTTCCTCGTCGTGGACTCGTTCGATCCGCACGAGCCTTGGGAGCCGCCGGTGCATTATCGGCGCATGTACGACGCCGTGGAGGACGACACGGCGGAGATCATCCAGTCGCTCTACGCGCCGCACTCAGGCGTGTACACGGCGCGCGAACTCGAGCGCTGTCAGGCCAACTACGCCGGCGAGGTCACGCTGTGCGACCGCTGGTTCGGTCATTTCATGGAGGCGCTGGCGCTGAGCGGGCGTCTCGACGACACGTTGGTGATCGTGGTCTCGGATCACGGCCACAATTTGGGGCTCGATCCCGGAGACAAGGGCCTGGTGAGCAAGCAGGGGCATCCCCTGACTCATGCCGTGGCGGACCTGGCGCTGCTCGTTCGCCCGCCGGACGGTATGGGACGCGGGACGACATGCGACGAACTGGTCACGAACACGGACGTGGCCGCGACGATCTTGGCCGCCGGCGGCCTGGAGCCGAACGTCGAAGGCGCAGATATGGGCCCCCTGCTCCAGGGAGCCGGGCAGTCGTCCCGGAGCCATGTGACGGTCGCGTGGGGACCGCTGGTGACGGTGATCGACGACACCTGGTGGTGCAATGCCACGATTTGGGGCGAAGAACCGCTGCTGTACCGGGTGCAAGACGACCCAGAGCTCACCGACAACCTCGCGGATGCGCACCCGGACGTCGTAGAGCGACTCCTCGGGTTGGCGATAGAGGACGCCGGCGGGGAGATTCCGGCCCATTTCGCCGAGTTTCAGGGCCAGCCCGGATGCACGCCTTATCTCTCGCGGTCGCAGTTGGGCATTCGGACCGAGCGGTTCTAGCTAGGCGCCGCTGAATGCCGGCGCGCCGCGCGCGAGGACGCGGTGCATGTCAGGCCGACGACTGCGCCGGGGAATAGTCGAGCGTGGCGCCGCCGTCCACGATAAGCGCGTGACCGGTTACGAATGATGCGTCATCACTCGCGAGAAAAAGCGCGGCGCGGCCGATCTCTTCCGGCTGCGCCATGCGACCCAAGGGATGCAGCGCGTCAACCATGCGCGCCGCCGCCGCTGGGTCATCGAGCGTGTTGGCCCATTCCCACATCAGCGGCGTGTCGACACCGGAGGGGCAGATGCAGTTGACCCGCACGCCCTGGGCTGCCAGCTCGACGGCCAGCGCCTTGGTGAGTCCCACTTGGCCCGCCTTCGACGCCGCGTAGGCCGCCGCCATCGTCTGTCCCACGATGCCGACCAGGGACGCCATGTTGATGATGTTGCCCTTGGTCTTGCGCAGGTGCGGCACGGCGAGCTTGCTGCCGAGAAACGTGCTGGTGAGGTTGAGGGTGAGCTGCGACTCGAATAGGTCGAGGGATGTGTCGTCAATGGATATCACCGGCGGGTGCCATCCGGCGTTGTTCACCATCACGTCCAGCCGTCCGTGCGCCGCGACGGTGCGCTCGATCGTCCGCTCGATGTCGGCGGGCACGCGCACGTCCGTAGCTCGGAATTCCGCCAATCCTCCGCTGGTCTGAATATCAGCTAGGGTCTGTTCGGCGGCCTCGACATCGATGTCGGCGATCACCACGCGACAGCCTTCGGCGGCGAGAGTCGTGGCGATGCCACGACCGATGCCCTTGGCGCCCCCCGTCACGATTGCCACCTTGTCGGCTAGCCGCATGTCGATCTCCCGCGCCGGACGCGTATTGGAATTGGCTGACGATGCTACGCGACGCCGGGGCGTCTCGGCTCGTGCTACCCGCGGCCGAACTGTCGGTCGAGCAGATCCCGCGTGAGCAGGATCATGGTGGGGCGGCCGTGCGGGCAGGTTAGCCCGAGATCGCAACGCTCCAAACCCTCGACGACGGCCTGCATCTCGTCGATGGCGAGCTGATCGCCGGCCTTCACCGCCGCGTGGCAGGCTGCCGACCATCGGAGTTGCTCCGTGACGACCCGCCGCCCGGTTGGCGCCTCGCGTGCCTCGTCGACCACGGCCGTGACATACGCCGCGGCATCGATGGCCCGGCCCGTCGCCGGCACGCGGCGCACCAGCCACGCGTTGGCGCCAAACGGATCGAGGTCGAGGCCCAGCGCCCCAAGGTCCGCCAGATGATCGCCGACCCATTCCGAGGCCGGGGCGGAAAGGGTGACGGCAACCGGGTCCAGCAGCGGCTGGGTAGAGCCGTTTCGCGATTGGCCCAGTTGGTCGTACAACACGCGTTCGTGAGCCGCATGCTGGTCGATCAGATAGACCCCTCCGGGGCCGACGGCGACGATGTAGGTTCGATCGATCTGCCCGAGCGCGCGGGGTACGGGTGAGCGAAGCTCGGTGCCGCTGGGTGACTCGGTCTCCGGCAGCCGTTCGAGCGGCGGCTCGCCCGGCAAGTGACGGGGCGCCGCCGGCGACTGTCCATCCCACGGCGCGGTGGGGGTCGGCAGATAGAACTGGTCCAGAATGGGCTCGTCGACCTGGGCGGGCGGCACGGCGCCTCCGGCGGTCAGGGCGCGTCGCACCGTGGCCGAAACGCGGCTGAATATCTCACCCGCGCGGCGGAATCGAACCTCGGCCTTCGTTGGATGCACGTTGACGTCGACATCCTCAGGTGGAAGCTCCAGCCTCAGAACCACGACCGGATACCGGCGACTTGGCAACAGCCCTTGGTAGGCATCGCTGATTGCACCGGTCAGCAGACGGTCGCCCACCCAACGACCGTTGACGAACAGCGATACGTCGCGGCGCGAGCTCCGCTGGACGTGCGGCTGCGAAACGAAGCCATCGATGCCGAGCGTCTCGCCCGCGGGCAGCTCGATCAGGTCTTTGACCAGGGCTTGGCCGTACAGTGCGATCAGGGTGGCCCGCAGATCCCTGGTGCCCGGGGTACGAAGGCGCTCGCGGTCACCGTCGAGCAAGCGAAACGCGACTGCCGGGTGCCCGATCGCGGCATGCGTGACGACATCCATGACGTGGCCAAGCTCGGTGCGCTCGGCCTTCAAGAACTGGCGCCGTGCCGGAAGCGACTGGAACAGCGCCCGCACCGTGACTTGCGTACCGACCGGCCCGCCGTGGGGCGTCGATTCGACGATGGCGTCGTCGCGCGCAATCACCTGTCGACCTGGCGTCCCGGTGTCCGTCACCGAGGTGATGGTCAGCTCGGCGACGGCGGCGATGCTGGCGAGCGCCTCGCCGCGAAACCCCAGCGTGCGAATGCGCGCCAGGTCGTCCACGGTGCGCAGCTTGCTGGTGCTGTGGCGCTGCACCGCGAGCTCCAGCTCGCGGGCCACAATGCCGTGACCGTCGTCGGTGACCTGAACGAACGCCAGACCGCCCTGGTGCGCTTCGACCGTCACCCGCTTCGCGCCGGCGTCGATGGCGTTTTCGATCAGCTCCTTGACCACCGACGCCGGACGCTCGATCACCTCGCCGGCGGCGATCTTGCTCGCAATCTCGGGGGCGAGACGCCGGATGCTCATGCGTCGGCCGCTCGGCGTAGCTCGTAGAGCACGCTCAGCGCGTCCAGCGGGCTCAGCTGCTCGGGGTCCAGGTCCCGAAGTCGCGTTACCAGGGGGTGCTCTTCGGGCGTCAGCAGTGTGAGCTGGACGCTCGGCGCGGATTTGTTCCCGGCGGCCAGCCGCTCGAGCTCGTCCAGGATCTCGCGCGCGCGGCGGATCACGGCCGGCGGCAGTCCGGCCAATTGGGCCACCTGCACGCCGTAGCTGCGGTCCGCCGGCCCGTCGACGATGCGCCGCAGGAACACGACTTGCTCACCCCGCTCGGCGACGGCGACGTTGGCGTTGTGCACGCGGGGAAGCGTCGCCGCCACCGCGGTCAGCTCGTGATAGTGCGTGGCGAAAATCGTCTTGGCGCGCAGCCGTGGGTGGTGGTGCAAGTGCTCGACCACCGCCTGCGCCACGGAAATCCCGTCGTAGGTGCTCGTACCGCGGCCAATCTCATCCAGGATGAGCAGGCTGCGCGGGGTGGCCTGCGCCAGGATGGCGGCCAGCTCGAGCATCTCCACCATGAACGTGCTGGCGCCGGCCGCGAGGTCGTCGCGGGCCCCCGCCCGCGTGAAGACGCGATCCACCAGGCTGATCTCGGCGCGCTTGGCGGGCACGAAGCTGCCTACCTGCGCCAGCAACACGATTAGCGCCGTTTGGCGCAAGTAGGTGGACTTGCCGGCCATATTGGGTCCGGTGAGCACCAGAATCTGACGGACATCGGGATCGAGCCGCGTGTCGTTGGGAACAAATGGCTCGGTCTGGCTGGCCTCGACGACCGGATGCCGCCCGGCTTCGATCACGATGGGGCCTTCGTCCGTGAGCCGCGGTCGCGTGTAGTCCTGCAGCACGGCCACCTCGGACAGCGATGCGGCGACGTCCAGCGCGGCAATGGCCGCGGCCGAACGCAGCATGGCGGGCGCCCATTCCGCGAGCCGCTCCCCCACTTCCTCGAACAGCAGGGCTTCGAGAGCCTCGATCTGCTCCTGGGCGTTGAGGACCTCCGCTTCGCGCTCCTTCAGCTCTGGAACCACGTAGCGCTCCGTGTTGGCCAAGGTCTGCCGGCGCTCGTACCGGTCCGGAACTCTGTCTGCGTAGGCGCGGCCGACTTCGATGTAGTAGCCGAACACGCGATTGAATCCAACCTTGAGCGACCTGATTCCGAGGCGCTCGCGCTCGCGCGATTCCAGAGCCGCAATCCAAGCCTTGGCCGAGGCGGCGCCGTCCGCCAACCGGTCCAGCTCGTCGCTGTAGCCGGCGCGGATCGTGCGCTCGCCATCGTCGATGGACCTGGCGATCAGCGCGCGGGCGTCGCCGCAGGTATCGAGGCGCTCGCGTGGCCGGGCAAGTGCGCCGTCGGCGCCGTCGAGCGTTTGACGCACCGCAACCAGCGCTTCGAGGGCGGTTGCCGTGCGGCGGACATCGTTGACGCTCGCTGCACGACGGAGCACGCGATTGGCGAGCCGCTCGAGATCGCCGACGAGCTTCAGGGCGTCACGGAGTTCCGCCCGGAGTTCGGCGGCGGACACCAGCGCCTCCACAAGGTCCAGTCGCTGCTCGATCACCGCGCGGTCCAGCGACGGGCGCGAAACATGGCGCCGCAAGCGCCTGGCCCCCATGGGCGTGCGGGTGTGGTCGAGCACTCCCAGCAAGCTGTGGTCGCGTCGCGAGGTGCGGCCGCCGGTCTCGAGCTCCAGGTTGGCGCGTGTGGCGGGATCGAGCTCCATGTGGGTGGCAACGCTGTACACATGCAGGCCCGTGAGCACGTGCAGCGCGTTCGCATCCGTCTCGGAGACGTAGGCCAGCAGCGCCCCCGCGGCGCGCAGCGCGTGCGGACGTTGCGCCAGCCCCAGGCCGTCCAGGTCGTGGACGTCGAAGTGCCGGCGCAGCGTCTCTTCCGCGGTTGCGGGGTCGGCCATCCAGGCGGCGCCGGCCACCGCCCCAGGCTGATTGAGCTCGCCGAAGGCCAGCGTCTCGCGCGGACCGACCCGGCTGAGCTCCGGCTCGAGTTGATCGCGGCGCAGCTCGCTGGCGGCAAACTCGCCCGTCGTCACGTCGGCGTAGGCGAAGCCGACGTGGGCGTCCGCCGGCACGATTGCCGCGAGATAGTTGTTCGCCTGCGGCCGCAGCATGTCTTCGTCGACGACCGTGCCCGGCGTGATCACGCGGGTGACCGCGCGATCGACGAGCCCATTGACGGAGGCGTTCACCTGGTCGCATACCGCCACCCGATGCCCGGCCTCGACGAGCTTGGCGATATAGCCGGCCACGGCGTGGTGGGGCACGCCGCACATCGGCGCGCGACCACTGCGGCCAAAGTCGCGCGAGGTGAGGACGATCTGCAGCTCCGCGGCGGCAATCTCCGCGTCGCGGTCGAACAGCTCGTAGAAATCGCCGAGCCGAAAGAACAGAAGCGCCTCGGGGTGCTGGCGCTTTATGTCAAGATATTGGCGCCGCAGCGGTGTCAGCGTTGTTGTGCTCACGCCGCCACGCCCCAGCCTCCCCCTCGACCGCGCCGATTCAGACCGTACAAAAGCCGAACTATCAGGCGATGGTACTACCCAAGCCTGACACTCCGCGCACCTCGCCTGCGGCACCGTACGCTGCGCACACCGTCCCCGCGAATGGCGACGCGTCGTGCCGCTGGGAGAGTTGCATAGCGGAGCTCTTGGTGCTGGGCGCCGCCTTCTCCTGGGCAGCAAGTATCGTCGCCTTGCGCTCATTGACCGCGCGCCACGGGGCGCTGCAAATCTCCGCCGTGCGCACCGTCGCGCCCGCGATTGCCTTCGCGCGGATCGTCACGGTGGGCGGCCGCTGGGGCGAGGCCGCGGCCATGCCCCTGTCGAATCTGTTCGCCATCCTGGCCGCCGTCGCCCTTGGGATCGGCGGCGGGGACGTACTCGTCATACGCGCCGTGCCGCGGAGCGGGGTAGCGCGTGCTGAGCAGCGTGATCTTGCGCGAGCGGCCTGGACGCTACTCGATTGGGGGTCTGCTGATCAGCGCCGTCGGCGTGGCGTTGCTGACGATCGGCTAAGCGTCGATATCGATCAGCACCTTGCCGCAGTCGCCGGAGAGCACCAGTTGCATGGCGTCTTCGAAGTCGCGCAGGGCAAATGTGTGGGTGACAAGCGGTTCGAGGACGTCGCCATGGGTTTGCAGGAAGGCCTCGGTGCGGTACCACGTGTCCCAAATCAACCGCCCGGTGACGCCGTAGGCTTCCAACCCCTTGAACATGAACTCCTCGGCCAGGTCGATGGTGATGGGCTTGGGCGGAATGCCCAGGAACACGATCTTGCCGGCGTTGGCCGAGACGCGCAGAGCCTGCCGCAGCGCTGTGGGGTGCCCCGACATTTCCAAGCTGACGGTGGGGCGCTCACCGAGGGCGTCCACGATATCCCCTTCGACGGACGGGGCCGCGGCGTCCACCGTCACGTGGGCGCCCATCTGCTCGGCCAGCGTGCGGCGATAGGCTGAAACGTCGGTTGCCACGATCGGGTAGGCCCCTGCCGTGTAGGCCACGGCGATGGCCATAAGCCCCATGGGCCCGCACCCGTAGACCGCCACCGGCTGACCGGATACGTCGTAGCGCATGGTGGCGTGCACGGCATTGCCCAAGGGCTCGAAAAGGACCGCCCGGTCCAAGGGAATCGTCGGCGGCACGCGCCAGGCGAGCCGCATCGGAACGGCGGCGTAGTCCGCGAATCCGCCCGACACGTCGATGCCGAGAATGCGCAGGTTTTCGCACACGTGCGCATTGCCCGTGCGGCAGGGGCGGCAGGTGCCGTCGAAGACGTGACTCTCGATGGCCACGACGTCACCCGGCTCGAAGCCCTGCACCTGGGAGCCGATCTCCGCGACCTCGCCGACGAGCTCGTGGCCCAGCGTGAAGGGCGTGGGGTAGTTGCCGGCGGCCCATTCGTCCCACAGGTAGAGATGCTTGTCCGAGCCGCAGATGCCGGTGCGCCGCACCTTAATCAGGAGCTCATCGGGGGCGGGTTGCGGACGCGGCAATTCGGCCAACTCGATACCGCGGGTTGGCGCAGCCTTGCGCACGGCCAGCATCGAGGTCATGAATCTCCTACTTGGGGTTGCCCGAGACGATCACGGGCGGCCGTTGGCCCGCTCAAGCCGGGGCATAGATTACGTGCGCTCCAGCGCGCCGCGCCAACTGATTTGCGCTCGTCGACTACCGCGTGCGCTAGTTGGACGAATCGCCGTTGGCGACGAACTCGGCTTCCAGCTTGCGGATCTCGTCCGTGAGCACAGGCAGCATGTCGGATTCGTCCACCGTGCGCAGGATTTCGCCCTTGCGGAAGATCACGCCGCGTCCCCTGCCGCCGGCAATGCCAATGTCCGCGTCCATGGCCTCACCCGGACCGTTGACGACACAGCCCATCACGGCAACCTTGAGCGGTTCCTTGATCGTGCCCATCACCTCTTCGACCGCGTCGGACAATCCGAAGAGATCGATCTCGCACCGACCGCAGGACGGACAGGAGACCATCGTCGGGCCGGCTTCCTTCAGCCCCAGCACCTTGAGAATCTCGTTGGCGACAAAGACTTCCTCGACCGGGTCGGTGGTCAGCGACACGCGCATGGTGTCGCCGTAGCCGTCGGCGAGCAGACTTCCCAGCCCGACGGCCGAGCGGATGATGCCGGTGCGCGGCGGTCCGGATTCCGTAATCCCGATGTGAAAGGGGTACATGGTGTGCTGCGCGATCACCTTGTAGGCGTCGATGGTCACGTCGACCTCGAACGATTTGAGCGAAATCTTGATCTGATCGAAGTTGAGGTCCTCGAGAATCTTTACGTGCTCGAGCGCGTCTTCGACCATGGCCTCCACGAGTTCGTGGCCTTCCGGCCGGCGGTCGATCTTCTTGGACCATGCCTCCTGAATCGACCCAGCATTCACCCCGATTCGAATTGGAATCTCGCGCTCCTTGCAGGCGCGAACGACGGCCTCGACCTTCTCGCGCCCACCGATGTTGCCCGGGTTGATGCGCAGGCAGTCCATGCCGGCCTCGGCGGCCATGAGGGCCAGCCGGTGGTCAAAGTGAATGTCCGCCACGAGTGGCGCATCGGTGCCAGCGCGGATGTCGCTGAGCGCCTCGGCGGCGTACTTGTCCGGCACGGCCACGCGCACGATGTCGCAGCCGGCTTCGACGAGCTCGTTGATTTGGGCGAGCGTGGCGGCGGCGTCGCGCGTGTCGGTGATCGTCATCGACTGGACGCTGACGGGCGCTCCGCCGCCAATCTCAACGTCCCGCACCTTGATGGGGAATGACCCTCGGCGCCGTATCACAGCAGCTTCACCTCGCTATGCAATTGCGCAGGCACGAACGTGGGCCGCTCCGAGCGTAGCCGGTTCCGCGGATAGACTCCAGTTATGCGTCGCGCTAGAACCCCGCCAGTCGCTGCACGTCACTGACCGTGACGACCACCGCAAGCGCCATGAGCAGCATGATGCCCACGAAATGGAAGGCGGCCTCGCGGCGCGGACTCAGCCGCCGGCCGGTGAGCCACTCGAACCCCACGAACACCAGTCGGCCCCCGTCCAGACCGGGCCACGGGAACAGATTGATCAGTCCGATCTGCGCCGAGAGCAGCGCTCCCAGGAAGAGCACAGTCTCGAGACCACTACGCGCCGCTTGGTCAACGACCGAGGCGATTCCCACGGGACCGGAGACCTGGACCGCGGCGCCGCCGCCGATCCACTCGCCAATGGCCAGCGGCAGCAAGCCGAGCGCGACGATGGTGCGCGTGAACCCGCGCGTAACGGCGGTGGGGAGCGGCGCGGGTTCGCGCACCGTGCCGATGCGAATGCCGAGCGGGCCTTCACCCGGCGGCGGCTCCTCGCGTGGAACCGCGCGCACGGTGACGGTGGCCGGGCCGCGTTGAAGTTCAAACGTGACCGGTCGTCCGGCCGAGCCGTCCAAGGCGCGGATCACATCGCTCACGCTCGCGGCCGTGGCGCCGTCAACCGCCAGGATGCGGTCGCCGGCCAGCAGCCCCGCGCTCTCCGCGGGTGAGGCCGCGGCGACGTCCACGATCTGCGCCCCAACCTCGTCGGCAATCAGCGAGCCCATCGTGAAGAGGATCGGCGCGAGCAGAAAATTCATCAGGGGACCGGCAACGAGGATCAGCGCGCGCTGCCACGGCGGGCGACGCGAAAACCCCTGCGGCGCGTCGAAATCGCCAGACTCCCCGGCCAAGCGCACGTAGCCGCCCAGCGGCAAGGCGTTGATGGCGAAGCGTGTGCCGCCGAGGTGAATGGAAGCTCCGCTCGTGCTGAAGGCCGCATCCTGATCCCGGCGAAGCTCTGCCTGGAGCTCACCAGTGCGCCGCCGAGCGGCGATGGCCGTCCCCGTTGCCGGATCGACCCGGACCACCGGCAGCGCCAGTTCATTGGCGCCGGACAGATGCTCGGTCAGCTCTGGCGGCACCGCCAGAATGGCTCCCACGGCGCCGGCCGCCTGAGCGGCGCTCAGCTCCGCGCGTGTCGGCAGGGCGGTCGCGTCATACAGGAGAATGGCGCCGCGCAGCGTGGGTTGATCCGGGTCGGTCGTACCCGCCAGCCGCACCGTGCCGTCGACGCGCGGCGCCGCATCTTGAGCGAGTGGCTCGGCGGGGATGGCGTCGTCACCGCGCAGGCGCGACCACAGTCGCGGCGGCAGGCCGATCGCGAACGTATGCACGGCGACGCCAAACCGGCGCGCGACGGCGTAGTGCCCCATCTCGTGCACAAAGACGATGAGCGTGAGCAGCGCGAGAAAGAGGGGGATAACGACCAAAGCGCTTGCCCCGGAATCCAGCAGAGCCTGGATCGGATTCACGGCGCGGTCGCAGCGCTCCGGCGTACGTGCTCGGCCCCCTCGCGGTGGGCTTCGAGCGCGGCCTCGAGCGAGTCCAACGGCCGCACCGGCGTCGACGCCATGGCGTCCAGCACGATGTCGACCATCGCTCCGAAGCGTAAGTCGCCGCGCAGGAAGATCTCGACCGCGGCGTCATCGGCGCCGCACAACGTGGCGGGCGCCGTGCCACCGGCTCGCCCGGCGTCCATGGCCGCGCGCAGCAGGGGGAACCGCTCCAAGTCCGGCGTCTCGAATCGCAACTGGCGGAGTTCGCCCAACTCCAGGCTGGAATGTGCGGCATTCAGCCGCTCGGGGTATCCCAACGCATATTGGATGGGTAGGCGCATGTCCGGCGTCCCAAGCTGGGCCTTCAGCGAGCCGTCGTGGAATTCGACCATGGAATGCACGATCGATTCCGGATGAATGATCACCTCGATGCGGTCGTAGGGAATATCGAACAACCAGTGCGCCTCGATGACCTCGAGCCCTTTGTTCATCAGGCTGGCTGAGTCGGCGGTGATCTTCGGCCCCATCACCCAGTTTGGATGCTTGAGCGCCTCCTTGGCGGTCGCGTCGCGCACGACGGCGGCGTCGGTCTCGCGAAACGGCCCGCCGGATGCCGTGAGGATCAGGCGGCGAATCGCTCCGGTGGCTTCGCCCGCCAGGCACTGCCAGAGGGCGCTGTGCTCGCTGTCGATGGGCAGGATTTGGGCCCCGGTGCTGTCGGCGAGGTCACGGAACAGCCGGCCGCCCATCACCAGCAGTTCCTTGCTCGCCAGGGCGACGGTATTGCCCGCCCGCAGGGCGGCTTCAGTCGGTAGGAACCCGACCTCGCCCACCGTCGCCACCACGACGATGTCCACGTCGCCGCGCGCTGCGAGATGCTCCAGACCCTCCGGGTAGGGCAACCGCTCGCACGACGCCGGCCACGCCATCGTTGCGCCCGACATGTCCCGCAGGCACGCCGCCGGCACGTCGAACTCCGTGATCTGCTGGACCATGAGATCGCAGCTGCTGTTGCACGTGAGCCCAACGACCTCGAAGAGATCAGGGTGCGCGCGGACGACATCGAGCGTTTGGCAGCCGATGGATCCTGTCGCGCCGAGGATCACGATTCGCTTGCGTGCCGTACTCACGAGGCGCTCCGGAAATGCGGCCGGCGGTGTGCTCGCGCGTCGGGGCGGCTAGGTGATGAAGTGGGCGGCGGCGAACACGGCCGGCACCACGAACAGCAGGCCGTCCACGCGATCCAACATACCACCATGGCCGGGGATCAACCGGCCGCTGTCCTTCGCGCCGGCGTCCCGCTTGATCATCGAGGCCACCAGGTCGCCCGTCTGTGCGGCGGCGGCCCATGCCAGACCCAATGGGACCACCTGCCACCCCTCGATCGGCAGAAACGGCAGGAAGGCCGCCGTGGCGGCGATGCTGGCGGCGGTGCCTCCGGCGACGCCCTCCCAGGTCTTCCGCGGTGAGATGTGCGTCATGAAGCCGTGGCGCCCGATGCTCCGACCGGTCATAAACGCCAGCGAGTCATAGGCCCAGGTGACGACCAGCGCCAGCAGGGTCCAGGCGAACCCGTCGGGCGACGCGCGCAGGACCACGGCAAGCCCCAGCAAGCCGCCCACGTAACCGCCGGCCGCCGCCGCGAGCGCCCAGTCGCCAAAACGGTGTCGCTCGACCGTACCCAATTGGGCGATGAGCCCGGCCGCAAGCAGGGAGGTCGTGAGCGCCCCCAGCCACACACGGTCACCCTCGGGCAGCGCCGCCAGCGCTACGACCAAGGCCCCAAGCGCCGGTGCCAGCGCGCGCAGGTGCTGTCGTGGGTTGGGCAGCAGGAGGTGCGCCATTTCGTGCGCCGTCAGTGCGGCCGCGACGATCGCGAGAACCGCCAGCGCCGCCGAATGCCACCAGACGAGCGCCACAACGCCCGGGACGAGGACGGCACCGCTGACGACGCGCGCGCGCAGCGGGGGCTATCCGGAGAGCAGGTCGCTGACGACGCGCGGCGGCTCTGTCACGCGCCCGAACTTGCGTTCGCGTTGTCGGTACGTGGCCAGGGCCTTGTCGAACTCGTCGCGGGTGAAATCGGGCCACAGCGTCGGCGTGGAGTAGAGCTCGGCGTACGCCGCCTGCCAGATGAGGAAATTGCTCAAGCGCTGCTCCCCCGCCGTGCGGATGACGAGGTCCGGATCGGGAATCTCGCTCGTGTAGAGGTACGACGCGAACAGGTCCTCGCTCACGTCTTCGGGCGAGATGCCGTCGCGAATGATGTTGCGCACGGCCCGGAGAATCTCGGAGCGACCGCCGTAGTTGAAGGCGATGTTGAGCGTCAACGCTTGGTGCTTCGCGGTCTGGCGGACGATAGTCCGCACGGCCAAGCGGTCGGCCAGGGGCAGCGTCTCGATCTCGCCGAGCACGCGAATGCGCACGTCGTTCCGAAAGATCGTGTCGCGTTCGGCCTCGAGGCGCTCGGGAATCAAGGCCATCAGCACGTCGACCTCATCGTGTGGGCGGTCCCAGTTCTCCGTGGAGAAGGCAAAGATCGTCAGGGCGGAGATGCCGACGTCGATGCACGCCTCGGCGATCCCGCGCACCCGCAGCGCTCCCTCGCGGTGGCCTGCCGTTCGCGGCAAGCGGCGGCCGCGCGCCCAGCGACCGTTCCCGTCCATGATGACGGCCACGTGGGCGGGGACCGGAGCGTCGCTACCAGTCACGGCTGTGCTGGCATTCAGACGGTCATCACCTCGGTTTCCTTGCGCGTGCCGGCGGCGTCGACGGCGGCAATGTGCCGGTCGGTCAGCTGCTGCAGCTGCTGCCCCCCGCGGTGGACCTCGTCCTCGGAGGCCTCCTTTTGGCGCGACAGGTCGCGGAGGTCGTCGTGCACGTCGCGCCGGATGTTGCGAACCGCCACGCGCGCCGATTCGACCCGGCCGCGGACGATCTTCACCAGGTCGCGGCGGCGGTCTTCGCTGAGGGGCGGAATTGGCAAGTGGATCACGCTGCCATCGTTTGACGGCGTGATGCCGAGATCGGACTTGAGGATGGCGCGTTCGATATCGGGAACGGCGGACTTGTCCCAGGGTTGGATCACCAGCAACCGCACCTCCGGCGCAGAGATGCCGGCGATTTGCTTGAGCGGCGTCGGCTGGCCGTAGTAGTCGACGCTGAGGTTCTCCACCAGCGCGGGGGAGGCGCGGCCGGTGCGCGTGGCCAGCAGCTCCTGTTCGAGATGCTTCACCGCCTGCCGCATGCGGTGCGCCGCGTCCGACAAGAATTCGTCGATCAGCGCGCTCATGCCGCGATCACTGTACCCACGCGCTCGCCGGTGAGCACGCGCTGCAAGCTGCCCGGGTCCTCAAGCCGAAAGACCACAATCGGCAGGTCGTTGTCCATGCAGAGGCTGAACGCCGTCGCATCCATGATCCGCAATCCTCGATTGAGCGCTTCGAGATACGTGACCTCATCGAGCCGCGTCGCGTCGGGATTCAACTCCGGGTCGTCGGTATACGCGCCGTCGACCTTGGTTGCCTTGAGCAGCGCTTGCGCGTTGATCTCCATCGCGCGCAAGGCGCCGGCCGTGTCCGTGGTGAAGAACGGGTTGCCCGTGCCGGCGGCAAAGATGACCACGCGCCCCTGCTCAAGGTGGGCCATGGCCTTGCGCCGGATGTAGGGCTCCGCCACCTCGCGCATCTCGATGGCCGTTTGGACCCTGGTGGGAACGTCGACGCTCTCGAGCGCCTCCTGCAGCGCCAGGGCGTTCATCACCGTGCCGAGCATGCCGATGTAGTCGGCCGTCGAACGGGCCATCGTCGGCATTTCGCCGCCGCGCCAGAAGTTGCCGCCGCCGATGACGATGGCGATCTCAACGTTGAGCGCGCGCGCTTCGACGATCCGCTCGGCCACGGCGCGCGCCCGGTCGGGCTCAATGCTGAATCCGTCTTCACCGGCAAGCGATTCGCCGCCGATCTTCAGGAGCACGCGCTGATATGTGTGGGCTCGCACTGCTGTCCCCCGTGCCGGCGCTCCGTCGCAGGCGCTATATCTCGTAGCGAATGAACCGCGTGACCTGAATGCGTTCTCCGACCCGTGCCTCAACGTCTTGCACGACCTCGCGCACCTGGCGAGACGTGTCTCGAAACCACGGCTGATCGAGCAAGGCGTGCCCATTGCCGGCGTCCTCGTCGGCGACGCGCTCGGGCGCCATCGCCGCGATGTGCATGACGAGGTCGTGAGCTAGGGCCGTGAACTCCGGCGTGCGGGCGACAAAGTCGGTCTCGCAGCGAAGCTCGATCAGCGCGCCCAGCGGGCGACCGGGATGCACGTAGGCCTCGATGATGCCTTCGCCCGTCTCGCGGGCGGCGCGCTTGGCGGTGAGCTCCAGTCCCCGCTCGCGCAGCAACGCTCGAGCACCGTCCATCGATCCGCCGGCATCCTCGAGCGCTCGCTTCACGTCCATGACGCCGGCCCCTGTCTCGGCCCGGAGCGCGCGGATGTTTTCGATTGACACCTTAGGCATTGCTGGAATCCTGCGGCGGTGGGGGGGAGGTCGGAGATGAAGGTGCGGCGCGCGGCTTGCGCCGGCCGCGCGGCGCTCGGCCAGGCCTTGCCGCGGGCCGTCCACCGGGACGGGCGGGACGCCGAGCCGGCGCGGCGTCGGAGCCTGCCGGCGTCGCGGCCGGTGTGGCCGCGGATTGGCCGGCTCCCCGGGAGCCGCTGGCTGCGGTCGCCGGCGCCGTTTCCCCCGCCGCCTCGAGCATGGCGGCTTCGGCTTCACGGGCGGCTTGCACCGCACGCTCGGCTGCCCGCCGCTCATGCTCTTCGCGACCGCCCAGGACGGCGTTGGCGATCTGCTCGCTAATCGCTCGCACGGCGCGGATCGAGTCGTCATTCCCTGGAACTACGTAGTCGACGATGTCCGGGTCACAGTTCGTGTCGGTGAGCGCGATGATCGGGATGCTCAGACGGCGAGCCTCCTTGACGGCAATTGCCTCGCGCTTCGGGTCAATGATGAATAGCGCGGCAGGCAGTCGCGACAGGTTGCGAATCCCCCCCATGCGCTTCTCAAGCCGGGCCGTCTCAATCTCATGGGCGTGCGCGGCCTTCTTCGACAAGCGCTCGAAGTCGCCGGCTTGTTGGCGCGCTTGCAGCTCACGCAGGCGCTGCACCCGCGTCCGCAGCGTATCGAAGTTGGTCAGCGTTCCGCCGAGCCAGCGATGCACGACGTAGTGCGCCCCGCAGCGATCGGCCTCCTCGCGCACCACCTCCTGAGCCTGCTGCTTGGTGCCGACGAAGATGATCTCGCCCCCTTCGGCGGCCACCGATCGGACGAACGCCTGCGCGGCCATCAGCCCACGCACGGTGTGTTGCAGATCTACGATGTGAATGCCGCCGCGGGCCCCGAAGATGAATGGCCGCATCTTCGGGTTCCACCGGGGCGTGCGGTGCCCGAAGTGCACGCCGGCTTCCAGCAGGTCACGCATGGTCGCGATTGCCATGCCGCATCGTCCTTTCGTCTGCCCTTAGCTCATCCGCCGTCGTCGGCCCGGCTGCCAACCGCTTGCACGGCAGGGCGCAGCAGGTCAGACGGCGTGTGTATTTGCCCGGACAGGCCGGGCGCGCCCCAAGCATATCGCAGGCGGGGCGCGAAGCGGACCCGCGCCCGCCGGGATGGTCACGCCCGTCGCCGCCCGCCCGATCTTCCGCGGCGGCCGCCCGATCCGGCCGCCACCCGCTCGGCGCGGGCCGCCAGCAACTCCACCGCCTCTGCCAGGGTGACCGAGGACGGATCGCGATCCTTGGGAACGCTCGCGTTGAGCGTGCCGTCCGTGACGTACGGGCCGTAGCGACCGTCGCGAAGGGTGATGGTCGCCTGTGACGTTGGGTGCGCGCCGAGCTCGGCCAGCGGCGCAGCCTGCTCACGCCCCCGACGCGTCTGTCGCGGCGTGCGAAGCACTTCCAGGGCCTCAGCCAACTCGATGGACGCCAGCTTGGCGTACCGCGCATCGCCGCGTCCGGGCAGGCTGCGGGACTCGCTGCCGCACTTCACGTACGGGCCGTAGGGGCCGTCCTGCACGGTCACGTCCTGGCCGGCTTCGGGGTGCGTGCCCAACGTCTTTGGGTAGGCGAGCAGCTCCAGCGCCTGATCGAGCGTGATCGACTCGGGTTCGATCGTGGGCCACACGCTGGTGGTCTGCGGGCGCTTCCGCCCGCCGGCCCCAGACCCGGCTTGGCCGTCGCCACGCTGGAGATACGCGCCTCGGCGACCCTGCTTCAGAAAGATGGGCAGCCCGGACTCCGGATCGGTCCCAAGTGGCTGATCCACGCGAGCTGCCTGCTCTAGCAACGCAGCCGCAGCATCGGCGGTCAACTGGTCGGGTTCCAGGTCGTCGGGCACCCGCGCTCGCCTTTCGCTCTCGGACGATTCGATGAAGGGGCCGTAGCGCCCAATCCGGACCGCGAGTCGCGATCCGTTCGCCCCAGCCAGCGGGATCGTGCAAATCTCGCGGGCGTCGATGGCCTCCCAACTCGAATCGACGCGGTGGTGCAGACCGTCGCCGAGCATCGCGTCGTCGCCGTTCGCCGCCGCGCCATCGGCCCCGAAATAGAACGCCGACAGCCAGGGCAGCGGATCGAGCTTGCCGGCGGCAACCCGGTCCAGCCCGTCTTCCATGCGAGCGGTAAACCCAGCGTCCGCCAACTCGGGGAAATGCGACGTCATGAGCTGAATCACGGCGAACGCATGCCACCGGGGGACCAGCGCCGCACCCTTGCGCGCCACGTATTTGTCCTGAATCGTCTCCAGAATCGTGGCGTAGGTGGATGGGCGCCCGATGTCCAGCCGCTCCAGCTCGCGAATCAGGCTGGCCTCGGTCCAGCGATCGGGCGGGCGCGTCTCGTGGTCGGTGGGTTCGATGGCGTGCACCGCGAGTTGATCGCCGTCGGCCAAGTCCGGCAGGATGCGGTCGTCGTCGCGCTCGCCGGCGCCGTAGACCCGCAGGAAGCCGTCGAACAGCACAACTTGGCCGTTGGCCTGAAGCACGGCGGCGCCGTCGGCGCCGGCGGCGGCCTCGACCAGGACGCGTGTCCTTTCGAGTTGTGCGTCACGCATCTGTGAAGCGAGCGTGCGTTGCCATATCAAGTTGTAGAGGCGCCGCCCATCGGCGTCCACGTCGTTCCCCAGGTCGTTCGGGTCCCGGAAGCGTTCGCCGGCGGGCCGGATGGCTTCATGGGCCTCTTGGGCCCTCGAAGTGCGCGCGCGATAGCGCCGTGCCTTCTCGGGGAGGTACTTGTCGCCGACTCTTTCGCCAACCTCGGCCCTCGCCGCCGAAATCGCCTGCTGAGACAGCGTGGGTGAGTCCGTGCGCATGTAGGTGATGTAGCCGCTCTCATAGAGCTGCTGGGCAACGCGCATCGTCTGGCGCGCGCTGAAACGCAATCGACCTGAGGCGGCTTGCTGTAGCGTTGACGTGATGAACGGCGGCGCCGGACGGCGTGTGACTGGACTCTTGTCCACCGTGACCACGCGGAACTTCGCGTCGGCAAGCGCGTCGGCAACGCCGCGCGCGTCGCCCTCACTCAGGCGTCGAACGGAGCGACCCTCCAGCACATTTCCCGTGGCTGGGTCGAAATCTTCGCCGACCGCGACGTCAATGCCGTTCAGACTGACCAGACGGGCTGGAAAGGCGGCGGCCGGCCGGTCGGCCGGCGCCAGCGTGGCCGTCAAGCCCCAGTACGCCGCGCGGACGAAGGCCATGCGTTCACGTTCCCGGTCCACGATGAGCCGCAACGCCGGTGTCTGCACGCGACCGGCGGACAACCCGCTTTGCACCTTTTTCCAAAGGACCGGCGATACGAGGTAGCCAATCAGGCGGTCGAGCACCCGACGGGATTCCTGCGCGTGTACCAAGTGCTCGTCGATGTCGCGCGTGCGCTCCAGCGCTTCCTCGACGGCGGAGCGCGTGATCTCATGAAAGACCATGCGCCGGATCGGCATTTTAGGCTTCAGAACCTCAACCAGGTGCCAGGCAATTGCCTCGCCCTCCCGATCCTCGTCCGTCGCAACCAAGAACGCTTGGGCGTTCTTGAGCTCGCTTCGCAGCTGGGCGATGACGCGCTTTCTGTCGGCGGGGATTATGTAAACCGGACGGAATCCCTCGTCCACGTTGACCGCCAGCGTCGCCCAGCTCTTGCTCTTGAGGCTCTTGGGCACCTGGGCGGCGCTGGCCGGAAGGTCGCGCACGTGACCCACCGACGCCACGACCTTGTACTCCGACCCCAGAAAGCGCTGCAGCGTGGCGGCCTTGGCGCCCGACTCCACGACGACAAGGTTCTTTGGCGCTCCGGTCCCAGCCGTTTTTGTCTTGGCGCGTTTACGCGCAGCCATGTCGCGTCAAGTTTCCTTGCCTAGTGGATGTGTGCGAACGCTCGCCGAGGCTACGACGATGCCGGCGCCAGCGCATCCCAGCGTACGAAGTCGTCAAGCAGCCCCATGAGCTTGGCCTGCCATTGTGCATCCCTCGCGAAGTCGGGCCACACGAGCCCTGCCTGCCCACGTTTGACTCCCCAGCGCGTCGCCTTGAGCATCACCATGGGGCTCGGCACGAAGTCCGCCGGCGCCTTGATGATGAGCTCGCGGCCGTAGGTTGTCACGGCGGCGAACCTCAATGCCTGGGCCCGGGCTTTGATCCGCAGCAGATACGCCAGATTGTCCACGGGCCGGGGGAGTTCGCCAAACCGATCCCGGATGTCGGCAATTGCCGCCTCGACTTCGTCGACCCCGCGCAGCCGGGCCAGCCGCTGATACTCACGCACCTTGGTGGCGTATGACCCCATGTACGCGTCCGGGAGAAACGCGTCGAGCGGCAGGTCCACCACGGCGGCCGGCGGCTCGGGCTCCGGCGTCTCGCCCCGCAGCCGGTCCACGGCTTCCCCCAACATGCGGGAGTACAGATCAAAGCCGACGGCGCTCATGTGGCCGTGCTGCTCAGCCCCAAGCAGATTCCCGGCGCCGCGGATCTCGAGGTCGCGCATCGCGATGCGGAAGCCGGCTCCGAGCTCGGATGCTTCCAGAATCGTCTGCATGCGCTTTTGGGCCTGCTCGGTGAGGGTGTGCCCTTTCTGATACATGAAATAGGCATAGGCCTGCGCGGCGGCCCGACCGACGCGGCCCCGCAGCTGATACAGCTGCGCCAGGCCGAACTGCCACGCATCGTTGACGACGATGGTGTTCACATTCGGAATGTCCAGCCCGTTCTCGATGATGGCGGTGGCCACCAGTACTTGGGCGTCGCCCCGAGCGAAGCGGTACATCACCTCTTCGAGTTCCACCGGCGGCATCTGGCCATGCGCCACGAGCATCTCGACATTCGGCAGCAGGTCCTGCAGGCGGCGCTGCCAGGTATAGATCGTTTGCACCCGGTTGTGCAGGAAATAGACCTGGCCCCCGCGCGCCAGTTCGGAGCGGACGGCGTCCCGCACGATCTCGTCGTTGTAGGTGGTGACGTAAGTCTTCACGGCGAGGCGCTGCTCGGGCGGCGACTCGATGACGCTGATCTCGCGCAGGCTGGCCAGCGCCATGTGCAGCGTGCGCGGGATCGGGGTTGCCGTGAGCGTGAGCACGTCCACGTTCTTGCGCAGCGCCTTGAGGCGCTCCTTGTGCGCGACGCCGAAACGCTGTTCTTCGTCGACGACGATCAGCCCCAGGTCGGCAAATGACACGTCGCTTTGCAGGAGTCGATGCGTGCCGATGACGATGTCGACGTCGCCCGAGGTGAGCCCGGCCAGAACGTCCGCCTGCTCGCGCCGGCTGCGGAATCGGCTGAGCAACTCGACCTTGACGGGATAGTCCGTGAGGCGTGAGACGAAGGTGTCGAAGTGCTGCTGCGCCAGGATCGTGGTCGGCACCAATACCGCCACTTGCCGGCCGTCCATTGCGGCCTTGAAGGCCGCGCGCAGGGCCACCTCGGTTTTGCCATAGCCGACGTCGCCCGCCACCAAACGGTCCATGGGGCGCTCTCGCTCCATGTCGGTCTTGGCATCGGCGATGGCCGTGAGCTGGTCGGGCGTCTCGATGAATGCGAACGCTTCCTCGAACTCGCGCTGGGCGGAGGAGTCCGGGCCGAACGCCATGCCCGTGGCGAGTTCGCGCGCGGCGTAGATCTCGAGCAGCTCCGCCGCGATCGATTCGGCCGACTTGCGCGCGCGTCGCTTGGCGCGCTGCCAGTCGGCGGTATTGAGGCGGCTGAGATTCGGCTCCGCGTCGCTCATGCCAACGAACTTCTGCACTCTGGCGACCTGATCCACCGGCACGTAGAGGCGATCGTCGCCCTGGTACTGCAAGAGCAGGTACTCGCGCGCGCCGCCGGTGTCTTGGAGTTGCACGATGCCCGTGAAGCGCGCCACGCCATGGTCGACGTGCACCACGAAGTCACCGGGCTGGAGGTCGGCGAGAAAAGTCCGCTCGGCGCCGTGCCGCGAACGGCGTCCGCGCCGGATGCGCCGGCGGCCGAAGACCTCGGCGTCGGTTATGACGGTCAGGTGCAGGCCGTCGTGGCGCAGTCCCTCACTGAGGGTGCCGCTAAGCACGCTGATGGAACCGGCGGCGCCCAACTGCTCCATGTCTTCGAGCGCTGCCGTCGGCAACGCCTGATCGAGCAGCAGCCGCTGCAGGCGGCGTCCTTGATAGCTCACGATCACCACGCGGCGGCCATCGCGCCGCAGCGCGTCCAGGTCGTCGGAGAGGCGTCGCAGGCGCCCCGCATATGACGGGACGGGGCCGAAGTCCTCGATGACGGTTCGCAGCCCGTCGGCGGCGCCGGGCAAGCTCGGGACGAAGGTCAGCCGCACGCTTGCCTGTTCAGCGCGCTCGATCACGGTGGACGCGGCAAACAGCGGCGAGGCGAAATCCGCCGGGAGCTCGCCACTGGCCGCCAGGCGCTCCCGGTTCTGCTCCGCGGCGCGTTCGGCGTCGCGCGCGGCAAGTCGCAGCTGCTCGAGTTCGTCGACCACGCAGGTTCCCCGCGGCGCGTAGTCGAGCAGCGACACCGCATCAGGCAGCAGGCTGGTGGTGTAGAAGGCGGCGTCATCGAAGTACTCGCCGCCTTCGAGCCGGTCGAGGTGGCTGCGCCAGGTTTGGCGGTCCTCGGGGCGAAGGTCGTCGAGCTGCATGGCGCGCAGGCGCCCGGCAACCTGAGTGCCGAGCCAGATTGGCACCTCACTAGCCGGGGTGATGATCAATTCGGGAGCCGGCCGCAGCGAGCGCTGCGAGTCGGGATCGAACGTGCGCACCGACTCGATCTCGTCGCCAAAGAAGTCAACGCGCACCGGCAGGTCGGCGCCGGGGGGAAAGATATCCACGATGCCGCCGCGATGGGCAAACTCGCCCGGCCGTTCGACGAGCGGCGTCGACTCGTATCCCAGGCTGACGAGACGTCGGGTCAGGGCGTCGAGATCGGTGACGGCGCCAGGCGCGAGGGTGAGGTAGTGGCCCTTGAATTCGTCCACCGGCATGAGCCGGCGCATCAGTGCCCGCGCCGACGCGACCACAACGATGGGATCGCGATCGGTGGCGTGCACCAGCCGGCCCATCACCGCGACCCGCCGCGCGAGGAGATCGTGATTGATGGCCAGCATGGCGAACGCGGGCTGGTCCACGTCGGGAAAATGCAAGACCGGCACGTCGCCGGCCCACATGCCGATGTCGTGTGCCAGCTCGCCCGCCCGCGCCTCTTCGGCGGTCACGATGATGAGCGGTCGCTGGAGCCGTTCGACCAGCAACGCGGCGTACAAGGGCTTGAGCGCGTCACGCAGCTCGACGGTGAGCGGATCGCGCCGCGGCTCAGCCGCCGCCAACGCTGCTGCCAGCGTCGGCTCGGCGGCGAATTCAGTTGCGAGGTCGGATAGCTGCATTGCGTTGGTTCACCTCTTGCATGACCTCGGCTACCGGCCGGGTCAGCAACGCCCTTGCCGCATCCGCGGCGTGGCTCAGCGCTTCTTCGATTGTCCCCCGCTCGGACGCGGCAAATCGCTGAAGCACATACTCCGCCGGATCCATATTTGGCGGCGGGCGGCCAATCCCGATCTTTACGCGCAGGAATTCCGCTCCGCCCAGGGCCCGCAGGATTGACTCCACGCCACGATGTCCGCCTGACGAGCCGCCGTTACGCACGCGCACACGCCCAAACGCCAGGTCGAGATCGTCGTGCACGACGATCAGGCGGTCGGGCGCAAGTCCCGCGGAGCGTAGGGCGCGGTGCACCGCCGGCCCGGACGCGTTGACATAGGCCCTCGGCTTGAGCAGCGTGACCTCCACGTCGGCCACGGCGCCTTGCCATGCATCCGCCCCGCGGGTGCGGCGCCAGTCCCGCCCCTGCTCGGCGAGGTGATCGCAAACCTCAAACCCCGCGTTGTGTCGGGTGCGGGCATATTCGGGGCCCGGATTGCCCAGGCCGACGATCAAAAACTCTAGATCTGCCTTTGTGGAATCGCGCCGGAAGCGCTTAAGCCAGCTCACCTGGCCATCGGCTGAGTCGCTGCGGCTGCGGGATCGGCCGCGAGCGCGTCGGCCACAACGTCCCATTCCTCCAGCGAGAGCGTCTCGGGCCGCCGCCTGGGATCGATGCCCCGGTCCGCCAGCGCGACGCCGATGCCGGGGGGAGCTCCCAGGGCATTGCTCAACTGCTTGCGCGGCTGCCGAAACGCGCGCCTGGCGGCGGCAATACGCCGCGATACCGCGGCTCGCGCTTGGGCGTCGAGGGGCCTCGGCTGCAGGCGCAGAAGGCTGGAGGTGACTTTGGGGCGGGGCCGGAACGCCCCGGGCGGCACATCGAACAGCCGCTGCGGCTGTGCCAGCGATTGCACGATCACCGTCAGCAGCCGCATCGTTCCAGGAGACGCGCACACGCGATCGACGACGTCGCGCTGGAGCAAGACCGTCAGGCTCAGCGGCGGCGTCGACGATTCGAGCAACTCGATCAGCAGCCGCGTGCCAATGCTAAAGGGCAGGTTGGCGACGACGTGACAGGCGGGCAGGTCCAATTCAGCGAAATCCAAGGCAAGCGCATCCGCGCTTACCACGCTGACCGCATCGTCCGCGGCGAAGCGTTCCCGCAGCTGCGCAGCCAGCTCGCGCTCGATTTCAACTGCAATCACGCGGGACGCATGTGGGAGGAGCGCTTCGGTGAGCAACCCGGTGCCCGCGCCGATTTCCAGCACCACCGCATCGGGCAGTAGCTGGGCCGCTTGGGCGATGCGACGCTGGATGCCGCGATCCACCAGGAAGTTCTGGCCGCGCCGCCGCGAAGGGCGAAACGCCGGCCGGTCGGAGACACGCATGCCCAAGTATCAGGTATGGAGCCGGCTGGGTCCGAAACTCGTCTTATCCGGCCAAATAGCCGCCATCGACCCAAAGCGTCTGCCCCGAAATGGCGCGCGCGTCATCCGAGAGCAGGTAGGCCACGCATGCGGCAACCTCCTCCGGCTCGGCGTAGCGGCCAAGCGGCAGACGGGGCAACCGCAACGACAAGGCATCCCGATCGGCGCGCACGGACGCCGTCATGCGCGTGGCGACGAGGCCCGGCGAAACGTTGTTGATTCGCATGCGGTGCTGTCCCAATTCCGGAGCCAGCGCCGGCGCCAGCGCGTGCAGCGCACCCTTCGCCGCGCAGTAGTGCATTTGGCCCGGCTCGGCCACGACGGCGCGGATCGAGGTGATGTTCACGATGGCGCCGTTGGCCCGGCGCCGGATCACATCGCTCGCAACGGCCTGCATGAGGAACAGCGGCCCGTGCACGTGCACCGCCATCATGCGGCGCCACTCGGCAGTCTCCATCCGCTCGATGGGCAGACGGTCCGTGTATCCCGCGTTGTTGACCAGCGCGCGTAGGCCGCCCAGGCGTCGCGAGATATCGTCAACCAGCGATCGGCCGGCGGATACATCGGCCACGTCCAGCTGCTGCGACTCGATCCGCGGATCGTCCGCGAGCGCATGCACCGCCGCGTCGATATCCGCGGCCACTACGTAGTACCCATCCCGGGCCAGCCGCAGGGCGCACGCGCGGCCGATGCCGTGGGCGGCGCCGGTGACGAGAGCTACCGGGCGATTCACGGCGGGGAGTGATTCTGGGCGACCACCAGGGTGGTCCCGGTGACGTAGCTGGCGTCGGGTGAGGCCAAGAACGCCACGGCGTCCGCAATTGCCGTCGGGTTATCGTGGACGCTGTCCGCGGCAACCCCCGCAACCCGGATTCCGAGCGGTGCGAGCTCGACGGCCGCGGCGCGCGTGAGCAGCTCTGCGGCCCCAACCACCGCGCCCCGAAGTAGGTGGTCATCGCCGCTGCGTGGAAACACATTCACGATGCAGCCCGCGGCCGCCACCCGCATCAGTGTCGTCGCCGCCCGCACGCCGTGCATGAGACCAACCACGACGGCGTCGAACGAGGCCTTGAAGTCGTCCTCGGACATCTTCAGGAACGCCACCGGCGGCGGATCACCGGCCACGTTCACCATCACGTCCAGCCGCGACCAGCGATCTCGCACGGTCTGGACCGTGCGCTGGGTTGCCGGCCAGTCCAGGGCGTCCATCCCGAAAGCCTCGGCCTGCCCTCCGACGGCGCGGATGTGCTCAGCCGCCGCGTGCGCGGCCTCGCAGTCCGCGTCGGCGAGGCCGACGGAAGCCCCGTCGAGCGCCAGGCGGCGTCCGATCGCCTGCCCGGCAGGTGATCCGGCGGCGGTGACAAGGACGGCGCGGGCGTGGGCTGGCACGTGTGACCGAGGGATCGCTGCCGCGCCGGAGCGTAGCAAAGGGGTTCCCACGCCGAGGACGGCAGCGTTGCCTCCAGCCGCGGAACGGCACCGTCAGCCGGAACGCGTGCCAGCGCAGTGGACCTCCAAGAACCGCCTGACCGCGCGTGCTGCTTGCCCGCGATGACTCACACGGTTCTTTTCGTCGGGCGTCAGCTCGGCCATGGTCCGATCACCGGCGCCGACGACAAAGACCGGGTCATAGCCGAATCCTTGGTCACCACGCGGCGCTTGGGCGATCCGACCTTCGCAAGCGCGAACGGCGGTGTACACAATCGACCCATCCGGGGCGGCCAGGGCCACCGCGCAACGGAATCTCGCCGTCCGCCGCTCGTGCGGTATGCCGGCCAGAGCACGCAGCAGCTTGGCGTTGCGCGTGTGATCGCTGGCTTTGGGCCCGGCGTAGCGTGCCGACCGCACACCGGGCTCGCCTCCCAAGCCATCGACTTCCAGCCCCGAGTCATCGGCCAGGCTCCACGCCTGGCATGCTCGGGCGTAGGCCACGGCCTTGAGCCGCGCGTTCTGCAGGAATGTGACGCCGGTCTCGGCGACCTGCGGTGGGCACGCGAAGTCCGTCGGCGGCAGTATTTGCACCGGCGAGCCTTCAAACAGCCGCCCAAACTCCGCCAGCTTGTGTGGGCTGGTGCTGGCGAGCACCACGGCGGCTTCGGCCCGACGCACGGCACCCCTCCGCAGCATGAAGTTGCCCTATCGTGGCACGGCTCCCTCCGAGGGCGGGGCTTTGCGATCGACGGCAGCGAGCGGCGTCGTGATGGTACGCTCGCGGCTGGGCCGGGTCAGCACGCGCCCATTGGTGGAGCGTGTGGCGAGCAGCTCGGCAAAAACCCCCGACGACCCAGGACGTGCAATGGCGGATATCGACACCAACGCGGCATTTCAGGAGTTGAGCGACTCCATCATCAAGGGCGACGCGCCTAGCGTCGATCGGCTCGTCAAAGCTTGCCTTGAGGCTGACGTTCCGCTCGGATCGATCATCAACGAGGGCATGATCCCGGGCATGGACGTCGTGGGCGAGTTGTTCCGCACCAACCAGTACTACGTGCCGGAAGTCCTCATCTCGGCCAGGGCGATGAAGACCGGGATGGCCATTCTGCGTCCGCTGCTGACCGAATCCGGGATCGAGCCGCTGGGCAGAGTCGTGATAGGGACCGTCCGCGGTGACCTGCACGACATCGGCAAGAACCTGGTGGCCATGATGCTCGAGGGCGCCGGCTTCGACGTCACCGACACCGGGATCGACACGCACCCCGACGAATACGTGCAGGAAGCGCTGAGTCAGGGTGCGCACATCGTGGGCATGTCGGCGCTGCTGACGACCACGATGACGAATATGCGCAGCACCATCGAGGCCGTCGAGGCGGCGGGCCTCGACGAACAGGTGCAATGCATCATCGGCGGCGCGCCGGTCACGCAGCGATACGCCGACGAGATCAACGCCGACGGCTACGCGCCCGACGCGGCCTCCGCCGTCGCGCTGACGAAGCGGCTGCTTGGCGTCGGCGTCGCGGAAGAGACGCCCGAGGAGCAAGGGCGCCAGCTCTATCTCGAAGCGCGGGACGCCCTGCAGGTGGCCGTGCGCGAGGAGCCGGGCTCGGACCAGCACCGCGCCGGGCTGGAACAAACGCGCCACCTCGTGGAGCAGGCCGGCGAGGTGGGCTACGACCCGACACACCTCGCGCGGCTGTCGGCGGAGATCGAGCGGGAGTTGGCGCGCTAGCGACCCCGCGCTGCGATCGTTATGTCGAATCACGGGCGCTGTGCAGACCCAGCCGCCGCGCGTTGCCGCCCAGCAATGCCGCCATTGTCTCCGGGTCAAGCTGCGCCGCGCGCACGTGACGCAGCGCCCGGCGCTGCGTCATCAGCGGAAAATCGCTCCCGAAGAGAAGGCGGTCGGGTGCCAGCCGCACCATCACGTCAAAGACGGCGGGCCGATACAGCAGGTGGCTGGCCGCCGAGTCGTAGTAGATCTGGCGCGTGAGGTCGCGCACCTCCGGCATCAGCTCGTAGAACGCGGCGCCGCCGCCCCAGTGCGAAAGCACGATGGGGACCTCGCCGCCAGCCATCTCGATCAACGGCCAGATAGCCGCCGGCGTCGTCGAATCCTTGCCCGGATAGTCGTGGCCGGCAGGTTCGCTCACGTGCAGGTTGAGCACCAGCCCAAGCCCCCGCACCGCGCCGATGAAGGCCCGGAGGGCGCCCCGGTCGTGCAGGTTCCACCCTTGGCCTTCGGGAAATAGCTCACCCACGCCAACGGCGCCCCGCCGCCGGCAGCGTTCCATCTCCACGATGCTGAATTCGAGATCGGCCGGGGCCACCACGCAAAACGGGACCAGCGACTCGGGATGCGCCGCGGCTTGCTCAAGGATGTAGTCGTTGTTGAGCACGCAGAGACTCGGGTCCCGCCAGGCGAAGCCGAACGCCACGGTCGTATCCACGCCCGAGCGGGCCATCTCCAGCGCCACGTCATCGGCGGTTGCGAGGGTGCGCCGGGGATTGGCGTAGAGACGGCGAAACCACAGATCGGCTTCGAGGAAGCGCTCCCGGTCGGCTGCAACGTCTGGGGGCACGACGTGGGTGTGCGCATCAATGATCGGGGAAGGATCGCCGTGCATCGCGCCGGTACCGGACGGTTACTCCTGTGGGGCGCGCGCGGGCAATTGGATGAGGGTCCAGCGCCGCCCGGCCAGCGCCGCTGCGAGCAGGTCTCTCAGATCACTCGGTTGCGTGGGTACCACGATGTCGAGACCGGGAGCCGCGCTCAGCGGCAACACGTCGGCCGCCGCGTCATCTGCCGCGTCCGGATACGCCAGGATCGTCAGCGACGAGGCGGCCTGGGCGGCATCGGCGAGCAGGGGAGCGATTGTGGCCAGCGTGCGCGACGCCGCGAGCGCCACCACCGGGCGCAGGCCCTGCTGGGACAAGCTCGCCGCCAGCGACATGCCGTGCGCTTCGCCGAGCTCGACGTCCATGAACCGTTCCGGCACGCGCTCGGCCACGGCGTGCAACGCCGCGCGGGCCGTGCTCCCCGCGCTGATCGTCACGCACAGCTCGTCAGCTACCGCGAGGTCCGCAAGGGCGGCTGCCGCCGCCGCCAACCACACCGCGCGATCCGGTTCGGCGGTGACACGGCCGGCGCCCGCCGCCTGCCGCCGAACGGCCGCGCCGGCGGGAGCCGCGACGTGCAGCAGCATCGGCCGGCGCACTTCGAGGGCCAGCGCCAGCGATTCGGACAGCGCGTCGGCGCTCGCCCCGTCGACGGGTCCCAGATATGTGAATCCGAGCAACTCCTCCCAGATCTCCGTTGGAATCAGCAGCTCGCGCATCGAATTCTTGAGCCGTCTCGCGACCTCGACGGCCTGGCCGCCGGCCGGCATTCGGCTCAGCGCCTGTTCGATGAGGACTTTGGCGTCGGCATAGCGCGGGTGACCGCGCAAACGGGTGAGATGGCGCGAGACGGCGCCGACACTGCGGGTCCGTGTCGCTGGCGCCTCAACCAGCACCAGCACCAGGGGCAGTTGCAGATGGCCGGCGTGATTCACCGCCTCGAAGGCCAGCCCGGCGCTCAACCCTTGCCCGTCGATGACCGCGACGATTGACGTTGGGTAGTGCTGCAACATGCGGGCAACCGCAGCGCCCACCGCATCGGACACGGCCCGTCCCGGGGCGGGTGGGGCCGAGGTCAACGGGGCGTGGCCCAGCAGCTGCCGGTACGCCTCGGCGTGACCGCCGGCATCCCAAAAAACCGTGGAGGCCGGGTCGGGCACCGTCGTGTGGATAGCGACGGCAAGATCGGCGGCGGCGATGGCGGCTGACGAAGCGCCTGATCCGGCGCGGCGAATGCGGTCGCGGAGTTGCTCGCCTAACTCCCGTCGGCGCGCGGTGTCCAGCGGAGCCGTGCCGTCGCCGATGAGGACGCCTTCGACCGCCGCATCCATGGTTGAACCTCGCGCGTGGAAGCGCCCCGAGCATGACAGGGGCGCAACCGTGGATCGGGCCCACCCGAAGCTTCAAATTATACTCGCACCCTATGCGAGCGTTTATTGCCATTTCCTATCCGCAGCAGATGCGGGTCGAGCTCGCCCGGCGCGCGCGCGCGTTGGTGGGCAACGTGCGCGACGTGCGCTGGATGTCCGCCGAGAGCCTGCATCTGACCTTGGCGTTTCTTGGCGAAGTGCCCGCCCACGCCACTGACGGCATCCAGTCCGCCATGGAAGCCGCCGCCCGCGGACGCGCGCCTTTCGTTCTCAGGTTTGGGAGCGGCGGGACGTTCCCGACGGGCGGCGAGCCGCGCGTCGCGTGGGTGGGTGTGACGGGCGACCTCGATGCCGTGCGGGAACTGCAAGCGGCTGTCACGCGCGAGCTGCGGGGCATCGGAATGCGCATGGGGTCTCGGCCCTTCAGCCCCCACGTCTCGTTGGCACGCATCGGCCGGCAGGCCACGCCGTCGACGCGCATGGGCGTGGCGCGGCGCTTCGAGGCTGCGCGCCTCGGTGTACTAGGCCCCCACACGGTGGCGGGAATCTCGCTGTTCGAGAGCGACCTATCGCCGGCGGGCGCGGTCTACCGTGAGGTGCTGCACGTCGAGTTTGACGCTGGCGCGCCACCCGCCGACGAGGGCGAGCGTCGCTTTCGACTTTTCAATCGGCGTCGCTAGCGCCCCAGCCACCGCCGCCGGGTGTGGCGACCCGAACGAGGTCGCCCGCTTCCAGGTGATGCGTGCCCTTGCCCGGAACATTGCGCCAACGGCCCCGGTGGCGGATTCGGTCGCGTCCACGCCGGCCTGAGCTGCCGCCGTGCAGTCCCCAGGGACGAATCCGACGCCGCTCAGCCACGATCGTCACTGACGCCGGCGCCAGCATTTCAACTTCGCGCACCACACCGTCGCCGCCGCGATGCGCGCCGGCGCCGCCTGAACCCGGGCGCATTGAATAGCGCCGCGCACGCATCGGGTAGGCCAGCTCGAGTGCCTCGATCGGAGTGTTCAACGTGTTCGTCATGGCGACGTGGACGCCGCTCGTCCCGCACCGCGCCGGCCCTGCGCCGGCGCCGCCGGCGATGGTCTCGTAGTAGGTATAGGCCCGACCGGTGTGCGGATCGGTTCCGCCGATAACCAGATTGTTCATCGTTCCCTGGCTGGCTGCCGGCACCTCGCCCGGCAGCGCTTGTGCCAAGGCTCCCCAGAGCACATCGACCACGCGTTGGGACGTTTCCACATTGCCCGCCGCCACAGCGTGCGGCGGGTGTGGGTTGAGCACCGTTCCAGGCGGCACGCGCACGTCCAGCACGGCCCACGCACCGTCATTCGCCGGCACGTCGGCGCCGGCCAGGCATCGCACGATGTAGAGCGCCGCTGAGTGCGTCACGGCGGACGGCGCGTTGAGCGATCCCGGCACCGCCGCGCCCGTTCCCGCGAAGTCGATGATGAAACGGCCATCGCGCACGGTGATGGTGACCCGAATGGGTGTCGATGGGCCGCCGGTGCCGTCGTCGTCAAGGTGGTCCTCAAAGGAGTATTCGCCGTCGGGCACGCGGCGCAGTCGCGCCACCACCAGCTGCTCGGTGTACGCCAAGAGCTCTCGCGCCATGCGGCTGAGGGCGCTCGGCCCATACCGGCGCGCAAACGCCTGCAGCCGCGTCTCGCCGACGTGATGGGAGGCGAGCTGCGCTGCCAGGTCCCCGCGGCGTTCATCGGGCGTGCGCACGTTGCGGCAAATGAGCTTGATGAGCTGCTCGTCGACGGTCCCGGCATCCACCAGCTTTAGGGGTGGGATGACGATGCCCTCGTGGAAGAGCTCCGTCGACATGGGCATCGAGCCGGGGGTCAGCCCACCGACGTCGGCGTGGTGGGCGCGCGTGGCGACCCAGCCCCACATCTCAAGCGGCTCACCCACGAAAACCGGCGACACGGTCGTGATGTCAGGGAGATGGGTGCCCCCGAGATACGGATCGTTGACAATGATGACGTCGCCGGGGGCAGGTGTGCCTTGCTCGTAGAAGTCGATGGCCGCCCGCACCGCCATGGGCATCGCGCCCAGGTGAACCGGCACATGGGCCGCCTGCGCAACCATGCGGCCCGCATCGTCGAACACGGCGCAGGAATGGTCGCGCCGCTCCTTGATGTTGGGGGAATGGGCGCTGCGCTGCACCGTGACGCCCATCTCCTCGGCCACCGACGCGAAGAGATGGCGAAAGACTTCGAGCTCAAATGCAACAGCAGACACAGTTCGTGGAGCATATCGGAGACCCGCCGCGAGATACAGCACCCGACCAGGCCGTCTCGGGGGTCGCAGGTATACTTGAAACGAGAGTATTTCTACGGTGGCGAGATCGAGTGTCAAAGGACTGGCGCGAAGAAGTTCGGGATATCCTCGATCAGAACGACTTGGACTCGCCCGAGGGCGGCGGCGGGCCACCCCGGTCCGGGCCCAACCGAGACCAGCCCCGCGGTCCCTGGCTCGACGCGTTCGGCAGTTGGATCAGACGCCGCTTCGCCAGCACCAACGAAATGCTGGTGACCGCCGCCAGTCTTGTTGTCTTGGGGCTCTTGTTTTACGCGACGCCGCTCAGACCAGTGGCCGCCGTGTTTGCGCTGTCCGGCGGCATCACGTTTCTTCTCGCCATCGGCCGCGGCATTGTCGAACGCCGCTCGGGGTCCGGTCCGGTCAGTCGATCCAGCCCTCAGATGTGGCGCGGCCAGGTGATCGATCTCAACGACCACCGCCCGTCGTCGAGGCTTGGAGACCGGATGCGCGCATGGTGGCGCCGCCGTCGCTAGTCGCTGGCCGGCGTTTATAAGACTGCTGGGCCATTGGCGGTCGCGGGTAGGATGGGTTAGCGCCGCCTTTGGATAACTGCTCGTGAGGATTGCCGACATTCGCCCCGGTCAAAACGTGACCGGGACATTTGTGATTGCCGCGCCGGACGTGCGGACGAGCCGGACCGGCGCCCCCTACCTGCGGCTGACGCTGCGGGATGAGGCCCGCGATTCCATTGACGCGCTCTATTTCTCGGTGCCGCCGGACATTGCCGCGGCCGTCGAGTCGGGGCAGACCTACACCGTCGAGGGACGCGCGGAGGAGTTTCGAGGGCGGGTGAACGTCAAGCTCTCGATGATGGAGCGTGCCCAAGTGCAGTGGGACGCGACGGCGCTGTTGCCGCACGGCGAGCAGGAGCCCGCGGCGCTGCGCGCCGCCATCAGCGCCGCCGCCGATTCACTTGAAAGCTCCGCGGTGCGGGCCGTGGTCAAGGCTGTACTGGCGCAGCCGGCGGTTGCCGAGCGGCTCGTGATCTGGCCGGCCGCCAAGGGACGCCATCATGCCTGGGTCGGCGGCCTTGCCGAGCACACCGCCGAGATGCTGCATCTGGCGGAGCGCGTAACCGAGACTTTCGCTGAGCTGGACCGTGACCTGGTGGTGGCCGGGGTGATCTTGCACGACCTCGGCAAAGTGATCGAGCTCGACGTCACCAGCGAGTTCTCCTACACCGCGGCAGGCAACCTCGAGGGGCATATGGTGCACGGTGTGCGGCTGCTCGATGACGCCATTGCCGAGGTCGGGTGCGATGCGGAAACCGCCATGGTGCTGCGGCATCTGGTGCTCAGCCATCAGGGCACGAGAGAATTCGCGGCCGTCGTCGAGCCAATGATTCCCGAGGCCATCGCGCTGCACTTCATCGACCAGCTCTCCTCACAGGTGCGCCCGGCGCTCGAGGACGTCAAGGCGGCAGGTGCGCGCGGAGTAAGCGGCGCAACCGTGCGTGGGGCAACGAGCCTCCGCCAGCTCTACGTCCGCGCCGCGGCCGACGGCAGGGCGGGAAACGCGCCCTAGGACCGAGGCGCCGCGGACTGGGGCGGCAGCGCGTGCAGCCGGTCATCGATTTGGGCCAAGGCCGTCCGTGCGGCGGCGGCCTTGTGCCGCTCGTTGTCGACCACGTTGGTGGGCGCGCGTTCGGTGAACGCCTGATTGCCCAAGAGGGCTTCGGCGCGCTCGAGATCGGCCAGCCGCGCCGTGCGCTCACGCGCCAGCCGCTCGTGCTCGACCGCGATATCGATCATGCCCGCCAATGGCAGATTCACCTCCACCCCGGCCGTGCGCACCGTGACTGAGGGGTCGTCGAACTGCGTTCCCTGGCGGTGGAAGGTCAACGGCCCCACCCGGGCGAGCCGCTCCACGAAGCCGCGTTCGCGCTCGATGAAAGCGGCCTCGCCATCGAGGATGATGCGCGCCTCGATCATGCGGCCCGGCTCCACATTCGACTCATGTCGTGCGTTGCGAATCCCCTGCACGATCGCGATGAGATCGCGAACCTGCCCGACCGCCTCCGCGTTGCCGGATGGCGGGGGCTCGCCGATAGGCGTCACGATGAGCCATTCGGGCGCGTCGGGCGCACCGCCCCCGGCGCGGAAGTGGTGCCAGATCTCTTCGGTCAAGGACGGCATGAACGGATGCAGCAATCGCAGGCTGCCGTCCAGCACGTGCGCCAGCGTGTCGGCCGCCCGACGCGCGTCGTCCGGCCTGTCCGCATAGAGGCGAATCTTGGCGGCCTCGACGTACCAATCGAAGAATTCGGACCAAAGAAAGTCGTGCAGGCGCCGGCCGGCTTCGCCGAACTGATAGCTCTCCACCAGGCGCACGACGTCCGCATGCAGCGCGCCCAACCGTGCCGTGATCCATTCGTCGATGATGGTCGGGGCGGCCATGTCATCGGTCGCGCCCGTGCGCCGCATCGCGCCGATCACGAACTTCGCGCCGTTCCACAGCTTGTTGGCAAAGTGCGCCGAGGCCTCGATGCGATTGAGATTGATCCGCAGATCGGCGCCTTCGGAGGTGGACGTCACCATCATGAAGCGGAAGGTGTCGGCGCCGTACGGCTCGATGACCTCGGCCGGATCGTCGCCGGGCTGATAGTTCGACTTCTCGATCTTCGATCCGTCGGCGTGGCGCACCATGCCGCTGAAATAGACCGTGTGGAACGGCAGCCGGTCGGTGAGCTCGAGGCCGAGCATGACCATGCGCGCGACCCAGAAGAAGATGATGTCGATGCCGGTTTCCAGGACGTCGGTGGGATAGAACCGCTCGAAATCGGGGGTGGCGTCTGGCCAGCCGAGGGTCGAAAACGGCCAAAGCCCCGAGCTGAACCAGGTGTCGAGGACATCCGGATCCTGGGCCAGATTATGGCTGCCGCACTCTGAGCAGCGCACCGGATCGATGCGCGCGACCAGCGTCTCGCCGCACGCGCCGCAGTACCACACCGGGATGCGGTGCCCCAGCCAAAGCTGGCGCGAGATGCACCACGGCTGGATCATATCCATCCAGCGCAGGAATTCAGCGGCGGCCCGCCGCGGATGGAACGTGAGCGTGCCGTCGCGCACCGCCTGCGCTGCGCGGTCGGCCAGCGGCCGTGCATTGACAAACCACTGTTCAGACACGCGCGGTTCGACGACCGAGCCGTCCCGCTGGCAGTGGCCGAGGGCATGCGTATGCGGCTCGACGCGCTCAAGCAAGCATTCGGCCTCGAGGTACTCGACGTAAGCACCGCGCGCATCAAAGCGATCCAGCCCGGTCCATTGACCCGCCTCGTCGTTGAGTGAGCCATCGTCGTTGAGGATGCTGACGACCGGCAGCCGGTGCCGCTGGCCCATGCGCCAGTCGTTCGGGTCGTGGCCGGGGGTGATCTTCACGGCGCCCGTGCCGAACTCGCGGTCCACTTCGGGATCGGCGATGACGGGAATCTCCCGCCCTATGCCCGGCACGACAGCCGTGCGGCCCACCACGTCGCGATAGCGCTCGTCGTCGGGATGTACGGCGACGGCGGTGTCGCCGAGCATTGTTTCCGGGCGCGTCGTGGCAACAATCAAATGTCCGCCGTCCAGCAATGGATAGCGGATGTGCCAGAGCTGCCCGTTGACGGTCTCATGCTCGACCTCGAGGTCGCTGATGGCCGAGCGGTCCTCCGGGCACCAATTCACCAAATGTTCCCCGCGATAGATGAGGCCCTTTTCGTACAGGCGAACGAAGGCCTCACGGACGGCGCGCGAGAGCTGGTCGTCCATCGTGAAACGCTCACGGGTCCAGTCGGCCGACGCGCCCAGGCGCCGGAGCTGCTGCGTGATGCGGGAACCGTAGGTATCGCGCCACTGCCAAAAGCGGCGATCGAAGCCCGCTCGGCCGATCTCATGCCGCGACGTGCCCTCGCGCCGCAGCTCGCGCTCGATCACCGCCTGGGTGGCGATGGCCGCGTGATCCGTGCCGGGAATCCACAGCGCGGCCCGCCCCCGCATGCGGTACCAGCGAATCATCAGGTCTTGGTAGGCCACGAACATCACGTGGCCGTTGTGCAGGGCGCCCGTGATGTTCGGCGGGGGCATGGCGATCACAAACGGCTCGCGGGCCGGGTCGTCGGACGGGGCAAAGTGACCGGCCTTCTCCCACCGGTCGTACCAGTAGGTCTCCACGCGCGAGGCGTCATAGGGCCCCTGCATACCGTCAATCGCCGGAGGTTGGCCGGGGGCTGGGTCCACGAAACGTGCCTGTGAGCGAACAAGAATTCGCAACATTGTAGGTGCGCCGATCCCAGCACCCGCATCGAACAAGCCATCGGCGATCGGCTAGAACCGGCGCCGGCCTGTGCAAAAGCGCCTTTTTGGGCGTGGCGAATCTTGACCGCGCGATGCGCTAGCCCAATAATTGCGGTGACGCAGAGTTCGCCCGGGGGGCCGTAGCGGCGGACGCGTCGCGCCGCAACTTGCGCGAGGCGCGCGTGACGTCCGACGACAACACGGTTCTGGGCCTGGCTCGGCAGATTTATGAGTTGGGCGGGATTGAATTTGGCAGCTTCACGCTGGGGCGATCGACGATCGATTCGCCGGTTTATGTAAACCCCAAACGCCTTATCGCCGTCCCGGCCGCCCTGCGCACCGCCGCCGATCTCGTGCGGCAGACGGCGGAACTCGCGCTGGCGCGCCGTCACCATCGCGCTGAGCCATTCGAGCTCGTGGCGGGCGTGCCGATGGGGGGCTTGCACCTGGCAACCGCCTACTCGCTGGCCACGGACGTTCCGCTCGTCTATTTGTCGCCCCAGCCGTCATCCGGCGGTCTCCTTCTCGAAGGCCGGTTCTTGCCGGGCCAGCATGTACTGCTGGTTGACGATCTCATCACCACCGGCGGCTCGGTGATCGCAACGGCGGCAGCCATGCGGGCACAGGGCCTCGTCGTTCGCGATGTCATCGTGCTCATCGATCGCGATCAGGGTGCTGGTCGCCGCCTGCAGCAGCACGGCTTGCGCCTCCTGCCGATCCTCTCGCTGCGCACCATGCTCAACTACTACATGGGTGAGCAGTTGCTGCGCGAAGCGGACTACCGCCGCAGCCTTGATTACCTCGCGCAGAATCAGGTCGTGTAGCCAAGTGATGCCGTCAAGGAAACGAGGCCGTCAGGCACGCCGAGCCCTGGGCGGGTGGCGGCAAGAGGAATTGCTCGACGCCGCCAACGTGGATCCCACCGGCGTGGTGGTGCCACCGCCGACCTATCACGCGCAGTTGCGGGGGCAGCCGCCGCGACATCGGGTGCGCCGCGTCCAGGCGATGCGTTTTCGGCGCGGCGCGGAGCTATTCCTTGCCCTGCTGGCGCTGATCGCCGGAGTGCTCGTTCTGACTCGAATCTTTTCGGCGCTTGAGGCGCCGCTGCCCGATATGGGCCGAGTGGTGAATCTGCTTGATCGTGACATCAATCGCGCCCAGGACAACGCCCCGGCCCTGGCCGCGGCCGGCAACGCCGCCTTCATCGAAGACCCGTTCATTCAACCGGTCGAGGCCCCACCAATCACCGCGGCCTCCGCGATGGTCGTCGACCTCGGCCAGCGCACCATCCTGTTCGGACGCGACATCCATGAGCCGCATGCGCCGGCCAGCCTGGCCAAATTGGCGACCGCCGTCGTCGCCCTGGAGCAAGCGCCGACCGATACGCGGATTCAGGTTCCGCCCGTCGCCGCCGAGCAGCCGCCCAACGTCATCGGCCTCGTCCCTGGCGAAGTGCTCACGCTGCAGGACCTGTTGTTCGCCATGTTGCTGTCCTCAGCGAACGACGCGGCAGTCACCATCGCTGACGGGATCGGTGGTGAGGCCTATACCGTGGCGCAGATGAACGATCTCGCGCGGCGGCTGGGTTTCAGCCACACCAATTTTTCCAATGCGGTCGGTTTTGACGCGCCCGACCACCAGAGCACCGCCTTCGAGCTGGCGGTGCTCGCCGCCGATGCCATTGAGCGCTTTCCGCTCATCGCCCGCGTCGTCGCCACTCGCACCTACGTGATTCCGGCCGGACCGGCCAACAGCACCTACACCGCCACCAGCCTTAACGGCTTGCTCGGGACGTACGACGGCGCGCTCGGCGTCAAGACCGGACGCACGGACGACGCCGGCGGCAACATCATCGCGGCGGCTGAACGTGACGGTCGACGCCTGATGGTCGTGCTCTTGGGCAGCAGCCAGCGCGAGCGGGACGCGGTTGTGCTCTTGGACTTCGGGTTCCAACTCCTCAACGCGCAAGGCTAGGATGGGGCGCCTGCGATGACACCGGCGGCCATTTCTTATCCCAAGGCTCGGGGAGAAGGTAAAGTAGCGTACGGTGTGTTGAACAACCGTGGTCGGAAATATGTTGGCGAAGACGCGTCGCACGGTCGCACTGGCAGCTGTGGACAGGACGCCGACAATGAGGATTAGTCCGCCAGGGGCAGCGCTCTCGCTGCCGCAGCGAGGGAGAAACTAGCCGTGTTCACGTCACTTGGTCCGCTTGAGTTGCTCATCATCTTGCTCATTGTGATCGCCCTGTTCGGCGCCGGTCGCATCGCCGGTGTGGGGCAAGCGCTCGGTAAGAGCGTGCGCGAGTTCCGCAGTGAGGCGCGGGCGGGCCTTAACGACGAGGAAGATGAAGCGGGCGAGGATCAGGCGGACGCGGAGGAATCGGAGGAGTCTCCCGCAAGCACGGTGGCCAGCACCGACGCCGCGGCTGAGGGCGCGAGCGAGGCGCCGGCTGAGAAGAAGCCCGAGGCGTAGGCCACGGCCCTTACCGCTCCGCAGTCGATGTCGGGGTGCGGCGGCGGTTCGTGAGGGCGCGACGAACTCGCGGGTCGACGTATCCACGGGCTGGCGCCCTCCGGAAGAGCCCCGCAAAACCCCGCCCGTGAGGTCTGCGGTGATTACCGCGGCCGGTGGTGTCGCCCTTGTGCTCGCGCTCCTTGCCGGGTCGGGCGTTGGCGCCCAACAGCACGAGTTGGCGTTGCCCGCGGTCATTCGGGTTCTGCTGAGCGATATTGGCGACAACGTCACGCTCGAGCCGCAAGGCGCGGCGCAGGCAGTCGTTGATGGCCGCCCCTTGGACGTGGCGCCAGGCCAACGAGTCGTCATAGGGCGCTCGGCGTGGTTTCTCGCGTTTGCCGCGGCAGCGTCGGAGCCCTGGGCGCGCGAAGTTGGCGTGGCCGGACCGGTGGGCAAAGCCGATCCCAGCCTCGTCCATGTGGGTCCCTATATCGACGCTGTTGCGCTGGAACGCCACCGCCGATTGCTGCGCACCGAAGTCGGCGTTGCGCCCCGTCTGCTCGCCCCGCGCCCCACGCTGGCGGTTGGCGACTGGGGGACCTATGAGCTTCCCTCGAGGCTGGGCGTGCGCCCGGCCGAGCGCGACGCCGCGACGCGGCTCAACGGCAAGTCATACCGCGGAGGATTCGACATTCGCCGCGACGACGCAGGCTTCCTGATCGTGAACCATGTCGGCCTCGCCGACTACCTGGCGTCGGTGGTGGGTGCGGAGATGCCCCGCAACTGGGAGATCGAGGCGCTCAAGGCGCAAGCGGTCGCGGCGCGGACCTATGCCATCCAGCACCTGCAACCCGACGCGATCTTCGACATCTGCGACAACCAAGACTGCCAGGCGTATGGCGGAATGCGCAGCGAGTCCGACCGAACGCGAGCGGCGGTCGCTGAGACGGCGGGCGTCGTGGCCCTCTTCGATGGCGCGCCGATCGAGGCGCTGTACTCGGCGAACGCCGGCGACGTGACCGAGAGTTCCGAGCACGTGTGGGGGAACGCCGTTCCCTATCTCCGCAGCGTCCCATCTCCCGGGGACGCCGCCGCGCTGAGCGTGTCATGGGGCGCCGAGGGCTATCGCTGGACGCGGATGATCTCGCTACCCGAGCTTGCCGACTATCGAACCTTCCGCAACGGTGGCGTGGGCGCCGTCATCGACCTGCGCGTCCTCGAGCGGACGCCCGCGGGACGGCCGCTGCGGGTCTTGGTGGTCGGCACGTCCGGAGAGCTCGAACTCTATGGTGATCAGATTCGGACGGCACTGGGTCTCCCAAGCGCATTCGTCGAGCTTGAGCTTGCCCCGGTTTCGTCACTGGAGCTGATCGGCGCGGCGCCGCGGCGCTTCGGCGTGTTGCTGCGGGAGGGTCACCAAATCACATCCGTGCGCCGCAGCATCGCGTTCGAGGCGGCGCCGCCCGATATCGAGTTGGTGAACGGAGCGGTGCACGTGGCGGTCTTCGAGCGGCCGGCCTCGCTGATCCTCAGCGGCCGGGGATTCGGCCACGGCCTGGGTATGAGCCAGTGGGGCGCCCAGGGAATGGCGCTCGCCGGGCATACCTATGACGAAATCCTCACTCACTACTACACGGGAATAGAACTTCGCGCGCTGTCGTGAGTCCAGACGTTGACGCCCAGACGCGCTCGCACCTAAACTCATCCGCGCGGTCCAACACACGTGTCCGCGGCGCAGCCCCGGACGCGTAGCGGTTGACGACCTACGGAGTGAGCTTTCGCCCAATGTTTGCAGCGGACAATTTGAGCGCTTTCCCGAGTCCGGCGTACACGCCGGCCGCGGCATAACCGATGGAGAACGGCGCACCCGATCCGGGTATGCAGCTTCCAGAACGAGTCGAAGGCAGTGACCTGCTGCTATCGGTGCGGAACCTGCGCACGCATTTTCGAGTGCGCGACGGTGTGGTCCGTGCCGTCGACGGCGCGAGCTACGCCATCGAACGCGGAAAGACGCTTGGGCTTGTCGGTGAGTCCGGCTGCGGCAAGAGCGTCAGTGCGCTCAGCGTGATGCGCCTGATCCGCGCGCCGGGCGACATCGTCGGGGGCGAGGTCTGGTGGCAGGACCGCGATCTCCGCAAGCTCAGCGATCGCGAGATGCGCGGTGTTCGCGGCGACGAAATTTCCATGATCTTTCAGGAGCCGATGACGGCGCTGAACCCCGTTTTCAACACCGGCAATCAGATTGGCGAGGTCGTGCGCGAGCATCGCGACTTCACGCGCAAGCAGCGCTACGAACGGACCATCGAGGTGCTGCGGCTGGTGGGTATCCCGCAGCCGGAGCAGCGAATCAAGGCTTATCCGCACGAGCTCTCCGGGGGTATGCGGCAGCGGGTGATGATCGCCATGGCGCTGGCGTGCGAACCCCAGTTGCTTCTGGCGGACGAGCCTACGACCGCCCTCGACGTGACGATCCAAGCGCAGATTCTCGAGTTGATCCGGGAGCTCAGAGACCAGACGGGCATGGCGCTGTTGCTGATCACTCACGATCTCGGCGTGATTGCGGAAATGGCCGATGACGTGGCGGTGATGTACACCGGCGAGGTTGTCGAGTATGCCGACGTCGAATCCCTCTTCGCCGCGCCCAAGCACCCATATACCCGGGGCTTGATGACGAGCATTCCGAGCCTGGTGACCGATCGCGACGAGCGGCTCTCGACGATCACGGGCTCGGTCCCGCATATGATGCGCCTGCCGCGCGGATGTCTCTTTCAGTCCCGCTGTCCGGAGGCCATGAACATTTGTCGTGACAACCGTCCGCAGCTGCAGCGGATGGACGATGGGCGGACGGTGCGCTGTCATTTGTATCCCCAGCGTCCGTCCGGGCATGACGGCGAGCCGTTGCCGCAGGCTCGGGCGACCGCGGGATTGGCAGTCTGATGGCTGCGGATAGTTCCATGTCGGGCAACGGCGCGGCCGACGACACGCTGGTCTCAGTTCAAGAGCTGACCAAGCACTTTCCGGTGCGCGGCGGCATCCTGTTGCGCACGATCGCCCAGGTGCACGCCGCCGACGAAATCTCCTTCGACATCAAGCGCGGTGAGACGTTCGGGTTGGTAGGCGAGAGCGGGTGCGGCAAGACCACGGTGGGCCGCACCATCCTGCGCATATATCCGCCAACCGGCGGCAGTATCTATTTCGGCGGCGAGGACGTGTCGAAGCTCGACCGCAAGGTGCTCGCCCGCAACATGCAGATCATCTTTCAGGATCCGTATGGATCGCTGGACCCGCGGATAACCGTCGGCGGCATCATTGGTGAAGGGCTTGAGGTTCACAAGATCGGCACGGCCGAGGATCGCAATGATCGTATTCGCGAAATCATGGATATCGTCGGCATCAGCAGCCATTACGCGCAGCGGTATCCGCACGAGTTCTCAGGCGGACAGCGCCAGCGCATTGGTATCGCGCGAGCTCTCGTGCTGCGTCCGCAGTTCCTCGTCTGCGACGAGCCGGTCTCGGCCCTCGACGTCTCCATTCAATCCCAGATTCTGAATCTGCTGCGCGACCTTCAAGGTGAGTTCGGCCTCACCTACCTGTTCATCGCCCACAACTTGGCCGTCGTGCGCTACGTCTGCGACCGCGTGGCCGTGATGTATCTGGGCAAGATCGTGGAGCAGTCCGAGACCTCGGAGCTGTTCAGGAACACTATTCACCCGTACACCCGCGCGCTCATGGACGCGATTCCCGTGCCTGACCCTACTCGGCAACGGGAACGGCTGATTATTTCCGGCGAGCTGCCAAGTCCGACGAACCCGCCCAAGGGTTGCCGCTTCAACACGCGCTGCACCGTCGCCAAAGACGTGTGCTTGGAGGAGGAACCTCCGCTGCGCGACTACGGGAACGGCCACCTGGTCGCGTGCCATGTCGCGGATGAGATGGACAAACGAGGCACGGCGCTGCCGCAGCTGAGCAGCCAGATGCACGACGTGATCGCCGACGCCGCGCGGAGTTCAGCGACGGCCTAGCGCCCAGGATCGGGGACCTCACGGGTGGTTAGGGCGCCATGACGACGCGGCCGCCCTGCATGACGAATTCGACGCGTTGGAGGGCGTCCAGATCGCGCAGCGGATTCTCGCGTACGGCAACCAAGTCGGCGGCCGCGCCGGGTTGCAGGCTGCCGACATGCGGATGGAGGCCGAGCGCCCGGGCGGCGACCCGCGTACCCGACAGCAGCGCGTCGATGGGCTCCATGGTCTCGCCCATGAGCCTGAATTCGACCGCGTTTTCGTGGCCGTGCGGCATGTCGGCGCCGCCGGTCGTGTCGGTGCCGAGGGCAAGCCGCGCGCCGGCGGCATAGGCGCGTCGCAGCGAGCGCACCTGCGCGGCGTAGGTCCGTCGGTCGTCGTCGCTGGTGCCGAAGGCCCGCGCGCGTAGAGTCGGCACCAGGTAGACGCCGCGCTCGATGATGAGGCCGAGCGTGTCGTCGTCGATGTTGTAGCCGTGCTCGACGGTGTCCACGCCGCCCAGCACCGCGCGGCGCACGCCCTCATTGCCCATGGCGTGCGCGGCCACCCGCAATCCCCAGGCATGCGCCTCTTCGACGACGGCTTGCACCTCGGCCACGCTGTATGTCGGGATTTCCCCCCAGGCTGCGTCGCCCCGCCCAGTCGTCGTCCCGATCTTGATGACGCTCGATCCCTCCCGAATGGAGCGATGGACCGCCTGCCGGCAGGCGTCCACGCCATCGGCGGGCCGCACCCAGCGCCACGAGGGCTCCATGCCGAACCAGGGTCCGCCGGTACGGGCGATGGCGTAACCGGCGGCGATCATTCGCGGTCCCGGTACGGCGCCATCGTCGATTGCTCGCTGAAGGGCGACGGACGTTTGCGAGCCGAGGTCCCGCAACGTCGTGAACCCGGCTTCGAGCAGCGCCTTGGCCTGCGCCGCCGACCGAATGGCTCGGTATTCGATGGGCCCGGGATGCGCGTGCGCCGGGTTCTGCCCCATCAAGTGCACGTGCGCGTCGATGAGGCCTGGCAGCAGGGTGCAGGGGCGCAGATCGATCACCGCATCATCAGGCTCGATCTCGATGTCGGCCGCCGGCCCCGCGGCGGCTACTTGATCTCCATCCACGATGATCACGGCGTCGTCGGTGAGCGTCCGGCTCGCGCCGTCGAACAGCCTCCCGCCGCGCACGACCGTACGTCGGGTCGGATGCGAGCCGTGGGACTCATGGGCGTGTGCGTGCATTGGTTGCTCCCCAAGGTCCATCCCGGACCTTATTGTGCCTGCGGGCGGCGACCGCGCATGCAAGCCGCGGATAGCGACGTCCAATTCCGACCTGGTGCTATGGTCGCGCCAGCGTCCCTGGACCGACCTGGATGTGGAGAGGTGCACGCATGAACGACCAGATCACCCTGTTCGTAGGCACGTATACCGATCTGGGCGCGGACGGTATCTACACCTGCCGCCTGGACACCGCGACCGGCGCCATTGAATGTCTTGAGGTCCAACCGGGCGTCGAAAACCCGACGTTCCTAGCTATCGACCCGAGCGGCGAGCATCTGTATGCCGTGTCCGAGCACCAGTATGGCGACGGCCTGATCACGGCGTACGCGATCGGTCCGCACGGTTCCCTCGAATTGCTGAACGCGCAGCCCACCGGCGGCGCTGGGCCCTGCCACCTGCAGGTGGACCGCACCGATTCCTACGTGGTGGTGGCGAACTATTTCGGCGGCAGCGTCTGCATCCTGCCGATCCGGCCGGACGGATCACTGGCGGAGCGGACCGACTTCATCCAGCATGAGGGCGAGTCGATCCACCCCGAGCGACAGCGCCAGGCACACGCGCACTGTGTCACCATCGACCGCTCGAACACCCTGGTGCACGTATGCGATCTGGGCATGGACGCGATCGTGGTCTACCGCATCGATCACGACGCCGGGCGGTTGGTCCAGCTGCCGGACCTGAGGGTGCACGCGGAGCCGGGCGACGGGCCGCGGCATTTTGCCGTTGACCCGTCGCACACCCATGCCTATGCCGTCAACGAATTGGGGTCGACGGTTGCCGTATATGACTACAACGCGCCATCGGGAGCACTGACCGTCAAGCAGCGAATCTCCACGCTGCCGTCGGAATGGAGCGGCGAGACTACCTGCGCCGACATTCACCTATCGCCCGACGGACGATTCGTCTACGCCTCGAACCGAGGCCACGATTCGATTGCGGTGTTCGCTGTAGAAGCAGGCACGGGGCGACTGACGTCGCGCGGCCAAACGTCGACGCGCGGCGAGGTTCCGCGAAACTTTCTCATCACGCCCGATGGCCGGTTCTTGCTCGCCGCCAACCAGAATTCCGCGAACATCGTCGTGTTCCGCGTCGACGAGGCCTCGGGACGGCTCGAATTCTCAGGCCAGGAGGCCGCCGTGCCGGCGCCGGTCTGCCTCAAGCTGCTGGCGCAGCGTCAATAGCGCTGGATTCCGCCGCTGCTTGGGGCGTGCCGTCAGACCGGCAGCGTGCGTCCGGTGAGCGCTCGGCCCGCGACGGCCAGGATGGGGCCGTCGCCCGCCGCGATGAGCTTGGCGCCGATCTCGTTGATCAGCAGATCGGCGCGCTGCTCGGGCGTGAGTCCCGGGTCGTCCCAGGCGCAGAGGAACAAGATGCCCGCCCGATCGCAGGCCGCCTTGACTTGCCGCCAGGCGGCGTCCATTTCGGGGCTGTACGGGGCGTCCTTCCACTCGGGATGACCGAAGAAGAGCCCCATGTCGCCGGGGCCCCATTCGCCGAAGGCGACGCCCGGCACGGCCATGCAGGCATCGGCGTTTGGCAAGCCGAAGCGGTCCTCGACCTTGATGCCCAGCGTCAGCTCGCCCGCCGGATTGAGCGGCCAGGGATCGGCGACCCGCACGTAGTCGGAAACGTCGAGTCCCCAAATGGCCGCCGGGTGCGACTCGGCGCCGTGTCCGCGGGTGCCGATGCCCAGTCCGTCTCCGATGCCCACGGTCTGATGCGGAAAGCGACAGGCCTCCACGAAGGCCCGCACGGCCTCGGGCTCGCGCACGTGCGCCAAATAGAGCCCGTGGATGCCGGTCGAGAGAATGTGCCGGATTTGCCAGGCGTTCAGCCGCACCTCGTCGGCGCTCATCCCCGTGGCGGGCAGAGTGCACATCACCGTCGGCGTGCGATGGCCGCTGCGCGTCGGGCCGGCATCGACCATGCCGCGCATGAAGCGGGACAGAGCGACCGCGTCGAGACCCTGATGCTCAAACTCGATGCGCAGGTAGTCGGCCCAGGTGCCGCTGAGCTCGCGGCCAAGGTCATAGCTGAGTTCGAGGGGATCGACCCGGCCGTAGTAGACAGGCTGTCCCTGCTCCAGCAGCTCGATGCAACGATTGACGCGTGACACGTAGGCTCCCCGCCGGCGGGTGAATGCGGCGAGGCATCGTAACGTAGGCCGTGCGGTCTACCGCCACCGTTCGGGGCGAGAGGTCGCGCGTCATTGCATCAGGCGCTATCGGCCGCGGATAATCTCGCGGAGCCAAGGCACCTGCACGTAGATTGGAAATCTCATGACTGACAGCGACCCGGTATCCGACGCGCTCAACGCCCTTGTCTACGGCCTCGTGGTGGTCGGCTCGAAGTCCGCGGACGGCGAGCCCAACGGCATGACGGCAAACTGGCTGACCCAGGTGTCGTTCGATCCGCGCGTCGTTGCGGTGGCCGTGCAGGACGGCGCACACACCCGGCAGAACATCGAAGCGACCGGGGTGTTTTCGATTTCGGTCTTGCCGGACGGTTCCAAGGACCTTTCGCTCAAGTTCACCGCCAAGTCCACCAGCGGCGAGGGGCGTCTCGAGGGCGAGCCGGTGACCACCTACGACACCGGCGCGCCGGTCTTGGATGCGGCCGTCGCCTGGTTCGAGTGCCGCGTGGTGGGCAGCATGCAGCCCGGCGATCACGTGGTGTTCTTTGGTGAGGTGGTCGGCGGCGCGGAGCGCGGCGGCGAGCCGCAGACTCTATCCGCCACGGGGATGAGCTACGGAGGGTAGCCGCGGCTGCGCGCCTGGCCTGACAGGTGCGGCATGAGCGAGCGGCGACGGCTGCCGTTTGAGGTCGCCCCCGGCTGCTACGCCGTGGATCGCTGTCTCGGCGCGTGGTGCTACCTGCTCACGGGAGCCACGACGCTGTTGGTCGACACGGGGATTCCCGGTCGGGCCGGCGCGATCCTGCGCGCCGTGCGCGCGATCGGAATCGAGCCGTCCGCCATCGACCGCATCGTCCTCACCCATTTCGACATGGACCACAGCGGCAGCGCGGCCGCGCTCCACCGTCGAACCGGCGCGCCGGTGGTGATTCATGAAGCCGACGTGCCGTATCTGGCGGCGCCCGAGACGACCCCGGGCTTGCGGTCGGTGCTCTACTGGCCGCTCATCACCTGGATCACCCGCTGGCGGCCTCCAACCGACGTCACGCCGGTGGGCGAAGGCGACATGATCGGGGATTGGCTGGTGTTGCACACCCCGGGCCACACCCCGGGCAGCATGACGCTGCAGCGCGGCGATGTCGTCACGGTCGGTGACGCGGTGGTGCACAGCCGTGGCCGGCTGCACGAAAACGTGCCCTGGCTGGCCACCAACCTGGCGGAGCAGCGAGCGTCCGCCCGTCGCCTGGCGGGGACCGGCGCACGCGTCGTGCTTCCGGGGCACTACAGTCCGTGCACCGATCCCACCGCCTTGACGGCCCTGGGCCGGCGCCTCGAGCGCCGCCGCTCAGACGATTTTGTTTAGCGGGTACTCGATGATGCCTTCAGCGCCCTTGGCGTGAAGCTCGGGAATCAGCTCCCTCACTTCGTGCTCGGACACGACGATCTCGATGGACAGCCAGTCGGTGCCGAAGAGGTTCGCGACCGTGGGCGCGGTGATGCTGGGCAGCAGCTGCACGATTTCCTCCACCTTCGCCCGCGGCACGTTCATCTTGAGGCCCACGCGTGACTCGGCATCCAGCGCGCCCTTGAGCAAGAGCGCGATTTGATCGATCTTGCGCCGCTTGGCGGGGTCCGCGTAGGCGGCGTGGTTGGCGATCAACTGCGGATTCGAGGTGGTGAGCGTCTCGATGACGCGCAGCCCATGCGCGCGAATGGTGGTTTCGGTTTCCGTGACTTCCACGATGGCGTCGGCCAGTCCCTCGGCCGCCTTCAGCTCCGTGGCGCCCCATGAAAACTCAACCGAGACATTGATGCCGCGGCTCTCGAAGTACTGCTTGGTGGCGTTCACGAGTTCCGTGGCGATCTTGCCGCCCTCCAGGTCCTGCGCACACTGCGCCGGCGAGTCGTGGGGCACTACCAGCACCCACCGGGTCGGCTGGAAGCTGGCCTTGGAGTACACCAGGTCCGCAACGACGCGCACGTCCGAGGCATTCTCGAGCGTCCAGTCGAGCCCGGTGATACCCGCGTCGAGGCTGCCGTCCTCGACGTAGCGCGAGATTTCCTGGGCGCGGACGAGCTTGCAGCGCACATGATGGTCATCGATGCCCGGTACGTAATTTCGCGACGACACCGAGATGCTCCAGCCTGCACGGCGGAATAACTCGATCGTCGTGTCCTGCAAACTGCCGCTGGGAATCCCGAGCTGTACCGGATCCATGCCTCTTGTGCGCTCCCACATGAACGCGCGCCACCTGGGCGCGCTGTCTGATTGTTGCGCATTCGCCGTCGCCCGCGAGGAACTACGCCCCGGAGAAGCCCCGGGACGAGCGCGGCTCATGCCACTGGCCCACGATCGTTGACGCGTCATCCGTGTCGCTTCAGACGTCCGCTGCGCAGCGCGTATCGCTCGGCGGTTCGGAACACCAGGACGCCGAGCGGCAGCGCAACGGCCGCGATGGCAAGCAGCGGCGGAAATAGTCCGGCCACGTCGCCCAGGGATGCGCCATCGAGCACCGCCGCGCGCATGCCCACGAGCACGTACGTGGCCGGCGAAAGATGCCCCACGACCTGCAGCCAGCCTGGCAGCACCTCGATTGGATAGAACACGCCCGACACGAGCAGCAGCGCCGCGAGCGCGATCATCACCATTTGCTCGCCGCGCTCCAGGAACAGCAGCGGTAGGGCGGCCGCCATGACCGCGAGGCCAAGGAACCCGATGCTGCCGGCGCAGATCACGGCCAACGCCGTGAGCCAATTGGCCTGAGGCAGATCGAGGTCGAAGAACAGCGATACCACGCCCAGCACAACCAGCGCACGGACAAAGGCGTAGACGATCGCGAACGTGCTGGTGCCCGCCACCATGGTGAGCCGCCGCGCCGGCGCCATGAAGGTGCTTTCGATCGTCCCTTCCCAGCGTTGCCAGGCGATCATGAATCCGACGGAATCGAAGACCTGCTGCAGATAGGCCCACACGACGGTGCCGATCACTAGGAAGAGCACCAGCCGATCGGTGGCGAAGGCTTCGCCCGTGACCTCGCGGCCGCCAGGTGCGATGTACGCCACGGTCAGCGCGTTGACGATGGCGAATGCCAGCCACACGGCTTCCCAGCCCCAATAGCGCTTGATCGCGCGGAAATTCAGCTCGACGAAGGCGTAGGAGGCCTGCCATTCGCGGCGTGCGTTAATCATGTGGGTTCCTTTCCGACGCGGGCTGGCTCGCCCCGCTCCGCGCGTCTATTCGTGGTGTCGCCGAGGGCATGGCCCGTCAGGCGAATGAAGGCGTCCTCCAACGACTCGCCGGGCCCGGTCAGGGACGCGGGTGTTCCCTGGGCGACGATCCGGCCGTCGTCCAGGACGGCCATGCGATCGCAGAGCCGGGCGATCTCATCCATGTCGTGCGACATGAGCAGCACCGTGGCGTCGTGGCTGTCGCGCACTTCTTGAACAAAGGCCTGCACGTCGCGCTTCGAGGCGGGGTCCAGCCCGGTCGTCGGTTCGTCCAAGACCAGCAGCACCGGCGAGGTCAGGAAAGCCCGTGCCACCGCCACCTTCTGCTGCATGCCGCGCGACATCTGCTCGATCGGCCGGCCCAGGGTGACGCCGCTAATGCCCAGCCGCTGCAGAATCTCGCGCACGCGCGGCTCCGAGGCGCTCGGCGGCAAGTCGTAGAGCCGCGCGGTGAAGATGAGGTTCTCGAGCGGACTCAACTTCTTGAAGAATGACGCCTCGACCGACACGCGGTTCAGCAGGCGGCGCACCTGCACGGCCTCGCGCTGCACGTCGTGGCCGAACACCTCCGCGCGTCCGGCGTCGGGGATCAACAGCGTGGCCACGATGCGGGCGAGCGTGGACTTGCCGGAGCCGTTCGAGCCGACGACGCCGTAAATCTCCCCTCTGGCGACATGCAGCGTGACCCGGCGCAGCGCGGCCACTCGCTTCGTCGGCCGTCGAACCAGGCGGCGCAGCTCTCCCACAAGACCCGACGGGTCAAAGGTCTTTTCCAACTCGACTATTTCAACGGCAGTGGTCATGTTTCATCCTCAGGTCTTGACGCGGCGGCTCGCGACAACAAAAAAACCGCGGATCGCTTGGTGGGCCGGTGCCCTGCGTCCGCGGTCGCGCGCGTGATGGCCTATGACGTCAGAGCTCGGGGTGCACTCCTCCCGGAGTCGGCAGCGAAGTGCTGCGGCGGAAGCGGCTATGCATGCCCATCAAGCAATCTCAACGTCATTGCACTGGCCTGCATCGTATGCCCTATCGCGTGGATGTCAACGCCTCGGCGCCCGCGACCTGGCGGTAGGCGCCGCGGCCGTAGCCGAACGTGGCCACCGCCTCGACGATCAGACTGGCTGCCCAACCCCCGACTCCGACCACCACCCCGGGCACGCCGCCCACGTTGAGCGCCAGCATCACAAACGCCAGCAGCGCGGCGAGCCGCCACACGTTCACGTAGAGAATCGGCCGGGTGCGCCGGATCTGCATCAGCGCTGAGGCGAAGATCTGTTCCTGCACCAGTAGCAGTGGCAGGGGCGCCAGGACACGCAGCCCAAGCAGCGATAGCTCGGCCAGCCGGTCGCGGGCGCCGCTGATGTCCTCGATGATGAATTGGCTCAACGGCGGCACGAACGCTGCTGCCAGGGACGCGAGCAAGACCGCGCTCGCGACCCCGTTTGTCACGACGGTGATCCGGCGCATGCCGTCGCCTCGCGCCAGCAGCGCGAGAATGGCCGGCTGGGCGCCCCAGAGCAGGATCGACAAGAACTGGAAGAGCCCAATGGCGATGGCGAAGGCTGCCAGCGAGGCTTCGGGCTCGGCCGTGCGCGCCAGCGCCGCATTGAGCACCGGCGTGGTCGCGGACGGGAGCAGCGAGGCGAAGATCAGCGGGGTGAAGAAGCGCGCCACGGCCCCCAGGCTGGAATCGAGGCGTCGCGGCGACCGCGCGGGCAGCCCGTGGCGCAGCATGCCGCGCGTGGCGGCCAGCAACATCACCGTCTCGAGACCGGCCGCCAGGGTGGTGCCCGCGCCGGCCGCGGCCCCTCCCTGTACGCCGGCCCCTATCAGCGCGGCCGATATGGCAACGGCGCCGCCGGCGCCGAGCCCCGTTCCCAGCCAGACCAGCCGCGCCCGGCCGAGTCGCAGCGCCGCACCGTGCAGATGGGTGCGTGCCACCATGAACACCGGCAGCGGGCTCAGCGTGACCAATGCGCCCCGCGCCTGGGATAGAAGATCGCCGGTGGCCGCGAATACACCTTCGAGAATCAGATCGGCCAGCGGCGTGAGCGCCACGACGAAGCTGATCGCGCCAACGGCCGCGGCGGTCATGCCGACGAAGCGGCGCAGGCTCCGCAGCGCCTGCTGATCGTGCAGAAACACCAGCGTGAGCTGCTGAATTCGGAACTGGGGCAGCGCCACGATGGTGATGACTCCCAGCGCAACCGCGAATCCGGCGATTGATGCCTCGGGATCTTGGACCCGCGCCAGCAGGGCGTTCATGGCCGGGGCGAGCAGGCTCGCTATCCCCAGGTTGACCGAGGCCGGCAGCCAGAGCGTCAGCGCGCGCCGGGTGAACGCCGCCCAGCTGTCAGCCGCCCCATCCGCTGTCATGGGCGCCCCGTCAGCGCGTGAACCAGGTATTCAGCCGCTTGCGAAACTTTGTCGCATAGGCGTGCAGCGAGCTGCCGGCGTGCACCCAGGCAGGCGCCAACTCCTTGTGCAGCTCAGCGGTGCGCAGGTGTTCCAAGAACTCTCCCGGCTCGCTCCAGGGCTTCAGGATCTGCCAGCTCACGCCCACCTCGCGGGCGAGATGCGAGTCCGAGCCAACCGACGCCACAAGCCCGTGGTCTCGCGCGTAGGTGTCCGCGGTCCGGTTGTCGCGCTCGCGCAAGGTGCGTCCGTTGAATACCTCGAGGATGTCGATCTGATCGCGAATGCTATCCGTCGCCTCGCGGCCCAACGCGGACCGCCGCAGGCTATCGAAGGGGTGCGGCACGAGCACGAGTCCGCCCTGATCCTTGATGGCGGCCACGGTGTCCCGCGGCGACATGTCGCGCGGGATTTCTTCCCACAGGAAGAGGCCGATGATGTCGCCGTCGGTGCTCTTGATCTCCTCGGCCAGGATGACGGGCAGCGGCGAGACGTCGGCCATTTCGAAGGCGCCGGTCATCGTGTTGTGATCCGTCACCGCCAGCGCCTGGATGCCGCGGGCCTGCAACAACTCGACCAAGCGGGCGGGACTCAGTCCGCAATCGGGCGACGCGTGCGTGTGCGCGTGCAACTCCAGCCGAATACGGCCATCGGATGCCGTCATGGCAGGGCTGCCCGAGCGCCGCGCGCTGCTGGTCGCAACCTAGCCGGCGTCGGCCGTCTGCTCCTCGCGCAGCGCCTTCATCCGGCCTGTGCCCATGATGCCTTCGCGCTGGATCTTGCGCTGCAGCATGACGATGCCGTCGATGAGCGCCTCGGGCCGCGGCGGGCACCCGGCGATGTATACGTCCACCGGCACGATGCGATCAACGCCCTGGAGCGTGCTGTAGCTGCGGAACGGACCGCCGCACGTGGCGCAAGCCCCCATGGCGATGACCCACTTCGGATCGGGCATCTGGTCGTACAGCCGCTTGACGACTGGCGCCATCTTGTTGGTGACGGTGCCGGACACGACCATCACGTCCGACTGCCGCGGAGACGCACGGAAGATGGTGCCGAAGCGGTCCAGGTCGTAGTGCGGCGAAGCGCTCGCCATCATCTCGATGGCGCAGCAGGCCAACCCGAAGCCCAGGCCCCAGAGCGAATTGGCCTGAGCCCAGGTGAAGAGCTTGTCCACCGTGGTCGTCATGGCGTCCAGCAAGCCGACGCGGTCCGAGACCTGGCGGAGCGGGATCGTGTCGTCGCCATGGACCATTGGCGCTTTGCCCCACGGCTGGGCGCCCAGGGGAACCTGATCCAGCCCAAAGTCGTGACGGCGCTCGCCGGCCGAGCCGTCGCCGTTGCGGGTTGCCATGGTGGTCGGACCTCCGTCCGCTTGCGTCGTCACTGCAAACCTCGACAATTGTAAGCGGTTGCGCCAAGGTCTTCACAGGCGCTGTCGCGCACAATGGCCACATCGACCCCGGAGGTCCGTCCCATCAGCGCACCCAGCACCGTCCGTTGTCGATTTTTGCCGGAAGACCGCGAGATTGAAGCGGAGGTCGGCACCACGATCCTCGACGCCGCCCACGCGAACGACGTGCCGGTGGAAACGGTGTGCGCCGGCAAGGGAACCTGTGGCACCTGCCGGGTGCTCGTACGCGATGCCGCGGTGCCTGAGGCCACGCCGCATGACAAGCGCCGGCTGGCCATCGCCCAGCTCGCCGGCGGCTGGCGTCTGGCCTGCCAGCATCCAGTGGACGAGGGCGCCGTCTATTCGCATCCGCTGGGGATTCGGGCGGTGCGCGTGGTGGAAAGCGCCGGCCTGGGGCGTATCAGTCTGGATCCCAACGTCCAGAAGATTTATGTCAAACCAGCACCACCGAGCCTCCACGATCCACGCGCCGACTGGAGTCTGTTGCAAGACGAGCTTGCTGCTGCCGCCGGCGATCTCGATCCGACGCGGGATGCGCTGAGCCGGCTGGGGGCAATCGGCGAGGCGATCAGCCAAGGCGTCACCGTGGTGATCGCGGGCAACCGGGTGATATCGGTCGAGCGAGGGGATACCACCGGCGAGGCGTACGGCCTGGCCTTCGATATCGGCACGACGACGGTGGTCGGCGCGCTCATGGACTTGACGACCGGGCAAGAGGTCGCCGTGGCGTCAGACATCAACGGTCAGCACATCTACGGCGGCGACGTGATCAGCCGCATGAGCGCCACGATGCGCGGTCCGGAGTTCGTCGAGCGGCTGCATCGGGCGATCCTGGACACCGTGCGCGGCATCACCACGCGCTGCCTGGAGGCCGCCGACGTGCGGCCGGACCGCGTTTACGAGGCTTCGTTCGTCGGCAACACGGTGATGACGCACTTGCTGCTGGGTATCGATCCGTCGCGCATCTCGTATTCGCCGTTTGCGCCGACCACCGTGGACCCTGTGTCGCTCCGGGCGTCCGAGCTCGACTTGCCGGTGCTCCCGTCGGCGTGGGTATGGGTGGCGCCGGCGGTTGCGAGCTATGTCGGCGGCGACATCGTGGGCGTGATGCTGAGCACGAATCTGGGGCGCCGCCGCGGCACGACGCTCGTCATCGACGTCGGCACCAACGGTGAGATCGTGCTGGCGCATCGCCGCCGGCTCTTCGCTACGGCGGCGCCGGCCGGCCCGGCATTTGAGGGCGCTGAAATCAACCGTGGCATGCGAGCGGCGGCCGGGGCGATCGAGCGGGTGCGCATGACCCCAACGTCGGTGGAGGTGGACGTGATTGGCGGCGGTCAGCCCGAGGGCATCTGTGGGTCGGGCCTGGTCGACGCCGTGGCCGAGCTGCTGCGCGTCGGCGCGGTGCTTCCCAGCGGCCGGCTGCTCTCGCGTGGCGAAATGGAGCGGGCGCTGCCCGGCCTTGCAGACCGCGTTCGTCCGGACGACACCGGTGGCGAATTCGTTCTAACGGGCGATCCGGCTTCGCCGGAGGACAGCATCGCGCTGCATGCGCAGGACATCCGTCGGTTGCAGCTCGCCAAGGGCAGCATCCGCTGCGGCACGAACGTTCTGCTGCGCGAAGCCGGCCTGCAACCCTCCGATCTCGACCGCGTGCTGCTGGCCGGCGCCTTTGGCAGCTACATCGACCCGGCGAGAGCCCTGGCCATTGGGCTACTGCCGCCCGTGCCCGTCACGGCGGTCAAGGCCGTCGGCAACGCCGCCGGCCATGGCGCGCGCATGTGCCTGCTTTCCCTGACGTCCCGGGTGCGCGCGACGGACCTGCCCGGCAGCGTGCATTATGTCGAGCTGTCGGCCGTGCCCGACTTTCAGGATCAATTCGGCGAGGCCATGGGGTTCCCGGCGTCTATCGAGGCGGCCAGCTAGACCGAGGTCATTCGCCGCGCGGACACAGCGGCGGCTGACCCAATCGCACCCGCCGCGTATCCCGGCCCCCTCTACGTGGCCGCGGCGATCTCGCGAATCTGCGCGGCCACGACGGTAGCCGCAGCTTCGAGGTAGCGGCGCCCGAGCTCGGCCGTCGCGTGGGCCGCGTCGTCGCTCGCGCCGGTCGGGCGGTCGCCCGGAAAACCGCCGGCGCGGATGTCGGTCACGTTGCCGACGCCGTCCGGCGGCCACTGGTCGCCGCGCACGGGTATGCGATCGGTCCGCACCAGGTCGGGGTCCAGGTGGAGCATCAGCGACGTTTCAAACGACCCCGCGTGCCCGGGGATCGAGAACTCCCCGTCGTGTGGAATGGCCTCAAGCGCCTCACGCGCGATGCTCCAGTAGCTGCCGGCGACGACGTGCATCTCCCGGTAAACCAAGACGAAGTCGCGCGCGGTCTGCTGGATGAGATGCTCGTTTCCGCCGTGGCCATTGAGGACCAGGACGCGGCGGAATCCCATCATCCGCAGGCTGTCGAGCAGCTCGTAGAGAACCACGCCGAAGGTGCGGCTGGTGAGGGTCAGCACGCCGGGCCACGGCAAGTGGTGGTGGGAACTGCCGAAGTGGAGCGGCGGGCAGACGACGGCGTTCAATTCCGGAGCCACGGCGTCGGCGGCGCCCCGGGCGACAGCCATGCAGCACATCGTGTCGAGCCCCACCGGATTGTGCGGCCCGTGCTGCTCGATGGCCGCCGTGGGCAGGACCGCCACCGCCGACGGCGCGAGGGCGCCGATCTCATCGCGTGTCAACCGTTCAAACGCTACGTGGGCCATCAGTGCACCTCTCACGGCGATGCCGCGCTGCAAATGGTGAGTCACGCCGCCGCCGGCCGCAACCGCACGATTTCATTGCCTTGCGGCGCGAGGCGCGGAACAATGCCAACCCCGGTCATTGAACGGCCCTCGCGCTGGGGAGGCCGTGAGGGCCGTTACCCGACCGGTGGTTTGGCCTAGGCGCGCCTGGCGGCCGGTTCGGCGGCGTCGGGCGCGGTGCCGTTGCCGTCCTCGACCTCGGGCGCCGCGCGCTTTAGATCGAATGTGAACTCGTCGTCGGCGATGTCCACGACCATCGTGCAGCCGGCCTCGCAGCTTTGGTCGAGCAGCAGACGCGCGATTTGGTTTTCGACCTCGCGCTGCAGGGTGCGGCGCAGCGGACGCGCGCCATAGTCCGGATTCCAGCCGATCTCGAGGATCTGGTCCTTGGCGGCTGTGGTCAGCTCAACTCCAATCCCCTGCGCCGCCATGCGCCGGCCCAAGTCGGCCGCCATAAGGTCCACGATCTCGCGCAGCTGCGGTTGCGTCAGCGAGTGGAAGATGATGATCTCATCCACCCGGTTGAGGAACTCGGGACGGAACGCCTTGCGCAGATCGTTGAGCAGTCGCGTGCGCATGGCGCGATGCTCGCTCTCCGGCGATGCCGTCGCCTCGGCCGGACGGAACCCCAAGGTGTTTTCCCGCCGGATGTGCTGGGCGCCGACGTTGGACGTCATGATGATGATGGTGTGGCTGAAGTCCACCACACGGCCGTGGCCGTCGGTGAGACGTCCGTCGTCGAGCACCTGCAGCAGGACGTTGAAGATGTCCGGGTGGGCCTTCTCGACCTCGTCGAACAACACCACCTGGTACGGCCGGCGCCTTACCTTTTCCGTCAGCTGCGCCGCGTCGTCATAGCCGACGTAGCCGGGCGGCGCGCCGACGAGCCGGCTGACCGCGTGTCGCTCGCCGAACTCCGACATGTCGATGCGCAGCATGGCCGACTCGTCGTCGAACATGAATTCGGCGAGCGCGCGGGCCATCTCGGTCTTGCCGACCCCGGTGGGTCCCAGGAAGAAGAACGAGCCGATCGGCCGGCGCGGATCGCCGATGCCGGCGCGTGAACGCCGGATCGCGTCCGACACCGCCGTCACCGCTTCCCGCTGGTTCACGATTCGCTCGTGGAGCGCGTCCTCCATCTGAAGCAGGCGCTCGGCCTCTTCCTCGAACATGCGCGCGACGGGAATGCCGGTGATGTTCGAGACCACGTCGGCGATGTCCTCGTGGCTCACCACGTCGTCCAGCTCCCGCTCGGCCAGCCAGCGCTTGCGCCAGTCCTCGAGCTTGGCCTTGAGCTGCAGCACGTCCGACTTGACGTTGGCGGCGCGCTCGTAGTCCCGCGCCTGCCAGGCTTGCTCCTCTTGTTCTTGCAGCTCCTCGACGCGCTTCTCGACGTCGCGCAGCTCGGGGGGCGTGTCGAAGATGTCGACGCGGACCTTGGCGGCCGCCTCGTCCATCAGGTCGATCGCCTTGTCCGGCAGGTGGCGTTCCGTGAGGTAGCGGTCGGCCAGGCGAGCCGCAGCCTCGATCGCCTCGTCGTTGATCCTGAGGTCGTGGTGGTCCTCATATCGGGGTCGCAACCCGTGCAGCACGGCGACCGTATCCTCGACCGAGGGCGCCTCCACGTACACCGGCTGAAACCGTCGCGCCAACGCCTTGTCGCGCTCGACGTGGGTGCGGAATTCGTCAAACGTGGTGGCGCCGATCGCTTGCAGCTCGCCGCGGGCCAGCGCCGGCTTGAGCATGCTTGACGCGTCGATGGCGCCCTCGGCCGCGCCGGCACCGACGGCCTGGTGCAGCTCGTCAAAGAACAGAATGATCTCGCCCTCGGAGGCGCGGACTTCGTTGATCACGGCCTTGAGGCGTTCCTCGAATTCCCCGCGGAATTTCGAGCCGGCCACCATCGCGCCCATGTCGATGGCCAGCACGCGGCGGTCGCGCAGGATGCGCGGCACGTCGCTGTCGGCGATGCGCTGCGCCAAGCCCTCGACGATGGCGGTCTTGCCGACCCCGGGCTCACCGATCAGCGCGGGATTGTTCTTGGTCCGGCGTGCCAAAACCTGGATCACCCGCTTGATCTCCTGCTCTCGGCCGATGACCGGGTCGAGCTTGTTTTGGCGGGCGAGTTCGGTGAGGTCCGTGCTGTATTTCTCGAGCACCTCGTAGCGGCTTTCGGCGGAGGGACTTGAGGAGCGTTGCGCTCCGCGGACCTCGCGCAGGGCGCCGTAGATGCCTTCCGTATCGATGCCCGCGCGTCGCAGCACCTGGCCCGCGCCGGAGTTGCGCGAGCGCGCCACGGCCAGCAGCAGGTGCTCGTTCCCCACGAACTCGTCGCTGAGGCGCTCAGCCTCTTCACGGGCCGCGTTCATGAGCTCGAGGGTCTGGGGGGTCACGAACATCTGGCCTTGGGCCGTGCCGCCGTTGCCGTCCGCGACCGTGACGCGGGGCTTGTCGGACAAGAGCCGCCGCACCTCGCCCCGCACGAGATCCGGCGAGACCCGCATCCGCTGGATGATGCGCACCCCAACGCCGTCCGGCGGCTCGAGCAGCGCCAGCAGGATGTGCTCGGCGTCAAGTTGGTTGTGCGCGTGCTCCAGCATGATGGACTGGGCGCGCTGGACGGTTTCTTGCGCCTTCTCCGTAAATCGGTCGAAGTTCATCATCGTGGTTCGACTCCTTGCCCGCGCCGGCTATCCGAGCACGCGTCGCAGGGCGTTGCGCAGTCGCTCGATCTCCGCCGTATAGCGCTCGCGCAAGCGGTGCTCGCGGCGTTCGAATTCCTGTCGCTGGTGCTCGTGGCGATCGCGCATGTTCAGGATCACCTCGACGCCGGCCAGATTCACTCCCAACTCGTTCGTCAGCCGCTGGATCAGCCGCACGCGTTCGATGTCGTCTTGGGAATACAGGCGCACGTTGCCCCGGGATCGTCCGGGCGTGACCAGGCCGATGCGCTCGTAGTGCCGCAGTGTTTGCGGGTGCACGCGGGTCATTTCCGCAACCACGCCGATGAACACCGCCGGGCGCGCGCGCATGCCGACGTCCTGCCGGGAGTCCGTGTCGAAGTCGTCGGGAGCGCGCATCTATCGTCCCTGTGGCAGCGGCTGCTCGCCGCGCAGCTCGGCAAGCTCGCGGAATAGGGCCTGCTCGCGGTCCGAGAGATGCCGCGGCAGCTGCACGCGAATGCGCACCAGCATGTCGCCGCGCTCGGCCGAGCGGCCCTTCGGCAGCCCCTGTCCGCGCAGCCGCAGTTGTGTCCCGTCGCCCGTTTCCGGCGGCACCTGCATCGTCAGCGCACGTCCACTGAGCGTGGGCACCGCCACATTGGCGCCCAGCATGGCCTCCGTGAGACCGATGGTCAGCGTCGTGCGCAGGTCCGCGTCGTGGCGCTCGAAGCGCGGGTCGGGTGTGACCGCCACGCGCAGATAGAGGTCGCCGCGCGAGCCGTCCGGCCGCCTGCCGCCGTGGCCCGGGACGCGCAGCCGCTGGCCGTCGCGCACCCCTCGTGGAATGGTGACGTCGATCCGTTGCTCGCGGACTTGGCCGTCCGGTTGGGCCACGCGCAGGCTGAGCGTGCGGCGGCCGCCCTCGGCGACTTCGCGCAGCGTGATATCGAGGCGATCGTCCACGTCCGCGCTTGGCGGCTGCCGCGGACGCTGGCCGCCGAGCCCCATGCTGCCGAACAGCGACTCGAAGAAGTCGCTGAATCCCGCGCCGGCGAAACCGCCCGGGGAAGCGCCGGCGGGCGCTCCGGCATGGCGGAAGGCCTCCTCGAATGAGCCGGTCCGGCGCCAATTCGAGCCAAAGCGGTCGTAGCGCCGCCGCTTCTCGGGATCGCGCAGGACTTGATAGGCCTCGTTGATCTCCTTGAATCGCGCGTCCGCCTGGGCGTCGCCGGGGTTGACATCGGGATGAAAGCGACGCGCGAGGCGACGGTAGACCCGCTTGAGCTCGGCGTCGCTGGCCTGCCTGCTGACGCCCAGGGTCTTGTAGTAGTCCCGATATTCCATCGTGATGCTAGTCCAAAGGCGCCACCGCAACGCGCACGCGCGCGGCGCGCAGCACCAGGTCGCCCCAGAGATATCCGCGGCTGACCTCGTCGACGATGTGGCCCTCGGGGATGTCACCCGCCGCCACGGTCGCCACGGCCTCGTGCAGGTTCGGATCGAAGACGCCGCCCGACGCCATGGGGCGGACGCCGTAGCCCGCCAGCACATCCCGCAGCCGCGTAAGCGTGAGGCCCACGCCTTCAGCGAGGGCGCCGCCGTCGCCGTGGGGCGCGGCCAGCGCCCGCTCAAGGTCGTCAGCGAGATTCAGCACGTCCAGAAACAGCCGCCGTTTGGCGTCGCGGACCAACTCGTCCGTCGTGCGCTCCAGCCGCTTGCGGTAGTTATCGGTGTCGGCGCGGACCCGCAGCAGCTGCCCGTTGAGCGCCTCGATTTCCGCGCGCAGCGCGGCAATCTCCTCCGTCGCCTCGGCTCCGGCGGCTGCCGACTCGTCGTTCATGCCGAATTGGTGCTCCTCGTGATCGGGTGCGCGCATGGGCTATTTCTCGTCGGCGGCCTGGGTCTCGGCATCCGCGTCGCTCGTCTTGAACTCGGCGTCCACGACGTCTTCGGCATCCGATGACGGTCGTGGGCCATCGGTGGCGGCGCCGTCGGCCGCCGCTTGCTGCGCGGCATACAGCTGCTCGCCGAGCTTCTGGGAAGCCGTTTGCAGCACGGCTACGGCGCTGCGGAGCTTGTCCACGTCCTCGCCCTTCAGAGCCTCGCGCACGTCCTCGATGGCCTGCTCGGCCGCGGCGCAGTCATCCGCGTTCAGCTTCTCGCTGTTGTCCTTGATCAGCCGCTCGGTCTGATACGCCAGGCTGTCGGCGGCGTTGCGGGTCTCGATGGCCTCGAGGGCCTGTCGGTCCGTCTCGGCGTTCTCCTCGGCTTCTTGAACGAGGGCCTCGACTTGGTCGCGCGAGAGGTTGGTGCTGGCCGTGATCGTGATGCGTTGCTCTTTGCCGGTGGCCAGGTCCTTCGCCGACACGTTGACGATGCCATTGGCGTCGAGGTCGAACGTCACCTCGACCTGCGGCACGCCGCGCGGCGCCGAGGGAATGCCCTCAAGGCGAAAGCGGCCCAGCGTCGTGTTGTCACGCGCCATGGGACGCTCACCCTGCAGCACGTGGATGTCCACGGCGGTTTGCCCATCCTCGGCCGTGGAGAAGATTTCCGACTTGCTGGTCGGAATCGTGGTGTTGCGCTCGATCAACGTGGTCATAACGCTGCCGAGGGTCTCGACGCCCAGCGAAAGCGGCGTCACGTCGAGCAGTACGACATCGTCAACTTCGCCGGCCAGGACCCCGCCCTGGATGGCCGCGCCAACCGCCACCACCTCGTCGGGATTGACGCTCCGGTCGGGCTCCTTGCCGCTGAGACGGGTGACGAGGTCCACGATGGCCGGCATCCGCGTGGCTCCGCCCACCAACACCACTTCATCGATGGCGCTGGCCTCGATGCCGGCGTCGCGCAGGGCCTGCTTGAACGGCGGCACGCAGCGCGCCGTCAGGTCCGCGGTCAGGTCCTCGAATTGGGCGCGGGTCATCATGTGATCGAGGTGCTTGGGGCCATGCTGGTCGGCGGTGATGAACGGCAGGCTGATCTGCGCCTGCGGCACGGTCGAAAGCTCCTGCTTGGCCTTTTCCGCCGCCTCGACCAGGCGCTGCAGCGACTGAGGATCCTTGCGCAGGTCAATGCCCTGCTCGCGCTGGAATTCGTCCGCCACGTGGTCGACCACCCGGCGGTCGTAGTCGTCGCCGCCCAGATGGGTGTCGCCGCTCGTCGCCTTGACCTCGAACACGCCGTCGCCGGCCTCGAGGATCGACACGTCGAAGGTGCCGCCGCCCAGGTCCCACACCAGGATCGTCTCGGCGCCCTTCTTGTCCAGCCCGTAGGCCAAGGCCGCCGCGGTCGGCTCGTTGATGATGCGCCGCACGTTGAGCCCGGCGACCTCGCCGGCGTTGCGCGTGGCCTGCCGCTGGGCGTCGTTGAAGTACGCCGGCGCGGTGATCACGGCGTCGGTGACCGACTCGCCGAGATAGCGCTCGGCCTCCGACTTGAGCTTCTGCAGCACCATCGACGCGATCTCTTCCGGGGTGACCTCGCGGCCGCGTTCCGGCACCTTGATGAGGGCTTCACCGGCCTTGCCCTCGGCCACGTCGAAGGTCACGGCGGATCGCTCGCCGCCGACTTCGTCGTAGCGGCGGCCGATGAAGCGCTTGGCCGAGTAAATGGTGTTCTGCGGGTTCATGACGGCCTGCCGGCGGGCCAACTGGCCCACCAGGCGCTGGCCGCCCTTGGCGAAGCCCACCACGCTGGGCGTGATGCGCGAACCCTCGCTGTTCGTCACCACCGTCGGCGCGCCGCCCTCCATGACGGCCACGACGGAGTTCGTCGTGCCGAGGTCGATGCCGATGATCTTCGTTGCCATACGATCTGCCTCCTAGGCCGTCGCGCCAACGGGCGCGGTCCGGCTGCTCGCCGGTGTCATCAATACGGTCGTCAAGACGGCGTCCATGTCGTTCACCCACACAAACCGCATTTGCCGCCTGACCTTTGTGGGAACATCGTCGATATCGGCCCGATTCTCGGCCGGCGCCACCACGGTGCGCAGGCCGGCGCGGTGGGCCGCCAGCACTTTCTCCTTGAGCCCGCCGATGGGCAGGACGCGACCGCGCAGCGTGACCTCGCCGGTCATCGCCACCTGGCGGCGCACGGGCACGCCGGCGACGGCCGACATGATGGCGGTGCTCATGGTAATGCCCGCCGAGGGCCCGTCCTTGGGCACGCTGCCAGCCGGCACGTGCACGTGCACGTCCGTCTGCGCGAAGGCGGGGCGGTCGACGCCAAACGCATCACCGCGAGCCCGGACATAGGAGAGCGCCGCCTGGGCCGACTCGCGCATCACGTCGCCGAGCTGGCCGGTGAGGCGCAGCTTGCCGCTGCCGGGCACGGCCGACGCCTCCACGTCGAGCACCTCGCCGCCGAACGGGGTGACGGCCAAGCCGGTCGCCACGCCCACCAGCGGCGAGCGGTCGTCGTCTTCGGGCAGATAGCGCGGCGCCCCCAGGAGCGACCGCACCACGCGCGGCGTGACGCGCCGCGCGATGCGCCGCCGGTCCGCCACGCGGCGCGCCAGCTTGCGGCAGACCGAGCCCAGCTCGCGCTCGAGGTTGCGCACGCCGGCCTCGCGCGTGTAGTGCCGGATCGCTTCGCGGATGGCGCGGTCCGAAAACTCGATGCCGCGCCCGCCCAAGCCGTGCTGCTTCAACTGGCGCGGCAGCAGATGCCCGTCCGCGATGCGCACTTTCTCGTCCTCGGTGTAGCCGTGCAGCTCGATGACCTCCATCCGGTCACGCAGGACCGCGGGGATCGGCTCGCCTTCATTGGCCGTGGCGATGAACAGCACGCGCGACAGATCCAGCGGCACTTCGAGATAGTGGTCGGTGAAGCTGTGGTTGTGCTCCGGGTCGAGCACTTCGAGCAGGGCGGACGAGGGATCGCCGCGGAAGTCGCGCCCGATCTTGTCCACCTCGTCGAGCAACAGCACCGGATTGCGCGAGCCCGCGCGGCGCATGGCCTGCACGATGCGGCCCGGCAAGGCGCCGACGTACGTCCGGCGATGGCCGCGAATTTCCGCCTCGTCGCGCACGCCGCCGAGCGAGATCCGCACGAACTCCCGGCCCAGCGCCCGCGCCACCGACCGCCCCAAGCTGGTCTTGCCCACGCCCGGCGGCCCGACCAAGCACAGAATCGGCGTCCGGAACGCGTCCGACAGCATGCGCACCGCCAGAAACTCCAGCACGCGCTGCTTGACGTGCACTAGGCCGTAGTGGTCGCGTTCCAGCACCCGCCGCGCCCGCCGCAGATCGCGGCGATCGGCCGTCTCGGTGCTCCACGGCAGCCCCAGCAGCCAGTCGAGGTAGCCGCGGATGACGCCAATCTCCGGCGAGGTCGGCGGCGTGGCTTCCAGACGGCTGATCTCGTGCTCGGCCTTGGCCCGCACGGCTTCGGGAAGATCGGATTCCGCGACTCGCCGGCTGAGCTCGTCGGTGTCGTCGATTTGGGTGTTCGAGATCCCAAGCTCGCGCTGAATCGCGCGCAGCTGCTCGCGCAGGTAGAAGTCGCGCTGGACCTTCTCGATTCCATCCTGAATCTCGCCTTGGATCTTGTTGCGGATATCGAGGATTTCCGCCTGGCGCGCGAGATAGTGCGCGACGCGCCGCAGCCGTTCGACGGGCAAGAAGGCTTCCAAGACATCCTGGCGCTCGCGCATGGGCATGTCGGACGAGAAGCAAATGTAGTCGCACAACCAGCTCGGGTCCGACACGCGCCGGGTCATGGCCACTACGTCGGGCGGAAACGTGTTGGTTTCCTCGGCCACGGCCTCGACCTGCGCGACGACCACGCGGCGCAGCGCCTCGAGCTCCAGCGACGCCTCGTGTGGAATCTCGACGGGCTCGACGCGCGCGACGAGATGGCCTTCGCGCTCTTCAACGGCTTCAAGGCGGGCGCGCTGGCGGCCCTGCAACAAGACTTGCTGGCTGCCGTCCGGCATGCGCAGCTTGCGAATGACCTCGGCAATGGTGCCGACGGTGTACAGGTCCGCCGGGCGCACCTTGGCGCTGGCGCGACGCTGCGCCACCAGCACCACGCGCCCGCCGCGCGTCTCGGCGGCCGCCACGGCGGCCAGCGATGCGTCCCGGCTGGCCTGCAGCGGCATCGCCATCTCGGGAAACGCCACCCAGTCGAGCAACGGGACGACGGGCATCACCGTCAGCTCCGTCCGCGTCTCTGCGGCTGTGGTTGGCGAGGCCGACGCTTCCTCGACTGGCGCCGCCGCATCACCCAGCACGGGTCCCTCCAGCACAAAATTTGTTGAATCCGATTCTAGAAATTGAGTGTGTGCATGTCAAGAATTCTCAGTCAGACGACATATATTTTGTGCCACCGTCGCACCCGCGCGACGGCACGCTGGGCGATGTCTGTGCCGGGCTACACTCCCCGAATATGCTTGACTCCCAACGACCGGCTGAGCGTGGATGCCGCCGCATCTCCCGCCGACGGATGCTCGGAGCGGGCGTCGGCGCCACGCTTGCGCTGGCGGCCTGCGGCGATTCGGCGCCGGACCTGACGCCGGCCGCGGTGACCCCGGCGGCCCCGCCGCCCGCCACGCCCGCGGACCCGTCGGCCCCGGCGCTGCTGCGCCTGTTGGGATGGCCCTTCCGGCCCGACCTCCTGCGGCAGCGGCTCGATGCCTTCGAGCGGTACCGCGGCGACGTTCGCGTGCTCCATGAGCAGGCCCTGCGAGACTATCCCGCCCGAGCCCTCGAGGCGTTGACCCGCCAGCCGTCGGTGGACGTCGTGCAGGCGCGCGACGGCCTGGTCGGCGCGTGGTGGTCGGGCCGCGCGCTGCAAACGCTGGGCGCCGAGGACACCTGGCGCGTGGTGCTCGATGCGATGTGGCCCCACGCCCGCCTGGCCGTGACGGTCGGCGGCCAAGTCGTGGGTCTCCCCTACTACGCCGACGTCATGCTGCTGGCGTACAACCGGCGGCTGCTGGATCACCTCGGCGCGCCGGTGCCGCGCACGCTGGAGGAGCTCACCGAGATCAGCCGCGACGCGGCGCGCCGTCAGCTCGTGGAGTTCGGTATCTCATTGAATCTCGCGCCCAAGGTGTTTACCAACCTGCCCTGGTGGGGGCTGGTGTACGCCTCCGGCGGCCGGCTCGCGGCGCCGGATGGCCCCGATCCCGCGGCGGTGGCGGTGCTGGAGTGGCTGCGCGACGCCAGCGCGGTGTCCAACGTGGTCGATCCCGACTTCGCGTCGGCGACCTACCAGGTGCTCGCGCACGAGCGGCATGTCTTCAGCATCGTCGGCGCCCATGTGCTCCGCCGGCTAAACCAGGCCGCACCCGGCGCGTTTGGCGCGGCGCCGATCCCCGGCATCGCCGCGCCGCTGGGAGCGGTGACCTGGACGCCGCTGTACGCGGTGGCCGCGAATGCGCCGCGTCCGGCGGAAGCCGTGGATCTGGTGAGCTATCTCGGCGGCCCCGGACCGGCCGGCGACTATGGCACGGCGGCCTTTTGGCTGCAGCAGGAGGGGCTGATCCCCGCCTACCGCCCGCTGCTCGAGCGGCCGGACGTCCAGAACAATCTGGCCGCGTGGATCGATCCGAACACCCTGATGTCCGTTTTGGCGGCCGCCCGTCCCGTGGAGCGGCTGTGGGAACGCTGGTTCTTGAGTTGGGAGCACGAGATGCAGGCCCAGGTGCAAGCCGCCATCTTCGGCCGGCAGTCGGCCGCCGCGGCCCTCGCCGCGGCGGAGGCGTTCGCGCGGGAGCAGGCCGTCGCCGCAAACGGCTCGGGACGCGGTCCTCGGCCGTCCGTGTCGGCCGCGAGGCGCGATGCCGCCGCCAGGTCCGTCGACCGCGGCGCGCTGCGCTAGGAGACAGCCGGCGCCGGCAGGCCGGGCGTGGCGACGCAGCGGGCCATCGGGCAGGTGCCGCAGTGTTTGTCCCGACACCAGCGGCGGAAGAGCCGCAGCAGCCCCTGCTGGGCCCGTGCACCGCCGAGGCCGCGGCGCCCGATGCCCAGCGTCTGGACCATGTAGCGCGAGTCTTGATTCCACATGCCGCCCTGGAGCGCGGCAAGGATGTCCGCGCTCGCCCGCGTCAAGTCCGGGCGTCCGCGCGCGTGGCCCATGGCCGCGGCAAAGGGCAGCACGGCGTTCACCAGTATCTCGCGGACGCGGCTGGCCCCGACCAGCGCCGGCGCCGGCCGCCGCGCCGGCCGCCCGAAGTCATAGCGCCGCGTCCAGTACGCGTCCACCGACTCGGAGACCTGGAAGCGGGCTTGCAGCCGGCGCAGATCCGACCCCGTGGCTGCGCGGCGCACCTCCGCCAGCACCGTTGCCACCAGGGTCTGGCCGGGGTTCGGCGCGCCCGCCAACAGCCGGGCGGCCGCGGCGACGCGCCGGGTGGGTCGATTGGCGGGCCGCACCGACTGGAAGGTCCAGTCGCCCGCTCGCAGACAGGTGAGCGCTCCGTAGGACTGCCAGATGCGCTGCAGCAGGCGCCCATAGCCATCAACCGGGTGCGCGCCCCGCTGCATGGGCAGCAGTCCCGCGGCGCCCATAAGGACGGCCTCCAGGGCGCCGGGTCCGACACCATCGTCGGTACTGGTCAGTGCCTCGGCGAGGCCGCTGGTGATGCAGCCGCCCAGCGCCTCGAACGGCTTGGCGTTCTGCCGATAGCCGAGGGCGCGCAGCATCGCCAGGTGCAGCGCTTGGTCCGGGCCGAGCGCCGCGATATTGCTTTCCATCACCGCGGTCTTCTCGGCGTGGCGCCGCTGGCCCTGACGCTCGATCGCCTGCACGATCAGCCCGCGAGTCGCATCGTCGAGGGGATGCGGTCCGTGACAGGGCAAGGTCACGGCGGCGGCCGTCGGTCGCGCGTCGACCGAGTCCGCCGCCATCGGGAGCACGCGCGCCAGCGCGATCGCCGGTGGCGCCGGCCCGCGCGGCGCCGCGTCCACCTCCCACACCAGGTGCAGGCCAACCGCGGCGTAGGCCGGGTCGTCATGGTGGCCGTGGCGCCACCAGTCGGCGCCGTCCAGGTGCGCCTCGAGGTCGAGCCGCAGCGCCGGCCCGTCGTCGACGCTCACAATGGCGTCGCGCAGATCCGGGCCCGGCAGCCCGGTCCAGCGCCCTGGATAGACGACCGCGACGCGCCGGCCGGCGGTATCGCGCCAGGGACCGAGCCGCGTGGCCTGCTGCAGCCACGCGGCCACGAGCTCTGCCTCGGAAGCGGGCCGTCGCCTATCGCCGCTCAGCGTCCGCGGTACCCCGGCACATGGCGCGCTTAAGGATATACCCGCGGCACACCGGTCGCTGAGTCTTCCCTGGCTATAGGCAACCCGCCGCCATCTCTTCTTGACCGTTGACGAATCGACGCGTCACGCGCACACTCGTCGCGCTACGTGGCGTGGTGCGCGAACTGATGCCTCGATTCAATTGGGCCGAGCGGTATCCCTTCGCGTTTACGCGGCCGGCGCGGCCGGGTGCAAATGCCATGTAGCCCCCTGATCGAGAACGCGCCGGCAGCAGAGGTCAACGCCTCTGCTTTTTTGTTGCCTACATTCGACCGGAGGAGCACACGCCCATGATTGTTGTCTTGGCCAAGCGAGCTTCGCGCGCCCAGATCGAAGCCGTCGCCGGGCGCATCCGCGCCGAAGGCCTGGAGACTCGAATGCTCTACGGCGTCGAAAAGACCGTAATCGCGGTGATCGGCAGCCGGCCGCCCGAATTGCTCCAGCAGGTCGAGCGCATGCCGGGCGTCGAGGCGGCGATGCCCGTCGGCGTGCCCTACAAGCTGGCGGCGCAGCGCGACGGGCAGGAGCGCACCGTCGTCACGGTCGGCGGTCAGACGATCGGCGACGGGTCGGTCACCGTCATGGCGGGCCCCTGCACGGTTGAGAGCCGCGAGCAGCTGATGACCACGGCCGAGCACGTCGCGGCGCAGGGCGCGCACGTGCTGCGCGGCGGCGCGTTCAAGCCGCGCAGCTCGCCCTACAGCTTCCAGGGGCTCGGCAGCGAGGGCCTGCGGCTGCTCGAGGAAGCCAAGGCGCTGACCGGCTTGCCCATCATTACTGAGGTGCTCGATCCGCGGCAGGTCGAGGAGGTCGCCGGCGTTGCCGATGTCGTGCAGATCGGCACCCGCAACGCCCAGAACTACCCCCTGCTCACGGAAGCGGGGCGTCTCGAGACGCCGGTGCTGCTCAAGCGGGGCATGGGCAACACCATCGAAGAGTGGGTGATGTGCGCCGAGTACATCCTGGCCGCGGGCAATCCCAACGTGCTGCTGTGCGAGCGCGGCATTCGCACCTTCGAAACCGAGTCCCGCTTCACCCTCGATCTCAACGCCGTGCCGCTGCTGCGCCGCGCGACCCACTTGCCAATCATCGTGGATCCGTCCCAGGGCACGGGCAAGTGGCACATGGTTGAGCCCATGGCGCTGGCGGCGGTCGCGGCCGGGGCCGACGGGGTGCTGCTCGAGGTGCACCCCTCGCCGGATACGGCGCTGATCGACGGAGCGCAGAGCCTCAGCCTGGAACATTTCACGCAGCTCATGCAAAAGCTTGTGCCGATGTCGCGCGCGCTGGGACGCTCGGTGACGCCCGCCGCCGTGGTGGTGTGATGCAGCGGGCGCGGACCCGCGTCGTCCAACCGGCGCGCCGCCTGCGCGGTGACCTGCGTCTCCCGGGCGACAAGTCCATCACGCATCGCGCCTACCTGCTGGGAGCCATTGGGGACGGGGATTCGCGCTTCCGACGGCCGGGGCTTGGCGCCGACACGCGAGCCACGACCGGCGTCATCGCCGCCCTGGGTGTTGATCAGCTCCTGGCCGACAGCGAGCTGGTGGTCCGCGGACGTGGCTTTGCCGGCCTGAGCGAGCCCGCCGACGTGCTGCAGTGCGGCAACAGCGGCACCACGCTGCGCTTGGTCAGCGGCATCCTCGCCGGGCGGCCGTTTCATTCGTTCGTGACCGGCGACGACTCGTTGCGCCACCGCCCGATGGGACGCGTGGTCGACCCGCTGCGCGCGATGGGCGCTCGCATCAGCGCCCGGGCCGACGGCACCCGTGCGCCCATCGCCTTCGCGCCCGCCAGCTTGCGCGGGGCCCGCCTCACGTCGACCGTCGCCAGCGCGCAGGTCAAGTCGGCCGTCGTGCTCGCCGCGCTCCAAGCCGAAGGACCGACGTCCATCCAGCAGCCTGCGGCGTCGCGGGACCACACCGAGCGAATGCTGCGCAGCCAGGGTGCGGCCATCTCCTCGAACGGCGCGACGGTCACCTGCGTGCCCGGCGGGCCACTGGCGCCGCTGGACCTGGATATCCCGGGCGATTTTTCATCTGCGGCCTTCTGGATCGTAGCCGCTGTGGTGCACCCCGACGCGGAGGTCACCATCCGGGACGTTGGGCTCAACCCCACGCGGACCGGCCTGCTGGACGTGCTGCGCGCCATGGACGCCGACGTAACCGTCGAGGTCGAGCGGCGCGAGCCCGAGCCCAGCGGCACCATCGTGGCGCGGTCATCATCCTTGCGCGGGACGGACGTGGGCGGCGACCTGGTGCCGCGGCTTATCGACGAAGCGCCGTTGTTCGCCCTCCTCGCCGTGCACGCCGATGGCGCGTCGCGGCTGTGCGACGCGGCTGAGCTGGCCGCCAAGGAGTCGAACCGGCTGCAGACGACCGCCGCCGCGTTGGCGGCGCTCGGCGCCGAGGTCGACGACCATCCCGACGGATTCGTAGCGGCCGGGGGCGAACGCATCGGCGGCGGGCGTCCCGATGCGGCGGACGACCACCGCATTGCCATGCTGGCGGCCGTCGCTGGGCTGGCCGGCAATGGCCCGGTCACCATCGACGGCGCCGCCAGCGCGGCGGTGTCCTATCCCACCTTTTGGGATGATCTCGCGTCACTGTGCGAGTGAGCGGCCGCATCCGCTTCGGTGTGATTGGCTGGCCGCTCGGGCACACGCTGTCTCCGGTCTTTCAGCAGGCGGCGCTGGACGCGTTGGGCATCCGCGCTGCGTATGACGCCGTGCCGACGCCGCCGGAAGACCTGGAAGCGCGGCTGGGCGAGGTGCGTCGCGGCGAATGGCGCGGCCTCAACGTGACCATTCCCCACAAGCTGCGCGCGGCCGAGCTCGTCGACTGCCGCACGGCTGCCGCCGAGCGTCTGGGAGCCGTGAACACGGTGGACGCCGGCGGCGGTCGGCTCATCGGCGACAACACCGACGTGCAGGGATTCGCCCGCGCGCTCACGGAGCACGGAGCCTTCGATCCCGCCGGCAAACGCGCCGTGCTCCTGGGCGCCGGCGGCGCGGGACGCGCGGTGGCCTGGGCGCTGCGCGACCTCGGGGTCGAGCATCTCACCCTGGCCAACCGGCGCCGCGAGCGCGCCCACGCGCTGGCGGCGGCGCTGCGCGGCCACTCGATCGACCTCACGACCTGCGGCCTCGACGATCCGGCGCTGCGGCGCGAGCTGCGCGCCGCGGCCCTGCTCGTCAACGCCACCAGCCTCGGCATGGCCGGAGGCCCCGCGCCGCTGGCGGTGCCGCTGCCGGTGTCGTGGCTCCATGACAACCTGTTCGTCTGCGACATCGTCTACCGCCCCGCGGAAACGCCCCTGCTGGCGCACGCACGGTCCATCGGCTGCCGCGTGCTCGGCGGCCTTGAGATGCTCGTCTTGCAAGGAGCAGCCAGCCTGGAACGCTGGCTCGGTCGACCGGCGCCCGTGCCCACTATGATGGAAGCCGCCCGACGCGCGCTGGCCGCATCGGGGGCGTAGCACCATGGCACACCTTCGTTTCCTTACCGCCGGAGAGTCGCACGGCCCTGGGCTGACCGTGATCGTCGAGGGGCTGCCGTTCGGCCTTGCCCTGACGGCCGACGACATCAATCCCGATCTGGCGCGCCGCCAGGGCGGCTACGGGCGCGGCGGGCGCATGCAGATCGAACGCGATCAGGTCACCATCCGCAGCGGCGTGCGCCACGGCCGCACCCTGGGCAGTCCCGTGGCGCTGCTGATCGAGAACCGCGACTGGGCGAACTGGCGCGAGAAAATGGCGGTGGAGCCGATCGACGGGATCATTCCACCGGTGACCAAGCCCCGCCCGGGTCACGCCGACCTGGCGGGCATGGTCAAGTACGGCACGGACGATCTGCGCAACATCCTCGAGCGCTCCAGCGCGCGCGAGACCACCTCGCGCGTTGCAGCAGGCGCCGTGGCGCGGCGCCTGCTGGCGGCGACCGGCATCGAGATCCGCAGCCGCACGGCGCGCATCGGCCCGGTTGACGACACCCCCGATCTCGACCCGCTGCAGCCCGAGACCTGGCCTTGGGACGAGGTCGAGGCCTCGCCGGTGCGCGCCGTCACGGCGGAGCGCGCCAACGCGATGATCGAGGCGATCGACGCCGCGCGGGACGCCGGCTCGACCCTGGGCGGCGTCTTCGAGGTCATGGTCTGGGGGCTGCCCATCGGCCTCGGCAGTCACGTGCATTGGGACCGCAAGCTCGACGGCCGTCTGGCCCAAGCCATCCTCAGCATCAACGCCGTCAAAGGCGTGGAGATCGGCAGCGCCTTCGACAACACCGCTCGCCGCGGCCACGACGTGCACGACGAGATCGATCGAACCCAGGAGCGCGGCTGGACGCGTCTGAGCAATCGCGCCGGTGGCACGGAGGGCGGCATGACCAACGGACAGCCGCTGGTAGTGCGCGGCGCCCTGAAGCCGATCTCGACCATGCGCACGCCGCTGCAGACCGTCGACGTCAAGACCCACCAGCGGACCCAGGCGCACTTCGAACGCTCCGACGTGTGCGTGGTGCCCGCGGCGGGCGTCATCGGCGAGGCCATGGTCGCGTTGGTGCTGGCGGACGCGCTGCTGGAGAAATTCGGCGGCGACAACATGCACGACATCGCGGCCGCGGTGCGCGCCCAGCAGGCGGCCTCACGGGCGGAGCCTGCAGCCACGTGAGCGGCCCTGGCCCCGTGGACCGGCTGTTCCTCGTGGGCCTCAGCGGCGCCGGCAAATCGTCAGTCGCAGCCGCTGCAGCCGCTCAGTTGGGCTGGGCCGTGTGGGACAGCGACGTTGAGATCGTGACGCAGGCCGGACGGTCGATCGCGAGCATCTTCGCCGAGGACGGCGAGTCGGCCTTTCGGGCGCTGGAGCGGGACGTCGTGGATCGCCTCAGCGATAGATCGTGCACCGTCGGCGCGCTGGGCGGCGGCGCGATGTCGGACGCGGCGATCCGTGAGCGGCTGCTGGACCGCGGCCTCGTCGCCTGGTTGCAGGTGAGCCCGGCCGTGGCCGCCGCCCGCCTCCAGGCGGCGCTGGCGGATGAGCCGCGGCCGATGCTTGGCTCAGATCCGCGACGGCGCCTCCTCGCCCTGATCGAGACGCGCGAAGCGGCCTACCGGCAGGCCCACGTCCACATCGCCACCGACGGCCGTTCGGTTGCCGCGGTTGCCGAGGCGGTCACCGTTGAGGTGCGCGCCGCCCAGGCCTGCCCGCCCGTCTGATGGAGACCCTCGACCGCATCCGGATCGAGCGCGGCGCCAGCGCACGGCTGGCCGAGGTGCTTGACCGGGAGCGCTTGCCGCCGCGGGCGTGGCTGATTGCCGACGCCAGCGTCATGCAGCTGCACGGCGAGCGCATCGTCGCGGGCCTGGCGCGGGACGGCGTCGCCGTCAAGTCGCAGGCCGTCCCTCCGGGCGAGCCCAGCAAGTCCGTCGCGATGGCCGCCGACCTCTGGAGCTGGCTGGCGGCCCAGGGCGCTGAACGGGCCGACCCGATCATCGCCCTGGGCGGCGGCGTGGTGGGCGATCTCGCCGGGTTCGTGGCTGCCACCTATCTGCGCGGGGTCCCGTTGATTCAGGTGCCGACGACGCTGCTCGCCCAGATCGACAGCAGCGTCGGCGGCAAGGTGGCGGTGGACCTGGCGTCGGGCAAGAACCTCGTCGGCGCGTTCTATCCGGCGCGGCAAACCGTGATCGACCCCGACCTGCTGGCCACGCTGCCGCGAGCGCAACTGGTGGCGGACTACGCGGAGGTGATCAAGACGGCGGTGATCTTCGACGCGGGCATGTTCGAGCGCATCGAGCGATACGCCGATGCCTTCGACGCTCCCGTGGTGCTGGACGAATTGGTGGCGAGCTGCGTGCGCTGGAAGGCGCGGGTCGTGGACGAGGACCCGCACGACCGCGGCGCGCGCGCCGTCCTGAACTATGGACACACGATCGGGCACGCGCTGGAGACCGTCGGGGGTTACGGCGCCTACCGGCACGGTGAGGCCGTGGCGATTGGCATGCGGGGCGCGGCAGCCATCAGCGTCCGCGTGGGCGCGCTCGCGGCCGCGGACGCCGATCGCCAACACGCCCTGCTGCGTCGCATCGGCCTGCCCCAGACGTATGCCGACATCGAGCCCGGCGAGCTGTTGACGGCCATGCAACGCGACAAGAAAGTGCGCGGCGGCCGCATCCAGTGGGTGCTGGCCGAGCGGATCGGCGCCGCCAGCCCGGAGCATCACGTCGCCCCCGAGATCGTGCGCGAGGTGCTGCACCAGATTCGCGCGCCGTCGGCATGAGCCCGCCGGCTCTACAATCCGCTATGCCTCTCCGATCCAGGGCAACCTAGCGTGGAGCCTGTCGGCCGCGCCATCACCGTGGCGCTGGCGCTTGCCGCGGCCTTTGCGGCGGCGGCCTGGGTGGCCGGCGCCATCTGGGCGCACTACGACGTCGGGCGGCGTACCCAGGACCTCTATATCCGCATGTTCGCCACGCTGATGGTGCTGCTACTCGGACCCTTTGGCGCGGTGCTCTACCTGATCCTGCGGCCCCGCGAGACGCTCGACGAGGCCTATCTGCGCGCGCTGCAGGAAGAGGCCCTCCTGCAGGACATGCAGCCGGGCCCCGCGGCGGAGCCCGCCCCAAGCCTGCTGGCGATCAACGGGCGCGCGCCCACCATCGGCCGCGGCGCGTTCGTGGCGCCCGGGGCCAAGCTGATAGGCGACGTGCGCCTCGGGGACGGCGCCAGCGTTTGGTACAACACCGTGATTCGCGCCGACATCGCGCCGGTGATCATCGGCGCGGGCACGAACATCCAGGATGGCTGCGTGCTGCACGTGGATCCCGGAGGCCCGCTGCGCATTGGCGCCAACGTCACCGTGGGGCATATGGCCGTCTTGCATGCCAGCACCATCGAGGACGAGTGCCTGATCGGCATCCAGTCGACGGTGCTGAGCGGGGCGCACGTGCGCCGGCACTCGATCGTGGGGGCGGCCGCGCTCGTGCCGGAAAACAAGGAGTTTCCCGCGGCGTCGCTGCTCATCGGCGTGCCGGCGCGGCCGATGCGCGAGGTCACCGCGCAGGAAATCCAGCACCTGATCGTCGAGCGGGCGGCCGAATACCGCGCGCTGGCGGCCGACGAGCGCGCCGCCGGCCACAACGCCGCGGCTGGCTGATCCGCCGGATGGCCGCGTCGCCTGACGAGCAACGGCCCGGCTATAGCGTTCGCATTCGCGACATGGCGGCCGGCAGCCGCCCGCGGGAACGGCTGGACCACGAAGGGCCCGCCGCGCTCAGCGACGCCGAGCTGCTGGCCATCATCCTCCGAGTCGGATCCGACCGCGGCAGCGCCGTCGAGTTGGCCCAGTCGCTGCTCGCTGACATGGGCGGCTTGTCCGCGCTTGAGGACGCGAGCGTGGCCGAGCTCTGCAAGCACCACGGCGTCGGCCGCGCGAAAGCCGTGCAGATCAAGGCGGCGCTGGAGCTGGGGCGCCGGCTGCAGCGCGAGCCGACGGAATCCCGCCCCGAGATTCGCAGCCCCGACGACGCCGCGCGCATCCTGGCGCCACGCATCGCGGCTCTTCCGCGCGAGACGCTGCAGGTCGTGCTGCTCGACGGGCGGCATCGCGTGATGGGCGTGTCCCAGATCGCCGAAGGCCGGGTCAACACGGTGGGCGCCCGCATGGCGGAGGTGTTTCGCGACGCCGTGCGGCAGGACTGTCCGGCCGTGATCCTGGCCCACAACCATCCCTCGGGTGACCCGGCGCCATCCGAGGAAGACACCAAGCTCACGCGCACGGCCGCCGAGGCCGGCAAGATCCTCGGCGTCGAGGTGCTCGACCACCTGGTAATCGCCCGCGGCCCGTCCAACTACGTGAGCCTGCGCGAGCAGGGCCTGGAATGGTAGCCCGGCACCACTGGCGCCCCGCGATGACCGCCGGCGTCCGCGATGGTTCGGGCTTCCCGTGAAAATTACAGCAGTTGAGCCGCTGCAATGCGACGCCGGCTGGACGGCCTGGACCTTCGTCAAGATCACCACCGACGCGGGCATCGTCGGCTATGGCGAATGCACCGACTGGCGGGCCGCGCACGCGCTGGCCGGCGGCATCCGCGACCTGGCCCCGCTGGTGGTGGGACGCGACCCGGGAAGCATCCGCACCATCGTGCGCGACCTCAACCGCCACACGCAGCAGAACGTGGGCGGGCTGCTAGCCAAGAGCATCGCGGGCATCGAGCTGGCGCTGTGGGACATCCAGGGCAAGGCGCTCGGCGTGCCCGTACACCGTCTATTCGGCGGCCCGACGCGCGATCGGGTGCGGCTCTATTGGTCGCACTTCGGCAGCTACCGGGCGCGCTATCCGCGGCACCTCGGGACGCCGCCGCTGCGGACCTGGGACGACATCTCCGAGCTGGGCCGCGAGGCCGTCCGCCGCGGCTACACGGCGCTCAAGACCAACATCCTCGCCCCGGACGCACCGGCGGAGTTTTGGACGGTGGGCGACTCGAACCTCGACCACGCGACGCTCGACACGGCGGTGCGCTTGATCGCCACGCTGCGCGAGGCCGTCGGGCCCCGCGTCGATATCTGCCTCGACCTGAATTTCCGCTTCCGCCCCGAGGCCTGCATAAGGCTCGTGCGGGCGCTCGAGCCGTTTGACCTCCGCTGGATCGAGATCGACATGTACGACCCGGCGGCTCTGCGGGACATTCGCGACGCCGCGCCCATGCCGCTGGCATCGCTCGAAAGCCTCAACACCGTGCGCGACTTCCTGCCGTTCCTGGAAGGGCACGCGGTGGACGTGGCGGTGGTCGATGTGCCGTGGAACGGTCTGGCGCAGTCGGTGGAGATCGCCGGGCTCGCGGCGGCGTATGAGATCAATGTCGCGCCGCACAATTACTACAGCCACCTGGCGACCTTCATCGCGGCGCAGTGGAGCGCCTGCGTGACCAACCTGGCCATGATGGAGATCGACGTCGATTCCGTGCCCTGGCGGGACGAGATCGTCACCGCGCTGCCGGAGATCGTCGATGGCCATATGCGCATCCCCACCGCGCCGGGCCTGGGCACGGACCTGAACGAAGCGGCCATCGCGGCGCATCCCTGGCCGCGGCCGGCGTAAGCTCAGGTCCGCCGCCGCGTCAGCCGGACTTGCGGCGAGTGAAGCGCAGGCCCGACCAGGTCCGGTCGATGGATGCGATCTTGTAGTCCACCAGGCCGCGGGCCAGCCCGGCCTCGCGCACCACGGGTTCGGATAGGTCGGACACCACGCCGGAGGCCTTCTTGGGCCAGCAGATCCACAGACCGCCGGCGCCGGCCTTGGCGCCATAGCGCGCAGTGCGCCGCTCGAGGTCTCGGCGGGCGCCAACGAACCAGACGATCAGGTCGCAGCGCCCCTGCGCGCGGCGGCGCAGCGTCACGTCGGCCGGCAGCTCGCCCAGCGTGCACTCGAATCCCTCGGGCGCACCCACCAGCGCCACCGCGTAGCCCGGCTTGACGCCCAGCTTGCGCGGCAGCGGCGTGCCGGAGTAGCCGGCGAGGTTCGAGGCCGGGACCGCCGGGTCCGGCGGCGGATGCGCCATCGCGTGCATGAGGGATGGCTGAATCCCGGCCCAATCGGTGTAGACCGCGTCCGGCAGCAGCGCGCGCACCCGGGCCGCCTTGACGGGGTCGCCGCCCACGAACACCAGCGGAATCCCCCGCGTGGCATTCGTCTGCCGCAGCGCCGCGCCCAGGTCGCGCCCGTGCGACGGCAGCCGGCTCAGATCGATCACCACGGCATCCGGCGGATCGGCGCGAAGCGCTTTCAGCCCAGCCTGATCAAGCGGCGCGTGATCCACCCGCAGACCGCCCTGCGCCAGCCGCGCCGCCCGCTCCGCAGCCTCGGCGGCGTTCCAGTTGATCAGGCGAATGCGCGGCATCGGGTGGGCGTCAGGCTGCTTCCACGAGATCCTTGAGTTTGCGCAGGTGCTTGCGCCCGAGCGAGCGCGTGAGCCACCCGAACAGAAAGCCCATCAGGCGAATGAACCATGACGACGAATCCACTTCGACGACGGTGATCACCGCGGTGCCGCCGTCGACCGGCGTAAGCCGGTATTCCACCACCATCGCGTAGGAGCCGCCAACCGTGCGGGCCCCCCAAGCCGCCCCCGGATCAAAGGTCGTGATCTCGCCCTGGTACTCCGTGACCCGCCAGCCTTCGCGGATCTGCTGGGTGAAGGCGGCGCCAACGGCGTCGTTCGAGTCGAACGCGGACTCGTAGTCAAACGTCTCGACGCCGTCCTGCCACTCGCCGCGGCGGTCGGTGTCCGCCAGCAGCGCAAATACGGCTTCGGGTGAGGCGTCGATGTGGATGCGGGCGATTTCTTGCATGGGGAGCTCCCGGATGTCGATGACCGTGATTGTGCCGCAGAGCCGGGGCATGGCATTGAGGGAGGCGGAGTGGGTCTTCAGACGCTAGCAACCAGCTGAAATCCAGCGGCGGTCAGGTGCTCCAGCTCGCGTTGCCAGGAAACTGGATATCCCTTCCAACGCTGGATGTACGCTATACAGTACGATATCATATACTGTTCCAAGCATGCTATGGTTGGTACATCCAGCAATCGCTACTCGCTTGAGGAACTGCGCCGTGCATCACTCGTTCTCTGACGACATTGTCAGCGTGACCAACCTCCGCCGAGACCTCCCGTCGATGCTGACCCGCGTGCGCAACGGCGTTCCCATCACGATCATGCAAGGTGACAAAGCCGATCTGGCAATCGTCAAGCGTGCCGACCTTGCGGCGATGGCCGGTGAGGCCGAGGCGCTCCGGGCGCGGGTCGCCGACCTGTCCCGCGAGATCGAAACGCTCGAGATTCTGAGCGACCCGCAGTTGCTCGCGTCCATCCAAGCGGGCCTCAGCGCGATGCACGAAGGACGCGTCATCGCGCTCGATGACCTCAGTGACGCTGGATGAGCTCGAGCGGCGCGTACGCCGTCTACGTCACGGAGAACGTGCAGCGTCAGGATTTGCCGGCGCTCGATGCGGCGGATAGGGCTCGCGCTCGCGCCAAGATGGCAACGCTGGCCGTCCAGCCCGAGCGACATCCAACGCTGCGCGGCGCGCTTACGGGTCTCCGCAGCGTGCGCGCCGGCCAGCTGCGCATCATCTTCGCGATCGATGATTCCCGCCGGACCGTAACCGTAATCGCCGTGGGCCGGCGCCATGCCCGCGAGCGCCGCGACGTCTACGCGGACACCGCCCGACGCTTGGAACGAAGCAGCCGTGATGCCATGTCGGAAGATCCAAACCGCCCGTGACCCTTGTCGCGGTGTCACCGTGTTCAATCCGGTACCTCGGCATCGGGACAAACACGAGCGGGGCCATAGCGTCGGAATGACGAAGAGCACTGATCACAGGGAACCACTACCTCTCATCGGGCTGGCTTGACATCGAAAGGCGCACGCCTATCCTCGACGATATGCGCTGGTCAAGCCTTCTCTCGCGCCACCCCGAATTGCAGCGCCGCTGCTCCGGGCGTCGGCCCGCCATAGGTGGAGTGCGCCCTCCGATCTGACCAGCAACCAGCAGCAAACCAGCCGCGGACGGGCCGCAACGCCACATCGTCCGCGGTTTTTTGTTTGGGCGGATCAGAAGGAACAGACCAGACCCATGTTGAGCATCACGAACGTTTCGTATGCCTGGGGCCCCCAGGAGGTCTTGCGCGACGCGTCGCTGTTCGTCGGGCGCGGTGAGAAAGTCGGGCTCGCCGGCGTGAATGGCGCCGGCAAGTCCACCCTGCTGCACGTCGCCGCCGGAACCCTGCGCCCCGACGCCGGGCAGGTTTCGCGCCCTCGGCGCATCGGCCACCTGCCGCAGGAGCCCGAGCTCTCCGGCACGGTGGATCCCAACACGCCGCTCGTCGACGTCGTGGTGTCCAGTGGCCCCACAGCGCCATTGGCCGCCCGGCTTGCCCAGGCTGAGGCGGCGCTCGTTGACGCGGCCGGTCCCGACCTCAGCGCCGCCGTCGATGCCTACAGTCGCATCGAAGAGGAATTTCGCGACGCCGGCGGCTATGCGGCCCAAGCCAGCGCGGCCACCGTGCTCAACGGCCTGGGGCTGCCCGCGAGCCTGGCGGAGCGGGCCGTGCGTACCCTGTCGGCCGGGCAGCGCACGCGGCTGGAGATGGCGCGCGTGCTCGCCAGCGGCGCCGACCTGCTATTGCTCGACGAGCCGACCAACCACCTCGACGTCGACGCCACGCGCTGGCTGATGGATTTTCTGGCCCGGACCGACGCGGCCGTCCTGATCGTGTCCCACGACCTGCGCCTGCTCGACCACGCGATCTCGCGGGTATACGAGCTCGACGGCCGGTCGCGCACGCTCACCGAGTTCAAGGGCGCCTACTCCGAGTACCTGGCCTGGAGCGAGACGCATCGGGCCACGCTGGAAACGACCCACGCGCGGCAGCAGCGTGAAATCAAGCGCTTTGAAGCCACCACCGACCGGCTGCGCGCCCACGCGTTCAAGAGCGACAAGCTCGCCCGTCGGGTCAAGGTCATGGACCGCCGGCTCGACCGCATGCGTGAGCAGGTGGTCGAGCTGCCTCTCAAGCCGGGCGAGATCGGCATGCGTGTCGGCCAAGCGCCCCGCTCCGGTCGCCGGGTGCTGGACGTGCGCCACGTCGCCCATGCCTACGGGACCGAGCCGGTGCTGCGCAATGTCTCCTTCACGCTGGAACGCGGTCAGCGGCTGGCCGTCATCGGACGCAACGGCGCGGGCAAGTCCACCCTGCTCAACATCCTGGCCGGCAAGCTGAACGCCCGGCAGGGCGCCGTGGCGCACGGGCACAACGTCGACTTCGCCCACTTCGCGCACAGCCTCGACTCCGCGCTCGCGGCGCAAACCGCCTACGACGTGATTCGATCGCTCACCAGCCCCAACGAGACCGCCATTCGCTCCTTCCTCGCCACCCTGATGTTTCAGGAAGACCACATCTTTCGGCCGCTGCGCACCCTTTCCGCCGGCGAGCGGGCGCGCCTGGCCATCGCGCGGCTCATGCTTCAGCGGCGCAACCTCCTCCTGCTCGACGAACCCAACAGCAACCTCGATCAGACCACCCAGGCCTGGCTCATCGAAGCGCTGCGCAGCTACGCGGCAACCCTGGTGGTCGTCTCGCACGACGTTGGCTTCGTGGCCGGCCTCGAACCCGACCTGGTGCTGCTCATGCCCGAGGAACGTCTGGAAGCATTCCAGGAGCGGCATCTGCGCCGCGTGGACCTCGTGTAGGGGCGTCCCTGGCGGGCGCCCATTGGGCTCCGCATAGACTGCCCGCAGGAAATACCGCGCATCGTCCAAGGCAGGGGGTCTCCAATCGCGGAGCCGGACGGCCGCGCCGTGCTGCGAGCGGGTGATTGGATCACCGTTCGCAAGCTGCCGTGGAACAGCGACACGCCCAAGTGGGAGTGCCGGGCGCGTGTCCGCGGAGTGACGGCGGAGGGATTCACGATCTGGATCCCCGCCGGCACGGCGTTCCGTATGGCGGACGGCTCGACGTGGACCGGCCAGGACGACAGCCTGGATCACTTCTGGCATGACGCGTGGCACCAGGTCATGCAGCTCCCGACGCCCGGGCCGCACTGGTACGTGAACGTCATTCGGCCGGTGGAGGTTTGCAGAGGTGTCGTGACCTGGCGCGACATGATCGCGGACGTCGAGGCGTTTACCGATGGGACCTATCACATCGCCGATATCCCGGAGCTGGTGTCCGCCCGTGGGTCGCTGCCGGCTGAAGTCTTCGACCGTCTGCGGCAGGCGGTCGTCGCGATCGTGGGCGACGTGAGGGCCCTGCGGCCCCCCTTCCGCCGGACCGTCCCGGAGACACCCTACGGCTCGGAGGAGTCGCGCTTCTGGCTGATCCCGGGCGTGGGCGACGGACTCACCGTGATCGGCGACATCGACGGCGCGGGGCGCTTGTCGGTCGAACGGATGCTGGCGCGCCTGAACCCGGCCTCCCTGCACGACGCGTCCGTGAATCCGCTGATGGTGCTGCCGCCCGACGCGCCGCCTCGAGACGGGGTGCTCATAGCCGGGGCGCCCCGCGAGCTCGACCGGCTCGTGCAGCACGCGCGGGCCGCGCTGGGCATCTACGGCGGCCGCACGCTGGTCACCCTGGTCCTCGCGCTGGAGCACGAGGCGGACCCGCTGGCCGAGCTTGACGCGGCGCTGGCTGCGGTCGACCAAACGCTCACCATGCGCTTGGACGACGCCCTGCGGCAGTCTGGCATTCCGTCGAGAGGCGTCGTCACCGCCGCGCGGTTCGTCGCGGCGTCCTGGTTCTAGGCGGTGCCGATCCGGTGCCGCGGCTACCGTAGCTTCTATCGCCACTTGCCAACTGACCCTGGATTCCGGCTTTCGCCGGAATGACGGGTTTGGAGGCCTGGCGCGGCTAGTACGACTTATGTCAACCGAAGATTGCTCGCTGCGGTAACGGCGCCTATCTCGGCGGCGGATTGGCCTCCAGCGCCGCTCGATAGTCCGCAATCACGCGGTCCACGTCGGCCTGGTCGGCGCCCGGCAAATCCCCGGCGGCAACCTGACGAAACGTGTCGCTGAGGCTCCAGGCCACGGCGTCGTTGGGCATCTTGGCGTAACGCGGCGCCAGGTGGGCGTGCATGTGAGGAACGCTCTCACCAAACGCGACGACGTAGATTCGCAGCGCGCCGGTCACCTGCTCGAGCGTATGCGTGAGATGCCGCAGCAGCGGGCCGAAGTTGGCGGCCTCTTCGTCGGTGAAGTGCGCCGGCCCCTGCACGTGCCGCTGGGGGTGCAGCATCATCCAGCCCGCCAGCGGCGCGGGAGGCGGCGTGTGGCGCACGAACCAGAGATCGTTGGCGAAGATGACGCCGCCGGGGCTCGGTTCCTCGCCCGCATTTGCATGGCACACGTCGCACGCGGCGTCGTAAGTGGGATGTCTCATGAGCGTGAACGCTCCTCACGCGGTGGTCCGGCCGTCACGCGGCGCATCATGCCACGGACCTACGGCCGGAGCGCCTGACTGGGGTCATACACCGCGCGCTGCCGCACGGCCGATTTGCCGGTGCGCACCACGAGGGACGCGCCGCTGAGGCCGACCGGAAACAGATCCATGGGGCGATCTGCCGGTCCGGCCAGCCGTTCGCCGTTGAGCGCGAAGCGCGAAAAGTGGCAGCGGCACTCGAACACGCCCTCGCGCGGCGGTGGAATCGGGCAGCCCAGGTGTGGGCAGCGCTCGTAGAGCGCCAGGAAGCCGTCGGGCAGCCGCACGAGATGGAATTGGCCCTCGGGCCAGTGGCGCGCCTCGCCGACCGCGTAGTCGTCGGGCCGCCCGGCCTGAATGACGCCGCCGAAGCGACGTGCGGCTGGCGTCCAGACGAGGCGCCAAGCGGCGCCAATGCCAACGGCGGCCAACGCCGCGGCCACGGGTGGCACAAAGCTCCGCCGCAAGTACCAGCGACGCGAGCGACGCGAATCGGGCGCGTTACGCATACCGACCATTTTCACGCCCGGGTGCAGTGTCCAGCATGACCCTCGGGGCCGTGCGTTCGCGGCGAGCACGGCCAAATCTCGCGGCGCAAGTGTAGGCGCTGCCCAGCATGACGCGCCGTAGGCCCCGGGGCCGAGGTGCTAGCGTGCCCGGGCGAGCTTGCCCAGGGACTTGCCATGCGCCGCGTGCTCCTTGCGACGGCGTTGGCCGCCGCCGCGGCGGCGCTGACGGGCTGGCGTCGGCTGCGGCCCCCGGATGCGCCCACCCCGACCGGCCCCGCAGCCGACGGGGCGGACTTCGTGGAGGTGAACGGCGCGCCCTACCACGCTCGCGTGGTGGGGCATGGCCCGTCCATCGTGTTCCTGCACGGCTTTCTCAGCACGGCTGCCGTGTGGGACCCGGTGATCGACCGGGTCGGGCCGGAATTCCACTGCGCGGCAGTAGACCTACCGGGGTTTGGTCGCTCCGCCAAGGGCGCGGCGGTGCCCGCCGGCGCCTGGGGACGCGTGGAATGGCTGCGCGGACTGCTCGACGCCTTGCAGATCGACGTGGCCACCCTGGTCGGCGCCTCCATGGGCGGCCAAACGGCGCTGGCCTTTGCCAGCCGCTATCCCGCGCGTGTGCGCAATCTGGTGCTCATTGCGCCATTTGCCCATGAGCCGGACCCCTATCCGTCGCGCTCCGCCTGGACCTGGCCGCTGGTAGTGTGGCTGTTTGAGCACAGCATGTTCAGCCGGCGCTGGATCGCCTGGCGGCAGCGGCGGCAGATGGCGCAGCCCCACCGGCTGCCGCGCGGCCGCATCGACGACCTGTTCCGTCAGACCCAGACGCCCGGCTTCCTCGAAGGGATGCGCGATGGCTACATTCAGCCTCCGGTTGATGACTTGCGCGACCAACTCGCAGACGTGCGCGCGCCGCTGCTGGTCCTGTGGGGCGCCGGCGACCGTACGCTCTCCATCGAGTTGAGCCGAGAGATCGCGGCCCGCGTTCCCAACGGGCGCCTACGGGTGATCGCAAGCGCCGGCCATTCCGTGCAGCTCGATCAGCCGGAGCTGGTGGCGCGGATCATCGAGGCGGCGATCGGTGAGGCGGACGACGCGGAACTGTCCCGCTAGCGACGGCCGGACACCCCGGCAATTCGCAGCGCGGCGCGATGGGCGCGCCACTCGACAGCGTCGTCGAGTGGCGCAAGCTCGTACTCCGGCGCCGCTCGACGCAGCGCCACGGTCAGCAGGTGGTCGGCCAGATGTGGGTTTTTGGGCAACAGCGACCCATGCAAGTACGTGCCGACGGCGGTGCCGGCCACCGCGCCTTCGCTGCCGTCCTTCCCGTTGTTGCCGAACCCGCGCACGACCTCCGCCAGCGGGCTGGCGCCGGCGCCGAGGTAGGTGCGGCCGCCGTGATTCTCGAAGCCAATGAGATGCTTGCCGCGCCAGCGGCAGGCGATGTTGCCGATGCAGCGCGCGACACCGGACCCGGGGTGGACGGTCTCCATGTCGAAGATGCCGAGCCCGGCCAACTCCGTGCCGTCGGCGTCGCGATACGACCGGCCCATCAGCTGATAACCGCCGCAGACGGCCAGCAGGGCCGCGCCGTCGGCGATGTCGCGGCCGATGCGCTCGGCGTGCCGATGCGTCAGGCCCTCGCTGGCGGCTCGCTGCTGGCGGTCTTGACCGCCGCCGATCACGTAGATGTCCTGGGGCTCGGTCAGCGCGTCACCCCAGGCGACCGTCGTCACGCGCAGCTCGATCCCGCGCCAGGCGCAGCGTTGCTGCAGGCACGTCACGTTGCCGCGGTCCGCATAGAGGTTCATCAGGTCGGGATACAGATATGCCAGCCGCAGCGCCGGCCCACCGGCATTCATGCGTCGCTGCTCCAATAGGGTGTTGTCCAGCCCCGCGCGACGCATACGTCACGCACGGCCAGCATCGCCGTGTAGGTGGCGATGACCGCCAGTCGGCCATCGGCGCAGCTCAGCGCCTGATCGAGCGGTTCGGCGATGCCCGGCTCGACGGCCACGCCGCCGTGCGACGGCTTAACGCCGGCGTACTTCAGGCGCACTTCAAGGTCCAAAGCCCGCCGACCGCCGAGCGTGAGCCGCCGCGGCCGCAACCGCTCGAACTCCACGTCCCAGATCCACGAGACGTCCTCGCCGTCGGCAACGCCGTCGTTCAGCAGCACCAGCGTATCCAGTTCCTCGGGCTCGGCGGCCAGAAGGTCCAGGACCTGGTTGGCGCTGGTGGGATTCTTGGTGAGGAGCAGGACCACCTCGCCTTGCGGGCTGGGAATCGTCTCCGCCCGCCCGAATGCCGGACCCGTTTGCGCCACCGCGTCCAGCGCCTCAGCCGGAGCCAGACCGAGGGCCCGCGCGGCGGCGATGGCCGCGGCGACGTTGTAGGCACTGTAGAGCCCGGGCAACGGAGTCTCCACGCCGGCCCGCCAGGCATCGGCCGCCAGCGTCAGGTCCAGCCCATCGACGCCGCGGGGTTCTGCCGCCTCGATGGCCACGTCGGGCGAGGGACGATCCAGATCGCCAGTCGGGCAGCGGTAACGGCCGAGGTGCGCGAACGTCACGGCCTCGTAGGTCAGCAGCTCGCCGCAACGGGGACAGCCGCGCACGTCAGCCCAGGGGTCGAGGGTTGCCGCCGCGCCCAAGCCGTCGCTGCCGAACCAGTCCACGCGACCCGAGTGAACCTGGGCCACCGACGCGACCAGGGGATCGTCGGCATTGGCGACGACGGTCGCGGTCTCCGGCAACCCGCCGATGACCTCGCGCCAGGCGCGGGCGGTCGTGTCGATCTCGCCATAGCGGTCAAGCTGGTCCCGAAACAGGTTCAGCAGCACCACCAGCGTCGGCGTCAGGCGCGGCAAGAGCGACGCGAGCGCCCATTCATCGACCTCGAACACACCAACCGCACCCCGCGCGCCGCCCAATCCCCCGTGCCACGCGGCGCGCCGCACCAGCGCCGCGGCAATGCCGCGCTCCAGGTTCGATCCGGTGGCGTTGGTCCAGACCTCATGCCCGGCGGCGCGCAGCGCCGCCGCAATGAGCGCCGTGGTCGTGGTCTTGCCGTTGGTGCCGCTGATAAGCACCAGCCGGGCCAGACTGTTGAGGCCGTCGGGTACGTACTGCGGCGAAATGCCCTGCGCCACGAGGCCGCTCACCGCCGTTCCACCGCCGCGGCGCGTCGAGCGGGACGCGGCCGCCGCGGCGCGTCCGGCAGCCGTGGCCGCCGCGCGTTGTACCCGGCGCCTCACTGCAGCCCAACCATTTGCGGCGTGCTCTTACGTCCGGTGCCCATGGCCGATTCTGGGCCGCGGTCGCCCCCCGCGCTACCCTTTGCCCGCATGCGCCCCCCGCCGGCCGACCTGACGCCGCCCACCATGGCCGTGCTCGGCGCCGCGCTGGCCAACGCCCGCGCGGTGCGCATCGTGGGCACACAGAGTCTGGCGTTGCGCACTACGCCTCCGCCGCCAAACGCGTTGGTGGTCTCGACGGCCGCGCTACGGCAGCTTGCGATCGAGCCCCTCGACCTCATCGCGCGCGTGGAGGCCGGTGTGCCGCTGTCCGAACTGCGCCGCCGCGTGTGGGAGCAGGGCCTGGTCTGGCCCGTCGAGCGGCTCGAGCCCGGCGGCACCGTTGGCGGGCTGATCGCCTCTGGCCGCGGATCGGCCGTGCGTGAGGCCGATGCGCCGGCGCGCCGCTGGATTCTGGGCGCCACGGCCGTGCTGGCCTCGGGCGAGGCCATCCACGTCGGCGGCGCGACGGTGAAGTTTTCGGCCGGATACGGCCTCACGCATGCCATGTGGGGCTCCGGTGGACGCCTGGGCGCGCTGGCCGCGGTCACGTTGCGCCTGCGCCAGGCCGTCCCCGACGACCCCGCCGCGCCCGACACCGGACGTCCGTTGACCCAAGTGCTCGCGTCACCCTATGAGGTGCGAGCCGAGGAGCTCCCGGCCGGATGGCGTGAGCCCGAGTGGGAAGCCATCACGGCCGGGATGCCGCGAGTCGTGAGCGCCGACGGCGCGCGCGCGCTGATCGGCTGCCCCAACCGTGAGGTGGCGAAGGCAGTAGTGGCAGCGTTTAAGCGTCGGGGCGGCTGGGCCGCCATTGACCGACCGGTAGCGGAGGCGCGGCCGCTGTCGGATGCCTGGAGGCCGCTCGGAAGTGCCCTGGACCCCGAAGGTCGGCTCGTGTAACCAGGCGGCGACGGCGCTCGCCTATACTGGCGGCTATCGGGGCGTGGCGCAGCCAGGTAGCGCGCATCGTTCGGGACGATGAGGTCGGAGGTTCAAATCCTCTCGCCCCGACCTTTCAAACCTCGCGGCCGCGTGGCACTGCAGGACCGCTTGGCGGAGACCTCGATATAGTCAACCCGTCAGGCGTTGCGCAGCTTCAGCGGCCCAACTCTTCCAGCACGACGTGGGCGGCGTTGTGCCCGGGCGCGCCCGTCACCTCGCCCCCTGGGTGCGTGCCCGCCCCGCAGAGGTAGAGACCCTCAATGGGTGTCCGATAGTCGGACCATCCCGGCAGCGGCCGGCGCGACAGCATCTGCTGCGGAATGACATCGATATGCCTGATGTTGCCGTCGGTGAGGCCGATGCGCTCCTCGATGTCCTCCGGCGTCAGAAGCGTCCAGTCGATGATCGCGTCCCTGAAATTCGGGGCGTACTTGGTCAGCTCGTCGATGAGCCGCTCGCCAAACGGTCGGCGCATCTCTTCCCAGGAGCCGTCCCGGATGTGCGGCGGCACAAAGAAGACCCACATCGACAGGACGTGGCCGCCTTCCGGAGCGATCGTCGTGTCGTACACGGTCGGGATCTGGACCTGGATGATCGGCGTGTCGGGCACCCGGCCGTGCTTGGCGTCGTTGAAGCTCCGCTCCGGATTCTCGACCGAGGGGCAGAGGCTCATCATCGCCAGGTGCTCCGGGTTGTACCCGTCACCCAGGTGGGCGGAGAAGTCAGGCAACTCCCTTAGGGCGCAAAGGAACTTGGCTGACGCCGACTCCGTCTTCAGCGCCTTGACCGCCTCGACGACCTCCGGGTCCAGGTCGGCCTCGTCCAGGAGCTTGAGATAGGTCCGCTTGGGATCCGCGTTCGACAGCACGATGTCGGCGTCGATCACCTCCCCGTCCTGGAGCTGGACGCCGACGGCCCGACCCCGCTGCACCAGAATGCGTCGCACGTCGGCGCCGGTCCTGATCGACACGCCGGCAGCCTCGGCGGAGCGGGCGATCGACTGGGTGATGCCGCCCATGCCGCCGCGGACGATCCCGTAGTTCTCCGTGTCCTCCCGGAAGGCGCTGAATCGGTAGAGCGCCGTGATGTAGGCGCTGCCCGGCGCGCTGATATCTCCCATGTCCATCGCGCCCGTGCACACCGACGCCTTGACTTCGTCGGAAACGAAGTAGCGATCGATCAGGTCCTTGAACGGGACGGTGAGCAGGGTCTCCAGCAGTTCCTCCTCGCCCTCCTGGCGAAACCTCTCCGTTACCTCGGCCAGCGAGGGAGGTGGGCGGAGGTAGTAGCTGCTGAGAATGCCGACGGCGCGATGCCACAGATCGGCCCAATCCATCCAGGCGTCGGCATCGTCCGGCGACACCCTGCGGATATCGTCGACCGTCTTCTCGTCGTCGTGCCAGAGCGTCACCACCTTGCCGTTGGGGAAGGGATGGATGCGCGACGGGTCGATGGGGTGGACGTGGAAGCCGTGCCGGCGCAGCTCCAGGTCGTCGATCACCTTCTGCTGCAGGATGTGGCAGACGTAGGAGCAGGTGGAAATGTGGAAGCCGGGAAACCACTCCTCGGTGACCGCCGCGCCGCCGACGACGTCCCGGCGCTCCAGGACCTGAACGTTCAGGCCGGCCCGTCCCAGGTATCCGGCGGCGACGAGGCCGTTATGCCCGGCGCCAACGATGACGACCCGCGTATTCTCAGCCATGGTCAGCCCCCTCCGTCTGCGGTGCCGCAATGATTACAGACTAAGGCACCCGATGGCGCCGTGCGGACCTGTCCACCGTTCGCCCAACCACCGCTACCTTCGATCGTGTGGAAGGGCGTCATGGGAAGCGGTCGCCGCTTGGAGCCACCTGTGCCGAGGCCGCGGAGACAGTCTGGCGGCACGAGGCGGGCTGACGGATGTTCTCAACGGATGAGCTTCCGCGGTGGATGCCTTGGCAACGGTCAGTCGAGGCCGGCGGCTGCGCGGCGCCCGGCTCCGGGTTCGTGAGCACCCGGCCCCCTGCCGGCGCCGCCTGGCTGCGTGAGCAGTACTCGGACACATCGCGTCGACGACCCGCATCGAGGCACACCAGCGCTTTTCCGAGCGGACCGATTCCTTCGTCGCCTGGGTGGTCGATGGCCTGGCGCTTCGACCCGGCGACCTGGTGCTGGACGCGAGCTGCGGCTTCGGTACCTGCTTCGAGGTGCGGCGCTGATCCTCTGCCCCGTCATGGCGCGCCATCCATCGTATCGAGCGAAGTGAGGCTTTCACGCAGGAGCACCGCGTAGCGGGCGCGCTCGGCATCATCCGCCCGGCCGAAGCGCGAGCCGCGCAGGTCGTCTCCCGCGTGACGAGGGATCACGTGGGTGTGCAGGTGCCAGACGTCCTGGTCGCCGGCCGGCTCGTTGTTCTGGCGCACGGTCACGCCGTCGCAGGGGTACCCGCGGCGCATGGCGTTGGCGACGCGGCGCGCCATGCGGGCAATGCGGCCCGCCAGGTCGTCGGGCAGCGCGTAGATGTTCTCGTGGTGCGCCAGCGGAATCACCAGCGCATGGCCGGGGTTGCTCGAGTACCAGTTTTTGGAGATCCGCACCAGCACGTGCGCGTCGCGCCAGGCGGTGTACTCGGGCTCGGCGCCTGCCGCGGTGGCGCAGAAGGGGCACTTGTAGTCTGGCGGCGCGTGCGAAATGGTCGACCCGACCATCGGACTTGGCCTCGTGGAGCGCTGGCAATCCCAAGCCTACGCGCCGCTAGCGCCGGACTCGCGGTAGCATGGTCGATCACCAGTTCGGGGATGTTATGTGAAGTACACGTGCAAGCTCGTCATCAACCTGCCGCGCGAGCAGGTGGTCGAGCTGTTCGACGACCCCGACAACCTGCCGCGGTGGATGGAGGGCTTGCAGAGCTTCGAGCACCTCAGCGGCGACCCAGGCCAGCCGGGCGCCAAGTCCCGCCTGATCTTTGAGCGGGACGACGGCGAGACGTTCGAGATGATCGAAACACTGACGCGCAACACCCTGCCGGATGAGATCGCCGGAACCTACGAGACCAATGGGACGTGGAACGGCATCGTGAACCGTTTTGTCCCAGACGGCTCCAACGCCACGCGCTGGGTGGCCGAGAACGAGTTTGAATTCAGCGGGCTCATGCGCATCGCGGCGTTCTTCATGCGGCCGCTTTTCAAACGTCAGTCCTTGAAGTTCATGCGCGCGTTTAAGGTCTTTGCGGAAGCCACGGCCTTGGCGTCGGAGGAGCTGTCGGACGGCGACGAGTAGGGTCTTCAGCGGTCCCGAGGCACCTGCTCGCAGTGCAACGCCGGTCGGCCCGATAGCCGCACAAGTGCGCTTGGGGAATCCCGCGCTGCAAGCAGCGTGGGCCACCGGGCTCCTTAGCCACTCTCGGCTGGATACACACGCAATTCGGTGTGGCGCGCCAGCACGTCGAAGTCGGCGTCGTTGTGCAGGATCGGCACGTCGGCGCGGATGGCGGCGGAGGCGATGAGGCAGTCGATGAGCTTGCGAACGGTCTGCCCCCGCTGTCGGCAGCGGCGATAGAGTGCCGCCGCATCGTCAAAGTCGCTTGGCAGTATTGGGATCACCGCCGCCCGCGCCAGCAGCCGCCGCAAGCTTCGCAGATGCGATTCGTCCCGCGCCCCGGCCAGCAGTTCCATCCGCACCGCACCGCAGGCGGCGATCTCGTGCGCCAGCAGCTCGTCAACGCGAAGACAGACCGCAGAGCCCGTGTTCCGCAGAAACTCAACCCAAGCCGAGGTGTCGACGAGGATCACACCGAGCGGTTAGCGCGCATCGCTTCGAGGTCGCCTTCCCAACCGGTCCCGCGAAGCGCGCGGGCTTCGTCAAGGGAGAGCGGTTCGGCGGCCAGCGTACGCAGCGCGTAGTTGATTGCCTCCCGCTTTGTCGTGAGGCGGTATCGCCGCATCACCTCGGCGCAGGCGCCGTCGTCGATGTCTACGTTGGTGCGTGACATACACCAACTATACACAAAACCACCATGCGGGACCGAGTCGTCGAAGGGCGCGGTGTAGTTGTAAGCGTGGAGCAGCAGACGTAGGTCCGGCTTATCACTCGGCGTCCCGGCCGGTGAATTCGTTGGTCTCCAGCTCATCGTTAAGTTGATTCAGCGCGAGGGGGCCGACTTCCGGCCGGAATCCACCGCGGAGAGGCGTGACCTTAAAGAACGGCCGATCCTCCCCGGCCGCGGGCGACATCCCCCGTCGCAGCGTGTCGTTCACCACCTGCGTGAACGGCTTGTTGTGGAGACGGGCCTGCTCGTTCAGGAAGTCGGCGACGTCGTCGTCCAAGATCAGCGTGGTTCGCATGGCGAAATCATGGTGTGATACTTGCGTTATGTCAAGAAATGTCGGGCGCCGATCGAGCGGCGCCGTGCCTTGGTATCGGACTGCGCTAGGCGATGGCACGCACCTCAATGACCGCCGGCGACCATGGGGCCATGCGGCGGGCCAGGGTGAAAGTACCGGCGTCGGCGTCGAAGCGGTCGCTGGGGTGACTGGGCCGTGGGGCATACCAGCGGTCGCGATCGAGCCCGAGGCGGTCAAGCGGAATCTCGGCGCTGACCGCCCGCGCCTGATCCGACAGATTGAACAGGTTCACGACCATGCCGTGCTCGGCGGGAAGCACATGCACGTGGACTTCCTTGCCGAAGCCGAAAAACTCGCCGCGCTTGTAGTAGCGGTCCAGCGCCCGGTAGCGCCGCATGGCGTGGCGCTGCAGCGCCGCGACCCGCGGGTCCGCGTGGGTGCCGCCGATGCCCAGGTGGCGGCAGGTCGAGGCATACCACCAGAGCGCCAGCGCGTGCTCATTGTCGTCACGCAGGTCGATATGCAGGTAGAGCGGCACGTTGCAGCCGAGGTTGTAGTCATAGAGCGCATGCGCGCGTCCGGAGGTAATGTCGTCGAGGGGCTGCCACATCAGCTCGAAGCCCCAGTTTTCGTCATAGCTCGCCGGAAGGCCGTGCTTGTAGTAGAGGGGCGTGAACCGCGTCGTGCGGCCGCCCGCGATCATGTCGTGCATCTCGATGAGCACCTGTGGGTAGCGGGCATGCACGCGTTGGGCCAGGTCGAGACTGGCGCGGCAATGGTCCTCATGCGTGTAAGGCACCGCGTGACCGTGGTCCCGGCTCCAGCAGCCGCCGCTCCACCAGTTGCCGTCGAACATCAGGAACGCCACGCCGTCGGCGCAGTGCTCCGCCAGACGCCGCTCGGCCGCGTCGAGGTACTGGCGCGAGCCCAAGCAGACCGCCCCGTCGATCGTCGCGCCATCGGGCCCCACGCGCCAGGCCTCGCGCGGCCACGCCGGCACGCCGCGCCCGTCGTACGACAGCCAGGGCGCCAGCGGGCAGTGCAAGGCAAGCGCGAGGCCATAGGTCTCCGCCAGGTCGCGCACAAACGCCCGGCGGTCGCCGAGCCACTCCGCGCCCCAGCGCAGCGTGGCCATGTCGGTGTCCCAACCGGGATCGAGATACAGCGCCTCGCAGCTGTAGTCCCGTGCCTTGGCGGCCTCCTCGAACAGCTTGGCCTTGGTGTAGGTGAGCGACCGCGTCGCGCGCGGCGCCGGCGGATGGCCGGGCGTTCCCAGCGACCACTCCGCGTTGTCGTAGAGCTCGTTCCAATGGATGGGCGGGTTGTAGTTGGCGGGGAAGCGGCAGCCCTGCTCGTCAAGGAACTCGCGAAAGGCGTAGCAAGCCTCTGTGAATCCGCCCCGAACGGTGACCAGGCGCGACACGCCCAACTGGACTTGCTCGCCTGGGGCGAGGCGATCGAGCGCGAACGGCGCTCCGGATCGTCGGGTCGTGCCGGCGAAACGCAGCCAAACGCCGTCGGGATGCACCTCCGGCGTCAACGCGGCGAACTCGAGCTCCTCCTGATTGAACTTGAAGATGCAAAAGGCATATCCCTCGTGTAGCCACGCCCAGCCTTCCGTAAACCGGCTGGGTGATGGGACGTAGCCGAAGCGCGCGGCACCGGAGGGCAGGACGGTTGCGCGCAGCTCCTCCCCACCACGCCGCAAGAGCTCGTCCAGGCTGAAGTCCTGGTCCACGCCCTCGGGGTCCGTCGCTCGGTGGCGCAGCGGAACCGCCATGACCCGATCCCGGGCCAGCTCGGGAAGCACCTGCCCGATGGCATTCGCCACTGGCCGTCGCATGCCGAGGGTGATCTGGTCAAGCGTGACGGCCGCGTTGCCGCGGTTGTGCAGCGTGACGCGCTCCTCCAGCACCGGCCGCTCGGTAGATGCCGTGAGCCGATGGCGTACGTCGAGGCCGGCCAACTCCCCGGTGATCGTCAGGGTGTCCCCGACCAGGCTGAGCGACGGAGCTTCGAGGGCTTCATGGACATGGGCGCCGGTTTCGGCAGGGCGCACGGCGCGATAGAGATATGGCGAATCGGCGATATCGAAGTCGGAGGCGCGATCGTGAAGTCGGATGTGGATTTGTCGGCCGTCGAGCCTGGCTGTGAGGCGAAAGCCGTCGTTGGCTACTTCGATGGTCGCCGCGTCAGCCATGCGCATCGTATAGGTGACCGGACGCACGCCACCTGGCGAGGTCCAGTTCGCAATAAGTCAGTGGAGGTGCGCGCGTATGCCAGCCTTGGTGGCGGCCCAGCGCCACATCCGGGCTGCCGGATCCCCGGGTGCAAGCGTCAGGCTGCGCGCCGGCCCCGACGTTGGAAAGCCGTCACGCCAACCCTCGGGAGACGCCGGCGTTTCGATTCATTGTCCTGACCGCCGGTCAATTGACCCGGTGGACGGCCACACCTCCGCTTTTGTTAACTTGATTAACTTTTGTATTCTCAAAATTGGTAGACATTGTTGGCATATGCAATCATAGTGGCGGACCGCGCCCGTGGAGACGCCACGCCTGCTGTCGAGAGCCATTCAAGCAGCGCCGGCCCCTGGGCTGCTGGCAAGTCTCACCGTTGCCCTGCTGCTCCTTGCCGCGTGCAATGACGGCACCGACAGCGGCGCGTCCACGGGAGATGGTGATGACGGCCGCCCACTGCGCATCGTGGCCACGCTCGGGCAAATCGCCGATGCCGTGCACCGAGTCGGGGGCGACGCGGTGGACGTTCACGCGCTGATGGGGCCGGGTGTGGACCCGCACTTGTACCGCGCCAGCGAGAGCGACATCACGCGCCTCGAATCGGCCGACGCGGTGTTTTGGAACGGCCTGCATCTTGAGGCGGGCATGACCGGTGTGCTGGAGCGCATCGAGGACCTGGGAGTTCGGTCGGTCCGCGTCACCGACGGCATTGATCGCGCCCGATTGCTGGCGCCGCCCGAGTTCAAAGGGGCCTACGACCCGCACGTCTGGTTCGATCTCGAGTTATGGACCCTGGTGGTTGCGAGCGTCCGGGATGCATTGATCGCCATGGACCCTGAGGGAGAAGCGACCTATCGAGCCAACGCCGGGACGTATATCACGGAGATCGAAGCCCTCGACGCCTACGTGCAGCAGCGGGGCGACACGCTGCCGGCTGGCATCCGCGCCCTGGTCACCGCCCACGACGCGTTCAACTACTTCGCCCGGCGCTATGGCTTCGAAGTTCGCGGTCTCCAGGGAATCAGCACCGAAAGCGAGGCAAGCACCGCGGACGTGCAGGACCTGGCGCGGTTCATCAGTGAGCGCGGCATCCGCGCGGTCTTCATCGAGTCCTCCGTGCCCGATCAGGGAGTGCAAGCGGTCATCGCGGCTGCGGGCGCCCGCGGGCACACGGTGGTTGTCGGCGGCGAAATCTTCTCTGACGCCATGGGTGAGGCCGGCACGCCCGAAGGCACGTATCTGGGCATGATCCGCCACAACATCGACACGATCGTCGACGGGTTGACGGGCCAATGACGCCAACCGTCACGCGCACCCCGGCCGAAAGCGATAGGGGGCCAGCCGCGTCCCTCGCGGTGCAGGCCACCGACGTCACGCTTGCCTATCACCAGCGCCCCGCGCTGTGGGACGTGGACCTCGAGGTTCCCCGCGGCGTATTGATGGCCATCGTCGGCCCCAACGGCGCCGGCAAGACGACCCTGCTGCGGACCATCCTCGGCTTGCTGCGTCCGGCGGCGGGGCGGGTGCGCATTCTGGGGCGGCCGTATCGCCAGCAGCGCCAGCTCGTGGCATACGTGCCGCAGCGCAGCAGCGTGGACTGGGATTTCCCCACAACGGTGCTCGATGTGGTCACCATGGGGACCTATGGCCGGTTGGGCTGGATTCGCCGACCCGGCGCCCCAGAACGCGGGCGGTCGCTGGCTGCCCTGGAGCAAGTCGGCATGGCGGCCTACGCCGAGCGGCAGATCAGCCAGCTCTCCGGCGGCCAGCAGCAGCGCGTGTTCCTGGCCCGCGCGCTGGTCCAGGACGCCGAGGTCTACCTGATGGACGAGCCTTTTCAGGGTGTGGACGCCACCACCGAGCGGGCGATTGTCAGCCTCCTGCGCACTTTGCGCGCCGCGGGCAAGACGGTGGTGGCGGTCCACCACGACTTGCAGACGGTGGACGAGTATTTCGATTGGGTCATGCTGCTCAACGTCCGCCGCATCGCGGCCGGGCCGGTCGTGGAGGTATTCACCGAGGAGAATCTGCGGCAGACCTACGGCGGGCGAGTTTCCGGGATTGGCGGCGCGCACTCGAACGGCGCCAGTCCCGCGTCGGTGTCATGAACACTCGACGCTGGCGCGGCTGACGGCTCGCACCAATGGAGGTCCTCAGCGACCTGCTGTTCGACTACACGCTGCGCACGGTGGCGCTGGGCTCGGCGGCGCTGGGCGTCGTGAGCGGCGCAGTGGGAGCCTTTGCCGTGCTGCGGCGGCAGGCGCTCTTGGGGGACGCCATGTCCCACGCCGCGCTGCCCGGCGTCGCGCTCGCGTTCTTGGTCACGGGCAGCCGCGCGCCGCTGGTGCTCATGCTTGGAGCGGCGTTCGCCGGATGGGTAGCGGCGCTGGCCATTGTCGGCATCGTCAGGACGTCACGGGTGAAATCCGACGCCGCCATGGCGCTGATCCTCAGCGTGTTCTTCGGCGCGGGGCTCGTCGTCCTCACGTTCATTCAACGGCAGCCGGCGGCCGGCAAGGCGGGGCTGGACCGCTATCTCTTCGGCCAGGCGGCCGCCCTGCTCGAGAACGACGTGATCACCATGGCCGCCGTTGGAGCCATCGCGGTGCTGGCGCTGCTGGTGCTCTGGAAAGAGTTCAAGCTGCTGAGCTTCAATCCCGACTTCGCCGCGACGTTGGGCTATCCCGTCCGACGGCTGGACGTGCTGCTGACGAGTCTGCTCGTGGTCGCGATCGTGGTGGGCCTCAAGACCGTCGGCGTGGTGCTCATGAGCGCGATGGTCGTGGCCCCGGGCGCCGCCGCGCGCCAGTGGACCGACCGCCTCGGCGTCATGGTGATTCTCTCGGCCGTGCTCGGCGCGGTCGCCGGCGTGGCCGGCTCGGTCATCAGCACGACGGCACATACCGCCACCGGACCGACAATCGTGCTGGTCGCGACGGGAATCGTGGCCGTGTCGCTCTTGTTCGCCCCGAGCCGCGGGGTCGCGTGGGTGCGCCTTCGCGCGTGGCGCCGCCGCCGACTGCTGGCGCTGGCGGCCGTTCTGGCGGACCTCGCGGCGCTCTCGGCGCAGCATGCGCATGAAGCCGATCATCCGCACCCGGTGGCGGCGCTCTATGCCGTGCGTGGTCGGGCTATGGTCGACCGCGCCCTGGCGGAGCTTGCCGCGCAGGGCCTGGCCCGCCGTGATGCGGGCGACGCCTGGGTTCTGACCGACGCGGGCCGCGCCCAAGCCGCGCGTGCGGCGCGCCTGCGCACGGTTGCCGAGGGCGCGCCGTGACACCGGCTCAGCTTGAAGTGCAAATCGTCGCGGCAGTCGTGGCCGCCGCGTGCGCCGTTCCGGGCGCCTTCCTGATGTTGCGGCGCATGTCCATGATGAGCGACGCCATTAGCCACACGGTCCTGTTGGGAATCGTCCTGGCCTTCTTCATCGTGGCCGACCTGCGGTCACCGCTGCTGATCGCCGGCGCGGCAATCGTCGGCCTGGTGACGGTCGCGCTGGTGGAGGTCGTCAACCGCACGGGGCTGGTGCGAGAGGACACGGCGATTGGGCTGGTGTTTCCGGCTCTGTTTTCGATTGCGGTGATTCTCATCTCGGCCGTCGCGGGCGATGTGCATCTGGACAGCGACGCCGTGCTGCTGGGAGAGATTGCCTTCGCCCCGTTCAACCGCTTCGCGCCGTTCGGCGTGGACCTTGGGCCGGTCGCGCTCTGGGTGATGGGAGGCATCTTGCTCATCAACGTGGTCGTCGGGGGCGTGTTCTACAAGGAGATCAAGCTCGCCACGTTCGACGCCGGGCTGGCGACCGCCCTCGGGTTTTCGCCCGCGCTGATGCACTACGGCCTGATGGGGCTCGTCTCGGTAACGGCTGTGGGAGCCTTCGACACGGTGGGCAGCATTCTCGTGGTGGCGCTGATGATCGGACCGCCGGCAGCCGCGCACCTGCTGACCGATCGGCTGCCGCGCATGCTCGGCCTCAGCGTGGGCATCGGGGCCGCCTGCGCCGTTGGCGGGTATTGGCTGGCGCGCGTGCTCGACGCCAACATCGCCGGCGCCATGGCCACGGTCGTCGGCATAGCATTCGCTTTGGTTCTGCTGCTCGCGCCCGAACGCGGGCTGTTGGTGACGGCTCGGCGGCGGCACCGCCAGCGCTGGGAGTTCGCGCGGCAGATGCTGTTGATTCACCTCGCGACCCACGAGGACACGCCCGCCGCCGCGGAGGAAAGCCGCATCGACCATATGCAGCGGCACATGCGCTGGCAGCCCGACTTTGCCGAACGCGTGGTGCAGTCGGCCGCCAATCGCGGGCTCGTCACCCACGATGCGGAGCGTCTGTATCTGACGAGCTCCGGACGCGATGCCGCGCGCGTCGCGTTCGTTTCGTAGGGCGCACCCGGCCCAGGACCAAGCAGCAATGCCCGGATCTCCACAGCACTCTCAGAAAAGCACCGATCAAGCGCCGTCCGGGGCATCGGAGCAGGCGGATGTTGTCATCCTCGGTGGAACGCCCGGAGGCATTGCGGCCGCCGTTGCCGCCGCACGCCTCGGACGTTCGGTTCTGCTCCTCGAATACCACCGCCACATCGGCGGTATGGCGGCCAGCGGACTGGGCAAGAGCGACATCGAGCATCGCTCGCTTATCGGCGGGCTGTTCCGCGAGTTCACCGAGCGCGTGCTTGCCACGTACGTCGACCGCTACGGCGCCGACTCGAGCGACGTGCGCCTCTGCGATTGCGGCTACTACTACGAGCCGTCGGTGGCCGAAGCGGTCTTCGAGGCCATGGTTGGCGAATTGCCCGGCATCGGCGTGCGCCGCGGTGCCCGGCTGGCGTCCGTGGCGCGTTCGGGAGCCGCGGTGACCGCGATCGAGATCGTCGACAGGCGCAGCGGACGTCCAACCACGATTCACGGCCACGTATTCGTCGACGCCACGTACGAAGGCGACCTTTACGCCGCCGCGGGGGCCACTTACCGCTTGGGTCGGGAATCGCGCGACGCCTTCCACGAGCCGCATGCCGGCGTGGTGTATTACGACTACCAGGAAGGCACGTTTCTTCCCGGCACCACCGGCGCCGCGGACACACGGCTGCCGGCCTACACCTATCGCCTGTGCCTGACGACGGACCCGCGAAACGCCTACCGGCTCACCGAGCCCCCGCCCGGCTACGACCGCGGGGAGTTTCTCGGGTACTTCGACGATCTTGCCGCCGGACGGCTCGGCGGGCCGAAGACGCTGAAGCCCGGGCGCGGCTACAACCCCGCCCACTTCGACACGCTGATGCGCGCGCTGTCGGTAACCGGCATTCCAAACCGGAAAACGGACGTCAACATCAACCCGCGTCCGCTGGCATTCCCATTTCCTGAGGAGAACGAGGGCTACATCGAGGGCGACGATGCGGCCCGGCAACGCATATGCGAGCGCCACCGCAGTCTGTCGTTGGGACTGCTCTGGTTCCTGCAGAACGATGCGGAGGTCCCGTCCGAGCACCGCGAGATTGCACGCGGCTATCGCTTGCCGCTGGACGAATTCACCGACAACGACCACTTTCCGTTCCAGCTCTACGTGCGCGAGGGTCGGCGGCTCATCGGCGAATACACCTTGACCGAGCACGATATGACGGCCGCCCGCCGCCGGCATGTCGACGCCATCGCGGTGGGTGAATTCCCAATCGACAGCTTTCCGTGCCGCAAGCGCCGGCCGAGCGACACGCAGGTGCTCGAAGGCTATCTAGGCATGCTCGACACGCTCACGCAGCCTTACGAGATTCCGTACCGCATCATGGTTTCGCAGAACATCGACAACCTGATCGTTCCCGTGGCAGCTTCCACCACGCACGTGGCCTATTCGTCGATCCGCCTCGAGCCCACCTGGATGGCGCTCGGCCAGGCGGCCGGCACGGCGGCGCACCTCGCGTTGCGTCACGACGTTGCCCCGCGCCACGTCCCGGTGTGCGAGCTTCAACGCATGCTGGTCGGGCAAGGACAGATCATTGCGCATCCAGGTCCCTGACAGGTGCCCCACGTGAAGGACCCGAACGGCGCCGACATCTCGACGCCATCTGGGGCAAGCACCCAGTCCAGCGGGACGGCGGCACGGCACGCCGAATCCGGCAACAGGGACGGGGCGCCGGGCAATTTCAGCCAACCGCTCACGGACTCCACCCTCATGCTGGCTGGCCCGTGGGTTCCCGACGACCCGCACCAAATCGACTTCGCCGCGCTGCCGCGCGTGCCGGCGCAGCACGTCCTCGTGAGTGACGTGCGCGCAGAGGCTCGCCACGGCAGCGATCTCGACCGCGACCGGGGCGGCGTCAACCAGCACAACTACCTGGCGCATCACGACGGGAAGTTTTGGGTCATGTGGAGCGACGGCCCCGGCATCGAGGATCGCGTGGGCCAGCGGGTGAAGGTCGCCACGAGCCGCGACGGCCTTCGGTGGTCAACGCCGCGATACCTCACGCCTCCGCCGCCGGGGTCGGGACCAAACTCCGCGCTCTATGGACAGCGCAGCGACCGCGGCTTGCGCTATATCTCACGCGGCTTCTGGCGGCGAAATGGTGAACTGCTCGCCCTGGCATCGCTGGACGAGGCCGGCGGCTTCTTCGGTCCGAGCCTTGCGTTGCACGCCTTTCGTCTGGCGCCATCCGACCACGCGTGGGAGCCCGCGGGCATCGTCTGCCGCGACGCCATCAACAACTTCCCGCCGGAGCGCCTGCCCAACGGCCAGTGGATGATGTCCCGAAGGCCGCACAACTACCGGGATGTGGGCGTTCACTTTCTGATCGGCGGCGTCGAGGCGACCGACCAGTGGGCGTCGTTTCCGGTGCTCGGCTCCAATACCGAGCTGTCCGCGGAAGAGCCGCACTGGTGGGCGCTGCCGGACGGCCGTTTGGCCGCGATCTTTCGCGACGGCCGCCGCCGCGGATTCCTCTATCGCTCGTTCTCGACTGACGGCGGTCGCACCTGGAGCCTGCCGGCTCGAACCAACTTCCCGGACGCGACGTCCAAATTCAGCGGCCTCCGGCTGACCGACGGTCGCTACGTGCTGGTCTCGAACCCCAACCCGAGGAAGCGCGATCCGCTCACGCTCTCGATCAGTGACGACGGCCTGGTCTTCCACACGATGGCGTACTTGGTCGGCGGACGCTGGGTGGACTATCCGCACGTGATCGAGCACGGCGACCATCTGTCTATCGCCTTTGCCGGCGGCAAGCAGACAGTGGAAGTGCTGCGGGTGCGGACGTCCGACCTGGATGGCTTGCGAAATGCGCCGCCACCGGCAGCACCGTGAGGCCGGAGCTTGGAGCCCAAAGCCGTGACGACGCCCTTGGGCTGGCGTTCGCCCGACACGTTATCGACGTACCCGGCGCCGCAATCGCCTACCACGTGCGCACCGGTCGTGCCCCGCCGCTCGTCCTGATACCCGGCAGCTTCAACGCGGCTGGCGCGCTTAGGTCCATGATCGAGCAGCTCGACGCTGCGTTGTCTGTCGTCGTCGTCGATCTCCGCGGTCACGGCGGAAGCTGGCCGCCGCCCACCAATGGGTCCATCGAGTTGTTTGCGCAGGACGTGCTGCACGTCGTGGATCGGCTATCGCTCAGCAGGATCTTCATTGGCGGGCACAGCATCGGCGGCATGATGGCGCTGGAGTTGGCGCGGGTGCGCCCGCAAATCTTGCAGGGCGTGATTTCGATCGAGGGCTGGACGAATCATCACGCTCAACGCGACGCGTTTCAGGACGACACCATGAGCACGCTGTCGGATCGGCAGCTTGCAGAGCGGGAGCGGCTGCGACAAGACGTCCTGCATCGCTGGACCAAGCAGCAACAGACCGCGTTCGCCGCCATTTGGAGAACGTGGGACGGCTTCGACGTACTCCAGCGCACCGATCTGCCGATCCTCGAGCTTTACGGCGACCGGGGGCGCGAGAGAGCGACGCACGAGCAACTGCACATTCCGCGGCGCGACAACATCGAGCTCCGCTGGCTGGCGGGTGCTTCGCACTCGCTGCCGCTCGAGCGCCCGCGTGAAATTGCGCGGCTGATGTCCGACTTCATACGCCGCCACTGGCCGCACAACGGCGGCTAAGGGCTCGGAGGCACGCGGAAAGCACCGCCGGTGGCCTGGCCAATCCAAATCGCAGCCACGGCGCGGCTCGCGGGACGGGCAACCGGGCGTCCGTTTCGCCCAAGCCCGGCGCTGAGCGATAGGCTGCGGCGCGAATATCACGCCGGACGGCGGGACCGGCCGGCATTGGGCCAATCCGCTTTTCCTGCGCGGCGATTGGAAGGGGCGACACGATGACGGGCAAGGTTGCATTCGTGAGCGGCGGCGCGGGCGGCCTAGGAGCGGCGATCTGCCGGCGGTTCGTGCGCGAAGACGCCGCCGTTGCCATCGCCGACATCGATCGTGAACGGGCTGAGGCGTTGAGCGCCGAGATTGCGAGCAATGGCGGCCGGGCCTTGCCCGTGGCACTCGATTCCGCCTCGAGCGCGTCCGTTCAGCAGGCGGTCGACGAGGTCGTCGACCACTTCGGGCACTGCGATTTCCTCGTCCACGGCGCGGGGAATACCGCTATCGCCCCGCTGCTCGAGCTCGCCGAGGAAGACTGGCGCTCGGTCCTCGACACGCATCTCACCGGCGGATTTCTGCTCTGCCAGACCATCGGACGGCAGCTCGTCCGCCAGGGCGAAGGCGGCCGCGTCGTGCTGATTTCGTCGGTCGGGGCGATGGCGCCAGTGCCGGACCGCGGCGCCTACAGTCCCGCCAAGGCCGGGCTGATCGCCCTGGCGCAGATGCTCTCCATCGAGTGGGCGCCCTACAACATCAATGTGAACGCCATCTGTCCCGGCGTGACGACGACGCCCATGGTGCAGGAGGTGTACAAGCGCCGCCCGGAGTTGCGCGCCCAGCGCATTCGGCGATTCCCGATGGGTCGCGAGGCGGTGCCGGAGGAGATTGCGGACCTCGTGGTGTTCCTCTGCGGAGACGGATCGACCTACATCAACGGCACGGCCGTGACCATCGATGGCGGATTCATCAACGCAGGCTTTATGCCCGAGCCTTTATAGGGCATGGCTCCTTACTACGGCCTGGCACCTGGATCGCAAGGACGGCACCCATGAGCGGCCCGAATGGGGACGTGGTTCAACGCCTTGCCGACGAGGCCTTCAACGGCCGGAACTGGGACGTTTTTGACGAGCTGCACGACCCGTTCGGCCTCGTGCACCGGGGCGGCGCAAGCGTGACGCCGGCGGCGATCAAAGCTGTTCACCAGGACCGCCTGGATGCCTTCCCCGATTTGCGCTGGACCATCGAGCGGCAGCTCGAGGATGGTGAATTCGTCACGACGCACGCCACCTGGCGCGGGACCCATGCCGGAACGTACCTCGGCATCGCGGCCACCGGCGCCACGGTCAGCGGCGAGGTGATCGCCATCCGGCGCGTTGTGGACGGTCGCATCGCGGAGACCTGGGCGGTGGCCGACACCTTGCGGGTGCTGGAGCAAATCGGCGGTCGACCAGCGCGGCGGTGAGCGTCGGCCCGACGCTTAGCCGGGTTGGACCAGCCGGCTACGCCTCGCGTGCAGCCTCCCACTCGCGCCGCAGGATGCTGCACATCACTTGGTCGGTTGCCACGCCGTGCATGACGACGAATTGGCGCAACACGCCCTCCGGCGTCATCCCCGCTTTCTCCATGACCCGCAGCGAGCCCGCATTGCGCGGATTGGCGTCCGCCTGAACGCGGTTGACGCCCGGCTGCGAGGTGAAGGCGGCATCGATGGCGGCGCGCACGGCCTCCGTCATATAGCCGTTGCCCCAATGCGCGGGCGCGAGGCCATAGTAGAGATCGACGCGGCCGTGACCGGCGTATAGGGTCATGCCGACGTGCCCGATCGCCGCGCCCGCGAGGTCTACGGCCCACATTGGCGCCTGTGACCAGTCGCGGAGCATCCGCGACGCGACGCTTCGCTCGGCGTCCGCTCGACGATAGGGCTGCGGGGTGCCGAGGTATTCGCCATAGGCGGCGTCCGATTCATACGCCAGCACCGCGTCTGCGTCGGCCAGCGTGAACGGCCGGAGCATGAGCCGCCGGGTGCGAATGCTCCGCGGGAAGTCAGCCACGCCCGACGATGTCGTTACGCCGCGCGCACGCTGGCGGCCGCGCGCCGGAACCTACGGATTCGGAACTTCGAAGATGAATCCTTCGATGTCGATTCTCAGGTCGACCAGATCCGGAGGGACGTCAAATACAACAGCGACCACGGAAGTCTTTCCATCCGGCACGCTCTCGACCAAGAACAGCGGTCGGCCTTCGGTCGCCGTGGTGGCCATGCCGATGAGTGCGTTGATACCCGGCGAATCCACGGCGATTTCATTCTCGTCCGGGTCGATAAGAACGATGTTCGCCTTGGAAACGACGATGTTGCCGCTATCGTTTGTGTTCGTGAACTTGATGGTCACGAGCTGGAAGGCGCCGTTCTTTGGCTTGAACGGTGAGCCATGAATCTGCGTCAGCTGCTCGAACTGCTGCACCGAGACGAGCGTTACCTCAAGCCCGTCATCCCCGAGCAGCGCGTCGCCCACCGTCGGCAGGCCGGTGCGAGATTCCGCGGTCTGCTCTTCGGCCTCGATGCGCGCCCGGCCCCGGTTCTGAACCGTGTCCAGCGAGCTTCCGGCGCGCGTGTCTTTAACGCCTTCAGCCGCCGGAGTGGCCTCAGCCTCGGCTTCAGCCTCGGTCTCGGCCTCGGCGCCGGCCTCCTCTTGGATGTCAATCGCCGGCATTGCAAATTTGAGGCCCTCGATATCCATGGTTAGATCGGCATCGGCTTCGCTGAGATCGAACGACACTGAAACCACAATCGACTTCCCAGCTGGAATCGACTCGACGAGAAACAGCGGGCGGCCCTCGACAGCGCGCACGGGTGTCGAGATAAGGACGTTCGTCGATCGAGAGTCGACCACGATCCGCGACCCGTCGGGTCGCAGCAGCCACATGTTGTTGTTGGCAACCGTCGTCGGGTCGGAGCTGTCGTTATCAAACTTCATCGTGACAACCCGGAAGAGATCTTTCTTCGGACGGAACGACTCGCCGTGGTACTGCGGAATCGTCGCAAGGTCTTCGACGGCCACAATCGTGACCCCGAGACCGTCCTCGGCGACCAGGGTGTCGCCTGCGACGGGCAGGGCATCCGCCGCCGCTGCGTCGCTCGCCGACGCCGTAGCCGCTGCTTCGGCACCCGACGTTGCGTCGGTTGGCGCCTGCGTGCGGGTCGCGACCGCCACTCGCTTGGGGCGCGCTTGCTCGGCGCTGAGTCGCATCGACTCTTCATTCGGGTTCAGGACCACCCGGAGAATCAGAAGCGCGACGAAGACGACGATGATCGACGTGAGGAGGGCCAGAATTGGACCGGGTAGACGACGAACTCTGGTGGCAACGACAGCCACGGCACGCGGCTCCTATCAATCCATGCAACAGCCGACGAGCTGGTTGTGCGGACTTGCCGCGGATCAACTCGCTCAACGTCATATCGTGACCGCCGCCGCGACCTCGGTCAAGTGACAAACGCTACCGCGGCGGAAATCGGGGCCAAACGGCTACGCGACGCGCTCCGGTTCCCGCATGGCCGCGGGTGCAACCTGGGCAATCACCGGGCGCAACTCCCGCAGCACGTCCCCCAGCGCGTCCGCCAGCGCGCGGATTTCGCGGGCGGCCGTTGCCGTGGACACGGTCATCATGGACGCCGCCTTGAATCCGCGATTCAATAGATCAAGCGCGATGAGGTCCAGTATCTCGCCGGAGGACGCGCCAGCCTGCGGCAGGTCAACCCCGAGCAGCGATTCGATCTGGGTCACGTGGAGCGCGACGCCGGCCTGCCGAGAGGCATCGACAATGCTCTCGCCGAGATCCGCGCCGAGTTGCGCCAGGCGCTCAAAGGCCGGCGCATCGAGCAGCTGCATCGCCGCAATCCCTGCAGCCATGGTGGCTGGGTTCCCGTTGAACGTGCCCGCATGCGGCAGCAGCGGCGGCTGCCGGTCGGCAAACATCTCCATGATGTCCGCCCGACCGCCGAAGCCGCCCACGGGAAGACCGCCGCCGATGATCTTGCCCATCGCCGTGAGGTCCGGCACCACGCCGAAGAGCTCCTGACCGCCGCCGGGCGCCAAACGCAGCGTGATCACCTCATCGAATACCAGCAGCGCGCCGTGGGCGTGCGCGGTGTCGCGCAGGGCGCCCAGGTATCCGGGTGAGGGTGCGCGCAGGCCGCCCTGGGTCTGGGCCGGATTCACCACGATGGCGGCCACCTGCCCTGGGTGGGACTCGAGCAGCCATTCCACGATCTCCGCGTCGTCGAAGGGCGCGATCAGCACGTTGTCCATGGCGTTTCGGGGGACGCCCCGCGAGACGGGCGCGCCCGCCCCACCCCAGCCGCTAGGGCCCTTGTGGATCTCCACGCCCTCATAGGTGCCGTGGTAGGCCTGGTCCATCTTGACGATCAGATCGCGGTCGGTGAACGCGCGGGCGGCCTTGATCGCCTGCATGTTCGCCTCGGTGCCCGAGGCGCAGAACCGCACTCGATCAAGGCCTGGAACCCGGGCGCATAGGATCTCGGCCAACTCGACCTGACCGGCGTTAGGGGCATTCCACGCGGTGCCCTCGGCCACGCGGCGCTGCACGGCGGCGACGATATCGGGGTGCGCGTGGCCGTGAACGACGGCCGTGGAGTTGAAGGTGAAATCCACCAGCCGGTTGCCGTCGACGTCGGTCAACGTCGTGCCGCTACCGGACGCGATGTACGTGGGGTATGGCCGAAACCAGGTTGCGGTGCGCGACTCGCCACCCGGCAACGACTGCAGCGCCCGGTCGTGCAGTGCCCGAGACTTGGGCGTGCGTGCCCGGTAAGCGGATTCTATGCTGCGGCGGACATCCGCGAGGGATTCGACTCGAGGCATTGCATGCACCCTATGCACCGTCGGGCGGCGCCGAGACCGGCGGCGGCTCTTCCGACCGCGCGCCAGCCGAGATTATGGCAGCCGGGAAACGCCGATGATTGAAACGCTGGCCACGGGCCTCGTCTATCGCAATCCCGAGCCTGAGCGTCGCGCCATAGACGCCTGGCATCCATCGATCGTGGTGCTTGACGACGGCGAGCTGTTCGCCAGCTTTGACCTGGCGTCGGGCGTGGAAGCCCTCGACTACCGCACCCATATGGCCCGCTCCTCCGACGGCGGCGTGACCTGGTCGGCGCCCGAGGTGCTCGTCGATGATCCAACGCCGCGACCAACGACCGGTGGGACGCGCGTGAGCCTGCTGCGCGACGGCACGCTCGTCGGCATCGGTGGACGCACCTATCGGGACGTCCACGGCGGACAGCTTGTCAATCGCGAAAACCTGGGCCACGCACCCATGGATCTGATCACCGTGCGCAGCGACGATCGCGGGCACACCTGGAGCGCTCCGGAGATCCTCGAACCGCCGGTAGCAAGCCCCGCCTGGGAGGTGTGTCACCACATCTTCGAGTTGGCCGATGGCCGATGGCTCGCGCCCATGGCGCCCTGGCGCGGCTGGGACGGCGAAGAGCCGATCGGGGCGATGGCGCTGGCGTTTGTTTCGCACGACCGCGGCCGGACGTGGCCCGAGCACCTGGTGTTGATCGACGAAACCCATCGCGGCGTCTACTCGTGGGAGGTCTCGCTGCGCCAACTGGGCGACGGCCGGCTGGTGGCCACGTGCTGGGCATTCGACTTCGCGACCGGCCTCAGCGAGCCCAACCCATACGCGATCTCAACCGACGGCCGGACGTTTGCCGCGCCGCGCTCGACGGGCCTCCACGGACAGACGGGCAAGCTGCTGGTGCTGCCCGACGACCGCATCCTGTTCGTCTATCGCCATGACGACCGGCCGGGCCTTTGGGCCAATCTCTCGCGTCTGGACGGCGACGACTGGATCAATCTGGCGGAAGCGCCGCTGTGGGAAGGCGCGTCGTCCAGCATGACCGGGACGACGGAAAGCAGCGGACAGGAGCTGGTCGACCTCCCGTTCGGGTTTCCGAGCCTGGCGTTGCTGCCCGACGGCGATATCTACGTGGCGTTCTGGTGTGAAGAGGCCGAGGTATACAACATCCGCTGGTTTCGCTTGCGAGTGGTGTGAACGCCGCCCGACCGGATAGGGGCTGGGGCTAGCCGGCCGACGCCGCCGGCGCAGCCTTGACGCTGGGCATCACGTCCTGCGCGAACCATTCGATGTCGGCCCGCATGGCGGACGGCGGCACCCCGAGGGAACCGGTCTGGATGAAGACGCGGCGCAGACCCGGGAGCCGTTCGAGCAGACCGACCAGATAGTCGCGCACATAATTCGGCGTCCCGCACACCCAGGTTCCCTCGGCGTCCAAATCTTGGATGGTGGGCAGCCCCGCCTTGTAGGCCGCTTCACCCTGGGCCGTGGCCCGCACCTGGGCGTCGCTGAGCTGGGGATAGCGGCCCAGCGGCGCGAGCCCCTTGAGATGCTCCTCGGCCCACGGGGTGGCCTCGCGCAGCGCCGCCTCGCGGCTGTCCCCGAGGTGCATCTGGATGCCGACGGCCAGGTCCTCGCCGAGCTCCGTCTCGCGTCCGGCCCGCGCCAGGGCGTCGCGATAGAGCGCCGCCGCCTGCTCCGCTCGGCCGCCAGGCGCCGCGCCGCCCGCGATCACGCCCTTGATGCCGTGCCGCGCCATGAAATCAAAGCCGCGCCGCTTCGTGCTCGTAATGGGTTGCCAGATCTCGACCGGAAGATGCGCGGGCCGCGGCACGAGTGTTATGTCAACAAGATCGTCGAACATGTGCGGCACGTCGGCGGGAACCCGGTAACCCACTCCGGCGTGAGCAAACTCTGGCCGGTGCCAAGCCTTCAGCATGATCTCAACCTGCTCCTCGAACAGCTCGCGGTTGGCCACGTCGTCTAGCAGCGGTCCGCCCAGGGTTTCCACCTCGCGGGCGACGTAGCCGCGCCCGATGCCGAAGCGCAGCCGACCGCCGGTGAGCACGTCGACCATCGCGTAGTCCTCGGCCAGCCGTAGCGGGTGCCAGGCGGTGACTGTGTTGAAGAACGCGCCGAACTTCAGGCGCTCAGTCTGATTCGCCAGGTGCAGACTGAGCAGCGGCACGTTGCCGATGCAGCCATAGCCCTCGCGCTGAAAGTGGTGCTCGGCCAGCCAGAGCGTGTCGTAGCCCGTGCGCTCCATGAGCTCGGCGAAGCGCAGCGCCTCGTCGTACACCGTCGCCAGGTGGGCATCGCTCTGCCGCCGCGTATGCGCCGGCGGTCCCCCGAATCCCAGATTCGGCATCTCGACGTGACCCCCGTAGAAGGCGTCGATGGCCAGCGTCATGCGTGTCGCCTGCGCATCCGTGGGCAACTCCCGTTGCGGGCTTGGAGGGCATCCGGACCGTAGCGCGACCGGCCGGCCGCTGTCGACGCGCCGGGTCGGAGGCTAAGCTGGCCGGCATGACGAGCAGCACGTCGCCGCCCGACCTGAGCACCCGGCTGGAGCAATACGTCGGGGCCAAGCGCCGAGGCGTCGAATGGCTGCTCCGGCAGACGCACACCGATGGCTCCATTGGCGATCCGGCACACGGATTCAGGTTCTATCGCGTGCCCTGGACCTTCACCGTCGCGGGCGAGACCGCGGCGGCCACGGCGCTCTGCGGCTGGATTCGCCGGCACATGTTCACCGCGGAGGGCGATTTCGACCGCGGCCGGCGCGTGCTGACCGACGCCTACGCCTATCGAAACGCCACGCTTGTCTACGGCGCGCACATGGCGCGGCAGTTTGACCTGAGCAGCCGCGGCCTCGACTTCGTCCTCACCATGCAGGACCCGCAATCGGGCGGCTTCACGAACGACCTGCACGCCGACGGCACGCCGGGCGACGTGATGGACATTCCCTACGCCTGTGGCTGCGGACTGGCCTGCATCGCCCTGGGCCGTCTGGACGCGGCCCGGGCCGTTCAGGCTTTCCTCGAACGAATCCGGCGCGCGCAGCGCGAGCTGCCCGACCGGTTGCACTACGCGTGGTCGCGCGAGCGCCAGGCGCTCGTAATAGGCGAGGCCGGCGAGCCGTCGTGGTTCACCGTCGAGGCGCAAGCGGCCCGCAAGCAGCGCTGGACGGTCGGCGGCATCGCCGCGGCGTTCCTCTGCCGGCTGCACATGGTGGACCCGCAACCGAACTATGTATCGCTCGCGCGCGACTACATGGCCTTCTCGATGCAGTGCACGCCCAGGCAGTTCGACTATGCGCAGGTCTGCAAGAGCGGCTGGGGTGCGGCGCTGCTCTATCAGCTCACTGGGGATGCCGAGTACGGCGCTTGGGCGGCGCGGGTGGGCGATTGCTTCGTCGAGACGCAGCAAGCGGACGGCTCGTGGACCTGGGATCCGCAAGCGACGCTCGGCGAAACCATCGAATTGACCGCTGAATTCGCGGTGCATGCGGACACGATCATCGGGTGCCTGGCAAGCCGCGCATGACCTCCAGCTGCGGGGCCATTCCGTCCGTCATTCCCGCGCACGCGGTAATGCAGTCCAAGAAACCCGGGTGACTGCAAGTCACGGAGCCGTACTCGTGGCGGCACGTCGCATCGAGCTGCGCGACTTTCCCCTGCCCGCTATCGGCGACGACGACGGCCTGCTCAGGATCGAGCTCGCCGGCATCTGCGGCAGCGACATCCACCATTGGGACGGCCACTCGGCCGTGATCCGCAACGTCCCGGCCTTGCTGGGCCACGAAATCGTCGGCCGCATCGAGCAGGTTGGCGCGGCGGCGGCCGAACGCTGGCAGGTCCAGGTTGGCGACCGCGTCATCGTCGAGGCCAGTTTCGGTTGCGGGCGCTGTGAGTGGTGCCGCCGCGGCTCCTACCAGATATGCGCCGACGAGCAGGGCTACGGCGGGCGGCTTTCGGCCGCCGACCCGCCCCACCTGTGGGGCGCCTACGGCCAGTTTCTCTATCTGCCGCCGCGCGCCCGCGTGCACCGCGTCTCGGAGCGCATCACGCCGGAGGCCGGCGTCGTGATTGGTGCGGTGCTGGCCAACGGGATTCGCTGGGTGCGCACACTGGGCAACGCCGGCATTGGCGACACGGTGGTCGTCTTTGGACCGGGGCCGCAGGGACTGGCGGCCACGATCGCGGCACACGCCGCCGGCGCCCGCCGGATCATCGTGGTCGGACTGGCGCGCGACCACGCGCGGCTCAGCCTGGCCCGGGACCTCGGCGCCAGCCACACCCTGGTGGCGTCACAGGCGACCGTCGCCGAGATTGCGGAATTCACGGAAAATCGGATGGCGGATGTCGCAATCGACGTGACGGCCAGCCCGCACGCGGCGGGCCAAGCAGCTCTCGTCGTGCGACCGCTTGGGACGTTGGTGATGGCCGGATCGAAAGGCGGCGCGCCGGTCGAGCTGCCCTGGGACGAGCTGGTGCGGAAGGAAGTCCGCGCGCTGGGTGTCAACAGCCACGAGACGCAGGCCGTCCACGCAGCGGTCCAACTGGCCGAAACCGGGCGCTATCCGCTGGAGCGCATGCTCACCCACCGCCTGCCCCTCGCCCAAGCCGCCGAGGCCATCGAACTGGTCCGCTCGGCCAACGCCGCCGACGGCGTGGTCAAAGTCGCGCTTGATCCGTGGGACTAGGTGTGTTTGCCACAGAGTTGTGAGACACGGCTGACGGGCGGCAGGCCGTCTAGCGCGGGCTGGTATAGGATCTGGCGGTGTTTTTCCTGTATTGGGCGATGTACGGCATCGTCACCGGCCAGGCGTTCGTCGTGCAGCCTGTCTACCGGCACAAGCACCCCATCCTGTCTGGATCATCGGCATCACGTGGCTCGCCCTCGCCGGGCTGACCATCATCTACGACCTCATTCCCGGCGTTGCCGACCGCCGGCTCGGAGTAATCAATGGCTGAAGCTGCGGGACGCGTAGAACTAAACCGCAGACGATTCCTGCAACTCTCAGGCGCAAGCCTCGCGGCTTGCGGGCTACACGTCGCCCTTGAACGGCCTGCTCGTGCTCAGACAGTCGACCCCGCCAGCGAAGAGCCGGATCTGTTCATCATTGACGGCCTGACCGAGGCCGCCAACGACCCAGAAGTGCAGCAATACATTCGCACCGGCGCTTTGCCATTCTGGGTCGCGGGATTGTTTGTCAACGTTTGGCGTAGCAACCTTGACTACATTTCCGTGCCACGATATTTGGCCGACTATTACCGCCGAGCAGGAGGCGCATACCGTGACGTGGTGGGTGCGCGGCAAATCTGGGAGACGATTCCGCGTCAAGTCCACATGGGCGGGCCACAAGCATTGCGAAACTTCCACAGCACTCGGGACTGGAGCCACTTCATTCCCCGCAGCCAGGGCGGCGGCGACAGCGCCGCTGAGGGCATCTTTGAGGACCGGATTCTGAACCGGATCAGAGGCCAGAAGCCAATGACTGCCGAGGAGATAAGAGCGGCACGAATGGCACTGCGGGCGGAAGCAGTGAGGCATGCCATCAGGCAGACAGCGAGAGTAACGGTGTCCGGGGCTCTGGTAGGGTCTGTTACGGCCGGGGTGTTCGCCGTCATGGAGTACGGACTGTCGTATCAAGAAGGCAAAATAGATCGAGCCGAGCTTTTTGATCTGGTATGGAAGGAGTCGAGTGCGGGAGTTGCTGTTGGGATCGGCATCACCGGAATCATTGCCGGTTTGGTGATGATCTTCCCAGCGCTGACGGCGGTTATAAGCCCCTTTGTATTGCCATTGGCTTTTGTTAGCTTTGCCTTCTTGGGGTACCAGTTCTACGCCGCAGCCAAGAGTTGGAAGGACGCCGGCTTCGATCCGCTGCTGGGAGCCTGGGGCACGTCGAAGGAGATCACTAGGGAAGCCTGGACAAGATCGGCGACGCTGTTCGAGAAGTTCCAGAACACCGGCAAGGAAGCGTGGACGGAAACAAAGGAGACCACGCAAGAGGCCTGGGACATCATAAGGATTGGCTCGGACGGAATAACTGTAGGTGCAGGCTCCGCGATACAGTGGGTAATCAATTGGTTTAGAGTTGCGTTCTCGCCAGTCCAGATCTGTGACTACTCGCTAGTCGATATCTATGACTACACGCCAGTCGAGATCTGCGACTAATGAGAAGGTATATCGGAGTTGAATCAGCCGGTGACGACTTCCGCCGCACAATGCCCATCCTGCCTGTCGAGGCCCAGACCTAGCAGGAGTGGTTTGACCGCGAGCAGGAACGTGTCTTCTCCCGCGCCTGTGCAGGCGGACACGGTACTGAGCCGTCAGCCACGACGCCACTTATCCGGCTGTGGGGAAATATTGAGAATGCGCAAATGCAACCCTCTCAATGAACAATGGTTCATTTGATTCGACCTACCGCGCGGCTTGGACCGACTCCCTCAGCGCCCGCACGAACCCGTGGGCGTGCTCGGCGTCACGGTGGGGGTTGAGCGAGAGGCGGATGCGGGCGTGGCCGTTCATGTGGCCGAAGGTGCTGCCCCAGCCGCGTGCTGAGAGCTCGTTGAACACGCGCTCCATGTCCACCGAGTCCGAGGTGAAGTTGATGACGCTGATCAGCGGCCGCACCATCAGACGCAGCTCGTCGATGGCCTCGATGCCCTCGACAACGATGCGCACGGATTCGAGCAGCCGCGCGGCGGAAGCGCGGTAGCCGGCGCGTCCCAGGTGCCGCATCACGGCCCACGCCGCCGCGGCATGGTCGCCGGGCTTGGTGGCGGTGAGCGTGTGGATGAATGTCGTCTCCAGCGGCACCGCCTGCAGCAGGCTCGCGTCCCGGATCAGGAAGAACCCGGTCGCCACCGGCAGCAGGCCCACCTTATGACCATCGGTCATGAACGAGCTCACGCCCGGCACGCTGAGGTCGAAGTCCGGCAGATCGTGCCCCAGCTCGCGCATGAACGGCAGGATGAAGCCGCCAAATGCGCCGTCGACGTGCAGGTACAGGTCGTGCTCGAGCGCCAGCCGGGCGAATTCGGGCACCGGATCGAGCTGGCCGAAGTTTCCCTCGGGCGCGGAGCAGATCAGCCCCACGGTGTTGGGCGTTATGGCGCGCTTGACGGCGTCCACGTCGGGGCGCATCTGTTCGTCGACGGGCGTCTCGATCAGGCGGATCCCGAGAAGTTCGGCGCCCAGCCGGAAGCTGTAGTGCGCCGAGGTGGGCATCACCATTTCCGGCTCTGCCTTTGCCGCTAGATTGCGCGCCAGCCGCATGGCCGACATGTTCGACTCGGTGCCGCCGCTGGTGATGAAGCCCGTGGCCTCCGGCCGGCCGAGCAGGCTGGCCATCATGCGCACGGCTTCCTTCTCGAACGCATAGGCGCCGGGGTTCATCTCGCGCGCCCACTCCACGAAGTACGTGCCGCGCGCGAGCGTCGCGACGCGGTCCGCGATGGGGTGCGGCGGGCCGACGTAGGTGATGCCGAAGTTCCGCTCGACGGAGAAGGGGTCTTCCGTCAGCCGATCTTGCACCTCGCCGAGAACCTCCGATTCGGGCGCGCCCTCTTCCGGAAACGCCATCGGCGGCGGCATGGGCAGTGGGTCGCGCGGCGTATGCCGCTCGAATTCTTGGGCCACGGGTCTACTCCTTCAGTCCGGTCGGGCGGGACCAGCCGGCGCTCATCTCAGTGCCCGGATTGGCCGCCGGATCGGCGAGAGGCTCCGGCGACGCGAAGCGCCGCACGACGTTCTCGGTCACGCGTGAAACCGTGTTCTCATAGTCGTTGTGGGACAGGCACGAGCGCCAGGCGATGGAGCCAACCGAGAACACGCCGCCGCCGTTGGGCGTCTCGAAATAGGTCATGTCGGCGCGAATGAAGGGGTGGAACTCTCCGGGCATCGGTGGCTCCGAGGGCTTCACGCCGTCGATGCCGCGCGTGTACCACAGCGCCTCGTCCGCCAGCCCGACGTATTTGTCGGAGTGCCCCAGCGACGAGGCCAGCAGCAATGTGTGCGGCGGCGTGCCCAGGCCAAAGTCCAGGCGGTCCATCTCGTAGCCCGCGGCGCCGTGATTGACGACCAGCGACGGAATGTCGCCGATGCGCTCGTCGTCGCCGATGCCCTCGAAGATGAACGCCGCGCGCGGTTCGTGGCTGTCGGGCAGCCGGACGTAAGGCGAGCCCTTGTCGAAGCCCGCCGAGCCGCAGCCGACGCCGACCAGCGCCTGGGGCGGTCGGCCGCGGTTGCGCCAAGCGCCGCCCATCTCGCCGGTCGTGGCGAGCACCCGCTCGGCTGGCGGATGCTCGAACGGCCAGCTTGTGCCCCAGCGCCGCACCTCGACGACGTGCGGTCGGTTCGGGTCGACGGCGGTGACGCCGAAGAACCCATTGCCGCCCAGATACATCAAGCGACCGCCGTCGTTCAGATAGGTCTCCAGCCCCTCGATCATGGGGGAGGTCCAGTACTCGGGATGCGAGCCGGAGATGATGACGCGGTGCCGCTTGAGCAAGTCGGCTCCCTGGGCGTGGAGGTCGTGGTCGGTGATCACGTCATAGGCCAGGCCGCGGGCTTCCAGCCAATCGATCATGTAGAGATCGGCGGGGAATCGCGACGGCGCCGACCAGACGCGGTAGCGATAGGTGGCGCGCATGTTCAAGATCGGCCGGCGCCAGGAACACAGCGCCGCGCCGGTCCCGTCGGTGTGGAAGTCATATAGGCCCGGCATCTGGTTCGCCCGCAGGAATTCGTGCGCCGCCGAGTTCAGGCTGGGATCGGCGTTGGGGACGCGCTCCGGACTCCAAAATCCCCCGTCGACGTCGCGGAAATTGGCATAGGTGACGTAGGACACCGTCGCCATCAACACGCCGATATCGGCCGTCTTCGCGCCGTCGGCGGGCCGCACGAAGAAGGTGATGTAGTCCTCGTCGTCGCCCGACCGCACCCAGGCGGCGTAGACGCCGCTGCGCAGGTCGTCCGGAACCGTCAACTCGAAGTCGACCTCCCAAAGGGCGTCTTCGAGGTCGTCGTCATGGAAGTGGATGGCGCCGTATTCGTCCGGTGCGAGCCGGAAATTCGTCTCGCGCCCGGTGTGGTTGTGGCCGGTGACGCCGCGAGTGGGCATCTGCACGGCGCGGCCGTCACGACCGTGCGGGCCGACGTCGGTGACCCGGGTGGTGCCGATGTCCTTGCTGAAGTCCCAGGCGGCGACCAGCCCGGCCACCGCCAGCGAGTCGCCGCCGCGCGCGAGGGCCCCGATCTCGTCGGCTGAGAGCGCACGGTCGTAGACGCGGGGCACGTCGATCTTGCCGTTGAAGTGGGAATTCGTAAGCACGGCGCCGCCCTCATGGGACTCGAGGGCGGCGGCCATGACCAGCGGCGCGCCCTCCGACGGCCGCGCACGGTCCGCCGTCATGGGCGGCTGATGTGCCAGGACCTCCTGCAGGGCGGAGCCATGCTCCATGCCCTCCAACGTTCGCTGATGGTCCACCAGCGGCGTTTCGCCGGCCGACTGGGCGCCGGGCAGGGTCATGGTCGCGTAACCGCGGCCGCGTTCCACCGGCCAGGGATGCTTGGGGATTTGATAGACGCTGAGCCGCTGCGAGGCGGCATCGTAGGTCATGGCCGCGAACGTCCACTGATGCTCGAGCAACTGCGTCACGGCGCCGGCGATCGCCCGACCGCCCGCTCCGTCGCCAATCACCGCCTGAAGATCGCCGCCGATTCCCACAAAAAGGCCATAGCCGGAACTCGCCGGAGCCTCGAGGCCATGCGTGACGATGGCTTGCGCCTCCTCCTTGACGGGCGTCGTGGGCATGATCCAAGCCGTGAACGTGAAGCTGTCGAGTTCGCCCAGCACGTCGGCATAGGGAATCTGCACGCTGGAGCCAGTGCGGATGGCCTGCTCGCGGCCGGCGTACTCGCCGCCGACGGCGGATTCGACCAGAGGGGCTTTGAACCCGGGCCCGCGGGGATTGTCGTCGCAATGCACCAGCCGGACGAGGTCCGCCCGGTAGGTGGGATGCGCACTGCTGACCATGAAGCGCACCGTGTCCCCGGGCGCCGTGTGCAGGGGATCGCAGTAGCCGACGATCTTCATGCCTCACCGGTCCTTTGTTGCCGATTCCAGCGAAACGCCCACAGGGCGCGGCGCCCAGAATGCCGCAGAACGCCCTCGCGTGCAGACACGGCGTCGAGATGTGGCCGGGCTACGCCACCATCTGCGGATGGCCGTGCGCGGCCGAAGCATACGCCGCGTGCACCACGCGCAGCGCCGCGAGGCCGTCCGCGGCCGATAGCAGCGGCTCGATCTCGCCCAGGCAAGCACGCAGCGCCTCGGACACCCAGGCCGTGTAGGGTGCGCCCCGATCCTCGTAGAGCGTCCGCCGTACTCGCGCGTCGTCCCCGCGGCCCGAACACCACACGAGCCTGGGCGCTGCGGCGGCGTCGGTCTGAATCCATCCCCGCGAGCCGTAGATCGTCAAGCCCTGATGCCCCTTCTCCTCCATGAGATAGCCGGAGAACAGCGACGCCAACGCTCCGCCGGAGAGTCGCATGTTGACGAGGGCCAGGTCCTCGACGTCGATGGGCGCGCCGCCCACCACGCCAGTAAGCGCCTGCACTTGCTCGATGTCGCGGCCCGTGACGTAGCGGATGACGTCCACGAAGTGAATCCCCAGCCAGACCAAATGGCCGCCCCCGGCCTTGGCGCGCTCAAAGGTCCAGTCGGGCTCAGTGAGCTCCTGGATGCGGGTCTGGTCCGCCACCTGCACCGCCCGCACGGCATATAGCTCCCCGATGCCGCCCTCGGCGATGATGCGCCGGGCGTCGTTCATGTCCGGGCGCATCCGGTTCGCCAGGGCGAGCATCAAGGGCACGCCCTTGTCGTCCGCGAGCCGCGCCAGCGGCGCGAAGTCGTCTGGATGCACGCAGGCCGGTTTCTCCGCCATGATCGGCACGCCGGCGTTGAGCAGTGCCTCGATCACCGGCGGCGAATTCGCCGCGACCAGCGTCACGATGGCCATGTCGGGGCGCACCGCTGCCAGCAAATCATCGACGGTTGCGTGACGGCCCACGAGCTTCGGGCCGATCAGGCCGAGCACCCCGTCGGCGCCGTCATCGACCACGTGCGCGGCGTCGATCCGCTCCACGTCGCGGATAGCCTCGGCATAGGGGTGCCGATGCTTGGCTTCGGACTCGGTAATGAACGCGACGGTGGCCAAGAAGCTGTCCCTTCACTGAGCGCACCCGGCGTGCACGCTAGATAGTCTATGCCCGCCTCGGCATGCCCAGGAATCGCAGGTGCTCGGCCCGGCAGCGGGGATGACATGCGCAATTGCGGCGGACCGTTGCGGCTATGTCCTGGATTTCTTTGCGTGGGAATCGCGGAAGAGGCACGGGAATGCTGGAGGGGTTACATAGGGCGGTAGGCGCCGCGACGGTGGGCGACGCGGACGACAAGGACGACCAGTTCGTCGTCGAGCAGCTCATACAGGATGCGGTAGTCGCCAACGCGCAGGCGGCGCAGACCGCGTAGCCCGCCCTTGAGAGCGCTGCCTGCCAACGGCTGTCTGCCGAGGCCGTCGATAGCATGGACCAAACTCGTCCTCGCCGGTTGGGGGATTCGTGCCAGTTCTCGAGCCGCGCTGCGCTTAATCCGAACCGAGTAGCTCACGCCTGACCTCGTCCCAGTCCAGCACGGGGTCCGCGGGATCCCGCAGCCGGTCTAGCGCTAAGGACAGGTCGTCGAAGTTCTCCAGGTATTGCTCCAGCGCCTGGCGGACCACCGCGGCGCGGCTGCGCTTGAGCGTCGCGGCCGCCGCGTCCAGCGATTCCGCCAAGTCGTCGGGCACACGCGCGGTGATTTGAGTCATGGCGCATTCTCCAGGTTATGGCGCATCATCCGTGATGGCGTGTCATTCCAATCAATGTCATTGGCATTGATTGATTTACAATAACGCCGGGAACGCCGCCAGTCTATGCTTGCGGCACCGTCAGCGGCGCGAGCATTTCGTCGGTGATGTAGCGGCCGACGCCGAACAGCTTGCGGTCGGAATACCAGAGGATGCGCTCGCCTGCGCGCTCCGTGACGCTGGAGTACATCGACAGCCAGGGCCGGTAGTGCGGCGCCACGCCCACGCCGTCGGTGTCGAACAGCAGCAGCGGCTCGCTGAACCAGATCGGTTGGTGGGCGTTGGGGCGGAACTCGCCGACGGACAGAAACTGCGGCCGCCGGCTGTCGCTGTTGAGCGGGCCGAAGCCGTTGTAGCCCCAGCCGTCATGGTTTTGGAGGAGCTGGATGAAGCGCCCGTCGTGGAGGCGATAGAGCGGCGTGGGAGAAACCGGATTCTCCATGGGGTCGCCGCCATCGCGAAACCGCAGCATCTCGCTTGGTCGCCATGAGTGGCCGTCGTCGGCGGACACCGCGTACCAAATCTGCCCGTTGGGCGTGCGCATGCTGGCGAACAGGCGACCGTCCGGCAGCAGCACCAGGCCTGGCTCCTGGCAAAAGGAGTATCCGGCGGTGTACTCGGTGTCGAACATGACCGGTGACGAAACGAGATCGTCGCTGTCGGGCAGCCAGGTCAACTCCAGGTCTCGCGGGTCCGGCTCGTCGTCAATGTTCTCGAAGCGCAGGAACTCGACATGGCAGTCGCCGACGCCGCGCGGCGCGCGGGCGCTGGCCGGCGTGCGCCGCCGCACGCGCTCCGACGTCCAGCGCGTGATGCCCACCAGGTGCTTGTTGTTGCGATCGCGAATCGGCTTCTGCCACACGATGCACGAGGCTCCCGCTTTGGGATCCGGCAGGTCGAAACGGGTGTGCCGGAATGGGATCTGCACGTTGCCGTCGGCCCAGGTGCGGCCGTCGTCGTCCGACACCTTGCATTCCAGGAACGAACAGGTGTACCCGTCGCCCAGGCCGGTGCTGCGGTTGTAGAAGCAATAGATGCGCCCGCCGCGGCTCATGACGGGGAAGCCGAACGACGCGACCTGGCCCGGGTAGCGGCCGGGTCCGGCCAGCACGTCCGGGCCGGTCCAGGTTCGCCCACCGTCTTCGCTGCGGCGCACCATGATCGACTCGTCGGCGGCATGCTCCTTGGTGCAGTAGGTCCAGATGGCCAGCAGCGCGCCTTCGCGCGTGAGGCTGACCAGCACGTGATCCACCGACTCCTGCCATTCCGGCGGCGCGGGCGGCAGGAAGAACACGAGATCGGGATTGGTACGCCGCCAATCGTCGGAGTAGGTGTGGTGCTGGCTCTCGTCAATCATCACCGCGCGCCTCCTTTGCCGGGGGCGTCGCCCCGATGTCCGAGCATGAGCCTCTTGCCAGCGGCGAGGACGGGATCATAGCCCACGCCGCCGACGCCGACGGCCGCCGCGTTGGGTGGATGCGCGGAGCTCGCGACCGGCGCGGCGCTCGCGCGCAAGCCGCACTTGCGAATCCTTGCGCGCCAACCGTATCTGCGTCGCCACCTCGGCCTGACGCCGCTCCCGCCAGATTTCGGCCAGCCCGCCATAGAACAAGAGGTAGGCGACCCCGAGCAGCAGCAGGAACCATTGCTGAATTCCCAGGATCCGGCGAAACCCAATGACGTTTACCACGACGAGGGCCGAGAGGCCCGTGGGTATGCCGTAGCCCATTCGCACCAGGCCGCTCACGATGATGAACAGCAGGGGCAGCTGCGGACTGTCAAGACGCCGCAGCGGAATGGCGATGGCGGCGTGCAGCAGGCCGCTCAAGAAGGCCCAGGTCCCTGCGAGCCCGACAAAAACCTCGGGCGGGACGGACGCCGGCCACACCACCTGCCAAAACAGGATGGCCACAATGCCCGCGGCGGCGGCCAGCACGGCGTCCGCCACGACCAGGACTCGCGCCGGTCGCAACTCCCGCACCGCCAGCGCCACCAGCAGCGCCAAGGCGCCATCCGCGAGCGCAAAGATGCCGAAGATGATGGCCGGCGGCGCCACGACGCCTTGAGGCCAAAGGAGGCCAATCTGGGCGTTGGCGTAGAGCAACGGCACCACGGCGCGCAGCATGAGTAGCCACCACCGTGATCGGGGAACCAATTCGGCCGGCGCGTCCGTCGCGGAAGCCTGAGTCGTCACCGGCGCTCGCAGCGAGTTCGTGAGGGGTAGACTGCGGCGACGGCCCCGGGGGTGAATACATGGAAACGCTTACGCAGAATCAGGTCGACGCTTTCAACGAGAACGGCTTCTTGAGACTCGAAAAGGTCTTCGACGCCGAAACCGTCGCACGGCAGTCGCAAGAGCTCGAGCGGCTCATGCAAGAGTGGGCGACGCAGGGGCCGGGATGGAAGGGTCCATGGCGTCAAGCCTATATGACGGCCGAGGAAGACCAACGCGCGCGCTTGGATATCTTGTCCGACCTGCCCTCATACTCCGAGGAGTTCTACCGCGCCGTGACCGACGACAAGCTCGTCGGCGCTGTGGCTGACCTGCTCGGCACCAGCGTCGAGTACCACCACACCGTGCTGCACGCCAAGGGACCGGAGATGGGCACGCCGTTCCCGATGCACCAGGACCATCCGTTCTATGCGCATGAGGGACCCGGATACATCGACGCGCTGCTCCACATCGACGACGCCACGGAAGCCAATGGCTGCTTGAAGTTCCTACCCGAGAGCCACAAGCTCGGCCCACTGCCCCACATCGGGCGCGTCGACTCGAAAGACACGCGCCCTCACCTTCCGGTGGATGAGTATCGGCTCGCTGACGCCGTTCCCGTTCCCGCCAACGCGGGGGACGTGGTCTTCATGAGCTATCTCACCGTCCATGGTTCGGATCCAAACCGAACCAATCAGTGGCGGCGCTTGGTTCGCACGGGCTACCGCGATCCCCACAATGTGCAAATCGACGGGCACAACACCGGCGTTAAGGGGCTGATTCTGCGCGGCCAAAAGCGCAACCTCGCATTCGCGTAGCCGTCAGCTCGTTTCAGGCTGCGAGCGGCCTGGGCCACCGGGTGCTTGCGATCTCTCAAATCGAGGGTTGATCGTCCGTCCGATGCGTTCGATCTGATCGACCACGTTGGCCAGCACGGCCTCGTACTCGACGCCCACCCGCAGGTGAATCGCAACGTAGTTCTCGTCGCTCGACAGCAGCAGCGCGCGGCGTATCTCATCCAGGGTGATTGGGGTCTTGGTCTTCTTGCGCGCCAATTCAGAGAAGACCAGCCACAGAGGGGTATCGCCCTGCTGGGTCCAGAGGCCGAAGTTGACTCCAAACCACGCGCCGGCCCCGCACAGCAAGACGTGCCTTCCGTAACCATACGTTCGGGGCGTGACATTCAGGCCCTCCGTGCTCAGCCATCCAGCCTCTTCTCCACGGGAAGTCGCGGCGTCGATTAGAGGCCGCAGGCCGAGGATGCGGCGCGGGAACTCGGGCCCGAGTTCTTCCGATCGAATCGGCAGGAAGGCTTCCGAGTCCATCCGGTCGCAGAGCCCCTGCAGCTGGCGAATGTCCAATGCCGCCGCTGAATCTCCGGCCGAGCTCGCCCGGACGGCCATAGGGCCGAGCAAGTCCTCCCAACTGGTTTGCATCAACCGGCATTCACCGCCTCCAACGGCAGCGCTTTGCTGGCCTGGCGCCTCCGACATTTCGAACTCTCCCTGCGCCCGCTGCCGCACCTCGGCCCAGAGCGTCTCGGACCTTGCCTTCGGCGCGACGAACAGCAACGCCGACGGTCCGGTCGCATCGCCTTGCATCAGTCGCCTGAGATACGCGTTCGGCTGCCCGGGCTGGAGTCCAGCCCAGAATTTTGCCTCGATGAGCAGGCGCTCCGCGCCGTGCTCGTCAAAACCAGCGAGATCCGGGCGACCCCCCTTCTCGTCGCTGACCTGAGTCGCCACCTGTTCGATGGGACCGATTTCAGAGCCGCCGGACCGGAGCACATCCCGCAGGGCGTCTCTGGCCGCCCGGGACTCGCGCAGGATGTACCCGAGGGCCTCGACCGCGATGTCTTCGGTATGGCCCTTAAGCCAGGGAGCAAGGTGGGCGAGCAGTGTCGAATCGGCGGCCATGACTTGCGTCCTCCTACAAGCCCAACGGTTTGCTACTCGGCCGTCGCGCTTCCGAACACCTCGATCAGCTTGGCCCGCACGTTGTCGACCACCGCAGGCTCTGGGTGCGGGTAGGCGTGTCCGAGCAGGTTGTTCGGATATAGCCCCTGGAGATGGATGGCCGCCTTGATCGACGCCAGCCAGTCCTGGCTCGCGGCCCATAGGAGCCACGGGTCTTCGTATTCAAAGACGAAGTCCCAGGCGTCGCTGGTGCGACCGGCCGCTACGTGTGAGTAGAACTCGTTGGCTAGGCGCGGCCGAATCGGGGCGATGGGGCACAGATAGGCGGGCGAGCCCAGCGGATGCCCGAACATGAAGTTGCGCATCTGGCCGCCGCTGATCACGCCGAAGTCCTGATCGGCGGTGCCGCGCAGCAGCTCGTAATAGTCGTAGAACGGATGCCCGTCGTTCTTGATGCCGACCATGTTGGGCCGCGAGGCCAGCTCGATGGCTCCGTCGATTGGGAAGTTTCCCCCGGAGAGCAGCAGCAGCGGCACCTCGGCGGCGTCCTGCACCAGATCGAAGTAGCGCACCAGCACGTCGCGGCGCAACGTGAGCCAGCTGCTGAACTGAAGCTTCACCGCGTCGGCGCCCACGCGGTCGGCGTGGACCAGGAACTCGCGCGTCACGGATGGCTTCCAGAGCCCGGAGGAGGCGATGAACAGCGCGCGTCCTTGATTGGCCTCGGCCACGACGGCGGTCAAGCGCCAGATCTCGTCGTCGCTCAGGCTGGCGAATTCGCTGCTGCCGGCCGTGAGCATGAGGATCGGCACGCCCTCGTCCGCCAGCCAATCGACGTAGCGCGCAATGGAGGGATAGTCCGGCGTGCCGTCGACGTTGAAGCACAAGTTGAGCGGAACGACCGGACCCTTCATGCGCGCGAGCACGTCCTGTGCGCGACTCATGCCTGCCCCCGAGAATCTTGACGCGACATCCGGCGCGCAGTGTGACACCGGCGTAGGCGCGAGGCCAGCGGCCTCAGGTGCCAGCTGGGCGCCTCGCCGCTTCGAATTCGGACGCCGGCCAGCGGCGCAACGCGTTCCCAGTGAGTCCGTGGAGCATGGCAATCAGGACCACGACCCCCATGAGAATCAGGCTCTGCGCGTAAGCCAGCCGCATGACCTCCGGCGCGGCCGCGGCCTCAATGCCATAAACAAACCGGGTGACGGCAATCAAGACGGTGTAGAGGATCAATAGGTGCGCGGAAATTCCGTGACGCAGGGCGAACGCCACCGAAAGCTGAGCCAGCGCCGTCAACACGGCCCACGCCGCAATGAGTCCATAGAACAGATCGAGCGTCATTTGCCGGCCGGACCCGATCGAGATGCCGGCCGCAACCAGCCCGATCACGATCGACACGGCTGCTTCCGCGCGCAACTGCAATCGGGCCGGTGCGAACGCCCGGCTCGTTCGGGCGAGCATCAGCAACAGCGCGCCGTCAAACACGGCGAAAATGCCGAAGATGAGCGCGGCGTCGATGCGCGCAACGGGCTCGACCCAGAGCTGCGAGAGCACGACCACGCCATACAGCAAGACAAGCACGGCGCGCCCATAGACCGTGCGCCATATGCGCCGGCCTTCGGGGATGCTGCGGGCGGCCTCTTGCGCCAAGATCTTCCCGATCAGTGGGCTAGAGCCGCGATGCGGGCCCAGTCCCGACTGCCAGGACTCGGGCAGGCGGACAGCGAGCCGGGGGACCACGCGCGCCGCCCACGGCTTGGCGAGCCGCCGCAGCATCGTCGCCCCGAGCGCGGCCGCGACGAATGAGAGGATGAACATCACGACGACTGCGGAGACGGTCCACAGCACGCCGGCCAGCATGGCCGGTCCAGAGCCTCGTCCCTGCACGTCCTCGGGAGAAACCAGACCGCGCCGGCCAATTTGCCAGTCCACGCCCCAGCCGAAGAAGACGTCGAGCGCGGCAACGAGCCCCATCGCGAGCCCGGTCGTCACCGCCGCACCGGCCGCCCAGGACACTCCCGCGTTGAGCCGGAAGAGCAGTCCCCAAATCCAACCAACGACCAAGAGCCCGACGACGACGGTATGGAGGCCGATGCCCAGCCCAAAGGCGTCGCCTTCGACAACGGCGGGGACCAGGTCAACCTGATAGACCCAGGCGGCGGCAGTCACGAGTCCGGCCGCGGCGCCGATCCGAAACCCCGGCCATCCCCTGAGACGGTCGGTGAGGTCGTAGTTCTCGGCTAGGTCGTAGCGCATGAGCGGCGCTCACTGCGTCTCGTGATCTCCAGCGTACTTGAGTCGCGCGATTCGACGGCCGCCGCGTGCAAGAATGCCGCCCCCTTCACACCGAGGTTCGCCAGTGCCCCGCGGCACCCCCACCGTCGGTCACGTTGGACTGGTGGTCCAAGACATGGACCGCATGCGCGATTTCTATACGCGCGTGGCGGGGCTGCGCGAAACTCGCGCCGCGACTATCGAGGGAGCGCACATCGACGCGCTCACCGGGCTCACATGCGTCAAGCTCGAAGCCGTGTTCCTGGGCACCGAGGATCGCCCAGAAGCCATCGAGCTGCTCAAGTACCACAATCACCCCGATCCGAATCCCGCGCGCGGCCCGTCAGGCAACGGCCCGAATCACGTGCAGTTCGTCATGGACGAGCTGGACCCGGTCGTCGACGCGCTGCGCGCCGAGGGACTGGACGTGTGGGGAGGGCCGGTCGACTGGCCGCGCCTCTGGCGCCGGGTGCTGTACGCCAAAGACCCCGAGGGCAACGTGGTGGAGTTCAACGAGCGGCTGCCCGACGAGAGGCACCCGGGAGATAGTTCGGCCGGACCCCGCACGCTATAGGCCGGGGCAGCCGCCTGCTAGGATGCGAGCATTGGTCGGGTTCGCGCCGTCGACTGGCAGGGGAAACCGAGAATGGCAGATATTGGTGCAGTCGCCGCGATTATTGCCGCGGTCGCAGCAGTGACTGGAGTAGTAGTCAGCGCATGGGGGCTTGTTGCTTCACACAAATCCCGCAAACGGGCTGCAAAACAAGCTCAGCTAATGGAAACCAACCCTGCGAAACGAGTAGATATCTTAAACGTTACAAGCTATTCGGGGAATATCCTAACTATTACCATAGTGAATCGTAGCCATATTCGAGTTTCACTTCGTGACCCAGTCTTTGAAATCCGAGGTGTCAAGAGCCAACCACCTGGGAGCATGGTTGATTCGATCGAACTTTATCCCGGTGATACACACGATTGTATGGTGGATTTCCCTGGCAGTGTCGATGTTTCCGATGCATCGCGTGAAGAATGCAGGCTAATCGACACCGGCCGATCTGACCGAGGATAAACTTCGCGTAAGTCTTAGGAGTTCGCTCAGCTCTGCTATGTGCCTTGGGCTCTGGGCGTCAGCCTTCCGTCCGTTCGGTTTGTCATTGGGCTGAATTTGTATCGAGGCTCGCTGCTGTCAACAAGTCTCGGGGGGGAGGTATTGCTACGCGGCTCGGCGCAGCGCGTCCCAGAGCATGCGCTGCGTCGCGATGATGTCCTGCTGGGCCATGGCCTCTCGGAAGGCCGTGTCGTCAAGGGCGTCCAGCACCCGCAACATGAAATGGATGTTGCGGACTTGCTGCGCGGCATTCAGCGCCGAGTCGACCTGCCACCAGAAGCAATCGATTCCAAGGAATCCGCTGTAGTCGGCCTCGCGCAGCCAGAAGAGGAGCTCCAGGCACTCCCAGAAATGACTGCTCGCGAAGATGGTGCCGATGTCGGTGGGCAGCTGCGTGTCGTTCAGATGCAGGTGGTGGAGGCGTCCCAGGCGGGCGGCGTCCCACGCGGCCTGGCCGAGGTTTTCGTGGCTGAGCAGGGTGTGCGCCACCTCGAGTTGCGCGCCCAGGTTTGGCCGCCCGACCTCGAACGCAAGGTCCAGGGTGGCCGCCATCGATCCGATGTTGGACCAGCCCTTGGGCGTGTGGATGCGGTACTCGAGCGCTACGAGGAGCTCGCCGGCCGCGTCGCAAATCTCCCGCAGCGCCTCCACGGTGTAGCGCCGCGCCCGACGGAAGTTCTGTTGAAACGGATAGTCGGGACCGTCCAGCGCGGTGAACAGATAGATGCCGCGGGCGTCGAGGGCGCGCGCCACCTCGATCGAGTACAGCGCCATGTCGATCGCGCCGCGCCGCTCGGCTGCTTCGGGCGACGTCCAGAGCGCCTTCGGAAATCCCCGCGCCACCGTCTCGCCGTGCGACACCATGGCGCAGACCAAGCCGCGCTCGTCGAGCCGCCGCTTCACGTGCGCCGCGTTCTCGAGCGTGACGGTCGTGCGGCTGAAGCACTCCACCCCCTCGACGCCCGGGACGCCGTCCAAATGCCGGAAGGCGGCGTCGATCTCCGCGTTGGACGGCCCATCGACGTGCCGCGTGGGGAAGTGTCGGTAGAGGCCGTCTGAGAATCGCGGGCGCCAGGCGCGGTTCCTCACGGGCGGCTCACCGCGGGAGCCACGAGTCGTCGAGCATGAGGTCGGTCAACCGCCGACCGAGCAGGTACTGCATGCGGTCGGCGTACCAGAGAATGGGCTCGTCGGCAAAGTCGGTGAGGCTGCCGTAGGCCGCCATGCCTCCCGGGCGGCCTCGAATGACCGATGGAGCCCAGTCGTTGTCGACGACCAGGTGCGGCCGGCCGAAGACCAGCGGCTGACCGCCGGGATTCTGGATCTCGCGCCCGACGCTGACGAACACCGGACGGCGCGACTCGCCGCTGCCGGGCCCGCTGCCGCCGTTGCCGGTGCCGTCGTTGTTGTGGAAGAACAGCAGATAGCGTCCGTCGCGCAGTTTGTAGAGCGGGCATGGCGCCGACGGGTGCGGCACTGGCGGGCCGCCGGGCTGGAAGCGCAACATGTCCGCCTCCGACCACGACTGCCCATCGTCGCTCGACACCGAATACCAGATGTAGCCGGTCATGGTCCGCATCACGCACACGATGCGCCCGTCGCCGAGGGGCTGAATGCTCGGCTCCATCGCCGTGCTCATGCGTGGATCGCGCAGCTGCGGCACGCGGATGCCGTGGTCGGCGTCCGGCCAGGTGGTAACCACCAGGTCGGCCGGGTCGTCCACGGTCATTACGTTGTCGAACCGCAAGAACCATGACTCGTGGTGCCGATCGTTGAATCCGATCTCCGGCGTCACCGTCTCGAATTGGCCCTGGAAGGCGTTGCCCGCCCAGCGCGTGATCGGGCACAGCACGCTGCCGCGCGCCGTGACGATCGGCGCCTGCCAGCCCGACGTGACCCAGTTGCTGAGCAGCACCGGATCGGGATCGTCAATGGCGGCACGAGCGATCGGTGTCTCATGCCGCTCGCCCCAGGTGAAGCCGTCATCGTCGGATACGCGCCAGGCCAGCACGCCGGTCATGCCGCGGTCGAAGTCCACCGGTCCCGTGTTGCGGTGATAGAAGATCCACACGCGCCCGCTGTGCGGCACGACCACCGGCACCGACCAGACGGCCGTCTGCTCCGTGCCGTCCGGCGGGGCATCGAGCACCGTCGGCCGGCTCCAGGTGCGGCCGCGGTCTTCGCTGCGCGCCACGACGATGCGCGCGTTGGGGCCGTGGAAGCTGTCGCCATCCGCCTGTGTCCACGTGCCCAGCAAGGCGCCGGTGGTGGTGGGCGTGACCACGAAGTGCACGTTGCCCATGTCCCAGGGCCCGCCCGGGGATGTCGCGCGGTGCGCCGGCGTGTCGCCGTCCTGCGGGATGTAGACCACGAAGTCCGGGTCGCTCACGTGGGCGTCGGCCCATCGATCGGCAGCGGTTGATGCGGAGGCCATGGGTCGTCCTTTCAGGTCAGGCGCGTATCGCCTGCAGTTCCTGCGACGCGATCTGGGCCAGCATGCGCAGATCGCTGGATACGTCGATGAAGGTGAAGCCCTGAGCAACAAGTTGCCGCGCGTGCACCGCCGACGACGCCGGCGTGCCCGCCGGCTTTCCGTTGGCCTGCGCGCCGGCAAGGATTTGTGCCACAGCGTCCAGGTGCTCCGGAGCGCGAAAGGCATCCCCACGCGTGTAGCCCAGGGCAACCGCCAGATCATTTGGACCGATGAAGGCGATATCCATGCCATCCACCGCCATGATCTCGGCAATGTTGGCGACGCCCTCGCGATCCTCGATCTGCGGGCATACGAGCAGGTTGTCGTTGATTTGCGACGCGTAGCCGGCGGCGATGGCGGCTCGCGAATTGCCGCCCGAGCGGTGGCCGCGCGGCGCGAAGCGCACCGCCTGGGCAATGGCCTCAGCCTGCTTGGCCGTGCTCACGTGCGGCACCACAATTCCCAGCACGCCTGTGTCCAGGATGCGGCCGAGGCCCTCCGGTTCGTGCGACCAGGCCCGGGCCATCGGCACCGCGCCCCGCGCTTCGATGGCCCGCACGGTGTGGGTAATCTCTGCCAGGTCCCAGGCCGTGTGCTCGGTATCGATGGCCAGCCAGTCATAGCCGGCCTCGGCCAGCACTTCGGCCGCCAGCGGCGAGGCCAGGTTGAGCCACGAGCCAATGGATACGCCGCCCTTGGCAAGCTGTTCTTTGACCGGATTTGGCAAAATCACCGCCGCGTCTGCTGTGGCGAGGCCGTGGCGACCGGAGCATACTGCGGCACGGTAGCGGCCGCCCACTGCGGCCGCCGGCCTCGTCCCTTTGCCGCAAAGGTGGTCTCGAATGTCCGCAACAGCCACGGCACACATTGGCGATCTTGGCCTGAGCCAGCCGCCGATCTATCTCACCAACCTTGACCGCTGCCAGCCGGCGGATGCGCTGTCGTCGGAGGCTCAGACCGGGCGGTGGCGGGCGTTCGCGTACTCCACCGCGGCCTTCAGCGGCACGCTGCTCTACGCGGGCGACAACACCGCGGCGCCGGGCGTGACGTATCCGCTTGACGTACGCGGCTGGCACGCGATCTCGATTGGCCAGATGGTGCACGACCACGAACTCTATGAATGGAGCGGCAACCTGCTCGTCAAGCTGAGCGGCGAGCGCGGCTTCACCCAGATGCATATGCCCGAGCGCATCAATCCGCTGCCCGGCGGCGGCATTCAGCTTACGGAGACCTTCTTCAAGATCGCCGACCTCACGGGTCAGGACGTGCAGTTCAAGCAGATCGCGGTGTCGGCGGAAGTTGGTCGGGAAGACGGCGTGTACGACTGCCAGCCGGCTCGGCCCGCGTACATCAAGCTCGTGCCGCTGACCGACGGCGAGGTCGCCGCCATGCAGGCCGATCGTTCACGGACGGACACCAAACGTCTTTTCGCTCACAGCGACAATCACGGGTGGATGGGGCACAGCCGGCCGACGACTCCGGCAGGGGTTCAGGGACTCCTAGAGCCGTATCGCAACACCGACTTCGCGCGGATCTACCTGGAGTCCGGCGGCGGCGACCTGCTCAACTACTTCACCAAGATCGCCCGCGACCACACGCTGGACGCCCACGACGACTTCTCGCACACGGGCTACCGCAACCAGTCTCAGGCATGGCGGATCTTTCGCGACAAAGGGATCGATCCCTACGACGTCGCCATCGACCATACGCACGACATGGGCATGGAGTTCCATGCCGGCTGGCGCGTGACCGGCTTCCACTATCCGCCCCCCAACGACCATTTCAACTCGGGCGCGGGCGTGTTTGGCGCGCATCCTGAATGGCGCAGTCTGGACCGCGACGGGCGGACGACGCCGCGGCTCTCATACGCGTATCCGGGCTTCCGCGCGTTCGCCATCTCGCTGCTGCGGGAGATGGCCGAGAAGCCGGTCGACGGCGTGTGCTTGCTCTACAACCGCCGTCCGCCGTTCACGGAGTACGAGCCGCACATCGTGGAAGCGTTCAAGACCGCGTCCGGCCAAGATCCCCACCAGCTGGACGAGCACGATCCGGATTGGCTGAAGTTCAGGGCGCGCGTGATGACCGACTTCATGCGCGAGCTGCGGACAGGGCTGTCGGAAGTTGCCGCCGCCACCGGCCGCGACATGCCGGTCCACGTCTCAGCGATCGTGATGAAGGACGAGGCGGAAAACCTGCACCGTGCGCTGGACCTGCGAGCGTGGGTTTCCGAAGGGCTCATCGACACGATCATTCCGTACACGTCGGCGCCCGAACTCAACAGCCGCGTGCCGGCATGGGAGGAGCCCGAGCGCGAGCTGGAGTTTTTCTTGGACCTGGTGCGCGGCACGCCGGTCACCCTGGCACCCAGCGTGTTGCCACGGTCCATGACGCCGGAGAACTACCAGCGCGCGGCGGGTCGAATCTATGGCGCGGGCGCCGAGCGGCTGTTCTTCTGGGACTGCACGACGGCGCACGATTCGTTCAAGGGGCTGCGCTCATTGGGCCATCGCGAGAACATCGAGGCTTGGCGCCAGGGCGGCGAGCCCAATCTCTCGGCACCCCAACACACGCTGACGACGCTCGGCGACTGGGACTTTTCCTACGACACGCCCGGATAGGGGCTGGCGACCGAGTTAGTCGGTCGATTCGCGGGGTCCGCGGCGCCAGACGTCGCCGTCCAGCGTGCCCGCGAACACCGCCTCGGCGCCCGAGGCCTCGACGGCCGCAGTGACGCAGGTGACGTTCGCGGGAGCGCTACGGCCGCCGGTGTGGCTCCACGTGTGACCGCGGTCACGCGAATAGAACAGTCCCAGGCCCGTGCCTGCGTAGAACCTGCCCGTGCGACCAAAGTTCGGCGAGGCGACCAGACTGGTTACCGCTGCCCGCCGATCCACGCTTACCCGGCCCTCAACCCATGAGGCGAGGCGCGGACTGTTCGGCGTGAATACGTCGCGGCCGGCAACCACGCCCACGAATGCCCGCGCATCGCGGTACGTGGAAGGGACGGCGATGGGCGCAAGCGCGCTACGGCTGGCCTGTTCGAGCACGCGCACCCAGGTCACACCGTTGTCGCGCGTGTGATAGAGGCGGATGCGGCCATCCGCTGCGGCGGCGATGAAGATCGTGCCGTCACGAGAAACTCGCGGCGAATAGGCAATCGCCACCAGGCGTCCGTCGCCAAAGCGCTCGGCAACCCGGCGCCAGGTAGCTCCGCCGTCGTCTGAAAGGTGCAGGTCGCCGGCCGCGCCGCCAATCGCCAGGCGGTCAGCAGCCCCAATCGCCAGGCTCGAGGGGGACAGTGTCTCCGGTAGACCGGCCAAGTCGTCCCAGTGCCGGCCGCCGTCGGTGCTCTCCTGCACCTGTGCCCCGGCGATGGCGAGCGCGCGCGTATCAGTCGCGAATTCCGGCGACAGCGCCAGCGTGGGGACGGTCGGCTCGTCGGGCGCCGCGGCCGGCGCGGCCCACGTGCGGCCCCCGTCGTGCGAGCACAGCATGCCTTCGTCGGCAGTACCGGCCATGAGCGTGCCGTCCTCCGCAAATGCGGGCGACGCGGCCAGCGTCAGCAGCGGCCGGCTGGCAAGGCCGTCGTCGCTGCGCCGCCAGGTCTCCCCACGATCGTCGGATCGCCATATACCGCCCTCATAGAGGCCGGCGAGCAGCACCCAGCCATCGGCGGCTTCAGCCACAGTCAGGGTGAGGATCAAGCGGCCCTCAATGTTGCCAATCTGGTGCCAGGTTTCCCCGCGATCGGTCGTTCGCAGGAAGCCTCTCTCCGCGGATGCGATGAAGACCGTGCCATCCGTGCCGTAGTCGGGGGAGATGGCCAGCGCGTTCACCGTCGTCACCGCACCAGCCTCGGGAAGCTGCTGCCACGTGAGCCCATTGGTCGTCGTGCGGTAGAGGCCCGCGCCCTCCGTGGCGGCAAAAGCCGTGTACGCCCCAGGATGCGAGACGAACTCGAGCGCCTGAATCGGGTAGCCCTTGGCACAATCGTCAGCCAGCCGCCAGGTGCTCGCGCCTCGGGCGCGGGTATACAGGCCACTTGCGGTCCCGGCGAGCACGCGCTCCTCCCGTGGGGGTCCCGGCGACACAGCCACGGCGAGCACCTGCTGGTCGTCCAGGCCGTCGTTCTGCGCATTCCACGTCCGACCCAGGTTGGCGGACACGTACATCCCGCCGTCGTCCGTGCCCACCAGCGCGAGTCGATCCTCGGCAAACTGCGGCGAGAACGCCGCCGACGTCACGCTGGCGCTGGCGCCCCAGAAGAAGGTGTCGCGCCACGTGGCACCGCGGTCAACCGAGACGAAGGCCGACGCGTCAACAGTGCCCACCAAAAGCGTTTGGTCGGCGGCAAATGCGGGCGAAACCGCCGCGGCCTGGACATAGGGCGCGCCAAGGCCGCCGGCCGCGCGCCCCCAGGTCACGCCGCCGTCTTGCGACATAAAGAGCCCGCCAAGCGTTCCCGCCAGAACGGTCGCGGGTCCCGAGCCGATCGGCGCGGCGGCTAGACAGGTCACGGTGCCGCCGCTGCCTTCGCGGAGCCGCGTCCAAACCGGGCGTCGTCGAGGTGCTGCCATGGGCCTGACGAGCTAGCCGGCGGACCGGCGGGGCGTACGCAGCGTCAGCTTCACGCGAGTCATGCGGGGTCTGGAAGATGGATGACGGCGCGTCCCCACGGCTCGATCTCGAGGTCGATGGCGCCGTCGGCAACCGGCAGGTCCGTCTGCGCGAGCAGGTCTTGGGCCGACGTGGCGAGCTGGCAAGGCCGGAGCCGGCAATGGGCCGGCGTGCGCTCCACGTTGAAGACGAAGAGCAGACGCCCTCCCAGACGCGAGCGCCGCACGACTGGAACAACCGGGTCGCCTGTTACTTCGATCGGTGCGGCCACTCCGGCGTCCCGCGCCAGCCCCAGCACCACTTCCGGCACCCCCACGTCCCCAAAGCCGGCCGACATCGTGAGACCGAACCAGGTGAAGCGGGCATCCTCGGTCTGCACGGCAACCGTTGCTCCATCGAGGGTCGCGACGGCTTTGGTCGTGCCGAGGGGCTCGAGCACGGCATAGCCGCAGGGGCTGGTGACCGGCACATCGCCGTAAGCCGTCGCCAGCTGATTGCGGCCCTCGCGGACGTCGAATGGCGTAACTCCGGAGAAGTCGGCGACGCGCACTCCAAACCGCTCGGCAAATCCCTGCGGGGGCGCGTAGCTCGATTGCCCGTCGGCAGAGTACATGCCAAAACTGCCCTCGGCGACGATTCGCGTCTCGGGCGAATTCTCCAGCGTTTCTACGATCCGACGTTGCAGCGCCTCGGTCATGAGCGCCGCATTGGGCATCACCACGAGCTTGTAGCCGGACCAATCCATGTTGGGCGACAGCACGTCGGCCGGGATGCCGCTGCTCCACAACGTGCGATAGACGCCGCGCATGTCCGCCATGAAGCGGTCGCCCTCGTCGTTGTAGGTGAACAGCTCCTGGGATTCCGGGTGGTAGACCACGGCCACGTCGGCGGGCGGGCACTCAAGCGGCAGATGCTCGCGGAGGCCCTGAATCTGGGAAACCGCCTCCGCGGCCGAGGTGAGGCGCGGCGTGTCACGGCCGTCAAGCGCCGTCAGGCTGTAACCCGGCGACTCGAAGCTGAGGTACTCGGGGCGGTATTGCCAAAACATTGCGCCGGCGGCGCCGTGGGCCAGCGTCATCCAGAGGAGGGTTGTCGTCTCCTGCGCATCCGACTGCTTCTTCCAGGTCACTCCCGCCGGCGACATGCCGGCGTAGATCTCCTCGTTCCACCAGCGCCCGTTCTTGCCGACGCTGCGCGACCAATCAAACGAAAACGCCCGCTCGGCGATCTTGTAGGGGTCGTCCGAGGTGAGGAGGTTGTTGGACGGCATGGACATGCCCCAACTGTCCGCATATGGAGCGCAGACCTCGTCCCAGGGGCGCGGGAACCAGGCGCCATGCGCCCGCTTCTCGTGCATGGGGTCGATGGCGTTGGTCGTGTCCACCATCCATTGCAGATGGGCAGCCAAGTTTTCATAGTGAAACTGGCGGTACACCAACATCTCGACAACGTTGTTGTGGGAGCGCGGTGGCTCAACGTCTTCCCAGCGTCGATAGCGGCGGAGGAAACGTTCGTTCAGCTCGTCCAGGGTGTACCGCTCGCGCAGCCAGGCCTTGTATTTCGCTCGGGTGTAGTCGCAGTAACACGGATACCCGCCGCCCTGCGGGCTCCAGGCGGCTGAGTAGTTCACGCCGTCCCAAAGCCCCCAGATCAACAGGCTCGGGCGGTCCTTATACCTATTGACAACGTGCCGCAGCAGAGCGCCGCCGTATTCGCGCCAGGCCGGGTGGTCGTAGCAGTGAATGACGCCGCCCTGCGGATATGCCGGGCCCGCGTGCGGCGCCACGGTCTGTCCCAGGTAGTTCACGACCCGCATGTCGGGATGTTCACGGGTCAGCCACTCGGGACACGCGCCGTGGGTCCCGAGCATGATGTCCAGCCACACGTACAGCCCGTGTTTCTCCCCGAGGTCGAACATCAGGTCGAAGTCATCGAGCTCGTACTGGCCCGGCCGAGGCTCCATGTGATTCCAATAGGAGTGGCTGCGCACGATCCGCAGGCCCGCCGCCCGCATGCGCGCGTAGTCGCCGTCCCAGACATCGAGTTTCGGGATGGGCCCGCGGTAGTGCTCCACGCCGACGGGGAACGGATGCTCGGGAATGCTGGCGAACTCTGGCTCAGGCATGCGGCAGGCCACGATACGGGGGCAAGCGGTACCGCGGCATGCTACTTGTCCGCGCTAGTCGGCGCGAGTCAATCGGCGCGGCAGGCCATAGCCCGGCGATGTTTGGCGGTGATCGCCGTTTGGTAGCGGCATCTTCCCCTGGGGTGTTGCAGGTCGTTCGTGAATCTGAAGCGTCAGCAAATCAAGCCCTGCGCCTGTGCCGCGGGCACCGTTGACACCCGATTCCCCCCGGGGATAGGATAATTGGTACCCAGAGCATCATTAATTTGATCATTTGGCGGCCGCCGTATTTTGGGCAGCCGCTCAGCGGGTGGTGAATGCCTCGGAAGTCTTGGCCGGCAGGCGCAATCAGCATGGGCGTGCACCGTCAGGGGCCGCGCGTGTGCCCTAGTCGCCGCCGCCGGACGCCCGTGGACCCTCACGGTCTTACCGATCAAACTGGCTGCTTGAGAGTGACTTACTTTCGTGTCGGCGTGCGTGAGGGCAGAGGACACGCGTGCGTCAGTCGTTCGTTGGCGCCGCGCTGAGCGCCGAATCGGCGGCCGAAGGGTCGCTAGATGGATGCCCTTAGGGGGGAAAGATGGCTCGAGACCTGCTGCTGAGTAGACGACGAATGCTCGCCGTAACCGCCGGAGCCGCCGCCGTTGGCGCGCTGGCAGCGTGCGGTGAAGCGGAGGATGCTGAGCCTGAGGCGGAGGCGGAGGCGACCGCCGCACCCGCCGTCACCGCGGCGCCCACGGCCGCCCCGACAGCCGCCCCGACCGCGGTCATGACCGAGGCGCCGCCGATGACGGCGGAAGGGCGCAACATGGAGGCCATGGGTGTCATGCCTTCGAGCTTCCAGGAGGCGCCCGCGCTGGCCGCCAAGGTGGCCGCGGGCGAGCTGCCGCCGGTCGAAGATCGAATCCCGTCGGAGCCGCTCGTGTGGCAGCCATGGGAGGCAATCGGCAACTACGGTGGCCGGATAAACCTCGCCAGCGTGGCGATCTCGGTGGACATCGGGAACATCAACCGCACGGACACCGTGGCCTACAACATGCCGGGCACGGAGCTGGTCAACGACGCCGTCAAGAAGCACTCGGTGAGCCCCGACCGGACGACGGTAATCTTTGAGTTGCGCAAGGGCCACAAGTGGTCCGACGGCGCGCCGTTCACCTCCAACGACTTCGTGTGGCACTACGAGAACGACATGCTGAACGAAGAGCTGTCGCCGGCGGGTGCTGGGCCGAAGATCGGCGGCAACCCGCCAGTCGTGCGTGCGCCGGACGAGTTGACCGTCGAAATCGCGTACCCCCAGCCAGCGCCGATTCTGCTGGACCGTCTCGGCCGCGGTGGGACCGAGCGTGGGTTCTACGTCGTGTCGCACTACATGGAGCAATTCCACGCGGACCACAACCCCGACGCCGCAAAGTTGGCCACCGACGCGGGATTCGAGACCTGGGCACAGCTCTATCAGGCGAAGAAGCGCTGGGGAGCTCACCAGAATTGGTTTACGAACCACGCGGTCGATCGGCCGGTGCTGGCGCCGTGGACGCTGACGGCCTACGCGTCGGACCGCGCCCAGCTTGAGCGCAACCCGTATTACCACATCGTCGACACCGAGGGGAACCAGCTTCCCTACGTGGACGGCATAGACTACGAGCTGCTCGCCGAAAAAGAGGTGTATCAGATCCGGATCACCTCGGGGGCGATCGACTTCGGGCAGTTCGAGCTCGACTTCAACAACATGCCGCTGTACCGGGACAACGAGGCGACCGGCAACTACACAACCTATATATGCCAGTCTCTCCGCAGTTCCGCCCTGGCGCTCGAGCCCAACTGGACGTACAAGGACGAGGCGGTCGCGGAGATCTTCCGCGAGCTTGACTTCCGAATCGCCCTCTCGGTGGCTATGGACCGCGACACCATCAACGAGGCCGTCTACTTCGGTGAAGCCGTCCCGTTGCAGGGCTCCATCCTCCCGAGCTACAGCTTCTTTCAGGAGGAGTGGGGGTCGATTCACACCGAATACGACCCCGCCAAGGCCAACGAGCTGCTCGACGGCCTGGGCCTGGACCAGCGGGACGGCGAAGGCTGGCGCCTGCGGCCGGACGGCGAGCGCCTCACGCTGATCTTTGAGATCGGCGACGAGGAGGGCCCGAAGGACGCCATTGCCGAACTGGTCTCCGAGAACTGGCGCGACGTCGGCCTGGACACCCAGTGGGTCCAGATGCGAGAGGCGCTGTACGAGGAGCGCCTGGACCTGCTCAACGACATCATGATCGGCACCGAGCACACGGAAGCCTCGGCGTACTTCACGCGCTGGGTCCCGTGGGTCTGGGGTTACCGCGACAAGCGTTGCGTCTGGGCCGGTGCCTGGACCGAGTGGTTCTCCACCACCGATTGGAGCGAAGCGGGCGGGTTCGTCACGAACGAAGGCACCAGCGGTCCCGAGCCACCGGCGGAGATCAAAGAGAACGCTGCAGCCAGGTTTCGCTGGCAACTGACAATTCCGGGAACTCCCGAGTACGACGAGTTGGGCATCGCGTACTTCGGCTGGCAGGCGGAGAATCTGACGGTGCTCGGCACCGTGGGCCTGGCCCCGCAGCCGACGATCATCAACAACCGGGTAAAGAACGTTCCGAACGAGGATCTCTGGTTCGGCGCCGGGGCCAACTTCACCAAGCCGTACCGCGCGTTCCAGTGGTTCATCCCGGACGCGGCGTAATCGCGATCTGAGTCGCTGGGAGCCGCCGGTCGATCCGGTCGGCGGCTCCCGGCGGCAACTGTCGCGGCGTTCCCACGTATTGGTCGCTTCGAAGGTTAGGAGATTGGACATCCAGGGACGAAGAGCATGAGGTCCTACCTGGCCAAACGATTGCTGTTCATGGTCGCCAGCTGGTGGCTGCTGAGCGTCGTCGTATTCATCGTCATTCAGCTCCCGCCCGGCGACTACCTCACGACCTTCATCGCCGGACAGGCGCGCACCGGAACGTTCCTGGAGCTCGAAGAGATCGAAGCGCTCAAGGCCTACTACGGGCTCGACCGCACGCCGATCGAGCAGTATTTCTTCTGGGCCGGCCGCTTCGTCATCGGCGACTTGGGCCGCTCGTTTGGCAGCTATGGGCGCACCAACGAGCAACCCGTCATCGAGGTTCTCGCTGAGGTGCTGCCCTTCACGGTCCTCCTGTCCAGCCTGGCGATCATGTTCACGTATGCCGTCGCCATTCCGATCGGTATCTATTCCGCCACCCACCAGTATCGACCCGGCGACTACTTCTTCACCGCCATCGGCTTCATCGGGTTGGCGATTCCTAACTTCATGCTGGCCTTGCTCTTGATGTACTTCTTCTTCCAGGCCTTTGGCATCAGCGCCGGCGGGCTGTTCTCGCCCGAGTACGCACTGGCCGATTGGAGCCTGGAGAGGGTTGGGGACATGATTTCCCACTTGTGGGTGCCGGTCATCGTGCTCGGCACCGCCGGTACGGCCTCGATCATGCGCGTGATGCGCGGCGTGCTGCTCGATGAGCTCGGCAAGCAGTACGTCATCACGGCGCGGGCGCGCGGCGTCTCCGAGCGGCGGCTGCTGTTCAAGTACCCGGTGCGCCTGGCGCTCAACCCGATCATCAGCAGCCTGGCCTACATCCTGCCGGCCATCTTCGGCGGCAATCCCATCGTGGCCATCGTGCTCAGCCTGCCCATGACCGGGCCCATTCTGCTCAACGCGCTGCTGGCGCAGGACATGTTCCTGGCTGGCAGCATCATCATGGTGGAGGGAGCGATCGTCATCTTCGGCACGTTCCTCTCCGACATCCTGCTGGCGCTGGTGGATCCGCGTATTCGCCAAGAACGCGCCCTGACGGGCTGACACGGAACGAGTCTCCTCCAGACCGTCGGCACCGCGCCGCTGCATAGGACGACCCACGACCTGCGGTTGCGGCAACCGACGTGGTTCGCCACCACCGATTGGAGACCAGAGGATGGCTTCGCCTGAGGCGAGGCCGCCACGGGCCCGGAGCCGGAGGAGATCAAGGCCAATGCCGACGCCAAGTTCCAGTAGCCGAGCACCGCTCCAGCACTCCCGAGCACGACGAGCTGGGCATCGAGTACTGCGGCTGGCAGGCGGAGAATCTGACGGTGATCGGCACCGTGGGCCGGCCCCCGCAGCCGCTGATCGTCAACAACCGGTTGAAGAACGTTCCGGACGAGGACCTCGGGTTCGGTGCCGGGGCCAACTTCACCAAGCCCTACTACGGGTACCAGTGGTTTATCCCGGACGCGGCGTAATCGCGATCTGAGTCGCCGGGAGCCGCCGGTCGATCCGGTTGGCGGCGCCCAGTGGCAGCGGGCGCAGGGTCTACACTAACCTAGTAGGCTCCAAGGTCAACCGTGTGGGTCGCCGAGTTCTGATTTGAGGCCGGGCGTCCGTGAGGGGCGCAACGTATGAGGGCGTACCTGCTTCGGCGATTGCTGTTCATGATCGCCAGCTGGTGGTTGCTGAGCGTCGTCGTGTTCATCGTCGTTCAGCTCCCACCCGGCGACTACCTCACGACCTACATCGCCCAACAGGCGAGCACCGGAACGTTCCTGGAGCTCGAAGAGATCGCGGCGCTCAAGGCCTACTACAGGCTCGACCGCACGCCGATCGAGCAGTATCTCTTCTGGGCCGGCCGCTTCGTCATCGGCGACTTGGGCCGCTCGTTTGGCAGCACTCGCTCCGCTGAGCAACCCGTCACCATGATTCTCGCTGAGGTGCTGCCCTTCACGGTGCTGCTGTCCGGCCTGGCGATCATGTTCACGTATGCCGTCGCCATTCCGATCGGTATCTATTCCGCCACCCACCAGTACCGACCCGGCGACTACTTCTTCACCGCCATCGGCTTCATCGGGTTGGCGATTCCTAACTTCATGCTGGCCTTGCTCTTGATGTACTTCTTCTTCCAGGCCTTTGGCATCAGCGCCGGCGGGCTGTTCTCGCCCGAGTACGCACTGGCCGATTGGAGCCTGGAGAGGGTTGGGGACATGATTTCCCACTTGTGGGTGCCGGTCATCGTGCTCGGCACCGCCGGCACGGCCTCCATCATGCGCGTGATGCGCGGCGTGCTGCTCGATGAGCTCGGCAAGCAGTACGTCATCACGGCGCGGGCGCGCGGCGTCTCCGAGCGGCGGCTGCTGTTCAAGTACCCGGTGCGCTTGGCGCTCAACCCGATCATCAGCAGCCTGGCCTACATCCTGCCGGCCATCTTCGGCGGCAATCCCATCGTGGCCATCGTGCTCAGCCTGCCCATGACGGGGCCTATTCTGCTCAACGCGCTGCTGACGCAGGACATGTTCCTGGCTGGCAGCATCATCATGGTGGAGGGAGCGATCGTGATCTTCGGCACATTCCTTTCCGACATCCTGCTGGCGCTGGTGGATCCGCGTATTCGCCAAGAACGCGCCTTGACGGGCTGACATGGCAACTACCGCTTTCGAGCCGGTGAGCACCGCGCCGCAGATTCGCGACTTCACAGCCGCTGAGCGAAACGACGCGCAACCCGCGACCGGGGCCATTGACACGCGATTTCGGCTCGGGGTATCGTCAGCGGCCGAACCGCCAAACAGGTAGGGCTGCCGCGCATTGGGCAGGCTCGGAGTTGTGTTGCGCGTGTCTGCGGAGGCTCCTCCGGCTGGTGGGGTTCGACGTTGACGTGCGCGATCAGGGAGGCTTGCAAGTCGGAAGCAGACGGCGCCGGACGCCTGTGGCATTATGCGGCGTGGCTTTCGCGACGCCGCCAATCCAAGCAACGGCTACCGTAACTTTGTGCAGGTTCGGCGCGCGTGGAAGCAGAGGACAACAGAACAAGCGTGCGTCAGTCGTTTCGTGGGCGCTACGCTGAGCGCCGGACCGGCGGCCGGAGTGTCGCCAAAGGGACGTTGAGACCCGAAGGGGGAGAGGATGACTCGAGACTTGTTGCTGAGTAGACGGCGAATGCTCGCCGTGACCGCTGGAGCCGCCACTGTTGGCGTGCTGGCGGCGTGTGGTGAGGCTGAGGAAGAGGTTGCGGAGGCGACGGCTGCGCCGACGGCGGCCCCAACCGCCGCGCCGACCGCGGCCCCAACCGCCGCGCCGACGGCTGCGCCGACCGCCGCCCCGACCGAGGCCATGCCCGAAGCGCCGATGGGCGACTTCGGGCCCTCCATGACCATGCCCTCGAGCTTCCAGGAGGCGCCTTCGCTGGCCGCCAAGGTGGCCGCGGGCGAGCTGCCTCCGGTCGAGGAACGCATTCCGTCGGAGCCGCTCGTGTGGCAGCCGTTTGAGGAGATTGGCACCTACGGGGGCCGGATGAACTTCGCCAGCGTGGCGATCTCGGTTGACATCGGGAACATCAACCGCACCGACGCCGTGGCCTACAACATGCAGGGCACCAAGCTGGTGAACGACGCTGTCAAGCATCACGAGATGAGCTCCGACCTCACGACGGTCATCTATGAATTGCGCAAGGGCCACAAGTGGTCCGACGGCGCGCCGTTCACCTCCGCGAACTTCGTCTGGCACTACGAGAACGACATGCTGAACGAAGAGCTGTCACCCTCGGGGCCGGGTCCGAAGATTGCCGGCAATCCGCCGACCGTGCGTGCGCCGGACGAGTTGACCGTGGAGATTTCGTACCCGGAGGCGGTGCCGATTCTGCTGGACCGTCTGGGTCGCGGTGGGAGCGAGCGCGGGCTCTACATCTCGTCGCACTACATGGAGCAATTCCACGCGGACTACAACCCCGACGCGGAGAAGATGGCCACCGACGACGGGTTCGAAAACTGGACGCAGCGCTACCAGGCGAAGAAGCGCTGGGGCGCGCACCAGACGTGGTTCACGGAGCATGCGGTCAATCGACCCGTGCTGGCGCCGTGGACGCTGACGGCCCACTCGGCCGACCGCGCCGCGCTTGAGCGCAACCCGTACTACCACATCGTCGACACCGCCGGGAATCAGCTCCCCTACGTGGACGGTCTGGACTACGAGTTGCTGTCGGACAAAGAGGTCTACCAGCTCCGGATCACCGCCGGGGCGCTTGACTTCGGGCAGTTCGAACTCGACTTCAACAACATGCCGCTGTACCGGGACAACGAGGCGTCGGGCAACTACACGACCTATATCTGCAAGGCCCTCCGCAGTTCCGCCCTGGCGCTCCTGCCCAACTGGACGTACAAGGACGAAGCGGTTGCGGAGATCTTCCGCGAGCTTGACTTCCGCAAGGCCATCTCGGTCGCGATCGACCGTGACGCCATCAACGATGCCGTGTACTTTGGGCAGGCAGTTCCGATCCAGGCCTCCATCCTCCCGAGCTACAGCTTCTTTGAGGAGGAGTGGGGGTCGATTGCAACCGAATTCGACCCTGCCCAGGCCAACGAGCTGCTCGACGGCCTGGGTCTGGACCAGCGGGACGGCGAAGGCTGGCGCCTGCGACCGGACGGCGAGCGCCTCACGCTGGTCTTTGAGATCGGCGACGAAGAGGGCCCGAAGGACTCAATCGCCGAGTTGGTGGCCGAGAACTGGCGCGACGTCGGCCTGGACACCCAGTGGAACCAGATGGAGCGCCCGCTGTACGAGGAGCGCCTGGACCTGCTCACCGAGATCATGATCGGCACTGAGCACACGGAGGCCAGTGGGTACTTCACGCGCTGGGTCCCGTGGGTCTGGGGCTACAAGGGCAAGCGCGCCGTCTGGGCCGGTGGTTGGACCAAGTGGTTCGCCACCACCGATTGGACGCCGGCGGGTGGCTTCGCTCCAGGCGCCGCCACCGAGGGCCCCGAGCCGCCGGACGAGATCAAGGCCAACGCCGACGCCAAGTACCGATGGCTGAATACGGTTCCGGGCACACCGGAGTACGACGCAGTCGGCAAGGAGTACTTCGGTTGGCAGGCGGAGAATCTGACGGTCTTGGGCACCGTGGGCTTGGCCCCGCAGCCCCTGATCATCAACAACCGAGTGAAGAACTTCCCGACCGACGACCTGTGGTTCGGCGCCGGGTCCAACTTCACCAAGCCGTACCGCGCGTTCCAGTGGTTCATCCCGGACGCGTAGTCGCGATCTAAGTCACTGGGAGCCGCCGGTCGATCCGGTCGGCGGCTCCCAGTGGCAACGGGCGCAAGGTCTGCGCTAACCTAGTAAGCTCCAAGGTCGATCGTTTGGGTGACCGGGTTCTGATTTGAGGTTGGGCGTCAGAGAGGGACGCAGCTCATGAGGGCGTATCTGCTTAGACGACTCTTGTTCATGGTCGCCAGCTGGTGGATGCTGAGCGTCGTCGTGTTCATCGTCATTCAGCTCCCACCCGGCGACTACCTCACGACCTACATCGCTGGTCAGGAGCAGGCCGGAACGTTCCTAGAGCGCGAGGAGATTGAAGCGCTCAAGCTCTATTACGGGCTCGACCGCACGCCCATCGAGCAGTATTTCTTCTGGGCCGGCCGCTTCGTCATGGGCGATTTGGGCCGCTCGTTTGGCAGTTGGCGCTCCGCCGAGCAACCCGTCACCAAGATTCTCGCCGAAGTGCTGCCCTTCACGATCCTGATGTCCAGCCTGGCGATCATGTTCACCTATGCGGTGGCCATCCCAATCGGCATCTATTCCGCCACCCACCAATACGGACCAGTCGACTACTTCTTCACCGCCCTCGGCTTCATCGGATTGGCGATTCCCAACTTCATGCTGGCCTTGCTCTTGATGTATTTCTTCTTCCAGGCCTTTGACATCAGCGCCGGCGGGCTGTTCTCGCCCGAGTACGCGCTGGCCGATTGGAGCCTGGGGAAGGTCTGGGACATGGTTTCGCACTTGTGGGTGCCGGTCATCGTGCTCGGCACCGCCGGCACGGCCTCCATCATGCGCGTGATGCGCGGCGTGCTGCTCGATGAGCTCGGCAAGCAGTACGTCATCACGGCGCGGGCGCGCGGCGTCTCCGAGCGGCGGCTGCTGTTCAAGTATCCGGTGCGCCTGGCGCTGAACCCCCTTGTCAGCAGCCTGGCCTACATCCTTCCAGGCATCTTCGGCGGCAACGCCATCGTGGCCATTGTGCTCAGCCTGCCCATGACGGGGCCCGTGCTGCTAACCGCGCTGCTGGCGCAGGACATGTTCCTAGCCGGCAGCATCATCATGGTGGAGGGAGCGATCGTGATCTTCGGCACATTCCTTTCCGACATCCTGCTGGCGCTGGTGGATCCGCGTATCCGCCAAGAACGCGCCCTAGCGGCCTGACATGGCAACTACCGCTTTCGAGCCGGTGAGCACCGCGCCGCAGATTCGCGAATTCACAGCCGAGGAGCAGTACTACGTCGCCTCGCAGTGGCAGCTCATGTGGCGCAAGTTCCGGCGCCATCGGCTGGGCTTCATCAGCGCAATCCTTCTGGTCATCGGCTACTTCTTCGCAATGACCTACGACTTCTGGATCCCCTACGACTTCACATCCCGGCACGAGCAGCTGTCCTCACCGCCGACGCGTATTCACGTGATCGACAGCGAGGGGACATGGCAGATGCCCTTCGTGTACGGCACCACTTCAATCGTCGATTCGCAGACGTTCCAGCGCATCTATGAAGACGATTTGTCTCAGACCCACCCCATTGGCCTCTTCGGTCAGGGCGATCTCTACAAGTTCTGGGGGTTCTTCGAGTGGGATCGGCACTTCTTCGTCGTCGAGGGAGCGTCCATCCATCTCTTCGGCACCGACGACCTGGGTCGTGACGTCTTCTCACGCACGCTCTCGGCGGCTCGCATCAGTTTGTCCGTCGGCCTGGTAGGCGTCATCCTCAGCTTTTTCCTCGGCGTCATCATCGGCGGCATCTCGGGTTACTTCGGCGGAACCGTGGACCTGCTGATTCAGCGGTTCATCGAATTCGTAGTCTCGGTGCCCACGATTCCCCTCTGGATGTCGCTCAGCGCCGCGGTGCCTATCACCTGGTCGCCGATCCAAACCTATTTCGCGATCACCGTCGTGCTGTCGGTGGTTGGCTGGGCGGGGCTGGCCCGCGTCGTTCGCGGCAAGATCCTGGAGTTACGCGAGAACGACTACGTGATGGCCGCCCGGGTGGCCGGTGCCGGGAACATGCGCGTGCTATTCGACCACCTCGTTCCCGGTTTCATGAGCTACCTCATCGTGCACCTCACACTCCAGGTGCCCTCGATGATTCTGGCCGAAACCACGCTGAGCTTCTTGCGTCTGGGCATCCGCGCCCCCGCCGTGAGCTGGGGAACGCTTATGCAGAGCGCCCAGAACGTGCGGACGATTGCACTGTTCCCGTGGCTGATGATCCCGGGCGTCTTCGTGATCATTGCCGTGATGCTCTTCAACTTCATGGGCGATGGACTCCGTGACGCTGCGGACCCGTATCGATAGGCGACGCATGACAACCGAACACGCACCCGCCGAATCCACTACCGCACCTGCGCCGATTGCTGAGGACGTTGTCCTCGAGTTGAACGATGTCCGTACCTACTTCGGCTTGGATGAGGGCACGCTAAAGGCCGTTGACGGTATTTCGTTCGCCATTCGGCGCAACGAGACACTCGGAATCGTGGGCGAATCCGGGTGCGGCAAGACCGTGACAGGGCAGTCGATTCTCAGGATCGTGCCCAAACCTGGCGAGGTCCACGGAAACATCTGGTTGCGGCGCAACGGCGACACCATCGATCTGGCAAGCCTCGACCCTTCAGGGCGCGAAATCCGCGATATCCGCGGGCGGGATATCGCCATGATCTTCCAGGAGCCGATGACGGCCTTCTCACCCGTGCACAGCATCGGCAACCAGATCATGGAAGCCATCCTGGTCCATGAAAAGGTGTCGGAGCAACAGGCGCGCGAGCGGGCCGTTGAGGTGCTGCGGCAGGTGGGCATTCCGGAAGCCGAGCGGCGCCTCGATTTGCTCCCACACGAGCTTTCCGGGGGGATGCGGCAGCGAGCCATGATTGCCATGGCGCTAACGCTTCGGCCCAAGCTCCTCATCGCCGACGAGCCGACGACCGCGCTGGACGTGACGATCCAGGCCCAGATCCTGCGCTTGATGCAGGACCTGCAGAAAGAGATGGGCATGTCGATCATGTTCATTACGCACAACCTGGGTGTGATCGCCAACATGGCCGATCAGATGATCGTCATGTACCTCGGGCGCGTCGTCGAACAGGGCTCGGTCGAGCGGATCTTCGGCGATCCGCAACATCCGTATACGCAAGCGCTCATGCAATCGATTCCGCGTATGGGTCTGACGCGCGGCCAGCGCCTCAGCTCGATCGCGGGCAACGTGCCGATTCCGCTCGACCCGCCGGCGGAGTGCGGATTTTCGTCCCGGTGTCCCAAGTTCATCCCCGGCCGCTGCGACGCAAAGGTGCCGGACATGATTGAGACGTCGCCGGGCCATCACGTACGGTGTGTGCTCTATGAATAGCGATGAACGCGTTCAAGGCGCTGCGTCAGCGTCGTCAATGGCATCCAACGGCAGTGCCGATGGTGTCGTTCTCGAGATTGATGGGCTGAAGAAGTATTTCCCCATCGAGAAGGGTCTGCTGCGGCGTGTCGTCGGCCATGTTCGCGCCGTGGACGACGTCAGCCTAACGATTGCGGCGGGCAAGACCCTAGGGCTCGTCGGTGAGTCAGGCTGTGGCAAGACCACGCTCGGCCGGTGCGTCGTGCGTGCGATCGAGCCGACCGACGGCAGCGTGCGCATGCACGTCGACGACCAGGAGACCGAAGTTACCGAGCTCGGGTCGCGAGCCCTGCGCGCATTCCGACGCAACATGCAAATGGTCTTCCAAGATCCGTATTCCAGCCTTGATCCCCGGAAGACGGTGCTCGACATCGTGGGCGAGCCACTGCGCATTCACAACGTAGCGCGCGGTCGTGAGCTCGAGACCCGCGTGAGCGAACTGCTTGAGGTCGTGGGTCTCGACATTCGCTATCTCAAGCGCTACCCGCATGCGTTTAGCGGCGGACAACGCCAGCGCATTGGCATCGCACGCGCCCTGGCCCTAAACCCCAAGGTCATCATCTGTGACGAGGCTGTCTCGGCGCTCGACGTATCTGTCCAAGCGCAGATCATCAACCTGCTCGAAGATCTGCAGGCCGAGTTCGGCATCGCCTATCTGTTTATCGCCCACGACTTGAGCGTGGTCGAGCACATCTCCGACGAAGTGGCCGTGATGTACGTCGGCAAGGTCGTCGAGTACGCGTCCACCGAGGAGCTCTTTGGCAACCCGAAGCATCCGTACACCGAGGCCCTGATGTCGGCGGTGCCGGTCCCGGACCCGAAGCTGAAGCTCCAGGAAATCACCCTGGAGGGCGAGGTCGCGGATCCGGCCGATCCGCCCAGCGGCTGCTACTTCCACCCGCGCTGCCGCTACGCCCAGGACCGCTGTCGCACCGAAACGCCAGAGTTGCGAGAGGTCGCCGGCGGGCATACAGCCGCGTGTCACTTCGCCGAGGAGCTTGATCTTCTCGGCGTAGGCGCGAGAGTCTGATTGCCTGGCTCCTGCCTGCGGATAGGCGGAGCGAAGCCGGGCTGCTAAGGACGTAGGTCAACCGTGTTCGAGTTGATCGCTCCGTACGTGCTGCTCATAGCCATCGTGGGCGTTGGTTGCGTGCTCTGGGCCAAGTGGATGGTTCAGCGTGCCGCGAACCACGTCGAAGCCCGACACCGCGCCGCCGAGTTGATCATAAACGAGGGCGAAGTTCCTACGCCGTGGATCGAAAAGTATCGGAAGCGCGTAACCGAGCTGCGCCGCGCTGGCGGATCGGAGGCCGACATCGAGGCCGTGGCCGACCAGGCGCGATCGTCCATCGGCCGCGAGCTCGATCGCCTCGTGAAATACATGGAGACGACGCGCCTGGTCGCAGACGAGGACACCCGCGAAGTGCTTATTGGCGGCATTCACGATCGTCGGGATGAATGGGAAGACTCCGGCTGGCGACAGTTCGTCGATTCGTCATACACACCCCGTGCCCGCCGCTGAACGGCCCGGTACCATCCTGACGCGACATATTCACCCTGTTCGTCAGAAGGCGGCTGGTGGCCGTCGCGGCCTCCGGGGTGGTTCAGCTTTGCACGGCCGCCGGGCGAGTGGCCCGCACCCATGGAGTACTGCTGCATGAAGATTGCCTACGGGACGTACGCGATGCCCGCCCACCAACTCGAGGACGCGATTGCGGTTCTGGCGCGCATCGGATACGACGGCGTCGAGATCGCCGTGGGGCCGCGCCACGCCGGGTCGCTGCCGGACGCCATGACCACAAACCGGCGAGCGGCCATTAGGGCGTTGCTTGCCGAGCACGGCATGGGCGTCCCGGCAACATTCGCCACTGGCATGCACGTCCACGAGCCAGAGGCCGCCAAGCACGCCGCCAATATCGAGTTGGCCAGGGAGCTCAATGGCCTGATGCGCGACTTCGTTCCTGAGCAGGAGCCGGTTCTCGCTTTCGGCATCGGCGGCGCCACGCACGAATGGCTCAAGATTCGGGATTCGTTGGCCGCAGCTGGCCGCGAGTACGGGGCGCTCGCCGAGCGCGAGGGCTTCCACATCGCCGTCGAAGCCCACTCGGGCGCGGCCGTCGACCGGACGAGCCGCGCGCTGTGGCTGATCGAACAGATCGCCAACGATCATGTGCGGCTCCACTTTGACATGGTGCACTTCTTCCTCGCCGGCGAGTCGGTGGACGAGGCCGTGCCGGCGCTGGTGCCGATAACCGGGCACACGCACGTCACCGACGCTCGCGTTCACGACGACGGCAGTCTCGACCTGCTGCTGCTCGGGCAGGGCGAGCTGGACACGACCGGCTATGTGCGGGCCATGCACGAGGCCGGATGGGACGACTTCATCACCCTGGAAGTCAGCGGGATGGTCTGGGGCAAGCCTGACTACGATGCCGTGGCAGCCGCCGAATTCTCGTACGCAACGTTGAACCGAGCCTTCCGCGAGGCGGGGGTGCCCCGTGGTTAGGAGGACGACATGAGTCGATCCGACGATCTCGCCCTTGCCATCATTGGCGCGGGCAGCATTGGGACGCGCCATCTATCCAACCTCGAATTCATTGGCGGTAATCGCGTGGTCGCCGTGTGCGACGCGGACGATGCCCAGGCGTCCAAATTGGCAAGCCGGGCCGGCGCTCGGACCTATCCGTCAGTTGACGCGATGTTCGATGCCGAGCGTGGGTTGGACGCCGTCCTAATCTGCGTGCCGCCCGGCATCCGACGTCAGGTGTTCGAGCGGGCCGCGGAGCGCAACGTGGCGGTGTTCTGTGAAAAGCCGCCCGCCGATAGCCTAGAGCACGCCCACGCGGTGGCGTGCATCGTGCGCGACAGCGGCATCCTGTGCATGGCCGGATTCAACATGCGCTACCTGCCGCCCGTCCAGCGTCTGCGTGAGCTGATCGCCGGCCGGCCGGTCAACCTGGTCCTCAGCACATACCTCAGTTGCCCAGCGCTGACTGGCGGATTTCGACCCTGGTTCTTTGACAAAGATCGCTCCGGAGGCCCATTGGTCGACCAAGGCATTCATCTCGTTGACCTGATGCGCTATTTGGTCGGCGAAATCACCAGCGTGTATACGCTGGGCAACAACGTGGCGCGCCCCAAGGGTCCCGGGTTCACGGTCGAGGACACTGCCGTCAGCACCATCCGGTTCGAATCCGGCGGCGCCGGCCACCACGTGCATTCGTGGGCAGCGCCCTGGGGCGGAACTACGTTCGCGGTCAATGGTCCAGACTTCCACCTGGCGCTGGAGGTCTCCGGATCACCGGGCGTGTTCGGCACGATTGGCGATCCGAACGGGGAAGGAACAGTCGTCCGTGACGAGTTTCCCCAGGCCCCAAGTATGGGCCGCGGCGGCACGCGCCAAGCTGGCGCGCCGTCCGATGCCCCGCCCGACTTCATGCACTACCAGGAGATGGTGACGTTCCTGGATGCGGTTCGCACCGGCGACACGTCGGGAATCCTGAGCTCCTATGCCGACGGCATGCGCAGCCTGGCGGTGGTGCTGGCTATGAACCGGTCCGTCGACTCAGGCCGGGTTGAGCAGGTCGAGATACCCGCGCTCTAGAACGCCCAACGGGCAAGAAAGCGTCAGCCGGCAGGTCGAGCTTCGGACCGCCTGCGCTCACGCCCCGCGTCACTCAATCGGCCAAATGATCTCGCTTCGATAGTCGGACGCGTCCTCCACCGTCTCGGGATCGTTGAGGTATATCTCGATGGGACCGCCGGCCGGCGTGAGCCCCCGACCGCGAATCCAATCCAGCACTCTGTTGTGCGCGCCCATCAGCCCTCCATAGGGCCCCGTATAGACCATCCGAGCGACTCGGCCGGCCGGGAGCTGACTGGCCACAACCAGCTCACTGCCCTCGACGGCCCACTCCACGGGAAAGCCGGTCTCCGCGCGCTTGAGCTCGTCGGTCATCACCAGATAGCGGGTGAAGGGCGGCCCTACGGGGCGAACCTGCGCGCGCATCAGGTATTCCTGCACCGCATTCAGCGCATGGCTGATGACCTCTCCCATGTCGCGAGGGCCAAGATTGATCCGCACGACAAGGGTCGGCTGCGCCGTGACGTGCTGCAGCGTAATGTCGCTGGTCGTTGAGCCGTTCGAAGTCATTCCGTAAGGGGAGAGCGAGACTGAGCGTCGCGGAAACCCCTGGATGATCGCACAGTAAACAGTGCTCGTCAGGAAATACTTCCGTCGATGCTTCCTCCATGGTGCTTGGTCGCCAAGGCAAGCGCTGGAAATACGAGCGCATCGGGCGGCACTCAGCTACGCTGAGCCTAACGGGGCAACGGGTCCGCAATCCTCGGAGGCTACCGGATGACACCTGAGCAAATTCTCGCGACTCCGCCACGCGTGCTTACCCAGGCTCAGCGCGAGTCGTACTTCGAGAAGGGGTACGTTCTTGTGGAGAACGTGGTGCCCACTGAGTGGCTCGAGCGTCTGCGTGAAGTTACGGATGAGTTCGTCGAACGCAGTCGTTCGGTAACGGAATCAGACGCCGTGTGGGACCTGGAGCCGGATCACACGGCCGAGGCCCCGCGGCTGCGGCGCCTCACGAGCCCCGTCGAGCAGCACCCGGCCTATTGGGAGTTCGCATCGGAGTCTCTGCTGGCCGACGTCGCGGCGGATGTGGTGGGGCCGGACGTGAAGTTCCATCACTCGAAGCTGAACTTCAAATGGGCGGAAGGCGGCGAAGAAGTGAAGTGGCACCAGGACGTTCAGTTCTGGCCGCACACGAACTACTCGCCGGCGACCATCGGGACGCTTCTCTACGACTGCGGTCCCGATCAAGGCCCGCTCGGCGGGCTTGCAGGCAGCCACAACGGGCCGCTCTACGATCTGTACAACGAAGACGGGTCGTGGAACGGCGCGCTGTCCGACACCGACGCGGCCACGCTGGACCTCGATCACGTTGAATACATGACGGGACCGGCCGGTTCGCTGACGATCCACAACTGCCGCACCGTCCACGGATCGCCGCCGAACCAATCGGACACCGGGCGGCCGCTGCTGCTCTACGCCTACTCCTCGGCCGACGCGTTCCCCTACACCTACAATCCTATTATGTCGAGTTACTACGGCGCCATCGTGCGCGGCAAGTCTGCACTCTATGCCCATCACGATCCACGGCCGTGCCAGATTCCCCCCGACTGGTCCGGGGGCTATCGCTCGATCTTCGCGTCGCAGCAAGACGAGGACGACGCGCCGTCCACCGGAATGTAGGACTCCGCAGCGTCTGAAATCCGCGCCGGATTCACGCGCGCTTAGCCGGCCGCGTCCCAGCTTGCGATGAACTTGTCGACGCCAAATCCCTGGGGCATCTCGTTGAAGGCATAGAGCGAGGGCCCGTTCTGAAAGCCCGGCACGAATTGCTCGGTCGTCGTGCGCAGCGCGGCGTCGAGCGCAGCGAACCGGCTCGTGATGGCCTGGACCTCTCCCGTCGTGAAGGCGTCCGCGATGTCCTTGCGGAGGTCAAACCCTGGGTCGTCGGTCTGAGCAAGTTGGGGCAGCCGCTGGACCAGCTTGGACAGCAGCACCAGGGCCGCGTTGCGACCTTCGACACCGGGATGCAGCACGGCCAAGTGATGGCGGAACCGGCCGGCGTCCCGCTCAAGGGCGGCGCGAAGCAGCAACTCGATTACCCGCCGCTCCCGGGCGTGCAACTCGAAGAACCACTCGAATTGCCGGCGCGTATCAGCGGATAGGCGGCGGGTGAAGGCGAGGTCCCAGTTGAAGGCGTGGGCATGCGGATAGATGGCCCCGCCAAACGCGCGGTATCCAAGGTGGACCGTGCGGCGCAGCTTAGTGCTGTAGTCGCTGCCCCAGTGCAACATCGTGTTGAGATAGACCACCGCGTCGCCCGCCTCCAGCTCCACGGGGATGCCGCCCGGTAGGGGTACGGCGGAATCGCGCGCCAGCACTCGGTTTTCTTCGGCTGTGTTGACGCGCCAGTGGCTGCCGGGCACCACCCACAACACGGCGTCGTCATAGAGCGGGAGATTCCACTGCACGTATGCCGGGCCGTTCGCGCGTGCATCGTGCTGCAATCCAGCCAGGGGAGCGAGCGCGGACGGCCTGATATCCCGGTGCCAGCGATCCGGCCCATGGTCGTCCGTCGGGTTGCACATCAGCGACATCAGCGTCGGCGCCGCATGCGGCGCCTGCATGAGCTGGCGGCTCACCCCCAGCGTGCTGTCGTGCAGGCAGAACCCAACGGCCTCGGCAGTCGACGCGTCGACGACGCTCTGGATCAGGACGCGCGGCTGGCGGGCAAAGTAGCCGCCCGGCCACTCACCTGCGGCGTCGCGTTCGCGCTGCCATCGGTCAAATTGCCGCCGGACGAGGACCTCGAAAGTCGCGCGCAGACTATCAAGCCGGACTGGCGGGATGGTCCGCGGAATGATGACATAGCCCCGCTCGAGCAGTTGTGTCCGGAGGTCAGGCATGTCCCCGCCCTCTAGGCGTCATACGGCGAGCCAGAACCGCCGCAAGCGTGGCACACGAGGACGCACGCGGTGTATTGCCTCGAAAGCCGGACCATACCCAGCGTGACGCGCGTTGGCCCTTCCACGAGCCCGAACCGGGCGCGCAGATGCTGCACGTCCCCGACCAGCTCCGACCGGGGTTCGGTCCCGCCGGCGGTCGTTCACTTGCGCCGCAAGTGCCTGCCCGGCCGACTCCAAGGTCTATGTGTATGGATCGGCCGCATCGCGCAAGCCATCGCCCATGAAGTTGAACAACAACACCACCACGATCACAAACAGGCCAGGAATGAGCATCCAGGGATAGAGGGCGATGCTCCGCACATTCTGGGCGTCTTGCATCAGGCTTCCCCAGCTCACCGACGGCTCTCGAATCCCCAGCCCCAAGAAGCTCAGCGAGGTCTCCGCGAGGATCATGTTCGGCACCGTCAACGTCAGGCTGACGATCAGGTAGCTCATGAAACCGGGGACCATGTGGTCGAAGATGAGGCGCATGTGCCCGGCGCCGGCAACCTTGGCCGCCATCACATAGTCGTGCTCACGCAATTCAAGAATCTTGCCCCGCACCACCCGGGCCAGGCCGGCCCAGCCGATGACCGACAGGACCACCGTGATTGCGAAGTACCGCTGGATGGGCGTCCAGAACGGCGGAATGGCCGCACCGATCGTCATCCACAGCGGGATCGATGGAATGGAGATCACGACCTCGATAAACCGTTGAATGAGGATATCGGTCGTCCCACCGACATAGCCGGACACGGAGCCGATGACCACGCCAAGCACAAAACTCAGCAAGACCCCGATGAGACCGATCGAGAGACTGATCCGGGCACCCGCCATGACCCGCGAGAACACATCGCGCCCCAGCCTGTCCGTCCCAAAAAGGAATACCTTGCCATCCTGTGCACCGAAGAAGTGGAGATCCATCGTCCAAAGGCCCCAGAATTTGTAAGGCTCAGCGCGATGAAAGAAGACAATCCTGTTTATCCTGGAAAGATCTTCTTCGTAGACTCGCTTAAACTCCACCGGGTCCAGCTCCGACTTGATGCCATAGACGAACGGTCCGTGGAAGTTGCCTTCGCTGTCCCAAAAGTGGATGCGGGAAGGCGGTGAGTTCAGAAAGCCGTGGTCCGAAATCTCCTTATAAGGAATCCAAAAATCGTAGGTCAGTGCAAAGAAGTAGGCAATCCCTAGTAGGCACAGGCTAATCATACCCAGCCTGTGGCGCCGCAATTTGCGCCACATGAGCGTCCATTGACCGGCCGTGTAGTAGCGTTCCTCGTCAGTGAATTCACGAATATTCACTCGCTCGACCGTAGCCTCGGTATCCGTCGAAACTCCCATCTCAGACAGACGTTCTTTCCTGACGGATTCGAGGGTCTACGACCACCAGCAACACGTCCGACAGGAGGGTGCCGAAAATCGTGAGCGCCGCCTCGACCATCAGAATACTGCCGGCCAGGTGCATATCCTGAACGCGCAATGCAGCCAGCAGGACCGCTCCGGTCATCGGGATGTTGAGAACGATCGCTGTGATGGCACTGCCCGAGACAATTGCCGGCAACGTCCATCCCACGGTGCTAATGATGGGGTTTAATGCAATTCGAACCGGATACTTGAACAGTAATTGCCGCTCAGGAACGCCTTTGGCCCGCGCAGTCATGACGTATTGCTTTCCCAGCTCATCCAGAAGCACGCCCCGCATCACACGAATGAGGCCGGCCGTTCCGGCTGTGGAAACTACGAACACCGGGACCCAGAGGTGATTGATCATGTCCCAGAGCTTCCCAAGGCTCCATGGCTCAAGTAAATACTCGGGCGAAAAGAGCCCTCCTGGACTGACATTGAATACTTGAAATAAGAAATACATAAGGACGAGTGCGATCATAAAATTAGGAGTTGCAAGACCAATAAACCCAACGGAGGTGAATGCATAATCGCCGAGGCTATATTGATTTGTGGCTGAGTAAATTCCGATTGGGACAGCGATCAAATAGGTCAAGATGAGAGAAATTGACGTGACCAGCATCGTCGGTGGCACTACATCTTGCAGGATCGAGAGCACAGTGCGGCGCGAGCCTCCACCGTAGCTTCCGAATGAGCGCCCCATGTCGCCCCGAACGAATCGCGTGATCCAATTGAAGTACTGTTCGACGGGGGTTCGGTCCAAGCCGTAGTAGATTCGAAGGTTTTCGATTTCAGCTTCGTGGAGCGTCAAGCCCTCAGCTTTGAGTGCGTTAAGGTGGGTCGTAAGATAGTCGCCCGGAGGCAGCTGAATAACAATGAATATTAAACCGCTCAGAATCCACCAGGCGAGCACCATGTAGCCGATGCGCCGGATAAGGTAAGCCCTCACGGCGCTGCCTTAATGCACCTTGCGAAGTCGTTCACGCGGCGCGCACGGCAGTCGCGATTTCATGGCGACTTGGTTCCGCGGACCAGTCGAGGCGCAATTCGTGCCGGGGTGGTCGGCATTCGGGTCCACGTCCGCGAATGCGCTGGCTGGGGCTGTCTTGCCACGGCGGCGCCGGAGGCTCGGCAGGCCGGCATCGATCCACGAGGGGCTTCCGTGCGACCAACGTCGGAAGGCGGCAATGCGCCCGGCCAACGGCCGGCCCAATCGCCGTTGGCCAGCCACGGGCAGCGTGGCCTGAAACCGGCGAACCCCATGGCGCCCCCGGGGACTGGTCGCGCCGCTCATGTTCGCGCCCCCTGACACCACCGACCTCGCCGCCGCCGTGTGTTTCGCGCTGCGCTCGTAGGCGCCGGGCGCGGCCGCGCGCCGGTCGCGGCCCCTCGCCCTTGGAAGTCCAAGGACGGGGGCCGCCGAACGCCGAATCAGCCGGCCGATCCTACCGGTCGTAGAAGAACTGCGTGAAGCCGTAGGGCCGCACGAAGTTGATGGCGGCAGCGAAGTTAATCTCTGTCGGCACGTTGCGCAGCGCCTGATTGACGATGGTCGGCTGCGGCGGATAGCCGACCGTGCCGATGATCGGGTACTGGTCGTAGAAGTAGGACCAGAACTTCTCTCCGAGATCGTCGTACTGCGGTGTGCCTGGCACTGCTTGGCGCCATTGCTCGCGCAGACCCTTGGCCTCTTTCACCCAGTCTGGAGGCTCCTCGCCTTCCGCGCCGTCGGTTTGGATCCATTGGGCCCAACTGCCGGCCCAATAGCTCTCGTAGGTGTCCATGCCGTAGTGCCACGAGGCCCAACGCGTGAAGTAGGCCGCCGCTTCGCTGATGTCTTGGGGAATCATCACTTCGGTGAACGACTTTGCCCGCTCGCGGAAGAGCGCTTCCGCTTCGAACTGCCACTCGGCATGGATGCCCACGGCTTGCCAGTCCTTGATGACCAACGTGGCGATGTCTTCCTTGGGCCCCTCTTGGTCCGAGACCGTCAGCAAGATGCTGAATCGCTCACCGTCGGGCCGCAGGCGCCAGCCCTCGCTGTCACGCTGGTCCAGTCCAATCCCATCGAGCAGGCGGTTGGCCTGGTCGGGATCGTACTCGGTGTGGAGCGTGGCCCACTCCGGCTTGAAGAAGCTATAGGACTCGAGCAGGTAGGGCGTGAAGGGCCGCGCCAAGCCAAAGAACAAGGTCTCGTTGATGGCCTCGCGATTGATGGCCACTGAAGCCGCGACCCGGAAGTCTTTCTCCCGGAAGATGGCAGCGATCGCCGGATCCTTGTACGTCTGGTTCGGGAACAAGGACATGGCCGACGTTCGCAAGCTCGAAGCGACCAACGTGCGGTATCCGCCGCGATCTTCCTCCGCCCGGTAAAGCTCCATGTTCTTGAGATCGAGCACGAACTGGGCAAAGTCAAGCTCACCGGCGGTAACCTTAATCTGGTAGACCTCCTTGTCCTGGATCCAGAAGTGGTTGACGTGGTCGATATACGGCAGCTGGTTTCCTGCCGTGTCCACCGCGTGGTAGTAGGGGTTTCGCTCGAATTGCGTGACCTCGGGCGAGGCGCCGACGTTGACCCATGGCCCAAGCGCAGGACGGAACGCGGCGTCCTCCCGTGACAGGGACGTGCTGGGCCCGTAGTAGAACTTGGACTTGAAGTGGTCGGCCCACGTCTCAAACCCGGCGTTCTCGGCCAGCCGCTGCGCGTCGCTGTTGTACTTCTCGTGGAATCGCTCAAGATAGTGCCGGGGCGAGAAGACCCAGGGATCTCCGGAGTACCGACCCATGCGATCGAGGTATTGGGGCGCCGGCCGGTCGAATTTGAACTCGACGACCGTATCTTCGACCTTGACGATCTCGCGGAGTCCAATCCTCTCGGCACCGTGCTGGAGACTGCCGCTAGGGTTGGCGAGATCGTTGCCCCAGTAGTCTTCGTACGTGAAAAGGAAATCGTCCGCCGTAAACGGCGCGCCATCGGACCACTTGTGGCCTTCCCGAATCTCGAAGGTGAACGTCTGCAAATCACTTGAGACGTCGAGGTTCTTGGCGAGGTCGAGAAACAGCTCGGTGCCCGACATGGTGTAGGCCATGAGGCTGGCGTCGCCCCCGTAGCCGATCTCAATCGATCGGACAATACCTCCCAGCCGCAAGGTGCCGCCGTAGTTCCCAACCTGTTCGACCGGCTCTATGACCCACGGGTCCTTCGGCAGACGGCTGTCCACCGGCGGCAGCGATCCCGCCTGGACCTGGACCGCTAGCATCGGCGCCTCTGAGAAGCGCGATGGGGTCGACACTTCCTGGATGACGACGCGCTCGACGGGGATTTCCTTGACAACCTCCTTGGTCACGACCGTCTCGACCTGGACCTCTTTGACGACCTCGACGGGGACTTCCTTGATGATTTCCTTGGTCACCACCGTCTCGACCGGGACTTCCTTGACGACCTCCCTGGTGACCACGGTCTCGACCGGGACTTCCTTGATGACTTCTTTGACTTCTGTAACCGTCACCGTCACCGTCTTCTCAGTGACCTCGCCCTCGCCGCATGCAGCCAAGACGGACATGGCCGCTGTCCCGGCGGTCATCGTCAGAAAATTTCGCCTACTGAGCTTACGCATACTAAAAATCCTCCCCACAGACTAATTGCGGACCGTACCATATCTGAGCTGCGCGGACTACGCTGGTGGAGCCTCTCGTGGCCGGCGGACCCGCAAGCCCGTCGCCGTCGCACCCCGTTCTCTGGCGAACGAGGCTATTGGTCAAGAAAGAGTGAAGGCTGCGTACCCGTGTCTCGCTGTTGATGTGCCGGAGGCGCCGCGGCAATGGGATGTATGAGTTCGGGTCCGTCGTTTCTGACGGCATTGACGGCACGGCTGACCGGGTAGCTGCGGAGCACGCCCTCCGCCGCCGGACGCAGGAGCGCGGCTTGCCACCCCGGGTCGTCGTCGTGGGCTGAAAGCCACGCGTCCCAGTCGCCCGGTTCCAGGATTGCCGGCATGCGGTGGTGGATCGTCGACATCCAGTCACTCGGCGCCGTGGTGATGATCGTGAACGAGTGGCCAAACTGTGCGTGTGACTCCCACAGCCCGGCCAGCGCCAGCGGGTGGCCGTCGGCCCGGTGAATGTAGATCGGGCGGCGCATATTGCGAGGCCCCGTCCACTCGTAGAAACCGTCAGCCGGCACCAGGCAGCGACGCGCGCGAAAGGCAGCTCGAAAGGCGGGCTTGGCAGCCACCGTCTCGGCCCGCGCGTTGATGGTGCGCGCGCCGAATCTGGCGTCCTTGGCCCACGCGGGAATGAGCCCCCAGCGCATGACATGGAGCCGGCGTGAACCGTCTACCACGACCAACGACTCTTGCGTAGGGGCGACATTGAAGCTCGGCAGAGGCAGCGCGACCGCCTCCTCCAGCGGAGGAGCCTTGAAGAAGTCTGCCAGGACCTGCGGGTCCGAATGACGACTGAACCGTGCGCACATGAGCCGCGCTGTTTAAACGTCCGGCTGCCATCGTGGCACGCCTAGGCCGATAGCTCGCACATCGCCTTCCGATAAGACGGCGACGCAATCGGGCCGTCCAGCAGCGGGTCGCCAGTCTCGCGCATCCAGTTCGCCACCTTGGCCTCCAGCTCGGATTGGACGGCCGCGTGCTCGCGCCGGCCCGCCAGATTGGTCTGCTCATTGGGGTCGGTCTGCAGGTTGTAGAGCTCAACGGGCGCATGAACCGACGGCTCCAACCGGCCGGCCAGGTCACGATAGGCCCCGCCTCCGGCAACGTCGGCAGGAACCTCGACGCCCAACCCCGCCTCGAAGTTTCGAATGTATTTCCAGCTGCTGGTGCGGATGCCCCGCATGGGGTCGTAGTAGCTGTGATAGGTCTTTTCGACAAACAGCTCCGCGTGGCCCGGCGACGTGCCGGCGGCCAGCGGCAGCAGGGACGTTCCGTGGAGGTCGGGCGGAGCTTCGGCGCCGGTCAGGTCGATCAGCGTTGGCACCACGTCCATGATGCTGGCCATGCCTGCCGGAGCCGCGCCGTCGCTGAGGGCGGTTCCGGGCAGTCGGGCAATAAGCGAGATCTCGATGCCGGGGTCGTAGAGCGTGCACTTGGCGCGTGGAAAGGCGATGCCGTGATCGCTCACGTACAGCACCAGGGTCCGATCGAGCAGGGCGCGGTCTTCCAGCACCTGGATGATTTGTCCGATGTGCGCGTCGGCTCGATTGACGCAGCCTTGAAAATCCGCCAGATCGGCGCGGGTGTCAGCCGCGTCCATCAGGTAGGGAGGCAGCGTGATGCCCTTGTTGTCGAACGTCTCCCCGCCGAACCCGTGGTCGTCAACGCGGTGGGTTTCGCTGCGGCCAATCTGCACCAGAAATGGACGCCGCGGATCGGCGTCGATGAACGCGGCCACCGCCGGCACGATCGATGCGATCTCGTAAGACCTGTCGTAGACATCGTTGCCGATACGCCTCGGATCGCGCGCTGAGTGCTCGACGCCCCAGTGGCCGCTGCGGTAGCCCAGCGGGCGCAAGATCTGCGGCAGGGTGCGCTCGTTGGCATGCAGGTCCCAGCGATGCTCACCGTGGGTCAGCCCCATGGTCCCGTTGGCATGCGGGTAACGCCCGGTCGTCAGGCTCGCGCGGCTCGGCGAGCACTGCGGCGCGGTGGTATAGGCGTTGAACCGCGCGCCCTCGGCGGCCAGGCGGCTCAGGTTGGGCGTTTCCACGCTGGTAACGCCGTACGGCTCAATGAACCGGCCCGTGTCGTGGGTCGTAACGATCAGGACGTTAGGCGGCATGGCTGCCAATGTATGTCGCGGGCTGTGCGAATGTAGTCCGATCAGGCCGGCATTGGGTGTCGCCAGTGCGCGTGCGACGCTCGCCCGCCTGCCAAATCCAGCGGACACCGCGGGCCGCAACGTCGGCGGTGTGCGGTGCCATAATCGATCCACCCGGACTCGCCCACATGGAGGCACGCTCAATGCAGACGTTCATTGGCCTAATCAGTCTTGAGGCTGGCGAGAGCGCCGCCGAAGGCGCCTACCGCGATGCGCTGAGCGAAGGCGCGTCCGAAACCCGCAAGGTGATCGAGGACCATGGCGGGAGGCTCGTGGAGATGTACCTGACCATGGGGCAGTACGACAGCGTGGCCATCATGGAATTCCCCGACGCGGTGGCGTGCGCGCAGGCCATCTTGTCGCTGCGCGAGCGCTTTGGCGCCGGCACCCAGACGCTGCAGGCCTTTCCCGAGAGCCAATGGCCGGAGCTGGCCAAGGGAATCTAACGCCGACCTCACCACAGACCGGGGGCACCAACCCTGTGGGCGCCTCAACCCGATGCTCAGCGCCGACGCAGCTAGTCTTTGGCCTCGATGCGCGCCAGGATGTCGCGTATCTCGGTGAGCAACTCGGTGGCGCCGACGGCCGCCTTGGGGGCATCTTCTTCGGGTTCAGCGCCCAACACTCGTTGCCGCTGCATGAGGATCGCGTTGCGAAGCTCCGCCGCGTCCACCACACCGATAAGGTTGCCCTCGCTGCTGGCGTACTGTCCCGACTGGCCCGCGGTCTCCACCTTCAAGCCGCGCAGCTTGAAGTGGCGCATGATCGGCCCGTCGTGCAGCCGCAGGTCGGTGATCCGGTTGAGGGGGATCGTGGACTCGCTGCGGTTGAATACGCCCTTGCGTAGTTCGAGGGCTTGCGTGGACAGTCGGGCAGACAAGCGCTGCAGGTATTGCGGGGCAAACCAGAGGCTAAATAGCAGCCAAAACGGGATCAGCGGGATTCCCACAATCGTGACGGCCAGATAAATGGAGACGAGCCAGCGCCAATAGGGAATGATGTTGCGGTCAAATTCGGCGTCACGCAGCGTTTTCCCGGTCGCGCCGGGCGGGTCCAATGAATCTGATTGCATCGATACGCCCTCCGTGGTCCTGATACTGGCCATGTCCCGACGACAGGTGCAATCTGCCCGGCAGCCGAGCCAAGGAACGTTGGCTGCCGTCCACTGTATCCAGAGAACCTGAATCCAACGACGCGGCGCCGCTAGACTCCGTGGAGCCGCTCACGCATTGGAGCTCTCGCCATGTCGCCGGAGGATCGCCTCGCCGCCCTGGGTATTTCGTTGCCGGACCTTCCGCCGCCGCTCCCCGATGCGCCCTACATTCCGGCCGTGGTCACGGGAGACTTGGTCTGGGTCTCGGGCCACTCACCGGGCGCCGACTGGCGTCCAGGACAGGTGGGCACGGACTATACGGTGGCCGAGGCAAAGCTGGCAGCCCGGGCGGCAGGAATTGGATTGCTAGCGGCCGCGCGTTCCGTGGTTGGCTCGCTCGATCGCATCGAACGCGTCGTGCGGATGCTGGGACACGTCAACGCCGCGCCGGGCATGGCCGATGCCGGCGAGGTCATCAACGGCTGCTCGGAGCTGATGCTCGAGGTATTCGGACCCGACGGCCGCGGCGTTCGCTCGGCGGTTGGCGTGGGCACAATGCCGCGCAACGTGCCGCTGTCCGTCGAGGCGGTGTTTCAACTCAAGCATTGACGCTTGCGACCGTTGCGGGCCGGCTCGCCGGCACACGGGCTCTGGATACTCCGCTGCTCTTTGAGTTCCAGCTTCATGAATTATGTCAACTTTCGGCATTGCCTCGGCTTCACGCGTCCCGCGCATGGCTGGCGCCTTGACGCCCCGAGTCGGCCGCACCACCATGCTGACCACACGCCTCGAACGTCGCTCGCCCACCGGCGAACGCGCCGCCCAGCAGGGGGTTGACGTGTCCAGCGAAAACCGTTTCGGCATCCCCGGCGTTCCGTTTCCGGTTGGAGTGGAGTACTACCGCGCGCCGGTTCCCAAGCCGGAGCTGTGGGACGAGGACTTCGCGCGTATCCGCGCCGGCGGCATGCGGGTCATTCGCACGTTCAACTACTGGAATCACGTCGAGCCGCGACCGGGCATCTACGAGACCGACGACGTCGACCTGCTCTTCGATCTGGCCAACAAGCACGACCTTCGCGTCTGGATTGACCTGCCCCTGGCCACGCATGGCGCCTGCCCCGAGTGGCTCACCCGCGAGCACCCCGACATGCGTGTGGTCAGCTACCAGGGCCACGTCTCGCTGACCAGCGCGAGCCCGGCCTATCCACAGGGCAGTCAAATCCACTGCTATGACCACCCGGCGTGGCGCGAATACGGCGAGCTGCTGCTGCGCTACATGATCGGGAGATACAAGGACCATCCGGCCCTGCTCGTGTGGGGCCTTTGGGACGGTATTGCGCTGTCGGCGGCCTGGAGCAAGACGTCCGATGGCTTGCCCTGCTACTGCCCGAGCACCCTTGCGCGATACGACGCCTGGTTGAAGGCGCGCTTCACGCTCGACGAGCTGAACGCCCGGGTGCACCGGCGATATCGCCGCTGGGAAGACGTACAGCCGCCGCGCTCGAACGCCAACGTCGTCGAGATGCTGCTGTACAAGCAATTTCACTACGAGAACCTCGCCGGGCATCTCCAGTGGGTCATGGACGTCGCCAATGACGTGGACCCCGTGCACGAGAAGCGCTCGCACGGCGCCTGGTTCCCCCGACCGCAGGATCCCCACTGCGCGCCCATCGCCGACAGCTGGGGTATGTCCATGCCCTCCAACAACCTGCTGACGTCCGAGGACCCCGGCAAGTTGTCCGAGCGGGCCTTCGGCTACGACTGGTCGCGCAGCGTCGGCAAGAACGGCCGCTGGTGGAACGAGGAGATTTACTCGGGCATGTCGAGGGGTGGGGTGACCTGGCGCAAGCAATCCGCGCCCGAGGAGCCCACCATGCTCCTGTGGCTGTGCCTGGCTTCCGGCGGCGCGGGAGCCATGTACTGGCAGTATCGCCCTGAGTACTTCAGCTTCGAGTCGCCGGGCTACAACCTCATCGCCTTGGACGGCGAGCCCACCGCCCGCTGGCAGGCCACCACCGAAGCCCTGTGCCAGATGGCCGGCATGGAAGAGCACCTGCCGCTCACATGCGGCAAAGCGGACGTGGCCGTCGTCTACCACGCGGATTCACACGAGCTGTTCACCTACAACGACGAAGGCGACCGCTACCTCGAAGACATGTGCGGCGTGCACCGCGCCCTCTGGACCAACGGCGTCCCGGTCGACGTGGTGTCACCCGCCATGGACTGGTCGTCCTACCGCCTGATCTATCTGACCAACGCGGCGCTGATGACGGACGAGCTGCGCGAGCGCATCGAGCAAACACTCGACGCCAACCCACAGGTCCAACTGGTGGCGGATGGGAGCTTTGGGCTCTACTCCGCCGACGGCCAATCGTCCTACGCGCCGCCGGAGGGTTTCTCCGAGCGGTTTGGCGTGCGCGTGGCGGACTTCAACGCCATCACCGATCGCGACATCGCCTTTGGCCGGAACGTGCTCCAGGCGCCGGACGGGTCGATATCAATCAGCACTCCGTGCGGATACGCCGTTCTCGAGCCCAAGGGCGGTGCAACCGCCATCGCCTCCCTGGAGGGCGAAACGGTCGCCGTGCGCAGCGCCGATGGTCGGTTCACGTGGTGGGGACTGTCTCTGTCGGCCGGCTTCGGCAACGCGGGACAGCCGGACTTGGTACTCGCCCATGTGCAGGAATCCGGCGTCGAAGCGCCCCTGACAATCGAGGGCACGGGCGTCGTGCCGGTGGTTCGCGGCTCCGCCAAGGGTGGCGACGTGGCCTTCTTGTTCAATCTCGAGCGCTCTACGGCTAACATCACCGTCCGCCCCAAGCGAAGCCCCACGTCCGCGCATGACCTGCTGGCGAAAGCGGACCTGTCTGTGACCGACGGCGCCTTTCAGCTCACGATTCCGCCCTGGAAACACGCGGTGGTGCACCTGGCCTAGGGGCTTATGTTTCGGGAACCGGCGTAGCGATACGTTCCGCCGGAGCGTTCCGATGCGGCGACCGACATGGGCCGCACCTGAGCCTGGGCCCACGCCACCCGGATGCGGAACCAGCGGATGTTTCGGATGCCGTCTTCCTGACACCAGAAGACGGCGAATACGTCGCCGTTCGGCAGCGAGAGCATCTGCGGAAAGCCGAACTGCAGGTCCACCAGCTCATCCGCTCCCGCGCCTTCGCCGGCCATGCCCGACGGCGCGCCCTGCCAGACGGCCTCATCTTCCAGATTGACCCAGGCATCGCCGTCGATGCGTACGCGGTTGGCCCACAGCCCGGGACGGTCGTCGCGCCGGTAGAGCGCCAGCACGGTTCCATCCGCCAAGACGTGCAACTTGGTCGTCTGCCCCCGCAAGCCGGTGGGATGGGGTTGGGAGAACGTCTGGACATCCGCTGAGATCACGTAGGGCGTCGGTTCGCTGTGCCCTGTTGCCTCGTCGTAGGCCCAGGCAACTTGCAGCAGCCGGTCGTCGGCGAGCTGCACGATCGATTGCTCCCACGAGAACACGCCACGGTCGTATTGGTCCAAGACGTCCAGATAGGTTGGCCAGGTCTTGCCGCAGTCGGTGGAGACCAACGCGATGGCCTTCATGCCGTTGGGCGCATCGCCGTCCCAGCCCTTCCAGGTCGCGGTGGGCCACAGCCAGCGTCCGTCGCGCAGCACGATTATCGCGTGGCAGATCTCGAACGAGGGTCCTTCCAGCGGCGGCTCGATGGTCTCCGGGCCGATCCACGAGTGCCCGTCGTCGGCGCTTCGCAGCAGGATGAGCTCGACCGGCACGAAGCCCAACGTGTCTCGGTTCACCAGGCTTTCGTCGTCGGGACGGCGGTAGGCCCGCGCCCCGGTCGCGATCAGCTCACCCGAGCCGACGCGGGCAACGCGCGCGAAGCTCGTCACGCGGCCCTCCACGGAGTCATGAAACATGCGCGCCGGCGGCGACCACGTGCGGCCCTCGTCGGATGAACGCGCGATATAGGTCGCGTAGTCCAGGCTCTCGGCGTGGTCGGCGATATCGAACGCGGCGATGAGCTCCCCGGATTCGAGCAGGACGACGGTCGGGTGCCACGTGTGCAACGGCGGCGACTGAGATTCGGGACTGCGGTAGACCAGACCGGACTCGATGACTTCGATCACGGGGAGCCTCCCAAGCTCGCGGGCGCCGAGTATAGGCGGCCGTGGTTGGCACGGGTCACGACTACAATCGCACCTCACCCGATCGCATGGCGGACAGCGGCTTGACGCGCGTTGGCATCGACATTGGCGGCACGTTCACGGACCTGTTTGCCGTGGCGGATGACGGCCGCACATGGTCCGCCAAAGTCCTGACCACGCCGGCCAATCCGGCTCACGGGCTGCTGGACGTGCTCGACCATTGGAGGGCCGCCGCGGGTGAGCGCGATATCCGCGAGATCGTGCACGCCACCACCGTCGCCACGAATGCGGTGCTCGAAGGCACGACGGCACGGTTGGGGATGGTCACGACGCGCGGATTTCGCGACGTGCTTGAGATAGGGCGTCACCAGCGGCGCGATCTCTACAACCTGTTCCTCGAGAAACCGCCCGTCTTGGTCCCGCGCGAGCGGCGGGTGGAAGTGCGCGAGCGCATCGGCGCCGACGGCTCCGTTGTCGAGCCACTCAGCGTGTCCGACGTGGTCCACGCCGCCCACGAGCTGCGGGACCTGGGTGCGGAGGTCGTCGTGGTGGCGTTTCTGCACAGCTACGGGTATCCCCAGCATGAGCGGGAAGCCGCGGACGTCATCGCGCGCGAGACCGGCCTGCCGGTGGTCGCCAGCCACACGGTGTGCCGCGAATATCGCGAGTACGAGCGCTTCAGCACGGCGGCCGTGCATGCGGCGATCCTTCCGCGGGTGGCGACCTATGTCGGCGAGATCGGTTCCCGACTCACCGAGCGTGGGGTGACCGCGCCGCTGTCGGTGATGCAGTCGAGCGGCGGCATGGCGCCGGCCGCCACGGTCGCGCGTGAGCCGGCCTCGATCGTGGAGTCGGGACCGGCCGCCGGCGTCATCGCCGCCGCGGAGGTCGGGCGGCGGCTGGGTACGGCCAATGTGATCTCGTTCGATATGGGGGGCACCAGCACCAAGGCCACGCTGATCCGCGACGGCCACGTCACGATCAACCACGACTACGAAATCGGCGGTGGCCTGCATGGGGGCTTCGGCACCGGCTACCCGCTGCGCACGCCGGTGATCGACTTGGTCGAGATCGGCACGGGCGGCGGTTCGCTGGCCGGCGTGGATGCCGCCGAAGCGCTGTACGTTGGCCCGGGCAGCGCGGGCGCCGAGCCCGGTCCGGCCTGCTATGGCCGCGGTGGCACGCGCCCCACCACCACCGACGCGAACGCCGTGCTTGGTCGCCTGCGGCCCGATCGCTTCGCCGGCGGCCATATCCAACTGGACGTGGACGCCGCACGGAGAGCCGTCGCCGAACACGTGGCCGGGCCGCTTGGCATGAGCGTCGAGCTGGCGGCGGAAGGCATCCTGGCGCTGGCCGGCGCGCAGATGGGTCGGGCACTGGAGCTCGTGTCCGTAGCTCGCGGTCACGATCCGCGCGAGTTCGTGATGGTGGCATTCGGCGGGGCGGGGCCGATGCATGCGGCCGACCTCGCGCGCGAGCTTGGCTGCCGCCAAGTGGTCATCCCACCAGAGGCCGGGGTGCAATCGGCCCGCGGACTGTTGGTGGCAGACGCTCGCCGAGACTTCACGTCGGCCATGCTCAGCTCCGAGACCGACTTGAACCTTCCCGAGGTCGAACGGCGCTACGCCGAGATGCGCGACCAGGGCATGCACGAGCTGCGCGACGCCGGCTTCCAGGACAACTCCATGGCCGAACGCCTCGGTGTTGACGTCCGCTACGCAGGGCAGGCGTACGAAGTGGCCGTATGGCTGGACGAGCCGGCAGCGTTTGACGACGCCCTGCGACAACACGTGAATCGCGAATTTCACCGCGCGCACGCACGACTCCACGGCCATCGCGACGAGGGCGCCGCGGTCGAGTGGGTCACGCTGCGCGCCAGCGTCACCGGGGCCGCAACTCGGCCGCGCCGCATTGAGCTGGCGCCGGCATCAGAGCCGCTCAACGGCCGCCAGATCGACTTCCAGGCGATGATCTGGGCGGGCGAGAGCCGCGACGCGCCGGTCTTCGCCCGCGAGCGATTGGGCAGCGGCGACCGCCTCGAAGGTCCAGCGCTCGTGATTCAGGACCAGACGACGCTGGTGGTGCCGCCCGCCACGTCGGCCCGCGTGCAATCAACGGGCGACATCGTGCTGGAGATCAACTCGCCATGAGCGCCGCTGTCGACCCGATCACCCTGGCGCTGATCCGCAACCGACTCGTGGCGGGCGCGGAGCAAATGGCCGTCACGTTGTGGAAAAGCTCGTTCTCCACCGTCATCCGCGAAGTCCTGGACTACTCAACCGCGATCTTCGACGCCGAGGGCCGAATGGTGGCCCAGTCGTCGCAGATTCCGTTTCAGATGATGACCATGTCGGCGCCGATGGGCTATCTGATCCGCACCGGATACGACTGGCAGCCGGGCGACGTGGTGCTCATGAACGATCCCTATGCCTGCGAGGCGCAGCATCTACCGGACTACACGATGTTCCGGCCCGCGTTCAGCGGCGGCGAACTCGTCGGGTTTGCCGGCGCCATCGCGCACATGCTGGATACGGGCGGCGGCGCGGCCGGCGGCTATCTGGCCTCCGCAACCGAGATCTATCACGAAGGCCTGCGCATTCCTCCCAGCAAGATCATCCGCGGGGGTGAGCTGAACGAGGAGCTGCTGCGGCTCATCGAGTTGAACGTACGCGAGCCCGAGAAGATGCGCGGCGACCTGGCGGCCATGTGGGCCTGCACCTCACGCGGAGAGGCCACGCTGCTGGCCGTGGCCGAGCAATACGGCCCCGCAACGGCCCGCGCCGCCATGGCCGAGATTCTCGACAGCACGGATCGCCAAGTGCGGCAACGGCTGGCTCTTATTCCCGAAGGCGCCTACCACGGCGTGGACCACGTGGACGACGACGGCATCACCGACGACCCACTGCGTATCGAGGTGACCGTCACGCGCCGTGGCGACTCGCTGACGGTGGACTTCGACGGCACCGCGCCTCAGCCCGCGGGCCCGGTGAACGCCACGATGGAGATGACGCGCAGCACGGTCATGTACGTGGCGATGGCGACCATTGGCGCGGGCATCCCGAAGAACGATGGCTGGCGCCGCGCGGTCAAGGTCCTGGCGCCCGAACGGTCCGTCGTGAACGCGGGGCCGCCGGCCCCAGTGGCCAGCCGCATCACTACCTGCCACCGCACGGTGGACGCCATGCTCCAGGCGCTGGTGCAGGCGATTCCGGACCGCGTCACGGCCGGCTACTACGGCGCGAGCAACATCTGCAACATCGGCGGCTTCGACCCGGGTACCGGCGCCCCGTGGGTGCACTTCGAGATCGAGGTGGGGGGCTGGGGCGCCCGGCCGACCTCGGACGGGCTAGACGCCTATAGCGCCCACGTCCACAACCTGGCGACCACGCCGATCGAGGTCGTCGAGTCGAATCCACGCCTGCGCGTCGAGCGCTACGCCCTCCTGCCCGGCACCGGCGGGGCGGGCAAGTTCCGCGGCGGCCTGGGGCTGCGGCGCGACATTCGGGTGCTCGTCGAGGGCGCCCGACTCAATCTGCTGGGCGACCACTACAAGTTCGCGCCGCTCGGCATGCTGGGCGGCGAGCCCGGCGTATCGGGCCGCTACGTGCTCAACCCCGAGACCGAGCGTGAGCGCCGGCTTCCCAACAAGGTCTCCAACATGCCGATGGATCCCGGCGACGTGATCTCCATGCAGACCTCGGGCGGCGGCGGCTACGGCGATCCATCCGAGCGCAATCCGGCCCTCATCGAGCGAGACCGCCGCCAGGGGAAGATCTAGTCCTGAGGACCGGTGGCCCATGCTGCGTGCAGCATGGGAAGCGGAAACTCACGACATGTTCGCCAGTCCAGGGTCACTGCGCGTCCACACGGCTCACGTTGGTTAGCCATCGGTCTCGCCTAGAGCGACGCGTCCTCATCCAGCGGCCAGATGGGCCGGCGCAGGAGTCGATACGGCAACTTGCGGGCATCGTGCGGCTGGCAGCTCGGGAATTCGACGCGATGAATGCTGTCGGAGACGCGGGAGAAGGCCGCCCGGAAGTGGTTGATGGACTTGAGACCGATCCAGCGCAGCGCAGCAGGGTCGAATCCCATCTTGCGAATGGGTTCTAGGTCGTAAATCTGGCTCCGCTCGGTCATCACCGCCACGTGCACGCCGCCTTGGCGAAGCACGGCCGTTGGCCCGTAGTCCTCGCGGATGCCGGCATGCATCGGGCCCTCGATCGTGAACACGCCATCCCACAGGTGCTCGACCGTCGCCGTCATGGGCACCGGCGCGCCTTGCGAGGCGATGGACTTGCCACCGACCTCGACGGTGATCTCGGCGCCGACGCCTGCCGCGGTCGCGACGGCGGCGACCTCTGGGTCCCAGACGCATGCCAGCAACGCGTTCTGCAAGTCGGCCTCGAGGAACGCCTGCAGCATGCCGGTGGAGTCGCCGGGGGTGCCCGCCCCAGGGTTGTCTTGCGGGTCTGAGATCACCGCAGGCCAGCTATCGCGAGCGCGCGCCGCCCGCAGCGCCTGGTCGAAGCTCACCATATGGGCGTCGAAGTGCTCGCGCTGGGCGAATACCCACTCACCGAGTGCGCGTGACTCGCGGTCGGCCAGCGCCTGGTCGCCGTCCGCGATGACGATCACCGACGAGCCCGCGTGCTCGATGTCGGCCCAGGTGAACCCCGGCGCCACCGAGGCCGTGAGGATGCCCGGTTGGGCCTCCAACTCGTGGGCCCGCCCGATGATCGACTTGAACGGCTCCAGCCCGGTGAACTGCCCGGCCACCCAGAGCTGCGGCAGCTGGGTCCAACTCATCGTCGGCTGGATCTCGCCGCGCAGCGTGCGCACGATCAGGTCCGCGGCCTCGCGCCCCCGCTCGGCCAGGTCGGTATGCGGGAAGTGGTCGCACGGGATGATGACGTCGGCGTTTGCCACCATCTGCGGCGTGATGTTGCAGTGCAGGTCGAGCGTCACAAAGATCGGCCGGTCGGGGCCCATGACTTCCCGGATGGCTTCGAGCAGATCGCCTTCGCCGTCCTCAACACCTTCCGCGACCATCGCGCCGTGCAGGTCGAAGAGCCCGCCGTCGACGGGCATGGCGGCCTGCAATCGCTCGATGAACTCACCCTTCAGACGGCGCCAGGCCGATGCTTCGATGGGCGCCGAGGGTTGGGTTGCGGTCCACAGCAGGCCCACGAGCTCAAACTCGTGCTCCTCGGCGCTATCCAGATAGCCGGCAGGCTCGCGGTTGGTTCCGCGGTGCGCCTCCAGGATTTCCTGGCCGCGCACGATGCCAAGCGGCGATCCGACGGCGAACGACTCGTAGGTCGTGGGAATCGGCGTAAAGGTGCTGGATTCGTGGGCAATGGTGCCGGTAGCGATGCGCATGACGCCTCAAGGAAGCCGGTGATCAGGTGTGATGGTACGCGAGCTGCGAGGGTCCGGCTGCACTTCAGATCACCGGGCACCCAAGCCCGCTCGGGCACCCTGCCTTAGGCCGAAGATTCCTCCATGAGGGCCTGATAGCGCTCGACGGCTTCCGGCACGAAGTTGCCGAGCCCCAACCCCGGACCCTGCGGCAGAACCACGTGTCCGTCCACGAGCTCCGGCGGCGTCTCGACGATCTCGTAGTTGGTCATCGCCGTGGCTCGCTGTTGGACCATGCCCTCACCGCGATAGCTGATGAGCGCCGGGTACTCGATCATGGGCTCGAGGCCGGCCACGCTGAGGATCTGGGTGTGGCACGTCACGGTGAAGACCGTCCACGGGCCGTGAGGCACGCACATGATTCCTGCCGCCTCGGCCTCGCAGGCCACTACGAAGGTCTGCGTCACGCCCATCTGCGCCGCGTCCGGCTGCACGATGTCAAGGGCGTACTGATCGATGAACTGGTCGAACTCCTCGGTGGTGGTCAGGCTCTCACCCGTGGCGATGTGAAGAGACGTGGCCGCGGTGAGCTCGGCGAAGCCGTCCACGTCCAGTGGGTGCAGCGCCTCCTCGAAGAAGTACACCCCGAACGTCTCGAGCTTCCGGGCGGCGGCAATGGCATCGCCGGCAGTCCAGTCCGGATCGAAGTACGCGGGACAGCCAAAATCGACGCTGAGCCGAATGTCGGGTCCCAACGCCTCACGCGCTGCGGCGAGCTTGGCCATTCCCTCATCGTCGAAGTTGTTGCCCCAGCCGTACTTCACCGCCTTGAATCCCTGCTCGCGCAGCGCGGTGCACTCACGGGCGATTTCCTCAGGAGACTTGCGCCGCAGCTGCCGCTCCCGCTCCGTCTCCTCACTCTTCTTGCTCGCGGCGTAATACATCGTGGACGCGGACCCATAGGCCATCACGCGGTCGACGCGCGCGCCGCCAAGCAGCTCGTGAATCGGCATTCCGGCGGCTTTGCCGGCGATGTCCCACACGGCCATGTCGATGGCTCCCATGGCGTTCGCCTGAAGGCCGCTGTGGTCGGCACGGCCGCGCTGCGCGGGCCAGCGCTCGACCATTCCACGCCACAGCGCAAAGGGGTCGGTCGGATCCTGACCCACGACAAACAAGCGCAGTCCGTCGCTGGGATCGTCGATGATCGGTTCGATCATGCCGGGTGGGGACGCCGTGGACCCGAGCCCCACGATGCCGGCATCCGTATGAACTTCAATCAACGTCAGCCGCGCGGGGTGGTGCAGCAGCGAGCGAATGTCGGTAATGCGCATGGTTGGTGCCTGGCAGGCGACCCTCGAACCGTAGCTCGCACGGCGCTGGGGCTCAATGGCGCGCCCGATGGGAGCTGGCTTCCGCGGGCGTCAGGCCAGATTCAGCGCCCGCAGCGCGTCACGCAGCGCGGCGATCTCCTCGTCGGTGGCATTCGGTGCTGGAGATCTCCGCCAGCGAGGCGATACGCCGTGCGCCTCGCCCATTGAGGCGAAGAAACCGTTGCCGCCAACCCGGCACGCCGCCACCAGCGACGCAATCGCCAGCTCGGAGCGCTCAATCGCCGCCCACGCCGTGGCATCGTCGCCCCGTTGCACCGCGTCCCAGTACGTCATGGCCGGCTTTGGGTAGGACCGCACGAACACGTCCAGCCACGAGCGGCACCCGTGGGGCCACAGCAGGTGGTGGCGCTTCATGCCCCCGCCGCCGGTCATGGGCCAGCGGTCGCCCCACCGCATCAGGACCTCGTGGGCGTAGGCGAGGTCGATGTCCTCCTTGAATGCCAGCAGATTCGGCTCGTCCTCGACCAATTCGCAGGTCCGCAGCGGCACGTTGCCGACGAACATCACGCGGGTCTGCTGGGCCACGCCGCGATACCAGTCCGCCAGGGACTCGGGCGTGCCCCGCGCCCACTCCGCCGGGCGGGCCATGTACAAATCGAACCCCAGCTCGTCCACATAGGACGCGAACTCGCGCGCCTTATTTAGGCCCCACATCGCATCGCAGGCGATGGTGACCGCGCGCCGGCCGACATGGTCGATCACGATGCGGTGAATGTCCGCAACCTCGTCGTCCGTCAGCAAGGACACGAGCGACTCGCCCCAAGTGAGCATGATGACCTCGACGCCGGCGTCCAGCGATACGTCGATCGTGGCCCGCATCCCGTCCGGGTCGATCTCGCCATCGGGCGTGAATTTTGTCGGTAGCGGATTCACCGGCCCGCACAGCTGGGCCTGAATCTCATCCGCGCCGCGCCAATGACTCAAGCGACGGCGCTCACACCATCAGCTCCCCACCGGTGATGTCCACCGCGGCGCCGGTGATGTAGCCGGCACGCTCGGACGCCAGGAAGGCCACAAGCTCCGCGACCTCCGACGGCTGGCCCATGCGCTGCAGCGGGATCGAGGGGATATACGCGTCGATGCGTTCCTGGGGCCACGCGTCCTTGATCATCTGCGTGTCGATCATGCCCGGGCACACGGAGTTGACCGTGATGCCGTGCACCGCGAGCTCAAGGGCCGACGCGCGCGTGATGCCGAGCACGGCCGCCTTGGAGGCAGTGTAGTGGGCGCCCGCCACGGTGCTCACGTTCTTGCCCGCCGTCGACGAAAAATTGACGATTCGCCCGTAGCCGTTGGCGGCCATGGGCTTGATCGCGGCCTGAATGAACGTGAACACGGCCTGCACGTTCACCGCGAACACGCGGGACCATTCCTCATCGGTGATCTCTTCGATGCTGCGGTGGTAGGCGATGCCCGCGTTGTTGACCAGCACGTCCAGCCGGCCGTAGTGGTCGGCGACCTCCGCCACGATGGCGCGAACACGGTTCGGATCGGACACGTCGCCGGCCACCGCCAGCGACTCATTTCCAAGGACCTGAGCCGTCGCGGCCGTCGCCTCGGAGTTCAGGTCGTTGACCGCCACCTGCGCACCGCGTGCCGCCAAGAGCTCGGCTATCGCTCGTCCCATTCCGCGGGCCGCGCCCGTCACCAGAGCAACGCGACCGTCAAAATCACCTGCCACCGTTGGCCTCCAATCCATTGACCCGCGTGATTGTGCCCTACCGGGATGTCACCGGCACGGATCAGTCCGGCCAAAAGACACGCTCGGCGGTGCCGTGCAGCAGGTGGGCGAGGTCGTCCTTGCTGAGAAAGTCGGCGTGCTCGGCCAGCAGGCCAACCGACGTGTCGTAGCTGTGCGGAGCCACGGTCTGCAGGGGGCTATCGCTGGCCCACATGCATCGCTCCGGCCCGAAGGCGTCCAGGACGCGGCGAATGATCGGCAGCATATCCAGATAGGGCGCGCCGTCGCGGCTCAGCGCGCCGAACGCGCTCACTTTCACCATCCCTCGCGGGTGACGGGCCAGCGCACACAGCGCCGCCACGTCGTCCGGCGTCGCACCCGTGGCCGGTCCCAGGCGGGCCAGGTGATCGATGATCACCGGCGCGTCGCCATGCTCGGCGCACATGCGGTCGATCTCCGGTAGATCGTCGGCGCCGCAGAGGAAGCTAAGCGGCAGGTTCCCCGTGGCCGACATCCGAAACATCGCCTCGAACGAGGGATGGTCCAGCCAGCGATTGCCGCCCGGCATCGCCGGGCGGGCTGATTGCCCGCGGACACGGAATGCCCGAATGCCCTGCTCGGCCAGCGCCTGCATCGCGCGGTCGGGGTCCGGCAGGCCGACGTCCACAATTGCCGGCACGATCCCGGTTCCCGCGAAGCGCCGCGGGTCGCGCTGGATGAGGTCGAGGATGTACGAGTGATCGAGGCCGTACCACGTCATCTGCACGAGGTTGAATCGGCGCACGCCGGCCGGCTCGGCGCGGGCCGCAAGCTCCGCACCGTCGAAGCTCGGGAACCAAAAGTCCTCGGGGCCGAATCCCGGCGCCAGCGGAAACCGCTCCGTATCGGCGCTCCAGACGTGAACGTGCGCGTCGATGATGTCCGGCTCAGGCATATGCATACGGGCGGCGCCACCAGTGAGACTGGCGACTAGCATGGCAGGAAACGCCGGCAATTCGCCACATGCTAAGAAACCGTCCAGACTTGGAGGCCGTAGACCACTTCAATGGGACTGCCTTGAACCTACGGACGCCTGCAATTCCGCCTGAATCCTCGCCCCCTCGCAACCGTCGCCTGCTGACAAGCCGCCGGCGGCTGCTTTTTGGCGGCATGGGCGCGGCCGCGACATTGACGCTGGCGGCCTGCGGCGCCGAGTCGACTGCGACGGACGGCTTGACACCCATAGTCGTTACGGCCGCACCTAAACCCCCAACAACCGCGACCCCAAGCATTAGCCCCGGCCCGGAGCAGACGATTCAGGCCGTCGCGACGGCAGCGCCCACAGCAGCCCCGGTCGCTACGGAGGTTCCGATTCCCGAGCCGCCGTTCGACGACGCCGACGTCGCGGTCCTGCTCGTGGGATTGTTGCAACGCCGAAACATGTCTCGCACCAGTGCAATCGTCGACGCGGTGGTGGCGTCCGGCGATGAGCGGTTCATAGCCGTGCTCATCGAGTTCATACGGTTCAACGAATTCGCCGTCATCCGCGGCCCCGGCGTACCGGGTGTGCTGAACGCCCTCAAGGCGATGACAGGCCATGTCTTCGTCTACACCTCAGGATGGACGAAGTGGTACGGGCGATCCAGCCTGCAAGCGCCGCCGGGGTTCACTGAGTGGAAGGGCTGGCTGCTGGGAGCGATCGATCCGCTCATGACCACATTCTTCCAAGGTGAGGATCCCGGCAAGGTTCGCTCCGAAGAAGTCGTCTGGGGCGGCGTGCGGGTGGACGGCATTCCACCCCTGGAAAACCCGGCCTTCCGCCCTGCGGCGGATGTCGACTATCTCGAGCCCGACGATCTGCTGTTCGGCGTGTCGATCAACGGCGACCGCCGCGCGTACCCCTTGCGGATCGTGGATTGGCACGAAATGGTCAACGATGTCGTCGGCGGCGTCCCGGTCTCGCTGGCCTATTGCACCCTCTGCGGCGCCGGGGTGCTGTTCGACGGCAGGGTCGACGACGCCGTCTACACCTTTGGCACCTCCGGGTTGCTCATGCGCAGCAACAAGCTGATGTACGACCGCAACACCATGTCACTGTGGAATCAGCTGAGCGGAGAACCGGTGCTTGGGCGCCTCGCGACGAGCGATGTCCGGCTCAACATCCTGCCCGTCGTCGTCTCAACGTGGGCCGATTGGACGGCGCAACACCCCGACTCGCTGGCGCTCGATATCGAAACCGGGCACTTTCGCTCATATACCCCGGGCGCTGCGTACGGCTCCTATTTCGCCAGCCCGGAGACGCGATTCCCGGTGCCGTTCGAGAGCGACAGGCTCCGCACCAAAGATCGCGTGTTTGGCCTCACTGTCAACGGCCTCCGGCGCGCCTATCCCACCAAGCTGCTGACGGAGCGCGTGGTCGTGAATGATGAGCTTGCGGGGCAAAGCGTCGTGATCGTGGCGCCGCGCGGAAATCTCAAGGGGGAAGGCTTCGACCGCACGGTAAGCGGAACTGCGATCTGGAGAGCGGGGGCCGAGGTCCGCGCCTACGACGGGGGAGGCTTGGTGTTCGCCGCCGGCGCCGACCCGCAAGCGCTGGTGGACCAGAGCGGCGCCGTCTGGCAGGTCACAGAGGACGCGCTGCTCGGGCCGAGCGGCGAGCGGCTCGAGCGCTTGCCGGGCCATCTGGCCTACTGGTTCGGGTGGTTCAATTTCTTCCCCGACTCCACGGTGTATCCGGTCGAGCCCTAGCGCGCTATCGTCCGAGTCGCGTGACGCGGCTCGCGTGGCAGACGTGACCCATGGCAGCGACTGATAGGCCGGCGGTGTGGCCGGTGCGGCATCGCACCGGCCAGTTCATATGGATCGAGGGCGAGGCCAAGCCTCATCATTTCTTCCTCTTCGCCCGGGGACGGATACATGTTCGCCGGGAACTGATCGCGGCACGTCTGCATGTCACCGCCTCCGACCGGTATGTGCTGTTCGTCAATGGCCGCTATGTAGGACGCGGTCCCGCGCGCAGCGACCCGACCCGCAAGAGCTTCAATACCTACGACGTGGGCGCAATGCTGCGCACCGGCGAGAACGTAGTGGCCGTGCGGGCGTATCACTACGGCCCGAACAACCTTGATAGCGGATGGACGCCCTCGCAGGGCTCCGCCTACGCCTACGGCGAGCGTGCGGGGCTGTGGGCCGAGCTCGAAGTCGATTTTGCTGACGGCAGCCGTCAGATCAGCGGAACGAGCGGCGATTGGCGCGTGCGTCCAGCCAGGGGCTGGGATCGCGCAGCCCGCGATATCTCCTATCTCATCGGGACCAGCGAGATCTACGACGCTGCCGCCGACCCCGTCGACTGGATGGAACCCGAATTTGACGACGCCGGATGGGACAAGGCTTGGGTAATTCCGCAACGCGGGCTCGTGTGGGTGCTGCTGGAGGAACGCGAGACGCCGATGCTGGTCGAGCGCGAGGTATGGCCGCAACGCGTCGTGGCGCAGGGGGAGGTCGTCGACCTGGGCGCGGCCCATCAAACGGACATCGCGCGGGTGCTCGACGCCGAAGTGCACCGCCCGCTCGACCATGCCGGCATCCGGAACATCGACGCCGCGCTGCAGCCCGGCCCGGCCACGGCCGAGTTCAACGGCTGTTTCGCCGGGTACCTCGAAGGTCGGCGCGTACCGTTCGCAATCTTCGATTTCGGCCGGCAGCTCGACGGCTATCCGCGGATCCAGCTGACCGCCCCGCCAGGCGTCTTGATCGACTTCACGCACGGCCAGCACTTGCAGGGTGGGCGCGTGCACAACGGCATGGCCTACGGCGATCGATACATCACGCGCGCGGGCACCCAGACGTGGGAACTGAGCGACTATCGCCAGTTCCGCTATCTCCACGTCGCGGTGCGCAGCCCGTACGCCCCGGTGCAGATCCACGGCGTGTCGGTCAACGAATACGCCTATCCCGACCGCAAGCCGCGCGCCACCTTCCAGTGCTCGGACCCGACCCTCACGCGGCTATGGGATGCCTGCGTCAACACGACGTACATCGGACTTAAGGACGACCTGGAGCACGAGTTCTACCGCGAGCGCGTCGTCTTCCGACTCGGGGACGCCAGCGCCATCCTGCATCACGTCCTGTCGACCTGGGGCGACATCGAACTGGCCGACCGCTTCCTGCGCCAGGCAACGCTCAGTACGCGCGGCGACGGCTTGATCCGAGCCGCCTATCCGCCCGGCTCAGCGCAAACGCACATTTGGATGCCGTTTCCCCTGCAGTGGAGCATCAAGGTTCGCGACCACTACCTGTTCACCGGGAAATCCTGGGTTCTCGACGAGCTCTACCGCACGGTGCCGCGGGTCATGGACTGGTTCGAACCGCATCGAGACGCGATGGGGCTGCTGCGTGACCTGCCCTACTGGAACTGGCAGGACTGGGCGCCGGTGGACCTGCGCGGGGCCAATACGATTGCGAATGCACTTTATGTCAAATCACTTGAAGACGCCGCGTGGCTCGCCGATCACGTCGGCACCGCCAGGGACGCGGAAATCTGGCGGGGCATCGCCGCGGACGTGCGGCAAGCCATTCGCCGAGAGCTGTGGGATGACGCGAGGGGCGTCTACGCTGACAGCCACCACAACGGCCGCCTGACCGGGGTCGTGAGCGAACTCGCCAATGCATACGCGGTGCTCTACGGCGTCGCGACCGCCGACCAGATTCCTCGCATCGGCGCCTATCTGGCGGCCGAGCATCCCGACACCGTGCGGGCCACGCCGGCATTCATGGGGTTCGTCGTCGACGGCATGATGATCGCGGGAGCGGCGGCGCCCGCGATGAAGCTCATGCGCGACCGCTACGGACCCATGCTCGACTGGGAGGACGTGCCGACGATCTGGGAAGGCTGGGGACCCTTTACCGGGCACCGGCCCATCGACAGCGATGCGGCGTTTGGCGTACAGGACCAACCGAACGTGGCCGGAGAACGCAGTCTGGTGCATACCAGCGGTTGCTGTGTGGGCTATGCCCTATCCAAGCGCGTGTTGGGCGTGATGCCCACCGGACCCGGCTTCGCTACGTGCGAGATCCGACCCTGCCCCGGCGATCTGGCATGGGCGCGCGGCGCCTATCCCACGCCACACGGCGACCTGCACCTGGAATGGCAGGCGGATCAAGCCGGCATTGAGTTGGAGGTCGATCTGCCGGATGGGGTTGCCGCGACGGTTGTGCTCGACCGCCCGGCATTTCAGCACAACATCGTCCGACGGGATGGCGAGTCAGTTGCGCTCGACGCCACACCCTTGCCGCCCGACATCGAAGTGACGCCTAACCAGGTGCGGATCGGTCCCCTCACCGGCTCGCACCTGATCGCCCTTCGATAGTCCGACTCGTCCGCATGCTGAGGGAGCAGACGGCGGGCTAGCCAAGCACGCTGGCGGCGGGCTTACACTAGGAGTCGGCGACCACGGCAACAAGTGAGATACCCATGGACTACGCGCCCCTCGGTCCCACGGATCAGATGATTCCGAGCATCGGGTTTGGCACCGCCCGCTATCACGGTGAGCCGGGTGTTCTGGGGCGCGCGATCGAGCTTGGCGCCAACCTCATCGACACGGCCGAGTCCTACAACGCCGTCAATGATGAGCCGGGCGGGGCCGAACGGATCGTCCGGCGCGAGCTCCAGCAAGCGGGCGCGCCGGCCTTCGTGGCCACCAAGGTCAGCGCGCAGAACTTGCGGCATGACAGCGTGATTTCGCATGCGCTCGCCAGCCGCGAGCGACTCGGCATCGACGTCATCGATCTCTACCAGATTCACTCACCCAGCGCGACGATTGCGATCACCGAAACCATGGCCGCCATGGAGCAACTGGTGGCCGATGGCGTGATTCGCTACATCGGCGTGAGCAACTTCAACGTCGAGCAAATGGCGGCTGCGCAGGATGCCCTCGAGACTTCCCCGCTGGTGTCGAATCAGATGCCCTACAGCGTCCTCGACCGTCGAATCGAAGCGGATGTCCTGCCCTACTGCCAGGCGCACGACATCACCGTCATCGCCTACGCGCCGCTGGCGCTCGGACGAGTCGTTGCCGGACCCGATTCCACTGTCATCCGGCAGGTCGCGGACGAGGCCGGCAAGACCCCGGCGCAAGTCGCGATCCGCTGGCTGCTGGACCGTGACCGGGTGATGGCCATCCCCAAGACCGAGCGGCCCGAGCGGGTCGATGAGCTGTGCGGAGCCACGGGCTGGACGCTCACCGCCGCGCAGCGACAGACGCTGGACGCCATCCGCACATGAATCCGCACCACCCGCCTCCCCCAGGGAATTGGGTTTGCGCACAGGAAACGGGCACACCATGACGACGGCATCCGGGGCGGACGCATCGAACGCGGATGCCCCCCGCACGGACGTGGGCATCCTCTCCGACGAGATGGTCGCGGAGGCGGCGCGTCGGCCACAGCATCCCAGCCGCAAGGCCCGCCTCGGATTCATCGGGGCGGGCTGGTGGGCCACCACCAACCACATGCCGCTGCTGGCCGCGCGAAACGACGTTGAGATGGTGGCCGTGTGCGGCCTCGACGCCGAGGTGCTCGCGCGGGTGCGGCGGCACTTCGGCTTCGCGCATGCCACCGCGGACGTCGACGACCTTCTCAGCCACAACCTCGACGCCGTCATCGTCGCCTCACCGCACCGGCACCATGCCGAACATGCAAGCGCCGCGCTGGAATCGGGCTGCCACGTGCTCGTCGAAAAGCCGATGTGCACTCGCGCCGGAGACGCTCGCCGACTGGTCGCGCTGGCGCGCGACACCGGGCGTCAGCTGCTGGTGTCATACGGCTGGCACCACCGGCCGCTCACCGTGCGCGCCAAGCAATTGATGGAAAGCGGCGCGGTGGGCGCGGTGGAGCACGTCGCGTGTCATATGGGATCGCCGTCGAGGGAATTCTTCATGGGGACCGCCTTCCGCTTCGGCGAGCCGCCGCTCGTTGCGCCCGAGTTTGACAACTACACGGACCCCGAACTCTCCCAAGGAGGCTACGGCCAGGCGCAGCTCAGCCACGCGCTCGGTCTGCTCACCTGGCTGACGGATCTCGAACCCCAGGCGGTTTACGCGGCCATGGGAGACGGCGGCGCTCGGATCGACCTACACAATGCCCTGACCGTGCACTTTCGCGGCGGCGCCCTGGCGTCGGTCTCGGGCACGGCTGGCGTTCCCGTGGGTGCGCGCTTCCAGCTCGACCTGCGCATTTTCGGCAGCGAGGGCGCACTGCTGTACGACATCGATCGGGCGCGGCTTGCCGTGTTTCGGGATGACGGCGACAACCATGAGCTTGCCGTCGGCGTGGACGATGGGGCCTATCGCTGCGACGGACCACCCCACGAGCTGGTGGAGCTGACGCTGGGGCTCACGGACTCCAATTCATCGCCGGGGGACATCGGGCGGCGCGCGGTGGAAATCGTGCATGCCGCCTACGAGTCGCACGCCAACGGCCGGCGGGTGGCGATCGACGAGCTGGACAGCTAGCCGCTAGGTGGCGAACGGTCGGGCGGAGCCCACACGCGGTCGCAGACGCAACTCCGGCTGGGAGTCAACACTCGTGCTGACGAGTCGCGGCACGATCCAGAAGCCGGTCCGGCGGGCGCACTGTCGCGCCAGACGGTCGATGAACGCGGGAAGGCCGACCGGCCGCAGCCCGCGCAGCAACTCGATCCAGACAAACGCGTCCTCGCCATCCACGCTCTCCACGTCGATGGTGACGCGCAGGTCGGGATACTCGGTGCCGATGGTGCGCGCCATGCGCATGGCAGTGTCGCGGACACGCTGCCGACGTTGATACGACATCCGCGTCGCAGGGCTCGGACTCGTGCGAGGCATCAGTGCCTGACCTGTCCTTCAAGTCGCTCAAGCATGCTAGCACTCCGGCTCCCCACATATGTCAAGTGAAGCTTACATGTGTCAAGAAAAGCTTGGGTTTCCCGGATCCGCTCTGGGTTCGCCTACACTGCCCCACCGGGTATGGAGAGCGAGGAGACGGGTGCGGTTTCACCTGCGCATTCATGATGCCGTCGCGCGGCCATTGCGTGTCAATCGGGACGAGTCGGGCACGCTGGTGGAGATCCTCCGAACCGACTGGCCGGACATTTACGATCCGGACGCTCGGGCGTTCGCGCAGACCTACTACTCGGTCACGCCGGCCGGATTGGCACGCGACGAGGATGAGTGGCACGTGCACCGGCACCAGGAAGACCGTTTCATCGTCGCGGCTGGATCAATCGTGCTCGCCCTGTGGGACGGGCGGCTTGACTCGCCAACGCGCGGCACGCTCGATTTGCTGCCACTCGGCGAGGTCGCGGGCGACGACGCGCAGCACTGCGTGCTGATTCCACGGCTCGTCCACCATGGTTTCATGGTCATCGGCGACCGGCCCGCGGTCCTGCTGAACTCGCCGACGCGCCTCTACAACCCCGCCGATGAGGGGCGCGACGCGTTCGCGGACGTTGGCGCCACCTTCGACGACGGCCGCCCATTCTCGTGGCAGGCCGTGCGCGACGGCGCCGCCTACTGAGACGGACCGCGCGGGCAAACGACCCTACGGATATATCCCTCGCAGCCGTACGGCTTCGGCCACGCGGGAGATCGCCAGCACATGGGCCGCCTGCCGCAGGGTAACGCCTCTCTGCTCCGCGGTGGCGACGACGGTATCCAGGGCGTCCCGCATCTGTCGGGCCAGACGATCATTGATCTCGGCCTCGGTCCAGAAAAACTGCTGCAGGTCCTGCACCCATTCGAAATAGGACACCGTCACGCCTCCGGCGTTCGCCAGGATGTCGGGAATCACGATGATCCCGCGATCGGCAAACGCAGCGTCAGCCGCCGGCGTCGTCGGGCCGTTGGCGCCTTCGACCACAATCGCCGCCTTGACACGCGAAGCATTGGCGTCCGTGAGCTGACCCTCGACGGCTGCCGGCGCCAGTATGTCGACCGGCAGCTCCAGCAGCTCACGATTGGTAATACGGTCGGCATCGGGAAGCTCCGGCATCCAGCCGCCCGCGGCGCTATGGCGCTCGACGATCGTGGGGTCAAGCCCGGACGCGCGATACGCCCCACCCTGGCTGTCGCTGACGGCCACAACGCGGAACCCGGCATCATGGAAGAGGCGCACGGCGCCCAGCCCGACGTTGCCGGCTCCCTGCACCGCCACCTGCATACCCTGAGGATCGAGCCGTTGGCGTTGCAGGATCGCCAGCGTCACCTCGAGCATTCCGCGGGATGTGGCGGTTGCTCGTCCTTCCGACCCGCCAACGGCCACCGGCTTGCCGGTGACGACCGCGGGGATCGAGTGTCCCGCGTGCATCGAGATGGTATCCATGATCCAGGCCATGATTTGGGCATTGGTCCCCATGTCCGGCGCCGGGATATCAAACTCCGGACCGATGAGGACGGCAATCTCACTGGCATACCGTCGGGTCAGGTTTTCCAGCTCTGTCAGGCTGAGGCTGTGCGGATCGACCTCGACGCCGCCCTTGGCGCCGCCGTAGGGCAGGTTCATGACGGCGCACTTCCAGGTCATCCACATCGCGAGCGCGCGCACCTCGTCCAGGTCGGCCTGGGGGTGAAAGCGAATCCCCCCTTTGGCAGGCCCGCGCGTAATGTTGTGATGGACGCGATATCCGCGGAACATGCGGATGGCCCCGTCGTCCATCTCCACGGGAAAATTGACGACCAACTCCCGCTTCGGACGGCGCAGGATCTCGCGCACGTCGGCGTGCAAATCGAGGATGTCCGCAGCATCGTCGAACTGGCGCAGCGCCGTCTCGTAGGCGCTGGGATGGGCGCTGTCCGCGTCCGTCGACTGCATGGCGCTCATAGCCACCTCACGTCGTCAGGTCACGATGGAGCTCGACACGAAGCAGCTCGGTCACCTTGCCCGGATTGGCCTGGCCGCGCGTGCGTCGCATGACCTGGCCCATCAAGAACTGAATCGCGCGCCCCTTGCCCGCATGGTAGTCCGCCACCGCTTGCGGGTTGGCCGCCATGACGTCGCAGGCAACCTGAACAAGGGTGTCGGTGTCGCTGATCTGCCGGCCTCGGGCATCCACAATTTCCGCCGCCGACTTCCCAGAATCAAACATTTCCTCCAGCACCGCGGCCGCCATGGTGCTGCTCAGCTCGCCTTTGGCCCTCAGCGCCAGCAGTTGCGCCATCGATGCGGCGGGAATCGGGATGGATGGCGAGTCGATCTCCCGCAGATTGAGCAACCGCCGAACGTCCTGCAGCACCCACGTCACCACTTCCGCGGCCGATCCGTCATGCCGCTCGATCACGTCAAGGGTATAGGCGGTCAGGTCACGGTCCTCGATCAGCTCGTCGGCGTCCTCCAGAGCCACGCCGAGTGCATCGATGAGCCTTTGCTGAACCGCATCCGGCAACTCCGGCAGGCGTTCGGCCAACCCCTGCACGCGCTCACGCGTGATGGCGAGCGGCGGCAGGTCCGGCTCCGAGAAATAGCGGTAGTCGTGGGCGTACTCCTTCGTGCGCTGGGGCACGGTGCGGGCGGCGCCCTCGTCCCAGCCGCGCGTCTCTTGCTCGAGCCGCTCGCCGCGCTCGCGCAGCGCGATCTGGCGCTCGATCTCGAAGTCGAGCGCCTGCCCCAGCGCCCGAAATGAGTTCATGTTCTTGACCTCGACCTTGGCATTGCCGACCGCTGCGTCGGCGGGCCACACCGAGACGTTGGCGTCGATTCGCAGCGCCCCGTCCTGCATGTTGGCCGTGGACACGCCCAACCAGCGCAGGATGTTGCGCAGCTTGAGGCCATAGGCAATGGCTTCCTCGGCACTGGTGATGTCCGGTTCGGTCACGATCTCCATCAACGGCACGCCAGAGCGATTCACATCGATCAGACTCGCCGGTTGGCCGTCGTCACCCACGACATGCGTGAGCTTGGCGGTGTCCTCTTCCAGGTGGACGCGGGTGATGTGGATGCGGCGGGTCTCGCCGGCCGCGTCAATCTCCAGCCAGCCGCCGACGCAGAGCGGCATGTCGTACTGCGAAATCTGATACCACTTCATCAAGTCTGGATACGCGTAGTTCTTCCGGTCGAACTTCGCATGCGGTGGAATGTCGCTGTGCAGGGCGAGGCCCGTCATGATCGTGAGATCGACGGCTGCCGAGTTGATCACCGGCAGCACTCCCGGCATCCCGAGGCAAACCGGGCACACGAGCGTATTGGGCGGCGCCGAGGCGTAGGCCGCGCTGGTGCCGCAGAACATCTTGCTGGCAGTCTTGAGCTGCACGTGCGTCTCGAGACCAATGACCACCCGGTAGTCGGGATGCACCGTCATGCTTCCACGGCCTGAAGCGGCTTCGCCGATTTGGCCCGCAGTCGTTCGTAGGCGTCGGCCACGCGTAGCAACCGCGCCTCTTGCAGCGGCGGGGCGATCAGCTGGAGTCCGACGGGCAATCCGTCGACGAAGCCGCACGGCACGCTGATGGCCGGAAGCCCGGCGAGCGACGCGGGCAGCGTGAGCAGGTCGGCCCGGTACATCGCCAGCGGATCGGCAGTTCGGTCGCCCTGATCGAAGGCGGTAGTGGGCGACGTTGGTGCGGCGATGACGTCAACCGACTCGAACGCCGTATCAAAATCCTGCTTGATAAGAGTTCGTATCTTCTGGGCACGTAGGTAATAGGCGTCGTAGTAGCCGGAGGACAGCGCGAACGTGCCCAGCATGATGCGCCGCTTGACCTCAGTGCCGAAGCCCTGCGCACGCACGGTGGCCATCATCTCGTCCACGTCAACGGCCTGCGGGTCGGAGAGCCCGTATTTCACGCCGTTGTAACGGGCCAGGTTGGCGCTGGCCTCGGACGGAGCGATGACGTAGTAGACCGGCAGCGCGTATTCGGTGTGCGGCAGCGTAAGCTCTCGGAGCTCGGCGCCGTTGGCTTCGAGGACGCCGATTGCATCCTGCACGGCCGCGCCCACGCCGGGGTCGATGCCCTCCCCGAAATATTCGGCGGGCACCCCGATTCGCAGTCCTTCAACGCTTCCGTCCAGCTCTGCCGCATAGTCCGGCACCAGCTCGGGTAGCGACGTTGCATCGCGCGGGTCATGACCGGAAATGGCCATCAGCAGCACGGCCGCATCGCGCACCGACTTCGTGAGCGGACCTACCTGATCCAGCGATGACGCGAACGCCACCAACCCATAGCGCGACACGCGTCCGTAGGTTGGCTTGAGGCCCACGCAGCCACACAGCGCCGCGGGCTGCCGCACGCTGCCCCCGGTGTCCGAGCCCAGCGCGGCCAGGCACTCGTTCGCTGCAACCGCGGCGGCCGATCCGCCGCTCGATCCGCCCGGCACCTTCGACAAGTCCCACGGATTTCGCACGGGGTGATACGCCGAGTTCTCGTTGGACGACCCCATGGCGAACTCGTCCATATTCGTCTTGCCCACCAGCACGGCGCCGGCGGCCTTGAGCCGCTCGACGACGGTGGCGTCGTACGGGGGCACGAAGCCCTCGAGGATGCGCGAGGCGCAGGTGGTCGCGATGCCTTCCGTGCAGAGCACGTCCTTGATCGCCAGCGGAATGCCCACCAGCGGGCCCACGTCGCCGCCCGCTCGGCGGGCATCCGCCGCCCGCGCCTGCGCGAGCGCAGCATCGGCCGTGACCAGCAGGTATGCCCCAGTGCGCCCATCGACGGCGTCGATGCGATCCAGCACGCTGCGGGTAAGGTCCACAGAGGAGATGTCTCCAGCCGCCAAGACAGCATCCGCCTCGGTGACGGTGAGCCGGAAGAGGTCGTCAGCCACGCGACGACCTCGGGTCAGCCGGGCGGTCAGGCACTCGCGCTATTCCTCCTGGAGGACGGCGGGGACGCGAATCTGGTCCCGCTCCACACGCGGAGCGTTGCGCATGACGCCTTCGCGCGACAGCGGCGCCTCGGTAGCGTCGGGACGCTCAACGCTCGCGAGGGGAATCACCTGCGCCGTGGGAGCCACCTCGGCAACGTCGAGCGCATTGAGCGCCTCGAACGCTTGCAAGATCTGCTGCAAGTCGGCCTGCATGCGGTCGATCTCGGCGTCCGAGAGCGCCAGGCGCGCCAGGGCCGCCACGTGCACCACTTGCTCGCGGTCGATCATGGGGAATCAGGTGGGGCGGACAGAGCTGGATTATAGGCGTTGGGCTTCCTAGGGAAGTTCTCAACAACCGGCGCCACTGATCGTCCAGGCGCTTGTGACGCGCGGTGATCCGCGCATGTGGCGGGTACCGTGGGATAGCAGGGGCGAATCCACTGCTCCAGCCGCCGCCACCGGGTCACGCCGTCCATTCGCTGTAGCAATTGCGCCCGTCGCGTCTCCCACCGGGCACCGATAGCCCGCGATGATCTTCCCTGCCGCCCGTGGACTTCTTCAGAGCACTTCCAGGCACTGCATCATCAAGCAAGTCTCAAGCCCCGCGTCGGCCTAGTGCCCTTCACCGACCCCGGAGCAATTCAGGTCGATGTTCCGTCCTCAAACAGTGTGGCACGGTGTCCATATGGCCCAAATTGCAGCCATTCGGAGACGGACTCCAATCTTCCCACCTAGGATCTGAATGATCCGACAGCATGCGCGACGTGAGTTCCTGAGGCTCGCGGGGCTTGGGGCAGTCGGGAGCCTTGGATCGGCTGTAGCCGCGTGTGGCGATCCGCCACCAGATCCCCAGATTGACACCAGCCGTTGGGACTTCGCCTTCGTCGACGTGAACGTCGTACCGATGGATGTCGAGGTTGTGCTGGCCAGCCGCACGGTAGGCGTCGCGGACGGGAGGATCGTTTGGATCGGCCCTGCATCGACCGTGGATGTTCCGGCCCAAATTCAGCAAGTGGACGGCCTGGGAAGGTACCTGATGCCGGGACTGGCCGATATGCACATCCATGCACCGGTTCCAGACCAGACAATTCATGAGTCCCAATCATCTGTGCACCGCGTTCTGGCGGAGAGGCTGATTGAGATTCAGGCGGGATTCATGGTCATGCTCGTCGCGAACGGTGTCACGACGATCAGGAACATGTGGGGGCGACCAGCAGACCTTGCCCTAATTGACCGCATGAACCGTGAAGACGTGCTCGCACCAACAATGCACACGGCAGGGCCGATCCTCGACGACGCGCCCCTCTCGTGGCCATCGGCAACAGTCGTCACCACTCCCGAGGCCGCGGAAAGCGAAGTCGCGCGCCAGAGGGAGCGGGGATACGAGTTCGTGAAGGTCTACAACAATCTGAGGCCAAACGTCTACGAAGCGATCACGGCCTCCGCTGGCCAGGTTCAGATGCCGGTTGTTGGCCATGTGCCGTGGCGCGTCGGCATCAATGCCGTTCTCACGACGAGGCAGTCGAGCATTGAGCACCTTTGGGGGTACCTATTCGCCGCGCGCTCGGACAAGTCAGTCCAACTCGGTGCAGCGAATCCTCAGATCTGGGCTGATCGGGTGGATGCAGGACAACTGGACAGACTCGCTCAGGCCACCGCAGCCGCAAACACCTGGAACTGCCCTACGCTTGTCCTATGGCGACGCCAGAGAACCCTGGATCCGGAGCGGGAATCCGAGATTGCCTCCGAACTCCGCTTCGTGCCCGAGCGGATGCTTGCAGGCTGGGTATCGGCCAATGCACGTTCTGTGAGTGTACGCGTGAACCACGAGCACGCGGCCAGCATTCGAGGGGCTCTCACGAAGGCGCTGCACGATGCTGGCGCTGGTCTACTGCTGGGCACCGACGCTCCGAATCCATTCGTTGTCTACGGATTCTCTATTCATGACGAACTCGACCACCTCGCTGAAGCGGGGCTCAGCCCTTTCGAAGCCCTGCGAGCCGGTACGAGCGCCGCGGCGCTGTACCTAGGAACGCATCTTGGCTACGGGGGCGACTTCGGGACGATGACTGTTGGTGCACGAGCGGACCTCATTCTGACAAGAAATAATCCGATGCAGGATCTCCAGACGCTCAGGCACAACGAGGGAGTTATGCTCCGCGGTCGTTGGCTGCCGAGGTCGGAGCTATCCGACAAGCTGAAGAACCTCGCGCAGACGATCGCCTCAACCGATCAACTCATTCGCCAAGTCTCTTAGGCACTCGCGCACGGCGACGACGGCCGGACGGCGCCCCTCGCCGGTAGATAGCAGCTGTCTGACCGGCGCTGTGACCAATGCGCAGTGATTTTGCACATCGCGTTGACGCGAGCCTTCCGCCGCTCCCGCCTGCGCAGCCGCGCGGCGCCCGGTGCTAAGCGCCGCCGCTGCCACGGCATCAAGCCGCCCATCCGCTGAAGAAACAGCCCCGCCAAGTCTGGCGGGGCTATCGGTCGATCGCCACATCGTCAAATGAGCGCTGCGGGTGCGTTCGGCGGCCCCCATCAGGCACCGGATGCTCGCAGGCATACGGCCTCCCTCAGCTGCCGGATTTGCTCAGACCATCCTCAGAGCTTGTAGACGCGACCGCCCGACACCGGAAGGACGGTGCCGGTAATGAAGCTGGCGGCGTCGGACGCTAAGAACACCGCCGCGCTGGCGATGTCCTGCGGCTCGCCGATGCGCCGGAGGTGGGTTTGGCTCAAGAAGTGGTCGAGTCGCTCGGGGTCTCGTTGCAACGACACCGTCGCGTCGGTGTTGATGAGCCCGGGCTGGATAGCGATCACGCGGATGCCGTCGGGGCCCCAGGATCGGGCCAGGCCCTCGGTGAACGATTCGAGCCCCGCCTTGACCGCGCCATAGACCCCCAGGCCGCGCACGGCCGCAGTCGAGCTGATGTTGATGATCACGCCTCCGCCCGCGGCCCGCATATACGACCCGGCGCGCTGAGCAGCGAAGACGGGCGCCCGCAGGTCCACGTTGACGAGGCGCTCGAACTCCTCGACGAAAATGTCCGTGGCAGCGTCGCCGCCGTGGACGGCTGCGTTGTTGACCAGCACGTCCAGCCCGCCCATGGCGGAATGGGCCTGGTCGACCATGTCGAACACGGCATCGACGTCCGCCAGGTCGACCGTGATCGGGTGTGCGGCAACACCATGCCCCCGCACCTCGGCGGCGACAGCCTGCAACTTCGGAGCATTGGTAGCCGCGATGGCCACTTCCGCGCCCGCCTCGGCGAACGCGAGGGCGATGCCGCGGCCCACACCGCGGCTGGCGCCCGTGATCAGCGCCCGGCGTCCGGCAAGCGAGAATGCGTCGCGCACGGCTAGTAGTGCGCGCTGCGGCCGCCGTCGATGTCGACCACGGTGCCGCTGATGAAGTCGGCCGCCTGAGACGCCAGAAAGACCGCCGCGGCGGCGACCTCGGCGGGCTGGGCCACGCGGCCCCGGGCAGTCGTCTCGATCAGGGGATCGATCCGCGCCGGGTCCGCCAACACCTCTGCCTCCATGTCCGTGTCGATCATGCCCGGCGCGATCGCGACGCACCGAATGTTGTTCGGCGCCCAATCGCGGTCGGCGCCGCGGGTGAAGCTCTCCAGCGCCGCTTTGCTGGCGCCGTAGACGTTGGGCCCGCCCTTCTTCGCGGCGATTGAGCTGATGTTGATGATCACGCCTCCGCCGCGCGTCCGCATCAGCGGTCGGGCCGCCTGCATGGCAAACACGGCCGCGCGAAGATTGACATCGAGCACGAGCTGGAATTGCTCCGGCGTCAGCTCGTCGACAGTTGCGTGAAAGTAGATCCCGGCGTTGTTCACCAGAATGTCGAGCCCGCCAAGGGTCTCTGCCGCCTTGACGACAGCGCCTTCCGCGGCGGCGACGTCACGCACGTCCAGCGGCAGCACGACCGCGCGCCTGCCGCGAGCCCGAACCGCCGCGGCAACCGTCTCGAGGTCGGGCACCGTGCGCGCGGCCAGCGCCACGTCGGCGCCTGCTTCGGCGAACGCCTCGGCAATGGCCCGTCCGATCCCGCGGCTGGCGCCGGTGACCAGTGCGCAGCGTCCGTCGAGTCGGAAAGTGTCAAGCATGTGCTTTGCACCTTTGCCACAGTCCCGAAGCACCGTCGCCAAGGCCGGGTTGATGCTCGCCCGCAGCAGACGAACGCCGGATTGGGCAGCCGCTATCGGCCATCTCGGTACGCCTCCAATGCAATCGCGCCAGCCTCCCGCTTTTGTGTGTTGTCGAGCAGGCCAAATGGCTTCTGCGCCGCCCGGCCACACACAAAAAGTGACGGCTCGTCCCCGACCTCGAACCATCGTGCCTGGACTTCATAGGGACGCAAACGGAGCGCGCCGGCGGCGGTCCGATCAAACGTGTGGATGCCCTCCCACTCGCCATCCAGTGGCGTGAAGTCAATGCGCGACATGTAGAGCCTCGCAACGGAAAGAACCACGACTTGCGGGCGCAGTCCGTCCAGTAGCGTATGCCACATCCGGCAGCCGTCAGCCTCAAGAATTTTCTGATCGGCATCGCCCAGTCGGCTCCATGTCGGATCGGTGGCGACGGGCGAGCAGATGTCTGTGTGCAGCGCCGTCGACAGCTCGCCTGAGTAGTAGCTCGCGCCCACGCCATTGATTACCGTCTCAAAGGCGCTAAACCAGCCGCGGTAAGGCTTGGTGCGGTAGTAAGCGCATAGCGCATCAATGTAGCGATCCGGGCCACGCCCCTCGCTACCCTCGACAAGCGGAAAGCGAACGAACTCGCGGTGCGCTGGGAACTCCTTCCTCGACGGGTTCAACCCGACCGTCAGTACGCGCAGGGGCGAACGGCGGTAGGAATCGAAGTCCCCGAAGAATAGGATCGGGGCAGCGGGGCTGACGCGACACCGCAACGTCCCGGCGCGATCAAACGCGCGCCAAGCTTCGGCCACGGCCTCGCGGAGGTCTGCTCGCTTCATTGCATGGCCGCACCCTTCCGCGCGACCGGGTCGGACTGGCAGCCGAGGCTCGCCCCTCGCACTCTATCGCTCCGCTCCATTGCGCCGCCAACATAGCGAGGAATGCAGCGAGGCGGACCGCGTCATCAGGCAAGATGAAAGCACCCCGGAGGTGCATAGGGACATAACCATGTTCATCGGAGTCCACTCACTGATCTTCACCAAGGATGCTGAAGCGGCGCGGGCGTTCTTTCGCGACGTGCTCGAGTTTCCGTGGGTGAATGCCGGTGACGGCTGGCTCGTCTTCGCGCTGCCGCCCACGGAAGTCGGGCTCCACCCGGAGGACGGCGACCGAGATCACGAGCTGCATCTGCTCTGCGACGACATTCACGCCACGGTGGCCCGGCTGCAAGCCAAGGGCGTCAAGCTGATCCAACCGATTCGTGAAGAAGTGTGGGGCATCGCGACCGCCATCGAGGTCCCCGGTGGCGCGTGGATCGGGATCTACCAGCCAAAGCATCCGCTGGTCATCGAGCCGGCGAGGCCGCCCGCGCAGCCGTAGGCGCGCAATTCCGGAACACGGCGGTGTGAGAACTCGCTACACCCCGCCGGCTTTGCCCGTCTGCTGCTCGAACATGGTTCTCGCTTCGGCAACCGTGGTGGCGTCGGTGGGGTCTTTGTCCTCGCGCACGAAGTTCAGCACGCGTGGGAAGCGCAGCGCCATGCCTGGCTGAGTTTCCGTGCGACCGGCAGTGTGCGTGGGGCTGAGCGTGATCTCATCGGCCAGGACCTCCACGACGTAGGTGGGCGCGCTCCACACGTCCGGCGTCACGTGCGAGTCGACCGAGGCCGGTTGCTCGGGGACGGCGTGGGCGTCGAGCATCTCCCGAATGCGGACCCACTCCTCATCGGAATAGCCGGTGCCGATGCGCGCAATGGTCTTGAAGGTCTCGGATTCAGGATCCCATACGGCGCTCAAGAGCGCCCCGATGCCCCAGGCGGCGCGCTTGCCCCGACCGCGCCAGTAGCCCACCAGCACGCAGTCGAGGGTGTCGTTGAGCGCCGCGGAGTAGCTGCGCTTGAGCTTGATCCAGCTGAAGTTGCGTTTGCCCGCTTCATAGGGAGCGTCAAGGCGCTTGGCCAGCACGCCCTCCAGGCCCGCGTCAACCTGATCGCCAAAGAATCGGTCGATGGCTGCCGGGTCATCGGTCTCGATCACCCGTGAGACCACGATGCCGTCACCGGGTCCGATCAGGTCCTGCAGCCGCTGGCGACGCTCGCTGAACGGGAGCGTGGTCACGTCCTCACCGTCAAAGAGCACGTCGAACGCCTGCACGGTCAGGGGCATCTTGGCGGCCGCTTCCTCGATGCCGTGCTTGCGCTTGCGCGACATGGTGACCTGGAAGGGCAGAAACTCCCCGCTCTCCGGATCAATGCCCATCGCTTCGCCCTCGAAGATGCTTTGCTCGGCCCGAACTTGCGTCAGCACAGCCTGCGTCACCTCGGGGAACATTCCCGTCATGTCCTCCAGGTTCCGGCTGTAGATGCTGACACTCGGCCCATCGCGGTGAATCTGCACCCGGAAGCCGTCAAACTTCGCCTCGACGGCGGCGCATTCGATCTTGTCGATGATCTCGGCGCCGCTTGAAAGGCGCTCGGCCTGGGCCATGCGGACGGGGTAGCCCACGCGAACCGCCGCGGTCTCCATGGCGTCGCGCCCTTCGGCGACGTAGTCGTGCGCCACCAGTCCCAAGTCGCTGGTGAGGTTGTAGGCGCGCTCGATCACCTTGCGCTCGGACTTGTCGCCGACTCTGGCGACCGACAGCGCGTCCATCACCGTCGGATCGCCGACGCCGAGCCGCAGGCGCCCGAGGGGAATGCGCGGCAGATAGCGATTCGACCGCGCGTCCAGCTCGCGCAGGATGGCGGCGATGCCCTGGACCTTGCGCTCCTGCGACCCCGCGCCCTCGGCCTCCGCCACGTCGCGCAGACGCTGAAATACCTCGCCGACCGAGAGATCGGCGCCGTCGTGGGTCGTGAGCCGCTCCGCCGTCGTACCCAGGTCGCCCGTCTCGCGAAATACGGTTTCAACGTCCGCGCGTTCACGCTCAAACGCCTGCGCCAGCGCCTCGAGCATGAGTCGCGCGGCGACGCCGAACTCGAGGTCGACGAACTTCGGAACCAGCCGGCCCTGCATCAGGTAGGTCACTTGCGCGGCCTCATCGGGCCCAACCGCGCCGTAGAGCTCCGCCAGGATGTCGATCATGGCGTTGCGCGCGCTGATCTCGTCCAAGCGCTCGAAGATGACGGCAAGCTCGCGAAATGTCATGTCAGCGGCCGCTTTCGGAGATCCAGGCGCGGCGCGTCACCCAGGCCTGAACGTCGGCAAGACTCTCGAAGGCGTGGTACGGAATGCCGTGGATCTCACAATGGGCTGCCAGGCTGTCCTTGGCGAAGATCACGTCGGCCTCAGCGACCGCGCATCTGTCCGAGAAGCCATCGCCGATGTAGGCGACCCGGCGCCCATGCGCCTGCGCCCGCCGCACCGGCAGAGCCTTGCACATGCCGCAGTGGCCGCAGCCGTCACGTTCGTGGGGAAATTCGAGCACGACGGCGTCGGGGCGCACGTCGAGACGGTTCGAAACCACCGTCAGGTCCGAGAGACCGGCCGCCGCGAGCATACGAGTGATGTAGATGTCGAACCCGTCGCTGGCAATGTGCACTTCGGCGCCGGCGCGCTGGAGGCCGCGAGCCAGTGCGGGAAACGCCGGATCGACGGCTTGCTCGTCGATGAGCCGATGAAACGCGGCAAGATCAGGCGCAACAAGGGCGAACTGGGCGCGAGCCCGCACGCTCGTGGGAATCTCACGCCGCTCCCAGCGGGCGTCGATGACACGCCACTCCGGAGTTGCCAGCGCGTCGAACAGAACGTGGCCCATGTCCGACGGGCTGACGGTGCCGTCGAAGTCGAAGATGAAGCTCCATTCGGCGAGCGGGCCGCTCAGTTGAGGGCCTCCAGATTGGCGAGATTGACCGCCAGGCGCTTGAGGCCCGCCGACTCGAACATCACGGTCACTTCCTCGTCGAAGCGCGTGATCTGGCCGGCCACGACCAGTCCTTCGCCGAACACTCGGTGCCGCACTCGCTGGCCGTCACGGAAGGTGCGCTCCGCCGGTGCCGGCGCCTTTTCCTCGGTCCGCGGCGTCAGCGGCGCGACGGGCGGCAGGCCGGGCTGCTCGCTCAAGCGGCGTTCGTATACGACATGCTCGGGCGGAATGTCGTTGAGGAAGCGCGACGGAAAGCGCACCGGCGTGCCCCAGCCCGAGCGGAAGCGCGCATAGGACATGAAGAGGCGGTCCTTGGCTCTGGTGATGCCCACGTAGGCGAGACGCCGCTCCTCTTCCATCTGGTCCGGGTCGTCCTGGGATCGGATGTGCGGAAACAGCTCCTCTTCCATCCCCGTCATGAACACCACACCGAACTCCAACCCTTTAGCGGCGTGAAACGTGAGCATGGTGATCGCTTCGGACTGCTCGGCCAGATTGTCGACCTCCGATACCAGCGCTGCCTCGTAGAGAAAGCGCTGCAGCCCTTCGCGAGGCTCGAATTCGTCGTACTTGCCGGCGGCGGCGGCCAACTCGACCACATTCTCCCAGCGTTCCTCCGGGCGATCCGGGTCGTTGTCGAGCACGTCGTCATACCCGGTCTCTTGCACCACCGCATTGATCAGGCTGCCCACCGGAAGCTCGGCGGCGAGCATGTCGAGCTTGCGCATGACACGGCCGAGCCCAGTGAGCGCCTTGCGGGCCCGGCCAGCGAGCGGCACCTCGGGCGCAACGGCGTCGGGCGTCTCGGCTTGCTGCGCCATCCAGCGCACCAGCTCGCCGGGGGCCAAACCCGTCTGCCCGGCCCAGTCACGGAGGCCCTTGAGCGTGGTGGCGCCGATGCCGCGTCGGGGAACGTTGGCGATGCGCTCGAAGCTGAGCAGGTCTCGCGGGTTGGCGACCGCCCGCAGGTACGCCAGGACGTCGCGGACCTCCTTGCGGTTGTAGAACTCGGTCGCGCCGACCAACTGGTACGGCACGCCCAGCCGCACGAACAACTCCTCGAACGCCCGGGACTGCGCGTTCGTGCGGTACATGAGGGCGATATCGCGACGTGGCACGCGGTGATCGGCGCTCAGCTTGCGGATGACCTCAAGGACCTGGCGAGCCTCGTCTTCCTCGTCCATGGCTTCGATGATGCCCAGCGCCTGGCCTTCATCCCGATCGGTCCACAGCGTCTTCGGGGCGCGAGTGGCGAGCTTCGAGATCACGTTGTTCGCGATCGCCAGAATCCGCTGCGTCGAGCGATAGTTGCGCTCGAGCCGCACGACCGAGGCCGCGGGAAACTGCTGCTCAAACTCCAGGATGTTGCGGATGTCGGCGCCGCGCCAGGAGTAGATGCTCTGATCGTCGTCGCCGACGACGCAGACGTTGCCATGGCCCGCGGCCAGCTCGCGGATGAAGTAGTACTGCGCGCGGTTCGTGTCCTGGTATTCGTCAACCAGAATGAAGCGGAAGCGGTCGTGATAGGCCGCGCGCGCCTCGGGCGATTCACGCAGGACACGAACGGCGTAGGCAATCATGTCGCCAAAGTCGAGCGCCTGCGCATCCCGCAGCAACCGCTGGTAGCGGTGGTAGATGGTGGCCGTCGTTTCTTGGAAGAACCCGTCGGCGCGCTCGGCGTATTCGTGGGGCGTTGCCAACTCGTCCTTGGCGCGGGAGATCTCATTCCGCACGGCCTGCGGGCTGACGGTGTTGAGCGGGAGATTCAGGTCCGACATGGCCTGCTTCACGGCCCGCAGTTGGTCCGTCGCGTCGTAGATCGAGAATTCCGATTCCCAGCCGATGCGATGGAAATCGCGGCGCAGAATGCGCAGGCTCTGGCTGTGGAAAGTGCCGACGTTGACGCCGCCGGCCGACGGGCCGACCAGGTGCACGATGCGCTCCCGCATCTCGTTCGCCGCCTTGTTGGTGAACGTGACGGCGAGGATGTGCCACGGGGCAACACCGTGGGCGACGAGTCTGGCGACCCGATGGGTGATGACGCGCGTCTTGCCGGTGCCGGCCCCGGCGAAAACGAGCAGCGGCCCAAAGAGGTGCTCGGCCGCCGTCCGCTGCTCAGGATTCAGCCCGTCAGTCGACCGTTCGTCGAGCGTCGGGCGGGCGTCGGAAGGGGGCGGCTGGTCCATGCCCAATTCTACGAGCAGACAGCCGCGCGCCGGCGCCGAGCGCCAGCCGTCCGGCGCTCATCACCGAGGCGGGCTGGGGCGCACCCGCACCTCGACCTCGATCTGGCTTTCGCCGCCGCCGCGAAAGACGCCGCTGGTCGGAGCCACGTCTCGATAGTCACGGCCGACCGCCAATGGCACGTGCCCCGGTCCGGCAAGACTGTCATTGGTGGCGTCAAATCCGACCCAGCCGAGCTCGGGTAGGTGGCACTCGACCCAGGCATGGGTGGCGGATAGCGGCGCTGCCGCATGGGCCTGGACCAGACCGGTGACGGAGAGGTAGCCCGATACATAGCGGGCAGGCACGCCCCAGGAACGCGCAATGGCAATCATGGCGTGGGCGTAGTCCTGACAAACTCCGCGGCCGGTTTCCAGGATTTGATCGACAGGCGAAACCGCCGACGTGCTTCCCGGGACGTAGTCGAAGCTCTGGTAGAGCGTGCTCGACAGCCGTTGCAGCGCATGCAGCGGATCGCCGTCCGGCTCAATGCCCTGGCGATCGACGAAGGCCGTCAGCGCTGGCGAGGGTCGCGTCAGCGGGCTGGGATGGGTGAAGTCCCAGTGGGTGAATGAATCGCGCCGTGGGCGAATCTCTTCCCAGGCGCCAGCGCTCAGGGAACCCGGGATTGGGGCGGCCGGCGTGCGCTCCACGGTGGAGCGGGCGGCGATCTCGAGGGCTCGGTGCTCCCGGTGGATGTTGAGAACGTGTTTCGTGTTGCCGAAACTGTCCACTTCTGCGTTCACCGGGGCCGGAGGGTCCGTCTCGATCTCAAAGCGTAGGAGCCGCTGGCTGGGGTCTTGACGCGGCTGAAGGCAAAGGGACATCACGCAACCACTCACCGGCAACGAGTAGCGATAGCGAGTGACGTGCTCGATGTCGTAGGAGGCCGGGCCATCCATAGGATCAGTGCAAGGGCGCGTCTTCGACTGGGTAGTCGAAGTAGGCGGCCGTCACGCGATCATGCAGCGCGTAGCAATGCACGCGAACCTGCTCGAGAAGGGTGTGGCGGTCTTCTTGATCGGGCCACTGGTAGTGAATGATGGCGCCCAGCCGACCGGCCAGGCGTCGGGCAGCGTCGCTGGAGCGCGCGTCGGGACCGGGACCGATGGCAGCAATCTCCTCGGCCGCCCGATCAAGCGAGCGGCAGAGGGAGTCCGGGAGACGGGGGTCCGTGACGAGCAGGTCCAGCACGTGGCGCGCGTCCACGGCAACGCCAAAGCGTCGGTTGTAGATCTCAAACGCGTGGCACAGGCGCAGCAAGCCGGTCCAGTCCGCGTCTGAAGACTCCTCCACATGCTCTTGGGCATTGAGTTGCGCCAAGAGCAGCGCGGCCAGGAGTTGGGCGCGCTCAATAGATCGCCCCAGCTGCATGAAGCGCCAGCCTTCACCACGGTACATCGTGGCCGCAGCCACACCCACGAAGGTGTCGATCTGCGCCACCGTTTCGGCATAGAAACTCTCGGGCGAGACCTCCCAAATGTCCTGCAGTTCCAGCTGCTGGAGTCGCAGATACGCCAGGTTCAGACGGGTCCACATCGGTGTGCTGATGGACTGGCGAATCTGCCGGGCGTTTTCGCGGCCGCGGTCGAAACAGCACCACACCGAGCTGGGATTGGAGCGCTCGAATGTCAGGTCCCCGGCCAGGGTGTACGAGTCGGCCAGGGTGTAGTTGTCGCTGCCGAGCAACTCAATCTCGCCGGCCGGGGGCTGCCGGCTGACGCTCTCGTAGATGCGGCTCCAACCGAAATGGATCTCTCGAATCGGGCGGTCCACCAGGGATTCCGTCTGCAGCTGCAATAGCCGGCAGAGACGCCTCGCGCGTTCCAAATAGCGGCTCATCCAGTAGAGACCTTGAGCGCTGCGCACCAGCATGCGAGTCAGTCCTGCCGGACCGGGATGACTTCGCCGCAACCGACCTGATCGCACGCTGCGACCAAGCGACGTCGGCCCGGAGCCGGGCGCATCACACTTCCCATGCGTGCCGCGGGCCAAAGTACCGAGGCATGCCCAAGCCCGGATGTGCACCCGGGAGATGCCAAGGACCGGAAGCGCGGCTGCACTCGTTGCACATCGGCGTCAATCTAGCGAGCGGGCGCGTGCCGTCGACGGCGGCAGGCGCTTGGGCGAACTAGTCCTCGTCGAATTCTTCCGGCATGAGGACGAATTCGGGGTATGCCTCGATTCCCAACTCCCCGGCGTCCTGGCCCAGCTGCTCGACCTGGCGCGACACGCGGACCCTGAGTGTCAGGTCCAGCAAGCGCCACACCAGCAAAGAGACAGTGAACACGAAGGCGCCAACAGCCAGCACGCCGATCAACTGCACGTGGAACATGGCGCCGGCGACGATCGATGCGGCCAGGGTTCCCCAAATGCCCGAAATGAGGTGTGCGGGAACAGCCCCGACCACGTCGTCCAGCTTGAGCTTTTCCAACAGCTTCAGCCCGAGGGTGCATAGGATCGCGCCGACGGCGCCGATGACGATGGCCCAGTAGTGTTCAACGATATCAGGGCCCGCGGTGATCGAGACGAGGCCGGCGATGGCGCCGTTGAGGCCCACAAAGAGGTCGGTGCGCCCCATGACGTACCGCGAGATGGCGAGGGCGGCCACAACGCCGGCCGCCGCCGCGAGGTTGGTGTTGACGAGCACGTGGCTCATGGCGACCGCGTCCAAGGCGCTGCCGAGCTTCAGTTGGGACCCGCCATTGAAGCCAAACCAGCCGAACCAAAGGATGAACACGCCAAGCGTTACCAACAGGATGTTGGAGGGCGGCGTGGGTCGCGCCGTGCCGTCCCGGCGAAATTTCCCGAGTCGCGGCCCAACAACCAGAATGCCGGCAAGGGCCGCCCAGCCACCGACGCTGTGCACGATGGTCGAGCCGGCGAAATCCTGAAATCCCATCTCAGCCATCCACCCGCCGCCCCAGGTCCAGGCCCCGACGATGGGGTAGATGAAGGCCGTGAGCAACAGGGTGAACACGAAGAACGACCACATTCTTACTCGTTCGGCCAGGGCCCCGGACACGATCGAGGCGGCGGTGGCCACAAAGACCATCTGGAAGAACCAGTCGGACATGGTGGAGTGGCCGCTGGCGACCACCGAGGACGCCGCGCCTTCGTCGCCGGCCAACAGATTGATCTCGTCGGCTGACGGTCCACGGAGGAACGTGAACGAGCCGATCACCGAGCCGACATCCACATACATGAGGTTGTAGCCGATGATGAAGTAGGCGAGCCCGGCAATGGCGTAAAGGCCAATGTTCTTCAGACAGATCATGGAGGCGTTCTTGGTGCGCACCGACCCGGACTCGAGCATCGTGAACCCAGCGCACATGAACATCACCAACGCTCCCCAGATCAGGAACGAGAAGGTGTTGAAGACGAACATCGCCTCTTCGTCAACCGCGGCGCGAGCGACCGTCGGCACCAACAATGGGATGGCAAGGGCAATGACCAGGATGAGAACGAGACGGCGCGGAAACAGCCGGGTCAAGGAGCTTACGAGGACTCGCATCAGTTATTCGGCTCGGGAGGGCAGGCGGCGTAGAGTGTAGTTATTGCAACAAAATATTGCTAACGGGTCGATCGGCGGCCAGCTCTCGCGGCCCGACCGGTGACGCCGCCAGAAGATGCTGCGAGTGGGCGATGCTCCATCGGAGAGGGCGTGAGAAGCGCGGGTCGCTTCTGCGCGATCCGGATTCGTCAGTCGTCCAGGACCCAAACGTCCTTGCCGCCGCCGCCCTGGCTGGAGTTCACCACCAGGCTGCCCCGGCGCAGGGCCACGCGGCAGAACGCCCCGGGAACGATACGGGTCTCGCGGCCACGGAGGACAAACGGTCGCAGGTCGACGTGCCGCGGCTCGAAGCGGCCGTCGATGAAGCAGGGAGCGCGTGACAGCGACAGCACCGGCTGGGCGATGAAATCGTCCGGATTGGCGCGCACTTCCTTGGCATATGCCGCGCGTTCGGCGAGTGTCGCGTGGGGCCCGACCAGCATGCCGTAGCCTCCGGATTCACCCACGCGCTTGACCACCAAGTTCTCCAAGTTGTCGAGCGTGTACTCAAGGCCTTCGGGACGGCGGCAGAGGTGGGTTTCGACGCTGGCGAGAATCGGCGCTTCGCCCAGGTAGTAGCGAATCATGTCGGGCACGTAGGGGTAGACGCTCTTGTCATCGGCGACGCCGGTTCCGGGGGCATTCACCAGGGTGACGTTGCCAAGCTTGTAGGCGTGCAGCAGCCCAGCTACGCCCAGGAGCGAGTCCGGGCGGAAGACTAGCGGATCGAGGAAGTCGTCGTCGACGCGGCGGTAAATCACGTCGACGCGACGCAGCCCCGCAGTAGTGCGCATGTAGACGTAGCCGTCGTTCACGAGCAAGTCACGGCCTTCGACGAGTTCCGCACCGATTTCACCGGCGAGAAACATGTGCTCGTAGAAGGCTGCGTTGTAGACCCCGGGCGTCAGCAGGGCAATGCACGGATCAGACCGCCCTGCCGGCGCCAAGTCGCGCAGAGTTGCCCGCAACAGCCGTCCATAGTGCTCCACCTCGCGCACCCGCGCGCTGCGGTACACGCGGCGTAAGCCAGCCTTGACCACCTTGCGATTCGCAATCATGTACGAAACGCCAGACGGGACGCGCAGGTTGTCCTCCAGCACGTGAAAGCCGTCGTCGGTGCGCACGATGTCGGTGCCGCAAATGGCAACCCAAACGCCGTGCGGCGGGGAGAAGCCACGCATCTCGATGCGGTATTGCGGGCAGCCGCGTATGACGTCGGCCGGGATCACGCCGTCGGCGACGATGCGGGCCTCGCTGTAGATGTCTTCCAGAAAGAGATTGAGGGCGGTGAGGCGTTGGGTGAGACCGGATTCGATCAGCTGCCAATCGGCGCTTGATAGCACGCGCGGCAGGCAATCGATGGGAATGATTCGCTCACGGGCTTCAGCCTCACCATAGACCGTAAACGAGATGCCCTCATGGGAGAACGAGCGCGTGGCGCGTTCCTGGACGCCGCCAAGCTCCTCGGCGGAGATGCGGCGCAGGGCTCCATACAGCAGCCGGCAATGCTCCCGCGGCGTGCCGTTGGGCAGGAACATCTCGTCGTAGACCGTAGGGTCAAGGTCGTAGGCGTCAAAATCCACGCTAAGGCCTCATCCACCCATGGGCGTTCACGCTCTCGCCCCGCCGCGGGTCGACTGATGCGCTCCAATCTTGCCACCCGACCCGCCCGTCGTCCTCGATCAGGTCGCCTGCCCGCAGGCGCGGCAAGGGGGCGGCTGGATTGGTGCCCACGGGCACACGATCCGCCGCAGCGCCAGCCGCCGTGCGCGCGAACATCGAAGCACGCCAGGTCGCAGACGACGGAGGCCGGGTTGGGTAGTGGGACGGAGGGAGAAGGCCGCGAAACTGAAACCTGTGCGGTCTCAACTATGACAGCGGTTGTCGGGTCGGCGATCTCTACCACTCTAGGCCGACGGCGGTGGTCAAGAACTCCATGAAGGGAGCCGCCTTGCGGCACGCGTTTGCATACACGTCGATGAAGTCCGGCGCGATGGCGTCCTCTTGCGTGAACTCGGTCACCCCGACAAAGTCCTTCCGCTTCAAGTCGTCGACCATGGGATGGCCGGGGTCGTAGCCCTTGGGCGGACGCTTCAGCGATTCACCCTCGAGCTCGTAGACCGCGGCGAAGTCGTCACTGGAGACCGCCTGTGTCCAGCGAGACGGGCTGGCGACGATGGCATCCCGGATCTTGCCCAGCCCTTCCGAGGCTGGGCGCCAGATGCCCGCGCCGGCGAACACTTCATCGGGCGCCAGGTGCAGATAGAAGCCGGGTCCGTGGACCTTTCGACCCGTCTTGTGGCGGAAGTGGATGGCGGCATGGGTCTTATACGGACTCTTGTCCCTGGAAAAGCGAACGTCTCGGTAGATGCGAAATATCGAACCGCCATGAGCTCTCGGATCGGCGACAAGTTGCGTGCTGATGCTCGGCAAGTGATTGTCGAAATCAGCCACGAAATCCACCAGTGGCTCCAGCACGACAGCCTGGTAGCGTTCCTTGTTCTCCTGAAACCAAGCTCTATTGTTGTTTAGTCGCAGCTCTATCAAGAACTCGAACAGATCGTCGCTGAAGTGTGCTTTCGACACTGGCTCCTTGTCCTCTCAACGTGGCTACGTTGTGCCGCCGCTTCTAAACCGATTGCCACGTAGTATATAAGGTCGAGTCGCTCGGATTCTACTAATGGGAACTGCGTTCATTATCAGAAACTTCCCCTAACAGATTAGGTGTGCATGGTCTATACACATACCCGCCGCTAAACAGCGGTGGTTAGCCAGCCCCAAACGGCATGTGCAACTGACGTTCATCGCAATCAAGCAACAACACTCAATGCACGCCCCGTCGCGTAGTCGCCGACCGAGCCATCCGGAACAATTCGACTTGGATTCTCAATGCATGGACAGACGTGAACCAGGGGCGCTGGACCGGAGCCACCGTCAGCTTTCGCCATCCACTTTAGGCGGATGGGGCGTCCGAAGTTGCCGCATCGGCCCCACGAGCTTCTGCCATCGCCGTCGCCGGCGGTTCCAACGGCAGCTCGATGCTCATTTCGGTGAACTCCCCGGGCTCGGATTCGACCCGGATGGTGCCGCCATGCTGGCGCACGATATCGCTGGATAGGGCGAGACCGAGTCCGGTGCCCTGATCGGTGGGCTTGGTGGTAAAGAAGGGATTGAAAATCTTGTCGATGACGTCGGGAGGCATTCCCATGCCGTTGTCCTTGATTCGAACCTCGATATGTTCGGCGGCGCGCCGGGTGGCGAGCCACAGCGTTGGAAAGTAGCGCTCGCCGTCGGTGGCTGAGGCGCCGCGGCGTTTCTCATCGGTGGCGTAGCAGGCGTTGCTGACCATGTTGAGAAAGACACGGCCGAGGTCTTGCGGAACGACCTCGAGATCGCCGACCTCTGGGTCCAAGTCCTGCTTCAGGTCGAGCTGGAATTCCGTGTCGGTCGCCCGCGCGCTGTGATACGCGAGCCGGGCGTGCTCGTCGAGAAGCCGGTTGATATCTGTCGCCTGCCGGCCGCCTGAGCCCCGGCCCATCATGAGCATGTCGTGGACGATGTGGTTGGCGCGGTCGCCGTGGGAGCGGATGCGCCCGAGATTGTCGGTGAGGTCGGTGGAGATTTCCTGGATAAGCTCTCGATCATCCGCGCTCAACGTTTCGCCGCCCTCCTCGAGGATCTCTCGCAGCTCCTCGATCAATTCCTCCGAAACCTCGGAGAAATTCTTGACGAAGTTCAGCGGATTCTTGATCTCGTGGGCCACGCCGGCGGTGAGCTCACCCAAGGCTGCCAGCTTCTGCTGGGAGATGATCTGGTCCTGGGCGCGTTGGAGGTCGGCAAGCGCGGTCTCGAGCTGATCGTTCTTGCTCTGGAGCTCTTGCGCTAGCTCTTCGACCAGGTTGAGCCGCTGGATTTCCAGCGCGTGTTGTCGAAAGACTTCGAGCGCGGCCGCCATGTCGGCAATCTCGTCCCGTCCGCCGATCTCCACCGCGGTCTCCAGGTCACCACCGGAAAGGCGTCGCATCCAGTCGGACAGGCGCTGGAGCCGACGCGAGAGGAAGCGGCCGACGAAGAGCCAAGCGATAAGAACCGCGCCGCTGACACTGATGGCGCTAATCGCCAGCAGGAGGACGCGGCCAGTGAAGATCGCCTGGGTGGAAGCACCAGTGGCTTCCTCGACGCTGGCTTCAGCGGTGCTGACGAGGCTGTTGACTTCAGCGATGAGGTCCACGGTGATTTCCTGGTTGCTCGCCAGCAAGTCACGTTGGCGCTCGATCAACCGGAGTTCGCTGGCCAGCAAGTCGAAGCCGGTCTCCTCACCGACTCCGAGCTCGAGCAGCTGGTCGAAGACCGGGGCGACCTCGGCGCGCAGCGTGGCCGATTCGAGCGCCGCCAGGTTGCGTTGAATGCGGCGGGCGGCAGCCTCGAAGCGCTCGCGTAAGGCTTCCAACAAGGCGGCTTCGGAAAGGGTCGAGGCGGAGGCGAGCAGCTGCTCGGCGATGCTCGCATCTGCCTGCATCTCGGCCAGGCGTCGGTAGCTGCTGAATTCGGTTTCCGAGAAGTGCTCGTCCCGCGGCGCAGGTGGTTCGCCCAGGGTGCGGTAGCCCGTCATGGCGTAGAAAAACTGATCGTCAATGGCCGGAATGACGACGCTGTCAAGGCGGAAGCGCAGGTCCGCGAGTTCGAGCCGCAGGGCGGCACTGCGCTGGGAGAGGTCGAAAAACTGCGCCATGTCCGCTTCGATCGCCTCGATGTTGGCAATCAGCGAGTCGGCGTGGGCGCGGATACGCTGCACGCGTTCGTCGTCGGCAGCGCCGCGCTCAAGGACGGCCAGCTGCGCCTCGAGCGCAGCGTAGGCCTCATCGATGCTGGCGGCGACGCGGGCAACGTCCTCGGGTGTGACAGCGGTGGTCAGCCGAGGGGCGGCGGCGACAAGCGTGCTGCTGTAATCGGCGACGCCGAACGCGGCAGCCAACTCGGGCACGCTGCCCTCGTTGACACGGCTCTGCTCGTCGCCGACGCGATTGAATGAAAACCAGCCCACCAGTCCCGCCGCGACGGTGAGTGCGACGGCGCCCCAAATGCCAAGGAGCAGTTGGGTGGAGATGCGATAGCGGCTTGCGAGGCGGCGTCGGAGCCACGCGATCATTGGGGCACGTCCCGCAGCGACTCAGCCGGGTAGTACGCGGCGTCGGGGCCAATGACGCTGAGGAATACCTGGTCGGAGCCCTGGTTGTCGCCGGCGCCGTAGCTGAGTCGGAAGCCGTCGATATCAAAGGCGTCGGTGCTGCGAAAGCTGTCGAACAGGCAAGCGCGATCGACTTCCCGCCCGCAGCGTTGGAGCCCGGCGACCGCCAGGCGTCCGGCCAGATAGCCCTCAAGGGAGACGAAGCCGGGGATGGCATCCGGCTCATAGGCCGCGAGCGCGCGGTGGTAGGCAGTGACGACGGGCAGGGAGTCGTCGCTGGGGAAGGGGACGACCTGGGTGACGAAGACCCCGGCGCCGCCCGGGCCGAGCTCGTCGGCGAGGGCGTTGCTGCCGACGAATGAGACCGTCATGAAGATCGGGTCGAAGCCGGTCTGCCGGCCCCAGGCGATCATGGCGGCGACGGGCTGGTAGGCCCCGATGATGATGACCGCCTCGGGGTCGCCTTGACGGAGGTCAAGCAGCGCGGTTTTCACAGCGGTGGTATTGCGGGTGTAGATGCCGAGCGCGGCCATTTCCATTCCGCGGCGTTCCAGCGCCAGCCGCACGCCGTTGAAGCCGGCCAGGCCGTAGGAATCATCCTGGTAGAGCACGGCGATGCGCTCGACGCCGAGGTCGGTGGTCAGGCGGGCGACCATCTCCTCAGTCTCCTGGTAGTAGGAGGCGCGCATGTTGATCACGTTGCTCAGCGTGGAGGCGTCGCGCAGAAACTCGGCCCCGGTGAATGGACCGATATAGGGCACGCCGGCCGCATTGGCGACAGGGGTCGCCGAGCGGGAGGTGGGCGTGCCGACGGCGCCGATCAGGGCAAATACCTCCTGCTCGTTGATCAATTCGAGGGTGTTGGTGGCTGCAGCTTCGGGTTCATAGGCATCGTCGAGCCACGTAAGCTCGATTTGGCGTCCATGAACGCCGCCCTGCTGGTTCGCCTCATGAAACGCAGCCAGAATGCCGAGCCGCATGTTCCGACCCAGTTCCTGGGCAGGGCCGCTGAACGCCGCGGACTGGCCGAAGAGAATGCGCTCATCGGAGACTCCGGGTTCCCGAGCCGGCCCTCCCTCGGGCCCTGGCCCAACCTCGCCCCCCCCGGTTGCAGTCGTCGGTCGCTGAACATCACCATCGGGAGCAGCAGGGTCGCAGCCGGCTAGCATCATGGCGACAAGGAGAGTTGCAACACCCATAACTCCCGAAACGGACACCCGCGCCGCGCTCAAACTCCAAGCCTTCCGGTGCATCGTGGGAGCCCTACTGGGGTGATCGGAAAGCAAAATTCGGCCGCGACACCGCTTGCATAGGGACAGATCCGAAGCAACATTGGCAATTCAGCCGAAAACACTGAAATTGCTTTGATGTGACTCCGACGAAGTAATTGGCCGATACTGAACGTCCATTGAACCGCCTATGAATTGCGGCAATTCGACGTGAACCAATCACATCATCGATCCCGATAATCTCTGCTCCAAACATCGTGGATCATCTGTGCGACACGAGGGTCAGGTAGTTCTTTCCCTCCTCGCGCCGATAGTGCAATTCATCCATCATTTCCCGAACGAAGTAGATACCGAGCCCGCCGATCGTTCGGTCCTCGATCGCTGCCGTCACATCGGGCCGCTTGGCGTCATGCAAAGGATCGAACGGCCGGCCGTCGTCCACAATCTCGATGGTAAGCGTGCGTTCTTCCGAAGTCAGGGTGATATCGAATTCGTGGATACCTTCATCATGACCGTGGTTCATGATGTTGACGCCCACTTCTTCGAGCACCAGGTTCACTCGGAACACGAGCTCCGGCGGCCATTGCTCCTGCTCCCCGAAGTCTTCAACTGCCGCGGTGATGCGCGCCAACTCCTCGGCCTGCGTTTTGACCGTCAGGGACAGCTTGGCGCTCACCGCGCAGCCTCACGGGGCCGGAAAACGAGACAGGTCACGTCATCGGACTGCGGCGTTTCACCGGCAAACGCTTGAACGGCCTCGAAAATTATTCGATTGGCTTGCTCAGAGTCCTGCGGAGGGCTTGCGGCAAAGACCTCCCGCAGTCGCTCAACCCCGAATTCTTCGCCGTCCCCATTCATGGCCTCGGTGACGCCGTCGGTGTAGAGCACCACGCTGTCACCTTGAGCAAGGGTGACGGTCTCCTGCCGGTATGGGAGTTCGGGCATCACGCCCAGGGCAATCCCGCCCGTCAGCGGAAGCTCTGTCGAGCTGCCGTCGGCGTGAACCACAAGCGGTGTGTTGTGACCGCCGTTGGCATAGGTGAATTCCAAGGTCGTCGGGTCATATACGCCGTAGAGGAGCGTGACGAACATAGCCGTTTCGTTGCTCTCGTTGAGCAAGTCATTGACCTCACGCAGCACGGCGCCTGGGTCTTCGCGGCCAATGGCCGCACCCTTGAGCAGCGTGCGGGTCGACATCATGAACAGCGCGGCTGGAACGCCTTTGTCCGAAACATCGGCGACGGCAAGACCGATCCGACCGTCGTCCAACTGGTGGAGATCATAGAAGTCGCCGCCAACGTTACGCGCCGGCGCCATGTTGGCGAAGACCTCATAGTCGCCACGCACGGGAAACCGCGTCGGGAGAATTGACTGCTGCATCTTGCTGGCGACATCGAGTTCGTTCTGCAGCGCGACCAGCTTGTCACGCGCCGCCAAGGCCGCCCGCCACTCGTTCAGATGGCGCATCGTCCGGCCGATGGTGACTTGCAAATCCCCGAAGTCAACCGGCTTGGTGACGAAATCAAAGGCGCCGCGGTTCATTGCCGTGCGGATGTTTTTCATGTCGCCGTAGGCCGAAATAATCACCGAGCGGATGTTGGGGTTGACTTTGGGTATTTGATCCAGCAGCGTGAGGCCGTCCATCTGCGGCATATTTATATCCGAGAGCACCAAGTCAATTTCCTCGTCCTCATTTAGCCGCTCGAGCACTTCCACTCCGTTGTGGGCGAATACGAATGCATATTTCCCACGGCGAATACTGCGGCGCATGCGCTGCAGCACGAGCGGTTCGAGGTCCGGCTCGTCGTCTACGACGAGAATCTTGCATGGCCGATCCGTCATACCCAATTGCCGTTCTGACTAACTTGCTCTACCAATGCGGCTCGAAGGCAGCGCGCCCGGAACAGCGCTAGGATCGATCAGGCTTTGACGGCAGCGAGTGCCTCGGCCTGAGACGAATGAACGGGGATGATTTGATCGAACCCACTGATCTTGAAGACTTCAAGGATTGCGCCCGCCAGCGAGCAGACCGCGAATTGCTTGTCCTGCTTGCGGAGCTCCTTGGCGGCCAGCAAGACCACCCGGAGACCGGCACTGCTGATATAAGAGAGCTGTGCGAAATCGAGGATCACGGCGCTGTCGCTCGCATTGATCACGGCTTCCAATGCCTCCTGAAACTCATGGGCATTGGCACCGTCGACGCGGCCGTCGACCGTGGCAACAATTGCGCCGTCAAACGATTCCCACTTGGTGTTCATACCCTCTGATCCTATCCGGGTGGCCTGGAAGAGCGTTCGCCGAGACCCTTTCCACCGGGTGTCCACGTCCATCGAGGTAGTCCCCTTCTCCCCAAGCTTCCCTGATTCAATCGCCGTTCCGAGCCTGACGCCAGCCCCGGGATTCGACGATCTTCATGCCCGTTCAGCTTGAAGCTGCTGAAGGATGAGAGCCCACGCTGCTCCAAGAGCCGCAGAAGCGCCTCTCCCCCAGTCTCCGCGGATGGTAGCACCTCACTTATCCGTACCGGCGACAAATGGCCATGATCGCCCGCGCTGCGCGACCCGCCTACTGATGCTCAATGGCAGCCATTCGCTGCAGCACTTCGTCCATGTCGACATCCTTGATGTGGCTGGCGATTGTGCACTGGTTGCCGCAGGGATCGGCAACGCGGGCGACGCGGTCGCCGTAGAACTGGTCGGCAGGCTCGGCCACGGAGGTCGCGCCGGTACTGACCGCCTGGGCGTAGACGCTGTCAACGTCGGCGACATAGAGATGGGTCTTTGTGTCATTGGCCGGGAAGTCGGGCAGGGCGGCATTGGCAAGCATGAGGACCGCGCCCTCGGTCTCGACCTCGGCATGGCAAGCCGCATGCGCGAGACGGCCCCGAAGGCATTCGCGAGGACATCGAGATACCCGGTGGCGTTCTAGACGACGAGGTAAGGCGTGATGGCGGTTTAGCCATCGGGAAGGGGCTTGACGCCGGGCATGAGTGCACCGTCAGGCTTATGGTTGGTGGGCCCTCGTGGATTCGAACCACGGACCTCGCCCTTATCAGAGGCGCGCTCTAACCGACTGAGCTAAGAGCCCGGAGCCGTGAGCGATGGTATCAGAGCCCCGCACGTATACGGCGCTAGCTTAGAATCCCTCGAAGGGGATGTAGCTCAATTGGTAGAGCACTGCCTTTGCAAGGCAGGGGTTAGGGGTTCAAGTCCCCTCATCTCCACCAGCGCGGCGCGCGCTCCTAGAGATTGAGTTCCAGGACGGGACCAAGCCGTCTCAACACTGACCGAAGCCACCCCAAGTTGCGAGGCAGCCCTCCGTTGCCCTCAACGACCTGATGGTGACCTCGTCCTGCGCGGCCTCGATTTTGTCCAGTGCCGCCTCAGACGGGGCATGGCCCTCCTTGATATGGCCGAAGACCGTATATTCGTGCGGGGCCTCAGCGCTTGTCGCGAGGTCGCCGAGGATGAAGAAGAATCGCGATCCGTTGGAGTTTGGCGTCCCGTCGTTGGCCATCGCGATGCCTCCGCGTGCGTACGGCCGCTGCGGCGGCTCGACCTCGAAGGTGTAGCCGGCGTCACCGGTGCCGGTGCCCGTGGCATCGCCCGTTTCGGCAAAAACGCCTGGAACTACGCGATGAAATGTCACGCCGTCGTAGTAGCCCTGGTTCGCCAAGAAAAGGAAGCCGTTCACCGCCAGTGGCGCCTCGTCGGGAAACAGAGTGAAGGTGAGGCGCCCGACGCTTGTCGTGAAGGTGACGCTGTAGGGCCGGAGCACGTTAATCTCCATCGGCGGGTAGGCGTCGAAGGTCGGCGGGCCTTCAGGCTCCGACTGGCCGCACGCAGCCATCACGATGACCATCAAGGAAGCCAGTCCGACCATGACCGCTCGCCGCATTGCGATCTTCCCCCCGGCAGGCCCTGGGTCCGCCAGACATTCTGCCGCACTTCCCGTGGAGCCTGCTAGACCTCGCGCGACCGCCATGCGGGTCGAGGACCCGTCATGAGCACTGGAAGGAACCGCCGTGCGGAAGGCAGCCCTCCGTTGCCCTCAACGACATGATGGTGACCTCTTCTTGTGCCGCCTCGATCTTGTCGAGGGTTGCCGCCGACGGCGCGTGATCCGGCTTCAGATGGCCGAAGACCGTGTACTCATGCGGCGCCTCGGCGCTTCCGGCCAGATCGCCGAGGATGAAAAAGAACCGCGATCCGTTGGAGTTTGGCGTCCCGTCGTTGGCCAGGGCAATGCCTCCGCGCTCATACGGCCGCTGCGGTGGCTCGACCTTGAAGGTGTAGCCGGCGTCACCGGTGCCGGTGCCCGTGGGATCGCCCGTTTCGGCAAAAACGCCGGGAACTACGCGATGAAATGTCACGCCGTCGAAGTAGCCCTGGTTCGCCAAGAAGAGGAAGCTGTTCACTGCGAGTGGCGCCTCGGCGGGGAACAGCTTGAAGGTGAGGCGCCCGACGCTTGTCGTGAAGATGACGCTGTAGGCCCGGACCTCGTTAATCTCGATCGGCGGGTAGGCATCGAAGGTCTGCGGGCCTTCAGGCTCCGACTCGCCGCACGCAGCCATCACGATGACCATCAAGGAAGCCAGTCCGACCATGACCGCTCGCCGCATTGCGCTCTTCTCTGCGTCAGCCTCTCCATCCGCCAGTCATTCTGCCGCATTTCTCACGGAAGTTGCCACCGCTGGCGCCGCCGCGTTGCGAAACCTATGCCGTGCTTGTGGGCTGTTCCGGGGCCTCGGGCTGCGCGTCGACCAGACCGTATTGCTGAAATAGGCGCCCGAGTTCCACTGGAGCGCCCACGATCACCAGAACCTCGCCCGCCGCCACCACGCGGTCGCTCGCCGGGGCCAACTCCGTGCGCCCGCCCCGGACCAACGCCAATAACGAGATGCCGTGTTCCCGCATCTCCAGCGCGGCAAGCGTTTCGCCGACGAGCCCGGAACCATTGGGCACGGCCGCCTCGCGGATGTCCAGCCCGGGTGAGTGGGATTCAGCAGTTGATCGAGCACGTCGCTCACATGAGGCCGCCGCACAACGCCGACAATACTCAGCGCGCCTTCGACGGGCGGCACGAACACCCCCAGTGCGCCAGCTGGTTCAAGCCGCCGGACGGCCTCGCTGGACGCGGCGCGGGCAATGACGGGCACACTTGGCGCCAGCACCGCGTAGACGTTTTCTGCGTCATCGTCGGTGGCGACGACAAAGGCCGCCGCGCGCTCGATACCTGTTTCGACGAGCGCGGCGTCCGACGAGGTGCGATCGGTAATGCCCACGAACCCGTCATCCGCAGCCGCCCGTCCCATCTGCTCAACTCACCGGCGCCACGCGCCCATTCGGATGGCGCCTGCACCCATGAAGCGAGCTACGCGTTGGCCGAAGTCGGCCCTAGCATGCCCCGTAGTTGCCCCGGCTCGGCAGACATCCCTCGGTGACCTGCAGCGACCGGATGATGACCTCTTCCTGGGCGGCCTCGATCTTGTCGAGCGTCGCTACGGACGGCGGGTGATTCGGCTTCAGATGGCCGAAGATCGTGTACTCGTGCGGCGCCTCGGCGCTTCCGGCGAGATCGCCGAGGATGAAGAAGAACCGTGAGCCGTTGGAGTTCGGCGTCCCGTCGTTGGCCAGGGCGATGCCACCGCGTTCATAGGGCCGCTGCGGCGGCTCCACCTCGAAGGTGTAGCCCGGGTTGCCGGTGCCCGTGCCCGTCGCGCCGCCCGTTTCGGCAAGCACTCCCGGAACGATGCGATGAAACGTCACGCCGTCGAAGTAACCCTCCCTTGCCAAGAAAACGAAGCTGTTGACCGCCAGCGGCGCCTCTTCCGGAAGCAGCTGGAAGGTGAGGCGTCCGACGCTGGTGGTGAAGATGACGCTGTAGGACCGGAGCGGATCAATCCCCATCGGTGGGTAGGCGTCGAATACCGGAGGCCCTTCCGGCTCCGCCTCGCCGCACGCCACGGCGGCCACAAGAGCTAGGGCGGCCAGCCCAACCACGATCGCCCGCTGCATCATGTGCTTCTCCCCGTCAGCCCCTTGCTCCGCCAATCATTCTGCCGCACTTGCCATGGGACCTGCTAGACCTAGCGCAACCGCCATGCGGGTCGAGGACCCGTCATCCGCGGCCGCCCGGCCCATCGGCTCAACTCACCGACGCCGAGCGCCCAATTCGGCTGGCGCGTGCGCTCACGAAGCGAGCTAAACGCTGCCCGCAATCGCTCCTAGCACGGGCCGTAGCCGCCCCAACTCGGCAGGCAACCCTCGGTTGCCTTCAGCGACAGGATGGTGACCTCCTCCTGCGCAGCCTCGATCTTGTCCAGTGTCGTTAGGGACACGGGGTGGTCTTCCTTGAAATGGCCGAAGACCGTGTACTCATGCGGCGCCTCAGCGCTTGTCGCGAGATCGCCGAGGATGAAGAAGAATCGCGATCCGTTGGAGTTTGGCGTCCCGTCGTTGGCCATGGCGATGCCTCCGCGTGCGTACGGCCGCTGCGGCGGCTCGACTTCGAAGGTGTAGCCGGCGTCACCGGTACCGGTGCCCGTCGCATCACCCGTTTCGGCGAGCACTCCGGGAACGACCCGATGGAATGTCACGCCGTCGTAGTAGTCCTGGTTCGCCAAGAACAGGAAGCTGTTCACCGCCAGGGGGGCCTCCTTGGGAAACAGCTGGAAGGTGATGCGCCCGACGCTCGTGGTGAAGATGACGCTGTAGGGTCGGAGCTCGTCAATCTCCATCGGCGGGTAGGCGTCGAAGGTCGGCGGGCCTTCAGGCTCCGACTCGCCACACGCAGCCATCACGATGACCATCAAGGAAGCCAGTCCGACTATGACCGCTCGCCGCATCACCCTATTCTCCGCGTCAGCCCCTCGGTCCGCCTGCCATTCTGCCGCACGAGCCAGCGGGGCTGCCACCGCTGGCGCCGCCGCGTTGCGCCTATGCCGTGCTTGTGGGCTGTTCCGGGGTCTCGGGCTGCGCGTCGACCAGCCCGTGATGCTCGAATAGGCGCCCAAGTTCCGCTGGAGCGCCCACAATCACCAGAACGTCGCCCGCCGCCACTACGCGGTCGCTTGCCGGGGCCAACTCCGTGCGCCCTTCGCGGACAAGCGCCAATAGCGAGATGCCGTATTCCCGCATCTCCAGCGCGCCAAGCGCTTCGCCTACCAGCCCGGACCCCGCGGGAACGGCCGCTTCGCGGATGTCCAGGCCAGGTGAGTGGGGATTCAGCAGCTGATCGAGCACGTCGCTCACGTGCGGCCGCCGCACAAAGCCGACAATACTCAGGGCGCCCTCGACTTGCGGCGAGAACACCCGGAGGGCGCCCGCCGATTCGAGCCGCCGCACCGCTTCACTGGACGCGGCGCGGGCAATAACGGGCACGTTGGGCGCCAGCACCCGAGCCGCGAGCACGGCGTAGACGTTTTCGGCGTCATCGTCGGTGGCGACGATAAGGGCCGCCGCGCGCTCGATACCCGCTTCGACGAGCGCGGCGTCCGACGAGGCGCGATCGGTAATGCTTACAAAGCCATCATCCGCAGCCGCCTGGCCCCGCGCCGCATCGCGGTCGATCACAACCACGTCACAGCCGTCGCCGCGAAGCTCCTGCGCAATGCGGGCCCCCACGCGACCGTAAGACCCGACGATGTAATGGTGCCGCATCCGCGCAAGAACCCTCGTGCGCCGCCGGCGCCCGAAGTGCGCCACGAGATGACCTTCGGCGAGGTACTCGATATAGGTGGCGGCGGTCCACGCGAGTGTACCGACGCCCGTGACGATCAGCATCGATGTGAAGACGCGCCCCGCGGTGGATAGCGTGTGAACCTCCGTGAAGCCCACCGTGCTGAGGGTGATGACGACCATATAGAGGGCGTCAACCGGGTCCATCCCCTCGATCACGATGAATCCGACGAGCCCAATCGCGGAAATGCTCCCGAGAAAGAAGAAGCCCGGAATCAACCGCCGCCTGAGGTAGTACCGCGTGATGCCCTCGACATTGGGGGTGGCCGGATCGGACGGCCGGGACGGGAGGAAGCGTCCGGCGATGTGTGGGGACCTCATACGGTTCACGTCACGGCGATGTTGGGTAAAGCGGCTGTGCGTATCTTGCTACGGCGCTTGGCTCGCGTCATTCCACGCGGGCCGCACAGGGTGCCGGACTTGCCGGCCATCGGCGGGTTAGCGCGGGCCGCCGCAAGCAGGCATCATCTCCACATGCGAACGGCCCGCCAGACACGCACGCTGCAGACAGCGCCGCGGTCCTTGGCCGAGCTGCCGGGCCAACGCGCCAAGCGCCCGCGTGTGGCACCGCGCGCGGGTGGTGTTTGGCAGGCGCGTTGCCGCCCAGCGCGATGACACAGCTCGACGCAGTTCAACTGGTCATCGGCGACGCACCGCAGTACTTCTTCGACGACGGTCTGATCGAAGAGGTGCAACACGTCACTCGCCGTATGCATCGACCCGCCAGCGTCGAAGGCAGCCCCTTCATCCAGCGCGACCGTCCCTGGGAGCACGTGCCGTATTTCTCCAGCGTGGATTGGAGCCTCTGGCGGGACCGGGAGACCGGTCGCTTCCATTGCACCTATACCGATCTCAACGTCGACCGCGAGCGGCTGGCCCGCGAGGGCGGCGCCTTCATCGACTGGGCCAACGGTCGCTTGCGCGTTTGCTACGCCTATTCGGACGACGGCTTTGAGTGGGTCAAGCCGCCGCTCGGCTTGGTCCACGAACACGGTCACGACACCAACATCATCCTGGGCAGCGAGACCTATGGCAGTGCGTGGGGCCTATCGGTCTTCAAGGACCCGTTGGAGCACGATCCCAGGCGGCGCTTCAAGGGATTCCACGTCATGGTGCCGCCGGGGTACGCGGTGGCCAACGACGAGCCCGGTGCGCACGTACGCCTCGGCTATTCGCCGAACGGCGTGCACTGGACGGTAGCTGACGAGCGGCCCACCGTCGGCCGCGGCGGCACACGCATTGGAGACTCCGCCCAGCCGGCGTTCGACCCCGGGACCGAAACCTATTTGCTGTTTACGCGGCATCCGTGGATGAGCCTGGCGCCCCGGTCACGTCCGCTTCACGCCACCGAATTGGGTGGCCACCCAACCTGGGACGCCTCTTCCGGCGCGCCCAACCGCCGCGGGCGCCGCCGAATCTACCTCTCAGAGAGCCGTGACTACCTGCACTGGAGCGAGCCGCGGTTGATCCTGGCGCCAGACTCGCTGCTCGACAACATCGACGATTCGTTCTACAGCATGAGCGCCATGTCGCTCGGCGGGCAGTGGATCGGCTTCATCCAGGTGTTCCACATGGTGGAGAACACGCTCGACGTGCAGCTGGTGCACAGCCGCGACGGGCGGATCTGGCACCGGCTCTTTCCCGGGCAGGCCTGGCTGCCGCTGGGTCCGGCGGGCTCATGGAACCAGTGCTACACCAGCCTGCCGCGCTTCCCCGACGTCGACGGGCCGGAGTGGCTGGTCTTCCATGGCGGCTCCAGGGCCCACCACGACTGGTGGATCCATGGCCGGGAAGAGGGCCTGGACGCCCCGGAAGTGTGGGATTTGAACCGGGTGGCCTTCGGTTTGGGCCTGACCAAGCTGCGGAAATACGGATTCGTCTCGCTGGATGCCGACCGCATGCGGGAGGGCATGATCCTCACCCAGCCGTGGGTCGCTCCCGGTGATCGGCTGGTCATCAACGCCGCCTGCGGCCCGGAGGGCTACGTGAAGGTTGAAGCTCTGGACGTGCACGACCAGGTGCTCCCCGGGTGCAGCCGCGACGACTGCGATGTCTTCACCGGCGACGCCATCGAGCACACCGTGACGTGGCGGGGCGAGTCACACTTCCCGGTCGACGTTCCCTCATTGGGCGGCGAGGTCTATACCCACCGGCTGCCGCACCGGCGGCTGCGCTTTATCCTGCGCGACGCCCAGCTCTACTCGTTTCGGATCGAGGCGTCCACAGGCACGGCGTAGCTGACGGTCGCCGAGCAGCCTCGGCGACCGTCAGCCCTGCGTCAGAGCGACGCGTGGTTTCGCGCTACTCCGTCGGCCAGCCGTCCGGAATTTCGTTGGCCTCGAGGGCGGCCTCAATCGCGGTAGCAGCGTCCGCGGTCACCCACTGGCCCCAAACGCCGGCGTTGCTCTTGAGCCACCACATCGCGGCATCGTTGGCGCTGGCGTCGGGATTATCGAGTTGCCACTTGGCAATCGGTTTGTACACGTCGATGTTGATATCCCAGGCCCGCAGCATTTCAACGACGTCCGGTGCGCTCGTGAGAATGTCGGGATGCACCGCGATCAGGATGGTGGCGTCTTGGAAGCCGCAGGCCTTGGTGGTTGCCCAGCATTCGGTGCTGTACGCAGGCTCATCAAGACGAACCAGATCCAGCACCAGGGCCGCCTCATTGGTGCCCCACTGGTACCCAAGCCAGGGCTCTTGCTTCTCATAAGCGCCGTACAGGTCGGCGTTCAGCGCGGCGCCATCGCCGGGATTAATGACCTCGACGTGGTCTGAGAGGCCATAGCCTTCGATCTGCGCTGCGACGACTTCTTCACACGACCAGCCGATGATGCACGACACCAAACGCGCCTTCCCGCCGCTGGCTGCCGTCTGGAAGAGCTCCTTGAACTGCTCGTCCTTGAGGTCCTCAACGTTGTCTAGCTCCGGATACTGCTCTTGCAGATAGGCCGGGATGACGAACCCGGACTGCCAGTCGCTGCCCAGGCTCTTGCCAACGGAAACCACTTCGCCGTTGGCAATGGCCTCATCCCACGCTTCGCGCTGGTTCGGCAGCCATATCTCAAGGGTGATGTGACTGTCGCCGCGCCGAAGGCCTTGAAACAGCGGGAGGGTGCCGCCAAAGACAACGTCCGTGGGGTAGCCGTAGCCCTTGTCCACGATGTACTGGGCGATGCGGTTTTGCACTTGGGCGCTAGACCAGTTGAGGTCGCTGAATATCAGGGTCGGCGGGGGTTCGGCTTCCGCCTCGGATTCCCCACAGCCGACGACGGCCATGAGGGCAAGCACCACGACTGCGAGCGCGAACAATCGGCGTCCAGCAATCATCAGACACCTTCCCCTCTAACAATTAATGGGATGCAGCGACATGGGTAAGTTAGCTCACGGTCCGGCGGCGCACAACTGGCCACGCCCCGGGGCAAGGCGCGAGTGGGCGTCCGCAAGCGAGAAGCCAGGGCGCCTGGGCTTGTCGTGCAAGGCGCTGGCTTGTCAGTTCTCACTGCGCCCGGCATGCCAGCCGGGCGATGGACGGACGGAACCGCGGGGGCTATCCGGCGCGGCGCGTCTCATCGCGGCCGCGGGACACGGCTTGGGTGAAGCGGTCGAAGATGATGGCCAGGAAGACGATGGCGAGCCCGGCGATGGCCCCGTTGCCCGGCTGGTTCTTCTGGAGTGCCCGCAGCACATTGTCGCCCAGGCCGCCGGCGGCCACCATGCTGGCGATCGTCACCATGGCCAGGGCCATCAGCGTGGTTTGGTTGATACCGGCCATGATGGTGGGCAAGGCCATCGGAATCTGGACTTTCGCGAGGATCTGCAACGGCGACGCTCCGAAAGACCGGACAGCTTCGATGGTTTCGGGCGCGACCTGACGGATGCCCAGATTGGTGAGCCTGATTAGTGGCGGCACGGCATAGATGATGGTGGCGAAGATGCCGGCGGGCTTGCCCAAACCAAAGAAGAGGATGCCGGGGAGCAGGTAGACAAAGCTGGGCATGGTTTGCATGCCGTCGAGGATGGGGCGCATCAGGTTGTCGGCGATGCGGCTGCGGGATGCCAGCACGCCGAGGGGAAGGCCGATGAGCACAGAGACGGCGACCGCAACGATCATGAGCGCCACGGTGTCGATGGTGTTCCGCCACAGGTCCATGAAGCCGATGAAGAGCAGCGCGAGGGAGGTGAAGACGAGGAGACTCCAGCGCCCGATGGCGAAGGACAGTAAGGCAAGACCGACGATGACGGCGGGCCAGGGCAACCAGCGCATGGCGCTCTCGATGCGAACGAGCACCACATCGACGACGGCACTGAGGCTGTCGAAGAGCCAACTGGCCTCTCGGTTGAGCCAATCGACGGCGTCGTCGATAGCCCTGCCGGTGACTTCGCGCACGGTGCGTTCGAGCGTCGTCACCCCGCCGCCCGAGGTCGGGACATCGGTCTGAGCCACGGTCGTCGGGAATCCCATCTCCGCGCCCCAGACGCCCAGGCTGACGAGCAGGACGATGACGACGATGGAGAGGCTGGCCAACCAGCGGCAATAGCGCGGCAGCCCCCGCACCCGGTGCGCGATCCGCCTGGGCGCTGCGCGCAAAAGCCGCGGCGGACGGGGCCGGCGGTGAGTGTCATTGGGCGCTCGGCTGGCCCGTGCCACGCTACGCCCCCTGCCCGCTTTCGGCGACGGCGGCGAGCAGTGCGTCCCGACGAATCTCACCGAGCAGGCTGCCGTTGTCGCTGACCACGGCAACGGGGCGCTCGGTCTGAGCGGCCATTGGGATGACGTCGGCAAGGTAGGCGTCGGGAGGCGTGGTCACGGCAACATCGACCGGCGCCTCCACGAGTGTTGCGGCGCGTTGATCGGCAAGCTTTGCCGCCTGATCCCTGGTGAGGACGCCCCGCAATTCGAAGGTTCGGCTTATCAGGAACACGGCGTCGAGCTTATTTTGCCGCATCGCATGTAGCGCCGCGCGGGGTCCCTGCCGCTCGTACACGACGACGTCGGGCTCGCACATGATGGCCTTGGCCTGCATGACCTTGGCTCGCGAGACATCTTGAACGAAGTCCGTGACGTAGTCGTCGCTCGGCAGGGTGATGATCTCCTCGGGTGAGCCCTGCTGAATGATCCGGCCGTCGCGCATGATGGCGACGCGGTCGCCGAGCTTGAGGGCCTCGTCGAGGTCGTGGGTGATGAACACGATGGTTTTGTGCAGCTCGGTTTGCAGCGAGATGAGCTCGTCTTGCATCTCGCGGCGAATGAGAGGATCGAGGCCGCTGAAGGGCTCGTCCATGAGCAGCACGTCGGGATCGACGGTCAACGCCCTGGCGAGCCCGACCCGCTGTTGCATGCCGCCACTCATTTCGTGGGGGCGGTAGCTTTCCCAACCCGCGAGGCCGACGGTTTGGATGGTCTCGGCGGCCATGCGGTATCGGGTCAGCTTGTCGACGCCGCGTATCTCGAGGCCGACGGCCACGTTGTCGATGACGCTCCGGTGCGGGAGCAGGCCATATTGCTGAAAGACCATCGCCGTCTTCTGCCGACGGAACTCGATCAGCTGCGCTTGCGAGTAGCCGGAAATGTCCTCGCCGTCGAAGCATACCCGGCCCTTGGTGGCTTCGATGAGCCGAATAAGGCAGCGCACGAGGGTTGACTTGCCACTGCCGGACAGCCCCATGACAACGAAGACCATGCCCTCTTCCACGGCAAAGGAGACGTCGCGCAATGCGGTGACCAAGCCCAGTTCGTCCTGGAGCTCAGACCGGGTCTTGGAAGCATGCTCAGGTTGGAATACTCGCTCGGGCTGGTCGCCAAAGACCTTCCACAACCCATCGACCACTATCTGCGGATCTTGCGTCGTCATCGTGCCGGCTATCTTCAACCCTTAGAGCGTCCGCCTGGAATGCCGCAGCCAGTGCTGCGAATTCCAAGGTTGCAGATCACCCTATCTTCGCATGCTATGGGATTGGCCGTGCGGCGGATCGGGGGCGCCAGCAGCTAGACATCAGTCCAGCGGCGGTCCGGTTCCAGGTTCCCCCGCAGCATGATCTGCCGGCGCCGCTGGCTCGCGCGCACACGGCGGTCGATGTCGGGAGGATTCCAGTCACGTAGGACGAGCGCGGTGAGCTCTTCCCGGACCTGGGCATGTGCCGGATCCGCCGCGAGGTCGTTGAACTCGCCCGGGTCATCCTCAAGGTCGTAGAGCTCCACTGGCTGGTCGAGGTTGTGATTGAGCTTGAACCGCCCACGGCGCACCATGCGTCCCGGTCGATCAGTGCCGTGGGCGGTGAATTCGGCAATGGCCAGGCCCTCGGATTCCGGCGCCCGGCCTTCAAGCACGTCAAGCAAGCTCACGCCGTCCAGGTCGCGGGTGTCGTCGCCGGCCATATCGAGGATCGTGCGCACCAGGTCGATCAACGACGTGACCTGACCGATTCGCCGGCCCGCCGCGACATGCCCGGGCCACGCCATCAGCATCGGAACGCGCACCGCCCCCTCGAAGAACGCGTGCTTGCACCACATGCCGTGCTCACCGGCCATTTCGCCGTGGTCGGATGTGTAGACGACCACCGTGTTGTCCGACAGGCCGTTGGCCTGCAGCGCGCGCAGCACCGTCCCCACACGGTCATCAAGAAAGCTCACCAGCCCGAAGTAGGCGGCGCGCGCGCGGCGCACCTCTTCGTCGGTAAACCCGTCGAGAAGGCCCATGAACCGCCGCATCCACTGGTTGTGGGGGTGCAGTCGCTCCAGATGCCCCGGAGGAATCACCGGCAGGTCCGTGCGATCCGGAAAGTAGCGGTCGAAGTATGGCTGACGCACGATCAGCGGGAAGTGGGGCGTCATGAACCCCACGCAGCAGGCCCAAGGCCCCCGCCGGCGCTCGGGCTCGGCCAAATACGCAGCTGCGCGTACCGCGACGCAGTCGTCATACACCTGATGCTCCGCCTCTCCTGGCCCGGCCTCGCGGATCAGGTCGGCACGGCTTGAGATCACCTCGTCGGCGTTGTCCCAGGTGAACAACGGGTCACTCCGGCCAATCTCCATTTCACCGACCAAATGCCGCCGAAACCCGTGGCGCATATCGAGGCCCGCGAAGTGCATGCGGCCGACCAAGGTCGTGTCGTACCCCAGCGCGTTGAGCCGGTGCGCCCAGGTGGGCTCGTCGCTGGCCAGCGTCGCCGCGTTATCCCACACGCCGATCCGGCTGGCATAGCGCCCGGTCATGAATGACGAGCGCGACGGCACGCAGATTGGAAAGTTGCAGTATGCGTTCTCGAAAACCACGCCCCGATCGGCCAGCCGCTGCATGGCGGGGGTCTCAACGAGCGGATGCCCGTAGGGTGAACTCACGCGCCCATCGTGTTCGTCCGACATGATGATGAGGATGTTCGGCTTTGCCATGTGCGCCTCTCTCACACCGCCGCCGCGAGCGACGACGGGCCCTATGATCGTCGCTCATGCATGTAGCCAGGGCCAGAGCCAGTGACCCCCGGCGATCCTGACATTCGCGGTGACGCGCCGATCGGCATTCAGGATGCCCGAAGGCTCTTTTCAGCCGACGATCCGCACATCCATCACATGGCCAGCCTGGCGCGACTGCCGCGCGGTCGGCTCGTCCTCAGCTTCAGCCGCGTGCCAGAAACTCACCGGCACAACAACGGCGTGCTGCAACTCTCGCGCTCCGACGACGACGGGGCGACCTGGACCACGCCCAAGCCGCTCTACGCCCATCCGGGATGGGACTGCCTCAACATGGGCGGGCTCATGCCGTTCGGCGAGACGCGGTTGCTGCTGGCGCTGGGCCGGCTTCAGATCGACCCGTCGCTGCCGGGCGACGAGCCCTGCACCGGCTGGCATCTGGCGACGACCGCGTCGTCCGACGGCGGCGAGACGTGGTCACCCGTGAGCCCCGAAGTCAGCCTCTTCCCGGGCTGGACGGAGCTCTACGGCGCCAGCAATCCCCAGCAATTGGCCGACGGCGGCCACATGCTCGCGGTGATCGGAACAACCGGGCCCGACGTCGGCTGGCGGGCCGGCGTGACGTTTACCGCTGACCTGGGAAGCTCTTTCTCACCGCCGGTGGTCGTCGCCGAGCATCCGAGGCTCGGCTTCGGCGACATGGATATCGTGCGGCTGGCGGATGCACGTTTTCTCGCCGTGGCGCGCGTGTTCGGCGGCGAGCCCAGCGTGTTCGCGCACTCAGCCGACGAAGGCCGGACCTGGAGCGAGCCGCGCCCGACCGCCTTCTCCGGCGCCAACATCAAGCTGCATCGCCTGCGATCCGGCACGGTGGTCTGCGCCTATCGCGATGAGCGCGGCAATCGGTCGGGCGTGGCGTGCAGCGTCAGCGAGGACGCCGGCGAAACCTGGCGGCGCCTGGGATGGCTGGCCGCCCCAGCCCCTGGCGCCCCGCCCGGGGCAGAAACGGCACGCTGCGGCTACCCCGACATCGCCCCAATCGGCGGCCGGAATCTCGGTTGCGTGCTGCATCCCGCACCGGACGCCACCGGTTCGGTCGATCTGCGTTGGCTGCGGCTCGTGGACCGCACCTAAGCTGGCTCAGCCGGGCGTCTGGTAGCTCAGGTCCCAGTCGCCCAGGCGGTCCAACTCACGGGTCGCCGTGGTCAATTCCGTCTCACCGGCCGCCTGCCAGGCGGCAATCTCCTTGCGATGTCCCAGTCGCCGTATCGCCGACCACATATCAAGGTAGTTCGCACGGCCCGCCGCACCGGCGCAGTCCCAGAAGAACAGGTGCGGCACGCCGACCTGATAGAGACCTCCAGCACGGCGCCGAAACTCCTCCGGCGCCAGATGGCGCGGCATGATGTTCGGCGCAACCGTGCACGTCGATCCCTGCGTCAGATCCAGCAGCCATGCGGCAGCATCCGGGTCTCTCCACGCGTGCAGCGAGCTGTCCATACCCAGCTCCGACGAGTACGGGATCAGCGTGTCGACCAGGCCCTCGGCCACCCAGGCGCGCAGATCCATCGCGAGCTGCAAATTCTCCTGCTCGGTGGCGCCGACGATGGCCGAGACCTGGATTCGGCTCGACCGGCCCTGCGTCTGCGCCTCATCGTCCATGGCTGCCCGGACCTCGCGCATGAACTGCGTCAGCGTTTCCGCCCGGTACCGCAGCCAGGTCGGGTCGTCGGACGGAAGCTCGCGCGGGTCGACCCCGTGCGCCTGCTTGAATCCCTCGACGATGGGGCGCTCATACTCGACCAACGGCGGCCGCCGGTTGTACAGCAGACACACGCCGTCGATCGGATGCTGCGCCACCTCCCGCAGCAACTCCACGGCATAGGCGCGAACCTCGGGAAAGCTGTAGGCCATGCGCGGCGTGCGGACGCCGTTCCGGTCCTCGCCGCGCCACTCCGGATGCCGTTGGTAGATCCCGTCGCCGTAGTCGAAGTGGTCATGCGGCGGCGGAAAGTGGAACCCGGCCACCCGCCAGCTGGCATGGAATTCCATGCCGATCTCGTGGCAGTAGTCCAGGGCAACCCGAAACGGGTCGACGCCCTGGGCGGCAAAGGCCCGCCAGCTCTCCGCGTGCAGGCGGTCGCCGACGCGGTCAAAGTCGTCCAGCCCGTCGAACGTGCAGCGGCGCCCGATGTTGGTGAGGTTGTACATCAGATCGCCTTGGCCGCACTCCCAATACATGCGCGCGAAGTCTGTATCGCGATAGGGCTCCAACTCGCGTCGCACCTCATCCGCCGTTGTCATGCGCCACAACCAGTGGGGTCCGTGCGCGTCCTGATGCGCAAAGAGCGTGCGATGCCGCGTCGCGTCCCGATCGGCGCGCACCGCCCCGACCTCGGCATCGGTGAGTGGGACGAGCTTGATATAGGCGATCCGCGCGTGCGTGCAGCGAACCGTGCCAATGCCCTCGCCCGGCGCCTCCCGCCAGCCCGCCTGACCGATGTGGAGGTCCTGACCTGAAAGATCCGCGACCTTCCAGAACATCTCCACGATCGCCCGATCGTGCGGGCCGTCCGATGGATCGCCCCCGGACTTGAGCATCGTCTCGACCGTGTCATCGCTGAGCCGCACGAGCACCGCGTGGCCATCGCTCTCGCCGGTTCGGGACGGCATGACGCCGATGGACACCGCATGCCAGCCTTCCGCGCCCAGCGGATAGCACACCGTGGGTGCGGCCGTGTTTGGTCCGGCCATCAGCATCGTGCCGGAGAGGTCGTCGGTCGCGTAGGGCATCGCCCGCCAGCGGCGATGCTGCGGACGCGCCCCTATCGCGTCGCCCGGCTCGCACCGGTCGAGGTCGGTGCGATAGACCGCCGCGCTCGCGAAGCCCTGATCCGCAAAGTAGTCAACGGTTGTCTGCGCCACGGTCCCACCGCCTCCCCACTCTCAATAGTCTCTGGGCACGCCACCGCGCCCGGCCGCCCTGAACGCCGCACCGTATGCCACGACCCGCCGCGATTCAAGCAGTTCGGTGTCGAGTGGAATCAGGCAACGTCGGTCCACCCGCAGGCCCGGCATTGGGCGCGAGACTCGACGGGCGCCGGATCGGCTCAAGAGCACATCGACCGCGAGGCACGACAGCGACGGGACTGCGTTCGCCGGCTGTGGCCTGGCGGCCGCCGCGCCATGTCGTGCAGCAGGGCCACGAATACGCCGCGCTTCCGGCACTTGCCTAGTTGCCTCAAGCGCGACGGCCTGAAGGCCCGGTCGCGCTCGGATGTGCGCAGGCAGCTTGGTCACTCGCAGCCACCACTATTGCGGGAACCTCGATTTCGTTGAACCAGGCCACGTCTTCTTCCACCATGCCCAGCGTCAGCGTATACAAGCCAGGTGCGGACGGCGCTCTGATCACTCCTTCAAAGACGAACCCGGACCCGGGTGCGACGCTGGTCCAAGTTGTCGTCGGTGCGTCAAACGGCACCGATAGTCGATCTTCTAGGGTGGTCAGGTCTTGCGGCACGAAGCGGTCGTCCGGCACAGACCAGCGCGTGCCGAGCCGATGGAAGCCTTGCCAGTCTTGCGAGCCGGTGTTGACGGCCTGGACGAGCAAGTAGGCGCCGTCTCCTGGGTTCATACATACCTGCGGCGATAGAACATGCAGGTCCGCCTTGTTTGGCGGACGATCGCTAGTGGTCGGCTGCGCCCGAATCTCGATGTCGGCGCTGGCGAGTCGCTCGCCGTCGACCGAGAGCCAGATTCGGTAGCGGCCCGGAACCGTTGGCGAGCGCGTGGTGAGCGGCTCCAAGAATTGCGCCGTGGCGCCGGCCGGAATGATCGGCGGCGGCCGCAAGCGAACTGGCTGCCGAGTGGCCGTAGCGCCATCGGAAGCTTCCCAGACTAGTTCGGCGGTCCGGGTCCGACGGCCCGGAGGCGGGCGCCAGGCAAGCGAGGCGCGGTTGTGAATCGTGACCGGGATCACGGTAGGCAAGTCAGCTAGCCCGGAGCGCAGCACGAGCTGGGTTTCGACCTCGGACCAGCCTGTCATTGCTGGGACGCCCTGGGACCCAAGATGGAGCACAACGAAGCGCCCGGCATCGAGCGGCGTGGTCGATGGCCGAACCTCGCGCGCCACCGTTTGCCAAGCCTCGATCTGTTGGTCCGTCAGAAACTTCCGATCCAGGACGAGCGTGCGCACACCGAACGCCAGCAGTGCATCCAGGACTTGGGGCCTGGTATTCACGTCGGCTCCGTCGATCAACCGCGCCAGATACGCCGTGCCGCGCGGAGCGTAAGACCCCGTGTAGCCGCCGACGACCGGCTGACGTCCGCCGTTGAGCGACCACCAGACCCGCTCGGTGTACGGGACCTGTGACGTGAATTCCGCGCCGGACGGGATGAAGGTCACCGGTCCGTCGGGCGACTCCGCCAGCGCCGCTTGCAGCCTGGTGTCATAGGGGATCGAAGCTAGGTGGACCGGCGCCCGCGCGAACTCAGCGGCGAGCAAGACCAGCAATAGCGCCGCCAGGACGTGGGCCCGCGCGCCGCCCGTCCGGCGCCAGCGGTAGAGCTGCGCAATGGCGATGGCCGCCAGGAGCGCCATGGCCAGCATGATTCCGCCGACCACGAACGTTGGGCTACCCAAGGAGGCGAATCCCGGAATCAAGGCGTGCGCCGCCGCGAACGGGAGCGCCACGCCGGTGAGCTCGTCCTGCCACCACAATTCGGGGCCCAGCGACAGCACGAACAGCAGCACGCCGCTGATTCCGAGCGCGGCGGCGGTTGCCCGCATCCGCGCCTGCGCGGCGCCCGCAACCAATCCCAGCGCGGTCAGTGCGGTGGGCAAGATGCCGAGGAAGAAGGAGGGCGTGAAGCCCGAGACTCTGGACCCGATGACCTGAAACCACCAGAGGGACTGCGTCACCCAGGGAAGGTATGCCGGCAAGCGGGCACTCAGCCGACGCGCTTCCTCAAGGGTCCGCACTTCCTGATTGTCGAGCCAAAACCCCACATATCCCATGAGCAGCGGAACGAACGGCAGGGCGGCGGCCAGCGTCGCGGCCGCCGCCCTGGCCACGAGCCGTCGGTCGAGTCGCGGACGGCGCCGACTCAGCATGGCCGCGCCGATCAGCACCAGCAGGATGAGCAGGGCGATGAAGCCCAGGTATACGGTCGTGGCGAACTGAATGAACACGCATAGCCAGGCCCCGCTCAGCTTCCACCAGGCCGGACGCCGCAGGAACCAGAACCAGAGCGCCATAGCCAGCGGCGTCCACCAGAACATGAGCAGGCTATGGAATTGCAGGAACTCTTTCTGGATCGGCGCGAAAGCGAATATGAACCCGGCGACTACGGCCGGCCACCAGCGACCCACGAGAAACCAGGCCGCCGTCGCGGCAGCCGTGGCGTTGAGGAAAGGACTGGCGATCGTCAGAACGTTGAGCCCGACGCCCGGTCCGAAGATCGCTGCGACCGGTGCGTAGATTGGCAACCCGCCCAGCAGTAGGTGGTGGTAGAAGAACGAATCGCCCATGCCGTAGTGGGCCAATCCTTCGAACAACCGCTGCGGCTCCGCGAAGACGGCGTAACGCGTCCATTCGAGCATGTAGAGGACCATCAAGCTGTCTATGTGGCCGTAGTGGAACTGATCCCCGGCGGCCGGCGGCAGCGTCGTCAGGGCGGCCGCGGCGAATAGGGCCGCAGCAGCTCCAAGTTTGATGCATCGAGCGGCGGTCGTTGGGATAGCGAGACTCACTGGACCTCGGCGCAGATGCAAGATAGTCACGAGGATGGGCGCGACGTCGCGGGAGCAGGAACGGCCGGCGGCTGTAGGGAATCGTCGCTCGCAGTATTCGTGCTAGCCGCCACGGCCCGGCAACATACAGAATCACTTATCAATCTGACATGCGTCGGCGGCGAGCTACGGCGCGCCTGCCCCAGCAGCCCTGATGCCGGTATCCGTGGCAATGACCGGAATCGGGTCGCAGATGCAACGGGCGCCGCCGAGCGGCGTGCCGAGCATGACCCATTGCCCGTCCCACCGGATCAGGCGGCTTGCGTAGGGCTGCACGGGCGCGTCCGGGGGCAGAACCTCACCGGTGCCGTGGAGGTGAAACGGTCCCAGCGGTGACTCGCCGACCATCGAGAAGTCGGCGTTGCGAAACGGGTGGCCGGGAAACCGGCGCTTGAACGCTGGGAGTAGACGGTTGGTCGAGGTGCAGAAGAGCAGGTAGTACCGCCCGTCGATCCGGTATACCTGCGGGACCTCGATCTCGGTGGCGATGGAGTCAACCTGCAGCGGCGGCTCAACCTGCCACGTCCGCATATCCCGGCTGGTCGCCAACCCGACCGTGCCCCGGCGGTTACGGTCCGGGGACTTGCTGCGGGCGCATACGAATTGATACACGCGGTCCCCCGCGTCGAAGAGCATCGGATCGCGCCATTGGCCGAACGCCTTGTGCACGGGGCCGAGACGCTCGTAGAGCCGCGGGTCGCGCTCGTTGACCGGATTGTGCTCGTATTTGGTCCAGGCATATAGATCGTCGGAGACGGCCAGCCCCACGCGATGCACCGTGCGCGTGATCGGGTTCTCGTGCCGGCGCACGGCGCTGTAGGCCATCCAGAAGCGCCCGTCCCAGGCAATAACGGAGCCGGTGGAGAGGGTTTGGCTGTCCCAGGACTCGCCGGGTCCACGCTCCAAGGCCAGGCCGACGTATTGCCAATGCACCAGATCACGACTGACGGCGTGGCCGATATCCCAGTTCCAGGAGGGATGGGGCGCCGACGAGGTACAGAAAAAGCAGTGGGCCACACCATCTCTGACGACGAACCAGGCATCGCCAATGGTGGAGCCGGGGAGGCTAAACATGCTCTCCTCGGTCGCCTATTGGCGTGAGGCCCCGCCCCAGAGATAGACGCCGGTATTCCCAACGACCCACGCGAAGAGCACGTCAACCCACGGGAAGTGGCTGATATGGGACTGGGCCGCAAGACCCGTCTCATTCTCCGGCCAAAATGTCCATAGCCATCCCCAATAGAAGAGTATCACCAGGGCGATTGACCCGTAGAAGACCGCCGCCGCCGCTAGATACTCGCGAGTGACGGCATTGTTGCCGCTGCCGGCCACGGCCCGCTTGCGCAGACCGCTCACCACCAGCGCCACCGGCACTGCCGCCGCCATGAACCAGTTGATGACCTGCCAAACCGGATACGTCGGGCCGCCGTCGTGGTAAACCGGGGTGAGGATGAGGTTCAGACCGACCACAACCGCGATTGCTACGAGCGCGACCGCCACAAGACGTCTTGCCATGTCCATGAATTTGCCGCCTTTCCAAGCGCGCAGATATCGGCTTGCGGTCCAGCACCGAACCCGCCCGGCACCAAGCGATCTTACTGAAGCATCAGCGTGCCGCTTGCCAACACGCCGACGGACAAGCTCTCGTTCCGAATGCCTAGCCGGCTGAGCGCCGCAGATACGCCTGACGCTTCGCCAGGGCTTCGGCTGCGACGCTGCCGGGAGTGAGCTTTTCCTGTGGCAACAGCGCCGCCGGATCACGGCGGATGAGGGCTCGCGCCACTCGGATCGTTTCCGCGGCCGGCATGGTCAAGCAACGGGCGGCGCCGATGGTGGTCTCACGCTGAATGCCGGCCAAATGCGGCTCGATCGCGGGAAAGCCTGACGACGAGCCGCCGACCGCACGGACGGCCGTCCAGCCACGCGGATCGGTTGCCACCCGCGCATGGCGCGTAAAGCCGCCGCGGTGCTCGAAGTTCTCCGCGACGTGAATCGTCGTGTTCGACTCGTGCCCTACGCCGAGCAGGAGAATCCACCCGCCTTGCCCAGCTGCAGCCTCGAGGACGGCGAGCGGATGCTCGGCGGTTCCCTGGGCCAGCAGCTCGGGTGCGCGGGGTCCAACGCCGGAAAAGCCGCAGATCGGCGCCGGACTGCGAAATGCGTCCGGCTCGGCAGCCAGGGCCGCCGCGATGGTGCCCATATTGCGGTCGATGGGACCGTCAATGCGGTGCGGCGGTATGCGGTCCAGGGCCTGCTGAAACTCCGCCCACGTCACGGCGGTGGTTTCGGCGTTGAATGGGATGTTGCTTCCCGGCGGCGACGGCAATAGGGATATATAGGTGAATGCGGGCGCAAGAACCGTGGGGACCACGGACCGCAGCGCGGCGACCACCGTGCCGGGACCGCCCGCCACCCAGCCAAAGGCGCTCAACGACGAGTGGACGACGACGATCTCGACACCGGATTGGCCCAAAGCGTTGAGACCGTCCGCGATGTCGCGGTGCGTCACGACAGGCCGGGAATCCGGGACGGAGTCTGGCCGGTCGTTCACGGCTTCGCGCGCCCAAGTGACCATTTGTTCAATGCAGTATCCGATCCTTGCAGCTTGCGGATACGCTGTCTTTCGGTGTCGCGACGCGAACAGGTGCGTGAGCCCTGCCGACCTTGGTAGTAGCCTCGCACGGCAATCCCGTCGAAATCTCCCCACCCCGTCAACAGATGTCTGTCACTGTCCGCCACGAGCCGTCGCCGTCGCTGGTCGAATACGGCACGGTTCCGCTTTCCTTCACCACGACCTCCATCCTGCGGATCGAGTGGCAGGGCAATGGCCTCGAAGGAATCCGAATTACCGAAGTAGCCGTTGACCCGCCGCTGACAAAGGACCTGGACGAGGGCGAGCCGGTGTCGCGCTGGCTGCAATTCGGCGACATCTCGCACTGGGGCTTCTTCGGCGCCTATGACGACGGGCGGCGAGTCGGCGGCGCGGTCGTGGCGCACCGCACGCCGACGGTGCGCATGCTGGAGGGACGGGCCGACCTTGGCGTCCTGTGGGATATCCGCATCGCCCCCTCACATCGACGCCGCGGCATCGGGAGCCGGCTGCTGGCGGCGGCGGCGCAGTTTGCCTGGGACCAGGGCTGCACGGTGTTGAAGGTGGAGTCGCAGAACAACAATCCCGCCGCGTGCCGCTTCTACGCCAAGCACCATTTCAAGCTGGGCGGCGTCCGGGAGCATGCCAATCCCGAGTTTCCACACGAGACCCAGCTGCTCTGGTATTTGCAGTCCCCGGATCGGCTGGGCTGACGATCAGGGAGCGCCCGCACAGGAGGGGGTCACGGTGACGATGTCGCCGACGCATGCGTCCCTGATGCACCCGCCGCACCCCGGCGGCCAACCGCGCTGCTGGTGAGGTCTTTAGGACCGGCGACATTTATGTCAACCACAGAGCGTCCGCGAACATCCCGGCGCTCGGGGCTCGACCCACTGCCGCCGCCGGGAGATATCCACCAGTCCAGCCGTCATGCGGTTGCCTGAGTTAAATCTTGGAGTCGAAAAAACCCCCGAATACGCAAAAAAACTCTCCCGGCAACCGCGACGCGGCCGTCCCGCGGCGAGCTGCCGAGCGACTCCATTCCTCGAAGCGATTGCCCGCGAGCAAGGTCGCGACGGCTGACAGCATCTTCGCGATCCGCGAGGACCGTGCGAACGCGAGACACGCCGCTCCTGCCCCGCAACGCGTTGACGGCGATGCCCGGCGGCAGTATCCTTGGCGCTCTTGGCGTGAGCTATGCCTTGCGTCACTCTGCCCCGAGCGCCGACGTGCGGCGCGCGGGCGAACCTTGACAACTGAAGAACAGGCAAAGCTGCAGTTTTGCCGGTCTAACGATAACTAAGCTACGAAGAGCGCTTGGCGGATGCCTTGGCGCTAAGGGCCGACGAAGGGCGTAGCAGGCTGCGATAAGCCACGGGGAGCCGCGAGCAGGCGCTGATCCGTGGATTCCCGAATGGGGAAACCCGGCGGGGGTAATACCTCGTCACGACGCGTTGAAGGTCTTCGGACCGTAGTAGCCGCGTCGAGGGCACCGGGGGAACTGAAACCTCTAAGTACCCCGAGGAAACGAAATCAAACGAGATTCCCGAAGTAGTGGCGAGCGAAACGGGAATAGTCCAAATCCGGTCGGTGTGATAGGCCCACGCCGTTGCCGACCGGGCGTTGTAGGAGCCGGAGCCGTGTGTGGGCACGGCACCCAGTTACCAAATCGTCTGTTAGCCGAAGGGGCTGGAACGCCCCACCAGAGACGGTGAGAGTCCGGTAGGCGAAAACGGAACGATCTGGGCCGGAGTTCCTGAGTACCACGGGACACGTGAAACCCTGTGGGAACCTGGGAGGACCACCTTCCAAGACTAAATACCCTTAGCGACCGATAGTGCACAAGTACCGTGAGGGAAAGGTGAAAAGAACCCCGGGAGGGGAGTGAAATAGAACCTGAAACCGAGCGCTTACAGACAGTCAGAGCGCTATGCCGTGTGAGGCGCGGACTGGTGGGGCGAGGCCCGGGCGGCCGTCTTCGGATGGCCAAACGGGCAGTAAACCGCCAGATAAGCGCCTCGTCAGCACGGAATGCGTGATGGCGTGCCTTTTGGAGAATGAACCGGCGAGTTACTTTGCATGGCAAGGTTAAGGGCCTCAGGTCCGGAGCCGTAGGGAAACCGAGTCTTAATAGGGCGCTGAGTCATGTGGAGTAGACCCGAAACCAGGTGAGCTACCCCTGGCCAGGGTGAAGCGGAAGTAACATTCCGTGGAGGCCCGAACTCACCAGAGTCTCAAATCTGGGGGATGAGCTGGGGGTAGAGGTGAAATGCCAATCGTACCTGGAGATAGCTGGTTCTCCCCGAAATAGCTTTAGGGCTAGCGTCGGGCTATGGTGTCGTGGAGGTAGAGCACTGACTGGGTACGGATCCTAACGGATACCAAGTCCTATCAAACTCCGAATGCTGCGACATCGGCCCGGCAGTCAGACTGTGGGGGCTAATCTCCATGGTCGAAAGGGAAACAGCCCAGACCGTCGGCTAAGGTCCCTAAGTTCTTGC